>JAFARO010000018.1 GCA_019245415.1 Alphaproteobacteria bacterium | reverse complement strand
TCCTTCACCTCGAACGCGATCTTGTCGTCGACCTTCACGATGCCGTTGGCGACGCCGACGACGAGCTTGCGCATGATCACGCGCTGCAAATCGACGTAGTAGGTCACCTTCTTCGCAGTCGGCAGGATCATGTCGGTGAGCTTCACCTCGCCGACACCGAGCGCGCGGCCGCGGCCCAGACCGCCGGCCCAGCCGAGGAAGAATCCGACCATTTGCCAAAGTGCATCGAGGCCGAGACAACCCGGCATCACCGGATCGCCGAGGAAATGGCATTTGAAGAACCACAGGTTCGGATTGACGTCGAGCTCGGCCTCGATCACGCCCTTGTTGGCCGCGCCGCCCTTGTCCGAGATCCGCACGATGCGATCGAACATCAGCATGGGGGGATAGGGCAGTTGCGGATTGCCGGGTCCGAACAGCTCGCCGCGCGCGCAGGCCAACAGGCCCTGCAGGTCGAAGCTGGATTTGCGTGCCGGGTTTGGGGTGTCCAATGGAATGCGTCCTTCGCGCGGCCCTTGACATGGGCGGGGCTTGAGCCAATCTCTGCTGGTTAGAACGGTTCTAACCAAGTGTGAGCATATCCTAGCAAAGATGAGGCGCGGGAGTCAGCCGCGCAAGGGCCCCCGGGAAAAGTTGATGCCCAAGAGAATTCGCGACAAACAGGCGCCGGATGCGTCGGATCGCCTGCGCGCGGCGGGTCTTAGGCCGACGCGGCAGCGCTTGGAGCTCGCAGGGCTGCTCTTCGGCATGGGCGACCGCCATCTGACCGCGGAAGGCCTGCATGCCGAGGCGCGGGCCGCAGGCTGCAAAGTCTCGCTCGCAACCGTCTACAACACGCTGCACCAGTTCACTGGGGCGGGCCTGTTGCGGCAGGTCATGGTGGATGCGTCTCGCAGCCATTTCGACACCAATACCGGAAGCCATCAGCATTTCTATTGCGAGGACGAGGGCCGCCTGATCGACATCCCGGGCGAGGCGGTGGCGGTCTCGGGCGTCCCCAAGCCGCCGCAGGGAATGGCGGTCGACCGCGTCGACGTCGTCATCCGCTTGAGGCGCGCCTGATTTATTTGTTTAGAACTGTTCTAAACTATTGACAGGCCCCGGGGCGCGGTTCCATCTTGCGCGCGACCATTTCTTTCGGAGACCCCCATGACCGCACTGAAGGACAGCAAGACCGCCCAGAACCTGCGCGACGCCTTCGCCGGCGAGAGCCAGGCCAACCGCCGCTATCTCTATTTCGCCCAGAAGGCCGACGTCGAGGGCTACAACGACGTCTCGGCTGTCTTCCGTTCGACCGCGGAAGGCGAGACCGGCCACGCGCACGGCCATCTCGAATATCTCGAGGCCGTCGGCGATCCGGCGACCGGCCAGCCGATCGGCGACACCTCGCTCAATCTCAAGGCCTCCATCGCCGGCGAGACGCACGAATACACCGACATGTATCCCGGCATGGCCAAGACCGCGCGCGCCGAAGGCTTCGACGAGATTGCCGATTGGTTCGAGACCCTGGCCAAGGCCGAAAAAAGCCACGCCGGCCGCTTCCAGAAAGCGCTGGATACGCTGGGCAAGTAGGACGAGTCGTCATCCTTCGAGGCGCGCGTACCGCGCGCACCTCAGGATGACGCCATTTGAAAACGCGTCACCCTGAGCGGCCGCGCAGCGGCCCTCGAAGGGTGGCGCGCTTCACAGAGAAATCCATGTCCAGAGAAGGCTCCCTCGACGCGCCGATCCGCCATCCCATCGCGTGGCGCGATCCGGATTTCACCGACGCGGCAAAGCTGGACGCCGAGATGCGCCGGGTGTTCGACATCTGTCACGGCTGCCGGCGCTGCTTCAATCTCTGCGATTCGTTTCCGCGCCTCTTCGACCTGATCGATTCCAACCCGACCGAAGACGTCGAGGGCGTGAAGTCGCAGGATTTCTCCAAGGTCACCGAAGCCTGCACGCTCTGCGACATGTGCTTCATGACGAAGTGCCCCTATGTGCCGCCGCATCCCTTCAACGTCGATTTCCCCCATCTGATGCTGCGCCATCGCGCGGCCGAGGCGGCGGCCGGCAAGGCCGATTTCACCCAGCGCGAGCTGGCGAAAATGGATCGCAACGGCCGCTTCGCCGTGCCGCTGCACGGGCTGGTGAACTGGGGCGCGGAGACGTCCAACGCGCTGACGCGGCCTGTGATGGACACGCTTCTGCACATCGACCGCGATGCCGGGCTGCCGAAATTCGCAGGTGAGACCTTTGTCCGCGCCGACAGGAAACGTCCCGCAACCGCGAACCCATCAGCGCCGGCCTACGGCAAGCGCAAGGCCGCGCTCTTCGCCACCTGCTTCGTCAACTACAACAAGCCCGAGACCGGCATGGCCGCCCGCGCGGTGCTCAACCATCTGGGCGTGGAGACGCGCGCCGCCTATCCCGGCTGCTGCGGCATGCCGTATCTGGAACAGGCGCAGATGGAGAAGGTGGAGGAGCAGGCCCGCAAAGTCTCCGCCGATCTCGTCAAGCTGATCGACGAAGGCTACGACATCGTCACGCTGACCGCGTCCTGCGGGCTGATGCTGAAATTCGAATGGGCGCTGATCGTGCCCGAGGACGAGAACGTCAAGCGCGTGGCCAAGGCGGTGTTCGACATCGACGAATACGTCGTCGCCATCGCCAGGAAAGAGGGGCTGCCCGACGGGTTGAGGCCGCTGCCCGAAGGCGTCACCGTGCACATGGCCTGTCACGCGCGCGCGCAGAACATGGGGCCGAAGGCGGCGGAGATGTTGCGGCTGATCCCCGATACGCCCATCGACGTGATCGAGCGCTGTTCCGGTCATGGCGGCACGTTTGGCGTGGTGCGGCCCACGCACGCGGTGGCGGTGAAAGTAGGCCGCCCGGTCTTTCGCACGGCGGCACAGCAGGCGCGCGGCCATATCGTCTCGGACTGCCCGCTGGCGGCGCAGCACATCGTCGGCAATGTGAAGCGGATGGCGCAAAAGGAGGGCAATGCCGCCATCGTGAGAGAGCCCGAACACCCGATCCAGATCCTGGCGCGGGCCTATGGCTTGATGGAGGCTTGAATGCCGCGCGAACGGCATCGCATTGTCGAAAGCGACATCCTACCCGAGGCAGAATACGAAGAGCGCCGCAAGCGATTGCGCGCGGACGCAATCGCGATGAAGAAGCTTCGCCGCATCGAGGTGGGCCCCTTCGCGACCTTCCATTTCGAGAATTACGGCACGATGTGGCTCCAGGTGCAGGAAATGCTGCGCATCGAGAAGGGCGGTAAGGAGCAGATCGCGGGCGAGCTCGAAGCTTATAATCCGTTGATCCCGCAAGGCCGCGAGCTGATCGCGACCGTGATGCTGGAGATCGAGGATGCGGCGCGGCGCGACAAGGTCCTGCGCACCTT
Organism: Alphaproteobacteria bacterium; assembly: GCA_019245415.1. Classification (GTDB taxonomy): domain Bacteria; phylum Pseudomonadota; class Alphaproteobacteria; order Micropepsales; family Micropepsaceae; genus Rhizomicrobium. The sequence continues at coordinate 64,407 of JAFARO010000018.1, read as the reverse complement.
GGGCAACATCGAAGACAGCGCGTTCCTCGATCTCGACGGCGAACGCATCGAGGCCGCGCCGACGGAGTACGAAGACCGCACCACGCCCGACGGCAAGACTTCATCGGTGCACTGGCTGCGCTTTTGCTTCACGCCCGAGCAGATCGCAAAGTTTCGCGACGGCAAGGGACAGGCTGTTCTAGGGTTCAGCCATCCCAACTACAGCCATATGGCCGTCATCTCGCCGCAGATCCGCGCCGAGCTGGCAGGGGATTTTGGGTAGAACCTCCAACAACAAAGGAATTGTCATCGCCCGGCTTGTCCGGGCGACCCAATTTTCCTGGCGCAGGAAATGGATCGCCCGCATGAAGCGGGCGATGACGATTTGAGATTGGGGTTAGTCGCTTCTACATATTTGCATACAACGCCGCGATGCGCCTGACGCCCTCCTCCGACTCGGCGCGGTCCACCGTTTCGTTCGGGTCGCCATAGCCGCGCATGTCGCCGCCTTCGAGCATCTGGATGCCGATGCCGTCGCGCCGCGACAACGCCAGCACGCCGTCGTAATAGACGCCGTAGTTCACCTCAGGCTGCGGGATCAGCCAGCCCATCTGGCCGCGCACCGGCACGACGCTTTCGTCCCTGCACAAGGCGCGCGCGCCATAACCGGTGCAGTTGACGATCACATTCTCCTTGAGCCGCGAAACCTCGCCCAGCGATGCGAACTCGGCATGGACGAACCGGCCGCCGGCAGCGAAGAAATCCCCGAGCAGGATGTGGCCGTAATCGGCGATGTTGAACTGCATGAGCGAGGTGCGCCGCACGCTCGACGTGGCGGGAAAGGGCGTCGCGCCGGGCGGCAGTTCCTCTGACGCGGGCCAGATGTCGACGATGCGGTCGCGGAAGCTCGCGAAAGGAAGCGCACCCGCCGGACCGTGCCCGTCATGCGCGCCCCCACTCAGGAAATAGCGGTCCGTCCATTCCACGGGATTTCCCGGCAGTCCCAGATAGCGGCGATAGGTGGCGAAGGAGATGCGCGCCATCTTCTCCCACAACGCGGGGAAATCCGGCGACACGGCCGTGTCGAGCGCGATTCTCGAATCCGGCGTCCAGCTGCCGGTCGCCCTGGCCGAGCGCGTATCGGCCAGCATCTCACGCGCATAGATCGTGACCTGCGCGCCGGCCTGCTGCGCGACGATGGCCGAGGTCAACCCGATCGCGCCGCAACCGATGACGGCGATCTCTTTCGGGCTCGATTGCATGGCCTTCCCGACCGCGACATGTGCCGAACCCCAGGAGAGCGACCAGCCGCTGCCGCCATGGCCGTAATTGTGGACCACGAGCTTGCGGCCCACCTCTTCGCTGTCGAGGCGCGGGCCCGCGGCGCGGAAAGGCCGCAGGCACACGGTGATGTCGAACAAGCGGCTCGCCTCGGCGCGGATCGGCGCCAGCGCGATGGAGGGTTTGCCCAGGGGAGCCGGCGGCGCCGTCGCACAGCCCGCGGCACCCAATGCGGCGAAGCTCGCCGAGCTTTGGAGCAGGCGCCGCCGGTTCAAGCCCCCACGCATCGGATCAGCGCGGCATGCCGCCCATGAAGTCCATCTTGCCGATTTCGACGCCGACATGGCGCAGGATCGCGTAGGCCGCGGTGGCGTGGAAGAAGAAGTTGGGCAGCGAGAAGGCGAGCAGGTATTGCTGGCCCTTGAAAGTGAGATCGCCGCGCGGCGTCTTCATCACGATGTCGCGGCTTTCGCTGCCGTCGATCTGTTCCGGCCTGAAGCCCTGCACATGCGCGATGGCGCGGGCGATGCGGGCCTTCAGCTCCGCGAAGCTGGTCTCGGTATCGGGAAAGGACGCGGGTTCGCTGCCGGCCAGCCGCGACATGCCGCGCGTCGCCTGATCGGTGAAGATTTGCACCTGTTTCACCAGCGGATGCATGTCGGGATAGAGCCGCGCATCGAGCAGCCGTGCCGGATCGATCTTCTTGGCTTCGGCGAAGGCCTCAGCCTTGTCGAGCAGGCCCGACACGCTGTTCAGATATTGCAGATAGACCGGCGCCGAGGCCTGGTACATCGAGATGGTCATGTGCGTCTCCGGATGGCTTGAGCGTCAGCTTAAGCGCAATCCCGTGACGGCTTCCAGTTCGGCGATCGCCTGCGGGCCGCTTTCGACCTTGATCGTGATCATCCCCATGGCGCGCGCGGGTTTGAGATTGCCGCCGAGGTCGTCGAGATAGACACAATCTTCCGCGCGCACCTCGAGCATGTCGCACATCTGCCGGTAGATGCGCGGATCGGGCTTGCGGATGCCGAGCTTGGCCGATTCGATCACCGCGTCGAACAATTCCATGATCTCGCGTGCATACAATGTGCGTCCCGCTTCGCTGCCCCCGGCGGCATTGTGCGGCATGTTGTTGGTGATGCAGCCGGTCTTGAAGCGCGTCTTGATGCGGCGCAGCGCCTCGATCATCTCCGGCCGGAATTCGCCCGCCAGCAGCGGCAGGATGTCCTTGCCCGCCACGTGATGGCCGTGGCTCAGCGCCTCTGCTGCGAAAGCGCGGTCGAAGGCGTCGATGTCGATCTCGGCCCGCTCGAACAGCGCCCAGGCATTGTTTTCGTGATTGCTCGAATTGATCCTGCGGATCAGGTTCTCCGGCAGTCCCCGGGCGCGCTCGAAGGCCGCGAAGGCCTCGAACGGCGAGGAGGTGAACACCCCGCCGAAATCGAAAATCACCGCTTCGATCATGTGCTTTCCCGGCCGGCCTTGCGCAGACCAAGCAGCCGGGCCCTAATCGGTCAAGAGGTGGCCATGAGCACGCACGAGCCTTTCACGCCGGACGAAAGCACAGGCACCGCACCCGGCCGCGGACGTCTGGCCGGACGGCGCATCCTGGTCGTGGGCGGCGGACAGATGGACATCGGCGAGCCGGATACCGCTGTCGGCAACGGTCGGGCGATGTGCCTGCTGTTCGCGCGCGAGGGCGCGGCGGTCGCGGTGGCCGACCGCGACGGCGCCAGCGCGGCCGCGACCGTCTCGCTGATCGAGCGCGAGAACGGCCAGGCTTTCGCCGTCGCGGCCGATGCGTCCAAGGACGCCGACGTCGCGCGCATGACGGACGAGGCGATGCGCGGCCTCGGCTCGCTGGATGGACTGGTGCTCAATGTCGGGATCGGCGCCGGCGGGCCATGGCTCGAAGGCACCACGCGCGAGAGCTGGGACAAGGTGCTGGCGGTCAACCTGACCGGTCACATGCTGAGCGTGAAGGCGGCGATGCCCAAGCTCGCAGCCGGCGCCTCCATCGTTTTCATTTCCTCAATTGCCGGACTGACCGCGGGCAGCCGGCTCCCGGCGTATGACGCTTCGAAGGCGGCGCTATCCGGCCTCTGCCGCCATGTCGCGTTCGAAGGCGCGCGCCGAGGCATCCGCGCCAATATCGTGGCGCCGGGGCTGATGGACACCTCCATCGGGCGGCTGGCGACGCGCGGACGGCCCAATCGCGCCAAGACCAACGTGCCGCTGGGCCGTCAGGGCACCGGCTGGGAAACCGCGTATGCCGCGCTGTTCCTGATCTCGAACGAAAGCGCCTATATCACCGCGCAGACCATCGCCGTCGATGGCGGCTTGAGCGGAACATGAAGGGAAACGACATGGGTCTCATCGTCTACGAACATCCGCTGTCGCCCTATGCGCAGAAGGTCAAGATTGCGCTCGACGAGAAGGGTGTGGCCTATGAAGCCAGGATGCCCGCCGCGATGGGCAGCGGCCAGCCCGACCGCGAATTCCTTCGCTCCAATCCGCGCGGCGAGGTGCCGTCGCTGGTCGACGGCGATTTCGCGATCTTCGATTCGACCATCATCCTGGAATACATCGAGGACAAGTGGCCGTCGCCTGCATTGCTGCCGGCGGAAGCGAAGGCTCGCGCCGAAGCGCGCATGATCGAGGAGGTGATGGACACCGCCTTCGAGCCGATCAATTGGGGGCTGGGCGAAATCCGCTGGTTCAAGCGCGTCAGCGGCGAGCGCGCGCGCACCTTGGAGGCGCAGGCCTCGGCGCAGGCGCGCGGCCTCTATCAATGGCTGACACGGCAATTGGGCGAGCGCGAATGGTTCGGCGGCGCGCATTTCGGCTGGGCCGATCTTTCGGTCGTCCCCTACCTGAACGGCGCGCGCGGAAACGGCATCGCCCCCGACGAAGCTTCGCCGCTGGGGCGCTGGCTGGCGCGCGCCAATGCGCGTCCTTCGGTCGCGAAGGCGGCAAAAGCGGCGCTGGAGGTGCGCGCCTCGCTCAAGGACGTGCACCTTGCCATTGAAAGCGGGCTGTTCAAGCGCGAGTACCGCGACCACCGGCTGGAATGGATGATCCGCTCCGGCGGAATCGAGGTGGTGCGCGAAGGCATGGAAAAAGGCACGATCCGCTTTTCGAACGAGATCAGATAACTTCTTTTGTCATCGCCCGCTTCATGCGGGCGACCCATTTTCCTTGGGAAAGATGGATGGCCCGGACGAGCCGGGCCATGACGGGCCGGTAGAGGAAGCAAAAATGGCATCGTCGGAAATCGTCCTGCACCACTATCCGTCCTCCCCCTTCTCCGAGAAGATCCGCGTGGCATTCGGCATCAAGCGCATTGCGTGGCGCTCGGTGGAAATCCCCAACATGATGCCCAAGCCGGATCTGATGCCCTTGACCGGCGGCTATCGCAAGACGCCGGTGATGCAGATCGGGGCCGACATCTATTGCGACACGCAGATCATTTTGCGCGAACTGGAGCGACGCCACCCCGCGCCGGCGCTGTTCGACGGCGGGCTCGATTATGCTCTCGCTTTCTGGAGCGACCGGCTGTTCTTCATGCCGAGCGTGGCGGTGGTTTTCGCCGAAGTGGGCGACATGGTGCCGGAAGCCTTCAGGCAGGACCGCGCCAAGATGTCTGGCGGCACGTTCTCGACCGACGCGCTCAAAGCGGCGGCGCCGTCCGCCCGCGACCAGTGGCGCGCACATGCAGGCTTCGTGGCCGAGACGCTGGCGGACGGCCGCGCGTTCCTGACCGGCAATGACCCCAAGGCCGCGGACATCCATGCCTATATGAATGTCTGGTGGATCAAGGCGGCGATCCCCCATGTCGCGCCGTCGCTGCTGGCGGAGTTTTCCGCGCTGGAGGCCTGGAGCGGACGCATGGCTGCGTTCGGTCACGGCAATCCCGCGCCGATGGACTCGAAGGAAGCGCTCGCCATCGCCAAGTCCGCGAGGACGGAAGCGCGCGAGGCCGAAGACCCGTTCGGGCAGCTGCAGCCGGGCGACAAGGTCAGGGTCGCTGCCGACGATTACGGACGCGATCCCGTGGCGGGGACCGTCATCTTCGCCGACGCGCGCGAGATCGCGATCCGCCGCAGCGCGCCGGAAACCGGCGAGGTCGCGGTGCATTTCCCCCGCGCCGGCTTCACCGTCACGAAGGCCTGACGCATGGACACGCCGTTCGAACCCGTCGTCGAAACCGCGCAGGGCCGGGTCAAAGGCACCGCCAAGGATGGCGTGCTGCGCTTCAACGGTATCCCCTACGCCGCACCGCCCGTGGGAGCGCTGCGCTGGCGCATGCCCGAGCCGCCGCTCGCGTGGAGCGGCGTGCGCGACTGCACGCGCTTCGGCAACATCGCACCGCAGATCATGAGCGCTGCGGAACGATTGCTCGGCGGCACCCCCGGCACGCAGTCCGAGGACTGTCTACATCTCAACATCTGGACTCCCTCGCTCGACAGCGCGGCCCGGCCGGTGATGGTGTGGATCCATGGCGGCGCCTTCACCACCGGCGCCGGGAGCCTCGGCACCTACAACGGCAAGCGGCTGGCGCGCCTGGGCGACGTGGTGGTGGTGACGATCAATTATCGGCTCGGCGCGTTGGGGTTCTTGAACCTGCATGACGCGAGCGGCGGCCGGTTGCCCGGCACGGGCGCCGAGGGTATTGCCGACCAGATCGCGGCGTTGCGCTGGGTCACGCACAACATCGCGGCTTTCGGCGGCAATCCCGCCAACGTCACGATCTTCGGCGAGTCGGCGGGTGCGATGAGCATCGGCGCGCTGCTCGCGGCCCCGCAGGCGCGCGGGCTTTTCCACAAGGCGATCCTGCAATCGGGCGCCGCTCATATCGGGCGCGCGCGCGAAGACAGCGCCAAGATCGCGCGGCTGTTTCTCGATTCGCTCCGAGCCGGCGATGCGTCCGCGATCCTGTCGGCGCCGCACGAAACGATCCTTCGCGCCCAAGGAGAGATTCTGGAGCGTCCGGGCGACACCGGCGGACTGCCCTTCGGTCCCACCATCGACGGCCAGGTGCTTGGCGAACGCGCCATCGCGCCGGTGCGCCTGGGCTCGGCGGCGGGCATTGCCGTGCTGACCGGCACGACCAAGGACGAATGGAAGCTCTTCACCGCGGCCCGGCCCAAGCTCAGGCTGATGAACGAAGCCAAGCTGCTGCGCTACACCGCCGGCCTCGTGGGCGACGACCGGGCCGAGACGCTGCTGAAGGCCTACGCCGGCGGCTCGCCGTTCGAGCGCTGGAATGCGGTGATGACCGATCACTCCTTCGCGGTACCGGCCGCGCGGCTCCTGGAGGCCCAGGCGCCGCATGCCCCCGTCTATGCCTATCGCTTCGACTGGCGCTCGCCGCTGCTGGGCGGCGTGCTCGGTTCCTGTCACGCGCTCGAGCTCGGTTTCGTCTTCGGCACTTACAACGAGAAGATGGCCGGCGCCTTTTTCGGCAGCGGAAGCGACGCCGATGCGCTGTCGGCCGCGATGATGCAGGCTTGGGTCAATTTCGCGCGCAGCGGCGATCCGTCTTCGGGCGCGACCGCGGCCTGGCCGCGCTACGATACCGCGACACGCGCCACCATGATCCTGGGGAGCGGCGAGCCCCATGTCGCGCAGGCGCCCGACGACGCGCGCCGGGCGGCCTGGGACACAATCGACGAAGCCCGCATCGGGCCTTAGTCCAGGGCGTAGACCAGCACCTTCAAATATGCGCTTTCGGGCAGCATCGGATGCACCGGATGATCGGGGCCTGCGCCCGCCTGGCGGATGAGCCGCGCCTTGCGGCCGGCGCGCTCGATGCCCAGCGCGCATTCCTGCGCGAAGCGCTCGGCGCCGATATTGTACGAGCACGACGCCAGCAGCACGATACCGTCGCGCGCCGTCGCCCGAGCCGCCAGCCGCGCCAGCTTGCGATAGGCCTTGGCGCCGGGCTCGAGATCCTTGCGCGCCTTCACGAAAGGCGGCGGGTCGGCGATGACGATATCGAAGACTTCCTGCGACGTGGCGAGGCGCTCCAACTCCTCGAACACGTCGCACTTGACGAAACGCGCCGTGAGACCGTTGGCGGCCGCGGATTGTTCGCCGAGCTCCAGCGCGGGCTGCGAGCTGTCGAGTGCCACGACTTCCTTGGCACCGGCTTTCGCCGCGGCGAGCGCGAAGCCGCCGCTGTGGCAGTAGGCGTCGAGCACGCTCTTGTCCTTCGCGAGCGCCGCGATGAAGGCGCGGTTGTCGCGCTGGTCGTAATACCAGCCTGTCTTCTGACCCGACGCGAGATCGGCGAAATAGCGGATGCCGCTTTCCTGCACGGCGACGCGGCCGAGATCGCCTTCGATCGCGAGCGGCAATCCCTCCAGAGCGCGCGCGGGCGCGTCGCCGCGCAGCACCAGCCTGGGCGCGGCCAGGGCGGCGAGCAACGGCTCGCGCAGTCGCTCCATCCCGGCCGTCGTGATCTGCACCACATAGGCATCGCCGAAACGGTCGATGACCAGTCCGGGCAAATGATCGCCTTCGGCATTGACGAGGCGATAGTAAGGCTCGGCGCAGAGCGTTTCGCGCAAGGCCATCGCGCGGGCGATGCGCGCGGCGAAAAACCCCTGGTCCGGCACGATATCGGGCGCCTCGTCGAGGCGGCGCAGCGCGATCAGGCTGTTGGGATTGAAATAGAAAGTCCCGTAGGGCCTGCCGTCGTCACCTTGGACATTGACGAGGCTACCAGGTGGAAGCGCCTTCGCCGCGGCGCTCATCTCGATCTCGTTGGAGAACGCCCAGGGCGCGCCGGACCGCAGGCGGCGGCCCTCTTTGGCTTTGAGGCGGATTGTCGGGTGAGCGCTCATCGAATCTGTGGTTAGCATGGCGTCGGGCGAACAGCGAAGGAATCCGGCCATGGTGGACAATCCGGCGGCAAAATTCGCATCCATGCGCGGCAAGGGCCCGCAGGAGGCCAAGTTCTTCTGGACCGGCGGCCCGGTCGAGGTGGCCGAGCGGACATGGTTCGCCTCGCAGTTCTCCGGCTGCACCGCGTTCGAGACCGACGAGGGCCTCGTGCTGGTCGACACCGGCACGCGCCAATTCGCGCCGATGATCGCCGCGATGCTGCGGCAGAAGACGCAAGCCCCCGTCCACACCGCGATCTACACCCACGGCCACATCGATCACGCCTACGGGCTCGAAGCGTTCCTGCTTCCGGGCCAAGCGCGGCCAAGGGTGATCGGCCACCACGCCATGCCGGCGCGCTTTGCGCGCTACCAGGCGACCGCACGCCATAACGCCGCGCTGAACGCGCGCCAGTTCGGCGGCACGGTGGAGGCGCAAGAAGGCGAGGCTTTCCAGGCTTTCGCGGCACAGCCCATCGCGCCGGACACCCTTTACGACGAGAGGCTGGACATCGTCGTCGGCGGCGTGGCGTTCGAGATCCATCACTGCCGCGGCGAGACCGACGATCACAGCTGGGTGTGGTGCGCAGACCGCGGCACGATCTGCCCGGGCGATCTCTTCATCTGGGCGGTGCCCAATGACGGCAACCCCCAAAAAGTCCAGCGCTACCCGTGGGAACGCGCCAAGGGCTTGCGGGCGATGGCGGCGCTGTCGCCGCGGGCGCTCTGTCCCGGCCATGGCGGCCCGGTGACCGGCGACACCGCCTTGATCGTCCGTATGCTGAGCGAGACGGCGGGATTCCTGGAAGCCGTGACGACGCGCACCCTTGCCGCCATGGAGAACGGTTCGCCGCCGCATGTCGACATCGTCACGGAAGTCGCGCTGCCCAAGTCCGACTCGGCTTGGCTGCAACCGGTCTACGACGACACCGAGTTCCTGGTGCGCAACGTCATCCGTCATTTCGGCGGCTGGTGGAGCGGCCGTCCGAGCGAGCTCAAGCCTGCGCCACGCGCAATGCTGGCTTGCGAAATCGCTGCGCTGTCGGGCGGCGCGGAGCGTCTGGCGACCCGTGCGGCCGAGCTTGGCGCCCAAGGTCAGATGCGGCTGGCCGCCCATCTCGCGGACTATGCGCTCGAAGCTGCGCCCGAAAATGCGACGGTGCAGCAACAGGTCGCAGAGATTTACGAACGCTGCGCCGCGCAGGAAACCAGCCTGATGAGCGTCAACATTTTCCGCTCGGCCGCAGCCTATGCAAGGGCGGGGCGTCCCTATCGCTGATGCGGCCCTATTGTTGCCACACTAATCCCTAGAACGCCGCCACGTTCGCCTGCCGGCTCAAGTCCGGCCGCCCGCGCTCCTTGGAAAAGGCGCATGGCCACTGCGACGTTTCTTCCGCAACCGATTTCGGAAGCACGGTTCTTCCGCTTGTGAGCACGATGAGTCCCGACAACGTCTACAAATCCGCGCACGCTTTGGAGAGCAGCCTGCTTGCAGGCGTGCACGCGACCTGGACCAAGGTTGCGGCCGGCAGGCTGGCGCCGCGGCGCGACGAGATCACGCCGGCCGTCCTCAAGACCGCGCTTCCCTGGATCTGGATGTTCGACGCCGTCGACGGCGGTGCGGATTTCCGCTTCCGCTTCGCCGGCGATCGCGTGGTCCAGTTCATGGGCCGGCGCTACGCCGGGGAAATGCTCTCGACTTTTGCCAAGGATCCGTTTTTCCAGCGCATGCGCGCGGTGCTGCTGGACTGCGTCCGCAGCCGCGCCCCGGTGGCGGCCGGGCCGATGCGGTCTCTTCAGAACGGCAAGGAATACCTGCAATTGGAGGTCGTCGTGCTGCCTCTTTCCGAGGACGGCGCGCAGATCACCACGCTGTTCGGCGCCCTGGATATCCGCCCGATCGACCGTGTCAGGCCCAAGGACTGATGCCGCCGGGCTCAGCTTCTGCTTGCCTGACGGGGCGGTCATCTTTTAGATGCCCGCTTTCAACAGGAGACGATCATGGCAGTCGATGGCAAGTACAATATCGTCGTGAAATCCCCCATGGGCGATCAGCCCTCCACCGTCGAGCTCAAGAGCAGCGGCGCGAGCTTGACCGGCACGCAATCCGCCCAGGGCCGCTCGCAGGACATCACCGACGGCAAGGTCGATGGCAACGCCGTGTCGTGGAAGAATTCGATCACCACGCCGTTCCCGATGACGCTCGAGTTCAGCGGCACCGTCGACGGCAATTCGCTGAACGGCAGCGTCAAGGCCGGTTCCTTCGGCTCGTTCCCGTTCACGGGCACCCGCGCCTGAAACAGGTTTGCGCATTCGGCGAAGGGGCGGCCGCGCATGGCCGCCCCTTTTGTCGTCGCAGGGACGGGGCGGCGTGAGACTGCATCCCGATGGCTGGCCTTTCATCGCGCTTGCGGCAGCGATCAACACGCTGTTGATCGTGCTTGCGGGCTGGTACGGCCTGCTGTTCCTGCCGCTGAGCGTGTGGTGCATCGCCTTCTTCCGCGATCCCGAACGCCAAGTTCCCGATGGCCGCGGCCTGATCGTTTCTCCCGCCGACGGGGTCATGCTGCCGGTGGTCCTGGCCAGTCCGCCGCAGGAACTCGGCATGGACACCGCCCCCCGCGCGCGCCTGAGCATCTTCATGAATGTCTTCGACGTGCACGTGAACCGCATACCGGCGGATGGCACGGTTTCCCGGCTGGCCTACCGGCCGGGGCGCTTCGTTAATGCTTCCTTCGACAAGGCGAGCGAGCATAATGAGCGCATGTCGGTCAGGATCGCGCTCGAAGGCGGGCGCGAGCTGGCGGTGGTGCAGATCGCGGGGTTGGTGGCGCGGCGCATCCGCTGCGACCTGCGCCAAGGAGAAAACGTGCGCAGAGGCGCGAGATTTGGCATCATCCGTTTCGGCAGCCGGCTGGACGTCTACCTTCCGGACGGAGCCGTGATCGCGGTCGCCAAGGGCGAGCGCGTCAAGGCCGGCGAAACAGTGTTGGCGAGGCTTGGCTGATGGCCATCGAAAAACTTTCGGCGCGGCGGCGCATGCAGGAACGCATCGAGGAACGCCTCGAAGATTTCTCGAGCGCGCGCCAGCGCATGCGCGAACGCATCGAGGACCTCTCGATCGCCAAGCTCGTGCCGAGCGTGCTCACCCTGCTCGGGCTGTGCTGCGGCGCGACCGCCATTCGCTTCGCGCTCTCCGCCGACTGGAACTGGTCCGTCGCCGCGATCGTGGCCGCGATGGTGTTCGACATGCTGGACGGCCGCGCCGCGCGGATGTTCGGCGCCGACACGCGCTTCGGCGCCCAGCTCGACTCCCTCGTGGACCTGGTGAGTTTCGGCGTGGCGCCGGCGGTGATCGTCTATCTGTGGAGTCTGGAGCGCATGGGCATCGCGGGCTGGGTCTCCGCATTGCTGTTTTGCGCCTGCAGCGCCATCCGGCTGGCGCGCTTCAACATCCAAAGCGTCGCGGCGCGCGACGAGGGCGCGACCAAGGCCAATCCCTATTTCACCGGCCTGCCGATGCCGGCGGCGGCGTTTCTCTGCGTGCTGCCGATGATGCTGAGCTTTCAGCTGGGCGACGGCTTGGTGCGGACCTCCGGCTTCACCTCGGCCATCATCGTCCTGGCAGCGGCCTTGATGGTGAGCCGGTTGCCCACGCCTTCGATCAAATACATGCACCTGCCGCGCAATCTGCGCGTCGCCGCATTTGCGGCGTTCTGCATTTTCGTCGCGCTCCTGATCAACTGGCCGTGGCCGACCTTGACCGGCGGCTTCGTCCTCTATGCCGCGAGCATCCCGGTGACGTTGCTGCGCCATGTGCGCAACCGCAGCGACGACGAGCCGGCAGAGACGGATTGACGCTTCAAAACGCCGCGCACACGGCGCGGCTGACAAGTCCCACGGACTGCTGGCGGAAACGCATGCGATAGGCCCCGATCACGCCGCGCAGCTTGCCGGCGAGCGTGGGCCCTCGAGAAATCGTCACGACCACGACCTTGGTCGGCTCATGCACCATGCGGCCCGCGCCGTCGCGCCACGAGCCGCTGGCGTCCTCGACCGTAAATCCAGCCGGGAAGGCAGGGGCGAGCACCTGATCGGCAAAGTCCGCCCATTGGGCCTCGCTGACGATCCCATGGCCCTGGATGTCGCGGCCGAAGAACAGCTCCGCCTCGATCATCGGCCTTTCGCCGGCGAACGGGCAGGCGGTTGCGAGCGCCGCCGTCAGCGCGACGGCGAGCATCAGGCCGCGATCCGCACCGGCAACGTCGCATAGCCCTTGATGAAGCTCGAAAAGATGCGCTCGGGCTCGCCCATCACCTCGATGAACTTGAAGCGCTTGAGGATCTCTTCCCAGACGATACGCAGCTGCATCTCGGCCAGCCGGTTTCCGACGCAGCGATGGATGCCGAAGCCGAAGGAGAGATGCTGGCGGGGACGCGCGCGGTCGATGATGAAGGCGTTTGGGTCGTCGATCGCCTCCTCGTCGCGGTTGCCCGAGACGTACCACATCACCACCTTGTCGCCCTTCTTGATCTTCTTGCCGCGCAGCTCGGTGTCGGCGAGCGCGGTGCGGCGCATATGGGCGAGCGGCGTCTGCCAGCGGATGATCTCCGGCACCATGCTGGGGATCAGCGCGGGATTGTCGCGCAGCTTCTTGTACTGGTCCGGATTCTCGTTCAGCGCCACCACGCCGCCGGTGATCGAGTTGCGCGTCGTGTCGTTGCCGCCGACGATGAGAAGGACGATGTTGCCGAGGAACTCCATCGGCTCCATGTTCCGCGTCACGTCGGAATGCGCCATCATCGAGATCAGGTCGCTTTTCGGCTCGCTGTTGAGACGCTGGTTCCACAGCTCGGCGAAATAGGAGCCGCATTCGCGCAGCTCCTGGCGCCGCTGCTCGTCCGTATCGACGACGCCATGGCCGGGAATGGCGGTGGCGACGTCGGACCAGCGCGTCAGCTTGCGCCGCTCCTCGAACGGGAAATCGAACAGGGTTGCCAGCATCTGCGTGGTGAGCTCGATGGAGACGCGGTCGACCCAGTCGAAGGTCTCGCCGCGCGGCAGTTCTTCGAGCATCTTCGCGGCACGCTCGCGGATCGTGCCTTCGAGGCGCTCCAGGTTCTCCGGCGCCACGATCGGACTGACGACCTTGCGCTGCTTGTCGTGCTTGGGCGGGTCCATGGCGATGAACATCGGCATGCGGAAATCCGCCTGCTGATCGCGGATGGTGATGCCGCCGAGGCTGGCTTCGGAGGAGAACACCTGATGGTTGGTGTCCACCGCCATGATGTCGTTGTACTTAGTCACCGACCAGTACGGTCCGTAACCGCTCTCGGCGCAGAAATGCACCGGGTCCTCGCGGCGCAGGCGCTCGAAATAGGGCCAGAACGCGTTCTTCTGGAACAGCTCGGGCTGGCTCGGATCGAGCTGGTCGAGCGGGATTTCGTAGGCTTCCGAGCGCGCTTCGGCCTTCATCGCGGGAGCGGACATGGCGATCCTCCGAACTACCTGCCCGAACGGTAGGTCGGGTTGGGCAGATTGTCACGTCAACTACGGTCACGGGTCAGACCGGGCGCTTCTTGGCGTGTCGGGCAATCGACAGGATTTGCCGGACCACAAACTCGGCGCAAGCCTTGTATCGGTCGGTAAAACTAAGGCGTTCGCCGCCCGGAGCCAGATGGACGCAATACTCCGCGCCTTTATGCTCAAAAGCCCAAGCGGGGCTTGTCCGCTGGTCTTCGGACCAAATTTGCCAGGCATCCACCAAAGCCGGATTGTCGCGCAGATATAGCTCCACGCGATTCGGGCTGAGCGCTTTCGGGAATTCTAAGTAGCCGCTGCGTTCTACAAGCGAAACCGACGACAACTTCATCCGTTTGAAATCGACAGGCAGGTTGCACAATCGTGCCACGACGGCGTCTTCGGTCATGTGTCGCCCCGAGCTGCTCTTTCAATCCGCGTTTCACTTCTCCTCATCCGGATAAGGACCCTTGCCGCCCTCGGCGATGAAGCGGTCGATGCGGGCCTCGAGCACAGGCAGCGGCACCGAGCCCATTTGCAGCACGGTGTCGTGGAAGGCGCGGATGTTGAACTTTGGCCCGAGTGCCGCTTCGGCCTTGGCGCGCGCCTTCTTGATCGCCATCTCGCCCAGGTAATAGGACAGCGCCTGGCCGGGCCACGCGATGTAGCGGTCGACCTCGGTCTCGATCTCGTGCTCGGGAAGCGCTGTGTATTGGCGCATGTAGTCGAGCGCCTGATCGCGCGTCCAGCCCTGCGCATGAATGCCGGTGTCGACCACCAGCCGCGCCGCGCGCCAGATCTGCCAGCCGAGATAGCCGAAGCGGTCGTAGGCGGTGTCGTACATCCCCATCTCGTCGCCCAGATACTCGCAATAGAGCGCCCAACCCTCGCCGAAGGCCGAGATGTAGGTGTAGCGGCGGAAATCCGGCAGCGACTTGTCCTCGGCCGCGAGCGACATCTGGAAGGAATGTCCCGGCGCCGACTCGTGCAACGTCATCGCGGTTAGATTGAACAGCGGCCTGTGCGGCAAGTCGTAGGTGTTGACAAGGTAGACGCCGGGTCCGCCGCGGCCCGAGGTGTAGAACGGCGCCAGATCGTCCGGCACCGGCTTGATGGCGAAGCGCGCGCGCGGCAGGCGGCCGAAATAAAGCGCGGCCTTGCCATCGAACTTCTTTGCGATCCACGCCGCCTTGTCGAGCAGCTCCTGCGGCGTCTTGGCATAGAACTGCGGGCCGCCGCGCAGGAATTTCTGGAACGCCGCGAAGTCGCCCTTGAAGCCGGTCTTGTGCATCTCATCCAGCATTTCCTGATGCAGACGCGCGACTTCGCGCTCGCCCAGCGCATGGATTTCGGCCGGAGCCATGTCGAGGGTGGTGAACTCGACGATCTTCTGGCGGTAATAGGCTTTGCCGTCGGGAAGATCGTCGGCGGCGAGCGTCTTGCGCGCTCCCGGCACATAGACCTCGTCCCAGAATTTGAGCAGTTCGCGATACGCCGGCTGCACGGTGTCGCGGATGACGGCCACGGCTTCGGCGCGCAGCTTGGCCTGCGCGTCCGGCGCGATGCCCGGCATGGTCTTGAACGGCGTGTAGAACAGCGAGTCTTGCGGTGCCGCATTGACCACATTGGCGATCGAGGCGTCGCGGCCCTGCAACGTGACCTGCGGGGGGGTGAAGCCGCGCTTGAGCCCGGCGCGCATCTCGTCCATCTCCTCGCGGAAGAAGCGCGGGACATCGCGCATCTGCGCGATCCAGTGGCGATAGTCGTCGACCTTGCGGAAATCCTGCCGCGCGACATAGCCCAGATCGGTCCAGAAAGTGGTATCCGAATTCGCGGGCATCTCGTATTCGCGAAACCTCTGGCTCGCGGCCAGGACTTCGATCTGCGGCTTGTAGACGTCGTAATCGACCTGGCTTGCGGGTGAGAGCGACGAGCGCGCGATGGTGGTGAGCTGCTTGAGCACGCCTTGCCAATAGCGCAGCCTTGCCTGCTGCGTCGCAGGATCGGCCTTGGGCAGATGGTCCGCGATTTCGCGCGTATTGTCTTCGCCGCCGCCAAACTGAGCGTCGCGCCATTTCCACTCGGCTGTATAGAGCGCCTTGAAGCGCGCGTCGGCGGGCGCCGGCTTGGCCGCAGCAGGGACAGGCGCTGCGAGCGGCACAAGCAGAACCGCGGCAACAAGCGTCCAGAGCACTTTCATGTGTGATTCCCCGCATACGGATGAAGGGACCGTAGCGCGGATGCGCTCCGATCCGCTAGGTTGCGAACCCTAGGGGGAGATCACATGAGCTTCATCACGCGCCGCAAGACCATCGAGGCCAGTGTCGCGCCGGACGGCAGCCAGCGGCTCAAGGCGACCTTGTCCTGGCCGCATCTGATCGCCATCGGCGTGGGCGCCATCGTCGGCACCGGCATCTATACCTTGACCGGAATCGGCGCGGGTCTGGCGGGACCGGCAGTGATCCTGTCTTTCCTGCTCTGCGGCGCGATCTGCGCCTGCGCCGCCTTCTGCTACGCCGAGATGGCGACGATGATCCCGGTGGCGGGTAGCGCCTACACCTATTCCTACGCGGTGCTGGGCGAGGGACTTGCCTGGATCGTGGGATGGAGCCTGGTGCTCGAATACACCGTCGCCGCGGCAGCCGTCGCGGTCGGCTGGTCCGGTCATGCCGAGGCCCTGATGGTGGGCGCGGGCTGGGCAATACCGAACAGCCTGCTGCACGGCCTCGCGTCGGGAGGCCTGGTCAATCTGCCGGCCGTGGTCATTGCGGGCATCGTCACGTTGCTCTTGATCGCGGGCACGCGCGAGAGTGCCACGCTCAACATCGTGCTCGTGCTCATCAAGCTGTCCGCGCTTGTGCTCTTCGTGGCCCTTGCGGCGCGGTCTTTCGATCCGGCGCTGTTCCATCCTTTCGCGCCTTACGGCTTCGGCGCCACGCCCGACGGCCATGGCAGCAATTTCGGCGTGCTGGGCGCGGCGGCGATCGTGTTCTTCGCGTTCTACGGCTTCGACACGGTGTCGACGGCGGCCGAGGAGACGAAGAACCCGTCGCGCAATCTCACCATCGGCATCCTCGGCTCCATGGCGCTGTGCACCGCGATCTACGTCGTCGTCGCGACCGTCGCGGTGGGCGCGATGTCGTACAAGCTGTTCTCGAAGACCCACGACGCGGCGCCCCTGGTCTTCATCCTGCAGTCGCTCGGCCACGGCGATGCGGCGCGCATCGTCGCGGCCTGCGTCGTGATCGCGATCCCCAGCGTCATTCTGGTGCTGATGTACGGCCAGAGCCGCATCTTCTTCGTCATGGCGCGCGACGGCCTGTTGCCGCAGCGCCTCGCCGCCGTCAGTGCCAAGCGCGGCACCCCCGTCCTGATGACCGCCTTGACGGGCCTCGTCGTCATGGCGATGGCCGCGACGATGGATCTTGGTCAGATCGTGCAGCTCGCCAATGTCGGCACGCTCTGCGCCTTCATCGCGGTTGCCGCATCGATGCTCGCGCTGCGCGTCCGCGACCCGAACCGGCCGCGCGTGTTCCGCACGCCGCTCGCCTGGCTGGTCGGCCCGTTCTGCATCCTGGGCTGCCTCTACCTCGTGGCCGGGCTGCCCCGGTTCACGCAGTGGTGGTTCCTGGAATGGAACGCCATCGGGCTCGCGGTTTATTTCCTCTACGGAATGCGGGCCAGCAAGCTGGCGCGCGCCTGAGGGCGTTGCGTCGGCCGCTCTTCGCCCGTAGCCTTTGCCTCCCGCAATCTCCGGGAGGACGCCCATGAATTTCGCCTCGCTCTACACCGAAGCGCTGACCGACACGACCTGGACCGTGCCGCAGAATTTCGACGCCTGCTTCAACTGGATGTACGACACAGGGCGCGCCGGCATGATGGGACTCTACCAGAAGGGCAAGGAGTTCCAGTGGGACGCGACAACGCGCATCGACTGGAGCCAGGAGCTGGACGAGGAGAATCCCCAGCAGCTTCCCGAAGAAATGCTGCCGATCGCCGGCATGGAGCTGTATCAGAAGATGTCGGCCAAGGAGAAGGCGCAGTGCCGCAAGCACTTCCAGGCCTGGCAGCTTTCGCAATTCATGCAGGGTGAGCAAGGCGCTTTAATCTGCGCCGCCAAGATCGTGACGCAGGTGCCCGACATCGACTCCAAATTCTATGCCTCGACCCAGGTGATCGACGAGGCGCGGCACGTCGAGTCCTACCGCCTGCTGCTCTCCAAATTCGGCGTCGCCTATCAGATCACTCCGCCGCTGTGGCAGCTGATCGACCAGACCCTGCGCGACAGCCGCTGGGACATGACCTATCTGGGCATGCAGGTGGTGATCGAGGGTCTGGCGCTTGCGGCCTTCCAGACCACGCGCGATTACGCCCAGAATCCGCTGGCGCAGCAGGTCAATGCCTATGTCATGCAGGACGAGAGCCGCCATGTCGCCTTCGGGCGGCTGGCGCTACGCGATTACTATCCGCATCTGACGCAAAAGGAGCGCGACGAGCGCGAGGAATTCCTGATCGAGGCCTGCTATCTGATGCGCGACCGCTTCGAGGCGCGCGAGGTGTGGCAGACGCTGGGGCTGCCGGTCGAGGAATGCGTCGAGTTCCAGAACAACTCGCCCCTGATGAAGACCTTCCGCAACGGCCTCTTCATGCGCATCGTGCCCATCGTCAAGGACATCGGGCTGTGGGGTGAAAAGGTCCGCAAGGGCTATGAGGAGATGGGCGTGCTCGAATACGCCAACACCGACGTCGAGGCGTTGCAGAAGAACGACGACGCCATCGCCCGAGATCTCGACGCGCGGCGTTCCCACGTGCGCAAGACGATCGAGACCGGCATCGCCGCGGCGGAATAGGACCGCGAACCCGGCCGGCGCGTGTTGCAGCTAGGAACTATGAATGACGTGCCCTTGCACGGCGATGACCCTTGCGTCCATCACGCCAGCACGGGCCGCAGCTCTTCGATCGCGTGCTGCGGCGCCGAGGCGAGCAGGCGCTCGATCGCCTGCTTGCGCAAAGGCGGGTCATGCGGCAGCGCCGCGAAACATTGCTTGAGCACCGCCGGGTCGTCCCAAGGCACGTTGTGGAAGCCGCGCGCGAGATAGGGGCTCGCCGGATCGCGCCGCCATTCGCCGGGGAAGAAGGCGACGATGTCGGTCTCGATCGCCGCGCGGCGCCCGCACGGCGCGCGCGCGACGCAGGCCGCGAGCGCGGAAGGCAGATCGCGCCTGTCGCCGAAGGGCAGGGTACCGCCCTGCGTCGTGCGCGGATTGATCTCGATCAGATGCACATCGCCGGCGGCGTCGCGGATGAAATCGAGGCCGAAAATGCCGCTGAGGCCGAAGTGCCGGGCGACGCGCCGCGACGCCTCCTCCATCTGCGCGCAGTCGACGCGGCGGATCACATTGGGCGGCCCCATGGCGCCGTCGCTGACGAGAACGTCGTAGCAGAGCTGCGCCACCACCTCGCCTTTCCAGCAGGCAAAGGCGCTGGCCGCCGGCGTGCCGCTGACGAAGCGCTGCAGGCTCACGGCCCCCATCGTCGGCGTGAATGCCTCGAGCAGGAAATGCGCGTCGCGGCGCTTGAACGCACGCACAAAGCTGCGCAGTCGCGACGCCGGGCGCTTCAGCTTATGGAAGGCGCTCAATGCCTCTGCCGGCGTGCGTGCGACCATGACGCCGTCGCCGCCCCAGCTCCCGTCGGCCTTGAGCACCGCCGGCAGCCCGAACCGCGCCAGTCCTTCGGCAAGCGCCGTATCGTCTTCGATCGCCACTGTCTCGGCGGTGCGAATGCCGGCGTCTGCCGTCGCGGCCATTGAAAGCGGGCGCGACAGGATCGTCGCGAAGCGGTCCGGAGCGCCCAGCGAGCGCTCGATGAGTGCGCGGATTTCCGACCCCGGCGCCTCGGCCGCATCGAGCTTGAGCAGCTGGCAGACCGCGCGGTCGTCGCAGGCAACGACCAGATCGGGACACGCCTCCGCCAGCGCGCGGCGCAGCGAGGCTATGGCCCGCAGCGGTCGGTAGCAGTGATGGCGCGCCACATAGCGGCTGAGAGCGACCGGCGCCTTGCGCGGCGCAAAGGCCTCTACGCGCCACGACGCGGCGGCAAAGCCCTGCGCGTAGCGGGCCGTGGCCGTCCAGTCCACGGTCGTCAGCAGCATGACGGTGCGTGTCATTGTCGAACACCCGGGGGCAACAGGGCTTCCCCCTGCATGTCCCGTTCCCGGCACGATTCTGGAATCTCCTCGACCAGCGGCGTTGCCCGCCGCGTTGCGCGGACCGTTACGGGACAAATCTGATCCCGGTTGAAACATCGGAGACACGAGATGACACAGAGCACAGACGTTGCCATCGTCGGAGCCGGACCCCATGGATTGTCGCTGGCCGCACATCTGGCGGCTAAGGGCGTGAATTTCCGCATCTTCGGCAAGCCGATGACGACCTGGTCGCAGCGCATGCCGAAGAACATGATCCTGAAGTCCGACGGCTTCGCCACCAACCTGTCGGCGCCGGCGCCGGACTCGACGCTCAAGGCGTGGTCGCGGCGCAAAGGTCTCGCCTATGCCGATCAGGGCCTTCCGATCCCGCTCGACAACTTCCTTGCCTACGCCGACTGGTTCCAGAAGCGCTACGTTCCGAGCGTGGAGCCCGTCGACGTCGCGGGCGTGACGCAGCAAGGCGAGGATTTCCGCTTGACGCTGGAGAGCGGCGAAACGCTCATCGCCAGAAGCGTGGTCCTGGCGGTCGGCATCACCTGGTTCGAACACCTGCCCGAAATCCTGTCGGCGCTGCCGGCAGCGCTGCGATCTCACAGCGCGGCGCATCGCGATGTCGCCCAATTCAAGGGCAAGGACGTGGCCGTGATCGGCGCCGGCTCCTCGGCGGTCGATCTGGCCTGGCTGCTGCACCAGCAAGGCGCCAAGCCCCATATCGTGGCGCGTGCCGCAGGCATCGAATACAACAAGGTGCCCGACGCATCGGACGAGTCGCTGCTGGGGCGCATCCAGCGCCCGGCATCGGGCATCGGCCGCGGCTGGCGCTCGCTGTTCTGCGCCGAGGCGCCGCTGCTCTTCTATCGCCTGCCCCAGGCTCTGAAACGCCGCGCCATCGACAGCCACATGCATCCCGCCGCGGGCTGGTTCATGCGCGAGAAGGTCGAGGGCGTCATCCCCATGTCGCTCGGCTGCACGGTTGCAGGTGCAAAGGCGGAGAACGGACGCGTATTGCTGCGGCTTGCCGGCGCGCAGGGCAAGAGCGAAAGGCTCGACTGCGACCACGTGATCGCCGCCACCGGTTACCGCATGGACATGCGGCGCCTGCCGTTCCTGCCGCAATCCCTCGTCGCGCGCATCGCCGAGGCCGACGGCACACCGATCCTGAGCGACAGCTTCGAGACGCCCATCCCCAAGCTCTACGCCGTGGGGCCCGCGGCGCTCGAGACCTTCGGGCCGCTGATGCGCTTCATGGTGGGGGCCGAGTTCGCCGCCCCGCGGGTTGCAGGACGGCTGGAGCGCAGCTTCGGCGCGTCGCTGCGACGTGCCGCATGAGGAGAGGCCCTTGTTGATGGCGGTGAAGCAGGGACGGCGCGACTAGGCCGCCTGCCGGGATTCGCCGGCACTGCAGGGGATCGCGACGCTCACGGTCGTGCCCTTGCCGAGCACGCTTTCGATCGAGAACCGGCCGTCATGAATCTCGGCCAGCGCCCGCACCAGCGCAAGGCCGAGACCCGTGCCCTCATGCGAGGCGCCGGCGCTGCTGCGGACTTGCACGAACGGATTGCCGAGACGCGCGACCTGATCGGTCGAGATGCCTATGCCTGTATCCGCGACCGAGATCGTCATCGTGCCGGCGGCAATGCGGCCCTGCACGCTGACGCGGCCGCCGCGCGGCGTGAATTTGATCGCATTGGAGAGAAGATTGAGCAGGATCTGCTTCATCGCGCGCCGGTCGGCGTCGATGGCGAGCGGCGTGGCGCCGGTCTCGTCCAAGAGCGCGATGCCCGCGTTGACCGCCTGCTCGCGCATCAGCTCGATGCAATCGCGCACCACTTCGCGCAGATCGAAGCTCTGGCGGTACAATTCGAACTTGCCGGCCTCGATCTTCGACATGTCGAGCACGTCGTTGATCAGGCTGAGCAGATGGCGCCCAGCGCGGCCCACCAGGCCGCAATATTCCAGATAGCGCGCATCGCCGAGCGGCCCGTAGATCTCCCTGTCCATCAGGTCGGAGAATCCGATGATGGCGTTCAACGGCGTGCGCAGCTCATGGCTCATCGTGGCCAGGAACATCGACTTGAGCCGGTTGGCGCGCTCGGCGGCGTCGCGCGCGACCAGCGCCTCCTCGCGCGCGTTCTCGGCGCGGACGATGGCCTGGGCGAGGCCCTGCTCAAGGCGGCGGCGCTGCTCCAGCGCGGCGCCCACCAGCACGACGGAGAAGCCGATCACCGCGATGAAGACCTGGACGATGACGATCTGCAGGCGCAGCGAGTGGATCGTGGGAAGCGCATGGCCGTCGCCGGTGAGGACCGGGACCATCAAATAGGTGGCGGCCATGAGCAGCGCCAGGGCGCCGCCGGCGAAACCGCGCTGGAAGGTGATGAGGTTCACCGCCGGAAAGATCAGGAAGGCCACGGGATAGCGGGCGAAGAAATTCAGTCCCAGCGCCGCCGCCAGAACGCCGAACAGAAGCAGCGTGACGACGATCTGATCGCGCGCGAACATCTTCTTGAGCGCGGCGAGCTTCACCGTCATCAGCATCGGCACGACGATGCTGTAGCCGAGCGCATCGGTTGCGTACCAATCCAGCGCCTGATGCAGGAAATCGCGCCCCTGGACCACGCTGAAATAGCATGCCGAGATCAACGCCGACGCGGCGGGCGCGGGACCAAGCGCCAGCGCATAGAACAGGTAGAGCGGCTTCGGCCGCGAAAGGTCGTCCTGAAGATCGAGCATGGTCAGCGGCGCGGCGACGATGAGAACGCCCACCGCGTTGCAAAACGTGAGGACCGCGGCGGTCGCAAGCGAATCCCCCATCACCAGGTCGGCCGCAAAATTGCCGCCCAGGCCGGCCGCGAGAAGCGCGGGCCAAAATCGCAGCGGGTTGCGCAACAGGAAAAATACCAGCACGGCGTTGCCGAGCCACAGAGCGCTGACCCGCCCGATGAGGTCGGACAAGGCGAGCCCGCCGCACGCGCAGAGAAAGACCAGCGCCGCGACCGCGGCGATCGCGCCCAACGGCAGCGGCGCCTCGTCGATCTTCCCAGCGCCGGAGGTCGCAACGACCATGGCCGATCTCGTGGTCTTTCGCTGTTCCCGCCGCACCCGAGCGGGATGCCCAAGCGGCCGGGTCTAGCAAGGCGAAAATAATGCCCGGTTAATGCGCAGGCGCGGCGCGTAGCGATTGCTTAAGGGATGGTATCGAATTCGAGCCGGGACGCCGGTCTTCAAGGCGAGCCGCAGACATGCCATGATCGGACGGGCTGATCCGGGGCGCGTCGATGGATTTGAACAGGCTTCTGCCGGCGCTGGTCGGGGCCGTCCTGGCGTTGGCGGCGCTGGCGGTCGTTGGATTCTTCGCGCTGCGCTGGACGGATTCGCCGCGGACCAGGCTCTGGATCCGGCGCGTGCTGATCGTGCTTGTCGTGGCCGCGCTTGGTGGTCCTGTTCTCTACTGGTTCGCGACCTGGGCCGTGGAGGGGACGCCGCGACACGTCATCGACCGCAGCATGCAGCACAAGCAGCAGGACGAGCTCCACAAGCGCGTCCAGCAAGGGGGACACTGAGCATGAAGATGTCGGCGGCGCGCGGCGCCTGGGTTGCGATCCTCGGCGGCGGCCTGAGCGTGCTGGCAGCATGCGGACAATGGTCGCCGGACTATTTCTCGGTCCCCGCAGGGTATGTCTGCCGGGTCCTGGGGCCAAACGGCTTCTCCGGCGACTTCCAGGAAGCCGGCCAGATCAATCTCGGCGGACAAGGCGTCGGCGGCATCCAGAATCGCGTCGTCTGTCTGCAGACCACGACCGTGCAGGTCGAAGAGCAGATGCTGCAGGACGATCCGCGCGACCACCAGGACCATCGCATCCTGACCCGCGTCGGCAATCGCGTCGCGATCGACACCTATGTTCGCATGATCGTGCCCAACGACCGCGCCATCTGGACCAGCATCCTGGCGCAGGTGACGCCGGCGCAGGATTCCAACTATCCGCGCGCCAGCTACATCAACGTGCCGGACATCTACGCGATCTATGGCCATCAAGAGGTCCGCGGCTTCATGCGCGACCTCGGGCCCCATTACGACAGCGACCTGGACATGAACAACGATCGCCAGGCCATCGCCAACAAGCTGACCCAGCAGCTCTCCGAACGGCTGCGTCAGCTGCATGCGCCGCTCGAGCTCCAAGGCGTCACGATCTCCAACATCGCGCCCGACCCGACGGTGCAGAACGCGCGCAACGCCGCGCTCACCACGGCGTCGGTCAACCAGGTGGCGACGGCGCTGACCGAGAACTACGTCAAGCTCGAGGGCATCCGCGCGCAGGAGCGCATGGTCAACGTCCTGGCGCAGTCGCATACGCCGGTCACCGTCATCTTTGGCGTGACGCCCGGGATCGCGGTTCCCGCTGGCCAAGGAGCGGCGCCACAACGCTGACCGGAAGAGTCGGTTGCGATTTCATGCCCGGCAAGCGCTTCGCTTGTCGACTCGCCGGCGTTGCTCTACAGTTCCACTTGGAAGTGTAAGCAATACGCGCGCGTTTGCCCGGGGGGAAAGACGTGATCGATATCAGGCTCGCGCTGTATGGCAGCGCCGCACTTGCGCTGGCGCTCTGCGGCGGCATCACTAACGCCGCGGCAAAGTCGCACCCCATTGCAGTGGCGTATCACATCGATCCTGCGCATGACGGCACGATAAAAATGCCAGCGAGCTTCACGGGCCCTCTCCCGATGAGATGGATGCACGAATTCGAGGGCATGGTTTCGTATCCGGTGATCGTCAACGGGATTGTGTTCGTAACCGTCGCCAATCCGGTCGCTTACGGCACGCAATTGTACGCTCTCAATCTGCGTACCGGCGAAGTGCTTTGGCAAAGGCCGATCAACGGCACGTACTACTGGTCCAGTGCGGCCTATGACAAGGGACGTCTGTTCGTCGTCAATTTCGACGGATTGGTGCAAGCTTTTTCGGCCGACAATGTGGGAACTCAGCTATGGGCCTCGCAAATGCCGGACGAGTGGGCCTTCTCGGCGCCTCTCACCGCCTATAACGGACAAGTATTCGTTGCTGGCGCGGGCGATGCGGGCGAACTCTACGCCGTGGACGAGGCTACGGGCCATGTGAACTGGAAAACCCTGGTCGCGAACGGCGCCTATAGTTCGCCCGCGATTGGCGACGGGAATGTGTATGTGACTTACGACTGCAACTATTACCGGTTTAACGTCAGGGGCATTCTGTTCTGGTACACCTATCTCGGCTGCGGGGGCGGCGGCGGCAATACGCCGGCGTACTATCAGAACCGCCTCTATGTCCGCGACATGGCCCTCAACAAGGTTGTGCTCAATGCCGATACCGGTGCGATCATCGGACCGCTGGCCTCGATCGAGCCGCCGGCCTTCTGGCAAGACGGCTCTGGGAACAAATACCAGCTCGACCTGATCGACCAAACCTTGACCGCCATCGACCCGGACACCGGCACTGAAAGGTGGAGTTTTTCGGGCGACAAGACTCTCTCGAGCGCGCCGATCATCGTCAATGGCACGGCCATCATCGGCTCCGGGTTTGGCAATTTGTATTTGCTCGATGCGGCAACCGGAAAGCAGTTGTGGTCCACGCAGCTCGGCGAACCCGTCGCGCCCAGCGTGCGTGACGGCCTGCCGACAACCGGCATCGCCGCCGGACTGAATACGCTGGTCGTGCCGGCAAGCTACCGACTCATTGCTTTCGCCGGCAAAAACTAGTTCGGGCGCCTTTTGGGCGATGATGCGAACGCCGGCCCCACGACCACAAATGTGAAGCCGTTCACCAAAACGCAACCGGCGACGGGACATGTTGCGCTCCTGTTCAGGGCCATAGCGGGGCGGTCCATGATTCCTCGATGCGGAATTGCGTTCTGCCTTTGCTTGCTCAGCCTCTCCTCGGCTGCGCATGCCGAGGGCCTGACGGTCTCGCTGGAAGCGGGAAGCGAGCGCACGGCGGCGGATTTTTCCAAGGCACTGCTCAACTACGACATTGTCAGCCTGACGAAAGACGCCGGGAACGGATTGAGCTGGACGCTGCAAGTGCAGAATTACCGCGCGAGAACAAGCGGCGCGGTCTCATGGGCAGGGGAGGGACTCGTGACCTATCGCCGCGCGATGGGCGAAAACACCTCGCTCTATGCCAGCCTGGGCGGTGGCGAAAGGTTCGCGCCCACGCGCGACTTTCCCTATCTCACTGTGCGGCTCGGGGCTGACGACACACTCGGCAGCGGGTTCACCTGGAACGCGCTCAACCTGCGCTACCGAACCGGCTTCGACCAGCGCTATCCGTATCATTCGACCACGGCTGGCACGGGACTGACCTATCGAACCGATCGCGACGTTGCCATCTACGGCCGCGTCTTCGCCGCCTTCGACACCGGCTATCGCTTTGCCGGCACGGGTGTCGGGCTGGGGTTGCGATTCTTCCTTTGATCGCACCGCGCGCTTCGCCGAGACAAGCGCACAATCGATTTCGGCTGAGCACTGGTGCCGCCTGGGTGACTCGAACACCCGACCCACGCATTACGAATGCGTTGCTCTACCGGCTGAGCTAAGGCGGCTCCGGGGGCTCCGTTTAGCGTAGACCCGCAAGGGGCGCAATCCGATCAAGCACATGGCAAGGCATGCCTGTCGGGCGGGAAGCCCGCAGCAAGATCGGTCTTGTCCGGCCGCGGTCCCGCAGCCATGCTGAAGGCGCGACAAGCTCAGAGACGCGATGCTCACCAAGGCCGACGATTTTCCCATCCACCAGCGTGCCGAACCCATCGCCACCGCGGGCACGGACCGCAATTTCTACGACCGTTATTTCTTCAACGGTTATTCGGCCGATGGCGGGTTCTTCTTCGCGCTGGCGCTCGGGGTCTATCCGCATCTGAACGTGATGGACGCGGCGTTCTCGCTGATCGCGGACGGCGTGCAGCACAATCTGCGCGCCTCGCGCCTGCTCGCCATGGAGCGGATGGACACCCATGTCGGACCGATCGCGGTCGAAGTCGTCGAACCGCTCAAGAGCTTGCGGCTCACGGTCGGCGGCAACAGCCACGGCATCCGCGCCGAGATCCTGTTCCGCGCGCGGGCGCCGGCGGTCGAGGAGCCGCGCTTCACCTACCGCATCGGTCCGCGCACGGTGCTCGATTACACGCGCCTGACCCAGAACGGCTGCTATGAAGGAACGATCGAGTTGGGCGGCCGGCGGTTCGTGGTGACGCCGCCGACCGTGCTGGGCACGCGCGACCGCTCCTGGGGCGTGCGTCCGATCGGCCAAAGCGATCCTCAGATGCCGGCGCCGCCCCGCGTCCCGCAATTCTACTGGCTGTGGTCGCCGCTCAATTTCGAGGACCGCTTCCTGCTCTATCATCGCAATGCCGACGGCGAAGGCCGCGCCTGGAACAGCGCCGCGGTGATGGGCGGACTCGGCGATGCGCAGCCGCTTCACATGGCCGAGTGCCGCTCGGAGATCGTCTACAAGCCGGGGACCCGCCACGCCAAGGCCGCGGTGATCGAAGCGACGGATCGCGACGGTGGCCGCTGGCGCGCGACCCTGACCGCGCAGGCGCAGTTCTACATGTCGGGGATCGGCTACGGCCATCCCGAATGGGGCCACGGCATGTATCGCGGCGTGGAAGCGGTCGGCTACGACACCTACGATCTCGCCACGCTCGACGAGAACGAGCCGCGCTTCCAGCACATCCAGGCGCTGGTGACGGCCGAGCTCGAGGGTCCCGGCGTCAGACGCAGCGGCCGCGGCGTGCTCGAGCAGCTCGTCGCCGGGCCCTACCGCCCGCATGGGCTCACCGGCTTGTTCGATCCCGCGCCCGGATGAGCGCCGAGCTGGCCGAAAAACTGACGCTCTACCTGCGCCGCGAACTGGCGGCGCCGGATTTATCCGTACACGATCTTTCGCGCATCCCCGGCGGCGCCTCGCGCGAGACCTACAGGCTGCGCGCGCGCTTCACGCGGGCGGGCGCGGCGGTCGAGCGCAAGCTGATCCTGCGCCGCGATCCGCCCGCCAGCCTGATCGAGACCGAGCGTTCCGTCGAATTCCGCGCCTATCAGGCGTTCTTCGCGCTCGGCTTTCCGGTGCCCGAACCCGTCGCGCTCGAAACGCAGGGCATCGTTCTGGAGCGGCCCTTCTTCATCATGGGCGAGATCGAGGGGGCCCAAGCCGCCTCCGTGCTCGCGCCCGATCCCTATGGTTCGCAGCGCGAGGAGGTGGGCCGCCAGTTCTGGACCACGCTCGGCCGCATCGCAGCCGTCGATCCCATCGCCCTCGGCCTTGGCGATTTCGACGGCGCAAAGCGCGTCGAGAATTGCTGGTCGCACGAGCTGGCGCGCTGGGAGAAGGTGCTCGATGAAGACGAGCTCGAGCCCCAGCCCATCGCGCGGGCGGCGCTGCGCTGGCTCAAGCGCCATCCGCCGCCGCCTGCGCAAAAGATCGCCCTGGTGCATGGCGATTATCGCAGCGGCAATTTCCTGAGCGACGCAGAGGGGCGCATCCGCGCCGTTCTCGATTGGGAGATGGCGCATCTGGGCGACCCGCTGGAGGATCTTGCCTGGGCGCTCGATCCGCTCTGGGCCCATCACGATCCGAGCCGGCCCGGCGGCATGCTGCCGCGCGCCCAGTCCCTCGCGCTGTGGGAGCGCGAGAGCGGCCTGAAAGCCGAACCGCAGGCGCTGTTCTGGTGGGAGGTCTTCGCCAGCTTCAAGGGCCTGGCGATCTGGATTTCGGCGGCAAAGGAGTTCGCCAGCGGCACCAATCCTGATCCGGTCAATGCCTTCTCCGGCTGGTATTGCCTGGCCTTCCACAACCAGGTGCTGGCGCAGAAGCTTGGGGCGCGCGCATGAAACCCGAGGCCGACCAGATCCTGAACGTCAGCGCCGACCAGCTTCTCGCCGCGGCGATGTCGGGCGAGGGCGATGCCTATGGCCGGGGCACCAGCGCGCTCCATGCCCTGCTGATGAAGTTCGTCGCACGCGAATACGAGCGCGGCGCCGAGATCCGGGCGGCGGAGAATCGCGACATGCGCGCCGCGTTCGCCGAATTGGCGCCGTCCGCGCACGATCTCGAACTGCGGTCATCGCTCGAGGACGCGGCGAAGGGCAATGACCAGGATCTCTCCATCTCGTCGCTCAATGCCTCCAATGCGGAATTGCGCCGGCTCCTGATCGCGCTGCACGCCGATCTCGAAGACATCGGCGCGCGCGGCGCCGAGGCCCGCATCTGGCTCCTGCTGCAGGCGCTGGCGGCGCGGCGCGCGCTGTCGCTGTTCTGAACGCGCCGTGAGAAACGTCTCGCTTCGCCTGGCGCTGGCGCAAGGCGCCGCCGGCTCGATCGGCGGCATGTACACCCCTTTCTTCGGCGCCTGGCTCGCCTGGCGCGGACTGACGCCGGATGCGATCGGCGCCCTGCTCGCCGCCGGCATGTTGCTGCGCGTCGTCGTCGCCCCGCTGAGCGGCATGGTCGCCGACGCGCGCAACGACCGGCGCGGCGCGATGCTGGTGCTCTATGCCGTGGTGTTCTTGGGCTATGCCGCGCTCAACGGGACGCGCGCGCCAGAAGCGATCTTCCTGGCCGCGGTGGCCGCCAACGTCGCAGGCGGCTCGGCGACGCCATTGCTCGAAAGCGTCAGCGTGCGGCTCTCCGAGGTCTTCGATTTCGACTACGGCCATGTGCGGGTCTGGGCGTCGGCGACCTTCATGGCCGGCAACGTCGTGGCGGGCGTCTGCGTCAGCCGGTTCGGCTTGGCGGCATTGGCGCCGTGGCTGACGATCTCGGCGGCGCTCAATCTGATCGCGATCTGGGCGCTGCCGGCACCTCCGGCAAACCGCGCGCGCGGCGATTTCGCCTTGAGCTTTCGCGCCACCTTGGGCGAGGCGCGCGAATTGCTGCGCTCGCGGATCTTCGTCGTCTTCCTCGCCGCCGCCAGTCTGGACCAGGGGAGCCATGCTTTCTATTACAGTCTCGGCGGCCTGCACTGGCGCACGCTCGGCTACAGCGGCACGCTGATCGGCTTGCTGTGGCCTCTGGGCGTACTGGCCGAGATCGGGCTGATGGCGGTGTCGCTGAAAGTGTTCCGCGCGCTCGGCGCCACGCGGCTGCTGATGCTGGGCGCAGCTTGCTGCATGCTGCGCTGGACGATCCTGGCCTTCGATCCGCCGCTTCCCGTCGTCGTCTTCGCGCAGTTCCTGCATGGCGGCACATTCGCGCTGGCGCATCTGGGCGCGATGTATTTCGTGCTCAGGGCGGTGCCGCCCAGATTGGCCGCGACCGCCCAGAGCCTCTACGCCGTCGCCTCCTCCGGCCTTGCTCTCGGCTTGGCGACGCTCGCGGTCGGACCGCTCTATGCGGCCTATGGCGGGCGCGCTTATCTCTTGATGTCGGCCATGGGTCTTGTGTCCCTGGGTCTAGGCTATGTGCTCCGGCGAAGCTGGCATGGCGGGCGGTTGTCGCAAGGCGCCGAAGAGGAGGTGCTTGCCACGATCTAGCGCCCGCGCGGGTGCGCCTTGGCGTAGACCTCGATCAATTTGGCCGTGTCGAGCGCGGTATAGGCCTGCGTGGTCGAGAGCGAGGCATGACCGAGCAGCTCCTGCACGCTGCGCAGGTCGCCGCCGCCCGCGAGCAGATGAGTCGCGAAGGAATGGCGCAGCGCATGCGGCGTCGCACGCTCGGACAATCCCAGACGGCCGCGCAGGTTCTGCATCAAGGCCTGCGCCTCGCGCGCGCTCATCGGCCTGCCGCGGCGCGACAGAAAGAGCGGCGCATCCGGTCCGCCGCTGAAGGCAATCGCCTCGGCATAGCGCCCGATCGCCTCGCGAACCGGCGCCAATATCGGCACAATGCGCTGCTTCTTGCCCTTGCCCAGGATGGTGAGTGCCGGACCCAATGGAACATCGCCGCGCTTGA
The DNA here is from genome assembly GCA_019245415.1 of Alphaproteobacteria bacterium. Lineage (GTDB taxonomy): Bacteria > Pseudomonadota > Alphaproteobacteria > Micropepsales > Micropepsaceae > Rhizomicrobium. Next base: position 33,611 of record JAFARO010000018.1, on the reverse strand, counting down.
GCGAGAGCGCCTCCGAGATGCGCAGGCCCGCGCCATAGAGCAGCAGCAGCAAAGCGGTATCGCGCAGTCCGAGCCATTGGACGTCGTTCTTGGCTGCTTCGGCGATGGTGCGCCGCGCATCGGCTTCGCTGAGCGGGCGCGGCAGGGAGCGGCTCGCGCGTGGCGCCTTGAGCGTGAAGGCTGCGGCATTGTCGACGATGCCTTCGCGCGTCAGGTAGCGGAAGAAGCCGCGGATCGCCGACAAGGCGCGCTGCACGCCACGCGCCGAGAGGCCCTGGTTGCGGCGATGGGTTATGAAGGCGCGGATATCGGCCGCGCGCAGCTGCTTCAGCGCGCGCGTGTCGAGCACTTGGCCCAGATGCGTCTCGAGGAAGGCGAGGAATCGATCGAGGTCGTCGCCATAGGCGCGCACGGTATGCGCGCTGGCGCGGCGCTGGTCGCGGAGCGCGTCGAGCCAGGCCCGTTTCAGCGTTTGGGCGGACTGGCCCATGCCCCGACCGCGCGTTCCACCGCCTCGAGCTTGGCTTTGAGCGCCGCGTTCTCGGCGCGCAGCCTGTCGATGATGTGTCGCTGCAGATCGTGCAGGCCGCTCTGCGCAAAGCGCTCCGGCAGCAGCAGCGCCAGAAACGAGCCGTCCGCCGCGAGCCGCGCGCGGTTGATACGCAGATAGGCCCGGACGGCTTCTTCGGCCTCCGGTTCGATGGTCTTTGCGCTTTCGCTCATGTGCCCCTGATTTTCACGCCGGCCTTCTGCGCATCCGCGAGGAAGGCGGCGAGCCCCTTGTCAGTCAATGGATGGTTGAGAAGCGACTTGAATACCGACGGCGGAATCGTGGCGATGTCGGCGCCCGCCAGTGCGGCCTCGCGCACATGCATGATGTGGCGTACCGAAGCCGCGAGAATCTGCGTGGTGAAGCCGTAATTGTCGTAGATCGTGCGGATGTCGCGGATCAGCCCCATGCCGTCCTCGCCGACGTCGTCAACCCGGCCGATGAAGGGCGAAATATAGGTCGCGCCCGCCTTCGCCGCCATCATCGCCTGGACCGGCGAGAAGCAGAGCGTGACGTTGACGGTCGTCCCCTCGCCGGCCAGCGCGCGACACGCTTTGAGCCCATCCCAGGTCAGCGGCACTTTGACCGTGATGTTGGACGCGATCTTCGCCAGACGCCGGCCCTGCGAAAGGATGCCGTCGAAATCGGTGGCGAGCACCTCGGCGCTCACCGAGCCGGGAACCAGCTTGGCGATCTCTTCCAGCGCCTCGACATAGTCGCGCCCCGTCTTGGCGGCGAGCGAGGGGTTGGTGGTGATGCCGTCGACAAGGCCGCTATCCGCGAATTCGCGGATCTCCTTGATGTCTGCGCTGTCGAGAAAGATCTTCATGTTGACCGCAAGGAATCGCTGTTGACAGTGTAGCCCATGAAGGATGCTGCCTTGAAGCCCGCCCTTGCCCTGGGACCGGCGCCGCGCGCGGGTGTTCTGCTGCCTTTTCCGTTGCCCGGCCCGTATGACTACAAACTCCCCAGCGGCATGGAGGTTTCCCGTGGCCTATTGGTCACAGCGCCGCTGGGTCCGCGCGAATCGCTGGGCGTCGTCTGGGGCGAGGCGGAAGGCGCTGTCGGCGACAACCGGCTGAGGCTGGCCGTGCCGCTGGAGGGCGAACCCGTGTTGCCCGCCGACCTCTGCGATTTCGTCGATTGGGTCGCGGACTACACGCTGACGCCCAAGGGCCTGGTTCTGGCGATGGCGTTGCGCTCGCGCCAGGCGCTGATGGCCGAGAGCCCGCGCACCGCTTACGCATTGGGGCCCGCGCTCCCCGCCAAGCTGACGCTGCCGCGCCGGCGGATCGCGGACTTGATGAAGGATGGGCTCGTGCGCTCGGCGGCGAGCATCGCGGAAGAAGCCAATGTCGGCGCCGGTGTCGTGCGCGGCCTGATCGCTGCGGGCGCGCTGGTGCCGGTGGCGATGCCGGAATTCGCGCCGGTGCCGCGGCCCGATGCCGATTTCGCGCGCGCCGTGCTCAGCCTCGACCAGGAAGCCGCCGCGCGCAGCTTGAAAGCGCAAATCGCTTCGCGGCGTTTTGCGGTCAGCCTGCTCGACGGCGTCACCGGCTCGGGCAAGACCGAGACCTATTTCGAGGCGGTGGCGGAAGCACTGCGCCAGAATCGCCAGGTGCTGATCCTGCTGCCGGAAATCGCGCTCACGGTGCAGTTCCTCGACCGCTTCTCCGAGCGCTTCGGCGTGCGGCCGGCCGAGTGGCACTCCGACCTCTCGCAGCGCGAGCGCCGGCGCATCTGGCGCGCCGTGTTGCGCGGCGAAGCCCGCGTCGTGGTCGGCGCGCGCTCGGCGCTGTTCCTGCCCTTTGCCGAGCTCGGCCTCGTCGTCGTCGACGAAGAGCACGAGCAGGCCTACAAGCAGGAAGAAGGCCCGATCTATCATGCGCGCGACATGGCGGTGGTGCGCGCCCGGCTCGCCAAATGCCCCGTGGTGCTCGCCAGCGCGACGCCCTCGCTGGAGAGTTACGTCAACGCGACCGGGGGCCGCTATGCGCATTTGAAGCTGCCGCGCCGCCACAACAACGCGACCATGCCCGAGGTTCGCCTTGTCGATCTGACGCGCGAGCGCGGCGAGCCGGGCACGTTTCTGTCCCCGCCGCTGCGCGACGCACTGGCGAGAACGCTCGGCGCCGGCGAGCAGGCGATGCTGTTCCTCAATCGCCGCGGCTATGCACCGCTCACCTTGTGCGAGGCGTGCGGGCACAAGATGACCTGCCCGCATTGCGCGGCATGGCTGGTGGAGCACCGCTATCGCAGCCGTCTGATCTGCCACCATTGCGGTTTCGACACCGCCGTTCCGGCGCATTGTCCGCAATGCGCCACGCCGTCGAGCCTGATCGCCTGCGGCCCGGGCGTGGAGCGCGTGGCGGAGGAATTCGCGCTCGCCTTTCCCACTGCGCGCGTGGCGATCGCGTCGAGCGACACCCTGCAGGGGCCGGACGAGACCCAGGCCGCCATCCGCGCCATGAACAAGCGCGAGACCGACGTGCTGATCGGCACCCAGATCGTCGCCAAGGGTCATCACTTTCCGCAATTGACGCTGGTGGGCGTGGTGGACGCCGATCTCGGCGGCTCAGACGGCGACCTGCGCGCGCGCGAGCGGACGTTCCAATTGCTGCATCAGGTGAGCGGGCGCGCGGGGCGCGCCGATAAGCCCGGCCTGGTGCTTATCCAGACGCGCAATCCCAAGGACGCGGTGATGCAGGCGCTGGTCATGAGCGACCGCGATGCCTTCTACGCCCAGGAGCGGCTCATGCGCGAGCGGGCGCAGGCCCCGCCTTTCGGACGCCTGGCCGCGATCATCCTCTCCGGCGTCCAGGGCGATGCGGTGCGCGAGGCAGGCCGCCTGCTCGCCCGGTCGGCGCCAGCGGCGCGCGGTGTGAAAGTGTGGGGACCGACGCCAGCGTTCTATGCGCTGCTGCGCGGCCAGACGCGCGAGCGGCTTCTGGTGCAGGCCGAACGCAGCGTGGACATCCAAGCCTATCTGCGCACCTGGCTGGGCCGCGTGCACCTCGCCAATGCCGTGCGCCTCAGCCTCGACATCGATCCGGTGAGTTTTTTTTAGCGGCCCGCGAAATAGAGCACCGCAAGGATGATCGCGAGCGCCGCTGCCTGGGCCAGGATGCGGTAGCGCATCAAGATGTTGGACCATTTGGCGCCGGCCTTGCCGCCGATCGCCATCACCGCGATGCCGGCGATGAGAACGGCCGCGACGACGCCGAGCGCAATCAGGATCAGGACTTTTCCGAACATGGCCGAAACTCTGGCTGCACCGCGACTTTACAGGCCCCGGCAGCGCCAGGGAAACGGCAGCTTGCCCAGGAAAAAGGTGGCGCCGCACAGGGGGACCGCGCGGCGCCAAGGGGGGAGGGAAACGGATACGGATCCATTTCGCTATCTAAAGTCGTACACCCAAACGCAGCCCGAACAAAGCGAAAAATTTCCACGAACTGCAGCAGCGGCACGGAAGACGCCAGTTATTCCGGAGACCGCGCCAGGAGCGCTTTCAGCCGATAAACCAGCTCCAGCGCCTCGCGCGGGCTGAGCGTATCGGGCGAGACGGCGTGCAACGCCTCCGCCAAAGCGCCGGCCGGCGGCTGTCGCTTGAGCGGAGACGCCGCGAACAGCGGCAGATCGTCGATGCGCGCCAGGGGCTTGTGACCCTCGCGGCCCTCTTCCAGCGCCGCGAGCACCTCTTTCGCGCGCGCCACGACGGCGGCCGGCAGTCCCGCCAACTTGGCGACATGGATGCCGTAGGAGCGGTCGGCCACGCCGGGCGCGACCTCGTGCAGGAAGACGATGGTGTCGTTCCATTCGCGCACCCGCATGGTGACGCAGGCGAGCGAGGCGAGCCGTCCGGCCAGCGCCGTCATCTCGTGATAATGCGTGGCGAACAGCGCGCGGCTCTTGTTCGTCTCGTGCAAGTGCTCGACCGCCGACCAGGCGATGGCGAGGCCGTCATAGGTCGCGGTGCCGCGGCCGATCTCGTCGAGAATGACGAGGCTCTTCTCCGTCGCCTGGTTGAGGATCGCGGCCGTCTCCACCATCTCGACCATGAAGGTCGAGCGCCCGGCAGCAAGATCGTCGCCGGCGCCGACCCGGCTGAACAGCTTGTCGACGACGCCGATATGGGCGGCGTCCGCCGGCACGTAGAATCCCGCCTGCGCCAGGATCGCGATCAGGGCGTTCTGCCGCAGGAAGGTCGACTTGCCCGCCATGTTCGGTCCGGTGACCAGCCACAATCTTCCGCGCGCCGCCGACAGGTCGCAATCGTTGGCGACGAAGCTGCCGCCGTGGGTTTGCGCCAGTGCCTGCTCCACCACCGGATGGCGGCCGCGCGCGATGTGAAAGCTCGACCCCGCGTCGATCTTCGGTCGGACGTAGCGCCGCGTCCGCGCGATCTCGGCCGAGGCCGCCGCGACGTCGAGCACCGCCATGGCCTGCGCAATGCGGCCGATATCCAGCGAGGTTCGCTGCGCCTCGGCGGCCATCTCGTCGAACAGAACGAGTTCCAGCGCCAGCGCCTGCTCGGCGGCCTCCGCGATGCGGCTGGCCAGGCCCGCGAGCTCGTCGGTCGAGAAGCGCACCGCGCCGGCCATGGTCTGGCGGTGGCGGAACAGCGCGCGCGCCGGCTCCGCCATCAACGTGTCGGCATGCTGCGGCGCGGCCTCGATGAAGTAGCCGAGCACGCCGTTGTGCTTGATCTTGAGCGGCACGCCGCTGGCCTGGCGATAGCGCGCTTCGAGCCCCGCCACCACGCGGCGGCTTTCGTCGCGCAGCTGGCGCGCCTCGTCGAGCGGCGCGTGACGGCCCGCGGCGATGAAGGCGCCATCGCGCGCGAAATAGGGCGGCTCGGGCACCAGCAGGCTGTCGAGCATGTTGGCGAGTTGCGATAGCGCGCCGATGCCCTCGGCGAGCGCGGCGTGCGCCTGGCGCAGCTCTCCCGATGCACCCTCGCCGTCCAGACGCAGCTTCTCGCGGATCAGCCGCGCCACGCGGATGCCGTCGCGCAGGGCCGCGAGATCGCGCGGCCCGCCGCGTCCAACGCTCAACCGCGCCAGCGCGCGCGCCATGTCGGGGGCCTGGCGCAATTCCTGCCGCAGCGCGGCGCGCAAATCCTCGCGCGCAAGCAGGATCGCGACCCCGTCGTGGCGCAGCGCGATGGCGTCCGGGTCGGTCAAGGGTGCGGCGAGACGCTGGGCCAGTTCGCGTGCGCCGCTTGCAGTCAATGTGCCGTCGATGCAGGCGAGCAGGCTGCCGCGCCGCTCGCCGGACAGGGTCTGCGTCAGTTCGAGATTGCGCCGCGTCGCGGCGTCGATGCTCATATGCGCGGCCGGCGCCTCGCGCATCAAAGGGGAAAGCGCCGGCAATCGGCTCTTCTGCGTGAGCTCCAGATAGGCGATCAGGGCGCCGGCAGCCGAAAGCTCGGCGCGGGAAAAGCTGCCGAAGCCGTCCAGGGCGGTGACGCCGTAGAAATTCTTGAGCGCCCGCTCGCCGGCTTGCGACTCGAATTTCACAGCGGGCAACGGGCTCAACGCCGGGCCGAGCGCCTTGAGCACCTCCGCCAGCCCGGCTTCGCCCAAGAGGGTATCGGGTACCAGCACCTCTTTCGCATCGATCCGCGCAAGTTCGGCGGCGAGATCTTGCGCCTCGATCGTGCCGACGCGGAACTGTCCGCTGCTGATATCGGCGCAGGCGAGCGCAAAGGCGCCGGCCGCGCGCCCGAGACCGGCCAGGATATTGGCGCCGCGCGGATCGAGCAGCGTGTCTTCGGTCAGCGTTCCCGGCGTCACCAGGCGCACCACCTCGCGCCGGACCACCGACTTCGCGCCGCGCTTCTTGGCCTCGAGCGGGTCTTCCACCTGTTCGCAGACCGCGACGCGGAAGCCCTTGCGGATGAGCTTCTCGAGATAGGCGTCGGCCGCGTGCACCGGCACGCCGCACATCGGGATGTCGCGCTCGAGATGCTTGCCGCGCTTGGTGAGCGCGATGTCGAGCGCCGCGGCCGCCTTCACCGCATCGTCGAAGAACAGCTCGTAGAAATCGCCCATGCGGTAGAACAGCAGATAGTCCGCATGCCCCGCCTTGATGGCGAGATATTGCGCCATCAGCGGCGTGGCTTCCCCTTCGCCGGCCAAGACATGCTCGTTCATGGCGCGACCCTAGCAGAAACCGCGTTGTCTCCCGCGCGGCGAAGGCGGATATTCGTGTGGATCAGCCAGCGGAATCCGCCATGTCCGACGCGAAACGGCCGACCTTCAGCGACGAGGAAGCCCTGGCCTTCCACGCCGGGGCCAAGCCTGGAAAGCTCGAGATCGCGCCGACCAAGCCCATGGCGACGCAGCGGGATTTGAGCCTGGCCTATTCGCCGGGCGTGGCCGTGCCGGTGCGCGCCATCGCCGAGCGGCCGGACGCGGCGTACGACTACACCGCCAAGGGAAACCTGGTGGCCGTGATCTCCAACGGCACGGCGATCCTGGGGCTGGGCGACCTCGGCGCGCTCGCCGCCAAGCCGGTGATGGAAGGCAAGGCCGTGCTGTTCAAGCGCTTCGCCGATGTCGACGCCATCGACCTGGAAGTGGACACAGGCGACGTCGACGCCTTCGTCGCAGCGGTGCGCTATCTGGGTCCGAGCTTCGGCGGCATCAACCTGGAGGACATCAAGGCGCCGGACTGCTTCGTCATCGAGGAGCGGCTGCGCGAGATGATGGACATCCCGGTCTTCCACGACGACCAGCACGGCACCGCGATCATCACCGCCGCCGGCGTGATCAACGCGCTGCATCTGACCGGGCGCAAGATGTCGGAGATCAAGGTGGTGGTGAACGGCGCGGGCTCGGCCGGCGTCGCCTGCCTCGAATTGCTCAATGCCATGGGCCTGCCCAGGGGCAACGCCACTCTCTGCGACACCAAGGGCGTGATCTATCGCGGCCGCACCCAGGGCATGAACCAATGGAAGTCGGCGCATGCGATCGACACCGGGGCGCGCACCCTGGCCGAGGCGCTGGTCGGATGCGACCTGTTCCTCGGCCTTTCGGTCAAGGGCGCGGTGACGGCGGATATGATCAAGACCATGGCCAAGGCACCGATCGTGTTCGCCATGGCCAATCCCGATCCCGAGATCACGCCCGAAGAGGTCAAGGCGGTGCGCCCCGACGCCATCGTCGCCACCGGCCGCAGCGACTATCCCAACCAGGTCAACAACGTGCTCGGCTTCCCCTACATCTTCCGCGGCGCATTGGACGTCCGTGCACGGACGATAAACGAGGCGATGAAGATCGCCGCCGCCCAGGCGCTTGCGGCATTGGCGCGCGAGGACGTTCCCGACGAGGTGGCGTCGGCCTATCTCGGCAGCCGCCCTGCCTACGGACCGGACTACATCATCCCGGTGCCCTTCGATCCGCGCCTGATCAGCCGCGTCTCGGCCGCGGTGGCTGAAGCCGCGATCAAATCCGGCGTTGCGCGGCTCGAACTCAAGGATTTCGACGCCTATCGCGAGCGGCTGTCGGCGCGGCTCGATCCCGCCGCCAGCGTCTTCCAGAAGATCACCAGCGCGGTGCGCGCCAACCCGAAGCGCGTGGTGTTTGCGGAAGGCGAAGAAGAGTCGGTGATCCGCGCCGCGGCGGCGTTCCAGAACTCCGGTCTGGGCCGGGCTTATCTGGTCGGCCGCGAGGAGGTCATCCGCAGCCGCATCCGTGCCGCCGGCATCGAGGAGCATTCGCTCGAAGTGCGCGTGCCGGCCTCGGCGCGCCAGGCATCGCCCTATGTCGAGCGGCTTTACCGCCGCACCCAGCGCCAGGGCATGCTGCATCGCGACTGCGTGCGTCTGGTCACCAACGACCGCAACGTCTATGCCGCGTCGATGCTGGCGATGGGCGACGCGGACGCGATGGTCACCGGCGTCACCCGCGCCTATCAGGCGGCGCTGAACGACGTGCGCCTGGTGCTCGATTCGCCGCGCGGCCAGCGGCCGATCGGCGTGATGATGGTGTTCACGCGCTCAGGCCTCGTGCTCGTCGCCGACACCAGCGTGCACGAGATGCCGACGTCGGAGATCCTGGCCGACACCGCGATCCAGACCGCTGAGGTGGCGCGTCATTTCGGCCTCACCCCGCGCGTGGCGCTGCTGGCGTCGTCGACCTTCGGTTTCCCGCGCAGCGAACGCAGCGAGCGTATCGTCGAGGCGGTGCATATCCTGGATAGCCGCGCCGTGGATTTCGAATATGACGGCGAGCTCGCCGCCGACGTCGCCCTCGACCGCGCCAAGATGGCGCTCTATCCCTTCTGCCGGCTGAGCGAGACCGCCAATGTGCTGATCATGCCGGCGATTCATTCGGCCTCGATCTCGACGAAGCTCCTGGCCCAGATCGGCGGCGTCACCATGATGGGACCGCTGCTGATCGGGCTGGAGAAATCGGTCCAGATCGCCCCCCTGGGCGCCAAGATGAGCGAGATCTACAACGCCGCGCTGGTCGCCGCGCTGTAGCGGCGCCTTCGCGCGGGCACGTTTCGGTAACCGGTGCCGGGCGAAACTTGGGGCCATGTCGGCCGCCCGCTTCCACAATCTCGACGCCATGCGCGGCGTCTGCGCGCTCAGCGTCGTGCTGTTCCATTGCGAAGGGTTGTTCGCGCAGGGCGTGGTGTTCTGCCACGGCTTTCTCGCCGTCGACGCGTTCTTCGTGCTGAGCGGCTTCGTCATCGCCCACACCTATGAGCACCGGCTTGGAAGGTCTATGAGCCTGCGCAACTTCCTGCAGGCGCGGCTCAAGCGGCTGACGCCGGTCTATTGGGCCGGGACGATCCTGTGCTCGGCGATGCTGGCCGCCGTCGTGCATTACAAACCGGCGGGCACGTTCTACGATCCGCATCTCGTCCTGCCGCTGTCGGCGATGGCGCTGCTGCTGTTGCCCCAATGGACGCTTGGGGGGCTCGCCTATCCGGCCAATCCGGTCGCCTGGTCGTTGATGGGCGAGATGTTCGCGAACGTCGTCTATGCGCGCTGGCTGTTCGCGTTGCGGACGCGGATCCTGCTGTTCGTCATCGCGGCCGGCTGGATCGCATGTGCGGCATACGGCTATCTCAATCCCTATGGCTGGGTCTTCGGCGCGCGGGCGTCGGATGTCTGGATGACACCGATCCGGGCGCTGCCCGCGTTCCTCGCCGGGATCGTGCTCTACCGCGGCTATTGCGCCGGAATGTTCGCGCGGTTGCCCGCCGTCTCGCCGCTCATTCCCTTACTCGCCTGGCTCGTCCTTGCGGTCGTACCCTCCAACGGACCGACGCCGAGCTACGACCTGACGGTGGTCGCGTTAGCAAGCCCGTTGCTGATCGCGCTGCTGGTCCGCGCCGAGACGATCGCGCCACGCGCATGCCTTTGGCTTGGCGAGATTTCCTATCCACTCTACGCCTCGCATCTGGCCCTCATCTTTCTGGCGCGCAACACTCCGCTCCTCGGACTTGACCAAGGGCCCGATCCGCTTCGGGCGACCCTTCTCATCGCAGCGACCTTGGGCCTCGCCTGGCTCATCCACCGCTTCGTCGAGCAGCGGGCGCCGAAGCAGGTGCAAACCGCCGCGGCGTGAGCGCTTTGCCGCCGCGGCCGGCTTCGGGCTAGGATGCGCGCGCAGCCCGGAAGCCCCCAAACATGCCCTCCTTCATCGAACGTTTGTGGGACGAAGAAATCGTTCCCACTCTGACCGACTACATCCGAATCCCCAATAAATCGCCCGCCTTCGATTCCGAATGGGCTTCGCACGGGCACATGGACAAGGCGGTGGCGCTGTTCGAGGGCTGGGCGCGCGAAAAGCTGAAACGGCTTGCCGGTTCGACGCTCGAAGTGGTGCGGCTGAAAGACCGCACGCCGCTGATCTTCATCGAGGTTCCGGGCAACGGCAACGACACGGTGCTGCTCTACGGTCATCTCGACAAGCAACCGGAGATGAAAGGCTGGACCGAAGGCACGGGCCCCTGGATGCCGGTGATGAAGGAGGGCCGCCTCTATGGCCGCGGCGGCGCCGATGACGGCTATGCGATGTTTGCCGCGCTGAGCGCGTTGCTCGCGCTTAAGGAACAAGGCAAGGCGCATGCGCGCTGCGTGATCGTGATCGAGGCGTGCGAGGAATCAGGCAGCTACGACCTGCCCTTCTATATCGATCACTTGAGCGAGCGCATCGGCACGCCGTCGCTGGTCGTGTGCCTGGATTCGGGCTGCGGCAATTACGACCAGCTCTGGCTCACCACGTCCTTGCGCGGCATCGCCATGGGCAATCTCACCGTGCGCGTGCTCGACGAAGGCGTGCATTCCGGCGACGCCAGCGGCATCGTGCCCTCGTCGTTCCGCATCGCGCGCGGATTGCTCTCGCGCATCGAGGACGAAGCGACCGGCCAGATCAAGCTCGACGAATTCTTCGTCCAGATCCCGCCCGAGCGCCTGGAACAGGCGCACCAGGCAGCAAGGATCCTGGGCGAGGAAGTCTACACCAAGCTTCCCTTCAGCGGCGCGACCAAACCCATGGCGCAGGACGTGACCGAGCTGATCCTGAACCGCACCTGGCGTCCGGCGCTCGCGGTGACCGGCGCCGACGGCTATCCCGAGCCAGCCAATGCCGGCAACGTGCTGCTGCCCTACACCACCTTGAAGCTCTCGATGCGCACGCCGCCGACCTGCGACGCGGGACGCGCGACCGAGGTGGTCAAGCGCGCGCTCGAGACCGATCCGCCCTACGGCGCATCGGTCGAGTTCGACGCCGAGGAAGGGCAGTCCGGCTGGAACGCACCCGCGCTGGCGCCCTGGCTTGCAGCCTCGCTGGAGCGCGCCTCGACGGCGCATTTCGGCAAGACGGTCGCGTTCATGGGCGAAGGCGGCTCGATTCCCTTCATGGCGATGCTCGGCAAGCGCTATCCCGAGACGCAGTTCGTGGTCACCGGCGTTCTCGGGCCGCATTCGAACGCCCACGGCCCCAACGAATTCCTCGACATTTCCACCGCCAAGAAGGTCAGCGCCTGCATCGCCGACGTGCTGGCCGACCATGCGGGGAGAGCACGCTGATCTGTCGATCCGCCATGGCCTATCTACTCTTGCAGCGACGGTTTATACAACCTAATATTGTCTGTAGGACAGGTTGGGGCACGCTATGGCCAGAGCGCGAAAAACGTCGCCGTCAAAAAAAACTCCATCACCAAAGCCGCCGACGATCGTGGCGTGGGAGGACGATCCAGAACCTGGGGTAACCGTCGAACGGCCGGTACCCGACATCGCCCGACGCCCGTTGGCCTTTTCGTTTAGCGGCAAGGCGCCACGGCCGGCGCGTTATGCGCCGGGCAGCGACGAGTTCCGGTATTGGACGACGGCGGAAGCGCTACGCCGCGGCGCGGATTTCTGGTCGAAATTCGTCCCCGCGGGGCAATGGCAGGTCGGCCCGATCCTCAAGGTACTCCGCGACGAAGGCGCGGATCTCAATGCCTATTATGATCGCAAGGCACTGAACTTCTTTCACGGACAAGGCCCTAAAGGGACCGTGTATTCCGGCGAGAGCCCCGATATCGCGTGCCACGAAATGGGCCATGCGATTCTCGACTCGATAAAGCCGCAGCTATGGGATGCCGCCTCGGATGAGATCGCGGCGTTCCACGAAGGCTTCGCGGACATCAGCGCGATCCTTTCGGCGCTGCAATTGCCGAGTTTGCGCGCCGCCATCCTTGCGGACACCAAGGGCCAGCTCTATCGCAACTCGCGCCTCTCTCGCCTGGCGGAACAACTCGGATCGGCGATTCGCATGTCGCACCCCGACTTGGTCGATCCGGACTCGCTTCGCAACGCAGTCAATTCCTTCACCTATGTGGACCCGCTGACGCTGCCACAATCCGCGCCGGCCTCACATTTGAGCTCGGAGGCGCATTCCTTTTCACGGGTTATCTCCGGCGCCGTGTTCGAATCCATGGCCGGCCTACTGACGGCGAAGGCGAAGAAGCCGGCCTCGCCTTCTTCCGACGAACTTCTGCAGACCTCAAACGACATCGCTGCGATCCTGGTCGCTGCAATCAGACAAGCGCCTGTAGTTCCGAACTTCTATGCCCAGGTGGCGGCAATCATGGTGGTGGAGGCCGGAAAATTAAATCCCGATTACGCCGCCGCGTTGAAAGGCGTATTCGTTCGACGCTCGATCCTGTCCCTGCATTCGGCGACGCATGTCGAAGCTCTGCACAGTTCGGTCGCGGCAGCGCGCCGCGCTGGAGTCGCCGGGACTGCGGATGGCGGCGATGGGCTGCGGCTGGCGGCGTTGCCCGCCGGCAATTACGGCTTGGCCAAACCGTTGTTCGTGCAAACCGCTTCGCACCATCGTCCTTATCTTGCACAGGGAGGCAGACCGCTGAACGACGTATGCGAGCCTCCAAGTTCGACGACCGCGGCGCGATCCTTTGCGGACGACTTGTTTCGCCGCGGCTCGGTCGCCTATCATGCGGCCAGCGGCGTCGAATATCGCCTTGACAATCACCGCGCGGCCAAGACGCACCAGCTGGTGAAAGTCCCTGGAGGACATCGCCTGGAACGCCGCATGTTCGAGTGCGGTTTCTGCTTCGGCGGAACGTTCTCGAGGAGCCGACATGGCCAAGACAAGGGCCGGAAAAACGACAAAGCGCCCAAAGACCGGAACCGGCGCAGCTAAGCGCCACGAAACGGCTTTCAAGCAAGGCTTGGTCGCCCGGGGTGAAGCGGCGGTGCCGGACCAGTCAGGCAGGTTGCCGCCTGGCGCGACGCATGAAATTACAGGCGACGCACCCGACGGACTCCCAAAGGTTAAAAGGCGGCGGTTTTCCGCGTTTTGAGCGCCTTGCACCTCGCACGCCCCCTCCCTATATACCCCTCGGGACCGGCGGGGATTTGTTCCTTTTGCCGGTTTTGCCAATTTGTTCAATGGGATGGGCCTAAGCGGCGCCGCGTCGAAGGGCCGGGACCCCATCGCCAAGAGAGAGGACTGTCATGGCCAAAGTTATCGGTATCGACCTCGGCACGACCAATTCCTGCGTCGCCGTCATGGAGGGCTCGGCCCCCAAAGTCATCGAGAATGCGGAAGGGGCGCGCACCACCCCCTCCATCGTCGCCTTCACCCAGGACGGCGAACGCCTGATCGGCCAGCCCGCCAAGCGCCAGGCCGTCACCAACCCCGAATACACCTTCTTCGCGATCAAGCGGCTGATCGGCCGCCGCTTCGACGATCCCATGACCAAGAAGGACATGGGCATGGTGCCCTACAAGATCGTCAAGGCCGACAACGGCGACGCCTGGGTCGCGGGCCGCGACAACAAGAAATACGCGCCGTCGGAGATCTCCGCCTTCATCCTGCAGAAGATGAAGGAGACCGCCGAGGCGCATCTGGGCGAGAAGGTCAGCCAGGCGGTGATCACCGTCCCGGCCTATTTCAACGATGCCCAGCGCCAGGCGACCAAGGACGCCGGCAAGATCGCTGGCCTCGAAGTGTTGCGCATCATCAACGAGCCGACCGCGGCCGCGCTGGCCTACGGCATGGACAAGAAGGGCGCGGGCCAGACCATCGCGGTGTACGACCTTGGCGGCGGCACCTTCGACATTTCGGTGCTCGAGATCGGCGACGGCGTCTTCGAGGTGAAGTCCACCAACGGCGACACCTTCCTGGGCGGCGAGGATTTCGACCTGCGCCTGGTCAACTACCTGGCCGACGAATTCAAGAAAGAGAACGGCATCGACCTGCGCGGCGACCGCCTGGCGTTGCAGCGGCTCAAGGACGCGGCCGAGAAGGCCAAGATCGAGCTGTCGAGCGCGATGCAGACGGAAGTCAATCTCCCCTTCATCACCGCCGACGCCTCGGGGCCGAAGCATCTCACCATCAAGATCACCCGCGCCAAGCTCGAGGCGCTGGTCGACGAGTTGATCCAGAAGACCGTGGCGCCGGTGAAGCAGGCGCTCAAGGACGCCGGAGTGACAGCCAACCAGATCGACGAGGTCATCCTGGTCGGCGGCATGACGCGCATGCCCAAGGTGCAAGAGGCGGTCAAGCAGCTCTTCGGCAAGGAGCCGCACAAGGGCGTCAATCCGGACGAAGTCGTGGCCATCGGCGCGGCGATCCAGGCCGGCGTGCTCAAGGGCGAAGTCAAGGACGTGCTACTGCTCGACGTCACTCCGCTGTCGCTGGGCATCGAGACCTTGGGCGGCGTCTTCACCCGCCTCATCGACCGCAACACCACGATCCCGACCAAGAAGTCGCAGATATTCTCGACCGCAGAGGACAACCAGACCGCGGTCACCATCCGCGTCTTCCAGGGCGAGCGCGAGATGGCGGCGGACAACAAGCTGCTCGGCCAGTTCGATCTCGTCGGCCTGCCGCCGGCGCCGCGCGGCGTGCCGCAGGTGGAAGTGACCTTCGACATCGACGCCAACGGCATCGTCAACGTCACCGCCAAGGACAAGGCGACCAACAAGGAACAGCAGATCCGCATCCAGGCCAGCGGTGGTCTATCGGATGCCGACATCAAGAAGATGGTGCAGGAAGCCGAAAGCCATGCGGCCGAGGACAAGAAGCGCCGCGCCCAGGCCGAAGCCAAGAACCAGGCGGACGCGCTGATCCATTCGACCGAGAAGGCGCTCTCCGAGCATGGCGACAAGATCGATCAGGGCGAGCGCACCGGCATCGAGAACGCCATCGCGGCGCTCAAGGAAGCCGTCAAGGGCGACGACCCCGACGACATCCAGTCCAAGACCCAGGCCCTGGCGCAGGCCTCGATGAAGCTCGGCGAGGCGATGTACAAGGCGCAGCAGACGGCAGGCAGCGAAGGCGCTGCCGCCGGCGGCGGCGAGGAGCCCAAGAAGGACGAGAACGTCGTCGACGCGGAATTCTCCGAAGTCGACGAGGACAAGAAGAAGGGCGCAGCCTGACGAGAAGACAGGTATCGGGTATCAGGAATCAGAGGGGGCGGTGCTAAGGTCGCGGTTTTGATACCTGATACCTGATGCCTGATACCTGCCGATGAGCAAGCGCGACTATTACGACGTCTTGAACTGCAAGAAGGGGGCCTCGATCGCCGAGATCAAGGCCTCCTATCGCAAGCTCGCCATGGAGCTGCATCCGGACCGCAATCCGGACAACCAGGACTGCGAGATCAAATTCCGCGAAGTCAACGAAGCCTACGACATCCTGAAGGACGACCAGAAGCGCGCCGCCTATGACCGCTTCGGGCACGCCGCGTTCGAACAGGGCGGCGGGGCGCGCAACGGCAATCCGTTCGATTTCGCGAGCACCTTCAGCGACATTTTCGACGACATCTTCGGCGGCGGCAATTTCGGCGGCGGCCAGCGCCGGCGCCAGAACCGCGGCGGCGACCTGCGCTACAATCTCGAGATCACGCTCGAAGAGGCCTTCCGGGGCCGCGGCGCGGAGATCAAGGTGCCGAGCGCGGTCGCCTGCGAAGATTGCGGCGGCTCCGGCGCAGAAGCGGGCTCGAAGCCGGAGCAATGTCCGGCCTGTTCGGGTCTCGGCAAGGTGCGCGCGACGCAGGGCTTCTTCACCATCGAACGCACCTGTGCCCAATGCCGCGGCCAGGGCCGCATCGTGCGCCATCCCTGCAAGCCGTGTCGCGGTACCGGCCATGTGCAGAAAGAGCGCACGCTCAGCGTCGACATCCCGCCCGGCGTGGAAGAAGGCACGCGCATGCGCGTGGCCGGTGAGGGCCAGGCCGGTTTCAACGGCGGGCCGCCCGGCGATCTCTACATCTTCCTGACCGTCAAGCCGCATGCGCTCTTCCAGCGCGATGGACACGACCTGTATTGCCGCGCGCCGATCTCCTTCATCGCGGCCGCATTGGGCGGCACCATCGAAGTGCCGACGCTCGACGGCGGCCGCACCAAGGTGTCGATCCCCGAGGGCACGCAGTCCGGCCGCCAGTTCCGCCTGCGCGGCAAGGGCATGCCGCTGCTGCAGGGCGGCGGCATGATGGGCGATCTCTATGTCGAGGTCGCGGTCGAGACGCCCTCGAAGCTCAGCCGCAAGCAGAAGGAGCTCTTGCGCGCCTTCGAAAAGGAAAGCGGCGAAGGCACGCATCCCGAAGCCGAAGGCTTCCTTGCAAAGCTCAAGGAATTCTGGAACAGCGGCGACAAGGCCTGAGCCGGCCTGGACAGGGAGCCGCCATGGCAGGAAGCGCCGCTCAGCATCTGGAATTCCTCAAGGCGCTGGCGACGCGGCCGCGTCATGTCGGCGCCATCGCGCCATCCGGCCCGTTTCTCGCCCGCGCGATGGCCGCGCAGGTCGACGCGAATGCGGCGGGACCGGTCCTGGAGCTGGGTCCGGGCACCGGCGTCGTGACCGAAGCGCTGATCGCACGCGGCATTGCGCCCGGCCGCATCACCGCGGTCGAATACGATCCCGAGTTCGCGGCCCTGGTGCAGCGGCGTTTCCCCGGCGCAACGGTGATCTGCGGCGATGCCTTCGATCTCGACAAGACCCTGTCCGCGCATCCGATGGCGCCGCTGGCCGCCGCCGTTTCCAGCCTGCCGCTGGTGAATTTTCCCCGCGCCCTGCGCAGCAAGGTGCTGCACGATGTCTTCGCGCGCCTCGAGCCCGGCGCGCCGTTCGTACAGTTCTCCTATCGGCTAGGACCGCCGCTGCCGCCGCCGGACGGCATCGCGCTGCGCAAAGCGGCCGTCATCTGGCTCAACCTGCCCCCGGCGCGGGTGTGGGTGTATTCGGTGCTCCCCCGGATTTGAGGATATAGCCGCCGCCTTCACCGACTATTCGGCCGCCGCTGTCAGGCTTCGCGTGAGCCCTACACTCTTAAGCCCCTGAAAGTGCCTGCGATTCGCAATTGCAAAACAATTATGAATAGCATTGCCAAAGCGGACAACCACCGGGGGCGGTATGGCGATCTGGGCTAAGTGGCGCGCGCAGGCGCCTAACGTTGTTGCTTTGGGCGGCGTGGCTCCCAATGAAGTTCCCGACGATGCATTCAAGAGTCTGATGGCCCGGTTGCGGGAGTTGACACGAATCATCAACAGCGCACCGGAAGAAAAAGCCAAGAGACTCGAGCACTACAGGGATGTGGCCCTTGCAACGGGGTTCGATAATCTAGAAACGTTTCGGTCTCCTTATTTCGACAGACTGTTTCCATATGTTCACAACGAGTTCCTGTTTAATTCGGCGAGGAAGTGTGGGCCGCTCGCCCAGATAGCACATCTCACTTTCACACCCCTGTTCGTCGACCGCCTGTGCAAGAGCGCGTTGGCAGATACGGTTTCGCTTCCGCACATCTATGACGACCCAATGAAGATGCTCGACGAAGGGACCTACCAGACGGTTGAATGGCTTTGGGACCTTGCAATCTACGACTCGAAGCGTTGTCGCGATTTTCGCGGTGGAAAAGACCATATCCTGCAACACGTCCGCAATCTGCCTGATTTCTCCGAGCCATTTGCTACTCCAAAACGCTACATCTTAGCGATGAAGAAGGCCGCCATGGCAACGGTTAGCGCAGGTGCGCGTGCCGAGACCGCGGAGTACGACAGCTACTTCAAGCGTTCCGGAATCAGCAATAACTTTTCAAACACGGTCGAATTCCTTTGGCGCTCCGAACGAAGGAGGAAGGGGCATTTCCGTTGGGCGAGACACGATCGCCCCTACGAAACCTTCACGTTTTCGAACGAATACGCGCACACTGTCGATGAAGATGCGTCGGCAATCGAGCTTGGATCGGAAAAATGGACTCAAACCATACTGGACGCAATTGCCGGAAAGAACGAAAACGGCGAAAACCATCCGTTCGACCGCAACGCGCTGGAGGATCTGAAGTTCGACGCGTTCGAAAAAGTCATGGGGCGCTACATCCATGGTGCCAATTTTCTCGTTCTACCGTTGAAACTGTTTTTAAACTGCACACTTGCGCAGCAATACGCACACGACGCCCCTCAGTCGACCTTGCTCGAACGCCTGATTGCCGCCGCTCCGGCCGGCCGCATTGATCACGCGACAATGGAGGCTTGGCGCCGATGGGCCGAAGATCCGAGCGCCAGAGGGTTATGGGATGAAAAGTTTCGCGCCTTCCTGCGGAGTTTCACCGGAAACACGCTGCAAAGCGACCTGGACGCGATGGTCATCGGCGCAACCAGCGACTTCCTTCTGAATCACTGTTTCCTGATCGACAACCGGGACAGGTTCGACAGCGAGTTCGTCGGATACAAGTGCATGAGCGGCCGCGCCTATGTCTTCACCGACGTTCGCAATCGACCCCATCGCAAGATGGGCGAGCATGAGGGCTTGTTCAGCAGAAGCGTCATCATCGATTGCGGAATGAACCAATACGAGCGCGGGAGATTGATACAGACCTTAACGGAATTCTCTTCCGAAAGATTGATGTCTCTGCAGTGGCTGGCGCGAAGTCGCTTGGTACACCATGCGCTCAACGTCATTCAAACGCGCCTGAGTCTCGCGCTATCATATTACCAGAGGAGATTGCCGCAGCCGGAAGAAACTCTTCCGCCGCACTACGCCGATCTTGTCACGCCACTTGGAGATGGCAAGCGCGCCGAAGGGTTGCTCAGCGCCCTTGAATTTCTTTCGTCATGCCTCTCTGTGCTGAACGACGTCGTCGACGGGGGAATCATGGACAGATCTCAAGCATCGAATCATTCGCATCATGCGATCCTCGACAAGCTCAAATCCGTTCGCGAGCAGCCGTTGCCGGGATATCAGAGCCTCAGCGAATACTTGGAGCGCAGGGTCACGAGGCCACTGCGCACGATGGAGCGCGCGGGCGAGCGCTACGGCATGCTGCGTAGAAGGATTACGGAAATCGCGGAGTTGGTAAACGTCCGTATGCAAGCGCAGCAAAATTCGAGACTTCAGTTTGGTCTAAATCTCGGGTTCACCGTCGCTTTGGCAGCGATTGTGGTCGCCATTGTGGCTCTCGGCCATCCGTTGGGTGAAATTATCAAGGGTTTGAAAAGCAGCGATAAAATCGACTTCGAATACGCCGTGGCGATCTCCGCCACACTGCTTGTAGCGCTGGCGCCGGCCTATTTTGTTGCACGGGAGTTCTTTGGCGCTCAGCCAAAATGGTGGAAGGCGCATCGACGGCGCGGGTGAACTACTCCGCCGCTTCGGCCATGATCGGTGCGGCTTCGAGGACATCGCGGCCGACATGGGATTCGAATTTCTTGAAGTTGTCGCGGAACATGCGAACCAGCTTCGTCGCCTGCGCGTCGTAGGCCGCCTTGTCGGCCCAGGTCTCGCGCGGATTCAAGACCTTCGCATCGACGCCGCCGACTGCGACCGGAACGTGGAAGCCGAAATGCGGATCGAGGCGCATCTCCGCATGGGCGAGCGAGCCGTCCAAGGCCGCCGCCAGCAGGGCGCGCGTCGCCTTGATCGGCATGCGTTTGCCCACCCCGAACGCGCCGCCGGTCCAGCCGGTATTGACCAGCCAGCAATCCGAGCCGTGCTGCGCGATCAGATCGCGCAGCAGATTGCCGTATTCGCTCGGATGGCGCGGCATGAACGGCGCGCCGAAGCAGGTGGAGAAGGTCGGCTGCGGCTCGCTCCCCAGGCCCTTCTCGGTGCCCGCCACCTTGGCCGTGAAGCCGGAGAGGAAGTGATACATCGCCTGGCTGGGCGTCAGCTTCGCGATCGGCGGCAGCACGCCGAAGGCGTCCGCCGTCAGCATGATCACGTTCTTCGGGTGCCCGCCGCGCCCGGTCTCCGACGCGTTCGGGATGAAATCGATCGGATAGGCGGCGCGCGTGTTCTCGGCATAATGCGCGCTGTCGAGATCGAGCGCGCGGCTCTTGGCGTCCATCATGACGTTCTCGAGCACGGTGCCGAAGCGCTCGGTCGTCGAATAGATCTCGGGCTCGGCCTCGCGCGACAGCCGGATCACCTTGGCATAGCAGCCGCCTTCGATGTTGAAGACGCCGCTCTCGCTCCAGCCATGCTCGTCGTCGCCGATCAGGGTGCGCGACGCGTCGGCCGAGAGCGTCGTCTTGCCGGTGCCGGAAAGGCCGAAGAAGATCGCGGTGTCGCCTTTCGCGCCCATGTTCGCCGAGCAATGCATCGACATGATGCGCTTGTCGGGAAGCAGATAGTTCATGATCGTGAACACCGACTTCTTCATCTCGCCGGCATAGGAGGTGCCGCCGATCAGGATCGTCTTCTTGGTGAAATTGACGGCGATGACCGTCTTCGAGGCGCAGCCATGGCGCGACGGATCGGCCTCGAAGCTCGGCAGATCGACGATGGTGAATTCCGGCACGAAGCTCTTGAGCTGGTCGGCGGAGGGGCGGATCAGGAGCTGGTTCACGAACAGCGAGTGCCAGGCATATTCGGTGACGATGCGCACCGGCAGGCGATGCTCGAGATCGGCGCCGCCGTAAAGGTCCTTGGCGAACAGCTCGCGTCCTTGCGCGAACTCGAGCATGTCGGCATGCAGCGCGTCGAAATGCGCCGGGCTCATGGGCTTGTTGTTGTCCCACCACACCCGGCTTTCGGTCTGGGCATCGCGCACCACGAATTTGTCGGTCGCCGAGCGGCCCGTGTGCTGGCCGGTCAGCACCACCAGCGGGCCGTCCTTGGCCAGATGGCCCTCGCCGCGCCGGATCGACTCCTCGTAGAGTTCGGCGACGTTGAGATTCCAGTGGACCGCTTTGAGATTGCGGAAGCCATGATTTTCCAGCCCAAAGGCGCTGGGCCGGCCTGCCGCGGACGTCGATGTCATCGAAATACCATTCCCATTCGGGGCCGGATGGCCCGGTTTTGGGCCACCATAGGGCCTCCCCCATTGTGCGGCAATCTCCAGGCTGGTTCAATTCCGGGCCGGATAGGGCTTCACTATCAATTGGTTAGGCGGGCAGCGACAACGTGGCCGCGATGCGCTAAGCCACGGCGATGCGGCTGAGCGACGACGAACTGGAGCGCTATGCCCGCCACATCGTGTTGCGCGAGGTCGGCGGCGTCGGCCAGGTACGGCTCAAGGCGGCCCGGGTCCTGGTCATCGGCGCGGGTGGGCTCGGCTCGCCGGTGCTTCTCTATCTGGCCGCGGCCGGCATCGGCACCATCGGCATTGTCGACGACGACCATGTCAGCCTTTCCAACCTGCAACGCCAGATCGCCCACCGCACCGCCGATGTCGACCGGCCCAAGACGGAATCGGCACAAGCCGCGGTCGCCGCGCTCAATCCGCATGTGGCGGTCGAGACCCATCCGTTGCGCTTGAACGAGGACAACGCGGCGGAGCTGATAGGGGCCTACGACGTCGTCGCCGACGGTTCGGACAATTTCGCCACGCGGTTCCTCGTCAACGACGTCTGCTTCACGACCGGCCGCACGCTGGTGTCGGCCGCCGTCACCGAGTTCGACGGCCAGCTCGCGACCTTCAAGGCCCACGACAGGAGCGGCGCCTATCCGTGCTATCGCTGCCTCTATCCCGAGCCGCCGCCGGCGGGCACCGTGCCGTCCTGCTCGGAGACCGGCGTGCTGGGCGCGGCCGCCGGCGTGATGGGCACCTTGCAGGCGCTCGAAGTGATCAAGGAGATCGCGCAGCTGGGTGACAGCCTGGCCGGGCATCTTTTGATTTACGATGCGTTAGCCACCAATTTCCGCAAAGTCCGGCTGAAGCCCGATCCCGCCTGCCCGCTCTGCGCGCGCGGTTAACGCGCAATTAGAGACGCCGCGCGGATAGTGGCGGCATGGCGCGCGAAATCCATTACGAGATCTTCGCCCGGCAGGGCTCGAAGGGCGGCTGGCGCATGGTCGAGGTGCGCTCGGAGCGCGACGCTGCGCTCGAGCTTGCCAAAGAGCTGATGGCCGACGGACGCGCCACCGGCGTCAAGGTGGTCAAGGAAACCTTCAACGACGATAGCGGCGAATACCTGACCCTGAAGATTTTCGAGGACGGCCACAACCAGTTCAAGATGGCGCCGGCGCAGGAGGATGTGCCGCACGCGCTGCCCTGCTTCAAGCCGGACGATCTCTATTCCTACCACGCCCGCGCCACCATCACGCGCCTGCTCGCCGACTACCTGGCGCGCAACAAGCTGACGGTGACCGAGCTCTGCCACCGCGCCGACGCGCTGGAGAAACTCGAAGCCACCGGCACGGTTTTGCAGCATGCCATCCAGCGCGTGGCTGTCGCCCAGGCGGCGTCGACAACCACGCCGGTGCAGCAGATCGTGAAAAGCCTGATCGAGCTGACCAATGCGGCGATGCAGCGGGTCTATCGCGACAGCCGCAAAGGCGTCTTTACGCGCGTCGAGGCTGACGGCTTCAATGCGCTTGCCGCGAAGCTGTCCGGCACCGCAGACGGCGCCTATCTCCTGAACGGCGCACTGGCGCTTTATCTGCGCGATGCCAAGGGCTGGGACGAGAAGCTGGTGCGCCTTCTCGCGGTGCTTGAGCGTGCTGACGGGGCCGGCGGTCCGATGCTCTTGACCGCGATCGACGCCATCGTGGCGGAGATCTTGAGCGGCTCGGCGGCGCTGCACGAGCTGATCGGGCCGCGCGAGAATTTCGGCGCCCAGCTTGCGAGCCTGGTCGAGCTTTTTCTCGGCGCCGAGCCAAAGGGGGAGCGCGCCGGCTTGATCGCACTGACGAAGCATTTCGCGGCGGACGATCTTGCCGAGGCGCGCACCGCCATCGCCGCGCGGCTGATGGCGGAGTTCAAGAGCGTCAAGCGCCTGGCGCCGGCGTCGCTGTTCGAGGAATTCCAGACCCTGCGGCGTATCGCTGACCGTCTGGTGCGCGGCATCGGCAAATATCTGAGCCATGACGACCTGGTCGCGGCCGTCACCCTTCGCTCCAAGCGGCTGGTCACGCACGAGACCTTGGGCGAGCATCTCGCCGACGCCGCGACCGCGGATGAAAAACTTTCGCGCCTGATGTTCGTCGAGGAGAACATCGTCGGCGCTGAGAACAAGCGCAAGCTCGCGACGTTTATCATGCCGCTGATCACCTCGCCGGTGTTCGAGAGCCACTTCCGCAACGCCAAAGTGCCGGTGCTGGCGCGTCTCAAGACCCTTGCGGCGTTGCAGACGCGCGTGCGCCGTTCCGGCCTGCAGGAGGACCAGCGCCGCGAGATCGAGATGCTGCTCGACAAGCTCGCCTGCGACATCGAGGTTCGCGGCAACGTACTCGCAACCGTTCTGGCGCATGCGCCCAGCCCGGCGGAGAGGGCGCGCGCCTTGCTCGCGCTCTGCACCGGCGAGATCCTGACCGAGGGAAAGCTGGCGGCGAAGGCGCGCGAGCTGGTGCTGGCCCAGCTGGCCAAGCCGGGATTTCTCGCCGGCTATGCCGCACAGTCGCGCCAGGACGCGCAAACCGCCGTCGGCGAACTGGTCGCGCTCCTGGGCAAGGCCGGCATCAGCGCCGAGACCGGCCTCAAGTCGATCGCCGCCTGACGCTTGCGCCGAAGAGCCGCCGCACCGATCATCCACCCATGATGTTCACCAAGCGGCTGCGTGCGCCGATCAAGCGCGGCGAGATCACCTGCAGCGTTCGCATCTGGCAGCGCCCGCGCGTGAAGGTCGGCGGCCGTTACCCGTTGGAAGACGGATATGTGCGCGTCACCGGCATCCGGCAGATCGCACTATCGGACATCACGCCGGAGCTCGCAAGGAAATCGGGATTTGCCGGCGTCGTCGACCTGCTCAAGACCGCCAAGCATGGACGAGGGGAGAGTGTATATCTGGTGGAGTTTGTGTATGAGGAATAGAGCCTGACGCATCCGACAAACCAAGCATGTCATCCCCGGCGAGGCTCGATCACAATGTGATCGAGCCGAGGGAAGGGGACCCAGGAGTCAGAACACAGAGCGCAGGCATCAGGGACCAGATCGATTGTGATTTCTGATGCCTGAATGCCGTCGTCTGATACCTGGATCCCCTTCCCTCGCGCGCAAGGCGCGCTCGCCGGGGATGACAGCGAGTCCGATCAATGCGCCGCGTCCCAGTTGGCAGCGGCGCGGACTTCGACGGTGAGCGGCACGGAGAGCGCGACCGCGGGCAGCGACGCCTTCTCCATCACGGCCTTGACCAGCGCGCAGGTCTTGTCGATCTCGCCGTCCGGCGCCTCGAACACCAGTTCGTCATGCACCTGCAGCAGCATCCTGACCGATAGCTTCTTCTCCGCCAGCGCGCCGGGCAGGCGCACCATGGCGCGGCGGATGACGTCGGCGGCGGTGCCCTGGATCGGCGCGTTGATCGCGGCGCGCTCCGCCCCGCCGCGGAAGCTTTGATTGGTCGATTTGATCTCGCGGATATGGACGCGCCGGCCGAACAGGGTCTCGACGAAGCCGTGCTCGCGCGCGAACGCCTTGGTCTCTTCCATGTAGTCGCGGATACCGGGGAAGCGCTGGAAGTACTTCTTGATATAGTCGTCGGCCTCCCCGCGCGCGATGCCGAGCTGGTTGGCGAGACCGAACGCCGAGATGCCGTAGATGATGCCGAAATTGATCGCCTTGGCGCGGCGGCGCACTTCCGCCGGCATCTCCTTCACCGGTACGCCGAACATCTCCGACGCGGTCATCGCGTGGATGTCGAGCCCCTCGGCAAAGGCCGTCTTGAGCTGCGCGATGTCGGCGATATGGGCCAGCAGGCGCAACTCGATCTGGCTGTAGTCGGCGCTGATGAGTTTCGATCCCCTGGGCGCGATGAAGGCCTGGCGGATGCGGCGGCCCTCTTCGGTGCGGATCGGGATGTTCTGGAGATTGGGATCGGTCGAGGCAAGCCGCCCGGTCGAGGTCGAGGCCATCGCATAGGAGGTGTGCACGCGGCCGGTCCTCGGGTTGACGTAGCCGGGAAGCGCGTCGGTATAGGTGCCGCGCAGCTTCGCGAGCTGGCGCCAGTCCAGCACCTTCTTGGCGATGTCGTGGCCCTGCGCGGCCAGATCCTCGAGCACATCGGCATCCGTCGACCAGGCGCCGGTCTTGGTCTTGCGGCCGCCCGGCAGGGAGAACTTGCCGAACAGGATGTCGCCCAGCTGCTTGGGCGAGCCGATATTGAAGCTCTCGCCCGCGAGCCTGTGGATGTCCTTCTCCATCTTCGCCTGGAGATGCGCGAAGTCGTTGGAAAGACGGCGCAGCAATTCCGGATCGATGACGATGCCGGCGAACTCCATGTCGGCCAGCACCGGAATCAACGGACGTTCCAGGGTCTCGTAGACGGTGCGCTTGGCTTCGGCCGCGAGCCGCGGTTTCAACAACTGCGCCAGGCGAAGCGTGATGTCGGCATCCTCGGCGGAATACTGCGTCGCCTCCTTGAGCGCGACGCTGTCGAACTGGATCTTGTCCTTGCCTTTGCCGGCGACCTTGCCGAAGGGGATCGGCTTGTGCTGCAGGTGGAGCTCGGAAAGCTCGTCCATGCCGTGGCCGTGCAGCCCCCCGTCGAGCGCATAGGACATCAGCATCGTGTCGTCGCAGGGCGCGATGCGGATGCCGCGCACCAGGAAGATCAGATAGTCGTATTTGAGGTTCTGCCCGATCTTGAGGACGCTGTCGTCCTCGAGCAGCGGCTTCAGCGCCGCGAGCAGCTCGGCCTCGCCGATCTGGACGATGGCGTCGCGGCTGGAGGAGACCAGGTCGCCGCCATGGCGATGGTTGCAGGGAATGTAACAGGCCTCGCCCGGCGCGACCGCGAGCGATACGCCGCACAACGTCGCCTGCATGGGATCGAGCGAGGTCGTCTCGGTATCGACGCTGACACGGCCCTCTTCGCGGGCGCGTGCGATCCATTCGTGGACCCGCGCGAGCGTGGCGACCGTCTCGTAGGCTTCGTGATCGATGGCCTTGGTCAAGGCGCCGCGATCCATCACCGCGCCCGGCGCACCGGCCTTGACCGAGGTAGGAACCGCAGGCTGAAGCTTGGGCGGGGCGGCCGTGACCGTGCTGTCGGGCGCGATCGCGTCCGAGTCTTCGATGCCGAAATGGGCGGCGGCACGCCGCGTCAGCGAGCTGAACTCCATCCGCTTGAGAAAGGTGATGAGCGGGCCCGCCTGCGGCTCGTGCACCGCGAAGGAATCGATCGTCTCCTTCACCGGCACATGGGCATCCAGGGTGACGAGCTTCTTGGAGATGCGCGCGTTCTCGGCGTTCTCGATCAGCGTTTCGCGGCGCTTGGGCTGCTTGATCTCGCCGGCGCGCTTGAGCAGCGTTTCCAGGTCGCCGAACTGGTTGACCAGCTCCGCCGCGGTCTTGACGCCGATGCCGCGCACGCCGGGAACGTTGTCGGTCGAGTCGCCGGCCAGCGCCTGGACCTCGATCACCTTGGACGGCGGCACGCCGAATTTCTCCATCACCTCTGCTGAACCAAGCCGGCGGTTCTTCATGGTGTCGAGCAGCGTCACCACGCCGTCCTCGACCAGCTGCATCAGGTCCTTGTCGGAGGAGACGATGGTGACACGCGCGCCCTTCTCCCGCGCCAGCCGCGCATAGGTCGCGATCAGGTCATCGGCCTCGTAATCTGCGAGTTCGACGCAGGAAACGTTGAAGGCGCGGGTCGCGTCGCGCACCAGAGGGAATTGCGGCACCAGGTCTTCCGGCGGCTCGGGACGGTTGGCCTTGTATTGCGGATAGATCTTGTTGCGGAAGGTCACCGCTCCGGCATCGAAGATCACCGCCAGATGGCTGGGCTGGTCGGGCCCCTTCATGTCTTCGAGCAGCTTCCACAGCATGTTGCAGTAGCCCGACACCGCGCCGGTCGGCAGTCCGTCCGACTTGCGGCTCAGTGGGGGCAGGGCATGATAGGCACGGAAGAGATAGCCCGAACCGTCGACCAGGTAGAGGTGGTCGCCCTTGCCGATCGGGCTCAATGCCGCGGCGCTCCGCCCTTGAGCACGAAACGGCGGTCGCAATAGGGGCATTCGACGAAGCTCTCATCGCCCATCTCGAGATAGACGCGCGGATGGCCGAGCGCGCCGCCGCCGTCGCAGCGCACGCGGCTGGTCTCGACCTCGATGATTTCCGGCGCTTCGACGGCCATGCAGGAGCTCTCTTTTTTTCCCGAAATGCGGGCGGATCATAGCCGTGCCGCCACGCGCCGCAACCCTGTGCTGTCCTTCGAGGCTCGCTTCGCTCGCACCTCAGGATGACGGTACGTAGCTAGCGTCATGCTGAGGCGCCCGCCGCAGGCGGGCCTCGAAGCATGGCGCGGCGCACACTCGGCGGTGTAGTCTCGGCCATGGTCACCTTGAACCGCATCTATACGAAAACGGGCGACGCGGGCGAAACCGGGCTGGGCGACGGCACGCGGCTGTCCAAATCGGCGTTGCGCTTCCAGGCGATCGGCACGGTGGACGAAGCCAATGCCGCCATCGGCGTGGCGCGGCTGCACGCGGCGGCCGAGCTGGACGCCATGCTGGCGCGAATCCAGAACGACCTCTTCGACCTCGGCGCGGATCTGTGCGTGCCCGAGACCACGAAGCGCACCGAGGGCCGCCTGCGCCTTGCCGACGCGCAAGTGGCGCGGCTGGAGCACGAGATCGATGCGATGAATTCGAAACTCGCACCGCTCAATTCTTTCGTACTGCCGGGCGGAACGGCGGCCGCGGCGCATCTGCACATGGCCCGCACCATCGTGCGGCGCGGCGAAAGGCTGATGGTGGAGCTCGCCGCCGCGGAGCCGCTCAATCCGGCGGCGCTGCGTTACATCAACCGGCTCTCCGATCATCTCTTCGTCGCCGCGCGCGTGGCCAACGACAACGGACGCCGCGACGTGCTTTGGGTGCCGGGCGAAAACCGCTGAGCCTCAATGGCGCGCGGGCAGGCGTCCGGCGACGAAGCTCAACAGCACACCCAGTCCGCCCACCACGGCCCAGCCCCACAGCGTGAGCAAGCTTTCGCTGCCGGCGTTCAGCCATGGCGCCTGCGCGCGGGCCCAGCCCTGAAACGCGCCCAGGCTCTGCGGCCCCAAGGCCTGCCACACCTGCGCGATGGAGCGCACATAGGGCTCGCCGCCCTTGTCCATCGACGTGATGACATCGGCGCCCATGAGCGCCAATCCGCCCACGAGCAGCACGAGGCTCACCAGACGCAGCACCGTTTGCACGTTTTGCCCCGCGATCGCAGGCTCTAAACTATCGGGAGCCTGGGGCCCGCACAAGGACGCGCTCGGTTAACCGTACGGCGTTCCATCCTTGCGGCGAAAGCCGCTGCGCTTGTCCATCATCAGGTCGATGTCGGAATAGAGACAGACATCGTCGGCGCTGCGCGTGCCGACTTCGAGACACTGTGCGGTGCGGTCGGAACGATTGACAATTTGATGGCCGTCCGCGACGCCTTTCGGGAATCCGGCGCAGTCGCCGGCGCGCAGGATTTCTTCGCCCTTGTCGGTGATCAGCGTCACTTGGCCGGAGAGGACATAGACGAACTCGTCCTCGCTTGAATGCCAGTGGCGCTGGGCCGATGCCGCCCCTGGTGGAAGGCTCAGCAGATTGACGCCGAACTGCGTGAGCGCGGCGGCATCGCCGAGCCGCTGGCGCACGCGGTCCTTGGCGATCGCGTCGAAGGGCGGAGGATACGATGAGCCGCGCTTTTCCGGCACGGACTTGACGTCGATCTTGGGCATCGGGGTCCTCAGTAGTTCAGATTGAAATTCACGAAGTTGAGGCTCCACGCGAACCACACCACGGCGAGAGCGGCCAGGGCGATCAGTCCGTCGCTGAGCTTCGTCCACCAAGGCCGGTCGGGATCGGCGAGCGCGATGCGCAACTCATAGAGCGGAACGACGGTCGCGACGATGGCGATCACGCCCAGGACCTCGAGGCCGCGAAAGATCCAGTCGCTCGGCGTGTCGAAGAAGTCGAGGTGGATACTGCCATAGGCGAGCGCGCCGAAGAATCCGCCCAGGAACACGAGATCGAGCAGAGCCGTCAGCCGTGTGAGCCGGTACATCGTCGCGGCACGACCCTGATAGGGGAACGCACTGGAATAGCGCCAGCGCAGCACGGCCTTGATCGGCCAGAAGGCGACCGTGAGCAGCAGCATCGAGAGCGTCCCGATCAACAGGGGAATGTTCCAGCTGGGAAGATCGCGGAACAGGCTGCGCGAGAACACGAAGACCTGCGGGTAGAGATCGCTGGCGATCTCGCGCGGCCGGCCGTCTTGCATCTCGGCGACGAGCAGATGCGAACCGCCGACTTCGCGCCAGACGAAGGGTTTGACTTCGCGCCAGCGCCTGGGCTCGCCATTGAGCGCCAGGAACGGAGAGACCGAAATCGTGCCGTCGTCGTTGAGCGTGACCTTGGCCTGGTCGTTGCCGACGCGGAAGAAGTTGGTCTCCGAGCGCCGGCTGCTGTCGTAATACCCGGCGATCAGGGCGCCATCGGTCTTGGCACTCGCGAGCGTGGGCTGGGGCTTTGACGGCGGCGCCGGGAAATAGCGGTCCATGAAGCTGCGGAAGAGATGGCCGCGGATGCCGGAATTCTCCTTGCCGGCGCTGTTCTGCGAAAAAAACAGGCCGACATGAGCGTCCGGGATCAGGTGCAGATCGCTGTGGAAGGCCACGGTGTCGCCTGCGTGAGCCACGACAACATGGCCGTTCGTATCCTCATGATAGAAGCCGAGCCCCATGCCGGGGATGCGCGGGTCGCGTTGATAGATCTCGCTCCACATCAGCCGCACGGTTTCGGGCTTGAGGAGCGGCGCGCCGCCGCCGAGATAGGCGCTCATGAATCGCGCTATGTCTGCGCCGCTGGCCGACAATCCGCCGGCCGGCGACATCCAGATCAGCTCGAATTTCTTGGGCTCGCCCGAAGCCTTGTCGTAGCCCGACGACATGTCGGGTGCCAGCCGCTTGGGCAGCGGCTGCAGAAAGGTTGCATGCGTCATGCCGAGCGGATCGAAGATGTGGCGCGCGACATAATCCTCGAAACGCTCGCCCGAGACGCGCTCGACGATGTAGCCCGCCAGCGCGGCGCCGTAGTTCGAATAGGCGGGCGTCGAGCCGGGCGGGAAGATCTGATCGGGAACCCTAGCCTTCAGGCCCGGCCCCAGCTTGGCCATGTGCTTGGGCTCTTCCGTGAAGAGCCTTTTGATCGTCTCCTCGAAACCGGGCCGATGGGTCATCAGATCGCGCAGGGTGATCGGCGTGCCGAAGGTCGCCGCAATCCTGAAGTCGAGATAGGTGTTCACATCCGCGTCGAGGTCGAGCTTCTTCTCCTCCACCAGCTGCATCACAGACGTCCAGGTGAAGAGCTTGGAAATCGAGCCGGGGCGGAACAGCGTGCGCTCCGGATCGACCGGCTTGGCGCTCTTGACGTCGGCCACACCATAGCCCTTCGCCGCGAGCACTTGGCCGTCCTTTACGATGACAACGACCGCGCCGGCGATGTCGCCGCGGCCTATGGCGAGCGGCATCATGCCGTCCAGCCAGGCCGAGGCATCGGCCTGGGTCAGCGCGTGCGGAGGAACCCAGGACGGCGCCCCTGCCGTAACCTGTGGCGGCCCCAAAGGCACAGGCGGCGACACAGCCGCCGACTGCGCTGACGCCGACGTTCCCAGCAGCGCCAGCAATAACATTCCAAAAACACGCGCGGTCGTCATGGCACCCCCAGCCCAAGCCGGAGAGAAATGGGCCCGGCGGGAGAACTTTGCAATATCGACATGATCGGCGCCGTGCCGGCTGCGTCTGGACGGGGATTGTCGCCGAGGCGCCGCCGCCGACACGACACCGGGTCAATCGTCGGGATGGGAGCAGCTATCCGGGCGCGCGGCATTCGCGGATTTGGATTTCGTGCCGTCGCCCATATACGCCTTCACCCAAGGCGCGGCGATGGCTTTGGCCCAATTGGAATGTTTGAACGCACCTTCGCCAAGTTCTATATTCTTGAGCCGCTGCTCGGCAGAAGGGTGAACCAGCCATACGGTCTCGCCGCCGTCCTTGTCCGCGGCCCTTTCCCCGCTCTTGTCCCCGCGCTTAATCTCGCTCATGCGCGTATAGTTCGTTCCGGTCTCGAATGCCGAACTAGGGTCGTCGATTCGGGAGTACAGATAGGGGCTGAATTTCGTGCCTGCGAAATTGGCATATTGGAAGTTTATGCCCGACTCGCTAGAGGGAACATAACCGATCACAAGGCCTTGAACCATTGCGCCGGTCAGATCGGCGCATCGAAATGTGGGCCACTGCTCGTCCGTCGACACAGACGAGATCGGGTTTGTCTGCAAGTGCCGGGCGAATTGCACCAGGAAATTGAACTCTTCATGTTCGGCCATGGCTCTGAAATAGACGCTGTGCGTCTGCTTGTCGAAAAAAAGCGTCGCGACGTCCGGCATGATGTAGCTGAGCGTCGCGCCCTGCAGATGCGCACTTGCGAAACGCGCGCCTTCGACGTCGGTATTGCGCAACATCGCGCCTTTGAGCGAGGCCCCGGTCAAATCCGCATAGGCCAAGATGCTGTTGGTGAGGTCGACGCCATCCAGCTGCGCGTTGCGAAGGTCGACATCGGCCAGATACAGGCCGGAATAGTCCGCGTCGTGTGCTCCGTTGACGCTCAATTTCGCGATAACCTGCGCCACCGAGGCCAGAGCACGGAGCTTCTCATCTTGTTCAAGGGGCAGGGGAAGCGATAGCGTGCCGTGCAAGACGACGTTTGCCGCCAAAGCCCTGTCGTAGCTGATGAGCGCCCGGAGCGTCGCGTTCTTGGTCTTCGCGTCGATTTGGCCGTAGTCGAGGGTATTGAAGAATTCGACCATCGCGCGTTCCGCGAAGAAATCATTCTCGCCGGCGATCGCACCGGCGACAGCCATTGTCACCCGCCGATTGCGGCCAGGCTGGTCGTTCGAGATGAAAGAGTTCAGTGTCACCACGACCGCGGCGCGATCCGACGATCTCGGGCTTGAAAGCAGCGCAATGGCGCTATTGAGCTGAGTCTCGATCTGCAAATCGCGGTCTTTTGCGCGATCGTCGAACCATTTCAGCACCGTGATGAAGCCCGTCACCAACGCGGCGACGGCGAGCAGCAAGCCGCCCAGCCCCGCGATCGAATTCAACGTTTCACGAACGTGAGTCCACCGCGTGAGGCTCTGCGCGGCGACACGCGCTTCGATGTCAGCCTTGCGCGTGAGAGCTTTATTAAGCGCATCCTGCGAATTCTCAGGAACGGGAACTGGCGGTGGATCGGCGCCGGATGGCTGCATGTCGCTCACGGGCCGCCCCCAGCTGGCGTGTTGCGCAACTTGGGGTATAGCACGGTTTTCCCGTTTCGGCGAATCACCGGCACACAGCCCGCCGCTGCATGCAAAACGGCCGCCGCGACGACTCGCGGCGGCCGTCATTCGCGGCTATTGCGCGGACTGTTGAGCTTCGGGCTGCTGCTTCTTGCTCAGGTCCTCGCCGGTCTGCTGGTCGACCGCCTTCATCGAAAGCCGGACCTTGCCACGGTCGTCGAAGCCGAGCAGCTTGACCTTCACGGTCTGGCCCTCGCTGACCACGTCCGAGGTCTTGGCGACGCGCTTGGCCGCGAGCTCGGAGATGTGGACGAGACCGTCCTTGGGACCGAAGAAATTTACGAAGGCGCCGAAATCCATCACCTTGACGACCTTGCCGTCGTAGATCTCGCCGATCTCGGGCTCGGCCACGATGCCCTTGATCCATTTGAGCGCCGCCTTGATCGATTCCGCGTCGGCGGAGGCGATCTTCACCGTGCCGTCGTCCTCGACGTTGATCTTGGCGCCGGTCTTCTCGACGATCTCGCGGATCACCTTGCCGCCGGAACCGATCACTTCGCGGATCTTGTCCACGGGGATCTTCATGGTCTCGATCTTGGGCGCGTGTTCGCCCAGGTGGGCGCGCGGCGCCTCCATGGCCTTGTTCATCTCGCCGAGGATGTGCTCGCGGCCGGACTTAGCCTGGGCCAGGGCCTGACGCATGATCTCCTCGGTGATGCCGGCGATCTTGATATCCATCTGCAGCGAAGTGACACCGCGCTCGGTGCCGGCGACCTTGAAGTCCATGTCGCCGAGGTGGTCCTCGTCGCCCAGGATGTCCGAGAGAACGGCGAAGCCGTCCTTTTCCAGGATCAGGCCCATGGCGATGCCGCTGACCGGCTTCTTCAGCGGCACG
>JAFARO010000014.1 GCA_019245415.1 Alphaproteobacteria bacterium | reverse complement strand
TGCTCAACGGCACGCTGGAGCTGCACCACGAGCTGGAGCGCCGCTTCGCCCGGTTCCTGGGCAAGGAGGCCGCCATCTGCGTGACCACCGGCTTCACCACGAACCTTGCGACGCTTTCCGCCCTGCTCGGACGCGGCGACGTGGTCTTCAGCGATCGCCAGAACCACGCCAGCCTGGTTGACGGCATCCACCTGTCGTACGCGGAGGAGAAGCGCTTCCGGCACAACGACATGGCGCAGCTGGAGAAGCTGCTGCGCGAGACCGACCCCAAGCACGGCAAGCTCATCGTCACCGACGGCGTCTTCAGCATGGAAGGCGATCTCGCCCCGCTGCCCGGGATCGTCGCGCTGGCGCGCAAGCACGGCGCGGCGATCATCCTCGACGATTCCCACGGCACCGGCGTCATGGGCGCACATGGCCGCGGAACCGCGGAACATTTCGGCGTCGAGGGCGACATCGATATCGTCACCGGCACATTGGGCAAGGCCTTGGGCGGCGCCGCCGGCGGCTACGTCGCGGGCTCCAAGACATTGACGGATTTCCTCAGCCAGGTCTCGCGGCCGCAGCTGTTCTCCAATGCGCTGCCCGCGACCATCGCGGCGAGCGCGATGAAGGCGATCGAAATCCTGGAGCGCGAGCCGGAGCGCGTCGCGCGGCTGCATGCCATCACGCGCATGCTCCGCGATGGCCTGAAGGAGCGCGGCTTCAAGCCGCTCGACGGCGACTCGGCCATCGTGCCGATCATCGTCGGCGACACCGCCTTCGCCATCCGCATGAGCAAGGCGCTCCTCGACGAAGGCATCTTCATCACCGGCTTCGGTTATCCCGTGGTGCCGGAAGGAACCGCGCGCCTGCGCATCCAGGCCTGCGCGTCGCTGACGGATGCGCAGATCGCCTTCGCGCTCGCTGCCTTCGAGAAGGTCGGCAGGCGTCTTGGAATAGTTTCTTAGGTCGTTTCGGAAAACGGAAATGCCCTCACCGCCGCGTCCTGCGGCGGAGAGGGCAATCCCCATGCATCAGGGAACGCGCGTCAGTCGCGGCGCTCCTCGCGGCTCTCTTCCCGGCTTTCCTCGCGCGGGACATATTTCAGATTGATCGAGCCGATGCCGGCCGCGACGTTGAGGCCGGAGTTGCCTTCGACGCTCAAGGGCTGCAGCGCGATCGACCTGTCGAGGCCGCCCACCAGCACATTGGCACCCAAGCCCACCGCGACGGTGGCGCTGGCAGTGGCGCCGGCATAGCTGCCTTCCAGCGCGCCTGGATGGATGTCGGATTCCGGCGCGAACACGGTCCAGATCAACTCGCCGCCTTCGGTGTAACCGATGTCGACGCCGAACTTGGAGATCGATCCGGCGTAACGTTCGAAGTGCCGGCCGTTGCTGAAGTTGCAATGCAGGTCCTTGGACGAGCCGAAGATGAAGCCCCACCCGCTTGCGACGTGGCAGGTCAGCGTTCCGACCTTCACGCCCGCGGGCGAAGCCATGGCGGGTGCGGTCATCACCGCCGCGCCTGCAAGCACGGCGGCAAGGATCGATACGGTCTTTGACATGCGCGAATCTCCTTTGCTGAAAGCCCTGCCCGTCAATTGAGAAACGTTCGGCGCCAGCGAGGGTTCCGGCGGCAACCCTTTGACAGTCGCAGCGTTTCCGAAAGATGAAACAAACATTGACGTCTTCGGGAACTCCCAATCTTGGTCCGCGCAGAACCACGGTCGAAGCACGCCAAGCCGTGACAGGCACCTATGCGCGTTACGTGCTGGCGATCAGCCTTTCTGCGGCGCTCGCCGTGCTCGCCGTCATCTATGTCATTTTTGCGGCGCCGTGGTGAACGATTCCGTCTCGCCGACGCCCTTCATTGCATCGGCGAAGGATCGGCGAATACGAGTTCCACAATCGTGCCCTGGTCCGGTTTGGACGTGACGCAGAGCTTGCCGCGCACCTGGCGCGCGAACACGTCGAGCAGGCGGCTGCCGATTCCGGGCGTCGCGGCAGCCGTGAGATAACCGATTCCGTCGTCTTCGATGGCGAGCGCAAGCTGGCGGTCGTGCCGTTGCAGCGCCACGCGCACGCTTCCGTCGCCATGCGATTCCGGAAATGCGAACTTCGAGATGTTCATCAGCGCTTCGACCGTGAACAGCGCGATCGGCACCGCGATCTCGCTCGGCACCTGAATGTTCACGCAATCGACGTTGGTATGGATCGCGGCGCCGTCCAGTGATGCGCCTTCGAAAATCTTGCGGGCCAGCTCTCCCAGCAGCCGTTTGAGATCCACCGTGGTCTGGTCTTCGACCTCGTGCAGCAGGCGGTGGACGAGGGCGAGCGCATCGATGCGCGCCTGCGCCTGACTGAGGGCGGCCTTCGCCGCCGGCTCCCGGATCTGGCTTGACTGGAGGCTCAACAGGCTCATCACGATCTGCAGGTTGTTCTTCACCCGGTGATGCGTCTCGCGCAGCAGTAACGTCTTCTGTGCGATGACGTCGCGCAGGCGCTGGTCGCGATCCTGGATGCCGGCCGCCATCTCCGCCATCGCGCTGCCCAGCGACTGGAACTCCTCGGGCGCGCTTTGGAGCGCGGGCCGGGCGCCGTAATGCCCGCCTCGATAGGCTGCCGCGATGCGGCGCAGATAGACGATCCATTGCGTGATCTGGCTCTCGGCAGCGAACCAAATCGCGATCCAGGCCAGTCCCAGCATCACGATTGGCAACAGGAAATCCGTCGCCATCGTCAGATAGGTCGGAACGAAAAGCTGGTTCTGCCGCATCGCCAGTGCGACGAAGACGTTGCTGCCGAGCAGCGGCGCGGCGGTGACGATCCAGCGCCGGCCGCTGCCGTCCTGCCGCGCGTCCAACCCGCCGCGCAGCGCCTGCGGTTCCGGCAACTGCGCGAACAGCGACCGGGAGACCCGATCGTCGTTGCTGGCGACGATTTTGCCGGAGCGGTCGAAGACTGCGATCACCGCGCCCTTGGGCGGATCGCGCGCCCTGAGAATGTGGTCCAGCCAGTTTGCGCCGATACCGACCGCGACCGCGCCGTCGAAGCGGCCCAGGGGGCCGGCAAGCGGCAGGATCGCACCGATGATTCGCCCATGGGTGAGGGGACTCATGAGTTCGCCGCTGACGGTGAAGCTCATGCGCTGGCGCACGTCACGCAGCAAGGCGGGATCGACCATCATGCCCTTCGCGGCCGGAACGGCGGAGCATATGACGCGTCCCTGCGCGTCGATCCGAGCCAGGTTGGTGAGGAAATGCATGCCGGCGAGCACCGCGGCCAGAGTCTGGTCGCACGACGCGCGCGGCGCGCGCACATCGTCGATCTTGGCCAGCGTGCGAAGGATCTGCTCGCTCGAGGCCAGCACGTTTTCTTCGTTGGAAGCCGCGATGCGCACCGTCTGCACCAGCGTCTGGCGCACATGCGTCACGTCCACGCTCGCGCGTTCGATGCCCAGCAGGACGAGGAGCACACCGATCGGCAGGAGCGCCAGGCTCACCCACCATATCAGGCGTACTCGAAGGGATCTGGGCGGTCTAGTCCGCGCGGGTCTTGGCTTTTCTTCGTCCGAAGGCATTGGGCAGGCCGGCAGGAGCCAGGGCGTCGAGCTGCGCCATGATTTCACGCGCCGCTTCGCCTTCATCGGGCCGCTTTCGCGAGGGAAGACTGTCCTGCTTCTCGAGGATGGCAAGCAGTGCCTTGCGCGCGCGGGCGACGCGGCTCTTCACCGTGCCCACATTGCATTTCACGATCGCCGCCGCATCCATGTAGGAGAACCCGCCCGCGCCGACCAGGATCAAGGCTTCGCGCTGCTCGTCCGGCAAGAGCTGCAGGGCACGCGCGGTGTCGCTCAGATCCGCGGCCCAGTTCTGGTCCTGGCTGGTGCCCGGCATGCGCTCGGCCGCGTCCTGGTCCCACGGCGCCTGGCGCCAGGCGCGCCGGCGGTCGGAATAGAACTGGTTGCGCAGGATGGTGAACAGCCATGCCTTCAGGTTCGTGCCGAGCTCGAAAGTGTCGCGCGACTGCCAGGCCTTGACCAGCGTCTCCTGGACCAGATCGTCCGCGGATTCGTAGTTGCCCGTCAGCGAGCGGGCGAAGGCGCGCAGGAACGGCACCAATCCCAAGAGCTCGGTCTTGAAATCCGCTGTCGGCTCGCTCGTCCCGCGAGCTTGGCCGGTCTCATGCATGTCGGCGCGGGTCATCAGGACGATTTCTTTTTTTCGAGGTCGGCCTCGTCCATGCGGCGCAGGAGATCGAGCAGATCGTCCGGCACCGCTTCGCTGACGACGCCGTCGTACATGCGCCGCAGCTCGCGGCCGATGGCGCGTTGTCGGGCTCGGATGGCGCGCGATTTGCCGCCGTTGTCGCTGTCGTCCTTGGACAATCTGATCGTCCGGTGAGTTTGCAGAGTCGACAAGACCATTCTCCGACGTGGGCTCCGGGCGCGCAATCCCGGACGTGATGGACGCAGCCCAGCGCGCCCCTGATCCGCTAAACGCCGTCGATTGGGCTTGGTTCCGTCAAAGGATGGAACTAATTCTGGACTCCGCCGTTGCTGCTTGGACCTATTTTGCGACTGTCGAAGAAGGAGCCGGGATCATGCCTCTTAATCAAGCGCTTGCGCCTCATTTGCCGTACCTGCGGCGCTACGCGCGCGCCCTGACGGGAAGTCAGGAACGGGGCGACGCCGCGGTGCGCGCCACCCTGGCGGCGCTGGTCGCGGGCAAGCTTTCCTTGGACCAGGACGAGGCGCCGCGGGTCGCGATTTACCGCGCTTTTCA
The DNA here is from genome assembly GCA_019245415.1 of Alphaproteobacteria bacterium. Taxonomy (GTDB): domain Bacteria; phylum Pseudomonadota; class Alphaproteobacteria; order Micropepsales; family Micropepsaceae; genus Rhizomicrobium. The sequence goes on along the minus strand of JAFARO010000014.1, from coordinate 228,800 downwards.
GCAGAACTGGTCGGCCGATCCCGATCAGGGCGCGCCGGATTCGTCCCCGCTTGCCACGCCCGAGGCACGGCTCAAGGCGCTGTCCACGCCCAAGCGCGCGGCCGTGCTGCTCACCTCGGTGGAGGCCTTCAGCCTCGAAGAGGCCGGTTTCATTCTGGGAATGTCGGCAAAGGAGCTCGAGGCCGCCATCGTCGAGGCGCAGGACACCATCGACAAGATGCTGGCGTCGCGCGTCCTCGTCATCGAGGATGAGCCGATCATCGCGATGGATCTCGAAGCCCTCCTGGTCGAGCTGGGTCACGACGTGGTCGCCAAGGCCGCCACCCGCGACGAAGCGGTGGCCATGGCGCGGGCCAAGCGGCCCGGCCTGGTGCTGGCGGACATCAATCTGGGGGAGGGGGGCTCCGGCATCGACGCCGTGAGCGAAATATTGCGCAGTTTCGACATCCCGGTGATCTTCGTGACCGCCTACCCGGAAAAGCTCCTCACCGGCGAGCGGCCGGAGCCTGCCTATCTGATCGCCAAGCCCTTCCTGCCGGAGACGGTTCAGGCGACGGTGGGGCAGGCGTTGTTTTTCCACCCCCAAACGGTCAGGGCGGCCTAGGCCGTGGCCGGCTGGGGGCTGACCTTCGGTCTCTTGGCAATCGCCGCGGCCTATCTGGCCTTTTTTGCCCTGGTGGGACTCGCGGCGTTACTGGCAAAGGCGTTCCTGGGACTTTTTTTTCTGCTCTTTTTTTTGAGCATTTCCGCTGGTTTCTGGCGCCGAACGGGCATCCGGTAAAAATTTTTTGGGGTAGGAGGGAACCGATAGAGGTGGGCCTCGTTATGTATCCAGGAGCGGACGTCTGGCTCGGTACGCCCCAGCCCCTTCGACAGCCCCGTGCCGGTGTCCGCTCCTTTCTACCTTTCAACTTCGCAAGGCGCCCCCAAAAGGGCGCCTTTTCGTTTGCCTACGGCCCGCGGCGCCGACGAAGGCGCGCTACGCCAGCCCCCGCTTTCTGCTCCGGTCGGCGGGCCGGTCAACGTCCGGCGCCGGTCTCCATCTTCGGCGAGGCGGCGATGCGCTCCTCGACCTCGGTCCTGGCTTTCATCACAACTTCCAGCGCGCCGGGCTGTTCGCCGATGTCGTCCTCGCCTTCGTAGCTTGAGCGCGCATCGCGTTCCCATGCCTTGAGGATCTCCAGTCGCTCCGTATCGGAGAAGCGCCGGTCGCGGATCACGTCGGTGGGCGCGGGATAAAAGCGCGAGGGATCGGCCTTTATGTCTTCGAGAAGTTTCGCTTTCGCCATGGCTTTGCCTCTATTCGCCCCAAGTCAAACGCGAAGTCGAAACAATGCGTTCCGCGCATCCTCCCGCATGCAGGAACCGGAACTTCGCAATTACAGAAACGTTTTGTTCGTGGATCGGGAAAGGGTGGGCCAGACGTCGACAGACATCAGGGAGATAAATATGAAGATCAGGACTCTTGCATTGGGAGGCACCGCGGCCATCAGCGTCGCTTTCATCAACCTGCCCGCCCTCGCGTTCACCCACCATCCGTCAACCGCGGAAGAGCGCCGCGAGACCAATCAGCTGAACCAGCAGCAGCTGCAGATGGCGCAAGCGGGCGAAACCAACCAAACAGGCACGCAGACCGCGTCCACCTCGGACACCTCGACCACCGGCACGCAGTCCACCATGTCGGCGCAGGGCCAGCAGACGGCGCAGGCCGACACCGGCGCCAAGGCCGAAGTCACCGGCAGCACCAACGGCAGTGCCGGCACGAGCGAGATAAGCGGCTCCGCCAGCACCAGCGGCTCGCCCGGACAGCAGGCGAGCGCCGCCCCGGAGACCACCACCACTGCGAATACCACGGCCTCCGACCGCACTGCGATGAATGACGAGAAGACGACGACCACCGGAACGGCGGCCGCGTCGGGCACGATCATGCTTGCGCAGATCTCCAATCCGCCGCAATCGCTGACCAATGCCAGCGTCGAGACCTCCTCGGGTCAGGCGGTCGGTGCGGTGCAGAAGGTCGTCACCGGCAGCGACGGCAAGCCGCAGATGGTCGACGTCGCGCTGCTCGGCGCCAAGAGCAAGGTCGTTGCGATCGATGCGAACAAGCTGAGCTACGACCAGTCGCGCAATGTCGTGGTGGCGCAGCTCACGCAGGACCAGATCAATTCCATGCCGTCCGCGCCGCAAGGCTGAACGGACGCGTTATGGGCGGAGAAGGGCCGGCGTTCGCGCCGGCCCTTTTTCATTGCCAGGCAAGCGCGAAGAAGGGGCGCTGCGCATCGCCGGTCAATTCGATCACGGCGCAGCGCCGGTAGGTGCGTCCGCGCCGCGCGATCTCCGCTTCGATCGTGAAGGCGTGTCCTGGAGCCGGCAGAATCGGACCGGCGAGATCGTTCGCGCCGGCTTCGGCGCGGGCGCGCAGAATCTGGGCGATCTTTTCCGGATCGTCGGGATAGAGCACCGCCAAAGCCTGCGGCGTCGCCACCGCGGGATCGAATGTCGGGCGATGACTGTAAACGGTGAGTGCGCCGCGCACCTTAGCGAAGAGCGATGCCGTCATTCCCAGCACCAGGCGCAATTCCTCCACGGTCTGGAATGCGCCATGACGCGGCACATAGGCGAGACCGGCCGCCTTGTAGTCTGCGTCGCTGCCGCCATTGAGACGTCCCGGGCCCGGCGCTTCGCGCCAATCGGCGATGCGATCGGACAGGCGCGTCGCGGCATCGAGTTCGAGGCCCTGGCCCAAGAACACCTGGCGGATCGTCGCGGCGCTTGCCGCATTGAGATCGACCCGCCCCAGCTCGTCCTGCACCAGGATGCGCACCGCGGCGTCCCGGAAGACGAACATGCGCGCCGTGCCATCCACCCGCCAGCGCGCCCGCGGACGTCGGTCGGAGATTCCCAGCACGGCGCGCGTCACCGCGGCATCGAGCACGCTCTGCGCCTGCGCCGCGTCCAGCGCCCGCCGCTCGGCGTCATAGGACGTCGCGGTCAGGCTTTGCGCTGCAGCCGCCAGCAGCGCAATCGCGGTCAAGGCCCAGAGCACGGAGACGAGCGCCCAGCCAGACTGCGGGCTAGCGCGCGCGCTCCAGCACCGCCTGCACGGATGGCAATCTGCGGCGTAGGTCATCGGTGACTTTGCGCGCTTTCCTGAGATCGTCGACGACGTGGGGCGTGATCATCACCATCAGCTCGGTGCGCTCGTGGTCGTGGCCCGTGTCTCGAAACAGGTTTCCCAACACCGGCACCTCCTCGAGGAACGGCACCCCGCTCTTGGTGGTCGAGCGGCTGTCGCTGATCAGGCCGCCCAGGATCAGCGTCTCGCCGTCCTGGACCGCGACCGAGCTGTTGATCTTGCGCTCCTGGAACGTCGGCGACTGGATACCCGTCGTGGTCGCCGACGCCACTTCGCTGACTTCCTGGGAGATGTCGAGCATCACCATGCCGCCGCGGTTGACGCGCGGCGTGACTTTCAGGATCACGCCGGTGTCCTGATACTCGACGCTGTTGACGATCGGCGCATCGCCCGAGGTCGTCGAAACCGCCTGTTCCGTGATGATCGGCACCCGGTTGCCCACTTGCAGGTTGGCGGTCTGGTTGTTCAGAACCATCACCTCCGGCGACGACACCACCTCGACATGGGTGATGGTCGAGATCGCATCCAGGATCACCTTGATGTCGTTGCCATTGGAGAACATGTAGGAGAAGCCGGGAAACGACTGCGCGATGGCCGAAGAGCCGCTGTCGGAGAGCACGATCTGGTTGGCCGCGTTGGGCTGGAAGAAATACTGCACGCCGTATTGCGTGTTCTTGGTGAGTGTCACCTCGGCGATGGCGGCCTCCAGCAGCACCTGGAGCGGCGCCGCGTCGAGCTTGCGCAGCGCCTGCTCGATGATGCCGTATTGCTGCGGCGTGGCGAGGATCGCGAGCGCGTTGTTGGTTTCGTCCGCCGTGATGCTGAGGCTGCCGATGCCGGCGGCGTTGCCGCTCACCGAGATCGACTCCGCAGCCATGCCCGCGATGCCGGACTTGCCGGACGTCGCGGCGGCGGCCGACGGACCGCTGCCGCCGTTGGCTAGCCCGGGCTCCAAATTCGGGGCCAGAGCGGCACTGCCGCCTGCGGGCAGTGCATGCGATGGGGAGGCACCGCTGCTGCCGAACAGCAATTTCCCCAGGGTGTTGGCCAGATCGGACGCCCGTCCGTTCTGCACGTCATAGACATAGATGCGCTTGTCGCTGCCCTGGCCCGGACGGTCGAGGCGGTTCACCCAGGCGCGCAAATGGTCGAGATATTTCGCTTGATGCGAGATCGCGAGCACCGCGTTCAGCCGCTCGATCGGCACGAGCTGGACGAGATCGTTCATCGGGCTGTTCAGGCCGCCCATCACCTGGTTCAGTTCCTTCGTCAGTTCGACCGCGTCGGTGTAGTTCGGCGTAATGATGGCGAACGACATGCCGCTCAGCCAGTCGGCATCGAACAGCGCGATGTCGTCGCGCAAGGTCTGGCGCTCTTCCGCGGTGCCTTCGATCAAGAGCACATTGCGCGAGGTATCGACATGGACGATGCCCGACGCCGGCGCCAACGGTTCCAGCAGCTTCTGCATCTGCGCCGCGCTCACGTAGCGCACCGGCACGATGTCGACGCCATAGCCGGCATCGGCTTTGCGGCTGCCGCCGATCCCGGCCAGTTTCGGCGCATCGCTCATCGGCACGACCTTGTAGATGCCGTGCGACTCTACCAGCGCCATGCCGTTGAGCCTCAGCGCTTGTTCGAGCGCGGGCAGCACCTGCGCGCGCCGGAGCGGCTGGCTGGTCTGGATGGTGACCGTGCCCTGCACATTGGCGCCGATCTCGTAGTTGAGCTTCAGGTAGTCGCCCAGCACCGCCTTGGCGACGTCTCTGATGTCGGTGTTGACGAAATTGAGCGTGATGTCGCCTTCTTCCCCGACCTTGGTTCGCGCGATGCGCGAGCGCGCTGCGCCGGTGAAGTCGCCGCTGCCGGGATAGACCTCGAATTTGGCCTCGGGTTGGGTTGGCGCAGGTGTCGGTGCTTCGGCGGATGGCGAGGACGGGCTGGCGGCGGGAGCGGGCTGCGGCGCGGCGGCCGGCGATTGCGCCGTCGCGACGCCGCCGTCGCTGGAGCAGCCGGCGAGCGCAATCCAAAGCGCTGCGACCGGGGCGACCCGCGCAAGACCAGACAGGATGCTCACGAACCAGCCCACTTGTTCTGTTCTAGTTGCGCTCTCTTTGCACCATTCTTCCCGCGGATACTACTGGGAAGTGACGGGCGCCGGCGCGGCCGGCTTCGAGGCCTTGTTGGGATCGAAGCGGATTTCGCTGCGGTTGCCGCCGGCCTCCAGCACCATGCGGTCGCTCTCGATGGCGGTCACGCGCCAGCCCGCAATGCTCGCCCCCACGCGCAACGCGACCGCGAGACTTTCTCCGGACGCTTTGACCAGGGCCAGCTTCTGTTGCTTGTCGGCAATGATGCCGACAAGGTGGATGTCCGGCGGTGCGGCGCTTGCGGCCGGCCCTGCGGCGGCCCCGATCCGCGACGGCGAGAACAAAGGCCGCTGGGCGATCTCGGCGAAGGCCTCTGGCGGCGGCGTCACCACCGGCGATCCTGTGGCGGATTGGAAAGTCTTGAGCCTGATTGCGATGTCGGGCGGATCGGGCACGGAGATCGGCGCCGCAAGCGCGAACAGCAGCCCCGCGCCGAGCAGCACATCGAAGCCGGCAAAGCCCAGAACGAGATGGCGCCGCGCGATCATCGCCGTCCCGCCCAGCGGTAGCCATGAATCGTCCAGCGGACGTCCAGCACGACGTCGCGATCGGCAGGATCGTCGGGATTGGATGGCGGTGAAGCGATCGTCGCCTGATCGACGAAAAGGTACGGCGCGTGCGCCGCGATGGCGTAGGTCAGATCCTTGATGCGGGTCTGCGGAATCGCAAGATCGCATTGGATGGCGATAACCTCGAAGGCGCCCCGCTGGTTGGCAGGGAGCGCCTGCATGCTGCGCACTTCGCCCTTGGCCGCCTCGACGATGTTCTTGATGTCGCCTTGCAGGCGCGCCTGGGCGAGCGCGGTGCCGCCGCCTTCGACGATTCCAGGCACCGAGGCGCCGCGGCGATTGAGCGAAGAGAGCTGGGACTCAAGCGCGGCGCGGGTCGCGATCTCGGCGCCCGCAGTTCCCCATTGCTGCAGGGCATCGTCGATATTGTCCTGCTGTGCCTGGAATGCCATGGCGATCGGAACGCCGATCGCAAGCGCCAACACGATGGCGCAGGCCGCGAGCCCGCAACGCGCGGCAATCGGGCTGGCGAGAAATCCCAGGTTCATTTGTGCGCCCCGGCCAATTCCACGCTGAGATCGAAGCGCTCGATGCCCGGCGCGCTGCCTTGCGTCACGGGGGCGGCGAATTGTGCATTGGCGAAATAGGGGGAGCGGTCGAACGCCGCGATCAGGTCCGCTGCCGCCCGCGAGTAGCCTTCGATTCGGATCTTGTTGCCGCTCACGTCCAGCTGCGTCAGCCAGCTTCCGTCCGGCAATGTGTGCGTCACCTCGGCGAGCACGGCCGCGAACAGCGGCGCGCGCTTCTGTTCGCCCAGAAAGCGCAGTTGTTGCGTCGCGCGCTCGATGCGGCCGCGCAGCTGCTCGACCCTGGCGGCGGCGACGCTGTCGTTGGCGACCCGGTCACCGAGCGTGTCCAGCACCTGTTCTCCGCGCAGATAGAGAGCCAGCAGAAGCGCCGCCGCGAGAAGCGGAATCGCGGCGGCGAAGACGCGCAGCTTGGACCTGCGCCAGCGCGACTTGAGCCTCGCGCCGGTATCGACGGGGAACGTGCCGGCGCCGGCCGCGAGACCGTCGGCAAAGCGGATGCCCGACACGGCCAGTCCCGCCGAGCGGCACTGCGCCGCCAGGGCATCGACGATCCGACGGCGGACGATGCGGACCTCAAACTCGGCGGCTTTTTCCGCGCGGTCGCGCGCGACGACGCGGAAATCGAAATAGATCTCGTTCGCGGGCAGCGGACTGATGTGCTCGATCTCGAACTGCAGCGCCTTGAGGAGCACGTGGGCGCGCGCGTAGGGCAGCCGCAGCGACGACCGCAGCACGTCGTCCGGCGCCAGCTGCAGTATGACATCGCGCACCGGGATTTCGGCCGCGGGAAATGTGCGGCCCGGCTCTGTGCCGACGACCCGTCCGCTCTCGCCATCGTGCCACACGATCTCGAACGTGCTGCCGCGTTGCGCGGCAATCAGCTCTCGTCCATCCTCCGGCAGGATGCCCCGGATCAGCGCGGCGGACACCCTCTTCCATTCGGTCCACCAGAGCCTGGCGATGTCCGCCATCGCGAGATCCGGCGCGCTGGCCTGCGGTTCGGCGCTCATTTGCGGCCCCGGCAGAATTTGATCGCCGCATCGAACTCGCATCCCACGTCGGCCGCAATCCTGGGCGCGATCAGGACTTCGGGAACAGGCCCGCGGCGGTCGCCGGAAGCGATCCGTACACGGATCAGCGTCGGCAGCGCGGATTGCCGATGCCAGGAAGAATGCCAGGCCGCGCCGCGCTCGCCATCGGCCTGGCCGAAATACGCGAAGGCGAGGCCCGACAGACCGCCCAGCAATTGACGGCCGGGCGCGGCATCCCATGCGACGATGTCCGGTTCGTCCTTGAAGCGCAAAGACAGCAATGGGCCCGAGCGTTCGGCGCTCAGCACCGTGCGCATCAGGAAGCCGGAGCGGGGATCCGCAACGAAGAACTGCATCCGCGTTTGCCCGCCGTCGAAATCGACGAAGGGCGTGGCCGGCGGCCGGTCGATGAATTTGGGATAGATCCGCGCCAGTGTGTGTTCGATCGCGCTCGCGGCCTCGCGGATGTCATGCAGTTGCAGATTGGTGTCCTGCGACTTGCGCCAGCTCGCGGTGCCGAAGCGCAGCGCAGCCACCAGCGCCACGCTCAAAAAGGCCAGCAGCGTCAGGGCCACCAAGAGCTCGAGCAAGGTGAACCCGCCGTCGCTGCGTTTCACGGCCGCTGCTCCTTCGGCACGAGGCGCAGGCTGGAGAGGGCAAGACTTTGCGTCGGCTCGCGGCCCCAGCGCACCTTCGCCGTCAGCGCCGCGGCGGCAGCCGGCCACGCCTGCACATCCTCGTCGCCGCCATAGGGCGCGACATCCAGCGTCCAGCTCAGTCCACCCTCCCCTGTTCCACTCCTCTGGCCGAAGCGCACGTCCGGTGCCGTTTCGGCTTGATTGAGCAGCCGCACCGCCAGCACGCGCGCGGCCATGCGCGACTGGATGTCCCGATCGCGCGTCAGGGTCTTTCCCATGATCGCGAACAGCAGCGCGACACCCGCGCTCATGATCGTCAGCGCCACCAGCATTTCGAGCAGCGTGAAGCCTGGCGCGGATTGGGGCGGACGCATCGCTACCAATTGGCCACCGGCGGCTTGGTCTGGTCGGGCTTCGGCGCCTTGTCGGGGCCGTAACTGTAGATATCGTATTCGCCGTGCTCGCCGGGCGAAACGTAGTGATAGGGCCGGCCCCAGGGATCGAGAAAGGTGTCCAGTTTCTTGATGTAGGGCCCGCTCCATTCCTCGACGCCGGTCGGCGGCTTGAGCAGCGCCTGAAGCCCTTCGCTGGTCGTGGGATAGCGACCGACATCGGATTTGAACATGTCGAGGCCGACGCCGATATTGGCGATCTCGGTGCGCGCGGTCTTGACCTTGGCGGTCTCGAGATAGTGCAGGACATAGGGCGTGGCGATCGCGGTGAGCAGCCCCAGGATCGCGAGCACCACCAGGAGCTCCATCAAGGTGTAGCCGCGCTCGCGCAGATCGTGTCGGTGCATGGCAAGCCTCATTGCAGGGCCAGATCGTTGACGCTCAGGATGGCGATCAGCATGGAGCCGATCAGACCGGCGACCACAAGCCCGAGCAGAATGGTCAGCGCGGGCACCAGCAGCGCCAGCAGCCGGTCGATGGTGTGCTTGATGCGCTGCTCGTCGAGATCGGCCTGGCGGATCAGCATCTCGTCGAGCTTGCCGGTCTCCTCGCCGATCTGCACCAGATCGAGCGTCGCATCCCGGAACACGGTATGCGCGGCAAGTCTTCGCGCGAAACCCTCGCCTTCGCGAAGGCTGCGGGCCGTTTCGCCGACGGCTGCGCGCAAGGCCGTGTTGCCCAGCACCTCCTTGGCGAGTTCGAGAGCCGCGGGTAGCTCGACTCCGTTCGAAAGCAGGGTGCCGAGGATGCGATTGAAGCGCTCGACTTCGATGGCGCAGAGCAGGCTGCCCAGAACCGGCAGCCGCAGCATCGCCGCGTCCACGCGCCGGCGGCGGGCGGGATCGCGCAGCGCCTCGCGCGCACCGAACCAGACGGCGGCGAGCAGGATCAGCCCGAGCCACCACGAATCGCGCACGAAATCGCCGAACGCCATCACCATGCGGCTCGGCAGCGGCAGGGCCGCGCCTGCCTGGGCGAACAGCGGTTTGAATTCGGGGAGCACGAAGGCGAGGATGATGAAGACCGAGAGACCCGCCGTCGCCGACAGGATCGCGGGATAGATCAGCGCGGAGACGATCGAGTCGCGGATCGCCTGGGTGCGCGCGAGATAACCGGCCAGGCGGCGCAGCGCCGGCGCGAGCGCGCCGCCGAGTTCGCCGGCCCGCACCATGCCGACATAGAATTTAGGAAAGTCGCGGGCGAGCGCGTCGGCCAGCACCGCGCCGTCGCGCACGCGCTGTCGCGCCGCCACCAACGCCTCCTTCAGAGGGATCAGCGTCTTCAGACCGATCAGCACGCCCAAGCTGCGGTCGAGCTCGAGGCCCGCGTCCAGAAGCTCGGCGAGTTCCTGGGTCGCGATCGCCAGAACGCGCGACGAGACTCCGCGGCGCCCCGGCAGGGCCGCGGCGATCTTCTGCGCCAGCGTGCCGTCGCCTTCCGGGGCGGCGGACAAGGGGAAATGGCCTTTCGCGCGCAACTGGCGGATGGCGGCGCCCTGGGAGTCCGCGTCGAGCCTGCCGCGCACGATGGCGCCGGTTTCCGTCATCGCCTTGTAGCGGAAATTCGCCATCGCTAGACCGACCGCGTCGCGCGCAGGACTTCTTCCACCGTGGTCTCGCCGGCGAGCGCTTTCTTCAGGCCGTGCACGCGCATTGTCTGCATGCCCGACTGCACCGCGAGCGCGCCCAAGGATTCCGCATCGGCGCGTTTGAGCACCGCGCGGCGCAGCTCGCCCGCGAGCGGCATGATCTCCACGATCGAATTGCGCCCGCGAAAGCCGGTGCGGTTGCAATGCTCGCAGCCCACCGCGCGGTGAAGCACGATGTCTCCCGCCGCGAACGGGCGCAGTCCGATGCGCTCGACCAGTTCCTCCACCGGCCGATAGGGCTCGCGGCAATGCCGGCATAGCGTCCGCACCAGCCGCTGCGCCGCGACGCCGTTGATCGTGGAGGAGAGCAGGTAGTCCTCGACCCCCATGTCCATCAAGCGCGTCAGCGCGCTGGCGGCGTCGTTGGTATGCAAGGTCGAGAGGATGAGATGGCCGGTGAGCGCCGCCTGCACCGCGATCTCCGCCGTCTCCAGGTCTCGGATTTCGCCGATCATCATGATGTCGGGATCGTGGCGCAGGAACGACCGCAGGACGTTGGCGAAGCTGAGCCCGATCTGCGGCTTGACCTGCACCTGGTTGATGCCGGCGAGCTGGTATTCGACCGGATCCTCGATGGTGAGGATCTTCTTCTGCGGCGTGTTGAGCTCCAAAAGGGCGCTGTAGAGCGTCGTGGTCTTGCCGCTGCCGGTGGGCCCGGTGACCAGAACGATGCCGTGCGGCTCGCCGATCAGCGCGCGGAAGGCGGCGATCTGTCCGTCCTCGAAGCCCAACGCCCCGAAGCTCAGGTCCAGCCCGGCGCGATCGAGAATGCGCAGCACCACGCTTTCGCCATGGATCGTCGGCGTCGTGGCGATGCGCATATCGATGTCCTTACCGCGCACCGCGATGCCGATGCGGCCGTCCTGACCGAGCCGGCGTTCGGCAATGTTGAGCTTGGCCATGATCTTGATGCGCGAGATCACCAGCGGCGCCAGATGCGGCGGCGGCGACTCGACCGGCTGCAGCACGCCGTCAATGCGATAGCGGATGCGCAGCTCCGCGCCCATGGGCTCGATATGGATGTCCGAGGCGCGCAGCTCGACGGCACGAGTGATCAGGTGATTGACCAGGCGCACCACCGGCGCTTCGCTCGCCACGTCCTTCAGCCGGTCGACGTCGTCGCCGAAGGCCTCGCCGGCGTCGGCGCTCTCCTCGGCGATGCGGCGGATCTCGGACTTGCCCTCGCCATAGAGGCGCGCATAGCCGATCTCGAAATCGGCGGGCGTGATCACCGTGCGCGCCACCGGCTTGCCAGCTGCGAAGCGCACCGCTTCGCAGGCGAAATCGTCGAGCGGGTGGACCATCGCGACGACGACCGCATCGTCGCGCTCCTGCAGCGGCAGCACCAGCTTGTCGTGCAGGAAGCTGCGCTTGAGCGCTTCTTCGAGGAGCGGCATCACGGGAAGGTCGCTCAGGCCCACCACCGGCAAGCCCAGATGCGCGGCCATGGCCTCGGCAAGGTCGCGCTCGCCCATCAGGCCGAGACGGGTCAGGACATGCTCCAGCCGCTCGCCCGTCTCCCGGCAGGCTTGCCGGGCACGTGCGAGTGCTTCCGGCGTGAGCTTGGCGCGCGCGACCAGCTCGCGCGCGAATCCGTCCGCCCGGTCCTCGAATTCAGCCTGTTCCAGCGCCGCCACAACCGCCTCCGGCTCCTTTTATACAGGGCCGGCAAGCGGTTGCGCTACTTACGGTTTGTGCCGCGCAGCGAGCCTATTGGCCCGAATCAGTTTTCAAACCGACTTCTGCGTCGCCAGTTTCTCTCTCGGAGAGCGCTGGAAATAATGAAGCTTCAAGTTGCTTGAAGATTACTGGCAGTAAGCTTTCTCTTTCCTCATGACGTAACGGCAAGTTCTCGCCGCTGCGCGAATTGGGGAGGGAATGATGTTTCGGAGTTTTTGCCTCGCGTGCGCGATTGCGGGGTCCATGATCGTGCTTTTTCCGCGTCCTGCCACGGCCGGGAACACCTACAACATCGTCTATGCCTTTACCGGAGGCACGGACGGCGACCAGCCGATGAGCATCGTCGCCGACAATGCCGGCAATATCTACGGCGTGACTTACACAGGAGGATCGTCGGCAAATTGCATCGGAAATTGCGGCACGATTTTCAAGATCGCGCCCGACGGCACTAAGTCGACGCTATATTCCTTCGTGGGTGCACCCACCGATGCCGCGCGGCCGGTGGCACTCGCAATGGACAGACATGGAAACCTGTACGGCGTCGGCGGAGACGGCGGCGCCTATAATTACGGTTCGGTGTTCAAACTGACCGCCAATGGATCGGAGGCTCTGCTTTACTCGTTCGATCCCAACAAAATTGCAAACGGCATCTATCCTTCCGGGCTGGCGGTCGGCAAAGACGGCAATCTCTACGGCATGACTCAATACGGCGGCGACGTGGCTTGCAGCAACGGCTGCGGGACCGTCTTCAGGATGGTACCAAAGACGGGCAAGCTGACGGTGCTTCACGCGTTCTTGGGACCCTCCGGCAATGACGGCTGGCAACCGACGGGTGGACTTACTGTCGGACCCGACGGAATGCTTTACGGCACGACAATCGCCGGCGGCTCCGGTGCCAATGGCACCGTGTTCAAGATGGATCCGGTCAGCGGCGCCGAAACCGTGTTGCACGCGTTCACGCGGACAAAGAACGACGGCGGCTATCCCGAGGCACCTCCAGTCTTCGATTCAAACGGCAATCTCTATGGCGGGACAATGCAAAGCGCGGGAACGGATTGCTTGGGGCTCGGCTGCGGTATGCTTTACAAGATCGCGCCCGATGGCACCTACACGATCCTTTACGACTTTGGCGGCGGGGGTGGACACGTCGGCCCGTATTTTGGCGTCTCCGGGACCTTGTATCTCGACCGCAGAGGAGATGTTTTCGGCATCACCATACAGGGCGGCGATTATCTCACATGCAACCCGCCTGCCGGGTGTGGCAGCGTCTTCGAATTGACGGCCGCAGGAAGGATAAAGACGGTCTACACTTTCCAAGGGACCGCCAGCGCAGACGGATATTTCCCGCAATGGGGGCTGATCCACAACCCATCGCTCGGCAAGGATGCGCTCTACGGCGTAACCGCCTTTGGGCCGGACTGCGATATGGGCTGCGGTAGCGTGTTCAAGGTCACGACGAAGTAGTTGCCAATATCCCTGCGAGCGCTAGCACGATGGCACGCTCGCAGGGTTGGTCTGCGCTATTGCGGGGTGACGATGCCCACCATCTTCACCACTTCGAAATTGGAGCCTTGCACCTGGCGCAGCTCGCCGACGAGCTTGTTGTTGTTCCAACCGTCATTGGGCGCGCCCGAGATGTACCAGTTGCTGCCGTTGTCGGCGACCATCATGCCGTAGGTCTTCAGCGCCTTGAGGATCGCCTTGGTCTCCTTGCTGAAGCCGCTCGGGATCACAAAGCTCGCCTTCAACCGCACCCGCATCCCCATCGGCGGCAGGTCGGGGTTCTGGTCGTTCGAGGCCCAGTGGTTGGCGGGGGGTACATAAGCCTCGCGGCTGTGCGCGACGGTGAATCGCAGCGCGTGCGGGATCGTGCCGGTCGAAGCTTCGTCGTAGCGCGCCAAGCCCGGGAAGATCGGCAGGCCGGCGGCGTCCGCGCTGGTCCAGCCCGGCTGCTCCGTGGGCCGCACGTCGTCGGAGTCGAGATGGAACAGCGCGCCCGCGTCGCATTTCCAGGCGTTATTGCGGATAGGGAAGCCGCGATACATCTCGTACATGCGGTTGGTGTCGCGGTCGATGACCAAGACGTGCCTGTCGCCGCCGAATTTGTGGCCGTTGGGCTTGTAGCCCTCGATCGGCGCGTTGGGCGGCACGGGGAACGGACCCTTGTCGCTTTCGTCGCGATAGGCGCCGAGCTTGATATGGACATAGGGCTGATCGTCGGAGACCACGACATACGGAATGCCGATGATCGCGCCGTTGTAGGTTCCGCTGCCGAAATCGGGGTGAAGCCCGGTGGTCAACCCGATCGAGGCGATCAGGTTGTCGGAATCGGGATCGACGTCGGCGGTGGAGATGTCGGTGTTCCAGGCATTGTCCGAGGGGAACGGCACCGCGCCGTGCATGTCGGCATTGTCGCCCAGATCGGCGCCCGCCATGTCGCCATATTGCCAGGGCACGTGCTGCGCCAGGGCAGGTGTCAGCAAGACGGTGAAAATCGCGGCTGATAGAATCGTTCGCATCATTGGTACTCCCAGCAATGACGCCCTCCCGCCGCCTGGAACATCTCACCGCGCGGGCCTGAGGGCAAGCCGAAGGGCTCCGAGACTTAAGAAGTGGTTGCCCGCCTGTCTCGCATCCTGATAATTGCCGCATGCGAAAAGTCTTTTCCGGCGCCAAAGCGGCTCTCGACGGCCTTCTCTTCGACGGCATGACGGTGATGGCGGGCGGCTTCGGGCTGTGCGGCATCCCGGAGAATCTGATCTTCGCGCTGCGCGATTCCGGCGTGAAGGGGCTGACGGTGATCTCCAACAATGCCGGGGTCGACGAATTCGGCCTCGGCCTGCTGCTCAAGACACGCCAGATCAAGAAGATGGTGAGCTCCTATGTCGGCGAGAACGACACCTTCGAGAAGCAGTATCTGAGCGGCGAACTGGAGCTCGAGTTCAATCCGCAAGGCACGCTCGCCGAACGCATCCGCGCTGGCGGCGCGGGCATTCCCGGCTTCTATACCAAGACCGGCGTCGGTACGCTGGTGGCGGAGGGCAAGGAGCACAAGCAGTTCGACGGCGAGACCTATGTGCTGGAGCGCGGCCTGCGCGCGGACCTCTCCATCGTCAAGGCGTGGCGCGGCGACCACGAAGGCAATCTCGTCTTCCGCAAGACAGCGCGCAACTTCAATCCGATGATGGCGATGGCGGGCAAGGTGACGGTGGCGGAAGTCGAAGAGCTCGTGCCCACCGGCACCCTCGACCCCGACGTCATCCACACGCCCGGCATCTTCGTTCAGCGGATCGTCCAGGGCTCGGCCTACGAAAAGCGAATCGAGAAGCGCACCACAAGGACGGGAGCCTGAGCCATGCCCTGGACCCGTGACGATATGGCGAGAGTGGCGGCGCGGGAGTTGCGCGACGGGTTCTATGTCAATCTCGGCATCGGCATTCCGACCCTGGTCGCCAACTACATTCCCGACGGCGTCGACGTCACCTTGCAGTCGGAGAACGGCATGCTGGGCATGGGGCCGTTTCCCTTCGACAACGAGGTCGATCCCGATCTGATCAATGCCGGCAAGCAGACGGTGACGGCACTGCCGCGCACCTCCTATTTCTCCTCCGCCGACAGTTTCGCGATGATCCGCGGCGGGCACATCGATCTCTCAATCCTGGGCGCAATGGAGGTATCCGAAGAGGGCGACCTCGCCAACTGGATGGTGCCCGGCAACCTGGTGAAGGGGATGGGCGGGGCGATGGACCTCGTCGCCGGCGTCAAGCGCTGCGTCGTGGTGATGGATCACACCGACAAGCAGGGACGCTCCAAGCTGCTGAGGAAATGCACCCTGCCGCTCACCGGCGTGCGCTGCGTGCAGCGCATTATCACCAATCTGGCCATGTTCGATGTCGTGCCGGGAGGACTGAAGCTCGTCGAACTCGCGCCCGAGGTGACGCGCGCCGCCGTCGAAGCCGCCACGGAAGCACGGCTTGTCGCGTAGCCAGCATATTGATCCTCCCCCGTTTACGGGGGAGGTGCCGAGCGTCAGCGAGGCGGTGGGGGGATGTGTAGTTCCCCCCTCCGGCGCTTCGCGCCACCTCCCCCGCGCGCGGGGGAGGATTGTTTTTTCTTCTTCTCGTCCATCTTCGTCTTCTGCTGCAAGCCGAACCAGTTGCGCCAGCTCACCATCACGGTGACGGCGAGCGCGAACAAGGCCATCAGCCCCGCGATCGCGTAGCCGAGGAAACCCGCCATCGCCCGATCGAGATGCATGGCGTGCTCCTTTCAACCGCCGGCGAGGGCGTTGGTGACCACGATCTCGTCGCCGTCCTTCACCGCCTTCGAGGCCGCATCGCCCGCGCGCACCGCTTCGCCGGCATGCAGGAAGACGATGTTGCGGCGGATGCGCCCGGCCTCGTCATGGAAATGAAGCGCCAGCGCCGGATTGCGCGCGGCGAGATCGGCGATCGCCGCGGCGATGGTCGCGCCTTCTGCCGCCACCGTGCGTGCACCGTCGGCGGTATGGCGAAGCACCGGCGGCAGCTGCACCGTGACCCTCACGCGCGGTACGCCTCGACGCTGGTGATGCGCGGCAGGCCGGCCGCGATCTGCTGCCAGCTTTCGCCGCGATCGGCGCTGGCGAAGACCGCGCCCGAGGCGGTGCCGAAATAGACGCCGCCCTGCTGGTCCGCTGCCATCGCGCCGCGCAGCACGGAGGTGAAGGTGTTGGCGGGCAGGCCGCCGGTCTTGGCGCTCCAGCGCTCGCCGTCCTCGGTGCGATAGACCGCGAGCTGTCCGCCGCGCGGGAAGCGGAAATTGTCGCCATCCAATGGAACCACGAAGACGCTCTTCGACGCGCGGTCCATCACCATGGGAAAGCCGAAGGAGCAGCGATGCCCGTCGGAAAGTTCGGTCACCGGCAGCCCGTCCTCGATGCAACGCCAGTTATCGCCGCCGTCGTCGCTGCGATAGACGCCGCGATGCTCCTGGCGGAACAGCACGCCCGCATTGCCGGGATCGTGCGCGACGTGATGGACGCATTGTCCGGTCGTCGCCGGCGCTGATTCCACCGCCGGGTTGACGCCCTTGTTCTTGGGCGACCAAGTCTTGCCGCCGTCATCGCTGCGGAAGAATCCGGCGGCGGAAACGCCCACCCACATCCGGTTGGCATCCTTGCCATCGACCAGCACCGTGTGCGCGCCCAACCCGCCGAAGCCAGGCACCCAGCTCGCGCGCGAGGGATGGTTGTTGAAGCCGTCCACCGGCTCCCAGCTCTCACCGCGGTCGCGGCTGATGAAGAGACCCGCCTCCGACACGCCGGCATAGAGATTTCCGTGCGCCGCGATCAAAGTCCAGATCTGGTCGACGAAGCGCCCGCCGCTCTTGAGCTGGCCGCCGAAATCCATCTGCGAGACGATGCGGTGATGCTCCGGGTTGCCGCGATCCTCGGGACGGTAGCGCGGTGCTGCGCCCAATTGGTTCCAGATCTTGAGATCGTCGCTTGCGAACAGCGCCACGCCGTAGTTCGGGCTGTTGACGGCGGCGTAGTGGCGACCCCGGTCGTCGCGGGCGCTCGCCGTCACCGGCCAGCCCCGCATCACGAACTCCTCGCTCCAGCTCTTGCCGTCTTTGCTGGACAGGATGGCCGCGCCCTTCGGCGTGCCGACGATGAGGGAGATGGGCATGGATGGGCCTCCAGTTCAGCGAGCAAATGTTATGTGTATTTGATCCTCAAGCCAGTAGCTGGCAAGTGATATTTAGTTTCCAATAATTGAGGTCTGAATTCCATTCGCAGCATGCTACATTGTTTCAAAGTGTCGTTCGCCGGGGGGCTCGGGAGATGACCAAGCAAGAGAGCAAGCCGTCACAGAGTACAATGGATAGTGTCAGGAGTGCACTCAACGCGACTTGGTTTGGCTCCATCCTGCTCCGTGCAACGATCATTGTTGGAATGCTTGGCAGCTACGTTGCGGCGGTCATTGTTTTGCGCGAAAAAATTCGCGACTCTTTCAATAATGTGCAAGGAGCAGGCCTTGCAGCAATTTGGATGCTGCTATTCGCGCCTTTGGTGTTTATCGCGATTTTTAGCGTCGGCCCAGAACTATGGCAGAGACTTCAAAAGTACCGCCGCGAGCGGAGAGCCATGAACGTCGATCTCGCTCCATTGCCGTCACCGAATTTCAGGCTCGATCCCTATGTGCCCGCCGATCCAGACGATTTTTGTCGCGCCGACAATGCCCATACCTATTTGCTAGACTGGTTGGAGAATAATTCCAGAACCGTCCTATTTCTCTCCGGCACCTCGGGCAGCGGAAAGAGCTCGGTTCTTGAAGGCTTTGCGCTACCGAAGTTGAGGACGCTTGGTTGGAAAGTGTTGTCAGTCCGCGCATTCGACAATCCGCTCGTAACGCTCAACGCCGCTCTCGCAGTGCGCGGCGATTCCCACGCCAAGCTACTGATAGTTTTCGATCAATTCGAGGAATTTCTCATTCTTGAAGATCGTGCACAGAGCGAGGATAGAAGGGAATTCATCCAACGTGTCAATTCGCTCAGCAAGTCCGACCATGGAAGTCTGCACTGCTTGTTCGTGGTGCGCAGTGACTTCCTTCAGGGTATTGTTCAGCTCGGCCTCGATGACCTCATTTCGGGTGCAAACTGGATTGGCATCGAACCATTCCGAAGGCCGGCCGCGCGATTGTTCTTGAAAGAGTCGCCGCTTCGGCCGTCGGATGACCTTGTCGAGAATGTGCTAGATGGTGCACAGCGGGTCGAAGAAATTAACGGCTTCTTCCGCGGCATCACCTTGAACATGCTCGGCCTCGCACTCCAAAAATTTGACCGAGAGGTCACGAGTTCTCCTAGAAAATTGATCCAGGATTATTTACGGGACGGCTTGCTGCAGAAGGAGATCGGTCCCATCTCGCCGTCGGTTGTCAGATGCTTGATTACAGAAGATGGCACGAAGCAGCCCAAGCGCATTGCCGAAATTGTAGCAACGACAGGATTGAATGAGAACGAAGTGAAGCTGTGTCTTGCACTGCTCTCGGCACGAGGTTTGGTTCGCCCCTTGGATGACAAGAGAACGCTGTGGGAAATCAGTCATGACTTCGTCGCTAAACAGCTTGGCATCCTCATAGAGTCCATCAGGCCCAGCCCCTGGCGTCGCAGTATGTTGGTGACTTCGGTGCTCGCCTTTTTTTTAACGCTATTCAGTTTGGGAATGACCGCGTCGTATGCAGCGTTGTCGCAACAGGAAAGGCTTTCAGAATTTGAAAGAAGCCGAGCGCGGGAAATGGCAATCGCGAATTTTGAGGTCGAGAAGGAAATCTCCGAAAGGGCGTATCTCTTGCGTCTGGAGGACGTTCGCGTCAAATCGCGAGTCCTGAGGGATGCCGCCCCCGAATGACTTGGCCCCTTTACTCTTCTTCCAGCCGCGGCATGATCTCGACGAAGTTGCAGGGGCGGTGGCGGATGTCGAGCTGCCATTTGAGGATGCCGTCCCAGCCGTCCTTGACGGCGCCGGGCGAGCCGGGCAGCGCGAAGAGATAGGTGCCGCCGGCGACACCCGCGCAGGCGCGCGACTGCAAGGTCGATGTCCCGATCTTCTCATAGGAGATCTGGTGGAAGACGACGGAGAAGCCGTCGATCTCCTTTTCGAACACCGATTTGAACGCTTCGACGGTGACGTCGCGGCCGGTGAGGCCGGTGCCGCCGGTCGAGATCACCGCGTCGATCTTCGGATCGGCGATCCAGGCGAGCAGTTGCGCGCGGATCGCGGCCTCGTCGTCCTTCAGCAGCGTGCGCGCCGCGAGCAGATGTCCCGCGTCGGCGATGCGCGCGGCCAGGATGTCGCCGGAAACGTCGTCCTTCGGCCCGCGCGTGTCCGATACCGTCAGCAGCGCGATGCGGACGGCGACGAACGCCCCGCTTTCGTCAAGGCGCGGTTGGTGGGGCATCGCTTTCCTCGGGCGAGGTCGACGGCGGCGGCGGCGGTGCCGTCTGCGCCGGCGGCGTGTAGGTCGGCCAGTCACCCGCGGCGGTCTCCTTGAGCGTCGCCGCATCGAGCCCGAGCCGCCGGCGGTACATCCAGTGATAGGTCAGCACGCGCTTGACGTAGAGCCGCGTCTCCGGCGCGTGCATGCTCTCGATGAACAGCAGCGCATCGTCGCCCTTGCCTTCGCGTACCGCCATCCAGTTCGAGACCTTGAGGGCGCCGATATTGTAGGCCGCGCAGAGTTCGACCAGATTGCCGTTGTAGAGATTGAGAAGCTGGGCGACGAGACGCTGTCCCAGCGCGAGGTTGTACCTCGGATCGTTCAGATGCGCCGCCGCACCCGGCCCGCCCAGATACACCGCCGTGCCCGGCATCACCTGCATCAGGCCGCGCGCGCCGGCTCCGGACACCGCTTCGGCGTGGAAGCGGCTCTCGGCGCGCGTGATCGCGAGTACCAGCGAGGGGTCGATGGTGTAGCCGCCCGCCGGCTCGTATTGCGGCACGGGGAAGAGTCCGGTGAGGATGATCCCGCGCGAGGCGGATGTCTCGCTCGCGCGCAATTCGAGGTTCGGCGCACCCAGCTTGCGCGCCAGCGCCGCGAAGGCGGGATCGAGCTTGGGATCGCTTTCGCCGAAGGCGCGCTCCATCTCGTGCTCGACATAGGTGCGCTCGCCGCTCTGCCACAGCGCCACGGCGCGGTGCGCGGACGCACTCTGCATCAGTCGCTCGAGGCTGGACTGGTCGAGCACGGGCTCGGTGAAGCCGGACTGCGTGTCGACGTCGAGCAGTTGCTCGGCCAGCAAGCCGTAGAAGGTCGGCTCCTCGCGCGCGGCGGCGGTGAGCAGCGCCACCACGCGGCTGGGCTCGCCGAGGCGCATATGCGCGCGCGCGGCCCAGAAGGCGGCCCCGCTGCGCACCCAGTTCGGCACCGAGCCCACCTGCGCCAGGATCTCGAAATGCCTGGCCGCGTCGTCGTAATGGCCGAGCCGGAACGCCGCGAGACCCGCATTCCAGTCGAGCAGCGGCGCGGATTGCCGCCCCGTCTCCGCCATCCTGTCGGCGAGCGCATAGGCTTTGTCGTCCATGCCTTCGGTGAAATAGGACTGCGCCACCCGCTGCGACAGCCGCGCGAGGTCATAGGCCGGCACGGCGTTGGCGTCGATCAGCGGCTGCAGCACTGCATACGCGGAATCGGGGGCGTCGGCGCGGACATCGAGGTTGATCTGCTCGAGCGCGGCGCGCGCTTGCGGCGAGGAGATCGGCGGATCGGCGAGGTTGACGTCTTCGTAGCCGCCACCGCGCAGCCGCGGCATGCCGGCGGGCACCGGGATGTTGGTCACCACCGCGACCAGGATGGTGTGGTGATGGCGGCGCACTTTCTTCGTCGAGCGCTTCACCGCCAGGCGATAGATGCGCTCGGCGACGGGCAGCTCGCGATATTCCTGAAGCCACGAGATCAGTTCCGAAACGGGGACCTTCTTGCTGTGCGACGAGAGATAATGCTCGGCCAGCGCATAGCCCTTGAGCGAGGTGTCGGAGACCTCGGCCATCAATTCCTTGGCCTTGTCGAACTTTCCGGCACGCTCGTCGGCGAAGATCTTGCGATAGCGCTGCACGTCGGCGCCGGACAGCACCGCGGGGTCGATGGATGTCTGCGCCTGCGCGGCGAGCGCGCTCGCGGCTGCGATCAGCAAGGCAAAACCGGCGCGGCGAATGGCCATCGAAGCCCCTTTCGTCGTCAGTGCGCGTCCTTGAGACCGGGCGTGCGCAATGTCTCGATCTTCTGTCCCACGGCCTGCAAGTCGCGCCACGCCAACCGCTTGTGCGCAGGCTGGCGCAGCAGGTAGGCGGGATGCAAGGTCGGCATCGCCGGCACCATGCGGCCGAGGACGTTGTAATCGAGCCAGCGCCCCCTTGTCTTCAAAATTCCGTCGCTCTGTCCCACGACATGGCGGACGGCCGTGCCGCCGAGCAGAATCATGACTACGGGATCCACCAGCTCGATGTGGCGGCGCAGGAAGGGCAGCGCCATCGCGGCTTCCTCGGGCGACGGCTCGCGGTTTTCCGGCGGGCGCCAGTTCAGCACGTTGGTGATATAGGCCGAGCCGCGATCGAGGCCGATCGCCGCCAGCATCTTGTCGAGCAGCTTGCCGGCGCGGCCCACGAAGGGCAGCCCCTGGCGATCCTCCTCGCGCCCCGGCGCCTCGCCGATGAAAAGGATGCGGCTCGCCGGGTTACCGTCGGCGAAGACGAGGTTCGTCGCGCCCCGCCTCAAACCGGGACCGGCGAAGCTCTCCAGCGCGGCCTTGAGCTCGCCAAGGGATGTGGCGGCACGCGCGAGCGCGATGGCGTGGCCGATCGGATCGTCGCCAAGATTCCCACCCTCCCCTTGAGGGAGGGTCGAAATCTGGGGAGCGGATTTCGGGGAGGGGTCGAGCATGGCCTTACCCCTCCCCGAAAAATCCTTCGGATTTTTCGACCCTCCCTCAAGGGGAGGGTGGGAAGAGGCTTGAGGGTGCGGCTTGGGCTGCACGAACCGGTTGACCGGCGC
Source organism: Alphaproteobacteria bacterium (assembly GCA_019245415.1). Lineage (GTDB taxonomy): Bacteria > Pseudomonadota > Alphaproteobacteria > Micropepsales > Micropepsaceae > Rhizomicrobium. The sequence continues at coordinate 206,440 of JAFARO010000014.1, read as the reverse complement.
CTCGCCGACCGCCTCATCCGCCCCGGCCTCGACCAGCCAGACCAGCGCCGACAGCGACTGCTGATTCACGCGGTCCCTCGCATGCGATCCATGCGCCAATCTAGCGGCCGGACAAGGGCCCAGCCAGAGGGCAGCAAGCGGGTCGGCAAGGGGTTGCATCTGCCAATTCGCAGGCTCCATAACCATGAGAACACTCGATTTCGGGATGGCCATGGCGGATTCGGTCGAGCGCGAGAGCATGGAATACGACGTGGTGATCGTCGGCGGCGGGCCCGCCGGTCTTTCCGCCGCGATCCGTCTCAAGCAGCGCGCGGCCGAGGACGGGCGCGAGGTCAGCGTCTGCCTGCTCGAAAAGGGCTCGGAGATCGGCGCCCACATCCTCTCCGGCGCCGTGATCGATCCCATCGGCCTCGACGAGCTGATCCCGGACTGGAAGGAGAAGGGCGCGCCGGTCGACACGCCGGTCACCGCCGACAAATTCTATTACCTCGGTCCCGCCGGCGCGCTGCGGCTGCCCAATTTCCTCATGCCGCCGCTGATGAGCAATCACGGCAACTACATCGTCAGCCTCGGCAATCTATGCCGTTGGCTGGGCCAGCAGGCCGAGGCGCTGGGCGTCGAGATTTATCCAGGCTTCCCGGCCGCCGATCTGGTCTTCGGCGACAAGGGCGAGATCAAGGGCGTCGTCACCGGCGACATGGGCGTGGCGCGCGACGGCCATCACAAGGATTCCTACACGCCGGGCATGAACCTGATCGGCAAGTACACGCTGTTCGCCGAAGGCGCGCGCGGCTCGCTGAGCAAGCGGCTGATCGCGCATTACAAGCTGCACGAAAACCGCGAGCCGCAGAAATTCGGCATCGGCCTCAAAGAACTGTGGGAACTCGATCCGGCGCAGCACCGCAAAGGCCTGGTGATGCACACCATGGGCTGGCCGCTGGACAATGCGACCGGCGGCGGCGCCTTCATCTATCACTGGGGCGAGCGGTTCTGCGCCCTCGGTTTCGTCGTGCATCTCAATTACGAGAACCCGTACCTTTCGCCCTTCGACGAGTTCCAGCGCTTCAAGCATCACCCGCTCGTCGCCGACATGCTGAAGGGGGGCAAGCGCGTGGGCTACGGCGCGCGCGCCATCACCGAAGGCGGCTATCAGTCGGTGCCGAAGCTCGCCTTTCCCGGCGGAGCGCTGATCGGCTGCGGCGCCGGTTTCGTCAACGTGCCGCGCATCAAGGGCAGCCACAACGCGATGAAGACCGGCATGCTCGCGGCCGAAGCCGCGTTCGACGCGCTCGGCGCCGGTCGTTCGGGCGACGTGCTCGAAAGCTATGAGGAGGGCTATGCCTCCAGCCATGTCCGCACCGATCTCAAGCGCGTGCGCAACGTCAAGCCGCTGTGGTCCCGTTTCGGCACGGCGCTCGGCGTGCCGCTGGGTGGCTTCGACATGTGGTGCAACCAGCTCTTCGGCGTCAGCCCGTTCGGGACGCTGAGGCATCGCAAGCCCGACTACGCGACGCTCGAGAAAGCCGCGCGCGCCAAACCGATCGCCTATCCCAAGCCCGACGGCGTCCTTAGCTTCGACAAGCTGTCATCGGTGTTCCTGTCGAACACCAATCACGAAGAAGACCAGCCCGTCCACCTCGTGCTCAAGGACGCGTCGATCCCGATCAAGGTGAATTTGCCGCAATATGCCGAGCCGGCGCAGCGTTACTGCCCGGCCGGCGTCTATGAGGTGGTTCAAGACGCCGCAGGAGCGCGCTTTCAAATCAATGCCCAGAACTGTGTTCATTGCAAAACTTGCGATATAAAGGACCCGTCTCAGAATATTACCTGGGTCACGCCTGAAGGCGGCGGGGGGCCGAACTACTCGAACATGTAGGAGCTGTCGTTGCGTATTGTGGTCCTGGCAGTCGCTGCCGCCTTCGGCCTAGCGGCCGCGAATGCCGAAGCCGCCTTGCAGCAGGATGGCGACGCCCTCAGCTACGGCGCTTATCTCTCCGCCCGTTTCGCCGCCGACGAACACGACATGGCCGACGCGGCCAGGTTCTATCGCGAGAGCCTCGAGCGCGATCCGGACGACCAGTCGCTGATGTCGCTGGCCTTCTTCTACGAAACCTCTTCCGGCGACCTCGAAGACGCGACCGCGCTGGCCAAGCGCCTCGTGGCGGCGACCCCGGACGACCGCGCCGCACGGCTGGTGCTTGCGGTCGACGCGATGAAACACGGCAATTACCACCAGGCCCGCGAAGAGATCGCGAAATCTGCGAAGAATTCCGCCGTCAACATCACCGTCGCGCTGGTCAACGCCTGGGCCGCGGCCGGCGACGGCGATGCCGCCGGCGCGCTGCAGGCGATCGATTCGCTGCGCGGGCAGGGCGGTGCGGAGGGCGTGATGACCTTCCACAAGGCATTGCTGCTGGAATATCTCGGCCGCAAGGCGGAGGCCGAAGCGATCTACAAGGACGCGGCCAGGGCCGACGGCGCCTCGCCGCGGCTGGTCAGCGCCTACGGCCTTTTCCTGGAGCGCAGCGGCCGCGATGCGGAGGCGAAGGCTTTCTATGACAGCCTGACCGTCAACGCCGCTTTCAGTCCGATCGTCGAAGCCGCCCGCGCCCGTCTGGCGCGCGGCCAGCGTCCGGCGCCGCTGGTCGCGCGGCCGCAGGACGGGGTGGCCGAGGCGCTGTTCAACATCGGCGCCTCGCTGAACGAGGAAGCGAGCGCGGAAGTCTCGGTGCTCTATCTGAGGCTTGCGCTGTATCTGAGGCCTGATCTCGATCTCGGCTACATCATGCTGGGCGACCGCCTGGAGACCCTGCAGAAGCTGAGCGAGGCCATCGACGCATTCCGCAAGGTCGACTCGTCGTCGCCCTATCGCAAGCTCGCCGCGATCGAGATCGCGACCGACGAGGCGCGGCTGGAGAAGAACGACGAGGCCATCCGCGATCTGAAGGCGTTGTCCGACAGCGACGGCCAGGACGTGCAGATCTGGTCGGCGCTGGGCGATTCCTATCGCGCGGCGAACCGCTTCCCGGATGCGGTCGCGGCCTACGACAAGGGCATAGCCGCCGTCAAAACGCCGTCGAAAAAAGATTGGATTCTATATTTCTCGCGCGCCGCGGCCGCGGACAAGAGCGGCAACTGGAAGGCGGCCGAGGCCGATCTGAAGCAGGCGCTGGTCCTGAGCCCCGACGAGCCGCAGGTGCTGAACTATCTCGGCTATAGCTGGGTCGATCAGGGTCGCAACGTCCCCGAAGCGCTCGGCATGCTCGAGCGCGCGCGCACGCTCAAGCCGTATGACGGCTACATCATCGACAGCGTGGGTTGGGCTTATTACAAGCTCGGCCGCTACGCCGACGCCGCCAAGACGCTCGAGGACGCCATCCTGCTGGTGCCCGGCGACCCCACGATCAACGATCATTACGGCGACGCGCTGTGGAAGGTCGGCCGCAAGCTCGAAGCACAGTTCCAATGGAACCACGCCATCGCCTTCGGCGCCGAAGCGGCGCAGAAGAGCGAGATCGAGAAGAAGCTGCTGACGGCGGCACAGTGAAGCATTACGACGACCGATGGTGAACGCGGTCCAGACCACCGAACTCGCCCGCGCCAAGATCAATCTCTTCCTGCATGTCGGCGCGCGGCGCGCCGATGGATATCACGCGCTGCAGAGTCTGGCGGTGTTCGCGGAGGTTGGCGACGAACTCCGCTTCGAAGAGGCGGACGAGCTCAGCCTCGCCATCGAAGGGCCGTTTGCGCACCTTCTTGCCGCGAGCGACGACAATCTGATCCTGCGTGCGGCCCGCGCCCTGGGCGCCCGCGCGCGCATCGTTCTTACCAAGAATCTGCCGGTGGCGTCGGGCATCGGCGGGGGCTCGGCCGACGCCGCTGCGGCGTTGCGCGCGCTGGGCGCCGGGCGCGCGGACCTCATGGACATCGCCGCGCGCATCGGTTCGGACGTTCCGGTTTGTGTGGCTAGCCGCTCGTCCTGGATGGAGGGGCGCGGCGAGCACCTTGCCGGGGCACCGCCAATACCGGATTTCTGGCTGGTGCTGGTCAATCCACGCGTTGCGGTTCCGACCGGACAGGTGTTCGCGGGCCTCGAGCGGAGGCGTGGCAGCGGCATGGACTATCCGACGTCGTTCAAAGACCTTCGGGAGCTGATCGCGTTTCTGAGAACCACGGGAAACGATCTCGAAGAGCCCGCGTGCAAGATCGCGCCCGTCATTCGCACGGTGCTCGACAGATTGAACGCCGAGGGTGCTCTTCTTTCCAGGATGTCCGGAAGCGGCGCAACCTGCTTCGCGATGGTCGAGGACGCGCAAGCCGCCCGCTCTCTCGCGCAACGATTGATCGATACGACGGATTGGTGGGTGGCGGCTACGGCGCTGGCGCCCCGGACTCAGTAAGCCCGCTCGACGCAGAAATCGGCGATGTCGGCGAGCACAGAGCGGATTTCGCCGGCCGGCAGCGGTGCGAGCGAGCGGCGCGCCAGCTCGGCAGAGGCGCGCGCCCGCGCCATGGTCTCGCTGATCGCGCCGGTCTCTTCGACCAACGTGATCGCGCGGTCGAGATCGCTCTCGCCCTGGGGTCCGGTCTCGATGGCGCGCTTCCAGAACTTGCGCGCCGCCTCGTCGCTGCGGGCATGGGCGAGGATGACGGGCAGCGTCACCTTGGCCTCGCGGAAATCGTCGCCCACAGACTTGCCCATCAGCGCCTGGCGGCCCGAATAGTCGAGCGCGTCGTCGACCAGCTGAAAGGCGATGCCGAGATTGTAGCCGAAGCCGCGCATCGCCGCGATGCGCGCCGGCGTCTGCTCCGCGATCACGGCGCCCGCCTCGGCCGCGGCGGCGAACAGCGCCGCGGTCTTGGCGCTGATGACCTTGAGATAATCGTCTTCGCTGACCGAAAGATTGTGCGCGGATTTGAGCTGCAGCACCTCGCCCTCGGCGATCACCGCCGAAGCGTTCGAGAGAATGTCGAGGACGCGGAGATTTCCGGTCTCGACCATCAGCTGGAAAGCGCGGCTGAAAAGGAAGTCGCCGACCAGCACGCTGGGCTTGTTGCCCCAGACGATATTGGCGGAGACCTTGCCGCGGCGCAGCGAGCTCTCGTCGACCACGTCGTCGTGCAGCAACGTCGCGGTGTGGATGAACTCGACCGCGGCCGCCAGCCGCACATGCCCGCTGCCGCGATAGCCGCCGAGCAAGGCTGACGCCAGTGTCAGAAGCGGCCTCAGCCGCTTGCCGCCGGAATCGATCAGGTGGCGTGCCAGGTCGGGAATCAGCACCACGGCGCTGCCCATGCGCTCATGGATCAGCCGGTCCGTCGCGGCCATGTCGTCGGCGACCAGCGCGTTCAGCCGCTCGACGGGCGAAACGTCGGTGTCGGAAATGCGCGCGTCGTCCTTGAGCATCCTGGTATGCCTTGCCGTCCCCGTCAGCCCTTGCGACATTAGGCCGGCGCCTGCTTGGGTCAAGCCGCAGGCCGGAGGGCTGGCGGATGAAGATCGTTCTCGAAAGCAACAACGCGATCGCGCTCGATTTCGCGGAAGCCCTTCTCAAGGATGCAGAAATTCCCTGCTGGCGCTTCGACCAGCAGATGAGCCAGACCGAAGGCAGCTTGGGCATTTTGCCGCGCCGGCTGATGGTCGCGGACGAGGATTTCGCGCGCGCCGACGAGATCGTGCGCGAAGGGCTCGCCGCCGAAATCCCGTGAGCCAGCCGGAACGTTTCATGGGCGGACGCGTCGTGGCCGAGCAGCCGCGCTCGGGTTTCCGCGCCGGGCTGGATGCCGTGATGCTGGCCGCCGCGGTGCCGGCAGAGGCGGGCGACGAGGTGCTTGAACTGGGCGCCGGCGCGGGGACGGCGAGTCTCTGTCTGGAATGGCGCGTGCCGTGCAGGATCGTGGGCGTCGAGCTGGAGCAAGCGCTGGTCGACCTCGCCATGCGCAATGCGTCCGCCAACGGCTTCGCCGATCGCGTCCACTTCGTCCGGGCCGATGTGTTCGCATTGCCGGCCGAACTGAAGCGCGACTTCGTCCATGTGTTCTGCAATCCGCCCTTCCATGATCCTGCAGGTGAGTCCTCGCCCGACCCGGCGCGCAGCCTTGCGCTGAGAGATGTCGGGCGTCTGGGCGACTGGCTCGAAGCGGGAGTGAAGCGCACCGCGAGCGGCGGGACATTCACGCTCATCCTGCGCGCCGACCGCATGGCCGAGGCGTTGGCGCATCTGCCGGATCGCGGGATCTCGGTCTTCCCGCTCTGGCCGCGCGCCGGTGCGGCGGCAAAACGAGTCGTCGTGCAGCTGCGCAAAGGCGCCAGTCATCCGCTCGCGCTGCTTGCCGGCCTTGTCTTGCATGATGCAACCGGCGCCTACACGCCCGCCGCCGATGCGATCCTGCGCGAGGGCGCCCAACTTCGGCTTTGAATCGTCCTTGTCCGCGGAGTCGGGGCCGCCTATAGCTTGCGCCCGCAATTCCAGGCCTGCGCCGTGGCGAAGACGTTTCAGGACCTCATTCTGACACTCCAGAATTACTGGGCCGAACAGGGCTGTCTCATCCTGCAGCCCTATGACGTCGAGATGGGCGCGGGCACCTTCCATCCCGCGACGACCCTGCGCGCATTGGGGCCAAGGCCGTGGCGCGCGGCTTATGTGCAGCCGTCGCGGCGGCCCAAGGACGGGCGCTATGGCGAGAACCCCAACCGTCTGCAGCACTACTATCAGTTCCAGGTGATCCTGAAGCCCGCGCCGAAGGACGTCCTCGATCTCTATCTCGGCAGCGTGCGCGCCATCGGCCTCGATCCCGCGGCGCACGACATCCGCTTCGTCGAGGACGATTGGGAGAGCCCGACGCTTGGCGCCTGGGGTCTCGGCTGGGAAGTGTGGTGCGACGGCATGGAGATCACGCAGTTCACGTATTTCCAGCAGGTCGGCGGCATAGATTGCGATCCGGTGTCGGCGGAGATCACCTATGGCCTCGAGCGGTTGGCGATGTATGTGCAGAACGTCGAGTTCGTCTACGACCTCGCGTTCAACGACGGCTTCAAATATGGCGAAGTCTTCCATCAGAGCGAGGTGGAGTTCTCCGCCTTCGATTTCGAGCGCGCCGATACCGAGATCCTCTTTCGCCATTTCGGCGATGCCGAGGGCGAATGCCGCGCGCTGCTCGGGCAGCCGAAACCGCTGGTGCTGCCGGCCTACGACCAGTGCATCAAGGCCAGCCACTGCTTCAATCTGCTCGACGCGCGCGGGGTGATCAGCGTCACCGAACGCGCCGCCTATATCGGCCGCGTCCGCGCACTGGCCAAAGCCTGCTGCGAGGCGTGGCTGCAATCGCCGATGGGCGCTTATCAGACGAGGACCGGGTGAGATGTTCACAAGCGCCCGCACCCAACCCAAATCGTCATGGCCCGCTTCATGCGGGCCATCCAATTTCTTTGAACAAGAAAAATGGGTGGCCCAGACTAGCCGGGCCATGACATGCGGAGAAAGGGGAGGCGCCGATGCCTGACTTCCTCCTCGAACTCTTTTCCGAAGAAATCCCCGCGCGCATGCAGGCGCTGGCGGCGAAGGATCTGGAGCGCCTTGTCGTCGGCGCCTTGAGCGATCGCGGCTTGCTGTTCGACGGCGCGAAGGCGTTCGCCGGTCCGCGGCGGCTCACTTTGGCGCTCACGGGTCTGCCGGCGAAACAGCCTGACGTCAGCGAGGAGAAAAAGGGACCGCGCGTCGGCGCGCCGGAAAAGGCGATCGAAGGATTCCTGCGCGGCGCGGGCGTGACGCTCGCGCAGTGCCGCAAGCAGAGCGACGGCAAGGGCGAGTTCTATGTCGCGGTCGTCGCGCGCAAGGGCCGCGCCACGCCGCAGGTTCTGGCGGAATTGCTTCCCGAAACATTGGCGCAGATGCCCTGGCCGAAATCCATGCGCTTTCCAGGCAGCGCGGTGCGCTGGGTACGGCCGCTGCACGCCATCGTCGCGACATTCGACGGCGAGGTCGTTCCGTTCGCCTTCGCGGGCATCGAAAGCGGCAGCACGACGATGGGTCACCGCTTCCTGTCGCGCGGCCCCATCGAAGTGCGGCGCTTCGAGGATTACGAGCAGAGCTTGCGCGCGGCGCATGTCCTCCTCGACGGCGGCGCGCGCAAGGACATCGTCCGCAACGCGTTGAAGCAGCAGGCCTTCGCGCTCGGCCTCGAACCGATCGAAGACGAGGGTTTGCTCGACGAAGTCGCCGGTCTCGCCGAATGGCCGCTCGTCCTCATCGGCCGGATCGAAGAGCGCTTCATGGATCTGCCGCCGGAAATCCTGCAGACCGCGATGCGCCGGCACCAGAAGTATTTTTCGCTGCGGCATGCGCCATCCTTCGAGGCATCGCTGCGCGATGCACCTCAGGATGACGAAAAAGGCCGTCACCCTGAGGTGCCGCCGTCCTTCGGCACGCCCGCGCGTCATGCTGAGGTGCGCCGCGGAGCGGGGCCTCGAAGCACGCGCGGGCTCGCTCAGGATGGCGTGGCGGCCTCGAAGGGCGACGGCCGCATGGCGCCGCGCTTCGCGGTCGTGGCCAACATGATCGCGCCCGACGGCGGCAAGACCATTGTCGAGGGCAACGAGCGCGTGCTGCGCGCGCGGCTCAGCGACGCGCGCTTCTTCTGGGACCAGGACCGCGCCACCGCGCTCGCCAATCGCGTCGGCGATCTCAAAGGTATCGTTTTCCACGCCAAGGCCGGCACGCAGTACGAACGCGCGACGCGCATCACTTTGCTCGCGATGCTGCTGGCGCGCCTGCTCGAGACGGACGTCGCGCAGGCCCATCGCGCGGGGCTGCTCTGCAAGGCCGATCTCACCACCGGCACCGTTGGCGAGTTTCCCGAGTTGCAAGGCACGATGGGCCGCTACTACGCGCTCGCCGATGGCGAGGACGAGGCGGTGGCGGACGCGATCGCGGAGCATTACCGCCCGCTCGGGCCGTCCGACGCCGTGCCGGCGAAACCCGTCTCCCGCGTCGCGGCGCTTGCGGACAAGCTCGACACGCTGATTTTTCTCTGGCGCGCGGGGGAGCGTCCGACCGGTTCGAAGGACCCATTTGCGCTGCGCCGCACCGCGCTCGGCATCATCCGCATCGTCCTCGAGAACGGACTGCGCCTGCCGCTCGTCCTCGTCGCGCGGCTTTGCTATGCGTTGGCGGATGCCCAGCGCCTCGCCGAACTCGACGGGCGCCTGCGCGGCGATCTCTCCGACGCTTCACTGCTCCGTGGCAGCGCGGATGAATTGCTGCGGATCGCGCGCGAGACGGAACCGGGCAAAGCGGAGCGGGCGCAGTGGGAGGAAATTCTCGCCTTCATCGCCGACCGTCTCAAAGTCGCGCTGCGCGACAAGGGCACGCGGCACGATCTGATCGATGCCGTGTTCTCTCTCGGCAGCGAGGACGATCTGGTGCGGCTGGTGGCGCGGGTCGAGGCGTTGCAGACGTTCCTCGGCAGCGACGATGGCGCCAACCTGCTCACCGCCTATCGCCGCGCTGCGAATATCCTCAAAGCCGAGGAGAAGAAGGACAAGAAGCGCTTCGACGGCGAGCCCGATCCCGAGGCCCTGGTCGCGCCGGAAGAGAAGACGCTCTATGTCGAACTCGCCGCCGCGTCCGAAATGCTGAAGGCCGAGGTCGCGCGCGAGCGCTTCGTCGAGGCGATGGCGGTGATGGCGCGGCTGCGCAAGCCGGTCGACGCCTTCTTCGACAAGGTCACCGTCAACGACAAGGATGCGCGGCTGCGCGAGAACCGCCTCAAGCTCCTCGCCCGCCTGCGCACGGCGCTGCACCAGGTGGCGGATTTCTCGAAGGTGGAGGGGTAGATCTGCACATCTAATCCTCCCCCGTTTACGGGGGAGGTGGATCGGCGCGAAGCGCCGAGACGGAGGGGGCGATGCCGGCTGCCCCTCCGCCGCGCTCGCGAAGTGCTCGTGCGGCACCTCCCCCGTAAACGGGGGAGGATTGTGGAGCCTTACGCCCCGTCCCGCTCCGTCGTGGGATCGATCATCTTGCGGACTTCGGTGATCTTGCTGGCGGGGAAGCCGCTCATCTCGGAGTGCTTCTTGATCATCGCCTCGTCCTTGGCGAGATAGACGCAGAACGTCTTGTCCGCGGCGACATAGCTTTCCTGCCACTGGATGTCGGGGCCGAGCGCCTTGAGCACCTCGTTGGACTTGGCGGCGGCGGCCTTGAGCTGCTCGCGCTCGAAAGAGCCGACGGCGGGGATGTCGCGTTCGATGATGAATTTGCGCAAGGACATGAGGGTCTCCGAATGGGGGCCGGGATGCTAGCGCAGGATCGGCAGGAAGAACATCGCCCACATCGCGAGCAGGACGAAATTGCTGAGCGCGAACAGCGCGAGCCGATGGCGGACGTCGTTGTAGGTCAGATGCACCAGGCTGTGCAGCGCCCTCAAGACCACATAAGCCCAGGCCACCGTCACGAAGGTGGGGTCGACGCGCCCCGCCACGATCAGCATCAGGCACAGCACATAGAACAGAACCGGCAGCTCCAGCAGGTTCATGTAGTTGCGGTTGGGAATGGAGACGGCGCCAGGGACCTTCGCGGACTCGCCGTATCGGAAATCCTCCGCCTGGACCTGCCCGGCGAAGCCCGCGCGGAAACGCCGGATCGGGATCAGGACCAGCGCCAGGAAGGTGAGAAGCGCGAGCGCCCCCATCGGCAAGAATATCGCGTCCTGGGTCATGGCCCTCTCCCCGCTCGATGCATCCAATCCTAGCCGGATTCGTTTTGCCGTGCGCGGCACCGCATGACAGATTGGCGCGGGCAGAGGTGGACGGCAAAATGGCGAAATGGGTCTATTCGTTCGGCGACGGCAGCGCCGAGGGCGACGCCGCGATGAAGAACCTGCTCGGCGGTAAGGGCGCAAACCTCGCCGAGATGAGCAATCTGGGTTTGCCGGTTCCGCCGGGCTTCACCATCACGACCGAGGTCTGCACCTTCCACACCGCGCACAAGGGCAGCCATCCGCCGGACCTCAAGCCCGCGGTCGAGCAGGGGCTCGCGCGCATGGGCCAGATCGCCGGCGCGCAGTTCGGCGATGCGCACAACCCGCTTCTCGTCTCGGTGCGCTCCGGCGCGCGCGCCTCGATGCCGGGGATGATGGATACGGTGCTCAATCTTGGCCTCAACGCGCTGACGGTCGAGGGCCTGGCCCAGCGCACCGGCAACCGCCGCTTCGCGTTCGATTCCTATCGCCGCTTCATTCAGATGTATTCGAACGTGGTGCTCGGGCTCGAGCACGGGCTGTTCGAGGAGATCCTGGATGCTGCGAAGGAAGCCAAGGGCGTCGAGCTCGACACCGATCTGGAGGCCGAAGATCTCGAAGCGATCGCCGCGCGCTTCAAACAGCGCGTCGCCAGGGAGCGGGGCGAAGCCTTTCCCGAGGACGTCCAGGCGCAGCTATGGGGCGCGATCGGCGCGGTGTTCGGATCGTGGAACTCGGCGCGCGCCAAGACCTATCGCAAGCTGCACGACATCCCCGAGGATTGGGGCACGGCGGTCAACGTGCAGGCGATGGTGTTCGGCAATTGCGGGCCGACCTCGGCGACCGGCGTCGCATTCACCCGCGATCCCGCGACGGGCGAAGCCATCCTGTTCGGCGAATTCCTGATCAACGCCCAGGGCGAGGACGTCGTCGCCGGCATCCGCACGCCGCAGCCGATTTCCAAGCTCGTGCGCGAGCGCCTGGGCGGCAGGAAGCCCTCGATGGAGGAGGCGATGCCTGAGGCCTATGCGACTCTCAAATCCATCGGCGCCACGCTCGAGAAACACTACCGCGACATGCAGGACGTCGAGTTCACGGTGCAGGAAGGCAAGCTCTACATGCTGCAGACGCGCACCGGCAAGCGCACCGCGGATGCGGCGCTCAAGGTTGCGGTCGACATGGTGGGCGAGGGGCTGATCGCGGAGCGCGAAGCGGTGCTGCGGGTCGATCCGATGGCGCTCGACCAGCTTTTGCATCCCACGCTCGATCCCCATGCGCCGAAGGAACGCATCGCCATCGGCCTGGGCGCGTCGCCGGGCGCTGCCACCGGCGAGATCGCGTTCACCGCCGACGAAGCCGAGAGGCTCGCGGGCGACGGCCATCGCGTCATCCTCGTGCGCACCGAGACCAGTCCCGAGGACATTCATGGCATGCATGCGGCGCGCGGCATCCTGACGGCGCGCGGCGGCATGACGAGCCACGCCGCCGTGGTGGCGCGCGGCATGGGGCGACCCTGCGTCTGCGGCGCCGGCATGCTCAAGATCGATTCCGCCGCCGGCACGATGACTGCCGGCGCCGTCGCGCTGAAGCGCGGCGACGTCGTCACCCTCGACGGCACCACCGGCGAGGTCTTCAAGGGCGAGGTCGCGATGCGCCAGCCCGAGCTCACCGGCGATTTCGCCACACTGATGCAGTGGGCCGACGGAGCGCGGCGGCTGAGGATCCGCACCAATGCCGACACGCCGGCCGACGCGGCCGCGGCGCGGCGCTTCGGGGCCGAGGGCATCGGGCTGTGCCGCACCGAGCACATGTTCTTCGAGCCAGACCGCATCCTGGCCGTGCGCCAGATGATCCTGGCCGACGCCAGGGCCGAGCGCGACGCAGCGCTCGCCAAACTGCTGCCGATGCAGCGCGGCGATTTCGCGAAGATTTTCGCGGTCATGCACGGCCTGCCGGTGACGATCCGCCTGCTCGATCCGCCGCTGCACGAGTTCCTGCCTCAGAACGACGAGGAGATCGCGGAGGTGGCGCGCGCGGCGGGCTCCACGCCGGCGAAGCTGCGCGCGCGGCTGATCTCGCTGCACGAGACCAACCCGATGCTCGGCCATCGCGGCTGCCGCCTCGGCGTCACCTATCCCGAGATCTACGAGATGCAGGCCCGCGCGATCTTCGAGGCCGCGCTCGAAGTCCGCGCCGCCGGCGCGCAAGCGGTCGCGCTCGAGATCATGATCCCGCTGGTCGGTTTCGCGAGTGAGTTCGAGATGCTCAAAGACCGCATCGCCGCCGTCGCCGAGACCGTGAAGAACGAGCGCGGCGTCGCGCCCGAGTATCTCATCGGCACGATGATCGAGCTGCCGCGCGCCGCCTTGCGCGCCGGCGACATCGCCGACCGCGGCGCCGATTTCTTCTCCTTCGGCACCAACGATCTGACGCAGACCACGCTGGGTGTCAGCCGCGACGATTCCGGCATCTTCCTCACCGAATATCTGGCGAAAGGATTGCTGGCGCGCGACCCCTTCGTCACCATCGATCGCGACGGTGTCGGCGAACTCGTTCGCATCGCCGCCGAACGCGGCCGCGCGCGCAAGAAAAATCTCAAGCTCGGCATCTGCGGCGAGCATGGCGGCGACCCGGAATCGATCCGATTCTGTCACGAAACGGGACTCGATTACGTCTCGTGTTCGCCGTTCCGCGTGCCGATCGCCCGACTCGCGGCGGCGCAGGCGGCTCTCAAAGGATAAGAAGAACGTCCTAAACGCATTCATTCAGTGTACGGATGATGCAGGAAAAGCCTGGATTTTCCGTGGTGAAATGACGCCGCGTCAGGATTGCGGATTTTTTTATTTGACGCCTGCGGGATTCGTTGGCAGAAGGCCGGTCTTACAAGGCGGGGCGGGGACCATTCGGAATTAAGACGAAGCGTAAAAGCGAAACCGAGATCCGAAAGAGTCGATTGCCACCATGAATCCGAAAACCAAGGACGTACATCTGCGTTCCGACCGCATGCTGGTCGTCGCGCTGTCGGCCATCCTGGCTGCGGGAAGCGCCGTGGTCGGCGCCGCCGCCGCAAATCATCCGTCTACGGATAAGATCGCGGCCGCCGCCGCCCTGCCTGTCAGGGTCGCGGTCGCAACGCCTGCCGCGAAGGTGCCGCCGGCGCCGGCCGCTGCGCCGTCGCGTGTTGCGAGCGGCGCGGATCTGGCGCTCGCCCAACTGCTGGCGGAGCATCGCTGCCTCTCGGAGGTGATGTATTACGAAGCCCGCGGCGAGGGCCGCGACGGCCAGCTCGCGGTCGCGGAGGTGGTCTTCCACCGCCTGCGCCACGGCAATTACGGACATTCGATCTGCGCCGTCGTCTATGAGGGCGCGGGCAGCAGCGGCTGCCAGTTCTCCTTCACCTGCAACGGCGATCTCGAGGAGACCAAATCATCGTCGTCGTGGCACGAGGCCGAGGTTCTAGCCGCGCGCATCCTGACGGGCCAGGTGGCGCTCAAGGACATGACCGGCGATGCGACCCACTTCCACGCCGCCTCGATCGCACCCGATTGGGTCGGCGACGTCGGCATGGAGCGCACGGTGCAGATCGGCAACCACGTCTTCTACAAGCGCACCCGTCAGCGGGCGTTGTAGGGTAAGTCGTCATCCTGAGGTGCGCGCCCGCGTGCTTCGAGGCTCGCTAGCGCTCGCACCTCAGCATGACGCGGGCGGGCCTCGAAGGATGGCGCGAGACTAGGGCTTCACGATCCCGCCGATCACCTTCTGGATCCGCGCGCGCATGAACTCGGGCGCAATGCCCTTGATGCGGTCGATCCAGGCGATCTCCGGCGGCACATACCAATGCAGCTTGTCGCTCGTGTAGGCGTCCCACACCGCTTGCGCCACCATGTCCGGCGGGATGAGGCGGAACGCTCCCCTCTTCGGCGCATTGGCGAGCATGCTCTCGGCATCCTCGGCGCTGCGCGCTTCGGAGCGGTTGGGCGTGTTGCGCAGGATGGCGGTGTCGATCAGCCCTGGCAGCGTGTCGGCGGCGCGGATGCCGTGCCGCGCGAATTCGATCGACAGCGCCTCGGTCAGGCCTTTGACCGCATGCTTGGTCGCCGAATAGACCGCGAGCCGCGGCATGCCGTAGGTGGCAGACGACGACGAGGTGGTGAAGCAGAGCGAATTCTTCGTCGCCTTCAAGAGAGGCAGCGCGGCATAGATGCCGTTGAGCACGCCGACGAAATTCACCTGCACCACGCGCAACGCGGCCTCGTAAGGCACGTCCTCGAAATACCCGCTCTCGCCGATGCCGGCATTGTTGAACAGGACGTCCATGCGACCGTCGGTCTCGGCGCCGAAGGCAGCGACCGCATCGTCGAAATTCCTCTTGTCGGTGACGTCGAGCCGGGCGGTGAGGCAATTGTCGTGGCCGATCTCCTGCGCCAGCGACTGAAGGCCCGAATCGTTGAGGTCGAAGGCGCCGACGAACCAGCCCTTGCCTGCGAACAGCAGCGCGGTGGCGCGACCGATGCCGCTCGCGGCCCCCGTGATGAAGATGGATTTGCGTCCGCGCGCCTTGCTGGTCATGTGACCACCCCTTGTCGCGCGACCCTAGGCGCTGCCTCCGAGATTGCAATGCCGGTTGCCCGAGAATCCGGGCCGCCCGGGTCTCGAAATCGCCGACGTGGTCGCGATGATGAAGAATTGGATGTAAGGACCTGATATCGTGGGTGCTCCATCGAGGAGGATTTTATGGACCGCACACGCATGATCTTCCTATTCGCCCTCTGCGTCACGTTCTGCGCCGATGTGGCGTTATCGGGGACGGGTGCAGAGCCGCTGCGCTGGCATGGAAACGGTCTGGAAGTTTTGACGCACATAAGTGACAAGCCCATGCAAATTTTTACCGGCACCAATCCGCTGAACAAAGCCCGAGACTTTACATGCAGAAGCGCGAAGGGTTGCTTCGTTGTAGCGAGCATATCGGAAACCACTTCATTTCCGGAGGGGAATGAGAATTTCAGCACCTGCACTTATATCGACGGACAACCTGCGGGTTTCGCGCCTGCTTGCGATAGCGACTATCCCAACTACTTCGGTCAGGTGTTGAAGCGGCAAGTAAGCGTTGTTGGCACTGGCGATCACACAATTCAGTCCGTCTTGGTGTCCAACGAAGACGGCGGCACGGCATTCAGCTGGGAAGTCGATTACTCGATCTATGAGAAAGGCCGCCGGCCCTGACGTCAAACCGACCCACCATCTCGGCGAATTGCCTCAAAAATTCACCCGCCGCGAGATCGCGCCGTCTACCAGCAGGTTGACGCCGGTGGTGTAGGACGAAGCCGGGCTCGCGAGAAACACCGCCGCGTTGGCGATCTCCTGCGGCGTGGCCGCGCGCCCCGTCGGGTTGCGCGCCATCGCCTGCTTGAAATAGTCGGGCGCGCTTTGTTCGACCATGTTCCAGATGCCGCCTTCGAAATAGACCATGCCGGGCGAGACGACATTGGCGCGGATCTTCCGCTTGGCGTGCTGGCGCGCCAGGCCCTTGGCATAGTGGATCAGCGCCGCCTTGATCGGACCGTAGGAGCTGGCGCTGTCGCTCTCCGCCGCCGAGACCGAGGCGATGATGACGAAGGCCGCGTCGCCGTTCTTTTCCGCCGCTTTTTCGAGGAACGGCCGCGCCGCGTCGAAGGCGTTCACGGCGCCCAGCACGTCGAGCTTGAAATTGGCCTGCCACGACTCCGGGTCCGCGCCTTGCGCCATCGCGCCGGCATTGGAGAACAGCATGTCGATGCCGCCCAGCTCGTCGCCGGCGCGGGCGATCCACGCTTTGAGCGCCGCGCCGTCGGTGATGTCGACGCCGGCGCCGGTGGCGCGCACGCCCCTGGATTTAAGGTCCGCCACCGCCTGCTCGATCTGCTCCGCGTTGCGCGCGCAGATCGCCACATTGGCGCCTTCACCGGCCAAGGTGTCCGCAATGGCACGCCCGATGCCGCGCGTGCCGCCGAGCACGACGGCATTCCTGCCTTTGAGATGAAGGTCCATGGATGCTCCCCGATTGCTGATAGCACTCTAAGAACAATGAGGGTTTGCAGGCAATCAGCAATTCAATCGCCAATTTTGTGATAGTCGGATACGAAGAGAACGGGACCATCCTGGTAGTGGCAAGGACCACTCATCAGTTCCACGGCTTCGGGGTCTATCGCGTCAAGCGCGTTCTGCCCTTGATCGCGAGCGGCAGCACACGGCATCAACCAGCCGACGGCTTCGACGTTGATCGGCTTGGTGGGCACCGGCGTTCGCGGTCCCCAAATGGCAGCCATTGGTTCCCGGTCGAGATGCGCTTCTAATTTCTTTGTCAAGAGCCAATTGGGCCCCGCGAGAGCTCTAAAGCGGACGCATAGTCCGTAAAACTGCCCCGCAGATAGAAAGGCTTCTTCGAACGAGAGTCGCTTGGCACCTTGCCATGAACAGGTGAAGTCCTTTGCCGGCCAATTGAAATCGGCAGTCATTGCTGGTGTGGTCGCCAGGCATCCGAATGCGGTCAGCATTGCGAGATTTCTCATCACTGTAGCCACTTCGCTAGAAGTCGAGTGCGATGTCGAGGTTCGGCGCGCTGTGGGTGATGGTGCCGGAGGAGATGTAGTCGACGCCGGTCTCGGCGACGGCGCGCACGGTGGCGAGCGTGACGTTGCCGGAGGCTTCGAGCACGGCGCGACCCCTCGTGAGCGAAACCGCGCGGTTGAGATCGTCAAGGCTCATATTGTCCAGCAGGATGGTGTCGATGCCCTGCGCCAGCGCCTCGTCGAGCTGGGCGAGCGTGTCGACTTCGACCTCGATCTTGGCCATGTGGCCGAGGCCGGCGCGCACGCGCTGCACGGCCGCGGCGATGCCGCCGGCGGCCGCGATGTGGTTGTCCTTGATGAGGACCGCGTCGTCGAGCCCGAAGCGGTGATTGAAGCCGCCGCCGCAGCGCACCGCGTATTTCTCCAGGATGCGCAGCCCCGGCGTCGTCTTCCGTGTACAGACGATGCGGGCCTTGGTCCCGGCCACCGCGTCCACCATCGCCCGCGTCGCGGTTGCGATGCCGCTCAGAGGGCCGAGGAAATTCAGCGCCACGCGCTCCGCCGTCAGGATCGCGCGCGCATGGCCTTCGACGGTGGCGAGAACCGTTCCCGACTTCACCGCGCTGCCGTCCGGCGTCTCGACCGCGACGTTCAACGACGGATCGACCAGCGCGAAGGCGCATTCGGCCGCGATCAGGCCGGCGACGATGCCGGACTTGCGCGCGACGAGGCGCGCGCGCATGCGCGTGTCAGACGGGACGGTGAGTTCGCTGGTGATGTCGCCGGCGCGGCCCAGGTCCTCGATCAGCGCCGCGCGCACGATCGGCTCGACCAGCAGCCGGTGCGGCGGGCGAAGCTCAGCGGGCAGCACGCTGGACACTCTTGCAGGCGCGCGCGTCCAGCGCTTCCTCGGCATCGGCGAGCGTGAGGAACGTTCGTCCGCCCTTCGCTTCCGTCGCCGGATAGTCGCTGCGCCAATGCGCGCCGCGGCTTTCGTGGCGCATCAGCGCCGCGGCGGCGACGAGCTTGGCGGCCGCCGTCATGTTGAGCAGGGCGGGCTCCGCCGGGCCCGCGCGCTCGACCTGGGCGATGACCGCCAGCGCCTCGCGCAGCCCGGATTCGTCGCGTTCCAGCCCCACCAGCTCGGACATCGCCTTGCGCAGCACCATGGGCGGCGCGGGCACCGCGAAACGTTCCGGTGCCGGCGGCGTGCCCGAGCCGCAGCCGGGCGCGATGGTGCTCTTTACGTCTTCGGCAGCGCGTGCACCGAACACCAGCGCCTCCAGCAGCGAGTTGGACGCCAGCCGGTTGGCGCCGTGCAATCCCGTCGAGGCGCATTCGCCAACCGCCCACAATCCTTCCAGAGAGCTGCGCCCGCGCGCATCGCTGGCGATGCCGCCCATGTGGTAATGGGCCGCCGGCGCAATCGGGATCGGCTGCGCTGCGGGATCGAGACCGGCTGCGCGGCAGGCGGCGTAGACCGTCGGGAAGCGCGTCGCGAACGCGGGCCCGATGGCGCTTCGGCAATCGAGAAACGTCTGGTGTCCGGCGAGGCGCGCGCGATGGATGGCGCGGGCCACGACGTCGCGCGGCGCCAGCTCGGCGTCCTTGTGGACATCGGCCATGAAACGGCGGCCGTTCTCGTCGATGAGGATGGCGCCTTCGCCGCGCAGCGCTTCGGTGGCGAGCGGCGCGGGATCGCGCCCGGCGGCGATTGCGGTCGGATGGAACTGCACGAATTCCGGGTCGGCGATGACGGCACCTGCGCGCGCAGCCATGCCGAGACCTTCGCCGCGCGCCTCGGAAGGGTTCGTCGTGATCGCGTAGAGAGAGCCCAGGCCGCCGGTCGCGAAGATCACTGCGGGCGCGCGGAAGAGCACCAGCCTTGCGTGTGCGCCCATGCCGCTGCGCGCGAAGAGACCCGTGGCGCGCCCATCCTCCATCGCCAGTTCCACGGCATGGAAGCCTTCGAGCACCGTGATCGCGCCGTTCGCCAGCGCGCGCTCGGCCAAGGTGCCGGTGACGGCGGCGCCGGCCCGGTCGCCCTGGACATGGACGATGCGCGCTGCGCCATGCGCCGCCTCGCGGCCGACCGCCAGCGTACCGTCCGGCCTGCGGTCGAAGGGAACGCCCAGGCGCACGAGGTCATCGATGCGCTCAGGCGCCTCGCGCGCGACCAGGGCTGCGACGCCCGGATCGGCGATGCCCGCGCCGGCGGCGACCGTGTCGGCAGCATGCGCTTCAGGACTGTCGCCGGCGGCGACCGCAGCCGCGATGCCCCCCTGCGCCCAGGCGCTCGAGCCGGACGTCCCGGGCCGCGAACCGGCGAGGACAAGGGAGGGAAACGGCGCCAGCTTCAGCGCGGTGAACAATCCCGCGACGCCCGCGCCCAAGATCAGCGCGCCTTTGCATTCGATGACGTTGTCGGGGGCGCTCACGCCGCGGCCTTGGCCGGCTTGCCGACCGTGAGCATGCGCTCGACGGCCGCTTTCGCCTGCGCCGCGATCTCGGGGTCGACATTGACCTCGACGGTCATGGTCTGAAGCGATTTGAGGATCTTGGGCAAGGTGATGCGCTTCATGTGCGGACAGAGATTGCAGGGCCGCACGAACTCGACGTCGGGGTAGTCGGCGGCGACGTTGTCGCTCATCGAGCACTCGGTGACCATCACCACCTTCTTCGGCCGCTTGTCGCCGACATAGGAGATCATCGCCGCGGTCGAGCCGGCAAAATCGGCTTCGTCGATCACCGCCGGCGGACATTCCGGATGGGCCAGCACCACGACACCGGGATTGGCGTCGCGATAGGCGCGGATGTCGGCGGCGCCGAAGCGCTCATGCACTTCGCAGTGGCCTTTCCAGGTGACGATCTTGACCGCGGTCTGGCGCGCGACGTTCTGCGCCAGGTACTCGTCGGGGATCATGATCACGCTGTCCACGCGCCACTCCCTTGCGATGTCCTCGACCACCGCCTTGGCGTTGGACGAGGTGCAGCAGACGTCGCTCTCGGCCTTCACGGCGGCCGAGGTGTTGACATAGGTGACCACCGGAAGACCGGGATGCTCGGCCTTCAGCCGCCGCACATCGCCGGCCGTGATCGAGGCGGCGAGGGAGCAGCCCGCTTGCGGGTCGGGGATCAGCACGGTCTTGTGCGGCGAAAGGATCTTCGAGGTCTCGGCCATGAAGTGCACGCCGGCCTGGACGATCACCCGCGCATCGGTCTTCGCCGCCTCGCGCGCCAGCGCCAGCGAGTCGCCGACGAAATCGGCGACACAGTGATAGATCTCGGGGGTCATGTAATTGTGCGCGAGAATGACGGCGCCCTTCTCGCGCTTGAGGCGGTTGATGGCCTCGACATAGGGCGCATGCACCGGCCATTCGATTTCGGGGACCACCTTGGCGACTTTGCCGTAGAGCGGCGCGGTCGCCCGGGCGATCCGGGGCGTGTAGGAGAGGTCGGCGGTCTGCATTGGCGTGTCCCCGCAGGTATATATGCTCCGATTGAGCATATATAGGATGCAAAAACACCGGCCACAAGGCCGGGCGTGCGGATATATGCTAGCCATGAGCATAAATCCGTCAAGGGCCCCGGTCCGGGAAGCCCGCCGTCCGGTAACAATCTGTCGCACCCAAGTCTGGGGGGTATAGCGTGGTACGGATGCGACAGTTCTACGAATAAGCGAAAACCGGCTGCCGCCCCCGCTCGACGGGCGGAAGGCCGTGATTTAACAAGAGGCAATCGAAGGGCCCCGGTTCGGGGCGGAAAAGCGGGGTTTCAATGAGAAAAGTTCTTCTTGCATCCGTGGCGGCGCTTGCCTTGTCGGCGGCGATGTCCGCGACGGCCGTGGCCGGTGTCTCCGGAACGCTGGGCGCCAGCTACGCCAATGACAGCACGGGCTCTCCGAATCTGGACATGTGGAATATCGATGGCAGCCTGACCTGGTCGAGCCCGACCTGGGGTGTGGAAGCCGCCGGCGGCTATCACAACATCTCGCCCGGCAGCCTCGACATCTGGAACATCGGCGGCAGCGTGTTCTGGAACTGGCCGAGCGTCGGCCGGTTGGCAGGCACGGTGAATTACGACGATCTGGGCAGCGGCGGCCTCAAATTCACCAGCTACGGCGCCGGCTTGGATTGGTGGGTCAACTCGAACGTCACCGTGGACGTGAAGGGCGGCGGAACCAACATCGACTTCGGCTGCAGCGGCTGCAACGTGAACGGCGGCTATGTCGGCGGCATGCTGAAATACTATGCGCTCGGCGGCAATCTCGCGCTCAGCGGCACGGTTGACTATTTCAGCGTCACCGGCGGCAACGAGACCGACGAGACGTTGAGGGCCGAGTATCTGTGGAGCCCGACCTTCCCGATGTCGGTCTATGGCGGCTACCAGCACCAGGACGGCAATCTGTTCTTCGGCGGCACCAGCCAGGACATCTTCTTTGTCGGCCTGAAGTTCTACTTCAACGGTGCGGGCGCGGCCTCGCTGGAAGATCGTCAGCGCAACGGCTCGCTCGGCTATATCAGCCAGAACACGATGTTCTGGAACCAGTACTAAGCCGAACGGCAAGTCTCTCGAAATGGCGCGCGCGCTCCCGAAAGGGGGCGCGCGTTGCTTTTTTGGCTTAGCCCCGTCCCCGGCCGCGCATTCCCATCCGCAGTCCCGGTGCCGGGCGCTCGCTCAGGACTTCGCGGCGGAAGCGGAAGAGTTCGGCCGGCCGGCCCCGCGCGCTCATCGCCGAGCGGCCGGTGCCTTCGACCAGGCCCTGCGCTTCCACCAGCCGGCGGAAGTTCTGCTTGTGCAAGCGCACGCCCGAGATCGCCTCGACGGTACGCTGCAGCTCCAGCAAGGTGAAGGCCGGCGGCATCAGCTCGAACACCACCGGGCGGTACTTCATCTTGCCGCGCAGCCGCGCGATGGCGGTTGCCAGGATGCGGCGGTGATCGAAGATCATGCCGTCGCCCAGCATGGCGTCGGCATGCGCTTCGGCGCGCCCGTCGCGCGCGGCTTCCTGCACCAGACCCGCCTCGTAGAGCAGCTCGTAGCGCTCCAGCACGCGTTCCTCGTCCCAACCGGCGCCGTCGGTGCCGAAGCACAGCCGCACGCGCTCGCGCCGCTGCTCGCCGAGCGGTCCGGGCGCCGCGCGGATGAAGGCCTTGAACGCGGGCAGGATGGCCTCGGCGATGATGCGCGGCTTCTCTTCGCGCAAATCCTCCCAGGGAAAGAAGCGGTACCAGTCGCTCCAGCTGGTGTCGGTCGGCGCCTGGTTGCCGCGCGTCAGCGCCAGATAGCCCACGCTCACCACGCGCGGGCCTTCGCCCGCCTTGATCAGATGCCGGCCGCGATCGCCGAAGGTGTAGAGCTGCTCGGCATAGCCGAGATCGAGCGAGGTCTGCTCCTTGACCCAGCTGCGCAAGCCGCTTTCGAGCGTGCGGTGATGCAAGGGATCGAACGGGCCGAAGGGCAGGGCATCGCCGCCCGCAGCGCTGCGCACGGTCAGCACGCGCGGCCGCTCGTCGAGCACCGAGACGATCGCGGCCGACAGCCCGATGCTGACGACATGCGCGGTGCCGCCGCTGCTCATTCCGTGTACAGAGGAATGGCGACGGGGACGCCTTGCGTCACCGGCGTGCCCATGCCGATGGCTTCGACGGCGCGCACCATCGCCCCGCCGCGGCAGAGCACGTCATCGGCGTGGCGCACAAGCAGGCGGTTGGGCTGCGCATGCGGCGCGCGCGCGCGCAGGCGCTGCGCGATGTCGTGCTCGCGCCCCGGCCCGAGCTTGTCGCAGAGGATGGCATAGGCGGCGGCGGTCGAGCGGCTGACCCCCGCCCAGCAATGGATCAGCATCGGCGCGCGCGCGTCCCAGCCGCGGCCGAATTCGATCAGCCGCTCGGCATCGCGGCGCGCCGGCGCCTGGTCGCCCGCCGGATCGGAGATGTCGTGCACCGACAGGCGCAGATGCCGCTCGACCGGCAGGCCTTCCGGCGTCTCGATCATGTATTCGGCCGAGAGCAGCGTCACCAGATGCGACGGGACATGCTCCTTGAGCGCATCCGGAACGGCGGAGAGGGGGGTGATGAGGATCAGGGGCATCGGAGGTTTTCCGATACCTTGCTAGCGGACCATGGAGCGTTAGGAAAGCCCTAGTGCTCATTAATCGGGACCGGCCTGGGTTGCCGCAAGCATCTGGATGTTTGCCAGCGCCAGGAACGCGATCTGATATTGCTGGACGATTGAGCCGCTCCACGCCGGTGGATCCGGCCTGGGTGGGTTAGGATGATGCGGGGTGATCGCGTTTTCGTCGTTGTCCGACACCACATCCGAGCCATTGGCGCCGATCCAAACCACCGACGACAATTGCCGCACGGCCTCAATGATGTTTCCTCGCTCTTGGGCGCTCTGAAGAATGCCTTCGACGACGCCCTTGAAACGCGCGCGGATCGCGGCATCGGTCTTATATCGAGTGGTGAATTTGTCGATCGCCGACAATTCCCGCCTGTCGATGGGCTGCCAGGGATCCGGCAATGGTCCCTGAACGGGACGCGTTGCGCATGCTGCAAGTGCGGGGGCGCCAAGAACGGCTCCGGCAAGCAGCCCACGACGTGTGGAGTGTTGCAAAGAAGTGTTCCTTCCGAAGACTGGGGCGCCGGACTTGTGAAAGTCCGGATCGCCCGTGCCGCCCTAAGCCGGTTTTTCCTGCGCCAATCCAAGGGTCTGGATTTTGGCTAACGCAACGACCGCGACTTGATACTGCTCGACGGGCGAACAGCTCCACGGCGGCGGGGGACCAGGCCAGGGCCAGTGCGGAACGTTTCCGCAATAGGGAACGTCGAGGTCGATATCCATTCCATTTGCGCCAGCCCAGACCGAGGCGGTCAATTTTCCGATCGCCTCGGCGATGTCGCGTCCTTCATGCGCGTCGTTGAGAAGTCTTCCGACGAGGGCCTGAAAACGCGTGCGGACGGCAGCTTCAGCGCGGTATTTTGATGCGAATTTGTCGATCGCCGACAATTTTTCTCCGTTGATGTGCAGCCAAGGCTCGGGAAGCGGTCCTTGATCCGGGCGCGATGCACAAGCCACAAGAGCTGGCGCGCCAAGAAGGGCTCCAGCAAGAAGGCGACGGCGAGTCGAATTTTCCATTGGCATATCCCCAAATATGCCGGACGATCATAGCGATATATTTTCAAAAATCTACTTTAGATATTCAACCGCCAAGCTTATGGAATCGTTCCAGGAACAGCGCCTGGGCTTCGGCCACGGCAAGCGGCACCAGCCGCGGGACGCGCAGATCCTTGGGCGGCGTTCCGAAATAGCGCTTGGCCTCTTGGGACGTGAAGCCGGCGAGCTGCGTCGCTTCGAAATAGGCGGACGCGATGTCGGCCTGCTTGAACAGCTTGATGAGCGGCTCCGGCGTGCGCGCGGGCAGCCCGAAGCGCAGATGGATGGCCGCCAGCAATCTGAGCTCGAAATCCTTGTAGTCGATGCCCACCGCCGCCTTGAACGGAGAGATCAGGTCGCCGATGACGTATTCCGGCGCATCGTGCAGCAGCGCCGCGAGCCGCGCCTGGCGGGTCAGGCCGGGCTTCAGCTCGGCGGTGAGCCGTTCCACCAGCACGCAGTGCTGCGCCACCGAGAAGGCGTGCGCGCCCTTGGTCTGGCCGTTCCAGCGCGCGACGCGGGCAAGGCCGTGCGCGATGTCCTCTATCTCCACGTCGAGCGGCGAAGGGTCGAGCAGATCGAGCCTGCGCCCGCTCAACATGCGCTGCCAGGCGCGGGACGGTGCCGGTTTGGCCATGAGGGCGTTACCTTGCCGATTGGTCGTGCATGGATTGGAGGAGCCGTTGTCGTTCGTCAAGATTCTGGCGCCGCTGACGGGCGGCCCAGACGACAGAGCCACGCTCGCGAGCGCGCTTTCGGCGGCGCTGCCCTTCGGCGCGCATGTCACCGGCATTTTCGTGCGCTCCGATCCAGCTTTGGCGATGCCGTTCCATGCCGACGGCGTCTCCAGCGCGGTCATGCAGGAAATCGTCGACAGCGCGCGCGGCGCCGGCGACGGAGCGGCCGCCGCGGCGCGCCAGGCTGTCGAGACACTGGCGCGCGAGGCCGGAGTGGCGCTGGTCGCGGGCGCGGAAAAGCACGAGGCGCCGACGCTCGCCTTCGCCGAGGTCGCGGGCCATTTCGCCGGCGGCGTCGCGCGCGCGGCGCTGCTGGGGGATCTCGTCGTCTTCGTCGCGCAGCACCCCGAAGAGCGCATCGGCGTCTGGGAGGCGATCGATGCCGTCCTCCTCGAAGCGCGGCGGCCGGTGCTGCTGTCGGCGAAGCCGGTGCCGCCCGATTTCTGGCATCGCATCGTCGTCGCCTGGAACGCGAGCGCCGCCTGTGCCCAGGCGGTCAGCGCCGCGCTGCCGCTGCTCAAGCGCGCGGACTTCGTCGAGGTCTTGTGCGTGGCGGCGGCAGAGGCGCCGGCGCCCGACGCGTCCGATCTGGTGGACTATCTCGCCCTGCGCGGCGTGCAGGCGCGCAAGCGCGACATCCAGGCGGGAACGCGCGCCGTGGCGGATGCGCTGTTCGACGCCGCCCAGGAAGCGCGAGCCGGTCTCATGGTGCTCGGCAGCCATGGCCACAGCCGCTGGCGCGACCTCTTCGCCACCAGCACCACCCGCCAGGCCATGCGCCATCCCGAGGTGCCGCTTCTGCTGATGCATTGAGGGGGAATTTCGTCCGGAAAAATAATTTCCGCCGCTTGTTGCGATGCACCAATTTTTGGGCGTCATTTTTGTTCGGCTATATCCGTCAAGGGCTTAGGCGCAGAATCCGGGGCGAAAATATTTTTTGCGCAGCCCCTTGGGTGCTGGGCTGTTTAGCCACGATTTGACCCACTCCAAAGTGGGCATAATCCAAATTGACCCACTCGGGCAAAATGGACCACTCGTGGGGGAATTCCACGGCCGCGAGAAAAATTTTGAGTTCGTAGAGTCCTCGAATCCCGACACCACAAGATCATGTGGTTGGAAGACGCTCAGCGGCACGCGCGTTTACCCTAATCCGATTCGCCCATGTCAAGCTAAAAAGTCTCCGGGGGCGAGTTATGAACAACATTCATACTGGCGCTAGCGGCGTGGGTGCGCGCCACAAAAGGCCCGATGCATTCGCGGCTTATGTCACTTCTCTTCGAGAAACCCCCGCTAAGGACAAGACCGAGCATACTGACCGGCATGCGGTAAAGGCTTTGCTCGAACAGTTTTCACCTCCGGGCGTCACGGTTATCCATGAGCCCAAACGAGTCCAAGGAAAGGGTGCGCCTGACTTCAAGTTGCACATCAATGGACAAATAGTCGGCTACGTCGAAACCAAGCCGCTAGGCACGAATCTAAATGAGGTCCTCAAGTCCGCCCAGATCGCCCGCTACCTGACATTATCGAAAAACATTTTGCTCACCAACTATCTCGAATGGGTTTTGGTCAAAGATGCAGATGCGCGGATTATCATGCTCTTGGACAAAGAGCAGGCTTTTGCCTCAAAGTTCAAACTCGAAACCTCGCGAACGACAGAGCTTTCATCGCTACTTCATCGGTTCGCTTCTGTCGCACCACAGCGCATTTCCACCGCGAACGAACTTGCCGATGCTCTAGCCACCCGGAGCAGGTTGCTAAGGGACTTCTTGGGAGATGAACTCGCCCGGCAAAAGAAATATGGTCAAGGTGAGAGGTTATATGGTTTGTACGCCGCTTTCAAAAATCAAGTATCTGAAGCCATCACCGTCTCTGAATTTGCCGACGCCTTTGCGCAGACCCTTGCCTACGGGCTTTTTCTCTCCAAGCTCAATGCAAACGGCACTTCACTCACGTTGTCGACGGCGAAGAAGTATATCCCAACGTCCTTCAAGCTTATACAAGAGCTAGTCAGCTTTCTGGACGTACTTGAGATCGACTTCTACAAAGAAGTTCGTTGGGTGGTCGATGAGATATTGTCAATCATAAATGGCCTCGATGTTGCCTCCGTAAGAGAAAATCTCTCCTTCAAAAATCGCCAACGCGCCTATCGCAATCTCAAAGCATCAAACGAAGACGAGTGGCGTCTCTTCTCGCGGGACCCCTTCATCTACTTCTATGAAGACTATCTAGCACAATATGATACGGCCCTTCGCAAGCGCCGAGGCGTCTACTATACGCCACCGCCTATCGTGAATTTCATCGTGCGCGCCACCGATGATCTCCTCAAATCGCGCTTTGGGCTTAAAGCCGGTCTCGCCGACCACAAGCGCGTAACTGTTCTGGATTTTGCATGTGGCACAGGAACGTTCATTGTCGAGATTATCGAGAAAATAATTGAGAAATCCACTTCGTCCACAAAAACCGCTCTTCTGCTCCGGGAGCATGTACTGAAAAACGTCTTTGCATTCGAATTTCTGATTGCACCATACACCATCGCACACTTGAAGCTGTCTCAATACCTAGAAGACCGGCAGATCAAACTAGGCGTCGAAAGTCGATTCAACATTCTTCTAACAAACACGTTGGAGCCGCTTGAACCCCAGCACAATTATCTTCTACCGGCTCTTAGCGAAGAAACTGAAAGAGCCCTTGAGGTCAAGAAGAGCGGCGTTCTCGTAATCACTGGAAACCCACCATACGCCGGTCACTCGCAAAACAAGAATGCGTGGATAGGTGCTCAGGTGCGGAAGTACCGGGAGGGGTTCCCTGAGCTCAACAAACCGGGCCAGGGCAAGTGGCTGCAAAATGACTACGTGAAATTCATACGGTTCGCTCAATATGAGATGGATCAGAAACCAGAAGGCCTTGTTGCAGTCATCACCGACAACTCATACCTCGACAATCCCACGTTTTGTGGAATGCGAAAGTCCTTGATGGATTCATTCGAACAAATATTCATCATTGACCTACATGGCAATTCCAACAAACGGGAGAAAACGCCCGACGGCGCGAGTGATGAGAATGTCTTTGACATCAAACAAGGTGTTGCTATTGCGCTTTTTGTCAAACGACCTGGACTTGCGAGAGGCGTTTGGCGGACGGACGTGTGGGGCGAGCGCATTGAAAAATACAAGATGCTCGCTGAAGTCAACATGGAAAATCTGAGTTGGGCCAAGGTCAACCCTTCATCGCCAGCTTATCTCTACGCCCCTGTCGATTCGATGACTCCGGAGGCGGAGGCGTACCAGTCATTCTGGTCTTTGCCGGAAATATTCTCCCGCTCCGGGGATCCAGCGCCTGGTATCGTAACAACGCACGACGAATTTGCGATTTCCTTCACAGAGGAAGAAGCAATTGGCAAAGTGAAACAGTTGCTAGCTACGGACAATGAGGAGGATGCCCGCAAACTATTTAGGCTTTGTGGCCAAAGTCAGTGGAACTACTCGGCAGCCAAGAAGGCGCTGCGAAAGGTAGACCTTAAGTCCGCACTGGCATCGGTTCTATATCAGCCGTTCGACGAACGATGGACCATATGGGACAGCAATGTCGCAGTTCACCGCCGTGAGCGTGTGATGCGGCACATGCTCCGGGAGAACATCGGCATATCTGTAATTCGCAAGGCCGATGTTCAGGGAGATTGGCGCCATGTCTTGGCGGTAGACCGCCCTATCACGCACCATGTCGTCTCGATGAAGGAAGTGAACTATCTGTTCCCGCTCTATCTGTATGAGGAAAGCGACCTCCTCCAAGCTTCGGAGCGCAAGGAAAATCTCGATCCAAAATTCAGGAAGTGGCTCAACAAGCGCTACGCTCACTCTCACAGTCCAGAGCAAATCCTAGGCTATATATATGCGGTTCTGCATGCGCCTGCTTATCGCCGCGAATATAGGGATTTTCTTCGAATGCATTTTCCCCGAATACCGTTCGTAAAATCAAAAAATGGTTTCGATCAACTCGCCGCCCTCGGTCAAGAACTTCTCGACGCACACGTGTTAAAGAGTGTACCGTCGCTTGGGTTGGGTGCATACACTGGCAATGGAAATAACAACGTCGAGAAGTATAGATACTCCGAGTTAGAGCAGCGAGTTTACATCAATGAGACGCAGCTCTTTGGAAACGTATCCGCGTCGGTGTGGGAATTCGAAATCGGCGGATATCAGGTGATCCGAAAATACCTCAAGAACAGAAAGGGTCATACGCTTACCCTGTCCGAAATCAACAACGTCGAAAACACTGTTAATATCTTAGCATTCACAATCGACCGGGTGTCAAAGATCGGTGCCATATACGATAAGGCGAGCGCCTAGATGCGCCCCCCTTGTATGACGCGGAAGCGCGATTTTTCACGTTCCACTCGGGTTTGAATCTCCCCGTCCAGAGCCGCGCCAATCAATTCGGAAATGCTCCAGACATGGTCCGTTACACCCAAGTGCATCGCGGGTGTAATGCGAAGCGTTTCGTGAACTCGGCAAAAGTTGTAGTGCGTCGCGTAAAGCGCGATTGCAGCGCAATGGTTTTCGTACTTCTTTGAAAAGCCGCTGCTTAATCGAGTTAGACGCCGCGATGATTGCCGTAGTGTGAGGTTCTGGCGCTCGATGAAGCTTGTCGAGATATGCGCCGGCGCCCCTCGAACGGCGGTGCGCTCAACTTTCACCAGCGTCTCCTTTGCGTAGTAGTGCTCGCTGTCAGGGCCACCAGCGACTACGACCATTTGCTTGTCCACAATTCCGTGGGGCGCATTGTCAAATACGAGTTCAAGAGCCTTGGGGTACGGCTGATAGCCATCGGTGCTAAACTCGGGCTCTCCAAGGACGCGATAACGGACATCCTCCACAAACCGGAGTGTGTTGCGAGCATTCCGCTTGCCGACCAGCCACGAAATAATTGCTTTGCCCGTCGAGTCTATCGCAAGGTAGATGAATTGATCCCCTACTGTGTCGGGATCGTTTTCGGTGACGTTCTTTTTTTTCTTCGCCACGAAGGACCATACTTCGTCCAATTCGATGCGGCCAATTTGAAGATTTTTCATCAGCTTGCCATGCACCGCAGTACAGCCCTGGCCCACTTTGAGCCCGAGGCTCAGGATGGTGTTCTTGTGTACATCATGGAGGCGGGAGGTCGCTCGGATCGATACGCCCTCGCATATTGCTGCGATGACAGCGGCCTTCTTTTCCATCGGGAGTACGTTCACGGCACGGCTCGATCTTGAGAATGGAAGCCCCGGGTTTTCCTACGTCCCGGAGCTTCCCGGTTAGTCTCTGGCCGGGTTCATCCTGCCCAAACCGACCGGCTAGCTCGGCTTGGGCTTCCTTTCTTCTCCTAAGCTTCATGGCTACCTCCCTCTTGATCGTGTATCCAGTATATGGGACACTTCTTCGCATGTCAAGCGAGGTGGATACAAAAATGTCGATTAATTTTCGGGATGCCACAGACAAGCTGTTTGAGGTCGTAACCCACGAAGAGCTGGCGGATGCCCTGGGATGCTCTGTGGCGACGATCCGGCAGGCGCGTCGGGCAGAGGGGACGGTCTCATACCGAACTCCGCCGAAGGGCTGGGAGAAGGCAGTGCTGAAATTGGCCGAGGAACGAGCGGAGCACTTCAAGCGGCTCATCGCGAAGCTCAAGGCCACCTGAGCGGCCCCGCGAGTGGGTAATCAGCGTATTCGCGTGCAAGAGCGATCCCGGCATATTCGAATAGCGGGACGGTCCGATACTTGCGCTTACGACCTCGGAGGCGGTTACGTTTTGGTCGCGGAATGATGCACCACGGCTTCTAATGCCTGGCGCTGCTCGCCTGAAGGTAATTCTCGTTCATTGCGAGTCGGATCAATTGTGCATGGTTCAAGTTGGCAACCTCGCGATAGACCTCACGGCGCGGGCTCACAAGAGCGATCACGATTGCCGACCGTTCTTCAAGTATCGTGTAGACCACGCGATGCGCTTGGCCTGCTTTGATACGCCAAAAATTCGGGTCTTGATTTAGCTTTTCGACGCCCGTTGGATGCGCGTCCGTTTGCAGTCTCTCCAGACAGTCGAGGACGTGGGGAAGCACGGAAGGGGCGAGTTTCTTGATCTGCTTTTGGGCACGCGGCGTAATCTGCACCAAATACCGTTTCGACAAATCTGCCCCCTATGTGGAGATTGGTTTTAGATCGTGCTTCCCCGGTCCAACATTATTTTTTTGCGGCCAATTTTGCCCTGAGCTGAGCGAGAGAGATCATCCCGCCATTGGCCTCGGCTTCCTGTAGCGAATCCTTTGCCTCTTCTAGGTCCATTGATTGTTCGAGAAGCGCCAATTTCTCCAGATCGGCAATAGGAACGACCGCGGCAACTTCCTTATCGTGCTTGGTAAGCACGATCCGAACGCCTCGATATGTGACTTGATTGATCACTTCCGCGAATTGGTCACGGGCCTTCGCGGTCGAGATTTTCTCAGGCAACTTGAAACCCCCTTGGTGAAGGTTGGGACGCCAGTTTATACAATATGTACAAAACGGTGTCAAGGGAGGCATTTGAATTTTCTGCGATAAAAACGATATTGGAACGTATGGCCGCCCCCTACAACACCGCAGCGATAGCCAACTGGTTTCTGGACCGCGCAGATCAAGACGGGGTCAAGTTGGACCCGATGAAGCTGCAAAAGCTTATCTATTTTGCTCACGGTTGGTATCTATCACTGGCAAACCAACCGCTGATTACCGAGCATCCTCAGGCTTGGAACTACGGTCCAGTGATTCCGTCGATCTATCACGAATTTAAGAATTTCGGACGAGGTCCGATCGCAGGCCGCGCATGGGATTTGGATTATTCCGGCGTGACACCAAAAACAATTTTGAACGCGAAGATTGTTGAACCCCATGTGGATAACGAACCAGAAATCCAAGAATTCTTGGAACAAATTTGGACAGTCTACGGAAGCAAAAGTGCCGTCTACCTATCCAACCTGAGTCATGTCCCCAACGGAGCATGGGACAAAGCCTACAAAGCCGCTGGCGGAAACAGGAATGTAGATATCCCCGACAGTTTCATCAAAGAAGAGTTCGACGCGAAGAGGCAGCGTGGGGCAGTCGCCGAATAGACTTGATATTTCTGCAATCGCAGAACCTGCGGCGGTGTCCGCCGCTGCCGTTGCTGACTCGAAGACCATAGAAGAGGAAAAAGACTTAGAGGCTCAGGAATGGCGCGCTCATATTGACGGGATCAAACAGGACGCGGATGAGCGCAAACTTTATGCGAAACGTTTATTCTGGCTGATGGCCGCATGGTTAGCAGGCATATTCTTGCTTCTCCTAGCGCAAGGATTCCTCTATCCCAGGAACTGGTTTGATCTAAGCGAGAATGTTTTACTCGCGGCAATTGGTACGACAACCGTCAATATTATCGGCATGTTCGTTATTGTTGCCCGGTACCTGTTTCCAAAGAGGGATGGTGTCGTATCCAAGCTTCCGTTCGGAAAGAGGCCGGGGAGCTAGAATCTCAAATTGACCCACTCGGGCAAAATGGACCACTTGCCGAGTCGCGGCGTGGTCTAATTCAGCCACTGGCAGGAAATTTAGCCCAGCACCGCCCCTTGAACCGTCACGGTCGAAATCCCATTTCCGCTAAATCCCCACAGGTGCGAAAGGACCGCAGCGAGAGAAGAAGCTCGTCAAACATCCGCGCGTATTTCAGCGCCCGCGAAAAAACCTCGCCGCGATCGGCGGCGGAGCTTTGCGCGGAACGAGGCTTCAATTCGCGATAGGCTTGTCGTAGGGCGGCGCGAGAAGGCTGCCGAATAGCAGCCGGAAGACAAGGAGCACCCCCGCGGCGCCCGCCATCAGCGCGGTATGCAGCATCCAGAACTGCGTCCCCGGCATGGTCGCCACCCAGCCGCCGATCTTGCCGACCATGAAGTTGCTCATGAAGATGCTGACGTAATAGACCGCGATCATCACGCCGCCCATTCCCTTCGGCGCGACGCGCGAATAGAGCGCGATACCCATCGGTAGCGCGATCGAGAAGCCGGTGTCGTTGACGACGTGGAAGCCGATCGCCCAGGCAAGCGAGACCGGCTGGCCGCTCGACTGGAACTGCGCCGCGGCGCCGGCAAGAAGGAACGGCGCCAGCGCGCTGATCAGGGTGCCCAGGATGATCTTGCTGAGTTCGGACGGCTCGCGCCAATGCCGCCCCCACCAGCGCCAGAACGCGATGACGATGCCCATCAGGATGGCGCTGACGATGGCATCGATCGAGACCAGCCAGGTGATCGGCACGGAGAAGCCGAAGAACACCGTCTGGAACGTCTTCTGGCCCCAGATCAGATAGGCGCCGGGGATTTCCTGATTGCCGAGCGTGGAGAGCGCCAGCACCGGCAGCAGCACGACGAGCAGCGCGATGACGTTCCAGTCGCGCGCGGTGAGCTTCGGGCGCGCCCCGGCGTCGGCCTTGCGGTGCAGCGGCTCCGGCGGATAGTGCTTGCGGCCGAAGAGATAGATGACCAGCCCGATGGTCATGCCCACCGCGGCCGCGACGAAACCCAGATGCCAGTCGACCTTTTGCGCCAGCGTGCCGCAGACCAGCGGCGTGACGATCGCCGCCATTTGGATGCCCATGAAGTAGATGAGGAAGGCGTCGGCACGGCGCTTGTCCTCGAGCGAATAGAGATCGCCGACTTGGCTGGCGATATTGCCCTTGAAGCAGCCGACGCCGAGCACGAGCAGCACCAGGCCGAGGACGAACCCGGAATCCAGCGCCATGAGGAACTGCCCGACAGTCATCGCCACCGCGCCGATGACGACGGTCGGCGTGCGGCCGAGCCAGCGCTCCGCGATCAGGCCGCCCAGGATCGGCGTCAGATAGACCAGCGCCGAATAGATGCCGGAGATCGCAATGCCCATCTGTTCTGGCTGCAGGCCGGCGCCGTATACGAACGCAATGAAGCCCTTGAGCGCGGAATAGCCGATCACCTGCTCCACATGGCCGGGCTTGAGGAGGTATTGCGTGATGTAGAGCGCGATCAGCGGCTGGGCGCCGTAATAGGCGAAGCGCTCCCAGAATTCCGACGCGCTGAGCCACGCCAGCCCGATCGGGTGGCCCATGAAGGACGGGCTCTTGCGCGCGCCGCCGGCGGTGGTGTCCATGATGTCCTCTGATGCGCTCGTTACGCGGCGAATTTCTTCAGGATGACGCTGCCGGCGGAATACCCTGCGCCGAACGAGCAGAGCAAGCCAAGGTCGCCGGCTTTCAAGTCTTCGTTATGGCGGTGGAAGGCGACGACCGAGCCGGCGGAGCTCGTGTTGGCGAACTCGTCGAGGATATTGGGCGCCTCGCCGGGTTCGGGGTCGCGGCCCAGCACGCGGCGCGCGATGAGATCGTTCATGCCCTGGTTGGCCTGATGCAGCCAGATGCGCTTCAGCGCGGACGCCTCGATCCCGTTGTCGGCCAGGTGCGCGAGGATCATCTCCGACACCATGGGCACGACCTCCTTGAACACCTTGCGGCCTTCCTGGACGAACAGCTTGTCGGGCTTGCCGATGCCCTCGGGCGCGGTGCGGTTCAGGAAGCCGAAATTGTTGCGGATGTTGTTGGAGAATTTGGTCAGCAGCCTGGTGGAAAGGATCTCCCAGCCGCCGCGACGCGCGTCCTCGCGCCGCTCGACGATGAAGGCGGTGGCGACGTCGCCGAAGATGAAATGGCTGTCGCGGTCGCGGAAATTCAGGTGCCCCGAGCAGATCTCCGGATTGCACACCAGGATGGCGCGCGCATGTCCGGCGGCCACCATGTCGGCAGCGGCCTGCAGCGCGAACGTGGCGGACGAGCAGGCGACGTTCATGTCGAAGCCGAAGCCGTCGATGCCCAGGACCTGTTGCACCTCCACCGCCATCGCGGGATAGGCGCGCTGCATGTTGGAGGCTCCGACGATGACCGCGTCGATCTCGCCGGCGCTGCGCCCGGCACGCTCCATCGCCTCCTGGGCTGCCGCGACCGCCATCTCCGCCAGCACCGAGACCTGGTGGTTGGGCCGCTCGGGGATGCGCGGGCACATGATCTCGGGATCGAGCACGCCCTTCTTGTCGACGACGTAGCGGTTCTTGATGCCCGACGCCTTGAAGATGAATTCCACGCTGGACGGCATCAGCGCCGCGACCGTGCCGGCCGCGATGGCGTCGGCGTTCTCCGCGTTGAAACGGCGCACATACTCGTTGAACGAGGCGACGAGCTCCTCGTTCGAGACGGACTGTTCCGGCACGCACAGACCTGTGCCCGTCAGGGCCAAGTGAGACACGCCCCATCCCCTTGTTTCGACGGGGAGATTCTTTACCAGGGGAGGGCAAAAGGCAAGCGGCGGGCTTGCGCGGCATCGCTGGCTTGTGCGCTATGACCGGGAACTGGAAGCATCGTCTGCATGCGATTTCTCTGTATCCTCGCGGCTGCGCGCACCGGTTCGACCCGGCTGAACCGCATCCTCAACAGCACGGGCCTCAACACCAAATCGGAGCTCTTTCATCCTCATGCCCGCGGCGACCTCGCGCCCCGGGAAGTCGAGGCGCTGGCGGCCGCTTCGAACGGCGCCGTGCACGATGCCGAGGCCTATATCGCCTGGCGCAGGCAGAACCCGCTCGCGACCCTGAATGCGCTGCAGGGAGTGCGGCGCAAGCGCATCCTCGCGTTCAAGGTCTTCCCCGGACATCTGGAGCGCGAGGGCCTGCAGGCGTTGTTGGCCGCCGACGATATCGCTTACGCGATACTGCGGCGCCGGCCGATCGATTGCTTCATTTCGCAAGAAAAGGCGCAAATCGTCGGCAAGCATCGCGGCATCGATACGACTGCCATCAAGCCGGAGCTTTCGCCGGAATCGTTCGTCGGCTGGGCGAAGTGGCACAAGGGCTGGTTTAAGAAGATGCGGACGGCTCTTGTCGAGCGCGGCAAACCATTTGCGGAACTATCCTACGAAAGGCATATCGAGGGCCGGACCGGTCGCCAGACATTGGAGGCGATCCTGCCCTTGCTCGAAGCGTGCGGTTTGCCGCCGCTCGGCGTCGTCGCCGAGCCGGACGATATTCCGCGGCAGGACAACGAGCCGGACTATCGCCTTCGCGTCGCGAACTGGGAGTCTTTCGCGCAGGCGCTGCGCGCCGACCCCGCCGACGCCCTGTTGCTCGAGTGGGCGCAAACGGTGCCGTAGCAGCGTCAGAACCAGCGCACGATCTTGTCCATCTCCGGGCGCACGCGCTCTTCGAGAGGTTGGGCGGGACGGCCGATATAAATGAAACCCGCGACGCGCTCGCCCTGCTGCAGATCGAGGTGCTGCGCCACGCAAGGATCGTATGCCGCCCATTCGGTGATCCAGTTGGCGACGAAGCCCATCGCGGTGGCGGCGATCAGCAGGGTCTGGCACGCCGCGCCGGCGGAAAGCTGCTGCTCCCAGACCGGGATCGGAATGCCTTCGCGCACGCGGCTGATCACGCCGACCGCCACCGGCGCGCGCAGGAAGCGGCCGCGCTCGATGGCGCGCCGCTCGTCCGTCGCTTCGGCCGCGGGCAGGCAGGCGGCCAGGATGTCGCCGAAACGCGCGCGCGCCTCGCCTTCGAAGACGATGAAGCGCCAAGGAAACAGCTTGCCGTGATCGGGCACGCGCGCGGCGGCCTTGAGAATTGTCTCAAGTTGCCCGTGGTCGGGTCCCGGACCCGTCATCGCTTTGGCCGAGCCCGAGCGCCGGCTGAGCAGAAGATCGATGGCATTCGGCGCGGGACGGTTCAGGACGGGGTGTGCGTCGGGCATGGTGGCACCTATTTCGGGGCGGCGGCCTTGGGATCGAACGGCCGGGCGCCTATGTAGGCGGTGTCCCGGCACGCGCAAATTACAGGTTTATGAGCGTTGATTGTGGACATTGTTGGTGGCAAGGCGCGCGGCCGCTACAATGCGCGCAAGGAGAAATCTCATGGCACTCGGTGCGGAAAAGCTTGCGACCTGCGACCCGATCTGGTCGGCGATGCATGACGAAGCGAAGAAACTCGCCGCGCAGGAGCCGGCGCTGGCGAGCTTCGTGCACGCCACCATCCTCAACCACGACCGGCTGGAGGACGCCTTGTCCTATCATCTGGCGAAAAAGGTCGGCGGCGACGACGTCAGCCCGATGCTGGCGCGCGAGCTGTTCGTCGAGGCGATCGAGGCCGATCCGGAGATCGGCATCTCGGTGCGGGCGGACCTCGCGGCGGTCTACGACCGCGATCCCGCCTGCCACAGCCATGTGCAGGCCTTCCTGTTCTACAAGGGTTTCCATGCGCTGCAGTGTTATCGCATCGCGCATTGGCTGTGGAAGGAAGGCCGCGAGGGCATGGCGCTGTTCTTCCAGAGCCGCATTTCCGAATTGTTCGACGTCGACATCCATCCCGCCGCGCGGCTGGGCCGCGGCATCATGATCGACCACGCCACCGGCGTCGTCATCGGCGAGACCGCGGTGGTGGAGGACGACGTCTCCATCATGCACGGCGTCACGTTGGGCGGCACCGGCAAGGAAGGCGGCGACCGCCATCCCAAGATCCGCCGCGGCGTCCTGCTCTCCATGGGCGCCAAGGTGCTGGGCAACATCGAGGTGGGCGAATATTCGCGCGTCGGCGCCAGCAGCGTGGTGCTGAAATCGGTGCCGCCGGGCTGCACCGCCGTCGGCGTGCCGGCCAAGCTCACCAACTGCGCCGGCGCCGAGCGCCCGTCGCAGGAGATGAACCAGGTGATAGAGGACACTGACTACAAGATTTGAAGTGAAATGGGCTGGACTACTCCGCCGCCAGCATTGGCGCTTGCACAACTTCAACCGGCGGCACCACGTTCTTCCGC
This sequence comes from Alphaproteobacteria bacterium, assembly GCA_019245415.1. Lineage (GTDB taxonomy): Bacteria > Pseudomonadota > Alphaproteobacteria > Micropepsales > Micropepsaceae > Rhizomicrobium. Next base: position 168,402 of record JAFARO010000014.1, on the reverse strand, counting down.
TCCGGGACCATTGCGGCGTGCAATTCGACCAGCTGCAGATAAGCGGGCTTCTGCTCCAGCTCGGCCTTGTGGGTCCTGAGCAGCGCGTCGGTGATGTCCGGACGCGGCGGCGGCGCCTTCTTGGGGTCCGCCGGGACCGCTCTTGGCGTGTTCAGCACCGCGACCAGGGAGGCGACGCTCCTGTCGTCGTCGAGCGCCTTTATGTAGCCGCAGATGTCGCGGATTCCGACTTGGCGCAGCAGAAGGAGCCGTTCGTCTTCGTACAGCGTGCACAGATGGGCCTGGGCCAGCCAATCGCAGATCAGCTCCAGCGTGTAGGGCGTGCGCAGCCACAACACGATCGCGTTGCGCTCGGAAAGATCCTGGCAATTGACGATACCGAGTTCCTCCAGCCTGTCGACGTGATCGCCATTGAGGCCCTGGATCATCAGGAGATTCATGTCCTGCGGCAGATTGTCTTTCAGAGGCGGGCGCGCCTTGAGAAAGGCGAAATTGGTCCATTGCGAGACCTTGTCGAAGGCGACGTCGAGCCATATGGCGGGGTTCCAGCCGATGAGAAAGGCGAGAGCCGCGAGCAGGACCGGGGAAGCATCGTGTACGGAAGCGTTGGTTGCGGTCACCGCGAAAATCGTCGCCAGATGGCGGGCGACGATCGCGACCAGCACGGAGGTCAGCATGTTGAGAGAGAGGAAGTAATAGGAGATCGGGTTCATGTCGTTGCCGTTGATCCGCCGAACCAGCCGCATGATGGTGCGCACATAGGAGACGATGAACGCGATGGAGATCATGAACAGCGTGGTCGCTTCGTATTTGCCCAGATCGGCCATCGCCGTGATGCTCGCGGCCGGCAAAATCGCCGATGCACCGCCGAGCGCGAAGCTGGCCGTCGCGTCCTTGGGCATCATCTGCGCGCCGTAGAATGCAACGAAGGAAAAGAACAGCGTCATCATCACGAGCAGCGCCGGCGGCAGGAAATGCAGGACGATGCGCGACACGATCCTGTGCCTGAGGGTGAGAATTTTATTCTTCGACGCTATCTGATCGACCCTTGCGGGCGTGCGGCGGTCGAAATAGGCGACCGCGTTCTTGAATATGACGGTGCCCTTGATGGCCTCGGAACAGCAGGCGAGCACATCCGTCACGCGGTCGAGCAGCTTGCGCTGGAGGAAATGCAGCGCGATCAGGAAGGCGACGAGGATGGCGACGCTGTAGAAGGCGAAGGCCTTGAGAAATCCCGCGAACAATTGTGCCGCGATCTGGTCCCACATCGACATGGCGTCCCCCGCCCTTAAATCGGCTGTAGAGCCTATTCAATCGATGCGCGAACATCAACCGGGCAGCGCGTCGAGCAGCTTGAACCAGGCGAGCGCCGCCGCCACGAGAGGCCGGCGCAGCAGCTGTCCGCCGGGAAAGGGTGCGGCGGGCACGCGCGCGAGGACGTCGAAGCGTTCAGGCTTTCCCAGCGCGGCTTCGCTCATGAGCTTGCCGCACAGCGTCGCCAGCGCCACGCCCTGGCCGGAATAGCCATGCGCGAACAGCATGCGCTTGGACAGGCGCCCGAGATGAGGCATGCGCGTGCGCGTGATCCCGACGGTGCCGTGCCAGGCATAGTCGATCGCCACGCCCGTAAGCGCGGGAAAGACATGCGCCATGCGCGGCCCGACCATGCCTGCCACGTCCTTTGGCACCCGCCAGTAGCTCTCGCGGCCGGCGAAGAGCATCCGCCGGTCCTCGCTCTTGCGGTAGTAGTCCAGGACATGGCGAGTATCGGCGACGGCAGCGTCGGAAGGCAGAACGCGAGCGTAAAGCGCTTCGTCGAGCGGCGCCGTCGCGACGATGAAGCTTTCGAGCTGGCCGATATAGGGCGCAAGCTGCGGCGCCAGCGCGCCGCTGAAGGCGTCGCAGGCAAGCACGACCTGGTCCGAGGAGATCGTGCCGCCGGCGGTGCGCGCATTGACGCCGGCCTTGTCCTCGTCGAGCGCGAGCACGCGCGAATGCTCGAACAGGACGGCGCCCGCCGTTTCCGCTGCACGCCCAAGTCCGCGCGCAAAGTTGAGTGCATGCAGATGGCCGCCGCCGCTGTCGAAACGCGACGCCGGGTAGACGCGCGTGCCCAGTTCGGCTTCCGTCCGCGCGGCGTCCAGCATGGCAAGCTGCGTGTATCCGTATTGGGACGCCAGATGCTCGGCTTCGCGTTCGAGCGCGTGGGCCGCGGACATCCTGTGTGCGGCGATGACAAGTCCGTCCTTCAGCGCGCAATCGATGGCGTGGGTATGCACCAGCTCGCGCACCAGCGCCTTGGATTCGGCGCCCAGCTCCCAGAGCTCGCGCGCATGTTGCCTGCCCAGCCAGCTTTCGAGCTCGCTCTGCTCCTTGCGGAAGCCGGTATGGATCTGTCCGCCGTTGCGGCCCGACGCGGCGAAGCCGACGGTTTCGGCTTCCAGCAGGATCACCCTTGCGCCGGCGAGGGCCAGATGCAGCGCGGCGCTCAAGCCGGTGTAGCCGCCGCCGACGACGCAGACATCGCAGCGCAGCAGTCCGGACAAAGCTTCGCGGGGCGGCGCCGCTGTGGCGCTTGCGCCGTACCAGCCCTGGGGAATCCCTTGTGACATGGCGCATCTTGACCGGGGCGCCCGCCCCGTGCCACGTCAAATCCGCCGCATCGGAGAAAGCCCGTTGACCCGCAGCGAAATCTGGCGCCTGGAGAAGTACCTGCGCAACCTCTTCCGCCTCGACACCATCACCGTGGTGGAGCGGCCGAAGCAGGAGGACTCCGTGGAAGTCCACGTCAACGGCGAGTTCATCGGGGTGTTGTTCAAGGATACCGAGGACGGCGAGACCTCCTACGCCTTCAACATGGCGATTCTGGAAATGGATTTGCCGGAGGCCCCGGCTTCGCGCAGTTGAACCTGGCGGCGGCCTTTTTCGTCGCGGCCGCGCTGGCTGCGGGGCCGGTTCTCTATCTCTATCTGCGCCATGCGCTGCTGACGGTCCTGACGCTGTCGGTGCCGCTGCTCGGCGGCATTTTCTGGTCGCTCAACGCGGACGGGGCGGTGGCGGAGTTCATCTTCGCCGCGGCGGCGTTCGGCACAGTGCTGTTTTTTCTCGTCGCCGAGAGGATGGCGCGCGCGGTCTGCGCCGGCACGGCGCCGCGCAAGGCCGTCGCCGACGCGGTGAAGACTGTCGTGCCGGCGGGGGCGCTCGCGGTCGCGGCACCGCTGTTGCCGGCGCTGGCGATCGGCCGCGTGGCGGGGCTGCGGGCGCTGGCTCCGGCGTCGGTGGCGGTGATCCTGGAGCTCGCCTGGCTGGGCGCCGCGCTGTGGATGGCGGCGGTCGTTCCTTATACAGAGGATTTCATCGCCGCCGCCAACCGCGCGCGCGAGGCGCGCCAAGGCGCGGCGGCTTGGTTCGCCCCGCTCGCCGAAAGCCGCTGGGCGCTCGCCGTCGCGGGCATCGCGGCGATGCTGGCGACGATCGCGCTGTTGCGCCTTCGCAGCCTGCCGGCGCCGCATCACGGCAGAGTCTTCGGCGCCGCCGCGGCGATCGTGTTGTTTGCGGCGGCCTTGGGGTGGATGCGCGACTGGCGTCTGGCCGTGGCGGCGGTACTGAGCCTGGCAGTGTGCGGCTTATGGCTCGCAGGCTTTGCCGGTGAATTCCGCTGGCCGGTCCTGGCTTTGGCGCTTGCGGCCGTGCTGGTCCCGCTCGCGGTGTTCGGCCGCTGCTGGAGCGGCGAGATCCGCGCAGGCGCCGAACCTGCGGAATCGCTCCAGCCGGTCTTCGTCGGCGAGGCGCCGCCGGTCGCAATGTGCGCAGCGCTGATCCTGGTGCTCGGGCTGGGCTGGAGCCGTGCGGGGTCGCACAGCCTCCTGTTGCCGCTGGCCGGCGCATGGATCGCGCTCGGCCTGTTTGCCTTCGCCGCCTTTGCGATCGCGCTGCATGCGCTGCTGCCGCGGTATCGCAGCGTCGAGGATGTCTTCGGCAAGCGCTGATGCTTCCTATTGCGCCGGCTTCTCGAAACCCGCGAGCAATCCGTCGACGCCGTCCGCGATATCGCGCCAGTGCGCCAGCTTGGAGCGCTTGAAGCGATAGGACACGCCGACGCTGCCCTTGAGCGGCATGTCGCGCAGGCATTTTGGGCTGGACACGTCCGGCCCCAGCCGCTCGCAGCGCAGCACGACCGGGCCGCCCGCGGTGTGTCCCACGAAGAGATCTTCGCGGTGGTAACCGCTGTCCGGGCGGAACGCGTATTTGGTCAGGCCAAAGGGACCCGCTTCGCCCATCGGGTCGGCAACATAGGCGAGATAGATTCGCTCCAGCCGCTCGCGCTCGCTCATCACGCTGTCCTGCACGCGGATGGTGAGATAGACGATGCTGGAATTGGGTCCGTTGTCGGCGAAGGCGCCGGCATTCCAGTTCGACCAGCCGCTGAGATCCGGCAGCATCGCGAACAGCGCCACCTCGCGATGGCGGCCGCCGCGCCGCGCGCTGTCGTATTGCAGGTAGTTCTGCGGAATCCACAGCTTCACGCCGCCGACCTCGAGCGCCACCACGTCGGTGCTCGAATTGGGCGAGACCTGCTCGGAGAACAGGGGCGGGGCCGTGGGCGCCAGGTAATAAAGGAGGAACAGCGCCGACAGCGCCGTGATCGCCAGCAGCACGGCGAGCGGGATCAGCCAGCCCGAACGTCTCCGGACGAGTTCGTCGTCATCGCTGCGGCTCATCGACATGGGCGATTCCAAGCTCGCGTCTACATGGTAGCACGGGGGTTCCAGGTTACCGCAGGCCCGTTCCGGCCCAGGTGAAATTTCCATGTGGATGTCCGGACAGGTTCCGTCCATTCCCTTGTTTGGATTGGGGACAAGCCTGCGCCGGATTGAGACATTTCCTGCGGCAAAGGCAAGGAAACCCGGGCACAAGCGCTGCATCCCGAACGTTTGTCGCAGTGGGAGGAATTCGCCTCATGGCCAGGGATGCATTCGTGGTGCTGTTCGCGATGGCCGCGGGATTCACCGTCTCGGGAATCCTCGCCAACCTCTACCGCCTGTTCGCGGTCAAGCCCGCGAGCGGGTTCGAAAAAGGAACCTATTTCGCGGTCATGGTGCTGGCCGGTCCCAACGTGCTGATCGAGAACGCGGCGGCGAAGCTCAAGGCGAAGTCCTGCTCGACCTGGGCCTTCTGGCTCGCCGCGGCCATCGCCTCCTATTGGAGCTTCGCCATCGGGCTCCTGGTGCTGAATATCTACGTGGTGCTGAGGTAGAAGTATCGTCGCCATGGCCGGGTCCCGCCTACGCTTTGAGCTTCGGCGGGCAAGCATAGATCACACTCGGCCGCCGTAGCCTTGGCGAAGGCGGCAAGCCCCGGCCATTACGAGATCGCCTACAACACCGTCAGCATGCCCGCGACGAGGGGGTGGCGCACGATGTCGGCGTCGCCCAGTCGCACGACCGCGATCTCCGGCACGCGCTCGAGCCGGTCAGCGATGTCGCCCAAGCCCGACATGCCCTTGAGCAGGTCGGTCTGGTCGGGGTCGCCGGTCAGCACCATGGTCGAGCGCCAGCCCAGGCGCGTCAGCAGCATCTTGAGCTGTCCGTAGGTACAGTTTTGCGCCTCGTCGATGACGATGAAGCAGTCGTTGAGCGTGCGCCCACGCATATAGGCGACCGGCGCGATCTCGATCGTGCCCTCGGCGACAAGCGCCTTGAGCCGCTTGGTGCCGAGCCGCTCGGTCAGGCAGTCGTAGAGCGGGCGCAGATAGGGCGCGAGCTTCTCCTGCAGGTCGCCGGGGAGAAAGCCCAGGCTCTCGCCCGCTTCCACCGCCGGGCGCGACAGCACGATGCGGCCGGCGCGGCCGTTCTCCAGCGCTTCGACCGCCTTGGCGATGGCGAGATAGGTCTTGCCGGTGCCCGCGGGGCCGAGCGCGACCACGACGGAGCGCTCGTTGATCGCGTCCATCAATCGCTGCTGCGCCGGGCTCATCGCCCGGACGTTTTTCACATATTTGCGGTCGCGCGCGTGTTCGTCGTGATCGTGGGGATTCCAGCCGCGCTCGGGCGGAAAGAGAGGATGGACGTTTGCCGGCTCGTGATACTGCAATTCGCGGGCTTTCTGCCGCGCGGAACGCTTGGCCATAGGAACTCCCTGGTCACGGTGAACTGAATCGAAAGGCAAGGAGGCGGGCGGAGGGACAAGGGCTGTGGCCCTTTATGTCGATGAGTCGGCAACGAAATACGCTGCACCATCCCGCCCGCGAATCAGTCGGCTCATTCGAGAGTAACGCGTTTCGTGCGACGCTTACGTGAAATTTGCAGGCCGCGCGCATCGGCGGCAAACTGATCCGTGCATCGAACGAAAAAACCGACATGCCTCTCTATGCCATCGACGGCATCGCGCCGGAGCTGCCCCCAAACGGTGAATACTGGATCGCGCCGACCGCGGTCCTGATCGGGCGCGTGCGGCTGAAGCGGAATGCCAGCGTGTGGTTCGGCGCGGTGCTGCGCGGGGACAACGACTGGATCGAGCTCGGCGAGGATACGAACGTGCAGGACAATTCCGTCTGCCATACCGATCCCGGCCAGCCGGTGATCGTCGGCAACGGCGTCACCGTCGGCCACAATGTCATCCTGCACTCGACGACGGTCGGCGACGGCAGCCTGATCGGCATGGGCTCCATCCTGCTCAACCGCTCGAAGGTCGGCCGCGAATGCTTGGTCGGCGCCAATACGCTGATTGCGGAGGGCAAGGAATTCCCCGACGGTTCGATGATCCTGGGCAGCCCCGGCCGCCAGATCCGCACGCTCGACGACCAGCAGCGCGCTCTGCTCAAGCTCTCCACGCAGGTCTATGTCGCCAACTACCGGCGCTTTCGCGACGGGCTGAAGCCGGTGGATTGAGGAACCTTCGCGCAGGCGCCGCGTTGCGGTTCGGAAATCGCAATCGGACAGGATCCATGCCGGCGAAACAGAATGCTGCGGCCAAGAAGCGTGGCGGCAAAGTCGAAGGCGAGGGCAGCTATACGGCCACGCGCAATTTCGACCGTGCGCAGGAAGGCTTCGTTACGCGCAACAAGTCCAAGATCGGAAAGCTCGGCAAAGATGCCAAAGCCGCGCTCGATGGCAAGGAAGGAAAGTCGCTGCGCGAGGCCGAGCGCAAGGGACGCTCCAAAGCCCGGCACTGAGGCCCTGACGGTCAGCCCGCGGCGCGCTTGGGCGCGGCGGCGACGTCAGGCGTTTTCTGCCAGAGGCGGCGGATTCGGGAATCGGCTTCGGGACCGAAATTGAACCACGCCGCCTTGTCGTGGGTGGCGTCGGTGATGAACAGCATGTCGAGCTTGCCGAGCTTCTGCACCAGGGCCTGGCGGATGGCGTTGATCGACATCTCCGTCGTCAGCAGCCAGGCCTGGGGCAGGATCGGCACGGCGGGTCCGATATTGAAGATCTCCTCCTCGAGGCCGGAGATCGAACGCGATTTCATGTCGGCGACGATGACGAAATGCGCGCGCTTGCCCTGGTCGTCCTCGCTGCGGCCGAAGGATTGGACGTCCTCGTTGCCCTCGGCGGTGAAAAACTGGCTGCGCGCGGGCTGACGCTGAGGTTCGGCCTGCGCCGGCGCAGCGCTAGGCTGGCCGAACAGCGGCGCGAGCAGGGGATCGTCGCTCGCAGGGCCGTATTGGCTGGCGCCGTCCCGCGCCACCTGGGACTGCGCGACGAGGCGCCCCTCCGCGGCGAAGGCCTGCATCTGGTCCGCGCGGTAGGGGCCGTAGCTCCGCCCGGCGACGCTGATGGTCCAAGTGTCCGACATCGGGCCACTTTAGCCCGCCAATGGTTACCCGACCCTTGCCAAGGGCTCTAGAACAAGCCCTCGATCTGGCCCTCGGCATTGATGCGGATGCGGTAGGCGGCGGGGTCCCTGGGCAGACCGGGCATGGTCATCAGGTCGCCGCAAAGCGCCACGACGAAGCCCGCCCCGGCGGAGAGGCGAACGTCGCGTACCGGCAGGATGAAGCCGCTCGGCGCGCCGCGGATGTCGGGCTCGGCGGTGAAGCTGTACTGCGTCTTGGCCATGCAGACGGGGAGCTTGCCGAAACCGTCTGCCTCGTACTGCTTGAGCTTCTTGGCCGCGTCGGGCGAGAGCGAAATGTCGGCGGCGCGATAGATCTCGCGCGCGACTGTCGCGATCTTGTCGGTGAGCGGCATGTCGTCGGGATAGAGCGGGCGGAAATCGGAGCCCTTTCCGGCCAGCGCGACGATCTCTTCGGCGAGGCCGACGGCGCCCTTGCTGCCTTCGGCCCAATGACGGCAGAGATGGGCGCGCACGCCAACCTGGCGGCAGCCCTCGACGATCGCCTGGCATTCGCGGTCGCTGTCGGCGGTAAAATGGTTGATCGCGACCGTGACGGGGACGCCGAACTTGCGCACGTTCTCGATGTGGCGCAGCAAATTCGCCATGCCGGCCTTCACCGCGGCCACGTTCTCCGCGCCGAGATCCTTCTTGTCGACTCCGCCATGCATCTTGAGCGCGCGCACGGTGGCGACGATGACCGCGGCGGCGGGTGTCAGACCGGCTTGCCGGCATTTGATGTCGAAGAACTTCTCGGCCCCGAGATCAGCGCCAAAGCCGGCTTCGGTGACGACGTAGTCGGCGAGCTCGAGCGCGGTGCGCGTCGCGATCACCGAGTTGCAGCCATGGGCGATGTTGGCGAAGGGACCGCCATGGACGAAAGCCGGCGTATGCTCGAGCGTCTGCACAAGATTGGGCTGCATCGCATCGCGCAACAGCACGCCCATCGCGCCGGAAGCCTGGATCTGCCTGGCGGTGACGTTCTTCTTGGCGAAATCGCGCGCCACAACGATACGGTCGATGCGCTCTTCGAGCTCGGCCAGCGAGGCGGCGAGGCAGAAGATCGCCATCACCTCCGAGGCGACGGTGATGTCGAAGCCGTCCTCGCGCACCTGGCCGTTGTTGTCGAGGCCGACCACGATGTGGCGCAGCGCGCGGTCGTTCATGTCCATGACCCGGCGCCAGGAGATCTTGGAAGGATCGATGCGCAACGGGTTGCCCCAATAGACCTGGTTGTCGATCAGCGCCGCCAGCAGGTTGTTCGCCGCGGTGATGGCGTGGAAATCGCCGGTGAAATGCAGGTTGATCTCGTCCATCGGAACGACCTGTGCGTAGCCGCCGCCGGCCGCGCCGCCCTTCATGCCGAAGCAGGGCCCCAGCGACGGCTCGCGCAGGCAGATCATGGCGCGCTTGCCGATCGCGGAGAGCGCGTCGGCCAAGCCGACCGTCGTCGTCGTCTTGCCTTCGCCGGCGGCGGTCGGATTGATCGCGGTGACGAGGACGAGCTTGCCCGGCGGCCGCTCTCCCAGCCCGGCGATGAAGTCGAGCGACACTTTGGCCTTGTGCGGGCCGTAGCGGTAAAGCGCTTCCGCAGGCAGTCCGGCGCGGGCGCCCACGGCCTCTATCGGCTCGAGTTTCGCGCCGCGCGCGATTTCAAGATCGGTCATCGTGGCGCGCTTTTGCTCGGATTGCGGCGCGACCGTAGCTGGGCCCGGTGGCGCGCTCCAGCCACCAAGCCTTGCGAATTCACGGGCTTGGCCGCAAGAAAATGAGCGATCGATCAGGGGATCGGCAGCGGCGGGTCGAAGCGGTGCTCGCCGGGAAGCTGCCAGTCCTTCAATGTCGTTGGATCCTGCAGCGCCTCTCCGGCGAGGTCGAATTCGAGCGTGATGTCGCAATGTCCCGAGCCGACGCTGACGATCGCGCCGTTCGCGATGGAGAGCTCGATACCTTTGAAATGCCCGGCGACCACGACGCTGGCCTCGAGCGGCTTGTCGATGCCGTCGATCTTGAGCACCGGCTTGATCTCGCGCTTGATCTGGTGATTGGCGAGCTTGAGCACGGTGACCCCGGGGGCGGTCTTCGCGGCGTGGATTTCCTGCGCCGTGCGCCAGCCCTCCGCGAGCAGCGCCAGGAGATCGACATGCAGGCAGGACTTGACCGCGTTTGCGACGGCGCCTTCGAACAACGACATCGCGGAAAGTGAATTGTCCTTCGCGCCTGCCTTTGCCAGTTGCGCGGCAAGCGCATCGCTGCTCTCGGGCCCCAGTACGGAATCCAGCCAGAGCGAGTCGTTTCCGGGGCTCATGCGGCTTGCCTTTCCTGCAGGACGACGATCGGCGAGGCCTCGGCAGCACCCGGCCTGAATTCGAGACCGATGGTGAGCCTGGGCTCCACGATCAGAGATCCGGTAACGCTGAGTTGCGGAGCGCCACATCGGAAGCTGCATCTAGCGGTGGGCGGGACGTGGATATGCGGCGGGTTCGATCGCGCGCGCAGTGCCGCTGCCGCTGCCGCTCCCCCGCCGATCATGACGACGCCAAGCACGAAATAGAGCAGCGTGTTGTCATTCGCCGGCGGGCGCGCGACGTCGCCTGCCTTGACGGTGTTTCCCGCGGATGCGTTGCGATGCGGCGGCGGGGCGTGGGTATTGTGAGTGACAGTGCTGTTCTGATCGGCCGGCGGTGAAGGCTTCTGATCTGCCGCGCCGGCGCGGGCGGGATTCGCGGACGGCGTGGGGACGTCTGTGGTTTGCGATACAGGGCTTGGCTTTTGCTGCCCCACGGGCGGGCGCGGCTTCTTGACGGGCGGTTTCGATGGCGCCGGCTCCGCCGCAATTACGGCAGGGGTGTTGCCGGCGGCCGGGCCTGCGGTCGCTGACGGATCTTGCGGTGTCGTGCCTTGCGGCGCGGTGCCGGTATCCGTGTTCTGCGGAGGTTCAGTGGTCTCCGGTTTGGGTTGCGATTGCGCGATCTGCTTAGCGACCTGACCGAGCAAGTTCCAGAAGTTTGCGCCATTGTCGCGCGTCGGCTCGACATCCGCGTTCGTGTTGCCCTTGGGCCGTTGCTGCGTCTGCGCGGGCGCGGGAACCGAAACCATCACGAGCAGGCCGATACGCAGGCGCGTAACGCCTTCGATGGCGGCGTTGCGGGGATGGTCGCCGGGCCGGACCTCGACGTCGCGGTAGAACTCGCGCAGCAACGGCACGGTGGCGTCTGCCGGACAGCCGACGACATCGGGCACGATCTTGCGGTCGAAGGCCTCGCGGATGCGCACGGCCGTGCATTTGCCGGTGACGTCGATGGGCTGCGCATGCGCCGAAGCGACCAGCAAGCCGATGCCCAAAATCGCGCCCAGCCTCATTGCACACCCCCTTCGTCCCAGGGTCAGTACGTCCCGGCCTGGGGGAGACTCTACTCCACTTCGTTGCTCAACGTATAGGTGCGGAAGTGCCTTGGGAATGTGCGAACTGCGCCGGTCGGATGCCGCAAATGAACGCGGATGGGCTGGACGGGGGAATGAACTACGCCGGCAACGCAGCAACGCCGAGAGCAGCCGAGACGCGCCGCACGCGGTCGTCAAGGCTCAAGATGGAAAGTTGAGGATACACGGCCTTTGCATGCAGCGCCCACGCCACGTGCAGAGCGTCCAGGCTTCTGATGGGCTCGCCTGGGAAATCGCCTCGAGCACGTTGCACAATTGCCGGTACCAGACTGAGAATATCCCAGGCGGATGCCACGCCCGCAGATTTGGAATGAATGGCCTGCGCCGCCTTTTCGTCAATTCTTCTTGCTGCCACTGCCCGGCGAAGAGCGCGATCGCACTCGATAAGCGTCAAGTCGGATGCAACGGTGCGGGTCGCCGCTTGAAGGAGCGTTTCAACTTCAAAGGCGCGACTCTCGCGGAAGAGCCAAGCCACGGCTGCGCTCGATTCCGCATAGATGACCATAGTCCGAAGGACCTTAAACAGTATCTTCGCGCAATTCATCCAAGAGTTCGGCCGATGTGATGCCCTTCAGCAGCGGCGGGCCCCGCCACGAATAGAGCTTGGCTTTCTCTTCCGCGCTCAATTTCCTGCCGCGCCGGAGTTCGCCGCGGGCAGCCATTTCATCCAGGACCATGTCGATGTTGCTCGGGCGCTCCGGCGCAACCAGCCGGGCTACGGCCTGTCCGCGATCGGTGACGGTCACGGTTTCGCCATTGCGCGCGGCGCGGACATAGGCGCTGAGGTTGTTTTTCAGTTCGCGCAAGCCGACGGTCTTCATGGCCCCAATGTAGCCACAAGAGGCCACATTGGCAAGACTAGTACGTCCTGGCTTTCGGCGGGATGTATTCAACCTCGTTGGTCAGTGTGTGGGTGTGCACCGGGCGGTAGCCGAGGCGCACGGTGCCGCTCTGCGGGTCAAGCCAGGCGAGAGTGTGCTTCATCCAGTGCTCGTCGTCGCGCTGGGCGAAGTCCTCGCGCGCGTGGCTGCCGCGGCTTTCCTCGCGGGCCAGGGCGCCCTCGATGGTGACGAGCGCCTGCTGGATCAGGTTCTCGAATTCGAGCGTCTCCACGAGGTCGCTGTTCCAGATCATCGAGCGGTCGGTCACCGAGATGTCGCTCATGCCGCGATAGATGGCGGCGACGCGCCGCTTGCCGTTGCTCAGCGCCTCCGCCGTGCGGAAGACGCCGGCGTCCTCCTGCATCGCGACCTGCATGTCGCGGCGCAGATTCGCGGTGGGCGTCGAGCCGCTTGCGTTGCGGTAGCGGTCGAGCCGGGCGATGGTCTTTTCGCCGGCATCCTTGGGCAGGTCCTGATGTTGGCCCGGCGTCACCACCTTGCCGCATTGCAGGCCGGCGGCCTTGCCGAAGATGACGAGATCGATCAGCGAGTTCGAACCCAACCGGTTGGCGCCATGCACCGAGACGCAGGCGCCTTCGCCCACCGCCATCAATCCGTGTACGATCGAATCCGGATTGCCGTCGCGCAGGGTCAACGCCTCGCCTTTGTAGTTCGTCGGGATGCCGCCCATGTTGTAATGCATGGTCGGCAAGACCGGGATCGGCTCCTTGGTCAGGTCGACGCCGGCGAAGATGCGTGCCGACTCGGTGATGCCGGGCAGCCGCTCGTGCAGGATCTTCGGATCCAGATGAGACAGATGCAGATGGATGTGGTCGTTGAGCGGGCCGACGCCGCGGCCTTCGCGGATCTCGATCGTCATCGCGCGGCTCACCACATCGCGGGAGGCGAGGTCCTTGGCGTTGGGAGCATAGCGCTCCATGAAGCGCTCGCCCTCGGAGTTGGTCAGGTAACCGCCCTCTCCGCGCGCGCCCTCGGTGATGAGCACGCCGGCGCCATAGACGCCGGTGGGGTGGAACTGGCCGAACTCCATGTCCTGGACCGGCAAGCCGGCGCGCAGCACCATGGCGTTGCCGTCGCCGGTCTGGGTGTGGGCGCCGGTGCAGGTCTGATAGATGCGTCCGAAGCCGCCCGTGGCGAGGATGACCATCTGCGCGTTGAAGCGATGGATCGTTCCGTCGTCGAGGTTCCAGGCCATCACGCCGCGCACCCCGTCGTCGTCCATGATCAGGTCGAGCGCGAAATACTCGATGAAGAAGTTGACCTCGTGCTTGATGCACTGGCCGTAGAGCGAATGCAGGATGGCGTGTCCGGTGCGGTCGGCGGCGGCGGCGGTACGCTGGGCGATGCCCTTGCCGAAATGGCTCGTCATGCCGCCGAAGGCGCGCTGGTAGATTTTGCCCTCTTCGGTGCGCGAGAACGGCACGCCGAAATGCTCCAGCTCGTAGACCGCCTCCGGCGCGTTCTTGCAGAGATACTCGATGGCATCCTGGTCGCCCAACCAGTCGGAGCCCTTGACGGTGTCGTACATGTGCCAGCGCCAGTCGTCCTCGCCCGCATTGCCGAGCGCCGCGGCGACGCCGCCTTGTGCGGCGACCGTGTGGCTGCGCGTCGGGAACACCTTGGTGATGCAGGCGGTCTTGAGGCCCTGCGCCGCGCATTCGAGCGTGGCGCGCAAGCCCGAGCCGCCGGCGCCCACCACCACGACGTCGAAACTGTGATCGGTGATCGGATAGCTTTTCATCTAGACGGCCCGGGCAATGCTCAACAGCGCGTAGACGCAGACGGCGACGATGGCGACGCCGAAGGCGCGCGTCGCCAGCAGCAGGAAGATCTTGGCGCCTTCGCCATGGACATAGTCCTCGATCACGACCTGAAGGCCGAGCGCCATGTGATAGACCATGATGACGATGAACGCGCCCAACAGGATCGCATTCAGCGGAACGCCGAAGCTGGAGCGCGCCAGGAAGGTCAACACCTGCGGCTCATTGGCGCCCACCAGGCCGAGGACGGCCCAGGCAAACCATATCGACAAGGGCACCAGTGCGGCCGCGGTCACCCGCTCGCGCCAGAAATGCTTGACGCCCGCATGGGCGGGTCCCAGTCCCTGGACGCGGTGCAGCGGCGTTTCCATGCTCATGCGTTGAACCCGCCTTGCCCCGCAAGCGCCAGCGCGAAGACCGCAGCTGCGAGCGCCACCGAACCCAAGATGATCGCCCAGCTCATCGCCTCGGCCGTGCGCAGTTCGAAACCGTAACCCAGGTCCCAGGCGAGGTGCCGGATGCCGCTCAACAGATGATAGGCGAGCGACCAGACCAGGCCGAACAGCACGATGCGGCCCGGGATGCTGTCGGCGGCGGCGGCGAAGGCGGCATAGGCCTCGGGTCCGCTCGCGGCGGCGACCAGCCACCAGGCGAGCAAGACCGTTCCAGCCGAAAGCGCAATCCCCGTCGCGCGATGGGTGATCGAGGTCGCCATGGCGACTGGCCAGCGATAGATCGTCAGATGCGGTGAGAGCGGGCGGGCGCGCTGGGGTCGTTGCGGATTTTCCGCCATAGGGACCTCGATGGACGGGAGGGCGAACGGGGCCGGAGTGTAGGTTTCGACGCCCTCAAGTCAACCGCGGGAGTGCATGCATTCGGCAGCGGCGTGAGGCTTGAAGGAGCAGGACATTGCGTCGCTTTGCGGCAGGAAAGCTCTGCCGTTAGGATGAGCGCATCGCTGGGGATGGGGGAGAATGAGCGCCGTCGAATCGACCGGGCGCATAGCGCTGCTTGGCCGGCCATTGCCGGCCATGCCGCTTTCGCGCCTGCCGGCCGAGATGCTGGCCGTCGCGCTCCTCACCGGGCTGTTCCTGCTGGCGGCTCTGGGCAACGGCTTTCCGATCATCTTCTACGATACCGGCGCTTATGTGCTGGAAGGTTTCGCGCATGTCTTCATCGCCGAGCGGGCGCCCGTCTATTCGCTGTTCCTGAAATATGCCGGCGGTCCCCAGAGCCTTTGGTACGTGGCGATCGCACAATGTGCCATCGTCGCGTTCGTTGCCGTCGAATTCGCCCGCGCGCTGAAACCCGCCCTGCCGCTCTGGACGATGCTCGCGCTGGGTGCGTTGCTCGCGATCGCGACGGGGCTGCCCTGGTACAGCGGGCAGATCGAGCCCGATTGCTTCGCCCCCGTGGCGCCGATCGCGATCTATCTTCTTGCGTTTCACAAGCTCGGCTGGGCGCGCAGCCTGACGCTCGCCGCGCTCGCCGCCTTGAGCACGGCGGTGCATTTCTCCCATCTCGCCGTCGCGGCGGGCCTGCTGCTTGTCCTGGGATTGCTTCGGCTGGCGGCACAGTTCGAGGGGCGGCTGCCGCGGCCGGCGCTTGCGCTTCCCGCATTGAGCGTGGCGGCGGGGCTCGCGCTGGTTTTGGCGGCGAACTACAGCTTCACCCGGCACATCTTCGTCAGTCGCGCCGGCTCGGTGTTCCTGGCCGCGCGCATGATGCAGGACGGCTTGATCAAGCCGGTGCTGGACCAGGATTGCCCCAATCCGAAGCTCAGGCTTTGCGCCTATAAGGACAATCTCCCCCGCCGGGCCGACGCCTATCTCTGGGAGGAGAAGATCAGTCCGTTCTTCCGCCTGGGCGGCTTCCGGAAGATGGACGCCGAGTCGGCATTCCTGGTGCGCGAGAGCCTGGCGCAGGCGCCCTTGGAAAACCTCGCCTGGGCCGGGATCGACACGGCGCTCCAGTTCTTCGCCTACCCGACCGGCGACGGCATCGAAGCGCAGGAATGGGTGCTGGATCCCGAATTCCGCCGCACCATCCCCAAGCAGATGGCGGTTTATCAAGCCGCCTATCAGCAGCGCGGCGATCTCTGGTTCCTGCCGCTCAATCTGCTGCATGTTCCCGCCGCCTTTGCCTCGGTCGCGCTGCTCTTTGTGATGCTGCGCAGGCGTCTGCGCGCAGGGGACTGGAACGGTGCCAGTCTGCCTGCCTTCATCTTCGTCGCGCTGCTCGGAAATGCCTTCGTCTGCGGCGTATTCTCGGGCCCGCATTTTCGTTACCAATCGCGTATGATGTGGTGGCCGGCGCTGGCGGCGATGTTGATCGTGGGCCCGCGCATTCCCGCCTTGCGGCAGGGGTTCGAATCCGGCACTTAATGGCCGATGGCAGTCCCGGTCCGCATCGCGCCCTCCATCCTGTCGGCCGATTTTGCGCGGCTGGGCGCCGAGATCGAAGCCGTGGAGGCGGCCGGTGCCGATCTCATCCATGTCGATGTCATGGACGGACATTTCGTTCCCAACATCACCATCGGTCCGGCGGTCGTCAAAGCGCTGAAGCCGCATGCCAAGAGACCTCTGGACGTGCATCTGATGATCGCGCCGGTGGACCCTTTCATCGCCGATTTCGCCGAGGCGGGGGCCGACGGCATCACCGTCCACCCGGAATCCGGGCCGCACATCCACCGCACGCTCCAGCTCATCCGCTCCCATGGCAAGAAGCCCGGCGTGGTGCTCAATCCGGGCACGCCGGTCGATGCGCTCGACAACGTCATCGACCTCGTCGATCTTGTGCTGATCATGAGCGTCAATCCGGGCTTTGGCGGCCAGAGCTTCATCGAAAGCCAGCTGAAGAAGATCGAGGCCGCCGCCAAGCTGATCCGCCAGACCGGCCGCGATATCGCGCTGGAAGTCGATGGCGGCATCACGCCCGAGACCGCGAAACAAGCCGTGGCGGCGGGCGCCAACGTGCTTGTGGCAGGCACCTGCGTGTTCAAGGGCGGCGCGGGGCGCTACGCTGCCAATATCGCAGCGCTCAGGGGTTAGGCCATGGCGGCGGCCGCGCCGGTGCCGGTTGCCCTTTGGCCAGAAGCGCTCAGGGCCGCGCTGCGAAGCGCGCTGCGCGGTCCCCGCGTGCTGTGGAGGCGCAGCTGGTTCTATCGCCGCCTGCTCAAGGGCCCTTTGAGCGATCGCATCGTCTTCCATCCTTATGACGCGATGCCGCGCCGCCTCGAGGAGGCGGACGCGCTGCTGCACGGCAAGTTCCGTTTCGCCGGCGAGTCGCTGGAAGTGAAAGAGGGCTCGGTCTTCGAGAAGCCGGCGCCATCGCCGGCCTGGGCAGAGGCGCTGCACGGCTTCGCCTGGCTGCCCCCGCTTTCGGCCGCAGGCGGCGAGCCGGCGCGCAATCTGGCGACCGCGCTGATCAGCCAATGGCTGAAGCGCAATGCGATTTACAGCGAACCCGCCTTCAGCGCAGCGGTCCTGGCGCGGCGGCTGAACCACATCTTCGCCCATAGCCGCATGGTGCTCGCCAATTCTGACATGCTGTGGCGTTCGAAGGTCTTCGTCTCGTTGCGAGACCAATCCAAATTGCTCGCCCGGATCGCGGGTGAGGCGCCCGAAGGCCTGCCCCGTTTCGAGGTCGCGGCGGTTCTGGCGCTCAGCGGCGCCTGTCTCGCCGATGCCAAGCGGCTCCAGCTTGGGCTCGCGCGTCTGGAGACCGAGATCGCGCGTCAGATCCTTCCCGACGGCGGCCATGTCAGCCGCTCGCCCGAGGAACTGCTGCATGCCTACCGTCTGACCACGATGGTGATGGACGCGCTGGTCGCCATTTCGCACCCCGTCACCGCGGCGTTGCACAGCGCCAGAGACCGCATGGCGCCGATGCTGCGCTTCTTCCGCCATGGCGACGGCGGCTTGGCGCTGTTCAACGGTGCGCATGAGTGCGACACGCGCATGATCGCCGGACTGCTTGCGCGCGACGAAGTGCGCGGCCAGCCTTTCGGCCATGCGCGGCATTCGGGCTATCAGCGGCTCGCCGCCGCGCGTGCGCTCGCCATCATGGACTGCGGACAGGCGCCCGAAGGCGCCTTCTCGACCAAGGCGCATGCCGGCTGTCTCGCGTTCGAGTTCAGCTCCGGACAGCACCGCATCGTCGTCAATTGCGGCGCGGCGACCGAGCAGAGGCGCGCGCCCTGGGACGATGTATTGCGCGCCACAGCGGCGCACTCGACCTTGACGCTGGCGGATACGAGCAGCGCCACGATCCTCGCCGCCGGCTGGGGCCGCGATCTTCTGGGACCGCGATTGCTGGGTGGTGCCCTGATCATCGAAAGCGAGCGGATCGAGACTCCGAACGGGTGGGTCGTGCGCGGCCAGCACGACGGCTATCTGCGGCCGTTCGGGGTTTGTCACGAGCGGCGGCTGATGCTCGCGCCTCAGGGAACAGCCTTGACCGGCGCAGACCGTCTCATCCTCGGCGGCAATGCCAGGCGCAAAGATCTCACCTATGCGATCCGCTTCCACATCCATCCCGATGTGCGCCTGTCGCCCTCGCAGGGCGGCGACGTGATCCTGAAGCTGCCCAACGGAGAAGGTTGGCGCTTCCGCGCCGGCCAGCCGGTCTCGGTTGAAGAGAGCGTCTATCTCGGCGGCGATACGCTGCGCCGAGCCGAGCAGCTGGTGCTGTCCGGCACGCTGGGCAAGACTGAGATCGAAGCCGCCTGGGTATTCGAGCAGATCGGCCGGGAATAGCCGTCATCGGCCGCGCTATCGCTGGCGATCAAGTCGAGAAGCACAAGTCGGGGATCGCTTGCGCCGCCCCTGCAGTCGGCGACGACCGTCACCGCACTCGCAGAGGTCTGTCCACGTTCGCAATTGGCAAGCCCAAGCGCAGCATTTGCCAAGCCGAGGCAGTGTTTGCTAAGCACCTTCACGCTCTCCGCAGGAACCCCTTCCATGGTCCAGTTCACCTTGCCCAAAGGCAGCGCGCCCCGGAAGGGCAAGGGGTGGCCGGTGCCGAAGCAGGACAATGGGCGCCGCGCCAAGGGCACCAAGCAGTTCAAGGTCTATCGCTACGATCCGGACCAGGAGCAGAACCCACGGATCGACACTTACACGGTCGATCTGGGCAGCTGCGGGCCGATGGTCCTGGATGCGCTGATCAAGATCAAGAACGAGATCGATCCGACCCTGACCTTTCGCCGTTCCTGCCGCGAGGGCGTGTGCGGCTCCTGCGCGATGAACATCGCTGGCGGCAACACGCTTGCCTGCACCAAGGCGATCGCCGACATCTCCGGCGCGGTGACGGTGTATCCGCTGCCGCACATGCCGGTGGTGAAGGATCTGGTGCCGGATCTGACGAATTTCTACGCGCAATACGCTTCGATCGGGCCGTACCTGCAGACCAAGACCGCGGCGCCGGAGAAGGAATGGAAGCAGTCTCCGGAAGAGCGCGCCAAGCTCGACGGGCTCTACGAGTGCATCCTGTGCGCCTGCTGCTCGACCTCATGCCCGAGCTATTGGTGGAATTCGGAGCGCTATCTGGGCCCGGCGGCGCTCCTGCAATCGATGCGCTGGCTGGCCGATTCGCGCGACGAGGCGACAGGCGAACGGCTCGACAATCCCGAAGATCCGTTCCGCCTCTATCGCTGCCACACCATCATGAACTGCACCAATACCTGTCCCAAGGGCCTCAACCCCGCGCGCGCGATCGGCGAGATCAAGCAGATGCTCGTGAAGCGATCGGTGTAGAAGTCCACGCCGCCGGCGGGTCGATATAGCCGTACCAGGGCGCGCGCGGCTCGCCACCCCACACCTTCTCGTGGATGCGAGCATGGATGTGGTTGCCCCAGTCGAAATGCCAGACCGCAAACGGATCGTTGAGGAAACCCTCCTGCATCATCGCCCAATGCATCAGGCGGCGAATGAGCAGCCGCGGGTCATCGTGCCCGATAGTGCCGGCGGCGAGGCCGCGCTCGAAGTGGTCGGCGGCAGCGCTTGGCCCGATATCCTCGAAGCGCACGCCCATGTCGAGGGTGTTCCCGCTAGCGCGGTCGCGCATCGTGACGTCGACGGAGCCGCCGCAGACATGCGCTGGCCAAGTCAAGGGATCATCCCGCGAGAAGATGCGCGGGTCGAAGACACGTTCGAGCGCATAGGCCTCGCGCGCTTGTTCCTCGGCCTCCGGCAGCGCACGGCGAGCTTCGTCTTCGACATAGTAGTTCCACAGGCCGATCTGGCACGCGAGCGGCCGATACGCATCGAGCACGAGTAGCTCGGCGCCGAATTCCTCGAGCCGCGCGTTGACGCGCGCCAATCGCTCCGCCGCGCTGCGGCGAAGCCACATGTCCTCGTGCGCGCCGGCAATGGCACGGTGATACGGCCAGTTGCCGCCGTCGCTGCGCGCATGATGGCACGCGTATGCGATACCCAAGTCGTCGAGCGGCACCAGCGGTTCGCCATGCAAGGGATGCGTTCGGTCCAGCACGATCGGCGCGCCGTCATGCGCATAGGAGTCCGGATCCACGATCCGAATGGCGGGCAGGGACCGGCGCATACCGGAATTATACGATCAGCCGCCGGCCAGCGCCACTTTCTCGCGGAAGGCGTCGCCGGAATAGAGGCCTTCGGCGGCGATCGCCGCGGCAATGGCTTGGCGCTTGGAAGCGTCGAGCGCAGCGAAGATGTGCGCGAGGCTCGCGGTTCCAAACGACATCAGCCGCGCCACGAACTTGCTCGTGTAGGAGAGGTCGCGCGAGCGGAGCAACGCGATCATCTCCGACTGGCTCGCAATTCGGGAATGATTGATCTCGCTTTCCAGATGGGCAAAGCGGCGCCCGACGCATCGGTCGACGTTGATGATGAGGAGCCAATGCACCCGCGCGGGATGGCCGCGCTCGAGAGCGGACGCGATCCGGCGCATCTGCGTCCCGGTGACGTTGATATCGTTCACGACGATGACTTCGTGGCCCGCAATGACGGGGATATCCAGCATGACGGCTTCGTCCTGGCCTTCGCGCCGCGAGCGATAATCGAGGCGGGCGTAGTCGCCACAGGCATCGAACTCGGCGGTACTGTCGTAGGGCCTCGCAGGTTGTTTGAGCCGCAATGTCGTGTGCGCGAGACCTTTCATCCGCCGGGCCAGCGCCGCGCAGACGAGGTTGGCACCGCTGGGCAGCAGGCGCATCGGCGGCGCCGTCAGCACGCAAGGCGCCTTCGCATTTGCCACGATCGCGCCGGCCAGCGGCGCCAGCAGCGCGCCGAAATGCTCCGCCGCGGGACGGTCGCCGAGTTTCATTGCCGGATAATGCGCGAAGATCGGATGACTGAGATCCGGCGGATAAGATTTGATGCGATGGAGCGCGCGAAGCACGGCAGGGGCCTTTCCCGCGGTCCCCACCGCTCGTCTCTGTCGAACGAACGGGCGTGCTGTGCGGTTCCGCGCAGCACGCCCGGTCCATCAATGCAGTGCCCGGCCCACCAGCGCTGCGCGCAAACTGTGCAGGCGCTGCAGATCGATCACCGTCGGCGTCTCGGGCTGCGACACTGGTCCGCCGCGCATGGTGAAGCTGAAGTCGTCTCCGCCGCGCTGGGCACGGCCGTGGCAACCCATGCAGCCGCCCATGTCGATGCGCGTGAACTGGTTGGGCGGCACGCTTTCGCCCGGCGGCAGATAGACATTGTAGGCATTGCCGTCCGCGGTAACGCCGTTCTCGTAGTTCGATTTCAATCCGGAATTGGTCAGGCCGCCGAAGAATTGCTGCAAGGTTTCATCGGTCTCGACCACGCTGTTGGCCTGGTAGAAGGTCGAGGTCATGCGGTTGGGATTGGCGCCCGAGGTATCGATGTCGGACTGGTTGAAGGGCTGGAACTGCACGTTGACAAGCTTGTAGTTCTGCCAGCGCCCGGGCGCGCCATAGGCTGCAAGCGCGCTATGCGCCTGCGCGTTCGCCGCCACGATCGGAGCCGGAATGGCGAAATAGCGCTTGTTGACGCAGAAGCCCTGACTCGAATTGTTGCTGGCTGGCAATTGCTGGCTTTGCACCGCAGGCGGGAAGAAGAACTGCGCATTGAGGTAATAGAGCCGCGCATCCTGTTGCGGCGTCGTCGCCGGGCCGACGTTGCACCAGGCGCCGTTCTGCTGGTCGAAGGGCAGGACCTGGCCCGAGGGCGGCACCGGCGCGGTCGAGCCCTTCGGATTCTGCCAGTCGTAATAGAGATTGTTGACGTCCCAGAACTGCGCCGGTGGCGTCAGCGGGCCGGCAGGCTGCGGGCCGACGGGATTGCCGTTCTGGTCTTCGACCGGCGAGCCGTCCGCGTTGACGATGTCGTTGGTGTATTCGAAGGTCGCAAAGATGAAATAAGGCGCCGTGGGCGTCTTCTGGATGATGTGCAAAGCGATCAGCGCCCAGGTCGCTTCGCGATAGCATTGGCCGCTGCCGGCGGTCTCATAGTAACGCACGGTCTGGGTATGGAAATCCTGTGCATTCTCCGTCGGCGCGAGCTGGCGCCACGCGGCTTTCACCAAGATCGTGCCTGGAGGCGTCACGATCGTCGGCGCCGGCGCGGGATAGGCGTTGGTGGCTGCTGCGTTGCTGAAATTGCTTTGCGCGGTGTTGTAGCCCGCCCCATGATACCAGTACTGGTTCGCAGCCACATATCTGTAGAACGCGCGGTTGCCTTTGGCGAGAAACCGGATGAGCTGCGGCTGGGAGTTCGTCGCTGTCGCTCCATTGGGCACGATACCGGCATACATCGTGTCCTCGCCGATCTGATTCACCTCGTCGAGATTGATCCAAGCCGGCTGCTGCACGCTCGATTGGCCCTGGCAGGGGCCGACCGCCAACGGGGAGCCGCCCGGATTCTGCTGATTGCCGTTCGCATCCTTCGAGCGTGTGCCATAGGTGTAGACCGGCAGATGGTCGTAGCCGTAATCGGGGTTGGCGATGCCGCTGGTGCTCTGGTAACCGGGGGGATCGCCCACGCCGGGGAACGTCTCGACCTTCGAGCGCATGGTCTCCCAGACGAGCGGCTGGCCCTGCGCGTCGCCGCCGAATTTCTGATTGGCGTTGGCGACGCCGCGGGTGTTCGGAAGCCCGGTCTGCGGCGCGGCCGGCCAGTTGAGTGCGATGAACTCCTGCCAGGCGAAATTGGCCGCCTGCGAAATGCTGGCGCTGCCGGCCCCGCCCGGGATGTCCGACGGGATGGCAGGGATGACCGCGATGCCGGCTATCGCCTGTTTCTTGGCAGGCTTCGCCATGGCGCGGTGCATGGGTTTGCCGTCGGCCTGAAACGCAAGAACGCCCATGGCCAGCGCAGCCGCGCTCAGCGAAAGTTTCGCGAATGCATTCATGTTCTGTCCCCTGCGTGCTACGAGGCCGCGACCCCGACATCGAGTTCTTTCCAATAATCCGCGCGTTGCATCTCGGCCGGCAGTTCGCCGGGCTCGAGTGCGACAGCCGACATCGTGACCGTGAAGCTGCGGTCCAGCGGCAAGGACCAAATGCGCGCCGACAGATTCACTTTCGAGATCTCGAACAGGATGCGGTCCTCCTCGCTCTCGGCATCGGTGCCCAGCCGGTCGGAGAGCGCGTAGAAGTCGCGCGGCACGAAGCCGTCGCGCAGCCGGATCGTGGCGGTGCGGCGACCATCGCTCACCCACCATTCGAACTTCATCGTACTGTTGCACTTCATGCCGCATTTGTCGGCGAGCAGCACCTTGTAGCGGTCGCGGCGCACGGTATCGGTGACGTAGTCGATGGCGTCGCGCACGCCCGGGCCGGGATGGGCGCCGACGACGTAGAGGTCGTCGCGGCTCCAGAGTTCTTCCGTCGACAATGCCTTCGCCGCGGCCTGCATGGCGCGATAGCCGACCGCGGTGCCCCACCACAGCGAGCCCATATGCGCGGTCATCGCGCCGTTGTAGTCGAGTTCCCTAATTGTGCCGCCCTCGCGGATTCGCACGATGGTCGCGTCGATCGGATCGGTGGCTTTCATGAATGGACCTCTCAACAGATGCGCGGCAGCTGCTCGCCGACCAGCATGTCGACGATGCGGCGTCCGCCGAATACGGTATGCATGACGACGCGGCCCGGCCTGTCGCCGCTGGCATGGCCGATGATCGAGGCCTCGCGCCCCAAAGGATGCGCGCGCAAGGCCGCAAGCGCGGCTTCGGCTTCCTCGGGCGGCACGGCGCAGACGATCTTGCCTTCATTGGCCAGATACAGCGGATCGAGGCCCAGGATCTCGCAGAAGCCGCGCACTTCTTCGCGCAGCGGCGTCCGCGTCTCGTCGATCTCGATGCCCACCTGCGAAGCGTCGGCCACTTCGTTCAACACGGTGGCGATGCCCCCGCGCGTCGCGTCGCGGATGAAGCGGGTTCCCGGCGCGGCTGCGAGCAGCGCATCGATCAGTCCATGCAGCGCGGCGCAATCGCTGGCCAGCGGAGTCGACAGTTTCATGTCGCCGCGGGCGTTGAGGATCGCCGCACCATGGTCGCCGAGCAGCCCGTTCACCAGGATTGCATCGCCTGGGCGCACGCGATGGGCGCCGAGCTCGATGCCGGTACGGATCACGCCGATGCCGGTGGTGTTGATGAACAGCTTGTCGCAGGCTCCCTTGTCCACGACTTTCGTGTCGCCGGTGACGATGGCGACTCCGGCTTCGCGCGCCGTCCTGGCCATCGAGGCCGCGATGCCGCGCAGGATATCGACGTCGAGTCCTTCCTCGATGATGACCGCGCAGGTGAGATAGAGCGGCTTGGCGCCGCCCACGGCGAGGTCGTTGACGGTGCCGCACACCGCGAGCTTGCCGATGTCGCCGCCCGGAAAATGCAGCGGATGGATGACGTATGAATCCGTCGTCAATGCCAGCCTGTCGCCATGCGCGGCGAGGGCGGCAAGTTCGAAGCGCGCCTGGTCATCGAGCGCCGAAAGGGCCTCATTGTCGAAAGCGGAAACGAAGACGTCGTCGATCAGGTCGCGCATGGCCTTGCCGCCGCCGCCATGGGCCATCGTGATCTTTGGCACATTGACCTGGCCGGCGCGGCGCACGCTGCGATGCAAAGGAACGACGTTCATGATGCTGCCCGCTTCTGGTGGATTTTTTCGACGTCGCCGAACTGGTAGTAGGCGGCGCAGGCGCCTTCGGACGACACCATCAGCGCACCCAGCGGCGTTTCCGGCGTGCAGGCGCTGCCGAACACCTTGCACTCCCACGGCTTGATTACGCCCTTGAGGACCTCGCCGCACTGGCAGGATTTGGGATCGGCGATCTTGATCGATTTGATGGCGAATTTGCGCTCAGCATCGTATTGCGCATAGGGCGCACGCATGCGCACGCCGGAATGGTCGATGGAGCCCAGCCCGCGCCATTCGAAGAACTCGCGCAGCTCGAAGACTCTGCCGATGGCGTCGAGCGCGACCGCATTGCCGTCCTCCGGCACGACGCGGCTGTACTGGTTCTCGACCGTGCAGCGGCCTTCATCGAGCTGCTTCAGGACCATCCAGATCGACTGCAGCACGTCGAGAGGCTCGAAGCCGGCCACCACCAGCGGCTTCCTGTAGTGTTCGGCGATGAAGGCATAAGGCTCGTTTCCGATCACCATGCTGACATGTCCGGGTCCGAGGAATCCGTCGAGCGTCAGTTCCGGCGAGTCGAGGATCGCCTTCACCGTCGGAATGATGGTGATGTGGTTGCAGAACAGCGAGAAGTTCCTGATGCCTTCGCGCTCCGCCTGGAGCACCGTCATGGCGGTGGATGGCATCGTCGTCTCGAAGCCCAGGGCGAAGAAGATCACCTCCTTGTCCGGGTTGTCCTTGGCGAGCTTGAGCGCGTCCAGCGGCGAATAGACCATGCGCACGTCGCAGCCTTCGCTCTTGGCCTGGAGGAGGCTCTTCTTCGAGCCGGGCACCCGCATCGCGTCGCCGAAGGTGGTGAAGATGACGTTCGGATGCTCCGCCAGCGTCACGCAATCGTCGACACGGCCCATCGGCAGGACGCAGACCGGGCAGCCGGGCCCGTGGATCAGCTCGATGGCATCGGGCAGCATGCTCTCGATCCCATAGCGGAAGATCGCGTGCGTGTGCCCGCCGCACACTTCCATAATCTGCAGCGGCCGCTGCATGCCGGCGCGCAGGCCTCCCGCAAGCGCATGAATCTCCTTGAGCAGGAGCTTGGCCTTTTCCGGATCGCGGAACTCGTCGACGTATTTCACGCGCGGTCCTCCATCATCGAAGTACGGTCATCGGCCAAAAGCGTGTGCACGAGGTCCCACAGCACATGGAAGATCGCCACGTGACATTCCTGGATGCGGTGGATGCTGTCGGTGCCGACGACGAGGCTGTGATCGAGGCCCATGCGGGCCATTTCGCCGCCGTCCATGCCGGAAAGGCCGATGGTGGTGAGCCCCATCTCCTTGGCCTTGGCGAAGGCCTTCACCAGGTTCTGCGAATTGCCGCTGGTGGACAGTCCCAGAAGCACGTCGCCGGCGCGGCCCTGGGCGATGATCTGGCGCACATAGACGTGCGCGAAGCCGACGTCATTGCCGACCGCGGTCAGCATCGTTCGGTCGGCGGTGAGATCGATGGCAGTCAGGGCGGGCCTGCCTGCCGTCACAGGGTGCATGAACTCGACGGCCACATGGGCCGCGTCGCAACTCGAGCCGCCGTTGCCCATCGTGAACATCCGCCCGCGCCGTCGATAGCAGACCGCGATGGATTCAGCCGCTTCGATCACCGCCTGCGACTGCGTCGCGAAGAAGGCGTCGATCACGCTGCGGTGATGGTCGACTTTCTCCTCCACCGCCGCTTTGAGGGCCGCGTTCATGGCCGCCGGCTCTTGGCGGCGGCCGTGCAGGAAGGGATAGAGCGATTTTAGCGTTCCGCTCATGCGGCGCCCGCCATGGCTTTGAGTTCCAGATCGACTTCGCCCAGATCGTTGAGAACCTTCAGTGTCGCGGCGGCCTCGGCCTCGTCGATGCGGCTCATCGCGAAGCCGACATGGACCAGAACCCAGAATCCAACGCAGGTTTCGATCGGCTCTTCGTCACTGACGATGCAGGCGATATTGATCTCGCGCCGGACTCCGCTGACCTCGACCATGGCGAGCTTGCGCGTCGCGTCGGTGATGGCGACGATCCGTCCGGGAATGCCAAGGCACATCGCTTATCCTTTCAGCGCGCGGGCGGCGGCGACGGCCGCCTGTCCGAGCGACAAGCCGCCGTCGTTGGCGGCAACATCGGCATGCGTGAGAACCCGAAATCCACGGCGTTCGAGACGCGCAATACAGGATTCGAGCAGGACACGGTTCTGGAAACAGCCTCCGGACAGCACGACGCAGTCCCCGGGCGCAATCTCGCAGGCAATTCGCGCAATCGCATCCGCCAAACCGAAATGGAATCGGGCCGCGATCGCGCCGGCCGGCGCACGGGCCTGCAGATCGCTCAGCACCGCTTCCCACAATTCGCGCGGCTCGCGCGGATCGAATATGTAGCCCGGTTCCTCCGCAGCGATGGAATCTTCGAGCGCGATGGCGGCTTGGCCCTCGAACAGCGCGGTATCGCGGCACAAACCGACCGCGGCTGCGACCGCATCGAACAATCGTCCGCAGGAGCTGGCTGCCGGAACGTTGATGCCGTTCGCGAGCATGCGGTCCACGCTGTCCAGCGGCCTGTTCAAGAGGTCCCGGGCAAGTTCCAGATCGCCGAACCGCGTCTCGAATTCCTCCCGGCCGAACGCGGCGACGAGATGGGCGTAGGTGTTGCGCCAGGGTTCGCGGATCGCCTGGGCACCACCGATCATTGCCACCGGCTTGAAGTGGGCGAGGCGCTCGGTGCCGCGATAGTCGGCGCGCAGGAATTCTCCGCCCCAGATCGCGCCGTCGCCGCCGAAGCCCAGACCGTCGAGCACGATGCCCAGGACCGGCGGTGCATCCAACGGAACGCCGTTCTCGGCCAGGCAACTGGCGACATGGGCATGGTGATGCTGGACGTCCTCGAGCGCGCGTCCCTGTGCCTGGCTCTTTGCAAGCTTGGTGGAGAGATACTCCGGATGCAGATCGCAGGCGAAGATCGCGGGTCTGTGGTCGTAAAGTTCGCGGTAGAGCTTCAGGTTCTTCTGGAAATCGTCAAACGTCGCCGCGTCCTCGAGATCGCCCTGGTGCTGGGAGAGTATCGCCCGGCCGTCCTTGACGAGGCAGAAGGTGGATTTGAGCTCGCCGCCGAATGCGAGAATCTCCGGCGCGTCTTCGAAACCTGGCGGCATCGCCAGCGGCGCCGGCGCGAAACCGCGGGCGCGGCGGATCATACGCACCCGACCCGCCATCACCCGCACCACGGAATCGTCGATGCGGTTGGCGATCTCGCGGTCGTGCAGCAGCAATAAATCCGCGATGCCGCAAAGCTTGGCGCGGGCTTCTTCGTTGTCGATGATCTGCGGCTCCTGGGAGACATTGCCGCTCGTCATCACCAGCGGCGTGTCGAACGCCTCGACAAGAATGCGATGCAGCGGCGTGTAGGGCAGCATGAACCCCAGCGTTTTCAGCCCCGGCGCGATTTCATCGGGTAATTTTCCGGCACCTGTGGCCGCCAGGATCGCGATCGGCGCGCCTGGGCTCGTGAGAAGAAGGGCTTCCTGTTCGCCGACCGCAGCGAAGCGGCAGATGACCTCGATGTCGCGGGCCATGAGTGCGAACGGCTTTCCAAACCGTCTCTTGCGTTCGCGCAGGCGCCGCACAGCGTCGCGATTTGCCGCATCGCAGGCGAGATGGAATCCGCCGATCCCGCGCAGCGCCACGATTTGGCCCTGCCGCAGCGCGGCGATGGCCGCATCCAATGCTCCTGGCTCGGAAGCCTTACCGTCGATCCACAGTTTCGGCCCGCAGGCGGGGCAGGCGATGGGCTGGGCATGGAAGCGGCGGTCCGCGGGATCGCTGTATTCGCGCGCGCAATCCGCGCACATCGCAAACGGCGCCATGGTCGTGCCGGCCCGGTCGTACGGAACCCGCATGACGATCGAGATCCTGGGCCCGCAATGGGTGCAATTTGTGAAGGGATAGCGGTACCGGCGTTCGTTCGGATCGGCGATCTCGGCCAGGCACTCCGCGCAGGTCGCGGCATCGGCGCTCACATTGGTCCGTACAGCGCCTTCGCCGCTCTCGAGAATGACGAAGCCGTCAAATTCCGCCTTCGGCTCCGCGCGCACCTCGATCGACTCGATCCGCGCCAGCGCCGGAGGGCTGTTGCTGAGCGCAAGAAGGAAGGCGTCGGTGTGTGCGCGCGGCGCCTGGGCGCGGATCAGCACGCCTTCGGCGTCGTTACGCACATCGCCCTTCAGCCCGTGCGCTCGGGCAAGGCGCCAGACCGTTGGGCGAAAACCCACGCCTTGCACGGTCCCGCGCACCCGGATCGCGACAGTCTCGACGGCGAGCGTGTCTGCATACGCTTGTGCACACGCCGTCTGTGCGTATCTGAGTTTCAACGCGCACCCTTGACAGCCGGACCCGCTCACATACGATCACAACTTAAGTTCGACTGAAAGCGCTTTCCACTTTCGACCGAAACTATTCCGGCCTTGGCCGGTATGCGAAGGGGCGGCATGAGACACGGTGCGCTAAGTGCCGCACTGGACGCGCAGGCGGCGCGCGGACGTGATGGCGCCCCTTCTGCCGGGCTTCTCTCCCGCATCGGCCGGCGCAACGCCGAATTGCAGGACGACGGCGGCAATCCTTTTCGTAAGATCGGCGGCGCGATCGAGCTGCACTGCGTGGTCGATCCGGCGAGCCGCCGCGTCGCCGATGCGGCGTCCTTCGCCAGCGCTTTCCGCGGCTATGAAACACTGCTTCTGAAACGCGATCTGCGCGACGCCGGGCTGATCAGCGCCACGGCATCGGGCATCTGCGGCGGGGTCCACGCCGCGACCTCCGCGCAATGCCTGGAGATGGCGCTCGGCATTCGTACCCCACCGCTCGCGATTTTGATGCGCAACCTCCTGCTCGCCTGCCAATATCTCAACGACGCGGTCATGCACCTCTTTGTGCTGTCCGGTCCCGATTACGCCGAAACCGCGATCCGCGCGACCAATCGGGAGATCTGGACAAAGGCATCCCAGGCACCTGCCCGCCATGCGACGGTGCATGGCCATGCGACCATCGGCGCGATTCTGACCGAACTCGAACGTCCTGCCGGGCGCCTGTTCGCGGAGGCGCTCGACATGATGCGGCTGGCAAGGGCCGCATATGCGCTGCTTGCGGGCAAGTATCCGAATTCGGAATCGATCGTCCCTGGCGGCATGGCGCTGGAACTCGATCGGGAGCGACTCGACGCATTCGTGGCCAAGCTGACGCCGTTCAAGGCCTATGCCGTGCGCACGGCCCGGCTATGGGACGACGTGTTCGATTTCCTCAGCGCCTGCGATCCGGGCTACCGCGATCTCGGCCGCAGGCCCGCCAATCTGGTCGATTTCGGTCAGTGGGACGACGAAGACAGCTATGACGGCAGCTACGCGCGCTGCGACGAATGGGGCGAGCGCCGCTGGTCGACCCCCGGCGCCGTGATCGGCGGCGAACTCGTCACCACCAGTCTCGCCGAGCTCAATTGCGGGATGGAAGTCTTCGTCGACAACAGCTTCTACGATTCCGGACGCGGCACCGCGCATCGTAGCGATCCGCTTGGAAATCCCATCGGTGCGCAGCATCCGTGGAACCAGTCCGTGCGGAGCAACCCGCAAAAGGAAGGGGCCTATAGCTGGGCCGCATCCCTTGTGTGGGAACGCAACGTCTTCGAAGTGGGCTGTTATGCGCGGCTTTATGTTTCCGCGCTGGCGAAAAAAATGCGGCCGAGCGCGCGCATGGCTTCCACCGGCCGCAGCCTCGTGTTCGACGAACTGGAATGGCGCGTGCCCGAGACTTGGAACGCGTTCGAGCGCAACCGCGCCCGTGCCTATTCGCTGGCTTTCAACCTCGCGGTCCTGGGCGAGTGCCATGCGCGTGCGCAAAAGCTCCTGTGCTCCGGCGCGACGCAGCTGCGAACCGCGCTGCGGCTGCCCGCGGCGGGTCTGTCGCTCGGCGCGGGGTTTGGCGGCGCGGGACGGGGGATGCTCGCCCACTGGGCGGTGCTCGACGGCGCGCAGCTGGACAATTACCAGATCGCGATTCCTTCGCGCATCAACGGCGCGCCGCGGTCCCCTTGGGGTCAACCCGGTGCGATCGAAGAAGCGCTGCTCAACACCCGGATCGTCGAAGCCGGTTTCAAGCACCCGGAGGAGCTTCTCGGCATCGACATCGTCCGAGCGATCCAGAGCTTCGATCCCTGCATGCCGTGCAAGGCGGAGATTGCCTTCACGGGAACAAACTTCACGCAGTCCAGAGAGGTCACCAGCGACGGGCTCATCTGAGGCGCGGCGAAGGCGTCGGTGAAACCAACAGCCAGGAGAGAACAGTCATGTCGGTCAAAGCCATCAAGCGTCTGGAAGAGCTGCTCGCGGTCCGGGCCAATGCGGCCGGTGCACATTGCGGCAAACCCACACCCAACCGGCCGAAGCCGCCGGGGCACTGAGACGAACGGGAAGGCCGGTTCCAGCGATCCGGCCTTCCCTCTTCCCATGCGGGATTTCGCCGACCTGCGCCCCACGGCGCCGGACATCACTCTTGCGCGCGCCAAGGCGCTCGCTGCGCGCGCAGGACTCGTTTCGGTCCGCGACATCACCGCCTTGAGCGGCTTGGGGTTGCCGGTGTTCGCAAGCGAGCGGCCGGAGGCATTGGGCGATCATTTCGCTTTCGGCAAAGGGTTGCGCGCCATCGACGCCGAGATCGGTGCGCTGATGGAAGCGCTGGAATTCCATTGGGCCGAGCCCGGTCGAGCGCCAATCGAAACGCGTTGGGGGAAGGCGAGCGATCTGCCGCATCCACTTGCGGAATTTGCCGCACGTACCGACGTCGACGTTCGCGGCTCGGAAAAGCTCCTGCTTGCCCGTGCGCAGAATATCGAGACGGGTGCGGAGGCTTGGCTGCCAGCCGAACTCGTGTTTTTTCCGGCGCCGGAAACCGCCGCTACATTCTTCGGCAGCTCGAGCAACGGCCTCGCGTCGGGGAACACAGTCCTCGAGGCGAGCTTTTTTGCGTTGCTCGAATTGATGGAGCGGGACATCTGGTCGCTGGAGTTCGTTCGGGATTCCTCTCTGCTCGTCACCGCACTGCCGCTCGAATTCGAAGCGCTGCAGGCGCGTGCGATAAAAAGCGGCTTACGGCTTTTGGCCCGCACCGTGCCCAACGATTACGGCATTCCGTTCTTTACGGCTTTTTTGTTCGACCCGGAGCGGCCGCAGACGCATCTTTTCAACGGCGGCTGGGGCTGCCGGCCCGGCAAAATCGCCGCGCTGCGCCAGGCGGTGTGCGAAGTGGCGCAGAGTCGCGCCGCCTATCTGGACGGCGCGCGCCGCTGCGAAGAGCGCGGCCACGATCTTGACGCGCAGATCGAGGCGGTCGTTCGTCCCGAACCGGCAGTGACCTTCGCGGCCATCGCCGATCTGCCCTTTACCGGCGGATTGGAAGAGCAATGGACGCAGTTGCGCGCTTGCCTCAATCGCGTCGTGGCGCGGCCGATCTACCGCGTCGTCTACACCGACGAAGACTGTCCGCTGCAGGCCGTACGCCTGATCGTGCCGCTGCTCGAGCACTTTACGCCTCAGACCATGCGGGCCGGCCCGCGACTCATCGCGCTGCTGGAGGCAGACGGGGCGTAAGGGGCGTCAACGGCTCTTCAGGAAATGCGCCAGATCGTGGTTGAACTGCTCGGGATCCTGCAGGATCGCGAAGTGGCTGACATCGGGCTCGATCAGCAGGCCCGCTCGCGGCGTCCAGTCGGCCAGGGTGCGCGGCTGGTCGTGGTTGACCATCTCGTCGTGATCGCCGTCGGCGATCCAAATCGGCACCGTGATCCTGGCGAAATCCGCGCGCGTCCAGTGCGGCTGCGTGCTCCACATCTTCTCGATCTCGGCGAGGAACGATTGGTATCGCTTGGGCGTCGGCGACAGCGCGGCATATTCCTTGCCCGCGCGCGCGATGAACGCGTTCGCGACTGGACTGTGCGAGGCGTCGCTCACTCCGCTGGGATCGATATTGGCGGCAAAGGCGAAAACCTTGCTGAGCCTCTCCGGGTGATGCATCGCGATATCGAGACCGATGATGGCGCCGTCGCTCCAGCCCACCAACGCCACCCTATCGATCTTTAGGTAATCGAGCAGCGCGACGACGTCGCTTGCCATCAGATCGTAGCCATAGGGGCGGCCATCACGCGTCGAGCGGCCATGACCACGGCTATCCATCACGATGACGCGATAGCTGCTGGAAAAGACGCGCACCTGATTGCCCCAATAGTTCGAATTTCCGAGCCCGCCATGCAGGAACAGAAGCGGCTCGCCGCGGCCGAACTGCGCGTACCAGATGCGGATGCCATTCACCGGCGCGTAACCACTCTTGTCCGCCTTGGGCAATGTCGGCGTCGGCGGCAGGCTCATCCATTGCTGCGCATGCGCGCCGCTCGCGGCCAACAACGTTGCTGCCAAAATCCATCCACGCATCGCAGGCTCCTCAGTGTGACGGTTGTTCGCCGATCAGTATCACGCCGGCGACGATAAGCACGGCGGCCGCAGCCTTCCGGATCAAGCCGCGCCGCGACAGGTCCTCGCGGCCGAGCTTGGGGAAGAACAGGCTCAGAAGCACGCCGAACAGGAACACGAAAAACGCCGTGGTGCCGCCGATCGCCTGCACCAGCGCCAC
This sequence comes from Alphaproteobacteria bacterium, assembly GCA_019245415.1. Classification (GTDB taxonomy): domain Bacteria; phylum Pseudomonadota; class Alphaproteobacteria; order Micropepsales; family Micropepsaceae; genus Rhizomicrobium. The sequence continues at coordinate 134,682 of JAFARO010000014.1, read as the reverse complement.
CGGTCCGATCAGCGAGGCATAGCGCGCGGCCAGCCCGCCGCCGAGATTGATCAGCTCGTTGGCGGTATTGATGCCTATCACCGCGCCCGGGCTCTTGGCGAACATGCCGAAGAAGTCGCGCCGGACCCCTGGCGACAGCATCATCGCCGCGCCGAACAGTGCCTCGCCCAGGAACGTCCAGAACGTCACCGGCCAAAAGGCGTCCTTGATCGCGAAAACCTTGAAGACCACCGAAGATGCCGCCAGCGTCGCCGTGCAGGCGAGCAGGGGGATCACCACGCCGGGCTTGAAGCGGTGCTTGCGCCCTGGTTCGTAGCTCACCGTCACCGCGCTGGCAGCGATCAGCAGGCCGCCGGCGATCCGCGTTGGCGTCAGCGCCTCGTGCAGCACGAAATAGGCGAGCGCATAGGTGAACAGGGTCGAAGTCTGGAATAGCGGCGCAATGACGCTCGCCTCCTCCCGCTGCAACGCCCGCAGGTAGAAGTACATCGCGGTCAGATACATCAGCCCCGACGCCGTCGTGACCGCGATCCCGGTGAGGCCGAGCGACATCACATCCTGAAAGACGGCGATGACGGGTAGTGCCATCAGCCCGATCAGCGCCGTGAAGATCAACAGCGCGCCGACGCCGCTGTCCTCGAAGTATTTCTCGACCAGGTATTTGTCGATATGTGTGGAAACCGCCCACAGCAGCGGACCGCAAAAGGCAAGCGCGATCCAGTTCATGTTTCCCCGTCGCCTGAAACCGTCTCGTGCTCCTTGATGGCACGCAGGAAAATGGCGGCGAATTCCTTCAGCTTGGCGGCGCCGACGCCGTGGATCTCGCCAAACGCGCGCTCGTCGGCCGGACGGTGTTCGGCCATGTCGATGAGCGAGCGGTCCGAGAAGATCACATAGGGCGGGACGCGGCGTTCGCGCGCGAGCTGCAAGCGAAGCGCCTTCAGGCTGGCGATCAGGACGCGGCTGTCCCCGGGCTGCCCGGCGAAGCGTTCGGACCGCGTCTCGCGCTTGGTCCTGGGTTTGGCTGCGACCGGACGGCACTCGAATCTGGTTTCTCCGCGCAGCAGCGCGTGGCCCTCTGGCGTGATGTGAAGGCTGCCAAAACCCTCGGCGTCGTGGCGTAGCACGCCGCCGCCGACCATCTGGCGGATGAGTCCGCGCCAATCCTCGTGCTTGCGATCGGTTTCGCCCAGCGCCTCGATGACTCGGACGGCGCCAAAACGTTCGCCGGTGGCGCGCACGGCGGCGAGCACCTTGCGCGCATCGTCGGTCCTGTCGATGCGCACGCGGGGTTCGCGGCAGAGATCGCAATTGCCGCAGGGCTGCGATGCTTCGCCGAAATAGGAGAGCAGGAGCTGGCGGCGGCAGCGCGACGCTTCGCAATAGGCCAGCAGCATGTTCAATCGCGCATGTTCGCGGCGTTTGCGCTCCTCGCCGGCCTCTTCGCGGTCGATGAAGACGCGGCGCATGCGGATGTCCTGGAGCCCGAACAGCATCCGGGCCTCGGCCGGCGCGCCGTCTCGCCCTGCGCGCCCGAACTCCTGGTAATACGCCTCGAGGCTGCCGGGCAGATCGGTGTGGAAGACGAAGCGCACGTCCGATTTGTCGATACCCATGCCGAAGGCGATGGTGGCGACCATCACCACTGCCGGCTCCGTCATGAACCGGTTCTGGTTGGCCTCGCGCACGCTTTTGTCCAAGCCCGCGTGATAGGGCAGGGCGACGATGCCATGCTCGACGAGAAGCCTGGCGGTCTCTTCCGTTTTGTTTCGCGACAGGCAATAGACGATTCCGCTTTCGTCCTTGTGGCGGGCGATGAAGTCGAGCAGCTGGCGCGAGGTATTGCTCTTGCTCTCCACGGCAAGCGCGATGTTCGGCCGGTCGAAGCCCTGGACGATGACCAGCGCGCGGTTGTCGAAGAGCTGCAGCGCAATGTCGGCGCGGGTGACTTCGTCCGCGGTCGCTGTCAAAGCGATCATGGGAACCGCAGGAAACCGTTGGGCGAGCTTGGCGAGCGCGCGGTATTCGGGACGAAAAGCGGGACCCCACTGCGAGATGCAGTGCGCCTCGTCGATCGCCACCAGCCGCACGTCGAGCTTGGCCAGCGCGTCGAGCATGCGCTCCGTCATCAGCCGTTCGGGCGCCATATAGAGAAGCCGCACTTCGCCTGCGACGGCCCGGCGCCAGGCCGCGACATTGTCTTCGCGCGAGCGCGACGAATTAATGGTCTCCGCGGCAACCCCGGCCAGCCTGAGTGCCGCGACCTGATCCTGCATCAAGGCCACGAGCGGCGAGACCACGATGGTCAGCCCGCCCAGCACCAGCGCCGGCACCTGGTAGCACAGCGATTTGCCCGACCCGGTCGGCATCACTGCCAAGAGGTGCCGTCCCGCCAGCAGCGCATCGATGGCCTGTTCCTGGCCTGGACGAAACGAATCGAAGCCGAATACAGCCTTGAGGACGTCGTGTTTGGCGTCTTGCTGACGGAGCGGCAGGCCCATTCCGAACACATCCTCATGCAGCGCGTATTGTCGCGGCGCCGCCCCTCGCATAGCCTTCCACCGGGCTGCGCCGCAGACGCGCAGAGTCGGAGGGAGCGCCTATGAATAGCCGAATTGTCGGCCTCGTCGAGGCCGTGTTGCTCGCGGTGATCGTGGCGATCGTCCCGGCTTATGCGGTCCTGAAGCCGTCGCAGCCGAAGTCTGCGACCGTATCGGGCGAAGTTGACGCCCGGCGCATCGCGGCCGCGGCGCCCGGGGAATGGCTTTCGCACGGCCGCACCTGGTCGGAGCAGCGCTTCTCGCCGCTCAAGCGGATCGATACGTCCAATGTCGGCAAATTGGGCGTCGCCTGGGAATACCGCACCTACAGCGTGCGCGGGCTGGAGGCCACGCCCCTTGTCGCCGACGGCGCGATGTACATCACCGAATCCTGGAGCAAGGTCGCGGCCCTCAACGCTGCGACCGGCAAGGAACTGTGGACCTTCGACCCGAAGGTCCCTGGCGCGATGGGACGGATGGCCTGCTGCGACGTCGTCAATCGCGGCGTCGCGCTGTGGAAGGACGGCGTCTTCGTCGGCACGCTCGACGGCCGCCTCATCAAGCTCGATCCCAAAAGCGGTGCGGTGAAATGGTCGGTGGATACGATCGAGAACCATGCCCGCACCTACACCATCACCGGCGCGCCGCGGGCCTTTGACGGTCTCGTCGTCATCGGCAATGGCGGCGCCGAATACGACAGCCGCGGCTATGTCAGCGCCTTCGACGCCGCGACGGGCAAGCTCGTCTGGCGTTTCCATGTCGTGCCGGGCGATCCGTCGAAGCCGCAGGAAAACGAAGCGCTGCAAGCCGCGCTCAAGACCTGGGACACCACGGGCAAGTACAAGTTCTGGAACATCGGCGGCGGCGGCGCGCCGTGGAATTCCTTCGCCTACGATCCAAAGCTTGATCTGGTCTATTTCGGCACCGGCAACGGCAATCCCTGGAACCGCGAGATCCGCTCGCCCAAGGGCGGCGACAATCTCTATCTCTCTTCCGTCGTGGCGCTGCATGCCAAGACCGGCAAATTCGCCTGGGCCTATCAGACCACGCCCGGCGACACCTGGGACTTCGACTCCACCGCCGACGTGGTGCTGGCCGATCTCAAGATCGGCGGACAATTGCGGCATGTTCTGATGCATGCGCCGAAGAACGGCTTCTTCTATGTCATCGACCGTGCCACCGGAAAGCTGATCAGCGCGCAGAAATTCGGGCTCGTCACCTGGGCCGATCATGTCGATCTCAAGACCGGCCGGCCGGTGGAGAACCCCGGCGCGCGCTACACCGACAAGATGGCGGTGCTCTATCCCGCCGATACCGGCGCGCACAATTGGCAGCCGATGACGTTCGATCCCCAGACCGGTCTCGTCTACATCCCCGCGATGGATGCGGCGGGCATCATGATCGCGCAGAAGGATTTCGCTTATAAGCACGGCGCCTGGAACCTGGGCGTGGACTTCGCAGCGATCAGCCAAGTCGTCCTCGACCTGATCAAGGCCGGCAAGCCGCCCGCGCCGTCGGTCGGCTACATCAAGGCCTGGGATCCCGTTGCGCAGAAGGAAGCGTGGCAGGTTTCGATGGGCGGCTCGTGGAACTCGGGACTGCTGTCGACGGCGGGCGGACTCGTCTTCGGCGGCGACGCCTATGGCCTGTTCAGCGCCTACGACGCGCGTTCGGGCCGCAAATTGTGGTCGATCGATCTCAAGACCGGCATTCTCGCGCCCGCGATGACCTATGAGATTGGCGGTGTGCAATATGTCGCGCTGCTCGCCGGCTGGGGCGGCGCCGGCGGAATGGCCGCGTTTCGCGATCCCAACACGGCGCTCTCGAAATACCAGACCGATCAGGGGCGCCTGTTCGTGTTCAAGCTGGGCGGCCGCCAGCAGGTCGCGGCGCTCGCAGCCGAAGGCGTGCCGCCGAGCGAGCCGCCGCCGCAAACCGCTTCGGCCGAGGTGGTCGCCAAGGGCTTCACGCTCTATCACCGCAACTGCCTCGTCTGCCACGGCTTCTTCGCCCAGTCGGAAGGGGAGGTTCCCGACCTGCGGCTGATGCCCAAGGAGATGTTCGCGCAATTTGACGCGGTGGTGCTCGGCGGCGCGCTGGCTGACAACGGCATGGCCTCATTCAAAGACATCCTTTCGAAGGACGACACGGCCGCGATCAAGGCCTACATCCTGCAACAGGCGCACTTGGCATGGGACCAGGGCCATGCGCCCACGGCCCCGGGCGCGCGGCCGGTTCACTAGGCAGGCTCGCGGATTCCGGGCGTGAGAAAAGAGCCTTTGATCGCAAGGTCCGGTCGCGCTACGAGCACGGCATGACCAGGACCGCATTGATCATCTCCGCCGACAGGGATGTTGCCGCAGCCGACGTGCTGGATGTCGCGTTGAACGGACGCCCGATCCGGCTTGCGCCCCAGACACGGCGCATGCTCACCGAGCGCCGCGGCCAGATCGAGCGCTATGTCCGCGAGCACCCGGAGGAGCGTGCCTATGGCTTCAACACCGGCTTCGGGCACAACGTGCATCTGTCGGTCAACGAGCTGCCGGACAAGGAGCTGCAAGCGGCGCTCAAGGAATTGCAGCGCTCGCTGATCCATTCGCATGCCAGCGGCGTGGGACCGGACGCGGACATCCACGTCATCCGGGCCACCATGGTGCTGCGCGCCAATTCGCTCGCCCGCGGCCACAGCGCCGTCCGCCCCGTGGTGGTGGAGACGCTTCTTGCGCTTGTCAATGCGGGGATTACGCCGGCGGTTCCCCGCTACGGCACCGTGTCGGCAAGCGGCGATCTCGCGCCGCTTTCGCATATTGCCCTGGCCCTGCTTGGCGACGGCTTAGTCTATCGGGGTGGCAAGCGCATGCCCGCCCGCAAGGCTCTGTCGGCAGCCGGCATCGAGCCCGTCGTGCTGGAGATGAAAGAAGGCCTGGCGCTCAACAATGGCGCACAATATTCCAATGCGCTTGGCATTCTGGCTGCTGCGAAATACGAGATCCTGCTCAAGACCGCGGCGATCACGACCTCGCTGACGACGCAGGTGATGCTCGGCGCCGACACGCCGTTCCGCGCAGACCTGCATGCGCTGCGTGCCCATGCCGGCGCACAGCGCGTGGCCTCTTGGATCGCGGCTCTGATGAAGGACTCGCCGCTGCGCGAGGCGCATCGCGGCTTCGACGTCGATGGCGAGGTGCAGGATCCCTACAACATCCGTTGCGCCGCTCAGGTGCTCGGCACCTGTGCCGAGCTGCTTGCCCGCGCCGACAAGACTTTCGCTATCGAAGCCAACAGCGTCACCGACAATCCTATCCTGCTCGCATCGGCTCGCGACAATAGTGCCTATGTCGACATCGTCTCAGGCGGGCATTTCCACGCCATGCCTTTGGCCGTCGATCTCTATGGACTGATCCAGGCGGCGGCGATGACGGCGGCGCTCGTCAATGTGCGCTGTGCGCGCTACATCGACGGCAAGCGCAACAAGGGCCTGGGCGACGACCTCAAATGGCCGGGCGATCTCGATCTCAAATTCCGCGACGACCCGCAGGCCAGCGACAAGCGCGCGCTCCAGATCGCGCAGGCGGTCTCGTCGGCGATGATGATCCCGGAATATGCGTCGGCAGGATTGACGAACGCGATCTGGGGTCTCGCCATGCCGAGCCACCTTTTCTCCATCTCCACCGATGCCGGGCAGGAGGATCACGTCAGCATGGCGTCGAATGTGGGCCTGCGCCTTCACGACGCGCTGGACCGGCTGGCGGAGGCGCTGGCGATCGAGCTCGCGTTCGCCTATCAGGCCGCGGCCATCCGCAAGGCGATGCGCCGGCTTCCCTCCCGCGCGCCCGACAATTCAAAGGGCTGGCGCGCGCTGTCGGAGCGCGAATGCCGATTGAGCCCGCCGGGCGAGGCCTTGCTGGTGGCGATCGGGCGCCACTTCAAGGTGGTAAAGCGCGACCGCTCGCTGGCGCCGGAGCTGGCTGCGATGGCGGAGGCGGTGCGAGCCGGGGATTTCGTCCGAGCCGCGGAAGCCGCGGGCATCGCCTTCGGACCGGCGCACTGTTGATTTGGCCTCGGCTTCGCGCTTAGACAGGGCCCCATTCCGGCCTTTCGGATCACAGCGCGAGCATCTCATGTCGACGTCGATCAAACGCCCCAAAGCGCGCCTGCCGCGCGGCTTCCGTGACCGCGGCGCCGACGAGGTGGCGGCCGAGCGGCATATGATCGACACGCTGAGCCGGGTCTATGAATCCTACGGCTTCGCGCCGCTGGAGACACCGGCGTTCGAGTATACCGACGCGCTCGGCAAGTTCCTGCCCGATGTCGACCGGCCGAACCAGGGCGTGTTCTCGCTCAAGGACGACGACGATCGGTGGCTGTCCCTGCGCTACGACCTGACGGCGCCGTTGGCGCGCTATGTCGCGGAACACTTCCAGGACCTACCAAAGCCGTTCCGCCGCTATCAGGTCGGCCGCGTCTGGCGCAACGAGAAGCCGGGCCCAGGCCGCTTCCGCGAATTCACCCAGTTCGACGCGGATACCGTCGGCTCGTCATCACCCGCCGCCGATGCGGAACTGCTGATGATGGTCTGCGACGCGCTGGAGGCGTTGGGACTGCGTGGAAAATACGCCATCAAGATCAACAGCCGGAAATTCCTGAACGGCATCTTGCGTTTGGCAGAAGTCGATTCGGTGAAGACCGGCGCGGTGCTGCGCGCCCTCGACAAGTTCGATCGCTTGGGCGAAACCGGCGTTCGCGCCTTGCTTGGCGAGGGCCGCAAGGATGAGTCCGGGGACTTCACCAAGGGAGCGGGACTGACCCCACCGCAGATCACGCAGATCATGCGGCTGTTCATGGATGATGCAGACGATCTGACGAAGATCGAAGGCTTTAGCGATTTGAGAACGATCCGTGAGATTCTTGCGCGCGGGGGATATGAATCGGATCGCATCGCAATTGACTTGGGCATCATCCGTGGCCTTGAGTATTACACCGGCCCGGTATTCGAAGCGCAGCTCACATTCCCTGTGAAAAACGAAGACGGCGAGGAGGTCGTCTTCGGCTCAGTGGCGGGCGGCGGGCGCTATGACGATCTGGTGGCGCGGTTCACCGGGCAGCAGGTTCCGGCGACGGGGATTTCCATCGGTGTTAGCCGCCTGCTCACGGCGTTGCGCCAGCGCGGTCTCACTGGGGAGACAAAGCCTTTGATCGTCATCCTGTCGCTGGACGACCAGGGCAAGGCATTCCAGACGGCGCGCGAACTGCGCGAACAGGGCTTTCGCGCCGAGGCCTATGTCGGCACGCGCAAGTTCGGGGACCAGCTGAAATATGCCGACAAGCGCGGTGCCGCGCTCGCGGTCATCGAAGGAGCCGACGAGCGCGCAAGCGGCAAGATCACGATCAAAAACCTGGTCGCTGGCGCGGCAATTTCCAAGTCCATCGAGAGCCGCGAGGAATGGCTTCATGCGCGCCAGGCGCAGGTCACGGTCGATCGCGGCGAACTCGTGAAAACGGTGCGCGAAATGCTCGCGGCGCACACCTAAAGCTCATGGCGCAATTCACCCATCGCGGCGCGGCCGAGATTGCTGCCATCGAAAAGCTGGCGGGGCAGCTGCTCGCCGTCTTCGCGGCGGAAGGGTTCACGCGCACCGAGCCTGCGATCATCCAGCCGATCGCGCGCGTGCTCGACCGCGAGGGCGAGGAGATGCGCGGCCGCACCTTCATCGTCAATGACCCCGCGGGGAACGAATTCTGCCTGCGCACCGATCTCACCATCCCGGCCTGCGCCGAGTATCTCGAGGTCGGGGGCTCGTTCCCGGCCCGGCTCTGCTACCACGGACCGGTCTTCCGCCATCAGCCGCACGAACCGGCGCGTCCGGTGCAGTTCTGGCAGGCCGGCATCGAAATACTTGGGCTCGAGGATCGTCGCGCGGGCGAGATCGAAGCGATGCGGCTCACCGTTGCGGCATTGCGGGCCGCCGGCCTCCCTGATTTCGAGATGAAGATCGGCGATCTGGGCCTGTTCTCGGCACTGGTCGATGGGCTGGACATTCCGGAGCAATGGCGCGGCCGGCTGAAACGGCACTTTTGGCGCAGCGGCTATTTCGAGGCGCTGCTCGCGCGAATGACCCGCGGGGCGGCGACGGACTCGCAGCGTCTGCTCGCGCATCTTGGCACGCTTGCGCCTGCCGAGGCCGGCCAGGCCGTGGAAGGCCTGCTCGATCTCGTCGGCCATGCGCCGCTCGGCGGGCGCACGCGCGAGGAGATCGTCGAGCGGCTGATCGAACAGGCGGCCGACGCGGCGGCGCTTCGGCTGGACCCCGCGCTTGCTGCCCTGCTGTCCCGGTTCCTGCAGGTCAGCGGCCCTGCCGCGCAGGCACTGGCGGACATCCGTGCACTGACGACAGCCGCAGGCGCGGCGCTCGATTCCGCGCTGGATGCGATGACGGCGAGGCTGGATGCGCTGTCGCAGCTCGGAATCGACGCGGGCAAAGTGCGGTTCGCGGCACGCTTCGGCCGCAACATGGAGTATTACACCGGCTTCGTCTTCGAGCTGTGGTCGCGCGACGCCGAAGGGGCCGTGCAGGTGGCGGGTGGCGGACGCTATGACGGTCTGCTCGAGGCGCTGGGTTCGCCGCGCCCGGTCACCGCGGTGGGCAGCGCCATCCGCACCGAGCGCGTGCTGGCCGCGCTCCGCTTCGCCGGGAGACGGGCATGACGCTCACTCTCGCGATCCCTTCGAAGGGCCGCTTGCAGGAACAGGCCGGCGCCTATTTTGCAGATGCCGGACTGGCATTGCATCCATGCACCGGGTCGCGCGGCTATCGCGCCACGATGGCGGGTCTTCCCGACGTTGACGTCCGCCTTGTCTCGGCGGCCGAGATCGCGGTGGGGCTGGCGGCCGGCGATTTCCACCTCGGCGTCACGGGCGAAGATCTGATCCGCGAAACCGGCCCGGATGCCTCGTCGCGGGTCGCGTTGCTGCACGCGCTCGGCTTCGGCTTTGCCAATGTGGTGGTGGCGGTGCCCAGGGCCTGGATCGACGTCGCCACCATGGCCGATCTCGACGACGTCTGCGCGGCCTTCGCCCAGCGGCACAAGCGCCGCCTGCGCATCGCGACAAAATACGTGCACCTGACGCGGCGCTTCTTCGCCGAGGCGGGGATCTCCGATTACCGCATCGTCGAAAGCGCCGGGGCGACCGAAGGCGCGCCCGCCGCCGGCGCCGCGGAAGCCATCGTCGATATCGCCACCACGGGCGCGACGCTTGCCGCCAACGGTCTCAAGACCCTGGACGACGGGACCATTCTCGAAAGCCAGGCGCAGCTTGCCGCGGCAAGTCGTGCCGAGTGGGACGCGCATGCGCTCGTTGCGGCGCGTGCTCTGCTGAAGCGTCTTTGGGCGCGCGAGTTGGCCAAGGCGAGCCATGTGCTGCGCACGACGCTGCATGGCGACGACCTTGTCGCCCGTGCTGGCGCGAGCGTGCTGTCGCGTGGCGGGAGCGAGATGTCGCTGCTGGTGCCGCGCGCGGGGTTGATGCAGGCCGTGGAGGTGCTGGGCAGCGCCGCCGTCGCCGACGTGGAATACGTCTTCAACGGCGGCGAGCCTCTCTATGAGAGACTGACCCGAGCTATTGCGGCGACACCGGCCCGGCCTTGATGTCCGGATCGTTCAGGTGCTCCGCCTTCCAGTGCATCATCATCGAGATGCGGCTGCGCCCCGAAGGATGATCGAAGAACACGAACTCCTCGATCGGCGAGGGGTCGAGCTTGCGATATTCGCTGAGCTGGAGGGCGGCCTCGGCGAAACCATCGGGCTGGCGTGCCGCGTTGACGCCGAAGATGTCGGCCTGCGCTTCCATCGTGCGCGTGATGGTGTTGGTGACCGGCGTAGCGACCAGGAAGAAGACGCTCACCAGCGCGGTCAGCGCCGGGAGCCCTGCCGGATCGTCGACGCCTCGGACGTCCCAGATGCCGCCGAACATCCCGGTAAGGAACCCGAATCCCCATGCCGCGAACGCAAACCCGGCCAGGATCACCAGCCCCCCCTCGATGATCCCGGTGACGGCGTGGCTGAGGACGTAATGTCCCATCTCGTGTCCCAGCACCGCCATGATCTGACGCTCGTCGGAGCGGTTGAGCAGGTTGTCGTTCATCGAGATTCGAGTGGTGCCGAACATGCCGGAAACGTTGGCCGAAACGCGTTTGGTCTGCCGCGAGGCGTCGAACTCATAGACATCGTGGGCCGGGATGCCCTCGGAACGTGCCAAGGAGAGGATGTGCTGCTTCAGCTCTCCTTCGCGCAGCGGCTTGTAGTGATTCAGAAGCGGCGCGATGAACACCGGGGTGATGGTCGCCGCGATCACCATGAAGACTATGGCAATCATCGATCCCCATGCCCACCAAAACCGTCTGCTGGCGCGGATCGCGGCATAGACGATGGTCCCGATCAGCGTGAACGCTGCGAGGGTGACCAGGAAGAGGATTCCGAGGTCGCCGAGCCACTGCAGGAAGTTCTGGTTGGACAGGCCATATTGATGCTCGCGGATGAAATCCTCGTAGACTGTCATGGGAAAAGTGAGCACGGCCGTGACCACGACGTATTGCAGGATGTAGATCGGCACCTGCCAGAACCGCGAGCGGGTGATGCCCTGGGCGAAGTTACGCATCCTGGCGGAAAATCGCGTGAACAGCAGGAGGGCTGAAACCACGATGGCATAGAGCGTATCCCACAAGATAAGCCAGTAGCCTCCCTCGAAATAGGAGTCGGACTTCTTGCGCGCCTCGCCGGCAATGCGCGCCAGATAGGCGTTGGTCGCCCTGTCGGGGTCGAAATGCGCCGCCAGGCCCGGCGGCGGCAGCGGCTGGGACTCAACGGTCGCAGTCGGCGCCGCGCTGGGACCTGCGGCTTGAGACTGCGCGGCGGAAACCGTGAGCAGCGCCGTTAACAGCATCAAACCCAGCAGGCAAAGCCGTTTGACCATCGAATCCTCCCACGATCGGGAAAGCTTAACAGAGCCACTCTTGCAATTGCACCGTGGCCCGGGTCACCTGCGCGTCATGAAGGCATGGTTCGTTCTCGGATTATTCCTGGTTGCACAAGCGGCCCGCGCGGCGCAGCCGGCGGCCGAATTCGACACATCAGGTCGCTACCAGCAATGCGCTGCGATGACCAAAACCGATGCCCAAGGCGCCTACAACCAGGCGCTTGCCTGGCATAGCGCGGGCGGCGGCGCGTCCGCGGAGCATTGCGGCGCGCTCGCACTGGTGCAGCTTGGGCGCTACAGCGAGGCAGCGCCGCAGCTCGATAGGCTGGCGCAGCGTCTCGACCTGAAAGCTGCGTTGCGCGCGCAGCTCTACGACCAGGAGGGCAATGCATGGCTGCTGGCGCAAGACGCGGAGCGCGCCGCGGCGGCGTTCACCAATGCGCTTGCATTGGTCCCTCAGGACGTCGATACACTTGCCGACCGGGCGCGCGCACGTGCCATGCGCAAGGATTGGACTGGCGCCGAACGCGACCTCTCGTCCGCGCTGGGGCTCGATGGCAATCGCGCGGATCTGCTGGTGCTGCGCGCCAGCGCTCGCCACGCCGGTGGCAAGCTGGCCGAGGCGCGGGCCGATATCGAGCGCGCCCTGCAAGTCTATCCGGATTATGGCGATGCTTTGGTCGAGCGCGGCGCAATGCGCTTCGAGGACGGCGACGTCAAAGGCGCCGATGCGGATTGGCGCATGGTGGTGAAGCTCGCGCCGCGTTCGCGTGCGGCCGCGCTGGCGAACGAGTATCTCAGCCAGACGGGCGCGCAGTAGACGAGAACTCCCATTCCGCCCGCACCTCGGGATTGATTTCAAGCGGCGCGTATATCCGCTTCAGCGCGGCGAAATCGTCATCGCAGAGAAGTCGCGCCAGCGCCCACACCGCCATGGCGCGCACGATGGCGGCGCCGTCGCGCAGCAGTGTCTTTGCCGTTTCCGCCAGCGCAATTTCTCCGGAATTGCCGATGGCAATGAGAACGTTACGGACGAAACGGTCCCGCCCGATGCGCTTGATCGGCGAGCCGCGGAACAGTGCCCGAAAGCCGGACTCGTCCAGCGCCGCGAGTTCCGCGAGCCGTGGCCTGCGCAGCTCTGCGCGTGCGCGAAAGCGCGTCTGGCGTGCGACTTGCGCGAATTTGTTCCACGGGCAGACCGCGAGACAATCGTCGCAGCCATAAATGCGGTTGCCGATCGGGATGCGAAATTCAAGCGGAATATGGTCCTTGTGTTCGATGGTGAGGTACGAAATGCAGCGCCGCGCATCGAGCTGATAGGGTGCCGGAAAGGCTTTGGTCGGACAGACGTCGAGGCAGGCCCGGCACTGGCCGCAATGATCGCTCTGCGCTTCGTCCGGCTCGAATTCCGCGGTGGTGAAGATCGAGCCCAGGAACAGCCATGAGCCGAATTCGCGGCTGACGAGATTGGTGTGCTTGCCCTGCCAGCCCAGGCCCGCCGCCTGTGCCAGCGGCTTTTCCAGCACCGGGGCGGTGTCGACGAAGACCTTCACGTCCGCATTGAATGTGTCCGCCACGAAACCCGCGACGGCCTTGAGCCGAGCTTTAAGGACGTCGTGATAGTCGTCGCCGCGCGCGTAAACCGAAATCGCGCCGAGCTCCCGTTGAGTCAGAATCTCGAGCGGATCGCAGTCGGGGCCATAATTGACTCCCAGCAGGATGAGGCTTTTCGCGTCGGGCCACAGGACGCGGGGATCGGCCCTGCGCTCCGCATTGCGCGCCATCCACGCCATCGTGCCGTGGCGGCCCTCGGCCAAATAGGAAGCCAGGTTTTCACGCGCGCCGGCCGGCGCATCGACTCTGGCAAAGCGCACGATGTCGAAGCCCTGGGCGGAGGCAACTGCCCTGACTGTTTCCCGCGCGTCGGCGCAAACCGCGTCAGAAATCGAGTTCGGCATAGTGGGCGACGGGGGGCTGCCCAGGCAGGCGATCGGACAGCAGGGAGCGGAAAGAGGGTCGCGACTTCATCCTCACATACCACTCGCTCACCGCCGGGAACTCAGCCCAGGGAACCTCACCGAAGTAATCGAGCGCCGACAGGTTCGCCGCGACCGCCAGGTCGGCAAGCAGGCACTCGCGCGCCACCAGATTGCCGTTGGTCTCCGCGGCCTTGCCGATGATGGGCAGCAGGGTCTTCAGCGCCTCGCGGCCTTGACGGACCACGTTCATGTCCGGAGCTCCGACGGAGGGCGCGCCGGTGAATCGCTGTGCGGCCTTTTCGAACAGGATGCGGCGGCTGGCACGTTCGGCCAGCGGACCCATGGCCCAGTCGAACCAGCGCAGGGTCTCGCCCCGCAGGGTCGGGTCTTCTGGCACCAGCGGCGGCTGTGGGTAGTTGCCTTCGAGGTGGTCGATCACCGCCCAAAGCCCGACCACACTCGTCCCGTCGAGGTCGGCAAAGACGGGAAGGTGCGCGTGGCTGTCTTCCGCCGCCACGGGATCGAAGGCCAGCCGCTTCTCGCCCAGGATCAGGCGCGCAACGCGAGAGGCCGGCGAAAGCGTCAGATGGTACAGACGGCGCATTCGCACAATCTAGTGAACCGCCGGCTCGGGGGCCAGCCTAGCCGCAGCCCCGCGGGAACGATAGCTTGCGCCGGGCGAACGCGGAGGTTGGGATGAAAACGATGGCGTCGGCAGCAGCAGTTTCGCTGGTGCTTTGGGGCGTGGCAGGCGCGCAGGAAGTTCCAGCCTGGCGCGGCTACGGCGCCAATGCCCAGCACAGCGCGCCCGCGCCCGCGCCGGGCCAGAAGCTGAAGGCGCTGCACTGGAAGACCAAGATCGACCTCGACCCGCAATATTCCGGGGGAGAACTGCTCATCCACTACGGTTCGCCCATGATCACGGCGTCCAACACGATCCTGCTGCCGGTGAAGACGGGCGCCACGGGCGGCTTCCGCATCGAGGCGCATGATGCGACCGGCGCCAAGCTCTGGCAGAAGAAGACGGATTTCGTGCTCGCGCCGCACGACTGGGTGCCGAGCTTTCCGGCGCATCTGACGGCGCAGAACCGGCTCTATTTCGCCGGTGCGGGCGGCACGGTCTATTTCCGGGACACCCCCGACCTCAAGACCGGTGCAAAAGCCCAGCTCGCTTTCTACGGCTTTGCCGCCTATCTGCAGAACAAATCCATCTACGACCAGAAAGTCATGATCGACACGCCGATCACCGCCGACGAGGCGGGTAACATCTATTTCGGCTTCGTGGTCACGGGCTCGAACCCGGCGAACCTGAAAAGCGGCATCGCACGGATCGGTGCAGATGGAACCGGAAGCTGGGTCTCGGCTGCCAGCGCTGCCAACGACAACGAGATCAGCCAGGTGGCCCAGAATTGCGCCCCCGCGGTGTCTCAGGACCAATCGACGATCTATATCACCGTGAGCGACGGCATCGCGGGCTATCTCGTGGCGCTCGACAGCGCGACGCTGGTCCAGAAATCGACCGTGCGGCTCAAGGATCCGCGCAACGGCGCCGATGCGCTTCTTCTCGACGACTCTTCCGCTGCGCCGACGATCGGACCTGATGGCGACGTCTTCTACGGCGTTGTCGAATCCGATTTCGGCGGCCACAACGGCCGCGGCTGGCTGCTGCATTTCTCGAGCGATCTTGCAACCACGAAGACACCGGGTTCGTTCGGCTGGGACAACACGGTCGCGGTCGTGCCGACAAGCGCGGTGCCGTCCTATTCCGGCACCTCGCCCTATCTGCTGATGACCAAGTACAACAACTATTACGGCATCGGCAGCGGCAATGGTCACAACGAGATCGCCATCCTCTCGCCGGACGAGACGCAGAAGGACCGCTTCAGCAACGCCACGGTGATGAAGGAGGTGATGACGCGCGAGAATCCCACCCAGTTTCCGGGCGCGCCGCCGGGCGTGGTCTATGAATGGTGCATCAATTCGGCGGTGGTCGATGCGCAGGGCCAAGCTGTGATCGCCAACGCCGAGGACGGCCGGACCTATCGCTGGGATCTCGCCCGCGACAAGCTTCAGGCATTCCGTCTCAACCCGCCGCGGCCGGAAGCCTATACACCCACGATCATCGGACCCGACGGCACGACCTACGCCATCAACAATGCCGAGTTTTACGCGCTCGGCGAATAGGGCACCTGCTTACTCGGGCGTGGATGAGGAACCGTCCTCTCAGAACTTCTGTCCAACGCGGATCGCGATCGTGCGCGGACGATTGGTGACGACGTAGCGCACCGGCCCGCAGGTTCCGGCGGTGCATTCCGAGTAGTTGTAGAGGTCGTCCCGCTGGTCGAAGGCGTTCTCGAGGCTGAGCTCGGCCCACCAATTGTTCTTGGCGACGCCGGCCGCGAAATCGACATTGGTATAGGCCTTCATCTGCCCCTCGACGTTGCGGTCGAAGGTGCGCAGATCGGGCCAGGCGCTGCCATTGTAGACCACCGCGGCCTGGAGATGGGCGTTCAATCCCATCATGTTCCAAGTGTAGCGGCCGGTGGCGTTGCCCTTGAATCTCGGCGTGATCGGCAGCTGCTGGCCCTTCGGCGCCTGTTCGGTGGCCGGGCAGTTGGTCGGATCCTTGCAATAGGGCTGGGTGAGTTCGGCGTCGTTATACGAGCCGCCTGCGGTGAGCGTGAAGTCATCGCTGACGCGCCACACCACGTCGCTTTCCATGCCGATGATGCGCGCTTGACCGGCATTGGCGATGATGGTGAGCGAGTTCGGGCCCAGGAACGAGAACTGGAAGTCCTTCCAGTCCTCCCAATAGACCGCGCCGTTCCATCGCAGGGTGTTGTCGAGCCACGAGGTCTTCCAGCCGGCCTCGTAATTGGTCAGATAGTCCGGCCTGTAGGCATCGCTGGCGGCGGAGGCGTTGCGGTTGACGCCGCCCGGACGGAAGCCGGTCGACCAGGTGAAGTACAGCAGGTCGTCGCCGTTGACCTGCCAATTGACGTTCAGCTTGTGGGTGAAGCCCTTCTCGCTCGTCGTCTTGAACAGGTCGGTGCAAGGCGTGTTCTTGACGACGGGCCCCTCGAAGCAATTGGGCATGCCGCTGCTGAATCCCACGAGGTTGTCCCAGTTTTCGCTGAAGCCGAAGAAGCCTTTCAGCGAATTGTCGGACTCGAACACGCGCCCGCCCAAGGTCAGGGTCAGCGCCGGGAATATCTTATAGGAGACTTCCGCGAATGCGGCTTCGTCTTGGTCCGTGCGTACCTGGTTGGTGAGCCACAGGGTATTCGCCCAGCCCGGGATCGAAAGGTTGTCGGCGAAGTTCGGGACGACGTATTGCTGGATGATGTCGTGGTTCTGGCGCTGATAGAACAGGCCCGCGGTGAAGCGGAACGGACCCTCGTCGGAGGAAACCACCCGCAGCTCGTGGCTTTGCTTGGTGAAGTGGTCGTAGCCTTTGATGATCTGCTGGGGGCTGATCAGGTTGCCGTTGTTGTCGGTATAGAACTGCCCGAGATAGCCCGGCGGGCTGGCATAGGAATCGTAGTAGGTATCGTAGAAGAAGGCGTAGTCCGAATAGTCGAGCTGCGATTTGACGTGGCGGTCCATATAGGCGGTGGCATACGTCAAATCCAGGTTGCCGACGCGGCCCTGGACCGTCAGCGCCGCCTGGTACCAGCTGTCGTTCGAAAACTCAGGCGCGAACTTCACCACTTGGAGATCGCCGACCGCGGGATTGTAGGCGTAGGAGCCGTGATCGCGCGTCTCCTGGCCCATGAAGGTCGGCGTGATGGTCCAGTTGTTGTCGAGGTTGATCTGCAGCGCCGCCCGGCCGCCATAGATGTCGGTGTAGTTCTCGTCCTTCTTGCGGAAAGGCGCATTGCTGACCGAGATTGGACCGATCGGATAGGTGCGCACGCCGTTGACGATGCCACCCGCGAGGTCTGTGCCGGCGACGTTGTCGATAAAGCCCGCGTCGTGCTCGTCCCAGGCGACGATGCGGATGGCGGCATTGCTGGCGATCGGGATGTTGACATAGCCTTCCGCCGCCGCGCCGACCCCGCCGTGATCGACGTCGTTGGCTTCGACGTCATAGGCGGCCGAGAAGCCGCTGGTGTCTGGCTTGTTGGTGATGATGCGGATGGTGCCTGCTTCCGAGCTCGCGCCGTAGAGCGTGCCTTGCGGCCCTGCCAGCGCCTCGACGCGCGCAATGTCGTACATGTGGATGTCGAGCGAGCCGCCGATGGTGGTGATCGGCTGCTCGTCGAGGTACATGCCGACGCTGGGCTGAGATGCGGAGTGGTTGCCGTCGCCGCCCGAGGCGACGCCGCGCATATAGACATTGGCGAAGCCGGGACCGTTCAGGCCGCCGCCTTGCGCATTGGCCGCGAAAGCGACGCTGGGCAGGAATTGCGCATAGTCATTGAAGCTCTGGATGTGCAGTTCTTCGATCTTCTGGTTGCCGATCACCTGGATGCTGAGCGGCACGTGCTGGACGTCTTCGGTGCGCTTTTCGGCTGTCACCACCACGGTCTCGATGGCTTCCGCCGCATGGAGCGGACGGACCGTCGTCAAGGCCGTCGTCGCCAGCAACGCAGACAGAAAGACCGTACCCGTCGCAGTCCGGGATCTGATACCGCTCATCGCATTCCCCTCAAATCACACTGCCCGCACGAGGGTATGCTCCGTCCTCCGTTACAGTGCTGTCAAGAAGTGGAAGTTGGCCGCGGTGATCCCCGCCTTCGTGGTCGGGCGCGACCGAAACCGTCTGCAGACCGCCGCGCAATCCATTGATATTACTGGAATTCCGGAACTTTTGGGTAGTCCGCTAGCACCGCTCCCAACGCCTCCTCAAGGGGGGCGAGCCACTGTGCATAGTTGCGCCATTGCTCCACGCCCTCACGAAAGATCGGCTGGCGCACCTGCTCCGAACTTGCCGTGCGCACGGCGCGCTCGGTCTGATGGAAATTGAGGCAGCTCTCTTCGAAGTCCAGGCCGCAATAGGAGAGCAGGCGACGGATCTCGCGCTCCGGGTCGGCGACCAGATCTTCGTGCAGCACCCGGTGGATGCGGCCCGGCAGGACTGCGTCGTAGTGCGCCAGCAGCTCGACATAGTCGCGGTAGTAGCGGCCGATGTCGGCAAGGTCGTAGGAGAAGGCCTGTCCATGAGCAAAGTGCTGTTTGAAATTCGACAGACAACAGCCCATCGGATGGCGCCGCGCATCGACGATCCTCGCATGGGGAAGGATGAGCTGGATCATGCCGATGTGGTGGAAATTGTTCGGCATCTTGTCGATGAAGAACGGCTTGTCGAGCTTCCTCTGGACGTTTGTTCGCTTGAGATATTCCTCGCCCAGCGCGCGCGCCGCCTGTGCATCTAGGAGAGGAAGCGCTTCGAGATAGGCCGTCGCGTCCTTCTTGCGGCCGCCGAGCCTTCGCGCGAGCATCAGAAGATCGGGCAGCTCCATGGTGCCTTCGATCTTGGAGTGGCTCGCCAGGATCTGCTCGACCAGCGTCGAACCCGCACGCGGCAGGCCGACGATGAAGATGGGGTCGGGCCGCTCGGTGCCGTACCCGGCGCGCTCCTCGAAGAAGTTGCGGTCGAGCAGAGCCTTCGAGTGGCGCACGAATTCGGTCGTCGCATCGGCGTCATAGGGTAGGCTCTTGCGGCGCAGCGCATTGCCCGCCGCATAGTGGAGAAATGAATCGGCATAATCGCTTGCGTCCTCCAGCGCCTTGCCGAGCGCGAAATCGAGATGGTAACGGTCCTCGTCCGCAAGATCGCCGCGCGCGAGCTGTGCCCGCATCGCCTCGAGATCCTGTTCGCCGAAGCGGAAGGTCTTGAGATTGGCTAGGCTCCAATAGGCCTCGCCCAGGCTGGGCAGGAGCGCGATGCTCCTGCGGTAGGCCGCGATGCACTCTTCCGTCCGGCCCAGCGTCTTGAGCGCGTGGCCATAGCTCATCCAGGCCTTCGGGATATGCGGGAAGTCCTTGAACAGTTCTTCGTAGGTCGCGACGGCTTGCTCGTACTCTCCGATGCGCACGAGAATTGCCGCGCGCAGGGTGCGGTAGCCGGGATTCTTCGGATCCCCGGCCAGCAACGCGTCGGCCTGCGCCAGCGCCTCCTGCGACTTCATCTGCCGGTGGAGGACGATGGCGTAGTTGTGCCGTGCGGCGATGAAGCTCGGCGCCAGTTCGATCGCGCGCGCCAGAAGCTTTTCCGCGTCTTCGTACTGCCCGATGCGCGCCCCGGTCTCCGCCAGCATCCGGATGGCGGACACGTCGGTCGGATGCTCCTTCAAGAATGCGCGCAACAGCCGCTCGGCGATGGCGAGCTTGTTTTGGCACAGCGCGTTTGCCGCCTCCATCAGTCGCGGATCGTGCACCGAGGCTCGGATGTTGCTGGCATAGGCTTCGTCGGCGCCCATGCTGTCGCCGGCCAGCATCAGCTGATCGCCCAACGCGCGCCAGGCGGCGGCGTTGTTGGCATCGAGGCTGACCGCCTGCTTGAAAGCCTCGATGGCGCCACTGCCGTCGCCCAACGCCGCGCGCGCTTCTCCAAGCTCGTGCAGCAAGGCGCTGTCGGGGCCGCCGGCGACCAATTGGGTCAGCACGACCTGCGCGCCTTCGTTGTCGCCCTGTGCGCGACGCGCTCGCGCCAGAATTGTCATGGCTTGGCGATTGCCCGGCACAGCTTTCAGGATTTCGTTCGCCTGCTGTTCGGCCAGTGCGGGCTTGGCCGCGAGCAGCCGCGCCGCGTGGGTAAGCGCCGTCGCGAGCGTGCCGGTCTTTTCCATCTCAATGCGGCCTGCGGCGGTCCTTCAGGATTTCGCGGGCCGCATTATAGCCCGGCGCGCCGCTGACGCCGCCGCCGGGATGCGTGCCCGAACCGCACATGTAAAGACCCGGAACCGGGCTTCTGTAATTGCCGTGGCCGAGCACCGGGCGCGCGCTGTAAAGCTGGTCGAGGCTCAACACCCCATGCATGATGTCGCCGCCGACAAGGCCGAAGGTGCGTTCCAGATCGAGCGGCGAGAGTGCCTGACGGCCCACGACCAGGGATTTGAATCCCGGCGCGAAGCGCTCGACGGTGTCGATCATCAAATCGGCGACCTCTTCGCGGCAATCGTCCCATGAGCGGCCGCCGGGAAGAGTCGAGGCGACGTGCTGGCAGAACAGGCTCGCGACGTGCTGGCCCTGGGGCGCGAGAGAATCGTCGAGTGTCGACGGAATGAGCATCTCCACGATCGGCTGCTCGGACCAGCCCCGCTCGCGGGCGCTGGTATAGGCACGGTCCATGTAGGCGAGGCTCGGCG
Source organism: Alphaproteobacteria bacterium (assembly GCA_019245415.1). Taxonomy (GTDB): domain Bacteria; phylum Pseudomonadota; class Alphaproteobacteria; order Micropepsales; family Micropepsaceae; genus Rhizomicrobium. The sequence continues at coordinate 113,876 of JAFARO010000014.1, read as the reverse complement.
CCATAATAATGCCCGCCGTCAGGTGGTCGCCGTCTTCCGGCTTGCAGGCGAAACGCGGCAGCGCGCTGAGCGCCACATTCATGCGGAAGGTGCCGGAACCGCAGCGGTAATGCTCGATGCGCTCGCGGAAATCGCTGGACATCAGTCCGCTGTCGACGAGCTTGAGGAAGAGGAGCTTGGGATTGAGGTTGGAGGCGACGATCGGTCCACGGAAGATTTCCCCGGAATCAGTCACCACGCCGGTCGCGCGCCGGCCATCGGCGATGACTTCCTTGACCGGCGCCTCGAGCCGGATATCGACACCGAGCCCTGTGCAGGCCATGGCCATCGCCTGGGTGATCGCGCCCATGCCGCCGATGGCGTGGCCCCAGGCACCCGTTTTCCCGTTCACTTCGCCCAGCACGTGATGCAGCAGCACGTAGCCGGAGCCCGGCGTGTAGGGGCTGGCGTAATTTCCGACCACGCCGTCGAAGCCGTAGACCGCCTTGATCGGCGCGCTCTCGAACCAGCCGTCGAGATAGTCGCCGGCCGACTGCGCGAACAGCGCCAGCAGGTCGCGGCGCGCGGGCATGCTGAGTTTTGCGAACGGGCTCGCCTGGCCCGCGGCGCGAAGCATCTCGGGGATCGCGGCGAGCCAGCTGCCTTCGGTGACATTCGGCGGCGTCTCGAGCATGAGCCCGCGCACCAGCTGGGCGATCTCGGACAGCCGTGCATTGTAGGAGTCGAGGGTGTCCGCGTCCTTGGTCGAGAATTTGGCGACGCTGATCTTGGTGCGCTCGCCGCCGGTCTCGAGGTAGCTGCGGTCGTCGATGGGCAGGAAGTTCTGCACCTTGCGCTCGACCACGCGCAGACCGTGCCCGGCCAGACCCATGTCCGCGACGATCCGGGGATTGAGCAGCGAAACGGTATAGCTCGCGACGGAATTGCGGAAGCCGGGATGGAACTCCTCCGTCACCGCGGCACCGCCCACCACGCCGCGCCGCTCCAGCACGGTGACCTTCATTCCTGCGCGCGCGAGATAGAAGGCGCACACCAGGCCGTTGTGGCCTGCGCCGATGACGATCGCGTCCGATGTGTTCATGCCGTCCCTACTTCACGCACCAATCGAGCCCGTCTTCGGCGACGTTGAGCGCCTGTCCGCGCAGATGCACGGTGCGGCCGGCAACGTAGCGTCCCGGACGGTCGGCGCGCCAGCGCTCCGGATTGGGCAGCACCGCGGCCAAACGCGCGGCCTCCCCCCTGTCAAGCTGAGAAGCGGATTTGCCGAAATAGGCGCGCGACGCGGCCTCCGCCCCGTAATTGCCGTGACCCCAATCGACGAGATTGAGGTAGGCGGTGAGGATGCGTTTCTTGGGCCACAAGGCCTCGATCAGCACGGTGAGATATGCCTCGAGCCCTTTGCGAATCCAGCTGCGCGTCGAGACCAGGAACAAGGTGCGCGCGGTCTGCTGGCTGATCGTGCTGGCGCCGCGCAACGGCTTGTCCGGGTGGCGGCGATGCTCTTCAAGCGCGAGATTGATGTCTTTCCAATCGAAGCCGCGATGGGTGCAGAAATCCTGATCTTCGGCGGCGATGACCGCGCGCCCAAGTGCGGGTGAAATCTCGTCGGCGTCGCGCCAGGAATAATGCACCGGCTCGAACGTCGCCAGACGCAGGAGCATCTCCGGCGTGCCGGGCAATGGAACGAAGCGGAAGATCAGGAGCAGCAAAACCGGCAGGGGCAGCAAAAAGAAGAATGCGATGGCCAGAATGCGCCTGAGCCACGGCGTGCGATCGCCGCCGCCGGCCCATATCCAGCGCCACACCCGCGCCAGTCGCCGGCCGGCCGTTGCGAACCATTGCCCCATCGATGCGGATCAATGACAGGAAAACTCCTGGTCGACAATCGCTCCGGCGGACTCCTGAAATGCGAAGATACACCTGTTCATCCTTAAATCGCATCCCTAGACTGCCGCCGAATGGAGCGTGGGAGCAGAGGATGTGCAATTCGGACCATCATGGTTTCACGCGTCGCAGCTTTGCAGGACTGGCGCTCGCGGGCGCGACGTCGCTTGCGCTACCTCGTGACGCTTGGGCGGCGGATACTTGGCGAAAGGAGGACGTCGTTCTCGATGCGCTTTGCCTGATGTGCATCGACTATCGACTGCCATCGGCCAGCGTGAGCGCTTTCGACAATGTCGCAGGCGGTTATCCGGGGCCGGGCCCGCGCAAGTTCGATCTGGTAGCCCTGGCGGGTGCGTCGCTCGCCGCCACCTCCGAGACGACCTTCCTGCCCAGTGCGGCGGGATTTTGGCAGCAGTTCGGGGCGGCCTGGGCGCTTCACAGCGTCCAGAAACTGATCGTGCTGGATCACATGGAGTGCGGCGCCTTCAACGTGCAGTTCAACAACGGCGACAAGCTGCCCTACGATCGGGAGCTTGAATTGCACAAGCAGCAGATGCGGCGCCTCAAGCAGATACTGCCGCAGCATGCCCGTGCCGTGGGTGCGCCCGAGACGATGCCCGTGGAGTTCTGGATTTACCTTACTCCCGATGATGTGACTCACCCGCCGACGCACCTCGACGATATCTGATTTCCTTTGTGTTAACCCGCGGCGCGCAAGAGTTGCGTCACCGCCGCCGCGGGATGGCCCATGCTGCAAGCCCGATCCGCCCCCAGAAATGAGACGCGTTCGCGCAATGCGATCGCGCTGGACGAGATCGAGCATCCGATGGTGCGCAAGGCGCTCGAGGTCTGGAACACGGCCCGCGGCGGGCGCGCGATGCCAGCCAAGGCGGATTTGGGTCCGCGCGCGCTGCTTCCGGTATTGAAGAACACCGCGTTGCTCAAGGTGATCGACGGCGGCGAGGAGTTCGTCTTCCGCATCGTCGGCGACCAGATCCGCGTTCAGCAGGGCGTGGCGGTGCAGGGCAAGACCATGTCGGAGATCGACGAGATGCTGCCCGGCCATGGCAGCCTGCTTAGGCGGATCTATCGTGGCGCGGTCGCAGCGCGGGCACCGCTGGCCTTCCGCGGCTGGTATCTGCGCCCCGCCGACCAGCACCCTTTCTGCCACGAGGTCGTGATCCTTCCGGTTTCGGAAGATGGCGAGACGGTCGATCATCTCTTCGTCGTGGCGGCCTAGCAGCGAACCATGCATTTTTCTGGCGGTCGCAAGTCGATAAGGTAGCGCTCGATTCGATCCGGGGTGCGCGATGCACGATTTGTGGAACGCGGTGCTGCTCGGCATCGTGGAAGGGCTGACCGAGTTCATTCCGGTCTCCTCGACGGCGCACCTTCTCGTCGCGGAAAAGCTCCTGGGCTTGCCCGGCGAGCGCTGGGACGCGTTCACGGTGGTGATCCAGCTCGGCGCCATCCTCGCCGTGGTCGCGATCTATTGGCGCAAGTTCTGGGACGTGCTCGGCGGATTTTTCCGCGACGCCGGCGCGCGCCATTTCGTGCTCTCGATCCTGGTCGCGTTCCTGCCTTCGGCGGCCGCAGGCGTGCTGCTCAAGAAATGGATCGACAAGATGCTGCTCGATCCGTCTTATGCATTGCCGGTCATTGCGGCGTCCTGGATCGCCGGCGGTATCCTGATCCTGCTGCTGGAGCGGCTTGCCCCGAAACCGCGCCATCGCGACGGCGACAGGCTGCCGCTTCGCACGGCCTTCCTGATCGGCGTGTTCCAGATCCTCTCGGTGATCTTCCCCGGCACCTCGCGCTCCGGCGCCACCATTCTGGGCGGCGAGCTGATCGGGGTAGAGCGCAGCGCGGCCACGGTCTTCACCTTTTATCTCGCGGTGCCCACGATGCTGGGCGCCACGGTGTTCGAGCTCTACAAGAAGGGCTCCGCGCTGTCCGCGCACGACACGGCGAATATTGCCGTCGGCTTCGTCGTGTCGTTTCTCGTCGCCTATGTCGTGATCCGCGCCTTCCTCGCAATCGTGGCGCGTTATGGCCTCATGCCCTTCGGCTGGTATCGCATCGCTTCGGGACTGGCGCTCGCGGCACTGCTGTTCGCAGGCTGATCGTCAGCCCGCCGCAATAGCCTGGTACTGGCCTTTGGGGCGGAAGCGCCAGAGATAGCCTGGAACGATCGCTTCCATCGCCACCGGCTCGATGCCGAGATCGGCGATTCCGGGCATCCCCTCACGCACCACATTATCGCTTCGCAGCAACCGCACCTGATCGGGCGTCAACAGCGGTTCGATGCCGAGAATCCTGCTGGCCTGCAGGAAGAACGCCTTGATCGAGGCGAGGAAGAATGGCACGGGCACAAGCAGCCGGCGGCGGCCCGTCTCATGCAGGATGAATTGCAGGAGCTCCTTGAAGGTGTAGGTCGTTGGCCCGCCCAGTTCGAAGGTTTTTCCGCACGTCTCCGTCTTGCGAAGACAAGCGAGAATGGCGGCGGCGGCGTCGCCCACAAAGAGCGGCTGGAAGCGCGTATGTCCGCCACCCACCAGCGGCAGCGCCGGCAGGAAGCGCGCCAGCGACGCGAACTTGTTGAAGAAGCGGTCCTCCGGCCCGAACAGCAGCGAGGGTCTCAGGATCGCTGCAGCGGGAAAGTTTTCGCGGACGCGCCGCTCGCCTTCGCCCTTGCTGCTGGCATAGCGCGACTGTGCGTCCGGATCCGCGCCGATCGCCGAGATGTGCACCAGGCTGGAAAGGCCTGCGTTGCGCGCGGCGTCCGCGATGGTTGCGGCGGCCTCGACATGGGCGCTTTCGAAATTGAGGCCGCCATGCGGATAGAGGATACCCGTCAGATTGATCGCGGCCTGTGCGCCTTCCAGCGCCGCCGCGACCTGATCGGGATCGGCCGCGTCGCAGCGGAACGGCTGGATCTGGCCGACATGGCCCATGGGCATCAGGAAATACGCGCTCGCGGGCTTGCGCACCGCAACGCGCACCCGGTAACCGGCGCGCGCGAGCGCCCGAACGGTGTGACGGCCGAGAAAGCCTGCGCCGCCGAAGACCGTGACAAGGGTTTTGGACGGAACGGGGACGCTATCCATCGCTGCCGTGCTCTTGTATTGCGGCCGCCGTCATAGCGGTCCAGCCATGTCCCGGAAAGCAGAAAGTTGCGTTGATCATAGGGCCACGTAACGGCGCTCGCCGCTCTTGGGCTCGACCCAGACCTGCACCGTCCTGCCGGCCTCGTCCACGAAGCGCTCGTCGGTCGGGACCCAACCGGAACCGGGTGAAGTGCTTTCGATGGGCTTGTAGCGCACGCGCTCCCACACGGTGCCGAGGAGGAGCAGCGCTCCCATCGCGAGCGGCGGGATGCCGCCCAAATTGCCTGCGATCAGCAGCGCCGCGCCGCCGAGCGCGAACAAAGCGCCCACGGCAATGAGGATACTACGCAGCATTGTCGGGCTCGAGCACCACCGCGGTGCCATAAGCGACGATCTCACTCATATACTGGCCGATCTCGGAGGAATCGAAGCGCATCATCACCACGGCGTTGGCGCCCATGGTGGTGGCGTTGGTGACCAGCCGGTCGACGGCCTGGCGCCGTGCCTGCTCGAGCAGCTGGGTGTATTCGTGGATCTCGCCGCCGACGATGGAGCGCAGGCCTGCGACGATGTTGCCGCCCAGCCCGCGCGAGCGCACGACGACGCCGAACACCTGGCCGAGCGTCTTGCTGCGGCGGTAGCCCGGAACGTTCTCGGTGGTGGTGACGAGCATACGCGGTCCCTCCTTCGTGCCCAGGCCGCCACTATCGGGCCGGAAGGGGGCGGAATAAAGGAGGTTTGACAGGATTTCGGCCTCCCCCTAAACATCGCTCCCCGTGCCCAGATGGCGGAATTGGTAGACGCACTAGTTTCAGGTACTAGCGCTTCACGGCGTGGAGGTTCGAGTCCTCTTCTGGGCACCATCGGCGCAACACCTTCCCGAAAGAAAACACCAGATGGCCCCGAGGCCGCGGCGCGCCGCGCCAAGGGGACCTGCCTGTGCGGTGCCGTCGCGATCGAGATCGCGATTCCGGCGTTCTGGGCCTGGCACGACCATTCCGCAAACAGCCGCAAGGCGCATGGCGCGGCCTATGCGACCTATGTCGGCTGTTGGAAGAAAAACGTGCGTGTCGCGAAGGGGAAATCCGCCATCGCCACGTTCGCCGACGACAAGACGGGCGCGGCCAGGAGCTTCTGCGCGCGCTGCGGCACGCCGCTGTTCTACGAGCGCCGGACCTCCGCGCACATGATCAACATCCCGCGTGCGCTGTTCGCAGGCCGAACCGGCCGCGAGCCGCGCTATCACCTGAACGCCGCAGAGATGGCGGACTGGATCTATTCGGGCGCGCCGCTCGTCCCGCTCAAAGGCTTTCCCGGAGTGGTCTGGCAGCGCCCGACAACGCGCAAACCGCGCAAGGGTTGAGCGCACGACGGCATCGGGCGATGCTCGGGGCTGCTTTTGTATTTCGAGGTGATGCCATGTCCCGCGTCCTTGTCCGCTGTTTCGGTGTCTCGCTCGACGGGTTCGGCGCCGGTCCCGACCAGGACCTCGAGCATCCTCTGGGCGTGGGCGCGGAAGCGGTGTTCCAGTGGTTCTTCCATACGCGCACCTTCAAGGCGATGCATGGCGAAGGCAGCGGCGGCGACGCGGGCATCGACGACGATTTCGCCAGGCGGGGTTTCGACAACATCGGCGCCTGGATCATCGGGCGCAATATGTTCGGACCCGTCCGCGGAGACTGGGGCGACGAAAGCTGGCGCGGCTGGTGGGGCGACACGCCGCCATATCATGTGCCCGTCTTCGTGCTCACCCATCATCCGCGCAAGGACCTGGCGATGGACGGCGGCACGATTTTTCATTTCGTCACCGGCGGCATCGGCGAGGCGCTGGCGCGCGCGAGGGAAGCGGCGGGACCGAAAGACGTCCGCGTGGGCGGCGGGGTGTCCACCATCCGGGAGTATCTCGCAACGCAGTCGATCGACGAGCTCCATCTCGCCGTCGCGCCGGCGCTGATGGGGCGAGGCGAGAACCTGTTCGCCGGCCTCGATCTTCCCGCGCTCGGCTATCGCTCCACGCGACACGTCGCGTCCGACCTTGCGATGCATGTGATCGTGTCGAAGGTCGCCTGAGAGATTGCTCGAACGACGCGACCAAATGCGCGCGATGCGCAGCTAAAAGGCGGACGTTGCCGGGCGCGCCAGGAGCGCGCGGATTTCGGCCAGTGCCGCATGCGCTTTGCAGGATTCGGCCTTGACCTCCGCGCGAAGCCGGCGCGCATCTGCCATGCTCCGCGCAATCCGTGCGCGAATCTCACGCCCGGATGAATCGCCGCGGCGCGAGGCGCCGACGAACGGCAGTTCGGCCAGGGTGTGGCCCTCGCCGTCGCTGATCACGAAACTGTACCGGTTCGGATCGGCGCTCTGACTCAACAGATCGCAGCTCATGTCCGCGGCGGCGCGATGCGCGTCCAGATAGGCGTCGTAGAATGTCGCAAATTCCGTTCCGGTGTCGTCGCGCGAATATTCGCCCGGCGAAGCGAGATGGAAAAAGAATCTCGGCATTTGTGCCTCCGACGGATGCTCCTCGAAAGCGAGCTCCGCAGTGCGACGCGGCAAAACGGTTGCTCCACCCTCGGTCAGCCTAGACCAAATGCGGGATGCCGCGCACCTGCAATTGCTAGAGCAGTTTACAATCTGACGGAACCGGGCCGTCACCCTTCGAGGCCCCGCGCGTCATGCTGAGGTGCCCGCCGAAGGCGGGCCTCGAAGCACGCGCGGGGCACCTCAGGGTGACGATATCGATCGCATCTGAATGCAACCTGCTCTAGGCGCCGCGATGCGAACCTCTTATGTCAATTGATGGCCTCGAGGACCCCTTGGAGACCGCTGCGCAGATCGGATTGCGAGAGCGGCTTCAAGAGCAGGGGTCGTGAGGCGAACCGGCGCGGCAGGTCGTTGTCCGTGCAACCGGTGGCAAAAACGAACGGTATTCCGCGCCTGCCGAGCTCATCGGCGACGGCGAGACTGGTTTCGCCGCCCAGCCGCACATCCAGGATCGCGCCGTCCGGGTGGGTCGCCGCGAGGCTTTCCAGGGCCGCAGCCACGGTCGAGATCGGGCCGACGACCTGGCAGCCCATGTCCTGCAAAGTCTGAGACAGGTATTCCCCGATCAGCCATTCGTCCTCGACGACGAGGATTAGGGGCACGGTCCTTCCGTCACGTGTCGCCATCGGCGGCCTCGATCTTGAATTTCAGCGCGACCTCCAAGCCGTCCCGCTTGAAGGCGGACTGGACCGATCCGCCTAGGGCGTGGCGCGCCTCTTCGCGGATCAGCTTCAGCCCGAAACCCTCCGCTTCCGGTTCCTTCGGGCGGGGCCCGTCGCGCTCCAGCCAGCGGAATTCGACGCCGGCGCCGCCGTTCTTGGTGTTCTTCGCCGTCCAGGTCGCGTGCACGCGGCCTTTTTCGGCGCTGAGCGCACCGTATTTGGCGGCGTTGGTGGCGAGCTCGTGCAGGATCATGCCCAGGGACAACGCCTGGCGGGGCGAAAGACGGACTTCGGGCCCGTTCGACGCGACGCGATCCATGCCGAAAGGCTCGAGCTGCTGACGGACCAGGTCGCTCATCTGGGCGGGACGCCAGTTTTCGCGCGAAAGCAATTCGTAGGAACGCGCCATGCCTTTGATGCGCTCGACGAAGCGCGACTTGAAGGTCTTGGGATCGCCGCTGCTGCGATAGGTCTGCTCGGCAATGCCGATGACGATGGCGAGCATGTTCTTGACGCGGTGGTTGAGCTCGGCGATGAGCTTGCGCTGGTGCTCTTCGGCGCGCGCGAGCGAGGTGATGTCGACGAAGCTCAGCACCACGCCGCCGATGCGCTCATCCTGGTCGCGGTAGGGAACGATCCGGAGCTGGAACTGCATGCCGTGGGGCACCGGCGTGACGCTGCGCTCCAGGCTCTCGCCGGTGATGAAGACCTGACGCACATCCGCGTCCAATGTCGGCAGGCTGAAGCGGCTGGCGAGATCGGTGAGCGGGCGGCCGCGGTCGCCCGGCCGGATGTTGAAGATCTGAGACATCGCCGGCGTGTAGCTGCGGATGACGAGATCGCGGTCCAGGAACACGGTGGCCGCCCGCGTGCTCTCGAACAGGTTTGTGAGGTCGCTGTTGGTGCGATCGAGCATCTCGATCTTGCCGTTGAGCTCGGAGTTGACGCTGTGAAGCTCCTCGTTGACGGATTGCAGTTCCTCCTTGGAAGCCTCCAACTCCTCGTTGGTGGATTGCAGCTCCTCGTTCACCGAGACCAGCTCTTCGTTGGAGGATTTGAGTTCCTCCAGCGCGGTCTCGTACTGCTCCACCATGGTCTGGAGCCGCTCGCGCGTCTCGCGCAGCTCCCGGTCGAGTTGCTGGACCATGTCGTCGGATGAGCTGCGCTTGTGGTTCTTCGGCGGCGGCGCAAGCTTGGAGGCCGCATCCTCCTTGTCGAGCGGCGCGCCGATGTCCGAAAAGACCACGAGGAACAGCCGCTCGGCGTCGGATCTCTCCACGATCGGATCGATGGTGAGCTGGACGAGCTGGATGCGGCCGTCCTCGGTCTCGACGGCGACGTTCTCGCGCTCGACGCGCCGCTCGCTGTCGACCGCCTCGCGCAGCGCCGTACGCAGTTCAAGCCGAAGGCCCTTGCGCGCCATGCCGAGCAATTGGCGCGACGGCGTGCCCGCCGCGGCTTCCAGGTATTTTCCGGTGCGCTGGGAATAGAACACCACGTCGCCGTCGCGGTTGACGATCACATGCGCCGGCGCGAAGCGCTCCAGCACCTGAGATTCGGCCGCATGACGCAGCGCGATGGTGCCGAGCCCACGGAACGCATGGTTCGCGCGCCCGAAATGCGTCGCCGTCACGCCGCTTCCGATATGCGGCAGGTGCGCATGGGCGACGCTGTCGTCGCCGCGCCTGAACACCCGGAACTTCTTGTCCACGGGGGTGAACAGGTCGCCGTATTGCGTCGCGTTCTCGGACGCGCCGAGAAACAGATAGCCGCCGGGGCGCAAGGCATAGTGGAAGGTTGGTATGACCTGCTTCTGGATCTCCGGCCCCAGATAGATCAGCAGGTTGCGGCAGGAGATCAGGTCCATGCGCGAGAACGGCGGATCGCGGATCAGACTGTGCGAAGAGAAGATGCAGAGCTCGCGCACCTCCTTGGAAACGACATAGCTGCCGTCCTCGGCGTGGAAAAAGCGCTTGCGGCGTTCGGGCGGAACGCTGTCGAGCAGCGCTTCGGGATAGCGCGCGGCGCGCGCCACCGTCAGTCCTGCCTCGTCGATGTCGGAGGCGAAGATCTGCACCTTCGGCGCCTGCTCCAGATGCTGCACATGCTCGCGAACGAGGATGGCGATCGAGTAGGCCTCTTCGCCCGTGGCGCAGGCCGGAACCCAGATGCGCACCGTATCGGCGACTCCGCGGTTGGCGAAGAGCTTGGGAATGACCTCCTTCTGCAGTACGCCGAAGGCCTCGGCATCGCGGAAGAAGCTGGTGACCTTGATCAGCAGGTCGCGGAACAGCGCGTCCACCTCCCTGGAATCGCGCCGCAACAGATCGATGTAGGGGCCGAAGCCGTCGAGACGGTTGACCTGCATGCGCCGCTGCACGCGGCGCCAGAAGGTCTTGTCCTTGTAGCCGAAGAAATCGTGGCCGGTGCGGCTGGTGAGAATGGCGCAGATCTCGGAGCGGCTCTCGTGCTGCGACGCCTGGCCGTCGGCCGTGTGCGCCGCCTTCTCGAAATGGTCCATGGCCGAGAAGCTGTGCGCGAACTCGGCGATGCGCGCCCCCATCTCTTCCGCCGGCACGGCGGCGTCGACCACGCCGCTCTCGATCGCGCTGCGCGGCATGTCGGGATATTGCGGCGTACTGTCGCCGGCAGTCTGTGCGAGGGTGAAGCCGGCATTTTCCTTGATCGCCTTGGCGCCCAAGGTGCCGTCGCCATCGCCGCCGGAAAGGACCACGCCGACGGCGTATTCGCCCACGTCCTTGGACAACGAGGCGAAGAACTGGTCGACGGATTTGCGCCGCCGGCGCGCGGAGCTGTGCTTGCGCACGGTGAGCACGCGCTTCTCGATTCCCATCACGGCGTCCTTCGGCAGGACGTAGACGTTGTTGGGATCCGCATTCATGCCGTTGGCGGCGGCATGAACCGGCATCTCGGTGAAGCGCGCCACGATCTCGGGCAGCAGGCTGCGGTGGTCCGGGCTCATATGGGTGACGATGACGAAGGCGCAGCCGGTGTCGGCGGGAAGGCCACCGAAAAAGTGCTTGAGCGCTTCGATGCCTCCTGCCGAAGCGCCGATGCCGACGATGGGATATTTCGCGCCTTCCATCGATGCCCCGGGTGTGCTGCGGAAAAGCCGCACGCCACCCTAACACGGTTAACCGGCGCCACGGCGATTAGTTGCGTTAAATCGTGCGCGGCGCCGCGTTCCACCAAATATGGCGTCCAGGGCCCACAGCGCCCGCCGTCGCGTACTCAAAAAGCACGCGCGCCGGAGGGCCTAGGCCGTCTCCTCGCCCTCGAGAATGCGCTGCACATTGGCAATCAGGATACGCGGGTCGTAGGGCTTGGCGATCCGCTGCGCGTCGCGGTAGCGCTCCGGCAGGGAGTCCGCATCGTACCCGCTCAGGAAGATGAAAGGCACGCCCTTGGCGGCGAAATCGTCGGCCAGCGGATAGGCCATCTCGCCGCCCATGTTGATGTCGAGCAGCGCCAGATCCACGTCCTCTCCGGCGGCAGCGGCGCGCGCCTTCGCCACCGTCGTGAACGGACCCACCACCTCATAGCCGCGGCCCTTGAGGTCGTCCTCCAGCGCGAGGAACACCAGGAACTCGTCTTCGGCGACGAAAATGCGTTTGGGCGAGGCGCCGTTGGGGGCTGAGCTCATTGCGGCACCGCCACGCATGGCCGCGCAGGGATCGAGAAAAGACAGCGCAGCCCCTCGGGGCGGAAATCGAGACCGACCTTGCATTGCAGGTCGTTCGCGATCACACGCTCGAGCAAGGTGCGGCCGAAGCCGGAGCGGGTCGGTGGCGTCACCGGCGGGCCATCCTTCTCGCACCACTCGATCCTGAGCCTGTCGTCCGCCAGCGCCCAGCAAATCTCTATGGCTCCGCCGGCCTTGGAGAGGGCGCCATATTTCGCGGCGTTGGTGACCAGTTCGTGGATCGCAAGGCCCAGCGTCAGCGCGCATTTCGGCGCCAGAGCGACCTCGGGTCCATTCAGCCTGATGTTCGCGCTGCTGATCTCCCGGAAAGGCTCGAGCTCGTCGCCGAACAGCGTCCCGAGCGGCACGCTCGACCAACTGCTTTCGGCTAACCTGCCATGCGTCAGCGCAAGAGCGCGGATGCGCGCGTCGAAGGTCTCGCGCGCGGCTTTCTTCTCGTCGCCGGCAAATGATTGACGCGCGATCGAGATCACCGTCGCCAAGGTGTTCTTGACGCGATGGTTCAGCTCCGCCATCAGCACCGCCTGATGCGCCTCCAACTGCTTGCGCTCCGATACGTCGCGCGCAATCTTGGAAGCCGCGATGATCTCGCCGGCGGCGTTGCGCACCGGAGAGATGGTGAGCGAGATGTCGACCAGCCTGCCGTCCTTGCGCTGGCGCACCGTCTCGAAGTGATCGACGCGCTCGCCGGCGCGGATGCGCTCCAGGATTTTAGGTTCCTCGTCCAGCCGCTCCTCGGGGATGAGAAGCGTGATCGGACGGCCGATCGCCTCCTCGGCGGTATAGCCGAACAGGCGTTCCGCGCCCTGGTTCCAGCTCAGGATGATGGTGTCGAGACCCTTGCTGATGATGGCATCGTTCGAGGACTCCACGATGGCGGCAAGATGCGCCCGCACTTCATCGAGCCGCTTGCGGTCGGCCTCACTGCGCCGCAGCTCCTCGTCGATGCGGCAGCGCTCGATGAAATCGCTGGTTTGGCGCGCATAGAGATCCAGCCGCTTCTCTTCGGAGGAGGTCAGGCTGTGCGGGTGCGCGAAATGCGTCGAGAGGATGCCGATCAGCGATCCGTCACGGCTCACCAGCGGCGTCGACTGCACCGATCTGTATCCCGAGCGCCGGGCGATGGCGCGCAGCGGCTCGTAATCCACGTCCGTCTCGGTGTCGGAAACGACGACCCGGCTCTTGGCACGCATGGCGCGCGCGCAGGACGAAGCGCCACTTGCCGGAACCTCATGGAAGCGATCCAGGAACTCGGGACCGAAGCCCGCCTGCATCGCGATGCGAAGCACGTTGTCGCTGCCCAGCAGCTGGATGTTGCCCTTTGCAGCCCCGAGCATCTCGATGGTCGAGGACAGCGCGACATGAAGGCCTTCCTCGAGCCCGCGCACCCGCCACAGCCGGGAACTGGCTTCGTTGAGCAGTGCGAGTGCGCGGGTTTCGGCGCTCAGTTGCGCTTCGGCCTCGGTCTCCGGCACTCGCCGCTTGGCTGATTCCGCGCTGTACATCAGCCCCTGAAATGCGTTTCGAGCTTAACGAAGCACAACGGTCTCGTTCCAACTCGGTTCCCAATTGTGGCCATTTATTGACCGGCCCCAAGCGCTGGCACGGACCAGCAACGCTTTCCGGCAGCGCGCGTTGTGTCATTGTAGTCATTGAGGCGCTCGCTGAGTCGGATTTCGTCATGCGAACTGTTTCCGCCTTGCTTCCCCTGGCCGCCGGTGTGCTGTTTCCGCTCACGCTGTTGGCGCAGAGCGATTCGAAGACCGCGACGATGGACGATCTTGCACCGCCGGCTGCCGTCGTTCCGGCGCAGGAATCGATGCTGGATATTCCGATCGAAAAGATCGCGGAAACGACGGGCGGCTGCGCGATCCTCGACAAGGATTTTCCCGGCATGCGGTCGCACCCGATGTATTCCTTTTTCAAGACCATGACGCTGCGCCAGATCGCGGCGATGTCGAAGGGCAAGATCACGCCCGATATGCTGCAGCAAGCCGACACCGATCTCAGCGCGCTGCATGGCTCCGTCATCACGGCGAATACGGTCACGGCGCCGGTTCTGCCGGCCGCCGCCGTCGGCACGATGCCGGTCGCGTCGCAGTAATTCCTGCAACACGCCCGCTCCTACAACACGCCGGCTTTGGATTTTACTTCGGCGACGTTCTCGCGCACGCCCTGCCGCTTCTTGCCGATGCTGAGCACGGCGTTGACGCCGTCGGCGTATTCGCCCGGCAGTGGCGCGCGCACGCCGGTGATGTCTGCGCGCGCGATCGCCAGACGTTTGCCGTCGGGTTGCGTGAACTGCACCGATTTGCCCCCGCCATGCTCCCCGATCAACCCGGTGACGCCGCTGAGATAGGCCAGGGTTTCCTTGGGCAAGGGCTTACCTTGCGCCAGATGATCCTCTAACCCGCCCGGGCCGTCGTTGTAGGCCGCGAACATCGCCGGATTGCCATATCGGTGCCAGAGCAGGCCTAAATAGGCCGTTCCGGCGAAGATGTTGTCGCGCGCATCGTAGGGGTTGGAGCCCAGGCCGTACTGCGCGCGCATCGCGGCAAAGGTCCGCGGCATCACCTGCATCAGTCCCATCGCTCCCATGGCGGAAACGAGGGGATGGCTTTCGTCCGCCATGGTGCGGCCGCCGCTCTCCATCCGCATCACCGCCTTGATCCACTTCTCGGGCACCGAGAATTTCTTCGCGGCCTGCTCGACGAGAGGATCCCAGCGCGACAGCAGCTGCTGCGGGGTCATCGCAAGCTCGGTCTCGAAAGCGGAAGGCGCGATGGTGCGAACGGAAGCGGCATGCGGTTGCGCCGCCTGCCGCAAAGAGGTCGCAATCCGTGCCGCAACACCGTCGCGCGCCGTCGGCTCGACCATGAGCAGCGCCGCCGTCGCCAGCACGAACAGAAACGCCACATTGAAAATGCCGAGATCGGTCCGGCGCGTGGCCGGAAGTGCGGGGAGGGTCATCGCCGTCCTTGTTGGAAACCCGGCACGCGAAGAATTCAGCCGTGCCGCCCCCGATAGACCCATATATGCATTGGTGGCAGGTTTTGCCAGACCGTGGCCACGCGGCTGACTTCCACACCCGGAATTGGCGCAATCGGCGGCTCCGCACCGTAGGAGAACTGGACGAAGGGCGCCCCGGGTTCGAGCGCGGCGATTGCGTCGGCCAACAGCGGCTGGGTGACCTCCTTGGGCCGGTTGAGCACGGGAATCCCGCTGACGACCGTGCGCAGCAGGGTATTGCCGACAACGGGCGCGATCAGCCGGCGAAAGGAAAATGCGTCGCCTTCGAGAATATGGATATTTGCGAAGCGGCTGCGCAACCGACGCGCGAAATCCGCATCGGTCTCGATTGCGATCAGATTTTGCGGCGCGACCCCCTGCTCAAGGATCGCAGCGGTAATGGCACCGGTGCCCGGACCCAGCTCCACGACATAGCCGCCCGGTTCGGCATCGATCTGTGCTGCCACGGTGCGGGCAAGCTTGCGCCCGGACGGCACGGGCGCGGCCACGCGCAGGGGATTGGAGAGAAAGCCGCGCAGGAAGCGGACTTCATCGGAAGCGAGGAAACCCTTCATCTTCCTGTAATGGACAATTGCTGCCTCAGTTCCAATGGAGGAGCCCTATGCGGCGCGTGCGCTGGCGGCCGGTTCGGTCAGGATGGCGTACAGCGCCTCCTGACGCGTGGCCGCGCGCAGCTTCTCGCAGGCCTGTTGATTGCGCAGCAAGCGAGAGACGCGTGCCAGGGCCTTCAAGTGATCGGCTCCTGCCGCGTCCGGCGCGAGCAGCATGAACACGAGATCGACCGGTTGCTTATCCACCGCGTCATAGTCGATGGCCGCGTCCAGCCGCGCGAAAACGCCCGCGATCTGCTTCACTTCGGCGAGCCTGCCATGCGGAATCGCGATTCCCTGGCCGACGCCGGTCGAACCCAGCCTCTCGCGCTCGGTGAGAGTCTCGAAGATGCGCCGCTCGGCGATGCCGGTTTGCTGCGCTGCACGCGCTGCGAGCTCCTGAAGAAGCTGCTTTTTGCTCTGCACCTTGAGCGACGCGAAAACCGCATCGGGCCTGAGCAAATCGGAGATGTTCATTGCTGACCTTTTGTTGGCGCGAGCCTTGTGCAACAGCGAAATGGTGCTGCGTTGCCGCGCGGCCGTCCTGCGCAAGCAGACACTATTCTGGACACCATTCCCTCAAGCCAAAACGAAACCGCGCGCCTCGAGTTTCCGGCTTTCGCCCACCCGCAGGCTCTGCCCGGCCTCGGGTGACATGCGTCATTCTTGCGAGGCGGCGCGGTAATTAGTCCCCGCTTGCCGCAATGTCAACGCTTGCAATTAACGAAGTTCGGCGGCAGCCGAATCCGAGTATTTCGAGCGCTTGCGTTCCAGCGAGGAGGGGATGCGCATCGCCTCGCGATACTTTGCGACGGTGCGGCGCGCGATGTTCACGCCGTCCGCCGTGAGCAGCGCCACGATGCGATCGTCCGAAAGGATGTCGCGCCCGCTCTCGCGCTCGATCATCTCGCGGATGCGGTCGCGCACGGCTTCCGCCGAATGCGCCTCGGCGCCGTTCACCGACTGGATCGAGGCGGTGAAGAAGTATTTGAGCTCAAACACCCCGCGCGGCGTGGCGATGTATTTGTTCGACGTGACTCGGCTCACTGTGGATTCGTGCATTTGAATGGCGTCGGCCACCGTGCGCAGATTGAGCGGCCGCAGGTGCCTCACGCCATAGGTCAGGAATCCGTCCTGCTGGCGCACGATCTCCGACGCGACCTTCAGGATCGTGCGCGCGCGCTGATCCAGGCTCTTCACCAGCCAATTCGCGGTGTTGAGGCATTCGGTCAGATAGGCCTTCGAATCCTTGTCGCGCGCGCCGGACGAGACCTTGGCATAGTAGCGTGAATTGACCAGAAGCCGCGGCAGGGTTTCGGAATTGAGCTCGATCTGCCAGGCGCCGTCATTGCTTTCGCGCACGAAGACATCCGGGATCACGGGCTGAACCGGCTCGCCGCCGAAGGCAAGGCCCGGCTTGGGGGTGAGGCCGCGGATCTCCGCGATCATGTCTGCGACGTCTTCGGCGTCGACGCCGCAAATCGCCGACAGCGCGGCGTTCTCGCGGCGCGCCACCAGGTCGAGACGCGTGAGCAGCGTCGCCATCGCCGGATCGAGCCGGTCCTTCGCCTTGAGCTGCAGCGACAGGCATTCCGCCAGATCCCGCGCCGCGACCCCGACGGGGTCGAAGCCCTGAAGGACGCGCAACACCTCTTCCACGGCCGCGCGCGCCGTCCCGAGCCGCTCTGCCATCTCCTCGAGATCGGCGCGCAGATAGCCGGCCTCGTCCACCGCATCGATCAGCGCGAGGCCGATCAGGCGCTTGTCGGGCGTCAGGGCTGCCAGCGCGAGCTGCGCTTCGAGATGATCCTTGAGTGTGAGGTTGGCGGAGATCGAGGATTCGAGCGCGTCCTCGTCGCCCTCGAAGCGCTGGCCGTTGCGCACGGTGCTCCAGTCGGTCAGCGGTGCCGCGGGCGTCGGCGCTTCGGAGCCGTCGTATTTGTCCTCGGCCGACGCATCCATATCCTCGGCCTTGGAGAAATCCTCGCGCGCCAGTGCGCTGTCGAGGCCTTCGGCACCCGTGTCCTGCGGCTCGGGCGTCTCGCGCTCGCTCTCGGCCTGGCCCTCGCGCTCGTCGCGCTCGAGCAGCGGATTGCGCTCCAGTTCCTGTTCGCAGTATTCGGCGAGTTCGATGTTGGACAGCTGCAACAGCTTGATCGCCTGCTGCAGCTGCGGCGTCAGCACCAGGGACTGGCCCTGCCGGATTTCGAGACGCTGCCCCAACGCCATACGCTTTACGCCCCGCCTACAACGAGAATTTTTCGCCCAGATAAACCCGGCGCACGTCGCGATCGCTGACGATCTCCGCCGGCGTACCTTCCTTCATCACCAGGCCTTCATGCAGGATGTAGGCGCGATCGATGATGTCGAGCGCGTCGCGCACATTGTGGTCGGTGATCAGAACGCCGATGCCGCGGTCCTTGAGATGCTTGACCAGGTCGCGGATTTCGCCGACGGCGATCGGGTCGATGCCCGCCAGCGGCTCGTCGAGCAGGATATAGGAAGGATGCGTCGCCAGCGCGCGCGCGATCTCCACCCGCCTGCGCTCGCCGCCCGAAAGGGCGATGGAAGGCGTGTTGCGCACATGGGAGATGCCGAATTCCGCCAGGAGCTCCTCGACGATGGCTTCGAGGCGGCCCGGGTCCTGCTCTACCAGCTCGGCGGTCGCGCGAATGTTTCCTTCGGCGGTCAGCCCGCGAAAGATCGACGCTTCCTGCGGCAGATAGCCTATTCCCAGCCGCGCGCGGCGATACATCGGCAGCCGCGTCACGTCGGCATCGTCGACCGCAATCGTGCCGGCGTCGGGCGGGATGAGGCCGGAGATGATGTAGAAGCAGGTCGTCTTGCCGGCGCCATTGGGGCCCAGCAGACCCACGACCTCGCCGCGCCTGAGCGTCAGGCTCACCCCGCGCACGACGGGGCGCTTGTTGAAGCTCTTGGAAATGCGGTTGACCACAAGGCCTTTGCCCCCGTCGATGACGCGCGGACGCGGCGGCGACGACGGCGCTGCGGTCTTTTGTTTCGTGGCTTTGTTGGTTGCCATGGGCAAGAACCATGCCTGTCCGTGCTTAAGGAACGATGAACCTTACGGGTTGGTCCGGGGCGGCGTCTGTGCCGGTTGCGGCGCGAGCGGTTGTGCGTGCGGCTGCGGATTGCTGGGCGGCGGCACGAACAGGCCCTGGACGCGTCCGCCCGACATCCCCTTCGCGCCCAACTGTGCCTGTCCGGTAATCAGGTTCACCACCAGGACGCTGCCGCGCATCACATTCTTCTCGCGGATCAGGACGACCCGGCCGCTGAAGGTGATCAGCCGCGGGTTCACGTCGTACACGCCGGTATCGCCCTTGGCGCTGCCGGAGGGCGCATCGAACACGACGTTGCCGTCGGCGAAGATCTTGTCCGGCTTTCCTGCGACCGTGGTGATGCGCACCTTGTCCGCGCGCAGCCGCATGTCCCCTTGGACGATCAGCACATTTCCGGAATAGACGCCGGACTTGGCGTTGAGATCGGCATCGAAGCGATCGGCGGAGACCTGGATCGGCGCATTCGCGTCCTTCGCGCTCAACCCCAGGCCTCGGGTGACCTGCGCCGGCGCGGCCGCAGGAAATGCGGCGAGAGCAGCCATCAGCAAGAGCCATCTCATTTGCGTTGCCTCAATGCGGAAGGATAAATCGTCGTGCGAACGTTGCCGTTCAAATGCAGCATCTGGCCGGGGCGGTCGAATTCGAAGCGGTCGGCGCGCATCGTGCCGAACGGCCCATGGCCGGTGACCGTTGTCGGCCCGCGATAAAGTCCGCTGCGCATGTCCACGTCGAGCGTTGCGGTGTGCAACTCGAAGCCGGAATCCGAGAAGAACTGGATTCCGCCGGCGAGACTGAGCAATCGCTTATCCATGTCGAAATGGCCCCGATCGGAGGTCGCGTTCATCCAGTGGCCGTCGGCCGTGGCGATGTCGGCCTCGATCTTCGTCATCTGGGCCCGATGCAGGTTCTTGGGGTCCTGCACGGCTTTTTCCGCGGTGATGACGAAAGGATTGCCCTGGTCGTCAGTGCCGGTGAGCTTCGGTTTCATCATCGCGAGGTCGTTCTCGATCAAGCCGCGGCGCTGGGCCGTGACCTGAATGCGATCCGACGCGCGCGGCAAGAGCGAGTAGACCACAACCACGGTGAGGATGGCGCCGGCGGCAATCGGCAATGCGCGCTTCATGAGCGCGACGAACTGGCTGTAGCGGACGGCATCGAGCGTGGTCGACCGTGCGCGCGCGGTCCAGTCGCGGCGTTCGCGCTGAGGCTGGGTCCTGCCCGGAGCGCGCGCGCGCGCGGATTTCTTCGCGGCCATCACCCCAGCCCCGCTCTGAGGCAATCGTGGATATGGAGGATCCCTTTCGGCTTTCGGCCGCGGTCCTTGGGATCGAGAACGAAGAGCTGCGTGATCTTCTTCTCGTTCATCACGCCCAGGGCCTCGGCGGCGAGCTGGTCCGGTGCCGCGATCTTGGGGCCCGCCGTCATGATGTCCCGCGCGCTGCGCTTCATGATATCGGCGCCCATGTGGCGGCGCAGATCGCCGTCCGTGATGATGCCGGCAAGCGCGCCCTTGCGGTCGACCACGCCGACACAGCCGAAGCGGTGCTCGGCGATGGCGATGAGAACCTCAGGCACGGCGTCGCGCTCGCCCACCAGCGGGATCTCATCGCCGGTGTGCATGAGATCGGAGACGCGGATGAGGGCGCGGCCCAGGCTGCCGCCGGGATGGAAATCGCGATACTGGTCGGCGGAAAATCCGCGCCGTTCCATCAGCGCCACCGCGAGCGCGTCCCCCAGCACCAGCATCAAGGTCGTCGAGGTGGTGGGCGCAAGTCCCATCGGACAGGCTTCGCGTGCGTTGGGCAGCAGCAAGGCCACGTCGGCAGCCTGCAACAGCGTCGACTCCGCATTGCCGGCGACGCCGATCAGCGGGATATGGAAGCGCTTGGCATAGGTGATGAGATCCGAAAGCTCGGCGGTCTCGCCGCGCCACGACAGCATCAGCACCGCGTCCTGACGCGTCAATGCGCCGAGATCGCCGTGGCTTGCTTCCGCGGGATGGATGAACTGCGCCGGCGTGCCGGTGGAGGCTAGCGTGGCGGCGATCTTGCGCCCGACATGGCCGCTCTTGCCCATCCCGCTGACGACGACCCGGCCCTTGATCGCAAGCAGCGTGTCGACGGCGCGCGTGAACGCGCCGTCGAGCGTGTCGCTCAGCGAGCGGATCGCCTCACCGGCGAATGCGAAGACGCGTCGCGCCGCCGCGAGATCGCTCTGCGCTTGGTCCTTGGCAACGGTCTTGAGTCTGGGGGGCATCCGGCCGCTTGAGCGAAATTCGCGCCAATCTGGCCTATCGCCCCATGCCGTTTCAAGCAATGATCCAAAATGGCGGCAAATACGTGCCAAATCCCGTCACGGCCGGCCTCTGCGCGCACTCAATGCGCGAAGATGTCGGTGTCCGCCCAGCCGGCGAGGTCGAGTTCGACTCGCGCGGGCAGGAAGTCGAAACACGCCTTGGCAAGTTCGGTACGGCCTTCGCGCGCCAGCATCGCGTCGAGCGCGTCCTTCAGGCGATGGAGATGAACGACGTCGCTGGCGGCGTAGGCGAGCTGCTTGTCGCTGAGCTCCGCCGCCCCCCAATCCGAGCTCTGCTGTTCCTTCGACATGTCGACGCCCAGCAACTCCTTCACCAGATCCTTGAGCCCGTGACGGTCGGTGTAGGTGCGCACCAGGCGCGAGACGATCTTGGTGCAATAGATGGGCGCCGTCATCACGCCCAGATAGCGCTTGAACATCGCGATGTCGAAGCGCGCGAAGTGGAAGAGCTTCAAGGTGCTCGCGTCGGCGAGCATGCGCTTCAGGTTCGGCGCGGCATAGGCGCCGGGCGCGAACTGCACCAGATGGCAAGTGCCGTCGCCGCCTGTCAGCTGCACCAGGCAGAGCCGGTCGCGGAACGGGTTGAGCCCGAGCGTCTCGCTGTCGATGGCCACGACGGATCCGAGCGTGAGTCCGTCGGGAAGATCGTTCTTGTGGAGCTTGGTTTTCATGGGGCGTTCTTAATCCGAAACAAGTGTGCGGCTCAAGGCGGATTCGTGGTGCCGCTACCCCCTCAAGGCGCGGCGCAGGAGTTCGAGCTTGTCGTGCGCGGTTTCAATGTCGTCGCGCTTCGCCGCCGCGCGCAGGTCGCGCAGGCGTTCGAGCGCCTTCGCCAGCACCGGTAGCGGCGGGCCGCTGGCCGTGAGCTGCGCATGGTGGCGGCTGTCGAGCGACGCCGACATCTTGACGATGAAGCTTTCGAACAACTGGTCGTGGTGCTGGACCGCGGCACGGCCATGGGCCTCGCAGACCTCAAGGAGCGCGCGGCCATTGTCGGCGAACCACGCTTTGCCGGACGACGAGGACGCGGCCTCCAGGAACTGGTCCAGCAGCGGCGCATGGATGAGACAGGCGCGCAGGCTGCGCTGGTCTTCCGGTATCATGAACAGCATCTTGTCGATCAGCAGCTGCGCATAGCCCGGGTCGTTGGCGCGGCACAGACCGAGCAGGAGGTCGATCTGGTTGATGCCGGAGAAATCGCCGGCATTGGCGCCGCGATACTCCTGGCGCCCGACGCGGTAGGGCTTGTAGTAGGGCCGCACGCTGTAGAAGAAGCGGTCCTTGTCGAGGCGCGAGAACAGGATGTCGTTGGTGCGCGCCACGTCGTTCAGCGCGTCGCGCGCGTTGTTGAGCAGCAGCAGCGTGGAGGGGTTGGAGATGCCCAGCGGCGGTATCCGCATCAGCGCGTCCGCAGCGCGCTTGTAGTTCAATATTCCCATCGTGTTGAAATCGATGAAGACGAACTCGTCCTTCAGCGCGGTGAAGCTCTTCTGCACGCCGTCGATGGCGCGGTTGTGGGTGGCGAGATGCGCCGTGGCGAAGCGCGGGGCGACGCCCAAGGATGCCCCGATATGGAGCCCGAGCGCCGACGCCTCCTCGAAAGGCGAAGCGGTTTCGCGCGCCGGGTTGGTGAGTTCGTGACGCCGCAGCGCCGCGAGGAAAAGCCCGAGATTGCCGAGCACGTCGAAGGCGTGGTCGAAACCCTCGTTGGTGTTGCCCTCCGCCGCGAGCGGGCGGATCAGCGCGCGGCCTTCCTCGGCCAGCCTAGTCTTGATCGCGTCGCCCACGCCTTCGACGTCTGCGCGGTCCTCGCGAGAGAAATACAGCTCCTCCAGCTCCGTGTTCATGGCCACGAAGGACGTGCGCATCCAGCGGTCGAGAGAGTCGGCGGCGCGGCTCATGAGCGTTTCATACGGTCGGGCGGGCGAAAGGGCAAGTCAGGCGGCCATCCGTGCACCGCGCTGCTCGAGCAGCGCGCGCAGCACGGAGCGATGGCACCGCGCCTCGTCGGCGCAATAGCAGCCGACGGAGAAATCGCTCGCATGGGACAGCGCCGCGAGCAGATCAAGCAGCTGCGCGGCGCCGGGTTTGGACATCTGGGCGCGGAACTTGCGCAAAAAGGCATTCCATGTGCGGCTGTCCTTGGCTGTCAGCGCCATGGTCACCAGCGCGGGCTCCGGCGACAGAGCGGGCAGCCAGACATCGTAAAAGTCGCGCCGCGCAAAGTCCGCCTTGGGCACGCCGCGCGGCGGCCTCCGCACCGTGCCGATGCGGAGTCCTTCGCCGCGTTCCCTCGGCGCGCCCAATCGGACGATGCGGATGGGCATGGATGAGATGCACCTCTCCCGGATCGGAAGGACGCCGCCTCGCGTGCAGCAGATGGCTAGTGCACGCTCACGGGCGTCAGGTCGTTCTGCACGGCGGCGCCGTAGGCCGAAGCATAGGCGTCGGTGAAGCCGAGCACGCTGCCGTCGACGGCGTGGAGCACGTACAGCTTGATGCCTGGCGGCAGCTCGATTCCGGGCGGGATGATGCCCAGACGGTGCGCCTCATCGGAGTCCGTGGGCTT
Organism: Alphaproteobacteria bacterium; assembly: GCA_019245415.1. Classification (GTDB taxonomy): domain Bacteria; phylum Pseudomonadota; class Alphaproteobacteria; order Micropepsales; family Micropepsaceae; genus Rhizomicrobium. Next base: position 90,367 of record JAFARO010000014.1, on the reverse strand, counting down.
GATGTAGGCGATCTGCCGCTGACCTTGCGGCTTGTCGTCCAGTTCGAAATCCTCGGTCATCGCTGACCTCCTTCCCCGCGGCGGCGCGCGTCGGCGTCGTTTGCGGCATTGTTGTTGCCCGTCCTGATTTGAACGGTGCGCACGATCGGCTCCGCCTTCGGCCGGGCGAGTGCCACGGTCAAAAGTCCGTTACGAAGCTCTGCTCCCGTGACCTCGATCCCCTCGGCGAGCACGAAACTGCGTTCGAACTGCCGGGCTGCGATGCCACGATGTAGAAACGTGCGATCATGGCCTTCGGTTTGCTTTCCGCGGATGAGGAGTTGGCGATCCTCCGTCGTCACCGAGAGATCCTCGGGCGCGAAGCCCGCAACCGCGAGCGTGATGCACAGGCCCTCGTCGCCGGATTGCTCAATGTTATACGGGGGATAGCCGTCACCGGCCTTGGCGGTGCGCTCCAGCAGCCGTTCCAGGTGGTCGAAGCCCAGCAGGAAAGGGCTGTTGAAATAGGGGTTGCGGGTCATTTCCAAAGCCCTCCTTTCAAGCGGCTCTGCCGGCACCAAGAGGCTGCCGGTAATTTTGTTGCGGCCCTGTCAGGGCGCCGCACAAGAGCAATGTAGGCACTGAGGACGACGGATCAAGGGATTGCCGGCGGGCTTGCCGTCGAAATCGCCGCCTCCTCACATCCCGGCGGATCATCCCTCCGGAGCGCGGCGATTCACATCGCCTGTGCGGCGAGGACGCAGAGCTCCGCGATGGCGAGCGGCACCATCCAACCTTCGACCTCCACCAAGCCGTCGAGATCGGCGTCGTCCTCGCGGGCAAGATCGGCCAGCGCACGCCCCTTGAGCCGCGTTTTGAGGTCGGCGGCGGCAGACTCCTCGGCGATGTCGCTCTTGGCGGCGCGCCCCACCATGGCGGCGGCGTCCGGATCGGCGAGCAAATTGATCAGCGCCGCATGCTCGCCATGCGCATGGCGGCGAAGCAGTTTGGGCAGCTCATACAGTCCGCCGGCAAAGGCCGCGACCGCCGCGGCCATTGCGCCCAGGGTCAAGGTGCGGCGTGAGAGTTTGGGCGGTGGGCTCATGGGAACTGTTTCCGCACATGCGTCGCCAGCCTGAGCGCTAGGGCGACGAGATTGAGCGTGGGATTCGATGCACCATAGGTCGGAAAGACGGAGCTTCCCGCGACGAAGAGGTTGGCAATGCCGTGCACCTTGCAATCGCCATCCACCACGCCCTGTTTGGGATCTGCCGCCATGCGCGTCGTGCCCATGTGGTGGTTGCCCCAGTCCATCACGCCGATCCAGTCCTGCCGGCTCTTGCGGTTCAGGCGGATCATGCCGATGCGGGCCGCAAGCAGTTGTCGTCCCAGCTCTTTCAGCGCGGTGCGATAATGGTCGAAGTTGGATTGCGCCACGCGCATGTGCAGCTTGAGCCGCGGCAGGCCGAGCGCGTCGTGCTCGCCGCTCAAGGTCAGCCGGCGGTCGGGATCGGGCACGAGCTCCATGCCGCAGCCCGTCGAAAACGCCCTCGCGCCGGTGGCGTCGACGCCCAGCACATTGGCGACGGTCACAACGGCGGCCTGGCCGAGTTCGTCGAGCTTGACCTCGTTTTCCACCGTCGTGAGCGAGGCCGGGATTTTCCGGCGACGCTGGAAGTCCTCCGTCGGCGAGAAGGTCGCGCGCAGGATCAGGCTGCCGAGGATCGCGTTGTTCGTATAGAACGGCGCGAGCTGTCCGTCGAAGACCACGAGGGTTGCGGTGTCGCGCGGGATCGGGTGGTCGGCGAAGAAGCGGCCGACCAGATCGGCGCCGTTGCCGATGCCTTGCGAGGCGACGTCGTTGGAAGCGAGCAGCAGACGCGCATTCTCCATGGCGCCGCAGGCCAGCACCGTGAGCTTCGGCTTCAGCGTGAAGCGCTTGCCGCTCAATGTCGCGATATCCAGCCGCTCCACGCGGCCCGCATCCGGCGCAAGCCGGATCGCCGTCACGTTCGCATGCAGAAAGGACGAAAGTCGGGGGATGCGCTTGATATCGTCGCCGTAGCGCTGCCCGAAATGCGTCGGCAGCACGGAGCCGCGCATGCGGCTGAATTGGAACCAGCTGGTGTAGACGCCGCCCTCCGCCAGAGGGAGCGGCGCTCCCTGCGAGCGCGCCCAGCGCGCGCCGTGGTCGTAAACGAACGGGCCGCACTCGACCAAGGACTGCGCGCGCTTGAAATAGGGTGCGATCTCCCTGCGCGGGAACGGCCAGCCGGAATGCGGCATCCAATCGCGCGCCTCGAAATCGATCTCGCTCAACGGCCGCGACCAGCCGCCCCAGTGGTTGGTGCTGCCGCCCAGATAGCGCAGCCGCGAGGCATCGAGCTTCAGATAGGGATAGCCGCTCTCCTCGCCGGAATAGAGCGCCTGGGCCTTGCTGTCGAAACCCAGGCCGCCGCTTTCGAGCATGACCATGCGCAGCGGCGTCGGCGCTAGCGCAAGCGCGAGCGAGATGCCCGCGGCGCCTCCGCCCACGATCGCGACGTCGGTCTCGATGACGGTGCCCGAGGGAACGGCGCGGGCATCGATGAATCCGCTCAAAAGATGCCTTTCACTCGCCAGAATAACCTGTGATGGATCTTGAACTATGCCCGGCCCCGACCCCCGGAGCCTTTAGGGTAGCCCGCCTCAAACGTCAAAGTCTTGTCCAAGCCGTCGCGGGGGAGGGTACGGTTTGCAGGGATTGGTGGCCGAGCTAGCCCCCGATGTTCACAAGCGCTTCTTGGCGAATGCGCGGCCTGAAGGACTTTTGAGATATCTTTCGAATGCCACAGCCCTCTGCTCGTCATCGAAGCCAATATAGGTCTTCAGCATCCAGGGCTTGAACTTGGTCGAATGCTGAACTTGTCCCGCATTGTGGGCTTTCAATCGCTTGCGAAGATCGTCGGTTAGACCTGCGTAGAAATGGCCACCTTCGATGCTCCGCAAAATGTAGACGTATTTCACGATGACCCCAATTAGGCCTTTGGTTCGTGGTTTAAGTGGCTTGCCGAGCCGTAGCTCGCGGCCGCCAGCCCGCCTTCGCCCTTTGGGCTCCGGCGCGGCAGCCTTCACTCGCTCCGCGAGCGAAGGCTGGTGGAGCCAAGCGGGATCGAACCGCTGACCTCCTGCATGCCATGCAGGCGCTCTCCCAGCTGAGCTATGGCCCCGTACGCGCCGTGGGCGCGGAGTTCGGAATTCAGAAATCTGAAGCCGGAAATCAGAGAGCGAGAGCGGCTACTTCCCTTCTGATTTCCGATTTCCGCCTTCCAGTCTCACATTGGAATAGACGAACTATCGTTCGTCTTTTCCAATGTCTGCGTCAATGATGCCGCTGACGTCGTCCGCGTCCTCTTCGACTTCCTCGAGCAGGGTATCGTCGGCTTCGTCCTCGTCCTCCTCGACTTCGATTTCGGCGACCGCGTCTTCCTCGTCGGCATCGACGACCGACATGCCCGCGGCCTCGGGCTCAGGCTCCTCCTCGACGACTTCGTCGTCGTCTTCGGAGATCACCACCGGTGCCTCATCGGCCACCGGTTCGACGATCTCCTCGGCCTCTTCGGTCTCCTCGACCTCTTCTTCGTCCTCCGCCTCGGCCACCGGTGCGGCAACAGGCTCGGGCTGGCGTGCGCGGCGCTGCTTGTAGAGCGACTCCGGCTCGAAGGTGAAATGGCACTTCGGGCAGTCGATGGGGCGCTTCTGCAGATCGTAGAAGCGTGATGCGCATTGCGGACAGACGCGCTTCGTTCCGAGATCGGCCTTGACCAAGTTGCTGCTTCCCGCGTGAAGTCGGTTTCCGAAAGGGGGGTCGTTTGCCACTTCTGGCGGGGCCTGTAAAGAGTTCGAGGGCCCATGCCGCTGACGACGACCCGGCCATCTCAAATGGCGATGCTGCCACCCATCTTCAAGGCCCTGCGATGACCGAGGAACCCGCCAAACGCCCGCTTGCCGCCCGCCGGGGCGGGCCCTTGCGCGGTGTGGCGACCGTGCCGGGCGACAAGTCGATCTCGCACCGTGCCCTCATCCTGGGATCGCTGGCCGTCGGCGAGACGCAGATCCGGGGCCTGCTCGAGGCCGAAGACGTGCTCCATACCGCCCGCGCCATGCGCGCGCTCGGCGCCGATCTGCTGCGCGACGGGGACGGACAGTGGCGCGTCTGGGGTCGCGGCGTGGGCGGCCTGGCGGAGCCGGACGAGGTTCTCGATTTCGGCAACAGTGGCACCGGTTCGCGGCTGGTGATGGGCGCGGTCGCGACGACGGCGATGAAGGCGGTCTTCCATGGCGACGAGTCGCTGCGTCGCCGGCCGATGCAGCGGGTGCTGGAGCCGTTGACGCTGTTCGGCGCCACATATTCGGCGCGTGCCGGCGGGTTGATGCCGGTCAGCCTGCACGGCGCGTCACGCCCGATCGCCATCGAACACGATGTCGCGGTGGCGTCCGCGCAGGTCAAGTCGGCGCTGCTTCTGGCGGCCCTCAATGCGCCGGGCCGAACCCGCATCAGCCAGCGCGCGCTCACCCGCGATCACACCGAGAAGATGCTGGCCGCCTTCGGTGCGAAGCTGGCAGTCCAGCCGCTGGACGACGGCGAGGCGATCGAGATCGACGGCGAAGCGGAGTTGAAGCCGGCTTCGATCGACGTGCCTCGCGATCCTTCGTCGGCGGCTTTCCCGCTGGTCGCGGCGCTGATCGTGCCGGGGTCGGAGATGACGTTGCCGGGCGTGCTGCTCAATCCGCGCCGCAGCGGAATAATCGAGACGCTGCAGGAGATGGGCGCTGACATTTCGGTGGCGAATGCGTGCGACAGCGGCGGCGAGCAAATCGGCGATCTCGTCGCGCGCGCGTCCGCGCTCAAGGGGATCGAGGTGCCGCCGCAACGCGCGCCGGCGATGATCGACGAATATCCCATCCTGGCGGTCGCGGCCGCCTTCGCCGAAGGCCGTACCGTCATGCGCGGGCTCGAAGAGCTGCGCGTCAAGGAAAGCGACCGCCTCGCCGCCATCGTCGCCGGTCTGCGCGCAAACGGCGTGACGGTGGAAGAGACCGAAGACGGCATGGCCGTCGAGGGCCGCGGCGGCGACGGCGTTGCCGGCGCAGGCATGGTCGTGACTCATGTGGACCACCGCATCGCGATGGCGTTCCTGGTCATGGGGCTTGCGGCGCGTGCGCCGGTCACGGTCGACGACACGACGATGATCGCGACGAGCTTTCCGGCGTTTGAAGAGGTGATGCGCGGGTTGGGGGCTATGTTTGAAGTGGGTACGTAGCGATGGCTATCGATCTCTTGATCATGAATGCTTGGAAGAATGCCGCGCTCGATCTTGGAATCCGCGTCGTCGCCCCATTCGAATATGATTCGGGTAAAATTCATCCGATTTTGTTTGAAGCATATCTCTTGGATTTCGGTAGCCGAGAAGGTGCGATTGTGATGAGCGAGAAAAGCCGAGCACCGATAATGGGGAAATGGTCCTCCGACGTCTACGAGTCCCATCAGACTTACAGTCGACAAGTGTTCATCGAAACGTTGGATGACTGGGGTTGGTACGGCAATAAGGCGAAGACGCCTCCCTGGTATTCGGGTAAGCCGTGGACTTCGCCATGACCATCGTCATCGCCGTCGACGGGACCGCAGCGTCGGGGAAGGGGACGCTGGCGAAGAAGCTCGCGGCGCATTTCGGCTTCGCGCATCTGGATTCCGGTGCGTTGTACCGGCTGGTTGCGCTCGCGGTGCAGGAGCAGGGGGGCGACCCCGCGGCCGAGCCCGATGCGCTGAGGGCCGCGCATGCGCTCGACCTGACTCGTGCAGGCGAGCCTGCGATCCGGTCGGACTTGATCGGGAAGCTTGCCTCCCAGGTCTCGGCCCATCCCTCGGTACGCGCAGCTTTGCTCCAATTCCAGCGCGACTTCGCGGCCAAGCCCCTTGGCGGCAGTCCGGGCGCCGTGATCGACGGTCGCGACATCGGCACAGTGGTCTGCCCGCGCGCGGCGGCGAAGCTCTTCGTCGACGCCAAGCCGGCCGTTCGCGCGCATCGGCGCTGGCTCGAGCTCAAGGCCATGGGCATCGCCCGGGACGAGAGCGCGCTGCGGCGCGAGATCGAGGCCCGCGACCGGGCAGACCGCGACAGGCCGGTGTCGCCCATGGTCCCGGCGGAAGATGCAGACTTGCTCGACACCAGCGATTTGGATATAGACGCCGCGTTCGCGGCAGCCTTGGCCTTGGTCACACCGAAGGTCGAGGCGGCGCTCAAGGCGCGGCCCAGGGGTTAAGGAGACCCGGCGGCGCCTCTCGGGCCTGCGGACCACAACCACTCTCCATCGCCCGCTCGAGCGGGAAGTCCGTCACGCCGTAGCCGCAAGGCGAAGGCGGACCGGCATAGACGTTTGAACGAAGGAACACATGGCCCGACACACTGCGACCGCCGCCGCCAGGGACGACAGCGCGAGCTTCCATCCCACCCGCGAGGATTTCGAAACCATGCTGGAAGAGAGCTTCGTGGGCCGCTCGCCCGCCGAAGGCTCCGTCATCAGAGGTACGGTCGTCGCGATCGAGAACGATTTCGCAGTAGTCGATGTCGGCCTCAAGACCGAAGGCCGCGTCTCGCTCAAGGAATTCTCGATGCCCGGCCTGCCCGCGAAGGTCGCGGTCGGCGATCAGGTCGAGGTCTATCTCGAGCGCGTCGAGAACGCGCTGGGCGAAGCCGTGCTGTCGCGCGACAAGGCGCGGCGCGAGGAGAGCTGGATCAAGCTCGAGCGTGCCTTCAACGAGCAGACCCGCGTCGAGGGCGTGATCTTCGGCCGCGTCAAGGGCGGCTTCACCGTCGATCTCGATGGCGCCGTAGCGTTCCTCCCCGGCAGCCAGGTGGACGTCCGGCCGATGCGCGACGTCGGCCCGCTGATGAACCAGCCGCAGATGTTCCAGATCCTGAAAATGGACCGCCGGCGCGGCAACATCGTGGTCTCGCGCCGCGCCGTGCTCGAAGAGCGCCGCGCCGAGGAGCGCACCTCGCTGGTGGCCTCGCTGGCCGAGAAGCAGGTGGTCGAAGGCGTGGTCAAGAACATCACCGATTACGGCGCCTTTGTCGATCTCGGCGGCGTCGACGGATTGCTGCATGTCACCGACATCGCCTGGCGCCGCGTCAGCCATCCGACCGAGGTGCTCAGCGTCGGACAGACCGTTACGGTGCAGATCATCAAGATCAATCACGAGACCCAGCGCATCTCGCTCGGCATGAAGCAACTGCAGACCGATCCCTGGGAAGGCGTCGGCGCCAAATATCCCGTCGGCGCGAAGTTCAAGGGCAAGGTCACCAACGTCACCGACTACGGCGCCTTCGTCGAGCTGGAGCCGGGCGTCGAGGGGCTCGTCCATGTCAGCGAAATGTCGTGGGTGAAGAAGAACGTCGCGCCGTCCAAGATCGTCATCCCCGGCACGGAGGTCGAGGTGCAGGTGCTGGAGGTCGATTCCAACAAGCGCCGCATTTCGCTGGGCCTCAAGCAGACCCAGGACAATCCCTGGGAAGCCTTCTCCAAGGCCCACCCGCCGGGCTCGACCATCGAGGGCGAGATCAAATCGATCACCGAGTTCGGGCTCTTCATCGGCCTCGACGCCGATATCGACGGCATGGTGCATCTCTCCGACCTCTCCTGGGACAAGCCCGGCGAGCAGGTGGTGGGCGATTACCAGAAGGGCCAGGTGGTCAAGGCGCAGGTGCTCGACGTCGATCCGGAGAAGGAACGCGTCAGCCTCGGCATCAAGCAGCTCACCGGCGATCCGATCGAGAAGGCCGGCCCGCTCAAGAAGGGCAGCGTCGTCACGGTCACGGTGACCGAAGTGAACGACGGCGGTGTCGAGGTGGCGCTGGAAGGCGGCGCCAAGGCGTTCATCCGCCGCTCCGACCTGGCGCGCGACCGCAACGACCAGCGCCCGGAGCGCTTCGGCAAGGGCGACAAGATCGATGCGCTCGTCACCTCCGTCGACAAGGCCAGCCGCAAGATCGCGCTCTCGATCAAGGCGCGCGAAGTGGCCGAGGAGAAGGAAGCCGTGGCGCAATACGGCTCGTCGGACTCCGGCGCTTCGCTGGGCGACATCCTGGGCGCCGCGCTGAAGAAGGCGACCAAGAAGGGCGGCAAGAAGGACGAGGAAGAAGAAGGCGAGGAATAATCGCCGTCGTCTCTTTTTGAGTTACAAATGCAGAGCCGCGCGGGAGCGATCCCGCGCGGTTTTGTTTGACCTGAAGTGTAATCTCCCTGTAATTGAACATACAATTTCACAACATTAGATCGAGATACAATTTCCTCGAGGGTCTCCCAGGATCCTCGAAACCCCCAAATGTATGGAGATGCAATATGAGAAACGCATTCTTGACCACGGTCGCACTTGGCGCGATTTGCCTTGGGAGCGCCGCGTTCGCTGCTAGTTTGCACACCCAAGTCTTCACCAGCAGCGGGACGTTCACCGTTCCCGTCGGCGCCGGCGTCGGATCCGAATTCCAATTCATCGTTATTGGCGGCGGCGGTGGGGGCAGGCAGCTGTGACAGCACCACAGGCTCCATTGCAGACGGCGGCGGCTCGGGTGGCGCCGGGCTTGCTTCCTTCAAGGGCTTCAGCGCCTCCGACACGGTCTCAATCACGGTTGGATCCGGCGGTAGCGGAGGAGCGGCCGGCGGAAATAACGGTTCGAATGGCAGCTCCAGCAAGGCGACTTATTCTGGCACCGATATCATCGTTTCCAGCGGCGGCGGTGCTTCATCGGCGGCGCTGCATGGCTCGATATCGAGCGCAGGTTCGGCCGGAACCTTCAGCGCAAGCGCAGGCGGTACCGGGCTGACCTTGGCTGCCAGCCTGGATTATCAGTCGCAAGATGGCTTGGCGACGCGAGCGATGGTGACAGGAGATCTTGGCACCATTCCTGGCGGCGGAAATCCGCTGGGCCATGCCGGCACCTACAGCAACCACGACGGAGCGTTGGGCGGGGGCGGCCTCGGCTGCTTCAGCCAGTCCAGCGTCGCCGGCGGAAATGGCGGAAACGGTGTCGTCATTGTGACGTGGGTAAACTGACGCTTGCGCACTGCAGAGCCGCGCGGGAGCCATCCCGCGCGGTTTTCTGCGGTTATGGCGTCAACTCATAAACGTTCCCTGCGCCATGGGCACCGCCTTGCCACGTCGTGCCGATGAGGTTCCCGGTTCCGTCGAGCAGCAGCGGCGAACTGGGGTTCCAGCCGTCCTTGCACGAGGTTATTTGGCAGAACTTGTAGAGATCCTGGAAGCCGGGATCGAGCGCCCAGGCGACGCCGGCATCTTGCGGCGTGTGCCCGCCGCCGAACCACGACGTGCCGAACAAGTTGCCGGAAGGGTCCATCGTGAGACTGAAAGTCGATCCCTCGCCGTCGTCGCAGGTGCCGTCGCCGCAGAACGTGTAGAGCGCGGTCATTTTGGCCTTCCTGGGGCTGAACTTGAACACGACCAGGCCTGCCACACCCAGGAGGTTGCCGTCCGCGTCCATCAGGAGGGGCGCGATCGGGCCGCCGCCATCGGCGCAGCTGGGCTGCGAACAGAAATTGTAGAGGATCTTTTCCTTCCAGGAATTCGCCTTGGGGACCAGTTCGAAGATGATCCCGCCGTGATTCAAGCCGGCGCCCTGGGCTGTGCCGTAGAGATTGCCGGACCCATCCATCGTCATTCCGGCCTGAGGCGTCGCGCCGTCGCTGGTGCAGTTATCGGTCGAATTGGGCGAGCAGAAATTGTGGATGACTTTCTGCTTCCATTTCGTCTTGCCCGGCTGAGGAGGAATGAGCGCGAAGGCGACGCCGCCATTGGCGCTGCCGCCGGCAAAGGTCGTGCCATAGAGCGGCGATGCGCCATCATAAAGCGCGCCCGACGATTGCCCGGCATAGGTCAAGGCATTGGGCACCCAACCATCCGCGCAGCCGGCCGCCGAACAGAACGAATGAAGCAGCTTGGCCTTCCACTTGGTCCGGGAACTGTTGGGGATCAACTCGAATACGGTTCCGGCATTGTCGTTGCCACCGGCCGTCGCAGTGCCGTAGAGATCGCCCTGCGCATCCATGATGACGCCGCTCTCGGGCGATCCGCCGAAGGGACAGCCGTCCGCGGTGCAGAGCGCAATGGCTTGTGTCTCGCTCCAACTGTCGCCGTTTGGCGAAAGTTCGAAGACGCCTCCCGCGCCGGCGAGTCCCGCGCCGCCGGCAACCGTGCCGAAAATGTTGCCCTCGGGGTCTCGCAGCAGCGCTCCTTCCGGCGATTCGCCGTTGGCGCAATTCGCCACACCGCAGAAATCGTAGAGTGTCTTGAAGGTGTACGCGCTGGAGGCCGATGTACCGACAAGCACTGTCGGCATGGCGGCGGAGCACGCGAACATCAATGACAGAAGGCGATGGGATCGCATCAGGGACCTCTCAATGTGAGGGGAGGGCGCCCACCGCCGGGCGCCCGCCGAACTCACGCGCAAGTATAGTATCTTTCCGCTTCGGGCGCCGTAGCGAAACCCAGGGGTGCGTTCAGGGCTGCGATACCTTGAACGCCGTCCCAGCGTCGCCGTGGCGGCCGGCGTCGGTCATCAGGCCGAAGAGGTCGAGATTGGCGTTGATCATCAAGGCGCCGCTCGGATTCTGGCCCATGCTGCAGAGAGTCCTGCATTGGAGGTCGAGCAGATCGGTCAGCGACGTGCCGGTGAGCTTGAAGACCAAGCCGTGGTTCTTCGGCCCACCGACGGAGGCGACGCCGTAGAAGTTGTCGTTGGGATCGACGCTCAAGCCCTGCACCGCGCCGCCGTCGGTGCAATCGGTCTGCGAGCAGAACGAGTAGATCGTGCTCTCCTTATTGCCGGTGGTGATCTTGAAGACCACGCCGCACCCTGTCGCGGCGCATTTCTTGTACGGCAAGCCGCCGGTCGCGGTGGTGCCGTAGAGATCGCCGTTTGAGTCCGCGATCAGCCCGTTCATCGGCGTCATGCCGTCGGCGCAGCCCGCGACCGAGCAGAACTGATAGGGCAGGCTTTCGGCCCACGGGCCTTGCACGGTCGGCGTCAGCTTGAAGATCACGCCGGAATCGTTGAGGCCGCCCGAGATCGTCGTGCCCCAGATGTTGCCGTTCTTGTCGACGACCATGCCGCCTGCGGGCTGGCTGCCGTCGTTGCAGGCGTTGCGTCCGATGGTGCAGAAGAAATAGAGCACCTTGTGCGTGCCCATGTCGCCCTGGGTCGCGGGAGGCACGAGCGAAAAGACGACGCCTTGATGCTTGCGGCCGCCGCCGAGCGTCGATCCGTAAAGCGCCGCTTTGCCGTCATAGGTGCCGCCGGTCGCTTCGCCGGCGAAGGTCAGCGCTCCCGAGGGCTGCGCGCCGTCCTCGCAGCCGCTGAACTGCACGCAGAACTGATAGATGACCGAGTAGGTGTAGCGTGTATGTCCCGCGTTCGGCACCAGCTTGAAGACCACCCCGCTGCCGCTGGGTCCGCCGGCGTACGTGGTGCCGTAAAGCGTGCCGTTGACGTCCACGATGAGCCGGTCGCCGGTCGGCTGGGCGCCGTCGGTGCAGCCGACCACGACGGTGCAGAAATTGTAGAGGCGCTTGTAGCGATAGGTCGCGGTGTTGGGAATGTAGACGAGTTCGAAGACCACGCCGCCGCCGTGCTCGCCGCCGGCTTTGGTCGTGCCGAAGATATTGTGCGAGCCATCCGCCACCAGCGTACCGGTCGGGAACTGGCCGTCGCTGCAGGTGCCGTCGACGCAGAAACTGTGCAGCAGCGTGAACGTCGACTGTGCTGCCGCGGGGCCGCCGGCAAACCCCAGCCCGACAGCGAAAGCCAGCGCGACAGCGGCGCGGTGAAATCCTGAAAGACCCTTCATGAAACGCTCCGTTGCCTGGTCGCCGTGGCGGCGCGACAACGGCTTTTTCGGGGAATCCCTCGACCAGCCTTGTCCGCCGCCGCGGTCCCGGGCCATCGCCCTTGTTTTGCCGCGGCAGGCGTGCCTGCCCATTCGCCGCTGTCCTAGCCCATTGGGACGGCGCTGCCAAGGTTGAATCCGCGGCCGGTGAATCTTCCGTCCGATCCTGCATCGTGAGTGGCCATTTCGCGAGAGGCAGCCGGTGCCAGCAGGAAAGGTCGCGCCCCGCCGGCGAACGAGAGGCGATGCTCCCTATACGGATGAAATCCAGGCGTCTTGCCGGGTCATTACGCAAAGATAAGGCGCGCCCGCGGACGGAACTTTTGTGCGGCGCGTTTATCCCGTCGAGTGGTGACGGTGAGGGCAGTGCCTGGACGCGTGCGTGCCCGCTCGTCTCCTTATCAATTGAAGGAGTGCGTACCGATGCGTTGGACCATGCTTCTCGCTTGCGCTGCGTTGGCTGGCAGTTCCGTTTCTGCGTTCGCGCAGCAGGCCTCTTACGATGAGCGCATCCTCTCCGATCCGCTCTATCTGCCGCTGCAAGGCCAGATTTTCGGTGCGACGAACTACGCCTGGGGTTCGACGTCGCAGAAATCCTTCGACAATACCGGAACCGAGATCGCGCGTTCGCAGATCACTTCCAACGCGGTCAACCAGGCGGTGATGTACGGACTGAGCGACGATCTCGCGCTCAATCTCGACTGGGGATACGACTGGCGCAGCAACAGCCGCCACGATCTTTCCGGCGGCGACATCATCCGCTCGAGTTCCGGCTGGACCGACCCCGCCTTCGGGCTCACCTGGCGCGCCATCGACGAGGCGCACGGCAACGCGTTCGATCTGGACCTGCGCGCCGAATACCTGCCCGACCTCTTCCCGGCCAAGATCGCCACCACCGACGAGGAAGGCACGATCGCGCGCGGCGGACGCGCCGCGGATTTCGGCGCCACTTTCGGACGCGTGACCCCGAACTTCACGCTCGCGGGGACCTTCGATGCCGTCTGGCTCGATACGCGTCAGGCGTTGAACCAGAACAGCGGCCTCTACACCACGACCAGCGCGGTGTGGAACTATCGCCTGGGAATCGAGTCGCAGTTCCGCTTCGGCGCGCCGTATTCGATCAATGCCGGATTCGGTCACAGCTTCAACAACGACACCACGGTGTTCAACGGCACCACGGGCCTGTTCCATGCGGCCACCGGCGGCGACGTCACCGACGTGCACGCGTCGCTCAACTATGCCTTCACGCCGAGCATGGTGGCCTCCCTCAACTATCAGCACAATTTCTACGACTCCGCGCGCGACTTGTTCGCCGACCCGGCGAACGACACCTCCGTGCGCGACAAGAACGAAGACCTCGCCGGCGTGACGCTGCGGTACGTCCTGCAATAGGCAGGCCGGGCGAAATCCGCTGCCGGAAGAAATCGCCTGAGCGGGCCTGAATTGACTTCGCTTGCCGAACCGGGATTGGTTGCGCGGCAACCCATTCCGGTTCGTTTTCTTGTCGAAATACGACTGGATCATCGTCGGCGCGGGCTTCACGGGCGCCGTCCTCGCGGAACGGATCGCCTCGGGGCTCGACCGCAAAGTGCTGCTGGTCGATCGACGCGATCACCTCGGCGGCAATGCCCATGACTATCCGGGCCCATATGGAATCCTGATCCACAAATATGGCCCCCACATCTTCCACACCAACAGCGCCAAGGTCTGGAGCTACCTCTCGCGCTTCACGGCTTGGCGGCCTTACGAACATCGGGTCCTTGGGGCCATCGACGGCAAACTCGTGCCCATTCCCTTCAATCTCGATTCGCTCGACGCCTTGTTCGCGCCGGCCGAAGCTGCCCGGCTGACGCGGCTTCTGATCGATACCCACGGCATCGAGAAAAGCGTGCCGATCCTGAAGATGCGCGAGGCGGGCGGTCCATTGGGAGAATTGGCGGACTTCATCTATGCCAAGGTGTTCGAGAACTACACGCTCAAGCAGTGGTCGTTGCGGCCGGAAGATCTCGATCCCGGCGTGAGCGCGCGCGTGCCTGTGCGCATCAGCCGCGACGGCCGCTATTTCCAAGACACCTATCAGGCGATGCCGCAAGAGGGTTACACGGCGCTGTTCGCGCGCATGATCGCCCATCCCAACATCACCTTCGCCGCCTCGACCCGCTATGAAGACGTTGCCGGACAGGGCGAGAAGGTGGTGTTCACCGGTCCGATCGACGAATATTTCGCTTTCGAATTCGGCGCGCTTCCCTATCGAAGCCTGCGCTTCGAACTCGAGCAGTGGGAGGTGGAAGAGGCGCAGCCGGTGGGAACGGTCAATTACCCGAACGATCACGCCTACACCCGCATCACCGAATTCAAGCATCTCACCGGCCAGCGCGCAGCGGGTACCGTGACGGTCAAGGAGTATCCGCTCGCCCACCTTCCGGGCCGCACCGAGCCGTACTATCCGGTCCCCACGCCAGGCACCGCCGAAAAGCTGAAACCCTACCTCGAGGCCGCGCGCGCGCTGGAAGGCAAGGTCTGGTTTGCCGGGCGCCTCGGCGATTATGCCTATTATAATATGGACCAGGCCTGCGCGCGCGCTCTGGCCTTGTTCGAAAAGCAGATCCTGCCGAATTTCCGCGATGACAAATAGCTACCTCTTGATCGTGCGTGCCGGCGACCGCTCGCTGCATCCGGAATGGCTCGCCGGCAGGCGGGAATGGGACCTGCACATCTCCTACTTCGGCGACAGCGAGCAGCCGTATCCGCTCGGCACCGGCGTGACGTTGTCGCGCGAGAAGGGACCGAAGTGGCTCGGCCTGCGCGATTGTATCGCCGGTCATGGCGAATTCCTGTCGCGCTATTCGCATATCGGGTTCCCGGACGACGATCTCGCCTGCGATACGAACGCATGGAACACGGCCTTCCGCGTGCTCGACGAAATCGGCGCCGATCTTGGGCAGCCCGCGCTCGACCCGCGCTCGTTCTATTCCTACGACATCACGCTCAGGCGCGCCGGGCTCAAATACCGCGAGACCGATTTCGTCGAGCAGATGTGCCCGATCTTCCGAGTCGGCTTCCTGCGCGAAATTATGCCGACCTGGAGTCTGAACAATTCGAGTTGGGGATTGGACATGGCCTGGCGCCAGATGGCCGCGCGCGAAGGCCGCAAGCTCGCCATCGTTGATGCCGCGTGTGTCCTGCACACCCGCGCCATCGGCAAAGGCACGCTCTACAATGCGGGCAATATGAAGGGGCGCACGCCCGAGGAGGAGTACCGTGCGCTGCTCGCGGCTTTTGGCATCTCGGACACGTCGCGACATACGCTGCGCGCAGTGGCGCTCGACGGCAAAACCGTTTCACAAGGCTTAAATCGTCATCTGCGTTGGGCGGGATTGCGGCGGACCTGGCGGGCCTGGCTGGGCACGGAGAGGATAGGATGATCTGGATCGAGAGCCGCAGGCTGCTTTTCGTCCACAATCCCAAATGCGCGGGTACGTCCGTTCACAAGGCGCTGATGACGCAGTTTCCGGATGCGAAGGCCTTGTGGGGCCGCCGTTACGAGTCCGGGCGCGACGCGATCCGCGATCTCGCGCACATGACTGTCGCCGAAGCCCGAGCGGAGCTCGGATTGACCGAGGCGTTCAGGAGCTTCGGCTTCGTGCGCGATCCCTACGCACGCTTTGTCTCGTCCTATCGCCACCTCAAGCACTGGAATCGCGATCTCGAGCGACTGACGCCGGAGGAGCTCGCCTTCGATCTTCTGGACGAAGAGCGCATCCGCTTCGATTGGAAATTCATCCACTTCGCGCCGCAATACCGCTTCTTCTACGAGGGACCCGTCAGGACGGCAGAGATCTACAAGGTGGAAGATATGTCCGCCGCCTGGGCTGCGGCTTCGAAAGCTTTCGGACTGAGCGCAGGCCTGCCCCGCGAGAACAGGCTCGATGGCGAAGGCGGCACCGGGCTCTCGCACGGTGTCATCGCGCGTCTCAATTTGCTCTATGCGCGTGATTTCAAGCTGTTCGATTATCCGATGGTCCCCGCGCCGGACAAAGCCCGCGACACGCGAGACCTCTATGCCAAGTTCGTGCGCTTGTGGCCCGAGCGCCGCAACATGGACATTTCGGACAAAACGGAAATTTAGCTCGGGAGCGCGCCGAAGGCCGCCGCGGCGATGGCGGCGCCGGCCGCGCCCAGCAGCATCGCGGCCAGCCAGAAGGTACGCCGCTTGGTGATGATCGCGATGGTCGAAAGCGCGATGCCGATCTCGATCAGCGTCGCGCCGGCGGTCAAGCCATGATGGCGCCGTTCATGCTCTGCGCTCTCGGCCACCAGCTTTTCCCGCTCGTTCTCGCTCTTCTGGGCGCGCTTTTTCAGGTCGTCCTGCTTTGCGCCTTGCGATTTGGACTCGCGCGCATAGTCGTCCGCGTGGGCGCCGCCCTGGGCCGCCGCGATGGCATAGAGATGTTTCTTGGTGCTGTCCGCCTCGTACTCGTTCCACAGGTCGGTGGCCTTGTCCTGCGCGAGCACCGCCTCGCTGGACGCGGTGATGGCCAAGCCGCCCTCGATTCCTTCCAGGCTCGAAGCCACCGCCGCCAGCACCGCCAGGACCGCCACGGTGATCGCCACGCGGCCGACGAACGGATCGCCGTCATGGGCGGCGTGATGGGCATGCTCGGTATGCTCGTGCGCTTCGAGCGCGGGATCGTGCGACATGGTGACACTCGTTTTCGGGAAGGCGCGCGCCTGTTAGCAGGCAGCCGGGCTTACTTCCAGCCAATCCTGCAGCGCAAAACGCCCCTCAAGATTGAAAATGGCGCCCAGGCAGCCCGTGATCCGGAACGCGGGCATTTCCGCCACATTTGAAGAAAATCCTTCGCTTTCAGTGACTTCCGGTTGACGAGGGTCTCCGGCTCTGACAGGTTAACCCTGTCGGAGTCGCGTTGGGATGCGAGGCTCGGCACAGTCCCGTTACAGGGGCAGGGGAATGATCAAGTCGGAACTCGTTGCGCGGCTCACCGAACGGTACCCGCACCTTTATCACCGCGACGTCGAGCGGATCGTGGCCACGGTCCTCGACAAGATCACTGACTCATTGGCGGCCGGCCACCGGGTGGAGCTGCGCGGGTTCGGGGCCTTTTCGGTGAAGACGCGGCCCTCGCGGCAGGGCCGCAATCCGCGCACCGGCGAGCCCGTGGCGGTTGACCAGAAGCGGGCGCCATTCTTCCGCACCGGCAAGGAACTGCGCGAACGGCTGAATATGAACGGCAGGGCGGCCGAATAGCATCTATTGCAGCGTGCGCGCTTCGGCGTTCAATCGGTCCAGCTTCTTCTGCAGATACGCGCGGTGATCGCGCGTCAGCGTCCCGCCATCGGCCTTTCGCAGCTTCAAGCCTTCGTCGCGCAACGCGAGCAGTTCCGCGTGAAGATGTTCCCGGCGCCGGTCGAGCTCGGTATCGGCGCCCGGCTGCAGCCGGCCCGGCGTTTGCGTCGGCGGGGGCGTCGACATCCCCATGCCCATCCCGGCGCCGAATGCCGGTGAAGCAGACAGAATCAGCAGGAGCGCGCCTGCGGCGGATTTCCCCGATCTCATCGCCGCGGATTCTACTGTCCAGCGTCGTATCCGGCAAACGGCTTGCCCGGCGGCTCCGGGCTCTGTAAGAGCCCGTTTCGATGGCCGGCCTCGGATTCGCCAATCCTGTTTTCGTCGCGATCGACACCCCCGATCTCGGGCATGCGCTTTCCCTGGCAAGGGCGGTTCGACCGCATGTAGGTGGGCTGAAGGTCGGGCTCGAATTCCTCACGGCCCAGGGGCCGGATGGGCTGCGCGCCATCGTCGATCTCGGCTTGCCGGTCTTCGCCGATACCAAGTTCCACGATATTCCCAACACCGTCGCGGGCGCGGCGCGCGAGATCGCAAAGCTCGGCGCCACGATCTTCAATGTCCACGCGTCGGGCGGCGAAGCGATGCTGCGCGCGGCAAAAGACGCGGCGGCATCCGTCGACCCGAAGATCCGGGTGATCGCCGTCACCGTTCTGACCAGTCTCGCCGATCCGGATCTGGACAGCGTGGGGCAGCGCGGACCTGCGCTGGACCAAGTGGTTCGCCTGGGAGGGTTGGCACAACGTTGCGGGCTCGACGGTGTGGTATGCTCCGCATGGGAGATCGCGGCCCTTCGCAAAGCTGCGGGGCCGGACTTCCTGCTTGCGGTGCCCGGCATCCGCCCCGAAGGCGCCGAACTTGCCGATCAGCGTCGCGTCATGACACCGCGCCAGGCCGCGGCAGCAGGCGCGGATATCCTCGTCATCGGCCGGCCGATCACGGCCGCTTGCGATCCCGCAGAAGCTGCACGCGCCGTCGCGCTATCGCTGCGCTGAACGCTAGCCGGCTCGATTACTGCGGCGCGTAGCTGCCGTCGTCGCTGGGATAGCTGTCGTCGTCGTAGGTGCTGTCCGGGTACTGGTCGGTGCTGTTGCCGTAACCGTCGGCGTAGCGGTCGTAGCCGTTGCCATAGCCGCCGGCGTATTGGTCGTAGCCGTCCTCGTACCCGTTCTGCGCCTCATAAGCCCGATCGCGCGCATCGCGGATCGCGTTGTCGGCGCGTAGCATTCCGGCGCGGACCGCATCGGGATAGCAGGGCCGCTGCGTCGGCAGGGCCTCGGGGAACCGCGCCGTCAGGCGCTCGCAGAGGTCGCGGGCGGTGTCGCGGATGCGAACGCGCAATTCATGCGCGCCGGCGCTGGTCGTCAGGTCGAGATCGTCATAGCGCACCGCGACCGAAAGGTGCGACGCCTCAGCGGGCGGAATGCCGTTCAACTCCGGCCTGAGCTGGGGCGCGATCACGATCACCGTTTCCGGCGGAGTGTCATAACTGGGTGCATCCGAATAGGGCTGAGCGTTTGCCGCAGGGGCCGAAAGCACCAGGGCGAGGGCGGTTGCCGCCATGAGCAGGGACGTTGTGCGCATTGTTGTCTCCGTCTGGCCCCTCAAATAGTAAACGGGGCTGCGAAGCCCCGGTTCCGGCTTTGCAACCGGGCCGTCCAATTGCGACCAAACTGCGGCGGCCCCGGACACAGCCGCTTTGCTTGATTTCGACCGGTCACCTGTTTAAGCGCGGACGCATGGGCGTGCTGGTCAAGATTTGCGGCATCAACAGTCTCGAAGCGGCGGACGCCTGCGCGGACGCGGGCGCGGATTTCGCCGGCCTCACTTTCCACAACAAATCGCCGCGCAATGTGTTGCCGGAGCAGGCGCGGTCCTTGGCCGCGCGCCTGCGCGGGCGGGTCAAGTTGGTGGCCGTGCTGGCGGATGCGAGCGACGCGGAGATCGGCCTTGCGGTGGAGACGGCCGTGCCTGACTTCCTCCAGCTTCATGGCAGAGAGACGCCTTCGCGCGTGTCCGAGATCCGCTCGCGCTTCGGCGTGCCGGTGATCAAGGCGTTCCAGGTTGCCGAGGCGGCCGATATCGCGTGTGTCGCCGAACACGATGCGGACATGCTTCTGTTCGACGCCAAGCCGCCCAAGGGTGCTCCAGTCCCCGGCGGGCATGGCGTCGCCTTCGACTGGCAACTGCTCCATGGGCGGCATTTTCGCCGGCCCTGGCTGCTCTCTGGCGGCCTGAACGCGGGCAATATCGGGCGCGCGCTTCAGGCTTCGGGTGCCGCGGGGGTCGACTTGTCTTCGGGGGTGGAGACGGCGCCCGGCGTCAAGAGCGCGGCGTTGATCCACGAATTCGTGAGGCTGGCGCGGGCATGAGCGTTCCTCCCAATTCCTACCGCAACGGACCCGACATCCGCGGCCATTTCGGCGGCTACGGCGGACGCTTCGTCGCCGAGACCCTGATGCCGCTAGTGCTCGATCTCGAACGCGCCTACGCGGCGGCGAAAGACGATCCTGCCTTTCAGGGCGAACTGGCCTCCATGCTGCGCGATTATGTCGGCCGCGAGAGCCCGCTCTACGCGGCCGAGCGGCTCACCGCGCATCTCGGCGGTGCCAAGATCTACTTGAAGCGCGAGGATCTCAATCATACCGGCGCCCACAAGATCAACAATTGCCTGGGCCAGATCCTGCTGGCGCGGCGCATGGGCAAGACACGCATCATCGCCGAGACCGGCGCGGGCCAGCACGGCGTCGCGACCGCGACCGTGGCGGCGCGCTATGGGCTTCCCTGCATCGTCTACATGGGCGAGGTGGATATCGAGCGGCAAAAGCCGAACGTCTTCCGCATGAAGCTGCTCGGCGCCGAGGTCAGGCCGGTGACGTCCGGCTCGCGCACGCTCAAGGACGCGATGAACGAAGCGCTGCGCGACTGGGTCGCCAACGTCCACGACACCTTCTACATCATCGGCTCGGCGGCGGGACCGCATCCCTATCCGGCGATGGTGCGCGATTTCCAGACCGTGATCGGCCATGAGACCCGCGCGCAGATGCTGGAGAAGGAAAAGCGCCTTCCCGATCTCGTCGTTGCCTGCGTCGGCGGCGGCTCGAACGCCATCGGCATGTTCCATCCCTTCCTCGACGATCCCGAAGTCGCCATCCATGGCGTGGAGGCGTCGGGCGACGGGCTCGAGACCGCGCGCCACGCCGCAACCTTGACGAAAGGATCTCCGGGCGTGCTGCACGGCGCGCGCTCCTATCTGCTGCAGGATCGCGACGGGCAGATCCAGGAAGCGCATTCGATCTCGGCCGGCCTCGACTATCCCGGCGTCGGACCGGAGCACGCTTGGCTCAAGGACCAGGGCCGGGTGCAGTACTTCTCCGCCAGCGACAAGGACGCGCTGGAGGCGTTCATGCTGCTCTCAAAGCTGGAGGGCATCATCCCCGCGCTGGAATCCGCCCATGCCGTCGCGCATGTGATGCGCACGGCGCCGCAGATGGCCAAGGACAAGCTGATCGCCATCTGCCTATCCGGCCGCGGCGACAAGGACGTCTTCTCGGTCGCGAACGCGCTGGGGGAGAGGATATGAGCCGCATTTCGCAGCGCTTCGCCGAATTGAAGAAGCACGACCGCGCCGCCTTCGTGCCCTTCATCACGGCCGGGGATCCCAACTTCGACACGGGTCTCGCGCTGCTGGAAGCTCTGCCGCAAGCCGGCGCCGATCTGATCGAGCTTGGCATCCCGTTCTCCGATCCGATGGCGGACGGACCGGTGAATCAGGCCTCCTATCTGCGCGCGCTCGAAGCCGGCATGACCCTCGTCAAGGTGCTCGAATTGGTCCGCCGCTTCCGCAAGAACGACAAGGCGACGCCGCTCGTGCTGATGGGCTCCTACAATCCGATTCACGCCTTCGGCACCGCGCGCTTCGCCAGGGACGCCGCAGAGGCGGGCGTGGACGGCTTGCTGATCGTCGATCTGCCGCCGGAAGAGGACGAGGTGTTGCGGGTGCCCGCGGCGCTGCACGGCCTCGACGTGGTGCGCTTTGTCACGCCGACGAGCGACGCCAAGCGCCTCCGTACGATTCTCGAGGGCGCGAGCGGTTATCTCTATTACGTCTCGATGGCGGGCATCACCGGCACCCGCGGAGTCCAGGCGGCGGAGGTGGACGATCAGATGGCGCGCCTGAAGGGGCGCACCGCGCTTCCCGTGACCGTGGGCTTCGGGATCAAGACGCCGGAACAGGCCGCCGACATCGCGCGCATCGCGGACGGCGTGGTGGTGGGCTCCGCCATCGTCGAGCGGATTTCCGCCAACCGAACCCTCAAGCGCACGCAGATGGTGGCCGAAGTCATCCGTTTCTGCGGCGAAATGGCAAAAGCGACGCATGATGCGAGGGAAGGTGGCTCATTCTGAGCAAGCCCGCGCGCGCTTCGAGGCTCGCTGCGCTCGCACCTCAGCATGACGCGCGGGCGAGGCCAAGGAGCTCGCGGCACCGCATGATGCGAACCGAAACTCCCGCCCGCGTCATGCTGAGGCGGCCGCCGTCCCCCCGGCGCGTCACCCTGAGGTGCGAGCGTCAGCGAGCCTCGAAGGGCGACGCGCCGTTCGAGATGACAAGGTGACCCTCAAAATACGCGGCAGCGCTGAAGATGACGCTGGCGGTTGAAACATGGTAGTGTGAGATCATGAACTGGATCACGAATTTCGTCCGTCCACGGATCAAAAGCCTGATGGGCGGGCGCGCCTCCGAGACGCCCGACAACCTCTGGCGCAAATGCCCGTCCTGCGGCGAGATGATCTTCCACCGCGACCTCGCCGCGGCGCAGAGCGTCTGTCCGTCCTGTGGGTTCCATTTGCGCATCGGCCCGGTCGAGCGCTTCGCTGCTTTGTTCGACAACGGCCTGTTCGACGAGCTGCCGCCGCCAACGGTCGCCGCCGATCCGCTCAAGTTCCGCGGCGAGAAGCGTTACGGCGACGAGATGAAGAGCGCGCGCGCCAAGACGCAGCGCCAGGAAGCGTTGACCGCCGCCCGCGGCACGCTCGACGGCATGGCGGTGATGGTCGCGGTGCAGCCCTTCGACTTTCTCGGCGGCTCGCTCGGCATGGGGGTCGGCGAGGGTCTGGTGCGGGCGATGGAGGCGGCGGTCGCGGAAAAGCGGCCGTTCATCCTGTTCGTCTCCTCCGGCGGCGCGCGCATGCAGGAGGGAATCCTTTCGCTGATGCAGATGCCGCGGGTCACGATCTGCGTCGACATGCTGCGCGAGGCCGGGCTGCCCTATATCGTCGTGCTCACTGATCCCACTTTCGGCGGCGTCAGCGCCTCCTATGCGATGCTGGGCGACGTGCAGATCGCCGAGCCCGGCGCGCAGATCGGCTTCACCGGCGCGCGCGTCATCGCCCAGACCATCCGCGCGCAATTGCCCGAAGGCTTCCAGCGCGCGGAATACCTGCTCGAGCACGGCATGCTCGACATGGTGGTGCACCGCCACGCGCTGCGCGAGACATTGTCGCGCGTCGTGCATCTGTTGATGAAGCGCTCGCGCCCGAAGAAACAGGCGCCGCCGCCGGCACTCGTCGACGCCACGGCCTCGCGCGGTGCCCATGAGCGTTGAGGCCACCACCGACGCGATCCTTACGCGCCTGCTTTCGCTCCATCCCAAGAAGATCGACCTCAAGCTTGACCGCATCCAGCGCCTGCTCGACGCGTTCGGCAATCCGGAGGATGCCGTACCGCCGGTCATCCATGTGGCGGGCACCAACGGCAAGGGCTCGGTCTGCGCCTTCAGCCGCGCCATGCTCGAGGCGCAGGGACTCAAGGTCCATGTCTACACCTCGCCGCATCTGGTGCGCTTCCGCGAGCGCATCCGTCTCGCCGGCCGGCTGATCGAGGAGGATGAGCTCGCCGCCACGCTGGAGGAATGCGAGCGCGTCAACGAGGGCCAGCCGATCACCTTCTTCGAGATCACCACGGCGGCGGCGTTCCTCGCGTTTGCGTCGCACAAGGCGGATGCGCTGGTGCTGGAAGTGGGTCTCGGCGGCAAATACGACGCGACCAACGTGATTGCGCGTCCGCGGGTCACCGTGATCACGCCAGTCGGCCTCGATCATGCCGAGTTCCTCGGCGACCAGATCGCCGGCATCGCCGCGGAGAAGGCCGGCATCGTCAAGCGCCGCGTGCCGCTCGTCGTCGGGCCGCAGGAGGACACCGCGCGCGACGTGATTCTGCGGCGCGCCGACGCGCTCGGCGCGCCGGTGTCCATGTACGGCCAGGATTTCTTCGCGCGGCAGGAACATGGCCGGATGGTCTACGAAGACGGCGACGGATTGCTCGACCTGCCGCTGCCTCGCCTCATCGGCCGCCATCAGATCGAGAATGCGTCGGTCGCGATCGCCGCGCTGCGCGGCGCTGGCCCCGGCTGGAATGCCGACAGCGGCATCGAGCGGGGTCTGCGCAGCGTGGAATGGCCGGCGCGCCTGCAGCGATTGACGCGCGGACCCTTGATCGACACGGCCCCCGATGGCGCGGAGATCTGGCTCGATGGCGGTCACAATCCGCACGGCGCCGCGGCTGTGGCGACCGCCGTCGCCGACCTGGAGGAGCGCGGCGATCGTCCGCTTTATCTCATCTGTGGCATGTTGCGGACCAAGGACGCGCTGGGCTTCTTCGCGCCGTTCCGCGGACTGGCGCGCCATGTCGCCACCATTGACATTCCCGGAGAGGCGATGAGCTTCGGCGCCGGCGAGCTCTATGACCGCGCCCGCGCTGCGGGACTCGACGCCGCTCCCGCCGAAGACGTCGAGGACGCGCTGCTGCAGATCGCCGCCTGGTCGCGCGCCCACCCGAGGGAGCCGGCGCCGCGGATCCTCATCTGCGGCTCGCTTTATCTGGCGGGCACGGTGCTGGCGGAGAATTCTTAGCTTGCACCAAACCTGGATGTTCTATATTTGTTCGGTAGCAGGATTTGCCGGATCGACCTTTGCGCGACGATGAGTTTCCGATTTCAGAAGTCGGTGAGTGGGCCAAGGAAAAGCATGAACGGCTCAGGAAGTTCGTCAACATCAGCAGGTATGCGCGCCAAAAGTATGTTGATCCTGCGAAAAGCAAATTGCAGGGAGGAGCTGTCGGTGGCGCAACTTACATCGACTTGTTTAGCGGTCCGGGCCGATCTCGAATTCGAGAGTCGGGTGAGATTATAGACGGAAGCCCAGTTGTTGCTTTTCGGGCGTCTGTTGAAAGTGGAGCGCGCTTCACGGAAGTGCACCTCGGAGATTTGAATCCGGAGTTCTGCAAAGCTGCTTGTGCAAGAGTGAAAGCAATTGGCGGAAATTCATTTGCCTATGCCGGCCGTGCCACGGACACAGTAAGTGAAGTAACCGCAAGCCTGAGACCCGAGGGGCTGCACTTTGCTCTTTTGGATCCATTCAATCTCGAGGGTCTGTCCTTTGAAGTGGTGCGTGCGTTATCCTCAATGAAACACATTGACCTGCTACTCCATTTGAGCCTCCAGGATCTTCAGAGGAACTTGGATCGCTACGTAGCTTCTGAGCAGTCTCCCTTGGATGTCTTCGCCCCGGGGTGGCGACAACACACTGATCCCAAACAGGGGCAACGCGGTTTCAGGGCGGCGCTGTTGACCTATTGGCAGTCGCTCGTCAGACGATTGGGGTTTCAGCATCAACGCGCGGGAGAGCTTGTAACAGGTACCGGCGGACAGCGATTGTACTGGCTGATATTTTTGAGTCGTCACAGTATAGCGAATGATTTTTGGGATAAGATACGCAATGTGGGCGGACAAGGCGAATTGACTTTGTAGAGATATGGCAGGCCTTAGCGACATCGAATGGACGGATGCGACGTGGAACCCGGTGTCGGGGTGCGCGATCGTCTCGCCCGGCTGCACGAACTGCTACGCCATGCGCATGGCGGCGCGGCTCCAGGCGATGGATCACCCCGCCTATCGCGGCACTACGCGAAAAAGTGGAGGTCGCCCCAAATGGACCGGCCGCGTCCATCTGAATGAGGCGGCGTTGAGGGTACCGCTGAAATGGCGCGCACCTCGCAAAATCTTCGTCAACTCAATGTCGGACCTCTTCCAGGATGGCGTGCCGAACGATTTCATCGCGCGTGTCTGGGAGGTGATGGTCGCGGCCGAACGCCACGTCTTCCAGATTCTTACCAAGCGGCCGGAAAACATGCTGCGCATCGTCCGCGACAACAATCTTCCGGCTCGGTCGAACGTGTGGCTGGGTACATCCGTGGAGTCGGCGGACTATGCGGAACGGATCGAATTCCTGCGTCGGGTGCCCGCGCAGGTGCGTTTCGTGTCGTTCGAGCCTCTGTTAGCTCCGGTCGGAAATGTCGACTTGCAGGGGGTAGATTGGGCCATCGTGGGCGGAGAGTCCGGTCCTCGCGCACGTCCCATGCAACAGGCCTGGATCGAAGAAATAGAGCACGCCTGCCGCCGCAGTGGCAGCGCGTTTTTCTTCAAGCAATGGGGTGGCGTGAACAAGAAAAAAGCAGGCCGCCTCTACCGCGGCCGGACCTGGGATGAATATCCGGCGTCTGTCCCCGCTTGATTGTGCCGTCGCGGGCCGAGGATCAGTGCGCCGGTCGAGGGAACGCGATCGCTGGCGCGCTTTTGCCGTGCGACGTCATCATCGATTGCGAAGATCCGCCATGCCGCACCGGATGCTTATGCACGATATGGTAGGTGGAGGATGACCCCAGCACCTCGGTGATCCCGTCCACGGTATGGAAGAGGTAGACGTCGCCGGTGCCTTTTACCGGCGAGGTGAAGAACCAAAGGTAGCCTTTGCCGTTGACCGTCTCGCCGAAGGTCGCGCCGAAGCCGCCCTCTGTTAGGGCTTGGACACCCGCAAGAATGTTGGTGCCATGGCAGACCGAGCCCGGATCGCGGATCGCCGCGATGAAGCCGCTGACCTCGTCGAGCGAGACCTGGAACGTATCGCAGTAGCCGTCGATGGCGATATTGTAGGTTTTGGTCGGTGTGCCGGATTGCGCACCCGTCGCGGCAAGCGCGAAAGCGCCCGCGCATATGAGCTTCTTGATCATGGATTTACCCCCAGGCCTGCAAAAACCGTAAACCAGCGTTAACGCGCCGTCAACCATCAAGCGAACCGCCGGAGATAACGGCCGATTCGTTTCCGGACGGCGGGCGCCGCGACGGCGGGCATCATCAGGCGGCGGCCGCTTCGCGCTTTGTTCCAGAGGCCGTCGCCACGATCAGCGGCAGCGCCAGCAGCGAGGACAGGAAATAGGCGTGGTACCAGATCGGGAACTTGGTCCAGAGGCCGTAATGCACCGGCACGAAGAATGCCAGCAGCACGATCCCCACGATCCACGGCGCAACGCGCGACCCTGGCGCGATGCGGGTCATGGCCCAGGATGCGACGAGCAGCGCGAGCGTGCTCTCGGCCAGCCGCGCGAGCATCATGGGCACGGTGAAGGCCATCGCCTTCTCGACGGCCGCGTAATCCGGCCAACCGGTGCGCAGGCAGAAGTCCAGGCCGACGGCCAGAGCCCCCCAAAGCACGATCCCGACCATGACGCCGGCGGCGATCCTGAGCATGCGTTCCCCCCGCATTTGTGGCTGCAGTAGACGACCTTCTGTTAGCGTTGAGCCGTGGCCGTGCTCGCGCTGCCGATCGAGCTCTCGATCCATTCCTTGATCTTGGACTTGGGCAGCGCGCCGACCTTGGTCGCGGCGACCTGACCGCCCTGGAAGATCATCATGGTCGGAATGCCGCGGACGCCGTATTTCTGCGGCGTGCGCGGATTTTCGTCGATGTTGACCTTGGCGATGGTGACCTTGCCGCCGAGCTCGGCTGCGAGCTCCTCGAGCGCCGGCGCGATCATCTTGCAGGGACCGCACCATTCGGCCCAGAAATCCACCACCACCGGGGTTTTCGAATTGATGACGTCGTCGGCAAAGGACGTGTCGGAGACTTTCAGCGGCGGCATGGGATCCTCGCAAATGGCGTTGCCGTGAATCTAGGAACCGGCGCCGGCAAAATCAATGCGCGGCGGCCCGGGCCGCGATTGCGGCCATTTCGCGGTCCAGCAGATCGTCGGGAAGCGGCATCAGCCGCGGAATCCCCGTGAAAAGCAGCGCGCAGCCGATTCGACGGCCAGGGAATATCTTTGCCGCCGCGGCGCGGTAGAGCGCCATCTGCGCAAGGTATCCCGTCGCTATCCCGGCAGCGTTCTCGGGCGGCGTCCTGTCGGTCTTGAAGTCGACGATCAAGACGTCGCTGTCGCCGGCCGCGAGCCGGTCGATGCGTCCGCTGAGACGCCCCAGGTTTTCGAGGTCGGCGACGATGTCGACTTCGGCGCGGCTGCCGGGCGCGAAGGCGGCGGCAAAGCGCTCATCGCTCAGTATACGGATGACGCTCTGCGCCAGCGCCGCCGCGTCCGCAGCACCGCGCGCCTCGAGGAATCGCAGGGCCGCGGCCTCGCGGGCCTGTGGCGCCAGCTGGGGCAGATGGGCGAGCAGCGCATGCACCAGCAGTCCGCGGCGAAGACGCCGATCGCCTGCCGGCGGCACCACCTCGTCGTCTGCGAACTCCAGGGAGGGCCGGATTGGGCGCGCCCGTTCCTTCTCGGCAAGCGGTGGCTGCTCCGCCCATCGCGGCAAGGTGCGCGCGGCTCTTTCGAGCGGCAGGAGCGGCTGCGCCGGGTCCTCCGCCTCGTCGCCGAGTATCCACGAGGTCTCGCCGTTGCGCTCGACCGGCATCGCAATGCGCTCCGCCGCCCTGCGGCAGAGATCGTACCAGGAACCCGACCGGATGCCCTTCTTGCTCTCGAATCCCGCGACGACGAGCCGGTTTCGCGCGCGGGTCAGCGCGACATAGAGCAGGCGGCGATGCTCGTTCATCACCTCCGCCAGCGCCTCGGCCTTGGCGCGCTGCACCGCTTCCGGCGCGGCGCGATCGGCGGCCGGGTAGAGCGCGGCGTCGCCGGCGAACAGCAGGTGACCCTTCATGCCCGGTGCCTCGGGCAGCGACGTCGTGTCGGCCAGCACGACGATGTCGGCTTCGAGCCCTTTGGCGCCGTGCACGGTCATCACCCGCACCTCGTCGCGGCCGCTCTCCATGTCGCGCTTGATCTCGGCCGCGCCGCGCTCGATCCAGGACAGAAAGCCCTCGAGCGAAGGATTGTTCGCGCCCTCATGGGCCAGCGCGGCGGAGAGGAATTCTTCGATCGCATCGCGCGCTTCGTGGCCGAGCCGCGCAAGGAGCTTCGCGCGCATGCCGAGCGGTCCCAGCACATGGGCGTAGAACTCGAAGGGCGGCTGGAAATCCGCGCGCCGGCGCAACTCTTCGAGGAAGCCCAGTTGCACGCCGAACTCGCCGCCCCTATGCGATAGAGCCTGCCACAGCGAACCGCCGCGGCCATGCGCCAGCGAAAACAGATCTCCTTCGGAAAGATCGATCAGCGGCGAGCGCAGCAGGGCCGCGAGATTGAGGTCGTCCTCGGCGAGTAGCACGAAGCGGCCGAGTGCGATCAGGTCCATCACCGCGATCTGCTCCGTCAGGCGGATGCGGTCGGCGCCGGCAACGGCGATGCCGCGCTCCTTCAGGCGCCGGATCAACTCGCCTCCGAACGGTTCGCGCCGCGGCAGCAGCACCATGATGTCGCCTGGCCGGATCGGCCGGTCGTGGCCGGGAAGCTGGCGCCGCCCGTCGGTCCAGTGCGCAACGGCGTCGGCGATGCGATGCGCCAGCCGCACCACCGGGCTCGCTTCGGACTCGACGTCGACAGGCCGCCAGATATCGGGCTCCGGCGCGCTGCTCGGCTTGAGCGTCGGCCACAGCTCCACCGATCCCTTCGCGTCCTTGCGCAGCGGTTCATGGTGGATCGGTTCGCTGCCCGAGGTGAGGCCCGCGCGCAGGGTTGGGTCGGCGAACACCTCGTCGACGAAGCGCAGGATTTCAGGTGCCGAGCGGCGCGAGGTTTCCAGCCGTTCGTCGGCAAAGAGAAGCTCCGCCGCATCGGCGCGCGCCTTGAAGTGCAGGCGGTTGATGTCGAACTGCTTGGGATCGGCGCCCTGGAAGCTGAAGATCGATTGCTTCTCGTCGCCCACCGCGAAGACCGTGCGGCGTTCGGGCCGCCGCCCCGCGCCGGCGAAGAATTCGTCGGTCAGCGCGCGCACGATCGCCCATTGCTCGGGGCTGGTGTCCTGCGCCTCGTCGATCAGGATGTGGTCGATGCCGCCATCGAGCTTGAACAGGACCCATTGGGCCGCTTCCGCGCGCTGGAGCAGCGCCTGGGATCGCGCGATCAGGTCGTCGTAGTCGAGCACCGCGCGCGCCGCTTTCTCGGCGCCGTAGATCTGGCGCACCGCCTGCGCCACGCTCAGCGTCGCCTCGGCGAGATCGGCAGCCGCGGCGGCGCGCGCGCGGTGCTCGGCCGCCTGGTACGCGGCGCAGAACTCTTCGAAGCGCTCATGCAACTCGGGCTGGGCGCGAACAAGATCGTTGGTCGCCAGCCGCTTGCAGCGCTCGCCGCCGGCCGTCAGGAAGACGTCGCGCAAAAGCTCGAAGCGCAGCAGTGGATCGCCTGCCGCCAGCGCCGCGCCGAGCTCCGCAGCCCGCTCGCGGTCGGTCTTCAGGCCGCCGGCGAGCCACGCCGCGATCGCCTTCAACGCCGCGAGCTCTGCGTCGATGCGGCGGGAAAATTCCTCGGCGATGCTGCGTTGCGTGTCGCCGGGATGCGCGCCATGGGCCGAACGCAGCCGCGCCGCGAGTTCGATCCCGCCGCGATTTTCGAACAAGCGGTCGAGCTTGCGCCGGTCGTTGCCGAGCGCCGCGTCGAGCAGCTGGCGAAAGCGGCCCTCGCTCGTCTGCGTCACCAGATGGGCTACCGCGCTTGCGAGCTGCGCGTCGCCGCGGCCGGCGCGTTCCAGCACCCGCGCGCGCGCCATCGCGATGAGATCGCCGGCCGAACGCTCGTCGAGGACGCGGAACGACGGCGCCACGCCCGCCTCGAGCGGAAAGCGCGTCAGCAGGTTCTGGCAGAAGGCATGGATGGTCTGGATCTTCAGGCCTCCCGGCGTCTCCAGCGCCTGCGCGAACAGGCGGCGCGCCTTGCGCAGCGACGCCGCGTCGGTTGCCTCGGCTCCGATGGCCGCGATGTTGCGGGCGAGCTCCGCGTCGGCAAGCATCGACCAGCGGCCGAGCTGACCGAACAGGCGGCGCTGCATCTCCGCGGCCGCCGCCTTGGTGAAGGTGAGGCAGAGGATGCGCTCGGGCCTCGCGTCCGCGAACAGTAGCCGCGTCACGCGGTTGGCCAGGGTGTGCGTCTTGCCCGCGCCGGCATTGGCGGCGACCCAGGCCGAGCGCGCAGGATCGGAAGCGGCGAGAACGGGATCGTGCGCGGTCACGACTCCGCCTCCGCCCAGCCGATCACGGACCACTCGCGCACGCGCGCCAGATGATCGTAGTCGCCTTCGATGTCGGCGCGGAAAGGCCGCACGCGCGAGGCATACGGCGTCTCGGTCTGCGCGAATTCGGCGATGCGCTGGACGAGCTTCGCCAGCGCCTCGGCGGCGAGCGCATGCGCGTCCGCGTTCACGACGCGCAATTCGCCCGGCCGCGCGCCGCCGGCAAAGCGGATATAGACGAGCTCGGCGGCTGCGGTCGGGGCGACGCCGTCGAATGCGCCGCGCTCCAGCATTGCGGCCTCGAGCGGCAATTGCGGCGCGATCAGCTCGCGCACCTGCTTGTCGGAGGGCGGCGCGCCGGTCTTGTAGTCGACCACGGCGGCACCGCCCGCGCGCAACAGATCGATGCGGTCGGCGCGGCCGCGCAAGGCGAAATCGCCCAAGACGAGATTGCCACGGACCTCGAGATGACTCTCATGGATCTGCGCCCGGCGTTCGCGTTCCAACCCGGCGAACCAGCGTGCGGCCTTGAGGAAGCGCGGCCGCCACAGCGCCACGACCGAGCGCGGCAGGCCCTGGAACAGTTCGTCCGCGATGGCGATCAGGCGCAGCTCGCTGCCTTCAGGCGGTCCGTGCGGAAACTCCTTGACGAATCTTTCAAGCGCATCGTGCACGATCATGCCGCGCTCCAGCGCGCCGATCTCGGCATCGTGAGGATCGAGCTTCTCGAGCCCGAGTATGCGCCGCGCATAGATGGCGTAGGGATCGCGCAGCCAGGTCTCGATTTCGGTGACCGAGAGCGATTTGGGCCGTGCTTCGACGGGCGGCGTGGGAGCGGGGCGCTTGATGCGGTTTGCGGGCGCGGGTTCCTGCTGCAGCGCATGGATGGCGCGATAGTCGGTCCGAGGCGCAAGGCGGTTCGATAGCCCGAGCCCGCTGGTCAGTTGCAGCAGCCGCTCCACCCAGCGCGAAGGGACCATCGGTGCGCCGTCTGTTTTCTGCGCGCGCGTGAGCAGGACATCGCCGCGCGCCGCCAGTGTCGCGAAATCATGCGCCGCCAGACCGATGCTGCGTTCCGGCGGTTCCAGTCCGATCGCCGCGCGCATCGGGCGCGAGAACCACGGATCCGTCGCCGCGGCTTGCGGCCAAGTTCCCTCGTTCAGACCGGCGAGCACGACGCGGTCGAAACTCAGCAGCCGCGCTTCCAGAGGGCCCAGGATCGCGAGCCTGGGATGTTTGCCGTACCGCGGCCTGACTGCGATCCCGAGCACCAGTTCGCGGAAAAGCGGCGCATAGGCCCTGGGCTCGATCTTGGGAAGGCCGGCGGTGGCGGAGAGCAGTTCCTCGACGAAGTCGCGCGCGCGCTCGCCGGCGTCGCCGCGCCACAGCTGCCGCGCGTCGGAAATCGCCGCTGCCGCTTCGAGGTGCAGCGCCACCGCTTTGGCCGGATCGATGCGCTCGTCCGCAAGCGCGTCTCCAAACGGGCGCAATCCTTCAGCCAGTTCGGCGAACCAGTGCTGCAGGAAAGCGGGCTTGTCCGCGATGCGGCGCGCGATGCCGTCGAGTCCGGCATCGGGCAGCGCGCCGCGCAAGGCGATGTCGAGCGCGCGCGCTTGGCGGCGGAAATGGGCGGCGTCGCCGACAGCGCAGAGCGGATGCTTGAGCAGCGCCAGGAAGGGCACGGGCGCGAAGGCGCTGTCGGCGGCCTCTGCAAGGAGGCAGAGGAAATTGCCGGGCGGCGTATGGGCGAGCGGCGTGCCGGCGGAATCGTCGATGTCGATGTCCCAGCGCTTGAGCTCCGCCGCGACGCGCCGTGCCAGCCCGCGGTCCGGCGTCACCAGCGCGGCCGTGCGTTGCGGCGTCTCCAGCGCCTCGCGCAGAGCCAGCGCCACGATCGAGGCTTCCTCTGCCGGATCGGCGGCGTCAACCAGCGACAGACCCCGCAGGCCTTCGGCAATGTCGCCGCCGCCGGATTGCGCCAGCGCCAGCCAGGCATCCGTCGTCGGCGGCGGCCGCAAGATCTCGCGCAGCAGCCGCTGCCGCGGGCTGTCGCGGTGCTCCGCCGACCACGGCTTGACCTGCTCCCGCTCGATGCCGATGCGGCGCAGCAGCTGCTTCATGCCGTATTGCGGATGGCCGGGGTCGAGTTTCTCCCAGCTTTCCGCATCGAGCTCCTGATCGAGCCCCGGCAGCACCACCATGCCGTGGGGGAGATGGGCGATGGCCTTCAGCAATTCGCCGGTCGCCGGAATGCTGCCGGTGGAACCCGCGGCGATGATCGTCGCCTCGGGATCGAGCGTCTGCGTCAGGCGTGACAGCGCGCGATCGCGCCGGTCTGCAGGATCGACGGCGCGTTCGGCGGCGAGCAGGTTCGGCCATTCCTCGCTCAGCAAATCGAGCAGGGAGACGACGTCTTCCCAATGCGCCGCCAGCGCTTTGGGAGCGAGGTCGCGCACTGATCCGAGATCGCAGCGCTGGGTATGGAATTCGTCGAGCAGCGCCGCCAGGCCCTGTGCCAGCGCGCTCGCTTGCGCGAAGCCGAGCGCGTCGCGGTGGCGCCGCTCGTCCCAGCGCCGCACGAGCATGGCAAGCAGCAGGCGGCGGCGGATCGGCGAGATCGCTGGCGGCAGATCGGGCGTGTCGCCATCGTCGCGCAGCAAAAGCTCGTCTTCGTCGACATCGCCGAGCGGCCTGAAGCGCGGCAGCAGCGCCGCGCCGCCGAGCAGCCGCGCGAACGTGTCGGTGAAGTTGCGCACCGCGCGCCGCGTCGGCAGGAACACCGTCATGCCGGCCAGCGCGAGCGGGTCGTGGTCGACGCGGCTGCGCGCCATCAGGCCCGCGGTAAAGTTTTCCGCGAAAGGCTGGTCCCCGGCAATGGTGAGGACGCGCGGTTCAGGCTGGGACAAGGTCGCTCAGGAAGTCGTTCGCCTCGCGCACCGCGTTTGGAGTGCCGACATGGATCCACACGCCGTCGAGGCGGATGCCGAAAAGCCGCCCTTTCTCGATCGCCACATCCCACAGCCGGTTCATGGAGAAGGCGCCTTGCGGCGCATCGTCGAAAATCCGCGGATGGAGGATCTGCACGCCGGGATAGGCGAACGGCGAAACCCGCAGCGGCGCCACGCGCGACACGCGTCCTTCGGAATCCAGGTTGAAATCGCCGCGGCCTTCGAAGCCCAGCGAAGTGACCATCGAAGCCATCAGGAGCAACCCGTCCATCGTCTGAGGATCCCAGCGCTGGATCATGCGGTCGAGCGCGTGGCCCAGGCCTTCAACCCACACCGAGTCCGAATTGTGCACGAAGAACGGCTCGCCCGCGAAGTTCGGCAGCGCCTTCAGGATGCCGCCGCCGGTACCGAGCAGCTCGTCGTTCTCCTCCGAGATGCGGATCTCGACGTCCTTGCGGCGCGCCAGATGCGCCTTCAGCATGTCGGATCTGTAGTGCGCGTTGACGACGATGGTCTCGACCCCGACCGCGACAAGTCGGTCGATGGCGTGGTCGATCAGCGCCTTGCCCCTGACTTCGACCAGCGGCTTGGGCCGGTCGTCGGTCAAAGGGCGCATGCGCGTGCCGAGGCCGGCCGCCATCACCATCGCGCGCTTGGGGCGGGATGCGCTCAACCCTGTGCTCCTTCGACGGCGCCGCGGACCTCGCGGGGCAGCGTGCGATCGTACCACGATTTGAGCCGGGCCAGCCGCGGATGTTCGAGGTCGCGTTGCAGATATCCCCAGACCCGTGGCAGATACGCCAGATAGCGCGGCTTTGCATCGCGCTTGGACAGCCGCGCGAAGATTCCCGCAATCTTGGCGTTGCGCTGCGCCGCCATCACCGCCATCTCGCCGCGGAAAGCCTCTTCGTCCCGGCCCGTGATGCCGAGATAGCGGCGGGTCGCGGCCTCGCCGATAGCGGGCGCGACGTCGCGGCGGGCGTCCTCGATGAGCGAGATGAGGTCGTAGGAGCGCGCGCCCGCGACCGCGTCCTGGAAATCGATCAGCCCGACGCGCGCGGCGCCGCGGCGATCGGGGAGCCAGATGAGATTTTGCGCGTGATAGTCGCGGTGAACGAAGACCGGCGCCGCCGCGTCCACTTCGCCCAAGGTTTCCCGCCACAAGGCGCGATGCTGCGCAGTCTCGTCCGCCGTGGCGGCGCGCTTGAGCGCCAGCGGCAGGAACCACTCCGTCATCAAATCGGTCTCGGCGATGAGCGCCGTCTCGTCATAGGCGTGCAGCGGCTTGTCGGGATGCAGCAGCGGCGGCGCTTCGTCGGCGTGCAGCGCTGCCAGCACTTCGGCGGCGGCTTCATAGAGTTCGCGCTCGCCGGCGCGGCCTGCCTCCAGCACCTCGGCATAGAGGTCGTCGCCGAGGTCCTCGATCAGCACAAAGCCGCGCTCGGAATCCGCCGCCAGAATCTCCGGCGCGCTGAGCCCCAGGCCGCGCAGATAATTCGACACCGCCACGAAACGCGCCGTGTCGGCGCCCGCCAGCCGCGCCACCGCATTGTAACCGAGCGCGCGGCGCTCCTCCGGCGTTGCCGTCGCGGGCGCGACGGGACTTTCGGCGGTTTGCGGCTGGTCCATCAGCATCGCGCGCCGCTCGCCCTTCCGAATGCGCGCATAGGAGCGTGTCGAGGCATCGCCGGGCAGAGGCACGATCTGTGCGTCGCGCCAGCCGGCGGAATCGAGGAAGGCGCGCCGCTCTGCATTGCGCTCAGACATGGGCGGCCCATTTTCCAGGCCCGCGCAATTGCGCGCGGCGCGACGCCGATCCTGTGATCGACAGCGCCACGTGCAACGCGTCGGCGGGCAGGGCGGGGCCGGCGCGCTCAGGCCACTCGATCAGTGCTGCGCCCTCGTCAAGCGCTTCGTCGAGCCCGAGCTCGCGCAGCTCGGCGGCGTCCTTCAGGCGATAGAGATCATAGTGGCGCACCGCGAGGGCGCGCGTCTCGTAGTGCTGGACGAGGGTGAATGTGGGGCTCGGGACCTCTTCGCTGACGCCCAGCGCGCGCAGGATGGCGCGGGCCAGCGTGGTCTTGCCGGCGCCCAGATCGCCTTCGAGCGCCACCGCATCGCCGACCGCGAGGCCGGCAGCGATCGCGCTGCCGAGCCGCTCGGTTGCCGCTCCGTCAGGAAGCGGCACTTCGCGGACAAAGGCTTGAGATTCCTCGCGCATCGGCCGCCTTGTAGCCGCTTCGCCGCCCCGCCTCAACGCGCCGCAGCGACACGAATTGCACTTTGCGGCGGCTCCGTGTTAGCCCGCATCGGCATGGAGCGTATCGTCATCATCGGAGCGGGCCAGGCGGGCTGCCAGGCGGTGGCCAGCCTGCGCGCCGCGGGCTTCGCAGGCGCGATCACGCTCGTCGGCGACGAGCCGTTCCAGCCCTATCAGCGGCCGCCGTTGTCCAAGGCCTACCTGATGGGAGCGATGGAACGCGAGAGGCTGTTCCTCAAGCCCGACGCATTCTATGCCGAGGCACGCTGCGAGATGGCCACCGGCATCGCCGCCACCGCGATCGATCGCGCGGCGCGCACGGTCGCGCTCGCCGACGGGCGCAAGCTCGTCTACGACAAGCTCCTGCTCGCGACCGGCTCGCGCGTGCGAAAGATCAAGGTGCCCGGCGCCGATCTTCCCGGCATCTTCTATCTGCGCGGCATCGCAGACGTGGACGCGC
This sequence comes from Alphaproteobacteria bacterium, assembly GCA_019245415.1. Taxonomy (GTDB): domain Bacteria; phylum Pseudomonadota; class Alphaproteobacteria; order Micropepsales; family Micropepsaceae; genus Rhizomicrobium. The sequence continues at coordinate 54,015 of JAFARO010000014.1, read as the reverse complement.
TGCGCCCCGCATTGGCCGCGGCAAAACATCTGGCGGTGGTGGGCGGCGGTTATATCGGCCTGGAAGTCGCCGCGGTCGCGCGCAAGCTCGGCCATCGGGTTACGGTGATCGAGACGCTGGACCGGGTGATGGCGCGTGCCGTGTCCAAGCCGATGTCGGATTTCTACGAGCGCGTCCATCGCGAGGCCGGAGTCGAGTTCGCGATGAACACCGCGGTCGAAGGCTTCGAGGGCCGAGGGAAGCTGGAAGCGGTCCGCGCCGGCGGCGTGTCCGTGGCAGCGGACGTGGCGCTGATCGGGATCGGCGTCATACCGAATTGCGAGCTCGCGCAAGCCGCCGGCCTTGCCTGCAATGACGGCATCCAGGTCGACAAGCACTGCGCCACGGCGGATGCGGCGATCTTCGCGGCGGGCGACTGCACGCGCCATCATGGGCGCGCCGGCGACCTCATCCGCCTCGAAAGCGTGCAGAACGCTATCGACCAGGCCAAGCACGCCGCGCTCGCCATGGCCGGCCAACCGGCGCCGTACAGCGAAGTGCCGTGGTTCTGGTCGGACCAGTACGATCTCAAGCTCCAGATCGCGGGCCTCGCCAAGCCCGGCGACACGCTGGTGCAGCGCGGCGACCCCGCGACGCGCAAATTCGCCGTCTTCCATCTGCGCGAGGGCAGGATTGCCGCGGTCGAAGCGGTCAATGCCGCGCCCGAATACCTGATGGGCCGCAAGCTGATCGCGGACGCTGCGGCCGTGGCGCCCGAGCGGCTCGCCGACATCTCCATTCCCATGAAGAGCATCGTCTGAGGAGCATCCATGCCCAAGATCAAATACATCGAGCACAACGGCAAAGAGCACGAGGTCGACGTGGCCGTGGGCTTGAGCGTCATGGAAGGCGCGGTCAAGAACCTGATCCCCGGCATCGATGCCGATTGCGGTGGCGCCTGCGCCTGCGCCACCTGCCACGTCTATGTGCAGGCGCCGTGGCTCGAGAAACTGCCGCCCAAATCGGACATGGAAGAGACCATGCTCGACTTCGCCCAGGAACTCGAACCCAACTCGCGGCTATCGTGTCAGATCAAAGTGACGCCGGAGCTCGACGGCCTGGTGGTCAAGACGCCGAAGAGCCAGCATTAGAGGCAGAAATAAATTCAAAAAAACACGTCATCACCCGGTCGCGCGCCTTTCACTGCGCGCGATCCGGGTGACCCATATTTCGGAAACGAAGAAAACTGGGTCGCCCGCATAAAGCGGGCGATGACGAGGTTGCAGATTGGGGCGTCCGATGACGTCCACTACTCCGCCCGGCTCACCGAGCCGCCGCCGTCGATGGCTTGGGTGACCTGCGGGTTGCCGTGATAGGTGATATGGCCGCCGCCGTTCACCGCCGCGGTAAGATCGCGCAGCGCCTTCACATCGACATGGCCGCCGCCGTCGACCGCGGCCTCGACCTTGTCGGCCGCCAAGGCCGTCATGTCGAGATGTCCGCCGCCCTGCACCGCCGCCGCGAAGTCGCGTTGCGCCGGGAAGCCGCTCTCGGCCTGCATGTGGCCGCCGCCCTCGATGGCCGCCGCCTTCAGATCGGGCGTCACGATCTCGATCTCGAGGTCGTAATGCCAGGGGCAATCCCGGTTGCAGGCGTCGATCACCAGCTCGCCGCCGTCGCGCACGTGCAGGCTGGTGTATTGCGTGCTGCCCTTGAGCAGGGTGACGCGCTGCTGCACGCCGTGCCGCACCACGACGCTGCCGCCGCCGCGCAAGGAGATCTTGTCGAAGTGGCCGACGGGAACCTGCGTCGCCGCCAGTGCGGGAAAGGCGCAGAGCGCGGTCGCGAGAGCAAAGGGAGCGGCTTTCATGGTCTTCCTCCAGGGTCTTCCGGGAAGATAGGCGCGGGACACTAGTTTTCACGCATTGCGGCGGCTGGCTCCTGCCATGCGGCGCGCAAGGGGTTTCAGCAATACGGCGAACCCGTTTCCCTGTGCCGGTCGGTCAGGCAGCCGTGCGGCCGTGCTCCGGCGTGGCCGGGCCTTCGTCATGGATGCGCCTGGGCAGGTGGCAGCGCACCAGGGTGCCGCCGTCCTCTCCCGGATCGCCGCTTTCGATCTCGACCCAGCCGTCATGCAGTTCGACGAAGCGGTTGACGAGGGCGAGGCCGAGGCCGGCGCCCGCGCGTTGGCCCGCGCGGCTCTTGGCGGCGAAGCGCTCGAAGACGTTGGCCTTCACTTCCGGCGCGATGCCGGGCCCGTTGTCGGCGACGGCGATCTGGACGTCCTCGCCCTGGATGCGGCCCGACAGCGTGATCACCCCGCCGCGCGGCGTGAACTTGAAGGCGTTGGAGAGCAGATTGAACACCACCTGGCGAAGACGCCGGTCGTCGCCCAGGAACGTGCCCGCATCGTCCGGCACGTCGACCTCCAGCGCCAAGCCCGCCTTCGCCGCCCAGTCCCGCGCATGCGCGGCCACGTCGCCCAGAAGCGCATGCAGGTCGATGCGGGTCAGCTCCAGCCGCAAGGTGCCGGATTCGATCAGCGAGAGATCGAGGATGTCGTTGACCAGGCGGGTCAGCGTATTGGCGCCGGCGACGATGTCGTGGACGTATTCGTCCTGCCGCGGATTGAGTTCGCCCGGGATGCCGCTCGCCAGATGCTCGGCGAAGCCCAGGATGGTGTTCAACGGCGTGCGCAGTTCGTACGAAACGTGCTTGATGAAATCGGATTTGAGCCTGTCCGCCGCCTCCAGCGCGTCGTTGCGGTCGCGCAGCGCGCTTTCGATACGGAAACGGTCGGTCACGTCCGCGAAGGTGACGAGGGTCGCGCCGTCCGGCAAGGCGGACAGCGCGAGCGACAGGATGGTGCGGTCGTTGCGCTCGATCTCGCCCAGCTCGCGCTTGGCCTGCGCGCCGGAGACGATGGCCTGGATCAAGCCTTCCCAGACTTCCGCGTCGCCGAACTTCTCGGCGCTGGCGGCCGCGATGGTGCGCACATGCGGCTCGCCCGCGAGATCCTTCTGCTCAAGGTCCCAGATGCGCGCGAAGGACGCGTTGTGCAGCTTGAGCCGGCCGTCGGGACCGAAAACGGCGACGCCTTCGTTGAGCGTGTCCAGCGTCGCCGACTGGACCTTGATCAGCGTGTTGTAGGAACTCTCCAGCGCAATGCGCGCGGTGACGTCTTCATAGAGGAAGGTGAGGCCGCCGAAGGGATGCGGCTGGGCGACCACGCGCAACGTCTTGCCGCCGGGCAGATGCCATTCCTCCTCCGGCAGGTAGTCGTGCGCGGCGCCATAGAGCGAGAGCCGCTCGCGCTTCCAGGCCTGATAATCGCGCTGCTCGGGAAGTTTGCGGCCTTCACGAAGGCGGTCGAGGATTTCGCCGTCGCTGGGATGGCCGTCGAGCCAGCTTTCCGGCAGCGACCACAATTCGGCGAAGGCGCGGTTGTAGAAGCTGAGCTTCTGGTCCGCGGCGAAGATCGCAACCGCCGTGGCGAGGCGGTCGAGCGTATCGGCATGGGCGTCGAGATGTTGCTGCAGCTTGGCGTCGGCCTGGACGAGATCGGTGACGTCCACGGCGCTGCCGACGATGGTGCCGCCGGCGATCGGCTGATGCGTGAAGGACAGCGCGCGGCGCTGGCCGTTCACCACCGCGAAGCGGCGGCTCTCCTGCATCGCGCCGGTATTGCGCGCCGTGGCGGCGAGATCGGCTTCGGATTTCTCCAGAAAGATTTGCGCCTTGACCGCGGCCTCCGCATCCGCGGCGCCGCCGGCTTCGGCATAAGCGCGATTGGCCCATACCAGCGACAGCGCGCGGTCCCGGAGCCAAACCGGCACCGGCACCGCATCCAGCACGGCGCGGAAATCGGGCGAGGATGACTTGCTGGCGCGCTCGGGCTCGATCCAGACCGCAGCCGCCGCACCGACGGCACGTCCACGCAGATGGATCGCATGTCCGTTGCGGTCGCGCGCCGTGAGCGAAAAGCTCTCCGCCCGCTCGCTCAGGCCGTCGAGCGCGCGGCTGAGTTCGAGCGCGTCCGCCCCCGCCAGACAGGAGTCGATGATCGCCTCCGCCCCTCCATAGGAGCGCGGGCCGCTGCCGTCGCGGCCCCAGACGATGAGCGCTTCCCGGCCTGACGACAGCAGCGCGTCGCGCTCGCCGACCAGGTTCTTGGTGCGGGCGCCAACCGCCCGCAGCGTTCGCCGCAGCCGCCGCGTCAAACCTTGCTCGGCGATGGCCCAGAGCGCCGCGACCAGCGCCAGCGCCACCGCGCCGGCCGTCACGATCGGCAGCAGCAGGTCGGGACCGGGCAGGGGAACCGCTGCGAGGGCAGGCGTGGAGGTGGCGAAAAAGGCTGCGATCGCGAGCGCCGTCACTGCGCCGCTGCACCGATCTCCTTCCCTGCCATCCCCCGATTCCCGTCGCATGTTTCCGCGAATCACGTTGGAATCTGTACGGTACCCAGATCACCTGAGTCCGCCTAGGTATTGTGGTTAAGAAATCGTAAAAAGCCTAGAGGTCGACAATCGCTCAACTAATAGCGGTCGCGCCCCTCGACGCGGGACGATTCTGCCCAAATCGAATCAATCCGGGCCTCGATATAAGGTTGTACCTGGGGAAATTTCTGTGCAGGTTTTGGAAAGGGGGCTTTGGCACCGCTCGGTGCCTGTTTCTTCGCCTTGGGAGGATGCTCATGAAATTTGGACTCGTATTTGCCGCCGCGGCCGCGCTGGCACTGACCGGCAGCGCGGCCGATGCGCAAGGCTTCTCGCTGACCCAATTCTTCGCGACGTCGAATCTGGAGCCGCTGTCGGGGACGCCGACCATGCTCAATCTCGGTGCGCAGATGGATCACCGCACCTTCCAGCAGGACGTCAACAATTTCGACGATTTCATGCTCATCGACGGCACCGGTAAGAAGCGCGTCATGTTCAATCGGCACCTGATGAAGCAGGGCAGCATGGCGCTGGGCAGCTGGGTCGGCGTGGCGCAGTTCGACAATCACAGCATCACCGCCGACCTTCAGGCCGGCTGGCAGGCGGTGAAGGCGAAATATTCGCTGACCACGGGCCTGGCGCATGTGATCGTCTACAAGACGCTCAACACCTCGCAGCTGGTCTACGACTATGCCGTGCAGCTCGGCAATTCGGACATGAACTGCCAGGAATATCTCTACACGCCGGCGACGGGCGCCTTTCAGCCCGGCTTCAGGACGGGCTGCTGGATCGGCATGTCGACGGCCAACTCGCGCAAGACCAGCGCCGGTTCCGGCACGCGGGCACAATAGGAGCGGTGAAGCGCGTCACGTTCTAGGGACGCATCCCGCCATCGCCGCCGAGCGCCCCAAGCCAGGGCTCGAACGAGCGCCACTTCTCCAGGCCTTCGCGGAAGATCGGCCGGCGCACCTGTTCGGAGCTGGGCGTGTGGATGGCGCGCGCCGTGCGATGGAAGTCGAGGCAGCCGGGCTCGAACGGCAGCCCGCAATGCTCCAGCATTTCGCGGATGCGCCGCTCCGGCTCCGCCACCAGGTCCTCGTATTGCACGCGGTGAACGAGGCCGGGCAGCACGCGGTCGACATGCGCCATCAGCGCGACGTAGTCCTCGTAGTAGCGGCGGATGTCGTCGAGATCGTAGAGATAGGGCATGCCGCCGGCGAAGTGCTGGGCGAAGCACGACCAACCGCAGGCCCTGACATCGCGCCGGACATCGACGATCTTCGCATTCGGCAGGATGAGATGGATGAGGCCGACATGCAGGAAGTTGTTCGGCATCTTGTCGACGAAGCGTGCGCGTCCCAGGCGGCGATGTTGCCGGGCGCGGGATAGATATTGCTCGCCCAGCGCCTTGAGAGCTTGCGGCTCGAGGGCAGCGAGCGCCTCCGGATAGGATCGGCCGGTCTGCGAATTCTCCCACGAACCCAGGCCGTGGGCGATCTGCGCGATGTGGTGGAGTTCTCCGGTGCCTTCGACCAGCGAATGGCTGGCGAGGATCTGCTCCACCAGGGTCGAACCGGAGCGCATCATTCCGACGACGAAGATCGGATCCTGCGCCGGCGCGCCGCACCCTTCGCGGCCTGCGAAAAGCGCCGGCGTCATCACCGCCTTCAATCGGGCAAAGAAGGCTTCCGTCCGCACGTGATCGTAGGGATGCGCGTCCCGGTGCAGCGCGTTCGCGCGCGCGACATGGGCAAATGCGCCGGCGAAATCTGCCGCGTCTTCCATCGCCTTGCCGAGCGCGAATTCAAAGTGGACGCGATTTTGCGCCTCCAGCCCCGGCAACGCCGCTTGCGCGCGCATGGCCGCGATCTCGTCGTCGCTGTACCGCACGGTCTTGAGATCGGCGATGCTCCAATAGGCTTCGCCGAAGGACGGCTGCTGCCGGATCGCCTCGCGATAGGCGCCAAGCGCCGCGTCGCGCAGGCCCAGCGCCTTCAGCGCGTGACCGTAGACCAGCCAGACCTTGACCAGTTCCGGCTGCCGCCTGAGCACGCGGAAATAGCTCGCGGCGGCGCGATCCATGTCTCCGATCCGGCCGAGCACGCCGCCGAGTTCGACGAGGATGCGCGGATCGGCCGCGTCCGGCGCGGCGAACGGCTTCAGGATCTCGATCGCTTCGTGAAAGCGTCCCTGTGCGCCCAGCGCCTTCGCCAGAACGAGCGCGGCGTCCAGGTTTTGCGGCTCGAGCTTCAAGGCGTCACGCGCCAGCGCGGCTGCGGCGGCGGGATCGGAGCGCAGCTGGCGCGCCGCGTTCGCCAAGGCACCGGCAGCGATCGCTGCTACGGGATTGTCCTGCGCCAATCGCTCTCCCTCGAGCCCGCGATGCTAGTACCGATAATGGTCCGGTTTGAAGGGCCCGACCTGCGGCACGCCGATGTAATCGGACTGCTTGGGCGAGAGCTTGGTGAGCTTGACACCGATCTTGTCGAGATGAAGCCGCGCGACCTTCTCGTCGAGCTCCTTGGGCAGGGTGTAGACCTTTTTCTGGTACTTGCCCTGGTTCTTGAACAGCTCGATCTGCGCCAAGGTCTGGTTGGTGAAGGACGAGCTCATGACGAAGCTCGGATGCCCCATGGCGTTGCCGAGATTCACCAGCCGGCCCTGGGACAAGAGGATCATGCGCTTGCCGTCCGGGAACTCGATCTCGTCGACCTGCGGCTTGATGTTGTTCCACTTGTAATTCTTGAGCGAGGCGACCTGAATCTCGCTGTCGAAATGGCCGATGTTGCAGACGATGGCGCGGTCCTTCATCGCGCGCATGTGGTCGAGCGTGATGACGTCGACATTGCCGGTCGCGGTGACGAAGATGTCGGCGCGCGGCGCCGCGTCTTCCATGGTCACGACTTCGTAGCCTTCCATCGCCGCCTGCAGCGCGCAGATCGGATCGACCTCGCTCACCAGCACGCGGCAGCCGGCCTGGCGCAGACTGGCGGCCGAGCCTTTGCCGACGTCGCCGAAGCCCGCGACCATCGCGACCTTGCCGGCCATCATCACGTCGGTGCCGCGGCGGATACCGTCGACCAAGCTCTCGCGGCAGCCATAGAGATTGTCGAATTTCGACTTGGTGACGCTGTCGTTGACGTTGATTGCGGGGAACAGCAGCCGGCCGTCCTTCTCCATCAGATAGAGCCGATGCACGCCGGTGGTGGTTTCCTCCGACACGCCCTTGATGTTCTTGGCAAGCTCCGCGAACCAGCCCGGCTTTTCCTTCAAGGTGCGCTTGATCAGCGCGTAGAAGACCTCTTCCTCTTCGTTCTCCGCCTTGTCGAGAAAGGCGGTGTCGCCTTTCTCGGCGCGCAGCCCGTGATGGACGAGCATGGTCGCGTCGCCGCCGTCATCGAGGATCAAATTCGGCGTGCCGCCGTCGTGCCATTCGAGGATCTTGCGGGTGTAGGTCCAATAATCCTCCAGGCTCTCGCCCTTGATCGCGAACACCGGCGTGCCCGCGGCCGCGACTGCCGCTGCCGCGTGGTCCTGCGTCGAATAGATGTTGCACGAAGCCCAGCGCACTTCGGCCCCGAGCGCCGTCAAGGTTTCGATCAAGACCGCGGTCTGGATGGTCATGTGCAAGGAGCCCGCGATGCGCGCGCCCTTGAGCGGCTTCTGCGGGCCGTATTCCTCGCGCGTCGCCATCAAGCCGGGCATCTCGGTCTCGGCCAGCGAGATCTCCTTGCGCCCGAACTCGGCAAGCGAAAGGTCTTTGACGGCGTAGTCGTGCGCGGCGGGCATGGAAGCGGCTTTCTGTGAAGGCGCGCGCGATATAGCAGGCCGCCTGCGGTGCCGCAAGCAGCATATAAAGAAATATGCATATCTTTATCTGCCCCGGAATAGGCCGTCGTTGGCGCGCGAAGGCGCTCCCTCCCCATTCGCGGGCAGAGCGACGGGGCGGCCCTTCAAGAGCCGCCCGCAGTCGTCATCGATAGACTTTAAGGCTTCTTCGGTGCGGCCATTTCCGGTTTCGCCGGCGCGGGCTTGGTCGCGTCGGTGACGGGTGCCGGTGTCGCCGGCGCCGCGGCAGGCGCTGCCTGCTCCGACTTCATCCAGCCATGCATGTGCTGCGCCCAGCCCGGCATGTCCTTGCCGTCGCCGTGGCAGAGCACGCCGCAGACGATCGCCAGCACGGCGAGGATCCAGAGCCACCAGCCCAGGATCGTGCCGACCATGCGCACGATGCCGCTGGACTTGCCCGCGGCGAACAGAACAAAGAATCCCACTACCGCAATGAACGTCGCATGCACGACGTGCATCGCTACAAAACCCATATGCACGATTGCCCCCTAATGTGACTTGCCCCTTCCGGCCATGCGCGGCCGGAATGGCTCGACTATAGCCGATCCGCGCGAGAGCGCGAAATCACGGGCCTTCGACGCGAAATCCCTTGTCGCGCAACAGCTTGGGCACCCCCAGCGGTCCCACCAGATGGGCCGCGCCGACGGTGACGAAGTAGGTCTTGGGCTCGCCGAGCAAGGCTGCGATCCGGTCGGCGAAGTGGCGATTGCGCTCGTCGATCAGGTGCCGGCGCGCTTCGGGAAACGGCGCGAACTCGCGGCCCGTGAGCTTTCCCAGCCGCGCGACATTGCCCTTCATCCAAGCATCGAGCAGCGGACCGAGTTCGTCGCCGGCACCGCGCTCGTCTTTGTCGTTCAGCAGCTCGGATTCGAATTGCTCGACCTCCGCCCGAGGATCGTCCGGCACCAGCATCGCCAGTTGCTGCTCCGGCGTCTCCAGCGCGATGATGGGACGGCCTTCGTTGCGCGCCTCGGCTTCGAGTTGGACTTCGATGCCGTCTTTGGGCGTGTAGTTCTGCTTTCGGATCGCGGCGGCGTCGATCACCACCAAAGCGAGCCATGGCCGCATGCGGTCGATGGCCGCCGGATCGATGGCGAAGGCCTTGACCTCGCTGTCGAGCTGGGTTGCCGCGGCCGGGGAAAGCATGTCGTGCAGATGCTTGCCTTCCGCCAGGAAGCCGCGCTGCTTGACATAGCTCTGCAGCCGCTCTTTCACCGCATCGTCCAGCGAAATCTCGAACACGAAGGCGTCTGCCTTTGTCGTCGCTGCATCGATTTCCTTGGTACGCCAATCCACGTTCGGCGGCAGCGCATGGAAGGAGCCGAAGAGATACGCGGTGCCTTTCGCCCCGTGCACCAGCCAGAGCGCGGGATGCGCGGGCATCTGCGCCATGACGGCCCGTGAGGCGGCCGGCGGCGGCGGCGGTGCGCCTGTGGCTCCGGAGTCGGGCGAGGCGATGGCGGCGGCGAACGCGCTCTGCGCCGGCAGCGCTGCCGCCAGGGCGAGCAGCGCCGCAAGCGCCGGCCCGCGCATCAATGATAGCCCGCGGAGGGATTCTGCTGCGCCGCGTCGCGATAGCGCTCGCGCAACGCTGTCTGGCGCGAGGTCATCGGCATCTGCTGGCCTTTGATGAAGACCGCGGTCGGCGCGCTGGTCACTTCCAGCGGATCGCCGTCCCAGATCACCACATCGGCGTCCTTGCCCGGCTCGAGCGTGCCGTAGCTGTCGGCGAGGCCCCAGATCTCCGCCGGGTTCCTGGTGATGGCGGCGAGCGCATGATCCCATTTCATGCCGTTGGCCACCGCGTTTCCCGCGATCTGGGTGATGGTGCGGGCATAGTGCGCGAGCCCGTTGCTCTGCGGCTGGAAGGCGACGAGCACGCCGGCGGCATCGAGCCGCGCTGCGTTCTTCAAGGTCGCGCCGATGTCGGAGAAGGTGTTCGGTAGGTTGAGCTCGGTGTCGATCACCACGGGGACATGCGCCGCGGCGAGGTCGGACGCCGCCATCCAGGCTTCGCTGCCGCCCAGGATCACCAGCTTGATCTTGTTGGCTCGGCAGTAGGCAAGCACTTGGCGGATGGTGGAGACGCGGTTGACATAGACGAGCAGCGGCTCGCGGCCCTCGACCACGTCGGCCAAGGCATCGAGATCGATGCGCGAGCTGCGCTGGTCGCGGGCGCCGCCGGGACGATGGTAGGCGGCGCGCTGCGCCTGATATTCGCGCGCGTCGTCCATCATCTCGCGGAACTGCGCCCAGATCAGCGGGCGGCTCGGCGCGCCGGGTCCGCCGGCCGGTTCCAGGTTCGCGACCATGCCGACCCTGGTCTTCTCGACTAGGTTGGGTCCGAGGCCGAGATCGATGACCGCGGCATGGCCCGAGAACACGCCGCTGCCGATCGCCGGCGCGGTCAGCGAGCGCGTCACGCCGCGGATGCGCGCCACCGCGATCAGGGTCGAGTTCGGATTGATCGCGTCGCTGACGTCGAAGGCGGCGGAGGCGATCGTCTCTTTCAAGGTCGGCGAGTCCGTGCCGTCCGCATCGAAGGCGGAAAGGTCCTGGCCCGGGCCGCTGTCGTTGGTCTCGCCGACGAGATCGATCTCGATGGCGCCAAGCTCCGAGTTCGACACCATCAGCCCCGGCGTCACCGGCTTGCCCTTGGCGTCGATGATCTTGGCGCCGGGCATTGGGAGCGAATTGATATCTACTCGCGCGATTTTACCACTCATGATCAGCAACTCGCCGTTTGCGAGCGTGCCTTGGGAACCCAGAGTATAAATTTTTGCGTTTTGAATGAGGACGGGTGCTGGTCCCGGTATTCCAGTGTTGCCCACATAGGCGACCACGCCAGCAGGCGGTTGCGCGAGGGCGGAGCTGCCGCACAGCATCAATCCAACCGCCGTCATTGCCCGGCTTGTCCGGGCAACCCATTTTTTCGCGCCAAGAAAATTGGGTCGCCCGCATGAAGCGGGCGATGACGGGAGAGGAGAGAGTGCGATGATCTTCATTGTCCCGCTCCGCCGGTGTGGCCGTTGGATTCCTGGCCGAGTTCGAAATCGCTGCGCGGACTGAGCTCAGGATTGTCGCGGTCGTAGAGCAGCGCGCCGTCGACGAAGACCTTTTGCGCATGGCTGTAGACGCTGAAGGGATCGCCGTCCCAGACGACGACGTCGGCCATCTTGCCGTTCTCCAAGGTGCCGGTCTGCTTGAGGATGCCGAGCGCCTTGGCGGGATTGCGCGTCATCCACGCCACCGCATGCGCACGCGTGATGCGATAACCCATGCGCCGTCCCGCGGCCATCGCGAGCGCGACTTCCTGGTTGAGCCGCTGGATGCCGATGGGATCGTCGGAATGGATGGTGGCGCAGGCGCCGGCGTGATCGACCATGGCGATGTCCTCGGGGATGCCGTCATAGGCCTCCATCTTGAAGCCCCACCAATCGGCCCACATCACGGCGCAGACGTCGTTGCGCCGGAGCAGGTCGGCGACCTTGTAGGCCTCGGAGGCATGATGGAACGCGGCGATGCGGAAACCGAACTCCTTGGCGACGTCGATCATCGTCGCCATCTGGTCGGCGCGGTAGCAATGCATCTGCACGGGGATTTGCTTGTCGAGCACCAGGGCCAGGGTCTCGAGACCGAGATCGCGGTCGGGCGGATCGCCGGCCTTGGTCTTCCAGTATTTGCGCCAGGTGTTGCGATAGGCTTGCGCCTTGGCAAAGGCGGCGCGATAGCCGGCGATGTCGCCCATCTGGGTCTGCGGTCCGCCCTTCTGGCCATAGACGCGCTTGGGATTCTCGCCGCAGGCCATCTTCAAGTCGTAAGGCGCGCCGGGGAACTTCATCGCCTGCGTCGTCGTCGCCCAGACGTTCTTGAGCACCGCCGAGCGTCCGCCGATCAGGTTGGCGGAGCCGGGAAGGATTTCCATCGTCGTGACGCCGCCGGCGAGCGCGCGGGTGAATCCCGGGTCCTGCGGCCACACCGAGTTCTCCGCCCGCACTTCCGCCGTCACCGGCTTGGTCGCTTCGTTGCCGTCCTGCGTCGCTTCGTTGGAGGGCGAGGGATAGACGCCCAGATGCGAATGGATGTCGATGATGCCGGGGGTGACGAACTTGCCCTTGCCGTCGATCACCACGGCACCGGACGGCGCGTCGAGATGCACGCCGACGCCTGCGATCTTGCCGCCCTGCATCAGCACGTCGGCATTGGCGAGTTCCTTGTCGGTGCCCGTCAGCACCGTCGCGCCGCGGATCAGGGTTGGCTGCGACGGCCTGGGCTTGTAGGTCGAGGGAAACGGATCGGCCGGGAACTGGTCGGCGACCTGTTTGTCGCCACCCTGGTGCAAACCGGGGATCAACCACCATGCCAGCGCCAGCGTCGCGACAACGATGACCGCCGCGCCCCAAGCCGGCAGCTTGCTGATGTCCATATCCGATTTCCCCACGCCGCGGCACAGAGAGTGGCTCGCCTGCGCCGCGCCCGCAATAGCGGGACGTTGTTCAGCCTTTGGGTTTCGCACACAGGATCGTGACTTGGGCGTTCACATCCGGGGAAGACGTATGAACGGCATCGTCGCTTAAGCGATGACAATCCTCGCCCGTTCACGGGGGAGGTGGATCGGCGCGTCAGCGCCGAGACGGAGGGGGGAACTGCACCGATCCCCCCTCCGCCTCGCTCGCGAAGTGCTCGCTCGGCACCTCCCCCGCAAGCGGGGGAGGATTTTCTTATGCCCCGAAACTTTCTCCCCTAAGCTCCGTCTTTGGGTGCATGGACAACCCGGAGTTCGATCGATGATTTCCAAGAAATTGCTTCTCTCCGCCGCCTTCGCCCTGATGGCCTCGGCCGCCTCGCCGGCGCTCGCCCAGGAGATGGGCGGCATGGGCCACCCGCATCAGATGGGCGAGATGCATGGCGGCCACTCGGCCTTCATGATGCTGCTGCATTCCGCGAACCTGACGCCCGAGCAGCGCGCGCAGGTGGGCCAGATCCTGACCGCGCATCATTCGCAGACGACGGCGATGCACCGGCAGCTCCAGGACCTGCACGAGAAGATCGCCGACAAGATCCTGGGCTCCGGCACCGTCACGTCCGCCGATCTGAAGCCGCTGGTGGATCAGGCGTCGCGCCTCGAGGCCAAGCTCAACGAGAACATGGCCGATACGGCGGTCGCGATCCGCAACCTGCTGACGGCGGATCAGGTCAAGCACCTGGCCGAGGTGCATGCCAAGCTGCGCGCCATCCATTCGCAGGTCCAAAGCCTGATGGGCGCCGGCGGCGCCATGCCGGACGACCAGGAAAACTGAGCCGAGATTGAGCGCCGCGCTGCCGCCGCCGGCCGAAACCGACGATCTCGTCGCGAGAGCGGCCGGTGGCGACCGGCGCGCGGCGGAGGCGCTGATCGCGCGCTACCGTCAGCGCGTGGCAAGTTTCGCGATCGCCCAGACAGGCGACGCCGCGAGCTACGAAGATCTCTGCCAGACGGTGTTCGTGAAGATGGTGCTGGGCCTGCCGCGGCTGCGCGCGCACGATCGCTTCGAGCCCTGGCTGTTCCAGATCGCGCGCAATGTTTGCCGCGATCATCTGCGCGCGCGGCTGGGCTGGCGGCGGCTGTTCGTTTCCTACACGCCGGCGCACGACACGATCCCCGCGCCGCAGCCGCTAGCCGATGCCGCCGGTGCGCTCGGCGACGGCATCGCGCGGCTGTCCGAGGCGCAGCGGGCGCTGCTGCAGCTCTCGCTGGACGAGAAGCGGAGCTATGAAGACCTGGCGCGGCTTTCAGGCACGAGCGTTTCGACCGTCAAGTCGCGTCTCCACCGCGCGCGCGCGAGCCTGCGCACGCATCTGCTGGCGGAAGAACCGGAATGAACGAGAACGAGACCGTCGACGCGTTGGTTTTCCGCGAAGACTTTGCCGCGCGGGTATTCGCGGCCGCCGACGCGGCGACGGCGCGCCGGGAGCGCGTGCTCAAGGGGGCAGTCGGCGCGATGGTGCTTGGCCTTGGCGCGCTGATGCTCGATTTGCAGTGGGGCGCCGTTCCTCAACAGAGTCGCACTGTCGAGGTCGCATCGAATCCACCGACGTCCGCCGCCCCCAACGCGCAGACCGAGCCGCTGGACTACATGTTCCCCGATGCCGCGGATTTGACGCAGTTCTCGCAGAGCTATTCCGGCGCCTATGACACCGGAACATCGAGCGACGACGAGTTGTTCACGGACGAACTCGCCTCGACCGATGACGGCGGCGGTAACTAGACTCTCACCATCCAATTCGTCATGGCCGGGCTTGACCCGGCCATCCAGGAGTCTGGATGGCCGCCTCAGGGGCGGCCATGACGAAAAATGAATCACCGGGATCGATGACATTCTCACTCCTCCCCGAACTTCGCCTCCGCCAGCGCCACCAGCGCGCGAAGGGCTTCGTCGGCGTCGGCGCCCTCGGCGCAGAATTCGACTTCGGTGCCGAAGCTCGCCGCAAGCATCATCAGCCCCATGATCGAGAGGCCGTCGACCGTCTGGCCCTCCCTGCTCACCGTGATGTGCGAGGAAAAGCGTGCGCAGGCCTCGACGATCTTCGCCGACGCGCGCGCATGCAGGCCGCGCTTGTTGACGATCTTGACGATGGCGCAGCGGCGGTCGGGGGGCATGCTCTAACTCAGCTCTTCCAATATCGTCATGGCCGGGCTTGACCCGGCCATCCAGGGACGTCTTCTGCGCTCGCTGACGCTCGCGCGCTGGATGGCCGCCTCAGGGGCGGCCATGACGAACTGGATAAATCAGGCGGACCGACATTAACTCCCCCCCGCCAGTTCCATCGATCCGGCGCGCATGTATTTGCGCCCCGCGTCGATCGCTTCTTTCACCGCCTGCTCCAGCGGCAGGCGGCCGCGCACTTCGACGAGCTTGATCAGGCTCGGCAGGTTGGCGCCGGCGAGCACTTCGACACGGCCCCGGTCGAGCTGGGTGAGGGCGAGATTGCACGGCGTGCCGCCGAACATGTCGGTGGCGACGACGACGCCCTGGCCCTCGTCGGTGGATTTCACTGCGGCGGAGATCTCGCGCTGGCGGCGCTCGATGTCGTCTTCGGGCCCGATGCAGATGGCGCGCAGATGCGGCTGGGGCCCGACGATGTGCTCCATGGCGGAGACGAATTCCTGCGCCAGGCGCCCATGCGTGACCAGAACGATGCCGATCATGTCCGTGCTCCAGCGTCGTCGCGAAACAGGTTGCGCTCGAAGGCCGCGACGGCGAGCAGAACTTTCGCCGGCGCCGAGGGGTCGAAGGCGGCCAGTCTTAGCAGAGGCACCGGCACCGGCAAATCCCACGGCGCGCGCCAGAACTCGCGCTCCGGAAGCCGCGCCCGCGAGCCGTCCAGCGCCACGACCAGCGCGACGCGCGCCTTGGGCGCGAAAGGCACCGCCAGAATGCCGACGCTGCGGACCTCGAGCAGTCCGCGGATCGCCGCCGGCGGGCGCGCGATCATCGTGCCGCGGTGAAGCAGCAATTCCGTACGGTCGTCGCTCACCAGGATCGCGCCGCGCTCGATCAGGCGCAGCGCCAGGTCGGACTTGCCGGCCCCGCTGCGGCCCATGACCAGGACGCCCGCGTCGTTGCGCGAGCCGAACGAGGCGGCGGCGCGGCCGACCAGGACCGAGCTCGCATGGATGTTGGCGACTTTGGCGGTTCTCATGCGGGTTTGGCCAGGGGCAGCACCACCACGAAACGCGCACCGCCGCCGTCCCGGTTCTCCGCCCAGATGCGCCCGCCGGTGCTGGTGACGATCTGGCGGGCGATGGACAGGCCCAGGCCCGAGTTCTTGCCGAAGCCGTGCTCGCTCGGCCGCTCGGTGTAGAAGCGCTCGAAGATGCTTTCGAGATTCTCCGGCGGGATGCCCGGACCGCGGTCCTCGACGGTGATGCGCGCCAGGCCGTTGTCTGCGGCCGCGGCGATCGTCACCGGCGCGCCGTCGGGGCTGAACGAGACCGCGTTGTCGATCAGGTTGCGGATGACCTGGCCCACCCGCTCGTCGCGGCCGATCACGGTCGCGTCCTTGGGCAAATCGAGATGCAGCTCCATCGGCACACGCTGCGACAGGTCGGTGAAATTGTAGACCTCGACGATGGTCTCGAGCAGGTGGTTGAGGTCGATGGGCTCGCTCGATTCGCGGCTGAGCTCGGCGTCGAGGCGCGAGGCGTCGGAGATGTCGGTGATCAGCCGGTCGATGCGCTTGACGTCGTTGCGGGCGATGCTCATCAGCCGCTCGCGCATGGCGGGGTCGGCGGTGCGGCCCAGCATCTCCACCGCGCTCTTGAGCGAGGTCAGCGGGTTCTTGATCTCGTGGGCGACGTCGGCCGCGAAGCTTTCGATGGCGTCGATGCGGTCGTAGAGCGCGCGCGTCATTGCCGCGAAGCTCCCCGCCAGATCGCCGATCTCGTCACCGCGGTCCTGCATCTCGGGCACCGCCTCGCGGCCGGTGCGCCCGCTGCGGATGCGGTCCGCGGCATCGGCGAGGACGATCACCGGCTTGGCGATCATGCGCGACAGCAGGATCGAGGAGGCGAGCATCACCGCGATCGCCACGACGAACACTTCGAGCAGCGAGGCGCGCTCCTCGCGCAGCGCGTCGTCGATGTCGCCGCCTTCGGTCGAGACCAGCAGCACGCCATAGATCGCCTTGAAGCGCTGCACCGGCGCCGCCACGGAGAGCACCAGCTTGTTCTGGTCGTTGACGCGCTTGGCCTGCGCGGTGTCGCCGGCCAGCGCCGCATTGACCTCGCCATAGACGCGCCCGTCCTCGCCCGCCTCGAAATAGGGATCAAGCTTGGCGAACGGCCTCACCCCCGTGACGCCGTCATAGAGACGGCTCCAGAACGCCTTGATCCGGCTCCAGGTGTCGATCGGCGGAAGCTCCGCGCTCTGCACCACGTTGCGCGCCAGGAGGTCGCGGGTGTCGACCACCAGCTTGCCGCCGGTGAGATAGAGCCGGCCGCGCAGCTTGGTCGGCGCGATCAATTGGCGCAGCAGCGGCTCGGCCTGCTTGACCTTGAGGCGGTGATTCTCCGGATCGGTCGCGTATTCGGCCAGGGTGCCGGCGACGATGTCGGCCTGGGTCGCGATGCCGGCCAGGCGCTCGTCGACCAGGCCGACGCGCGACCACTGCACCGCGACCACGCCGGCGACCAGCACCAGCAGCACGAAGCCGTTGACGAGAACGATGCGTCGGGTCAGCGCCGAAGTGCGTGCGCGCCGGCGCGGACGGTTCCGTGCCGTCATGCTTCGAGGCGCGGCGATGCCGCGCACCTCAGCATGACGTGCCCGCTCCCATCTTCATCCTGATGTGCGAGCGTCCCTCGTCTCGCGTCATCCTGAGGTGCGAGCGTCCCTCGTCTCGCGTCATCCTGAGGTGCGAGCGTAGCGAGCCTCGAAGGATGACGGCCATCAGGTCTCGCGATAGCGATAGCCGACGCCGTAGAGGGTCTCGATGGCATCGAATTCTTCGTCGACCTGCTTGAACTTCTTGCGCAGGCGCTTGATGTGGCTGTCGATGGTGCGATCGTCGACATAGACCTGATCGTCATAGGCCGCATCCATCAGGCTGTCGCGGCTCTTCACGAAGCCGGGACGCTGGGCGAGGCTCTGCAGGATCAGGAACTCGGTGACGGTGAGCCGCACCGGCTTGCCGTCCCAGGTGCATTCGTGGCGCTGCGGATCGAGCGCGAGCTTGCCGCGCACCAGCGCCTCTTTCTTGGCCTCCGCCGGGCCGACCGGGCCCTTGTGCGAGTCCGAGCGCCGGAGCACCGCCTTGACGCGCTCGAGCAGCAGGCGCTGCGAGAACGGCTTGCGGATGTAGTCGTCGGCGCCGGCGTTCAGGCCCATCAATTCGTCGATCTCCTCGTCCTTGGAGGTGAGCAGGATGACGGGAAGATCGCCCGATTGGCGGAGCCGGCGCAGCAATTCGAGCCCGTCCATGCGGGGCATCTTGATGTCGAGGATGACGAGGTCGGGCGGCGCCGCGCTCAGCGCCGTCAGCGCCGAGGCCCCGTCCGAGAAGGTGCGCACGTGATAGCCCTCCTGCTCCAGCAGCATGCTGACGGAGGCAAGGATGTTCTTGTCGTCGTCGACGAGGGCGATGTTCGCCATGGTGTCCAGCCCGTGATGCGTCGGGATGAGTATAGGGGTCAGGGGCGCAAAGCAAAATCTATGAGCTGCCTTGTCCTCCCCCGTTTACGGGGGAGGGGGACCGCCGAAGGCGGTGGAGGGGGCAGATAGCGACGCACCCCCTCCGCCTCGCATTCGCTCGGCACCTCCCCCGTAAACGGGGGAGGATGATTTCATTTCGGATGCGCCAGGGCGTCCTGGTCGCGGGCTTCGCGCACCAGATCGTCGAGCACGGCGAGGAAATCCTGTCCGCTGACGGCATCGATGATGCGGAGGCGCCGCCGCAGCTCCTTCTGGTAGCCGGGATCGAGGTAGATCGCGGGCGAGGGATAGAGACTGGAATCGCCGCCGAGCCAGAGCACGCCGTCCACCACCTCGCCGATGGCGAGGCCGTGCGCGGCTTTCGGCGCGTTCGCGCTCCAGCCGGGCTTGGTCATCGCGAAGGGCTCGGGCGCGATGTCGGTATCGCGCGCGGCTTTGAAACTGGGCGAGGGGCCCATGCGCAGCACCGCTGCCGCTTCGGCCGACGTCACGGTGACGACCGCGAAGACGCTGCCCGGATGCCGCCGCTCGACGATCTGCGCGGTGGTGAGCCCGTCGGCGTCGTCGCCGGTCTTTTTCTCGGCATGGAATTCGCCGCTGATGAAGAAGGCGTGATGGTGCCTGGCGATCACCTCGCGCTCGATGGTGTCCGCCATCGCGGCGTCGCGGTCGGCGAAGGGCAGAAGGTCCTTCGCGGTCTTGATCTTCGACCAGTCGAGCGGCGCGTCGGCCAGCACCAGCCGCACCGGATGCGCGCACAGATGCAGCCGGTCGATGTCGCGCACCGTGTCGTAGACCGCGCGATAGACCGGCGTGTTCCAGGTGAACGGCACTGACGTCTCGCGCCACATGCTGGCGATTTGGGCTTCGCTCAGCGCGGCCCCGGCGGTGTAGGCGTCGGCCAGCCGCTGCAACCGCGAATTCCCGAACTCCATCACCACGTCGTCCGCCCGGCAGATGAACCGCGGATCGCGCAGCAGCTGCTGGATGAAGGCGTGGGTCTGCAAACCGCGATGCAACTCGCCAAGCTGGACGATCGCGTGCGTATCGAACGCGCGCGAGAGGGCAGGGATGGGGGAGGGGTCGGTCGCCCCGCTGACCTCACCGGCCAGCGTGACGAACAGCGCCAGCACCGCAAGTGGTTTTGTCACGACGGGTCTCTCAATCAGCAACAGTGTCATCCCCGGCGAGCAGCGCGAAGCGATGCGAGGGAAGGGGACCCAGGTATCGCTGCGCGGCGCGGTGTATCAGCGACAATATGATGCGAACACGATATAGACAATTTCCTTATCAGCGGGAACGCGGTGCCGACAATCTCGATCTTCTTCGGCTTTGTCATCAGGATGTACTGGAACGACCATCCGCCGCCGCACGTCCACGTCTTTTACCAAGGTCTTGAGGCGCTGGTGCGGATTTCGGACGGCGAGGTGTTTCTAGGCGAGCTCCCAAGCGGCGCGAGGCGCCTGCTTCGCGATTGGGTCCTCCGTCACCGTGAAGAGTTGATGGCGAACTGGGAGCGTGGGAGAATGCGGGTCCCGTTCAGGACGGTTCCAGGAGCGGATGTCGAATGATGAAGATGGTCAAGGTTGCCGATGTAAAGCCGGCGGGCGGCTGGCGCTTGCGCGTGCGTTTCTCGGACGGAAGCGAAGGCGTTCATGATTTCGCCGGTCTGGTCGCTGAAGGCGGCGAGATGATCGAGCCGCTGAAGGATCAGGAATTCTTCGCCCGTGTGCACGTCGAATACGGCGTACCGACCTGGCCCAATGGCTTCGATGTCGACGCCATCGCGCTGCATATGGACATGGAAGCGGCGGGAGAGTTCGGCGAGACGGCTCCGGCAGAATGAGGTACGAACGAGCGCTGTCAGAAGCAAATCCGGCAGAGGTCAGCAGACGTATGCCCGCCTGGTTGATTGAGTGCAAAACAGCTTATGCGTCCGCGCCCCATTAATACGCCCACTCAAGTCCCGAGACGTCGAAATACATTTGGTGACTTCCTGCGTGGAAAAACTCAGCTTCAATAACAAGCGATTTCGCCTTACGCAGCTTAGATAGGAAACGTTTTTCACCTCGAATGAATATAACGCCGGTTGATGCATCATTGGGTTCAACGCATGTGAATTTTTGGATCGGTCCATCGTCGAACTTCACAGAAACGGTATCCTCGCGAAATGAGTTGCACATGAACTGGCCGTTGACCTTTAGCAAAATATTGAGCCCGTCACTCGGGCGTTTCCTCAGCATTAGTGTGGCCTTGCCGCCTGCATATGGAAATCCAAATGAGAGCTCATTTGTACTTTCATCGGATGCGAAGTGTGTCTTAGTACCCCGCATTTGATCGGTGTCCTCGGAATAGCTCCAGTTTGCTCTGGGAGTGCTGTCGGCACTTGGGTTGGGCTGTTGAGATTGATCTTGTGCCGAGTTTGCATTGGGCGATCTGCCGGACGAACTCGATTGATCACATCCACAGAGGCACAGACAGGCAACTAGCACTGCAATTCGCGTCTTCATGGCTCTGCCGCCCACAAACCAACGTGCAGTGTGCAATTTTCACAGCGAAATCCAATGCTACAACTGACGGTCTGTCAGAAAATATTTTCTCCCTAGGGTCTTGAAACGGGATTTTGGCGTACCTACTTCGTTCCCGAACTCGAGGGAGTGGGCTGCGACAGGCCTCGGGGCCACAAACCGTCAGCACAGGGACGACATACAGGACGAGGGTGCCTCATGTGCGCATCCGCGACCGGGAAGGGAGCAAGCATGGAGCGCGGCACTTGGCCGTTGCCCGAGCGAAGCTCCCGGATCCCGGCACACTCCGAGGGACGAGCAAGGTGCCGGTGCTGCTCCGCTTGAGTGCGGGCGCGGTCCGCTGCTGGAGCTCCGAGGACTCTGAAGCGGGTCGCCTCGAACGTGGTGGGAATTCAGGAGCGCCGCGCGGGGGCATCCGCTTTTGGGCTGTTTGACTTAATCCTCCCCCGCTTGCGGGGGAGGTGGCGCGAAGCGCCGGAGGGGGGAGCAAGCGACGCGCCCCCTCCGCCTCGCTCGCGAAGTGCTCGCTCGGCACCTCCCCCGTAAACGGGGGAGGATAAGTCAATCAAACGAACTCCACCTTCAAAATCTCGTAGGCTTTGGCGCCGGCGGGGGCGGCGACTTCGACGCTGTCGCCTTTGCCTTTGCCGATCAGGGCGCGCGCGATCGGCGAGGAGATCGAGATCTTGCCGCTGCGGGCGTCGGATTCGTGGTCGCCGACGATCTGGTATTTGCGTTTCTGGCGGGTGTCCTCGTCGACCAGGGTCACGGTCGCGCCGAACTTGACCGTCGAGCCGGACAGGCGCGAGACGTCGATCACCTCGGCGCGGCCGATGAGGTCTTCGAGCTCGATCACCCGGCCTTCGACGAAAGCCTGGCGCTCCTTGGCCGCGTGGTACTCGGCGTTCTCGGAGAGGTCGCCATGCGCGCGCGCCTCGGAGATCATCCGGATGATGGCCGGACGCTCGACGGATTTCAGCTGGTTGACCTCTTGCTCCAGGGCCTTGTAGCCCGCGGCGGTCATTGGGATGCGTTCCATGGTCGGTTTAAATCCTGGTGAAGCAAAAGCGTTCCGTCCGGCCTTGGGGGTCTCGGGCCGGGGCGGAGCGCCGCTTTGCTTGCCTAATCGCCCTTCCCCGGCAACTTATTTACCCAGGGGAAGGGGTGCACCAGAACTGTAAGACTGCAGGGCCGCGACTTCAAGGGAGCCCGCCTTCAGCGCCGCGATGGCCTGGGTGGCGGCGATCGCCCCGGCCATGGTCGTGTAATAGGGCACCTTCATGGTCACCGCGGTGCGCCGGATCGAGGCCGAGTCCGCCAGGGCCCGGGCGCCTTCGGTGGTGTTGAAGACGAGCTGGACCTCGCCGTTCTTGAGGGCGTCGACAACGTGGGGCCGCCCCTCCAGCACCTTGTTGATGCGCGCCACGGGCAGGCCCGCTTCCTCCAGCGCCCGGGCGGTGCCGCGGGTCGCCACCAGCCGGAAGCCCATCGCGACCAGGGTGCGCGCCGGCGCGATGGCCTCGTCCTTGTCGCTTTCCTTGACGGAGATGAAGACGGTCCCCTCGAGCGGCAGGCGCAGTCCCGCGCCGATCTGGCTCTTGGCGAAGGCGCGGCCGAAATTAACGTCCAGCCCCATCACTTCGCCGGTCGAGCGCATCTCGGGCCCGAGCACGGCGTCGACGCCGGGGAAGCGCGCGAACGGCATCACCGCCTCCTTGACCGAGATGTGCGTCGGCTTGGGCTTGGAGAGGGAGAAGTTCGCGAGCGGCTCGCCCGCCATCACCCGCGCCGCGATGGCCGCGACCGGCACGCCGATCGCCTTGGCGACGAAGGGCACGGTGCGGCTGGCGCGGGGATTGACCTCGAGCACATAAATTTCGCCGTCCTGCACCGCGTACTGCACGTTCATCAGCCCACGGACTTTCAGCGCCCGCGCGAGGGCGACTGTCTGGCGCTCGATCTCCGCGATGATTGCTGGCTTGAGCGAATGCGGCGGCAGGGCGCAGGCGGAGTCGCCCGAGTGCACGCCGGCCTCCTCGATATGCTCCATGATGCCGGCGATGAAGACGTCCTCGCGGTGGTCGCAGATCGCGTCGACGTCGATCTCGATGGCGTGGTGCAGGAAGGCGTCGATCAGGACCGGATTGTCGCCGGAGATCGCAAACAGATCTCCGGATGCGACCTGGGCGCGCAGCTGCTCCTCGTCGCCCACCACCACCATGCCGCGGCCGCCCAGCACATAGGACGGCCGCAGGATCACCGGATAGCCGATGGCCCGGGCGCCTTCGATCGTCTCCTTGGGCGCCATCGCGGTCGCGTTGCGCGGCTGCTTGAGTCCGAGCTCGGTGAGCAGCACCTGGAAGCGCTTGCGGTCTTCGGCGAGGTCGATCGCATCGGCGGTGGTGCCCAAGATCGGCACGCCCGCCTCGACCAGCTTGTTGGCGAGCTTGAGCGGTGTCTGGCCGCCGAACTGCACGATCACGCCGGCGAGGCTGCCGTTGGTGCTCTCCACGCGCACGATCTCGAGCACGTCTTCCACCGTCAGCGGCTCGAAATAGAGCCGGTCGGAGGTGTCGTAGTCGGTCGACACTGTCTCCGGATTGCAGTTGACCATGATGGTCTCGTAGCCCTGCGCCGACAGCGCGAACCCCGCATGGCAGCAGCAATAATCGAACTCGATGCCCTGGCCGATGCGGTTGGGCCCGCCGCCCAGGATGATGATCTTCTTCTTGTCGGACGGACGCGCCTCGCATTCGCGCTCATAGGTCGAATACATGTACGGCGTCAGCGCCGCGAACTCGGCGGCACAGGTGTCGATGCGCTTGAACACCGGATGCACCGCGAGGCGCGCGCGAAGGGCGCGGACATCGGCTTCATTGGCGCCGGTGAGTTTGGCGAGGCGCGCATCGGAAAACCCCATCGCTTTCAGGCGATGCAGTTCCTCGCGCTCCTGCGGCAGGCCAGCGACGCGGATCTGAGCTTCCTCGGCCAGG
The DNA here is from genome assembly GCA_019245415.1 of Alphaproteobacteria bacterium. Classification (GTDB taxonomy): domain Bacteria; phylum Pseudomonadota; class Alphaproteobacteria; order Micropepsales; family Micropepsaceae; genus Rhizomicrobium. The sequence goes on along the minus strand of JAFARO010000014.1, from coordinate 30,037 downwards.
ATCGCTTCGATCTCGTCCAGGAACCAGGGATCGTAGCCGGTGATCTGCGCGATCTCCGATGCCGGGAAGCCCAGGCGCATGGCCTGCGCCGCCACCCGCAGCCGGTCCGGCGTCGGCCTGGCCAGGGCTGCGCGGATCGCGGTCTCGTCGCAGGGCAGGGCGATCTCGTCGAGGCCGGTCAACCCCGTCTCCATCGAGCGCAGCGCCTTCTGCAGCGACTCCGCGAAGGTGCGGCCGATCGACATCGCCTCGCCCACGGATTTCATCGAGGTGGTGAGCAGCGGCTCGGCGCCGGGAAACTTCTCGAAGGCGAAGCGCGGCATCTTGGTGACGATGTAGTCGATGGTGGGCTCGAAGCTCGCCGGCGTCGCCTTGGTGATGTCGTTGTCGAGCTCGTCCAGGGTGTAGCCGATGGCGAGCTTGGCGGCGATCTTGGCGATGGGAAAGCCGGTAGCCTTCGACGCCAATGCCGAGGAGCGCGAGACGCGCGGGTTCATCTCGATCACCACCATGCGCCCATCGGCGGGATTGACCGCGAACTGGACATTGGAGCCGCCGGTCTCCACGCCGATCTCGCGCAACACCGCGATCGAGGCCGAGCGCATGCGCTGGTATTCCTTGTCGGTCAGGGTCAGCGCCGGCGCCACGGTGATCGAGTCGCCGGTATGGATGCCCATCGGATCGACGTTCTCGATCGAGCAGATGATGATGGCGTTGTCGGCGCGGTCGCGCACGACCTCCATCTCGAACTCCTTCCAGCCCAGCACCGATTCCTCGATCAGCACCTCGTTGGTCGGCGAGGCTTCCAACCCGGCCTGGACGATGGCGAAGAATTCCTCGCGGTTGTAGGCGATGCCGCCGCCGGTGCCGCCCAAGGTGAAGGACGGCCGGATCACTGCGGGAAGGCCGACGAGCTTCAAGGCGTCGCGCGCGCCGGACTGCGACTCCGGCGCCAGCGTCATGATCGGATTGTTCTGCGCGTCGTAGAGGAAATTGCCGTCCTCGTCCTTCTTGTGGCGGAGTTCGCCCTTCAAGGTCTTCCCCTTCGGCACGTCGAGGCCGATGCGCATCATCGCCTGGCGGAACAGCTCGCGATCCTCGGCCTTGTCGATGGCCTCGGCGCTCGCCCCGATCAGCTCGACGTCGTAGCGCTCCAGCACGCCGCGCTTGCGCAAGCTGAGCGCGGTGTTGAGCGCGGTCTGCCCGCCCATGGTCGGCAGCAGCGCGAAGACGCGGTCCGCCGGCACGTTGGCGCGCTCGCGGGCGATGATCTTCTCGACGAAGTCCGGCGTGATCGGCTCGATATAGGTCGCGTCCGCCATCTCCGGGTCGGTCATGATGGTGGCGGGGTTGGAATTGACCAGGACGACCCGATAGCCCTCCTCGCGCAGCGCCTTGCAGGCCTGCACCCCGGAATAGTCGAACTCGCAGGCCTGGCCGATGACGATCGGCCCCGCGCCGACGATGAGGACCGTATGGATGTCGGTGCGTTTGGGCATCGTCACTCGCGCGCGCAAACGGCCCGGCGCGGAAGTGCGCTTCGAGGCGGCCGGATTGCAGGTTAAGAGGATGCTCTAACGCGGATAGGCGGGGAGGGCAACGGATAATCCTGCTCTATTTCAGAATGCTCAAAGGAATATCCTCCCCCGTTTACGGGGGAGGTGGCTCGGCGCGGCAGCGCCGAGACGGAGGGGGGAATCGCTTGTGTCTCCCCCCTCCGCCTCGCTTCGCTCGGCACCTCCCCCGTAAACGGGGGAGGATTCTTTGCGTACACTGCAGGAGAATTTATGGTTGAACGCCCAAGTCGCTCCGCATCGCTGCTTTCAAATCAGCAATGACTGCCGGTCGATCCGGATGTGTTTTTCCAGCGATCGGATTTGTCTCGATGATTCGCGCTATCAACGAACGCACTGATTGCGGTGCGACCAGTTCGCTTCGATTTTGCCAATGGCCTGCACGGAGTGATGCTTCGGGTGTACCCTCGACTTCCGATCTATGCAGCGCTTCCAGGAAGCCTACGTAGGCCTCTTTCTTCTCCTGAAAATTTCGATTTTCCAAGTACGATCTCCGGGCAAATCAAGCTTGCGCAAAGGTGGTCAGCAAGCTTCCGATGATGCCACCTATACCTGCCGCGGAGAGTAGTTGGAGCAGCCCCATCATCAACTCCTCCACCTCAGCGTCCGCTCGCTGATCGGGTTGACGAAGGGCGTCCCGGTTTCGGTGTGCTCGGCCCAGGCCTTCTTCAGCCGGTGGTACCACATCGCAGGCACGTCGGCGTCCTGGATCAGCATCAGGCGGGGATCGAACTTCAGTCCCTCGCGCTGCAGTTCGACCATGCGCCGGTCGTCGCTGAGGAATGTCGGGCCCATCGCCCAGAAGAACGCCCTGATGAATCCGAGCCAGCGCGGCCAATAGAAAATCTGCGTCACCTGCGTGGTCTGGGCGTCGATGGGCGTGCAGGCGGTCAGTCCCGTCACTGCGAGGGGCCGGCGGAACAAGGTGCCGGTGATGTTCTCGAAGCGGATGGAGGGCAGCTCGAACGTGATCTCGGTCGAGACGTCGCCGCCGAGCAACTTGTAGGCGGTCTTGGTCGGCGCGTGGCGCAGCATGACGAAGCCCATCGGCAGCGGCGCGTAGCGCTTCTCCTTGACGCGCGGCTTGACCCGCCACCACCAGCGGCCGTGGACATAGGGCGCGTGCGCCGGGTCCATCAGCCCGATGACGGCATGGTCGATGGCGCAGGCGAAAGTCTGGCTCACCGACCAGCGCGGAACGGCGTGCGGAACCGGCACGCGCGGCGGATCGGCGTTGGGGATCGCGCTCTCGTGGCCCGCCGCGGCCATGTAGACCCAGACGAGGCCGTCCTGCTCGCGCACGGGATAGCTGCGCACGCGGATGTTGGCGGCGTCGATGGCCTCGCCGCCGACCAGCGAGGGGATCAGCGCGCATTGCCCTTCGGTCTTGAAACGCCAGCCGTGATAGGGGCACTCGACGGTTGCATCGTCCATGATGCGCCCGGCCGACAGCGGCACGCCGCGATGCGGACAAATGTCGCGCAGCGCGAAGACTTCTCCGGCTTTGGTGCGGCCGAGAAGGACCGGCTCGCCCAGCAGCATCGTGCGCCGCATGGCGCCGCGCTTCACGCTCGCGCCTTGTGCGGCCATGTACCAGAGATCGCGCAGGAAGATGTCGTCGGCCATCGCGCTCAAGCACCTAGCCCGGCGCGCGAGGATTGTCGACTATTGCTCGGGGACCGGCGTGGCCGCAGGCTTCGCGCCACCCTTGGGCGCGAGCAGCGATTCGAGCGGCGTTGTGAACTGCGCGCCCTTGTAGTCGGCGAGTTTGTACGCCCAGCCGGCGGCGCGCGCGTTGATGTCGCGGGCCTCCTTGGCGACGCTGGGGCTGTTGCCGACATTGGCCGCTTCCAGGCTCACCCAATATTCGGTCCCGATCTTGGCGACGGCCGCGTCGATCTGCAGGCCGTCGAAGGTGCGGGTCCTGATATGGGCGGCGTGGCTGAAATCCACGCGCCCGGCGGGCTTGGCGTCCTCGAAGCTGAAACCGCTGAGCGCATCGGCCGGGCTGTCGGGGGCGCCCTCGTTGGACAGGGTGCGGCCGGCCGGCATCGCGGCCAGCTTGAAATGCGCGTCGGTCTTGGCGTCGCGCACCAGCTCGTAGGAGCTGCCGTCCGCGGCGGTCACGATCGTCGACTGGATCCGTGTCGGATCGAGATCGAGCGCCGTCTTGTCAAGCCAGCCGTTCACATCGGTCTGGAACCCGGATTCGGAGCGCACCAGCCAGCTTTGGTTCTCGCCCGGGCGCCGGACGAACAATCCGGTTGCGCCGCCGGCATCGCCGATTTCCTCGCTCTTGCCCACGATCAGCGAGGCGAGCGTGCGGCCCTTCTCGTCTTTGACGGTGATCTCGGTGCCGGCGCCCTTCGGCGGCGCATCGAGATCGACATAGCGGAACCACTCCGGCTGCGCGGTCTTGGGCTCGATCGCCTTGAGGTTGGCGAGATTGAGCAGCGTCTTGTTCACTTCGGGGAACGCGGCGGGATAATCGCCCTTCTGCGGTATCACCCAGGCCGACGCGCCGGCGTGGTTGGGTCGGAAGACGACGTCGAAGCTGCCCTTCTTCGAGGCGAAATGGATTCGCGCCGCCTCGCGCTCGTGGTCGGCGAGCTCCGGGAGGAATGCGTCCCCGCCGCGCGGCGGAGCCAGCTCGGCGGCCTGGCGCCAAAGGGCCAGTGCGGCGAGCAGAATGAAGACAAGCGCAGTCCCTGCCAAGACGGCGAGGGTGCGGCGGCGCGGATCGGCGAGCGTCACGTTCATTCTTAAAGCCCCAGCGCCTGCACGCGGCGGCGTCGGCGCATCGCCGCGAGCCCAATGGCGAACACCGCGACGAGGATCGGCACCAGCGCGATGTTCACGAAAGCGAGCCATGCGCCCAGCGCGTCGATGTCCTTGCGCAGATTGTGCTGCACGTCGCGCAGCTTGGTGCGCGTCTGCACCAGGTCGCGGCGGAAGCGCTCGACCTCGGCCTGCTGCGCGGCACTGAGGCCGACATTGCCCGACTGCGCTTCGCCGCCCTGCTGCAATTCGTGCAGGCGCTGCTGCGTGTCGCTGAGGTGCTGCTGAAGCTGCTTTTCCTGCGCCTGGAAATCCTTTTCCGCGCGCGCCTGCAGGTCGCGCACGACAGTGAACGGACGCTGGGCCGTCTCGCGCGTGCGCAGGCTGATAAGATCGCTGGAGCCCGACAGGTTCTCGACCGCGTTGAGCACGAACGCCGCGTTGTCGGCGAAAGGCGCGGCGATCTTCTTGCCCATCAGCGACTGGATATGGACCCAGAAGCGGTCGTCGAAGATGTCGCTGTCGGCCATGACGATCAGATTGACGTTGCCGCTCTTCACGGCGGCCGTCTGCGGGAAGGCGCTCCTGGCCGGGCCGGTGATGCGCGCGGCGATGACGAATTTCTCGCCCGTGGGCTGGACCTCGCCCATCAGCGCCTGCGGATCCTGGGTCGTGCGGATCATGCCGGCGTCGAGCAGGCTCGCCTGGTCGGAAGAGCGTACCAGCGGAAGGAAGCTGGTCGTGGCACCCTTCAGGGGGTGCAGCGCGCCCACGCTGGCCAGATTGAGCGACTGCAGATTGGCGCTCACCGGGTCCTTGTTGTCGAAATTGTCCGGACCCTCATGCAGCCAGATCGGATAGAGCGCTGTCGGGTTCATCGGATCGCGCGTCTGCACGCGCTGCGCAAGCTTGAGATCGCCCACGACTTTTGCCGGGTCGTACCCCACGCCCCACGCCTTGAAGAGCGCCGGCAGATCGGAGGAGGGCGGCGTCGGCGCCGGCTGATAGGGATTGGGGCTCTGTTGCGCCGCCATCTCCGCATCGGGATCGACGAAGACGAGCGCGCGGCCGCCCTTGATCACGAACTGGTCGATGGCCTGCATCTGCGCCGGTTCGAGCGCCGGCGGATGCACGATCACCAGCACGTCCGTGCCCTTGGGGATTTCGGTGAAGGGCCCGCGCAGCATCTGAGTCTGGTAGGTCTGGCTCAGCTCCTGATAGGTCAGATTGGGCTGTCCGCGGCCCTGCATCATGGCCTGCACCCCGCCGGGACCGAATTCCAGCGGCAGGCTGGAGAGCACCGCGATCATCGTCTTTTTCGGAGTCGAGAGGCGGTAGATCAGCGAGGAGATGTCATATTCGAGATATTGCTCGCGCTCGGGCGCGAAATAGGGGATCGCTTCCTTGCCGTCGATGCGATTGGTGCCGACGAGACCGAAAAACACCGTGTCGCCGGAATCGGTGGGCGCACCGGTGAGCCCCTCGGCCTGCGCCTTGTCTTCCGCCTCGGTGAACGGCTCGGGATCGATCTCCTGGACGATCACCTTGCCGCCGCTGGCCGACGCATATTCGCCCAGCAGGTCGCGCACCCGTTTCGCATAGGCGACGGTCTGGGCGTACTCGGCCGCCACCTGCTTGGAGAAATAGAACTTGAGCGTCACCGGCTCTTTGAGGTTGGCGACGATGTGGCGCGTGCCTTCGGACAGGGTGAACTGGCCGTTCGCGGTCAGATCGAGCTTGGCGCCGGTGAGACCGGTATCGGCGGCGATATTGAGCGCAACGAAGATCACGGCGGCGAGAACCAGCGCGACGAGGGCGAAGGTGCGGCGGGGAACGGGCTTCATCGGCTCAGCCCATCTTCTTGAGGTCGAGAACGACGACATTGGCGGCCAGGAACAGGGCGATCAGCGACAGGAAGAACAAGATGTCGCGCAAGTCGATCACGCCGGCCATGATTGCGGAGAAATGGGTCAGGAAGCTGAAGGACGAGATTGCGCTCACCAGCGTGAACGGCGCCCAGGCGCGGAAGAAGTCGATGACCAGCGGCGCGCCCGAAATCGTGAACAGGAAGCAGACCACCACCGTCACGACGAAGGCGATGACCTGATTGTTGGTCGTCGCCGAGATGCATGTGCCGATGGCGAGATAGGCGCCCGCCATCAGGAAGCTGCCGAGATAGCCCGCGAGGATGACGCCGTTGTCCGGGCTGCCGAGATAGTTGACGGTGATCCAGATCGGGAAGGTCAGCAGCAGCGCCACGCCGGTGAAGGCCCACGCCGCGAGGTACTTGCCTAGCACGCTCGCCCACAGCGGCGCCGGCAACGTCAGCAGCAGCTCCATCGTGCCGGTGCGGCGCTCTTCCGCCCATAGCCGCATTGCGATTGCCGGCACCAGGAAGAGGTAGAGCCAGGGGTGATAGGCGAAGAAGACTCCCAGATCGGCGACCCCGTTCTCATAGAAGTGGCCGATGTAGAAGGTGAACGCGCCCATCGCGAACAAGAAGATCACGATGAAGACGTAGGCGAGCGGCGTCGCGAAATAGGCCGCGAACTCGCGCTTGAAGATGGGCCACACCTGGTTCATGCGGCCGCCTTGGCGCGCTGGGCGTCATGGGTGGTGATGGCACGGAAGACTTCGTCGAGGCGGCCGGCTTCGGCATAGAGCTCGCGCACGTCCCACTGTTCGCGCACCGCCGTCGCACTGATCTCCTCGATCAGGAGGGCGCCGCTCTTCGGGAACGCGGTGATCTGGACGAGTCCGTCATCGCTGCCCGATTGCTCGACGCTCGCCACGTTCGGCAAAGTCTTGATCTTTGCGATCGCCGCCTGCGCCTGCGCCGCGGGAAGCGCGAGGGTGACGGCGTTGTGGTGGCGCGAGCGGGCCAGGAGTTCGGCGGGCTTGCCGTCGGCGACGATGCCGCCCTTGTCGATGATCACGGCGCGCGTGCAGATCGCCTCGACCTCTTCGAGCAGATGGGTCGAGACGATGATCGCCTTCTGCGGCGCCATCGCTTTCAACAGGCTGCGCACGGAGAACTTCTGGTTGGGATCGAGGCCGTCGGTCGGCTCGTCCATGATCAAGACCGGCGGATCGTGCAGGATCGCCTGAGCGAGCCCCACGCGGCGCTTGAAGCCCTTGGACAGGGTCTCGATCGGCTGGTCGAGCACGGCGACGAGTTCGGTCCTGGCGATCGAGCGTGCCACCGCCTCTTTCGCTCCCTCGCCGCGGAAGCCGCGGATCTCGGCGATGAAGCGCAGGAACTGCCGCGCGGTCATGTCGCCGTAAGCCGGCGCGCCCTCCGGCAGGTACCCCATCTGGGTCTGGGCGGCGATGGTCTGCGTCTCGACGTCATGACCGCAGACGCGCACATGGCCGGCGGTCGGCGCCAGATAGCCGGTGATCATCTTCATGGTGGTGGACTTGCCGGCGCCGTTGGGTCCCAAAAAGCCCAGGACCTCGCCCTTGCCGACGGAAAGGCTGAGGTCGGAAACAGCCGCGATCTGGCCGAAATGCTTGGTCAGTCCCTGGATTTCGATCATGGATTGTTGGTTTTGGGGTTCCCCGCGGCGCTGTCCTTTAGAGAAATCGGGCCGGCGCCGCAAGGATCGCGCGCGTTAAGCTTCCGTGAGGCTCTTGACTTGATTGATCGTTCAACTAAGCTCATCATATGGCTGAGGATACCAGGGACCGACTGGTGATGACCGCGATGCGGCTGTTCCAGGAGAAGGGCTATGAGTCGACAAGCGTTGCCGACATCCTGAAGGCCGCCGGCGCCAACAGCGGCAGCCTCTATCACTTCTTCCACACCAAGCAGGACCTGTTGCTCGAAGTGCTGCGGCGCTATCGCGACGGCATCGCGCCGATGCTGCTGGAACCCGCTTGGCGCGGGATTGCCGATCCCATCGCGCGCGTCTTCGCATTGCTGGCGCGCTACCGCGAGGCGTTGGTGGCAAGCGAATGCAGCTATGGCTGCCCGATCGGCAATCTTGCGCTGGAACTGCACGAACCCGATCCGCCCGTGCGGCAGGCGATCGCGACGAATTTCGACGGCTGGGTCGACGCGATCGAGCGCTGTTACATCGACGCGTCCGCGCGTTTGCCTGCCACGACGGACCGGCGCGCGCTCGCCGTCTTCACGCTCAGCATCATGGAAGGCGGCGTCATGCAGGCGCGCACGCAGCGCCGCATCGAGGACTTCGACCGTTCGGTCGCCATGCTGCGCGACTTCGTCGCGCTGCTCGAACGGCAGGCAAAAGAGCAAAGGGGTACGACATGAAAGTCATCGTCATCGCGCTGGGCGCTGCGCTTCTGGGTGGTTCGGCGGCGGCGCAGATCAAGGACACCTCGTTCCGCGATGCCGACGGCCATCGCGTCCAGCAGCTCGAATGCATCGTCAATGCCCCGGTGAAGAATGTTTGGGCGGCCTTCACCACCGACAAGGGTTTCGAAAGCTGGGCAGCTCCGGTTGCGCATGTCACGCTCGGCAATGACGGCATGATAGAGGCGTCTTATCTGCCGGCTTCGAAGATCGGCGATGCGGACAATATCCGCAACCGCATCGTCGCCTATGTGCCCGAGCATCTGCTGGTGTTTCACAACGAGCATGCGCCCAAGAACGGACCCTTCAAGCAGGCCGTGATCGACAAGATCCGCACGGTGGTCGAGTTCCAGGACTTGGGCAACGGCACGACCAGGGTGATCGAATCCGGTGTCGGCTATGGCGAAAGCCCCGATTTCGACACGATGTACGAGCATTTCGCATCGGGCAACGCGGAGGAGTTCGGTCTGCTGTTGAAGCTGTTCGAGCACGGTCCGGTCGATTGGAGCAAAGACCTTCATCGCGCGCGCGATTCCGCCGGCGACAACAAATAGACATGGCGATGATCGAGCCAGCCATCCTTCGGCGTGCGATCTTGGTGGGAACCGGACTTCAAATCGCGATGATCCTGATCGGCCACTTCTCGCCCTTCGTGCGCGAGCAGGTGTTCTTGTTCGGCGGCATGATGATCTCTGCGGTCGCCGGCTATCTCTATGCGATGGATTTCGCGGCGGGCTTTGGCCGTGGAATCCTTGGTGGCGCGATGGCCGGCGGGGTATGCGCGCTGATCGGCATCGCTGCCTCGGTCGCCCTGGGCGACACGCCGGCCTTCGTGATCGCGCTCGGCACGGCGATCTCGACGCTCACCGGCGCTGTCGGCGGTTTCTGGGGCGAAATCGCGGCGCGGATGCAGCGCATGAAATAAGTCGTCGGCGTCGGCGCCGCCATCGGGGAAATGCTGCCGGCTGCCGCGCGCAACGGCCCACAGCGAGGGGCTGGGGGGCTTGATTCGCTACGGACCCGTCTTGCAGAGGCGAACAGCCGGCGAACGCACCATTGGCGGCAATCTGGGCCGCCAAGAGGTCTAAAGATGGCCGAAGCATGGCCTGTCGCCCACCTCGGCATTTATCCCCAGCGCTCACGACGATTTGACGATAACCTTCGCAGACGACATCATCGCGGCAATGGTCGAGGAACCCATAGCGTTCCTCCGCGCGGACGCAGGCTCGCCGTCTGCACGGATGGCAGTGGAAAGCGGGCTAGGTGGCGATGTCCGTTTCGACCGCGCCGAGTTGGACCGTATTCTGCGCATCTATGGACGCATGGTCGCCGCCGGCGAATGGCGCGACTACGCGATCGATTTCCTGAGCGAAGTGGCGGTGTTTTCGATATTCCGCCGCAGCAGCGAGCTGCCGCTGTTCCGCATCGAGAAGCGGCCCAAGCTGCGCCAGCGCCAGGGACAATACGCCGTGATCGGATCGGGCGGCCATGTCCTCAAACGCGGACACGATCTGGGGCAAGTTCTGCGTATCCTCGACCGCAAGCTGATCAAGGCGCTTGCTTGAGGTCGGCGTACGATTCGATTGATGTGCGTCAGGTATGGGATGACTTGGCCGCCCACGCCAATGCCTTCTTTTCCACGCGCTTGATCCAGGCGTTTTTCTCGTCGTTATAGGCGTTGACGTCGTCCGAGCGCACCGAGGCGGCGCGGATCTTTTCCATCTCGTATTCCTTGGCGAGCAGCGGAAAGGCGCGCAGATAGTCGCGGAAGGCGAGGTGGCGCAGCACCGCCGGGTCGCCGTCCCGATAGCAATGGAGCTGGAACAGGCGCTTGCCGGTTGCAGGATCGTTCAAGGTGCAATAGCGCCGTCCCGGCAGCCCGTATTCGCCGTACCATCTGTAGCCCAGCGCGCGCATCGTCTTTTCCTGCGCATCGAGACCATGGATGTCGCCGACGATCGGGATCAGGTCGACGATCGGTTTGGCCATGATGCCGGGGATGGACGTCGAGCCGATGTGATGCACGCGCACAAGCAGGTCACCGAGCGCGTCCTTCAGGCGCCGCGATTCCTCCTGCGCCATTTCGGCCCACCGCGGCGAATGCGCATGCAGTTCGACGGCGTAGGGCTCGGGGGTGTCGATCGGCATGACCTTCTCGAACATGCAAAGGGCCCCGGCGAAGCCGAGGCCCTCGCGTCGATGCCTGCGGCGTCAGCGCCTCTGCGCGCCCATCAGCTGGAGCAGGAAGAGGAAGATGTTGAGAAAGTCGAGATACAGCGCCAGCGCGCCCATGATCGATTTCTTCGCCGCCAGCGCGCCGTCGTCGCCCGCATAGTACATCTCCTTGATCTTCTGCGTGTCGTAGGCGGTGAGCCCGGCGAAGATGCCGACCCCCAGCACCGAGACCACCCAGGCCATGGTGGAGGAATGCAGGAACATGTTGACCACCATCGCAATGATGATGCCGACCAACCCCATGATGAGGAACGAGCCGAAGCCCGTCAGGTCGCTCTTGGTCGTGTAGCCCCAAAGGCTGAGGCCGCCGAACGCCGCGGCCGTGATGAAGAAGACCTGCGCGATGCTCGTTCCCGCATAGACGAGAAAGATCGAACCCAACGAGATGCCGACCAGGCCCGAATAGACCCAGAACATGATCTGCGCGGTCGGCGCGCCGATGCGGTTGATACCGAAGCTCAGCATCAAGACGACGGCGAGAGGCGCGAAGATGACGACGAATTTGAGCGGCGAAACAAACAGCATCCGGCCCAGATCCGTCAGCATCAGGCCGTGGCCCGTGTCCACCACCGAGGCCGCGTAGGTTGCGTAGGCGGCCACGCCCGTCAGCACCAGTCCGATGAACATGTAGTTGTAGACGCGCAGCATGTAGGCCCGCAGTCCGGCATCGATGGCGCCAGCCGCAACGCCTGTCCGGGCGCGCAAAGCGCGATTGTCGTAGTCCGCCATGGTGAATCCTTCCTTGCCGGTCATTCCAACCGGTTTCGAGCTAATATCGTGCTCCTCCCGCAAACTATCAAGTTCCCCAATCGTCAGATGAACAAACGGAAACCCAGCGATTTCACGGTGATTCCCGGGACAGGCGGCCGGGAACGCGAAATCGATGACCTCGTCCTTGCCGCTTTCCGCAAGCGATTCGGAACCGGGCCGGAAGAAGTCGCGATCCTGTCAGCCCTACGCGGGGATGGCGATGTCGCTTTGGAGCTCGTGGCGCTGGAGCGTCACGGAGCGCTCCTCGGCCACGCGATGTTCAGCCGCATGCGCGTGGAACCGGCAGCCTGCACCGCGGCCGCACTCGGTCCCGTTGCCGCCCGCATCGACCGCCAGCGCCAGGGCATCGGACAGGCACTGATCGGCACAGGCCTTGAAGTTTGCCGCGCGACGGGCGTCGACGTCGTCGCGGTACTCGGAGACGCCGCGTACTACGCGCGCTTCGGATTTTCCGCAGCCTTGGCAGCCCCCATCGCATGCCCCTTCGCCGGGCCGCATTTCCAGGTCCTGGAGCTGCGCCAGGGCGCGTCGCGCGGAGTCGCCGCGCTCGACTATGCGCCCGCCTTCCAATCGCCATCGCGGTGAGGGACGCTCAACCGGTCGAATCGGAACGCCAATGCTCAGACGCCTTGCCTCGGTCGGCGGATTCACCTTGCTGTCCCGCGCGGCGGGATTCGCCCGCGATGTGATCATGGCGGACGTGCTCGGCAGCGGGCCGCTGTCGGATGCGTTCTTCGTTGCCTGGCGGTTGCCCAATTCGTTCCGCGGCATCTTCGCGGAAGGCGCCTTCAACGTGGCGTTCATCCCGCGCTATGCGGCGGCGCGCGAAACCAAGGGAGAGGAGCAGGCCGCCGATTTCGCCGACAATGTGTACTCATGGCAGATGGCGGCGCAGATCGTGTTGCTGGCCGCAGCACTGGCCTGCATGTTCTGGATCGTGCGCATCATGGCGCCGGGCTTCGCGGCCATCCCGGGTCAGACCGCGCTTGCGACCGCTTTGTCGCGGATCACCTTTCCCTACCTGATCCTGACCGTGATCGCGGTGCAGCTGTCGGCGATGCTGAATGCGCACGGCAAGTTCTCGGCCGCTGCGGCGTGGTCGATTTTCCTCAATCTGACCATGATCGCGACGCTCAAGCTGGTCTGGCTGTTCCCAAATGCCGCCTATGCCGCCGCCGCAGGCGTCCTGATCGCGGGCTTTGTGCAGTATGTCTTCATCGTCTGGGCGGCGGCACGCAGCCGCCTGCGCTTGCGATTGCAGCGGCCGCGCTGGACGCCGGAGGCGAGAAATTTCCTGGCCGCGCTGGGAGCGGCGACATTGGGCTCCGCCAGCGTCCAGATCGCGCTGTTCTTCGACACCCTGATCGCCAGTTTCTATCCGGGCGTCTTGACCGCGGTGAACTACGCCGACCGGATCGACCAATTGCCGCTGGGAACGCTGGGCATCGCGCTCGCCACGGTGCTCCTGCCCGAGATGTCGTCCTTGATCGCCAAAGGCGACCAGGCCGGCGCGCATGCCGCGCAGAATCGCAGCGCAGCGCTTGGACTGTTTCTCACCTTGCCGTTCGCCGCGGCCTTCGTTCTCGTGCCGCACACGATCATGCGCGGGATCTTCGCCCATGGCGCTTTCAGTCTCGAGGCTGCGGATGTATCGGCGATGGCGCTGGCCGGTTACGGTGTCGGACTGCCTGCCTTCGTGATGGTGCGCGTGATCGCGGCGACGTTTTACGCGCGTCACGACACGGCGACGCCGGTGCGTGCCACCATGCTTGCCGTCGTCGTCAATGTCGGTCTCAAATTCCTGCTGGTGATGGGATTGCATTGGGGAGCCTTGGGCGTCGCCCTCGGCACGTCGTTCGGATCGTGGGCGAATGTCGCCCTGTTGGTCTTACTGGCGCATCGGCGCGGCTTGCTGAAGCTGGACGCGACGTTTCGCGCGGCTTTGCTTCCGTCGTTCCTCGCCGCTGCGGCAAGCGCGGGAGCTGCACTGGCGGCCGCCGTCGCGGCGCCGCATTTCATCCCCGGCAACGGACTGCTACAGCGCGAAGCCGCGCTCGGCCTTGCGATGCTCAGCGGCCTGATCGTCTATACTCTCGTCGGCATTGTCTTCCGGCGCCGGCTGCCTCTGGGAGCATTGGTAAGGACGTGATGCGTCTGTTCGTCGCCATCGCGATACCCGACGTGGTCGCCGCTTCGCTGCTGATGCTGCAGAGCGGAATACCGGGGGCACGCTGGCAGGAGCGCGCGCAGCTGCATCTGACCTTGCGCTTTATCGGTGAGGTCGACGGCCATCGCGCCCAGGCGATCGACGACGCACTTGCCGCGATCGACGCGCCCGCTTTCGACGTGAAGTTCAAGGGCGTCGGAGAATTCGGCGGCAGGAAGCCACGGGCGCTCTGGGCAGGCGTGGCGGCGAACGAGTCGCTAATTCATCTGCAGCGCAAGATCGAGACCGCGCTGCAACGTCTCGGTCTTGCCGCCGAAGAGCGCAAGTTCATGCCCCATGTCACGCTTGCGCGGCTCAAGGCGTCGCCGCGCGGCCGCGTGATGGATTTCGTCGTCGCGCGCGCGCTCTATGAAAGCACGCCGTTTCGTGTCGACGCGTTCGGTCTTTATTCCAGCCATCTTTCCGCGAACGGCAGCCTCTACCGGTTGGAACGGAATTATCCGCTCAGAGGCTGACAAGCATCGGGCGAACCGGCCAAGCTTAATCTGCCCGCGCCTCGATCGCGTCCATGTCGGCGTCGGAAAGGCCGAAGTGATGTCCGATCTCGTGCACCAGCACGTGGCGCACGATGTCGCCCAGGCGCTCCTGGTTCTCGGCCCAATAGTCGAGAATCGGCCGGCGATAGAGGAAGATCATCGTCTGGGCGGCATGGACCTGCGCCGCCTCATGGGAAGCAAGATCGGGGCCTTGAAAGAGTCCCAGGATGTCGAAGGGGCTCTCGAGTTCCATGTCGCGCACGACCTCGTCGTCGGGAAAATCCTGCACCAGATAGCGGATGTCGCCCGCAAGCCCGCGAAATTCCTCCGGCAAGCTCTCGAAGGCGGCGCGTGCGAGCGTCTCGACGTCGTCCAGCGACGGAGCCTCGGCGGATGACCAGTCCATGGCGCGAGGCTAGGATGAAACCCGGAGGTATGCCATGACCAAGCTCGATCCGGCCGCGCGCAAACAGTGGCTGCAAGGTCTCCCCAACTGGCAAGAGGTTTCCGGACGCGACGCAATCGTGCGCCACCTGAAGTTCAAGGACTTCAACCAGGCCTTCGCCTTCATGACGCGCGTGGCGTTGCTGGCGGAAAAGATGGACCACCATCCCGAATGGTCGAACGTCTACAACCGCGTCGACATAACGCTGACGACGCACGACGCGGGCGGCGTGACGGAGAAGGACATCGAACTCGCGCAGGCGATAGAGGCTTTCGCCTCGGGCGCGGCCTGAGTCGCGGATTACGGCAAGGCAACCTTCGCCCCGTCCGGTCGTTTTCCCTCAAGTCCCGAATTGAGGAGATGAGACATGGCAGACGGCAACGGGGGCGGAAATTCGGCTTTGGCGCTGGTGGTGGGAATCCTGCTTGCGATCGTGCTGGTCGGCGGGTTCTTCCTCTATAGCGGCGGCCATGGCGGCGGCACGGGCACGACCCACACCGTCAATCTGAACGTCAAAAGCCCCGGCAAGCCCGGCGGCTGATCAGCGCTTCACCGCGTTCTTCACCAGATCTTCGACCACAGAGGGGTCGGCAAGCGTCGTCGTGTCGCCGAGGTTTGCCACGTCGCCTTCGGCGATCTTGCGAAGGATGCGGCGCATGATCTTGCCGGAGCGGGTCTTGGGCAAACCCGGCGCGAACTGGATCGCGTCGGGACGCGCGATCGGCGAAAGGTGGCGCGCGACATGCGCCTTCAGCTCTTCCGCCAAGGCGGTGGAGGCTTCGGTGCCAAGCTTCAAGGTGACGAAGGCATAGATGCCCTGGCCCTTGATGTCGTGCGGGAAGCCGACGACCGCGGCCTCCGCGACGCGGCGATCTTCGACCAGCGCGGACTCGATCTCGGCGGTGCCGAGGCGATGGCCGGCGACGTTGATCACGTCGTCGACGCGGCCGGTGATCCAGTAATAGCCGTCTTCGTCGCGCCGGCAGCCGTCGCCGGTGAAATACTTGCCGCGATAGGTCTTAAAATAAGTGTCGACGAAGCGCTGGTGATCGCCATAGACGGTGCGCATCTGACCCGGCCATGAATCCAGCAGCACGAGATTGCCGCTCGCGGCGCCCTCGAGGATCTGTCCGTCGGCGTCCACCAGTTGCGGCCGCACACCGAACAGCGGCTTCGTTGCCGAGCCCGGTTTCAGATCGGTCGCGCCGGGTAGGGGTGAGATGAGTATTCCGCCGGTCTCGGTCTGCCACCAGGTATCGACGATGGGGCAGCGTCCTTCGCCGACGATCCGGTGATACCAAAGCCACGCTTCCGGATTTATCGGCTCGCCGACGCTGCCGAGCAGGCGCAGCGAGGCGCGCGACGTCTTCTTCACGGGGCCTTCGCCTTCGCGCATCAGCGCGCGGATCGCGGTCGGCGCGGTGTAGAAAGTGTTGACCTTGTGCTTGTCGATCACCTCCCAGAAGCGAGAGGTGGTGGGATAGTTCGGCACGCCTTCGAACATCAAGGTCGTCGCGCCGTTGGCGAGCGGTCCATAGAGGATGTAACTGTGGCCGGTGACCCAGCCGACATCGGCGGTGCACCAATAGATGTCGCCGTCGTGATAGTCGAAGACGAGCTGGTGCGTGAACGCCGCATACAGCAGATAACCGGCGCCGGTGTGCAGAACGCCTTTCGGCTTTCCAGTCGAGCCGCTGGTGTAGAGGATGAACAGCGGGTCTTCCGCGCCCATCGCCTCGGCGGGGCATTCCGTCGAAACCTTCGCGGCTTCCTCGTGATACCAGACGTCGCGGCCCTTGTGCATGAGCTGGTGCTTGCCGGTGCGGCGCACGACCACGACCCGTGACACGTCGGGGCATTGGGTGAGCGCCAGATCGGTGTTCATTTTGAGCGGGATCGGCCTGCCGCCGCGAATGCCTTCGTCCGCGGTGATCACGATGGTGCTGGCGCAATCCTTGATGCGGCCGGCGATGCTGTCAGGCGAGAATCCGGCGAAGATCACCGAATGGACCGCGCCGATGCGCGCGCAGGCGAGCATCGCGTAGGCCGCCTCCGGGATCATCGGCAGATAGATCGTGACGCGATCGCCTTTCTTCACCCCCTGGGCCTTGAGCACGTTGGCGAAGCGGCAGACTTCGCGGTGCAATTCCTCATAGCTGATGTGGCGCGAGTCCTTGGGGTCGTCGCCCTCCCAGATGATCGCGGTCTGCTTGGCGCGGGTCTTCAGGTGTCGGTCGAGGCAGTTGGCACTGACATTGAGCCGGCCGTCCTCGAACCACTTGATGAACAGATTGTCCGCGTCCCAGGAAACGTTCTTCACCTTGGTGTACGGCGCGATCCAGTCGAGCCGCTTCGCCTGCTCGCGCCAGAACCCTTCCGGATCGCGGATCGACTCCGCGTACATCCGATCATAGGCGGCGGCATCGATGAAGGCGCGGTCTTTCCATTCCTTTGGGACGGGCAGGACGGTGTCGGACATGGGATGGCCTCGCTATGCGGCCGCGATCTTGGCCGCAGCAGGCGCGAGCTTCAAGCGGCCTTGCGTCGCGCGCTCGAGGCATGTAGGCCCCGGTCGGGCGAGGCGACTATTCTATCGGCCCCAGGAAAGGACCTTCGATGCTGGCGTTGAGCGACGACATGGCGCAATTGGTCGCCGGCTATCGCAGTTTCCGCGGTGGCAGGTGGCCGCGGGAGCGCGAACGCTATGCCGAGCTCGCCGCGTTGGGCCAAAGGCCGCGCACTCTTGTCATAGCCTGCAGCGATTCACGCTCCGATCCCTCGACGATCTTCAATTCCCGGCCGGGCGAGCTGTTCGTCATCCGCAATATCGCCGCCGTGGTTCCGCCCCCGGAAATCGACGGCGCGCATCATGGCACCAGCGCCGCAATCGCCTTCGCCGTGACGGTCCTCAACGTGAGCAACATATTGGTGATGGGACACGCGCAATGCAGCGGCGTCGCGGCCGCGCTGGACAATACTATCGGCGAGAATGTTCCGTTCCTGCGCGCCTGGATCGACCTGCTGTCGCCCGCCGTCGAGAGCACCGCGGACGACGGCGCCGGGCGGCATGCATCGCTGGAACGCGCCAGCGTGCTCTTGTCGATGCGGCGGCTGATAAGCTTCCCGTTCGTCGCCGAACGGGTCCGGCAAGGCACGCTTGCGATCAACGGCGCCCGCTTTGGCATCGCGGACGGCAACCTCGAGATTTACGACGAGACGACGAAGGCGTTTGTCGCGATCTAGCCCGCCGGCGACACTCCCGCTATTCGTCGAGAACCTCGTCGTTGTCCTGCCCCGGCAGCGGCGGCGAGCGGCGGATGGTGGCGGGTGTCCTGGAGAACTTGACCGGGGGCCGCATGGCGCGCCAGCCGCCTTCGCTGGGATGCTCGCGGACCTGGAAGAAATCGACCGCCTTGAGATGCGGGTCGTCGAGCACTTCGTCGAGGCCGTTGGCGCGCATGATCGGGATGCGGTGTTCTTCGCCGAGCTTCATCCATTCCTCGACAGTGTGCGCCATCGCCGCCTCGCGCTGCATCGCGTAGTAGACCGCAACACGGCTGCCTTTCGGCGCGGATAGAAAGCGCTCGCTCTCATAGGCATTGGGGATGCCGCCCAACTCCATGAATTTCGCCGAGGCCGCGCGGCTGACGGGCTGGATGCAGATATGGCCGTCCTTGCATGCGAGCGGGCGGCGGTCGTTCGCCAATGCCGGGGTGTGGCCCATGTGGCTGACCGGCGGCTCGAACGTCTCGCCGTAGAGATGCTCGAGCAGGATGAAATGGGTGAAGCATTCGAACATCGGCACTTCGACGAACTGGCCTTCGCCGGTGGATTTCTGGTGATAGAGCGCGGCCAAGGTCGCCCAGATCGCGTGCTGGCTGGACACTTTGTCAGCGATGAAGCTCGGCAGCAGGCGCATGTCTTCGCTGCCGTCGACGCGCGGCAACAGATCGGCCGCGCCGCTTGCCGCCTGTACCAGATCGTCGAAGGCCTGGCGTCCGGCATAGGGACCGTCCGAGCCGTAGCCGACGCAATGCACATAGACGATGCCGGGATTGAGTTTGGCGACGTCTTCGTAGGAAAAGCCGAGCCGCGCCATGGCGTCGGCGCGGACATTGTGGATGAAGACCTGCGCGGTCGGGATCAGCGCGCGCAGCTTCGCCACGCCTTCCGGCGTTTTGAGATCGAGCACCACCGAGCGCTTGTTGCGGTTCATGGTCATGAACAGCGCGCTCATGCTGTCGCTCTTGGCGTGCTTGGAGCCGTGGCGCTGGCGGTCGCCCCCGGGATTCTCGATCTTGACCACGTCGGCGCCGAGGTCGCCCAAGGTCTGCGTGGCGTAGGGCCCGAAGATGAACTCGGTCAGGTCGAGCACGCGCACGCCGTCCAAAGGACCTTTGGCCGGCGGCCCCTTCTTGTCGGACATGGAGAAACCTCGTTTGATGGCACGAATATCGAAGGGGCGGAGATTAAGCCATGGTGGCGAAGGGGCAAGCGGCAGGGCAGGGCGAATGGCCGCCGACCTCCATCAGCGAGGAGAAAGTCAAGGCCGCGACCGGGCGCGGCTGGATGGGCTGGTTCATCATCCTGAACCGCGCCAATGCCAACGCCATGCCGCATAGGCAGATCGCCCAACTGCTGCACGACAAAGGCTGCCCAAGCTGGTGGTCGCAGATGATCGCAGTCGAGTACGAGCGCGCGCGAGGCGGCCGCAAGAAGCATGAGCGGCCGGATGGTTACTCGGTGAGTGTCTCCAAGGTTATCCCGGCAGCCCTCGGCAGATTGTTCGCGGTCGCCACAGATCCCGCCAATCGCAAAGCATGGTTTCCGGCGGGCGCGTTCGCCGAGACCTCGAAAACCAAGGACAAATACTGGCGTGGCACCTGGAAGAAGGACGCGCGCCTCGAATTCGGCTTCTATGCCAAAGGCGCGGGCAAGGCGCAGATCACGGTGCAGATCAACAAGCTTCCGGATTCGAGCGCAGTCGAAAAAGAACGCGCGGCGTGGAAGAAGGCGATGGATAAGTTGGCTAAGAAAATCGATGGGCGGGCCGGGTGATGACAAAGCGATGGATCGTTAGCGCCATATGTGGTTGCTTGCTTATTTTATGCGCATATAGGATGTACCAAGCAGTCTTTATTGACGAAAAGTTCGTCGGTCTTTTCGCAGCCGCCTTCTTACTGATGTTCATCAACTTCGGTCTGATGAGGGTGCCCCTCACCCGTTCGTTTTTTACACGGCACGTTACAGCCGCTCGCGTTATGGGTGCCGCCATCATGTCTTGTTCGTTGCTGCTTTCGATCGGAACGATTGTAGCCTTATCGAAAGGCGCCAAGTCTCCGGTGGCGCCTGCGTTGGTCGCTTACGGTATCTGTACTTTGTTTTACACAGGTTGGATGATTATGCTGCTCCCGACGATGATAGAAATGACCAAGCCAGGCGGGCCCATTGCAAGAGTCCTCCAGAAACTTAGGTAAAGTCTATGCAACTCCATCTCTCCTCCTGGCAGGAAATCGACAAGTATCTCGAGACTTCGAAGACCATCGTCATCCCCATCAGCCCGAAGAGGTAGAGAACAAATTGGCGCTTTGGCGAGGATCGGCTAGAATAAACGCATGAACGATGCTTTGACCATTCTTGATTTGCCGCCAGCGCCGCCGCATCTGGCGAACGATCCCGTATTGCGCAAGGCGAAAGATGGCCTGCGCAAAATCTACGGCGCGCGGCTGGCCGGTGTCGTTCTTTACGGCTCGCGTGCGCGCGGCGAGGCTCGGCCCGATTCAGATTACGACCTTCTTGCGCTAATCGAAGGTTACGACCCATCAAAAGGCTGGGATCCGGCGCTTCACGAACTGATGCTCGAATTGTTCCAGATGGAGCCTCATGAGATCGAGGTCAACATCTTGCCGCGAAGCGCCAACGCCCTCGAACAGCGAACGATCTTCATGCACAATGTCCGCGAAGAGGGTTTTCGGCTTTGAAGGCTGAGACGGCTGACGCGCACGAGAGAAACTGATGCAACTCCATCTCTCCTCCTGGCCGGAAATCGACAAGTATCTCGAAACCTCGAAGGCCATCGTCATCCCCATCGGCTCGACGGAGCAGCATGGGCCGAACGGGCTGCTCGGCACCGACGCGCTGTGCCCCGAGATCATCGCGCGAAAGGCCGGCGACGACAGTGGCATTCTCATCGCGCCGACTTTCAACGTCGGTCAGGCGCAGCATCACATGGCGTTCTCCGGCACGATCACGCTGCGTCCCTCTACCATGATCGCGGCGATGCTCGACTGGGCGCAGTCCCTGGCGCGCCACGGCTTCGAGCGGCTCTACTGGTTCAACGGCCATGGCGGCAACATCAGCACCATCAACGCCGCGTTCAGCGAGATCTATCACGGCATCACGTTCTCCGGCGACGGCGACCGCGCCGGGTCGAACCATCCGCCGCTGCGCTGCACCTTGCGCAACTGGTGGGAGCTTCCCGGCGTGGGCGATCTTTGCCGGCAACTGTTTCCGGTGGGCGAGGGCAGTCATGCCACGCCCTCGGAAGTCTCGGTCACCTATTACGGCTATCCCGATGCGCAGAAGCGCGTGGAGATGACGCCCAAGATCGCGCCCAACGGGCCGATCTACGATGCCGAGGATTACCGCAGGCGCTTTCCCGACGGCCGCATCGGCTCCGATCCCAGCCAGGCCTCGGTCGAGGCGGGCGAGAAGATCGTCAACGCGGCAGCGAAGGCCTTGATCGCCGAGTTCAAGCAGTTCGCGGCATCGTAGGCGCGTTCAAACGGGGGGGCACGGATGCTGGCGCGGCGTGAATTTCTTTCTGCGGCCGCTTCGGCGGCGGCGCTCGGGTTGGGCGGCGCGCATGCCGAAGTGAAGACGGGCGGGGTGCGGATGATATCCATCCCCGGCGGCTACCGCGTCTGGACCAAGCGGATCGGACGTTCGCCGATCAAGGTCCTTCTGCTGCACGGCGGGCCGGGCTTCAGCCACGATTACTTCGAGTGCTTCGAGGACTTCCTGCCCGAAGCCGGCATCGAGTTTTACTATTACGACCAGCTTGGCTGCGGCAATTCCGACCGGCCGAACGACGACAAGCTCTGGACGATTCCGCGCTATGTCGACGAGGTCGAAACCGTGCGCCAGGGACTGGGCCTCGACGATTTCATTCTCTACGGCCATTCCTGGGGCGGCATGCTGGCGATCGAGTATGCGCTCAAATACCAGCGGCACCTGCGGCGCCTCGTGATCTCGGACATGACCGCGAGCATCCCCGATTATGTGCGCCACGCCAATGAAATCCGGCACACGCTGTCCGCGGCGGATCAGGCGACGCTGACGCGGTATGAGAATCTGCGCAAGACCGACGCCGCCCCGTATCAGGCGGTGATGAACAGGGTTTATGCCGAACATATTCTGCGCCTGCCGCAGCCCTGGCCCGAGCCGGTCACGCGGGTCTTCGCCAAGGCCAACTTCCACATCTACAACCTGATGCAGGGTCCGAACGAGTTCATGATCGACGGCACGTTCAAGAACTGGGACCGCTGGGCCGATTTGCCGAGGATCAAAGTACCGACCCTGGTGATGGGCGCGAAATTCGACGAGATGGACCCCGAACAAATCCGCCGCGAGGGAAAGCTCATCCCCGGCGCGCGCACCTGGATCAGCGGCAAGGGCAGCCACCTCTGCATGTATGACGACCAGGAGGCCTACTTTGCCGCGCTGGTGCCCTTCCTGAAGGGGCGCACGTAGCGAACGTCGGGCGTCTTTTCTTCGTTGTGGGCGCCGTCGGTGAATTCGGCCGCGACGAAACCGTAGCGCTCGTAAAAGCGGCGGGCGCCGGCATTGGTCTGAAAGGTCCAGAGCTGGAGCGCGCCGGGATGTCGATCCATGACATGCTTCAGAAGCAGCGTGCCGGCGCCGCGACCCTGATGCGCCGGATCGACATAGAGCTGCTCCAGCCAGCCCTCGTGCCAACAGGCCAGGCCCACGATCTGCGCTTCGTGCTCGGCCAGCCAGACTTCCTTGCGCGCGATCAGCTCGCGGATGAAGGCGCGATCTTCCTCGGCGTCGTGGATCTTCGGAACGAATCGCATGCCGGCGAAGGAGGCCGCGAACACGCCCGCGGCTTCATCCGTGTCCGCAACCGTTGCACGCCGTACCATCATCCCATGCCTTAGCTTTTGATGCGCTTCCTTGGCTTGACAGCCTGACAGTGCGCGCCATGATCGTCCATCCCAGGGGCGCCTTGGGTGGCCGCATGGTCACGCAAGGCTGAGATCGCGATCGTGCGGGTCCCTTCGAACCTGATCCGGCTAGAACCGGCGTAGGGAGAGGCCGATGAACAAACCCATTCTCAATACCAAAGCCTTGTCGATCACGCGCGGTGCGTTGCCGGGCTCGCGCAAGGTCTATCGCGACGGCGTGCCGTTTCGCGAAGTGGCGCTGTCGGGCGGAGAACCGGCCTTGTGGCTCTACGATACGTCCGGTCCGTATACGGACGAACAGGGGTCGATCGACATCGAGAAGGGACTGGCGCCGCGGCGCGCGGCCTGGATCGCTGCGCGCGGCGATGTAGAGGAATACGCCGGCCGCGACCGCAAGCCCGAGGACGACGGACTCAAGAGGGGCGAGCTGCTCTCGGTGGCGCAATTCGACCGCGCGGGCCGCAAGCCGCTGCGCGCGAAACCCGGCAAGAACGTCACGCAGCTTCACTATGCGCGGGCCGGCATCGTCACCGAAGAGATGAAGTTCATCGCCGTGCGCGAGAACCTCGGCCGCAGCGCGCTGGCGGACGGCAATTCCTTCGGCGCGAACATCCCCAATGAGATCACGCCCGAATTCGTGCGCGACGAAGTGGCGCGCGGCCGCGCCATCATCCCTGCCAACATCAACCACCCGGAAAGCGAGCCGATGATCATCGGCCGCAACTTCCTGACCAAGGTCAACGCCAATATCGGCAACTCCATCGTCACCTCGGGCGTGGCGGAGGAGGTGGACAAGCTGGTCTGGGCGATCCGCTGGGGCGCGGACACCGTGATGGACCTCTCGACCGGCCGCCACATCCACACCATCCGCGAATGGATCGTGCGCAATGCGCCGGTGCCGATCGGCACGGTGCCGATCTACCAGGCGCTGGAGAAGGTCGGCGGCATCGCCGAAGAGCTCACCTGGGAAATCTATCGCGACACGTTGATCGAGCAGTGCGAGCAGGGTGTCGACTATTTCACCGTCCATGCCGGGGTGCGGCTGGCGCACATCCCGCTGACGGCGGACCGCGTCACCGGCATTGTCTCGCGCGGCGGCTCGATCCTCGCCAAATGGTGCCTGGCCCATCACAAGGAGAATTTCCTCTACACGCATTTCGAGGAAATCTGCGAACTGCTCAAACAGTATGACGTGTCGTTCTCATTGGGCGACGGCTTGCGCCCCGGCTCGACCGCGGATGCCAACGACGCGGCGCAATTCGCCGAGCTCGAGACCTTGGGCGAGCTCAACCGCATTGCCCAGAAGCACGACGTCCAGGTGATGATCGAAGGCCCCGGCCATGTGCCGATGCACAAGATCAAGGAGAACATGGACCGCCAGCTCGCCGCCTGCGACGAGGCGCCGTTCTATACCTTGGGTCCGCTGGTGACCGATGTCGCACCCGGTTACGACCACATCACCTCGGCCATCGGCGCTGCGATGATCGGCTGGTTCGGCACCGCGATGCTCTGCTACGTGACGCCGAAGGAACATCTGGGCCTTCCCGACCGCGACGATGTGAAGGCGGGCGTCATTGCCTATCGCATCGCGGCGCACGCGGCCGATCTCGCCAAGGGCCACCCCGCCGCGCGCATCTGGGACGACGCGATGAGCAAGGCGCGTTTCGAGTTCCGCTGGCGCGACCAGTTCGCTTTGGCGCTCGACCCCGAGACCGCGCAGGCCTTCCACGACGAGACGCTGCCGGCCGACGGCGCGAAGGTCGCGCATTTCTGCTCGATGTGCGGGCCGAAATTCTGCTCGATGAAGATCAGCCAGGAAGTTCGCGACGCGGCGCGGGGGCAGAACGACACGCTCTCGAGCGCCGACATCCGCGCCGCGATGGCGAAGAAGGCGGAGGAGTTCCGGCAGGGCGGCGGGGAGATTTATGTGAACAAGTCAACGGCCCGTTGACGTCCGCTGTTCAGGGTAACAGTCCCAACTGCAATAGAGACTCAGGCAGCGTGGTTGACAAAATTTTCGACAGCTTCTCGCGAATGGTAGCCGCGGCATCCGGGGTTAGTGGCTCGGGAGTCTTTGGCCACAGGCTTTCGTCGACCGTGCATTCCGGCAAGCCAGACGGGAATTTACGGGCGACAAGACAGGGGACGGCTTCCTCGCCGATCTTCACGAAATAGATCGCAACTTGCCGAAGCGTCCGCGCG
Organism: Alphaproteobacteria bacterium; assembly: GCA_019245415.1. Taxonomy (GTDB): domain Bacteria; phylum Pseudomonadota; class Alphaproteobacteria; order Micropepsales; family Micropepsaceae; genus Rhizomicrobium. Next base: position 4,804 of record JAFARO010000014.1, on the reverse strand, counting down.
TTCACGATCGCTACGGCATAGTCGGCGTAGACGGCGGTCTCGTGATTGAACACCGGCGTCGTGTGACGAAGCCCAATTCCGGGAAACAGGTGCTCGGCCACGTCGGCTTTCGTGATGAGGACGTAAGCGTCAATCGACCCGGATCGGGGAAGGTCGACCGGCAATGCGGGATCGCTGTGCTTTGCGACCGTCTGTGACAATGCCGCGGACTGGAGAGGAATATTCTTCACCACAAAGCGGCCAGCAAGAGAATTGGCGACGATCTTCTCGGCCTCGGCGTCGACCTGCCAGTCCGAGGGCGCCAAAGCATTCGCCTCGGTGCGCGTGACGAAGGCGTTGCCCGGATTTACGAAGTAGAGCCGATCCCCGAGCACCGAAAGAACGGCGACTGTGCGGGTGTTGGCCACGAAAGCCGCAACATCGGGATCGTAGGCGGGCGCGAGCAATCTGGGGATATGGCCGCCCGGAGGTGGCAGCTTGGCATTGGCGAGTGCGGTGGGCAGCGACTTCTCGATCATGTCTGTGATTATTTCCTTCACGATCTGCTGTTGCTGTGGCGAGAGTTCTTGCCATTTGTTGGGCCAATCGTTCGTCAACATGAAGAGGGCAGGAGTATTGTTCCGTCCTGAGGCCAATACCTTGCCCGTCTTCGCGTCGACCACATCGATGACGTAGTCCACATGGATGGTCGGGTTGTATTTCGAGGTGATAATGCTGGTGAAGAATACGCCGATACCCTTTGCCATGAGCGTGGTCCGCAGGGGGCCGGGCTCCTCGGATTTATGCACGACAATGAACGCGTCAACTCCGCCTTCGGGCTTGGCCAAATCCGGACACCCGCGCTTGAAATCGCAACTGGCCACTGCCGCGCGGTCCACGTTTGCATCCTTCACTTGGAATCGAGCAGCAAGAGCCTTCGTCAGCGAGGCCGTCATCCATTTGTCGATCCCCCATTCTGGGATCGGCATCTCCTCTTCCGAATCGGTCAACACGGTGAGCCCCCTTGTTTGAAAGTTCAGGGTCTCCCCCGTGATCGATATGACGGCAACGGAGCGAATGCCGGAGTAGGGGTCGGCCTCGGAGGCAAGAGTGTCTGTTGCGGTCGCGGCGATCAACGATGTCAGGATCAGTGCCAATTGCCTTGTCATCGATTTTGTTTCCCGAGAAGTACGCGGTGCAGAGTTAGGCTCAATCCAAATCCTTCGACAGGATCAGCTTCATCACCAGCTTGTCGCTGGCCGGCGTGAGACCGAAGCCGAGGCCGGCTTCGATGGTCACCGGCGCGCCGGCATAGTTGACGACGGCGAAGAGCTGGTGCGATTGCCGGTCGCCCGGCAGGAAACGGCGCAGCGGGCCGAAGTCGTCATATTCCTCGGCTGCGACGGCCCAGTCCTTGCCGATATTGTATGCGAGCCGCGTCGCCGGCGCGAAATCGAGCGCGGCGAAACCTTTCCAGGAATTGTCCAGGATGGGATTGACGATCAGATCGATCGGCCCGAAGCGCCAGCCGACGATCGGGCGGATCTCCGAAGTGTAGCGGTTCTCGTCCCAATGCCTGGCGTTGTAGCTGAACTCGAAATTGACGCCGTAGAAGAAGCTCTTGTCCTTGGCATCGGGCGTCACGAACAGCGCGCGCAGCTTGAAACCGTCGAACTGCGCGCCGCTGTTGCTGGCGATGCTGTACAGCGGCAGATAGAGTCCCGCTTCGAACCAGTCGGTCACGCCATAGGCCCATTCGGGTACGCCGTTCAGCGTGTGATCGGGTACGAGCCCGCCAGGGAACGCCGACGTCTTCGCGCCGCTGAAGGTGTAGTTGTCGTGGAGCGTGAGATTGAAAGCGCCAACCGGCGCGATCCCCGCGTCGTAGACCTGGATCTCGTCGGTCTGCGCGTGCACCGCCACCGCCCAGAGGCAAAGCGCGGCGCCGATCGCCGGCGCGTTAGCCTTCACGGCGCTGCTCCCGCTCCAACGCGCATCAGCCTACGGCGAGGATGCTGCCGCAGCCGTTCCGGGCTGTGTTTTCACGCCGTCGGCTTGCTCCATGTCGGCGAGCGCTGCACCGGCGGATTCGATCCTCTTGCCCGTGAACTGCAGCCGCAGAAGCGATTCGGGAATGCTGTCCGTCATCATTTCCAGGAAAAGCGTGCGGACATTGGCCGACTGCGCCGGCGAGAAATTGTCGCCGGGATTGGGCATGTTCGAGCTCGCCACCAGCCGGCTGGGAACGGGGTAGGGGAATTTGGGACTGGAAATCCCCTGCATCCAATAGGCGATCTTGGCGGTCTTGGCATCGATGAAGACGATCGCGTAGTCGCTCAGCGCGTGGCCGTAATCTGAGCCGCCGCCGAGCAATGCCAGCCCCGTCAGCGCTTCACCCTTGTCGTTCCTCAGCTTGGCGATCACGAGGTAGAGGTCGAGCGCGGCGCCGGGAGTGATTCCATCCACGGGGACGGCGTGCAGATTCGGGTCCGACGAGACGATCAGCGATGCCAGCTTGGCGCGGTCCAGCGGCACGTTCACCACCTGGAAGCAACGGTCCAGCGCATTGGTGGCGAGCTTCTCGACCTCCGGGTCGAAATTCCAATCTCCCACCGGCACGGAATTGTCCTTGCGCTTCGTGAAGAGCGAACCCGGATACACGACCTCCACACGATCTCCCACCGTGGAGACCACCATCACGCGCTTCAGCGTGCGGCAGGGGCTCTCGTTCGCCGGGATATCGACGATGGTGCGGGCCCCGATCTCGGGCAGCGCGATGCCCAGATTGAGCGCGCGCAAGGTCTCGCGCATCGCCATCGCCATATCGCGCTCGAAATCGAGCTTGAGCTGGGTGCGCTGCGCCGGCGTCGGCGTGTCGCCGGGTTTGAGCTTGAGCGCGCGGGCGCCGTAGAAGGACGCGAATTGCGGCGGCAGTCCCTGGCGCTCGGCGGCGCGCGAATAGGCGTGGGCGATGATAGCGCCACTCTTCGCGTCCACAACGTCGATCTCGAAATTGGCTTCTTCGCGCGGGTGGGCGTCGGTATCGCTCAGTTGCAGAGACAGTCCGGGCGTAGGCGGCGTGCCCGTCTCGGCGTCGGGCCGGATGACGATGAAGGCGTCCACGTCTTGGGCTTTCAGCGCCACGATGTAGTCCTGCAATGCCCTGGCGGAGGAAGTGTCCATGAAGCCGTTCGGAATCTTCGCCAGCGCCGCGCTGTCATGCGCGAAGTCCTTCACCGTGAAATGCGTCGCCAGAAGCTTTGCCGTCATCGTTTCGATGCTTTGATCGAGGTGCCAATCGGCGATGTCGAGGGTGGAGTGGTCTGCGAGCAATCCGGTGCGGCCGAGCATCAGGCTTTGTCCGACCGCGGAAATCACCGCAACGGTATGGACATGAGACGTGTCGCCGAGCTTGGTTGGCGGCACGAGCGGTCCCCCGCCGCCGTAGTAGCCATAGTAGTAGTAGGTGCCGCCATGGCTGCCTCCGCCATGGCCCCCGCCCCCTCCGCCGCCGCGTGCGGCGAGATCGGTGGCGGACACGGCGACGAGCCCGGCGCAGAGCGCCGCGGCGAAAATGGTGCGCATGGAACTCCCCCTGGTTGGGGGATTCTTACCATGGCAGCGTCGCTGCACGCTATGGTTTTGGCGCGTGCGCTCAAAACATCGTTGCCGCCATGGCCGCCGTCGCAGCCGCCATGACGGCGGTCGAGATCCAGCCGAGCCAACGCAGCGCCGGCGCGGAGGTGAACTCGCCCATCAGGCGGCGATGGCTGGAGACGTACATCATCGCCGCCATCATCGGCACCGCGATGACGCCGTTGATGACGGCGCTCCAGTACAAGGCCTTGATTGGATCGAGGCCGGAATAGTCGATGCCAAGTCCGAGCGCGACCGCGGCGCCGATCACCGAATAGAAGCCGACCGCTTCCCACGGCATGTAGTCGAGTCCGATCCTCCAGCCCCGCGTCTCGCACACCGCATAGGCGGCCGAGCCCGCGAGCACCGGTACCGCGAGCAGCCCCGTGCCCACGATTCCGGAGCTGAAGAGCAGGAAAGCAAAATGTCCGGCCAGCGGCTCGAGCGCCTTTGCCGCGTCGGCGGCGGTCTGGATGTTGGTCTTCCCCGCCGCATGCAGCGTCGCGGCCGTGGCGATCATGATCGCGAGCGCGACGAAATTCGACGCCGCCATGCCGGCGATCGTATCGATGCGCATGCGGCGATAGGCTTTGGGCGCTTCTGCGGGATCGTCCTTGAGCGGTTTCTTGCCGGCGTGGTGATCGAGCTCCTCCACTTCCTCGGCGCTCTGCCAGAAGAAGAGATAGGGGCTGATCGTGGTGCCGAAGAGGGCGACGATCACGGTCACGCCCGCCGCGCCCTCGACGCGCGGCCAGACCAGGCCGAGCACGACCTCGCCCCAATCGACCCGCACCAGCAGCACCACCGCGACATAGGAGAGCAGCGACAGGGTCAGCCATTTGAGCAGGCGGGCGTAGCGGTCGTAGGAGACGAAGAGCTGGAGCAGCAGGGAGACGAGGGCGAAGGCGACGGTCGTGAGGTGCGGGCTGAGCCCCGTCGAAAGGCTCGCGGCATCGCCCATCGCGGCGAGGTCCGCGCCGATGTTGATCGTGTTCGCGACGAGCAGCAGCACGACGAGGAAGAGGACGAGCGGGCGCGGCAGGACCTTGCCCATGTTGCGCGCGAGCCCGCAGCCGGTGACGCGGCCGATATAGGCACTGACCAGCTGGATCGCGGTCATCAAGGGATAGGTGAGGACCATCGTCCAGAGCAGGCCGAAGCCGAACTGGGCGCCGGCCTGCGAATAGGT
>JAFARO010000008.1 GCA_019245415.1 Alphaproteobacteria bacterium | reverse complement strand
ATAACAGAACAGATCGACGACGACATCCTTGCGGAATTCCTGGCGGAATTCGGCTGCGATGCGGGCGACCTCGACGACCGCTTCTGGGTCGTCACCGTTGACGTGGAAGATCGGCGCCTGGACGCCCTTGGCCACGTCGGACGGGTAGGGCGAGGAGCGCGCGAATTGCGGGCTGGTCGTGAAGCCGATCTGGTTGTTGATGACGAAATGGACGCAGCCGCCGGTGTTGTACCCACGGATCCCTGAAAAGCCGAGGCATTCCCAGACGATGCCCTGGCCCGCGAACGCCGCGTCGCCATGGATGAGCAGCGGCAGCACGCGGGTGCGCTCGTTTTCGTCGTCCAGCTGCGCCTGCTTGGCGCGCGCTTTGCCGAGCACGACGGGATCGGCGGCTTCCAGATGCGACGGGTTCGGGGTCAGCGACATGTGCACGCGCACATTGTCGAACTCGCGGTCCGACGACGCGCCCAGATGGTACTTCACGTCGCCCGAGCCCTGGACCTCGCTCGGCTTGGCGCTGCCGCCCTGGAATTCGTGGAACAGCTGGCGGTAGGGCTTGGACATCACATTGGCGAGCACGTTGAGCCTGCCGCGATGGCTCATGCCCAGCACGATCTCTCTCACGCCGAGCTGGCCGCCGCGCTTGATGATCTGCTCCAGCGCCGGGATCATGGCCTCGCCGCCGTCCAGACCGAAGCGCTTGGTGCCGAGGAACCGAAGGCCGCAGAACTTCTCGAAGCCCTCGGCCTCGATCAGCTTGTTGAGGATGGCGCGCTTGCCCTCAGGCGTGAAGCGGATCTCCTTGTCGGGACCTTCGATGCGGCGCTGCAGCCAGTCCTTCTGCTCGGCGTCGTTGATGTGCATGAACTCGTAACCGATGCGCCCGCAATAGGTGCGCTTGAGGATTTCCACCATGCGGCGCGGCGTGGCGCTGTCCAGGCCGAGCACGCCGCTGACGAACACCGGCTTGTCCAGCTCCTCGCCGCGGAAGCCGTAGAAGGCGGGATCGAGTTGCGGGTGCGGGGTCTTCGGCGACAGATGCAGAGGATCGAGATCGGCTTCGAGATGGCCGATGACGCGATAGGCGCGCACCATCTGGATGGCGCGGATGGAATCCTGCGCCGCGCTGCGCAGGTCGCGCTCGCTCGCGCCCGGCTTGGTCGGCCACTGGCCGCTGAGCGCGGCGGTGAGCTCGTCGGTCGGCGCCTCGAAGCGCCGCCGCGGCGCCCAGGCGGGACCTGAGGGCGCGGCCCCGTCGCCCAGTCCTGCGAAATACGCGCTCCAGGACGCATCGACCGCGTCCGGGTTCTCGCGCCACTGGCGGTACAGAGCCTCGATGAAGGCGGCGTTGGTGCCGAAGAGGAACGCGGTCGCCTCCAGCACGTCGTTGGAGCTGCGGGAGAGACGGTCGGTCGGGGACTGGCTGGTCATGCGCAAGGGGCCGGGAAAGGAACGCGGTGGTACTCGGGAATTGTCGCCAATTCAACGTGTTCTGCGGTTAATATGGGATCAATGGGGCAGATTTGCGAAGGAAGGCGGCTGACCGCGCTGGACACGCTGCGCGGGGTGGCGGCGCTCGCCATCGTCGTTTGGCATTGGCAGCATTTCTACGCCATCAGCGGCGTGTGGCAGGAAGGTTGGGACCGCACCGCCCAGCCCTTCTATGCCGCGCTGAAGCCGCTTTACGAAGCCGGCTGGGTGGCGGTGGACCTGTTCTTCCCGCTCTCGGGCTTCATCTTCTTCTGGCTCTATGGTTCGGCGATCCGCGAGCGGCGCATGGGCGGCGGGCGTTTCGCGTGGCTGCGCTTCTCCAGGCTCTATCCGCTCCACCTGCTGACCCTGCTCGCGGTGGGGGCAATGCAGGCGGCGTTCCATGGCGCGACGGGAAATTACTTCATCTACGACACCAACGACGCGCAGCATTTCGCCTCCAGCCTCGTCATGGCGCAGCAATGGCTGCCGCCCACTATCGAGCAGTCGTTCAACGGACCGGCCTGGTCGGTGTCGGTGGAGGTGCTGCTCTACGGCGTGTTCTTCTGCTTCTGCCGGCTCGGATTGAAGGACGCGCGCGTCGCACTCGCCATCGCGGTGGCGAGCATCCCGCTTCTGTGGTGGAACGAGTTCATCGCCCGCGGGCTGATGGGGTTCTTCCTGGGCGGCGCGATGCAGGCCCTGTGGGCGAGGATCGTGCCGCGTCCCGATGCGCGCCGCATCGCGAAATGGGTGGCGGCGGCGGCAGCGGCGCTCTGGGCGGTGGCGCTGGTCGACGGGTATTTCGCGACGCTGCACGACGCCTGCTATTGGCTTGCCGGACACATTTCGCCCGACGTCGGCCGGCTCTATATCGGCACGAGCGAGAACCTGTTCCTGCTGCTCTTCATCTTCACGCTCAGCCCGCTCACGATCCTTGCTCTGGCGCTCTGCGAAGCCGCGTTCGGGTGGTCGTTCAACCGCCTCGCGGTGCTGGGCGACATCTCCTATTCGACCTATCTGTGGCACTTCCCGATGCAGCTCGCGCTCGCGCTCCTGGCATTGCATTTCGGCTGGACACCGGCCTTGTTCCAGAACGGCGCCGCGCTGGTGCTGTTCTATGCCGCCGTGATTGGCATCGGGCTCCTCTCTTTCCAAAAATTCGAACGCCCGATGCAGCGCTGGCTGCGCGCCCGCTTCGCCGGAGTCGGAAGTCCAGCGAAGATATGAGCCGTCGGCGGCGATTCCTTTTCCCGCGCGTGTGTGCTAAGGTCCCGGCATGAAGCATGATCGGATTGCGATGGACCCGGAAATCATGGGCGGCAAGCCTGTGATCAGGGGGACGCGCATCCCGGTCGACATGGTGCTGCGCAAGCTGGGAGCCGGCTTATCCGAGGCCGACATCCTTGAGGATCATCCGCATCTGACCCGTGAGGACATCCATGCGGCGCAGGCGTTCGCTGCGGATTTCATCGCGCATGAAGAACTGATCTTCGGCTGACCGTGCGCTGGCTCGCGGACGAATGCGTCGCCCCCTTTATTGTGAACGCGCTCCGCGGTGCGGGCCATGATGTGGTTTCAATTCTGGAGACGGGCCGTGCCGCGAGCGACCGGTTCATCATGGCGATGGCTTTGCAAGAGCGTCGAGTCCTGCTGACCGAAGACAATGACTTCGGCGACTTGGTCTTTCGCGGCCATCTCGATGCTTTACCGGGGGTCGTTCTCCTGCGGCTGTTGGACGCAAAGTCGGCCGAACGCTGGCGCAGGCTGAGCGAGTTCCTCGCATCCAACCCAGGCCGAATCGAGGGGCACTTCGTCGTCATCGACATGAACAAGACCCGCCTCACGCCATTGCCGAGAGGGTGACAACGGCGCCCGCCCCTGCTACTCCCCGCCGCCCATGGAACGCACGCCCGCACAGCAAGCCGCGCACTCGAATTCGCCCGCCGCGCAGGCGCGGCGGAGGCGGACCTTCGCGATCATCTCGCATCCGGACGCCGGCAAGACGACCTTGACCGAACAGCTCCTGCTGCTCGGCGGGGCGATCCACGCCGCCGGCCAGGTCAAGGCGCGCGGCGAGGCCAGGCGGGCGCGCTCGGACTGGATGAAGATCGAGCAGGAGCGCGGCATCTCGGTCACCTCGGCGGTGATGACGTTCGAGTACGGCGACGCGGTGTTCAACCTGCTCGACACGCCGGGGCACGAGGATTTCTCCGAAGACACCTACCGCACGCTCACTGCCGCGGACAGCGCGGTGATGGTGATCGATGCCGCCAAAGGCATCGAGAGCCAGACCCTCAAGCTGTTCGAGGTCTGCCGGCTGCGCGACATCCCGATCATGACCTTCATCAACAAGATGGACCGCGAGGCGCGCGACGCCTTCGAGCTGTTGGACGAGATCTCCGACAAGCTGCAGCTCGACGTCGCGCCGATGACGTGGCCGGCGGGCATGGGGCTCAATTTCCGCGGCTGTTACGATCTTTATACGGACGACTTCGCGCCTTTCGGAGGCGACGGCCGCATCGGCGGCAATGCGCTCGCGGCATTTCTGCCCGAAGAGGCGAGACGCGCGCTCGAGGAGGAAGTGGAGCTGGCACGCGGCGGGCTGGCGCGCTTCGATGCGGCCACCTATCGCGAAGGCCATCTGACGCCGGTCTATTTCGGCTCGGCCCTTAAGCGCTTCGGCGTGCGCGAATTGCTCGACGCCTTGGCGCGCGAGGCGCCGGCGCCGCGCGTGCAGCAGGCCAGGGGCGGCGCGGTGCATCCCTCGGACGCGGAAGTCTCGGGCTTCGTCTTCAAGGTCCAGGCCAACATGGACCCGAACCACCGCGACCGCGTCGCTTTTCTCAGGCTATGTTCGGGGCGTTTCCGGCGTGGCATGAAGCTCAGGCAGTCGGGCACGGGCAAGTCCATCGGCGTGCACAATCCCATCCTGTTCTTCGCCGTCGAGCGCGAGACCGTGGACGAGGCCTTTCCCGGCGACATCATCGGCATCCCCAATCACGGCACCTTGCGCGTGGGAGACACCTTGTCGGAGAGCGGCGACATCGTCTTCACCGGCATTCCCAACTTCGCGCCGGAAATCCTGCGCCGCGTGCGCCTCGCCGATCCGATGAAGCAGAAGCATCTTTCGCGCGCCTTGACCTCGCTGGCGGAAGAGGGCGTGACGCAGGTGTTCAAGCCGATGCTCGGCGCGCAATGGGTGGTGGGCGTGGTCGGCGCGCTTCAGCTCGACGTGCTGAAGTCGCGGCTCAACGCAGAATACGGCCTCGACGCCGATCTCGAAGCCTCGCCCTTCGACACTGCGCGCTGGATCGCGGGCAGCGATGGCGACGTCGAGAGCTTCATCGCCGCCAATCGCGGCCAGATGGCGCAGGACCGCGACGGCGCCCCGGTGTTCCTCGCCAAGAGCCAGTGGGAGCTCGGCTACATCGCGGGCAAATTCCCCAAGATCGCCTTCGCCCGCACTCGCGAGCGCAGCGAAGTGCACGCGGAATAACCGCCTATTGGTTGGCGCGCCAGAAGCGCATCAACCCCGCCGCACCCCTCTCGGGAATTTCGTCGTAAACGCCCAAGCTTGCGGCATCGGCGCCGGTAAGCAGTGCGAGCGCCGAGTAGGCGGCGCGGTCGAGGCCGGCGCCTTTGGCGGCAATGGCGAGCGCGTGGCGGTCGGCGAGGATGCGCGCGGCGAGATCGCCCGGCAGCGACAGCGCCGAGGCGAACAGCGGCACGAACGCACCGTTCATGGTCTTGCGGGCCGCAGTCACCAAGCCGCAAGCATCGACGCGGCACGCCGGTTCGTCGCCGTCGAGCGCCGCGTTGCGTTCGAGGATTCGCATGCGCGCCTCGGCTTCGGCATCCAGGAAGAAGGTGTTGCACAGCGAAAGCGGCAGCTCCGGCCGGCCGGCGATCCGCGTGAGCAACCTGGCCCGCGCCGGCGCATCCGCCTCGCGCGCGGTCTTCTCCAGAAGCGCTTCGAACGGTCCGCGCATCGCCTGGGCGTAATCGATCGGCCAGTCGAGCAGCAGATCGGCCAGCTCGTCCAGCAGCGTCGCGGCCGCCCCTGGCCCCCGTGAAGCAAGATCGAGCAGCCGGTTGAGGCGTTCGCGCGAGGACGCAGTATCCATTGCCGGGATCGTATCCACGGCCCGTTAAGGTTTGTTTGAGGCAGGCTAATTCCCGACCACCGCCCAGTTGTCGGGGTAGAAGCCGTTGAAGGCGGTGCGGATCGCGACCGAATAGGCGCCCATGTCCTCGAAGACGATGAAATCGCCGGCCTGGATGTTCTCCGGCAGGGTCAGCGGATAGGGCAGCACGTCCAAGGTGTCGCAGGTCGGCCCGAAGACGCGGAACGGCTTCTCCTTGCCGTCCAATGTCAGCACGCGGTTCCTGGCATCGAGCGAATGGACGCGGTGGCGGTAATGCGCGGTCCAGCCGGGCAAGGTCAGTTCGTCGAAACTGCCATAGACGCCGTCATTGAGGAACAGATTGTCGCCCTTGCGTAGGATGACCTGGGTGACGAGCGAAACGCCTTCGGCGATCAGCGCGCGCCCGGGCTCGCACAGCACCGGCGGATGGCTGGGACCGAAGGTGGCGAGCGCCTCCTTGATGGTGTCGAAATACCAGTGATAGGGCGGCACGTCGTTGCCGGGATAGGGGCCGGGAAAGCCGCCCCCCAGATCCATGGCCGCGATCTCGACCCCGGCCATCTGCGTCGTGCGCCGCGCCATCTCGACGGCTTGCGCGTAGGAGAACGGCGACAGGCACTGCGAGCCGACATGGAAGGTCAGCGCAGGCGCTGCGCCGGATTCGGCGACGCGCTTCAACAGGCGGGCGCCTTCCTCCTGCGTCGCGCCGAACTTGCTCGAAAGCTCGATCAGCGCGCCGCCCAACGGCGTTGCGATGCGCACGAAGATGCGCAGCTTCTTCGGCGACTTGACCTCCGACAGCAGCTTGTCCAGCTCGAAGTCGCAATCGACGACATAGTCGGTGACGCCGAAGCGTTCGAACGCCGCCTTGGCGACGCCCACCGAGCGCACCGGCGCCATGAAGTGGCAATGCGCCTCGGCGAAGCGGCCGCGGATCAGCTCGATCTCCGGCAGGGAGGCGGTGTCGAAATGGCGGATGCCGGCCGCCCAGACCTGATCGAGTACCAGCGGCGCGGGATTGGCCTTCACCGCATAGAGCGTGTCGCCGGGAAAATTGTCGAGAAAACGTTTGGCCGCCGCCTGGAATCTCCCGGGATGCAGCACATAGACGGGCTCGACCGGCTTGAGCCGCTCGATGATGCTCTCGATGCTCGCAAAGCGCGGCAGAAGCGGCTCGACGCGCGTATTGGCGCTCATTGCTCGTCATCCGGTGATGGCGGCGCTTCTTTGGGCCACGCCTGCGGACGGGTCAAGCGATCGAGATATGTCAGCCTTGGGAATCTGCCGTTCCCAGGGACGGCAATGGCCGGCCGCGAGCGCCGTGCGGTCCTTAAGGCCGCACGCAGGACCAGTCGTCGTCGGTTTCCTCGATGACGATGGTGACGTAGCAATAGCCGAGCTTGTAGTGGAAGCAGCGGCTCTTGACGCGCCCCTTCAGCGGCACGTGGCGGATGTCGTCCTCGCCCGGGAAATCGACGAAGTCCCCGACGCCCGGAATGAGCGCGAACTGGGTCTCGTCGACCTCCACGTCGACCGGGCGGTGCATGGTGGTGTTGTCGACCAGGGTGGTCGCGCCCTTGGGCAGCAGGCGATAGTCGATGCCGTATTTCATGGCATTCCTCTTCGAAGAAGCTGCCCCATCGTCGCCGTGGCGCGCCTCAAGTCAACCGGGAAAAGCGCGTCTTAAGGATGTGGCGCCGGCTGGCTGCCCGGCGCGGCAGGCGGCGGGACGATCGCCCGCCGGGGGCCGTCGAAGATGGCGCGCTGCTCCGCCGTCAGCGACTCATAGAGCGCGCGCACCGCGGGCAGTTCGGCGCGCAAGGCATTCGTTGTCGCCTCCGCCATCTGGGCCTCGTTCTCCATGCGCTGGGGCGCCGGCGTGTCCAGGCCCATGGGCAGCGGCGGACAGGGCAGGCGGTGCAGTTCGTCCAGATGCGCCTTGCGCCAGGCGTCGAACAGCGGCTTCTGCGCCGCGGTGAGCTGCAGCCCGCTGCCCAGCCTGCCGACCGACGCCACTTCCATCTCGAAGTGCGCGTGGCACATGCGCTGCAGGTCCTGGCTAGTCGCAGGCGGCGTCACCTTCATGATGGTGCCCGGCGCCGGATCGGCGAGCGCGGGAACGAGGCAGACGAAGAACAAAGCGGCGGCAAGGCGTGAGCGCATGACGGAGCATCCGGTTGGGGTCAGGCACCATAATGCGGAAGGTGAGCCTCGTCTCCGTTTTATTTATACCGCTTGCCCCCCTCTATCTCGCAAATGTCAGGCCCGCCTTCGCGGGCCCTGGCACCGCCGGAAAAAACCCTCTCCCGCACGGCGTGCGGGAGAGGGCCGATCAGGTCGATCGATCAGGGTGTCCATTCGTAGACTACGCCCGCCTGGTTGGTGGCGTCGCCACCGGAAGGGTTGGTTCCGAAGATGTTTCCGGAACCATCCATGGCCAGCCCCGAGCCGTTGGCGGTCAGCGCGCCATCCGTGCAGTTCGTTCCGCCTGTTTGGCAGAAGCTGTACAGCACCGATTCGCTGCCGCCGCTGGTCAGCTTGTAGATCGCGCCATTATACGGCGACGAGCCGCCGGTGCCGCCGAGCAGCGTGGTACCGTAGATGTTGCCCGAGCCGTCGCGCAGGATGGTTTCGCCGATGGTCGGAAACTCGCCGTCCTGGCAGCCCGAGTTGGGGCAGAAATTGTAGAGCACCGTGTTGCACCAGAAACCCGAGGTGCCGTTCTCCGAGCAATTGCCGTTGTTGAGCTTGAAGACGACGCCTTCGCCGGTCGTGCCTTGGCCGTTGCCGCCGAAGCGTGTCTCGCCGTAGATGTTGCCGCTGCCGTCGAGCACGATGCCGGCGGGATCCTCGCCATCGGGGCACTTGGTGACGTTCGTGTAGCAGAAATTGTAGAGCACGGTTTCGGTCCAGGCGTTGTTCCAGAGGTCGGCGCCGGGAACGAGTTCGAAGGCGATGCCCTTGTTGTCCTCGCCGCCGAGCTTGGTCGTGCCCCAGAGATTGTTCGAGCTGTCCATCCACATCGTCGAATTGGGGAAGCGGCCGTCGGAGGATTGTCCCGCGAAGGAGTGAATCACTTTTTCCGACCATGTACCGCCGGAGAGCTGCAGCGCGAACACCGCGCCGTTGTCGGTGCTGCCGCCGCCGGCGGTGGTCCCGAACAGCAGCGACGTGCCGTCATAGTTCGAGCCGCCGCTCTGGCCCGCATAGGTGAGCCCGGCTTGTGGCTTGTTGCCGTCGGTGCAGATGCTGCCGGAGGTGGTGGCGCAGAAGCTGTAGAGCGTCTGGAACGTCCAGGTGCCATTGCCGTTCTTGACCAGCTCCCACACGGCGCCGCCGCTATTGGCGCCGCCGAATTGCGCGGTGCCGTAGAGATTGCCGTTGCTGTCCCTGATGAGATTGCCCATCGGCGTATTGGGGCAGCTGCCCGTGACGCAGAAGTCGTAGAGATCGGTGTAGGTGCTGTTGTTGGTGTCGTAGCGATAGATCACGCCGCCGCCATGGGCGCCGCCGCCGGTGGTCGTGCCGTAGTACTTGGCCGCGTTTTTCAACAGCGGCGAGCCCGGGCTCGATCCGTCGGGACACCCGGACGACGTGCAGAAGGTGTGAAGAACGGTATGCGTCGATGCGCCGGCCGGGGACAGGGCTGCGCCGAAAGCCAATGCCGCCGCTGCGAGCGCCCATGCGCCCGAAATTCTACTATGCAAATTCATCATTGCTCTCCTTGGTCAGCCCCTGCGGAGAGCGGTAACGGCTCCATTACCTTAGACTGAATAAAAATCAGTTCAAGCATAAGGCGGATATTGTGAACAAGGTTGCCGCTTGCTGGCGGGCAGGTGTCTTTGTGCTCGACTCGAAAACCGGTGTCATGGCCCGCGAATGCGGGCCACCCAGGTGACAACACTCAACCGACGATCGTTTCGAAGAGTTCGTCCCAAAACAGATTGCGCTGTTGGATGAGATTGATCTTCCATTCGCGCTTATACTTCTTCAACCGCGATTCGCGCGCAATTGCTGTGTGTATGTCTTCAAAGGCCTCGTAGTAGACCAACCTCTTGATCCCGTATTTCTTGGTGAGCCCTGGAATCAAACCTTGGCGGTGCTGAGAAATCCGCCCGGCGAGATTGCCGGTGACGCCGACATAGAGGGTGCCATTGCGCTTGCTTGCGAGGATGTAGACCCAATAGGTTTTCGGCATCGGTTCTGCGTCACCTGGGTGGCCCGCAGTCGCGGGCCATGACATGAGATTGGAATATAAGCGTCTTTTGTTGGTCCAGAAAGGTTTTTTGACATTCCAAATGTCTTCGCTCCTAACCCTCACCTCAATCTCCAAGCGCTTCGACAATGGGCTCGAGGCGATCCGGCGGCTCGATCTCGCGGTCGCGGCTGGCGAATTCGTCTCGCTGGTGGGTCCCTCGGGGTGCGGCAAGTCGACGGCGCTGCGTCTCGTCGCGGGCCTGACCGCGCCCAGCGCCGGCACGCTCTCGTTTGCGCCCGCGCGGCCCGAGATCGCCTTCGTCTTCCAGGAGCCGGCGCTGATGCCATGGACCGGCGCGCTCGCCAACGCACGCCTGCCGCTCGATCTGAAGCGCGTGGCGCGCGGCGAGGCCGAGGCGCGCGCCGAGCGCGCGCTCGCGCGCGTCGGCCTCAAGGGCTTCGAGAAGGCTTATCCGCGCGAGCTGTCCGGCGGCATGAAGATGCGCGTCTCGATCGCGCGCGCGCTCGCGGCCGAGCCGAAGCTGCTCTTGATGGACGAGCCGTTCGCGGCGCTCGACGAATTCGCGCGCCAGGCGCTGAACGACGATCTGATCGCGCTGGCCCGCGAGGACGCGATCACCGTGCTGTTCGTCACCCACAGCGTCTTCGAGAGCGCCTATCTGTCGAGCCGCGTGCTGGTCATGACGCCGCGGCCCGGCGCGGTCGCAGCCGAGATCGCGCTTCGGCCGCCCGCCATCCGCGACGCGGCCTGGCGGATGAGCGAGGATTTTCTCGCCGGCGCACGTCGCATCTCGGCCGCTTTGAAGCTCGCGATGGAGTCCACGGCATGAGAAACGCGCTGAACATCGCGGTCCCGCTCGCGCTCGGCATCGCCGTGCTGGCGCTGTGGCAATGGGCGACGGTCCATTTCCGGATATCGCCGTTCGTGCTGCCGCCGCCGAGCGCGATCGGGACGGCGCTGGCGGAGAATTTCTCCTCTCTCGCCGAATCGCTCGGCGTGACCTTGGCCGTGACCTGGATCGCCTATCTCCTCGCGCTTGCGGGCGGCCTCGCGCTCGCCATCGTCTTCTCGCAGAGCCGCGTCGCGGAGCGCGCGCTCTATCCCTATGCGGTCATCCTCCAGGTGACGCCGGTGCTCGCGATCGCCCCGCTGATCCTGATCTGGACCGGCTACGACCATGTCGAGCGCGCGGCGGTGATCATCGCCATGGTCGTGGCGTTCTTCCCGATCCTGTCGAATGCGACCTTGGGACTGCGCTCGGTCGACCCGGCATTGTCGGACCTGTTCGCGCTCTACGGCGCTTCGCGCCTGCAGCGTTTGTGGCGGCTGCAATTGCCCTCGGCGCTGCCCTACATCCTCGCCGGCATGAAGATCTCCGGCGGACTGGCGCTGATCGGCGCGGTGGTGGCGGAGTTCGTCGCCGGTTCAGGCAGCGCCACCGGGCTTGCGTGGCGCATCACCGAGGCCGGCAACCGGCTCGAGATCGCCAAGATGTTCGCCGCGCTGGCGCTGCTCTCCCTGGCAGGCATCGCCAATTTCTACGCGCTCGGCTTTCTGCAATGGCTGGTGCTGCACCGCTGGCACGAAAGCGCGCTGCGGCAGGACGATTGACGACGCCAACTGCTCCGGACCGGCATGATCCGGACTCGAGTCAGATCAGCTCGCGTCCCACCGGCGGCCCTTGGGTCCATTGCCGCTCTTCCACGATGGCCGGCGCGGTTTCGTCCATCAGCGCCATGGCGACGAGGCCGATGAGTGTGGCCGCGAGCAGGTAATAGGCCGGCATCATGATGTCGCCGGTCGCGCCGATCAGCCAGGTGACGGCGAACTGCGCCGTGCCGCCGAACAGCGAGATCGCGGTGGCGTAGATGGTGGCGAGCGAGGCCGAGCGCACCTCTTTGGGCAGCGCCTCGCTCAGCGCGACGAAACCCGTCACCGCCATCTGGCCGAGCGCGCCCAGCACGAAGGCCGCGCCGAGCAGGGTCAGCGCGCTGCGCTCGCGCACGATCAGCCAGAAGGCGGGCAGGATCGCCAGCGCGAACAGCGCGCGCGGGATCACCATCAGCTTCTTGCGCCCGAAGCGGTCGGAGAGATGGCCGGCGAGCGTGCTGAAGATCATGTTGGCGATGCCGAACACCAGTGTCGCCGCGAACGAGACATTCGCCTTCATGCCGAGGAAGCGCTGCGCGTACGTGGTCAGATAGGCGATGATGTAGAAGCCTACCGTGGTGCTGCCCAGCATCAGGAAGCCCAGCGCGACGGTACGCCAGTGCCGCGGCGCCAGCAGCAGCGGGCCCTGCCGCGTGCCGGCTTCGTGCGTCTCCGGCAGCGAGCGCCGCATCAGTGCCGCGAATGGCAGGATCACCGCCCCGATGGCGAAGGCGATGCGCCAGCCGTAATCCTCGAGCCCCTTGGCGTCGAAGATCTGCGACAGGGTGTAGCCCGCCACGCCGGCGAGCAGCGTCGCGCCGCCCTGGCTCGAATATTGGAGCGCGGTGTAGAGCCCGCGCCGCCGCGCCGGCGCCACTTCGAGGAGAAAGGCGGTGGTCGGCCCCACGTCGCCGCCGACCGCGATGCCCTGCACGAAGCGGATGGCGACCACGGCGATGGGGGCTGCGATCCCGATTGCGGAAAAAGGGGGCAGAAAGACGAAGGCGAGGATGGCGACCCCCATCAGCGCGAAGCTGAGCAGCATCGCGGGGCGCCGGCCGCGGCGGTCGCCATAGGCCCCGATCAGGATGCCGCCCACCGGCCGTCCGAGAAAGCCGATGCCGAACGCGGCCAGCGAGGCCAGCAGGCTGACGATGGGCGACTTCGAGGGAAAGAAGGCCGCGCCGATCTGCGAGGCGAAATAGGAGTAACAAGTGAAATCGTAGAATTCGAGCGCGTTGCCGGTGATCACCGCGAAGACGTGGCGCGCCGGCGGATGTCTCTGTGTCGTCGCGTCCATCCCTGTGCCGAGCCCCTCGATTCTCGAGCCGAGCCTAGGGCGGAAACCGCCGCAACAGAAACCGGCCAATACCCCTGGCCCGCCGCGCACCCTTCTGGCAGCCTCGCGCGCATGGCAAGGACGGTCGCGCTTTATGCCCTGGCGCTGGCGCTCGCAGCCGCCGCGCTGCAGTGGCTCGAATATCGCTATGCCATGCGGGCGTTCTCGACCGAGGTCTATATCGTGCTGCTGGCACTGGGCTTCACGGCGCTGGGGCTGTGGGCGGGTGCGAGACTGACGCAGGGCCGCGCGCCCAAGCCTGCCCCCTTTGCACGCAATGAGGCGGCGGTGCGCTCACTGGGGCTGACGCCGCGCGAATGCGAAATCCTGGAGATGCTCGCCTCCGACAGTTCCAACAAGGAGATCGCGCGGCGGCTCGGCATCTCCCCCAACACGGTGAAGACGCATATCGCCCGGGTCTACGAAAAGCTCGAGGTGCAGAAGCGTATTCCGGCGATCGAGAAGGCGCGTTTCCTGGCGCTCATCCCGCCGGCCGTGCGGTTGTAGCGAGCAACTGATCCTCCCCCGCTTGCGGGGGAGGGTCCGTAGCGACAGCATACGGACCGAAGCGCCGGAGGGGGCGGATGCATGCAGGCCCCCTCCCGGCTTCGCTCCGCTGCGCCGCGGCGAGTGACACTCCCTTGGCACGCCGGAGCTTCAGCGGAGGCGGCCGCCTCGCTGTCGCTCGGCACCTCCCCCGTGAACGGGGGAGGATATTTCAGTCGAATTTGCAGCAGTATGGGCGGCACGCGTCGGCATCTTCCCCCCAAATCACCCTTCCGGGTGATGGTGCCGAGGGCGATTTTGCGCTCCTCTGCGCGGACCGAAACGGAGGGGACCGATGTCTCAACTGCGCTACATACTCGTCTATGGCTTGCTGTCGGGCCTGATCATCATCGCCGCCATCATGGCGACGCTGCTCTTCCCGCCAAAGCCGAGCCACTCGCTGTGGCTCGGCTACCTGATCATGCTGGTGGCGCTCAGCCTGATCTTCGTCGGCGTCAAGCGCTACCGCGACAAGGAGATGGGCGGGGCGATGCGCTTCCTGCCGGCGCTCGGCATGGGTCTCGCCATCGCCGTGGTGGCGGGGATCGCCTATGTCGCGGTGTGGGAGGTCTATCTCGCCGCCACCCATTACCGCTTCATGGACGACTACACCGCCGGTTTGCTCGCCACCTACAAGGCGCAGGGTTTGAGCGGCGCCGCGCTGGCGGAGAAGATTGCCTCGCTCGACAACATGCGCGCGGCCTACCGCAATCCGCTCACCCGCATGGGGATGACCTTCATCGAGATCTTTCCCGTCGGCGTGCTGGTGGCGCTGATCTCCGCCGCGCTGCTGCGCAATCCGCGCTTTCTTGCGGTGCAGCGGGGGTAGCCGCTACCCCGAGACGAAGATGTCGACGCGGTCGGGCGCGCCTTCGCTGGCGCCGCCCAGGGCATGCACGACGATCTTCTCCGCGGGAATGCCGTCGTCGATCAGCAGTTGGCGCACGATCAGCGCGCGCTTGAGCGAAAGCCTTCGCGCATCCGAGGATTTGTCGTTCGCCTTGCCGCCGAAGGCGTTGATCTCGATTTGCGCATTGCCGCTCCACAAGGCCGCGGTGAGGCTCGCGATCATGCCGCGCACGCTGTCGAGCGCGCTGGGCGGCGGCTCTTCCGCGCCGGCCGCGAACAGGATCGAGTTGCGCTTGGCGGGATCGGCCGCGTTCGGCTCGACGCGCGCGGTGCGCGTCTGAGTCTGCGGCGGGGGCGGAGCTGTCGCGGGAGCTTCGCTGTCGGAGAAGTCGCGGGTCGCGACGCTGAAATCGTCCGAGTCGGATTTAGGCGGCGGCGGCTTGGGAGCGGCGGATGCGGTTTTCGCCGGCGGCTTGGCGGCAGGCTTGGGGGCGGCCTGCGCCGTCGCTGCGGGTCGCTGCGGCGCGGGGCGGGCAGGGGCTTTGGGCGGCAGGGCGGTCACCAGCTTGGTCGCGCTCTCGTCCGGCAGCGCGCTCAAGGGGACGGAAGGCGTCTCCGCCGCGGCCTGCTTTTTCGGCGCCGGTGCCGGCGCCGGCGCCGCTGCGGCAGCGGCCACCGTGGGCGCGGGTTTGGCCTTGGCCTGCGCGACGCGATGACGCGGGTGCTTGCGCGGCATGTGCAGCACGATCGGCGCGTTGGGATCGGCCTCGCCGGGCTGCAGCAGCGGATGCTCAACGCGGCCGAACTTGCCGCCGGGGTAGAGCAGGACGCGGCCGGCGGCGTTCGGGTTCACCGTCACCTCGTCCGCGGATTGGGCAAAGGCGCAGGGCGCGCCGGCCAGGGCCGCGCAGAGGGCGAGCGCGAATCGATGCGGAGGTGTTTTCATGGGCGGCGCGACGATAGCCATCGCGGGCGCCCCGCTCAAGATTGCGCGCGCCCGCCGGGAATCCGATGATAGCGGCCGAACCGCCGCAATTCCCATGAAAGGATCGCCATGAAGACGAAAGCCGCCGTGGCGTACAGGGCGGGGGCGCCGCTGGTCGTCGAAAGCGTGGACATCGAGGGCCCCCGCGCCGGCGAAGTCCTCGTCGAGATCAAGGCGAGCGGGGTCTGCCATACCGACGAGTTCACCCGCTCCGGCGCCGATCCCGAAGGCCTGTTCCCGGCGATCTTCGGCCATGAGGGCGCGGGCGTGGTGGTCGATGTGGGCGCCGGCGTGACGAGCTTGAAGAAGGGCGATCACGTCATTCCTCTGTACACGCCCGAATGCCGGCAGTGCAAAGCCTGCACCTCGCGCAAGACCAATCTCTGCACCGCGATCCGCGCCACGCAGGGCAAGGGCGTGATGCCCGACGGCACGTCGCGGTTCTCGCTCGGCGGGGAGATGGTCCATCACTATATGGGCTGCTCGACGTTTTCGAACTTCACGGTGCTGCCCGAGATCGCGCTGGCGAAGATCCGCGCGGACGCGCCGTTCGACAAGGTCTGCTACATCGGCTGCGGCGTCACCACCGGCATCGGCGCGGTGATCAACACCGCCAAGGTCGAGCCCGGCGCCAATGTGGTGGTGTTCGGGCTGGGCGGCATCGGCCTCAACGTCGTGCAGGGCGCAGCGCTAGCCGGCGCCGACAAGATCGTCGGCGTCGATCTCAATCCCAAGCGCGAGGCCCTGGCGCGAAAATTCGGCATGACGCATTTCGTCAATCCCAAGGACGTCGGCGGCGACCTTGTCGCCTATCTCGTCGAGCTGACCGGCGGCGGCGCGGATTACAGCTTCGAATGCATCGGCAATGTCGAGGTGATGCGCCAGGCACTGGAATGCTGCCATCGCGGCTGGGGCGTGAGCGTGATCATCGGCGTCGCAGGCGCCGGCCAGGAGATCAAGACGCGCCCCTTCCAGCTCGTCACCGGACGGGTGTGGAAGGGCACCGCGTTCGGCGGCGCCCGCGGCCGCACCGATGTGCCGAAGATCGTCGACTGGTACATGGAGGGCAAGATCAACATCGACGACCTCATCACCCATGTGATGCCCATCGAGAAGATCAACGACGCCTTCGACCTGATGCACAAAGGCGAAAGCATTCGCAGCGTGGTGACGTTTTGATGTGGGACGCAGCGGCCCCGGTTCTTCTATCGTGCGCGATCGTTCTGGCGCTGTTTTTCGCGCGGTTTCTCTGGACAATCAGAGGCGTTCCGAGCGATCGCGAGAAGGACGCTGGGACCTATGGCGATCACTTCGTTTCCGTCGAGGACGACGGCTCTGTTCGAGAATTGACACAGGAAGAAAAAGATTACCTCAACACGCATTTTCTTCCTGGCGACGGCAACCGCCCTTATATCAAGGACCGGTACAATCAACGCACTCCCGACGGCAAAATTGGCGGATTCTTCCTACGCCGCAGGGTGCCCCGCCGCGTGGCGATACTGGAGGCCTAGATCGATTTGCCATATTCCCATATCCCTGGTATGGCTTCCCATATGAAGACGACCCTCAATATCGACGACACGGTGATGGCGCAGCTCAAGCGCGAAGCCGTGCGGCAGGGACGCACCATGTCCGATCTCGTCGAGACGGCGCTGCGCAACCTGTTCCGTGCGCAAAAGGCCAAGGTGGACCTGCCGCCGCTGCCCGTTTTCCATGGCGGCGAGTTGCTCGTCGATGTCGACAACCGTGATGCTCTCTATCGCGCCATGGAAGAAGACTAGGTGCTGGTCGTCGACACCAATTTGCTGGTGCACGCCGCCAACGCCACCTCTCCGGTCCATCAACAGGCGCGCGCGTGGCTCGAACTCAAGCGCTTCCAGCCGGATTCTTGGTACGCGACATGGCCGATCCTCTTCGAGTTCATGCGCGTCGTCACGCATCCGCGGGTGATACGGCCGCCGTGGACCATCGAAAGGGCCTGGGCTTTCGTCTCCGCGCTATTGGCCTCGCCGGGCCTAGGCCTGCTGGTCCCGACGGAGCGCCATGCTCAGGTGGCTGCGCAGGTGTTCAAGGAACTGCCTTCGCTGGCAGGGAACATTCTTCACGACGCGCACACTGCGATCCTGATGCGCGAGCACGGCATCCGCCGTATCTGCACGCGCGATACCGATTTCCACCGGTTTGCGTTCTTGGAAGTCGTGGACCCGCTGTAGCGCTCAGGATTTCCCTGCCGCCCTCAGCACCTTCAACAGCACCGGATGCAGCGCGTCGTTCGCGGCGAGGATGGAACCCTGGTCGAGCATGTCGGGCCCGCCGTTCAGATCGCTGACGACGCCCTGCGCCTCCTTGACCAGCAGCTGGCCCGCGGCGATGTCCCAGGGCGCCAGATCGCGCTCCCAGAACGCGTCGAAGCGGCCCGACGCGACATAGGCAAGATCGAGCGAAGCGGCGCCGAAGCGGCGGATGCCGCTGACCTGGCCCATCACCCGATCGAGCTCGGCCTGGAAGCGCGCCGCGTCGCCATGGCCGTGGAAGGGAATGCCGGTCGCGACCAGCGCGTGGCTCAAGGTCTTGCGCGCCGCGACACGGATGCGCTTGGAATTGAGCAGCGCGCCATGGCCCTTCTCCGCGGTGAACATCTCGTCGGTCGCCGGATTGTAGACCAGCGCGGAAACGATCTGGCCCTCGCGCTCGAGCGCGATGGAGATCGCGAAATGCGCGATGCCGTGCATGAAATTGGTGGTGCCGTCGATCGGATCGACGATGAAGCGGTGGGTCCTGTCCTTGCCCTCGATCGCGCCGCTTTCCTCGGCGAGGAAGCCATAGCCCGGCCGCGCGCGCGAAAGCTCGTCGATCAGGATCTTTTCGGTGCGCTTGTCGGCCGAGGTGACGAAATCGGATGGGCCTTTCATCGAGACCTGAAGGTTCTCGAGCTCGCCGAGATCGCGGATCAGCGGTTTGCCCGCCTTGCGCGCCGCGGCCATCATCACATTCAGGACGGGGGAATATTGAGCCATCAGGTTCTCGCTCCGTCATCCTTCGAGGCTCCCCCGGCGCAAGACCGGGGTCGCACCTCAGGGTGACGATTTCAACACAAGGCGCGTCACCCTGAGGTGGCTGCGGTCGGTAGCGACCGGGTACCGACGCCCTCGAAGGGCGACGCGATCGTTACGCTCTGCGCAGATACGACCCATCTTCGGTCGCGACGACGATCTTCTCGCCGGCCTCGATGAAGGGCGGGACCTGGATCTTCATGCCGTTCTCCAGCACCGCGCCCTTGTAGGACGGCGCCGCGGTGCCGCCGCGCAGCACCGGATCGGCCTCGCGCACCGTCAAGGTCACGTTCTGCGGCAGTTGGATGCCGATGGGCTTGCCGTCATAGAGCTGCACCAGGGTCTTCATGCCGTCCTGCAGGAAGCGCGCCTGGTCCTCGCCGACAAATTCGACGGAGAGCTCGATCTGGTCGTAGGTCTCCTGATCCATGAAGGTCAGCATGTCGCCGCTGGCGAAGAGGAACTGGAAATCCTTCTTCTCCAGATAGACCTCCTCCACCGCCTCGTCGGAGCGGAAGCGCTGGTTCAGCTTGGTGCCGTTCAGGATGTTCTTGAGCTCGACCTGGTTGTAGGCGCCGCCCTTGCCCGGCTTGACCTTCTGGGTCTTGACCGCCATCCACAGGCCGCCGTCGTATTCGATGGTCTTGCCGGGGCTGATGTCGTTGCCGTTGATCTTGGGCATCGCTGTCGCGGCGCCGTTTCCGGCGCGGTCCTTCTGTCGGTCGAGGTCAAAGAGCGCGCGCCTTCTAGCCGCAGGCAACGCCAAACGCAAATGCGCCGGGCTTCGGGCCCGGCGCATGCGCAGTACGGCAGCGAAAAAAAGCTCAGGCCCTTTCGCCCGGCAGCAGGAATCCGGCCGCCAGGATCGCCGCCGCCAGCACGACATGCAGCCAGCGGTCGTTCATGTTCATGGCGATGCCGAACATCTCGTCGCCGCTCATCACGAAACCCAGCACCGCGACGAGGCCATAGACCACGCCGATCAGCTTCAGCGCGTTGCCGGAGCCGAACGCGGTGAAGGCGCCGAGCAGCAGCACGATGCCGCTGACGAGATGGACGATGTTGTGCAGGCTGTTGGTGACGAAAATGCCGTCGGGCCCGACGATGGGATTGGGCACATAGCCCAAGACGCCGACGATGACGAAGACGATGCCGAAAAGTATGGCCAAGTTTCTGGCGGTCACGATATTCCCCTGTCCAAGGTTGGCGGGCCGAATCTGCGCCGCTTCGGGGTGATTCGGCTAGAGCGGGAATGGCTCTAAACCCCGCCTACCGCACTGCGTCATGAACCGGCAAAGAGCGCATTGAACGCCCTGACCGCAGCGGCGGGTCCTCCGTCGTGGTTCCATACCCCTGACGAAACGGCCAGGAAATCTGCGCCGGCTTCGATCAGCGGCGCGCAGTTCTCGACCGTGATCCCCCCGATGGCGACGACAGGAACGGTCATGGTCTTTGCCCACCATGCCAGCAGATCGATGTCGGCGCGGAATTGCACCTCCTTGGTCGTCGTCGGGAAGAACGAGCCGAAAGCGACATAATCGGCGCCCGCTTCGCCGGCCTCGAAGGCGAGATCGCGCGAGCCGTGGCAGGTGACGCCGACGATCCTGTCTGGGCCCATCGCCGCGCGCGCTTCGGCATAGCGCGCATCGCTCTGCCCGACATGCACGCCGTCGCAGCCCAGTTTGGCCGCAAGATCCGGCCGGTCGTTGAGGATGAAGGCCGTGTCGTGCTTCTGCGCAACCGGCATCAGGGTTTCGGTGGCGCGCGCGATCTCCTCGTCGCTCGCATCCTTCAAGCGCAATTGCAGGCACGCGACGTCGCCGGCACCGAGCGCACGCTTGAGCTCCTCGGCGAACGCGCGGGGCTCGAGAGTCGGCGGCGTGATGAGATAGAGTCGCGTGGTCATCCTTCGAGGGCCGCCTTCGGCGGCCGCCTCAGGATGACGATACCCAACCGCGTCATGGTGAGGTGCGAGCGTCCCTCCAACACGTCATCCTGAGATGCGAGCGCCCTTCGTCTCGCGTCATCCTGAGGTGCGAGCGCAGCGAGCCTCGAAGGATGACGCTCGCTCAGGGTGACGGCGAGCCTCGAAGGATGACGTGCTGATCGGGATGACGGCGAGCCTCGAACCATGACGCTCACGCCGCCTGTTTCTCCAGCTGCGGTTTCCACTGGCCTTGCGCCGCCAGGCTGTTCATGCGCGCGCGGTGGGCGAAGGCGGCTTGCGCTTTGGGGACGTTCTCGGGCTTGCCGCTCCAGGCCTTTTGCGGCGCCGCCTGCAGCGCGCGGCCGTAGGAAAACGTCAGCGCCCAGGGCAGATCGTGGCCGGCGTTCATCGCGTTCAAATGCGCCGTCGCTTCCTCGTCCGACTGTCCGCCGGAGAGGAAGGCGATGCCCGGCACCGCGCCCGGCACGCAGCGTTTCAGGACGCGCACGGTCTTCTCCGCCACTTCGTCGAGGCCCGCCTGCTTCGCGCATTTCTTCCCCGGCACGATCATGTTGGGCTTGAGGATCGCGCCTTCCAGAACGACATTGGCGTAATAAAGCTGCTGGAAGGTTTCCTTCAGCACCCACTCCGTCACCGCGGCGCAGGTGTCGATGTCGTTGTCGTAGTCCATCAGTACTTCGGGTTCGACGATCGGCACGATGCCGTTCTCCTGCGCCAGCGCGGCATAGCGCGCCAGCGCGTGCGCATTGGCGCTGATGCAGTTGTAGGAAACTTTCGTCGGGTCGTAGGTCGCGCGCCACTTGGCGAAGCGCGCGCCGAGCTTGTGATACGCGACGAAGCGCTCGCGCAGCCCGTCGAGACCCTCGGTCACGGTCTCGCCGTTCGACAGCGCCAACGGCTTGGCGCCGGTATCGACCTTGATGCCGGGCACCGCGCCCGCCTTCTCGATCAGCGCGACCAAAGCGGTGCCGTCGGACGCCTTCTGTCGGATGGTCTCGTCGTAGAGGATGACACCGGAGATAAAGTCGCGCATCGCCGGCGTGCGGAACAGCATCTCGCGATAGTCGCGCCTGTTCTGCTCGACGTTCTCCACCCCGATGGCGTCGAAGCGCTTCTTGATCGTGCCGGAGCTTTCGTCCGCCGCCAGGATGCCCTTGCCCTTGGCGACCATGGCGCGGGCGATGCGGTTCAGTTCGGCTATGTCCACGGCGCTTCCCCGATTGTTTTTCTGCGCGCGGGTTTAGCGAAAAAAACCGCGATGTTAAAGGGCCGGGGATGACAATCGCGACCTACTTCCGCAGCGCCGCCACGCCGGGCAATTCCTTGCCCTCGAGCCATTCCAGGAACGCGCCGCCGGCGGTGGAGACATAGCTGAAGTCGTCGGCGACGCCGGCATGGTTGAGCGCCGCGACCGTGTCGCCGCCGCCGGCGACCGACAGCAGGCCGCCGGACTTCGTCGCCTGGGCCACAAGTTTCGCCGCCGCCACCGTACCCTTGTCGAAGGGCGCCATCTCGAAGGCGCCGAGCGGTCCGTTCCACACCAAGGTGCGCGCGACGATCAGCCGCCGGCCGAATTCCTCGACGCTTTTCGGACCGACATCGAGGATCATCTCGTCGGCGGCGACGCCGAACACGTCCACCGTGCGGTGGCGCGCATGCGCCTTGAATTCGCGCGCAACGGTCACGTCCACCGGCAGGATGATGACGGTGCCGCTGTCGTTGGCCAGCGTGACGACGCGCTGGGCGGTCGCGACCTGGTCGCGTTCGATCAGCGACTTGCCGACGTCGCGGCCCTCGGCGGCGAGAAAGGTGTTGGCCATGGCGCCGCCGATGACGAGCACGTCCACCTTCGACACCAGGTTCTCGAGCAGCGCGATCTTGGTCGAGATCTTGGCGCCGCCGATCACCGCGATCACCGGACGCTGGGGGTCGCCCAGCGCCTTGCCGAGATGGCTGAGCTCCTGCTCCATCGAGCGGCCGGCCGCCGATGGCAAGAGGTGCGCGAGGCCTTCCGTCGTGGCATGCGCGCGATGCGCCGCCGAGAACGCATCGTTGACGAAGAGATCGCCCAGCGCCGCCACCTGTTTCGCGAAATCCGGGTCGTTGGCTTCCTCGCCGGCGTGGAAGCGCGTGTTCTCCAGCAGCAGAACCTCGCCGTTCTTGAGTTTCTTGACTGCGGCGGCCGCGTGCGCACCGACGCAATCGTCGGCGAAGGCGACGGGCAGGCCGATCGCGTTGGCGAGCGGTGCCGCGACCGGCTTCAAGGACATCGCGGGCACGACCTTGCCCTTCGGCCGGTCGAAATGGGAGAGCACGATCACGCGCGCGCCCTTGTCGGCAAGCTCGCGGATGGTCGGCGCCTGGCGCGCGATGCGCAGCGCGTCGCTGACCTTGCCGTCCTGCATCGGCACGTTGAGGTCGGCGCGCACCAGCACGCGCTTTCCCTTGACGGCGAGATCGTCGAGGGTGCGGAAATCGGCCATGCGCTAGATCAGCTTCCCCATCGCCACGGCGGTGTCGGCCATGCGGTTGGAGAAGCCCCATTCGTTGTCGTACCACGACATCACCGAAACCAGCGTGCCGTCCATCACCTTGGTCTGGTCGAGCGCGAAGCTCGACGAGTGCGGATCGTGATTGAAGTCGTGGCTGACCAGCGGCGCGTCGACGATGGCGAGGATGCCCTTGAGCTCCTGCCCCGCCGCGCGCTTCATCGCCTCGTTGATCTCCTCCGCCGAGGTGGCGCGCTTGGCGACGATCTTCAGGTCCACCAGCGAGACGTTGGGCGTCGGCACGCGCACCGAGATGCCGTCGAGCCGGCCCTTCAATTCCGGCATGACGAGGCCGACGGCCTTGGCGGCGCCGGTGGAGGTCGGGATCATCGACAGCGCGGCGGCGCGGGCGCGGTAGAGGTCCTTGTGCATCTGGTCGAGCGAGGGCTGATCGTTCGTGTACGAATGGATCGTGGTCATGAAACCGCGCTCGATGCCGACCGTGTCGTGCAGCACCTTGGCCACCGGCACCAGGCAGTTCGTCGTGCACGACGCGTTCGACACCACCATGTGCTCGCGGGTGAGCTTGTCGTGGTTGACGCCGTAGACCACGGTCAAATCCGCGCCGTCGGCGGGCGCCGAGACCAGCACGCGCTTGGCGCCGGCCTCGAAATGGGCGCTGGCCTTGTCCTTGGAGGTGAAGAGGCCGGTGCATTCGAGCGCGATGTCGACGCCGAGCCCCTTGTGCGGCAGCTCGGCCGGATTTCGGATCGCGGTGACCTTGATCTTGTGGCCGGCGGCGATCATGTGCGCGCCGTCGACGGTGACGTTGGCCGGGAAGCGCCCGTGCACGGAGTCGTAGCGCAGCAGATGCGCGTTGGTCTCCACCGGTCCCAGATCGTTGACGGCGACGACCTCGATGTCGCGCCGTCCGCTCTCGACGATGGCGCGCAGCACCAGCCGCCCGATGCGCCCGAACCCGTTGATCGCCACCCGCAATGCCATGTTTCTTGCCTCCAAATCTCAAACAAACCTGTCATCCCCGGCGAGCAGCGCCGTCAGGCGCTGCGAGGGAAGGGGACCCAGGTGCCGTGGGCGCACAAGCTCTTCGACGCCTGGGTCCCCTTCCCCTCGCTCACTTCGTTCGCTCGGCCGGGGATGACACCGAGCTTTGGACTTACCTATTCCACGCTCCGCCGAGAGCATTCGCAGAGGAACCTACTTCATCGCCTTCTTCGCCGCTTCGGCGACCGCTTCCGGCGTGATGCCGAAATGCCTGTACACGTCCTTGTACGGACCGCTGGCGCCGAAGGAATGCATGCCGACGAACGCACCCTCAGGCCCGATATAGCGGTCCCAACCGAGGCGCACGCCCGCCTCGACGGCGACTTTTACCGTGCCCGGCCCCAGAACGGCGTCACGATATGTTGCCGGTTGTTCTTCGAACAGCGCCCAGCACGGCATCGAGACGACGCGCGCGGCGATGCCGTCCTTGGCCAGCATGTCGCGCGCGTTCATCGCCACCTCGACTTCCGAACCGCTCGACAGCAGCGTCACTTTGGCCTCGTCCGCGCCAGCGAGCTCATAGGCGCCGCGGGCAGTGCGGTTGTCGTCCGCCGGCGCGGTGCGAAAGGTCTGCAGGTTCTGGCGCGACAGCATCAAGAGGCTTGGCCGCGTGCGGCTGCTGAGCGCGATCTGCCAGGCCTCCGCCGTCTCGATCCCGTCCGCGGGGCGCATCGCCAGCAGCCGCGGCATCGCGCGCAGCGCGGCGAAATGCTCGACCGGCTGGTGGGTGGGCCCGTCCTCGCCCAGCCCGATGGAGTCGTGCGTCATCACGAAGACGACGCGCACGCCCATGATCGCCGCCAGCCGGATCGCCGGGCGGCAGTAATCGGAGAAGGCGAGGAAGGTGCCGCCATACGGCACGACACCGCCATGCAGCGCCATGCCGTTCATCGCCGCCGCCATGGCGTGCTCGCGGATGCCGTAATGGATGTAGCGGCCGCCGTAATTCTGCGGCGTCAGCACCTCGATGTTCTTGGTCTTGGTGTTGTTGGAGCCGGTGAGATCGGCCGAGCCGCCGAGCGTCGCGGACCACACCGCGTTCACCACTTCGAGCACGCTCTCGGAGGATTTGCGCGTCGCGACCGAAGGTTTCTCCTCGGCGATCCTGTGCTTGAGCTCGAGCAACGCGGGGGCGAGCGCATCGGGCACCTCCGCCGCCATCGCCGCGTCGAACTCCGGCGTGCGCCGCGTCAGCCACAGATCGCGCGCCTTGGCGCCGCGCCTTCCGATGGCGCGCCAGTCCGACAGGACGTCGTCGGGAATGACGAAGGGCGGAGAGTTCCAGTCGAGCGCCTTGCGGGCGCCGGCGATTTCCTCCGCACCCGGAGCATCGCTGTGGGCCTTCTGGGTGCCCTGGCGCGTCGGCAGGCCGAAGCCGATGACGGTGCGGCAGGCGATCAGCACCGGCTTGTCGCTGGTCTGCGCCCAGTGGAGCGCGCGCGCCACGTCGGCGGCGTCGTGGCCGTCGGCGTGCACCGTGTTCCAGCCCGAGGCCTGGAAGCGCTCGATCTGGTCGGTGGAGTCGGCGAGCGAGGTCTTGCCGTCGATCGAAATGCCGTTGTCGTCGAACAGCACGATCAGACGGTTGAGCCTGAGGTGGCCCGCGAGCGCGATGGCTTCCTGGCTGATGCCCTCCATCAGGTCGCCGTCGCTGGCGATGACATAGGTCTTGTGATTGACCAGTTCGTCGCCGAAGCGGGCATTGAGGATGCGCTCGGCCAGCGCCATGCCCACGGCGTTGGCCAGCCCTTGCCCGAGCGGGCCGGTGGTGGTTTCGATGCCGGTGACGTGCCCGTATTCCGGGTGGCCGGCGGTTTTTGCGCCGAGTTGGCGGAAGCGCTTCAGTTCATCCAGCGTCATGTCCTCATAGCCGGTGAGATAAAGCAGCGCGTATTGGAGCATCGAGCCATGCCCCGCCGATAAGATAAAGCGGTCGCGGTCGGGCCAGTGCGGGTGCTTCGG
>JAFARO010000001.1 GCA_019245415.1 Alphaproteobacteria bacterium | reverse complement strand
ACCGCGATCGTGGTGCGGGGGAATGGATGGTTTGCTGGCCATCAGCCTGACAGAGCCGCGCGGGTCTTACGCCACGGCCTCCACGGCGGATCCGGAGATGTCTTCGCCGAAGCAGCGCTGGAAGTACTCAGCGATGATCGGCCGCTCCAGCTCGTCGCACTTGTTGAGGAAGGTGACGCGGAAGGCGAAGGCGAGATCGTTGAAGATCGCCTTGTTCTCGGCCCAGGTGATCACCGTGCGCGGCGACATGACGGTGGAGATATCGCCCGCCATGAATCCGGCGCGGGTGAGATCGGCGACCTCCACCATGGCGGCGATGGTCTTGCGGCCGGCTGCGGTGTCGTAGCCCTTCGCCTTGGCGAGGACGATGGCGACCTCTTCCCCGTGGGGCAGATAGTTGAGCGTGGCGACGATGTTCCAGCGGTCCATCTGGCCCTGGTTGATCTGCTGCGTGCCGTGATAGAGGCCGGTGGTGTCGCCCAAGCCGATTGTGTTGGTGGTCGAGAACAGCCGGAACGCCGGATGTGCGCGAATGACGCGGTTCTGGTCGAGAAGCGTCAGTTTGCCCGACGCCTCGAGCACGCGCTGGATCACGAACATCACGTCGGGGCGGCCGGCGTCGTATTCGTCGAACACCAGCGCCACCGGCCGCTGCAAGGCCCAGGGCAAGAGGCCCTCGCGGAACTCGGTGACCTGCTGGCCGTCCTTCAGGACGATGGCGTCCTTGCCGATCAAATCGATGCGGCTGATATGGCTGTCCAGGTTGATGCGGATGCACGGCCAGTTGAGGCGCGCGGCGACCTGCTCGATGTGCGTCGACTTGCCGGTCCCATGGTAGCCCTGGATCATCACCCGCCGGTTGAAGGCGAAGCCCGCCAGGATCGCGAGCGTGGTCTCGCGGTCGAAGCGGTACGCCGTGTCGATGTCGGGAACATATTCGTTCGCCGTCTTGAAGGCGGGGACCTTCATCTTCGCGTCGATGCCGAACAGGGTCTTAACCTCGACCGTCGTGTCGGGCAGGGCCGCGGGATCGAGGCCTTCTTTCTCACCATTCATGGGGGCGGGTCCGGTTCAAAATGTCTTCGGGCGGGCCGCGTCGGATGGCGCCGAAAGGCACCGTGCGCCGCTTAGGTCAGCCCGGAGGCGCGCAACACGCCGTAGGCTTTGATAACCTGCTTCAGACGCTCCTCGGCGCCCCGGTCGCCGCCATTGGCGTCGGGGTGGAACCGCTTTACGAGTTCCTTATACCGCGCCTTGATCTCGTTCAAGGTGGCGGAAGGCTCCAGGTTCAAGGTGTCGAAGGCGGTGAGCTGGACGCGGGTAACTTGACGCTCCGGCCGCCTGGGCGGTGGCGCCGCCTCGGCGCTGTCGCCGCCGAACGCGCGGTTGAAATCGAAATCGGCCAGCGGATCGTGCAGACGTGCCGCGCGTTTTCCGAGGGGCCAGGTCGGCCTATGACCGGTCACTGCGTCGACGCGGAAGCGCTCGATCTCGCGCTCGCTCATGCCCCTGAAATAGTCCCAGGATTCGTTGTGCGCGCGCGCATGGGTCAGGCAGAACCACAGATGCCGGCTGAGCTCCTCGCGGCTCTTCGGCACGCGATAGGCGCCTTCCTCCTGGCAGCCGGGCGAGGCGCAGGCACGCACGGCAAGCGCAACGCCGGAAGTGTCCGGTTTGATGCGGATGGTGTCGCGGAACGAATGTCGCGTCTTCGCCATCCTCAAATTATGGGGCGGATGAATGAAAAAACAAGAAAACGTAGCGCTTGACAGAAGACGATTTGGCGATGATGCCAGTGCCATGACGATGGCCGATACGATCCGCGAAAAGTTAACCCAAGCCTTTGCGCCTGCCACGCTGGAGGTCGTCGACGATAGTGCGCTTCATGCGGGGCATGCGGGAAGCCGCCCGGGCGGCGAGACGCATTTCAGCGTGCGCATCGTTGCCGGCGCGTTCGAAGGCCTGTCGCGCCTCGAACGCCAGCGCCGAGTCTATGCCGCGCTGAGCGAGGAATTGAAGTCGCGCGTGCACGCGCTCTCGCTCACAACGTTGACGCCTGCGGAGGTCTGGAACGAGCATTGAGGCCCTCGACCTAGCCAAACACGACTTCGTCATTCTTGCTGCCGCAACGCTATCCCGCCGGCACCGTATCGGCGGTCGCGCTCGGCGGGGTGACGCGCAGCGCTGTGATCTGGTTCCTCTGCCGGCGCAGGATCTCGAACTTGAATCCGAAAAACGCGAAGCGCTGGCCGACGTCGGGGATGGTGCGCGCCTCGTGGATGACGAGGCCGGCGATCGTCGTCGCCTCTTCGTCCGGCAGGTTCCAGTCGAGCTCGCGGTTGAGCTCACGCACCGGGACCTTGCCGTCGATGAGATAGGAGCCGTCGGCCTGGCGGCGCACATCGGGACGGCTCGCGGCCTCCATCTCGTCCGGCATGTCGCCGAAGATCTCATCGAAGATATCTTCGACCGTGACGAGACCCTGCAGCGCCCCGTACTCGTCTACCACCAGCGCGAAACGAGCGCGCTTCTCTCGGAAGGCTTCGAGCTGCTCCTCCGCCGTGGTGGTGTCGGGCACGAACCAGGCGGGCGCGGCAAGGCCGGCGATATCCAGACCCTCATAGGACCAGCCATTGCGCATCGCCGCCTGCACGATGGCCTTGATGTGCAAAACGCCGACGATGTTCTCCGGCTGGCCGCGCCACAATGGGACGCGCGAGTGGCCGGAGAGCATCACTTCCTGCAGCAAGGCGCGCGGCGGTAGATCGGCATCGGCGGTGACGATGCTCTTTCGATGGATCATCACGTCGCCCACCGTCAGCTCGCGCAGATCGAGGATGCCGCCGATCATGTCGCGGTGCTCGCGCTCCACGCCGCCCTCGCGGTGGTGCAGTTCGACGGTGCCGCGGATCTCGTCATGCGCAGGCTGCACGGGCCCGAATTCCTCCTGGTCGACGCCGATGAGGCCCAGAACCTTCCACACCACGATTTGAACCGCGCTGACGATAGGTCCGAGGATAGCGACCGCCATGCGCACCGGCCAGGCGACCGCCAGCGCGAAGCGGTCCGTGCGCGCGATCGCAAGTGTCTTTGGAAGTACCTCGCCGAAGACCAGGATGACGACCGTCATGATCGCTGTCGCGGCTGCTACCGCGCGCTGCCCTAAGGTCGCGGTGAGCAGCACGGTCGCCAGCGAAGAGGCCAGGATGTTGACGAAGGTATTGCCGAGCAGCAAGGCGCCGATCAGACGCTCACGGTCGCCGACCAGCGCATTGACGTCCGCGGCGCGGCGCGAGCCGTCGCGCTCCATCTGCAGCATCTTGCCGCGCGAAACGGCGGTCAGCGCCGTCTCCGAGCCGGCGAAAAACGCCGACACCGCAAGCAGAATCACGATGGAACCTATCCAGAAGACGATCGAAGAGACAGCCATGGGAACCCTCAATGCATGACTGAAGTATAACGGATGGATGGCCGCGGGCGTGGGAATTGTGTAGGCTGGCCGCACGTCAAAGGATCGCCGCTGATGCGAAAAGCTCTTCTGGTCCTGTCGCTTTCGGCGTCGCTGCTGGGCGCCGCGGAGCCGGATCACGCCTTCAACGCCGCCGATTTCGTGGTGCCCGCGGATGAGCTCGATGCCGCGGCGGTGGGCGAGGCGGCAGTGCATGCTGGCTTCCTTCCGCTCTCCGAATCCGATCCCACCCTGCAGGCGATGCGCGCGGCACCCGATGCGACCTACGAAATTTGGGAGTTGCCGTCGCACAGGGTCGCGCGCATCACCCTCACGCGCATGGCCGGGACGGGCAAATATGTCGTCCTCTTCGTGGCCAAGGACCAGTCGACGCCGCGCCACCCACTGAGCGGCGAGGCGTGCAAGCGCTGGCTCAAATTCTCCGGCGCCATGCGCATCGCCTTCGCGCGGCAATCCGGCAAGTACCGCTTCCGTAATCCGCAATGCACGCCGTGATCGGGTCCTACGCCAGCACCTCGAGCACCTTGTCTTCCTCGACATCGTTCGCCACGAACGCCTGACCGAGGCCGCGCACCAGCACGAATGCGATTCGGCCGGCGCGGGCTTTCTTGTCGTGGCGCATGTGTGCAAGCAGCGTCATGGCGTCGGGACGCCAGCCCGCAATATCGCCGATGGCCGAAGGAAGGCCCACGGCCTTGAGGTGTGCGACCAGTCGCTCTTCGTCGGCGCGCGGGCACAGGCCCAGCCGCACCGACAGCGCGAAGGCGAGCGCCATGCCGATAGCGACGCCCTCGCCATGCAGCAGGCGGCCGCTGAATCCCACTGCAGCTTCCAGCGCATGGCCGAAGGTATGGCCAAGATTGAGCAGCGCGCGCTCGCCGGTCTCGAGCGGATCGCGCGAGACGATGGCCGCTTTCATGCGGCAGGACTGCGCGACGGCGTGGCTCAGCGCCGCGTCGTCGCCGGCCAGGGCCTCGGCGCCATGTGCTTCCAGCCAGGCGAAGAACTCGAGGTCGCCGAGCGCACCGTACTTCACCACTTCGGCATAGCCCGCGAGCAATTCGCGCTGCGGCAAGGTCGTGAGCAGCGTCGTGTCGGCTATCACCAGCTGAGGCTGATGGAACAGGCCGACGAGATTCTTGCCTTCGGGAACATTGATCGCGGTTTTTCCGCCGATGGAGGAATCCACCTGTGCCAGCAAGGTGGTGGGAACCTGGACGAACGCGACGCCGCGCTTGAGCATGCCGGCGGCAAGGCCCGTCAGATCGCCGATCACGCCGCCGCCGAAGGCCACGATCAAACCGTCACGGCCGATGTCCCGGCGCAGCAGGGCACGGATCAGGTTTTCCAGGCCGGCGAAGCTTTTCGCGCCTTCTCCTGGCTCCAGCACGATCGGTGCGGCATCGAGCGCGGCGATCGCATCGCTGTGGAGCTTGGCGACATGCGCATCGGTCACAACGCGGAGCGGTCCCCGGCTTAGCGTCGCCAGCAGCGTGGGGGCTTCCGCCAACACGCCGGCGCCGACATGAATGTCGTAGCTGTGCGCGCCGAGCGCGACGGGCACGATCGATTTCATATCAGCTGCCGCTGCTTGAGCGCAGCGACGATCCGGTCGACGGCATGCGAATGCGGACCTTCGTCGCTCTCCACCGCGATTTCCGCTTCCGTATAGATTGGCGTCCGTTCGCGCAACAGCCGTTCGAGGGTCTCGCGCGGATCGCCGTCGCGCAACAGCGGTCGGTTGTCGCGCCGCTTCACCCGGGCCAGTAGCACCCCAACGGGGGCCTTGATCCACACGGTAACGGCGTTCTCCTTCAGCCGCGCCCGCGTCGCGGGATCGACGAAGGCGCCGCCGCCGGTCGCCAGCACCAGCGGCGGGCCCTGCAGGAGCCGTTCGATCACGCGCCGTTCGCCGTCGCGAAACGCCTGTTCGCCGAAGCGGTCGAAAATCTCGGAGATGGCGCAGCCGGCGGCCGCCTCGATCTCGCTGTCGGCGTCCCTGAATTGGACCTCGAGACGGCTCGCGAGCCTGCGGCCCACCGAGCTCTTGCCCGCGCCCATCATGCCCACCAGCGCCACCGTGCGCCTCAATCCGCTCATCGTCATCGGCTTACACATAATGCCACGCTGTCGCCAGTCGGGCCTTGAGTTTCTGCCCATTTCCGCCACAAACACCCGCGAGACTTCCAAGATGCGCGGCAGGCAATCGATGGGTCAGGATTCAATGGGTTGGGGCGCGTGGCTGGGTATCGTGGCCATCAGCGCGATCCTCGCCGCGGCGGTCGGCCTTGGCTTCTATGGCGGCAGGGTTCATCCGCCCACCCGGCATGTCGAGCAGGTGGTCCCGAATGATCGCTTCGAGCATTAGGCGAATCATTGCTGGGGCGTCGCTTCTGGCTGTCGGCGTGGCCGGAGCGAGCGCCCAGGCAACCGCTCCACCCCGCACGTTGGGAGGAGCGGCGACGGCTGCGACACCCGGGCCGGCATCAAGTCCGAACGACACCGAGGACCGCCCGGCGCCCTCGAGCCGCGAACAGCCGCCAGACGTAGACACCAGCGGCCTCAAATCCGACGTGCCCGAACCCGCGACCCGATCGCCGGCGCCGGCGACGGACCAACCTGCGACGCCCTCCTTGCAATTGCCCGGCAAGGTCGAAGAGGAGGCGCTCGGCACCATGGAAGGACCCGCGGCCGGGCTTCTGGATGCGAGCAATGGCGGATTCGACCAGAACATCTGGTCGGGTTCGGCACGCGCCGATATCGAATTCCTGCTACCCAGCACCCCAGTCGATGCCACCGACAGTGCGGTGCGTTCCCTTTCGAAGCGGCTCATCCTGACCAAGGCGGACGCCCCCCCGGGCACCATTGCGCGGCCGATCATCGCGATCCGGGTCAGGAGACTTCTGGACGCCGGGCTGGCGGACGAGGCGGCTTCGCTGGCGATGCAAGCCGACGTTCACGACAATGCCGAGTATGCGCGCCTGCGGGCCGACGCCATCCTGATGGCGGGCCGCACCAGCGACGCCTGCGGACCGGCAACGGCCGCACGCCAAACCGAGAGCTCGCAGTTCTGGCTGCAGCTTCGCGCCTTCTGCGCCGGGGTCTCAGGCGACAGCGCCACGGCCGAGATCACCCGCAATGTCCTCGACGCGGAATCGCTCGGAGACCCGGCCTTCAACCTGCTCCTGGACGACGTGATGACGAAGGCAAAAAGGTCTCCCGGCGCGATTGCCAAGCCGACTGCGCTGCATTTCTTCCTGCTCAGGCGCGCGGGCTTACCGATCCCCAGCGATGTCGCCAGAAATCTCGGCCCCGCCGCCGATGTCGTGCTGCTGCGAGAGGGGCACGCCACGCCGTCGGCGCGGCTGGCGGCGGCGGAACGCGCAGTGAAGGCCGGTGCCGCGAGCATTGCCGACCTGAAGGCCGCGCTGGACGCACAGGCTTTTCCGCCGGACCGCGTCGCCAAGGCGGCGTCTCTGGCGCCCAAGCTTTCCTTTATCGCCGGCCAGGCGCTGCTGCGCCGCGCCGCCCAGCTCGAACCACGCGCGCCGATGAAGGCAGCGCTAATACATCAGGCGCTCCTGGAAGCCGACAAGGCAGGAATGTTCGAAGCCGCCGCCCGGCTCCAGGCCGATGTTGCCGAGACCATCGATGCCGCGGCCGTGACGCAGGGCGATGCCCCGCTGATCGGCTGGGCGCTGCTCATGGCCGGCAAGCCCGATGCCGCGGCGAAATTCCTCGGCGCTTCCGACGCCGCGCGCGCGGTTGCGGCGCTGGTATCGGGCAAAGGCGATTCAGCACTTGCGGCCGTTGCCACGGAGTTCTCGGCCGATCCCAAGGCACCCGACAAAGTGCGCGCCTTCGAAGCCTTGCTGCTGGGCGTGGCGGACGTCCTGGGCGCGCCGATGCCGCCCGAGGCCAAGGCGGCCGCCAAGAGCGCGGAAGCGACGCATTGGCCGGGTCGGCGTCTCGACCCGCAGCAGCTGGAGGTCATCGTTGCCGCCTCCTCCACGCCCGGCCGCAGGGGCGAAGCGATCTTGCGCATCCTCGAAGCCGTCGGACGTGCCGGGCCTGGTGACCTTGCCCCGGACGTCACCGTGGGGTTTCTGCGCGCGCTCGCGGACATGGGGATCAAGGATTCGGCGCGCGCTCTGGGGCTGCATGCGCTCCTGCTCTACCGGCCGGGAACGCCGTGACGCTCGGCTTGGCGCAAATCGAATCCTTCCTCGACATGATGAGCGCCGAGCGCGGTGCGAGCGCCAATACCATCGACGCCTATCGCCGCGACCTGGTCGATTTCTGCGCGCGCAACGATCCGCGCACCGTGAGCCGGGAGTCGCTCAAGAAGCACCTCGCCGCTCTGGCCCGTTCGGGCATTGCGCCGTCCTCGCAGGCGCGCAAGCTTTCGGCGCTGCGCCAGTTCTTCGGCTTCCTGTTCAGCGAGGGCGTGCGCAAGGACAATCCGACAACCGCCATCGATGCGCCCAGGCGCAGGCGGCCGCTGCCCAAGGTGCTGACCAGGGAGGACGTCGACGCGCTGCTCGCGGCCGCGGTGAAGATCGAGGGGCCGGAAGGCGCCCGGCTCATCTGCCTGGTGGAGATGTTCTATGCCGCTGGCTTGCGCGTCAGCGAATTGGTGGCGCTGCCGCTCGCCGCAGTGCGCAGCCGCAACGGCTTTCTCCTGGTGAAGGGCAAGGGCGGAAAGGAACGCTTGGCGCCGCTCAATCCGCCGGCGCGCAAGGCGATTGCGGCGTATCTCGCGGTGCGCCCGAGGTTCCTGCGCGCCGGCGGCGGCGAGAAGTTTCTCTTTCCGTCGCGTTCCGCCGAAGGCCATCTGACGCGGCGGCGCTGCCATCAGATGCTGAAGGCCCTGGCGTTCCAGGCCGGTCTCGATCCGGCCAAGCTGTCGCCGCATGTGCTGCGCCACGCTTTCGCCACCCATCTGGTCGAAGGCGGAGCCGACCTGCGCAGCGTGCAGACATTGCTGGGCCATGCCGACATCGCGACCACACAAATCTATACGCATGTGGCGCATGACCGGCTAACATCGGTGCTGGAAAAAGCGCACCCCCTGGTGCGAAAGAAGGCCGCGAAATGAGTTTCACTCTCATCGAGGCGCACGCGCCGGTGCGGCTCTACCGCTCCAAGCTGTTCGTGCCGGGATCGCGCCCCTCGCTGTTCGAGAAGGCGGCCGCGGGTCCGGCCGACGTCGTCTGTCTGGATCTCGAGGACGCCGTGGCACCGTCGGACAAGGACGCCGCGCGGGCCAACATCGTGTCCGCACTCAACGAAGTCGACTGGCGCGGCAAGACCATCACGGTGCGCATCAACGGCCTCGACACCGATTTCTGCTACCGCGACGTCATCGCGTTGGTGGAGAAGGGCGGCGAGCGGCTGGACGCGATCATGATCCCGAAGGTCGGGACCGCCGCCGACGTCTATGCGATCGACATGCTCGTCACCCAGGCGTCGAGTTTCGTGGGCCGCCGCAAGCGCATCGGCCTCGAAGTCATCATCGAAACCGTGCTGGGCCTGACCAATATCGACGCCATCGCCGCAAGTTCGAAGCGGCTGGAGAGCCTGCATTTCGGCTCGGCCGACTATGCCGCCTCGCAGCGCATGCGCACTACCAATATCGGCGGTGGAAATGCGGATTACGTGATGCTGACCGACAAGCATCCCGCGCAGCCGCGCGAGCGGCACTGGAACGACCTTTGGCACTATCCGCTGTTCCGCATGGTGCAGGCGGCGCGCGCGCATGGCCTGATGGCGATCGACGGGCCGTTCGGCGACTACGGCGATGCCGACGGATTCAATGCCCAGGCGATGCGCACCGCGATTCTGGGATGCGAGGGCAAATGGGCGATCCACCCGAGCCAGGTCGCGCTCGCCAACGCAATCTATACACCGCCGGAGAAGGAATTCGAGCGCGCCGAGGCGATTCTTGCCGCGATGGCGGACGCGCAGGCCAAGGGCCTGGGCGCAGTGGCCTTGAACGGTGTCTTGATCGACGCCGCCTCGATCCGTCAGGCTCAGACCATCGTGACGCAGATGACGATGATCCGAGAGCGGACGAGAATCTGAATGCCTCTCTACCGATCTGTTCTGCACGGTCGCGCGACATTGCCGGAAGGGCCCGGCGGTTTCTTCACGACACGCTGGTGCTGGGCGCAGAATGAAAACTCCGCCACGCACAGGATGCAGAGGATCGTTCGCGAAAAATGGACCGGCCCTACGATCGAGACTCTTGAGATTGACAGCATCTGGCGCATTCGTTTCCGGGATATTTGGCGCGCGCCAAACCGCGGCAGTACCTTCTATACCGACTAGCGCCTCAATGCCCGCCAGCCGATGTCGCCTCGGCAGAATCCTTCCGGCCAATCGATCAAGTCGACCGCGCGATAGGCGCGGGCCTGCGCTTCGGCGACGTCCTGGCCCAATGCGGTGACGTTGAGCACGCGACCCCCATTGGCGACGATCGCGCCGTCCACGCGCCTGGTGCCGGCATGGAAGATCTGTATGCCCTCGACTTTCGTGGCGCGATCCAATCCGCGGATGACCGAGCCCTTGGCATATGCACCGGGATAGCCCTTCGTCGCCATCACCACGGTCAGCGCTGTCTGCTCGCGCCAGCGCAGGTCGAGATTGCGCAGCTGGCCGTCGCGCATGGCAATCAATACAGTGAGGAGATCGCTTTTCAGCCGCATCATCAGCACCTGGCATTCCGGATCGCCGAAACGGCAATTGTATTCGACCAGCTTGGGGCCGTCCTTGGTCACCATCAATCCGAGATAGAGCACGCCTTGATAGGGCATCCCTCGCGTCGCCATCGCGGCCAACGTCGGCCGGATGAAACGCTCCATCGCCGTCTGTTCGAGTGCGGGGGGAAGAATCGGCGCCGGCGAATAGGCGCCCATGCCGCCGGTGTTGGGTCCGCGGTCGCCGTCGAAGGCGCGCTTGTGATCCTGCGCGCCGGCGAGGGGAACGGCGTTC
The DNA here is from genome assembly GCA_019245415.1 of Alphaproteobacteria bacterium. Taxonomy (GTDB): domain Bacteria; phylum Pseudomonadota; class Alphaproteobacteria; order Micropepsales; family Micropepsaceae; genus Rhizomicrobium. The sequence goes on along the minus strand of JAFARO010000001.1, from coordinate 141,321 downwards.
TCGCCGTCGCAGAGCGCGAAGAAGCTCGCCTCTTCGCCGTGCATGAACTCCTCGACGACGATGCGCTTGCCGCTGGCGCCGAAGCCGCCCTCGAACATGAAGTCGATGGCCCTGCCGGCATCCGCTGCCGTTTCGGCGACAATCACGCCCTTGCCGAGCGCCAGCCCGTCGGCCTTGACGACCACCGGCAGCCCGAGCGTTTCGGCAAAGCGCTTGGCCGCCGCTGCGTCGTCGAAGCGCTGATAGGCCGCCGTCGGGATGCCGATCTCGCGACAAAGGTCCTTGACGAAGCCCTTGGAACCCTCGAGCACGGCCGCGGCCTTGCTCGGGCCGGTGGCGCGGATGCCCTCGGCCTCGAACCGATCCCACAGTCCGCCGACAAGGGGATCGTCGGGGCCGATCACAGCGAAATCTATCTTCTTCTGCTTCGCGAAGGCCACGAGGCCGTCGAAGTCCATCGACACGATCGGCGCGCATTCGGCCAGGTCTTCGATCCCGGCATTGCCAGGCGCGCAGTAAAGCTTGGTCAGCAGCGGGCTCGCCGCCAGCGCCCAGGCCAGCGCGTGTTCGCGGCCGCCGGAACCGATGAGGAGGACGTTCATGGGACGAATCCTATATCATCGCCGGACCATGTCCGAAGCGGCCGCAAAACCCAACCTCCCGGAATACAGCGTCAGCGAGATTGCCGCGGCGCTCAAGCGCACGGTCGAGGACGGCTTTCCCTTCGTGCGGGTGCGGGGGGAGATTTCCGGCCTGAAAGCGGCGTCCTCTGGACACGTCTATTTCGACCTCAAAGACGACAAGGCCGTTCTCAATGCCATCATTTGGAAGCAGAGCGCGCGGCTGATCCGGCTGAAGCCCGAATCGGGGCTCGAGGTCATAGCTACAGGACGGATCACGACCTATCCGGGCTCCTCGCGGTACCAGATCATCGTCGAGCAACTCGAGCTCGCAGGCCGTGGCGCCTTGATGGCGATGCTGGAGGAACGCCGCAAGCGGCTGGCAGAGGAGGGCCTGTTCGATGCCGCGCGCAAAAAGAAGCTGCCGTTCTTGCCGGAGATCGTGGGCGTGGTGAGTTCGCCCACCGGCGCAGTGATCCGCGACATCATGCATCGGTTGAACGACCGCTTTCCGCGCCGGGTTTTGCTATGGCCGGTGGCGGTGCAGGGCGAGAAGGCCGCGGGCGAGGTCGCGGCGGCCATTGCAGGCTTCAATGCGATGACGGCGAACCGGCCGGACGTGCTGATCGTGGCCCGGGGCGGCGGCTCGCTCGAAGACCTGATGGCGTTCAACGAAGAGGGCGTGGTCCGCGCGGCCGCCGCCAGCGCGATCCCGCTGATCTCAGCCGTTGGGCACGAGACGGATACGACCTTGATCGACTTCGCCGCTGACCGCCGTGCGCCGACGCCGACGGCGGCGGCCGAGATGGCGGTCCCGGTGCGCAACGACCTCCTGGCGCAGACCCTCGATTTCGAACGCCGGACGCTGCGCTGCTTCACCAAGAGTATAGAGGACCGCCGCCGGCATCTGGCGCAGTTGGCGCGGGTGCTGCCGCGTGCCGACCAGCTCTTCGCGCTGCCACGCCAGCGCTTCGACCGCGCCGCGGAGACGCTCGGCCATGCACTCAGGCGCAACCTGCAACAGCATCGCCGGGAATTCACCGAAGCCACGGCGCTGCTGCGCCCGCAACCGATTCGCCGTCACATACGCCAATGCGGCGAGCGGACCGAGGCGCTGGGCCGGCGGCTGAAGCAGAGCCAGATCGCGCGCCTAGCCGAGGCTCGGCGCCATGTCGAAGGCCTCGGCCGCGTGCTGGAAAGCATCAGCTATCGCAGCGCGCTGGCCCGCGGCTTCGCTCTGGTGCGCGGCGCGGACGGCGCCATCCGCCGGCGCGCTGCGGAGATTTCAGGTGCAGAGACCTTGCGCTTGACCTTCGCCGACGGCGATGCGGGCGCGGTGGCAACCGGCAACCCGGCGCAGCCCAAATCCAAACGCAAACCACAAGGCGGGCAGGGGAGCCTCTTCGAATGAGAAGCTCCGTATGGATCGGCGCTGCGCTTGCGCTACCGCTATTTGGCTGCATCATCGTTGCCGACTACGTCGAACCGCCCGGCGGCGATCTGGCTGAGATCGAATTCGTAAACGACACGACTGCGGCATCGGCGATTCAAATCTATCAAGATGCGGCGCGCTGCAGGCATCGCGGTAACGTGAACCCGATGCTCGATCCCGGGGCCCGGCATGCGGTTCGGGTGGCGGCAAACCGAGATGTGGCCTTCTCGATGAATTGGGGCGTGGGCAGAACCGCGTGCATGAGCACGCGCAGCTTCCATGCGGAAGCGGGTAAGAAATATGTCATGCGGTTTGAGCTGGTTCCCGGCGGCTGCACCGTTGCCGGTTCGCAATCGGGCCGTCCGGTGGCGCTGGACAAGCGGGTATTCGCGCCTGAGTTCGACGAGAACGGCAATTTTTGCACGGCACGCGAATAGGCCTTAGACTGCCGGCCATGAACAAGATGGAACGCGATCTCAGGCCGCAGGGGCAGGCGGAGCTGGAATATCTCGATGGCGAGTACCGCGTCGTGCGGCCGGGCGCGTATGTGACCTGCGCGGTCACCGGCATGCAAATCCCGCTCGATGCCTTGCGCTATTGGAACGTCGATCTCCAGGAGGCCTATGCCACCCCCGCCGCCGCCTTGAAGCGGTTTCAGGAGCGTGGTCTGACACCTGGATGATCGACCGGCGCATTTTTGTCAGCGGCCTCGGGGGCTTCGCGCTGGCGGCGCCTGCGCTGTGCGCGAGCGAGATGCGCCTCTCATTTGCCGGCTCGCTCAAGCAAGGCAGTCTCGTGATCGGCCACGCCCCGGGCGCCACTGTCAGGGTGGATGGGACGGTGGTGACGGTTTCGCCCGGCGGCACCTTCGCCTTCGGGCTCCGCTTCGACCGCACCAACGCGGTGCACGTATCAGCCAGTTTTGCGGATGGCAGCAGCGAATCGCGCGACGTGATGCCTGCCGCTCGGCAGTACGAAATGCAGACGGTGAACGGGCTGCCCGAGAACACGGTCTCTCCGCCCCCTGAAATACTGGCGCGGATCGCGCGCGAGAATGCGCGGATCGCCGAGGCACGCAACCGCGATAGCGCGCTCCAATTCTTTGCCGCGCCGTTCGATTGGCCTGTCAAGGGCATCGTCAGCGGGCTCTATGGCAGCCGGCGCATCGACAATGGCAAGCCGATGGCGCCGCATTTCGGCGTCGACATCGCAGCCCCCAAAGGAACGCCGATCCGCGCGCCGGCGGACGGAATCGTCTCGCTCGCCGAACCCGATTTTTATCTGACAGGTGGCACGACGTTGCTCGACCACGGTCACGGCGTCTCGACGGTCTACATCCATCAGGATTCGCTGCGCATCAAAGCGGGCGACGCCGTGAAGCGAGGCGACGTCATCGGGTTCGTTGGCATGAAGGGTCGCGCCACCGGCCCGCATCTGCATTGGGGGCTCGATTGGTTTTCGATGCCGCTCGATCCCGCGCTCTCCGCGGCGACACCGCTGCCGGAAAAAGGATGATCGGCCGTGGACCAGCGCTTACGTTCGTCCCAGATTCTTCACCGCGTCGCGCGGCGTGGTCCAGCGCCGGTGGATCCACAGCCATTGCGAAGGGCGATTGCGCACGCATTGCTCGATCGCCGCGTTGATCTTCGCAGTCAGCGCCAGGACGTCCGCCTCATGATCGCCCGTGGGCACGAAAGCGATCGCCGGATGGATGGTCATGCGGAAGCGCGCGCCCTTGAGCCTCTCGTTGGAGGCCGGCAGCAGCGCCGAGCCGAGCTTGAGCGCGAGTGCCGCTGGCGCCGGTGTCGTCATCGCATCACGGCCGAAGAACGGCGCCGCCACGCCCTGCTCGGTCTTCTGATCGACCAGCATCAGGATCGCCAGCCCCCGGCGCAGCAGGGTGAAGATTTTGCGGGTGCCTTGCGCGCTCTTGGTGATCTGGATCTTGGGGCCCGCACTGGCGCGCTGACGCGAAATATAGCGGTCGACATAGGGATTGTTGGGCGGACGATAGACAAGGCCGCCCTCATAGCCGAGTTCCGTCGCCATCACCGGCATCGCCTCCCAATTGGCGAAATGTCCCGAGATGAACATCAGGCCTTTGCCAGCGGCAATCGCGGCATCGGCGAATTCCGTGCCGGCGATCTCGAGACGCGCGTCGGTACCTCGGAGCTTGAGTTTGTCGAGATGAGGATATTCGGCGACGGTGCGGCCGAGGTTGTCACACATCTCGAGGATGATGCTTTCGCGCTCCGCCTTGCCCATCTGCGGATAGGCAGCCTTCAAATTCTCGCGCGCCCGTTCGACGACGGGCTGTATGCGATAGAACACGTTGCGGCCGATCCACCCGCCCGTGGCTGACGCCGCATCGATGCCGAGCACCTTGAACAACGCCATGAACAGGAAGAACGGCAGCGCTTCCGCAGCGTAACGCAACCGCTCCCGCAGCCGCAGAGAATTGTCGCCCTCTGTCTCCCTCATGCTCGCGCGCTAACCCGGCTGCGGCAGGCTGTCAAGCAAGGCAGCGACATCCTCGGGTGACTCGAATTCCGCGCGCACGGGAAGTGCGGATATTCCGTCACGTTCGGATTGTGTCAGGCGCACGAAATCCTTCTCGGTTGTAACAAGCTCCGCGTCCAGCGCGCGGGCCTTGGATTTCAACCGCGCGATCTCGGCCTGGGAATAGGCGTGGTGATCGGCAAAGTGACGTGTGCCGACCAGGACGGCACCTTGCTGCTCCATGGCATGGAAGAACTTATCCGGACGGCCGATGCCTGCAAACGCGACGACGCGACGGCCTCTCAGCTCCACGGCAGCTTGCTTCAGCCGGACGCGCAATACCTGTCCGGCAAAGCGGCCAAGCGCGACATCGCCTTCACCGCTGATGACGACGGCATCGGCGCGCGCGAGACCCTGCGCCACCGGCTCGCGCAACGGTCCGGCAGGCATAACCTCGCCGTTGCCGAAGCCCGCTTCGCCATCGACCACGACCAGCGCCAGGTCCTTCGCCAGCGTGAAATTCTGGTGGCCGTCGTCCATCACGATGACGTCGCCCAGGCTCTGCGCGAGATGGGCTCCGGCGGCCCGGTCGCGCGCGACGACCACCGGCGCACTTTGCGCCAGCAGCAGCGGCTCATCGCCGACATCTTTCGCGGAGTTGCGCGCATCGACCTGCAGCGGCCCTTTGAGCCGGCCCCCATATCCGCGCGACAGGAAGACGGGTTGGCGCCCGCGCTCGCGCAGCATCCGCGCGATCTCGATGGCGACAGGGGTCTTGCCGCTGCCGCCGACGCTCAGATTTCCGACACAGACGACAGCGGCGCGCGAACGATAAGGTTTTGCATGCGCCTCTTTCCACGCGACGCTGGCGCCGTGGAGCCAGCCCGCAGGCGCCAGCAGCTTTGCCTCCCAGCCGACGCGGTTCCAGAACTCAGGCGGACGCATGGCGCTTAAGGATCTGTTCCACCGCCGCGACGGTGTTCGCAGTGGCGCCGCCCAATGTAGCCGCGGCCCGTCCCGCTTCTTCGCCGAGCCGTTTTGTTTCGGCCCTGTCGGTGAGCAGGCGTTGCGCGAGCGCTGCGATCTCGGCGCTCGAATGCACCAGGCCGATACCCGCCTGCGCTTTGAAGATCGCTGCAAAGGCGGTGTCGAAGTTGAACGTGTGCGGACCCGCCAGCACTGCGCATTGGAGCCGGGCAGGTTCTAGCGGGTTCTGCCCGCCGTGGCGGATCAGGCTGCCGCCGACGAAGGCGAATGGCGCAAGCCTGTAAAACAAGCCCAGCTCCCCCATCGTGTCTGCGACATAGACCGTCGTGCCCGGATCGGGCAGTTCGCCCTTGGAGCGCCGGCGCGTGAATCGTGTCGCGCTCAGCATCTCAAGCTCCGCGCCCCGCCCGACGTGGCGCGGCACCAAAATGGTGAGGAGGTCTGAAAATTCACGGCGCAGCATGTCGCTCGCGGGCAGCACCGTCTCGTCTTCGCCGGGGTGGGTCTGCGCCGCAAGCAGCACCGGCCGGCCGCCGACCGCCTTGCGCAGTTCGGCAAGCCTTTCCGCATCGGCAGGCAGCGGCGGCGCGTCGGCCTTGAGGCTGCCGGCTGTCTCGACGCGGCGCGCGCCCAACGTGCGGAAACGTTGTGCGATCACCTCGTCCTGCGCCAGACAGACGTCGAAAGCCGAGAGCAGTGCCGCCGCGGTCCGGGGCGCCCAGCGCCAGCCGGCAAACGAGCGCTCCGACATGCGCGCATTGACGAGCGCGAGCGGCACGCCGCGCTGTTGCGCGCCGACGATGAGGTTCGGCCAGATGTCGGAATCCACAAAGAGGCCGACGTCCGGCCGCCAATGGTCCAGGAAGCGGGCCGCCGCCGCGGGAAGATCGACCGGAATGTATTGATGAACCGCGCGCGGCGGCAAGCGCTGGGCCATGAGCTTTGCCGAGGTCACCGTCCCGCTTGTCACCAGAACGTTGCGGTGCGGATCAGCCAGCAGAGCTTCGATCAAGGGCAGCGCGGCCAGGCATTCGCCCACGCTCGCGCCGTGGATCCAGATCAGCGGCCCCTCGGGTCGCGGCGTCAGATTGCGCGCCAACCTCTCGTTGGCGCGGTTGCGCTCTTCCCTTCCCGATTGCATGCGGCGCCGAAGCATCAGCGGAACTGCCGGTGCGAGCGCCGACGTGGCGGCGCGATAAGCGCGGTAGCCGGGTGGAAGCTTTGCCATGTCAGAAGGCGGCCGCGGCGGGCACGCGAACGCCTGCGGGATCCTCGAAGTCGTGCTGATAAAGGCGGGCATAGAGACCGCCGCGGGCCATCAATTCGGTATGCGTGCCGAATTCGGCGACCCGCCCACGGTCCAGTACATAGATCCGGTCGGCGTCGAGCACCGTGCTCAGCCGGTGGGCGATTACGATGGTCGTGCGGTTCTTCATCAGCCGGGCGAGGGCCTCCTGCACCTGGCGCTCGCTCTCCGTATCGAGGGCCGAGGTCGCCTCGTCGAGCAGCAGGATCGGCGCGTTGCGCAACATCGCCCGGGCGATGGCGATGCGCTGGCGCTGGCCGCCGGAAAGCTTCAACCCGCCTTCGCCCACCCGGGTGTCGTAGCCGTCAGCAAGCTCGGCGATGAAGTCATGCGCGGCCGCATCGCGTGCCGCGACCTCGATCTCCGCGCGCGAGGCTCCCAGCCGTCCCAGCGCGATGTTGTCCGCGACGCTCTCATCGAACAGGATCGCATCCTGCGTCACCAGCGCGATATTGGTCCGCAGCGAGGACAGCGTCGCCTCGCGAATATCCGTGCCGTCGATGCGGATGGTGCCGCCGTCGACGTCATAGAAGCGCAGCAGCAAATTGAAAATCGTCGATTTGCCGGCGCCCGAGGGGCCGACCAGCGCAACCTTTTGTCCTGGGGCGATCTCCAGATCTATGCCGGCGATGGCCTGCGTCGCCGCCCCATCCTGGTCATAGCCGAAGCGCACATTCTCGAAGCGCACGGCACCGCCGTTCCGCAGGATGGCGAGCGGCGTTGCGCCTTCGCGGTCCACGATGCGCGGCGTGGTGTCGATCAGGGCAAAGACGCGCGCCGCCGCGGCCGTTCCGCTTGCGAGCAGCGGCCAGAACTGGCTGATATTGCGCACCGGATCGAGTGCAAGCAGCATTGCCGCGATGAAGGCCGCAAAGCGGTTGATGTCGAGCTGACCGTGCAAGGTCTGGTAACCGGCGATGAAGATTGTCGCGGCGAGCACGAAACCGACGAAGATGTCCGTGGTCGGCACGGCGGAAGCACGGCGGCGGATCACCTTGAGCAGGGTCCTCAGCCGCTGCGCGATGCGGGCATGAGCCCGCTTCGAGGCATGGTTCTCCAGGCCGTAGGCCTTGATGATGCGCCTGCCGTCGAGCGATTCCGCAAGCGTGGTGGTGAGATCTCCCGTTTCCTCCATGCTGCGCTTGATCGCGCGCCGCATGGAGCTTCCGATCCGCTCCATTGCCCACGCGGCGCCTGGAAGCGCCACGATGGATATGACGGTCAGCTGCCAATCCTGGACCAGCATCACGACGATCAGCCCGATCAGCATGAGCCCGTGGAGAACGACGGCGGAGACGCCTTGCCCCATCGCGTCGCGCATCAGATTGGCGTCGAAGAGGAAACCCGAGACGTATTGCGCCGAATGCACCGCATTGAGGGAGGCCAAGTCGCGCGCCATCAGGCTGTCGAACATGTCGGCCTGGGCCGCGGCGATGGCGCGCTCTCCGATGGAGTCGATCAGCACCTTCTGGCCAAACCAGGACGCCGCCCGCACGACCATCAGCGCCAGCACGCCGAAGGTGATGGGCCAGAGCAGATCGCCGCGTCGAAGCTCGAAAAGGTAATGCGTCGTCAGCTTGATCAGCAGCGGGATCAGGCTCGTCGCGCCTGCAGTCACCATCATGCACAGAACGGCCGCAAGCAGGAACGGCCACTGTCCCGCGATGTAGCTGCGGAACAGACGCATCGCGATGGCGGAAGTACCCTGGCGCCCGTCGGTCATCGGAATGTGCTGTAGCACGGCTCTTGCCCGGCAGCGAGATCAGTGCGGCCCGTCCGGTTCCATCAGGCGGTGAATATGGACGACGAAATAGCGCATCTGGGCATTGTCGACGCTCGACTGGGCCTTGCCGCGCCAAGCCTTCAGCGCAGCTTGGTAGTTCGGGTAGATTCCGACGATGTCAAGCTTGGCTAGGTCCTTGAAGGCCATCGAGCCCGGTTCGGTCAGTTCCCCGCCGAAGACAAGATGAAGAAGCTGCTTGGGAGCATGTTCGGCCATGGCAAAATTCCTATTTGCGCGGCAATACGAGATGGGCGACCCGTTCGATGATCGCGGCGTGGAGCTTCGGCCCGGCGCCGATCACAGAACTGTGCATGGCGCCGGGCGTATTGTAGCGCAGGACGCTGCCGTCATGTGTGCTTACCAGCCCGCCGGCTTCGGTCAGCACGATCTCGGCTGCGGCGAGGTCCCAATCGCGCTTGGCGGAGAGCGCCATCATCGCGTCGAAACTGCCATTGGCGACCAGGGCCATGCGATAGGCGATGGAGCTGCGGTTCTCGATCTCCATCGCGGGCCACGCGCGATTCGGCGGTGTTGACCAAGCGGGATGCGCGATAAGATCGCGTGAGGTGAGCATTCGGCAGCCGTCGAGCTGCTGGCGATCACTCACCCGGATGGGCGCTTGGTTCATGGTGGCACCGTCTCCCCTGGCGGCAGTGAACATCTCGTCCAGAATGGGATTGTACACGACCCCGGCAACCGGACGGCCGTCATGCACGACGGCTGCGCAGATGGTGAAGTGCGGCCGCGCTTTCAGGAACGCCACGGTGCCGTCGATCGGATCGACGATGAACAGTGTGTCATGGCCGAGCCGCGATTTGTCATCTTCGCTCTCTTCCGACAGCCAGCCATAAGCCGGTCGCGCGGCGCACAGCCGCTTGCGCAGGAAGGCGTCGACGGCCAGATCGGCTTCGGTGACGGGGCTGCCCTGTTCCTTGCTCCAGCGCTTGTATGCGCCGCCGAAGAAGCCGCGTGCTATGCTGCCCGCTTCGAGCACCGTTTGGCAGAGCAGGTCGAGGTCGGCCTTTGCGTCAGGCTCCGGCAAGGGTCATGCCTTCCACGCGCAAGGTGGGCGCGTTGACGCCGTAACGGAAAACCAAATCGTTTGCCGGCGTGAGCTGCGCGAACATGTCTTTCAGGTTTCCGGCGATGGTGACCTCTGCCACGGGAAAAGCGAGCTTGCCGTTCTCGATCCAGAAGCCCGAAGCGCCACGGCTGTAATCGCCAGTCACCGAATTGACGCCCATGCCCATCAGGTCGGTGACGTAGAAACCTTGGGCGATATCGGCGATCAGCGCTTCGGCCGAAAGCGTACCGGGCTCCAGATAGAGGTTGGTGGCCGAGGGTGAAGGCGGTCCGCCGGTGCCGCGTGCGGCGTGGCCGGTGGTCTGAAGACCAAGCTGCCTGGCGCTGGCGCAATCGAGCAGCCAAGTCGTCAGCATGCCGTCCTCGATCAGCGCGCGGCGCCGATTGGCAACGCCTTCGGCATCGAATGGCTTGGAGCGAAGTCCGCGCAGGCGGTGCGGATCGTCGACGATGCGGATGCCCGGCGCGAAGACCTTCTTGTCGAGCCGATCCTTGAGGAAGCTCACGCCGCGCGCAATCGCCGAGCCGGAGATCGCGCCGGCAAAATGGCCGAGCAATCCGTTGGCCGCGCGCGGATCGTAAACGACGGGCACGCGCTGGGACTTGATCTTGCGCGGCCTGAGGCGCGCCACGGCGCGTTTGCCCGCGCGGCGTCCGACCGCTTCGGCACCTTCGAGGTCCGAGCTATGGCGCGCGCTCGCGCTGTCGTGGTCGACCTGCATCTCGGTGCCTTCGCCGGCCAGCACCGCGACGCCGACGCCGTGCTGCGTGCCCGCATAGCCGCCGCGAAAGCCTTCGCTGGTTGCAAAGGCGATCCGCGTGCGGTCGAAATTCGCGCCGCCGCCTTCGGAATTGGTAACGCCTTTGACTGCCAGCGCCGCGCCTTCGGCGTCGCGCGCGCGTGCGATCAGCACTTCGGCGGCGGGTTCTTGCGTGTCCTCCAGGTCCAGCGCGGGGAATTCGCGCGCCAGGCGGTCCGGCGGCGCGAGGCAGGCATATTTGTCCTCCGGCGCGAGCTTGGCCATCGCCACCGCGCGCGGCGCCAATGCCGCGAGCGCATCGGCCGAGAAATCGCTCGACGAGATGAAGGCGATGCGTTGGCCGACAAAGACGCGCAGGCCAAGATCTGCGGATTCCGCGCGTTCGACTTCTTCGAGCTTACCCAGCCGGTAGGCGACATGGGCGGAAACGCTCTGCAGCAACAGCGCATCCGCGGCGTCGGCGCCGGCTTTTTTTGCTGCGGCGAGAATGGATTCGAGGACGTCCTGGGGGTCGGGCTTGGTCATGGCCCGGTTTTGGACCGCGCGGACGTGCATTTCAAGCGCGCTATTTCCACGCCGGTTTGCCATCCCCCGGCAGCCCGAGGCGCGGCCATTTCTCGCTCACCGTGCGGACGATTTCATCGTCCATGCGGATGAGCCGGCCCCACTCGCGGCGGGTCTCTGGCGCAAGCTTGTTGGTGGCGTCGAGGCCGATCTTCGAGCCCAGCCCGCTCTCCGGTGAGGCGAAGTCCAGATAGTCGATCGGCGTGTTCTCGACGATGGTGATGTCGCGAGCCGGGTCCATGCGGGTGGAGATCGCCCACATCACGTCTTTCCAGTCGCGCGCGTCGATGTCGTCGTCCACCACGATGACCCATTTGGTGTACATGAACTGACGCAGATAAGACCACACTGCCATCATCACCCGCTTGGCATGACCGGGATAGGCCTTCTTCATCGCTACCACTGCGATGCGGTAGGAGCAGCCCTCCGGTGGCAACCAGAAATCGACGATCTCCGGAAATTGTTGCCGCAGCAGCGGCACGAATACCTCGTTCAGCGCCTCGCCGAGCACCGAGGGTTCGTCGGGCGGGCGGCCGGTATAGGTCGAAAGATAGATCGGGTTCCGGCGCATCGTGATCGCGGTCACGGTGAAGACCGGGAACTGCTCGACGGCATTGTAGTAACCGGTGTGGTCGCCATAAGGGCCCTCATCGCGATAGTCTCTGAGCGAGACCTCACCCTCGAGGACGATCTCCGCCTCGGCCGGCACCTTGAGCGGCTGGCTGACGCAATCGACCAGCTCGGCCCGCTGGCCGCGGAGAAGGCCCGCGAATTGGTATTCCGACAAGGTATCCGGCACTGGCGTGACCGCGGCCAGGATCGTGCCCGGATCGGCGCCGATCACGGCGGCGGCGGGAAGCGGCGCGGCCTTTTCCTTTGCCCAGCGCGCATGATGCTGCGCCCCGCCGCGATGGCGCAGCCAGCGCATGATCGTCTGGTTCCGGTTCAGCACCTGCATGCGGTAGATGCCGAGATTGTAGTTGTCCTCCCGGTTTGCCGAAGGTCCCCTCGTCACCACCAGCGGCCAGGTGATCAGCGGCGCGGGCTCGCCCGGCCAGCAAGTCTGTATGGGCAGCGCGCTCAGGTCGATGTCGGCGCCCTTGAGCACGATCTCCTGGGCCGGCGCGCGCGTCACCGTCTTGGGCTTCATCACCATCACGGTCTTGGCCAGCGGCAAGAGTTCCATCGCCTCGCCGAAGGAGCGCGGAGGTTCGGGCTGGCGCAAGGTGGCCAGCAATTCGCCCACTTCGCGCAGCGACGACGCTGTCGTGCGCTCGACGCCGCCCATCGTCACGCCCATCGCCACGCGTTTCACCGTGCCGAACAGGTTGACGAGCACGGGGATGTCGGACGCGTTGCCGTCGGCCTTGACCGGCTTCTCGAAGAGCGCGGCAGGTCCGCCGCTCGCGATCAGCCGTGAATGGATCTCCGTCACCTCGAGCACGGTGGAAACCGGTTCGCGCACGCGCACCAGTTCGCCCCGGGCTTCGAGCCTTGCGATGAAATCGCGTAAGGAGCGGTAGCTCATGGTCGAAAGCTATCAGCTTTCGTTCTTGACCTTCCACTTCGACGGTGCCGCATGCCAGATGCCGTAAACGAAATAGATCACGATGCCGATCGCGGTCCACAGCACCAGTCGCACCCAGGTTCCGTCCGAGAGGCTGAACATCATCAACCCGCAGGTGGCGATGCCCGCCGGCGCCACGAACCATACGAAGGGGGTCTTGAACGGACGCTTCGCCAGGGGCGCCGTGCGCCGCAGGATGAGGATACCGCCGCATACCGCCACGAAAGCGAGCAGCGTGCCGATGGACACGAGATCCGCGAGGATGTCCAGCGGCAGGATGGCGGCGGCTAGGGCGGCGAAGAAGCCCACGATAATCGTGCCGCGATGGGGTGTGCGAAAACGCTTGTGTACGGCCGAGAACGCCGGGGGCAGGAAGCCGTCGCGCGCCATGCAGTAGAAGATGCGCGACTGGCCATAGAGACCCATGAAGACGACCGAGGCCAGCCCCACCATCGCGCCGACGTTGATCGGCAGGACCATCCAGCTCAAGGACGGGATCTTGCCCAGCGCGAACGAGACCGGGTTGGGCACGTCGAGCGTGCGCCAATCGGTGATGCCGGTCAGGACGAGCGCCATCCCCATATAGAGCACGGTGCAGATCGCCAGCGACCCCAGGATGCCGATCGGCAGATCGCGCTTGGGATTTCTCGATTCCTGCGCCGCCACCGACACCGCCTCGAACCCGATATAGGCGAAAAAGATCAGGCCGGACGCGGCGAGGATGCCGGTGACGCCGAATTTCCCGAACGTTCCCGCATTGGGCGGAATGAAGGGGGTCAGATTGGCGGTGTGAACATGCGGAAGCCCGAACAGAATGACGAGGATCACGATGCCGGTCTTGATCATCACCATCAGGGCGTTGAAGCGCGCGGACTCGCTCACGCCCACGACCAGGAACACAGTCAGGAACGCGATCAAAAGGACCGCGGGAAGATTGATGATCGCGCCGGTCAGATGCAGATCGTGGAAACCGGTGCCCGCGACCGGCGCATTGGCGTAAGCGGCGGGGAAGCTGTAGCCGAGATTCTGCAGGAAGCTCACCAGATAACCTGACCAGCCCACCGCCACGGTGGACGACGACACCAAATATTCCAGCACCATGTTCCAGCCGATGAACCACGCCATGAAGCGGCCCATCGTGGCGTAGGCATAGGTGTAGGCGCTGCCCGATTCCGGGATCAGCGAGGCGAACTCGGCATAGCAGAGCCCGGCGAACAGGCAGCCGAAGCCCGCGATGACGAACGAGATCATGACCGCAGGGCCGGCATGCTCCGCCGCGGCGGTTCCCGCAATGACGAAGATGCCGGCGCCGATGATGGCGCCGATCCCCATCATGATCAGGCTGACGGGCCCGAGCGTGCGCTTGAGCTCGTGATGCTCGGCGATGACAGGGTCGGGCTGTTCGGAGATCGCGGCCATCCTTAGGGCGCGTCCTCGAGCTTGAAGCGCGGCGGCTTGGCGTGTCGCGCACTGTAGGCGCCGTAGATGACGAGCCCGAGAACGGTCCAGCCCGCGAGCCGTAGCCACGTGTCGAGCGGCAGGAACACCATCATGAACAGGCACATGAAGATGCCGAGTGGCCCGACCAGCCAGATCAGCGGCGCGCGGAACGGCCGCTTCACCTTCGGCCGCTGCACGCGCAGCATCATCACGCCGATGCAGACGATGACGAAAGCGAGCAACGTGCCGATGGAGACCAGCTCGCCAAGGATGTCGAGCGGCAGCACGCCTGCACCGAGCGCGCAGAACGCGCCGGTGATGAGCGAGCCGCGCCACGGCGTACGGAAGCGTGGATGAATCTCGCTGAAGAGTTGCGGGATCATGCCGTCCTTGGACATGGCGTAGAAGATGCGCGACTGACCGAGCAGCAGCACCAGCACCACCGAGGCCAGGCCGACGATCGCGCCGATATTGACATAGGGCGCCAGCCAGGCGGTCGCGGGAAGGGCTTCGACGGCCTGCGACACGGGGTGGGCGACGTTGAGCGTCTGATAGGGCGCGATGCCGGTCAGTACCCATGACATCAGCATGTAGAGCACGGTGCAGATCAGCAGCGATCCCAATATGCCGATGGGAACGTCGCGCTGGGGATTGCGCGCCTCCTGCGCCGCGACGCTGACGGCGTCGAAGCCGATATAGGCGAAGAAGATCACGCCGGTGGCGCGGAACACGCCGCTCCAGCCGAAATTACCGAATGTGCCGCTGTTCTCGGGGATGAACGGAACGTGGTTGGCCGGCACCACCTGCGAGAAGCACACGAAGATGACGACCAAGACGATGGTGAGCTTGATCGCGACCATCAGGTTGTTGAAATTCGCGCTCAGATTCACACCGACGATGAGCACGAAGGTCACTAGCGCCACCAGTGCCACGGCCGGCAAATTGAAATAGGCGCCGGTCGCGACGAGATTGTGGAATCCCTCCATCTTGAAGGGCGCGGCATCGAAGGCGGCCGGGATCGGCATGTGCATCTGCTTGGCCATGAAGTCGCTGAAATAGCCCGACCAGCCCACCGCCACGGTGGAGCCCGCGGCCAGGTATTCGAGCACCAGGTTCCATCCGATGATCCAGGCCAGGAATCGGCCCATGGTCGCGTAAGTGTAGGTGTAGGCGCTACCGGCGACGGGGATCATGGCGGCATATTCGGCGTAGCAGAGCCCTGCGAAGAGGCAGCCGGTTCCCGCGATGGCAAAGGAGATGACCACGCCCGAGGCGGCATAGCTTGCCGCCGCATGTCCGGTCAGCACGAAGATGCCAGCGCCGATGATGGCGCCGATGCCCAGCGCGATCAGATGGATGGGTCCGAGCGCGCGTTTGAGGTCGTGCTGTTCTGCGACTGGATCTTCCGGAATGCCGGCCATGGAGTTCCCCCTTCGATCTCCGTGCGCCGGAGATTCTGAAGGCGAGCATTGCACGGGGGCCTGCAATCGCCAACTGGCAGGGCCTTGAACGCGTTGGAGATTGTGCGATTCGACCGGTGGACGAGCGCTATCGCGCGGCAGTCCACACCGCGATCTCGTTGCCGTTCGGATCGCGGAAATGGAAGCGACGCCCGCCCTCGAACGATTCGCGCGAGAGAATCTCGGCTCCCGCCGCCCGCACCTTGGCCTCCATCGCGTCGAGATCGGCCGCATGGAGCACGATCAAGGGTCCGCCTTCGGCGACCACTTTGCGCCCTGCATTGAAGCCTCCCTGCCGACCGGCGCTGTCGAAGGCGACATAGTCCGGGCCGTAGTCGGTGAAGCTCCAGCCGAAAACGCTGCCGTAGAATCGTTTGGTGGCCGCGATGTCGGTCCCTGGCAGTTCGATGTAGTCCAAATATCCGTCGGCAGGCATGGCAAAGTTCCCTCTTTGTTCTCAATACGCCGGATAACGGGAAAAATGTCAAGGCGGTGTCTTCATGAGAGGCCGGAAAGTCACGGCAGGAGCCTGTAAACCGAGGTCTCGCGGATTTCACGATCTTCCAACTCGCGCGTGGTCCGGACGTGATAGGTGGCAAGCCGCTCGACGCCGCCCCTGGGGAAATAGGAGCGACCAGGATCGCCCAGAAGCACGTCGGCGCCGCCCCCCTGGCAGTCCCTGAGCCACAGCATCAGGCGCTCGGCGAGGGGCCGCTCGTAGCACATGTCGCCCACCAGAACCGTGCGCCAGCGTGGCTCGCTGCCGATCAGGTCCGCCTGCGTGACCGTGACCGAGGCAGCATTGTTGCGCGCATTGAGCGCGATCGCCTGGGCGGCGAAGGCGTCTATATCGGCGGCCAGCACCTCGGCGGCGCCGGCTTTCGCTGCGGCTATCGCGACCAGCCCCGATCCGGACCCGAAATCGAGCACCTTTTTTCCGCGCATCGTCTCGGGGTGATCGAGAATGTAGCGTGCCAGAGCCTGCCCGCCGGCCCAGGCAAAGGCCCAATAGGGAGGCGGAACGCCTTGCGCTTCCAGCTCCTCTTCGGTCTTGCGCCACAGCGGCACGACTTCGCTTGCCAGATGCAGTTTGATCTCGGGAATCAGCGGCGGAGCGAGCACCGCGGTGTTGGCAAGGATGAAGCCCTTTTCGTCCATTTCACGCGCCGCCCCAGCCACGATGCAAATCCGCCATATTCGGCTCTATAGTCGCCCAAAAGGGCCATTGGGGGGCAGTGGGGTGAGACGCTTTACCGGAATCCAGCTTCTTCTGATTTTCGTCGCGGTCAACATCGTGATGTTCCTGATGCTTGTGACGGCGATGACGAGCGAGCATCCGTGGCTGGCGCGCGTGCTGCCGGGACAGTTCGGGGCTGGCGTGAACTCCTCCGGGTACTGGGTGTTCTTCGCGCTCGTGCTGCTGGTCAACGCCGTGACCGTGGTGATTGCGGGACTGGTGCTGGTGCTGCCGGCGCTGCGCGACGGGGCGCACACCGACGAAAAGCGGCTCGCAAGGCATCTCGCCGACCGCGGCGGCCTGTCCGAGGATTCCAAGGAGTCGGTGCTCACGGCCTTGCGCGACGACGTGACTTCGGCGCGCGACCAGATCGCGCTCGGCCGCCTGATCCTGGCCGGAGGAGCAGTTTTCATGGTGCTCGCCTTCGCGGCGGTCTCGATCAGCTTTGCGCGGGCGATTCCTCAAGGCCAAATGTTCGTGGCGCAGAACGCGACCACGAAGATCAATGCGGACGTGAACCTCAACGACGTCGAGTTTTTCACGGTGGACCAGATGGCGCGTGGGCTGCTGCTCGACGCGCCGGCGATCTATGACTGGCGCGTCAGTCCGCTCGCCAACAACCCGAAGAACATGCTGTTCACCAATTTCGTCTTCGCGTTCCGCACGCTGCTGGGTGCCATGGCCCTGTTACTGTTGGCGACAGCGGTGCGGCGACGGCTTTCTAAGCCGGCTGAACCTCGGGCTTCGCCATCGCCTGAGTGAGCACCTCGCGGTAGGTCTTGCGGATTTCCATCCTGGGGCCGAAGCCCCTGGCCAGCAGAAGCGCATGAAGGCGCGGCAGGTTGTAGCAGGGCACATAGAACAGCAGGTGATGGTCGACGTGGTAGTTGACCCAGTATGGCGCGATCAGCGCGCGCACCCACCATGACGCATAGGTCGTGCGCGCGTTGCGGAAGACGTCGTCGTTGTCCGGGACGACCGCGTGCTCGGCGATGTTGCGGATGCGGGTGATGACCATCTGCCAGGTAAGGTTCGGCAGCAGCCAGAACATCGGGTAGTAGTGCGGCTTGCCGAACGCGGTCATGATCGCCAGCAGCGCCGCATTCGCGCTCAGCACGCCGCCCAGCTTGTTCCACAAGCTCCGCAGATGCCCGGCGATGCTCAGTTCCTTGCCGCCCCAGGCGCGGCGGAACTGTTCGCGCCGCTGCTTGAAACCGGTCTGGCCCGTGATGTCGCGGATGAATTTCCGGCGATAGCTCGCGCGCGTGATGGGGAACGGCGCCGAGAGCCCGAGATCCGGATCGTCGGGCTGCTGCGTCGAACGGTGATGCTTGAGGTGATAATGGCGATAGGAAATCGTGTCGGCGCCGACGGGATAGGCGCAAAGCCATTGGCTCACCCATTCGTTCAGCCAACGCGTGCGCATCAGCACGCCGTGCGCGGCGTCGTGCATCAGGATCGCAAGCCCGAGCTGGCGGCTGCCGATCAGGATCACGGCGGTCAGGAAGGTCAGCGCATTGGGCCAGAGCGCGAAAAGCGCCATGGAGGCGCCGATCACGATCCAGGCATGGGCCACGCAGAGAAGGCCAGTGACGTCCGACCGCGCGCGCACTTGCGCCATCTCTTCGGGCGTAAAGGTGTCCGTCGGATCGAAGCGGGTGACGTTCATGGTCAATATCATAACGCTATAGGCCGCAATGCGGAACCGGTCACGACAGCCAGCCCGCCAGCAGGTAGGCCACGGCCATCAGCGCGCCGGCATCACGATTGGCGCGGAAAAGCTCGAGGCAGCGCTCGGGGCTCGAGACGTCCAGCCGCTTGACCTGCCACAACAGATGCGCGCCGGCGAGCAGCATCAGAAAAGCGAAGGGCCAGCCCGCGTGCTCCGAAAAGCCCGCCGCCAGCACCAGTGTGAAGGCGATCGTGTAGAAAGCCAGAGTCCACCGCCCCGAGCGCTCGCCGAGCAACCGGGCGGTCGACTTTACGCCGATCAACGCGTCGTCGTCCTTGTCCTGGTGGGCGTAGATCGTGTCGTAGCCGAGCGTCCAGAAGAACAGGCCCGCATACAGCATGGCGTCGGAGACATCGATCGCGCCGCTGACGGCCGCAAAGCCCATCAGCGCACCCCAATTGAAGGTCAGTCCCAGCCAGGCCTGCGGCCACCAGGTGATGCGCTTCATGAAAGGGTAGACTGCGATGAGCCCAAGCGAGCCGACGCCGAGTTCGATGGTGAAGAGGTTGAACTGCAACAGGATCGCAAGGCCGAGCGCGCATTGCGCGGCAAGGAACAGCCAGGCGTCACGCAGTCGGACCGCGCCCGACGGCAATGGGCGGCCCTGGGTGCGAGCGACCCCGGCATCGATATCGTGGTCCACGATGTCGTTATAGGTGCATCCCGCGCCGCGCATGACGATGCTGCCGAGGGCGAAAAGCGTTGTCAGCCAGACATCGCCCCAGCCCGCGAACGGCCGGTCGCCTTCCATCGCGCCGAGCAGCAGACCCAGCATGCATGGCCAGAACAGCAGCCAAGTTCCGATCGGCCGGTCGAGCCGCATCAGCCTGAGATAAGGCTGCAGGCGCGGCGGCACTTTGGCCACCCAATCCTTGTCGGCGGCGTCGGCGGGTTTGAGGGCTTGCGGCGAAGCGGTCATGCGGCTCAATTGTGTCATGGACGATACGCTGACGGAACCCGGCGGCATTGTGCGCCTCTTCGTCGAGGCGCCGCTCGGGCAGGGCGCACAGCTCGAACTCGGTGCGCCGCAAGCCCATTACCTGCTCCATGTCATGCGGGCCAAGGAGGGCGACCTGCTGTGCCTGTTCAATGGGCGCCACGGCGAATGGCGGGCGCGCATTTCGGCGGTCGCGAAGCGCGGCTGTGCTGTTCGATGCGAGCGGCAGATCGGGCCCCAGACGCACGGCCCCGACGTCTGGCTCGTCTTCGCGCCGGTCAAAAAGACGCCGGCCGACTATCTCGTGCAGAAAGCGACCGAGCTCGGCGTGCGCCGGCTGCAGCCGGTCCTCACCCGGCGCACGATCGCCCGGCGGGTCAATCTGGAGCGCATGCGAGCCAACGCCATCGAAGCAGCCGAACAGTCGGGCCGGCGGGACGTCCCCGACGTGAGCCCTCTGCGCGAAATCGAGGAGGTTCTGCGCGGATGGCCGCAGGAGAGAAGGCTTGTGTTCTGCGACGAGGCGGGCGACGCACCGCCCCTCGCGGAGGCTTTGCAGACGGCACCGCCTTCGGTCTGGGCTGTCCTCACCGGCCCCGAAGGCGGCTTCGAGCCCTTGGAACGCGATGCATTGCGCAAGCTTTCATTCGTCGTGCCGGTTTCGCTCGGCGAACGCATTCTGCGCGCGGACACCGCGGCGCTGGCCGCGCTCGCCATCTGGCAGGCGATCCTCGGCGATTTCGGCCGGAGCGCGATCAGCGCACGCCGCGCGCCTTGAAATTCATTGACGCCGTATCGAAATTGTCGGCAACCATCTGCCGGTGCGTCTGGCTCTTCGCCAGCAGATCCCGAGCGACCTTGCTCTTCCACTCCGGCAATCCGGCAAGAACCATCGCCGGCGCGTCGACGAATTTTTCGTGCAGACACCTTTCGTATTTCTGCGAGGCATCGAGATAGGCATTCAGCGCTTGATGGGCGGCGTCCATCTGGGTAGCGGTAGCCGTCGCGCCATCCACGGGTGGCGGCGCAGCGGGCCGGCCGCAGGCGACATTGAGCTCGTGCTCCTGGGCTGTCTCTGCAAAGTCCCGCCCGGCCGCCGGCTTCGGCAATTCGTAATGGATCTTGATGGTGGTCCATGACGTGGCAAGGTCGCCGTCGACAACGGCCGGAATGAAGTGCCAGTTCGCAGCGGTCTCGATCGCGGCATTGTCGAGATCCGTGAATCCGCTCGAGCGTTTCACGCGTATCCTGTTTGGACGCCCGGAACTGTCGACCTGCACATCCAGGACCACATCGCCTTGCTCTTCGGCCAGCTGCGATGCGTCGGGGTATTCGGGCGCCATGTTGGGGTAGGAATGGTCGACCTTTGCGGGCGAGTCCGCGAAACAGAGCGTCGATCCGCCAAGCATCGCGACCAGCAGGATGCCCGCTCCTACTGTGCATTGCCGCCCTATTGTCGAAACCCGCACGGCGCTTCTCCCGAAAAAGGCCAAACGGAAGTTTAGGCCCAGGAATTGGGCATTGCCATTGGCCGCTGATAATTTGTCCGTTACCGAGGGCCTCGGGCCAACCTTGCTCCCGGGGTGAGCGCCCATTACATAGTTGCGGCTGAACGGTAGGTTCAGAATTCAGTCGCGGCCCTCCTTTTGGCGGGCAGGAGAGGCATACGGCATGTCCATCCCGCAATCCGCCGGCGGCCCGATCGGCTCGCGCGACGATCTGGTGCGCCATCTGGCCGAGGGCTGTAAGCCCAAAGCGGACTGGCGCATCGGGACAGAGCACGAAAAATTTGTTTACGACCTCAGGACGTACAAGCCGCTCGCCTATGAAGGCCGGCCGGGGATCAAGGTGCTGCTCGAGGGTATGCGGCGCTTCGGCTGGCAGGACGTGACCGAGGACGGCAACATCATTGGATTGTCCCAGAACAACGCCTCGTTGAGTTTGGAGCCGGGCGGCCAGTTCGAGCTTTCGGGCGCGCCGCTAAAAACGGTGCACGAGACCTGTGCCGAGGTGAACACCCATCTGGACCAGGTGAGGGAGGTGGCGAGCGAGATCGCGGCCGGCGTCATCGGACTGGGCTATGCCCCGACCTGGTCGCTGGACGACACCCACCAGATGCCCAAGGGCCGCTATCGCATCATGCGCCGCTACATGCCCTGCGTCGGAGGCTACGGACTCGAAATGATGTTCCGCACCTGCACGGTGCAGGTGAACCTGGACTTCTGCGACGAAGCCGACATGGTGAAGAAATTCCGTGTCGGACTGGCGCTGCAGCCCGTGGCGACGGCGCTGTTTGCCAATTCGCCCTTCCGCGAGGGCCGTCCGAGCGGTTTTCTCTCCTATCGCAGCCAGGTCTGGACTGACGTGGACAATGCCCGCGCCGGCATGCTGCCTTTCGTCTTCGAGGACGGCATGTCCTTCGAGCGCTATGTCGACTACGCGCTCGACGTGCCGATGTACTTCGTCTATCGCGACGGCCGCTATATCGACGTCGCCGGCAAGAGCTTCCGCGATTTCCTGGCGCACAAAATTCCTGAAGTCCGCGATGTCGAGCCGTCGATGGCGGACTGGGCCGATCATCTGACGACGATCTTTCCAGAGGTCCGGCTCAAGAAATTCCTCGAGATGCGCGGCGCCGATGGCGGCAGCTGGCGGCGGATCTGCGGCCTGCCGGCGCTTTGGGTGGGCATCCTCTACGATTCCGCCGCACTCGATGCCGCCTGGGACATGGTCAAGGACTGGACTGCCGAGGAACGCCAGGCCATGCGCAGCGCCGTGCCGGCGCTGGGTTTCCGCACGCCGTTCCGCAAGACCGATGTCGGAGCGCTGGCCAAGAAGGTTCTAGACATCGCCTCGGCGGGACTGCGGCGCCGTGCGGAAGAGGATTCCGCCGGCACGACGGAAGACGGCTTCCTCAATCCATTGCGCGAGCTCGTCAACCGCGGCCACACGCGCGCCGATGAGCTGCTCATGCGCTATCACGGAGAATGGAAGGGCGATCTGGCGCCTTTGTTTACGGAATATAACTTTCTGTGAACCTGCGGTTCTCTATTGTAGAGACGATGGCACGACGCGATCTCCTGGTGCGGCTGGCGGCGACAAAGGATCGCCGCGCGATTTCCGCCTGCGATCCTTCCGTCGCGCGAGAGCTCAATCGGCGCGAGCTGATCGACTCCGCCATTGCCGCGCGACAGTGCTGGGTGGTGGAGCGCGGCGGCGCCGTCGCGGGTTATGGCGTGCTGACGACGAATTTTTTCGCGCGGGACTTTGTCGCGCTCTTGTTCGTCGCCGAGGCGCATCGGCGCAACGGGGTGGGCAACGCCATTCTGGAGACGGTCGAACAGGCACGGCGCGGCGATCGGCTGTTCACCTCGACGAGCGAGTCGAACCTCGCGATGCGCGCGCTTCTGACGAGTCGGCACTACGAGCCCAGCGGCACGATCCTCAACCTCGATCCCGCCGATGCCGAGCTCGTCTTCGTCAAGTTCCTGCGCTAACGGCCGCGGGCCAGATAGATCTGCAGCAGCCCGAAATTCGCGGTGAGGATGCCGTACAGGATCCACTGCTTCTCTTTGAGCATGAAGCTGTCCGCGGGCCACATGACGATACCCGCGCCCTGCAGCGCCCACAGCACGCCCGACAGGAACATAAGCACGCCCAGGACCGTCAGCACGATCCGGATCAACGCATAAACGCCGTCCATGATATCCCCCTTCCGTGAAAGCCGTGCTTATAGCACGCTTGGACCGTCTGTCAGGGTATCAAAGCGGGGCGCATGCGATGTCTTATGTAACGGCGACGGGAATGGTCGCGGCGATCCTGACAACGGCGGCCTTCCTGCCGCAGGTGCTGCGCACTTGGCGCACGCGTTCCACCAGCGACATCTCGCTCGGTATGTTCGTCGCCTATGTGACAGGTATATTTCTGTGGCTGGTCTATGGATTGCTGCTTGGCGACATCCCCCTGATCGCCTCCAACGCCGTGACCCTCGTACTTTCCGGCGCGATCCTCGCTCTGAAGCTGCGGCACGGATGAGCGTGTCGGGGAGCCGGAACGTGCTGCGGTATGTTGGCGCAAAGGGACAAACCCCGCCGGAACCGGGAAATACCGGGATTTGCCGGGAAATACTGGGAATTGCCGCGCCCCGGAGCGACCACACATGAATGAGGTGAGTTTGGAGTAAGGCCCGTGTGGGTCCGGGCGGCAGTGGCCGCGCTAAGTATCGCACTGATATGCGCTACCCCCGGCGGGGAGGTGAAAGTCACTACCGGGACCGCCCTGAAAAACAAATTGGCGTCCGAAGCATCTGCTGTGCTCTGTGCCCAACCGGTCGCGATATTTGAAGACAGCAAAAAAGAACAATTTCGTCTTTCCGCCAACAATCAGATCGGCAGTTGCTTTGTCCAACATAATGGCGAGCGGGTCCTTTGGTGCAAAGGCGCTGGTGATAGTCGGTGTCACTACGATGTCCTGCCCAGCGAAGACCTGACCTTTTGGCATTTGCCTAGGCAGCGCGTCGCCAATCCACAGCCCAAACTCAACCTGAATGACTGTAAGTGCGCTTCCTCCGGTATTTCTGAACCGCCAAAAGAGATTGCCATTGACAAGCCCGGCCTTATCCGGGGTTGCGTTGAGGCTACCAACTCGAAGTTCATCAATGCCCACGTCCGGCTTCTGCGCTTGCGCGGTGACATCTGCCATTTTTCTCTCAGCGTCGGCGGCTCGCTGTTGCGCTCCGGAACTGTCTGTAATTGCCTTGGTTTGAGCCGAGATTGCTCTAGTTTGACTTTGGGAATTTCGCGCCATTGTTTCAGTCGCGATTGCTTGCCGTTTCATTTGATCGACTTGAGCGCCCAAAGCGTC
This sequence comes from Alphaproteobacteria bacterium, assembly GCA_019245415.1. GTDB lineage: Bacteria > Pseudomonadota > Alphaproteobacteria > Micropepsales > Micropepsaceae > Rhizomicrobium. The sequence continues at coordinate 117,050 of JAFARO010000001.1, read as the reverse complement.
CGCCTGCCTCTTTACCTGGGCAAATTGGCCACTTATGGCGTCGGCCTCCCTCTTGGTTTGCGTGGCAAGAGTCGAGATATTCTTTACGGCGCTCTTGATGTCGCTGGTATCTTTGGCCACTTGCAGAGCAGCGAACGCAACAGCGAGAGTTCCAAGCGCAACCAGCGTGTTTATCGCATCGAGCAGTCGAATCTCGCGCCAAAGCGATTTCTTGAATGGGGGCTCGTTTTCGTTGGGGGCGCCCTCTTCAGCGTTGGGTGGTTGTGGCTGCAAATTGGTTCCCGTCTCGGCCTGACTATGGCTGACGCTGGCTGGCGCGGCGCGGGCGCTATTGCCCTCGTGTTGGCTGGAACCGCCCTGCTCTGGCACGCCCTCCCCCTCGTGGTGCCCTAGACATCCTCCAGCCGCACCCCTTCGCTTTCTAGCGCCGCTAGAGAAGCAAGGAGGAAGGACGCGGTAAAGGTGCCCCGCTTGAGCTTGGCTGTAATCGAATCCTCGGTTTCGTCCTTGAACCCGTGCTTTTTCAGCCGTTTAGCCAATTCGACATACCCGACTTCGGCTTTCCTGAGTTCGGCCTTGAGGTAGGCCCGGACGCGCTCGGCCCATTCCTGCTCGGTCTTGGCGCTCGGCATTGTGACACTCCGTCAGATTTGACACCCGTCATTTCTGACAGAAAACGCTTGACAGGTCAATATCCGTCATTTATGACAGGTGTCAGATATGACGGGATATGACTTTGGCTAAGGGCATTCACTTCCTCCAATCCAAGCGGGCTAAGACGCTCTCGCTGGCGGAAGTGTTTCGTATGTCCGAAAGCGAAGCCGAGACAGCCTTTCGCAAAATCCGTTGGGCAGAAACGGAAGGCCAGCCGGTTTGCCCTGAATGCGGCGGACTTGAGCCCTACGAGTTCCGGCGCCCAACGGGCTTGCTCCGCTTCCGTTGCAAGGCTTGTGCGAGGAACTTCTCCATCACATCCGGGACGCTCTTTGCCTCTCACAAGGCTCCGCTTCGCGCGTACCTCGCTGCCATTGCGGTCTTTATGAACGAAGTGAAGGGCAAGAACGCGCTGGCGCTGTCCCGCGATCTCGGCATGTCGCACAAGGCATGCTGGGTTCTACTTCACAAGGTCCGCGAAGCGATGGCGGAGGAATTCCGTGGCCGCAAGATCGGCGGCAAGAACAAGGTCGCGGAAGTCGATGGCGCCTACTTCGGCGGCTATGTGAAGCCCGCGAACATCAAGGAACACCGTATTGACCGCCGCTACCTCGCGAACCAATCGGGCAAGAGGAAGTCGGTTGTCATCGTTCGCGAGCGCAATGGCAATTCGCTCCCCGCAGTGTTCGCTTCGGAAGGTGCGGCGCTGTCATGGATTAAGAGCCGCGTTGAAGCCGGTACGCTTGTGAACGCGGACGATGCTTCGGGGTGGAACAATCTGGCGAGCAAATATGAAATGAAACGCATCAACCACAGCGAGGCGTATTCGAAGGATGGCGCCTGTACCAATCAAGCTGAGTCGTATTTCAGCCGCCTGCGTCGCGCGGAAATGGGCCATCACCATCACGTCGCCGGTCCCTATTTGCTTCGGTACGCGCAAGAGAGTGCATGGCGCGAGGATGCGCGCCGCACCGACAACGGCGCGCAAGTTCGCCGCGTGACGGAACTGGCGTTGAAGTCGAAACCGTCAGTGGATTTCAGCGGCTATTACCAGCGGCATAGGGCATAGTGGGTGGTCGGCGCTCTGATTCGGGGTTGGGGCATTGGACAACAAGCAGCGATTTGCCATTTGGCTGAATTCGATCAATGGCGCAGTTTCGGTGCTTCGCGGCGCCTTCCCTTGGGTTGCGGTCATCTTCCTAGGTGCCTATGCCCGAGATGTCCTAGTGGCATTTGCTGGGCACGACACAAACGCCGAGGTCGGCCTGAAATTGATAGCCTCTATTAAACTTGATCGCTGGCTCGCCTATATTGTTGCTGTGATGGGTGGTAGCTATGGGCTCCGGCAGCGGCATTTGCGCCGAAAAGCCATAGAACGGACCACTGAAAGGCCGATTGAACTGGAAAGGTTGATGGACCCTGGTCGTACTTCGAGCAAGCTGACGACTCAGGGAACAACGAGACGGGAGGACCGTTGAGCTATGATGGGACCGTATGCCGAAGCATTATCGGTCGTCATCTCACTGGCGTTCTTGCTGGTGTTCTATGTCCTTTGGCGCGACTATTGGGTTGATGAGATTCGTGACGACTTGTTCGCCCTTCGGGACAACATGTTCGTCTTTGCGTATGAAAATGGCCTTATCACACACCCCGCATATACGCTTTTGCGGGAGTTGATGAATTCCGTGATCCGCTATTCCCACGACATTTCCGGAGCGAGATTTCTGATGCTCGCGGTTGTTCATGCGGCCTTTAAACCGCCTGTACCAGCCCAATTTGCCGCTTGGAATGCCGCCGTAGCGAGCCTGCCAATTGCGCAACGCGACAAGCTTGTTGAGTTCCACAGAGATATGGCGTTTTTGATTGGTCGGCAAGTGTTCAAAACTTCCATGCTGTTGCGTGCGATGGCTTATCTTTTGGGCGTTTTCTTTTGGTTGGTTCGCGGAAATTCGGATGGAAAGAAAGAGCTAGCCGATAGGATGCCACTTGATTTATTGGAACAAGACGCACTTGCTACCGCGCATTCCTAGTCTTGAGTAAGCGTCGCAGAACGCTCCTTAGCAACCCACTTCACGCCGCGACCGTGGCCGATCTTCTCGACCATATCGGCCTTCCGAAGATCATGCAGGGTAACAAGAATGCGGCGGTTGAAGTCGGTCCGCACCTTGCGGTTCTTCTCGGGGTCAAGCCGCTTGTCCAGCATGGCCTGGACCGCAACATCGTCCGCCCGAATGGTGCCCTTCTGGCGAAGCATGTCGCGGCAACGGCGGCTGATCTCATTCCTGCCGAAGTAAGCCGAACGGATGGACACGCGCCCCTTGGTGGGGATTTCGGAGGGCTCTAGGCCGTACAGCGCCAGCACGCCGTCAACGTGAACCAGGGCGGCTTGGAGCTTGTCGATCTTGTCGTACAGGTCCGCGATCTCGCCCGTGATGGCCGCGCGGCGTTCCCTCAACCCCGAGATTATGAAGGTATCGCCCAAGAGCTAGTCAGCCTCGACGATGGCCCATAGGCGCTGTGAGCGCGTGCCAGTCATGGTGACGCCATCAAGGCGACGAAGGCAGCGGCGGACGCTTGCGGCTACCAGGGGCAAGGAACGGTCACTATAGCCCGCGATCCGCACCACAGCGAGGATCACGTCGATGGTCGGAAGCGGCTCATATGAGCGGCGCAAGGCCGTGGTGACGGCCTGGGCTAGAGAGGCTTTCTCAATGCGGGGCTTTGCCATGCCCGGATGCTAGGGAACGGCGCCCGGAAATGCTTTTCCCTTTGCGCCAACATACCGACGTGCTGGCGACCCCGGGAGGACTCGAACCACCGGCCTACGGTTTAGGAAACCGCCGCTCTATCCTGCTGAGCTACGGGGTCGCTTGGATCGGCATTATGGCGATGCGTCCGCGGCTTTGGAAGTCGCGGCCGCTCAGTCGCTACAGCAGCTTTGGCTGGGCCGGTGGAGAAGGTGATGCGTCCGGCCGCTTGCGCGGATTGGGAACTCTGTCTTCCGGTGTCATCCGCCAATCGGTGCCTTCGACGGTGCGCAACAGCGCCTTTGCCGCCTCCGGCGGCGCGTCGGTTTCGCCGAGCCACCTGGGCCAATCGGATTCCTCGAGCACGGCGGGCATGCGATCGGTGATCGGGGCAATCAAAGCGTTGGCCGGTACCGTGCACATGGCGCAGGCGAGAACAGGGCCATCGCGCCCTTCAATCTCGAAGCGGCGCCAGATGAAAGCGAGCCCCCGCACGGCGCCGTCGGCGGGTTCGACCGTCCACTGCACGGTTTTCGAGCCGACCTCCTCGCCTTCGTTGAACGTGCGCATGGCGACGATGCCGCGCTGGCCGTCGCGAAAAGCTTGCGCGAAAGCGGCCGTGGTGTCGATAGTCTCGGAGCGCGCGTGGATCGGCTGGGGCCTGCGCGGGTCGCGCGGATGCGGAAATCCCCATTGCATGGGCACGATCTTGCGCGCGGCGGCTTCGCGGTCGTGGACGATGACCGGCAGGATTCCCGCGACTCGATAGGTCACGCGTTCGTCGCCGGCCTCCTCGAGCGGTTGCGAGAACGCGACCACCTTGCGCCAGGATGCCATCGCCGTGAATTTGCCGCACATCGCTTCCGCCGTATCAAGACGAAGCGAGTATAGCGCGCCTTCGATCGGGTCAAACCGAAGTGATGCGGCGGTCCAAGCTCAGGTAGCGCGTGCGATTGGTATTGATGTTGTTGCTGATCCAGCCCTTGACCTGCGGCGACACCAGATCGCGGCTGACGCCGAAGAACACCGGAGCGATCGCCACGTCGTCGAGCAGGATCTGCTCGGCCTGCTCCAGAACGAGCGTGCGGACGGCCGCATCGGCAATAGTATCTGACCGCGTCACCAGCGCCTCGTATTTCGGGTTGTGGTAGCCGCCGTAATTCATGTCGGCGGTCGAGGCCTGGAACAGATAAAGGTAGTTCTTGGGATCGCGATAGTCTGCGATCCAGCCGGCCCAGGCGACGTCGAACTGGTGCTTGCGCAACACCGCGTAATGCACCTGCGTCTCCGACGGCGCCAACCTCACATTGACGCCGATTCGCCGCCACATCTCCTGGATGGCCGCCGAGATCAGCTTGATCTCTGTCGTCATCGTCATGTTGAAGTCGAAGGAAAGCGGATTGCCGGGCCCATAACCCGCCGCGGCAAGGAGTTCCTTCGCCTTGGCCAGGCGTTGCGCCATGGGCATGGCGTGGAAGTTGAGCTTCGGCCTGCCGGGATAGCCCGGCATGCCCGGCGGCACCAGTGCGTAGGCCGGCTGCTCGCCGGCGCGTTCGACCTTGTTGCAGATGATCTCACGGTCGATCGCCAGAGAGAGCGCCGTCCGCACGCGCACATCGTCGAACGGTTTGCGCCCGACGTTGAATTGCACGTACTGGGTCAGGATCGACGGCCACAGCCGGAGCTCGTTGGCCATATTGGCGCGCAGCCAATCGATCTTCTGCGGCGGCAGGCTATCGGTCAGCACGTCGAAATCGCCGCCGCGCACGCGCTTGAGAGCGGCTTCGGAATCCTGCGTGGGAAAGTAGAAGACGTTATCGATGCGTACCTTGTCGGCGGCGAAAAAGCGCGGATTCTTGACCAGCTGGACGTGATCGTTCGGGATCCACTGCTTGAGCGTATAGGGTCCGTTGACGACGATGTTTTCCGGCCGCAGCCATTGCGCGCCATGCTTCTCGACCACGTGCCTGGGTACCGCGAAGGTGGTGAAATGCGTCAGCAGCTGCTCGATGTAAGGCACTTGGAAGTGGAATTGGATCTCGAGCGTGCGGTCGTCGAGTGCGCGCACGCCCACCGCCTCCACCGGTAGCTTGCCCGTGCTCGCCTCTTCCATGTTGCGGATGGGAAAGAGGATCGAGACATATTGCGCCGCGAATTTGGGGTCGGCGATGCGGCGGAAGGAGTATACATAGTCTTGGGCGGTCACCGGGACGCCGTCCGACCAGATGTGATCGCGCAGCCGGAAGCGGTAGGTCAGGCCGTCGCCGCTCACGCTGTAGCTCTCGCAAGCTCCGGGCACTGGATTGGCGGCGGAGTCCTCGGTCATCAGGCCGATGAACATGTCGCCGATGATGTTGTATTCCCACTGGCCCTGGGCTTTGTGCGGATCGAGCGTGTCCGGCTCGGCGCCGTTGCCGCGATTGAGCGTCTTGGCGTCCGCCGTGGACAGCGAGAAGCCCCGCGCCGAACGGCCGCGGAAGGCAAATGTCCCGATGCCGCCGAGAGCCAGCGCGCCGCCGGCCATGGCTGCGCGGCGCGTGAATCTGTTACGATTGGAATTCGCCATCTGCTGTGCTCCAATCACGCTGCCGATGACGCGGCAAAAAGATTGCTCAAACCTTAATGCCGGCGACTCGTTCTTCCGCATTCATTAGACAACGAAGGGGTGAACAGGTGATGAAACTCGGTGTGGCGGCGGTAACCGGCGCGCTTGTTCTGGCGTGGCCCATCGTGGTCAGCGCTGGTCCAGCGGGTGACGTGCTCAAGGCCATGGGGCAATGCGCCGCGGTCGCCGATGAGCATGAGCGTTTGGCATGTTACGACAGGCTCGCGCCGCAGGCGGCGCAGGTGCTGGCCCAGATGCCGCCGACGCCGCATGAGGGCCCGCCCACGGCGGAGGAACAGAAAAGCTGGTTCGGTTTCGATTTCGGCGGCCTGTTCGGCAATTCGCCGTCGCGCCAGACCACGCCGGACAAGTTCGGCAGCGAAAACCTGCCCAAGCCGCCGCCGGCGCCCGGCGAGGCGCCGCCCGCGGCGCCCATCGAGAGCGTAACGGCCAAGGTGACGGACTTTGCCTATACGCCCTATGGCAAATTCGTGATCTTTCTCGACAGCGGTCAGGTCTGGCGTCAAATCGAAGGCGATGCTGATCGCGCCGATTTCAGCAAGGGCGTCGCGGTGACCATCTCGCGAGGTGGACTGGGAAGCTACAGCTTGACGATCGGGGACTCGGAAAAGCTCTACAAGGTCCGGCGCGTCAAGTGACGGCGTCGTGCTCGGCCACGAGATGGCCCGGCGCGACTTCGATCAGCTTGGGCCGGTATTGCACCGCCTCGGGGTCGTCAATCGCTTTCGACTTCAGGAAGACGAGCGGCGCGCGGCTGTCGAGCGGCGAGGGCAGCTCGCCGGTCAGCCGAACGCGCTTTTTGGCGCGTTCGAGCTTGGGATCGGGGATCGGCACCGCCGACAGCAACGCCTTGGTGTAGGGGTGACGCGGGTCGCCATAGATCACGTCGCGATCGGCGAGCTCCACGATCCGTCCCAGATAGAGAACCATGACGCGGTGTGCGATCTGGCGCACCACGGACAGATCGTGGCTGATGAAGATCAGCGACATGTCGAATTCGCTCTGCAGCTCGCGGATCAAGTCGACCATCTGGCGCTGGATCGAGGCGTCGAGGGCGCTGACCGCTTCGTCGCAGATGACGAGCTTGGGCTCGACGATCATCGCGCGCGCGACGCCGACGCGCTGGTTCTGGCCGCCGGAGAATTCATGCGGATAGCGGTTGATCCAGGCCGGCTCGAGGCCGACCTGGTCCATCATGTCGCGCACGCACCGCCTGATCTCCTCGCGGGAGAGGTGTGGCTTGAGCGAACGCAGCGGTTCGGCGATCGATTCGCCTACCGTCATGCGCGGATCCAGGCTGGCGAGGGGATCCTGAAAGACGATCTGGAAATCGCGGCGCAGCTTGCGAAGCTCTTCGCCGTCCAGCCGGCCGAGATCGCGCCCCAGCCACAGCACGGCGCCGTCGGTCTTGGGAAGAAGCTTGAGCAGCGCGCGCGCCAGGCTCGACTTGCCGCAGCCGGACTCGCCCACGATGCCCAGGGCCTCGCCTTCGCGCAGATAGAAGCTGACGCCGTCGACTGCCCGCAAATCCTTCGTGCGCCAGCCCTCGGCGACCGGGAAATGGACGCGCAAATCGTCCACTTTCAAGATGGGTTGGGCATCCGGCGGCAATTCCTTGACCTTGCTCTGTGCGGATTGGTCCCCGAGGTCAAGTCTCGGCACGGCCTCCAGCAGCATGCGCGTGTAGCCATGCTTGGGCGCGTAGTAGATTTCATCGACCGGACCGGTCTCGACGATCTCGCCGCCGCGCATCACGGCGACGCGGTCGGCCATGCCGGCGATCACGCCCATGTCGTGGCTCACGAGCACGATGGACGTCTTCAGCTCGTCCTTGAGGTCGCGCATGATTTCGAGGATCTCGGCCTGCACCGTCACGTCGAGCGCGGTGGTGGGTTCGTCCGCGATCAAAAGATCGGGACCGCAGACCACGCCCATCGCGATCATCACGCGCTGGCGCATGCCGCCTGAAAGCTCGTGCGGGAACTGGCTCATGCGGCGGCGGCCTTCAGGAATGCGCACCAGTTCGAGCACTTCCAGCGCACGCTTGGCGGCTTCGTCGCGCGGCAGGCGCAGATGGACGCAGAGCGTCTCGACCAGCTGGGCGCCGATCGTCATGTGCGGCGTGAGCGAGGTGAGGGGGTCCTGGAAGATCATGGTGATCTTCGAGCCGCGGAAACGATTGAGGGCGCGCTGGCTCTGGCCCAAAATTTCCTGACCGCGATACTTGACGCTGCCGCTGGCGCGGCCGTTGCCCGAGAGCAATCCGATGGCCGCAAGAAAGGCCTGGCTCTTGCCCGAGCCGGACTCCCCCACGACGCCCAGGCACTCCGCCTCGCGGACCTCGAGATGGAGGTCTTTGACCGCGTGAACGTCGCAGTCGGGCGTTGTGAAGTGAACGTCGAGATTGGAGATTTCGAGGATCTTGCCGCTCATGGCGTTAGCGGTCCTTCGGGTCGAGGGCGTCGCGCAAGCCGTCGCCGATGAAGTTGAAGCAGAACAGCGTGGCGGTCATGAAGGCGCAGGGGAAGATCAGAAGCCAGGGACAGTTCTCCATCTGGGCGGTGCCGTCGGCGATCAGCACGCCCCACGAAGTCAGCGGGTCGGCAATGCCGAGGCCGAGGAACGAAAGAAAGCTCTCCGCCAGGATGACGGCCGGAATCGTCAACGTCACATAGACGATGACCGGTCCGAGCACGTTTGGGATCACGTGGCGCCGGATGATGCCGAGGGAGCCGACGCCGGCGGCGCGCGCGGCTTCGATGAATTCCTTCTGCTTGATCGAAAGCGTCTGGCCGCGGACGATACGCGCCATGGTCAGCCACTCGACCGCTCCGATGGCGACAAAGAGCAGGTAGAAGTTGCGGTGGAACACGACCATCAGGATGATGACGAAGAAGATGAACGGCAGCGAATAGAGGACGTCGACCAGCCGCATCATCACGCCGTCGACGCGTCCTCCGAGATAGCCTGCGGTCGCGCCGTAAAGGACGCCGATCATGAGGCTGACCAAAGTCGCCACGAGCCCCACCGCCAGCGAAACCCTTGCACCGAAAAGGACGCGCACGAAGAGATCGCGGCCAAGGCTGTCGGTGCCGAACCAGTGCGTCCCGCCGGCATTGCAGATACCGGGCTCGTTCCACCAATTGGGCGCGCAGGAGGTGACGGCGTAGTCCTGAAAATCGTAGGAATATTGCGACAACCAGGGCGCGAGGATCGCCAGCACGGCAATCGTCCCGAGCACGATCATGCTGACTACCGCGGCGCGGTTCTTCAGCAGGCGCTGCCACGCGTCGACCCAAAGGCTGCGCCCCTGCACGTCCTGGGCGCGGATCATGAGCGCGGCGGAGTCGCTGCCGATGTCGGTGACGGTCATGTGCGGTAGCTCACGCGCGGATCGAGCACCGCATAGAGGATGTCGGCCAGGAGATTGAGGAAGATGATGAAGGCGGCATAGAAGATGACGACCCCGAGAACGAGCGTGTAGTCCCGGTTCAGCGCCGCCAGCACGAAATAGCGGCCGATGCCCGGCAGCTGGAAGATTTGCTCGACGATCAGCGAGCCGGTTGCAAGTTGGGCGATCGCGGGTCCGAGATAGCTGACAAGCGGCAACAGTGCCGCGCGCAGCGCGTGGCGCGTGACGATGCGATAGCTCGACAATCCCTTTGCCCGCGCCGTCCGCACATAATTCGAATGCAGCACTTCCACCATGCTGCCGCGCACCAGCCGAGCGATGATCGCGATTTGCGGCAGCGCGAGCACCATCACCGGCAGAATCATATTGCGCAACTGGCCGCCGTTCCATCCAGCGACAGGCAACGAGACGTCGGTACCGAAGAGCTTCAGGCCGTAGACGCCGAAGAGCAGGGTCAGCAAGGGGGCGGTGACGAAATTGGGAATCGTGATGCCGAACATGGCCACACTCATGATTCCGTGGTCGGCGGCCATGTTCTGGTGCAGCGCCGCCGTCACGCCGAGTGCGATACCGAGCAGAAGCGCGATCGCGATCGCCGCCAAACCGAGCTTGGCGCTGACGGGAAGGCCTTCGGCGATGAGCTGGCCCACTGTGAAATCCTTGCTCTTATAGGAGGGACCCAGATCGCCGTGCATGAGACGGTCGAGATAGATCGCGTATTGCTCGTATATGGGCTTGTCGAGATTGTAGGCGGCAGCGACGTTGCGCTCGATTTCGGCGGGCAGATGCCGCTGGCTGTCGAAAGGTCCCCCTGGCGCCAGCCGCATCATGAAGAAGGCCAGCGTGATGATGATGAGCAGCGTCGGGGCGGCACCCAGCACGCGGCGCAGCGCATAGGAAACCATAGTCGCTCTTTCGCTCGCCGCGGCGGTCCGCGGACGCCCTTTTGTTCAGGCGCCGATGTAACGGCAGAACCTGCAAAGAAGCCGTAAACGCGCCCAGTTCAGGATTAACGATTTGTCGAGGATTGCCAGCGCTGCCAGACGGGCATGACCTCCCGCACATGCGAGAGCCACCAGGCATCATCGACCGCGAAAGCCGTTTTGAAATGCTGAGGCGCGGTCGGAAGGTAGGGCGTCATCGCTCTGCCCGATTCGGGATTGCGCGTGACTGATTCGAGGGCGGACCGTCGCGCCGGTCCGTACGGCACCCAATCCGCGACTTGTGCCAGGCTGGGAGCGGTTGTTGCGAAACGCACGAAATCGAACGCCATCGCGCTTTTCGGGTCGCCTTTGGGAACGCCGAAGACATCCATCTCATAGAGCTGGCGGTCCCAAATGACTTGGAGCACGGGCCCTTTCGCGGCCGCGTCATAGACGTCGCCATTGAGCACCGTGGCCATGGCAGCGCGGCCGTCTGCGAGCATCCGAACCGCGTCCGCCGAGCGGGTCCACCACGCGACGGTGCCCAGCGTCGCGAGCTTGGCGAGCGCGCGATTCACGCCTTCTGGCGACGAGAGCACCTTGTATATCTTGTCCGGCGGCACGTGATCGGCGAGAAGCGCAAGCTCCAGGTTGAGTTTGGGGCTGGAGCTGCGCAACGCGCGGCTGCCGGGGAACTTTGCCACATCGAAGAAATCCTCCGCGGAAACGGGAGGTGCGCTGCCGAAGTGGCCCGGCATGAAGGCGATCACTTGGCTGTAGACCACGCTTCCCACCCAACAGGGTCCGATCGCATTGGCAATGAAGTCGCGCGCCGCCGGTTCGCCATGCGGCCCCGCGAGCAGGGTTCGTACATCGACGTGCTCGAGCAATCCTTCGCGGCAGGCCGCCACGGCATCCGGCAGTTCGAGGTCGATCACGTCCCAGCCGTAGGAACCGGTTTTCACCCTTCGCCGAAGCTGATCCAGTCCGCCGTCATACTGCGCCAGATGCACGTCGACACCCGAGCGCAGGGCATAGGGGATGAACAGGGCGCTTGTCTGCGCGCGGCCATAGGCGCCCGCCCAGCTCACGGCTGTGAGGACGGGAGCCTTGCGCAACAGCATAAAAAGGCCGAAAGCGACGATCGCGACGAGGGCAAACGCGAAGAAAATCACGCTGTGACGGAGCTTCATTCTCGACTCAATGAATACCCAGCATGTTCTTTAGCGCATCGCCGAGATTTTTGTGCTTCTTCTTTTGCCGCGGAGCGGATGCGGGCCCATTGGCGGAGGGAGAGAACAGCCCCTTGAACGGCGCGCGGCCGGCGGAAAGGTTGCGGGCTACGGCGTCCCCGAGTGAGCCGACATCCACTGTATATCGGATATGCGACCACGGCCCCTCGGCGCGCAAAGGCAGGCCCAGGGAAAAGGTCTTTTCCCCGAGCGACGTGGTTGCCCGCGGGGTCAGGCGGAAATCGATGGTGCGCCGCCCCAGATCGACGCTGCCGGCACCGGTCATGTGGAGGAGGGGCCCTTGGAGGTCGAAATCGCGGCTCGTCAATATTCCATTCGAAACTGCGAAGCCCCCATGGACAACAGTGAAGACAGTGAGGTCGCCGGGACCGACCGTCTTGTTAAGCACTACCTGGATTGTGCGTGTCACACGGCCAAGATCGACCCCTCTCAAGCGTCCGTCGTGAAAGACAACCGTGCCTGTGCCGCTCAGACTATGAATTAATTCGTCGGCGTTCGCACCTAAGGCGCTGGTGTCGACGACGAGGGTGCCTTTGCCCTCGATCGTGTCGACACCGAGCGCGCCGGACAAGAACGGCGACAACGCGATATCGTCGAGGTGCGCCTGGACGCTCCACTTCGGTGCGATCGCGGCGTCCACGGCGAGTTTCACCTCGCCACGCCCTCCGTAGAACCTTAGATCGCGAAGCGTCGCGCGCGATCGTCCGTTCTCCTGAACCGCGTCGACGTGTGCAGCGTCGAACATAAATTTTCCCAACTGAAGGTGGCTCAGCTGAAAGGACACATGCCCATCCGCCTGTCGCAGGAAGTCGAGCGGGATCGGAACTCGGTTCCAATCGCCCTTCGTGCGCGACGCGCGGATCGCGGGCGAACTCTTGCTCTGAAAGAGCGCAACGTGATCGGCGTTGCCGCGCGCATCAAGACGCAGCCTCGGGCCTCTGAAGTCCGCTTCGAGTCCGCCTTGGACGACGGCAGTGCCCAGTTTCATCCTTGCGCCGGTGAAATCGAACGTGCTGCCAGAACTGTGGACGGCGCCGTCAAGCTGAAGCCCCTCCGCCCCAAGCCGTTCGAGGGCAGGCAGACCGAGCCACGCGCCCGCCGCAGCGATCGAAGGCAGAGTGAGGCAGATTTGGCCGTCCGCGGTGCCGTCGGCTGCGATGGTCCCGTGGAACTGCGACTGTAAGGGCTCCGATTGAATCTCCGCATCGAGATGGAGAGGCGTGGACTTTGAAAAGGCCGCAGCCGGGACTACCTTGGCGGTCAGACGAACGTCCTGTCCGCGATAGCCGAAATGTCCGGCGACCGTTGCAGTCGAATCCCGGACCGCGAGAATGGCATCTACGTCTTCGACGGCGACCTGGCGGTTCGTTCGCGCGTTCGCGTAGCGTATCCGCCCCTGTTGGATGGCAATCGTCATGCCCGCTCGGAAATGAGTCCGGCCCCCATCGCCTTTCCTCGTCGGCATTTCACGATGCGCTAGCAGCCAGTTCGCGTGACCGGCGGCATCGACTTCCAGGAAGGCGATGGGACGGTCCAGAAGAACACTCGAGACTTCGATGCGGCCCAGGAATAGCGGCAATAAGCGCACGCGGAGACGCAGTTCTCTGGCCGTGACCAGCGCACGAGCATGGAATCCCGATGGATTCGACAACGCGACATCTTCTGCGCGCAAGAGAGGAACGGGCAGCAGCGCAAGATGAAGGGGTCCGGAAATCGTCAAGCTGCGGCCGGTGGCGCGGCTGATGGCGTGCTCTATTTCCGCCTTGTCGAAGCTCACCGGCTGCGCCAGAACGGCAAAGGCGAGCGCCGAAAGCATCCCCACCGTCGCGATCAGGACCTGTCGTAGTCTTGCTCTCATGGCGGCATAATTATGCCGGACAGGACCATACGCCCGAAATCTTGATTTCCGCGCCGCCGATGACTAGGTTCCGCGTCCCGCATGGGCAGTCGTAGCTCAGTTGGTTAGAGCGCCGGATTGTGGATCCGGAGGTCGGTGGTTCAACCCCACCCGACTGTACCAGTCGATTTCCGAAAAACCCGGTCTTTGCTTTCCCGCAAATCGCACGGAACGGCGCCTTTTGCAGCGAGTGGTTCCGTGGAGACAATCTTCAGCCAGCGACGCGCCGCAACACGCATGCTCAGTGGGACGCTTCCGTAGAAAGCATAGGAAGGATGACAACAGGAGCTAACAAATTCGCGCCGGGCCGGTGGAAGCGCGATTGACCGGAATCCAGGCCAAGGCCTGGGCGAGGCGCTTCTTGTCGCGTGAGTCCTTTGTAGCCACAATTAGCAGCTTGGGGGAAAACGAATGACTTTTTGGCGATGGGTTGGTCTCGCATCGGCGATGGTCCTCATGGCCTCAGCAGCCTCTGCGGGCGAGGTCGGCGTCGTCAGCGGCGTCCATGGACCCGAGGGTCCCCTCGTCGTCGACGGTTCCCTGTACTTCGTTGGCTGGAACGACGACCGATTGTCCCGATGGGATGGCCACAGTATCACCGTCGTCCATCATCTCGCGGGCTGCAACCACAATGGATTGGCGCTGACTCATCAACGGACTTTACTTTTGGCATGCTCAGCCGATCCTGGATCGATTCTGGAACTCAGTCTGAGCGGCCGGCAGCTTCGTCGCTGGGATGCAGACAAGAAAGGCACTCCATTTGTCGGCGGGATCAACGATATTACCGTCGCGCCGAACGGCGGCGCATACGCCACGACATTTGGCCCGTACAATGGAGTGTCTCCGCCAGGCAAAGTGGAAGGCAAACTGCTTTATCTGGCGCCAGGCGCGGCCCAATGGAGTGAGGTCGCGGGGGACTTGAACTACGCCAACGGCGTCGGCTTATCTCCGGACGGCACGACGCTCTACGTGAGCCAAACCGTCAGCGGCTCGATCCTCAAGTTCACGATCAAGCCCGACGGATCGCTCAGCGACCGATCGAATTTCGCCCTCCTCGATAGCTTGGTGCCGCGTCGAACCATGTCGCCTTGGCTCGGCCCCGATAGCATGAAGGTCGACCGCAACGGTGACATCTACGTGGCGCAATGGTTTGGCGGGAAAATTCTGAAACTGTCACCACAAGGAAGGTTGCTTCACGTCTTCCAGATCGCGGCCGGCGATGGGACCACGAACGTCGCATTCGATACGGGCGAGAGTCATCTCTACGTCTCTGTGGTGAAGGACGCGAAGGATCCCAAGGCGCTCGGTTTCATCGTGATGGTTGATAACGTTCGGTAACAATAGTGGGTATCCTGAAGCCGCAAGGGACAAGAGTTTGTTGTGATGCCAAGCAACCTTCAGCTTTGAACGCTTTCACCGTGCAGATTGATGTCGAGCCCTTCGATCTCGATCTCGCGCGATACGCGCAGGCCGATCGTCCAGTCGATCGCTTTCAATATTCCGTAGGTCATTGCGGTGCCGTAGAGAAAAACCGCGCCGACGCCGTAGACTTGCACGATCATCTGATGGGCATTTCCATCGGTGAGCCATCCATTGCTGCTGCTGTTGATAGCGTGTGACGCGAATATGCCGGTGAGGATCGCGCCCAACGCTCCGCCCACTCCATGCACGCCCCATGCGTCCAGCGAGTCGTCGTATCCGAAAAAATGTTTCATATGCACCGCCGAGAAGTAACAAACCGCGCCGGCCGCGAGCCCGACGATCAGGCTTCCCATGGGCGTCACATAGCCTGACGCAGGTGTGATCGCCACAAGCCCCGCGACCGCGCCGGAGATCATGCCCAGTACGGAGGGGCGCTTGGACGCGATCCACTCCGCGGCCATCCATGCGATCGAGGCGGCGGCAGTAGCGATCTGCGTTGCGGCGGCTGCCATCCCTGCATTGGCATTCGCAGCGACGGCCGAGCCGGCGTTGAATCCGAACCATCCCACCCAGAGAAGTGAGGCGCCGATGACGCTGAGCACAAGATTGTGCGGCGCCAGATTCTCCGTGCCGAAGCCGATTCGCTTTCCCAGCACCAGCGCCGTGACGAGCGCCGCGGTACCGGCATTCAAATGCACGACCGTTCCCCCTGCGTAGTCGAGCGCGCCGAGTGACGACAGCCATCCACCGCCCCACACCCAATGCGCGACTGGACAATAGACCAGCAGCAGCCATGCGCCCATGTAAGTGAGGAAGGCGGAGAACTTCATGCGGTCCGCGAGCGCGCCTGCGATCAGGGCGGGGGTTATGATCGCGAACGTCATCTGGAAAAACATGTAGACGGTTTCGGGAATGGTTGGCGCGAACGGACTCACCGCATTTACGCCCATCGGGCCTAGAAACAGATAATGCAAGCCGCCGATAAACTGGTTGGCACTTGCGTTGGCCGCAGGCGTGAAGGCAAGGCTGTACCCGGCGATCATCCAGAGCAGCGTGACGACGCAGGTTGCACCGAAGCTTTGTGCCAGAGTGGCCAGGACATTCTTTTTTCGAACCATGCCGGCGTAGAAAAGCGCCAGTCCCGGAATGGTCATCATCAGGACCAGCAGACTGGAGGTGAGCATCCAGGCTGTGTCACCGCTGTCGATCTTGGGAGCGGCGGCAAATGCAGGTGTCGCCAAGAAAAGCCCGGTGATGGCGAGGGCGGTAGGGCGCGGCATCTTGGACATGGGGCTCAATCGCCTGTTGCGGTGCGGCAAAGAATCTCCATAATTAGAATGAAGTTGCCAGCGAAGCGCAATAAGAGAGCGTAACTATCCACATATGGCGTAGGTGCGACCAGATGTTACGGTTTGTCTCTGTGCAAGCGCAATATCCGGCCAAACGGCCAGCGGTGATCCGCGCCCGCGACCACGCCGAAATCCATGACGCGTTCGCGACACGCGAAGCCGCGGCGCAGGCCGCGCGTTGCGCGCAGTGCGGCGTTCCGTTCTGTCAGGTCCATTGTCCGCTTTCCAACAATATTCCGGACTGGCTGAAGCTTGCCGCCGAAGGGCGACTCCAGGAAGCCTACGAACTCGCCGAGAGCACCAACAACATGCCGGAGATCTGCGGCCGCATCTGTCCGCAGGACCGTCTATGCGAAGGCAATTGCGTCATCGAGCAATCGACGCATGGCGCGGTGACCATCGGCTCGATCGAGAAATATCTCGCCGACACTGCGTTCGAGAACGGATGGGTAAAGCCGATCCGTCCGCGTGCCGCACGAGCCCAAAACATTGGCATCATCGGTGCGGGGCCCGCCGGACTCGCCGCAGCAGAGCAGCTACGCAAACAGGGCTACGGTGTGACGATATATGACCGCCACGATCGCGCCGGCGGTTTGCTGATCTATGGCATCCCGAACTTCAAGCTCGACAAGTCCATCGTGCAGCGGCGCGTTGCGCGTCTGGAAGAAGGTGGCATCGAGTTCAAGCTCGGCGTCGAGATCGGGCGCGATCTGTCGCTGAAGGAATTGCGGCTGCGGCATGACGCCGTGCTGCTCGCTACCGGCGCCTACCGTGCGCGTGAGATCTGGGTGAACGGCGCAACGTTGCTAGGCGTGGTGGCCGCCCTCGATTATCTCATCGCCTCCAACCGCAAGGGATTGGGCGATGCGGTGCAGGGGCACGAGGACGGAACGCTGAACGCGTGGGGCAAGGATGTCGTCGTGATCGGCGGCGGCGACACGGCGATGGACTGCGTGCGCACAGCGGTGCGGCAGGGCGCGAACTCTGTCACCTGTCTCTACCGCCGCGACCGCGCCAACATGCCGGGCTCCGCGCGCGAAGTGCTGCACGCGGAAGAAGAGGGGGTGCGTTTCGAATGGCTCGCCTCGCCCGACACGCTCGATGGCGTCGAGGCAGTCGCGCGCGTGCATGGCGCGCGCATGAGGCTTGGTGTCGTGGACGCGAGCGGGCGCCGCAGCATCGCGAAAGGAAATGCGCGGTTCGAGATCGCGGCGCAGATGGTGATCGTAGCCGCGGGTTTCGATCCGGAACCATTGCCGCAGATGTTCTGCGAACCCGCACTCGTCACCGGATCGGGCGGACGGGTCTGGATTAATTCGCGGAATTTCATGACGAGCCTCGACGACGTGTTCGCCGCGGGCGATATCGTGCGCGGCGCGTCCCTGGTCGTCTGGGCGATCCGCGACGGGCGCGATGCAGCCGCGGCGATCCATGCCCGTCTTCTGGCGAAGCAGGACATGGTCCATGCGGCCGAATGAAGGCCAAGACTTCGTCGATCTCTATCGGCGCAACGCGGCCGCGCTGGAAGCTGCGTATGCCTATTCGCCGTCAGACGAGCGCGATGCCTGTGGCGTCGGGCTTGTCGCCGCCATTGACGGCCAGCCGCGGCGCGAGGTTGTCACCCGTGCCATCGACGCACTGAAGTCGGTCTGGCATCGCGGTGCGATCGATGCCGACGGCAAGACCGGTGACGGCGCCGGTATCCACCTTCAGGTGCCCCACAAATTCTTTGCCGAGGTGGTGCGGCTGAGCGGGCATCGCACGCGCAAAGGGCGCATCGCTGTGGGGCAGATCTTCCTGCCGCGCACCGATTTCACCGCGCAGGAGACCTGCCGCACCATCGTCGAGTCCGAATTGCTGCGGATGGGTTTCTATCTTTATGGCTGGCGGCAGGTGCCGATCGATCTCTCCGTCATCGGCGAGAAGGCAAATGCGACACGGCCGGAGATCGAACAGATCGTCTTCGGCACGCCGGAATCGGACGACATGGAGGCGCTGGATCGGGCGCTCTATCTCTGCCGCCGCCGCATCGAGAAGCGCGTGCGCGATGCGAGCATCGCGGGCTTCTATGTCTGCTCGTTGTCGGCCCATTCGCTGATCTACAAAGGGATGTTTCTGGCCGAACAGCTCTCGAATTTCTATCCCGATCTGCAGGACGAACGATTCGCGTCGGCCTTCGCGATCTTCCATCAGCGTTATTCCACCAACACATTCCCGACGTGGAGCCTGGCGCAGCCCTTCCGCATGCTTGCCCACAACGGCGAGATCAACACGCTGAAGGGCAACGTCAACTGGATGAAGAACCACGAATTCAAGATGGCGTCCGCGCTGTTCGGCGATGCCGGCGAGGACATCAAGCCGATCATCCAGCCGGGCTCATCGGATTCCGGTGCGCTCGACGCCGTGTTCGAGGTGCTGGTGCGCGCCGGCCGCAGTGCGCCGCTGGCCAAGACGCTGCTCATACCGGAATCGTGGACCAAGAAGGCCTCGACGATCCCCGAATCGCATCGCGCGATGTACGCTTATGGCAACGCAGTGATGGAGCCGTGGGACGGTCCCGCCGCGATTGCCGCCACCGATGGCCGCTGGGTCATCGCCGGCATGGATCGAAACGGTCTGCGACCCCAACGCTACGCGATCACCGAAGATGGCTTGCTGGTATCGGGATCGGAGAGCGGCATGTTCTCGCTCGATCTGTCTCAGGTTCTGCGCCGTGGACGTCTCGGCCCCGGCCAGATGATCGCGCTCGATCTGAAAGAGGGCCGTCTCTACGAAGACCGCGCGATCAAGGACAGACTTGCCGGCGAACATCCCTATCTCGAATGGGGCCGCAAGATCGTGGAACTGGGACCGATCATCGGTCCGGGGCCGGAGCCGCGCATGTTCGGCGATGCGGAGCTGAGAATGCGCCAGCGCGCGGCGGGATATTCGCTTGAGGACCTCGAACTCATCCTTCATCCGATGATCGCGGAGGGCAAGGAAGCCACCGGTTCGATGGGCGACGATACGCCGCTCGCGGTGTTATCGCGGCACACCCGTCCGATCTCGCATTTCTTCCGTCAGAATTTCAGCCAGGTGACCAATCCGCCGATCGACTCGCTGCGCGAGGACCGCGTGATGAGCTTGAAGACGCGTTTTCGCAATCTCGGCAACGTTCTGGCACAGGACGAGAAGCAGGCGGAAGTCTTTGTGCTGGAGACCCCGATCATCTCCAACGGCATGTATGAACGCATCCGCGATCACCTCACCGGAAAATTCAAGGAGATCGATTGCGTTTTCCCGATTGCGCCTGGGATTCCGGAAGGCGAGGCGCTGGAGCAGGCCATCGCGCACATCCGAGCGGAAGCGGAACAGTCAGTGAAGGACGGTTTCAGCCATCTGATCCTGACCGACGAGCGTATCGCGCCGGACCGGGCGCCGATCCCGATGATCCTGGCAACTGGCGCCGTGCATTCGCATCTGTTGCGCAACGGATTGCGCAGCCAGGTATCGATCAATGTGCGCGCCGCAGATTGTCTCGACACGCATTATGCCGCGGTGTTGATCGGCGTAGGCGCCACGACCGTGAACGCCTATCTCGCGCAGGAATGCATCGCGGACCGCCATGCGCGCGGGCTGTTCGGCGATCTCACGCTCGGCCAATGCGTGAAGCGCTATCTCGATGCGATGAGCGCGGGGTTGCTCAAGATCATCTCGAAAATGGGTATCTCGGTGATTTCGTCCTATCGCGGCGGATACAATTTCGAAGCGCTCGGTCTCTCGCGCTCGATGGTCGCCGATATTTTCCCCGGCATGCCGAGCCGCATTTCCGGCATCGGTTTCTCCGGTATTGCTGCGCGCGCGGCGAAGCTGCATCGCGAGGCGCTGGACGAGGATGTGCTTCCGGTTGGCGGTTTCTACCGTGCGCGTGCATCGGGCGAGGCGCATGGCGACAGCGCGACGCTGATCCATCGGCTGCAAAGCGCGGTACAGAGGAATTCCTACGGTCTCTACAAGAAATATTCCGAAGGCGTCGATGCACAGGCACCGGTGTCCTTGCGCCATCTGATGAGCATCCGCCTGCCGATCGAGCCGGCGCCGCTGGATGAGGTCGAGCCGGCGGAAGACATCTTTGCGCGCTTCGTCACTCCGGGCATGTCGTTGGGCGCGCTGTCGCCGGAGGCGCACAGGACGCTCAATATCGCGATGAACCGCATTGGGACGCGTTCCAATTCCGGCGAAGGTGGCGAGGATCCGCAGCATTTCGGCACCGAGGCCAATTCGCAGGTGAAGCAGATCGCATCGGGCCGCTTCGGCGTCACGGCGGAATATCTCAACGCCTGCCGTGAGATCGAGATCAAGATCGCACAAGGTGCCAAGCCCGGCGAGGGCGGCCAGCTTCCGGGATTTAAAGTGACCGGGATGATCGCGCGCCTTCGCCACGCGGTATCGGGCACGACGCTGATCTCGCCGCCGCCGCACCACGACATCTATTCCATCGAGGATCTGGCACAGCTCATCTATGACCTGAAGCAGATCAATCCCGAAGCGCGGGTGTGCGTGAAGCTCGTGTCGGCGAGCGGGGTCGGCACCATCGCGTCCGGCGTGGCGAAAGCCAAAGCCGATATCATCCATATCGCGGGCCATGGTGGCGGTACCGGCGCGTCGCCGCAAAGCTCGATCAAGTTCGCCGGGCTTCCCTGGGAAGTCGGCCTCAGTGAGGCCAACCAGATCCTCACGCTCAACGGATTGCGCGAGCGCGTGACCTTGCGCGCCGACGGCGGATTGCGCACCGGTCGCGACATTGTGATGGCGGCGCTGTTGGGCGCGGAGGAATACGCCATCGGCACGGCGTCGCTGGTCGCGATGGGGTGCCTCTTGGTCAGGCAATGTCATTCCAACGCGTGTCCGGTTGGCATATGTACGCAGGACGAAAGTCTGCGCGCGAAATTCACCGGCACGCCGGAAAAGGTCATCAACCTGTTCCGCTTCATCGCGCAAGAGGTGCGCGAGATATTGTCGTCGCTCGGAGCGCGGTCGCTGGGCGAGGTGATCGGGCGCACCGATCTGCTCTATCAGAAGAGCCGTGGCTCTGCGGATCTCGATGAACTCGATCTGAATTCGTTGCTTTGTCGGGCCGACACGCGAGGCTCGCGCGTTTCCACCCGTAAGCAACGAAACGAAGTACTTCCGACGCTCGACACCGATATCGCCCAGAGCGCAGTCGCGGCGCTGAAACGCGGCAAGAAGGTTGAAATGGCGTTTGAGGTGCAGAATACGCAGCGCTCCATTGGGACGCGGTTGTCATCGGCGATCGTGCGAAAATGGGGATTGACCGGACTTGCGCCGGGCAGTGTCACGCTCAAGCTGTTCGGCTCATGCGGCCAGTCGCTCGGTGCGTTTGGCGTGCAGGGGGTGCGAATTGAGGTCGAAGGTGACGCCAACGACTATGTCGGTAAAGGCCTGTCCGGCGCGACCATCGTTCTGAAGCCGCCGCGCGCGACGCGGTTCGTGCCACGCGAGAACACGATCATCGGCAATACGACGCTCTATGGTGCGACGTCGGGCTTCCTGTTCGCGGAAGGGCAAGCGGGCGAGCGCTTCGCGGTGCGCAATTCCGGTGCCGTCTGTGTGATCGAAGGCTGCGGATCGAATGGCTGCGAATACATGACGGGCGGCACGGCGGTAATCTTGGGCACGCCGGGCGACAATTTCGCCGCCGGCATGATGGGCGGTGTCGCCTATGTCTACGACAGCGACGGCACGCTGGAGCAGCACATCAACCCCGATAGCGTGGTCTGCCGAAGGCTGACATGCGACACGGAATATCGCGATCTCTGGAATTGGATTCGTATGCACTACGAAGCGACAGGGTCGCGATGGGCAGCATCCTTGATGGGGATCAATTCGCCAGACAAGTTTTGGATTGTTCATCCCAAGGGCTCCCAATGGGCCGAAGGCAAGCCGATTTCACGAATGAGGGATGGGGTGAGAACGATTGTGTCTGATGAGGCTGTGGCTTTGTAGTGTGAAGTTTTTCCGGCTGGAACTGCGCACACGCGGTAAGCAACGCGCGGGCGTCCACAGAGCAAACTGTTTCACGAATGGCCGCTGTCCCAGTCCCAAATGTCGAAGATCGGGAGCGGCATCAATCCGCAAATCGACGACACAGCGTTTGCCCATCTTTGCGCAGCCCCGCGTTCAGACTGACAGCTTGGGATCGCCTTCGAGGACAGTCTGCTCCAAAACCGGCCGTTCGCCCTTGGCCCACAGCTTGGCGGAATGTAGGACGCGATAGCGCAAGGGGCCGCCGTCGTCGGTGGAAGCCCGTTCGATCGGGCGCGGAATGCAAACGAACTCGGTGTCCATGCGGTCCAGGCTTGCGCGCACCACACCATAGCCGTGCCCGCCCATGTCGACGAACGAGACATGCGGAGCGTTTTCGGAATTTCGCAACGCGCGCGCCTTGGCGATGTCACCGCTTCGCGCATATTCCAGCGCCGCGCGCACGCCGTGATGCAGCGTCAAGTTCACGGTGGTTTCAAATTTGCCGCCCTCGCGATCCGCGAGGAACAGGGCGCGCAACGGTTCATCCTTGGGGAAATTGTGCTCTTGGGATTCGGCCATGCCTGGCGCCGACAGTGAGCCGGTGACAAAGGCAACGCCAACCGGCTCGAAACCGCGCGGCGGTAGCGATTTCGTCGCCACGCCGGCCCAGAAGCTGTGGCGATCGCCCGCGACGGTGGCAAAACCGGTGATGCCTTCACGCGCTATCACGTCGTAGATTGCATTGCGCTCGACATAAGCGGTGCAGGGCTCGCCGCCGCCAAAGCCGCCATAGCTTTCGTCGGGCCACTTCTTGCCCATGCCGTCCGGCAGATTGTGCGGATCTGCGCGCATGTCCAGCGTGGCTTGTGTGTTGCCCCAGACTTTCCATGTCGCTTGCGACGCCTTCAGCTTGTCGATGAACCATGCTTTCTGCGTGGCGCCGAGCACGGTCTGCGCAGGCTGGTCCTTCCGGAAATTGGCGATCTCAATCGTGCCGAACTTGATTTTCTCCGGTGGTCTGCCGCCATTCGCCTCGCGACCGGCGTCGAGGACGATCTGAACGTCTTCCGGAAAAAATGGAAGCTCCTGCAGCGCCGCCGTCGCGGGATCGCCGGTGGGCTCTTTCGAGCGATAGGAGCGTTGGTCGGTCAGAATGAGTTCGAGATTCTTTCCGAAACGCAACGCGCGATAGCCGATGAGACTGTTCACGGCGATGACGTTGTTGGGTTCGGCGCCCAACCCATGCTCGTCGAATGCCGTGATCGGCGCATCTACCACGACGGGCGGATCGAATTTCTCCAGCGATGGGTTTTTCTTCGTGACGCGCGCGGGGTGAACCTCGAACCACGCCTGCATCGCCATGACTTTGCGCGTCTGTGCGGGAATATCCCCCTTTCCGAAGCTCACCAGAGACTGCCAGCCCTGCCACGAGAATTCGTGATTGTCCCACATGGGCACGAAGGGGAAGTAGGCACGCGCGTCCTGGATGTCCGGATCATGCAGATAGGCCTTATAGACCGCACGATAGTCCGCCACGGTGGTGGGGACATGAAAATCGGCATGCTTCTCGCCGTGTTCGTAGCGCACGATGTCGCGGATTTTGCGGTCATAATAGCCCTTGGTGCGATCTTCCGGATACCACACGAGCTCGTAGATGAAATCGCCCAGATGCAGCACGAAGGCGAGTTTGTCTTCCGGCGAAGCGCGCCGGTCTTCATGGATCATGCGGCGATACGCGTTCTGCGCGCCGTAATTCGCGTTCTGGCAGGAGACGAAGGCGAAGTTCACACGGCGCGGATCGTCGTCAGCGGGCGCGGTGATCGTGCGGCCGATGCGGCTGCCATTTCCTTCTCCATCGGTGAAGCGATACCAGTATTCCGTTGCTGGCTTCAGGCCGCCGACGAGGATACGCGTCGTCCAATCGGATTCTTCCAGCGCATTCGCTGTCGTGGTGGCGACAACCCGCTCGAACGCGCGATCCTCCGCGACTTCGACGATCAGCCGGGGCGCCTTGTGTCCGGGGGCATAAGGCCGGCGTGTCCACAGAATGACGCTCGTGCTGTCGGGATCGCCGGACGCCACGCCTTCCGGGAAAAACTCCCGCGCTTCGCGCCATCCGCTGCGCGACATTGTCGGAGCCTTCGCGAGAGCTGCGGTCGCGCCATAGGCCGCTGCCATGGCCAGCAACGCCCGGCGGGAAATTCTCGTCATGGGATTTCTCGCGGAAACAATTCGACAAAGGCTAGCATGCGAAAGCGAGGCGTAAAGCCACGGGTTCGTGAGGTATCTTGCTGCCCCTCTGCCGCTCGCTCGCGCGCACGCTGCCGGAGGCGTGCCTGCTTGCATGTTCGTTGAGTTAGTCGCAGTATACACGCTATAATAGTAGCTGTTCCAGCGTGCGTTTCTTTTCTGCGCTTCCGCTTGTTCGTCGAAATCCCCATCCCGCGAGGTGCCATGAGTACGTCTTTCGATCCCGGACCGCAGTCCGCGGTGTTGCTGGAGCTGATGTCCAACTACCCCGATGCGAGCATCTATCCTTTCGCGGATTTCCGCACCGAATGGGGGCCGATCTTCTATCGCGGAAGGCTTGGCGGCTCCGCGCGCATGCTGGTGATCGGTCAGGATCCCGCACAGACCGAAGGCGTGCTGCGCCGCATCCTCGTCGGCGAGGCCGGGCGCCGCTTTCAGGGCTTCATGGCGAAGTGCGGGATCGACACCTCATACATCATGATCAACACGTTTCTCTACAGCGTCTATGGACAGACCGGTGGCGACAGACATTCCGGCGATGCCGGCATCGCGGCCTATCGCGAGCGGTGGATCGCAGCACTGCTCGCCGCGAACCGGATCGAAGCGGTGGTCGCGCTTGGCGGCTTGGCCGACAAGGCGTGGCAGCATTGGCTGCAGTCGGCGGCAGGCAAGGCGGTTCCCGCTGTCGCCTATCAACACGTCAAGCATCCGACCTGGCCGGAGAGCAGTTCGCCTTCCAAGACGGTGCAGGCCAAGAATACCACTCAGCTGTTGTCGGAGTGGAACACCGCGATCGCCGCTTTGCGAAGCGCGATAAAGCACCCCGATGCCAACCGGCCCTTCGTGCCCTACGGCACCGCCTTCACCGCGGCCGACAAGCCTGACATCCCGGCGATCGATCTGCCCGCAGGGACGCCCGGATGGATGCGGCTGCAAGACGGCTGGGCGTCCCGCGTCGGCACTACGCCGGCTGCCAAACGCAAGACGATCCAGATCACCGTGCCGAACGGCATCATTCCATGAAGCGCATCCTTTCGGGCACGGTGGTGACGATGAACGCGGCGTTCGACGTCATCGCGCGTGGCCGTGTCTGCATCGCCGAGAACAAGATCGAACATGTGCTGAAGCCGAGCGATCCGCTGCCCGACGACTACAAGCTCGTTGCGGCGACCGATACCGGTGGCACCATCTATCCCGGCATGATCGAGCTCCACAACCACCTCAGCTACGACATCCTCACCCTTTGGACGGTTCCCAAGAAATACGGCGCGCGGGAGCAATGGCAGAGCGATCCGGACTACAAACGCCGCGTCAGCCTGCCGCCCAACACGCTGGGCCAGGACCCGAACCTGCTTCCCGCCATCACGCGCTATGTCGAGGCAAAATGCCTGTTCGGCGGCGTGACAACGTCACAGGGCATCGGCCTTTCCAAGGCGGGTTCGATCAAGAAGTACTACGAAGGCGCAATCCGCATCGTCGAAGTGCCCCGCGCGGCGGGGTTGAAAGGCGCCAATACAAGCGTGCCCGACGTCGCGGCCTCGAGCTGGACCAAGTTCGACGAAGAGCTCAAGAAGGCGAGCTGCATGCTGCTCCATCTTGCCGAGGGCACCAGCGACGCAGCGCGCAAGCACTTCCTCTCGCTTAAGAACGACAAGGGTGAATGGGCCGTGTCGGACGCGCTCGCGGGCATCCATTGCACGGCGCTTAGGGGCGCGGCGGATTTCGACGTGCTCGGCAAGGCCGGCGCATCGGTGGTGTGGTCGCCGCTGAGCAATCTGCTGCTCTATGGTGACACCACGCAGGTGGACGTCGCGCGCAGCTCCGGCTGCAAAGTCTCACTGGGTTCGGACTGGTCGCCTTCCGGCAGCAAGAACCTGCTGGCCGAGCTCAAGGTCGCGCATATCGTGAGCCAGGTCCGCAACCTCGGCTTCTCCGACAAGGACCTCGTTGCCGCCGTCACCATCGTTCCGGCGCGCATCCTGAAATGGGATGCGCTGCTGGGCTCCATCGAGGTGGGCAAGCTCGCCGACCTCACGGTCGTCTCGGGTACGGCCGGAGATCCTTATTCAAAGCTGCGCCAGGCGAAGGAAGGCGATATCGCGCTGGTGGTGATCGATGGCGCGCCGAAATACGGCCGCTCGAGCTTGATGAAGACGCTCGCGCCAGGGGCCGAGACCGTTCATGTCGGGTCCCACGTCCACATGGCCGCCTTCGACAAGGACCCGGACCTGAGCTTCGTCACGCTCGCGCAAGCCACGGCAGCCCTCGCCGACGGACTGGAGCGTTTGCCCGATCTGGTCGCCAAGAAGCCGATGATGATGGCGGCGCGCGCGCCGCAAAGCTGGGCGCTTGATTTCGACGAGCAGGAGGACGAGCCGTTCGACCTCGACCCCAATCAATGGGGCGACATGCACCGCACGATGCTGATGGCGGCCGCACCGCTGCCGACGGTTCCGGTCGAGCTTGACCCGCTCACCATCGCGGGCGATCCAAAATATTTCGACCGCATCAAAGCTGCAATCAACATCCCGGCTGACATAAAGGCGGAGATCGCGAAGCTCGTCTAAATCGCGCCGCCGACGGCGACCGCGTCGCGGTCGGCCGTCGGCGTTGGCGACACGTATTAGTGGGGCAACAAGGGCTGCTTCTGGGCGACGTCCAGCGAGCCCATGCCGGTGGTGAAATCGTAATTCGGCAGGGCGGTGTAAAGGCCGTCGGATCCCACAAGGACGTCGTTGAACCCGTCCACCTTCTGGGTTATGCCGGTCGGACCTCCCGTCGAGCCGAATGCAGGATAGCCCGCGTAAAGCCGGGGGGCAGCAAAGCCCAGCACGTTGTTATACGAGGTCTGCAGACGGGCCCAGGCGCCTGCGGCCAGCGGCGAGGACAGGCTGGTACCGCCGATATATTCGACCGCGCCGTTGACGTAGACGATGGCGCCCGTGTCGGGATCGGCATCCATCGAGAAGTCGGGAATGGCGCGGAACGTCGCCGGCAGGCCGTTGTTGGTCGGAACGACCGGAGATTGCCAATAGGGCGAGTACTCGAACTGGCTGATGCCGCCGCCGCCCGCATACCAGGCGATCTCGCTGTTATAGCTGCCGTTCTTGTTGGTGACGAGCGTCGTACCGCCGACACCGATGACGTAAGGCGATGTCGCCGGATAGCCCACGAACGGTGCGCCGGCCGGCACGCCGTTGGTGCCGACGGAGCAGAAGGAACCGGTGTCCCCGGTGGAGGAGAACATCGTCTGACCCTGCGCGGCGGCCTCGAGGAAAACCTGGTCGTCCGCCACCATGGTGCCGTCGAGATAGGGGAAGAACTCGCAGATCCCAAAGGAGGCGTTGCCGACCGGCGCGAGATCGTCCGTCGCCCAGCGATTGAACTCGAGCGCGGTGTCCTGATCGGTGAGCGACGTCGTGTCGTAGATGTAAAGGTTCTTTACGTTTCCGGCCATGCCGGTGGTGTACTGGGTGTCGAGATCCCATTCGTCGTCGCCGGCGGTATCCGTGCTCGCCAGCCCGACGGGCACGACCGTGACGTTCACCGCGGGCAGGTTCATCGCCGATTCGAACGTGCGCAGATCCGGGATCACCGCAGTGACGTCGCCTTCCGCCATGATCGCGATCGCGGTCTTGTAGCCGCGGGTCACATGCGAGACGTCATAGGCTTTCCAATAGGTCGCCGGATCGTAGCTGAAGCGCAGACATCCCTTGATGGAGACGTCGCATTGCGTGATCGGGGTCGTCATCTGCACATTGTTGAGACCGAGCACCGACAGAACGATGCCGCCCAGCGCTTGCGGCACCTGCGCCGGCGTAACGTTGACGAACACTTCCTTGCCCCGCTGCTTGAAGCGCATGAGGCTCGTGTTGAACGCCGCCTCGATCTGTGCCGCGGTGCCCGTCGCCGTGACGAAGAGCTTGTTGGGCGCGGCGGAAATGCCCGTCAGTCCCGCGGCTGCGAGATAGGCCTGCACGGCGCTCACCGAGGCATCGCTCGGCGCATAGCCGGCATTGAACTGCGCGGGCGTGATGTATTTGTTGAAATTGGCGGAGCCCGGCGTCGCCTGCTGCTGCACCAGGTTCTGCAAGGCCTGTGTATTCTGCATCTGCAGGGCCACGGTAATGCGCAGCGTTTGCGAGGGGTCGAGCGCGCCCAGCAATTTTGCCTGTATCAATGGGATCGCCTGGGTGTGGGTATTGACCCAGCCTGTCGCGGCGTGGGCGGTCAGCGTTGACGCAAGACACAACGAAACCGTCGCGGCGCCTGCGAAGAAGCGCCACTTGGAGATAGTCATGGTGTTGGAACCCTTTCAACTTCGGGCTGACAACGATGTCAGTAGCGAATAGTTCCCGGCGCAGAAAATTTTCTTGGACAACAGACCGACGATGCGCGTTTCGTGCCTGGGGACACCGGCTGGTCGGCGTAAGCCGTTGCTTTATCATGTGTTTTTCCATTCCAGGCGCTGACGACGACGCAGGCGACGGAATTGCCGACGATGTTGGTGGCGCTGCGGCCCATGTCGAGCACCTGGTCGACGGCGAGCACGAGGGCGATTCCCGCTTCCGGCAAATTGGAATAGGGCAGCGCCGCGGCGAGGACGACAATGGAGGCACGGGGCACCCCTGCCATGCCTTTGGACATCACCATCATCAGGCCGAGCAGCGCGAACTGCTGGCCGAGGGGCAGCGAGATGCCGTAAGCCTGCGCCACGAACACCACCGCAAATGTCAGGTACAGCATGCTGCCGTCGAGATTGAAGGAATAGCCGAGCGGCAGCACGAAGTTCACGACCTGCTTGGGCTGGCCGAACGCCTGCAAATTCTGCAACAATCTCGGATACGCCGCTTCGGAGCTCGCCGTGGCAAAAGCCAGCAGGACCGGATCGCGGACGGCCTGGAACAGGCCTGTCGCACGGCTACCGAGGAAAAAGACCGCGACGGCGAACAGCAGCGCCCACAGCGCCGCAACTGCGACGTAGAATCCGCCGATGAACTTGGCGTAGGTGAAGAGAATCCCGGCGCCTTGCCCGGCGACAGACGACGCGAGGGCCGCGAACACCACCAGCGGCGCCAGGAGCATCACAGTGCCGGTCACCTTGAGCATGATGCCGGCGACCTGTTCGGCCAAAGCAAGCACCGCTGGCGCGCGGTCCTGCATCGCGATCATGGCTGCGCCCACGAAAGCCGCGAAGACCACGATCTGCAGAATCTCGTTGTTCGCCATCGCTTCGACGATCGAGCGCGGCACCAGATGGCCGATGAAATCCTTGAGCGTGAGGGCCGGAGCATTCGCTGCCACGGCGCCGCCATGCGACAGCGCCAGTCCCACCCCAGGCTGGAAGGCATGCACGAACAAAAGCCCAAGCGACATCGAGACAAGGGAGGCGACCAGGAACCAGACAAGCGTCCGCGCGCCGATCCGGCCGATCGTGGCGGCGTCGCCCATGTGTGCGATGCCCACGATGAGGGTTGAGAGCACCAGCGGCGCGATGATCATCCGCACAAGTCGAAGGAAAACAAGGGTGGCGAGATCGAGCGCGCCGGTCACGTTTTTTGCGGCCTCCGTATCGAGCAGTTCGCGGATCAAGAGGCCGCTGGCGATGCCCAGCAGCATTCCCAAGACGAGCGCTATCGCGAAGGTGCGTCTCATCGGCCCCCGATGATTTCAGAGCTGCGCGAAATCGATTGCGGCGTTGAGGTCGAGGCGATTCTCGGAAGGGGGCAGGGGGTATTTCAATCCGGTCGCGCAGTTGAAGAGCACCACGCGATCAGATCGACGGATGCGGCCGTCGCGCAACGATTGGCGATAGGCGGCATGCGTCGCGGCCCCCTCCGGGCACATCAGGAAGCCCTCTCTTGTCGCCACCTCCTGCAAGCTTGCGGCAATGGCGTCGTCATCGACCGCGATCGCGTAGCCGCCGCTTTCGCGAACCGCGGCCAGGATGAGAAAATCCCCGACCGCGGCCGGCACGCGAATGCCCGAGGCGATGGTGTGCGCATTCTCCCAGCGCCGGGCATGCGTCTCACCCTCCTCGAAGGCGCGCACCATCGGCGCGCAACCTGACGCCTGCACGGCCACCATGCGCGGACGCTTGGCGCCGATGAAGCCTATGGCCTCGAGCTCCGCAAACGCCTTCCACATGCCGATAAGACCTGTACCCCCGCCGGTGGGATAGAAAATGACATCGGGGACCTCCCAGCCGAGCTGCTCGGCAAGTTCAAGGCCCATCGTCTTCTTGCCTTCGATGCGGTAGGGCTCCTTGAGCGTCGACATGTCGAACCAACCAGTGGTCTCCCGGCCGCGCGCCACCAGCTTTCCGCAATCGTCGATGAGCCCGTTGACGCGATAGACGCGCGCGCCCTGCGCGGCGATCTCGCGCACGTTCACTTCCGGCGTGTCATCCGGACAGAAAACGGTGGCGCGCATGCCGGCGCGGCTCGCATAGGCCGCCAGCGCGGCACCGGCGTTGCCGTTGGTCGGCATGGCGACGTGACGCACGCCGAGCTCCTTCGCCATCGAGACGGCAAGCGCGATGCCGCGCGCCTTGAACGAGCCCGTGGGCAGCCGGCCCTCGTCTTTGACCAGAACTTCGCCGGCCTCGCGTTTGAGCCGCACAAGGGGCGTCATCGCTTCGCCGAGAGCGACGATGCTGTCGTCCCGGCGCATCGGCAGGAGCTCGCGATAGCGCCACAGCTCCGGCGCGCGCGCATCCAGTGCATCCTTGCTCATCGCGAGCTTCACGGCGTCGAGGTCGTAGCGCACGAGCAGCGGCTTGCCGGCGCGGGAAAGATTGTGGAGCCGGTCCGGCTCGTAGCGCTCGCCGGTCGCCGAGCATTCGAGATGGGTCACGAAGGTCTGCTGCGCCATGGGGGTAGTTGGCGGAAACCGACGGGGATTGTCCAGTGGCGCCCAAAGGCAAGCGCCACAGGCTGACGGAGCTATGAGGCTTTCGACTGCGCGATGTAGCGGTCGATCACGCCATCCAGGACCTCCAGAGGGACTCGCCCGCAATCGAGGCCGGCGGAATGGAAGTCTTTGATGTCGAACCGCGCACCGAGCGCCGCTTTCGCGCGCTCGCGGGCCTTCGTCCAAACCGTGTGGCCGATCTTGTAGCTGCACGCCTGTCCCGGCGTCACGTCGTCTTGCGCAGCAGCGGCAAGCCTTTGTTGGAGAGCGCTAGCCCGCCTTCGAGCTGTTGAGCTGCGCCGCAGGGTCCGTCCCGGCCGCTAGAGCGGGATATGCCGAACAGGCCAGCGCGGCGGATGCGGCAGAAGAAAGAAGTTCGCGTCGGCTGAGCATGAAAGTTTCCCCCTTCGGGCC
Organism: Alphaproteobacteria bacterium; assembly: GCA_019245415.1. Taxonomy (GTDB): domain Bacteria; phylum Pseudomonadota; class Alphaproteobacteria; order Micropepsales; family Micropepsaceae; genus Rhizomicrobium. Next base: position 85,164 of record JAFARO010000001.1, on the reverse strand, counting down.
GGCAAAGCCCGTTCTGGCGGCGCGGGCCGTTCGCGGTCCACGTGGCGCAAATTTGTAGGGAAAGTTTGTCCCGCGATAGTGGAGTGCCCGTTCGAGCGGGCTCTGGTGGTGAGGCGAAACTTCAGCTAGCATAAGTGCTTCGGCGGTTTGTCGCCTTCGCGGCTCCGAGTGACTTCAAAAAAATTTATGCATCCCGCGGGAACTTTTCGAACCCCTCCTCCGTTCTATTCGTCAACCGGAAACCTGACCTTTCCGACCTGTTAATTCGATCGAGGCGGGTTCCGCATCCACGGTTAACGAAGGCTGGGGCTTATGAGCGCACAAGGCGACTCGCGGCAACGCAGAAAAATCAAGACCTTTCCCAAGATTCTGCCCGATTCCGGGCTCGAGGACGGGAGCGAAGGGTCAATCCCGGGGGAAGTCGACCCCCTGTTGGAGGACCTTTTGGCCGCGCTGCAGAGCATGCGCGACGGCCACTTCACGGTGCGGATGGCCGGTGATCTGACCGGGTTGCCGGGAAAGATCGCCGACACCTTTAACGAAATCGCCGCCACCAATCAGCGCATGGCCGAGCAGCTCGAGCGCGTGGGAGAGACGGTCGGCCGCCAGGGCAAGACCCGCCAGCGCGTCAATCTGGGCCGTTCCGAGGGCTGCTGGGGGGAGATGGAAACGTCCATCAACACCCTGATCGACGACCTGCTTTGGCCGACGGCCGAGGTGACGCGCGCCATTTCCGCCGTGGCCAAGGGCGATCTGCTCCAGACGGTGCATCTCGACGTCGAAGGCCGCCCGCTCCAGGGCGAGTTCCTGCGCTCGGCCACCATCGTCAACACTATGATCCGGCAGCTTTCGGTCTTCACCTCCGAAGTGACCCGTGTCGCGCGCGAAGTGGGCACCGAGGGAAAGCTCGGCGGCCAAGCGCAGGTGAGCGAAGTCACCGGTGTTTGGAAGGAGCTCACCGAGTCGGTGAACTCGATGGCGAACAACCTGACCGACCAGGTCCGCAACATCGCCGAAGTGACGATCGCCGTGGCGAACGGCGACCTCTCCAAGAAGATCACCGTGGACGTCCGCGGCGAAATCCTTCAGCTCAAGGAAGCCATCAACACCATGGTGGACCAGCTGCGCTCCTTCGCGTCGGAAGTGACGCGCGTGGCGCGCGAGGTCGGCACCGAAGGCAAGCTCGGCGGCCAGGCCTTGGTGCCGGGCGTCGCCGGCACCTGGAAGGACCTGACCGACTCGGTGAACGCCATGTGCGGCAACCTCACCGACCAGGTGCGCAACATCGCCCAGGTGACGACTGCCGTGGCGCGCGGCGACTTGAGCCGCAAGATCACCGTGGACGTACGCGGCGAGATCCTGGAGCTCAAGGACACCATCAACACCATGGTGGACCAGCTCAACTCCTTTGCATCGGAAGTGACGCGCGTGGCGCGCGAAGTGGGCACTGAGGGCAAGCTCGGCGGCCAGGCCCAGGTGCCTGGTGTCGCCGGCACCTGGAAGGACCTGACCGACAACGTCAACTTCATGGCCTCCAACCTGACCAATCAGGTGCGCAACATCGCCGAGGTCGCAACCGCGATCGCCGGCGGCGATCTCTCCAAGAAGATCACGGTGAACGTCTCGGGCGAAATCCTTCAGCTGAAGGAAACGCTCAACACCATGGTCGACCAGCTCAATGCCTTCGCCTCGGAAGTGACCCGCGTGGCGCGCGAGGTCGGCACCGACGGACGCCTCGGCGGACAGGCAAACGTGCCCGGTGTCGCCGGCACGTGGAAGGACCTGACCGACAACGTCAACCTGCTCGCGGCGAATTTGACCACCCAGGTCCGCAACATCGCCGAAGTGTCCACCGCCATCGCCAACGGCGACCTTTCGAAGAAGATCACCGTGGACGTGAAAGGCGAGATCCTTCAGGTCAAGGAAACCATCAACGCGACGGTCGATCAGCTCAACGCCTTCGCGTCGGAAGTGACGCGCGTGGCGCGCGAAGTGGGCACCGAAGGCAAGCTCGGCGGCCAGGCGGTGGTGCGCGGCGTGGCCGGCACCTGGAACGACTTGACCGACTCCGTGAACTCCATGGCGCGCAACCTCACCGCCCAGGTCAGAAACATCGCCGAAGTGGCGACCGCCATCGCGCGCGGCGACCTGTCGAAAAAGATCACAGTGAACGTCTCGGGCGAGATCCTCGAGCTCAAGGACACCATCAACACCATGGTGGACCAGCTGAACTCCTTTGCTTCGGAAGTGACGCGCGTGGCGCGCGAAGTCGGTACCGAGGGCAAGCTCGGCGGCCAGGCCCAGGTGCCGGGCGTCGCGGGTACATGGAAGGATCTGACGGACTCGGTGAACTCGATGGCCGGCAACCTGACGGCCCAGGTCCGCAACATCGCCGAAGTGGCCACCGCGGTGGCCGGCGGCGACCTGTCGCGCAAGATCACGGTGGACGTGCGCGGTGAGATTCTCGAGCTCAAGGACACCATGAACACGATGGTGGAGCAGCTGCGCTCCTTCGCCGCCGAAGTGACGCGCGTGGCGCGCGAGGTCGGCACGGAAGGCCGTTTGGGCGGCCAGGCGCAGGTGCCCGGCGTCGGCGGCACACGGAAGGACTTGACCGACAACGTGAACCTGTTGGCGGCCAACCTGACGACCCAGGTCCGCAACATCGCCGAGGTGACCACCGCCGTGGCGCGCGGCGACTTGAGCCGCAAGGTGACCGCCGACGTGAAGGGCGAGATTTTGGAGCTCAAGAACACCATCAACACCATGGTGGACCAGCTCAATGCCTTTGCCGCCGAAGTGACGCGCGTGGCGCGCGAAGTCGGCACCGAAGGCAAGCTCGGCGGCCAGGCCCAGGTGCCGGGCGTCGCGGGTACCTGGAAGGACTTGACCGACACCGTGAACGTCATGGCCGCGAACCTCACCGAACAGGTGCGCGGCATCGTGAAGGTCGTGACCGCGGTGGCCAACGGCGACCTCAAGCAGAACCTCACCGTGCAGTCCAAGGGCGAGGTGGCGGCGCTTGCCGACACCATCAACTCGATGACCGCGACGCTTGCGACCTTTGCCGATCAGGTGACGACCGTGGCGCGCGAAGTCGGCGTGGAAGGCAAGCTCGGCGGCCAGGCCCAAGTGCCCGGCGTGGCGGGCACCTGGAAGGACCTGACCGAGAACGTGAACTTCATGGCCGCCAACCTCACCACCCAGGTGCGTGCTATCGCCGAAGTCGCGACCGCGGTGACCAAGGGCGACTTGACCCGCTCGATTCAGGTCGATGCGCGGGGCGAGGTGGCCGAGCTCAAAGACAACATCAACACCATGATCGGCAATTTGCGTCTCACAACCGATCGCAACACCGAGCAGGACTGGCTCAAGACCAACCTCGCCAAGTTCACCAACATGATGCAGGGCCAGCGCGACCTGGTGACGGTGGGCCGGCTGCTGTTGTCGGAGCTGACTCCACTGGTCGATGCCCAGCTCGGCGTGATCTACCAGATGGAGGGCGAGGATCAGCAGAAACTGCGTCTTTTGGCGTCCTATGCCGACGACACGATCGACGGCCATCCGCGCTGGATCGAGATCGGCAAGGGCTTGGTCGGGCAGTGCGCGCTGGACAAGCGCAGCCTTATCGTCACCGGCTTGCGCGAGAACGCGACGCCGATCAACTCGGCGCTGCTCAAGGTGGCGCCGAGCAGCATTATCGTTCTACCGGTGCTGTTCGAGAACAACGTGAAGGCGGTGATCGAGCTGTCGTCGCTGCGCAACTTCACCGATCTACAGATCGCGTTCCTGGAGCAGCTCACCGCCAATCTCGGCATCGTGCTTAACTCCATCGAAGCGACCATGCAGACCGAGGGCCTGCTCAAGCAGTCCCAGCAGCTCGCCGTCGAATTGCAGACCCAGCAGGCGGAGTTGCAGGAAACCAACGAGAAGCTCGAGCAGAAGGCACGCCAGCTTGCCGAGCAGAACGTCGAGGTCGAGCGCAAGAATCAGGAAATCGAACAGGCGCGCCGCGCGCTCGAGGAAAAGGCCGAAGAACTCGCGCTGACCTCGAAATACAAATCGGAATTCCTGGCGAATATGAGCCACGAATTGCGCACGCCGCTGAATTCGATCCTGATTCTCGGCCAGCAGTTGGCAGAGAACCCCGACGGCAACCTCTCGGCAAAACAGATCGAGTTCGCGCGCACCATCCACGGCGCGGGTACCGATCTGCTCAATCTCATCAGCGATATCCTCGACCTGTCCAAGATCGAATCGGGCACGGTCACCGTCGAGGCCGAAGAGATTTCGATCACCAACGTCATCGAGGCGGTTTCGCGGCCCTTCCGCCACGAGGCGGATACCCGCCAGCTCGCCTTCGAGGTCAAGGTCGATCCCAATCTCGGCCGCACGATCTCGACGGACTCCAAGCGCCTGCAACAGGTGCTGAAGAACCTGCTGTCGAATTCCTTCAAGTTCACCGAGCGCGGCGGCATCAAGCTCAGCGTCACCCATGCGGAGAGCGGCTGGAGCCCCGACAATCCCGTGCTCTCGCAGGCCGGCGGCGTCGTGGCGTTCGAGGTCTCGGACACCGGTATCGGCATCCCGCTCGAGAAGCAGAAGATCATCTTCGAGGCGTTCCAGCAGGCGGATGCGAGCACCAGCCGCAAATATGGCGGCACTGGCCTCGGCCTCGCCATCAGCCGCGAGCTATCGAACCTGCTCGGCGGCGAAATCCATCTTCGCAGCACCCCGGGCGCGGGCAGCGTGTTTACGCTGTATCTGCCCGTGCGCTATGTCGGTCCCACCAGCGATTGGCGGAACGCGATCAACAACGGGATGCTGCAGGAGAGGAACCGCGTCATCATCGCAAACCTGCCGGAACGCGTCATCGAACCCATCATCGACGATCGCACCGACATCGCGGAAGGCGACACGGTGCTGCTCATCGTCGAGGACGATCCCCATTACGCGCGCATCCTTCTCGACCTCGCGCATGACGAGGGCTTCAAGGTGCTGGTGGCGATGCGCGGCGACGACGCGCTGGAGCTGGCGCTGCAATACCGGCCGACGGCGGTTTCGCTCGACGTCTTCCTGCCCGACATGCTGGGCTGGAACGTGCTGAGCCAGCTCAAGCACAATCCGCTCACCCGTCACATACCGGTGCAGATGGTGACGCTCGACGAAGACCGCCAGCACGGTCTGGCCCGCGGCGCGTTCTCCTTCGTCACCAAGCCGACGACCACCGAAGGCGTGCAGGCCGCGCTGGCGCGGATCAAGGAGTATGCGCAACCGCGAAAGAAGCGCCTGCTGGTCGTCGAGGACAATGAGGCCGAGCAGATGAGCATCGCGGCTCTGCTGGGTCATGACGACATCGAAATCATCACCGTCGGGACAGGCATGGAAGCGCTGGAGGCGTTGAAGGCCATTCCCTGCGACTGCGTGGTTCTCGATCTTCGGTTGCCCGACATGTCGGGCTTCGATGTGCTCGAGGCCCTGAAGAGCGAGCCCTCCATCGCCGAAGTACCGGTCATCGTCTTCACCGGACGCGAACTCTCCGCCGAGGAAGATGCCCAACTCCACACCATGGCGCGCAGTATCGTGGTCAAGGGCGTTGAGTCGCCGGAGCGGCTGCTGGACGAGACGGCTCTGTTCCTCCACCGCGTGGTCACCGAGCTGCCGCAAGACAAGCAGCGGATGCTCGAGCGCTTGAACGGTTCGGACGAAGACCTGATCGGCCGCTCGGTCCTGTTGGTCGACGACGACGCCAGAAACATCTTCGCGTTGTCGAGCATCCTCGAGCGCCGCGGCATGAGAGTGCTGACGGCGACCACCGGTCGGGAAGCCATCGACATTCTGGAGACCGAACCCGACGTGTCCATCGTGCTGATGGACATCATGATGCCCGGCATGGACGGCTATCAGACCACTGGCAAGATCCGCGAGAATCCGCGCTTCAAGCGTCTGCCCATCATCACGCTGACGGCAAAGGCGATGAAGGGCGATCGCGAGAAATGCCTCGAGGCCGGGGCGTCGGATTATCTGGCCAAACCGGTGAACACCGAGCAGCTGCTGTCGTCGCTGCGCATGTGGCTGCACCGGTAGGAGCTGGTCGATGAACGCGGGCGACAAGGTCAACATCCTGCTGGTCGACGATCAGCCCGGAAAGCTGCTGAGCTACGAGGTGATGCTCGACGAGCTCGGCGAGAACCTGATCAAGACGTCCTCAGCCAAGGAAGCGCTCGAAGTCCTGCTCAAGAGCGAAATCGCTGTCATCCTCATCGATGTCTGCATGCCGGAGTTCGACGGCTTCGAACTGGCGCAGATGATCCGCGATCATCCTCGGTTTCAGAGCACCGCGATCATCTTCATTTCCGCAGTCCACATTTCCGAAGCCGATTCCTTGCGGGGATACAGCGCGGGAGCGGTAGATTATGTGCCGGTTCCGGTGGTGCCGGATGTGTTGCGCGCCAAGGTCCGGATCTTCACGGAGCTCTACCGCAAGACAAGGATGCTCGAAGAACTCAACCGCGACCTGGAGAGCCGTGTTTGGGAGCGCACCGCCGCGCTTGAAGCCTCGGCCGCGCGCTTGCGCGACAGCGAGCGCGGCCGCACGCTCGCGCTGGCGGCGGGCAATATGGGCTCTTGGGAGTATCTCATTGACGAGGACAGTTGGTCGCTCGACGAGGGGCAGTACCGCATCTTCGAGCTCGAGCCGCCGAAGGAGGATTTGCCGCGCGGCTATGTGCGCAGCCTGTTCCATCCAGACGACTGGGAGGGCATGCAGCGCGCCTGGCGGCGAGCCACGCCGTCGGAGCCTTCGTTCCAGCAGGAGATCAGAATCGTCCGCGCCTCGGGCGAGACCCGTTGGGGCTTGGTTGCAGCCGCGGTGACGTTCGGTGCGGAAGGGCAGCCGCAGCGCATCAGCGGTGTCACCGTCGACATCACCGACCGCAAGGAAGCGGAGCGTCGCCAGCTGCTGCTGGCCCGCGAGGTCGATCACCGTGCCCGCAACGCGCTCGCGGTGGTGCAAGCCATCGTCCGGCTCGGCCGCTCCAAGAGTGTCGAGGAATACATCGCCGCGGTGGAAGGCCGCGTGCGGGCGCTTTCCCTTTCCCACGATCTGCTGTCCCAGTCGCGGTGGCAGGGAGCCGATATCGGGCGCCTCGTCGCCGAGGAATTCGCGCCCTATCAGGTCGACAGCGAGCGCCGCGCCGTGTTCAGCGGACCCTCGATCATCCTACCGGCGGACAGGGCGCAGTCGGTGGCTCTCGTTATCCACGAGCTCGCGACCAACGCGGCCAAATACGGCGCATTGTCGTCCTCGTCTGGTCGCGTCGATCTGCGTTGGGATATCCGCGACGGCTTCTTGATTCTGGACTGGACCGAAACCGGCGGCCCCGTTGTCGAAAAGCCGACCGCCAAGGGACTCGGCACGAAAATCATCGAATCCACCGTGCAACACCATAAGGGCGATCACGCGTCCTTCGATTGGCGGCCGCAGGGGCTTCGCTTCAAGGTCGCGCTCTGCCTGGTTCCGCGGCATGAAAGCGTCTCATCGACAAGCGCCGCCGATACGGCAACGAGCCTGGAACCGCAGAAACGGCAAATACTCGTCGTCGAGGACGAACCTTTGGTAGGCATGTGGACCAACGAGGTTCTCGACGATCTGGGCTACAAGGTTCTCGGCCCCTGCCTGGATCTGGCGGAGGCGCACGAGGCCATCGCAGCCACGCAAGTCGACGGTGCGGTTCTCGACGTCAATCTGGCCGGGGTGCCGATTTTCCCGTTTGCACGCCTCTTGCTCGAGCGCGGCGTGCCGGTCGTGTTCTTGACCGGATACGAGAAGACAGTCCTCGATTCGCCCTTCAACCGCGCGCCGCTGTTGCAAAAGCCGATCGCCGCCGAGGATCTCGTACGCGCGCTGGAGACCGTCCTTGGGCCGTCGCCGCAGCGTCGCCGCTTGCTCGAATGCTGACTTAGCGCCGGCTTGCCAGGACCACAATTTTTCCTGCAATTTCTCCGCGCCATGGGCTAGACAGGACACTGTCGGGTGGGCGGTGGTTCCCGGGGCCGGGGTGCCGCGAGCGAGGGGCGATGTTCGAAACCAATCCATTTTCGGCGCTTTTTGATACCATCTCCCCAACCGTCATGCAGGCCTTTGTGCTGTCGATGATCGCTTTGGTCGTGGCCGGAACGCTGTTCGATCTCGCGCACAAGAAGAGTGCTCGCTATTTCTTCGAGAATGCTCGTCGCAATCGCGGTACCCGCACGATCGGCACGGCCGAGAAAGTGTCGCTGGTTCTCAAGACGGCGCTGGTGGACTGGCTCGCGGCCGGTGAATTCTGCAATTCGCAGCGTCGGATTGCCCATCTCCTGACCATGTACGGCTTTCTCGCCTACATCGTCGCCACGGTCGCGATGGTGTTCGGCCATCCCGAAACTGCCGATGATACGCCTGTCATCTGGCCGCTGCTTTGGCACCTCGGGGCGTTGCTGGTTTTCATCGGCGGCTGTTGGTTCTGGCTTCTCCAGCGTGTCGACGTCGCCGCGGAGGGTCGGTCCAGGTTCCGCGTGGTGCGGGCGGATCTCTTCATCCTTGCACTTCTCGCCAACGTTACCGCGGCCTTGATCTGGTCCTACCTTCTGTCGGACGGCCGTGGCGGCTGGTCGAATATCGCGCTCGGGCTCTATCTCACCTCTGCCATGATCCTGTTCGGGTCGGTGCCATGGTCGAAGTTCTCGCACATGTTCTACAAGCCGGCGGCCGCGTTCCAGAAGCGGGTGGAAGACGCCAATGGCTCGCGCGCCAATCTTCCGCTGCCTGTCGACGCGCCGGCGACTTTGGGTTCCGCGCGTACGCCACCGGCGAATTACTGATCACCGCTGACAGGATTTCATCATGCCCACCTTCGTTTACATGACGCGATGCGACGGCTGCGGTTATTGCGTCGACATCTGTCCGTCCGACATCATGCACATCGACGAGACCTATCGCCGGGCTTTCAACATCGAGCCGAATATGTGCTGGGAATGCTATTCCTGCGTGAAGGCCTGTCCGCAGAATGCCATCGACGTGCGCGGCTATGCGGATTTTGCGCCGCTCGGCCACAGCGTGCGGACGCTGCGCGAGGAAGAGAAGGGCACGATCTCGTGGAAGCTCAAATTCCGCGATGGGCGCGAAAAGTCGTTCGTCTCGCCGATCCGGACGACACCTTGGGGTTCGATCAGGCCGCCCGGGGACTATGAATCCCCGTCCCCTGACGGCTTGCGGACTCAGGAGCTTGCGCATGAGCCGGAGGCCCTGCACGTCGACCGATTGCCGACGCTGACGAAGGACAAGTTGAAGCGCGGTGTGCTCTGATGGCGTTGTTCAGCCGCCGCAAGACGGTTTTCGTCGACTCCGACATACTCATCATCGGTGGCGGCATGGCGGGCTGCGGCGCCACCTATGAATCGCGCTATTGGGGCCGCGATCTCAAGATCGTCTGCGTCGAGAAGGCGAACATCGAGCGCAGCGGCGCCGTGGCGCAGGGCCTGTACGCGATCAATTGCTACATGGGCATGCAATGGGGTGAAAACCAGCCGGAGGACCATGTCCGCTATGCGCGCAACGACCTGATGGGTCTGGTGCGCGAGGATCTTGGCTACGACATCGCCCGCCACGTCGATTCAAGCGTGCACAAATTCGAGGAATGGGGCCTTCCCATCATGCGCGACCCGCAGACCGGGCGGTATCAGCGCGAAGGCAAGTGGCAGATCATGATCCACGGCGAGAGCTACAAGCCCATCGTCGCGGAAGCTGCGCGCAAGGCCGCCACCCAGGTCTACAATCGCATCATGGTGACCCATCTGTTGATGGACGTCACCAAGCCCAACCGCGTCGCGGGGGCTGTCGGATTCAATGTCCGCACCGGCGAGTTCTATGTGTTCCGCGCCAAGGCCGTGATCGTCTCGGCGGGCGGCGCGTCGCACATCTTCAAGCCGCGCTCGGTGGGCGAGGGCATGGGCCGCACCTGGTATGCGCCTTGGAGCAGCGCCTCCGCCTATGCGCTGCCGATCCTGGCGGGTGCCAAGATGATGCAGATGGAAAACCGCATCGTGCTGACGCGCTTCAAGGACGGCTACGGCCCTGTCGGCGCTTACTTCCTGCACTTGAAGACCTATACGCAGAATGCCTATGGCGAGGAATACGAGACGCGCTGGTTCGACAAGCTGCGCGAAACCATCGGCGATTACGTCGATCGTCATCCGGTCCCGACATGCCTTCGCAACCACGCCTTCCTGGAAGAGACGAAAGCAGGTCGCGGCCCCATCCGCATGGTGACGACGGAGGCCTTCCGGGATCCGCACAAGGAAACGGTCGGCTGGGAGAACTTCCTCGGCATGACCATCGGGCAGGCGGTGGTGTGGGCGTCGCAGAACATCGATCCCAAATACATCAACCCCGAGCTGACCACGTCGGAGCCCTATGTGATGGGATCCCATGCCACCTGTTCGGGTGCGTGGGCCAGCGGGCCGTCGGATTATGCGCCCGCGGAGTATCAGTGGGGCTACAACCGAATGATGACGGTCGAAGGACTGTTCGGCGCCGGCGACACGATCGGCGGCACGGCGCACAAATTCTCGTCCGGCTCCTTTACCGAGGGGCGCATCGCCGCGAAGGCGGCGGTGAATTACGTGGCGGACCTGCGCAACGAACGGCCCGAGGTGAGCGAAGCGGAATACGAGGCGTTGAAGAAAACCGTCTACCAGCCTCTGGAGATCTACGCCGTCGGCCGCAACGAGATCGTCGCGGGAACGGTGTCGCCGAGCTACCTCTTGCCGATTCATGGGCTGCAGCGGCTCGAGAAGATCATGGACGAATATGTCGGCGGCATCGGCGCCGGCTACACCACGAACGAACCGATGCTGCTTCGCGGTCTCGAGCTCCTCGCCATGCTGAAGGAGGATCTCGCTCACATCGGTGCCGAAGACCTGCATCAACTCCAGCGCGCCTGGGAGCTGCAGCATCGCGTCCTGGCATCGGAAGCGGTGACGCGCCACACGATGTTCCGCACCGAGACGCGATGGCCCGGCTACTACTACCGCGCCGATCACCCCAAACTGGACGATGCGGATTGGCACTGCTTCACGCTATCGCGCTACGACCGCGGGACAGGCGAATGGGCGATGGAAAAGGCGCCGGTGTATCACATCGTCGATTAGCTGCGTGCGTTGCGTGCCGGGCGCGCCGCCCGCAAACAGCTAGAGATGAAGAGCCGGTTCTCCCTGTGCCCTTATTTGCGCGTCGAGGGCAGCCAGTTTGGTTTGCTTCAACTGCTGCCATAAAAGCAAGGTGCCATCGAGCGCCTTGGCCAACACGGCATAGGAGCGCTGGCTGTCGGGGCTCGGATCGGCATCGGCACCGTCGACCGCTCTCTTGAGTGTCTTGAACGCGGCTTCCAGGCTCTTCAAGGAGTCCGTTCGGCGTAGCAAGGTCTCCCGGCCGGGACGGTTGTTGGAAGCCGTCGGAATATCGGAGAGATCGGCGATATCGGCGAGGAGCCGTTCGAATTGCGTCCGCAGCTTGCTCTCATGTTCCATGCGCTCTTCCAGAGCTTTGACCATTTTTGTCGCTTCTGCCAGCGCCGTCGAAACTCTTGCGGAAGCGCTTTGGATCTTCATTGCCAGAGCGTATTCGCGCTCGTACGCCGCCGGTGCGATCCGGACGCGGGGATCGGGCTTAATCACCAGCGGCTGGCGCCGGACTTCGCCATCGGCCGACAATTCGACCGTGTAAATCCCCGGAGGTGCCCACACGCCGCCCGCTTCGAACGGGTTCTCCGGGTCGCCAGGCCCCGGATAATGCAGGTTCCAAACAAAGCGATGCATGCCCGCTGTCACCGCCAGCGCCGGCTGCAATGGAACCCATTCCGGAGCGAATTGCAGGGTGCGCGGATCGGATGTGGTGGGCGCGGCACCGCTCGAAAAGCTCTGGACCTTCCTGTGCTTCACATCGAACACCGTGATCGTCACCGGTCCCTTTGTCGCCGCCGGGAGCCAATAGTCGATATCGGCGCCGGCCGCGGGGTTGGACGCTGCGGGTTCGTCTTTTGGGAAAGGCGTTCCTGTGAATCCCGCCGGGCGTTCGCGGATCGCCACGGCCGGCTTGAACAGCACCGGTCCCGGCGGCCCTTCTGCGGCAGATGTCTGCCGAAGCGGCGTGACATTGTCCATGATCCAGAAGCCGCGGCCGTGCGTGGCGATGACCAGGTCGTCGCCATGCACGTCGATGTCGCGCACCGATGTCATCGGCAGATTTTGCTGCAGGGACTGCCAGTGCGCTCCGTCGTCGAAGGAGGCGAAAACGCCCCGCTCGGTGCCGGCATAGAGCAAGCCGCGCCGCGCCGGATCTTCGCGCACGACGTTGACGAAAGCGTCGCGCGGCAGGCCGCCGTCGGCGCGCGCCCAGGTCTTGCCACCATCCGCCGTTCGCCAGATATAGGGGACATCGTCGTCGAGGCGGTGACGGTCGACTGCGAGATAGGCCGTGCTGGTGTCGAAATGCGACAGCTCGATCCCGGCGATTTTCGACCAGGATGTTACTTGGGGCGGCGTCACCTGCATCCAGCGCTTGCCGCCGTCTACGGTCCTCCAAACCAGGCCGTCGTCCGTACCGACCCATATATTTGCCGCCTGCAGCGGCGATGGCGCGATGCTGTAGATGACGCCGCGCTGTTTGCTCACATGGTCATCGTCGGCCGCTGTCGCAGGATCGAGACTGCCGGGGATTCCTGCGTCGACGCGCGTGAGATCGCCGCTTATTGGCGTCCAGTGTTTGCCGCCGTCGGCAGTGCGGAACAGCTGCTGGTTGGCGAAGTAGAGAATTTTGCCGTCGCGCTTCGAAAAGGCCAGCGGCAATGTCCACGTAGCACGGTAATGCAGCAGGGGATAAGCCAAGGTCGGGTCGATGTTGCGAACCTGGTTCGTCCGCCTGTCGAGTACTTCCACCCGGCCGCCATAGATCACGTCCGGATTCTTGGGATCGGGGGCGATCATGTCGCTCTCGCCTCCCGGCGTGATCTCCTGGAACTGCTCCATCGTGATGCCGTCATAGCCACCGGTTCGGCTGGGTAAGGCCACGGCGCCGGAATCCTGCTGGGCGCCATAGACCCAATAGGGAAAGCGATTGTCGGTGCTCACATGATAGATCTGCGCGGTCGGCTGGTTGAACCAGCTGCTCCAGGTCCTGCCGCCGTTCAACGTGATCAAGGTGCCCTGATCGCTGCCGATGATCTGCCGGCCGGTATCGGTGGGATCGATCCACATCGTGTGAAAATCGTCGCCCGTCGGATCGCCCTTGAGCGCGATGAAGTGCCTTCCGCCGTCATCCGAGCGCAGTACAATCGTGTCCATCACATAGATGCGGTCGGCATTCTTCGGATCCGCGGTGATGCCGGAGAAATACCAGCCGCGATTCCAGATCCGCTTGTCCGCGCTCGCGCGACTCCAGTGGCCGCCACCATCGTTGGAGACATAGAGTCCGGCTTCGCCCGGCAGGCCGTCGGCAAGAACATAGACGCGCGAAGGCGCCGCCTGCGAGAGCGCAATGCCCATCCTTGCCGGATGCACCGGGAACCCGTTGCCCTTGATCTCACTCCAATGAACGCCGTTGTCGTGCGAAACGTAGAGTCCGCTGCCGGGACCGGACGAGGGCGGGTACACGCTCCAGGGCGGTCGTCGTGTCTGCCACAGGGCCGCGTAGACGGTATCGGGATCGCCGGGCTTGAACGCGAGATCGATTGCGCCGGTGTCGCTGTCCTTGAACAACACCCTGCTCCAATGCGCGCCACCATCGACCGAGCGGAAGACGCCTCGCTCCGCATTTGGGCCATAAGCGTGTCCCAATGCAGCGACCAGCACCGAATTGCGATTGCGAGGGTCGACCAGGATGGCGCCAATCTGCCGGCTATCGGCAAGGCCGATGAACTTCCAATGCCGTCCCGCGTCCGTCGTCTTGTAGAGGCCGTTGCCGTGCGCGATGTCGGAGCGCATGTCGGCTTCGCCAGTCCCGACGTAAATCGTGTGCGGATCGGAAGGCGCGATCGCCAGCGCGCCGATCGATCCGGCCGGCTCGCCGTCGAATATGGGCTGCCAAGTCCGTCCAGCGTCGTTTGTCGCCCAGACCCCGCCGCCGACGGCGCCGAAATAGAAGTGCCGGCTGTCGCCTGGAATCCCTGCCACGGCAAGCACGCGCCCGCCACGGAAGGGGCCAATCGATCGCCACTGCAACTCCTGAAAAAAAGATGGGGCGACGACGGCGTGCGCCGAACCCGCCATCAAGACTGCAACAAGGGCCGCTTTGATCCTCAGAGCCAGGGTCAGGGCAGGTCCTCCCCGTCATCGGGCAACTCCACTAGACGCAGATCGGCCGCCGAAACCGCGACGGGCTTTTCACCGCTGCGTGCAAGCGCCGCGTTCAATTCGGATAGAGCGCCCATTTTTAGGGACTCCCAGTCGCGCTTGGCCTGATCGAGTTTCGCGAGCGCATCCGCGACTATTCGCTGTTGGACCGATGTGGGCGCCACATCTGCGGATTCGAGTGCGCCCTCGATCCTGGCGAGATCGCCGGCCTCCAACTCGAAGGTCGGCCGTCCCGCTTGCGGCTGCTCGCGGATTCGATTCGCAAGTGCGTGCAGCGGCGCCGCGTGCTTGTCGCCTATAGGCGGGAAGCGGGCGTCGAGCTGTTTCAGAATCGCCGTCTTCTCGCGATAGCCGGCACTCGCATCGGCAAGGCCGGCCCCGATCCTCTGCGACACCTCCAGCGACGCTTTGAGATCGTCTGCGCTGGCCGTCACGCGCGGGTCTTTATCGACACGCAGAGGCTGGACGATGCGCGCGCCGTTCATCTCGAGGACGACCGTGTAATCCCCGGGCAGGACAAAAGGCCCTTCCGGTTCGATCGGCACACCTTGATTCCAGACCGCGGCGATGCTGTAGCCGTAGTGCAGCGCCTGTGGTCTGGAAAAGCGCAAATTCCAGACAAACCGGTGCATGCCGGGTGCGGCGGAAAGATTTTGCGGCGCACGGACCCAGGCTTTCGCGAAGTAGCGCTCGGCGCCGGGACGCTCGGCCGCGTCTGCGCTGGAAAACCGACGCATGACATGTCCGCCGGCATCCTGGATTTCCAGCACCACAAGACCATTCGAATTGGGCGGCAGCCAGTAATCGATGATCGCGCCCGCTGGCGGATTTTCTCCCGCCGGCGTCTCAGGCGGCAGCGGCGTATCGCGGTTGTTGTCCGGATGCACGCGATACGACTCGGCCGGCTTGAACAGATGCGGCGCTCCGGCCGCAAGTGCGCCATTTGCGATCTCGCGCAGCGGCGAAATGTCGTCCATGACCCAGAGAGCACGGCCCGCGGTCGCCGCGATGAGATCGCCATTGTGGACCAACAGGTCCGTCACCCATGCCGTAGGTAAATTTTGTTGCAGCGGTTGCCAGTGGTCGCCCGCGTCGAACGACACGAAGACGCCTTCGTCGGTGCCGGCATAGAGCAGGTTGTCCTGCACCGGATCGGCGCGAACGACATCGACGAAGTGATCGCGCGGCAAGCCGCTGTCGATCTCCTGCCAGCTGTGGCCGTAGTCCTTGGTCCGCAGCACATGCGGCTGGAAATCGTCGAGGCGGTGGCAGTCGATCGCGGCATACGCCATGCCGTCGGTCTCGCTCGAAATGTCGAGCGACGCGATCTTTGACCACTGGGGCAGGGTGGGCGGCGTGATCGCGTCCCAGTGTGCACCGCCATCTCTCGTCAGTTGGATGAGGCCGTCGTCCGTTCCCACCCAGATCTCATCGCCATGGCGCGGCGACGGCGCGATGGCGGAAATCACGCCGTAACCGCAAGCCTTGGCATCCGCTACCGCCATATCGCCGTCGCAGTTCTTCGCGCCTTCCCCTTTTCCCGTCAGGTCGCCGCTGACGATTTGCCAGTCCTGGCCTTGGTCCTGAGAACGGAAAAGGACCTGCGCGCCGAGGTAAAGCGCAGGCGGACCGGCGCGCGAAGCTTCCAACGGCGTCATCCACATGTAGCGATATTTGGTCGTCGTCGGTCGTTTTCCGTAATTCTCTTCCGGCCAGGGCGTCACGTCCGCTGATTGTCCCGTGCGGCCATTCCACTTGCTCACCCGGCCGCCCAGTCCCGAACCGTAGACGATCATGGGATCGGTGGGATCGGGGATATCGTAGTCGCGTTCGTCGCCGCCCACCGAGTGCCAGTCGCGATAGGTCAGTTGGCCGTAATCGCTGCGGCTCGCGATCGCCACGGTGCCGCTATCCTGCTGGCCCGAATAAATCCAATAGGGATAGCGATTGTCCGCGGCGAGGTGATAGAACTGGCCCGTTGGCTGGTTGTACCAGCTGCTCCAGGTCGCTCCGCCGTTGACGCTGACGACGGCACCCTGATCCGAGCCCGTGATCATGTGGTCCGGATGGAGCGGGTTGATCCAGAGATGATGGTAGTCGTCTCCGCCCGGCGCGCCCTTGATGATCGTGCAGGTCTTGCCGCCTTGGGTGCAGCGCCGGATCGACTGTCCCACCAAGTAGACAGTGTTGGCATCGTTCGGCGCAACCGTCAGCCGGCTGAAGTACGAATTCGCGTCCGCTTTGGCATCGTTGACCTTCAGCCAATGCCCGCCGCCATCGTCCGAGCGGTACATGCCGCCCAAGCTCTTGGAGTCGACCGTCGCATAGATGCGCGTCGCCTTGCCGCCATGCGTGACCGCCAGGCCGATCCGCCCCACCGCGATGTTGGGCCACCCGCCGCCAGTGAGCTTGCGCCAAGTCATACCGGCGTCGCTCGACTTGTAGATCGCGCTGCCTTTGCCGATTACGGGGGTGAAGTAGCTCAGCCACGGATATTGATGGGCTTCCCACGCCGCCGCGAAGATGATCTTCGGGTTCTTGGGATCGCTGCCAATGTCGACGACACCGGTCCAGACGCCCAATTTCAGGACATGCGACCACGTCCTGCCGCCGTCCGTGGAACGGTACAGCCCGCGGTCAGCACTGGGCCCGAATACATGCCCCTGTGCGCCCACCAGCACGAGGTTGGGATTCTTGGGGTCGACCCAGATGCGGCCGATATGTCGGGTATTCTCCAAGCCAAGCGGGACCCAATGCGCGCCGCCGTCCGTCGATTTGAAAACTCCCAGACCGGCGGCGATGTCGTAGCGCGCCTCTGGCTGGCCAGTACCGACATAGACGATGTCCGGGTTCGATGGTGCCACGGCGAGCGCGCCTACCGCGGCGGCCGGACCGTGCTCGAACAATGCCCGCCAAGTGCGGCCCGCATCGTCGGTTTTCCACACTCCGCCGCCGGCGGCGCCAAAATAAAAGCGGTCCGGCTTGCTCGGGACGCCTTCGACGACCGTAGCCCAACCGCCGCGAAATGGGCCGATCTGCCGCCAATGCAGCTCGGCATAGGCGCCCTGATCGACTGGTGATGCCAGCGCTTGCCCCAGCGAAACCAGAACCGCGAAAGCGAGCATCGCTCCGCGTATCTCAACGCCCGGTAGAGTTCTGTCCATCTCGGTGCCGATTTGTCGCGCAATTCACAGATTGCCGCGACGGAGAATCGCAGCAACGGGAAGGCTACCCGTCCGTTCCGCGGTATTCCAGAACGTACCGTCTATGAATCCCCGAGCGGGGCGAATTCGGCCGCCGCGTCGCAAAGGGGCATGACGCGTATTGCGCGATTCCTTATTTCCTGGGCAATGGCTTTCAATTGGTCCGGTCGGCAGCCATGCTCGCTCGGTCTCGCGGAGACATCATGGGTGAAAAAGACGAGCCAGCCCTTGGTCGCCTCCGCGGCATCGAGATACGTGCAAAGATCTGCAAAGGTTTGCGCCTCGGTGATCTCGACCGCACGAAGCTGGCCGAAATCCGCCAACCCGCTGTTCACTCCCTTGTCGATGCCGCGGCAAATGCCGAATTGGCGAGAGACCAGATGTTTGGTCCGAATGTCTGCCGCGCCAAAAGGGTAGGCGAAGCTGGTCGGAGGACCTGCGGCCGACGTTTCCAGGATGAACGTGCGATTGCGCGCCAGCTCCTCTTCGATCTGAAGCGCCGGGCAATCCGGAATACGCACATGATTGAATGTGTGGCAGCCAATTTCATGGCCAGCAGCGGACAGCTCGGCCACATCGTTTCGCGTGAAGTGTTCGAGCCCGTCCAGGGTCCGTCCCATCAGGGCCCCTGCAGCGAAGTATGTCGCCTGCATGGCAAGTCCGCCAAGCAGCGCCGCGCCTTCCTGCGCTGCGGAGTGATAAAAATCGTCGAAACAAAAACTGACCAGCGCTGAGTCCGCGGAACTCGGCCGCCCATTTACGATCCAGCGGCGCACGACATGGTTCGACAGCCTTGTTCGCAGAGGCTTCCACACAGCCATCTCTCGCGTTCTCCTTAAGAACCGCCGGCCAAAAACTTTACGCAGTTCCATTCGCACTGGGTGCCAGCGCACCGCCGGGGAAAACCGATCCGGTTCCGGGCAAATCTGATGCCGCATCGGGGATGCCAGAGGCGCCGAAGGCAGCGCCGGCGTCATGCTTGAGTCGCTCGACCCAGCGCAAAACGCCCTTGCGCGGCCAGACACACATGTAGCACGCCGGTTTGTAACGGCCTTCCTCGTAAAGCCGCCGTCGCGATGCCGACCTGTACAACGCGTTCTCGATGTGGTGCGGCTCGGTGGGCAATTTAAGCAGAAAGGCGCCGTAACGGGTCTGCGTCTTCTGAATGTAACTCAGGCCCGGACTGACTTCTGCGAGCGCCGGATCGTAGAACCACCCCGCACCCACAATTCCGGCCATGTCCACATTCAGCCTCAAAATCTCGACCATGCGCAGGCAATGGTCCGTCCAGCCTTCCGCATTGAAGTGGCGGGCAGCCCGAAGGTCCATGTGTTCGTAGTACCAGCGCCGCCAGCCCAAAGCCTTCAAATAGGAAATGCCCACTCTGAACGACCGCGATCGCAGCATCTCCCGCGCAACCAGCTTTGGTCCGATCCTGCCCACATCGAATTGCAGGGCGCCCGCGGGCAGAGTAATGCCCAACGCATAGCGCACATCCTTTGCAAAGAAATCGTCGAGATAGGGCTTTCCGCCATCGACGAGGTAGGTACCCAGGCGATCCAGAAAGGCCGGCAACAGCGAACGGATATCCTGCGGCAATGGCTCCGAGATCCAGAAGTGCTCGAGCGCCAGGCGGGCAACCGCGATGCGGCGCAGCCGGTCGCGCTGCTGAACTTGCTCCTTCACGATGGGAAATGCCTGCTCGAGATAGGCGTCGATCGCGCGCGCGGGCGCCATGAAATCCCAATTTCCTGCCGCTTCGCGCGCCGCCCGCGCCGCCGATGCAAAGCCCAAAAAGCGCAACCGGTCCTGCGCGGATTGGCCGTTCAGCACGGCGCGAAAACAGGTCGTCGCGCTATCTGCTTGAAAATCCTTAAGGACGAGCAACGCAACCCCCGATCCGGTTCGCTTCAGCAAACGGCTGTCTAGGCGCTTTGTTCCCCAGCCGGCCACCCTGAGGGAACGTCGATGCGGCTTCGGCGTTGCATTACGGCGGGACGGTGTCATGGACTGGAGATCGAGGATCACTGCGGGGGAAACCTACCCGCCTTCTGTCGTCGCCGACGGCGCGGCTGCGCATGGCTTGGCCGACGTGCGGATTCACGTCCTCAGAAATTTTACAGTCGACGGGATCGAGCCGCTCCTGAAGCGTCAGCTGGGCGCGATCGGATATTTCCCGAAGCTTGCGTTCGGCGGATACGGCACGATGATGCAGGATGCGCTCGCGCATCCATGCGGCCTTGTCGACGATGCCGAATTGTTGCTCGTCGCGCTGACGCTCGATGAGCTCGATCGCGAATACGGCAAACCTGGCTGGACTCACCAAGGAACCCGCGACGAACTCGGCGCGCTGTTCGACTTGTTGGCCTCGCGCACGCGCGCAACCATCGTCGTAAATACTTTTCTGCCGCCGCTCTATCCCGAGCATGGCCTTTGGCCGACGCGCGACGGTTCCGACACCTGTTCCCAGGTCGCCGAGCTCAATTCATTCGTCCTCGGTTACGCACGCGAGCATGCACCGCAGTTCGTGGTGGCCGACTTCGGGCGCTACCTGGCACTTCTTGGCGCAGATGCCGCCCTCGACGAGCGCGGTCGCTATCTCTGGCGCGCGCCCTTCCGCCAGGCATTCCTGGAGCGCTATGCGCGGGATTTGGTGCGGATTGTCCGCGTGTCGAAGGGCAGGCTCAATAAGTGCCTCATCCTCGATTGCGATAACACGCTGTGGGGCGGCGTCGTCGGCGAAGACGGCATCGGCGGCATCAAGCTCGACGGTCAGGAATATCCCGGCAGGGCATTCTACGATTTCCACACGGCCATCCTCGGCTTTGCGCGACGCGGCGTGATTCTTGCGCTGTCCAGCAAGAACAACGCCGCCGACGTGATGGAAATATTGACCAGCCATCCTCATTGTCAGCTGCGGCCGGAGCATTTCGCCGCGATGAAGCTGGATTGGCGGGACAAGGCAACCAACATCCGGGAACTCGCCGAAGAACTCAACCTCGGTCTCGATTCATTTGTCTTCGTCGACGACAATCCGAACGAATGCGAGTTGATCCGCACAATGCTGCCCGAGGTGACCGTATTGGCAGTGCCGGAGCATCTGCACGAATTGCCGGGCCTGCTCCATCGTCACGGCCTGTTCGATAGCGCCGCCGCCACGGAAGACGACGCCCAGCGTACCGAAAGATACAGGATCGAGCGGCAGCGACTGGCCGCGCGCAGCACCTTCGCCACGGTCGACGAATACCTCGGCTCTCTCGGCATTGTTGCGACGATTGAGGTTGCGCAATCTTCCGACGTGCCCCGAATTGCACAACTCACGCAAAAAACCAACCAGTTCAATCTGACGACCCGGCGCTATACGGAGCAGGCGATCCGCCACCTCAGCGAAGACAACAACGCCGCGGTCTTCGTCCTGTCGGCGAAAGATCGTTTCGGATCGCTGGGCCTGGTGGGGGTAATGATCCTCGAGCGGAAAGGATCAACCGCAGTCGTTGACACGCTTTTGCTCAGTTGCCGTGCCCTCGGCCGCAATCTGGAACACGCCTTTGCAGGCGATGTGCTGAAACGCATGGGACGGCAGTGGGATGTCGAGGCGTGGGAAGCCAAATATGTACCTACGGCCAAAAACAGCCAGGTTCGGGATTTCTGGAAGAACTTGGGATTCGACGAAATCCGGCGGGAAGGCGAAAGCGTCCACTATCGCTGCCGGCGATCTGCCGGCGAATTTGCTATTCCGGCACACGTTTCAATCGAGGGGACCGGGACATGGATCCAGAGCGCCTGAAAGACCGGTTTTTCGCTGTTTTGTCGTCGATCCTTGAGATCGATGCGCGCAGCCTACCGCTCGATGCTTCGCCGGACACGGTGGAGTCTTGGGACTCGCTCAAGAACATGTACATCATCCAAAACCTCGAAGAGGCGTTCGGGATCGTCTTCACCGACGTCGAAATATTTGAGCTTGCGAGCCTGTCTGATCTTCTTGGCGCGGTAGGACGGAAGATGGGGGGGCATCATTTCTCCGACAGCGCGGTCGCTCCCTGAAACCGATGGATCTTGCTGCACGGAAATTTTGCACCGTCGATCAACGGAGATTTGCGGACATATCGGGCGATTTGAACCCGATTCATCTGGACCCGGAATTCGCCCGGCGAACGGAAGTTGGCCTGCCGATTGTTCACGGAGTCCACGCCGTACTCTGGGCTCTCGAAGAATTGCTGAGTCGGCAAGTTCTCGTCGTCGGTCACATCAAGGCGGAATTTGTCGCCCCGCTTTATTTGGGCGACCTTGTGCATGCCGAAGCGATGCTGACGGACGCTGGCGCAGAAATCACGATCCGTTCGAGCGACGCAGTGGCCATCAAGGTCCGGGTCGGATCAAAAGCGCAACGTGGCGCCTCGCCGCCCACCAATGACGGCGCAATGAGCAGCTGGCCCGTCCAGGCGATCGAGCAAAGCTGCGATAGTCTGAGTTTGGAGGCGCGTAACTTTCCGGCGGAAGGCGATCTCGATCGGATTGGCGGTGAATTTCCCATCCTGAGCAAAAGCATTTCTCCCAGGCGCGTCGCTGCGCTATGCGCCGTTTCGAGAATCGTGGGGATGGTGAACCCTGGCCTGCATTCGTTGCTCAAGGGGTTCAGTCTCGATCTCTTGCCATCGGGACCGCACAATTCGATCGGCATGGAGGCACAAGCAATCGATGCCAATTTCCGGCTGGTAAAGCTCGCCGTGCGCGCTGCAGGCATATCGGGCCGGGCGGAGGCGTTTCTGCGTCACCCCCCGGCGCAACAACCCTCCATGAACCAGTTCGCCGCCACAATCGGCCGCAACGAATTCGACGGGGCGAATGTCCTTGTCGTAGGCGGATCGCGCGGCCTGGGAGAAGCAATCGCAAAGGCCTGCGCCGCCGGCGGCGCACGCGTGTGCCTGACATGGGCCGTAGGCGAGAGAGATGCGCAACGTGTCCGCGATGAGATACGCCACTGGGGTGGCGATGCCGAATGCATTCGACTGGACATTCGGGAAGAGATCGCTAGCCAGCTCGTTGGTCTCCCCGCCGGGATGTCGCACTTCTATTACTGCGCATCACCGCCTATGCAGCGGCGCAGAGTTGCCGGCCTGTCCGAATCCCTGCTGGCAGAGTTGCTGGAGTTTCATGTCGATGGCTTGTACCGTACGTCGCTCGCGTTGGCCGCGCGGGCGCAAGGCACCCATCTGCGCGGATATTTTCCATCGACGACGTCCATCGAGCGTCCCGCGCGCGGTCTGATGGAGCTCAGCGTTGCCAAGGCGGCGGGCGAGGCTCTGAGCATTTACTTGGGAACATTGCTGCGGGGGATCGACATGTGCCATTCGCGGTTGCCGCGGCTGCGCACCGACCAAACTGCCACGGTAATCCCCACCCGAACCACGCCCATGTTGGATATCGTGGTGCCGCTCGTGCGGGCGGTTCAGACGGAGCAAACGCCGGGCAGTCCGACCGGTTCGATCGCATCGAAGTGAATTCGGCCGAGCCTTCCTACTATCAATTGTTGGCCGAGAGGTGGTGCCGGCTCGGAGTGGTCGAGCCGTTATATCTTCTGTTGTTTGGCGCCGGACTAATCTAGATTGACATCAATGTCGGTAGGTCGGTCACGGCTGCACAATGCCTCGTCGTCACCGCGACGCCGGCGTTCTGCGGATGAAGCGCGCGGAGAGGCGCTGGCGGTGGCGCGCAGGCTGCTTCTGGAGCGCGGCCCGTACTCGGTCACGCTCAAGGCGGTCGCCGACGAGCTGTGCGTCTCGCACACCAATCTGCTGCATCACTTCGGGTCGGCAGGCGAGCTCCAATCCGAGCTGATGAGCGCCATGGTGCACGATCTGGAGACGGCGCTGATGGGCGCCGTGGCCCACCTTCGCTCCGACACGGGCGCCCCCCGGGCGCTCGTCGATCTGGTATTTGATGCCTTCGACAAGGGGGGCGCCGGCAAGCTCGCGGCCTGGATTGCGCTGTCCGGAAATTTTGAGGCTCTGCAACCTGTCCGCAATGCCGTAACGCAACTTGTGTCAGCCATCGAGGAAAAATTCGCCAACGAGAAGGGCGATCCGCACCGTGGGGTGACGTCTGCCGTACTCTTTATCGCCCTGATGGCCTTCGGCGATTCCCTCATCGGCGAGCCGCTCACCCAAATGGTGGATCGAGAGGGCGGTGCGGCTCGCAACGTAGCGGCGTTCCTCCTGCCGAAATTCTTCATTTAGCTTTTGTTATTGCTCGACCTCTCGAAAAAATTCTCTCCCCGCTGCAACTACTGACAGCGATGTGCGTTGCCGAGAAACGCCGCGAAAGTTTTCGCATCCAGCGAGCGGAAGCGGGGGATACCGGCGCGTTCTGCGCCGGCCGTTCAAGAGGGGAGACCGATGCGAAAGGGCTCGTGGTTGCATGTCCTTGCGGCAGGTGGTGCCGCAGCGGCGATGACCGGTGCAATAACTGCGGCACGCGCCGCCGATGGCGGGATCGAGACGGTCGTGGTCACGGCGCAAAAGCGATCGGAAAACATTCAAAACGTGCCGATCGCGATTTCCGCCTTCACGCAAAAGGACCTCAAGGCCGAACAAGTTGCCGTCGGGCCGGACCTCATCAAGGAAATTCCCAACGTTACCTTTTCGAAGACAAACTTCACCGGCTATAACATCCAGATACGAGGCATCGGCACGCAAGCGATCTCGGTGACCACCGATCCGGCGGTCGCGATCGCCTTTAACAACATCCCCTTCATCCGAAATCATTTCTTCGAGCAGGAATTCTTCGACATCGATCACGTCGAAGTGCTGCGTGGACCGCAGGGAACGCTCTATGGCCGCAATGCGCCGGCCGGAGTCGTCAACATCGCTTCCGCACTGCCCACGGACCAGTATGCGGCCAATGCTTCCGTCGATATCGGAAACTACAACGAGCGGCGCCTCGAAGGGATGGTCAACATTCCCATCATCGGCGATCACTTGGACCTTCGGTTGGCGGGCGAATGGACCAGTCGCGACGGCTATTCATTCAACGAACTGACGGGACACGCGATCGATGGCCGCAATCTGTGGTCGGGGCGTGCGACACTTCAATACAAGCCGATCGAGGCCCTGAAAGCCGATCTGATCTGGGAACATTTCAACGAGAACGACGACCGGGTTCGTTCGTCGAAGCAGTTGTGCCAGAAGGATCCCGGCCCCAGTGAGGTCGACGGGCCGGCCGGGCCCCAGTTTCCCGATGCGACGAACTTCGGCGCGCAGTGGCTCACCCAGGGTTGCCTGCCGGGATCGCTCTATGCGCCCACCGCCTTCGAGACTCCCAATGCCGGCGGCATTCCGTTCGTCGTCGCGCTGGAGCTGTTCACGCCGTATGTAAAGCCGGGAACCGACCCCTATGCCGGTCTCACCCAGTCACACAATCTGCGCGTGGTCGACTCGCTTCTGGACCCGAAATACCGGGCAAAAAACGACACGCTTGAGCTCAATGTCGACTATTCGCTCAGCCAGACGCTGACATTGAGTTCTCAGACCGGCTACAACAACGACCTTCTCTATTCGACCGAGGACTTCAACCGATTCAACACGGCCCCGATATTTGTGGATCCGGGTGGCCGCACCCTCATCGGCCGCGACGGCGAGTATTGCGATCCCCAGCTCGGTTGTTCAACGACGATCGTGGGCCAGGACGTGTCGCAGGAAAAATCCGAGCAGTTCTATCAGGAACTCCGGTTGGCTTCGAGCAACGAAGGGCCCCTCAACTTTGTCGCCGGCGCCAACTATCTGCACTACCACACCCAGGCCGATTACTACGTCTTCTACAATGCGCTCACCTTGTTCACCGAATACGTCAACTCGATCAACGGCGGAGACAAGAACCCGAAGGATGCCGATCACATCGCCTTCGATCCGCTGCTGGCGAACAGCTGCGACCCGATACCCGCTGACCCCGCCAATCTGCAGAACACGCTGCTGGGTCTGGGCTGCGCCTATATCGACCCCAACAATCTCGCCAATGTCGACGGGCAGGGGCACAACTATTTCTTGAGCAAGAATCCAGCGCGGATCGATTCCTGGGCGTTATTCGGCGAGGTCTACTATCAGATCGCCAAAGACCTGAAGCTGACCGGCGGGTTGCGCTTCACGGACGACCAAAAGGCGTTTACGGAATACCCGAGTTGGGCCGGCCTTGCGTTCAAGGGCATTCCCTCGGCCGGTGTGCTGACGCAGCGCTGGCAGGAACTGACAGGGCGCGCGGTCGCCACCTGGACTCCCAAGCTCGATTTCACCGACGCATCGCTGATCTACGCCTCGTACTCGCGCGGCTACAAGGCGGGCGGTTCGAATCCTCCCGGAGTGGTGCCGATCTTCAGCGGCGGGATCGACTACAGCACGCCCAACACGCATCCGCTGACCTTCAAGCCGGAATTCGTCAATGCCTATGAGCTCGGAAGCAAGAACACGGTGTTGGACGGCGACATGACGTTGAACGGTTCGGTGTTCTTCTACGATTACAAAAATTATCAGATATCGCAGATCGTCGATCGTACCTCGGTCAACCTCAACTTCAATGCCACCGTCAGCGGCGCGGAGATCGAGTCGACCTGGCAGCCGGTCAGTGGGCTCGTCTTCAATCTTTCGGCCGGTTACGAGAACAGCAGCCTGGCAGGAGGATCGCAGGCGATTGATCTGATGGACCGGACGGCAGGCCATTCCGATTGGATGGTGGTAAGGCCGTTCATCACCGCGACGTCCAACTGCGTTCTGCCGACCTACGTGGTCAACGAGCTTCTCGCCCATGGCGGCATCACCGTCGCCTGCACCGAGGCCTATTCTGAGAATCTCGATCCCGTCACCGGCAAGCCCTACGTGCCAAATCCCGATCCGGTCAAATTGCCGGGTTACATTGGCTTCGATCCGACCACCGCGCCCAATGGCGGCGAGGGGTTCGCCAAGGATCTGAGCGGGAACCAACTGCCCAATACGCCACACTTCACGCTTTCGGTGGGCGGGCAATACACGCGATCGGTTGGCAAGGACTGGAGTGCCAGCTTGCGCGGCGATGTCTATTACCAGGCCGCTTCCTTTGCGCGCGTGTTCAACGACCAGCCCTACGACCGCCTGCATGGCTATGTGAGCGCCAATACTTCGCTCACCTTCGCCAATGCCGACGGGTTGGAGGTCATGTTCTATGTGAAGAACCTGTTCAACGTGACCGCGATTACCGGCGCGTTCCTCAACAGCGACGACACCGCGCTAACGACCAACGTCTTCCTCACGGATCCGCGTCTCTACGGGATGCGCATCACCAAGACTTTCTGAGGGGACCGGCCATGTCCGTCGTGAGGAAACCGATTTTTTGCCCCCCATCGCTCACCGGAGCGACGCTGCGATCGGGGAATCCAGTCGCTCCGCCACCACCAAGCGCTTGTCGCGCCAACGAAGGACCAACATCATGAAAGCTGCCATCGCCATCGCTGCCTCCGTCATGCTTCTCGGCTCCGTGCCTGCGGCTGCTTATCACCTGATCCCGGAGAGCTCCGATTTCACCGGCACCGGCAAGACCTCCGCCACCAAGAACGGCGTCAGCCTGCCGTGCAAGGCCAAGTTCACCGGCCACACCGACGCCAACGGCAACGGGTTCGTCGATTCCGGCACGTTCTCGGGCCAGGTAGGCTGCAGCACCGTCGGACTCGCGAACCTGCCGTGGAAAGGCGTCGTGAAATCCGCCACCAAATTGGTGATCCAGAACGTCCAGTTCACCTCGCCGATCGGGGATTGTGGACCCGGAAACCTCCCGGTGAAGCTTTCGAATGGCGTGATCTCGTTTAAGAACCAGCCGCTGCCCGGTGGCTGCGTCGTCAGCGGCAAGATCACAACTTCGCCGGCGCTGTCGATCGTTCCCTAAGCGTCGACTATACCGATGGCTGCAACGGCGGCGTTCCCGGCGCCGCCGTTCGCCATTCAGAGTTTCGCCGCGAGCTTCAGCCAGAGCGACTGCGCCGGCAGCAGATAGAAGGATCGGCTGCCGAATTCGCTCGCCGAAACCACCGCACGCTGGTTGGTGAGGTTCGCTGCCTCGAGCATCAGCTCGTAGCGTTCGAGGCGATAGCCGAGAGTGACGTCGACGGTCACGTATCCCCCCGCGGGCGCCGTGTTCTCTTCGTTGAGCCAGCGATGGCCGACATAGTTCGCAACCAGGGTTGCTTCCAGGCCCTGAGCCGGGGTGTAGAGGAAACCGGCGGCCGCGAGAACCCGCGGCGACAGCGCGAGTTCCCGACCGTCCACATTCTCCGGATTGCCAAGGTCGTCGACGGTCGTAAAGCGCGTGTAGCGCGCATCGTGGAAGGCGAAGCTTCCGGCCAGCGCCAAGTCGCGTGCGAGCAGATACCGCGCTTGGAAGTCCGCACCCTCAAGCCGCTCCTTGGCCGCATTTTCGAGGTCGCCGGTGATCGGGTTGGGCACCACCAGGTTGGAGAAGTCCTCGACAAAGGCGTCGAGCTGGTACTGGAGCCGCCCGTCCGCGGCTCGACCTTTGAAGCCAGCCTCGTAGCTCCGCGCGGTCTCCGGCTGGAGGATGTCCGGCGTGTTGTCCGGCCCGAAATCGACTGCCGCCGGTTTGAAGGCATCGCGGTAATCGGCATAGAACACGCCTTCATCGGCGCCGGAGCTCCACAACCGATAGCTCGCTCCCAGGGTTTCCGAAAGCCGTACGACGTCGCGGTTGCGGCTGTCGAACGTATCGAGCGTGTTGTCGAAGCCGTCGATATGCGTGCTGTCTTTTTGCTCCCCGGTTTCGTTCAGGCGCAGTCCGGCGACGATGTCGAGGCGATCGCCGGGCTTCCAGTCGACCTGCGCGTATTGTCCCGCGAACAGGCGCCGGTCGTTCACGCTGTTGATCTCGTCGACATGCAGGCTCCAGGTCGGCGGCGCGATCGTCAGGCCGTCGAGCGGCACGTAATACTCGCCGTTCCTGCTGGCCTGGATGCCGCTGCCATAGAGAAGATCGGCACCGACGAGAAGGCTGACGGTCTCATTCCACTGCTTTGCTACATGGGTGTCGACATAGAGATCCTCGATCTGGCGCGATTGGTTCTGCGAGTCGGCGTTGGCCGAGCCGTTGTCGGTCAGGTCCGGCCGCAGGAAGCCTCGCACATCGCGAATGTCGGAGTGCGCGAAGGAGACGAGCGTCTCCCACTCGCCCAGTTCTGTCGCACGGGTGAAATCGAGCGCGAGGTGAAAGCGGTTCTCGCTCATCTTTGCGTCGGCCGGCTGATAGTTCGCGTTGATGGGCGTGATCGGATTCAGGCTGTCGCCCGCACGCACGATCGGGCTGGGCGGCAGGTCGTGGATCAGCGTGACCTCAGCATCGACATGGATTGTGCCGCCCGCGAGCGGCGCGGCTCCCCGGTAGAGCAGATGGCCGTCATTCACCGTCTCGCGATGGTCCGCGAAGCCGAGCGTTTGGCCGCTCACCGCCAGAGACTGCACGTAGTCTCCCATGGGTGGCAGCACGAATGATGCCGAACCGCGCCAGGAACCGAAACTGCCATACGCGGCCTCGACCTGGTTGGCGGCCTGGCCAGCGGGGTAGTGCAGCATCTGTACCACACCAACAAAGGAGGTGGCGCCGTACATCACCGGGGCGGCCCCCTTCAGGATCTCGATCCGCGACGCGTCGGTCAGATCGAGACTGGGGATCGCGGGATTGAACGCGCCGCCCCACGGGACGCCGTCGACCACGAGCAGGAAGGCGTCGAACTCGTGCAGGCCCCAAAAGGATGGCACGGCACTGGAAGGGCCCGCGTCGCCTCCTGGCGGGGCTTCTACGCCGGACACCAGGGAAAGCCCGCTGCGCAGGTCGGTCGCATCGCGGGCCAGCAATTCGTCGCCGCCAACCACTGAGATATCGGCGGGGATCTGGTCGACAGGCTCGGGCAATCGGGTCGCCGTCACGACGACTTGCTCGATCGGCGCGACCGTCTGCTCCGCCCATGCCGCAGGCGGCACAACCAATCCCAGAACTGCAAGGCCCGCCCGCAGCCGCATCCTTCCCCCTTAGGCCAATCCAAAGAGAGTATGCACACCGATTCGGATGTGAACAGGGCCGGAGCGGATATCGACGCGGGCGGGCCGCCGATCTAGAGTCCGGCCGACGCTCAGGCCCGCACCGGGGGAAATATGCACACGTTCCGTATACGTACGATCTTGCTTTCCGTGACGCTCCTTGCCGCGACGGCCGCTATCGCCGTCACACCACCATCCCACCCGCCGAAGGGCAGGGCAGCCCCCGTGCCGCCGCAGCCCGCAGTGACAAGTTTTCCCGTCAACCAGAGCCTTTTCAAGGCACTGCAATGGCGTGGCATTGGTCCATATCGCGGCGGGCGCGCGCTTGCGGTCGCCGGCATCCCGGGCGACGCCTATACCTTCTATTTCGGTGCTGTCGCCGGCGGCGTCTGGAAGACGACGGACGGCGGGGCGACCTGGCAGCCCCTGAGCGATCACACCCCGATCTCGTCGGTGGGGGCGCTTGCCGTCGCGCCCTCCAACCGCAACATTATCTATGTCGGCACCGGCGAAGCGGCGCCGCGCGGCAACATGACGGTCGGTGACGGCGTCTACAAGACAACCGACGGCGGCAAGACCTGGGCCAATATCGGTCTCAAGGATACGCGCCAGATCGGCGCGCTCGTCGTCGATCCGGCCGACCCCAACGTCGTGCTGGTGGCCGCACTCGGCCATGCCTTCGGACCCAACAGCGAGCGAGGCGTCTTCCGGACTGCCGACGGCGGCCGGACATGGGCGAAAGTTCTGTACAAGGACGATCAGACCGGCGCGATCGATGTGAGTTTCGACCCGCACAATTCCAAAATCGTCTATGCCGCTTTATGGCAGGCGCGGCGCCTGCCGTGGAATTTTTCGAGCGGCGGGCCCGGCAGCGGCCTCTACCGATCGCAGGACGGCGGACTGACCTGGTCCCATCTGACCGGAAACGGCCTGCCATCGGGCATACTCGGCCGCATCCACGTCTCCGTCTCCGGCGCCGATTCAAATCGCGTCTACGCCATGGTCGAGGCGGCCCAAGGCGGCCTGTACCGCTCCGATGACGGCGGCAATCATTGGCGCCGCGTCAGCGACGACGGACGGCTGACGCAACGCGCTTGGTATTTCTCGACGATTCTGGCCGATCCCAAGAACGCGGATACGCTTTATGCCGAGAATACCGGCTTGTTCCGCTCCACCGATGGCGGCAAGTCCTTCAACCTTCTGCCGGCGCGGCACGGAGACCATCACGGTATCTGGATCGATCCGACCAATACCGACCGCATCATCGAATCCAGCGATGGCGGCGCCTCGATTTCCACCGACCGCGGCCAGACCTGGACGACTCAGGACAACCAGCCGACGGCACAATTCTACCATGTCGCCGTCGACAACCGGTTTCCGTATTACGTCTATGGCGCGCAGCAGGACAATTCGAACCTCGCCATCGCCAGCCGCGACGACGAGGGCGCCATCACCGAAAAGGACTGGTACAACGCCGGCGGCGGCGAATGCGGTTTCGTCATCGCCGATCCGCGCGACCCCCAGATCATCTATTCGACATCGGAGAATTTCATAGTCCGTTTCGACCGCCACACCATGCAGGATCGGGTGATCTCGGTGTGGCCCGTCGATGCATCGGGCCACGCGGCCAAGGATCTGGACCACCGCTTCAACTGGACTTCGCCGTTGGCGATGTCGCCGTTCAATCCCGATACGCTCTATTTCGGCATGGAGCGGCTTTACAAGACCACCAATGACGGCACGAGCTGGACGGCGATCAGCCCTGACCTCACGCGCAACGACAAGTCCAAGCAGCAGGCCTCGGGCGGCCCGATCACCAAGGACATCACCAGCGTCGAGTATTACGACACCATCTTCGCCATCGCGGAGTCGCCGTTGAAACGCGGCATGCTATGGGTCGGCACAGATGACGGGCTGGTGCAGCTTTCGTCCAATGGCGGCGGACGGTGGAGCAACGTCACACCGCAGGCGATGCCGCAATGGGGAACCGTCAGCATGATCGAGCCGTCGCATTTCGACGCCGGCACCGCCTATGTCGCTGTCGACCGCCACAAGCTCGACGACACCAAGCCCTACGTCTTCAAGACCGCCGATTCCGGCAAGACATGGACGCGCGTCGATGCCGGACTGCCGGACGGTTCATGGGTGCATGCCGTGCGCGAAGACAGCGCCATGCGCGGCATGCTCTACGCGGCCACCGAGACCGGCGTGTTTGTCTCGTTCGACGATGGCGGACATTGGCAGAGCCTGCAGCTCAATCTGCCGCGCTCGCCGGTGCACGATCTCGTCGTCAAGGGCGACGACCTCGTGGTCGCGACCCATGGCCGTTCGTTCTGGGTCCTCGACGATGTCACGCCGCTGCGCCAGGTGGCTGCCGCGATGGCGGCTCCCAGCGTATATCTGTACACGCCGCAGACCGGCTACCACCTCTACTATCCCGATGAGGTCGACGCCCGCCCGCCCGTGGGCCAGAACCCGCCCGCAGGTATCCTGATCGACTACTACCTGGCGTCCAAGCCGACCGCCCCGCTGACAATGGACATCCTCGATGCCAAGGGTCAGCTCGTGCGCCACCTGACGAGCGTCAAATCCAACAAGCAAGAGCAACCGCCGGAATGGCCGGACCAGGTGCATCCGACCGACACCTTGCCAGCCGATCAGGGAACCAACCGCTTCGTGTGGAACTTACGCTATGACGACCCCGCGCAAATTCCGGGAGCGTTCTATGCCGGTCTTGCACCGCGCGGACCGATTGCGCTGCCAGGCAAATACACCGTTCGGCTCACCTATCAGGGACAGACCCTGACTGCGCCATTGACGATCGCAGTCGATCCGCGCGTCAAGGGGCCGCTCACGGGGTTGCAGCAGAAATTCGCGCTGGCAATGGAGGTCTATCGCGACCAGGACGCGCTGCATCGCGCCGTCAACGACATCCGGGCGGTGAAGAACGAGGTCTCCGGAACACTCAAACGCCGTGGGGGGCAGCCGCTGGCGGCGGAAGGGGCCCAGCTGACGGCAAGGGCGTCGCAGATCGAGTCGATTCTGATGCAGGTGAACATCAAGGGTTCGGAGGCGAACCTGAACTTTCCCGGTCGGCTGAACGAACAGATCTATTCCTTCGCAGGTCTGCTGGATGATTCCGACACCGCGCCCAATCTGCAGGAACTCCAGACCTACAAGACCATGCACGACGATCTCGGCAAGCAATTGGCGGACTGGGATTCATTGAAGAAGACCCAACTCGCCAGTTTCCGCAGCCACGCGCAGGGGATCAAATAGCGGCCTCGGGGAGACCAAGGGTCGCCCCCGCTGCTCGATGTAGTGGCCTTTTCCTTGTCGGGGACCTAGCAGGGCCGACAAGGACTTCGTGCTCGCCGTTGATCACCGCAATGCCGATGGTGGCGTTGAATGCAGGCGTTCAGGACGCGGCGATGTGAGGAAAATGCTTAACGTACAGGAGAGCGCAACGCCGCAGACGTGAAAAGGCGGTTGTCTTTTCCTCGTGCGAGTCTGCGCGCAAAGCAGCATCGCGACTTAACCATAATCTGCTCTTGCTCCCGAATGGAAAACCAGTGAAATCTACCGAGGGGTGCGTGAGGCGTAGATCATGGAGGGGGACCAGGCTCTTGGCCTGATGAATTCGCTGCTGTGGAACAGCATGTTGGTGGCGGGTCCCATCCTGGCCGCGGCACTTGCGACAGGATTGGCGATCAGCGTGCTGCAGGTCGCGACGCAATTGCAGGAAATGACCCTCAGCTACGTGCCGAAGCTGCTGGTTTCCGGCATCATGCTTATTTTGCTGGGCCCCTGGATCATCTACCGCATCACGCAGTTCGCCATTGAGATGATCATGCTGATACCCGGTCTTGGCTGAACCATGGCGGGTCTCGTGCTGGCAGACTGGGCGGCGTCGGCGCTGGTATTGGGACTGCGGCTCGCGCCTGTTTTTGCCTTTGCACCACCGTTCACGCTGGTACCGATGCCGGTGTTTTTCCGCGTATTGTTCGCGCTCGGACTGTCGATCGTTCTGATCGGCGGCCATCGCGATCTTGCCCTGTTGAGCGCAGAGAACCTGCCGCAGCTTGCTGAGGCAGCGGTTCACGAGCTTGCCCTGGGATTGTTGATCGTGCTGGCCTTCCAGGTCGGGTTTGGCGCGCTCTATATTGCCGGTCGCACCATCGACATTCAGGCCGGCTTTGGGTTGGCAGGCCTGGTCGACCCCGCCACGCGTTCTCAAGTGCCCTTGATCGGGACGCTTTTCGCCTATGCGGCGGCGGCCGTATTCTTCGGCTTCGATGGGCATGTCGCGCTTCTGCGGTTCCTTTCGGCGAGCCTCGACGCGATTCCACTGGGCACCTGGGTGCTGCCCCATTCGATCGCGCGCATCAGCGCCTTCATGGCACTGATGTCGCTGAGCGCCTTCGGCGTCGCCGGCGCCACGATCCTGGCGCTCTTCCTGAGCGATGTCTCGATTGCTCTTCTCTCTCGCACCGTGCCTCAGATGAACGTCCTGGTTCTCGGCTTTCAGGTGAAGACGATTCTGCTGCTTCTTGTCCTGCCGCTGTCGTTCGGAGCGGCAGGGGCATTGATCGTGCGATTTGCCGCCGTTTTGCTTGAAGCGCTGCCTCGGTTGATCTGACATGGCCGAGACCGAACAGGACAAATCCGAACAACCGACGCAGTTCAAGCTCGATCGCTCGCGCAAAAAGGGCGTCGTCGCGCGGGGCATGGATTTGAGTTTCCTGACCAGCCTTGCGGCGCTCTTTGGATATGCCTGGATGGCGGGGCCGGGTTTGGGCCTTGCCGTCGCGCATGCCAGCCATGACGCACTCGTTTCCGGTCCGGCCCTTGCCGATGGTTCGCTGCTCATCGCCGTGGAGACTCTTGTCGCGCCCCTGGCAAGACCCATGCTGCTGCTGTTCGCGGCAATCATTATGATCGTGCTGGTTTTCGAGCTCCTGCAAACCGGCTTCGTCTTCTCGTCCGCCCCGCTCAAGCCCGACTTCTCGCGCCTCAATCCGGCAAATGGCCTCAAACGCCTGTTCTCGCTCCGGCTCCTGATCGAGACTTTCAAGAACATTCTCAAGCTCTTCGTCTATGGCATGGTCGCTTACCTGGTCATCCGCGGCGCCGTCGAAAGCGGAGCGCGCGAGATCACGGACGGCCGGCGACTCCTGGAGCTGATGAACGGCTCCGCAATGCGGCTTTTGTCGTTCGTGGTGTTGGCCGCTGTCCTCTTCACGGTGCTCGATCAACTCATCGCTCGGGGACAATTCGTCAAGAAAATGCGGATGAACCGGCGCGAATTGCGCCAGGAAGCGCGTGAGCGCGAAGGCGAGCCGCGCCTCAAACAGAAGCGCAAGCAGCTCCATCGCGAGTTTGCCAAGGCGAGCAGGAGTCTACGCGGTTTGCGCAAAGCGGACGTGCTCGTGACAAATCCGGAGCACATAGCGCTGGGGCTTCACTATCAGCCCATGCTGTCGGCTGCGCCTGTCGTAGTCGCGTTGGGAACGAACGCATTGGCCCAACGGTTGAAGCGGCTCGCGTTCCTCTACGCCATTCCCATCGTCGAGCACCGGGCTCTGGCGCGCGAGCTTTATGCGAAGGCCGCGCTCGACAAGGCTATCCCCGAACACTGCTACCGGCCGGTGGCCGAAATCTACAACGAGCTGCGCCGCAAGAAGCGCATGCGAACGACGGAAGAGCAAGATGCTGCGTGATCTGTTCGGCAAGAACCTCGATCTCGTCCTGGTCGGCGGGGTGATCGCGATCCTGTTGATCCTTTTTGCGCCCATTCCACCATTTTTGGTGGACCTTTCGCTTGTCATCAACATGGCGTTTGCGTTGACGATTCTGCTCCTTACCTTTTATGTCGGACGTCCTGTCGAATTCTCGACTTTTCCCTCATTGCTGCTGGTTGCGACGCTGTTTCGCGTCGCGCTCAACGTCGCCGCCACGCGGCTCATTCTGACCACCGCCAATGCCGGCGAGGTGATCGGCGCCATCGGCAGCTTTGCCGTGCAGGGCAATTTCATCGTCGGCCTGGTGGTGTTCTTCATCCTGGTCGTTGTGCAATACGTCGTGGTGACGTCGGGCGCCCAGCGTGTATCCGAGGTCGCGGCCCGCTTCATGCTGGATTCGGTGCCCGGCCAGCAGATGAGCATCGACGCCGACCTCAACATGGGCCTGATCGACCAGAACGAGGCCAAGCGCCGGCGCAAGGAACTGGAGAAGGAAGCATCGTTCTATGGCGCGATGGACGGCGCCAGCAAGTTCGTGAAAGGCGACGCCGTCGCCGGCATCATCATCCTTTTGATCGACATCATCGCAGGCTGGATTGTCGGCGTGGCCGAGATGGATATGAACTGGAGCGACGCCCTTGCGACCTTCACCCTGCTGACGATCGGCGACGGCATCGTGACGCAGGTCCCGGCGCTGATCATTTCGGTTGCCACCGGCATCATCGTCACGCGCTCGGCGTCCGACCGCCAGCTGGGCACTGAAGTGTTCAGCCAGCTGACCTCCGTTCCCAAGATACCGCTGATCGTCCTCGGCACGCTGTTCGTGCTGCTGGCGCTGCCGGGCATGCCCAAATGGCCCATGCTGATCGTCGTGCTGATTGCTTCCGCCAATTTCTTCGCCGCCCGGCGCAAGACCCGTGCTCAGGCGGAGGCGTCGTTGTTCGACAAGATCGAGAGCGAGGCGGAGCAGCGCGTGCAGAAGGGCGCTCCACCGATCGAGGTCCTGTTCGGGAGGGAGCTGGGCAAACAATGGCTTTCGATCAAGCCAGTGCTGACTGAGCGGATCGCCGCGCTTCGGGCACAGCGGGAGAGGGCCAGCGGCGTGGAATTTCCCGCGGTTCTCTTCCAGGACGGCAGCGATTTGGGCCCTTTCGAATACGAGATATGGCTCCAGGGTGCCCGCCACGCGGCCGCCCAATTGTTCCCGGAGAAGATGCTTGCGGTGCGCGGGGCCGAGAGCGTCGAGGCGCTGGAAGGCATCGACACGCGCGACCCGGCCTTCGGCCTGCCCGCCGTCTGGATCGACTCCGGCGCGGCTGATCGCGCGCGCGAATTGGGCTACACGCTGGTCGACCCCGTCACCGTTCTTATGACGCATTTGGGCGAACTCCTGCGCAACGAGGCTGCGCTGCTGCTGTCGCGCGTCGAGGTCGTCGCGTTGCTGGAAGGGGTGCGCATCCGCCAGCCGGGCATGGTCGAGGAATTGATCCCGGCAATCCTCAGCGTCTCGGATGTGCAGCGCGTGCTGCAGAACCTGCTGTCGGAGGATGTTTCAATCCGCAACATCGATCTGGTCGTGGAAACCCTGGTCGACGCCGGCCGCACCCTGAAGGACACGAACGAGCTCACCGAGCTGGTGCGCCAGCGGCTGAGCCACAGCATTTGCCAGACGCTTCGCGGCCGCAATCCTCAGCTGTCGGTCCTCAGCCTGGATCCGCGGATGGAAGGACAGATCAGCGAAAACCTGCGGCGGGGCGAGAAGGCCGCCGGCTTCGCGCTCGATCCGAGGATCGCGGAGCAGCTCATCCGGAAGCTCATCCCTCTGGCGGATTCAATGGTGCGGCAAAAATTATCACCCGTCCTGTTGTGCAATGCGGACATCCGCCGCCCGCTCAAGACGTTTACCAAAAGAAGCGTGCCGAAACTTGCAGTCCTCTCGGTCAACGAAATTCCCCATACTGTCGATCTTAAGTCGTTCTCAGTCGTGAAATTCGAGTGATTGAATTCGATTCTATCGAGTCAATGCCACGAAGATTATCTTAGATGGTGTTCTTGGTGAATTTGAATTTAACTGCGTTAGCGGAACGGTTGTTTGTACGTGTTGGTTGTGTTACGACACGTTTCATGGGGCTCGTCGAAATCGGTGGTGTCGTTATGTCGCGCGCTGCAGAGCGCGTAGAGATCGCTGCTGATAACCTGACCAACGCCACGACGGCAGGCTACAAGGCGACCCACGGTTTTCGCGCTCTGCTCGGCAGCGAGGCGACCGCGCCGCTCGATAATGCGAGTGGTCCGAAGCTCTCCGTCGATCTTACGAGCGGCGCGCTCCACAACACGGGCAATCCGCTGGACTTCGCCATCTCCGGGCAGGGCTTCTTCGCGGTGCGCGGGCCGGCCGGGACCTATTACACCCGCTGCGGTCAGTTTACGCGCGATGCCGACGGCCGGCTGGTGACCGCGAACGGCATGGTGCTGCAATCGCAGTCCGGCGATCTCAATGTCGGCAGTGGCGATTTCAAGGTGGCACCCGACGGCATGGTGACGGTGGACGGCGCGCCGATGGGACGCATCGCCGTGATGGGCTTCGAAAAGCCGGGCGATCTCGACCCCGTTTCCGGAGGGCTGTTCAGCGCTGACTCGGCTGCGGCAAAGGCCTCGGATGCAAGCGTGCGCCAGGGCATGCTGGAATCGTCCAATGTGTCGACTGCAACCGAGATGATTTCGATCATGTCCGGATTGCGCAGCGCGGAAACCGGACAGCGTGTGGTGCAGGTTTACGACGATCTCATGTCGCGGGCGACGAGCGTGTTCGGGCAGGTCTGACGACGGGAAAAGTACAAGAAGAATAAGCGTTGCGTAAGCGTGGGGGTGGGTATGAATGGGGCGTTTTACATCGGCGCGCTGGGTCTTGACGCCCAGCAGCGGGCTCTCGATGTGGTCGCGAACAACATCGCGAACATCAATACGACCGGGTTCAAACGGCAGACCGTCCAGTTTTCCAATCTCGTCAATCCACTCGCCGCCTCTGGCGATGGAACGCCGCCGCAAGGCGACCAGAGCGCCGCGGTGACAGGGGTGGCGATCGCCGCCACGCCACATGTCTGGACGGAAGGCTCGCTCACCGTCACCGGTCAGCAATACGATCTTGCGATCAGCGGCGCCGGCTTCATCGAGATGCTGGGGCCGTCGGGACGAACGCTTCTGTGGCGCGGCGGCACGCTCAAGGTGAACGAGGACGGCGCGCTGGCGGCCGCGGATGGCACTGTTCTTCGCGCCGATATTTCCATGCCGCAGAACACGACGGCACTCTCGATTTCGGCCGACGGCATCGTTACCGCGCAGATTAACGGCTCGACGCAATACAAGCAGATCGGCCAGATCCCGCTTGCCATGGTGAAGGACCCAGACAGCCTCGTCGACGACGGCGCGGGCTATTTCGAAGCCTCCGACCAGAGCCAGGTCAGCCAAGTACGCGCCGGCGACGAAGGCGCGGGCTCGCTTGTCCAGGGCGCGCTGGAATCCGGCAACGTCCAGCTGACCGACGAGATGGTGACGTTGATGCTGTTGCAGCGCGCATATGCCGCCGATGCGCAAGTGGTGCAAGCCGGCGATCAGCTGATGACGATCGCCAACGAACTGAGACGCTGATCATGCGCGGGCGGTCGATCCTCATGGCGGCGGCTTTGGCCGTGGCGGCGCTCCCCGCTCGGGCGCAGGACTGTCTGCGCGTGCAGGTCCCGATCGCCGCCGGCGCGATAGCGAAAACGGATGCCTTCGCTGACGCAGCTTGCGGCAAAGTGGGTATTCCCAATCCTTTTCACTATGAATCTCGTCTCGGGGCGAGCATTGCCGAGCGGCCTCTGATGCCGGGCGACGTTGTGCCGCGTTATCCCGACTTCGGTGTCGAAGAGCTGTCTCCCGGCGACACCGTCGATCTCGAGGCGCGTGCCGGAAACATCCTTATCGCGCGCAAGGTCGAAGTGCTGCAACGCGCGCGCCCAGGACAACGTCTGTTCGTCAAGGCGGCAGATGGCTCGATCTTATCGGTGGCTTTCGAGGAACTGGCGCGATGAGGAGGACCGCATTCCTCGCCGCCGTGCTGCTCGGCAGCGTCCAAGCGCAGGCCGCGGATCTGGTTTCGCGCGGGAATTGGCCCTCGCTTGCGGGCGATCGCAGTGCACATCTCCTCGGCGACGTGCTGACGGTCGTGATCTTCGAGAATTCCTTGGCGACCAACAGTGCCGAGAGCAGCGCCAGCAAGACCAGCGGCTTCCAAGGGCAATTCAGCGCGGGCAATCCGACGACAGGTGGGGGCATCAACGCTGCGGCCAGCTTGGGATTGGCGCACAACTCGGACAACCAGGGCGCCACGGCGCGCGCGGGTCAGATGGTGGCTGAGATCAGCGTGGTGGTGGACTCGGTCTACCCGAACGGGGATCTGCATGTCAGGGGCGCACAGGCGCTGAAGGTCAACGGCGAAAAGACCAACATCAGCGTCGAAGGCCGCGTACGTCTTGCCGACATCACGTCCGGCAATGCGGTCCTTTCGAGCAATCTCGCGGATGCGCACATCGAATATGACGGCCAAGGTTTTGTCTCCAGCAGCTCGGAGCCCGGGTTCCTGACGCGCATGTTCAACTGGCTGGATTTTCCATGACGCGCTGGATCGCCTCTATCGCGCTTCTTGCCGCCTTGGCGGGGCCGTCGATGGCTGTCGCGGACGCCGTGCGGCTCAAGGATCTCGGCCGGTTCCTCGGCTGGAGGGACAATGCCCTGGTCGGCTACGGCCTTGTCACCGGTCTGGCCGGTTCGGGCGATTCGCCGCGCAGCGCGGTGACCAAACAGGCGCTCAGCAACGTTCTCGGCCGCCTGGGCTCAAACGTTCCGCCCGATCTGCTGGAGAGCCGCAACGTCGCTGCGGTGATCGTCACATCGACGTTGCCGCCGACGGCAAAGGTGGGAGATCGCATCGACGTCACCGCGACCTCGATCGGCGAT
Organism: Alphaproteobacteria bacterium; assembly: GCA_019245415.1. Lineage (GTDB taxonomy): Bacteria > Pseudomonadota > Alphaproteobacteria > Micropepsales > Micropepsaceae > Rhizomicrobium. Next base: position 44,772 of record JAFARO010000001.1, on the reverse strand, counting down.
GCGCGCAGCCTCGCTGGCGGCGTCCTGCTGATGACGCCGCTTCTGGCGGCGGACCAGAAACCTTATGCGCTGGCCCAGGGGCCGCTGGTCGTCGGCGGCTACAATTTCCAGGACAACGGAAACCTGCGGCAGAAGAACTATCCCACCACTGGCATCTGCGTCGGTGGAGCGACGGTCGAGGCTCCGGTTGACGCCCAACTTGTGGGTGCGGGCGGAAATCTCACCTTCGTCCTCAATGATCCCGATTTCACCACCGCCGAACGCGTGAGCGAAGCGCTGAATCGGGCGCTTGGGGCAGGCCGCGCCTCGGCCAAAGGAGCGGACTCCGTCTCGATCGATGCCGGCAGCGCCGGCAGCGACCTCAACCATCTGGTCGCGCAGGTTGAGAACGTCACGGTCGATCCGGATCAAGTTGCCCGCGTGGTGATCAACGAGCGGTCGGGCACGGTGGTTGCCGGCGGCAATGTTCGGATCTCGAGCGTGGTCATCGCCCAGGGCGATATCAAGGTGGCCGTGGACGTCGACCATCAGGCTTCGCAGCCGCTGATCCTCGGCGGCATCGCGCCGGATGTGCGCAGCCTGATCGTCACCAACAGCAAGCTGAAAGTGGCCGACGGATCGCACGACGCGGTGGTGCGCTTCCCGGATACGACGGTTGGCGATTTGGTCAAGGCGCTGGCGAAGGCGCAGGTGGATACGCGGCGGACGATCGCGGTGCTCCAGGCGATGAAAGCCGCCGGCGCGCTGCACGCCGAAATCATCGTGCAATAGGAGACGAAGATGGACTCCAGCATGGCGGTGTTGATGGTGAAGGCGCTGGACTGTCTCGCCGCACGCCAAATCACGACTGCCGAAAACATCGCCAACGTCAACACGCCGAACTACAGGCCGTTGCGGACGTCTTTCGAGCAGGCCCTCAAGGACGCGGCGGCGCAAGGCGACGATGCCGTGCGCCAGTTCGCGCCGAAGGTCGAGCAGGCGGTCGCGGGTACGCCGGAGGCAGAACTGCGTCCCGATCTCGAAATGGCGAGCGCTTCCGGCACGGCGGGACGCTACGGCGCGCTGATCGCGCTCTTCAACCGCGAACTGCAGGTCGAATCCTTGGCGATTACGGGGAACCTCTGATGCAAGCCATCGAAATCAGCCGCACGGCCCTGGACGTGGAATGGCGCAGACTCGAGATCATCTCGGAGAATCTGGCGAACGCCAACGTCTCCAATTCACCGAAGGCGGCGGGCTTCCGCGAACTCCATCTCGTCTCCGGTCCGAAGAACGATTTTTCGGCGCTGCTGGATTCTAGCAAGCGGGGCTTCGGTGTCGATCTCGGCAAGCTCGAGGGCGTGCAGATATTGAGTGTGCAGGGCAGCGCCGCCGCGCCACGCCTGGTCCACGAGCCGGGCAATCCGCAGGCAGACGCAAACGGCTTCGTCGCGTATCCCTCGATCGATCATGCCGGACAGATGACGGAAATGATCAAGACCTCGCGTGCCTACGAAGCCAACATCGCCGCCATCAACGCCGCGCATGAAATGTACACCAAGGCCTTGCAACTCGGAGAACGCGCATGACGCCAACACCCCCGATCATGCCGATAGGGTCCGACGCCCTTCTGGCGCGGCTCACCCAGCCGCAGCAACCACTGCAGCAGGTCCAGGCCGCACATGCCGCGTCCTTTTCGTCGCTGCTGACGCAGGGCGTCGATGCGGTCAACCAGAAAGCATTGGATGCGGACAGCAAGCTGCGCGCCTTTGCACTCGACGACTCCATACCCGTGCATCAGGTGACGTATGCGCTTTCGCAGGCGCAGCTCTCATTGGAGCTGATGATCCAGATGCGCACGCGTCTGGTCGAAGGTTACCAGCAGCTCATGAACATGCAGCTCTAGAGAGTACCTGATGTTCGATCGCATCCGCGCCCTGCCGCTTCGCCAGCAGATAGCTCTTGCGCTGGCCACGGCTGTCGCGTTGTGCGTCGCCATGTGGCTGGCCTGGTTCCTTCTTTTGCGCACGGAGTATCGGCCGCTGTTCACACAGCTGCGCCAGGTCGACGCGGCCACGATCGTCGCCGATCTCGAGCGCCGCAAGATCGCTTATCGCCTCGAGGATGGCGGCGCGACGGTCCTTGTTCCGGCGGACCTGGTCGAGAAAACGCGGCTGGATGTGATGGCGAGCGACCTGCCCCTCAAGGGCACAGTCGGGTTCGAGTTGTTCAACAAGTCGGATCTCGGCCTCACTGATTTCGCCCAGAAGATCAATTACCAGCGCGCGCTCCAAGGCGAACTGGAACGCACCATCATGACGCTCGACGGAATCGATACCGCGCGCGTGCACCTCTCCCTGGGCGAGGACCGGATCTTCCGCGACGATCGGGTGCCGCCCAAGGCATCGGTCACGATCCGCATGCACGGCGACCGCACCTTTGGGGGCCTCGCGGCACAGGGCGTGCAGCGGCTAGTGGCGGCGGCGGTTCCGAACCTCGACCCCGCCGATGTCGTGATCCTGGACGAAAGCGGACACGTCGTCGGCGCACCGATGCATGTCGAGGCGATACCTGGGACGGGTTCTCCCGAAGAGCAGGAAAGGACGGCGATCGAACAGTACTATCAAGCAGTGGTGCGGTCGGCCTTGGCAAAGGCCTACCCGCAACTCGGCATCGCGGTCAGTGTTACGGCGTTGCCGAACGGTTCGGACAACGGCGCTTTGCCGGATTGGAACCCCGCCGCGCGCAGCTTCCCCCTGCAAGTGACGCTGTCCGCTCCGACGCTCATCGATCCGCCGTCGCAGGAAGGCGTGCGTTCGCTGGTCGCGGGCATCATCCGGTCCAATGCTACGGTCACCGACGGCATCCAGTTCGCCGTGACGTCGCCGGCCGCGCGCTCGATCGCGGACGATCTTCCGAGAGTTCGCGCCCTGCGGATGCCCGACCTGCCCGGTGTCGCGCAACCGGATGAAACGAGCGGAGTGTGGCGGGCGGCCAGTGCTCTTCTCGCCGCGATACTCGGAGCCGGTGGCGTATTTTTCCTGTTCATGAGCCGCCGCGGCCGCAAACGATTGAATGAGGATGAACGTGCCGAGCTCAGCGCCAGACTGCGCGACATTCTCGCCAAGGGAGGCGCGCGTGCCTCATCCTGATCTCGAGTTGCGACGCATGGTCTTACGGCTGGCGAGCCTCTCGGCCGACGATCTGAACGCAGTTCTTGCTGATCTGGAGGCCGATCAGCGCAAAGCGGTAGAGCGATTGCTGGACGAGCTTTCGGGCAAACCCCCGGCGCCGTCCGCGCCATTCGACTTGGCCCGGTTCTCTCCTTGGCTCGTGCGGCGACTTCTCACCGACCGTTTCGAGGGCGAAATGACGCTGCATGCGCGGGAAATTCTGCGCGGTTGCGCGCAAGACCTGTTTCCCATGATGGAAAGCGGCCCTTCGAAGCGGCGCCCCAACGCGTGGAATCTGTGGGGGGGCGGGGCATGAGCATCATCAAAGCGCTCGATCCATCGGTGCATGCAAGAGTGCTTCCGCTTCCGGGCACGGTGTTGACGGCAATCCCGACGCGCGAAGACGAGGAGCGCGAGCGATCGCGGGTACGTCTCGCGCATCTCGAAAGCGAACTTCGCCAGCGTGACATTCAATTGGAGGACCTGCGCCACGAAATACCGCAGGCATTCGAGAAAGGCCGCAAGGAAGGCGAGGCGGTCGGTTTGCGCGCGGCGGAGGATCGCCAGTCGGAGCGCCTCGGCCTTCTGGAAGCCGCGCTGCGCGACGCGCAGGCGCGATTGGCTCAGAGCATCTCGGGATTGGAGAGGCTTGCACCTCTGTTGGCCGGCGAATGTCTCGATCTCATTTTGGGTGAGCGCAAATACCGCGCTGCCATGGTGCGCAAGGCGCTGGCTGTGCAGCTCAAATCCATCGAAGCCTCGTGCGTGCTCGCGATCGAGGTGTCTGCCCAGGACTTCCCCGAGCGCGAAGCTCTTCAGCGGCTGAAGGAGGACATCGCTCCGAGGCGTATCGCGGTTGAGGTCAGGGAGGAGATGCCTTCCGGCGATTGCCGCTTGGTGCTTCGACTCGGTCAGATGGAAATCGGGCTCGATCAGCAATGGACTGCGTTGCGCGGCAGCCTCGAGGCGATGTCCATGCCCGAGGCGCCGCGATGAGCGCGCTTCATCCGATGCAGCGGCAGCTCCGCGCCATCGATCCGGTGCGAAGAACCGGGCGCGTACGAAAGATCATGTCGAGCGCCATCGAGGCGGATGGACCCAACGTGCCGCTCGGCACACTGTGCAACGTGGAACGGCGCGGCGGCGAGGCATGGTTCGGTGCCGAGGTCGTGCATGTCGACCGCGAAAGCGTGATCCTTTCTCCCTTCGAAGACTCTTCGGCCACTTTTTCCGGCGCGCTGGTCCGTGCCAGCGTCAGAGCGGACCTCGTGCCCGTCGGGCCGGCCTTGCTCGGCCGCGCTCTGGATGCGCTCGGACGCGCCTGCGACGGGGCGGCCCCGATCGATGCCCGCGATTTCGCGCCGTTGCGGGATCGCATGCCGTCGCCGCTGGAGCGTGTTTCGCCCAACCAGGTGCTGGAAACAGGAATTCGGGCGATCGATGGGTTGCTGACGCTCGGTATTGGGCAGCGCGTCGGCATTTTCGCCGCCAGCGGTGTCGGAAAGACCAGTCTCGTGGCGCAGCTGAGCCAGCAGGTGGATGCCGATATCGTCGTCATCGCTCTGATCGGCGAACGCGGCCGTGAAGTCGAAGCCATGTGGAACGGCACATTCAGCGACGCGGCGCGCTCGAAGGCGGTGCTGGTTGCCGCAACGTCCGATCAGTCCGCGGCGATGCGTGTGCGGGCCGCGCATCTGGCGCTGGCACAGGCCCATTACTGGCGCGCACAGGGAAAAAAGGTCCTGCTGCTGCTCGACTCCGTCACGCGGCTGGCCATGGCCCTGCGGGAAATCGGACTTGCGGCCGGTGAACCTCCGACGGTGCGCGCTTACACGCCGAACGTTTTCGCCACCATCCCCAAATTGGTGGAATTGTGCGGCGCATTCAAAAAGGGCGGCGCAATAACGGCGATCATGACGGTGTTGAGCGAGACGGACGATGTCGACGATCCCGTCTGCGAAATGATGAAGTCCCTCCTTGACGGCCACATCGTGCTGTCGCGCACGCTGGCGGAGCAGGGCCACTTCCCCGCGATCGATGTCTGCAAGAGCGTCAGCCGGCAGGCCTGGGACCTTTCCGGCGAGGTGCACCGGGCCGATGCCTTGCAGACCGTCGAGTGGCTCAGCCTGCAGCAGTCCGCGCGCACGCTGCTCGACACCGGCCTTTACGTAAAAGGCGCCAATCCGAAAATCGACCGCGCCGTCGAACGCCATCCGGAAATTCTGCGCTTCCTGAAGCAAGGCCGCGAAGACCGCAGCAGCTTCACGGACACGGTCTCGCAGCTTGCCGCACTGAACGAGGGGCGGGGACATGCGTGATCGCCGCCGGAGCCGCGAGCTTCATTCCCTCGCCGGGATTCGCGAACTGCAGCGGTTGCGGGCGGAGGCCGCGGCACTGGACGCCTCGGTTTCCCTGGCGGCGCGCAAGGACGCGCTCTCCTCCGGCGAGGAACTGCAGAACGGCGCACTTTCGTGTTGGACAGAGGCGGTCACGGCTTCGGAAATCCTGCCGGACATCGCGGCCCTCTGGTCCGCCGAGTTGCGCGTCTGCGACGCGGCTGTGCGCCGGCTCGCATCGGAAGCCGAGCTCGCCGGCCAGGAGCTGGCTCGCCGCACGACCTCTCTGAATGCCGCGACGCTGCGCCGCGACATCGCCGGCGAAACCGCGCGGCGCGCAAAAAAGCATGAAATCCGCAAGGAGGACGATGCCGCAGCCCAGGACATCGTGGACCGGCATCACGCACGACGGAGGAAGAAATGAGTACAGTGGCTCTGATCAACCCCGCAGCGCATGAACCGATAGGTACGTCCTTGTCGGGCGCCGATGCCGGTCCCCCAACGACCTCGTTCGCCGATCTGCTCGACGGCCATGAGCAGCAGAAGCCGCACGCGCCGCGCTCTCACCGCGCCTACAGCTTTGCCGAACTCGGCATGTTCGGGCTGCACAAGTTCTTGCTCACGCCGCAACAGCAGGCGGAGGCGAAACAGACTGCGCCGATGGCAAAGATAGAGGCGCCGACAGCCGCATCGGGCACCGCGACCGGCCTCACAGCCGCGGGGCGGACAACCCAACAGCCGCCGGTGCCGCTCGTCTATGTTCCTGCCATCGAGGTGGCAGATCGCCCGGCTGCTCCGGCGTTCCAAAACGCAGGAACGGGATCACGGGTTTCGCAGTCGCCAATGGGACAGCTCGCATCGCAGAATCGCAGCAGCGACACCAAGGCACCGATGCTCGATCGCTCCGCCACCGCGAAGGCGGCCGATCTGAAGGCGACCCCGGATGCGCTGATTGCGATGAGAAAAGGACGCGACGCGATCTCGCTCAGCGTGTCCGGCCCGGACGAGGCGCTCGCGATCGTGCTGCGTTCCGATGGTGCCGGCATGCAGGAGGTGACGCGGCTGCGGCAGCTCATCGAAACCACGGTTGCACATTTCGAAATGGACATCGCACAGCTGCACGTCAACGGTGCAGCCGTCGGGACGGTGTTTTCGCTCGGGGGAGGCGCCAATGGCGGTGGCGCCCGTTAACTCGACCCAGCAGGTAACGCAGAGTGCCTTCGGCCTCGATTTCCAATCGCTGCTCAAGATCATTCTGACCGAGCTGACCTATCAGGATCCGCTCAAGCCGGTGGACAACTATGAGTTCGTCTCGCAGCTCGGGCAGTTTTCTCAGCTCCAATTGAGCCAAACGCTCAACGACAACGTGACGCATTTGCTGGCGTCCCAGGCGGCGACGCAGGCGGTGGGGCTGATCGGCCGCACGGTCGATTTCAATTCGGGCTCGGGGGGCACCACGCTGTCCGGCCAAGTCACGGCGGTCTCATTCAGCAGCGGACAGCCCTTGCTCACGATCCAGACTGCTGATGGCACAACCGTCGGCGATCTCTCGATCGCCGACATTTCGCAAATTCGCTGAAAAAGGGGAGAAGCAGAATGCTTGGCGCAATCTATACCGGCCTGAGCGGCATGAACGCCTACTCGGAAGGCCTGATGATGATCAGCAACGACGTCGCAAACCTCAACTCCATGGGCTACAAGGGCAACTTCCTGTCCTTCGACAGCCTGTTCGAGCACGGCGGCGCCTTTCTCGGCAGCAACAGCAACGCCGGCTATGGCGTTAGCATGGGCAGTGCCTTCATCGACTTCAGTCAGGGCACGCTCCAGCAGACCACCAATCCTCTCGACCTCGCCATCCAGGGCAAGGGCTTTCTGACCGTCCTCAAGGACGGGAAGACGTTCTACGAGCGGACTGGGAACTTCTTCGTCGGTCAGGACGGCTTCGTGTCGGATGCACAAGGTAACCATTTGGCGATTTTGAATTCGGACAACATCCCGGTCGAGGTCAATATCGACGCGTACAAGAGCTATCCGCCCGCGGCTACCGGCAACATCGCTTTCACCGGCAATCTTTCCTCAGGCGGCACCAATGCCTCGGTGGCGAACATCAAAGTCTTCGACAGCCGCGGCAACGAGCACGACTGGACCGTGACCTTCACCATGTCGGATCCCGCCACCGATACTTGGACGTTTACGGTCGCGGACGCGAGCGGCAAACCGGTCGATATCCAGGGCACCGCCTCCCTGCAGTTCGATAGCTCCGGCAACATCACCGGCACGACGAAGTTCACGGTGACCGAAGTCCCCGACAACGCCGACCCTCTCAACGTCACGCTGGATTTTTCCAAGGTGACCTCGACGGGCGGCGGAACCGATTCCACGATTGCGACCTCGTCGGTGGACGGAAACGCGACCGGCACGCTGACCGGCGCGGGCATCAGCTCCGACGGCCAGGTGGAGCTGGCCTACACCAACGGCAAGACCAAGGACATCGGCTTCGTCGCACTGGCGAATTTCCAGGATCCGCAGCTTCTGCAGCGGCTGAACGGAGACATCTATGCCAACCCGACCGACGAGCAGGTGACCTATAACAAGAGCGGCGGCGACGGCTTGGGCACCTTGCAATCGGGCCAGATCGAAGCCTCGAACGTCAATCTCTCCAACGAGTTCGGAGAGCTGATCCTGATCGAGCGCGGCTTCCAGGCCTGTTCGCAAATCGTCAGCATCTCGAACGAGATGATCCAGACCTTGTTCAGCATGCAAGGGCACGGATGAGCGACGCGGGCGTCAGGGTCTGGTTGCCGAAGGAGGCTTACAGCCGCGAAGCTGTGGGCGCCTGCCTGCGCACGCCGCTTCGGACTTGGGCGGAACGCTGGTTCCTTCGCAAGGACGCCGCGCTCGGCGACGTGCGGGTGGAGGTCGCGCCGATCAAGGCGGCCTCCACGGATTCTGCCGTCGGTGTGCCGGCCGCGCTCGATTTCCTCGAGCGCGGCCGTCGTCGCATTCTCGAAGCTGCGCTCGACGCGGATCTGCAATCCGAAGCGTTCTCCGACGGCGACCGAAAGCTGCTCGAACTGTATTCACAGCGGATCGCGCGAGACCTTGCGGACGAACTGGACGCGTTGATGAAGGGGCAGGACGAGAGCGCAGCGCGATATATCGTCTCGTCCGCGATTGCGCTGGACGGCCAGGAGGTACTGCAACTTTCGTTACCCGATCACGCACTCGCGCCGCTGGTGAAGTCGCAGATGACCAAGCGTCGCGACGATAAGCTTCCACTTGTTCGCCGCTCGGAAGCGCTGAAGCGCATCAAAGTCACGGCCAATGGAATCCTCGGCAGCACCGAACTCAGCCTTGAGGAACTGCAAGGGGTCTCGGTCGGCGACGTGCTTGTGCTCGATCGCGGCCTGGGCGAACCCGTTGAAATCCGCCTTCCGGGCGGCCGTGCCGCGCTGTTGCGGGGCAAGCTTTGCCGCAGCGCCGGACAAATATCGATCCAACTCTAGAGAGCGCGCTCATGTCAGTCAGCACCATCCGCAGCACGACCGAACCGCCCAAACCCGATTCCGCGCCCAAGCAGGGCATCGTCAACAGCGATCTCCTGCGCAATGTGCGCGTCGCTGTGGACGTGCAGCTCGGCCACGCTTCGATTGCCATCGAAGAGATGATGGCGCTGAAGACCGGATCCGTCATCGCCTTGCAGACGGGCCTCGGCGAAACGGTTGGCCTGTACGTCAACGAGAATCTGGTCGCCCGCGGCGAGATCGTCGCGGTCGGTGAGAATTACGGCGTACGCATCGTGGAAATCGTCTCGCAGCCATGAGCGGACGCCTCGCCCGTTTGATCGCCGTCTCGGTGCTCTTCATGACGGGCGTGGCCGTCGCGGCACAGGCACAAACCCTGGGTACGGGCGCGGACGCTCAGATCTCCACTTGGCGCGTGGTGCTGTCTTTTCTTCTTTGCGTGATGGTCGCAATCGGGGCGGCGGTATTCATGCGCGCGCGCATGGGGGGCGGACTTGCATCCATTTCCCCGTCGTTTGGCCGTGCGCGCCGGCTCAAAGTGGTGGAAATGGTGCGTCTCAGCCCGACCGCGGGGCTCGCCATTGTCTGCTGCGACGGGCGCGAAATGCTCGTTCTTGTCGCCGGCAGCGAGACCAAGATCGTCGCGGATCTGGCGAGCGCCGCAAGCGCGGCTTCGTCTGCCCCGCGGCAGTCCAGTCATGCTTAGAGGGCTCGCCGCCTGTCTGCTCTGCCTGATGGCCATGCTTGCGCCGGCTTGCGCGGCACCCGCGACCAAGAGCCCCTTGCCGGCTGCCGTCGCATCGCAGCCAGTGCAGAGCCTGACTCTGCCCTCCACGCCGAAGGAGCAGGAAAAGACGGCCGAAGTCGTACGCATTGCGCTCATTCTGACGTTGATGACGCTTCTTCCGGCATTCATTGTCTGCACCACCTCCTTCGTGCGCATCATCGTGGTTCTGTCGATGATCCGCCACGCGTTTGGAATGCCCGAAACGCCGCCCAATCAGGTGCTGATCGCGCTTGCTGTCTTTCTCACCGCATTTTCGATGATGCCTTCCTTCGAAAGTGCCAATAATACCGCCCTGCAGCCCTTTCTCGCCGGCAAGCTGACGGTCGAAGAGGCGGTCGAAAAGGGCACGTCTTCGATGCGCGGCTTCATGCTGCGGCAAGTGCGCGACCAGGATATCAAGGCGATCTATGACATCGCGCACAAGCCATTGCCGGATCGCGCCGCAGATGTCGGCCTGATGCAGCTGGTGCCGGCTTTCATGCTCAACGAGTTGCGCGTCTCGTTCCGCATCGGTTTCGTCATAATGCTGCCGTTCCTTCTGATCGACATCGTGGTGTCGAGCATATTGCTGGCGCTGGGCATGTTGATGGTGCCGCCCTCCACGATGTCGCTCCCGATCAAGCTCTTGATGTTCGTGCTGATCGACGGCTGGTCGCTCGTGCTGCAGGGCGTGCTCGGCAGCTTCCGATGAAGGCGCGCGGTCCTGCGGGCAACCTCGAAGAGAGCGGCGCGCCGGCCGAGACCGCCGACGAGGAGCGCTTGCTCTGGCAGGCTTTCAAGGCGAAGGGTTCCGCCGCGGCGCGATCCAAGTTGTTCTCGATGCACGTCGACTTCGCCCGCAGCATCGCCCGGAGGCTGCATCGCGAGCGCTCGCGCGGCGACATCGAAATCGCCGATCTATATCAGTTCGGCTATGCGGGCTTGCTGGAGGCTCTCGACCGTTTCGAGACCGAGCGCGGTTCGCCGTTCCGCCCCTTCGCGGCGCTGCGCATCACGGGCAACATACTCGATGCAATACCGCATCTGAGCGAAGTCCTGGAGCAGATCTCTTGGCGCCGGCGCGTGCGGCGCGAGCGCCTCAAATCGATCGCCGAGGGGCAGAAACCCGGCGAGACGCCGGTGGAAAGACTTTCCGAGATCGCGCTCGGCATGGCGCTGGGATTCATCCTTGAAGGCACAGGCCTGTTTTCGGCAGGCGAAGGCGATGCCGGCGGCTCTGCGCCTGCGGAGAGCGCTTACGATACGCTCGCCTGGAAGGAAATCGTCGGTCGCCTTCAAACCGAGCTCGACGGACTGCCCGAGCGAGAGCGGTCGATCCTGCGGCTGCACTATCTGGAGGGCGTCGCGTTCGACCAGCTTGCGGCGGCGTTGGGCTTGAGCAAAGCCCGCATTTCCCAGCTTCACCGTACCTCGCTCCTCATGCTGCGAAAACGCATGCGCGAGCGCGGTCACTTCCGTATGATAAGGTAGGCGAAATGGCAAACCCGACCAACCCCGTTCTCTGTCCCGCTGAACGCGTAAAAGCGCTGCTTCAAACGATGGAGAAAAGCCCTCGCTCGGGACTGCTCGACCTCGATACGGCGTTGCGCGCCTACCCTGACGATCCCCGGCTGCACTTTCTCAAAGGTTCGATGCTGGCCTCGAACGAGGATTTTTCCGGCGCGCGCCGGGAAATGCGGCGTGCCGTCGAGATTGCGCCCGACTATGGCGTGGCGCGTTTCCAACTCGGATTGCTGCTGCTTTCGAGCGGCGACACGGTACCGGCACAGGAAGCCCTGGGGCCGTTGCTCAGCCTGCCGATGAACAATTATCTGCGCCTTTTCGCGATGGGATTGTTCGCGCTGATCCGCGATGAATTCGAGGATGTGGCAAGGTTGCTGCGACAGGGCATGGCGCTCAATCGCGACATTCCGCCGATGAACCGCGACATGCAACTCCTCATCGACGGGATCGAGGGCAAGATCGGGTCGCTCGACCGCGGCAAGCCGGTTTCGACTGTCGATCTGCTCTTGCAGCAGGCGGCGCTCAAAGCGAACAAGCATTGAGCCGCGGCGGGGAGCATTATGGAACCGATCTCGCCCGCCGATCGTCTCGTAATGCTGCTTCGCCAGAAGCTGGAGGAACGCGCGCGGACGCAACGTGGTTCGGGGAAACAGGCGCATGAGAAACCCGATGCCACCCAGCCACTCGAACCGAGCGGCATCCATGCACTTGCCGCGCTCGACGGCGCCGATGATCGCTCTTTGCGGCGGGCGATCGTCCAAAACCTGCTTGCCGATCAACTCGGCCAGGGCCTGATCAACGACGCGCAATTCCAGCAGGTCGTGAGCCGCGTCACCGATGCCATCGAAGACGATCCGACAGCTTCCGGACTGATGCAGCGGGTGCTGGCGGAGATTCGCTCGTCCTAGCGGCCCGGCTTGGAACTCACCATTGCCAGCAATTGGCCCAGCGTTTCGCCGTGCTGGCCGACCGGGGTGGAAAACGCCATGTCGCGCACCTTGCGCGCCAGCTCCGGCCGGCCGGCATCGGACAGCAGAAGCACCTTCGCCAGCGCTCCGCCAAAGCTCTTGCGATCCAGCCGCAACGCGATTTCGCAGCGGCGCTGCGCCTCCGCCTTTCTGCCATCGATCAAATCGATGACGGCAAGGCCGCCATGGCATTCCGAGAAATTCGCGTCGAGCGCTTCCGCGCGTTCGAAGCTCCTGCGTGCCTGAGCGTAATCCCCGCGCGCGAAGTGCGCCCATCCCGACGCGATCCAAGAGCCAAGATGATCCTTGAAAAGCTCCGCTCCGTGATCGATGGCTTGCGAGCCGGCTTCGGCCTTGCCTTCGGCAAGCAGCCCCAGTCCCTTGCCGACCCAGGCACGCGCGTTGTCCGGCTGCTCCGCGATCGCGCGGTCGAACAGCTCGAGCGAGCGTGGCGCGTCGTGATCGCCGAGGCTGACATAGCCGAGAGCCGTGGCGCCCTCGGGCGAGCTTGCCCCGCGCTGCGCGTATTGGCGAGCCAGATCGGCGCGGTCGGCATCCATGGCCAGCGTCGCGAGCGATCCCATCAGCGCGCCGTCTTCGGGAAACCGTTCCGCGAGTTGCGCGCCTGCCGCCAGCGCCTCGTCGTACTGTCCCAGGTGGTGCATGACATGGACCTTCAACGACGGCGCGCGCTTCGAGGCTGCGACCGCATCGTCGTCCAACTGATCGAGCGCCTTCTGCCACTCCTGCATCATCGCATAGGACCATGCCAGATTGAATTTCAGCGCCGCATCGGCAGGGCTTTGCATGCGCAGCCGCTCAAAGACTTCCGCCGCAGCCGCATAGTCCTGCCGGGCCAGCGCCACAAGCCCGCTCAGATTGGCCAGCGTGGGCGGCAGGGGTTCGAGTGCCCGATACTGTTCGAGCAGCTGCGCCGCCAGGTCGAACAGCTGCTCGTCGAAGGCAGCCTCGGCCGCGTCGCCGATCAGCGCGCGGTTCGACGGGTCGCCGTTGAGAAATCCCAGCAGGCGCTTCAGGCGCTGGGACGGATGCTGTTCAGTGACGGAACCCATGCGACAGTCCTCCAGCCTTTAAGCATAAAGCAGTGGGGGACTGCATCCTGCCGAAAAATCCGCAATTGCGTAAAAAAAACCGCTTAACGGTCTGCCCAGGCGGCTGCCGGGAGGCGCTCGCCCCTCGGTCGACAGAGCGACCTAGCGCAAGGCGTGTCCGAAATGCGGCCAAAGCCCCATGATGCCCACCAGGATCAAGTAGATCGCGATGAGATAGTTGAGAGCCCGCGGCACGATCAGGATGAGGATGCCGAAGATGAGTGCGACCAGCGGCTGGATGTAGACAATGTCGATCATGGCAAATGCTCCGCGCTCGTTCCCTCTTTGGTAAACGCGCGTGTTGCCCTTTGGCACCGTCTTGGGCCGCCGCGCTCGAGAGCCCGAGGCGGGGGCTCAAAGCGTGGGGGGAAACCTGGTGCCGGAGGAGAGAATTGAACTCTCGACCTACCCCTTACCAAGGGGTTGCGCTACCACTACGCTACTCCGGCGACCTGGGTGGCGGACCGGGCGAACGGTCCGGGCCGGAGCCTATAGCCCAGAGGGTCGCCCGAGGCAAAGGGTCATGGCCGCCAATTCTGCGGAGCGCGAAAAGAGGCTCGCCGAGGCGCTGCGCGCGAACTTGAAGAGGCGCAAGGCACGGCAACGTTTGCTCGAGGAGCCTGGGCCGGAGCGGCCCGGAGAGCAGCGCCCGAATAAAGCCGAAAACCCGGGCTAGACGATCTGTTTTCGGGGCGCGGCCCGCGCTACAAGGGTCGCCAGTTCATGCGGGTTGCCATGGATCGGATCAGGATACGCGGGGGCGCGCGCCTCTGCGGCGAAATTCCCATCAGCGGAGCCAAGAACGCGGCCCTGCCGCTGATGGCGGCTTGCCTGCTGAGCTCCGAGCCGCTGACGCTCGCCAATGTACCGCAGCTCGCCGATGTCGAATTCATGGCCGCCCTGCTGCGCCATCTCGGCGTGCGGGCCGAGTGGCAGCCGGGCACGGTGCTGGGCGAGGGCGGCACATATATCCTGAATGCCGCAGAGCTCTCGGAGACGACCGCCGACTACGACATCGTGCGCAAGATGCGCGCGAGCTTTCTGGTCAGTGGGCCCCTCTTGGCCCGCGCCGGATATGCGAAGGTCTCGTTGCCCGGAGGGTGCGCCATCGGCGCCCGGCCGGTCGATCTGCACCTCAAGGCGATGGAGGCGCTCGGCGCCGAGGTCGTGCTGGAGGAGGGCTATGTCGTCGTCAGCGCTGCGGAGGGCCTGAAGGGCGGGCACATCGAATTCCCCGTCGTTTCGGTCGGGGCGACGGAGAACGCGTTGATGATGGCTGCGCTGGCCCAGGGCCGCACGGTGATCGCCAACGCCGCCCGCGAGCCTGAGATCGCGGACCTCGGGATCTGCCTGATCGCCATGGGCGCGAAGATTTCGGGCCTCGGCACGTCGCAGATCGTGGTCGACGGCGTGCCGGCTCTCCATGGCGCGCAGCATTCCGTTCTGCCGGACCGTATCGAGACCGGAACCTACGCCTTTGCAGTGGCCATCGCGGGCGGTGAAGTCGAGCTTACGGGCACGCGCGGCGAGTTGATCGGGGCGGTGATCCCGCTCCTGGAAAGGGTGGGAACCGAGATCGCGGAGACCAATCGCGGGCTCAAGATCCATCGCAATGGGGTGCGTCCCATCGCCGTCGATGCGACGACGGCACCCTTTCCCGGCTTTCCGACCGATCTTCAAGCGCAGTTCATGGCGCTGATGGCGACTGCCCAGGGCGTTTCGCATATCCGCGAGACGATCTTCGAGAATCGTTTCATGCATGTGCCGGAGCTCTTGCGCATGGGCGCCGATGTCCGCATCGAGGGCGACCGCGCCGTCGTCAGCGGCGTGGAACGGCTGAAGGGCGCGCCGGTGATGGCGACCGATCTGCGCGCCTCCTCCAGCCTGGTGCTCGCCGGTCTCGCCGCCGAGGGCGAGACCATGGTCCACCGCGTCTATCATCTGGACCGCGGCTTCGAGCGGATGGAAGAAAAACTCTCCCGCGCCGGCGCCGAGATCGAGCGGCTGTCGGCATGAAGGCGCCCGAACCGACTTTGGCGGCGCAGGACGCGGAGGACCTGGAGGTCATCTCGGCCCGGCTGCAGGATGCGGTGGCGCCGCTCAAGGAACTCGTCTGGCTGCCGAAGAAGCGGCGTTTCGCGGCGCTGTTCAACCGCTTCAAGTGGGAAGACAAGCGCGCCGGCGCAAATTTGCGCGTGCGTGCGCTCTTGCACTTCGACGACGTGCTCAAGGTGCAATCCAAGGGGCTGAAGCGCGGCGCGCCGGATGCGGTTGTCGCGTTGCTCGCCATCCGCTTCCAGCCCAAGGGCGCGGAAGACCCCGGTGGCATAATAGAACTGGTCTTCGCCGGGGGCGGCTTCATTCGCCTCGACGTCGAATGCATCGACGCCGGCTTGAGCGATGTCGGCGGTGCCTGGGCTGCGCGCGGCCGTCCGGAACACGACGAGCATTGACATGGCGCGCCGGCTCGATGCAGGGGCGCCCGGCTTCGAATGCGCATTTCAAGCGCTACTGACCGAGGACCGCGGTGGCGGCGAAGACGTCACCACAGTGGTACGCGCCATCATCGCCGATGTGCGACAGCGCGGCGATGACGCCCTGCGGCACTACACCGAGCAGTTCGACAAGGCCGCAACCGAGACTCTGCGCGTTCCGCTCGAGGAAATTGCCGCCGCGGAATCGCAGTGCAAACCCGAAGAATTGGCTGCGCTGGATACGGCGGCGCGGCGGATCGAGGCCTATCACCGTCGGCAATTGCCGAAGGACGAGCGCTTCAAGGACGAAACGGGAATCGAACTCGGCTGGCGATGGACGGCGCTCGAGAGCGTGGGTCTCTATGTACCGGGCGGTACGGCGAGCTATCCAAGCTCGGTGCTGATGAATGCGGTGCCGGCGCGTGTCGCGGGTGTCGCGCGAATCGTGATGACCACACCGGCTTCCGGAGGCAGGATCAATCCGCTCGTGCTCGCGGCGGCAAAACGTGCGGGCGTCACGGAAATCTATGGCGTCGGCGGCGCGCAAGCGATCGCGGCCCTGGCCTACGGCACGACTAGCATTGCTCCCGTCGATAAGATCGTGGGCCCCGGCAATGCTTATGTTGCCGAGGCGAAGCGTCAGGTTTTCGGGCAGGTGGGCATCGATTCGATCGCCGGGCCCTCGGAGATCCTCGTCGTGGGCGACGGCAGCGTTCCTGCGGCATGGATCGCCGCCGATCTGCTCAGTCAGGCCGAACACGATCCCTCGTCGCAGTGCATTCTGGTCACCCAGGACACCGCCTTCGCGGATCGGGTGGAGGCGGCGGTCGCGCGCGCGCTCGAAACCCTGCCGCGCAGGGCGATTGCGGAGGCGAGCTGGCGGGATCGCGGCGCCATTGTCGTTGTCTCGCAAATGGAGGATGCGGTTGCGCTCATCGATCGCGTCGCGCCCGAGCATCTTGAACTTGCGGTCCAAAATCCCGATGCGCTGCTGGCGCGCGTGCGCCATGCCGGCGCAATCTTTCTCGGCAGCCGCACGCCGGAAGCGCTGGGCGATTACATCGCCGGCCCCAACCACGTTCTTCCGACCTCGCGGTCGGCACGCTTTTCCTCCGGCTTGTCGGTGCTCGATTTCCTTAAGCGCACGACCCTGCTCGCGTGCCCTCGGGCCGCGCTCGAAATTTTGGGCCCCCAGGCGGTCGCGCTGGCCCGCGCCGAAGGGCTCGAGGCGCATGCGCGCTCCATCGCGGTCAGGCTCGATGACGGCTGACACGCCCTTCCGCCTCGTGGCTGTTTCGCTCGACGAGCGCACGCTGGTGCGGCGCACGCGACAGATCGAGCAGGAACGCGAAATCGCGATCTACGACCTGCTCGAAGCCAACAGCTTCACGCCGAAGGACTCCCAGGGCGGCCCCTACCGCCTGGTACTTGCGGTGGAAGAAAATCGGCTCGTGTTCGATATCCGGCTCGAGGACGACAGCGCGCACGGCAAGGTGATGCTGTCGCTCACGCCGTTGCGAAAGGTGATCAAGGATTATTTCCTCATTTGCGACAGCTATTTCAAGGCCATCCGCCATGCGCCGCCGTCGCAGATCGAGGCGCTCGACATGGCACGGCGCGCTTCGCACAACGAGGGTTCGACGCTGCTCAAGGAGCGGCTGGCCGGCAAGATCGAAGTCGATTTCGATACGGCGCGTCGGCTTTTCACCCTGATCTGCGTGCTGCACTTGAAAGGCTAGCGGCGGTGCGCGGCCCCAATGGCGAAGACCTGCCGCAGGCTGTGCTCTTCGCCTGCACCTACAATTCCGTGCGCAGTCCGATGGCGGCAGCGATCATGCGCCATTTGTTCGGCCGAGCAGTCTATGTCGATTCTGTCGGCGTGCGCGCCGGCGAGCTCGATCCTCTGGCGGTCGAAGTCATGGACGAAATCGGCATCGAAATCGGCAAGCACAAGCCCAAGAGCTTCGAGGAGTTCGAAGACACGTCGTTCGATCTGGTGGTGACGCTCTCGCCCGAGGCCCAGCACAAGGCGGTGGAGCTGACCCGCACCTCGGCGGTCGTCATCGAGTACTGGCCGACCTTCGATCCGACCCTTGTGGAGGGCACCAGGGATGGGCGTCTTTCGGCCTATCGGGCGGTGCGCGACGAGCTGGAACGCCGCATCGCCGCCCGTTTTGAGGAGCGTCCGGCGGCGGATACCTGAAACCCGTCGAAACCCTTGATTTCGGCGGATTTCAGTGCATTCTCCCGCTCCGTCGAAACGGTCTGAGGACGAATGGCCAAGGAAGAACTGCTGGAATTCGAAGGCACGGTGAGCGAGCTGCTGCCCAACGCGACCTTCCGCGTGCAACTGCAGAATGGCCACGAAATCATTGCCCATACCGCCGGCAAAATGCGCAAGAACCGCATTCGCGTTCTCACCGGCGACAAGGTGATGGTCGAGATGACGCCCTATGACCTGACCAAGGGACGGATCACCTATCGCTTCAAATAAGCCGTCTCCGCCGCTTCTGGTGCTGGCCAGCGAGAGTCCGAGGCGGGCGGCGCTGCTGGCGCAGGCGGGAGTCACGCCCGGCCTGATCCGGGGCGCGGCCATCGACGAGACCCCATGCAAGGACGAACTGCCGCGTCTGCATGCCGAGCGGCTGGCTGAGGAGAAGGCGCGCAAGATTGCAGCCGATGCCGGCGGCGCGCTTGTCCTTGCGGCCGACACCGTGGTCGCCTGCGGACGGCGGATACTCCCCAAGGCGGAGAACGACGGGCAGGTGCGCGCTTGCCTGGCGCTGCTGTCTGGCCGCAGCCATCAGGTGATCACCGCCGTCGCGCTGATCGATGGCGATGGCAAGCTCCATGGCCGCAGCGTGCTGACGCGGGTCAAGTTCAAGCGTCTCGATCGCATCGAGATCGATGCTTACATCTCGTGCGGCGAGGGCGTGGGCAAAGCCGGCGGCTATGCGATCCAGGGCCGCGCCGAGGCGTTCGTGCGCGGCCTCAACGGTTCGTATTCCAACGTGGTCGGGCTGCCGCTTTCCGAGACCGTTGCCCTGCTTCGCGGCTGCGGATGGAAGTGCTAGTGTCGGCCGTCGCTATTCGTTCGAGTTGCGCATGCCGAAGGAAGTCCTGATCAACGCCGGCGCGGGGGAAATCCGCGTCGCCCTGGTCGAAGACGGCACGCTGCAGGAATTGATGCTGGAGCGCACGCTCGGCCTCGAGGACGGTCCTTCACGCGGCCGCGGCGGACACAGCCTCGTAGGCAACATCATCCTCGGTCGGGTGCAGCGGGTTCTCCCTGGCATGCAGGCGGCCTTCGTCGATGTCGGGCTCGACCGCGCGGGATTCCTCGGCGCCCGCGAGGCGCGCTGCCTGGCCGATCTGCCCGGTTTCGAAGAGGAGCGCGCGCCCAAGATCGGCGAATGCGTGCGCGAGGGCGAGGAAATCCTGGTCCAGGTCGTCAAAGACCCGATAGGGGACAAGGGCGCGCGGCTGTCTGCCAACGTGACCATCCCCGGCCGGCTCGCCGTGCTGGTGCCGAACCAACCCGGGATCGCCCTGTCGCGCCGCATCGAGGGCGCGGAAGAACGCGCGCGCCTGCTGGCGCTGGGAGAGGCGATGATCGCGCACGGCGGCGCGCGGCTGGTCACGGGCGCCGGCTACATCCTGCGCACCGCGGCGACGACCGCGACGGTCAACGATCTCCTGGAAGATGCGGAGCGGCTGGCCGAGATGTGGCGGCCGGTAATGGCCAAACGCAAGACAGCGTCGGTTCCCTCGACTCTCTATCACGACCTCGATCCGGTGGAGCGCACCTTGCGCGACCTCGTGCGCGACGACACCGTCCGTATACTGATCGACGACGCCGGCGCGGCGGAAGCGGCGCGGGCCTATTGCCGCCGCGCGATGCCGCAAGCGGAATCCCGGATTGAGCATTTCAACGGACCGGGCCAGCTCTTCGACCTCTACGATCTCGAAGACGAGATCGCGCGCTTGACGGAACCGCGCGTGCCGCTGCCGTCGGGAGGCTGGATCACCATCGAAGCGACGGAGGCGCTGACCGCGATAGACGTCAATTCCGGCAGCTATACCGCCGCCACGGGCCTGGAAGAGACCAGCGTCAGGGTCAATCTCGAAGCGGCGGATGAGATTGGCCGCCAGATAAGGCTTCGCGGGATCGGCGGATTGATCGTGGTCGATTTCATCCACCTCGCGGAGCCGGCGCATATCGAACAGGTTCTGGGCGTCCTTTCCGCAAGCATCTCGCGCGATCATACGCCGACGCAGATTCTTCCGATGTCGGAATTCGGGCTGGTCGAGATCACGCGCAAGCGCGTGCGCGAGCCGCTGTTCAAGCTAGTGAGCGAATGCTGCCGCAGCTGCACGGGCCGCGGCCGGAAGCGCAAGGCCGAGAGCGTGGCGCTCGACGTGGTGCGTCAGGCCGAACGGGCAGCAGCGTCGGCGCCGGGGCGCACGATCACCGTCCGTGCGGCGCCCGAAGTGGCGGCCTGGCTCGAGGATCACGGCGAGGAAGTGCGTCGCGCGCTCGCCCGGCGCGGCGCCACGCGGCTACGCTTCGAGCCCAGTGCGTCCTATGCCCGCGAGGGCTTCGATGTCTCGACAAGCTGAACGGCGCTGTGCGGTGTGCGGCAAGCTGCAGGAGACGCGGTTCAGGCCCTTCTGCTCCAGGCATTGCGCCGACGTCGACCTGGCATGCTGGCTCGACGGCCGCTACGCCATCGCGGCCGAGGAGGCGCCGCGGGAGCGGTCCGACGAGCCGGATCAGGCCTGATGGACCGAGGCTGGACAGCGGAGCGGCGCTCCACTAAAAAGCGCGTCCTCGCCCGCATCGGCACTTTGCCCAGGTAGCTCAGTCGGTAGAGCAGCGGACTGAAAATCCGCGTGTCGGTGGTTCGATTCCGCCCCTGGGCACCATCACTGCGAGTTCCGCCTCGTCGGCTTCGTCCTCCATCGGGACATAGGCCGTTCCGTCGTCGCGATAGAGCGGGTCGGTCGTCGCCGACGGATCGAAACCCTCCGCCACCAGGCGCTGCTTCTGAAGCTTGAAGGTCGCGGTCGTGTCGAGTGCCGTGCAAAGACGCAGGAACTTCGGCCGCGCGTAGCCCGGCAGGTTGCGCGACAGGTGCCTATGCAGACGCTGGAGCGAGAACCCGTCCTGCGCGACGAGCGCCGCCATCGGCGCGCGGCCCTCCCAATCGGGGCCGCTGACGCCATAGACCGCCGCCTCCTTGATGCAGGGACACGCGAGCAGAACTTGGCGCACTTCTTCGCTGGAGACGTTCTCGCCCTTGAACCGGAAACCCTCGCCCAGACGATCCACGAAATAGAAGAAGCCGCGCGCGTCCTGCCGCATCAGGTCGCCGCTGCGATACCAGGTATCGCCATCGCGAAAAACGTTGCGCAGAATCTTGCGCGCCGTCGCGGCGCGGTCTGAATAGCCTTCGAATGCACCTTCGTCCTCGAGGCGCCCGATCGCTTCCCCAGGCTCGCCGGCTGCCGCGCGCAGGCAATTGCCGTCCTCGTCGCGCAATGGCTCGCCGGTCTCGGGATCGACCTTGATCACCACCACCGGCATTCGATGCGAAAGAAACCTCGGTATCCGCCCGATCGATCCCGGCTCGTCCTCGCAGTTATAGAGCGAGAACGTACCCTCGGTGGAGGCGTAGAACTCGACAATCCTGGGCACGTCGAATCGCGCCTGGAAGCGGCGCCACACGGCCTCGCCCAGACCGTTGCCGAAGCACAGGCGCAGCTTGTGCTCGGTTTCATGCGGGCTTGGCGTTCCATCGGCGAGGTAGCGGCAGAGTTCTCCGATGTAACAGAACAGCGTGCAGCCGCTGTCCCTGACGTCTTGCCAAAAGGCGCGCGCCGAGAACTTGGGGCGGATGATGACGCAGGCACCGTTCAAGAGCGCGGCGCCGGCGGCAGCGATGCCTCCGGTCGAATGATACAGCGGCAGGCAGTCATAGAGACGGTCGGTCGTCCGCACATCGAGAAGGCCCGCGAACCAGCTTGCCCAGCGCAGCAGCCGGCGGTGGCTGAGCTTCGCCGCCTTGGGCAAGCCCGTCGTGCCGGACGTATAGATAAAGAGCGCGGTCCGCGCGGGGTCCGCGGCCGGCAGCGGCGCTTGGCCGTCGGCGTTGAAATCCTCCAGCGACGAATAGCCACCGATGGCGCCGCGATGCGCCCAGAACGCGATCTTCGGGTCGAGCCTGGCGCGCACTTCGTCCATGGCATCGGCAAGCTCGGCCGCGATGACGATCGCCAAGGGACTGGCGACGGTTATTGCGTGCATCAAGGGAGCACCGCGCAAATTCGTATTGATCAGGGCGGCCGCCGCGCCCGCGCGTGCGATGCCGAGCCAAAGGGCCAGATAATCGGCGCAGTTGGGAACCAGCACGCACACCGTGTCGGTGGGACCGAAGCCTTGCGCCCGTGCCCAGCGTGCATAGCGCTCGATGCGAGTCGCCAACTGCCGGTACGTGACGCTTTCATCCAGGTCCGTCAGCGCGAGGGCGTCTGGGGTGGCGGTGCCGAGCGCGATGATGCGCTCGGGCAGGGTGCGCCCCTCGCGCTCGGCTTCGCTGCTGAGCGCCAACGCGCGCAGCCAGGCCTTGCGTGACGCCGCCCGCGAGTCCTGGTCCGTCATTTCATCCCCGAGATGGTTCACGCTGCACTGCGCGCCGCCGACTTCGCACCCGGCACCGCCGCCGCCGCCGCGAGCGCCTGATCGAGATCGGCAATGATGTCGTCGATGTGCTCGATACCCACGCTCAGCCGGATCATGTCCGGCGTGACGCCGGCCGCCTTCAGCTCCGCCTCGGAGAGCTGGCGATGCGTTGTCGAAGCGGGATGGCAGGCGAGCGTCTTGGCATCGCCCAGATTGACCAGGCGCTTTGTGATCCGGAGCGCGTCGTAGAAGGCGCAGCTGCCCTCGAGCCCGCCGCAGGTCGCAAAAGTCAGCAGCGCGCAAGCCTGGCCGTCCAGATAACGCTGCGCCAGCGCATGATGTGGATGCTCCGCGAAGCCCGCGTAGTTCACCCAGCGTACGCGCGGATCGGCGCGCAGGAATTCCGCCACCAGTCGCGCGTTATGCACATGCCGTTCGACGCGCAACGGCAACGTCTCCAGCCCCATCATCAGCAGAAAGGCGCTCATGGGCGACAGTGCTGCGCCGGTGTTGCGCAGGTAAAGGTTGCGGCAGCGCGCGGCGAAAGCGCTGCGGCCGAAGCGCTCGGCATAGACGATGCCGTGATAGGAGCGGTCCGGTTCGTTGAACATCGGAAAGCGCGCGCGATGCGCTGTCCACGGAAAGGTTCCGGCATCGACGATCGCGCCGCCCAGGGTCGTGCCGTGGCCGCCGATATATTTGGTCAGGGAATGCACCACGATATGGGCGCCATGTTCGATCGGGCGCAACAGCACCGGGGTCGCCACGGTGTTGTCCACGATCAGCGGCAGCGCCTTCGCGCGGCTCACTTCGGCCAAAGCCGCCAAATCGCAAATGTTGCCGGCGGGATTGCCGACGCTTTCGCAGTACAGCGCGCAGGTGTTCTCGTCGACCAGCGCGGCCATCGACGCGGCGCTGTCGTCGCTGGCGAAGCGTACCGTGACGCCGAAGGTCGGCAGCATGTGCGCGAACAGCGTGTAGGTGGTGCCGTAAAGCTGCGGCACCGAAACGATGTTGCCGCCGGGGCGGGAGACGTTTAGCGCGGCATACATCAGCGCGGCCTGGCCCGAACTCACGCAGACCGCGGCCGCGCCGCCTTCCAACGCCGCCAGCCGCTGCTCGAGCACGTCCGTCGTCGGATTGGCGATGCGCGAGTAGCGGAATCCTTCGGTTTCGAGATTGAACAGCGCGGCGGCGTGTTCGGCGTTGTCGAAGCCATATGCCACGGTCTGGTAGATCGGCACCGCGACCGCCTTCGTCGCGGGATCGCCGTCAAAGCCGCCATGCAGCACGATCGTCTCGGGCCGCCAATCGCACGAGGTGCGTGACTTCTCCATGGAGGCCGTCACACCTGCGCGGCTGCGGGCATGCAGACGATCAATGCCGGCAACGCCTCGGCCTGCTTGGCGCGAGCGAAACACGGCACGCAATCGAGCAGCAGGTCGTGGAACAGAAGCCACAGCGGCGCGGCCTTCTCCTGCGTATTCAGATGGCCGACCAGCGAGCCGTGATGGTCGTCGAGCTGCAGGTGACCGCGCAGGAAATGATGGAACGCGGCCAGCGCGGGGTTGTCCCAGTGCGGCGCCGTTAGTATGGCGCGAAATACCTGCTCCAGCCCGCCGCGCTCATAGCTCGCGATGCTGAGCGCGCGCGCGTCCGGATCGCTCCGGCGGACGGCTTCGAGATAGCGCGTCCCATGCCTGCGGATCTCGCGGCTGCGCCGCGCATCCATCGGCACAAGACCGATCGCCCGCCGCATGAATTCGTCGTGGTTGAGCCGTTCATCTTCGTCGGCGACGCCGGGATAGGGCGATAGGTTCGCCGTGTCGCATTCTTCCGATTCGAGCGCTTTGAGCTTGGCGTCGCCCGGAAACAGAGCCCGCGCCACCAGAAGGTTCTCGCGGAATTGAATGGAAAAGAAATAGTACGCCCACATGGCGTCCATCAGCTCGGCACGGGTCAGCCCCTGCCAGTCGAGCGCGCAAATCGCGGCCACGATTTCTGCCTCGCCGAGCGCGTCGTGGCCCTTCATGTGTTCGCTGTCCCGCTCAAGTGTCTGGAATAACAAACGGTTTTTGGTGGGGAAAGTTCCGCCGGCGTACCCTCGTGCCTCAAGCGGTGGCGCCGGCATCCACGACCAAAACGCTTCCAGTAATGCGCCGGCCGCCTTCACCCAGAAAGTATGCGACCGCGCGCGCGATGTCGTCGCGCTCCACCAAACGGCCCATTGCGCTGCGCCGGATGACCTGCTCGCGCTGACCAGGATCGATCCCGGCGGTCAGCTCGGTGTCGATGAGCCCCGGCGCGACGGCGTTTACCGTGATGCCGGCCGGCCCCAGTTCGCGGGCGAGCGAGCGGCTCAGGCCGATAAGCGCCGCCTTGGTCGCGGCATAGACCGCAAGCCCCTTGAATCCGGTCAGCCCGGCAATGGAGGCGATGTTGACGATGCGGCCCTGGCCTTCGCCCATCATGCGCCGCGACAGGTATTTGCTGAGCAGGATCGGCGAGAGCACGTTGAGCCTGACGGTGCGCTCGATGTCGCTGTCGCGCGCCATCGCAAGCAGGCCCGCCGGGCCCACCCCGGCGTTGTTGACGAGCCCGAAAATGGGACCATGCTCTCTCCAAAGATCGCGGGCGAGCGCGCTGAGGGACCCCACCGCCGCCAAGTCTGCAGTATGGAACCGCAGCGATCCCGAACATCCCTCGTTCTCTTCCATCGCGGCGAGGAGATCCGGCGAACACTTCCGCCCCACGGCCACGACGTCCATGCCCGCTTGCGAAAGGTGCCGGCCGATGGCCAGCCCGATGCCGCGGGTACCTCCCGTCACCACCACGCTAGGCATGGGCGCGGTCCAGCTTGCCGGATTGCGACAGCGGCAGGCTCTCGATGAAGCGGATCGCAACCGGCCGCTTGTGCGGCGGCAGGTGGGCCGCGCACAGCGCGATCAGGTCGTCGTGTATCCGCGGTGCGCTCGCGCTTCCGGGACCCAGCACGACCTCGGCCTCGGCCAGCGCGCCCAGGATCGGATTCTTGCGGCTGCGCACCCGCGACAACTGCACCAACGGATGGCGATTGAGCACCGCTTCGATTTCCTCGGGATGGATCTTGTTGCCGCCCACGTTGATGACGCCGTCGCGGCGACCCTCGAACCGATAGCGGCCTTCGCGGAAATGCACGGCATCGCGCGTGTCGATGAATCCCTGCGCGTCGCAGAGCGGCGCGTCGCCGCCAAGCATCCTCAGCGCCGCGCCGGGCGAGCGCACCCGCAACGTGCCATCCTCGACCTTGATCTGGAATTGCGCCGTTGACGCACCAAGGACCGAGTCCGGAAAGCCTTCGCGCCCGTCATCGACCTCGAAGGCGAGCCCCGCCTCGGTGGAGGCGAAGGCATGCACGATTTTGGCCTCGGGAAACCGCGCGCGGAGCTTGTCGAGAATGGCCTGGTCCGCGATTTCTCCGGAAAGGCGCACATAGTCGAGTTCGAGGCCCGAAAGCGCGGGGGATATCAGTGCGCGGCGCCAATGCGAGGGCGTGCCGGTCAAGCGTCTGCAGCCGGCCGTACGGACGCGCGTGAGATAATCGTCGATCGCCTCGCCCGGCTCCGCTGCGACAAGCGTTGCGCCGCTCAACAGCGCGCGCAAGAAGATGACCAGCCCTCCATAGCGGCGGATGTCGTAAAACGTCCCCCAGCTGCCGGCGCTTGTCGCTGCGAAGCGGGCGGTCAGCGTCTCGAGCGTGTGCACCACGAGCTTCGCCGTCCCCGTGGATCCCGAGGTGAACAGCACCCATTCCGACCGGCGATCTCTCTTGCCGGACGCCGGTTCGCCCGAAAGCGCGCGATCGGCTGCAATGTGTGGCAAATGGGCCAGTGCCGGATGGGTATACAGGTCGGACACCACGACACTTGTCTGCGCCACTTCGGCGGCCTGGAGGATTTGGGCGATGTCTGCACCGGGGGGGCAAAGCACCATTCGCCGGACCAGCCCGTCGAGCTGCAGCAGGCTTAACGCCGCCGAGAGCGCCGATGAGCAATGCACCAGGACAGAAGCGTCGCGCAGTTTGCGCCAAACATCGGCGGGCCAGTCGCGCGACAGCGCTTGCGCCAGCGCAACCGTCCGGCGAGGGCCCGCCAAGGCTGCGTCATTGCTCCGTATACGCTCCCTGAGACAGCTCATGAGCGTGCTCGCTCGTAGGCGGCGACGAATTCGCCAACGGTGAGCGGGAATTGGGGATCCTCGGACTGGCTGAACGGGTCGACGCCGAGCTGATCTTCGAGCCTGGCGACAATGATGGCGAAACAGAGCGAGTCCAGCCCCGTTTCGGTCAGCGGTGCATCGTCGTCCGAACGCTTGAGCGTGCGGCCCTGCTGCTCGGCGACCTCGGCAAACTGCGCCACGACGGATGCCCGGAGAGACACTGTGACCTCGAATGGGGAACTTTCTGTCAAACGTCCCAAGGCCCGGATTGATGCAGCCGCCCGTCCGCGACAAGGCGCGACAAGGCGTGCCCGCGTTTCCCTGGAACGCCAAACCTGTCTTGTCGTTTAACTGGGGGCAGGCCAGCTTTGGGGAAGAAATGACCGCCTTGACGGTCGTAGAGGCGCGTCCGCGCGTTCTGTGCAGGGAGATCGGCGCGCGGGATGCGGCGGCCGTGGCGGATTTGCTCGCCCGCGGTTTCGCCTGCGAGCGGGACTTTTGGCTGACCGCGCTCGCCCATATCGGAGCCCACGATACGCCACCGGGCATGCCCCGCTATGGCTACATGCTCGAGCATGCGCAACGCCCCGTGGGCGTGCTTCTGACGATCTACACCGCGATGGAAGAGGACGGCCGGCCGGTCACGCGCTGCAATGTCTCGAGCTGGTACGTCGAGCCCGAGTACCGTGTTTTTGCGACCATGCTCGTGTCGTGCGCCCTCAGGCACAAGAACGTCACCTATCTCAATCTGACCCCCGCCCCGGCAACTTGGCCCATCCTGAAGGCCCAGGGCTACCGGGAGCTTTTTGCCGGCAAGACGGTTGCCTTCCCTGCGCTCAAGAGGCGGCCAAGGGGCATGCAGGTGATCGACGTGAAATCCACGGATTCGGTGTCGAAGGATGTGCCGGCGGCAGAATGGCGGCTTTTGTGGCAGCATGCGGAATACGGCTGCATCAGCCTCATCTGCCATCAACGGGACCAGCACCATCCTTTCGTCTTTTCGCGCCGGTTGCTGCACCGCGTACCGGTGGCGCTGCTTGTCTATTGCCGCAGCATGGAAAGTTTTACCGTTTGCGCGGGCGCGCTCGGCCGCCACCTCGC
The DNA here is from genome assembly GCA_019245415.1 of Alphaproteobacteria bacterium. Taxonomy (GTDB): domain Bacteria; phylum Pseudomonadota; class Alphaproteobacteria; order Micropepsales; family Micropepsaceae; genus Rhizomicrobium. The sequence goes on along the minus strand of JAFARO010000001.1, from coordinate 16,936 downwards.
CATGCGCGGCATTCCCGCCGTCATTGTGCATGCGAATGGGCCGATCGCCGGCGTCCCCGGGATACATCTCTCCGGGCAGCCCACCTTCTACCTGGGACCGACACCCCCGAGACAGGGAGACCTGGCGTATTCCGAATGCGCCATGTTCCACGTATGAGCGGGACGGTTCGTGAGCTGACTTGCGGCGGCTATACGATCCGCTGCGCGCAAACCCTTGCGCCATTCGCGGACACATGGCCTGCGATGGCGGAGGTGTGCGGAGATGTCGGCGCGTACCCTTTTCAATGCCGCGACCACCTGCAGATCTGGCTCGACACCATCGGACAAGAAAGCGCCGCGACGCCGTTTTTTGTCGAAGTCCGCCGTCATGATCGCACCGCCATGCTGGTTCCGCTGGGCGTCGCCCCTCGCGGCAACGTGCGCGTGCTGACGTTTCTGGATGCCGGGGTCTGCGACTACAACGCGCCGATCGTTTTTCCGCCGGCCGCCGGCATCGATCATGCGTCGATGAAGGCGTTGTGGAAATCGATCCGCCGTGCAGCACCGCCGCACGACGTGGCCTGCCTCGAAAAGATTCCCGAACGCGCCGCTTCGCACGCCAATCCCTTCTGGCTGCTGGGACGGCAGAGCTGGTCTTCGGGCGGTCATGTGATCGCGCTGGGCGAGGCCAAGCTCGAGAAGAAACGCGATGTCAGCGACAGCAATCGCCAGCGCCGGCGCCTCGCCAGCCTGGGCGAGCTGCGCTTCTGCATCGCCAGCGAGCCGCACGACATCGCGCGGGTGTTCGAGGTCTTCGTCGCCCAGAAGAGTCGGCGCTATCAGGAGACCTTGGGCAATCCCGGTTTCGACGTCCCGGGACAGCGCGAATATTACCGCCGCCTGGGCTGCGAACTGGCGAGCCGTGGCTCGCAGCTCTCCTATCTGACGGTGGGCGACGAGGTGATCGCAACCGCCTGGTGCCTCATCGCGGGGCGCACCTTTTATTACATGATGTGCGCCTACGCGGCCGAATGGCGCAAATATTCACCGGGACGGCTGTTGCTGGAAGAATTGGTGCGCTGGGCGGAGCAGACGGGTTTGGAGTTCTTCGATCTCGGCATCGGCGACGAGAGCTACAAGCGTCATTGGCGTCAGGCCGACGTGAAGCTGACAAGCGCGCTCCATCCGGCCACGGCGAAGGGGCATGCCTATGTTGTGGCGCTGCAACTTCGCGAAGCGCTGCGCACCCGTTTGCCGCCGTCCCTGCTCGCGGTCTTGAAGGCGGCTTTGCGCAAGCCCGGCCGGGCGGACGACGCGATCTCGCTTCGTCCGGCGGTTTAGGTCAGACGGCGGGTTCTGCTTCATCCATGGGTGTCGGCAGGAACGGCCAGGCGGAAGGCTGGCGAACGTTTTCCGTGTGCGAGCGATTGCGCAGCATCCGAAGCGCGGCCCGGATCTCGCGGCCCCCGAGCAGCATCGCCGCAGCGATGAAGCTGGCGGCTCCTGTGCCGATCGCCAGGATGAGCTGTATGTAGGGCGCCACCGCGTCATGCACCTGCCAGCGCAGGAGCAGCATCGCGGCGGCCATCACGGCAGTTGCCATCACACTTGTGCGGCCGGCGGCCACCAATGCGCCCACCGGCACATTCAACGGCCGCGCCAGGGACCACAGATACAGCGGCGCCACGCTCGCCGCCCCGATGCTCAGTCCCGCGACGGCGCCGGTGACGCCGGCATGAACCCCCAACAACGTTCCCAAGGTGGTCGCGGCTCCTGTCAGCAGGGTGAGCTTGAAGGCGCGTCCCGACAGTCCCTTGCCCAGAAGCACGCCCGTCGCGAAACGATAGAGGCAAAAGAACAATGCGCCGGGCGCCAGCACCGCCAGCGCCGGGCCGGTGCCGATCCAACGCTGGCCGAGCACGATGGGCGCGAGAAGGTCGGCTGTGAGCGCCAGTCCGCAGAACAGCGGCAGAAGAACCAGAAGCAGGATCTTCAGCGCCGTTATCACGAACTCGGTCGCTTCGCGGCGGCGGCGGGCGTTCGCGACAGCGGAGAACGTCGCCAGGTTCACCGGGTCGGACACCACGGTCTCCGCCACCCGCGTCAGCTGATACGCCATGGCATAGCGCGCGACCGAGGCGACGCCCAGCGTGCCGCCGACGATCAGGATCGGAAAGTTCTTGCTCACGAAGTCGGCGATGTTGGAGGCGAGCGTGTTGGCGCTGAAGCGCAGCAGGGGACGCGCCGATTTGAGACGGAGAATGCGCGCCGGCTTGAATCCTGCGGAGCGCGAAATCCAGATCGCCTTGGTGGCCCAGAAGGAAAGCTGTTGCCACACCAGGCTCCAAATGCCGTAGCCCGCGAACGCCAGCAACAGGCCGACCGCGGCGCTGACCACCGCGCAGCACACGTCGCCGATCGCGAAGATGTCGAAACGCTGGGAACGGATGATGCGCGCATTGGGCACGCACAGACTCGAACTGACGATCAGGATCGGCGAGAGCGCGAGCATGACCGAGAGCAGCAGGGGCTGGTGGTAGACGACGGCCACCGGCCAGGCGATGAGGCACACCACGGAGGCCAATGCCAGACCGATCAGCACCGAGAGCCAATACACCGTCGATTCGAGCTCGTGGTCGCATTTGTGCTCGCGGATGAGCGCGGCGCCCATGCCGCCGTCGGACAGCATGTTGGCAAGCAGTACGAACGACATCGCGACGCTCATCAGGCCGAAAATCTGCGGGCCCAGAAGGCGGGCCAGCACAGGAATCAGCGTGCATTGCAGGGCGAGCTTGGTGATGCTGGCGGTGCTGAGCAGCGCCGTGCCGAAAAACACATGTCGGCGCAAAGGTTCGCGAACGGCGTCCTTCGCCGGCCCGGCTCCGGCGCAGACGTACTGCGTGGGCGCGCTCATTGTGTTCCCAGCGATCGCGAAGCGAACTCCGGTGGCCTAACGAATGATGAGGGTAGAAGTTCCGTCCCGCTACGCGATCCAGCGGAACAGCCAGAAGACACCCGCCCACAGAACCAACGCGCCGCCGAAAATGAAGAGCATGCGCCAGGCCAGCGGCCACTTCTCCACGAAGGCCGGCTCGCTGCTCGCAATTTCGAGCAGGCTGTGCGCCGCGCGCGTGTCTACCTTGTTCCTGAGAACTTCATCCGACATGAACCGTCTCCAAGAACAGAATATGGGGATTGCATCGGCTTTTCTCAACGGTCGCGGCAGGCTGCGGACCGGGACGGAACTTCCCGCCATGCTGGCGCATTTTGAATTGGAGCTGCGTCACTTGCTTGGGGGGACACCGCATTGGAAACCGGTTTACCAGCGCACGTCGTCGGGCTGGTGGTTATACCTTGTCTGAACGAGGAACGCCATATCGCCGCGGTGATCGAGAGCGTTTTAAGCGACCGGTTGCGCGATCGATTGTGCATTGTGGTCGCCGACGGCGGCAGCGTGGACGAAACCCTGCCGATCGTGGCCGATTTCGCGGTTCGATTCGCAAATGTTAAACTCCTTCACAATCCACGCCGCATCCAGAGCGCGGGAGTCAATCTCGCGGCCAAGCTTTATGGCCGCGGGATCCGCTGGCTGATCCGCATCGACGCCCATGCATCATATCCTGCCGGCTACGTCTCCGGACTGATCGCCGAGGCGGACCGCCGTCGTCCGGACTCCGTCGTGGTCGCGATGAAGGCGCGAGGGACGGGCTGCTTCCAGGCCGCGGCGGCGGCCGCCCAGAACAGCGTGCTCGGTGCCGGCGGTTCGCCACATCGCAACGGCAGCGAGGAGGGTTTCGTCGATCACGGTCACCATGCGTTGTTCGACATGGACAAGTTCCTTTCCCTCGGCGGCTACGACGAAAGCCAGAGCCACAACGAGGACGCGGAGTTCGACTGTCGCCTGGCGCACAGCGGTGGAAAGATCTGGCTGACGCGCGCGGTCGACATGACATACTTCCCGCGCGCCGGCGCCGGCGCTCTCTACACGCAATACCGCAATTACGGCCGCGGGCGGATGACGACCATCCTGCGTCACCGGCTGCATCCCAAGCTCCGGCAGATGCTGCCGGCCGCGGTCGCCCCGGCGGTGCTGCTGGCCGCGTTGTCGCCCTGGATGCCCTTGGCAGCCGTTCCGGCGCTCGCCTGGATGGCCGTCTGCCTGGTCTATGGAGCGCTTCTGGGACTGCGTGCGCGCTCGGTCTGCGCCTGTGGCGCCGGCATCGCGGCTGCAATCATGCATCTGGGCTGGTCCGTGGGCTTCTGGCAGGCGGCGATCGCCGCCGCGGCAAGGGGATGGCCGCCGTTCGGCCGGCCGGCAGCGGGATTGGGTGCGTCATGAGGCCGGAAGTTTCCGTCGTCATGGCGAACTACAATGGCGAGCGCTATCTCGCCGCGGCGATCGAGTCCCTGCGTGCGCAGAGCCTGCCGTCTTGGGAGCTTCTGTTCGTCGACGATGCCTCGGACGATCGCAGCATCGCGGAAGCCTTTGCCGCCGCCGAGGGCGACAGCCGCATCCGCATTCTGCGCCAGCCCTTCAACCGCGGTCCCGCGGCGGCGCGAAATCGCGCGCTGGCGGAAACGCAGGGCCGGTGGGTAGCAGTGCTCGACAGCGACGATCTGATGAAGCGCGACCGCCTTCGGACCTTGATCGACCGCGCCGAGCAGGACAAGGCCGAGATCGTCGCAGACAACATGCTGATGTTCTCCGAGGAAGGTTGTGCAGCCGCGATCTATCTGCCGGCCTCCTTCGCGGGGAAGCCGCGCTGGATCGACTTGGCCGGCTACATCGACGGCAATCGTCTGTATTCCCGGGTGCCCGATCTCGGCTATCTGAAGCCGCTGATATCGGCCAACCTGCTCAGGCGCACCGGCATCCGCTATGACGAGCGGCTGCGCATCGGCGAGGATTACGATCTAATCGCGCGGCTGCTCGCTGCCGGCGCGCGGATGCGGATCGAGCCCAGCGCCAACTATTTCTATCGCCGCCATCCGCATTCGACCTCGTGGCGGATGCAGGTCAGCGACATCGAAGCCCTGATCGCCGCCGACATGCGCTTCGCCTGCGAGGTGCGTCCGCTGGTGCCGGAGGAGCGGCGCGCGCTGTCGCGGCGCACGGCGTCCTTGCGCACGATCCTGCTCTATGAGCGCGCGGTGGACATGATCAAGGCGGGCAGCTACGGCGACGCGGCACTGATCTGTCTCAGCGCGCCGAGGATCTGGCCGCTGCTGACGCGGCCCGTCCGAGTGAGGCTCAAGCGGCTGGTCGAACAGACGCGTCTGCCTCAGAGCCCGGCGCCGGCCTGACCGTCTGGGCGCCCAGCAGCGCGAACAGCAGCACCGTAGAGAAATAGAACTCGTTGAAGCCGACGCATTCGGTGGGCATGCGGACGAAAAGATACGTTCCCATCGCCAGCCAGAAGCAGGTCATCAGGCTGGCATTGCGGATGTAGTTGGTCACCAGCCGGAGCATTCCCGCGGCGAAGGTGAACGCCAGCACCGTCACCCCGATCCAGCCCAAACTCACCAGGACATCGTAGAGGGTGTTGTGGAAATTGAAGCCCTGCCGCGTGGTGATACGGCCGAACTGCCACAGGCCTTCGGCATCGAGATTGCCCTGCTGCCAGAAGGCTCCATAGCCTTGGCCGAGCAACGGATGCTCGGCAACGAAATCCCGGGCGCGGAACCAAAGATAGGTCCGCCCGGTCAAGGTGGCGTCCTTGCCGAACAGGCTGGCTGCCCAGGTCAAGGGCGACACCGAGGTGAGCGAAAAGAGCGCCATCAACATTGCCGCCGTCAGCAAGGCCGCGACGAGCATGCCGTTCCTGCCGTTGCGTCCCGCCTTGCGCATCGCCAGCAGCCCGGCGAGCACCAGCAGCGCCGCGGCCGCGCCGCCGATCGCGCCGCTCGAGAGCGCCCTCACCGTGACATAGAGCTGCAGAGCGGCAGCGGCGCCGCCGGCTGTCGCGATCGCCGGCATACGGAGCCTGACGCCCACGGCGAACAGGAACATCGAGATCACCAGGCCCGTCGCGGCCATGTCGGCTTCCTCGTTCTTGCTGTCGCTCAGGCCGGACAGCGCGCGCGCGCCATTGTCGCCGACATCGACCATGTGGCCCATGGCGAGCGAGACCGCGGTGTAGAGCACGAAAGCCGCGAAGATGCCGAGCAGCATCGATTTTTGATTGCGCGACGAGACGATGAAAATCGCGGCCAGGATGGTGATCGCGAACTCGGCGCCGTGCTTCAGCGTCTCGATGGGCACGTTCGACCACAGGAAGGACAGCACGATGAAAAGCGGGAAGGGCAGCAGATACCAGTATTCCCTGAGTGTCGCGGGAAAGGCGCGCACCCGCGCCGCGAAACAGGCGAACGTCGTGGCGCAGAACAGCGCCGCGCCGAGGCTTCCGAGCTCGAGCACGAAAAGCATCGACGAAAACAGCACGAAGCTGAATACGGCATCCCAGGAAACGACGGGCGCCAGCGCGAAGGCGCGATCGTCCGGCGATAGCGTCTCGAACGCCTTCGGGAGCCGCAGACGCGAACGCCTGGGCCGCGCCGGGACGCGCGAAGGGCCCTGCCAGGGTATGGTCGCGTCAGACATGGCCGAACCTGTAGGCGTGGATGTAATCGATCGTCATCTTCGCGGGGAAAGGCGTGGCGGCATCCGGATCGCCCGGCCATGTGCCGCCGACCGCGAGATTGGCCAGCATGTACATCGGCTTGTTGAGATCCGGCGGTGTTTCCACTTCGCCGCTCTTGCGGTTGTCGACGAAGAAGGCGACGTGCTTGGAATCCCAGGCGACCGCATAGACGTGAAACTGGTCCGGCGCCGTTTGCGCGACGATGTCCTGCGCGGTGCTGAGGTTGCTGTGCACGGTCGAATGCACCGTCGTTGGGTCGCTCACGCATTCCATGACGTCGATTTCCGGCGGCCAGCTCTGGTCGGCCGGAAGCAGCCAGAATGCCGGCCACAGGCCCTTGCCCGACGGCAGTTTGGCGCGCATCTCGAAATAGCCGTAGGTCTGCGAGAACGACGGCTGCGTGGTGATGACACCGGACACGTAGGGATGCCTGTCGAGCCGTGCGAGCAGTTGCGGCGGCGTCGGCGTCGCCCAGATCTCGAGCACGCCGCCATGGGCATGAAATGGATCGAGGCCGATCGCTCCTTGCGAATCCGCAAGCCGTCGATCGACGTACAGCTCGAGCTCGCCATTGTTCGGCAAGGTGCGGCGGTCGAGGCCTTTTTCGTCGCCGGGACCGAAGGTCGTGCGCCAGATGCCCCCGGCCGTGCCGAGCGGCCGGAAGCTGTCGAACTCATCGAAGAAGGTGAGCGTCAGCGGCCGACCGTCCGGAGCGCGCGCGAGCACTCCGGGCGACGCGCTCGCGCCGGCGGCAAACACGGTCGCAGCGAGTGCCATGGGGAGCCCAACCCTTCTCGCCATGGTCAAAGCTGCTGCGCGTAGGCGGCACCGTAGTGATGGTAATAGTCGCTGCCGTCGGCGAAGCCGTAGCGGGCCTGCTGCTTGACGTCGACCCGGTTGAGTACGGCAGCGGGGCCGCGGCCGCAGCACTGGCGCAGGATCTCCACGGCCGCGTGGACGGTCGACGCGGACGTCTTGTTCCACTGGATGACGTAGAGCACCTGATCCGCCTTGGCTGCGAACAGGCGCGCATCGGCGAAGCCGAGCAGCGGCGGGGTGTCGATGATGATGCGGTCGAAGCGCTGCGCCAGGGTCTGCAGCAGCTCCTCGATTCGCTCGGTGCTGAACAAATCGGCGATCTTGCTGTCCTTGCTGTGGCCCGACAGGTACCAGATGCCCATGGCGGAATCGAACGCCAGAGCGCGCTCGATCGGCACTGAGTTGGAAACCACTTCGACGACACCGAAGCGGGGCCGCGCGAACAGCTTCGAGGCGCTGGCTTTGCGCAGGTCGCAATCGAGCAGCACGACGCGCAATCCGCTTGCCGCCAGGGTGCGCGCGAGGCAGGCCGAAACCAGCGTCTTGCCTTCGCCGGGCACCGCCGAGGTCACGGCGATCACCTTGGCATGGCCGGGTTTCGCCGACAGCGTCAGATAGGCGCGCAGGTTGCGGAACGCTTCGGCGAAGGCGGTGAGCGGCTGATTGGCGATGTGGCGGGTGGGATCGCCGACGTCGCTGGGGCCGACATCGGGGAGAAAACCGGCCAGCGGCATGCCGGTGACGCGCACCACATCGTTCCAGCTGCGCACCCGGCTGCTCCACATCTCCGAGAGCGCGATGGCCATCGTCGCCGCGATCATTGCCGCCAGGATCGCCATGAGGAGCACGATCTTGGGATCGGAAAACACCGACGAGGCCATGGGCATCGCCTTGGATTCCACGCTGGCATCGACCCGCTGCAGGCTGCGCGCGACGGCGACCTCGCTGGCGCGTGTCAGGTAGGTCTCGTAGATTTTCTTCGAGCTCTGCGCCGATTGCTCGAGGGTGAGCAGGCCCACGCGGGCCTTGTTGTTGCTCGCCAGCAGATCCTCGGTCTGCTTGCGGCTGGCCATCAGCGACTCTTCCTTGCGCGCCGCGGCCGCGGCTTCGGAGCGCAGGCCCGAAACGATGCGGTTGGTCTCCGAGCGGATATGGACGCGGATGGCGTCGAGTTCGGCCTTTGTCTTCTGGACCAGCGGATAGTCCGACTGAAATTCGGTCTCGAGCTGGGCCAGCGTGGCGCTGAGCTCGGCTTCCTTCTGTCGCAGCGCGCCGACGGTTCCGGTGCCGCCCTGGGCGTTGAGATCCGCCGTGCCGGCGCCGCTCTTGGACTGCTCCACGGCCGCGGCAAGAAGCGCCATCTTCGCGGCCGAATCGGCGCGCGCGTCAGAGATGCGCTGGTCGAGGCCGGAGAGTTCCGTCTCGGTCGACGCGCTGGCTTCGCTGCCAAGCAGATGGTTCGCCGCCTTGTATTGTTCGACGCGCGATTCCGCATCGAGCGCCTGCTGGCGCAGATCGCCCAAGGTCGAGCCGAGGTCGCGGTTGGCTTGGGATACGTTCGCCAGTTTCTCGTCGAGCTTGCGCTGGAGATAAGCCTGCGACAATCCGTTGGCGATGCGCTGCGCCTTGTCGTAGGTGCTCGCGGTGAAGCCGACCTGCACCGCATAGGTGAGACCGATGCGGCGGATGGTGCTGCGGGCCTCCACGGCCGACACGACTTTCTTGACGAGAGCGTCGCTCGGCTGCGCGTTCGCCTGGCCGCCGAACTCCGGGTCCTGATAAAGCTTGAGCTTGCGCACCATGGTCTCGGCCACGGAGGGTGAGCGCAGCACTTCGACTTCGGTGTCGATGGCGCTGGTATCGGGCGGCAGCACCGCCTGCTGGTCCGTCGGCTGCGCCAGATTCTGCGCAATCGGATGAATGACCAGGAGAGCCTGGGCATAGCGCCCGTGCGGCATCAGGATTCCGCCGATGACGATCAGCAGGAAGGCGGCGGCGGCGACGCCGGCGCCCAGCTTCCATTTGCTGCGCGCGATTCCGATGGCATAGCGCATGGCCGGAAGATGGCGCGGACCGTTCCGATCCGGCCAGGATTCTGTGGGCAATCCGTTCTGCCCATTGAGGACGAGTCCGTTCACGATCGATCTCCCCGCCTTGCGGCGCCGGTCAAGGATGAAGCCACCCCAGCAGCGAGAACACGCTGCCGAAGTCGCGGACGAATTTGCGGCTGCCCGACGTGTCGACCACGACTTCGTCGTTCGGACGCACCAGCGGATCGGCGGCCTTGCCGTCGCGGATGTCGTCGAGGTCGTAGACCGACGTCGAGCGGCCATCGGCGCCGGTCCGGATGATGGCTACGCGATGGATATCGGCGACCTGGTCCGGGCCGTGCGCCATCGCCACCGCCTGCATCAGCGTCGTGGTCGGGCCGATGTCGTACAGCCCGGGCTGGTTGACCGAACCCTCGACGGTGACTTTCTTGCTCGCCGAATCCTTAACGGTAACCGTGACGATCGGGTTCTTCATGTATTTCGCCCGCAGCGCCTTGGTGATGTCGGCGGCGAGTTCGTTCGGCGTGCGTCCGGCCGCCTGCACCTGGCCGATCAAGGGCATCTCGATGAAGCCCGCATTGTCGACCTGCGAGGTCTGGCTCAGCGCCGGCACGTCGAACACCTCGACGGCCAGGGTGTCCTTGGAGCCGATCTTGTTGTCGAAGGCGGCAAGCGTCGCTGTGGCCGCCTGCGGCGATTCCTTTGCGGAATTCGCGGAAAACGCAGCCGAACTCATCAGCATTAACGCCGCAACAGATGTGAAGACGCGTATCATCCCTATCCCCCTGCGCGCCGGCTTGGCGCCATGGCGGTCCAGGAGCTAAACGTCTGTGGCACCTACGGGTTCCGCACTTGTTGCAAAGCGATATTCGGACGCGAACTTTTGCTTTTATCGGAACGAATGATGTCGGTTTCCGTTTGATCCGGCACAGTCAGAGCGGATGGTTCCAGTGTCAGTCGCATTCTCGTATCACGGCGTACGCGTGGTGGAACGCTTTGCGCCGCCCGCAGAGCCCAGGTCGTTCGATGAGGTCCTGACCAGGATCATGGACGTATCGATTGCGGTCGCTGCAATCGTATTTCTCCTGCCGATCCTGCTTCTCGTGGCGTTCATACTCGCCAACGAAGGCGGCCCCATCATCTTCGCCCACAAGCGGGTCGGACGCGGCGGGCGGCCGTTCTACTGCTACAAGTTCCGGTCCATGGTGGTGGATGCGGAAGAGCGTCTCGCGCGGCTGTTGCGCGACGACCCCCAGGCCCAGCAGGAATGGTTGCGCGATCACAAGCTCCGCAACGACCCGCGGGTGACGTCCTTCGGCCGGTTCCTGCGGCGCAGCAGCATCGACGAGCTGCCGCAGCTGTTCAACGTCATCCGCGGCGACATGAGCATCGTCGGACCGCGGCCCATCGTCGACGCCGAAGTGCCGCGCTATGGCCGGCGCATCGCGAGCTACTACCGCGTCAAGCCCGGCATCACCGGCATCTGGCAGGTCAGCGGCCGCAACGATGTCGAATACCGCACGCGGGTCGCGATGGATTGCGTCTATGCCCGTGCCGCGCGGCCTTCGCTCTACATCTGGCTCGTCATCGCGACGGTGCCGGCGGTTTTGTCGCGCAAGGGCTCGTACTGATCGGAGCTTTCCGGTCGGGTGCGTCAATACATCTCGATCTCGCCCAATCCCGAGAGCTTGGCCGCGGCGCCGGCATGCAGCGCCGCGCGCACGGCATAGCGCCGGCGCTTAACGGGAGCGGCCGCGCACAGCGCCGCGCCGCCGATGCAAAAGACGCATTTGGCGACGGGCAGCAGCATGCCGAGCCTGCCTTTGCCGCTCGCCTTCAGTCTGCGGCCGTGGGATTGGCCCGAACGGAAGCTGCGCTTGATCAGCCAATGCAGATTGGCGCGCGCTGCAGGCACGGGCTCATAGCAGACGGCGCGCGGCGCGAAACCGATCGTTCCTCCGGCGTCGTGGAAGCGATAGAAGAAATCCTCGTCTTCGCCGCCGCTGCGGCCGAGCTCTTCGCGGAAGCGAAGCCCATGGCGCAGTGCGAAGTCGCGGCGGAACAGCACATTTCCAGTATAGCCGGTCGATATGCCGCGCCTGCGCTGCACCGGGCGCGTCGAATGGAAATCTCCCTCGGCGAGCCAGTTGGCCGTTCCTTCGGGATACAGCGCCTTCACTGGTCCGAGCACCGCGTCCCAGCCTTGTGCCGTCTCGGCGCGCAGATTGCTGAGCCAGTTGGGTGCGGGCACTTCGTCGTCGTCGAGAAACGCGACCCAGCCCGTGCGCGCGGCATCCAGGCAGGCGTTGCGCGCGATCGAGATGTTGTTGGCGGGGGCATGGACATACTGAAGCGGCATGTCGAATTCGTCACGCGCGAGATCGACGAGGGGGCGGGCGAAAGCTTCCGCCGTGTTGTCGGCGACAACGACAAGCGGTGCGGCGTCGAGCCCCTTCTGGCGCGCGAGCGCCGCCAGCGTGGCAACGATCTCCGGACGCCGATAGCTGCAGATGCACACCGTTATCGCCGACGACGGGTCAGGCCTGGGCGGCGCGAATGCGGCTTGCGCGCGGGCCGCCATGGGCCGGGTCAGGCGGCTTGGCGGGCGACGGCGGCGGCCTGAGCGCTCTGGCGCGTGCGCAGCAGGCCCTTGAATATCAGGGCCAGCCTGTCGCAATCGCTGCGGTCGGCGATGAAGGCCGAGCGCGGTGCCGACAGCGAAGCTTGGCGCAGCTCGCGATAGCGCTCCACCGTCAGCGTCTCGAGGAAGCGCGCGAGCTCCGCGGCCGGGTCGTCCATCAGCACGCCGATTCCGAGCCGGTCGAGCCAACGCCCGGTTTCGGTGCGCTTAAGCGCCAGCGGTACCGTATCGTAGCTTCCGCCTTCATAGATGCGATTGGGCAGCAGCCATTCGGAATTGGCGTTCTCCTCGTAATAATCGATGGCCCAGTTGAAGTGGACGCCACGATAGAGCCCTTCGAGATCGCCCACGTCATAGGCGCCGCCATAGCGCATGGCCGCGAGCGAGCCGATCGTGCTGCCGATATCCCTGAACACGCCCCGCGCTGGCCGGCCGCGCACTTCGATCTGCACCAGGTCGGGCCGGCGCTCGGCGAGCGAACGCAGCACGTCCATGCTGCGCCGGCAACGGATCACGCCGTACCAGCCGATGCGCCAGGGCGGGCCGGCGGCGACGCGCGGAAACGGCACCACCGTCTGGTCGAGGCACAAGAGCTTGTTTTCCACCACCAGCGAAGGCGGACCGTATTCGCCGAGCTGGCGTGCGAAATACTCGCGCAGGAAGGCCGGCGAGCTGACGATCAGCAGATCCGTCGTCCGCAGCAGGAACCGCTCGAAAGCGCGAAACGTCTTGCCGATAGCGTCCTTACGCAGCAGCAGACGATGAATATCGAGGACCTCGTAGACGATGGGTACAGCGACGCCCGACGCGCGCCGGACCGCGTGCGCCACCGCCAGCATCTCGAGATTGCGGGCGACCAGCAGGTCGGGACGGCCGATGGCATCGGCCAGCTTCCCCGCGGCGCTCGCCTGGCGCAGGGCCGCGGCGGCACGCTGCACGAAGCGGCCTTCGTAGGTGCGCGAAAGCGCCAACGCGCGCACGCCGGCGACCTCCGACGGCGGCTCGCTGCCGCGCCAGAAGCCGGCAACGGACGTTTCCAAACCTGCAATCTGCAGCATCTCGACGCGCCGCCGGACGGCAGGGTCGTTGAGATCGTGGACGAGATAAGCCAGACGCATGCGGTCCCCGAAGTATCAGCGGCGAAAGCCGCCGCATCCCGCTGAAACAAACGGGCGAAGGGGGCCTTGGTTTCGGGCTGCGCCCATTTTCCTCGGCATGTAGTGCGGCAACCACCCCATGCCACTGGCGTTAGCTGATGACAGCGGGAGGCTCGATGCACTTTTCCTCGAACGTGCTGCGAAAGGATTCGGCGCAAGCCACGCCGGCTTCGGCCTCGGCCACCTTGGCCGAGCGCCTCGGCTATGCGCGAGAGAGCAGGCTTCTTATCGTTAATTGCGACGATTTCGGCTCCAGCCGCTCGGCCAACCGCGCCATCGAAAGGGCGATTCGCGATGGCTGTGCCAGCAGCACGACGCTGATGGTGCCGTGCCCCTGGGCCAGGATCGCCGCGCGTTCGTGCGGCCATCTGGATGTCGGCGTGCATCTCACGCTGACATCGGAATACCCCGCCTATCGCTGGCCGTCGCTCACCGCAGGCGCGAGCCTGCATGACAATGACGGCTATCTTCCCATGACGGCGCAGGAGGTCTGGGCGCGCGCCGACCTCGACGAGGTGGAGCGCGAATGCCGCGCGCAGATCGACCGGGCTCTCGAATGGGGCGTCGACGTCACCCATCTAGACAGCCACATGGACATCCTGCAGCTCGATCGCCACTACTTCGCGCTCTATATGAAGCTGGCCAAGTCCTATCGCCTGCCCGTGAGGTTGAGGCGGGGCCGCATGGTGTCTCCGTTCTCGCCCATCCGGAAGAGCACATTGGACGCGCAAGGGATCATCACGACCGATCATTTCATCTCCCCGCCCTGGGGCGAGCCGGCACGGCCGCTGCTCGTGGCGCGGCTGACCAAGCTCAATCCCGGCGTGACCGAGTTTTCCGCCCATCCCGTCGAGGATGGCGACGAACTGCGCGCCTACGATACGGAGTTTTCGGACATCCGCGCCGCGGATGCACACTGCCTGATGGAACCGGAAATCCGGGAGTTGATGAAGCAGCGCGGCGTCCATCTCCTCGGCTTCAAGCCGCTGCGCGACCTGATGCGGGCGGAAGGCCTGGCATCCTAGCTCTCGCGCTCGAAAACCGACCGCAGCCAGCGGATCGGAATCAGGCGGCGGCGCGTCAGTCGTTCCGGCTCCGCCATCGCTTCGGCAAGCGCCAGAGGCGCCGCCAGGTCGATATCGTGGACCGGCACATGGTCGTAGCAAAGCGCGATGTGCCGCCCATCCGGTTCGTTCAGATAGGCGATCGCCGGCCGCCCGCATCGGGTGCATTTGCGCCGCTTGGCCATGACAGGAGAACGGCGCCGAGAGCGCTATGGCGCTTTGCAACGGATCCCTTGTGCTATTGATTTCCGGCGCGGGTTTTACCATGTTGCCGCCCCATTTTGCGGACACGACGACGAAGGCGCCGCGGCGCGAGGTCGGGAGGACAGGGCATGAAGGCGCTGGTCAAGTCGAAGGCGGAGCAGGGCATCTGGCTCGAGGACGTCCCGGAGCCGGGCTACGGCATCGACGACGTGCTGATCCGCGTGCTCAAGACCGGCATCTGCGGCACGGACGTGCACATCTACAACTGGGACAGCTGGGCCCAGAAGACGATCAAGCCCGGCACGGTCGCGGGCCATGAATTCGTCGGCCGGATCGTCGCCGTCGGCGGCAACGTGCACGGCCACAAGGTCGGCGACCTCGTCAGCGCGGAGGGCCATATCGTCTGCGGCCATTGCCGCAACTGCCTCGCCGGCCGGCGCCATCTCTGTGCCAACACCTTGGGTGTCGGCGTCAACCGCGACGGCGCTTTCGCCGAGTTGGTGGCGGTGCCCGCGCCCAACATCTGGCACTGCGACGCCAAGGTGCCGCTGGAGGTCTATGCGATCTACGATCCGCTCGGCAACGCCGCGCACACGGCGCTCTCCTACGATCTGGTCGGCGAGGATGTTCTGATCACGGGCGCGGGCCCGATCGGCGTCTCGGCGGTACCGATGGCGATCAAGGCGGGCGCCCGCTACGTCGTCGTCACCGACGTCAACGATTACCGCCTCGAGCTCGCCCACAAGATGGGTGCGACCGCGGTGGTAAACGTCGCGCGCCAGGATCTGCGCGCGACGATGAAAGAACTCGGCATGCAGGAAGGTTTCGACGTCGGGCTGGAGATGTCGGGCAATCCCGCCGGCCTGCGCCAGATGATCGATACCATGGCGCATGGCGGCAAGATCGCCATGCTCGGCATCCAGTCGGGCGAGACTGCGGTCGACTGGGACGCGGTGGTGTTCAAGGGCCTCAACATCCGCGGCATCTACGGCCGCATGTTCGGCGAGACCTGGTACAAGCTCACCTCCATGATCCAGAGCGGCATGGACATCGCGCCCGTCATCACGCACCGCTTCTCCTATCGCGATTTCCAAAAGGGCTTCGACGTCATGCGCTCGGGCAATTCCGGCAAGGTCATCCTGGACTGGAGCGAGCTGTGACGCTCGACGACAGCCTGAAGGCCGATCTCGGCGCGATGGAGAAGGCGGGAACGCTGAAGACGTTCCGCCACATCACCGGGCCGATGGACACCGAAGTGACCATGGCGGAGCGCCAAGGGCCCGTCCTGGTGCTGTCGTCGAACAATTATCTCGGCCTCGCCGATCATCCCGAGGTCATCGCGGCCGGCAAGGAGGCGCTCGAACGATTCGGCGCGGGCACCGCCTCGGTGCGCTTCATCTGCGGCACGTTCTCGATCCACGATGAGATCGAACGCGCGCTGGCAAGGCTGTCGCACACCGAAAACGCGCTGACCTATGTCTCCTGCTGGGCGGCGAACACCGGACTGATCCCCGCCATCGCCGGCGAAGGCGACGCGCTGGTGTCCGACGAGCTGAACCACGCCTCGCTGATCGACGGCTGCCGCGGCGCCAAGGCGCGGCGGCTGGTCTACAAGCATGCCGACATGGCGGATCTCGACGCCAAGCTCGACGCGGTGAAGGGTGCGCGGCGCATCTTCGTGGTGACGGACGGCGTCTTCAGCATGGAAGGCGATCTCGCGCCGCTGCCGGAGATCGTGGCGCTGGCGAAGAAGCACAATGCGTCCGTGCTTTTGGACGATTCGCACGGCACCGGCGTGATGGGAAAGCACGGCCGCGGCACGGCCGAACATTTCGGCGTCGAAGGGCAGATCGACATCATCACCGGCACGTTGGGCAAGGCGTTGGGCGGCGCCGCCGGCGGCTATGTCGCCGGCTCGAAAGCGTTGATCGAATATCTCAGTCAGGTTTCACGACCGCAGCTCTTCTCCAACGCGCTGCCGGCGACCATCGCCGCCAGTGCCGGCAAAGCGATCGAAATACTCGAGCGCGAACCGCAGCGCGTCGCACGCCTGCACGAGATCACGCGCAATTTGCGCGAAGGCCTCAAGAAGCTCGGGTTCAAGCCGCTGGAAGGCGACAGCGCCATCGTGCCGATCATCGTCGGCGACACCGCGTTCGCCATCAAGATGAGCCAGATGCTGCTTGCGGAAGGAATCTTCATCACCGGCTTCGGTTATCCCGTGGTGCCGGAAGGCACGGCGCGGCTGCGCATCCAGGCGTGCGCCGCACTCACCGACGAGCAGATCGATTTCGCGCTCCGCACCTTCGAAAAGGTGGGCAAACAGGCCGGCGTGATTTGACGTTAAGGCCCGTTCGGTCGTGCGAACGGCACGTGATCG
>JAFARO010000017.1 GCA_019245415.1 Alphaproteobacteria bacterium | reverse complement strand
GACCTTCACCTACGACGCCAGCGGCAACGTCTCCTCGGTCGGCATCGTCGATCCGCGCCCGCGCACGGTGAGCTTCATCACCGCGCCCAACGGCGACATCCTGCAGCGTGACGAGGCCGACAACCAATCGACCGGCGATCCGCGCGAGCTGCATTATTACTTCAACGGCATTCAGGTCGGCGACGTCTCCAACAACGGCACCTCCGACATCGACTATGCCGCCTCGATCAAGGAGCACGACAAGATCCCCGGCAACTCGCCGTTCCGCGACGGCGGCGCGTCGGTGAGCTGGGCCGACTTCGACCAGAGCTACGATCCGATCGACGGGCTGAACTATGCCGGCACCGCCAGCCGCTACACCGTGCAGCAGGGCGACACGCTGCAGTCCATCGCCAAGATCACTGGCCGCGTGACGCGCTTTGGCAAGGGGTCAGTGAATGCGGCACCGAGCGCGCAATTTGGTGCGCCGCCGAAAAGATTACGTATCGTCAGCTTCCGCTGAGGCTTCGCTAGTCCGAGTATTTCCCCAGACTGCCGCCGTTCAGTCCTTGCTCTCTATTGTCTGCCTTACTTGTCTGCCTTTGGGAGTTCCCTGGAAGGTGGGTGCAGAGCGTGTCAAGCTCGGCAGGTTGGGGGATACCACCATGAATATGTCGATATCGCTATGCGCGGCCGCGGGCCTCGGTGCGTTCCTGACGGCGGCTTCGATGGCGGGGGCGGCTTCGGCGGCGGTCACCATCTCGACGGACGCGACGAGCCACATGAAGTGCTTGGCCGGCCTGTGCAAACCGACGGCGACGGACGCGGTGCTCAACGTGAAGAAGTTGATTCATCTATTGAACACGGAGAGCGTAACGATAGAGAGCGGCAGCACCGCGAAGGACATCGTCGTGTCGGCGTCAGTACAGTGGGTGCACAACAGCGCGCTGGTGCTCGACGCCTATCGCTCGCTCACGATCGATGCGCTCGTCCGGCCAAAGAGCGCCGTGCCGGTAACGCTCACCACGAATGACGGCGGCACGGGCGGACTGCTCGCCTTCGGAAGCGCGGGGCGAGTCTCGTTCCTGAGCACTTTGAGCCCGCTCACGATCAACGGGGCGTCGTACAAGCTCGTGAACACGATCGGTGAGCTTGCCGATGTGATCGGGGCGGATGGCGGCACGGGACATTATGCGCTCGCCAACGACTACAGCGCCGCAGCCGATGGCGTCTATGCGTCTTCTCCGGTCGCGCTTCTCGCGAGCACCGGCACGTTCGAAGGATTGCATAATACCATTTCCCATCTCAGCATCGATGTGACGTCGAGCGGCGACGATGCCGGGCTGTTCGCAGAGACCGACGGCACGGTCAACGACGTCATATTGCAGGGCGCGAGTGTCAAAAAAAGCGGCGAAGGGGGGAGCGTCGGCGCCTTGTCGGCGCGCAATTTCGGCGCGATCAACGCGGTTTCCGTCAGCGGATCCGTGCAATCGTCGGTCGCCGACGACGTCGGCGGCCTCGTGGGCGACAATGAATCGGGAACGATCGCGCGCTGCCAGTCCGCAGCCTCGGTGACGGGCATCAGGGCCGGCGGTTTGGTGGGCGAGATGTTCGACGGAACGATCGACAGCTCCTTCGCGACGGGGTCGGTGAAGGCGGCGAGCGCCGGCTCTCCCACGGTCGGAGGGCTCGTGGGATATGCCGCCGCCGGTTCGATCGGCAATTCCTATGCGACCGGGACCGCCACAGGCCTCACCGATGCCAACCTCGGCGGCCTGTTCGGCATTTCGTCTGCCACGATCGCAAGCGTGTATGCGTCCGGTGCGGTCAAGTCCCATCACGACAGCCATACCGGCGGTGTAACGGGCTTCGACGCGGGTTCGAGTTTCGCCGATGCCTATTGGGATACGACGACCACTGGAATCACGGATGTTCGAAAAGGCGCGGGGAACATCAAAAACGATCCCGGCATCACCGGCCTGTCGGACACCGATCTGAAATCAGGCCTGCCGACTGGCTTCGCCGCCGCGACCTGGGGCGAGGATGCGAGCATCAACGGCGGACTGCCCTATCTGCTTGCCAATCCTCCATCCTGATAGCGCCGGCTGGGGCCGCTTCGCCAAACATTCATTGGCCGGATGGAGCACATCTTCGCCAGACTGACCCCGGCGCCAGACTGTCCTTGCTCTCCATCGCCGTTACGCCAGCAGGCCGAAAAGCCCGGCGTTCCTC
The DNA here is from genome assembly GCA_019245415.1 of Alphaproteobacteria bacterium. GTDB lineage: Bacteria > Pseudomonadota > Alphaproteobacteria > Micropepsales > Micropepsaceae > Rhizomicrobium. Next base: position 257,866 of record JAFARO010000017.1, on the reverse strand, counting down.
GCCGCCGTTTGCCGGTGGCGGTGAGATGAGACAGGATCGCCGCGGCGGTCCAGGGTGGTCTCGAGTGAACCGATATTTTGCCATTGTATTCCTGGCGTCCCTTTGGGCGGGCGGCGCGATTGCGGGCGGCGATCAATGGTTGCCTACCGGGCAAACGATTACACCGCTTGCGGCACCCGGCTCGCGCTTCGATCCTCTCGCGCTCGACCTGCCGGTGATCGGCCGCGCCGTAACTGGCCAAGCCGTCACCACCGCCCTGTCGCCGGACGGACGCACATTGTTCGTGCTCACAAGCGGCTACAACATCTGGAAAGATCCTCAGGGAAAGACGTTACCCCAAGCATCGACGGAGCATCTGTTCGTTTTCGATGTTTCGGGGGGCATGCCGGTCTTTCGGCAGGCCGTCGATGTGCCGAACGCGTTCGGCGGGCTGGCCGTCTCGTCTGACGGCAACACGGTTTTTGTCGGCGGCGGGGTCGACGATTCGATTCTCATCTTTGCACGCTCGACCGGTGGCGATTGGTCTCGGCGCGGCAAGGCGTGGCAGTTGACGCATTTGGCAGGAAACGCCGTGGTCCACAATTCCGCGGTCCTGAAGGCGTCCACCGCGGGTCTGGCGCTCACGGCCGACGGCAACACGCTCGTCGTCGCCAACTACCAAAACGACTCGGTGACAATCCTCCGCACCAGCATCGTCGCGTCCGGCGATAAACCGGGAACCGAACTCGATCTTCGGCCGGGAAAAATCGACCCGGCGCAGAAGGGTGAAGCCGGGGGCGAATTTCCCTATTGGGTCGCTGCGAAGGGAAACGACTTCGCGTATGTGTCGAGCGTGCGCGACCGTGAGATCGTCGTGATCGCACTCGGCGAAAAGCCGAAGGTCGCGGCCCGGCTGAAAGTGGCAGGAAACCCGACGCGAATATTGCTGAACAGGGACCAGTCGCGCCTCTTCGTCGCCGAAGACAATTCCGATCGCGTGGACATTTTCGACACCGCGACGAACAGGCTTGTCGCCTCGGTCGGAACAACGATACCGGATCGGCCCGACGCGAAGACGCGCTTGCCCGGCGCGTCGCCGAACGGCCTGGCGCTCTCGCCCGACGAGAAGACGCTTTATGCGACGGACGGCGGCATCAACGCCGTCAGCGTGATCTCGCTGGACGGAACACCCACACTTTCGGGACTCATCCCGACCGCTTGGCAGCCGAATTCCGTCAGCGTGAGCGCCGATGGAAAATTCCTCTACATCGTGAACGGCAAGAGTCCCACTGGCCCCAGCCCGCGCAACTGCATGAAGGTCTCAAAGGCAACGCCGCAATGCCCGGAGGGCGATCAGGCTGGGGGCGCGAACCAATATGTCTACAACCTCATGAAAAGCGGACTGCAGACCGTGCCGGTGCCGGATGGGCAAACCTTGAAGCAACTCACCGCCCAGGCGGCCCACAACAACGGCTTCGACGAAACCGCGAACGGCGGCGAGCTGCGGGTCATGAGCGCGCTGCGAAAGCGCATCAAGCATATCGTTTATGTCGTTCGGGAGAACCGCACTTTCGATCAGATTCTGGGCGATCTGCCGGGCGTGAACGGCGACCCGGCTCTCGTCCAATTCGACGCGAAGACGACGCCGAACGCCCATAGTCTGGCGCATGACTTCGTCGCCCTCGATTCTTTCTTCGACAGCGGAGAGGTCAGCGGTGACGGCTGGGCATGGTCCACCTCCGCAAGGACGACCGACGCGGTGGAGAGGCAAATTCCGGTCAACTATGGCGGTCGCGGCATGACCTATGACGAGGAAGGAACGTCGCGCGGCATCAACGTCGCGCTTCCCGCGTCCGAAAGAGCCGCCGCTGACCCGCTGGGCGACAAGGATGCCGACCTGCTGCCGGGGCCGGCGAACGAAACGGCCCCCGATGGACCGAACGGCGAGTTCCAACAAGGGTACCTGTGGAACGCCGCCCTGCGCGCAAGGCTGTCGGTGCGCAACTACGGATTCTTCCTGGATATCGACCGATATTTTCCGCAAGTGCCGTCCGGCCAGCGCATTCCGCTCGAACACGATCCCGCATCCAAGGCGCTGCGCGTGGCTTTTCCCGCGAGTCCCGATCTGGCGCCATTCACCGACATCTATTTCCGCGGCTTCGACAACAGCTTTCCGGACTATTGGCGGTTTCGCGAATGGGCGCGCGAATTCGACTCCTATTGCCGCAACGGCCGGCTCCCCGCATTGGAGACCGTGCGGTTCATGCACGATCACACCGGCGATTTCGCAACCGCCATCGATGGCGTGAATACGCCGGAAACGCAAATTGCGGACAACGATTATGCCGTCGGTCTCCTTATCGAGAAAATCGCGAAGAGCCGCTATGCGAGCGACACGCTTGTTTTCGTGATCGAGGACGATGCGCAGGACGGCCCGGATCATGTCGATGCCCATCGTTCGGTGGCGCTCGTCGCTGGTCCCTATGTGAAGCATCGCGCGGTCGTCTCCGAGCGACTTACCACCGTCAGCATGATCCGTACGATCGAGGAAATTTTGGGACTTGCGCCCCTCAATCTGCACGACGCCCATGTGCGGCCGATGGCGGCGGCGTTTGATCTCAAAGCTGGAAAATGGAGCTACAGCGCCCAAGTGCCCGCCATGCTGCGCACGACGACGCTGCCCCTTCCTCCATCGCCGAAGGGCTCTGCGTCGGTGGTCGGACCCGCGCATGGCTGGGCATATTGGGCGGAAAAGATGAAGCGGTTCGACTTCACCGCCGAGGATCGTCTCGATACGGCCTCGTACAATCGGATTCTTTGGGAAGGACTGATGGGCGACCGACCCTATCCGCTCATGCGCTCGGGAGAAGACATGCGCGCGCCGCCGCTCCGCGCCCGCGCCGCCCACGAGCGGAGCCCCGCCCAGGAACAATAAAACCCGCGCGCATCGTCTTCGGTCTTGTCGTGACGCTCGGAGTCGAATGGCCGCGTGTTCCCTCGGGGGCGTCCGCGATTGGCGTTACTCCCGACGAGGTGGTATTTCCCTGCGCATGCGGGGCAAGGCCGATATCGTCGCCGGCGGTCACTTCCTGTTCGCCGACCGGCGCAGCGCGCTCGGCTTCTGGCTGGGCTCGGGCCTGGTCACGGGCGGGGTGCTGCTGCATCTGCCGACGTTCTGGGCGGCGCGCGACATGGGTTTCGTGCTGGCCGGCATGGCGATGGACCCCGGCATGGTCGTGGGCATGGCGCTGATCGTTGCGGGAATCGGGGCTGCCGGTTACGGGCTGCTGCCTCGGGCCGCAAGAGCCGGCGAGCCTTTCGTCGCCCTTGCGCCTCCGGAAGATGCGCCGCTGACGCGGGCGCATTGGATGCTGATGGCGATCCTGTCGGTCGCCCTCGTCATCGACATCATGAAGCCGGCGAGCCTGGGCTTCGTCACGCCGGGGATGCGCAGCGAATATGCCATCGGCAAGGCGACGGTGGCGCTGCTGCCGTTCTGTGCGCTGATGGGCACCGCGGCCGGATCGTTCATCTGGGGAGCGCTCGCCGACATCTATGGACGCCGCGCCACGATCCTCCTGTCGTCGGTGATGTTCATCGGCACCTCGATCTGCGGTGCCATGCCGTCGTTCTGGTGGAACTTAGCGATGTGCTTCCTCATGGGAGCCGCGGCCGGCGGCATGCTCCCTGTCACCTATGCGCTGCTCGCCGAACTCATGCCCACTAGGCATCGCAGCTGGTGCCTGGTGCTGGTCGGCGGCATCGGCGCGGTCGGCGGCTACCTTGCCTCCAGCGGGCTGTCGGCGCTGCTTCAGCCCTACTTCGGCTGGCGCATCATGTGGTTCCTCAACCTTCCGACCGGACTGATCCTGATCGGGCTCAGCCCGTTCATTCCGGAATCGGCGCGCTTCCTCGAGATGATGGGCCGCATCGGCGAGGCGCGCCGCGTGCTGGCGCGCTTCGGCGTCTCGCTGACGCGCGCGACCGAGAAGATCGAGAAGGATTCGCCCGAAGACCGCTTGCCCTTGCCGCCGGTCGATCACGGATATCTCGGCACCACCGTGGCGCTCACTCTCGCCGCGTTGGCCTGGGGCTTCGTCAATTTCGGCGTGCTGCTCTGGCTTCCCGCAGCGCTGGTGGCGGAAGGCCGCAGCGTGGGGCCGGCCAGCATCCTCATCGCCAAGTCGGCGCTGTTCGCCGTGCCCACGGTCGCGCTGGTGACCTGGCTCTACAGCGCCTGGAGCACGAAATGGTCGCTCGCCGCGATGATTGCGACGACGGCTCTGGGACTTGTGGCGCTGCTGCTGCGGGAGAGCCCCGGCTTGGGGCCGCTATCGGGCCCGCTGGTCTCGATCACCCTTCTCATTGTCGGGTCGACGGGCGTGATCTCGATCCTGCTGCCCTACGCGGCGGAGAACTATCCCTTGCGCGTGCGCGGCCGCGCGACCGGTTGGGTCGCGGGCTGCAGCAAAGTCGGCGGGCTGGTCGCCCAGGGCCTGGGCGCGCTGGCCCTCGTCCCCGCCTTGGGGGTTGCCGCCGCCATCGTCGCAGTGCCGGCGCTCGTCTCGCTAGTTCTCGTCGCCCGGTTCGGCCGCGAAACACGGGGCCGCGACCTGCGCGAGCTCGAAACCGCGTCGCCCTGAGACTCAGCGGTGCATCATCTCCGAGGTCGGGATGGCCTCCTCGCGGGCGGCGATCGTGGGACCGGCACGCGCGGTTTTCGGCCGGAAGCCGTTCTCATAGATTTCGTCCAGCAGCGCGCGATGATCGGGAAGCGCCTTCAACGCCTGCTGCGACGCCGCCTGGACGCGGCGGAACTCCCGGCGCGCCTCTTCGCCGAACGGATAGGCGGATTCGTTGCCGGCCATTTCGGGACGGAAGCCTAGCCCAAAAAGGATGTACTGATAGCTCTGATACTTGAACGCTTCATAGGTCGTGTCGAAATCAAGCGATGTCGGCGGCCGATGCCGCCAAAGCGCGATCTTGTCCTTGAGCGCGTCGCTCGCCGTCTCCGGCTTGGCGTTGTCGATCCAGAAGGCGTGATCGGTGCGCTTGTTGAGATAGTAGTGCAGCTTGATGAAATCGACTGCAAGTTCGAAGCGCCGCCGCATGATGGTGGAGAAATGCGCCGCCACGCGTTCCATGTCGCCGTGGCGCGGGAAGTATTCGGCGATCATGTGCGCCGCCGCCTCGATCTGGATGATGCCCGTGGATTCGAGCGGTTCGAGGAAGCCGGCCGAAAGACCGATGGCGACGCAGTTCTTCACCCATTGCCGATCGCGATAGCCGACTCGCATTTTAAGCCGGCGCGCGTTGCGGCCTTCGGCGGCGGGCCCGATATAGGCGCGCAGGATTTCCTCGGCGCGGTCGTCGTCGGTGTACTTTCCGGAATAGCAGAAGCCGATGCCGCGGCGCGTGTCGAGGCCGATGTCCCAGGTCCAGCCCGATTCATGCGCGCTCGAGATCGTCGCCGGGAAGATCGGCGCCTTCTCGCTCGCATACGGCACCTGCATGGCGACGGCGCGGTCGACGAAAAGCATGTTCGTCACGTCGCGCCAAGGCTCGCCGAGCGTGCGGCCGATCAGCATGCCGGCAAAGCCGGTGCAGTCGACATAGAGCCCGGCCTCGAGCGGGCCGTGCTCGGCGGTCTCGAGACGCGCGATCGCGCCCTGCTCGTCGAGCACGACGCTGGATACGTTGCCGATCAAGTGCCGCACCCCCAGCTTGACGCCGGCGTTCTTCAGGAACACCGCGAGCTTGGCGGCATCGAGGTGATAGGCATAGTTCATCGGCCCGTCATAGGGCCCGTCGTCGATGCGCTTGGGCGCCTTGAGGGCGTCGACGACCTTGTCCTGCAGGGTCGTCGCATCCGAGAACGGAACCTCCTTGCCCGCCTCGCCCAGCGCCCAATAGGGCGCCATGTCGGTCGCCATCGTCATCAAATGCGGCACGTTGAAGGGATGATAGTAGTGGGTGTGGCGGCCGTTCACCGGCGCGTGTTCCCAATCGACGAAGCGGATCGCCTGCTTGAAGGCGGCCGAGCATTCGCGCATGAACTCGGCCTCGCCGACGCCGATGGTGCGCAAGGTGCGCCGAAAAGTCGGGAACGTTCCTTCGCCGACCCCGATCGTGCCGATGTCGCTCGATTCGATCAGCGTGATGCGCACGCCGTTCGGTTTGTCGGCGCCGAGCCGCTTGGCGAGCAGGGCGGCGGTCAGCCATCCCGCCGTCCCGCCGCCGACGATGACGACGCTGTCGATCGGCTTCACTGCTCTGCGCCCGGCACCGGCGATGCGGTCTGGGTGAAGCTGCCGAGATAGCAGATGTTGCCCTGGCCCAGCACGCGGATGCGCTGCTGGTTGGAGCAGATGTAATTGTCCGCCGTCGCGAACGAGAATCCGTCGCGCACCTCAAGGCCGACGCAGGGTTTTTGCAGCGTGTTCTTCCAATAGGTGCCGTCGTCCATACGAAACACGATGGACTGATTGTCGACGATCGTGCGGCCGCGGATGCGGTCGGCACGCAGGCAGATCTGCGAGCCTTGCGTTATCGCGGCGCCAGATCTCGGTAGCGCATCGCCCTGGGCGGCGCCTGCCAGGACGGCGAACAGGATCGCCAATGCCGGAGTTTTCATCGCTGCGTCTCCTTCATCGAGGCGGTGTCCAATTTATACCCGGCGTCCGCTGCCGAAAAGCCGCCCAACTCTCATGCATGCCGCGGGGCCGGTTCGGGTCCCGAAGCCTTGCCCGCGATCCAGCTTTCGACCACGTCGAACTCGTCCGTCATCAGCACCAGATCGGCCCGCTTGCCCGGCGCGATGGCTCCGAGCGACCCCGAGAGGCCGAGAAAGGCGGCGGGGTTGCGGCTTGCCATGTTCGCAGCGCTGCCCAGGTCCTGGCCGAGCAACGCAACGGCGTTGCGCAGCGCGCTCGCCATATCCAGATCGGAGCCGGCCAGCGTGCCGTCGCGCGCCACGCAGACCCCGTTCTCGGCGACGATCCGGTGGCCGTCGAGCATGAATGATTTGGTGTCGGACCCGACGCTGGGCATTGCGTCGCTGACGAGCATGATGCGGTCGGGGCCTTTGAGTCTCAGCGCCAGCTTCAGCATTACGGGATCGACGTGATAGCCATCGACGATGACGCCGCACCAGCTCGCTTCGTCCTCGAGAGCCGCGCCGACGGCGCCCGGCTCACGCCCCTGCATCGGCGACATTGCATTGAAGAGATGGGTGAAGCCGGTGACGCCGTGATCGAGCGCCGCGCGGGTCTGCGCATAGCTGGCATTGGTGTGGCCGGCGGAGACGATAACGCCCGCGCCCTTGAGCCGCGCGATCATCGAAGGCGTCGTCTCCTCGGGGGCGAGCGTGACGAGCGTGCGGCCGTGCTTCGCAGAAGTCAGCAGGCGGAACGCTTCCTCATCGAGGTCGCGGAAGCGCGAGGCATCGTGGATACCCTTGCGCGCAGGATTGAGGAACGGCCCTTCGATATGGATGCCCAGGATGCCCGGCAGGCCGCATTCGATCGCCTCGTCCACGGCAGCAATGGCGAGTGCGATGCGCTCGAAATCGGCGCTGATGATGGTGGGCAGGAAGCCGGTCGTGCCGAAGCGGCGGTGCGCGCGCGCGATCACGCCGATGGTCTCGGCCGAAGGCAGCTCGCCGAACAGCGCGCCGCCGCCGCCGTTCACCTGGATGTCGATAAAGCCTGGCAGCAGTATGCGATCGCCGAGATCGATGCCGCCCGGAGCCTTGTCCTGCGGCATCACGGATTCGATGAGCCCGTCGGCGATCGCGACGGCGAGGCCGCGCTCGATCTTCGAGCCGATCAGCACGCGGGCATTGCGAAGGATCTGCCGCATCACACCGTCTCGGTGATCTTGTTCAGGAGCGGTGGATGGTCGGGATCGATGCCGCGCGCGAAGGCAAGCGCATTGGCCGCGCGATAGAAGCTCTGCGCGACCAGGATCGGCTGCAGGACTGGATGCGCGCGCAGGCTCGGCAAGACCAGTGCGCCCGTACATGGTAGGCCCGCGGTGATCAGCAACGCACGCGCCTTGATGAAGCTCTCAGCAAGTTCGGCCACGCCCTGCATCGTTTCGTCGTCCTGGGCGAACATGAGCACCGGGAAGTTCTGGCGGACCAGCGCCATCGGGCCGTGGCGGACCTCCGCCGCGCTGAACGCTTCCGCGTGCAGGCCGCAGGTCTCCTTGAGCTTGAGCGCGGCTTCCTGCGCCGTGCCGAAACCCATCCCGCGCCCAACAACATAGAGGTCGCGGGCGTCTTTGAGGCGGTCGGCCATCGCGCCCCAGTCGAGCGACCAGGCGCGGTCGAGCTGCTCGGGCAGCGTTGCGAGCGCGGTTTCGAGTTCCCCATCGCCGCTCCAGGCGGCCACCAGCTGCGCGACCGCGGCGACCGAAGCGATCCAGGTCTTGGTTGCGGCGATGCTGCACTCCGGCCCGGCATGCAGCGCAAACATCTCGTGTGCCAGCGCGGCGAGCGGCGAGGTCTCATCGTTGACGATCGCTAGGACGAGGGCGCCGGCTTGCCTCGCCGCCTCGACTGTCTTGAGCAGGTCGGGGCTCTTCCCGGATTGCGAGATCGCGAGGAAAACGGTGCCGTCGAGCTTGGGATGGGCGGTGTAGAGGGAGCTTATCGAGAGGCCTGCGGACGAGGTCAGGGTGCCGGTCTTCGTCTCGATGAGGTATTTGGCGAATGTCGCAGCGTTGTCCGAGCTGCCGCGCGCGCCGGTGACCACGGCATGAGGCGCCAGCGCGCGAAGGCGCCCCCCTAAGCGGGCGACCTGGTCGCGGTTCTTTTCGAGCATGGCCGCCACGATGCGCGGCGCCTCGGCGCTTTCCCGGAACATCGCGGAAGCGTCGGCGCGCATCGCTATTCCAATTCCGAGGCATTCAGCTCGGCGACGAAATCGTAGATGTCGCCGCGGTAATAGGATTGCGAGAACTCGACCGCGCGTCCATCGGGAAGGAAACCGCGGCGCTCGACCAGCAGGCCTGCATCGTGCTCATGCGCGCGCAGGAGTTCGGCCTGCTCTGCGGTGAACAGCACGGCGCGCAGCCGCTGCAGCGCACGTGTGGGCCGGTGTCCGGCCATCTCGAGCGCGGCATAGAGCGAGGATTCGACCGCGTCCGCCGACGGCAGGCAGAAGGCAGGCACCGTGCAGTATTCAAGCGCCATTGGAGCGTCGTCCGCAAAGCGCAGCCTGTGGAAGCGATAGACCGGCGTTCCCGGCGACAGGCCCATGGTCAGCGATTCCTCCGGCGTGACCGATCCTTTGGATTTGCGCAGCCACGAACTCCTCGGCGCGCGGCCGCGCGCGATCATGTCTTCCGTAAACGAGGTGAGCTTGGAGAAGTTCTTCTCGACACGTCCGGAGATGAAGGTGCCCGAGCCCTGCTTGCGTGTGAGTAGGCCTTCGGAGACCAGTCCGTCCAGCGCCTTGCGCACCGTGATGCGCGAGACGCGGAATTGCTCCGCCAGATCGCGCTCCGGCGGCAGCGCGTCGTCGGGGCCGAGCAGCTTGTTCTCGATCGCTTGGCGAAGGCCGCGCTGAAGCTGCTGGTAAAGCGGCAGATTGTTCGTCTCGTCGAGCCGACCGATGAGCGCCGCAAGCGAATTCACCGCTATCTCCTTGACGCTGATCGTCTTTTTCGGCCTTGCGCACGGGGCGCGCGCACTCCGAGCCAACCCCTATAAGACCAATTGCATACCACATAACTACCAGGGCGCGTCAATCCAATTGTTTTGTGACAGTGACGGCTTGACAGAAAGAACCATTCGGATAAATGGTATTACATTGGCCTTGTAATGGTGCTATCGCCGGTACGAGGTCACGAGCGATGGACGTCGCGGGGAATGCGGCGCGTAGCCACGGAGGGGGGCACATGTCACTGAAAGCGGTATTGGCAGGGTCGGCGAGCGTGCTGGCATTGGTGGTGGGCACAGGCGCGGCGTTCGCGCAAGCCGCCCAGCCGCAGGGCGGCAGCATCGAGACCGTCGTCGTCACCGGCATTCGCGCGTCGAACCAGCGCGCCATCGACATCAAGCACCAATCGGTGACCATCGTCGATGCGGTTTCCGCCGAAGACATTGGCAAGCTGCCGGACAAAAACGTCGCCGACGCGCTCCAGCGCGTTCCCGGCGTGACGACCTTTTCGTCCTCCTCGGGCGAGGGCGGGTTCGACGAGAACAACCGCATCGCCATCCGCGGCACCAATCCCAGCCTGACCCAGACCATGGTCGACGGCCACACGGTCGCGACCGGCGACTGGTTCATCCTCGACCAGTTCCAGACGGTGGGTCGCAGCGTCGCTTTCGACCTGTTCCCGGCCGAGATCGTCGACAGCGTGAAGGTCTACAAGAGCCAGCAGGCCGACATGGTCGAAGGCGGCACGGCCGGTAGCGTCGACATCGTCACGCGCAAGCCGCTCGATTTCAGCGGCCCGGTCACCACCGAAGCTTCGGCACAGGGCGTCTATGCCGACCTGCCCGGCAAGATCGACCCGCAGGTCAACGCGCTGTTCGCCTGGCACAACACGTCCGACAATTTCGGCATCATGGTGCAGGCCTTCTACGAAGAGCGCCATCTGCGCCGCGACGGCCAGGAGTTCCTGGGCTACAACACCACGACGGCGCTGACCGGGTCGCCCGTCCTCTATCCGACCCTCATCGGATCGGCGCTGTTCCAGCAACACCGCAAGCGCGCGGGCGGCGACTTCAACGTGCAATGGCGTCCCAATGCCTCGTTCGACGTCGATTTCTCGGGCTTCTACTCGCATCTGCAGGCCGACAACACCAACAACAATTTCATGGCCTGGATCCAGAACGAGATCGCGAGCGGCAACACGCCGACCAGCATGACGATCAAGAACGGCACCTTGGTGGCGGCCGAATTCCCCAAGATCAATCCCAACACCGGCAACGTCGTGGACGGCGTCGTCGAGGATTCGATCTACCGCCCCGGTGCGGCTGCCTCGACCTGGTTCCTCAACGCCGACGCGCTTTGGATTCCGGCCCAGCATTGGAACGTCCACGCCAAAATCGGCTACACCGAAGGCGAGGGCCTGACCCCGTCGCAGCCGACTTGGGAAAGCGACGGCCAGACCGGCGTCAACTACAACTTCACCAATGGCGGACCGGCCGCGGTCGCCTTCCCCGACATCAATACCGCCGACGCGGCTCAGATGAACAACGACTGGGCGTGGAGCGACATGTTCACGGCCATCGACCAGGAATTCTACACCCAGGCCGATATCACCTACGACATCGATGCGGGCGCACTCGATTCGATCGAGGTCGGCGGCCGCTACGCGCAGCATATCCGAAACGTCGTCGGCTTCGACGAAGGCACCTGCGCCTTCGCCTGTCCGGGAACGCCGTCCTCGGCGGTGTGGTCCGGCGCGCTCTATCCGACCGATTTCGGTCAGACGATCAGCGGCGGAGACAACATCTTGAGCGACATCTGGCTTCCGGATTGGTCCAAGATCCAGTCCTTGGTGATGCCGCAGGTCACGCCCTACAGCCCGCTGGCGTTCTACTGGCCGGGCAGCTTCAAGACCAAGGAAACCGATACCGCGGCTTACGCCCAGGCGAACTTCAAGGGCGCGCGTTGGCGCGGCAATCTCGGCTTCCGCTTCGTGCAGACCGACGAGGACATCTTCTCTTATGTCAGCGACGTGAACGGCAAGCAGAACAATTACGGCGCGTTCCGCCTCGATGAGATCAAGCACACCTATACCGATCCACTGCCGAGCGCGAACCTCACCTACGACCTCACCGAGGACGCCCAACAGCAGCTGCAATTCGCCGCGTCGCGCGTGATTTCGCGGCCGGACTACAGCGCGCTCGGCGGCGCGGTCTCGCTCGTCGACTCGATCCTGACGGGCACCGGCGGCAATCCGGACCTCAAGCCGATCCGGGCCTGGACGTTCAGCGGTGCCTGGAACTGGTACTATGCCCCGGCCTCGCTGGTCTCGATCGGCGCGTTCTACATGGACCTCACTTCCTATGTGGATTTCGGCGTGCACGATGCGGTCTATCTGAACGCCACGCTGACCGGCCAGCAGGGGCATCCGGTCTACTCGACCTATGCCATCACCTCGCCGCTCAACACCTCGGGCACCGACGAGGGCATCGAGCTCGCATGGCAGCAACCGCTGTGGGGCGGCTTCGGCATGCTGGCCAACTACACGCTGGCGGACGGCGAACAGGCCAATCACGGCGGACCGCTGCTCGGCGACGCCAAGCATACCGCCAACGCCACGCTTTACTACGAGCAGGGCCCGATCAGCACCCGCATCGCCTACACCTGGCGCTCGAGCGTGCTCATCGGCCTCGACCGCAGCACCGCCGAACATCAGGCCTCGATCGGCAATCTCGATGCCTCGGCGAGCTACGACATCAACGGTCATTTCGCTGTGACCTTCGACGTGCTCAATCTCACCGACGACACGCTCAAATACTATGCCAATACGCCCGACCAGCCGCGCGCGTTCTATGCCAACGGCCGGCAGTTCTTCCTCGGCGTCAGGGCGAAATACTAACCCCGTCGGAACTGGATCCGGGTCCCCTTGGCCCGGATCCATTTTTTCGCCGGGTGCTGCTATGACGGTGGGCGGAGCCTGACGGTTGCTCCGCCCATTTCTGCGAAAGGGCTTTCGGCCTTGAAGTTCCGGTCGGTCCTTGCGGCGCTGTTGCTCGTGCCCGTGACGGCGATGGCCGCCCCTTCCGTGATTCCGCTGCCGGCCCATATCGCAGCCGCCCAAGGCAGGATCGAAATCACCAACGGCGCGACCGTTGCCGCCGCGCCGGCCGATGCTCCCATCGCCGGATATTTCATGGGCTTGGTCCGGCGCATGCGCGGTCTCTCGTTGCGGCCGGCGCGCGCAAACAAGCCAGCCAGGATCGCCTTCAGGCGCGACGCCGCGGTCGCTGCTGCTGAAGGCTATCGCTTGGAGATCGCGCCCAGCGGCGTCACCGTGTCCGCAGGAACGCGTGCAGGCCTGTTCTACGGCGCTGTCACGCTCGCGCAATTGATGGCGCAAACCTCATGTCGCGGGTGCGCGGCCGCGCTCGAGTCCATGCGTATCGACGACGCGCCGCGATTCGCCTGGCGCGGGCTGCTGCTCGATTCGGTGCGGCACTTCCAGACGCCGGCGACGGTGGAGGCGCTGATCGATGCCATGGCGCTGCACAAGCTCAACGTCCTGCAATGGCATCTGACCGACGATCAGGGCTGGCGCATCGAGATCAGGAAATATCCCAGGCTGACGGCGGCCGGCGCCTGGCGCGGCGCGCATTACGGCGGCTTCTACACCCAGGCCCAGATCCGCGACGTGGTGCGCTATGCGGCCCTGCGCAACGTCACCATCGTCCCCGAGATCGAGATGCCCGGCCATGCGATGGCAGCGATCGTCGCCTATCCGCGGCTGGGCTCGGCCGAAGCGCCCCCGTCGCGGGTCACGAGCGATTGGGGCGTGCTTCCCTATCTCTACAACACCGACGACGGCACCTTCGTTTTCCTCGAAGACGTGCTCGACGAGGTGATGGCGCTCTTCCCAAGTCCTTATATCCATGTCGGCGGCGACGAGGCGCTGAAGGATCAGTGGAAGGCGAACCCGAGAATCCAAGCACGGATGAAGTCTCTCGGCCTGCCGGACGAGGACGCGTTGCAGAGCTGGTTCATCGCGCGCATAGGCGCCTATCTCGCGCGCCACGGCCGCAAGATGATCGGCTGGGACGAGATCCTCCAAGGCGGCATCCCGCCGGACGCGACCATCATGTCCTGGCGCGGCATCGACGGCGCCGTTGCGGCCGCGAAGGCCGGACACGACACGGTACTCTCACCGGCGCCGATGCTCTATTTCGACAACCGGCAGGGTTCCGGCGCGGACGAGCCATCGGGCCGCGGACACGTGCTGACGCTCCAGGACGTCTACGGCTTCGACCCGTTGCCGGCTTCGCTCGATGCGAAGGAGCGCGGACATGTCCTCGGGCTGCAGGCCAATGTCTGGACCGAGCACATCCCGAACGACGCGCAGGTGAGCTACATGGCATTTCCGCGCGCCGCCGCGGTGGCGGAGCTTGGCTGGTCGAACAGGACCGACTGGGGCGATTTCCGCATGCGCATGGCGGCGGAGCTCGACCGCTATCGCGCTCTTGGCATCGGATTCGCGCCCAGCGCGTTCGAGGTCGATGCCGCGACGTCGTTCGAGAACGGCCGCACTGCCGCCCTGGTGTCGCTTTCGACCCAATCCGGCCTGGGCGACATCCGCTTTACGCTCGACGGCAGCGCGCCAGGACCGGACTCGTCTTCCTATGGCGGTCCGTTCCCGGTGAAGCTGCCCGCAACTCTTAAGGCGGCGGCTTTCGCCGACGGCCATGCGTTGACGCTGCCCACGGTGCGGAGACTGGACATGCTCTCGCTGCTGCGTCGCGACAGCCGCGAGCTGAAACTGTGCAGCGAGCGCCTTCCGCTTGCTCTGGCAAGCGGGCGGGCGGTTCTTCTGGTGGATATCCTCAATCCGTGCTGGATTTACGAGAAGGCGGATCTCGACGGCATCGCAGCCATCGCGGCTGGCGCAGCGCAACTGCCGTTCAATTTCAGCATCGGTGTAGACCGAGACAGGATTTCGCTGCGTCCCGCGCGCACCCCCGCCGGCGAGCTCGAAGTGCATCTGGACGATTGCGACGCGGCGCCGGTCGCCGTTCTCCCGCTCAAACCTACCGCGCGCGCAGGCGCGGTAGAGACCGTCTCAGCGCCGCTGGCCGGGCAAAGCGGCATCCACGATCTCTGTTTCGTGTTCACGCAGAACAGCCTCGATCCGTTCTGGGCGCTGAACTTCGTGCAGCTCGTGCCTCGCCGATGACAGCGCTCGTGCTCATGGCGCCGCTGGACGGCTGGGTGAGTGCGCTCGAGGAAGTGCCTGATCCGGTGTTCTCGCAGCGCATCCTGGGCGACGGAGTGGCGATCGACCCCACCTGCGCGACGGTGCGCGCGCCCTGCGACGGCGTAGTGATCTCCCTCGCAAAGCATGCTGTGAGCTTGCGCGCCGCCAACGGCGCCGAGATCCTCATCCATGTGGGGCTCGAGACTGTCGCGCTGCACGGCCAAGGTTTCGTCAGCCAAACCGCGGAGGGCCGCTCGGTCAAGACCGGCGATCCGTTGCTGCGCTTCGATCTGGACTTCGTCTTCGAGCGGGCCAAGAGCCTGATTACGCCCGTCGTGCTCACCAACGGCGACAGATTCGAGGTCGTGCGCAGGAATTCCGGGCGGCGCGTCGCCACAGGCGAATTCCTGATGGAGATCGCCCCGCTCGCCGGCCGTGGCGCCACGGAACAAGCGGACAGGGGGCATGAGGCCGTGCGGAACGTCGCGGTGATGTTGGCGCACGGCATTCATGCGCGGCCTGCCGCCGTCCTCGCCAATGCCGCCAGGCGCTTCGACAGCGACATCCAGCTCGTGCGCGACACAAAGCGGGCCAACGCCAAAAGCGTCGTGGCGCTGATGTCATTAGGCATCAAGCATGGCGAGCATGCGGAAATCCGCGCCGTTGGCGGCGACGCGCAAAAGGCTGTCGCGACGCTCTGCGAGATCATCGCTGCAGGATTGGGAGAGTCGCCGGCGAAAGGCGCGGGCGCAAAGCCGCTCCAGGCTGCGCGTCCTGAAGACTCCGCGGCTTTCGCAAAAACTTTGCGTGGCGTTCGCGCTGCGCCGGGCATGGCGGTCGGCCGGGCATTCCAATTGAAGCCCGCGGAAATTCCGGTGGCGGAAGAGGGCGCCGGCATCGGCCATGAGACGGCGGCACTCGACGGCGCGCTCGACAAACTGCGCGCGCGGCTCGAAGCGTCCGCTTCCGGCCAGGACGCCGCGCGAAGCGGCATTCTCGGCGCGCATGTTGCGTTGCTTGACGATCCGCAGCTTCTGGATGCGGCACGAGCGGCGATCGGGCGCGGAAAGAGCGCC
Source organism: Alphaproteobacteria bacterium (assembly GCA_019245415.1). Classification (GTDB taxonomy): domain Bacteria; phylum Pseudomonadota; class Alphaproteobacteria; order Micropepsales; family Micropepsaceae; genus Rhizomicrobium. The sequence continues at coordinate 241,904 of JAFARO010000017.1, read as the reverse complement.
GCGTTCGCATGGCGCGCGAGCCTGCGTGACGCCGCCGCCGCCTTGCGCGCGATGGACGATGCTCTGATGCGCGAGCGGGCGCGGGATCTGCTCGACATCGAGGCTCAGCTGATCGAGGCCCTCACCGGCGCTGCTCCGCCCACGCTGGAGGTTCCGCCGGATGCAATCCTGTTGGCCGAAGATTTCCTTCCCTCGCAGCTGATCGCGCTTGGGCCGGACCGCGTGGCAGGATTGTGCTCAGCCGGCGGCGGACCGACGTCGCATGTCGCGATCCTGGCCGCCGGGCTCGGCCTGCCCGCGCTGGCCGGCGCCGGTGCGGGCGTCACCGCCATCGTCGACGGGACCGCGCTGATCCTCGACGCCGATAACGCCATGCTGCACATCTCTCCGGAGGCATCGGAGCTTCAGGAGGCGCGTGCGGCGCTCGCCCTGCGCGCAACCCGCGGGCGCGAGGCGCAGGCGCGCGCTCTCGAAGACTGCTTCACCGCCGACGGCACGCGCATCGAGGTCTTCGCCAATCTCGGCAGCGGCGCCGAGGAAGCCCGTGCCGCGGTCGCGCTGGGCGCGGAGGGCTGCGGTCTGCTGCGCACCGAATTCCTGTTTCAGGAACGCGACGCGGCGCCGTCGGAAGACGAGCAATGGAGGGCTTACCAGGCGATCGCCGCGGCGCTCGAGGGAAGACCGCTGATCATCCGCTGCTTCGACATTGGCGGCGACAAGCCCGTCTCCTATCTGCCATTGCCCAGCGAGGACAATCCCGCGCTCGGGCTGCGCGGCATCCGCATCGGCCTGTGGCGGCCGGATCTGCAGCGCACCCAGCTCGCCGCGATCCTGCGCGTGCGGCCGCGCCCACGCGTGATGCTGCCGATGGTCGTGTCGCTGTCCGAGCTTCGGTCGGTGCGCGCGATGATCGAAGACCTGCAGCGCGAGCGCGGCATCGAAGGCAGCATCGCGCTCGGCGTCATGGTGGAGACGCCGGCCTCGGCGGTGCTCGCCGATCAGCTGGCGAGCGAGGCCGATTTCCTTTCGATCGGCACCAACGATCTCACCCAATACACGCTGGCGATGGACCGCGGTCATCCCCAGCTTGCCTCGCAGATCGACGCGCTGCACCCGGCCGTCTTGCGGATGATCGCGCAGGCCGCGAAAGGCGCGCGGCTGCGTGCGAAGAATATCTGCCTGTGCGGGGGGCTTGCTGCCGACCCCTTGGCGGCGCCGCTGCTGGTCGGTCTGGGCATCGAGGAGCTCTCCGTGCCGCCCTTCGCCATCGCCGCCACCAAGGCCGCCGTGCGCGCGTTCGATCTGGAACGCTGCCGCGCCATGGCAGCAGAAGCCTTGCAGCAAACCACGCCCGAAGCGGTTCGTGCCGTGGCCCGAAAGGAGGCCGCATCGTGAGATCCTTCGCCGAAAGCCTGCAGCCCTTGGGGCGCGCGCTGATGCTGCCCATCGCGGTCCTGCCGGCGGCAGGACTGCTGCTGAGGCTCGGTCAGCCCGATCTTCTCAACGTTTCGTTCATCGCCGCGGCGGGCGATGCGATCTTCGCCAATCTCGGCATTCTTTTCGCGATCGGTGTTGCGGTCGGCTTGGCAAAGGAGAATCACGGCGCCGCGGGCCTGGCCGGCGCGGTCTGCTTCCTGGTGGCGGGGAAGGCCGCCGCCGCGCTCATGAGCGTGCCAGCGCATGTTCTGGCGCCGTACGGGGCCGCGGCGCGCGATCTGGCGGCGCAGGCCTTCAAGGACCTGGCGCTGGCAAAGCTGAGCGTGCCCACCGGCATCGCATCGGGCCTGATCGCGGGATGGCTGTACAACCGCTGCCACGACATCCGCTTGCCAGAATATCTGGCCTTCTTCGGCGGCCGGCGCTTCGTGCCGATCGTCAGCGGCGTCGCCGGCGTCGTTCTCGGGGCGGTGCTTGGGCTGAGCTGGACGAATGTCTCCGGCGGTATCGACGCGGCGAGCCACGCGATCCTCGGCGCCGGTCCCTTGGGACTCTTTGTCTATGGCGTGCTGAACCGGCTTCTGATCGTCACCGGCTTGCACCACATCCTCAACAACATCGCCTGGTTCATCGTCGGGGACTATCACGGCGTGACGGGCGATTTGAAGCGCTTCTTCGCCGGCGACCCGACCGCGGGACGGTTCATGTCCGGCTTCTTCCCGGTGATCATGTTCGGCCTGCCGGCGGCGTGCCTCGCAATCTACCGTTCGGCCAAGCCCGAGCGGCGCAAGGCCGTTGGCGGCGTTCTGCTGTCAATGGCGCTCACCGCCTTCCTTACTGGCGTCACCGAGCCGATCGAATTCAGCTTCATGTTCCTGGCCCCGATGCTGTACGCCATCCACGCGCTTCTCACCGGCGCCGCCATGGTCGTGATGGACCTGCTGGGCGTAAAGCTCGGCTTCGGCTTTTCCGCCGGCCTGTTCGACTACGTCATCAATTTCGGCAAGGCGACGCGCCCCTGGCTGCTGCTGCCGGTGGGCACCGTCTATTTCATGCTCTATTACGGCATCTTCCGCTTCGCCATCCGCGCTTTCGATCTCAAGACCTTGGGACGCGAGGATGAGGACGAGGCGGCGAATGCCGCGGTTGGGACGCGCGGCGCGCAATTCGTCGCGGCGCTCGGCGGTGCTCACAATCTCGTCAGCGTCGATGCCTGCACGACGCGCCTTCGGTTGGTTATGAACGACGCCTCGTTGGCCGACGAGGCGCAGTTGAAAAGGCTCGGCGCGCGCGGCGTCGTGCGGCCTTCGGCAAAGGCCTTTCAGGTGGTGCTGGGACCCGTGGCCGACCAGGTCGCGGACGAAATCCGCGCCGCCATGGCCTTGGCCAAAACCCATTTGGTCCGTCAGGACCTCGGCGATGCGGATGCGCTGCTTGCGGCGCTGGGTGGACGCGGCAACGTCCGTGCGGTGACGACGCGGGCCAGCCGCCTGCGCGTCGACGTAGGTGATCCCGCGGCCGTGGACGAAGCCCGCCTCGACGCGCTCGGCGCGCGCGGCATCGTCCGGCCGAAACCGGAACACGTCCAGGTCGTCATCGGCCCGCGGGCGTCGGCGCTCGCGGACGATCTGCGCGCCCTGCTCTCGGCGTGAGGGGCCGGGCCGGCGCAATCCGTCAATTCTGTGCCTCAACTTCGGCCCATGCAGCGGCTGAGGCAGCTCTGATCCGGTCAATCTCGCCACTGCGAATCAGTTCACGGCGTTCCTCGAGGCCGCGGTGCAGTTCTACGAGAACCCTTGCCGCATGTTCGTTCTTCTGGATGGCAGCCCAATAGGCGGCGACATTTGCAAGAGCCGGAATCGGCGTGGCGACCCCGACGGCCGGCATGATCTTTTCGAGAAAGAAGAGACCTGGCACGAGCGCGCAATCCACCAGCGTAATACGGCCGCCGCAGGCGAAGCCATCCTTGCCGATGAACCTGTCGAGCGCCCCGAGGTTCCGTTTGATTTCGACGACGAGCTGCGCGCTCGCGCCATCGTCGCGTGCGGCGGTTGGCGTTCGACGGCCCAGAGCGCCTGTCTGACGGGACAGGGCGAAGATGTTGTTTATGATGTAGATGTCGCTGAGGCGGGCCAGCATGCGGATATTCGCGCTTTCGCGCGGCGTCGTTCCCAGCATAGAAGGTTTGGGATAGATCTCTTCGAGATATTCCGCGATCACCTCGGATTCCGGAATTGTGTCGCCATCGATATCGAGAACCGGAAGGCGTCCGATCGGAAATCTCTCGCGGAATTCTGGCCGGCTTGTGCGACGAATATCAGCAAAGTCGAAGCGGCAAGTACGGCCGTCTTTCCCATGGTTTCCCCAAATTATCTACCGCGGCCCATACCAGGGCTTGGCGCGATTCTACGCCTGCACGGACACGCCAACAACCGGGATAGGGAGGATCGCGGGCCATTTGCACCGACGAACCGCATCTTGGCTGTGTTGGGTCAAGGCGACAGCGCCGTGCCGGCAGCATGATCGCACTTGTGGCGCGCGCGATGCCGGTACACTCTTCGCTGCCGCTGTGAGCCGCTAGGCCGCAAGCCGCGTTGAACGGAGGGGGAATCCGATGTTCGTTATTCCACGTGCCGTGGCCGCAGCGTGCGGGATGGCTGCCGCACTGACCTTGACCATCGCGGCCCAGGCGGAGGCCATCGGAGCCCACCATATTCTCGCGCTGCCACACTATTACGAGAAGACCGGTCGCCGGCCGCCCGGAGGGGGCGACGGCCCGGTGTTTTACTATGGCGGCTCCGTGTTCTCGAGCGTCAAGGTCGTGACCGTCATCTGGGGCGACAACGTCGATCCGCAGACGATGGAGAAGATCCCCATCTTCTCCAGCGATCTCGTGAACAGCACCTATGTGGATCAGATGTCCGAGTACGACACTCTCCATCACCGGGGCGTGAACGGGCATGGCAGCACCAAGCAGCATATCGCGCGCGGCAGCTACCTCGGTCAGGCTCAGATTGCGCCGAAGCACAATGCGACGCAGATCACCGACCGCGATATTCAAGAGGAGCTATCGTATCAGATCAAAATCGGCGTCCTGCCGCGCAACGACCTCGATACGCTTTACATGATCTATTTCCCGCCCAATGTGACGATCGACCTGAACGGATTGATTTCGTGCCAGGATTTCGGAGCCTATCATTTTGCGAAAAACACCCGACGGCTGAAGAACAGCAACCTGTTTTATAGCGCAGAGCCGGAGTGCAATGCAGGCTTCGATTTCCTGACATATGCCGCGTCGCACGAATTCGCCGAAGCGGTCACAGACAATATCCCGACCCCGGGCTCGGTGCCGGACTTCCCGCAGGCGTGGAACGACGTCCACGGCCACGAAATCGGCGATCTTTGCACCGGCTTTCTCGGGACGCTGACGGATGGCACGAACAGCTTCGAAGTGACCCAATACTATCTCAACAGCACGAGTGGCTGCAGCACCGGCAACTATCAAAGTCCCTGACGGGCCTGCATGCGGGGGCGTTGTGACGACACGCGCCGTTCAGCGCCGGCGTCCCCCCGCTCACGGCGCAGGGGTTGCACGCCTGTTGACATTTGAACATCTATGTTCAATATAGAACAACGATGACCACGCCCCTTCCTGCCCAACGGACTGGCCCCGCCCGCTCCCGCATCTACAACGCCGCGCTCCGGCTGTTTGCAGAGAACGGCGGCAGCGCGGTGACGGTCAGCGGCCTGGCGGATGCCGCGGGGATCGCGCGCGGCACGATCTACAACAATGTCGACGAGCCCAGGAACCTGCTTGGCGAAGTGGCTGCTGCGCTGTCGCGCGAAATGCTCCTGCGCACCGAAGCCACGATGCGGGGGTTCGCCGATCCGGCGGCGCGTATCGCGACGGGATTGCGGCTGTTTGTGCGCCGGGCATCCGAGGATCGCGATTGGGGCCGGTTCATGGTCCAATTTTCGCTGAGCCATGTGGCGTTGCGCGGCATCATGCACGGGCCGCCGTCGCGAGACATCGCGCACGCGATCGAAGCGGGACGATTCAAGTTCGCGGCGGCGCAGGCCACGGCCTTTCTCACCATGCTGAGTGGCACCACCATCGCGGCGATGAACGCGGTAATCCGGGGCGAGCAAACCTGGCGCGATGCGGGCAGCGATGCGGCCGAGCTGGTCTTACGCGCGGCGGGCATCCCCGCGGCGGAAGCGCGCCGCATCGCGACCAGCGAGCTTGCACCCCTCGCCGCCGAGCAGAAGCGGGCCAGAAGGACCAGGAGGAAGCGATGAGCACGATCAAGGTCGAAGACATTGCCCATGTGCGCTTCGCGGCCCCGGACCTTGCATCGATGGAGACGTTCCTGCGCGAGTTCGGCCTTACCGCGGTGCCGTCGTCCGATGGCATGCTCTATGCGCGCGGCACCGGATATCAGCCCTTCCTCCATGCGACATCTCTGGGAGAGCCGGGATTCCAGGCGCTCGGTCTGCGCGCGCAAAGTGTGGTCGATCTCGAAAAACTTGCGGCAGCCGATGGCGCCACGCTTGAAAAATTCTCCGCACCGGGCGGCGGTTACGTGGTAGCGCTAAGCGATCCGGACGGCTTCCGCGTCGAGGTGGTTGCGGGGCAGCAGCCCGCGGCGGCATTGCCGCTGGCCCAAGAGCCCGCGCGCAACAATGCGCTCGCCAAAACGCGGTTGCGCGCCTCGACGCGTCTGGCGGCAGGGCCGGCCCATGTCGTGCGGCTCGGCCATGCGGTGTTGGAGGTCAAGGATTTCCGCGCTTCCGAAGCCTGGTACAAATCCCGCTTCGGCTTCATCACCTCCGACGAGATCGAAGTCGCGCCGGGCGTGGCGATCGGGGCGTTCCTGCGCTGCGATCGCGGCGAGCTGCCGACCGACCATCACACGCTCTTCCTGCTGCAGTCGCCGGGCGGCGCTGCGAGGTTCAATCACGCGGCGTTTGAAGTGGCCGATCTCGACGATCTGATGCTCGGCCATGCGCATTTGAAGCGCGCCAAACGCACGCCGGCCTGGGGTATCGGCCGGCATATCCTGGGGAGCCAGATCTTCGACTACTGGAAAGACCCCTGGGGCCATGAGCTCGAGCATTGGACAGACGGCGACTTGTTCACCGCGGCCGATGGTTCGCACAAGGCGACGCTGCAGGATTTGCTCGCCGTGCAGTGGGGGCCCAATCACCCCATGACTGAAGGAGCCGCACCATGAAGCTCGTGACATTCGAGCGCGGCGGCACGCCGCAAACCGGCGTGGTCGTTGGGGACCACGTGTTCGCCACCGGTTTTGCCGGTTCCATGATCGATCTGATCGCGGCTTGGGACGACCTGCGCGGAAAGATCGAGACCGCGGCGACAAAGGGCGAGCGTCATGCGCTGGCGAGCGTGCACCTGCTCGCGCCGGTGCCGCGGCCGGGCAAGATCTTCGCCATCGGGCTCAACTACGCGGACCATATCGCCGAAAGCAAGATGGAGACGCCGCAGCATCAGGTCTGGTTCACCAAGGCGGCGAGCGCCGTCAACGGCCCGTTCGATCCGATCCTGATCGCGAGGGCGGGGCAGTACGTCGACTATGAAGTCGAGCTCGCCGTCGTCATCGGCAAGCGCGGCCGCAACATCGCCAAAGCGGACGCGCCTTCGCATGTCTTCGGCTATTGCGTCGGCAACGACGTCAGCGAGCGCATGTGGCAGCACCGAACTGCGCAATGGAGTCTGGGAAAGTCCTTCGATACCCACGCACCCTTCGGGCCGTGGATCACCACAGCGGACGAGATTGCCGATCCGCATGCGCTAGGGCTGCGCTGCTTCGTCAACGGCCAGAAGCGCCAGGATTCCAGCACGCGGCACCTGGTCTTCGACATCTGGCAGCAAATCGAGCACCTTTCGCAGGCGATGACTTTGGAGCCGGGCGATCTGATCTTCACCGGCACGCCCGGCGGCGTCGGCGCGGCGATGGAGCCGCGGCAATTTCTCAAGCCCGGCGACGTCGTGCGCTGCGAGATCGACGCACTCGGCGCCATCGAAGCGAAGATGGCGGCGGAAGAGTAGGCCATGCCCGCGCCGCTCGATTGCGACGTTCTGGTGGTGGGCGGCGGGCCTACCGGCGTGACGCTGGGCTTGCTGCTGGCGCGCCGCGGCGTCAAGACGCTGGTCATCGACAAGGCACCCGGCATCTATCCGCTGCCGCGCGCCGCCCATGTCGACCACGAGATCATGCGCATCTTTCAGGAGCTGGGCGTGGCGGACGAGATCGCTGCAACCTGCCGCACCTCGAGCCGCTACGACTTCCTGAATGCCAAGGGCGAGATCCTGCTCCGCTTCGAAGGTTTGGATCGCATCGGTCCCGGCGGCTGGCCGGCGAGCAACATGATCCATCAGCCTTCCGTCGAGGCGATCCTGCGCCGCGCGGCGGCCTGTCAGCCCGATCTGGAGATGAGGACGCAGTGGAATTGGGCGTCGTTCTCGAGCGAGGACGGCGCCGTCTTGAGTTCCATCGTCACGCCCGAAGGCGCGCGGCAGATCCGCTCGCGCTTCTTGGTCGGTGCGGACGGCGCGCGCAGCCCGGTGCGCTCTGCGGCCGGTATCGAGATGGACGATCTCGATTTCGACGAGCAATGGCTGGTGATCGACGCGGTGGTGCAGGACCCCGAGAGGTTGCCCAAGGTGAATCTGCAGATTTGCGATCCCGAGCGGCCCACGACCTGCGTCCTGATGGGTTCGGGCCGCCATCGCTGGGAGTTCATGCTGAAGCCGGGCGAGAGCGCCGAGCAGATGCTCGATGACGACCTGATCGCAGGCCTGCTCGATCGATGGAACGTCGACGGCGCCGTCACGCTCGAGCGCAAGGTCGTTTATCGGTTCAATGCCTGGGTGGCCAAGACATGGCGCAAGGGCCAAGTGGTGCTCGCCGGCGATGCCGCGCATTTGACGCCGCCCTTCGCCGGCCAGGGATTGTGCGCCGGCTTGCGCGATGCCGCCAATCTCGGCTGGAAGCTTGCTGCCGTCGTCGAAGGCAGCCGCGAGGCGCTGCTCGACACCTATCAGGCGGAGCGCGAAGCACATGTGCGGCCCACCATCGCGCTGGCGATGATGATGGGACGCACCGTGTGCATCACCGATCGTGCTGCCGCCCAGGCGCGCCACGAACAGATGCTTGCGGCCCGCGCCGCGGGCTCCTCACCGGACGGCCCGCCGCCCAATCCGCCGCTCGGCAACGGCCTTGTCATGGCCGGTTCGGCAGGGGCCGGCGCGTATTTTCCGCAGTTCGTCGGCGAGCGGGGGCAGCGGCTCGACGATGCTCTGGGTTCTGGCGGCTGGTTAATCGCAAAGTCGCAACCGATCCACGCAGCAGCAGCGCGTGGCCTGCAATCCGTGGCGCTCGACCATCCGCGTCTCCGCCCGTTCAAAGCCGCGCTCGAAGCATGGCTTGCGGAGCGCGGTGCGGAGGCGGTGCTGGTGAGGCCAAACCGCTATGTCTTCGGGACAGGCCGGCACGATGTCCTGGCGCGAGCGTGGCGCGAAGCCTGAACGGTGCTGCGGTGCACGCCCGGTGCTGCCGGAATTGGAGCAGCAAAGCCGCCGGGATCGTGTACAATGGGCGGGCTGCGACTTTTTCGAAACCCCGAGGGGAGCCATGAAACCCGGATCTTTTGCGCTTGCCCCAAGAGGTCTGTGGGCGCTTGCGGCTCTCGCCGGATTGACGGCGGCAATGATGGGCCCGGTCCAGGCCCAAAGCCTCGATGTCGTGCACAATTTCACCGGCGGAAGCGATGGGGGAAATCCCGTCGACGGCTTCACCATGGGTCCCACCGGCAGCCTGTACGGCACCGCGAGCGCGGGCGGGGATTTCGGGCTGGGCGTGGTGCTGCGGCTGAGCGCAAAGGGCAAGGAGACGGTGCTGCACAGTTTCGCGGGTCCGGACGGCGCGATCCCGAATGGGCGCGTGATCATGGACGCACATGGCGCGCTCTTCGGCACGACCACCGCCGGCGGCGCCTCGGGATTGGGAACCGTATTCAAGATCGGGAACGGCAAAGAAGCCGTGCTCCATAGCTTCGCCGGGGGGACGGACGGCGCCGATCCGCAAGCGGAGTTGACGATGGATCCTGCCGGCAATCTCTACGGCACCACAGCCGCCGGCGGAGCGGCCGGAACCGGCACGGTGTTCGAGCTCGTCGCACCGACGACCAAGCACGGGCACTGGAAAGAGGTCGTGCTCCACAGCTTCGGCACGGGCAGCGACGGCGCCACGCCGGTCAGCGGGCTCTATCGCGACGCGGCGGGCAATCTCTTCGGCACGACGTCGCTCGGCGGCGCTTTCGGATACGGCACGGTCTTCCAATTGACGCCGGGATCGCCTTGGACGGAAACCACCTTGCACGACTTTCAGAATGCGGACGATGGCGCCAATCCTTACGCGGGTTTGGTGGCTGACGGCGCGGGCACGCTTTACGGCGCCGCGACGCAGGGCGGAACGAATGGCGGCGGCACGATCTTCACGCTGAACCCTGGGAAGGGCGATGGGAAGTTCGCTGTGCTCTACAGCGTGCCCGGCTGGGGCATCTCTGGCACCTTCCGCAACCTGCTGCTCGACGCGGACGGCACGATCTATGGCACCACCCATTGCGACGGCGACGACGGCGCGGGGACGATCTACAAGCTGGTGCCCGCCGGCAAGGGCTGGACCTACACGCTGCTCTATACCTTCACCGGCGGCAGCGACGGGCTGTTCACCATCAGCAATCTCGTCCTCAAGAATGGCAAGCTCTACGGCACGACGCTCGACGGCGGACAAAATGGTGCCGGTGTCATCTACCGGCTGATGCCTTAGGGCCGGGTGGCGAAACGGATTGGTTGCGGGGACAGGATTTGAACCTGTGACCTTCAGGTTATGAGCCTAACGAGCTACCGGGCTGCTCCACCCCGCGTCATTGAATTTCTTCAATAAATTCGACCACCAATCTGGCTCTACCGATCTGTGTGCTAGCCAGTGTGCTAAAATCGGCAGAACACCTCATCAATACTTCCGTCGACGTAAACTTTCAAGGCAATTATGAGCCGAGGGAAGGGGAAAGCCGCCGGAAGCAGTCAAACGGACTCGTCAGCGGCGTTGTTAGCCTCCAACAGTCCTTCCCGCTCAAGCACGCGCCGAATCTCCTCGAACACGGCGCTGACGTTGCCTTTTGGATAGCGAATCTGGCCAAGCCCTTCGATATTGGAAAACTGCTCGCACCCCTCCTCAAGCAGCACGATGGCCTTCGTAAAGCCGATACGGCCCTGAAACAGCCCCACCTCGTGAACCACATTCTCGCGGGCGCGGAAGCTTCCGTCGGCTTGCTCGTCTTCTCCGGTGAGGATGACAAACGCCACCGCCGCGGCATCGAGCATTTCCGACAGCCGAGCGATGTTGGTCACGCCGGCAACAGGAACGCGATTGAACTCGTCATAGGGCAGACGCAAGCGATCGTGGATGAAGTCTTTGAGATCACGCCAGACCTTGGAGCGTCCATGGCCGATAAACACATTGGTGCCCACCGCGTCCTGGCGACGCTTGAGCTTGCCCTGGCGGCCGACGTGCGACGCGGTTGCGCGACAAGCCTTTTCCAACGTTTCCAGACCATTCTCAACGAGCTTAGCCGACAGGTAAACTGCCAACAGCGCTTGATGGGGCGCCGCCCGTGTCCCCTGCGCGAGCGCTTGCGAATCTCGCGACCAAACTTGCCGTGGAATGAGCGATCCTCTGATCTCGTCAGGTGTGGCGATACGAAGTTGCTCGACATGCTGCAGCTGGCGGGCAATGAAGCTATCGCCAGTATGCTCTCGTGCTGCGGTCGTTAGCAGCCCTATGCCGGTTTCCTTTAGGTCGGACAGCTTCTGCCTGAGTGCTGCAAGCTTGGATAGGATCGAATCGAGATCGGCGATGCCTGCCTGATCGAGTAGGAACTGACGCACTTGCTGCGGGTCCATGATCCCCCAGCCTGGGTCTGGCTGATGCACCGGCCAGCGGTCCATCAAACCCCATTCGGGACTGAATTGGGCGTGCGGCGGTGCCGGTTCCAGGCCATCATAGTAGATATTGGCATGATAGCCGATGTTGGAGCCCGACCAGGCGCGCTTGGCTTCTTCACATGCGGTGCGTAACGCTGAAAGAGGCCGCGCTAGCCCATCGTCGTGGGCTTGGGTCAGGACGGCGGCGGCCTGATCGGCGACTTCAAAGATTTCGTCGGTGAGAGACATAAGAAGCAAAAAAAGGAGGCATGCGTTTGATAGCATCTCCAGGCGGCGGTCTCACGCGTTGCGTGGAGCTTATCCCCTGGAATGGAGACCTGGGTTACAGCGCAGCGTTGCGCTGAACCCCTGCCCGTCGGCGAGACCGGGGCTAGCAAGGGGAAGGGAGAGGGCCGCGAGGGGGATCACCCGTTCTGCACAGAGCGATGAGCGAAGGAAGAACGGGGACACGCGGCCTAAGCCTAAGGGGACCCTTCCGCGCGCGAGGGGCAGAGCCCCGTAGAGAAGCGTCAGGGATGGAAGCCCGAAGGGCAGAGACATCTCGGCTCTGCGCGCGACAGCCCCATGCGCCCGCGCGACGCGCAAACCCTTCGTCGATTTTGGGTACGCTAGCCTCCCCATGCGACGTGATCTAATGAGCTAGCCTCCATTTGCCGTGCGCGACAGCAAGGTGCTCAGTGCTTTCTGCCCGCCGCCCGAGCTGCATCTCGCTGGCGCGTCTGTTCTAAGTCAACGATCAGGAATGCTACCATGACCTCATCGGCACCGGCTCCGTATCGGGTCAAGAATCCCATTGGGCGATCATCAAAAACCGGGATATCTTCGGACTGGTGGAATTCGAAACCAGGCGGGACTTCAGACTCGGCAATTGATTTCAGTCGGCTCAACAAATGGTCAATTTCGCCGCCCCAAGAGTACGAGACATGAAAGAACAGGCGGCAGGTACCGTAACCGAGTAATTTCTGCAAGTGCATGGTCAAGTTTGTATCCGTTGTCGGGCAAACAACAGCCTCGTAAATTGCAAGTATGGAACCGTCCCTCTGTAGCTTCATGTCGGGCTCGCCAAAGTTTCCCTTCGCGGTAAAGCCTCCTTTCGATTGATCTGCGACCGACCAGCCGAAAAAGCTGAGGCGCGACACCAGAAGTTCACGCGCAAGAACTGTGAGATCGTCTTCGTGCAATTCCATTGCCTTCGATTTCATCATCGGCACGAGTCTTGATAGACTGCCCGTGGCCGAACGCATTTGATCGACTATAAAACGGCGAAACGCATCCGGCTCGCTCGGCGAATGAACGACCTCGGCTTGCCGGACTGCATCCATGCGAAAGAAATCGGCAAAGGCTGCCTTAATCCGCTGAATGGGATCATCAATTCCAACGACATCGGCACGCAGCTGCGGTGCGAAACCATTTTCGATAAACGCTCGCGCCACCTGAAGAACTTTGGAATCACCAAATTCTTCGCGAGCCCGATTCAGAACAGCAATAGCCTCCCCAGTGCGATCCTGCCGGGTCATTGCAACAGCGCTATAGGCAGCGTGGCGGTCGGCAAGACGTCTGATCGGCGTGGCGTTCAAGACATCTAGTGCAGACTGCGGCTGGTCCATGGCAAGTAGAAGTAAGGCTTTGTTGCATGTAATGACTTCGGAATCGAACATGCTTATCGATCTGATCCGGAGAAATGCTCCGTCGGCTCCCGCCAGGATCTCTCGAGCTCGTATGGCGTCGTCACCACGAACCGTCCCAAACATATTGCTGCCCAACAAAATACTGATACGGGCTGCAAAGAGATTTATTGCATAGGCAGGGACTTGTGGATGGCGCTCATGGAGCCCTCGGAGCGCCGCTTCGGATGCGATCAAGTCGCCATTGGGATCGCTCAATGCGGAAAGGGCGACATAAAATCTAACTAGCTCCTCCGCCTCTCCTCTTTCTGCCGGAGTGAGATCAGAGGGTAGCTGGATACCCGCGATAGCGAGGGTGTCGTTTCGCAGTAGATTGAGCCGAAGCGTTGCCTGAAGTCGCTGCATTGCACGGCCGGGAGGCCTGCCGAGGGTCGTTACCGTTGCTTCCGCATCGATGTACAGAGAAGCCGCATCAACTAGCTCAGCGTTGAGCAGTGCTTCAATCCGCGCTTGCGCCTCTGGCAGTGACCGGATTTCGCCGGCCTGTTCAGGTGTAAGGGATTCGATGCGCGCGATGATCCGAGACTTGCACTTAGCCGGTGCAAAAACCAATAGCTGCGCGAGGTGCGCCGGTTCATCGGTCTCTAGAATCGCGTCGAGCAGCGCAGATTGCGAAGGACCTTGCAATTTCGACAATGCGGCACAGATCACAGGCGCAATTCGGTCGCGCCGAGGTCCGGCATAGACATTTGTTTCATAACGGGGGGCGAAAGCAGGGACACTTCCCCCGTCCTGGTCTGCGCGCGCCCCAAACTTCAATGCTGTCACAAGCGCATTTACAAGCTCGACAGGTGGGGTGGATTTCCAATCGGAAATCGCGCGACAGAGAATAAAAAGCTGTGCTCTGACGGCGCTGACTAGCTCATCCTCGACCGTATAGGGATTCTCCTTGGACGCTTTCGCTACCCGGAGGCGATCCTTGATGTCCACTGGGTAGAAAAAGGCCGTTTGTATTGGCGGCGCCGTCCGCAACGCGAGCTCGCACACCGCGACAGATGCACTCGCGTCCAGAGCGCCGGAAGCCAGAGCCCCACGCGATTGCTGGGCGGCTTCTTTATAGGCTGCGAGCACAGGAAGCGGGTCGATGTGATCCGCAAGCTGACCCAAGCCGATGATGTCCAGACGGGCGGCCAGAGCAGCTATTGCCACCGCTCCTCGCGACTCCTGCGCACCAATGGCCATCAGAACGCGCGTGAGAATCTCAGGCGTAGCATCCCGAAGATGGTCTTGCATGGTGTGCAAGAGACGAGCGGTGAGCACTTCTCCGCGTGTTCGGAACATATATTCTTGGTGCAACCATCGAAATAAGGAAGCGCATTCCTCGGGGGCAATAAGACCATCAATCAAAAGTTTGACCAAAATCGAATTGGCATCGTCGAAGGCGATGCATTTTGTTTGCATGTCATCGCGTTCTTTGAGCTCTCGATCCCAAGCGCTCGCTGGTGCGTGCCATCGCGCGATCACTAGGCACGCAAGCGCCGAGGCGGGCGGATAGAGCAGCAGGTCGGCAAGTATCAGCGGGCGTGTCTGAAAGCTGAAAAGAAGCAGAAGCAGAAGTTCCGGTCGCGAAATTGCGTGATCGGTGAGAGTCCGAACGACATGATGTGGAGGAGCCCCTTCAGTTGTGAACTCCACATCATTTACCAGCAAGCGCACGATACCGGAGATATCATCAAGTTCGCTGAACGGAGCGAGCAGGGATCGCTCCACAAGATGGTCTTCGAACCACAATGCGCGATCTACCAGCGTTGAGGGTGTGACGGGTAAATGGTCCACTAGGTCATCTGACGTGCGTCCCGCCGCGATCCCATGTTCCTTGGCAATTCTGTTGCGCAAGCCCTTCCAGTCCAGAAGATCGCCTTGGCAAAGTGCTTGGGTTACGCCGTCCATAAAGGCCCTGTATGCGGGCCCGGTCCAAGCGGCAGAAGGTATGAAGCTGGGGCTCCCAAGGATTTCCCATTTATCCATCCAGACTCTGAGTGCCGCGCATTCGCTAGCGAAGTTCTGATAGGACCGATCCCAGAGGCGTGCAGCTACCCATGCTGGGGTTTCGCTTCCGATTTCTCGGAGCTTGATATCGCCGTTTCGAACTGACTTTGCGATTTCACTTAATTGAGGATCATTGAGAACCGCGGGCCCAAACCGATAGGTCACATCGAAGCGCGCTTTGACAAAGGTAGCGAAGGCAGTTAGCGGCTCCGCTTTAGCGAGGTCGTGGACCACTCGGGACAGATTTCTTCCTACCCAGACACGGCCCCAGAAAATTCGAAACCAACCGTCCGAGACGCGCTGGTCAAACGTCGGTTCATTCGCGGATTTCGAATTGTTAAACAAAGCCCTGACACGGGTCTCCTCATTTGCCAATTCAAGTGTTGTGTTAGCGAGAAGTTTGAGCAGTTTCTCGTCTGCAAGCGCAATACGTGGTGGCGAGGAGTGAACCGATGTCGCTGAAACCGGCAGAAATCGGCGAAAGCGATCCCTCAGAGTGCTTCGAGTCTCGGCGGGAGCTAGTCTCAGGCTTGAAAACCGATTCGTGAGCATGAACGTCTTCAACTAAGTTGGTCGTAGCTTATTCGCATAGGACAATCGCACTCAAGCTCTAATCGGCGGCGGCCTTGGTCGGCCATCAATCATTGCGCAGTGTCAGCGGAAGCCGCAGCGGCGAAGCGTTAGGGTCGGGTGCCAGTGTGATCACCACATAATCGTCATCATCATCTGGGCCCTTTGGTTCAAGCTTGATGCTGGAAATCGCATATCCCTGCGCCAGTCGCTGGGCGAACAGATTGTCGCCACGGATAAGCCAGGTGCCAATTTCGGAAGGGTTCATGCATCCGGCGAGCAATTCGAGTACACCGCGCGCGGAAATCCGGATAGTCATACCTTTCTGTCCTCCTGAATAGCTGAGTGGAAGATATTGTCCCCGGCCTTGAGGAGAGAGCATTCCTTGCTGCGCGAATGAACGGGCCTGGAAGCCATGGAGCTGAGGCGGCGGCAATCGCAACGCCGCCTCGCTGAGCCTGCTGTAGTAACCCTCCGGACTTTGCTCCGAATCATAGACTTCAACGAACCATCGACGCGGATTGTTGTGCGCTGAGATGATGTGCTCGTTGTGGCGGCGCGGGCTTAGAATGCAGACGATGTCGACGTCCGAGTGGCGCACGAAGTCAAAGATTATCTGAGCCCCCGACACTGTCTGCTGCGACCGCTCTTTTGGTTTGTGAAGGAGCCTGCAACCGGCGTCGCCGAGAATAATGCACTTTAGATGGCTAGCCGGTGCTTCGGAAAGCTGCTTGGCCTTCTGTTTCAAAGCATCATACAGCGGATTGTCGTGCAAATCGAAAGCCAAGCTCGGCATTGAGGAAAATGTCTTGAGACGCGGATGAACCCACTCCTGCCAGGTGATCGTGACGGCCGTGTTCTTGTCTGTTAGGTGAAGGGCGATGACGGCGGCCATTTCGCCAGCCACGCGCGCAATTTCGCTTCATGCTGATGGGTAAGCTCGAAATTGTTCGAGGCAAGTCGCTGTCGCCAATACTGGCTGCGATGGGTGAAAGGTCCTAAAGGCTCCCGCAGGGGGACGCGGCGATATCCCGACCTGTCATGGAATGTGCAGTGTAGATTTCTACTCGCATTGCGCCTTACCCGGGCGGCGAACTGATTGATGATGTTTGCAGTGCGCTGCATGAGGGATTCGTCCGACAGTCCTTCGTCCGAAAGTGTTACGACCTCAATGACGGCAGGGCGGTCGGGAAACAAATCCGACGACTCGAAATCCGGCTTCCTGCGGCCGTATCGCGGCTCCGCTTTCAAGTCTGCGACCTGCGATACGGCCCAGCCGACCAGAAGTTCATACTCGGCGGGTATGGAGCTATCGGGGTTTCGGTGATCGAGGCGGCTCACGAGATGAGCGGCCTGGGGCTTGGTCAGCCATGGGCCAAATTCATCGAGCATCGATTGGAGGCGGCGGCGCGAAAGAATGGGCATGGCAGGTCAACCCAAAGGCAACCGTAGCCTGACGCCCCGCTCCTCGGCCTCGGCGCTGTCCACGAAGGCGTTTGCCGCATTGAGTTCCGCCTCCGCGCGGTGGAAATTCGTCCAATCGACAGAAAGCGTGAAGCGCTGCGCGAAATCCAGCATGCGGATCAGCGGCTCGGGACTGGTACGGTTGGAAATCGCCTTGAGAGCGCCGAGATAATTTCCCCGATAGATGGTCGGAATGATGATGCGCTGCTCCCCTGCGGAGATAAGCTCCGCGTTCATCATGATCCGCGCCACGCGCCCATTGCCATCGGCAAAGGGATGCACCTCCGAGACGAGGAACATCATGAACACCGCCCGCTGCAACGGTGTGGTGAGGCTCCGATAGGTAGTGAATCCCTGTTCCAGCGTCCCGCGCACGAGGTCCGGCGCAACGAAAGTGGTCGCGCCAGCGCGGTTGGCTTCCTCCTTGTAGCGGCCTGGAGCCTTGTCCGGGCGGGCATGCATGATCTCGGCATGGCGGCGTTTGAGCAGCCGCTCGAACTCGGCAAAGCTCTGCGGCAGACGCGACATTTCATTTTTGTCGGCCACGATCCGGTAGGTGCCGAGAATGTCGTGCGCGTCCTGCGGCCGCGCGTTGGGGATGCGGTTCTCGAAGACAATCGCTTTCGCTTCGTCGACCGCGAATTCGGTGCCCTCAATGAAGTTGGAGAAATACGCTTCGAAGAAGGGGAGCGTGGTGCCATCGCCGGTACGTTCAGCCCGCACTTGTGGCGGCATGCGTTGAAGCTCGGCGCGCAACGACTCGAACAATTCAAGGCGCGCCGGATCGAAGGGAACACCTTTTCTGCGCGCGCGCGCCGCCGGCGTCAGAAGCTTGTCGGTCTGGGTGTTGAGCAGTGCACCGATCATCCGGTTAAGCGCTGCGAACTCCTTCTCGCGGCCGATGACGGGTGCAATCTTTCGTGCCTCGTCGCGCAGGCGGTTCAACTCATCCTCACCGGAGTGCCGCAGCAGCTGGTCGAGGTAGGTTTCAATCTCGGATTTCGAGAGGGTACGTGAGATAGAGCCGCGGCCTCGGCTCGGCGCAAAATTGTCGAGCAATGCGCGCGCGCGCGACGAGAAGCGAACCGCGCCCATGAAAGGCAAGTCTCCTTCCTGCGCCGGAGCGCCCTGCCGAGGCCGCAAGGTGATCGATGGCAGTTTGATATCGCTTGCGGCTGCGTTGGAAACCAGAAATACGGAACCGTCCTTTGCAGGGGCCGCCTCGATGGCAGTGCGATCGGCAATGAGCGCGTCGGGAAAATATCCGGCGATGATCTGCCAGAGGTTGGCGCGCACCAGCGTTTCGGGCTTCGAATTCAGGTCCTTTGTGTAAAGACGCGAAGCCAGCCGCCGCAGCCGGTTGTCGCGCACGGCCTTGGATACCAGCCGGCTGATGGCGGTGGTGGAGACAAAGGTCTCCGGCAGATCATCGAGCGAATTTCTAGCCATTAGGCCGCCAGATCGACAGAAAAGTAGAATTTCTTTGACTTAAGCCATAGCAGAAGGCGAATTTTCTGGCCATAAGAATCTGCGCCTGTCGATACCAATGACCAACTGACAAACGGATTCCACCCATTTTCTCAATTGTAGCCCACTCGGCCAAAAATTGCGTTTTGGCCAGTGCTTCAAGCTCTTGCTTTTGAGGCGAGGGTCAACCGGGCTATATGCGCGATCTTAAGGAGCATTGCGCGGGTTTTCGTTTTTAGAGGTAGCTCAAGCGCTGATACCGCCCTTCCGGATTGCGCTGAAGCTCTAAGATCGAGATCACGAGGGAAAGCTGTAAAAAGGGGAATATCATGGCACCCAGAAGGGGAAAGCCGGGCGCAAACAGATGGCTCATCGTAATTGCCTTATTGCTGGTTCTAATTGCCGTCACTGTCGGCACTATTTACTTGCTGCTTTATCGCGAGGCACCAAATCCGCATGAGGCATCCGAACGAAGTGACGCGGAACGAATCGTCGAGCTGTGTGCGGGCGGACTAAGCGATCAAGTTACGAGCGAAGTCGAGGCCGGCCTGACCGACTATATGTCTCACGTGCACGCAAAAACAAAGGTAGGACGCAATACCCTTGGCGCGGTCATAAAGAAAATCACCGCTGGCCATTCGGGCAATGATATTTTTCGGCAGTATCAGGAATGCGTCAAGACTCAAACCATCATGCATTTGTGGCCCAATGGCCACGTACCGCCCGAGTACCTTCCGACAATCCAAGCTGCCTATTCAGAAGAAGATCGCCACGCAGATGCCCTAACCGTTCATCAAAGCCTTCTGGATCACGGAACCTACACAACACGGATTTTACAGCCAGCGGAGGGAAACAACCAAGCTACCGTCACCGCGGACAGTATAGAAGTTATCGATACCGAAGTTCCAGAAGCGCGAGACCCCAGTGGCATTCCTGAACCGCCCCGAATCTACTCCTACCATGCAGCACTGCACGACCTATCTCCTGCGACTATTGTTGAACATAACGAAGGGCAACCGGTGGTCAGAGTCAGCTGCATATCCGGTGATTGTATTGCCGTAACACAAGAAATTTCGACGGGTAAGGGTATTGCGACTCCTTACGGCCCGCCGGCCTATTGGGAATCGATGATCCTTCGCTTCGATTATGACAGTTCGGATCAAGGAAAGTTGGCCTTGCT
This sequence comes from Alphaproteobacteria bacterium, assembly GCA_019245415.1. Lineage (GTDB taxonomy): Bacteria > Pseudomonadota > Alphaproteobacteria > Micropepsales > Micropepsaceae > Rhizomicrobium. Next base: position 222,082 of record JAFARO010000017.1, on the reverse strand, counting down.
GGAATTCAGGAGAGCGCTTGCACGGCTGGTATCTCCAACGCATAGCGACAAAGAGGTTTGCGAAGCCATCTCCCGCGACCCATCGGCACCTCATTGCAATCAACAACCGTTGCAAGCGGGGTGACGGTCCCCCTCGGCCCGGCGAAGACCGAGGGGCTCGTTTGAAGCCTTGCTAGGCGCAGTAGATGTGCAGGATGCAGACGAAGTGACTGAAAAGGCCGGCCAACAAAGCCTGGACAATACCGGCCAAAACTGCCACCGCGATAGCGTAAAATAATTCCCGCATGATCAGCTCCTCCGTTGGGGAGCCTCGTAAAATCAGCACAATTCCAACCTCTGCATCCGCCAAGTTTGGCCATTGTGGCGGTAAATGGCGGTAGCCTCTTTTCGTTTTGCACTTCTCAGTGCTAGGGCAACGCATGGAGCAGCCCATGAAAACCGGTTCCAATTTTCACCTTGAGCGATTTGGGGAACGGATCGATTGGTGCATCAAGTTCCTCGAGCCGAATGAGGAAATCGTGCATCCGCCGTTTGGCGTGCCGCTCAGCGCGGCGATCAGGAATGTTTCCGAGTTGTGGGTACACGTGGCCCCGCTCACAGGCCAATCTGAAAGAACCTGGGTCAGAGCCATCGGGAAGGAATCAAGCGTTTCTTTTCCCCTGATAAGGGCGTTGACGCTTGTGTACCCCGACCTGACCGCTGAGATACTGACGTTGCCAACCTTCGCGGAATTTGAAGACGCCACAAAGCGCATTAAGGCGGCCCGCGACCGGTGGGTTGATGCCACGCGGTTTGTCACCAACAACCGAAGTTCGCTTGCGGAATTGGGTAAGCGCTATCACTCGACAGCCGATGAACTTCCAACATTTCCGTTGATTGGCAAACGTGAGTGGATTCTGAGCACGCCTCAAGAGTTGGCAGAACACGACCCGTTACCGGAACGCGATATGTTCACCATCGATCCAGTCCCGGCACCCCTTGAAGGGCTTAATATTGGCTATCAAGCAATCGCGACCCGCGCCTTGGAGCGTAGGAGGCTTCGGTGGAATGGCGATAGCTATCGAGTTCTCAAGATTACTCGCGGCAGCGATCGGCTCGATTTTACGTTCGGGCCCACCAAATACTTCAATTATGTGGATTCGCTAGAGGCGATGAGTGCCGAACTTGCGGACTTCGCGCTCAGAAATCCAGGAGTGACACCCAGCAAACTGCCAAGGCGCGGCCCCGCCGACCGCATCTTCGATTTCCGGCAGCGATCAGCCTTCGCCGGGGTGAATTGTATCCTGTTGCTGAAGAACTACTACCGCGGCAATCGTTCTAGATCGCGCGTTTCTGCGCCTCATCAGTTCGTACTGCATGATCGGCGTGGAGACGCACTGGAAGCGAGGAACACCTTTCACGTTGTTCCTGCCGGAGGGCATCAGCCAGCAAAGGAATTCGGGAACAACAATGAATGGTCTATCTGGCGAACGATTGTACGTGAGTTTTGCGAAGAACTGTTCGATAAGGAAGAAGCCCACAAACTCATCAAGGGCGGTGGTGATTTCATTGAGCACCCCGAGATTAAGCCGCTAATTGATAAGGTTTTCCGGAAAGGGGCTGCGAAAGTCTTTCTTTTTGGCGTGGGCTTGGACCCCGTGACCACTAAGCCGGAGATACTTGCGGGGATCGTCGTTGATTGGCAAAAAATCGACACCGCCACCGAACTTCACATCGAGACCAACTACGAAGGTACGGCAAAGTACATTGATCTCAGTCGCGAGGAACTAGTGACGCAGGCCGAAATGCCGAGAACAAAGCCAATGCTGCCTGCGGGAAAGGCGGCCCTGCTACTCGCTGCTCAGCACTATGATTTCCTGATGAACTCGGTGTGAGAGGCCAGTGTATCGTGCCATCTGAAGTCCAAGGTATTCTGTTTGATCTCGGCGGGGTGGTGATCGATTGGAACCCGCGCCACCTGTATCGCAATGTCTTCGGCGACGACGCCACGCGAATGGAGTTTTTTCTTACGAACATCTGTTCGACTGAATGGAACGAATTGCAGGACGCAGGCAGGGCATTGTCAGAAGCAACGGAATCGCGGGTACGCGAATATCCCGAATGGGAACCGGAGATTCGTGCCTACTACGGCCGCTGGCGGGAGATGATAGCTGGGGAGATATCAGGAACAGACGAATTGTTGGGGGAGCTTTCGAGGATGCGGATACGGTTGTTCGCATTGTCAAACTGGAGTTTGGAGACGTTTCCCCTGATCTCTGGACAATTTCGAGTGCTGGAAAAATTCGAGAGAATCTTTCTATCGGGCGAGGCGCATGCAGCAAAACCCGACCGGCGTTTTTATGAATTTGCGCTTGAAAGAATCGATATTCCCAAATCTCGGCTTTTGTTTGTAGACGATAATCTTAGAAATGTAGAGGCGGCGCGTGGCCTCTCGTTGTCAGCAATTCACTTTCATGACGCATCGCAACTCCGAAGGGATTTGCGGGCTTTTGAATTGTACTTGTAACCCGAGTATCAATCATCGGTGACGCTCAGCGCCCGCTTGTTTACGGCAGAGCTTCTATAGTGAGTTGTGTCGATCACGTTGAATGCTTAATATCGCTCCCCCCTGAAAGGAGAGCGATATGGCTACGAAGCACTACAGCAAGAACCGAGATGGCAGCACGACGACCACGACTAGATACAATACCGGGTCGTCAAAATCGGTCACCCGCAAGGGCGGCAGCGTTCTAAGCAGCGGAAAAATCACGAGAATTACGACTTCGGATAAGTGGGGCAACTCCCGCACACGGAAGTACTAGTCCGCCTGTCGTGCAGAAGGCCGTGCCAGACCTTCAGGCGCGGTGGCACGTCGCGCCGGGGCTGGCGCGGCCGCACATCGCGTCCCGTCGCCAGAGGCTGCAAGGAGACTCGCGCGTCAGCGCGAGGCGGAAAGCGCCGGCGCGCCGGCCGGTCGGCGGGCTTTAGCCCGCGCGAAGCGGCGACCCCGCGAAGCGAGCGAGCCCGACCGGCCTTTACCGACATGCCCTTGCATTCTACGCCGGATTGCGCGGAGTCTTCGCAGAAATCAGGGGCATCACATGCGCAGATCATTGATCGCCAGCATTGGAGCAATAGTTTTGGCTGCCATTGCCATCCAGTCATCGGCAGTCGCAGCGCCCGCACTAAAACTGACGGGAGCACAATTCCTCAACCGTTGCACTAGTCCAGCCGAGAACGCTGGCCGCGAGACCGTGGCGATGTGCACCATCTATGTGGTGGGCATTGCCGACGGGCTTCAATCCGCGCAAAGAGCTTGCATTGACCAGCGCGTCGGGCATCGGCGACTCCTGGTCGTCTCGTTATGGTGGATTCGCGAGCACTTGGCTTATGCCAATCGGCCTGCCAGCGTTATGATCGGTAACGGCCTTGCGAGCGCTTATCCCTGCGGAGGGCTGGCGCAAGCGCGATCCGGCGCCGTCGATGAGCGCAAGCTGCGAGCATTCGAGCAAGGAGTGCGATTCCTTGAGGCGGCGAAAACCCTGATGGTGCTACTCGGACTTTGATCGTCACCAGTGCCGTTTAGTACGAAATTACGAGACGTGGCCGCAAATCGTCGCTCCCGGAATAACGCGTGCTGTAGAAGGTGTCGTAGTTGTTGTTGTTCTCGACCGGCCGCAGCATCAGCCCATAATTTGGCAACTCCTTACTGCACCACTTGCCGAACAGGTCGCTGATGTCGATGGATGTCCAGGTGTTCAGGCCCGGTGCGGGCAGGACACGGTTCTGCCACGGCGAGGAACTAGGTAGGTCGCGCCACCATAGCCTGTCGCCTCTCTGCCAGTTCCAAGGCGCGGTAATGATGCTGAGATACATCGGCGTCGGCGCGTGGCTGTCGTTGTTGTTGTAAAGCTCCAGCGAGACCTTGCTACTGCATGGCACATCTGGAAGATCAAACTGCAAGAGGGCGACATACTGGTCCCCCCAACCACCGATACGCAGCTTGTCGTTCGCAAGACCACCTCCTGGCCCGCCGCCGCCGGGTGCGTAAGAGTAGACGCTGGTTGACCAGATGTCCTTGGCGTTCGCTTCGGTGAGCGTGATGTATCTGGAACCGTGCTGAACGGGTGGTGCGGGCTGTTCCTCGCTGCGCGGTTTGACAGTAGGCAACGGCGCTGTTGCAACGGGTTTGGTGGTTCTTGGCTCCTTGCTGCCTGGAGGCGCGGCACGGGAAGATTCTGTATTGAGCCGGGAAGGTCCTGATGTCGAAGCTGGCGGCGGTGCCGAAACGATCGGGGGCGGTGGGCGGCACGAAGCCGCGCTCGGGGCGAAAAGGCAGGTCGCCCGTTCCAGCAACCCGCGCCCGGTGGTCGCCCATAGATACTGAGAGACTACCAGCAACACGAGCGGTGTCGCGATGACGATAAACTTTGCCAACCGCGAACGCGGCGCATGTGGCGAGAATGAAACGAAAAACCCTGCAACCGCGAAGATGAGAGCGAGTAGCGCCTCTCCGGCGATCACCATGTTGGACATCGGTTCAACGCTAGCAAATACGACTAATTGAATCGGGCCAGATGTTACATGAAATTGCCATGCGCCACCACGAGGAGAAAACTGGAAGTTTCGATATTCGTAAGTCCGCGGCACCCCGCAAGAGCTGCGGCGCTAGTGGGCGAAGCCGAAGAAGGCCAGAACAAGAAACAGCGCGCACAAGCCCGCAAGGCAAAGGACGGGCGTGATCCCTTCACTCTCAGCCTCGAAAGCAAGCGGAATGCGCACCTTAAGCCGCGCATGCGTGAAGGGCTTTTTGCGAGAGGTCATTCGTCGAATGCTTCCGCATCGCGCCGCGCGCGTTGGATGTCATGTTCGGCTGAACGACGGACGTCATCATAGAGTCGGTAGGCCGGAGACAACCGAGAGATCGCCTTGAGCGTTTCGTTGGCTTTGGCCTGCATCTCCACATCACGAGGGCATGGCTCGCCCGCGAGGCTCTGGCGGACACCTGAGACAGCCGAGTTGAGAAGGTCATCGCGCGCTCGTGCGACAAGATCCTCGCCGAAGATCTTGCAGCGCCCGAGAAACCGGACGACGAAGGATCGCTGTTCAAAAATGAAGCCGTGCGGCGCATGCCTTAAAATGCGGGCGATCAGGCGTAGCTCGGCGCTAGTAGCTATATCCACTTTGGACTCGAACAGTGCCATCATTTCGCTGTCGACGCCTGGACCGCGCGCGGACAGAAACATCGCGTCGAACAAATCGGCGGCGTTGAGCTGAAAGTATTGGTCGCGATGCTCATTCGCGCGCAGCCACGCCCACGTCTTGGCGAGGATCGCTCCGGCCTCCGGGCTCTCACGAAAGCGCAGTTGGCGCTGCGCGTAGGGGCCGTGATTGACAGGACGAATCCGCCCATAGGCCTCGCGGTTGCTCGCAAGTTCGACGCGCTGAAAGAAGAAGTCGCTGAGTTCGTGCGGGAATCTCCGGGACAAGCTGACAAGGAACTCCTGCGTCCAATAGCCTTCCAGCTGCGCTATCGGCAACATCCGTTTGAGGATGTGCAGCACATCGTCTCGCGTCAAAGCATCGAGCATTTCCGGCTGACGTTCGTTGAACAACAAGCAATACCTGTCGAGAAGCGCCGGGGCGTTCTCGAGATGCACGCGCCTCAGCAGATCGATGCGCGACCGGGGCGAAGTGGTTTCCCAGGTCCCGATCGCATAGACGGCGTTACCCATCACCACAGGATCAGGGGAGCCCAGAGCCGTGCCCATCAGATCGAGATCGGCTTTAGTCGTCTCGCGACGCAGTCCGGACAGCGCACCTGCTGTGAGTCTCGCGAGAACCGGTTCGGCCGATTGCAAGGTGCGCCGCGCAATTGCTCGACCCTCATCGGGCACGATGGCGAGAAGCTGGTTCAAGGCCGCGGCAAAGTATCGCGAGGTCTCGGACGTGGGATGAGCGATAGCGTCATTGACGAATGCGCGCGCCAAATCGGGGCTATCGCGCAGAAGGCTATGAGTGAGGATCAGGGCTGAACCCGGATCGGCGCCGGCAGCTTCACGAAGGTCGGCCAATGCCGCTTCCAGATACTGCCGCAAGGATTCAGGGTCGGGATGGGTGCAGCGCAGTTCGTCCTTCAGACTATTGATCCAGGCATCGCAACGTTTCTGCCATTCATCCGAATCGAACTTGCCGATGAAAGTTTGACCAAATCCATCGGAGAGAGCGGCTCGCACGCGAAAGTCCAGGTCAGTTGGCATTGCGTCAAGTACTGCCTGCGCGACGGCGGTGGTGGCGTCAGGGCCATAGTGGGCGTGCCAGCTCACGGATTTGGCGATGCCGATTAGCGTCGTGGCGCGAAGCCCGCCGCGCGCAACCAGGTGAGTTACCTTGGTCATCGTGTCGGCGAACTCGCGATAGTAGCGGTCATAGACACTCTGAGGCACACGTCCGCCCAATGTGCCCATCGGGGGCCTCAGCGTGTCCTCAAGGAAATCGGCCGCGCGTCGCGCAACAGACGGGCGTGCATCACTGAGAAGATCGAGCACGCGGCCGATGAGGGCTTGCCGCATCGGCTCCACTTTTTCAATATCGATGATGAAGGACGACATGACGACGGTGCGGCCCGTCGATTTTGTCGTGACGCCTTCGCCGCTGAGGAAGGGCTTTAGCACTTCGAACGGGCTGTAGTGACTGTCCCATGCATCTGGACGGTCAAGCAGGCCGATAGCGAAGTTGAACGCGCGTCGATTGAATTCGAGGGGCTTATGCTCCTCGAACCCAACCAGCTCCGAGAGCACGCGAACCGGGTGGTTGTAGTGTCGTCCCAACTCCGACGGATCGTCGCGGCCAAGTTCCCAAAGCAATTCGCAGGCTTGATCGAGAAATTTGAAGTTATAGGCGATGCTCTTAAGGATCGGAGACAGCACACCTGAAGCGCGTCCCTTTTCGACTTGGTTGTGCACGAAATTGAGGGCTTGGTGGGGCTGATAGATGGCTACCGAACGGATCGCTTCGTTGCGTGGGTCGTATTCGGAGTCGATGTCCTCGAGCTTGCGCCATATGCCGTCGAGCAAATGGCTGTCGGAGGGATCGCCGCCGCTCTTGCGCCAATCGAGGCGGCCAAGATTGACCAGGACATGGCCAAGCAGAGACGGGGGAACGGCGTCAAAGACGCGCTGGGCAAGCGGCGAGAGCGTTTCATTGGGGCCCAGGCAGCTGGTCTCGATGATGTAATCGCCCAGTAGGTCTGGCATGAGGCGATATTGATGACCGCGCCGATAGACCACGCCGCCATCGACCAGCAGGCGCAACAGGCGGACGGTATCGGTGTCGTCCATGCCCTTGACCGTGCGCAGCAGGTCGATGAGCTGTGGATCCTCGATATGGAAGGGCTGGACCAATGCCAGCACATCGAGCAGGCCGGGGATCAGTTTCTGGTCGGCCGGCGAGCCCATCTCGCCGGTAACGACTTTTCTGAACTTTCCGAGGACGACGTTGCGAAGTTCGTCATTGCTGCGCGCCATCTCGGGTGCGATGCCGTCACGCGCGATCACGCGTGCGGCCATCACCGCGACGAGCGGGCTGTCCCTTACGGCTGAGGCGATAGGTTCCGCCCATTCGGCCAAACCTCCGTGGACGAGCAACACGTCACGCACGAGAAGCTGCATCTGTTCGGCATTAAGCCGCTCCAAGGAAACGGTCGGCATGCCGCCGATCCCGTACAGCGCGGCCTCCTGAAGAATACGGGATTGGGCATAGGGTCGGCTCGCCAGCAGGATACGCGCGTTGTTTCGCTCAACTGCCGCGTACTGAAACAGTGCGCTCAAACCATCCCGGTCGTGGGCATCGTCCACGACAAGCAATTTCGCTCCGCGCCCAAGCGTATCGGGGTTGGCGCGGGATATTTCGGCGGACGGCGAGAGGAAACGGACCGTCACGTCCGGCTGTGTGCAACCCAGCCTAGCCAGCGCCTCTTTGAGCAGCCTCGATTTGCCGATGCCGCCAGCGCCAGTGACAAGCACCACGGGCGCACCGTCCGGCCTCAGCGCGTCGAGCAATTTGTCGATATCCGTTTCGCGGCCCTGGAGCGTCCACTGATGGCTGAAAATGGAGTTGGGCCTTTCGAAGGGCTCAAAGAACTCCTTGGTCGTTAACCACGGGCCAGGCTCGGCGCGACCCAAAAGCTCCCGCCGCCGACCGTGGAAAAATATGTCGACGAACCGATTCTGGTCGTCCTCGGTCAGTTCCTGTCGAATTTTGCGCGAAAGGACATGCTTGTCCCATAGGTCCCAACCCTTGTGCTCATACAAGGCTTCGGCAGCCTGAGGGCTTGCTACACGGCTGAGAACAAGATGCTTCTTGTCGGCTTGGGCCGTGTGTGCGGCTATAGCCTTCTCGACCTCGGCGGGACCGAACCGTGCCACGCGCTTGCACTGAAAGCTGTGTCGCGTTCCGTCATTCAGCCTGACTACGATATCTAATCCGTCCTGCGTGTGCCCCGGGGAGCCAGCCAAGGTGACTGCCGCGTCGCGGTAGATTTTGGCAAGCAGGTATTCGACCGACCGCTCGAAGGTCTCGGGATCGAGATTCTCGAAGGGAAAAGGCTGTGCAAAGCTAATCGTCGGCAGCGCTGAGCTGTCGTATCCTGCGAGCTCCATCAAGCGGTCTGCATCAAGGCCAAGCGCAGCGGCGACCCGAGCGATTTCTGTCGCCCGTGGCCGCGAGGCTCCGGTCTCCCACCTACTTATGCTCTGCTGCTTGCATCCCAGGAGTGCCGCCAGTTCTGCCTGGTCCAAGCTGGATTGTTCGCGTGCTTCGGCGAGAGTGCGGCCCAGCTCGGCGTATGGCTTCGACATCCGCACACTTATAATGTGTTTGGATATCTATTCAACTCCTTTTCTGTGATCCGTTACCCGATTCGACTGGCAGGCCGGGCCAGACCCTCAGGCGCGGTGGGCACGTCGCGCCGGGGCTGGCCCGGCCGCACATCGCATTCCCATCGCCAGAGGCTGCAAGGAGACTCGCGCGCCAGCGCGAGGCGGGAAGCGCCGGCACGCCGGCCGGTCGGCGGGCGAAGCCCGCGCGAAGCGGCGCACCCGCGAAGCGAGTGCGACCGACCGGCCATGCCCATGAGCGCGGGGAGGAAGTTACCCCGCGACGGCCGTAGGAGTCCTGGGATTAGTTTTGGCGTTGAGCCATTCGAACAGCCCAAGGCCGCATCCGGTGCCAAGGACCAAGGGTGCCATTGCACTTAGGATCTGCTGCCACTCTGGCCATGCAGACACTAGCGGCTGTAAGTTTGGCGATAGGTAAAGGACGAGGAAAAAAATTAATGGCAGCGGGCCGACCCACAAGAGGATCACGCTGAGGATATATCTATACAGTATTTGCAATACCGCATATTTCACGGTGGCGGTCACACGCCAAGCGAGCCAGAACAAAACGCCTTCGACAATTCCGACGAGCGCGCAGAGAATCGTCCATTCGACAAGAAGGATCATGGGGCGCCCTCGATGTTGCGCGCGCACCAGAGGATCAGCCGGTAGCAGGGCCAAGCGTTCATCGCCGCGATGATCACGATCAGCCCGATGAGGTAGGCAAGCATGGCTTCCGGGCTCAGGGCTTTACCAAGCGCGCTATTCGCCGCCCAGGTGCCGCCCCCTAGAAAGGCAGGAAGGGTGAGTAGCGAGCCGATCGCTGGGGCCAGCCGCGCATTGCCCCGCTTTAGGGCCGCCTGGATCCAGGTGATATTGAGCAGCAGCCAAAGACCGCCAGACATGCCGACGAGAAGCCCTATGGCGAGTCCTTCACCCCAGATCATTGACCTTGCCCAGGCTGCGTTGGATTTCACGGTAGTTGAAATCTAACTTTTCTCAAAGGCTGAGCGAAGGTTCCAAGGGCGCGGTGTAGGTGGCACGTGAGACGTAACAAAATTTCTCGTTTGGAGAATTCTCCATCGCGGGGTCTTGGGGTGCTCGGCATCCTGAGCCGTGGGTGCGGGACGAGGTCAGTCCCGCTGCAGCGAATGTTAAGTAAGCTGCATCGCCAAGCCATCGCGTCTGTGTGTGCTCGATGCACCAATGACGCGAATAGTCTGAAATAATGAAACCTAGAAGCGAGTCTTTTTGGGGTCACATTGCGTTGCAATGTATAAGTGCACCCATCCTTACTTTTCTTAACTTTTACTCGCTTCGGGAAGTCAAGATGAAGGACTCGGATTGGCGATTTATCATCTGCGCCTCAAGGTGATTTCAAGGTCATTGGGCAGAGCTGCCCGACCCGGGGGTGCCACGCGCCGCTCGGTCGTGGCGGCGGCAGCCTACCGCTCGGGGGAACGGCTCTACGATTCCGCGCAAGAGAAATGGTTCGAATTCGATAAGCCCGATGTGATCCACAAGGAGATCATTGCTCCCCCCGCTGCGGCCTGCTGGGTCCACGACCGGCAGATCCTTTGGAACCTTGCCGACCAAGCAGAGAAAAGAGTCGATGCGCAGCTGGCGCGGGAAGTGGAAATCACGTTGCCGCGCGAGCTGACGAAAGATCAACAGATCGCGCTGGTGCGCTCCTTTGTTAAGGACCAGTTTGTCAGCCGGGGGATGGTTGCCGACATCGGCATCCATCGTCCGGACGCATCGGACGGCGGAGAACAGCCGCACGCGCATGTGCTGTTAACACTTAGGCAGCTCGACCCCAACTCATCCACCGGCTTTGCTCGAACGAAGGACCGCAGCTGGAACGAGTCGCCGGAAGTGCAGCGGGCGGCAAATGAGGCTCGCAAGCTCTACAACGACACGCGATTGCCCGAGCACAAGGAAGCGCTCGATGCCATCGAGGCGAAACGCAATGTCAATGTCTGGCGCGCGGCCTGGTCCGAATACGCCAATCGCGCGTTAGAGTCGGCTGGCTCAACAGCCCGGATCGATCACCGGACATTAGAGGCACAAGGAATTACTCGCCCAGCGCAGCCGCACCTGGGCATCGTCCGCCATGTCGAGCATGTGTATCACTACCTCAAAGACAAGCTAACCCATTGGGTTGCGGTGAAGAAAAAGGCCGCGCTGTACAGCGAGTTACAACACTACCAGCGGCGCGACCCGGCGAAACTTGCGGAGTTCGTCCTGCGGCTGGCCGACATGGCGGAAACGATTGCAAACGATTTCAAGCGTCCAACTCGGATCCCAGAGGTTCCGCATGAGCGATGACGAGTTCAATCGGATATTCAGCGGCGGGGCGGGCGCCAAAGCGTCCTTCGCGGCGCGGATCGGCCGAGCCGAGCCGCCCCCGCCGCCACCAACGGCGGCGCCAGCTGAATCAGATGCTACCGGCGTCTATAAGCCGTATGGTTTTCTCCCTTCGGGAAATATTGGCGAAACCTGCGACATTCAGCGCTGGTTGGACGGCACGGACATACCCGAAGGAACGGAGTTCCAATACCGCTATCTGCTTCGCGTCGCATATGTGGGTGACGAGGAAATACGATTGTTCCTTCCGGACACTATCGTAGTGATCGAAGGGAAAAACCTGCGGGACCTGCGTAAGAAGCTGGCGCGCCGTCAGGTGACGTTCATCTGTCAGTATACGGCAAAGGTTTGGCCGGAGGTGATTGCGCCGAACGAACCGGTAGTATGGGCAATAAGTCTTATGTGCGCTTCCGCATAGTCTGCTAGTATCTGATACTGCAATTGCCGGAAACCCCTCGTGGTACGCTCAAACCAAACAGGCGTGGAGGCCCGCGGTTCAAAGTCCAACCGATCATCAAAGAAATCCGATCTTCTGGAATCTAAGATTGATAAATCCTTTAAAAAGGCTTTAATTTCGTTTAACGAGAGTCAGCGACCCGGGCTTTCACTCCGGAAATTTGATGAGACCAAATTTGCAGAAGTAAAATTACGTCATCAGGGAAAGCTTATTGTAGAGGGCGATACAGAACCGGGTCTTCCTGCCGTCGATGATCCAATATGGGCTGAGATGAGCAGATTTGCTCAGTCTAACACTCACGCAGATTTTGCTAAATTCGCACGGCGCCTGCTAGTCGATTCGATGCTGCGGAAGGTCCATAGAGAAAAATCGTCCGTATTACCGACCGGCGTAATTACTGAAATCCCGCCGTTGCCAAAGAAAGCGCCTGAGCGCTGGCCCAGCGATCCGAACAAGCGAACAGAAAACCCCGCGGAATTTGCAACGCGTGTCTATCGCGTTTGGATGGACTCGAGCGTATTGACCCGTCAGGCGCTCAAGTCCCTTGATCCACTGCTTTTCTCAAGTCTGAATAGTTGGCTCAAGTACAACCGCAGCAAAGAATCGCCTGAACCCCTTCCGGAAGGCTTCAATCTACTTACGGCTGGGCAAGCGAATGACGTGTGGATTGCGCGAATTCAAAGTGGGCAACAGCCATCTCCATCCGACCCGGCCGGACTCGCCCGGTACGCGATGGCCCTAAAATATCGGGAGAGGGACGAGCGAAAGAAATAGACCATTATCTAGATTTTGGTCGAACTTTTTTCCTTCTTCCGCATTCTACCTGTACGGTATCCAAGTCCATGGTGGACGGAGCCGGGCGGTAAGTAATTCCGCATCGTCATCGATAGAGCAACACGCTTCGGCGTGACCGGATATTTGCGCGCGCCTCGCAAAAGAATGCGAGCGAGCGAACGGGAAAGCTTTGCCCGATGCGATGGGGAACACGAAAGGAAGCTCAATGAACTCTCGAACAAAAACCCTGTTCCTCGGCGCGTTGGTCGGAAGCGCGATTCTCGGACCGCCGGGCGGCGTGCTCGGCGCCATCCTGGCGGCGCGTGTCTACGACATTCGCAAGGCCCGAGAAGCCATCTACGAGGGCGAGCACATGCCCTCGACGACGGAAGCGCCGTAAGGCGCGGCGGTGCGTCCGGCATCGCCGGACGCACCTGCTTCCAGCCGGAGCATTGCGATGCCTCCTCTCATTCCCCGCAAAGGCGCCAAGCCAGCAGTTGGCCGCGCTCTCGCGACTCGCGAACGTTGGCCGCTCGCCGCACCGCTGCTGCGGTTGTCACCCAATCCGCGGGACCATTGGACCATCGGCGATAGTTTCGAGCACACGCTGATCCTTGGCGGGACCGGCAGCGGCAAGACCAGCGCGAGCGGCGCGTCTCTCGCGACCGCCTTCCTCAAAGCGGGCTATGGCGGTCTCGTGCTCTGCGCCAAGCCCGATGAGGCCAGCCGCTGGGAAGGCTATGCGCGCGCCGCTGGCCGCGCCACCGCAACCATCCGTTTCGACCTGTCGGGACGCTATCGGTTCAATTTTCTCGATCACCTGATGGCGTTGCCGAAGCATCAGGGCGGCGGCAATGTCGACAATGCGGTCAATGCGCTGATGCGCATCGTCGAGATCGCGCATGGGCGCGAAGGCAGCGCGCAAGCCGAGAACGATTTCTGGAACAAGGCGGTGCGCGTGCTGCTCACCATGGCCATTGGCAGCCTCTATCACGCCTATGGCCGGGTGCGGCTCGACGAGCTGATCCAGCTCATCAATTCGGTGCCAAGCTCGGAAGAGCAAAGCAAGGACGCCGATTTCCAGTCCTGGTCTTTCTGTTTCGCGACCATGCAACGGCTTTTCCACGAGCCGCGCGTGCCGCTGCCGCGCCATGAGGCCGGGCATTATGTGAGCTATTTCGGGCAGACGTTCGGCAAGCTCGATCCCAAGACGCGCTCGAACATCCTCATCACGCTCAACGCGGAAATTGACCCCTTCCTGCGCGGGCCGTTGCGCGATCTGTTCTGCACCAGCACCAACATCATCCCCGAAGTGACGCACCAGGGCGTGGTGCTGATTCTCGATCTGCCAGTCAAACGGCTGGAGCATCTGGGCGTCGTCGCCCAAGTGCTGATGAAATATCTCTGGCAGAAGCTCACCGAACGGCGCACGGTCGATGCCAGCACGCGGCCTCAATTTCTCTTCGCAGATGAGGCGCAAATTTTCTGTGCTCCTTACGACCTCGAATTCCAGAGCACGGCGCGCTCGGCGCGCGCCGCCACGGTCTACATCACCCAGAACCTGCCGTCGCTCTATGCGCGGCTTGGCGGGCGCAACCCGCACGACCAGGCGGATGCGATCATCGGCAATTTCCAGACAAAGATTCTGCACGCCAACACCGACAATCGCACCAACCAATGGGCGGCGGAGATGATTGGGCGCGAGATCAAGCATCGCCGCAGCAGCAACTGGAGTCACGGGCAGAACGCACAAGTAAACCAAGGCCGCAACTGGAATTGGGGGACGCAGGAAGGCGAGAGCGAAGGGGAGACCTGGGGCCGCAGCTGGGGCTGGTCCTACAGCGGCAACATCGACCACGGCCAGATGTCGTTCTCGAGTAGCGTCAATCGCGGCGGCCAGAAGAGCGAAAGCCGCTCCCGCTCCACAGGGGTCGGAGTCTCGACCGGCTCCAGCATCGGAAGCAGTGACAGTGAAGGCGGGGGCGTTTCGGAGCAGATGGACTACCGGCTGCAGCCGTCATTCTTTGCGAATGGGCTTCGCCAGGGCGGCGAGCGCAACAACTACTTCGTCTCTGCCGTCTTCCTGCAAGCGAACCGTATCTTCTTCCGCACCGGCACCTGCTGGACGCCGGTGGTCTTCAAGCAACGCTAGGAGCCAGCATGTTCGACGCATCGCAGTTCGCCATCCGCCCCTTTCTCTGGTCGGGTGCCGTCATGGCCGGATGCATGCTGGTGCTGCCGGCGGACACTGCGCCGGGGCTTGCGATGCTCTGGTCGCTGTTCGCGATCCTCGTCGCACTGGTGAATGTTTACCGGCATGGGCTCCGCCAAGGGCTCCTGATTCCGATCCTGACGATGCTGCTCATCGGCATGCTCGGTGGACCGGGCCTGTTCGGCATATTCTGCATCGAAGGCTTGCTGATGTTCCTGGCCTCGGCGGGACTGGTGCGGTTGCGGCCCGCTAGCTCCGCAATGCCAAGGCCCAGCCACAGATCCAAGAGCGGCGAGGAAGAGCTGGTCTCGGTCACAGCTCAAGGCCAGACGCAGGACATGAGCGCGGCCGATGTGCTCGCGAGCTTCGGCCTTGGCGAAGGTAGGAACGCATGAGCCGCAGCCGTATCCGGTTGGGCGACTTCATCGCCAATGAAGCGGCACATGCCGTTCACGACATCCGGCAAAAGCTCTTCGAGGAAGCCTGGTTCGGCCGTGCCGTCAACGGGCCGGAAATGACACGCCATGATCGCGAAGCGCTAATCGCGGCGCACGGAGAAATCGCGGACCTCTGGGAAACTGCCCTCACTGGGAAGCGACCGGACCGCGACCGCAGCTTCAGCGATCTCTGGTCCGGGCATGGAGCAAAGCCGGAGCGGGACGACCCCGACATCGAGCGCTAGCGCTTTGCCTGCCAGCTCCGCCAGAGGCGGCGGGCGAGGGCGCGCTCTTCGCTGCCGACCGCCTGCTGGTAGATCGCGGTGGTCTCCAGCTTGGCGTGGCCCAGCCATTTCTGCGTGGTGGCCATCGGCACCTGGCTCTGCGCATTGGCCACTCCAAAACCATGCCGTAACCCCTTCGGTGTCGCCTGCGCGCCCTCGATCCCGGCCTGGGCCATGACGCGCTTCACCCGCCGCCATGCGGTCTGGCGGCACCAGCCCCAAAGCGGCGCATCCGGTGCGCGCTCCTTCGCCAAGTGGCAAAGAGCCAGCATCAGCTCATTCGGGACAGGGACCGCGCGAAAGACCGTGCGCCGCCGCTTGAGCGTGCGGAATACGACGCATCTCATCGGCACGTCCAACTGGGCCGGGGCGAGCGCAAGCGCCTCGCTCAACCGGCAACCCGTGTAGGCAAGCAAGAAACACAGCGACGCCGTCGCCGGATCGGCGCGACTTGCGGCATCGAGAAAGCGCGGAAGCTCTCGCGCGCAAAGATATTTGCGCGAACCGCGCGCATCGAAAAGCGCCAGTGGCTGAAGCGGCGTCAACGGGCCGCCCCGCGACGTGCAACAGTTTGGGGAATAGTGTTGCAAGCCCCTACCGCGTCCAAAGCCGCAGCAATCCAAGCAAATTCAACAATCGGACAATCGGCAAATTCGATTCTGGTCAACTCAGCGAACATGCCTTGAGCATTGGAAGAACCTCGCGCTTCGCGCAACCGAATTCCCCATAATGTTACGAATTCCTTGCGGCGATTTTGATCCGCAAGGAAAATTCCGATGCTGAAAAAGGCGCTGCTCGCGGGAATGGCCCTTTGCGTTTCGACCGGCTGGGCCAGTGCGTCTCAAGATGATGTGAAGCGGTTCTACGACGCGGCACGCCTCTGCTACGTTGCCAACGGCGATGTGTACAGCGCGTTCAAGCGAAATGGCGACACCGCAAACGCGTCGCTATTCGACAAGAAGGCGCATACCGCTTACGACCTCGCGTATCTTTACGGCGATATGCTTCATCTGAGCCGACAGGAAATCGCTGCCGACATCAAGGCCACCACAGACACGGAGCTGCCAAAGCTAGTGCAGGACAGCGCCTATTTGACGGCGGTCGCGAAGGACTGCAAGGGCAAGGGGATGATGTAATCTTAGCTCGCGCAATCGCGTTTTGCCGTCTGATCGCGCGGTGCTGCAAGGATGGCGGCACCGTCATCAGCCAAAACAACGCCAGCAGCCTTCAGTGCAGCAGAAGGATCGGACTCCTTGATGCCATTGGCAGCGCTTAGCGTTTGTTGCGCGTGGTGCAGCCGGTCCACCTGCGCCTGCAAATTATCGGCATTCTTGCGGAGGCCATCTAGCGTGGGCTGGTAGTCGCGGCTCTTGTCCGCGCCGTGCACACCCGCATCCTTGATCTGTTCGACGGAGAGCCGCGCCGCGCGCAAATCGCCTTCCGGCGTGTGCTCGGCCATCGCCTTGGCGATCTCGCGGTGCCGCTCTTCCTCGCGCTTGCGGTACTCCTCCTCATCCTGCTTGGACGCGAATTGCAGATAGCGGTCGAACTTCCGTTCGTCGTAGTAGGCGTGCATGAAGTCGGTGACGCTACCACGTGCCGCTTCGCTGGCCTGCTCAAGGGACACCTTGTCTGCGGTCGCGCCGGTGCCTGCACTCTGAACCTGCTGGACGAAGGACTGCGTTGCAGCGACCGACGCCGCGATCTCGGCGCGCATTGCGCTTAAGCTGGCCGGGTCCGCGCGATCGATGCGCTTCTGCAACAGCGCTAGTCCGCGCAGCTGCGCCTCGGCTTGCGTGATAGCGAGGCCGTTCGAGGCGGTGGCGAGGGAATTCAGCAGGTCGGTTAGCCGGACTTCCAATTCCGTCTGCGCAGCGGAAATCTTGGAGCTGAGTTCATGGCGGAGGCTAGCCTCCGCGTCAGGCGACTTCGCCTGACGGTTAGGGTCATAAGAAACTGTAGGCTCTTGCGCGATAGGCACTCCGTATACGGATCATCATACGAAGTGTGGGCTAAGAATTCGTTAAGTTGGCGCGAATGCATTTCCAGAAGAGAGAATGTGAGTCTCTCCAGCCGTTTACGGACCTCGATCAGGTGATTCGTTGCGAACCTTCCTGTCGCGGCGTCTTACGGCATCTAAATTGCTTCAGCTGATCGGTGGAGCTAAAAAGTGTCGCCGGACTTTCGGACGACTCGACACGCTCGATCCAACGGGTTGTGGCTAGTGTCCGAGTGGGCAAGTCGAGGTCCTCGGGCATCTTGTTACGATCAAGCCAACTATAGAGTGCTCGATATAGAGGCCGGTCAAGCCGGTAAATATCTGCTCGGGTGATTCCCGGAATCCAAGGATCATAATGGCGCCGAATAAATTCTGGGGGAGTATCTCCCTTTTGCTTATCCGCCTTCCAAAGCGCAGGTGCTGTTTTGGGCAAAGGCACTGCATCAGTTTTCTGACGGTTAGGTGAAGGGCTAAGCTCAAGTAGTTTTGGAAGAAGTTCTAGTATCAGCGCTGAAACAGGTTTTCCGGGGTTTTCTTCGGCAAACTTATCAAACTGAGCGAGCAATTTGCTCAACTCGACATCTGAGTCGGCCGCGATCTCTTTTCGGATAGTCTTTGCGTCGGGCGACTGCGTAGCCTGATGATTAGAACCCACTGTAGTCTCTTGTGTAATTATCGCTCCGTGGACAGCCGCTTATGAACCCAGATCAGGTGCCTCTTTGCGCGCCTTCTTTCTACGGCGGGCAACTGCATCGATGAACCGCCTTAGCTGATCCACCGAATCAACCGGCAGTACGTTGCTGTCCGATCCCTGCACGCGCTCGATCCAACGATTTGTCACTTGAGCGCGGGTAGGCAAATCGAGGTCTTCGGGCTTCCCGTGGTACTGAGTCCAGCTGTTGAGCGACCAATACAAGTGCTTATCCAAACGGAGTATGTCCGCTTTGGTAATGCCGGGAATCCAAGGGCTATAGTGCCGTCGGATGAATGCAGGAGGCGATTCGCCTTTTTTCCGGTCGGTTTGCCAAAGCGCCGGGGCTTTCTCCGGCAGTGATACTACTTCGGCGTTTTGCGCGTTATGGGATGCGCTGAGCTGAATCAATCTTGGAAGGAGTCCTAGTATAAAGCCGGAAACAGGCTTTCCGGGATTTTCTTCGGCATACTTATCAAGCTGAGCGAGTAATTGACTCAGCTCATCATCTGAATTGGCTGCAAGTTCTTGTGAGATAAAGTCCTGAAAATGACAATTAGTACGAACAACTTAATCTGAAGGCTAGTGCAAATCAACTTACGATTTTCATGGAATATGTGCGGAAGTGCAAGTTGAGACCATTGAAGCGGGTCGATTCGTCATCCGCGACAACCATAATTGCCACAGTCATCAATTCTTGGGGGTGCAAGCCTACTTTTGAGGGGCTTTTTTGGAACGTCGCGCTACTGCATCTGCAAAGCGCCTTAATTCAAGGGGCGAGGTGGCGATTAGAATGGGACTCTCAGATCCTTCTACGCGTTCGATCCAGTTGGTCGTTACTTGTGCTCTGGTTGGTAGATCGAGGTCATCCGGCATTTCGTTTCGTTTAAGCCAGTTATAGAGCGCTTGGTACAGGTCTGGGTCCAGCTTTCTTAATTCGCCTCGGGAAAGACCGGGAATCCAGGGGGAATAATGCCGACGAATGAAATTAGGCGGTGTGTCTCCTTTTTCCTTGTCGTTTTTCCAAAGAGCAGGAGCTTTTGTCGGTAAGGTTCTCGGCTTGAAGTTCTGCGCGTTATGGGACGCACCCAGCTGGTTCAATTTTGGGAGTATCTCTAACAAATACCCCGAGACCGGTTGCCCCGGGTTTTTCTGCGCAAATTCGTCAAGTTCAGCAAGAACCTGGGCAATTTGATCGTCGGACAGGACTGTGGAGTTAGGTCGGATATGCCGCTGTTACGCTGATTGCTGCTCTACTTCGGCGTATATTATTACAACAAACAATCATGGCTGGTTAGAACAAAATAGAGGTGGGGGTTGAATTTTGTCAGGTCCAAATTATTATTTTGGGCGGACGGTGACGCGATGAATCGCCCTGCGCCACGGAAGGGCCGTTGATTTTTGGGCTGATTGTCGGAGTTTCTGCGGGATTTTAGATATTGTGGGGAAGGAATTGTCCGCCTTGTCATAAGGCGGGGGTGGCGTATTGCGTTCTAGTGGTTTGTTTTACTGACTAATATCTGTGTTGGATTGGCTTTGCTCTTCTTGCGCATATGATCGACGGGCAACTCTAATGACAAACTAGCGTTGACGTATTGGTTATGGTGGGTGCCTTACTTGGGTTGGCTTGTGCATTAATGAGCGAGTCGGCAATGACAAAGAACCGGTTGATTACGGTGACGGTCGGATTGTGTCTGGGCGTGGCTCTGGGCTTGATCATGCTTGGACATATTTGATCCGTACAAGGACTAAGAACCTAAGGTAAGGAACGTTTGCAAGTTCAGTAGGGAGATGCGCGCATGATAATGGGTGCTTCTTTCATAGCTACGGCTGGAGCGTTTGCGATTTCAAAAAATGCGGTGTTTGCGCTTTATCGCTGCGCCGGGGCGTCAGTTTCTGACGCGACGTTGAATGCGGATGAAGCTGCACTGGTTGCTTCCTCGGTCATTACAGGCTTCTCCGCTATCGTTGCGCACGATCTTATCGGCCTGATAATGAGTTTTGGTTTTGTGGGCGCATTGATCGGCGCATTGTTTGCAGCGGATAGAGACCGTCGCAACTAATAGGTCAATGCTAGTGAGAAAAGAGGGGCGGCGTTTCAGCCGCCCCCTTCGTTTCAGCGGCTCCAGACCAGGACATGGTCGCCGCTGTCTCGGCCGATTAGGCGGCAGTAGATCGCCTCGGGAAAGCTCGGATCGTCGAGCTTGATCGAGAGGTAGGGCTTGTCCGCCTCGCTGGTCTTGGCCCAGGCCGCGCCGATCTCCACGCCGGACGCATAGATGCGGTAGTCGGGCGCGTTCTCGACCGTCTTCCTCACGGGCTTGATGGCGGCTCTGGCCTTGATGGCGAGAGTGGCGATGGTGCCGGCGAAACCGTCGCCGTCGCGGGTGAAAGTG
The DNA here is from genome assembly GCA_019245415.1 of Alphaproteobacteria bacterium. Taxonomy (GTDB): domain Bacteria; phylum Pseudomonadota; class Alphaproteobacteria; order Micropepsales; family Micropepsaceae; genus Rhizomicrobium. The sequence continues at coordinate 201,610 of JAFARO010000017.1, read as the reverse complement.
CCGATGGTGGTCATAAAGTCTCCTTGGGGTTCTGAGACCGCCCCATGCGGCCTCGCATGCGCCATTGAAGGAGCCTTGGGCCAGCGGCCGGTTCACCGTTAGGGGAACGGGAATTTTGCAGCGAAGCGGTCGCGAGGAATACGCAGTAGGGGAAAATTCCCGTTGAAGCGGGCGCGCAAGGCTCTGGGTCAGCGCATACCAGCGAGGACGATTGAGGGCGGCGTCACCGCAAAGGGGCGAGACAATCACCAGCGGCTTCACGCGATAGGCGATTTCAAACGCAATCGCCTTCGAGCAAGGCCAAGCTGCAATCCCGTCAGGCGGTCACAGCGTCCCAGATGTTTCATCCGCCATCTGCCGCTGGCTTGGAGTAGAGCGCCTAGCGTCGGCTAAGGCGACAAGTGCAAGCACTCCTCCTCTAACGTTGCGGTCGCAAGCGATGCAGCCGCCTCCTTCGGCCCAGGTCTTCCGGCGCATGGCCGCGATGGTCGCGGTCGAAACAAAGGAGGACTTATGGAACCACTGACGACAATCGAACTTGGCAGTTGCAAATGGCTTGGCATTCTCGCCATCGCCTGCACGGTGGCTGGTGAACTCATCGCCCTGGCGGATGACACCGACGCACATCGGCTGTCATTCACAAAACGCGAAACCCAGCGCGGCAATGCAAACACGCGGCGTGGCCGGTCGCGTTAGGAGGCGCTTATGACCACCTCCGATGTCGCATCACTACTCTACGCGCTGTCTGCCGCGCTCGCGGCCCTCGCAAAACTCCTGCGGCTCTTCAAGCGGCCGCCGTGAGCGCGTCATTCCTTAGCGTCCATCAACTGCTGTCACGCGAAAAGGCGTCATGCTACACTTAGGAGAGACTTTCTTAGGGCCAAGCGATGGCATTCGGGATCGACGACGCGTTGATGGTGGCGGCAGCTGGCATCAGCCTGACGGATACGATTGTTGAGACGATCAAGCGCAACAAGAAGGAAAAGAAAGATTATGACCTTGAGCTGTTGATAGAACAGGCAAGGGTGACTGCGCTTGAGCGCATCGATGCGGCAGACCTGGCGCTCATTCAGTTCGAGCGCATGATGGCGGACAAGGTGGACATCAAGAAGCCGTTGTCGCGCGTCATCGCCGAGACTCCCCCTTGGAAGCCGTGGGAGTCGTTTCGGCTAAAGCAAATGCAGAAGAGCTTCAATTACATGTGGGACAGTATCTACTGCGCGGGCGATGATATTGCAGCACTACTCAGATGTCGGCAGCATGATGAGCAAATGGGCATCGCGGTCGTGGAGAGCACTGGGGCAAAGCGCGACCTTCATGAACGGTTGCTTGCCGCTCCGTCGCTCAAAGAAGCAATTTCCATACTGCGTACGAGGCTGGAGGAGCACAAGAAAGCGCTGCTCTCCTAGGCATCGCGCGACTCCTCCTAGTACTCATGCGCCAGCATGATGGTGATGACGCGCGTAGTCTGCGCAGGGTCGGCGGGGTCGTTGGAGCCGTAACAGAGCGACGTGTCGTAATAGTCGATTTTCCAGAAAGCCTTCTCCTCGCCCACGGTGACGGAGCCAAAGTCATGCTCGCCGTATGGATCGTTATCGATGGTGAATGCATTGAAGCTGCGCACTGCTGAAAGTGCTGCGGCCATGAACTCCGGCCCCATCGCAGCGGCTTCGTCGGTGAAAAATCCCTGGCCTCCGGCCAGCGACTTGCGGAACGCATCGTTGAGATCGCGGATTCTGTTCGTGCGGGCGGTATTCATAGCGCGTCCTTTTCGGCACTGAGCCCGCGCCAATCGCGGCCTCGATGCCCGCTCCACGCCGAAGCGAGGGAGCGCTGCCGTCACAGGCTGATGCAATCACCGAAGGCGCTTGAGCTGCACGCAGCGGAGCGAAGGAAGCGAGCGGCCTTGACGGCGGCGCGCGCTTTGGCAGGTAGGCGGCAATAAGAGAGGCTGCGATGAACGGCGCGGCAGCGGAAAAGGTCCAAGCGCTAAGACGCATCGTCACGTACATCGCGCATCGAATGCGCTCCAGTGCGGGAGAGCGGTCAGGGATTTTCCGAGTAGAAGTCGCAGGCAAGCTGCTGGCGACGCGCGCGGCAAGCGGCGCTTACGCTACGCCCCGGCGGGCGTGTCGTTGGGGAACTCGCGAGGGTTCCCGGAAGGTGCGGAAAATCGAACCCGACCGCGCTACTGGAGCCGCTCTGCGGCCACGTCCTTGCTGCTGCGCTTCCTCGGCTTGCGCTTGTTGATGGTGGAGGCGTCGAGCGTGTTCTTGAGGTGAGCGGCGTAGAATTTTTGGATCATCTCGACGCTGGTGCGGCAGTTCTTGGCAATCTGATAGATGTCTGCACCGTCCATCAAGCGCAGGCAGATATAGGTGTGGCGCAGGCTGTAGGCCGTGCGACGGTTGCCGTCTCGGTCGTATTTGAGACCGGCGCGTTCAAGGATGCGGTTGAACATCCTCTTGTGCTCTCCGGGAAACAGCAGGTCAGAGGGCTGCGGAAGCTGCGGAGCGTTCGGCTCACGTGCGGCAGCGGCGGCGCGCTCTTTCTTGGTTCTCGGCGCACGGCCCTGCGGCTCCCATTTCGGGCGATTGAGCAGGCGTTGAAATACTTTCACCGCGCCCGGCATGCTCTTGCAGAAACCGACGCCGCGCTTGCCGCGCACCTCGATTTCGAGGATGAGCTGGCCGCTATCCTCGTCCTTGACCATTTTCACGTCTTGAAATTGCAGGTTCAGTGCCTCGTCGGGGCGCAGGCCGGTGTTGCCGAGGAACAAGATGTAGTCGTGAACCTGCTCCGCATCCCAACGAATCTGCTCTTGCGCGGGACTACGGGCGTAGTCGCCGGAGGTTTTGTAGAGCTTTTTGTATTCTTCGAGCGTGAACCAGGGACGGTGAACAATTTTGCCTTGGGTCTTATAGGGAGGCGACAGGTCGGGGAGATGCTCAAGCCATTTGTGGCGAATGGCGGTCTTGAGCACGAGCCGCAGCGTTACGACTTCGTCGTGCAACGTGCTGCGCGACGGCGGCTTCGGCTTCCCGATCTCCTCGGGGTCGCGACCTTTATATTTCTTGCCTGCGGCTTGGAGCTGGGCTTTCTTGCGCGCGGCGTGTAGCGCCGCTGCCTCGGCGCGCTTCTTCGATTGCTCGACACGCCACAGCCGATATTTCTGCACCGTGCCGGCGTTGATTTCGGACAGGCCCATGCCGCCGAAATAAGGCCGCAGATGCAGGTCGAGCCTCAGCTTGTGTCCCTTCACCCATAGCGGGCTGCGCTGATGCTCGGTGATGACCTCATATTCCAGGAGAAACTGGTCCGCCGCCTCGGCGAAGCTCTTTTCATCCTTCTTCTTCGGCGCGGCTTCGAGCAGACCGGCGCGGCTCTTACCGCGCAATTCGAGATACCAGTCCTCTGCCGCTTCCTCCGCTTGCGCGAGGGAATCGCGCTTGGTGCTCGCGCGGTATTGCGTGCCGTTGATCGATGCCGAGCACTGCCAGAAGGGGCTGTTGCTGCGCCTGTAGACTTGAACTTTGCCGCCGAGAATTTCGTGCGAAGGCATATGACCCTCCCTCGCTAGCACACACCTAACACACAAAACTGCTTCCAAGCCTAAAGGCTGACGGGTCTGTGCTAGCTGTGTGTTAGACTATGAGGAGAACAAATCGGGGTCAATTTGAAAATTAGCTATTGAATTTATTGGTGATTTGGTTGCGGGGATAGGATTTGAACCTATGACCTTCAGGTTATGAGCCTGACGAGCTACCGGGCTGCTCCACCCCGCGTCCGTGCTGGCGACCGCAGGGGCCGCACGAGGGCGGCGGATATAGGCTATCGGGGCGGCCTCTGTCCACCCCCCTTCGGCAGGCCGAGAGGAGCGCTTCTCGGCGCGGGCACGATCTTGCGATGTCGGCGTTTTTGTAGTCCCGCTCAGGCCGAGGCGGCGTAGGTCTTGAGCGCCGCGGCAAGGAAATCGAAGGCTGGACGCACCGGCACGCTCGCACGCATGTCCTCGTGCATCGCCAGCCACATCTCCAGCCGGAAGGAGATCAGGTCCGGCAGCACCGCGACAAGTTCGCGATCGCGTGCTGCGACGGCGGCCTGACAGGCCCCGATGCCGAAACCGGCACGCAAGGCGTTGAGCTGTGCCGCGGCATCGTCGCAGCGCAAGGCGAAGCTCTCGCGGTCGATGGCGATGCCGTCGCGCATGGAGCGGAGGGAGGCCGTGTCGCGGTCGAAGCCGATAACATCGTGCGCGCGCAGCTCTTCCACCGCCTGCGGCACGCCGCGGCGCGCGAGATAGCGGCGATGGGCGAAAAGCCCGATGCGAATGATGCCGAGCTTCTTTGCAATCAAGCCCTTCTGTTGCGGCCGCATCATGCGCACCGCGATGTCGGCGTCGCGGCGGGAGAGATCCTGGTTGCGATCGCTCAATGCCAGTTCGACGACGATTCCGGGATGGCGCTCGTGAAAGCGGCTTAGGATTTCAGGCAGCACCTGGCCGCCGATGAAGCAGCTCGCGGTGATGCGCACCGTTCCCGCCTCGCCTTCGCCCGAGGCCGCGCGACGTAGCGCCGCCGAGGCGGCTTCCATCGCTTCGGCGTGGGGAAGCAGCGCCAGTGCCGCGCGCGTCGGACTGAGCCCGTGGCGCGAGCGGGTAAATAACCGCCTCCCCAGCATGCGCTCCAGCTCATCGATATGACGGCCGAGAGTGGGTTGGGTGAGCCCCAGTTCGCGCGCGGCCGCAGACAGGCTTCCCTCTCTCAGGACGCCGAGCAGCGAGCGGTAGAGATCCCAGTCGGTGTCCTTTTCCATACGAAAACGTATAATGACTCCACATCTTTTGCCAATTTTCGTTGGACAGGATCAACGCTAATTTCGGCGCATGGAACACACCCTCAATCCCGGACGCGGTGTCAACCGCCTGTTGCGGCTGGAAGGCCTGGCCCTGTTCGCAGCGGCGGTCACCCTCTATGCGATGCGGCAGGGCACGCTGGTTCTCTTCCTCGAACTCTTCCTGCTGCCCGATCTCGCCATCGCGCTCTATGTCTTCGGGCCTTGGATCGGCGCGGCGGGCTACAACGCGACGCACAGCACAGTGCTGCCGATCGTCCTGGCGGCGGTGGCGGTCGCCATGGCACAGGAGCCGGCGCTTTGGTTGGCCCTCATCTGGCTGGCACATATCGGGTTCGACCGCGCGCTGGGGTTCGGCCTCAAACACGCGACGGGCTTTCGCGATACCCATCTCAGCCGCCCGCGCTAGGGAGTCTCCCATGTTCATCGGCCATTACGGACCCGCCTTCGCCGCCAAGCCCGCGGCACCCCGAGTTCCGCTCTGGATCCTGTTCGTGGCGGTGCAGTGGCTGGATTTCTGCTGGGCGGCGCTGGTGCTGATGGGCGTCGAAAAAGTGCGCATCGTGCCGGGCTTCACCCAGGGCAGCGCGCTCGAGCTCTATTACATGCCCTACACCCACGGCTTGATCGGCGCGCTGGTGCTTTCGCTGCTGTTCGGACTGGTGGCGCTGGCGTTCGTGCGGGAGAAGCGCGCTGCGGCCCTGGCCGTTATCGCCGCCGCAGTTTTTTCGCATTGGCTGCTCGACCTTCTGGTGCATGTCCCCGACCTGCCGATGTTCGGCGATGCGGACAAGGTGGGCTTCGGCCTGTGGCGCTGGCTGTGGATCAGCCTGCCGCTGGAGCTCGCGTTCCTTCTGGGGGGCGCCGTCGTCTATGCCCGCGCGGTTCCGTCCCGCAGGCGCTTCGGGGATCTGGCGCTGTGGCTCTTCGTGGCGGCGATGGCGGCGGTGGAGGTCTATGCCGCGTTCGGACCTGCCCCCACCTCCGCCGCCGACGAGGCCAAGACAGCGCTCATGGCCTATGCCTTGCTGGCGCTGCTCGCCGGCCTAGTCGATTGGGGTCGCGGGACGGTCCGGGCATAAGATATTGGCGGGGTTCCACTTTCCATCTTAGCCTTGTCGCGAAAAGGCGGTTGAAGCGGAGGTGGGGGGCCCTTATAACCCCCGCCCGTCGAAGGTCGCCATCCCAGTTCAAAGGAGTGCGCATGGGTATCCACCTCCCGGCCAGCTACAGGCCGTCGGAAGCCGAGCCCTTTATGAACGAGCGTCAGCGCGAATACTTCCGCCGCAAGCTCAACACATGGAAGGAAGAGATTCTGCGCGAGAGCCGCGAGACGATCCAGAACCTCCAGGCCGAGACGGTGCCGCACGCCGATCTCGCCGACCGCGCCTCCACCGAAGCCGAGCGCCAGCTCGAACTCAGAACCCGCGACCGCCAGCGCAAGCTGATCGCCAAGATCGATTCCGCCCTGCGCCGCCTGGAAGACGGCACCTACGGCTTCTGCGAAGAAACTGGCGACCCGATTTCGCTCAAGCGCCTCGACGCCCGCCCCATCGCCACGCTCTCGCTGGAAGCGCAGGAGCGGCACGAGCGACGAGAGAAGGTCTATCGTGATGACTGACGCCGCGCGTCAGTCATAGAAGGCTGAAATCGGAAGTCAGAAGAAAAGCGCGCCGGCCATCGGCCGGCGCCGCTTCATCCTGATTTCTGACTTCCGCCTACCACGGCATCAGGATATCGAACAGCTGCGAACCGTAGCGCGGGGTCTGCACGTCGCTCATAGTGCCGGCGCCGCCATAGGCGATGCGCGCTTCGGCGATCTGGGACAGGTCGACGGTGTTGGCGCTGGTGATGTCCTCGGTGCGCACGATGCCGGTCACGGTCAGATCGCGCAGCTCGCTATTGACCTTCATCTGCTGATGGCCGCCGATCACCAGATTGCCGTTGGGCAGAACCTGGGTGACCAGCGCGGCCAGGGTGAGGCTCACGCTCTCCGAGCGATCGATCGACCCGGCCCCGACATTGGAATTGCTCGAGCCCATGTTCACCAGGTTCGTCGGATCCATGGTCGAGGGCAGCATTTTCTCCAGGCCGAAGAAGTTCGCCATGTTGGCGGCTTCGGAATTGGTGCGGGCACGGCTGGTGGTGTTGTTGAGCTTGGCGGCGTCGGCGACGGAAACGTTGACTGTGATGATGTCGCCGACCCTGCTGGCGCGCGGATCGTGGAAGAAGCTGCGCGCACCCGGCTGCCATAGCGAGCTGGCGCCGCGCGGTTCGCTTGGTTGCGCCGGCATCGGCAGGCTGGGCAGTTGCGGCGTCGGATTGCTGATCGGCGCCAGTTTCGGTCCGCCGTCGATATCCTTGACCCGGTCCACCGCCGAACATGCTCCCAGCGATGCGGCGGCGCCGATCAACAGGATGGTCTTGAACAACCTGACGCTCATCGGCCGCCTTCCTTGTATGAGATCCCCGGGCGGATGTTGCTTGCCACGCGTGACGGCAGTCCGCCGAAGCCCGCCTGCGCCTTGACCGCGCCTTGCCCGGTCACGATCGCCGTGACTTGGCGGTAGGAGACCGGATTGAGGACGGTGACGCTCTCGCCGAGTCCGCCTTCGCTCATGGCTTTGCCGGTCGCGGTGAGGACAACGCCGGGTGCTTCGAAGACCATGGTCACGGTCTGGCCCTTGGCGACGAGTATGGGCTGACGCACGTCGTCCGCGCGCACGCTTTCACCGGCTCGCAGCACGCGCCGCGTTTGCTTGCCGAGCAGGGTGTCCATGCCGCTCACCGTTCCGGGCAGCGCGTTTTCCGGCGCCACGAAGGCATAGGTGAGGTCGGTTTCGCTGATGGTTTCGCCGCGGGCGATGTCGCGCGCCGGCACCACGATGCGCACGCCGCTGTCGGCGAAGGCCGGATAGGCCATCATGAGCGCGACAAGGAAGAGGAAGATTGCTTTCATGGCTTATTGCCCCGCAAGCTGCGCGGTCTGCTGCAGCATCTGGTCGGCCGCGGTGATGACCTTGGAATTCATCTCGTACGCACGCTGGGCGGTGATCAGAGAGGTCATCTCCTCCACCGCGTTGACGTTGGCGGCTTCCAGGAAGCCTTGCTGGACCGTGCCGAAGCCCGGCGAGCCCGGCACCGCCGATTGCGGCGAACCCGACGCCGGCGTCTCGCTGAGCAGCGTGCCGCCCAACAGATTGAGCCCGCCCTCGTTCGGGAACCGCGTCAGCTCGAACTGGCCAACGGTCTGCGGGGCGGTCTGGCCGGGGATGGTTGCCTGCACCTGGCCCTGGGTATTGATGGTCACCGCCGTTGCATTCGCGGGAACCGCGATGCCCGGCGCCACGACATAGCCATCCTGCGTGACGATCTGACCTTCCGGCGACAGCGCGAAATTGCCGGCGCGCGTATAGGCGTCGGTGCCGTCGGGCAGCTGGACGTGGAAGTAGCCCGCGCCGTTGATCGCCAGGTCGTAGGGATTGGTCGTCTGGGTCAGCGTGCCCTGGCTGTTGATCCGATAGACCGCCGCGGTGCGCACGCCGGCGCCGAGCTGGATGCCGCTCGACACCAAGGTGCCGGAATCCGACGACTGCGCGCCGGGCTGCTCGACGTTCTGGTAAAGCAGGTCCTGGAACTCCGCGCGCTGCTGCTTGTAGGCGGTGGTGTTCATGTTCGCGAGGTTGTTCGCGATCACTTCCACATTCGTCTGCTGCGCCAGCATGCCGGTCGCCGCGATGCTCAATGCCCGCATGAGGTTTCTCCTTTAGCTCGATGGCATCTGGCCAAGCTTGTCGATCGCCTGGCGCAAAAGGTCTTCCTGGGATTGGGTCATGGTCGCGCTCGCCTGATAGGAGCGCATCACTTCGACCATGCGTGAGATTTCGACGACGGGCTTGACGTTGGATTCCTCCAGCATCCCCTGGCGGATCTCGGCGCCTTGCGCGGGATTGGGCTGCTGCGTGGTGGAGTAGAGGCTCGCGCCCTGCTTCACCAACTGGCTCTCATCGGCGAAATCGGCGACGCGGAGCTTGCCGATTTGACCCTTCTTGCCCGAGATCGTCCCGTCAGTGCCTATATGGATGTCGCCGTCGTCGACGCTGATCGAGACCGCGCCTCCCTCGCTTTGCAGCGCATTGCCGCTGTCGTCGACCAGCTGGCCCTGGTTGTCGAGCGAGAAATGTCCGTTCCGGGTATAGGCGAGACCGTTGGGCGTCTGCACCGCGAAGAAGCCCTTGCCGTGGATCGCCAGGTCGAAGGGCGCGCCGGTTCGGCGCAAGGGTCCCTCCGTCATGTCGCGCACGATGCCGCCGTCCTGCACGAAGCTCAGAGCCTGCGGCGTGCTTTGACCCTCCTGCAGCGGCAGCTGCTCGACATATTCGTGGAAGGTCTGTTCCTCGCGGCGGAAACCGGAGGTGTCGGCATTGGCGATGTTGTTCGCGATCACGTCCATCGAGCGATAGGCGGCAAGCTGGTGCGACAGCGAGACAAGCAGCGAACTGTCCATGGACTCGGATCCCTTCTGGTCCGTCGCTATGATTGTGCAGACGCCGTGCCATCGGAAAAACGCCGTTCGCAGCGGGTTTTTCGCGCGCCAGCCGTCCGGAGGCGGCAGAACTTGCCGGGCGAAGGCTTGCCCGAAACTCCTTTTTAACCACGTGCGCCTAAGGTCGCGACTGCAAGCGTCGAGGCGGGGCATGGCGAAGAAGAAAGAGCAGAAGGCGGACGAAGCGGAGCCACAAGACGGCGCCGAAGCTCCACCTGCGCAGAGCAAGCAAGGTTTTCTTAAGACGTTGCTTGGCAATCGCAAGATGCTGGCCATCGCCGCGGGCGCGCTTCTTCTCGTACTGCTGGGGAGTGGCGCGGCTCTCTATTTCTTCGTCTTCAGCGCGCCCAAGGCCGAACCCGCGGTCGCATCCTACGAAGCGCCGTTGCCCGCGACCCCGCCGCAGGTGGTCTATTACGACGTCCCCGACCTGATCGTGAATATCCAGAGCGCCGACGGCAGCCCCGCCTATCTCAAACTTTCCACCGCGCTCGAGCTCGACCGTCCCGAGGAAAAGGCTGGCCTCGCGGTGATGATGCCGCGCATCGTCGACCAGTTCCAAGGCTATCTACGCGAGCTGCGCATCGATGACCTGAAGGGCTCGGCCGGGGTCTTGCGGCTCAAGGAAGAGCTGCTGCGCCGGATCAACGCCGTCGCCCAGCCCTATCGCGTGCACGACGTGCTGCTCAAGGAAATGATCGTGCAATGAGCGAAGACGCCCCCACGCAAGACGCGGCGGTCGAGACGACGGAAGCGGTGGCAGCGGCGCCTGCGCCGAGCGCCGGCGAGCGCATTCTGAACCAGGAGGAAATCGATTCGCTGCTTGGCTTTGACGTCAACAGCGACGAGCTTTCCGACAAGAGTGGCGTTCGCGCCATCATCAATTCGGCGCTGGTGTCCTATGAGCGCCTGCCGATGCTGGAGATCGTCTTCGACCGGCTGGTCCGGCTGATGACGACGTCGTTGCGCAACTTCACCTCGGACAATGTCGAGGTCAGCCTCGACAGCATCACCTCCATCCGCTTCGGCGACTATCTGAATTCGATCCCGCTGCCAGCCATCCTGGCAGTGTTCCGCGCCGAGCAGCTCGACAATTACGGCCTCTTCACCGTCGATTCGAACCTCATCTATTCGATCGTCGACGTGCTTCTAGGCGGCCGGCGCGGCTCGTCCGCGATGCGCATCGAGGGCCGGCCCTATACGACCATCGAGCGCACCTTGGTGCAGCGCATGATCGAAGTGATCCTGGGCGACATGTGCCAGGCCTTCGAGCCGCTGGCGCCGGTGAATTTCGCGCTTGACCGTCTGGAGACCAATCCGCGCTTTGCCGCCATCGCGCGGCCCGCAAACGCTGCGATCCTGGTCAAGCTGCGAATCGACATGGAAGACCGTGGCGGCCGCACCGAACTCCTGCTGCCCTACGCCACGCTCGAGCCGATCCGCAAGCTCTTGTTGCAGCAATTCATGGGCGAGAAGTTCGGCCGCGACTCGATCTGGGAAAGCCATCTGGCGACCGAGCTGTGGTCGACCACCGTCGATATCGAGGCGATCCTGGATGAGCAGGTGATGCCGCTCAACCGGATCATGCATCTGAAGGTCGGCGAGACTGTGATGCTCAACGCCACGCCCGACAGCAAGATCGAGCTTCGCTGCCGCGGCGTGCCGCTGCTCAAGGGCCGCATGGGCCGGGTCGGCTCCTCGGTCGCGATCAAGGTGGACGAGGCGATCGAGCGCACCGACGCGTCGCGCGCCCTGTAGGAGACGGCGATGGTGTTTTCACTCACGCTTGGCGTCGAACTCGCGCTCAGCCTGCTGCTGGTGGCGACCCTGTTCTATTGCGCGCTGCTGGAGCGTCGGCTCAAGGCAGTGCGAGACGGCCAGCAATATCTCAACGCGACGATCGGCGACCTCAACGTCTCGCTGACGCGCGCCGGCCAGTCCGTGCGCGCGCTCGAGGAAGCGGCCGCAACGGTAGGAGCCTCGCTGGACGCTAGAGTTGCGCAGGCACGCGCGGCGATCGACGAATTGTCGCTGCTGGCGGCCTCGGGCGAGCGCATCGCCGAGCGCATGGAAAGAAGCGTCAGCGCCAGGCCCGCCACGCCCGCCGCCAACTGTGGCCTGCCTTCGGGCAGCGTGATGGCGCGGCTGGATGCCCTCAAGGTGGCCCGATGAAACTGTTCCGCCTGCTTCCTGCCGTCATCGTTTTGGGGGCGTCGCTGCTTGTGCTGAAGGGGACCGGATTGGTGCATGAGGCCAACGCACAGAGCGCCGATGCGCGACTCGTCGCGGCTCCGCCTGCGACTGCAGTAGCGGACAAGGACGTTTCCGGCGACGACACCGAGACGCCGAGCGCTGCCGAGGTCGACGTGCTGTCGAGTCTCGCCCGGCGGCGCACTGCGCTGGATGCGCGGGACCGCGACCAGGACATGCGCGAGACCGTGCTCGCCGCCACCGAGAAGCGCCTTGACGACAAGATCGCTGCGCTGAAGCAGATCCAGGCGCAGATCGCGCAATTGCTCGGCCAGCGCGATGCGGAAGCGGACAAGCAGATGGCGGCGCTGGTGAAAACCTATTCCGCGATGAAGCCTAAGGATGCCGCCCGCATTTTCGACGGCCTGAGCGACGACGTGTTAATCGCGGTCGCACAGCACATGAAGTCCGACGCCCTGGCCCCCGTCCTGGCGGCCATGAATCCTTCTGCCGCACAGAAGTTGACGGTGAAACTTGCTTCGCGGCTCAACCTGCCCGATACCGTTGCGGTCGCGCCGCTGCAGACCGTGGCGGCCGCAGGCGCTGCCTCGGCCCCGCAAGGACAACCGCTCACGCCAGCGCCAACTGCGCCAGCCCCCGCGCCCCCTGCGCCTGCGCCCGCCGCGCCGGTGGCTCAGTCCGCACCGGCCCAGGCGGTTCCGGCCGCGCCGCAACCCGCGCCGGCAAAACATGGCTGAGCGCGTTCGATTGCGTGCGATTGTCTGCGCGGCGGCGCTGCTTGGTGCGCTCGCCTGTTCCGATCTCGCGCGCGCGGACAGTGTCGCGACCGCTGTCGAATCCGGCTACGCGCGCCTTGTCTTCACACTCGATCCTGTTGCTCATGCCACGACCGCTATCGATGGCGGCGCGCTCACCATCGCCTTCGACCGCAAAGTCGGGGTAGATCCTGCTGCGCTGACCCAGGGATTGGCCGCCTATATTGCCAGCGCGCGCCCCGATGCGGATGGCATGCGCTATCATCTGGCGCTTGTGCAGCGCTTGCGCGTGCATCAGAGCGCCGTCGGCAACAAGCTGGCGCTGGATCTGGTCCCAGCCGGCAGCGCAGTCGCGCCCCCCGACCTGCCGCAACCGGTCGCCAAGTCCAAGACCCCGGTCGATCCCGCCTCGCTGGCAAGCTTGAGATTGCGGGTCGGCACGTACCAAAAATTCACGCGCTTGGTTTTCGATTGGCCGAAGAACGTCGCGTACTCGATATATCCCGGCGCCGGCAAGCTCGGCATCCGCTTTGCGGCGCAGGCGCGCCCGGACTTCGCGCTCCTCGAGCGGCTGTCTCCGCCCTGGGTCAAGAATGCCGCCTGGCGCATGGACGGCGACGGCATGGTCATCGAGTTCGAGACCGACCAGGCGTCGGCTTATCACGATTTCCGCGACGGGCCACGCGTCGTCGTCGACGTGCTCGCGCCGAAGAGCGACGCGGCTGTCTACCTGCCACCCGGCAACGCGAAGCTGAAGGCAACGCCGCTAAAACCGGAGCCCGCGATACCGGCGCCGCAGCGGCAAGCGATCGCTGCCGCCGCGAAACCTTCGCAGGCAAAGGCGGAACCCTCCTCCTCTTCGCCGCCTCCGTCACAGCCGACCGTCGCGCCGACCGCGGCGGCAGCAGCCGCCTTGCCCGCCGAAGGCAAGCTGACTCGGGACGGGGCTGTGCTTCGCTTCGCCGGCGCGGCCAGGCTCGGATCGGCCGTGTTCCTGCGCGGCAACACCGCATGGATCGTGCTCGACGCCGCCGCGCCGCTGGATGCGGCGCGCCTCAAGATCGAGCTCGGAAATTTCCCGGACGCCGTCGAAGCCTCGAGTGGCGGCGGCCTGAGCATCCTGCGCCTCGTCCTGCGCACGCCGGAAGAGATTGCGGCGGTGGCCGAAGGCTCCGACCTCAAAGTCACGATCGCCCCACAGGTGACCATCGCCGCAAGCGCGATCGGCTTCTCTCGCAATCTGGACGACTCCGCGCATGCCACCATGACCACCTTGCTGGCGGGTGCCGGGCGCGTCGTGACGCTGCTTGACCCCGTGGCCGGCGACACCCTCGACGTCATCCCCGCGGCGCCCGGGCAGGCGATGGCCGCTGAGAACGACTATGTAGAATTCCGCGCGCTCAAGACGGCGTCGGGTCTGGTTCTGCTCCCGCTCGCCGACGACCTTGAAGTCAGCGTCCACGCCATGCGCGTCACCATCGCGCGCAGGCAGGGCCTCTCGCTGACGCCACCCGCATCCGCCATCGCCGGTTCGCCGACGGTTTTGGCGCGAGGCGAGGGCGGACCGAGCTTCCTCGATTTCGCCGCCTGGCAGCGCTCGTCGCGGGGCTCCTTTCTCCAAGCCGAGCGCCGCCTGCGTGCCGCGATCGTTGCGCGCAAGCCGGAAGAGGCCAATCCGGCGCGGCTCGCGCTCGCCCGCTTCTATCTCGCCGGCAATTTCGCCGCCGAGGCGCTGGGCACGATCGACGTGATGCAGGCTGCCGATCCGGCACTGCAGGGCGATCGGCATCTGCGCACCCTGCGCGCGGCGGCGGAATACGAGATGGGCCGCTATCGCGACGCAAGTAAAGAGCTGGCTGGCGCGGAGTTCGACAACGATCCACATGCCGCCTTCTGGCGCGGCCTGATCGCCGCGAAGTTGGAGAACTGGAACCAGGCGCAGGCCGATCTGGATCGTGCGGCGGCCGTGCTCCATCGCTATCCCGCCGAATGGCAGGGACGCGCGCGGCTGGCCGCGGCGCGCGCAGGACTGGCGCGCGGACGGTTGGAGCTGGCCGACGCGGCGTTGACGCGCCTGCCCCCCGGCCTGGCGCCATCCCTGATGATCGAGGCGCAACTGCTCCATGCGCGACTGATCGCACAGGAAAACCGCGACAAGGACGCCCGCGCGCTGTTCGCGGCGGTTGAATCAGGGAGCGATCCGCATGCCGCGGCCGAAGCGATCTATGCGCGGCTCCAATCGGGATTGGCGGCACGGACCGTTTCGCGGGCCCGCGCGATCGCAGCGCTCGAGAGCTTGCGTTTCCGCTGGCGCGGCGACGCGCTGGAGATGGCGACACTGCGCACGCTGAGCAGTCTTTACTTCGCCGCCGGCCGCTGGCGCGACGGACTGCATGCATTGCGCATCGCGGCGCGCAGCTTCCCCGGCGAAGACGATGCACGCCAAGCCGAGGACGACATGCGTGCCGCATTCGTCGAGCTCTACCTTCACGGCAAGGCCGACCGCATGGCGCCGGTGGAGGCTCTGTCGCTGTTCTACGACAACATCGATCTGACCCCGATTGGCGCCGACGGCGACGAGATGATCCGGCGCATGTCCGACCGGCTGGTGGCGGTGGATTTGCTCGGGCCCGCCAGCGACTTGCTGAAATACCAGATCGACAAGCGGCTGGACGGCGTGGCGCGCGCGCAGGTGGCGACGACGCTTGCCGGCATCTATCTGATGGACGGCAAGGCGCAGGCGGCGCTCGAGACGCTGCAGGCGACCCAAATCTCAATGCTTCCCGAGGACGTCGGGCACAAGCGCCTCTTGATCGAGGCGCGCGCGCTGGCGGCGCTCAAGCGCACCGGCGACGCGCTCGATCTCATCGCTGTCGACAAGCAGGACGACACCAACCGGCTGCGCGCGGAAATCTATTGGCAGGGCAGACAATGGCCACTGGCGGGCGCAACGGCGGAAGAATCGCTGGGTGAGCGCTGGAATGCGCCTGCGCCGCTCTCGGCCGGCGACCGCAGCGAGGTTTTGCATGCCGCCGTGGCCTATTCGCTCGCCAACGACGAGATGAGTCTGGAGCGCCTGCGCACGCATTTCGCGGCGAAGATGGCGGGCACGCCGGACGCGGACGTGTTCGCCGCCGTCAGCGCGCGCATCGAGATTCGCGGTACCAAGTTCCGCGACGCCGCCGCCCAAATCGCCAGCATCGACACGCTGGAGCGGTTCATGAAGGAGATGCGGACGAGGTAGGAGGGCGGCTTCGCGACCTCAAAGCGCCTTCACCCAATCCGCCGCACGCTGCGCAATCTGCGCCCAACCCGGCTCGCCGATGAGCCAATGGCTCGTGCCCGGCAGTTCTTCGAGCACGGCTTGGCCGTTGTAGCGGCCGGCGATGCGCTTCACCGTCGACGGCGGATTGATGCGGTCGTCGCTGCCCACCAAACACAGGATCGGGCAGGAAACGTCGCGGGCGGCAACGCGTGCGGCGCGGCGATGGTCGAAGCTCCAATGCATGGTCTCGAAGGTCGCCTGTCCCGATTCCGGCACGAAGCGCGCATAGACGGCGCTGCGCTCCGCGGGCGCCAGCTTGTCGAGCGAATGGGCGGCGGCGATCCGGTAGCTCGGGCGGATCACGCTGCCGCGATAGTCGCCCTGGGCGAAGAACAGCGTCTGCGACGAGGCGAGCTCGAACATCGTGCTCGGCATCACGCCCCAGGGCGCTGACGGCGCCAGCAAAACCAGCGCCCGCGCCAGCCCACGCGCCGCCAACATCTGCGCCAGCAAGCCGCCGAGGGAGTGGCCGATCACCACGGGGGGCTCGCCCAATCCCTTCACCAACTGGGAAAGATCGTGCGCGTAGTCGAGCAGGCTGACCTGGCCCAGCGCCGCGGGGGGATTGTGGCCGTGGTCGTGATGGCGCAGCACCGGCGCGTGCACCGCGTGCCCCTGCGCCTCGAAGGGCTTGCGGAAATGCTCAAACGCCCACGGCCCACAGAATGCGCCATGGATCATCACGACGGGAGTGCGCGCTGCCGGCATCAGGACCGCGCGAAGGCGAGATCGCGAAAGGCGTCAATCACCTTCAAATAGGTGTCGCGCTTGAACGGCACGATCAGCCTCGGCAGGGCTTCCATCGCAAGCCACTTCCATTCGGCGAATTCGGGCTCGTGGGTCTTGATGTCGATCTCGCTGTTCGACCCGGTGAAGCGCATCGCGATCCATTTCTGCCGCTGGCCGCGATAGCGCCCTTTGAGCGCGACGCCGAGCAGATGTTCCGGCAGGTCGTAATCGACCCAGCCCTCCATCTCGCGCAAAGGCTGGGCGCTGTCGGTGCCGATCTCTTCCTTCAGTTCGCGCAGCGCCGCCTCGACCGGCGTCTCCCCCTGGTCGATCCCGCCTTGCGGCATCTGCCAGCCTTCGACCGTCTGGTCGATGCGCCGGCCGACGAACACGAGCCCCTCCGCGTTGAGCAGCATGACGCCGACGCAGGGGCGGTAGGGCAGGTCTTCGTGACGCAGATGATTACGCGGCATGGCTCTCTACTTGGCAGCGGGGACTATGGCCGAAGCCGGGACGAGTACAAAGCCTCGTCCGCCAACACCCTGAGCCCAGTTGCGGATGCGCTCGATGGTGACGGGATAGAGGAAGGCCGCGCCCGCGGCGCTGCCGCGCGTGCGCGCCAGGGTCTCGAGCGAGGACAGGCGCCGGTCGATCTCCATCGCCGTCTGGATCTTGTCGACCGTCACGTCAGCCTGCAGATAGGCTGCACCGGTGCTGCGGGCGACGTCGCCGCCCGCCGAATGCGCCGCTTGGCCGTTGTCGAAGAAGAGAAGGCCGCGTCGCGACAGGAAGCTCATCATCGGTTCGAGTGCGCCGGCATCGGAGAGAAAGCGGCCTCCCAGAAGATTCGTCACACCCGCATAGCCGGTAAAACGCGTCATCGCCCACACCAGACGTTCGGTGTTGGCGTCCTCGGCGCTGCCCGACCGCAGGGTGTGCGGGCCCAGATCGCTGTCGGGAAAGTCGAACGGCTCCATCGGCACTTCGAGCAGCACTTCGTGGCCACCACGCCGCGCCATGGCTGCCCATTGCTGCGCGTCCGCGTCATAGGGTGCGAGCGCCAGCGTGACGCCGGCGGGAAGGCCGTCGATCGCCGCTCGCGTTGCCTTGGCGCTGAGGCCAAGGCCGGCGACGACGATGGCGATGCGCGGCCGCCCGTCGCTCACCACCGCCGGCGCGTAGGCCCGCATCGGCGTCGTGCCGTCGTCGGCGATGCGGGGCAGGGGGCCGTCCTGGGTGCTCTCGATCAGCGCGGGATCGGCGATCAGCGCCTTGCCGGCAAATTGCGGCTGGGTGATTTTCTTCTGCGCCGCCAGCGGCGGGCCCGCGGGAACCTGCGACTCCGCCTGTTGTTCCGTAGGCGGAGCTTGCTGGGATGGGGGCGCGACGGCCGTGCGTGGCTTCGGCTGCGCGGGATGCGGCGCGGCGACGTCCATCACCACCACGGGACGGCCGGAATCGGGATTGCCCACAATCGTCAGAGCGATGCCGCCCAGGATCAGCAGCGTCAGGAAGACGATCCAGGCAAGGCCGAGAATCCGCGGCCCCGCCGGCGTCCGCCTCTCCTCTGGATATCCACGCAACGACATAAGGCCACGCTAGCGCAAAAGCGATGAAGAAACCCTGGTCCGCGCAGAGAGACGGACGAGGGCTTCTTAGCGCGAGTCGCAAAAGATGTCCCCTCCCCGGTAGTTGGCCGGAGAGGGGAATTGAGGCGTGGAAATCTTCAGTCCGCCTTGGCGGTCTTCACCGTGATCGAGCTCACGGTGGTCTGTCCGCGCAGCAGGTCCAGCGCATACGAGAGCTGGAAGTCGTCGTACTTCTTGCCCGGTGCCGGCTTGATGACGCTGGAGTCCGGCTTCTTGACCACCGGCTCGCCCACCAGATGGCCGGGAAGGTCGGCCTCGGACGGGCGCGCGATCTTCGGCACCTGCTCTTCGTCGCCCTGCGCCACCATCACATCGGGGACGATGCCCTGCGCCTGGATGGAATGGCCGGAGGGGGTGTAGTAGCGCGCGGTGGTCAGACGCAGCGCGCCGCCGCCTTCGCCCAGCGGGATGATGGTCTGCACCGAGCCCTTGCCGAACGAGGTCATGCCCACGACCGTGGCGCGCTTATGGTCCTGCAGAGCGCCGGCGACGATTTCCGAGGCCGACGCCGTACCGCCATTGACCAGCACCACGACTTTCTTGTTGTCGGTCAAGTCGCCGAGCTTGGCGTCATAGCGCTGGGTGTCTTCCGGGTGACGGCCGCGTGTCGAAACGATCTCGCCCGAGGTGAGGAAATCGTCGGAGACTTCGATCGCCTGGTCGAGCAAGCCGCCCGGATTGTTGCGCAGGTCGATGACATATCCCTTGATGCCGGGGCCGATCTGACGCTTGAGCTCGCGGATGGCACGCTCGAGACCGCTCGCGGTCTGCTCGTTGAACGCGGTCAGCCGGATATAGCCGATGTCGCCCTCGCGATGGGAGCGCACGCTGTCGACGCGGATCACGGCGCGGGCCAGCGAAACGTCGAACGGCTTCTTGGTGCCCTGGCGCAGCAGGGTCAGCGTCACCTTCGAGCCCGGCGCGCCGCGCATCTTATCGATGGCATCGTTGAGCGCCATGCCCTGGATCGAGACGCCGTCGATGGCGGCGATGAAGTCGCCCGGCTTGATGCCGGCCTTCGCCGCCGGCGTGTCGTCGATCGGCGAGATCACCTTGATGAGGCCCTCTTCAAGGGTCACTTCGATGCCGACGCCGCCGAACTCGCCCTTGGTCTGGATCTGCATGTCGGCGAAACTCTTCGCGTCCATGTAGCTCGAATGCGGATCGAGGTCGCTCACCATGCCTTGGATGGCGGCGTTGACCAGTTCGCTGTCCTGTACCGGACGGACGTAATTCTTGCGCACGCTGTCGAAGGCCTGCCCGAACAGATCGAGCTGGCGATATGTCGACATGTCGTTCGCGCCATGCGCGGCAGGAAGAAAACCTGTCGCGGAAACGCCAAAGCCGATGACGATACCCAGTGCAACGAACGCGGATGCGCGTTTCATTTTTGTGCCTTTCTCAGTTCCACCGCCAGCCACGGAGCCGGACTCTTGCCATGCCCCTCTAGTCGAAGCTCGAAGTACAAGAGCTCGTGCTGTGCGGAATTGGGCATCGTGCCCACCGGTTCTCCGGTCAGCACGGCGTCGCCAGGGTGTACGTCAACCCGGCCCAAGCCCGACAGCACGACATCGTATGCAGCGCCGACTTCCAATATCAAGACTTGCCCGGTCTTATGGTAAGGACCTGCGAAAATAACCCGGGAATCCGCGGGTGCGATGACGCGCGCGCCCGGTCCTGTCGAAAATGTTATCCCCGGCGCACGGGAACCTCCGACACCATCGACCCCGCCGGGGCTGAAGGAGCCGGCGACGGGGGCGATCAAGGCGCGAGGCTTTTGGGGAGCGGGTTCGTCCGCCTTGGGCGCCACCAGCTGCACGTTTTGCGGCACCGGGGCGGCTCGCAGCGAAGAGATCTTCTCCAGCAGGGCTTTGAGATCCGTGGCCTGCTCCGCGGCCCTGGCCAGGTCCGACGCGAGATCGCCATAACGCGCGCTGGCGGCATCCGCTTCGACCTTCTTTGACGCGAGCAGCCGGTCGAGCTGTCCGCGCGAGATTTCGAGGGCCTCGGCATTGCGCCGGCCCTCGGCGCGGCGCGCGAGGAGACTGATGCGTGTTTCCTTGAGGGCGCGGATTCGCAGCGCCAGCGCCTTGGCCTCGGCATAGACATTGGGCACCGACGCGCCGATCAGCATGGCGCCGCGCGCCGCCGACAGCGCATCGTCGGGATGCAGCACGATGGCCGGCGGCATGTCGTGCTGCATGCGCTCGAGCACCGCCAGCAGCCGCGCAACCGACTTCCGGTCGCGGACGAATTCCGCGGACATTCTCTCGTCTTCGGCCTGCAGGCGCGAGATCTCGCGATCGAGGCGCTGCTGCTCGCCTTCGAGTTCGACGACGCGCCGGGCGGTGTCGATGAGCTTCTGCTCCAGCGCCAGAGCTTGGGCTTTCAACGCTTCGCTCTTGCCACGGGCGTCGAGCATGGCCGGGCGCTCGCGCACAATACGGCTCTTGAGCGTGTCGAATTGCTCGCGCGTCGAGGGCAACCTGCCGGCCTGGCGCACGGTGATGGCATAGCGGGTGTCCGTCGTGTCGGGCGGAGACTCGTCCTTTGCCGCCTGCATGCGCAATGGAGGCGTTTTCAAAGACTTCTTGTGGCAGGTCGCCGCCGCACCATGCGCCGTCTTGCAATGGACCGTGGCCGCGTCGGCGTTCGCCTCCAGTAGCGCCGCCGCGAGAAATACCGCCGCGATGCGCGCTTTCATCCGGTTTGCGCTTTGACCGCGCCGATGCGCCGTTCCAGCTCCGCCGGATCGCCGAGATACGTAACTTCGGCAGCCTTGAAGGCCGCATCGAGCGTATAGGCGCGTGGGATGCCGGTGGGTATGTCGAGGCCGGCGATGTCCTCGTCGCCGATGTTCTCCAGATGCTTGACGATGGCGCGCAAAGAATTGCCATGCGCGGCGATCAGGAGACGCTTGCCGGACTTGAGTTCCGGCAGGATCGTGCCCTCCCAATAGGGCATCACCCGCGCGAGCACGTCTTTGAGGCTCTCGCTGCGCGGCAGCTCGCTTGCGCTGAGCGCGGCGTAGCGCAAATCGGACTTCGGATATTCCGGCGAGTCGGGATCCACCGGCGGCGGCGGCGTGGCATAGGAGCGGCGCCAGATCTTGACTTGCGCCTCGCCGAATTTGGCGACCGCCTCTTTCTTGTTGCTGCCCTGGAGCTGGCCGTAATGGCGCTCGTTGAGCCGCCAATGTTTGGCGACCGGCAGCCACATCCGATCCATCTCCTCCAGCGCCAGCCACAGCGTCTTGATCGCGCGGCCCAGTAGAGAGGTGTGCGCTGCGTCGAATTCGAGGCCCGCGGCCTTCATGGTGCGGCCCGCCTCGCGCGCCTCGCGCTCGCCCTGCTCGGTCAGGCGCACGTCGCGCCAGCCGGTGAAGAGATTCTTCTTGTTCCACTCGCTCTCGCCATGACGCAGGAGGACGAGCTGGTAGGACGTTTTGGTGCTCACGGATGTGCCTGCTTCGTGTGTGAGCCACCCTAGAAAGGCCGCCCCGGCGCTGTCCATGACATAGACCTAAGCTGCCGGGAAGATATTGCCCAGCCTCCCGCCGCGCCCGCTTAACTCTTTGAAATTGAGGGATATTTCGAGCAAGAGGACAGGCACGGAATTGGCATGGCCGTAGTACCCTAGAACGCGAGCAGAAGCCGCATGCTGTCCCTGCGCCCTCCGATCCGGAAGACCCTGTCGATTCTTGTCGCCGCCGCAATCGGCTTCGGCGCGGCGCCGGCCCTTGCCTATTCGCGGGTCAAGGACCTGGTCGATGTCGAGGGCATCCGCGACAACATGCTGGTAGGCTACGGCCTGGTGGTCGGCCTCAACGGCAGCGGCGACAGCCTCAAGAACGCGCCGTTCACCCAGCAGACGCTGCAGACCATGCTCGAGCGCATGGGGGTGAACACCCGCGGCGAGACGATGCAGACCAAGAACACGGCCGCGGTGATGGTGACGGCCAACCTGCCGGCCTTCGCCGCCCAGGGCACGCGCATCGATGTCTCTGTGAGCGCGCTCGGCGATGCAAAGAGCCTGCAGGGCGGTACGCTGCTGGTCACGACGCTGTTCGGCGCGGATGGCCAGATTTACGCGCTCGGCCAGGGCCCGGTGGCGATCGGCGGCTTCACGGCCTCGGGCGACGCCGCCAGCGTGACGCGGGGCGTGCCCACGGCGGGGCGCATCGCCAACGGCGCCATCGTCGAGCGCGAGATTCCGTTCGCGCTGGCGAGCCAGACCGCGCTCAAACTGTCGCTGCACAATCCCGACCTCACCACTGCGACACGGGTTGCCGCCGCGGTGAACAATTATCTAGGTTCCGAGGCCGCCAATGTCAGCGATCCTTCGACTGTTCACATCGCGGTGCCGCAGGGCTATCCGCGCGGCGTCGTCGGGCTGCTCACCGATATCGAGCAGGTCAAGGTCGATCCCGATCAACCGGCCAAGGTGATCGTCGACGAGCAGTCCGGTGTCATCGTGATGGGCGCCGATGTGCGCATCTCCACCATCGCCATCGCGCAAGGAAACCTCACCATCCGCGTCAACGAGACGGCGGAAGTGAGCCAGCCCGGGCCCTTCTCCAAGGGGACGACCCAGACCGCGCCGCGTACCCAGATTCAGGTCGACGACAGCAAAGGCAACCGCATGGCGGTGCTGCACGAAGGCGTCAGCCTGCAGAACCTGGTCGATGGACTCAACGCCTTGGGTGTGGGTCCGCGCGACATCATCTCGATCCTGCAGGCGATCAAGGCGGCAGGCGCCCTGCAGGCCGAGATCGAGGTGATCGGATGAGCGCGCAGGCGGGCTTGGTCTCGCTTGCCGCAGCGGCCGTGAAGCCGCCCCATGCCGGTGTCGACGTGGCCGCGACTCGCAAGGTCGCACAGCAATTCGAAGGCGTGCTGGTCTCCCAGATGCTGAACGACATGTTCCAGGGCGTCGGCACCGACAGCATGTTCGGCGGCGGCCCCGGCGAAGAGATGTTCCGCTCACTGATGGTGGACGAATACGGCAAGCGCATCGCCGCGCAGGGCGGACTCGGCCTCGCGGACCATGTCACCCGCGAGCTGCTGAAGCGGCAGGAGGGCCTGTCGTGAGCGGCGCGGAAGAACAGCGCATCGAGCGGTTGCTGGCGATGGCGGAACGCCTGATCGCGGTGCTGGAGGCGGACGTGGCTCTGCTCAAGTCCGGCAAGGCGCGGGGCTTGAAGACGACCGATCCCGAGATCGTGCGGCTGAGCGCGCTCTATGGCCGCGAGGCGGCAGGGCTGAACGCGCAGGCAGCCAAGGCGGCGCAGCCGGAAATGGTCAAGCGATTGACGGAAGCGACAGGCAGATTTCGCGCGCTGCTCGAAATTCAGATGCGACTTCTTGCGCGCATGCGAGCGGCCAGCGAAGGCATGATCCACGCCGTCGCCGAGGAGATCGAGCGCCGCCGCGCCCCGCTGCGCACCTACGGGCTTTCGCCAGCGGCCCGCAATAGCGGCGCGCTGCTCTACAACAACGTCGCCTAAGGCGCCGTGCGGGTCAAAAAAGAGATCCGCCGGTGCCCGGCGCCATACCCGCAAGGACGTTGAGGGCGGTCGAATAGTTCTGGATCTGCGCCGCGCTGGCGTTCTGGGCCGCCGCGGACGTCGTGGCGGAAAAAGGCGTCGCCGCGGCCGCCGCCGGCTTATTCTCCGACTGATAGATTTTCTGGATGGTGGAGAGCACGCTCAAGAGCTGGGCGCGCGCGGCGCCGCCGCCCGACGCGGTCGAGATGTCCATGTCCTGCGGCAGCCCGAGCCCGTAGGCTTTGGCGGCGCCTTGCGTGCTGGCGTGCGCGCTCGCTGTCTTCGCATTCGAGGCCGGCGCCGTCAGCGTTTGCGGCGACAAGCCGAGCCGCGCCAGCGCGTCGAAATTCCGAGATCCCGCGAGCAAGCTCGCCGTCACGCCGGGATTGACCGCGATCTTGAGAGTCTCGCTGCCGCTGCCATAGGCGATCGAGGCCTTCCCCGCATTCTGCAGCTCGATGTTGATCTTGGCGGTGAGCGAGCCCAGCGTCTCGCCCCTGTCGATGGTGATCTTCGCGGTGCGGGTGGTGGCGCCCTGGATCTGGATCGAGAAGCTGTCGCCGGCGCGCAGTGTCGTCGCCTGGGTCAGATCGACGGTCTGGTTCAGTGTCAGAGTGCCGCGCGGCAGGCCGAGCGCATCGAGGACGCTGGCGCCTTGCGGATCGAACGCGATCGCCTGCCCCGTCGAAGCGCCGTCGGCGCCGCCATATTGGCGGGTCCAGGCGATGCTGCCGTCCCGCGCGATGGCGCTCACGAACAGGTTGCCGGTGGCCGCGTTGTTGCGCGCTTGGCCGGCGAAGGTGCCGCCCGTGGTTCCAGCAAGATAGACCGTGCCATCGGCGCCGACGGTGAGGGCGTTTCCCTGTTCGCTCGCCGCCGTCCCGGCATAGGTCACGGTGTCGGTGCTAGCGGATTGGCCGTTGTCGGTCAGTGCCGCGACGAAGGCATCGGTCCCGCCGCTGCCCGGCACTGCCACCGCGGCCTCGCCGTTCGCGGTGAGCGCGCCATTGGCGGTCGTTCCTGCGACATAGATGCGGCCGTTGGAGGCTATGATGCTGGTGATCGCGCCGCCTGCCTGCAACGCACCCAGATCCTTCTGCCAGATGGGGGGCTGCGTGAGATCGCCATCGGCATATTTCGAGATCACGGCATCGCCGTTGATCGTGCTGGCGACGATGAGTCCACCGTTGCTGGTGACCGCGGTGGCAGCGACGGCGTCGTTTCCGGAACTACCATATTGGTGCTCGGCGACGATGTTTCCCTTGGCGTCCAGCTTGACGAGATAGGCATCGCTTCCCCCGCCGTTTGTCTGGCCGGAGCCTACCACACCCTTGACCTGGCCCCCGACATAGATGCTTCCGGATGCGTCGACGCTGACCGACGCCGCCTGGTTATCGGCGAGGGTCTGGACCTGCTTCACCCAGCTCTGGCCGCCATTCGCATCGTAGCGTGCGACGAAGCTGTCGGTGTTGCCGTCTCCGACTGCGGTTGTCCCGAGTTGCGCGGTGGTCGACCCGGAAACGACCACGCCGCCCAAAGGGTCGAGCGCCAGACCGTATCCGGACGCGGTGCCCGCGCTCCCCAGCATGCGGGTCCAGGTGACGTTGCCGGCGGAATCGTACTTGGTGATATAGACGTCCTGGCTTGCCTGGTTGATCTGCTTGCCGAAATCGCCGGTGGCATTGCCCACGACATAGACATTGCCGTCGCCGTCCACGACGCTTGCAGCCGCGGTCGTGAGTCCCGAAGTAGGCCGTGCCGTCGCGCTGAATGAAGCGGTCTGCGTGCTGCTCAGATCGGCGAGCTTGACGAGACGGCCCTGCTGGTCCGCCGGGGTTTTGCTGGTAGCGGCGGCCAACCCGCTGTTGCCCGCCACGTAGAGCGCCGGCGCGGCATCCGGCGATGAAAAGCTCAGCGTCTCCGATCCGGCGGGCGCCACCTGCATGCCGTAGGAGGCAGTTTTGGGATCGTCGAGCGTGCCCTTGGTCAGCACCTTGTGCAGCCGCGAGCTGAAACCCGCCGCCGAGAGCTGCCGGTTCACGGTGGAAACGAGGTTGTCGATCGTCAGCGGGCCGTTCGCCTGCGACAGGTCGATGAAAACGTCCGTGGAGACGTCACCCTTCTTGACGGTGATGGTGAAGCGCTGGCTCGGATCGAGTCCGGGAAGCGCGGTGCCCTGGTTGGCGTCCGTCGTCAGCGTGCGCGTGCCGTAGGTGAAGCTGCCGAAGGCGACACCCGCGCTGCTCGTGGCGGAGGCGCTCGGAGCAGTGGCCTGGAGCGTGAAGTTGTTGAAGCTGGTCTTCGCGACGAAATCGCGAAGCTGTTGTAATCCGGATTGGAACCGGCTGTTGAAGCCGGCAAGCTGGCCCGTCGTCATGCCGTCGCGGTGCGCCATGCCGGCGAGATAGGAGAGGTTGTTGACCGCGCTGTAAAGGGAGAAGAGCTTCTGGTTGTCCTCCTCGGTCTTGGCATCGGCGCTGGTGGCGCTCAACGGCACTTTGCGGGTGTCGAGAATGCTAGTGGCCGAAAGCACTTCGGCATCGCGCGCCTGTTTGTCCGGCGGGGTCGATTCCCACGGAAGCGCGTCGTGCGCGGTGGCACTGTTGGTCTTCGCCGCGGTCGCGCTCAAGCTCTGCTGCGGGGCGACCGGCAGCCTGGACTGGTAATAGCCGAGCAAGGTCGAGGGATCGAAACTCGTCAGCGGGACCAACGGTGCGCTCATAGCGCCGCCATCATCAATGAGGGAGTTTAAGGTCCTGCTAAGCGCGTTTGGCAGCGTGCTTAACACGGTCTTAACGACGGCCGCGCGAGAAACGGCCATGGACCCTTACCGTCACGGCCTTGCGCTCGCCGCGCGCGGCGCGCTTGCCGAGGCCATCGACAGCTTCGAGCGGGCGCTGGTGCGGGCGCCGGACGACGTGCGTGTCCTGTTCGCGCTCGGCAACGCCGCGCGCGACCTCGACATGCCGCAGCCGGCGGAGATGTTCTTCCGCCGTGTGCTTCGGGCGGATCCCGCGCGCATCGAAGCCCTCGTCAACCTTGTCAATCTGCTGCGCGCCCAAGGCCGCTTCGATGCGGCCTACGCCCTGCTGGCGCCCGCGCTTCAGGACAATCCGCAAAGTCATGAATTGTGGTTGACGCTGGGTGGGCTGCATCGCGAGACGGGGGCCGATGGCGACGCCGAACGCTGTTTCGAACGCGTGTTGGCGCTCAAGCCGGATTGCGTGGCCGCGCTCGTCAATCGCGCCGATCTGCTTGCCGACAAGGGCAACGCCGACGAAGCCTTTGCGCTCTACGACCGTGCGCTCAAGCATGGCGCCGATCCCCAGGCCCGACTCAATCGCGCGGTTCTGCACCTGCTCCAAGGCAATCTCGCGCAAGGCTGGCGCGACTACGAAGCGCGACTGAGACTCAGGGGCAAGGTCCCGATGGCGAACCACGGCTTGCGGCGATGGGACGGCAAATTGCGCAAGGGTTTGGTGCTGATGGTGACGGCCGAGCAGGGCATCGGCGATCAGATCATGTTCGCGAGCCAGATCCCGGAATTGGCGGAGCAGGCCCGTGTGATCCTTGAATGCGAGCCGAGATTGGTCACTCTGTTCCAGCGGTCCTTCCCGACAGTGACGGTCCATGCCTGGGATGCGCAAACCACCGTCGGCACGGCGCGCACGCGCTTTGGCTGGTTGAAAGCGTTGGGCGGCGCCAATGCTGCGATCGAAATGGGAAGCGTGGCGAAATTCCTGCGCCCCGCGCTCGAGCGCTTTCGGCGTCCCCATTCCTATCTGGTGCCCGATGCCGCGGAAACCGCACGCTGGCGCGGAGTATTTGGACCTGGACCCGCCATCGGGCTGTGTTGGCGCAGCGGCAAACTGGGCGGTGGACGGGCCGTGCAGTTCGCGCCGCTCGCGGCCTGGGCCAAGTTCGCGCGTGGCCTGGACGACACCATCGTTTCGGTGCAGTACGATGCGACACCGGACGAGATCGCGGAACTCACTGTGCTGAGCGGCAAGGAAGTCGTGGTGCCGCAAGGCCTCGACCAGAAGCACGAAATCGATCGCAGTTGCGCGATGCTGTCGGCACTCGATGCCGTCGTCAGCGCGCCGACCGCAGTATCGTGGCTCGCGGCCGCAGCGGACGTTCCCACCTGCAAAATCGTGCGCGATTCGAGCTGGACGAGCTTCGGCTGCGACTTCGAGCCTTTCGCGCCTGCTTGTACGGTGGCGGCGCCGAAGATCCGCGGAGATTGGGACGACGCCTTCAGCCGGGCGCTGTCGCTGCTCGGCGCGCGATCGGCGCCGCACGCCTGAGCGCGAGCTCGGTGGCCAGATCGGCTGCGATGCGTGCCGCGCCCTGGCCATCCACCGTCATCAGCCCGGCCGTCCGCATCTCTCGCCGCCGTCCGGAATCGGAAAGCAGCGCCGTCACAGCACGTGCGATGCGATCCTCGGCTGCCTCGTCCGCGAGGCCGAGCGAAATTCCCATCCCGGCATATTCGAAAGCAGAGGCCGACAATGCGTGATCTTCGCTCAGGCAGAGATAAAGTGCCGGCACGCCGAAGGCCGCCAGCTCATAGGCCGTGACACCGAACGCCGCGAGCGCCAGATCGGCGCTGGCAAATTCCGTCGCAAGATCGTCGGCACCTTCTACCGTTTCGAAATTGGATTTGAGCCGCGCGATCCGTGCCGCCACTTTCTCGCGCTCGGCCATGCCGGGCCCGATGACAAAACGTGCGCGGAACACCGGATCGAGAGCGGCGAGCGCTCGCGCCGCGCGCAAGGTCAGGCCCTGCGGATCGCTGCCACCCAACGAAACCAGCAGGGTCGGCCGCGGCGACAGAGCCTTGGGCCGTACGCCTCCTTGCGCGGTTCCCAGGAGGGCCCATTCCCAGCCGATTTTCGGGATGCAGCGCGAACCGCTCCAGTCCAGCGCTTCCGCCTGCGGCACCGGCGGATAATACGCAACGTCGCCGGCAAGGCGCCGCGCACTAGAATCGTCGATCAGCGCGACCAGCGACGTGCCGCAGCGCCCCAGCTCGAAGGTCTGGGGCCCTTCGCGGCAATCGAGCAAGAGTAGGTCGGGTTTGCGGCGCGCGCATTCGCGCTCGAGCGCGCGCCCGTCGTTTTCCACTGGCACCGCTTCGAAGCCGGCGTTGCGGATGGGTGCAAGGGCGTCCTCGCTGCCGTGGACTGCGAACGTCGCGCCGATGCCCTCGCGGTCGCGCAGCGCGCGCGCCAGGGCCGTCATGCGCTTGACATGACCGTAGCCGAAGCGGCCTCCGCCATCGCAGCGGATCAACGCCAGGCCGCCGCCCGCCAGCGCTTTCTGGCGTACATGCGCATTTGTGCGCAGTGCGGGCTCGCGCTCCAGCAGCAGCAACAGATCGGCAAGCGACGCCTCGCCGGCCTTGGCATCGAGCCGGGCATGCATGGCTTCTGCGAAGGCGAGGTCGTCGGGCGTGTCGACTGTCAGCCGTCCGCCGGGTCGCGCCAAAGCCGGGTAGGGTTTCGCGCGCGCGATCGTGACGAAGTCCGGATGGAGCTTGAAATAGCCCGTGACATGTTCGCGCGCGACCGGATCGTCATGGGCGTCCATCATCAGCTTGTCGAGCGCGCGCCGGGTGAAGGGGTCGACACCCTCGTGGGCACAATCGGCGCCTTCCTCCATCAGCACGTAATCGCCGTCCTGCTCGATGAGGGTTGCGACGAGATGATCGACGAATGCCGCATCGATGAAGGGTGCATCCGACGAGACGCGGACGATGATGTCGCAATCGAGCGCTTCGGCGGCGCAGGCGAAACGGGCGAGCACGTCGTCTTCCGGCCCACGGATCACGCGCACGCCGTTGAGCCTGCCGAACTCGGCGATGGCGTCGTCACGCGGCGCGGTCGAGGTCGCGACCGCGATATCTTCGATCAGGTGGGAGGCCTTGAGGCGGTGGATGATGTGCCAGAGTAGCGGGCGCCCGGCGATCGGCTTCAGCACCTTGCCCGGCAACCTTGTCGAGCCCATGCGGGCCTGGATCACGGCAACGATGCGCAGATGTTCGCGTGCGCTCATGCCGCCGCCACCCATTGCGCGCGGATGTGGCGCAGGGGCCGCATGCCGTCGCCGGGATCGGCGCGCCAGTCGCGGTCTTCGGCTTCCGAGGGCTGCGGCCCTTTGAATCCGGTGCCGTCTGCGCCGAGGCCTTCGCGGATGCCGGCGATCACCGGTGCGATCTCCCGCGGCAGCCAGCAATGGCCGGCGGCGTATTCGGCTCCGCTGCCGTCCAGGTCGAGATGGAATTCCACGGCCGCCGCATTCCAGCGGTTGACGGCGCGCTCGATCACCGCCGGCCTGCGCGTGTGGTCCGACCAGCCGACGGCGCAGCCGGTGGCAGCGCGGATCGATTCAATGGCCGAGAGATTGGCTTCTTGGCTCGGCGTCGGATAGGCGGAGACGCAATGCAGGAGCGTAACATCGCGCGCGCCGGCGCCGCGCAGCACATCGACCGCACGCACGATCTCGTCCATGCGCGCCATGCCGGTCGACAGCACGATCGGCTTTCCCGTGCGCCCGCAGGCTTGCAGCAGCGCATCGACCAAAAGCTCGTAGGACGCGATCTTGTAGAAATCGACGAAGGGTTCGAGGTCGGCCACCGCTTCCAGGTGGAAGGGCGTGCAGGAAAACCGGATGCCGCGCGCCCGGCAGCGCTCGGCGAGGGGCGCCAAATGCCCGAGCGGCAGCTCCCATTCGCGCCGCGCGCGGTGCTTGGCGCTGCGGCTGAGGATCTCTGGCGCGAACATGCGCTCGATGCGGAAAAGCTGGAACTTGACCGCGTCGGCACCGGCATCGGCCGCGGCATCGACGAAACCCAGCGCACGCCCGAGGTCCCGGCCGTGATTGCTGGAGGCCTCGGCGATGAACAGCGGCGGCGATGCCATGACAGGGGCCCTGTTTGTCCTTAACCGAATCTAAAGCCGGTCTGGCTAAGAGACGGTTAACGCAGGACCTCGGCGGGACATGAGCAAGACCACGAAGGCGTTTTTTGTCGTCTCCAGCGGCCGCTCGGGAACGGCGATGCTACACAAGGCACTCGCGGCAGCGAACGGCGTTGAGGTCCACCACGAGTACATGGTGAACATTGTTCAGCCACTTGCCGTACGGCGATATCAAGGCCTCGTGGACTCGCAGGAAGCGCTGGAAACCCTGGCGCAGACCCAGGGCGCGGCGATCGCCTGGTCGCAGGCCGGTCACTGGGGCGACTCGTCCAACAAGCTTTCCTGGCTGATCCCGGAACTGGCGCAATTGGTCCCAGAGGCGAAGTTCGTCCACCTGGTGCGCGATGGGCGAAAGGTGGCCGGCTCCTATTTCCGCAAGCTTGCGGACGAGTGCTACGACGCGCATTCGACCGGGGCGCTGGCTGCACATTTGCGCGGCGAGGCGGGACCTCCGCCGCCGGAAAAGAAATATTGGTGGCCGCAGCCTAAGCCCGGCGATCCCTGGCATGACGCTTTTGCCGGCCTGAACCAGTTCGGGCGCATCGCCTGGCATTGGATGGAAATCAATCGGGTCATCCTCCAGGCGCTCGCCGGACTTCCCACGCGGCGGCGGCTTTTCGTGCGGCTCGAAGACCTTGTCGCCTCGGCCGAAGAAGCGCGCCGCCTGTTCGGGTTCCTGGAACTTCCGTGGTCGGACCGGCAGTTCGAAGGTTTTCTGCGCCCGCACAATGTCAACCGTCCCGAAGACCGGCCGCTGACCGACAGCGAGCGCGAAATTTTCTCCCGCATCGCCGTGCCGATGATGGAGCGTCTCGGCTATGCAGGGCGCGAAGAGTACGTAGTGAATTATTAAGCGTGTCCGGGGGATGATGGTTACCGCCTCCTTCCGGGACACTGCGATGCGCGATCTGTGCGAACTGTGCGGCGAAAGCGACCTCGAACCCCTCTATCGGCCGGAAGGCACAAGTCGCGGCATTACCGTCCATCTTTGTGCGCATTGCGGTCTAGTGCAGAGCCTGCCACGCGCCGACCGTGCCGAGCGCGCGCCGGCCGCGGTGTCCAGCGGCGCCGATTGGGGCAATGTGCGCTATGGCAAGGGTTTCCGCACCCAAGCGGCCATGGCGGCGCTGGCGCGGCATGGCGACCTTTCGCGCGCGCTCTCGGTCCTTGACGTCGGCTCGAACCGCGGCAGTTTCGCCAAGGCGCTGCTTGAAACGGCGCACGAGGCGACTCTCGTTGCCATTGAGCCCGACGAGCGGGTGGCGCAATCCTGCGGAAGTTCGCCGCGAACGGAATTGATCCGGGCCCGCATCGAGGACGCGGCCTTGGAGAGTGGGCGCTTCGATGTCGTCCACTCCTGCCATACGATCGAACATCTGGCGCATCCCGCGCGCACCCTTGCCGATCACCACCGGGTGTTGAAGGACGGCGGGCTTCTGATCCTCGACGCGCCGAACATCGCCATTCTCGCCAGCCCGGACATCGTCGAGGAATGGTTCATCGACAAACATCTCTATCACTTCTCGGCCAATACGCTGGTCCGGATGGTGCAGCGTGCGGGCTTCGAGATCGTGGAAGCGCCCGATCGCGCTGATTCGTCCAATCTCCTGCTGGTCGCGCGCAAATCCTCCCACCACGACAGCGGCGTCACGGATTTGTCCGAGGCGCCGCGCGCCTGCGCCTTGTTGGCGCACTACCAGGCGACGCGCTCGCATAACCTGCAGTCGCTGAAACGCATCGCCGCCGAACTCGCGCAGCTCGCGCCCACCGGACTCGCCATTTGGGGCGCCGGACGGCTGTTCGACAGCCTGGTCGTGCATGGCGGCTTCGACCCCAGATGCGCGCGGCTGGTCATCGACACGCATCTGCGCGTGCACGTGCCCGAACGCTTCGGCTGCGCGCTCGCTGGCGCCGACGAGCTCGCCGCCGCCGATGTCGCCACGGTCGCCGTGATGTCTCGAGACTTCGCGAGCGAGATCGTGCGCGAGGCGCGCTCGCGCGCGCCGCACGCCAGAATCCTGATCTTCAGCGAACTCATCGCCCGCGCGGAACCGCGTATGGCAGCCTAGGAAATCCTCATGGCCTTCACGCCCAAAGCCGTCATCGCCGCGCCTGCGCAACAAAAGCCCACACCGGCCCGCGATCTCGAAGTCGAGATCGAGCGCGCCGCGCGCTTCGTGCGCCGGCACACGATCGCGGCGATCTATCGCGCCGGTTCCGGCCATCCTGGCGGCGCATTGTCCTGTGCCGACATTCTCGCGGCGCTGTTCGGCGCCGAGCTCAATCTCTGGCCCAACACCGTCGCCGATCCCGACCGCGACCGCTTCGTGCTCTCCAAAGGCCATGCCGCGCCGGCGCTCTATGCTATCGGCGCCCATCATGGCTATTGCGACGCAACCGCGGCGCTGGCACTGCGCAAGATCGGCAGCCCGTTCCACGGCCATCCGCATGTGCGCGACCTGCCATTCGTCGAGACCAGCACCGGTTCGCTCGGCCAGGGCTTCTCGGTCGCGCTCGGCATGGCGATGGGCCTCAAGCTGCGCAATTCCTGCGCGCGAGTCTACGCGCTGCTCGGCGACGGCGAGCTGCAGGAGGGCGAGGTCTGGGAGGCGGCGATGTGCGCGGCGCATCACAAGCTCGATAATTTCTGTGCCATCATCGACTACAACAAGCTGCAGAGCGACGCGCGCAACGACGCGATCATGCGTCTTGAGCCGCTGAGCGCGAAATGGCGTGCCTTCGATTGGGCGGTCGCCGAGATCGACGGCCACGATATCGCGGCCCTGCTCAGGACCTTCCGCCGCGCGGGCGCCACGCGCGAGCGGCCGAGCGTCATCATCGCCAATACGATCAAGGGAAAGGGCGTCGCGTATATGGAAAACATGCCGGCCTGGCATGGCAGCGTGAAGCTGACGCGCGCCCAGGCGGAAGAAGCCCTCGAGGGCCTAGGCGCCAACCGCAAGGAAATCCGGGAGTATCTCGATGGGGTCTGAAGCGCCGGCGCTGATCGGCACCAGCGGCGATTCCTTGCGTGAGTCGTTCGGCAAGGCGTTGTCGGAGCTGGCGCGCGAGTTTCCCAATCTCGTGGTGCTCGATGCCGATATCGCGGGCGGCACCGGTGTGCATCATTTCCGAAAGAGCCATCCCGAGCGCTTCCTGCAGTTCGGCATCGCCGAGCAGAACATGATGGCGGCGGCCGGCGGGCTCGCGGCGGTGGGCATGCTTCCCGTGGTCACGACATTCGCGGTGTTCTGTCTGCGCGCCATCGAGCAGGCGCGCCTGTCGCTCGCCTATAGCCGTCGCAACGCCAAGATCGTCGCTAGCCATCCGGGCCTCGACGTCGGACCCGACGGCGCCTCGGCCCAGGCCCTGGAAGATCTCGCCGCGTTCCGCGCCATACCGGGCATGACCGTGATCTCGCCCGCCGATCCGATCGAGACGGCCCTGGCGACGCGCGCAATTCTGGAGTTCGACGGTCCGGTCTATATGCGAACCGGGCGTAGTCCCGCCAAACGGCTCTTCGGCGCGGATCATCGCTTCGAGATCGGCAAAGGCCAAGTGCTGCGCCAAGGCACCGATGTCACCGTAGTCGCGTGCGGCGTCGAGGTCGCGCGCGCCCTGGAGGCGGCGGAACAGCTTGCATCCCAGGACGTCGCCGTTCGCGTCGTCAACATGCCGACGATCAAGCCGATCGACACGGTTCTGCTGGCGCGCTGCGCCGAAGAAACCGGCTGCGTCGTCACCGCCGAAGATCACAATATCAATGGTGGATTGGGCGGGGCAGTCGCCGAGGCGCTCGCGGCCACGCGTCCCTGTCCCATCGAGTTCGTCGGCGTGAGGGACGTTTTCGGCGCGTCGGGAGAGCCGGAGGAACTGGCCGTGCTCTTCGGCATCGGCTCGGGCGGCATTGTCGAGGCCGCGAAGAAGGCCATCGCGCGCAAGAGGGCCGCATAATGAACCGCTTCTCGCTTCACGGCCGCAATGCGGTCATCACCGGCGCCAGCCGCGGCATCGGACGGGCCATCGCGCTCGCGCTCGCCGAAGCCGGCGCAGATGTCATCCTCACCTATCGCGAGCGCCGCGCCGACGCCGATGGCGTCGTTCGGGACATCGAGGCCATGGGCCGCCGCGCGCTGGCGCTGCCGATGGACGTGACCGATCGCGCCAGCATCGTAGCCGTGGCCCGGGACGCGCGCGCCTTCGGTCCGGTCTCCATTCTCGTCAACAATGCCGGCATCAACAAGCCGACCGATTTTGACAAGATCGAGGAAGCCGATTGGGACGGCGTGCTCGCGACCAATCTCAAAGGTCCCTTCCTCTGCGCGCAGGTGTTCCTGCCGCTGCTGAAGGAAGCGGGCGGCGGCAGCATCGTCCATATCGGATCGGTGAGCGGTCAGTATGGCGGCCCGCGCACGGCGCACTATGCGGCATCCAAAGCCGGTCTGATATCGCTGTCGCAGGTCATAGCGCGCTTCGGGGCCGCTTCGGGCGTGCGCTCCAACGTCGTTGCCGCGGGGCTCATCGCTTCCGACATGGCCGATGCGGGTCTTGCCGCTCCTGCGGTGCAGAAGGCGGCCGAAGCGATCCTTCTGAAGCGTCTCGGCACGGCCCGCGAAGTTGCCGACGCGGTGGTGTTCCTGAGCTCCGGCGCGTCGTCGTACGTCACGGCGCAGACGATCAACGTCAATGGCGGGCTCTATTTCTGATGCAGAAAACGATCCTCATCGTCTGCGGCGGCATCGAGGCGGCCGACGCGGCGCGCCGCGCCAAGGAACTCGGCTTTTACGTCGTCGTCTCCGACCGCGATCCGCAAGCGCCCGCATTTGCATTCGCCGATTCCTGCCTGATCGCCGACGTCTACGGACCCGATGAAACCGCCGCCGCTGCGGCCCGATACAGCCGCAAGATCCGCAAGATCGACGGCGTCATCTGCGTCGCCGCCGACGCGCCGATGACAGTGGCGGTGGTGGCCGAGCGGCTCGGCCTCGGCGCCATCTCGCGCGCCAGCGCGGAACTTGCCAGCGACAAGCTCGCCATGAAACAGCGCTTCGCGGCCTGCGGCGTGCCGGTGCCATGGTTCGCACCCGTCGACACAGTGCAGGCCCTGCAGCGCATCGCCGTCGAGCGCGGCCGCGATCTGGTGATCAAGCCGGTTGACAGCCGCGGATCGCGCGGCGTGCAGCGCGTCAGCCACGTGCAGGATCTCGCCGCGGCCTTCCGCCTCGCGCAAAGCCACTCGCCGACCCAGCGCGTGATGGTCGAACAATACCTCGCCGGTCC
The DNA here is from genome assembly GCA_019245415.1 of Alphaproteobacteria bacterium. Lineage (GTDB taxonomy): Bacteria > Pseudomonadota > Alphaproteobacteria > Micropepsales > Micropepsaceae > Rhizomicrobium. The sequence continues at coordinate 165,736 of JAFARO010000017.1, read as the reverse complement.
ACAGGTTTCGACCGAATCCATTGTGATCGGCGGACGCTGTTCCACGCCGGGGTTTTCCGACCGCAACTATGAACATCTCGAGGCCTATGCGCCGTTCTTCGTCGAAAACGGCGGCGACCTGCCGAGCGCACTTCCCGACGATGTTCAGTCCCGCGTCAAGGAGGTGGTCGCGCGTGCGGCAGCCGCGCTTGGCGTCACGGACGGGACGGTGAAGGGCGACATCGTGGTCCATGAAGGCCAGCCCTATGTAATCGAATTGGCGGCGCGGCTTTCCGGCGGCTTCTTTTGCACGCGCGAGATCCCGCTCAACACCGGAGTCGATTTCGTCGGCTGCGCTATCCGTCAGGCCTTGGGCGAGACGATCGCGGCCGACGAGCTGGAGCCCAAGGCCCTTGTGCCGGTGGTGCAGCGCTACGCCTTTCCAAGGCCTGGCCGCGTCGTCGCCGTCAAGGGCGCGGACGAAGCCCGCAGCGTCGATGGCGTCGCCGAGCTCGTCGTCACCGCGCGGCCCGGAGACGTGATCGCGCCGGCGGGCGACAAACGGCCATCGGCTGCGATGGTTCTGGCGACCGGCCCCTCGCGCGATGCCGCGCTCAAGGTCGCCAACGATGCATTGGCGCGACTTACGTTCGAGGTCGCATGAACGCGCCGGTCTTCTCGCGGGAATTGCGCCAGTCGACGGCCACGTTGACGCTCTATGCGCTGTTCCATCTCAACCTCGCCTTCTCGTCGATCGAGGAAGAACAGCGCGGCCAGGTGATCGAGCGCTGTTACTGGCCGCTGCTGCGCTTGGCCGAACGCTGCGGACCCATCGCCATCGAGGCGAGCGGGTTCACCCTGGAAGAGATCGTGTCGCGCGATCGGCTCTGGATCGAAAAGCTGCAAGCGCTGATCCAGGCGGGCAAGGTCGAGTTCGTCGGCTCGGGCTATGCGCAGATCATCGCGCCGCTGGTGCCCGCGCGCGTCACCGAGGCCAATCTCGCGCTCGGCCATGAGGTCTATCAGCGGCTGCTGGGGGTGAAGCCCGCGCTGGCACTGGTCAACGAGCAGGCTTGGTCCGGCGGCCTGGTCGGTCTCTATCTCAATGCCGGCTATCGCGGTGTGCTGATGGATTGGGACAATCCGTCCGCCTATCATCCCGAATGGCCAGCCGAAACGCGCTATCGCGTCGAGCGGGCGCTGGGTAGCGATGGACGCACCATACCGCTGTTGTGGACCAACACGGTCGCATTCCAAAAGCTCCAGCGCCTGGCGCATGGCGATATCGCACTCGCGGCATGGCTCGATTTCTTCCGGCAGCGCCTAGGCGAAGTGCCGCGCGCGCTGTGCTGCTACTCCAACGATGCCGAGATCTTCGACTTCCGGCCCGGCCGCTATCGCACCGAGGAAGCGCCATCGGCGACGAGCGAATGGGAACGGTTGGAGCAGGCCTTCGCCGCTCTGCATGCGAGCGACGACTTTAACCTGGTCAAGCCGTCCAGCCTTCTGCCGGCTGTCAGGCGCCAGCCGCTCAGGCTCGAGAGCGCCGCGTGTCCCGTGCCGGTCAAAAAACAGCGCAAATACAATCTCTCGCGCTGGGCCGTCAGCGGTCGCGACGACGTCGCCATCAATGCCGCGTGCCAGCGAATCTACGACGGCATGTGCAGCGACCCTGACGCCGACTGGAAGGAGCTTTGTTATCTCTGGTCCAGCGATTTCCGCACCCATATCACCGAGAAGCGCTGGCAGGCGTTCACCCGTCGCCTCCTCGGGGCGGAACGGCGTTGGGGAACGGCGGAGGAAACCTTAGCGCCCGTTCCCCTCGGCGAAGCCATCTCCGATCGTCATGTGACGATCGTCACGCCACAGATTTCGGCACAGCTCGACCGTCGGCGCGGCCTCGCTTTGACCTCGCTGCGCTTTGCGCCGCATGCAGGAGCCGCGCTCGGCTCACTGCCGCACGGCCATTTCGACGACATCCATATCCAAGCGGACTGGTACACCGGCGACTGCGTGTTCGAGGCTCCGGGCGAGCACAAGATCACCGATCTTGAACTCGGCGAGGCCCGGATCTGGGGCGCGGACGGTGATACGCTGGCACGGGCGCGGATCGAGACCCCCAAAGGTCCCATCGAGAAGCTCATGCGCTTTTGCGGCGACCGGCCGCGAGTCGAGTTCGAGGTCAGCCTTGACTGGGCCGATCTCGGACGCGGCAGCCTGCGGCTCGGTCACTTCACTTTGCTTCCCGACGCCTTTGATTGGTCGAAGCTGTCCTTGACGACGCACAATGGCGGTAAGGACCCGGAAACTTTTGCGCTTGCGGGGCAGCAGGTCGATCACGGCGTGCCGGTATCGTTCCTGGTTTCGGCATCGCATGGTCTGGGCATGACTGAAGGCTGGGCCGAGATCGGCGACGGCGCGACCCGGCTGCGCATCGAGGTCGACCGCAGCACCGCGCCGCTGCTCGGCATGCTGACCCATCGGTGCATCGGCGGCAGCCTGTTCTGCCAGTTCGTGCTCTCCGCGCTCGAGCTCGACGACACCCGCAAGCCCACGGCCTTGCGCGAAGGTCCGCGGCGCTACCGCTTCGCCGTGGGCGCCGCGTAAGCCGCTTCTTAACCCTGTTCTGTAACCATACGGCGTCAACGAAGGGACCGGAGCAGGCATGAGTCCGCGGGCCAAGAAGATCTACCTCGCCGTCAGCGATACCGACGATCGTACCCCTCCGCCGCCGGCCCAACCACCGCGCATCCGCGACTTCACCCAGCCCTGGCTGGACCTCAACGACAAATCGGTCCTCGTCACCGGCGGCACAGGCTCCTTTGGCAAGCACTTCGTCCAGAGCGTGATCGCGAATTACAAGCCGCGCCGGCTGGTGATCTATTCGCGCGACGAGCTCAAGCAATACGAGATGCAGCAGCTCTTCCCGATGGAGCGCCATTCCTTCATGCGCTATTTCATCGGCGATGTGCGCGACCGCGACCGGCTGGAACTCGCGCTCAACAACATCGACTACGTCATCCATGCTGCCGCGCTGAAACAGGTGCCGACCGCCGAATACAATCCCTTCGAATGCATCCGCACCAACGTCTTCGGAGCCGAGAACCTGGTCTACGCCGCGCTTAGACGAAACGTGCGCAAGGTGATCGCGCTCTCGACCGACAAGGCGGCCAATCCGGTCAATCTCTACGGCGCCTCGAAGCTTGCCTCCGACAAGATCTTCGTGGCTGCCAACAATCTCGCAGGCGCCGACGGCACGCGTTTTTCCGTGGTGCGCTACGGCAACGTCTTCGGCTCGCGCGGCAGCGTCGTCCCGTTCTTCCGCAAGCTCGCCGCCGAGGGCGCCGAAAACATCCCGATCACCGATCCTCGCATGACACGTTTCTGGATCACCTTGAACCAGGGCGTGAATTTCGTGCTCTCGAGCATGGAATTGTCGCGCGGCGGCGAGATTTTCGTTCCAAAGATTCCGTCGACCACCGTCACCGATCTGGCCAGATCGATCTGTCCGGCCCTGGGTCAGAAGGTGGTCGGCATCCGCCCGGGCGAGAAGCTGCACGAGACCATGATCCCGGCCGACGATTCGCGCTGGACCGTCGAACTGGAGGATCGCTATGTGATCCTGGCGAGTTTCGCAGAGGCCGCGCGCGAAGCCTATCTCAACCGCGGGGCCAGGCCCGTGGCGGAGGGCTTCGCCTATTCGAGCGACAGAAATCCCGAACAACTGGACGCGCGCGGGCTTCAGCTGCTTCTGGCGCAGGCCTTCGCGTGAGCGCACCTGCATTCAAGCCCCGGCTGGCGGCGCAGGCCTTCCTTCCCTATGGCCGTCAGCTCATCGAGGAGGACGACATCGCCGCGGTGGCCGAGGTGCTGCGCGGCGACTATCTCACCACCGGTCCGGCCGTCGCACGCTTCGAGAAAGCGCTCGCCGAGCATGTCGGCGCCCGTCACGCCGTGGTCTGTGCCAATGGGACGGCGGCGCTCCACATGGCGGCGCGCGCGCTCGATCTGGGGCCAGGCACGAAAGTCGTCGTTCCCGCCATCACCTTTCTCGCCACCGCCAGCGCGCCGCACCTGAACGGCGCCGAGATCGTCTTCGCCGATGTCGACCCGAACACCGGATTGATGACTCCCGAGACATTGAGCAACGCGCTGGCGCGCGCCGGCAAGGCGGACGCCGTGTTCAACGTCCACCTCAACGGCCAGTGCGGCGCATTGGAAGAGATCGCGGCCGTGGCACGCATCAACCGGCTTCGAATCGTCGACGATGCCTGCCACACGCTCGGCGCCTCTTATGCCGGTCGCGGCGGTCAGAGCCGCATCGGCAGCAACGCGCTCTGCGACCTCAGCGTTTTTTCCTTCCATCCCGTCAAGGCCATCGCGATGGGCGAGGGCGGTGCGGTCACCACCAACGATCCCGAAATCGCCCGGCGCTTGCAGCGCGCGCGCAATCACGGCATGACGCGCGACGCCGAAGATTTCACGGCCGCCGAACAGGCCTTCGATGCGGACGGCCGCGCCAATCCATGGTACTACGAACTGGTCCGGCCGGAGTTCAACTGGCGCGCCAACGACATCCAGTGCGCGCTGGGGCTCTCGCAATTGGGCAAGCTCGAGCGCTTCCTGGCGCGGCGCCGGGCGGTGGTGGCGGCCTATGACGCAATGCTCCAACCCTATGCGCCCGTCATCAAGACTCTCGCCCGTACGCGCCAATGCCTTCCGGCCTGGCACCTCTATGTCGCGCGCATCGATTTCAAGGCGGCCGGTATCACGCGCGCAGCGCTGATGCGGGCGCTCGCGGCCGACGGTATCGGGACCCAGGTGCACTACGTGCCGCTGCACTGCCAGCCCTACTTCGCCAAACGCTTCCCGGCGACGCTGCCCGGCGCCGATCTCTACTACGCCAAGGCGCTGAGCCTGCCGCTTTCCGCCGCCATGGATGTCGATGACGCCGAACGCGTGGTGACGGCCCTGGTCCGCCATCTCGGACTCTAGGCGGTTTGGCGATTTCGTTTCCTGGATGACAAGACGAAACGGGCGAGGTTTGCCTCGCCCGTTTCGCATTTTCCCAACCATTTGTTCCTGACGCCCCGGGGCGCAGCCGGTGTTCCGGCTCACGCCCTTTCGCCAAGCGGCGGCGGATCCTCTTGCCGGGATCCGCCGCCGAGCTCTTAGCGGAAGAGCGAGAGAATGGTCTGCGGCGCCTGATTGGCGATGGACAGCGCCTGCACGCCCAACTGCTGCTTGACCTGCAAGGACTGCAGCATCGCGCTTTCGTTGGCCATGTTGGCGTCGACCAGGTTGCCGATGCCGCTGGTGAGAGCGTCCGACAGCTTCTGGGCGAAGTCGATCTGGATCGAGAACTTCTTCGAGCCGGACGACAGTTTCGCCAGAGCGGAGTCGACATTGGTGAGCGAGGTCTGCAACGCCGCCACCATCGTCGAAGCCGCAGCCTGGGTGGAGATCGACGCGCCGGTGGACACCGTCACGATCGAGCCCGACAGGCTCAGATTTTCGGCAGCGACCGTGATGCGGCGCGAGCCGTCGGTCGAGGCCAGAGCGGTGACCTGGGTCGTCGAACCGTCGACCAGGTTGTAGCCGTTGAACACCGCGTTGTTGACGATGGTCGTGATCTGGTCGCGCAACGCGACGAAATCCTGGTTCATCGCCGCGCGGCTTGCGGTGTCGAGCGAAGTGTCGGAGGCGGCCAGCGCCTTCGTCTTCATCTCGATGAGCAGGTCGGAGATCGACTGACCGGCCGACATCGCCACGTCGACGGTCGACATGCCGCGATTGAGGCTGTCGGTGACCGCCGAATAGCCGGCGACATCGCCGCGCATGTTCTGGGCGATGGCGTAGACGGCGCCGTCGTCCTTCGCGGACGAGACCTTCATGCCGCTGTTGATGGCGCTTTGGGTCTTCGACAGCTGAGCCTGGGTCTGGCTCAGGTACTGCAGCGCAACCATGGCGCCGTTGTTGGTGTTGACGCTAAGCATTCTTGCCTCCGTTGTTTCGAGCGTTTTGCTCAAGGGCGTTTTGCCCTGTGAAGGCAAGAGCAACCGGCGTGCCGGAGCGCGTTAGGGAATCTCTAACTCTCGATTCCGAGGGCGAGGCGGAAAATATGACCGGGGCGAAATTGCGCCCGCACAGTTAATCCCGGCAGGATTTACCTATTAAGCGGCAATTCTTGCCGGGAACGCGGCAGAATTTGCCTCAAAGTCTAATCGAATGGCGGGTAAATCGGGGCCCTTCATCCGCTGCTGCCGCAGGACGAAGGGCCGAAGACGATCCTACTTGAACAGCGACAGCAGGTATTGCGGCGACTGGTTGGCAATCGACAGCGCCTGCACGCCCAACTGCTGCTTGACCTGCAGCGACTGGAGCATCGCGCTCTCCTTGGCCATGTCGGCATCGACGAGATGGCCGACCCCGGTGGTCAGCGTGTCGGAAAGCTTGGAGGCGAAGCCCAGCTGGATCGAGAACTTCTTCGAGCCGGCCGAGAGTTTGGCCAGCGCGGCATCGACGTTCTGCAAAGAAGTCTGGATCGCGGCCACCATGGTCGAGGCGCCGGTCTGGGTGGCGATCGAGGCGGCCGTTGAAATGGTCACGACCGAGCCGGAGAGGGTCATGTTCTCCGCCGCAGTGGTGATGTGGCGCGTGCCGTCGGCGGAGGCGAGCGCGGTGATCTGCAGCGTCGAGCCGTCGACCAGATTGTAGCCGTTGAACACCGCATTCTTGACGATGGTCGTGATCTGGTCTCGCAAGGCGACGAAATCCTGGTTCATCGCCGCTCGGCTCGCGGTGTCGAGCGAGGTGTCGGATGCCGCCAGCGCCTTGGTCTTCATCTCGACCAAGAGGTCGGAGATCGACTGGCCTGCGGACATCGCCACGTCGATCGCCGACATGCCGCGGTTCAAGCTGTCGGTGACGGCCGTGTAGCCGGCGATGTCGCCGCGCATGTTTTGGGCGATGGCGTAGACCGCGCCGTCGTCCTTCGCGGACGAGACCTTGAGCCCGGTGTCGACCGCGTTCTGGGTCTGGGCAAGCTGGGCCTGGGTGTCGTTGAGATATTGCAGCGCGACCATCGCGCCGGTGTTGGTGTTGACGCTCAGCATGTCGGTCGTCCCTTCCGTCCTGGCGGTGCCGGCTGAAGCCATCGCAACCGCCGTGCCACCGAAGGAACCAAAACTTGACCGTATAACCTGCTGTATTTGTTTCGAGATTTGAAAATCAACCGTCCGTTAACCATGGGCAGAACTTGCCGCGCGGCAGTTCAGGCCGCGCCTTGCAGGCCCTGCATGATGTTGCGGTTGACCTCGATCAGCGGATCGAGCGAGGCGCCTTCGCGGGTCACGGCGCGCGAATATTTCGCGATCCAGAGGGAGAGCGAGATGATCTGGGCGCGCACGCCCTCGGGCAGCCGGTTGCGCTCGTCCATGCAATCGGCCGCCAGCGTGCGCCACAGCTTCTTGTTCCAGTCGACCGCGTCGATCAGCGGCGAGCCCTGCTCGCCGTTCCTCTGCGCGTCGATAAGGGCCCCGGTGACCTGTCCGAACAGCCTGTATTCGGTGGTGCGCGAGTCCTCAGTAATGCGCTGCGTGTTCTTGTAAGCCTGCAGGGTCATAGCTCAACCGTTCCTGTTCGAATTCAAAGAGTTTGCGGCAGCCCATGAGCGCCTTGTAATAGGCGCCGTTGGCGACATCGCGGCTGATCTCGATGCAGGAAGCGAGCACGGCGCGGGTCTGGATGGCGCCCATGAACTCGGTCATCCGCAGCGCGAACTCGGTGTAGTATTCCTCGAAGTTCTCGGCATCGAGATACATCATCATGATCGGCAGATAGATGCGCCGCGCCGGCGTGGTCGCATCGGCGGGCTGCAGGATGTCCTTCTCGCGCAGCACGCAGGCCTTGTTTTGCAGCACCAGGCTGATGCGCTTGTCGCCATTGGCGAGCACCGCGCCATTGAGCACGAATTTTTCGCCCGGCTTGAGCGACAGCTTGAGCGGCATTCGGCCCTCCAAAGTCGTGGGCGCACATTACCCCGCCACGGTTAACAAAGTGCTGGCGCTTTTCATTGTCGCGTTCACTGCTGCTTAAGCATGCGCGCGCTTTGATGGACGTTCCGCAACGAGGGTTTTCCGCATGGCCGCGCTCGCGCCCCAATTGAGCCTTCCGGCGATGACCGGCATGGATGCGCGGCTGGCGGCGCTGGCCAAGCTCGAGCGGCTGGCTGAGGAGTTCGAGGCCGCCGAGCAGCGCCGCAAATCGAACGCCGTGCTCAAGCGCGCCATCAAGGCCTGGCAGAAGGGCGATCTGGCGCGCGCCGGCCAGCTCGCGCTCGACGCCACCGAAACCGACGACGCCAATGCCAAGGCTTTTCACCTGCTCGCCATGGCGCTTCAGCGCATGGGCCATCAACACAAGGCGCTCGTCACCTATGAGCGGGCCTTCCAGCTCGACCCGGACGATCCCGAACTGTTGATCAATCTGGGCCTCGCCGCCTGGAACCTGCAGCTCGTGGACGGCGCGGCGAAGATGTTCCAGCTCTATATCGGCGCCTGTCCGGATTCGCCATTGGGCTACAACAATCTAGGATCGGTGCAGAGCGACATGGGGCATGTCGATACCGCCATCGAGACCCTGCGCGCCGCGATCTACCGCATGCCCGGAGAAGCGATCCTGTGGAACGCGCTCGCCACCGTACTCGCCGAGAACGGGCGCGTCGAAGAGAGCCTCGTCTTCTACCAGGAGGCCATTCGGCTCGATCCGGATTTCGCGCGGCTGCATCACAATCTGGGCTACGCGCACTCCCATCTCGGCCGTCTCGGCGAGGCTCTGGTCGCCTATGACGGCGCGCTCGCCCGCGCGGTCGACGAGAACGAGCGCCGCGAGAGCGAGCACAGCCGCGCCATCTGCCTGATCGGCATGGGCCGGCTGGCGGAAGGCTTCGACGCCTTCGAGATCCGCAACGATCAGCGTTTCCGTGCCTATGTGCATCACATGACGAACGCCCCGCTCTGGCAGGGCGAAGCGCTCGACGGCAAGCGCATGCTGGTCGTCGGCGAGCAGGGCCTGGGCGACGAGTTCATGTTCGCCAATGTCCTCCCCGATCTGCAGCGCGCCGTCGGCGAAGCGGGCACGCTCGAGATCGCGGTCGACCGGCGTCTCATCGCGCTGTTCCAGCGCTCCTTCCCGCGCGCCGTCGTCGGCGCCTATGAGGATCGCACATTGCTGGACAAGGACGGCAACAAGTCGTTGCGGTTCATTCCCTTCAGCACCGACAAGGGCGATCCCGATTTCTGGGCGCCGATGGCAACGCCGCTGCGCTTCCTGCGCCGCGCCTTGAGCGATTTTCCGCACCAGCCTTTCCTCGTTCCCGATGCGCAACGCGTCGCCGATTTCCGCGCGCGGCTCGACGCGCTTGGGCCGGAGCCCAAGATCGGCATCTGCTGGCGCTCGATGATGCTGGGCGCCAAGCGCGCCAAATATTACAGCGTGCTCGATGCCTGGGGCCCGATCTTGAAGACGCCGGGCGTGCGCATCGTCAACCTGCAATATGGCGATTGCGCCGAAGAGCTCGCGCGCGCCGCGGAGATGCACGGTGTGGCGATCGCGCGGATCGACGATCTCGACCTCAAGGACGATATCGACGGTGCCGCCGCGCTCTCGGCCTCGCTCGACCTCGTGCTCTCCGCGCCGACGGCGGCGGCGGCGTGCGCGGCCAGCGTCGGAACCGAGACCTGGTTTCTCACCGCGGGCCGCACCTGGCCGCAGCTCGGCACCGGCGAATACCCCTGGTACCGCAAGACTCGCGTCTTCAGCCCCGACCGCTTCGGCGACTGGAACGCGCTGGTCCGCCAGGTCGGCCAGGCATTGGCGGAGCGCGTAACATCATCGCGGAACTGAACCCTCGTTTTGCGCTTGCCTTCACATCAAATGCCTCGAACGGCACAAAGTCAGGTATAGCCTTTCGCATTCAGAGCGAATGGCCTCGCGGCGCTCGGGATTGGCATGGGCTTCGCGGGAGAGCGCCGCCAATTCGAGGTGCTTGTCGTCTTCCGGATCGAATTCAGGGACGAAGATCGGGGGACGCACCTTGAACGAGCGATTGTCAGACGTTCCAGCTATGAACCGCTCCACCAGCGGAACATTGAGGATGGCACAAATGTAATGTCCCTCATCTTGCGTGATAAAGCGGCCGCCCAGGCGCTCGCACATAGAGACCGCATGGCTCTGAAACACCACCTGTCCATTGCGATCCCATGGCAAGGGCTCAGAAGACACAACAACGGCCCGCCACTTGGTATCTTTTCGATACGCAACGTATACGTCCGCAAAGCTATAGGGCCCGGTGCGCGCCAATCCGTAGAATTCACCCGGGTTGGGTCCACGAATTTTTGCGTTGAATGGGGACAGGCTCTCGATCGTTTCGCGGTGACGGTTGTAGTAATCCAACAAGAGGGGCGAAGTTTCCTCCAGCGTCTCACGAGGGATTGGCTTCGTGGGCATCGCCGCATCGTAGGGGAATGCCACAAGTAGCCCGTCATACTCATGACTAAAGGGTTCGATATTCGGAGCTGTGACGAGCGGGCGCAAATATCTGGTTTCGAGAAGGACACGCATCGAAGGCACTCTGTGTTGGGCTTTATCTGCTTGCACGTTCGTCAGCCAAACGGTGCCAGGCCGCGGACCAGCGGAGATATGTTTGAATAGCTGCAACTCTTGTGGGTAAAATTGCGTCCCCTCGCGCCCGACATATTCGCAGTCGCCGGCTACCAGAGCGAATTCGTCAAGCTCGTCTTGGCTATCGGCGAAAGTAAAGGTCGTGCTGCCGGGAATGATTTGCCCGGCAATCGCGTCACTGACCTCCAGGCGCTCAGTGGCAACCGAAATACTTGCCCATTTTGTGGCATGTTGTTTCGTCCCTGGCTTTTTCCTATACCGCCGCACTGGAGTGTGTCGTGACGGTTCCGGGCGCTTGCCCAGCACAAACGTCATGAACTGCTCGCGCACCGGATCGAATGGATGTCCAGCTTTCGACCAATCGTGAAATGCAAGAAATCCCCATCTTCCGCCCAAGCGGCGCCAGCCTTCGTACGATGCCTGGTTGGCGAGTTCGCGCGGCATCAGGAATGCGAGTCGACCCTTCGGCGCGAGCCAATTGACCATCGAAACGTAGGAAATCAGCGCGCAGATATTGAGATTGATTCCGCCGGTGCGGCCCGCGCCTGAGAAAATACTTCGCAGCAACTCTGTAATCTTGATCCGGTTGCGGTATCCCTCGGGCAAGTTTTTCCAGTCGATCCATGGCGGGTTGCCCATCACGACGGAAAATTTTCCCAAGCATGCGGTCGTAAGAAAATTCGAAAGAACGCGCGCCCAAATTCCGTTCCATCCGTTCGCTTGCAATCCAATCAGGCTGTCGGTCAAGTCGTGAACGGCCCCGCAGATTGAAGACGTACGGTGATTGTCCGCTATTCCATTGAGCAGTATCTCGTTGGCTTTGCCGCGGTTCTGCGCCTTAATCTGCCGCTCGTACGAAAGCATCAGTTGCATAAACCGCGCCCTGTTCTCGACCGTTGAAATCGGAAGGACAGCGTTAACATGGCTCTTCAATGTTTTCAGCTCGAACCGCAGACAACGCACACCATCCACCATGATGCGATCAGGCAAGGCAGACGCATCGCCGAGAAAAACGGGAATCACGAGCGGGAGTTTCGCGCCGTTGAGCAGGTGGCTGACATGGATGAAATAGTTGATGCGCGTTGTCAGGACCGCAAGTGGATTTAGGTCGATCGCCACGACACGATCGACAATTTCCCGCAGGGTTTCACTTTTGTTTAGATTGCGGTGTTCGCACTCGCGGCGCACGCGCGCAATCGCGGCGATGACGAAAGTCCCTGAACCACAACAAGGATCAATCGCTCGCCATTTGCCGCGCGGCCGAGTGGTGTCAATGACATGGTCCGCCAGCCAATAAGGCGTGTAGAACTCGCCGAAGCTGCTGCGAACCACCCGTGGCACCGCGGCTTGATAGAGCTCTCGAAAAAGGTCCGGCGCCTCATTTGCTTCGAAAATGTGCGCGGCTTCTTCGTAGCGTGCCAGAGTATCGAGCATTTCGCGCATTGCATCGGCGATTTCCGCAGTCCATTGCTTCCGGTCGCAGTACCAAGAGAAGAAGTCGCCCTCCAACAGATTGATGATGCCGAGCGCGCGGAACACTTCTCCGTCTTCAAGACCTTCACAAAATGTGCGAAGTGGTTGATTGGCAGCTGCGGACAGAGAACCGTAGTCTTGACCAACTTCACCGAGATAGATATCTGAAACAGTTCGATATGCCATGAACTTCAGCAGAACCGCGTAGGCAGTGTGCAGTGCGAACAGAGCGCGGTATTCTTCCGCAGGGCTGGCGATATGTACTAGGAAAAGCTCTGCCAAGGCTTTGCGACGCTCTTCGATTTTCTTCTGCTGCGATTGGTCGTCGTGGGTGAGCCGGAACATCTCTTCCCATTCGGCGTGTAGCACCTGAGTCTTCAGCTGCTGGCGAAGAGCGATGTTGAGAGTGCGCGCGGTTCTCAACAGCACGCCATCCTGCGATCCGCAAAAATCTCGAATAAGATTGGTCGGAGTGAGCGCCGTCACGGCCAGAGAGATGACGTGGCGTGTCATCCTCAGGAGAAACGCAGCATCGAGTCTTTGCGGGGCCGTTTTCGACGTGACCGCGTCGCCAGACGCACGTACCTCGATTGCAATTATACCATTGGTCAGAATCCCGATGAACGGCGCCTGCGCCGCTTCGCTCGAGGCGCGCAGGTAGGAGGCAAGGTGAGCGATCGCGGTTTCGATTTCCCCGTCCGATTTGAGCAGGGATGGTCGCTTATACTCGATTACCAATGCGCCAAGCCTGCTGTCCGTCCTGCCTGTCGCGAGGTGCCTTCTCAAATCGATTGCAACTTCCTTTTCAGGATGAAATCGAAGCCCGATCTCGCGCAGACGTGCATACATCACCCGCTCGAAGGCCCCCTCAATCGCGGCCTCGGTCGCGGTTGGTTTGGCGATTTCGCGAATCTCTTTCGCGTCCTCCACCAATGCGTCACGAAATCCTTTGGAGGTGAGAGCGACATTCAGAATCTTTTGCCGTAGCGCGCGCTTCTTGAGAGAAACGCCCGCGGCCTGTGTCGCGCTTGACATGCTAGCCGATCTTTAGCTTCAGGTGCCGAATAGCGGACCGCTTATCGAGCGTCATCGGTCGCCACTCGCAACTGCGGCCCCTCGCGACCGGCAATTGGTCGGAAGCCAAGAATTCTATGGGGCTTTTCCATGGTTCACAATCTCCCGCAAGGGGAGGGTGGAGTTTTGTCCCGCCACATCGCTGTCAATGGCGGGGCGAGGGTGGGCGCGATGTTGCGCTGTGTCGCGAAGCCAAGACGTTCGTAGAGCCGCGCGTTCTTTGGATTCGAGTTTTCGAGATAGGCGGGCGCGCCCTGCGCGTCGATGCGCTTGAGGTTGGCTTCGAGCACCGCGCTGCCCAGGCCCAGGCCTTGCAACGACGGCGATACGCCGATGAAGGCGAGATAGAAATGCGGCGCCTTGGGATGATTCTCTTCCATTGCCGCGCCCATTGCCGAGCCGCGGCCCATGCGCGCGAGGCCGCAGAGCCTGAGGAACATCGGCAGCAGACGCATCTGCTCCCAGAAGCCGCCGGGGCTCGCCGGCGCGTTGGGCGGCACCCACACCGCGACCACGCCATCGGCCGTCCACACTTCGCCAAAAGGAAGCGCGCGCTCGGCCAGCAGCCAGCGGAAAAACTGCTCGAGCGCGCCGATGCGCGCCGGTCCCGGCCGCGCGATCCAATCGAACACCGGATCGGCGAGGAAGGCTTGGGTGAGCAATCCTGCCAGCGCTGGCGCATCGCGCGCCCCGGCCTGGCGCGGCGACGCGGCCTGTGCCAGCAGCGCCTGGCGGTCGAGCGTCGCGCTCACAGCCGCGTCGACAAGGCGATGGCGAGACGGCATCCCGCCTTGATCGCCTCGCTCAAGACGCGGTAGCCGGGCGCCTCCTGCGCGCCGCCGGCCAGCGCCGCGTCGCGATGGGCGATCTCGTCGGCGCGGAAATCGGTGACCGTGTCGCGCAACGCCTTCTCGTCGTCGCCGAGTTTGGCGATCTGGCCGGCATAATGTTCGTCGATGACCTCTTCCACCGCCGCGGTGCAGGCGAAGGCCGCCTTCTCGCCCAGCAAGGCGGTGGCGGCGCCGAGCGCGAAGCCCGCGACGCGCCAAACCGGCTCCAGCGCCGTCGGCCGGACGCGGCGCTCCACGATCAGCCTGTCGAAAGTGTCGAGATGGCGCTGCTCGCCCTCGGCCATCTTGCGAATCGTATCCGCCGCAGGTCCGTTGCGCAGCACCGCGAGCTGGCCCTCATAGATGCGTACCGCGCCGTACTCGCCCGCGTGATCGACGCGGATCATCGCCGCGACGTCGTCGCAGGTGCCCGGCGGCGCTGGACGTGGCTTGCGGCTCACGCGCGCCTCCGCAGCAGCATCACCGAGGCCGCAATCGCCGCGCCGAAGTCGATCAGCGCGTTCCAGCCCGCAAGCGAAAGTCCGAACAAACGGAAACTCGGTAAGTCGCAGCGCGCCTGGCCCGGCGTGTTGAGGTCGGTGAGACTATGGAAGACGACGCGGGTGCCGGTGCAGGCTTGCGGCCCCTGCCACCAATGCCATTCGGCGCCGGCCTGATAGACGCCGATCGCGCCCGAGGCCGCGACGAGCAGGATCGCGAGAACCGCAAGCGCCGTCGCCGCATTATCGTCGCGGCGGACCAGAGTGCCCGAGAACACTCCCACGGCGATCGCGGCGAATAGCGGCCAGCGCTGCCAATGGCACATCTCGCAGGGCGGCATATGGCCGATATATTGGAACGACAGCGCGCCCAGGATGAGTGCGAGCGCCAGCAGTCCGAGCGACAGCGCGATGCGCGGCGGGGTCATTTCGCGAAAATCCTCGTCTCGTCGTCGAACGCCTTGAACTCGAGCGCGTTGCCGCTGGGATCGAGCACGAAGAACGTCGCCTGCTCGCCGGGAAGGCCCTCGAAGCGGATTTCGGGCTCGATCAGGAAGCGCATGCCGGCGTCGCGAAGACGCGCGGCAAGCGCGCGCCACTGCGCCATCGGCAGAATCGCGCCGAAATGACGAACGGGAACTTCGTCGCCGTCAACAAGATTATGCGCTTTGTGCCCGGCTTCATCCGGGCTTAAATGGGCGACGATCTGGTGACCGAAGAAGTCGAAATCGACCCAGCAATCGCCGGCGCGTCCTTCGGGACAGCCGAGCAGCCCGGCGTAGAACGATCGTGCCTTGGCAAGATCGTCGACCGGAAAGGCAAGATGGAAGCGCGCGCGTTCTGTCATCGGTGCGTTCGTCCAGGTTCGAGGCAGAGGGAAGCCCATGCGTAAGATGAAGGCAACCCGCAAAGTGGCGCGGCGTGAGCTTCTCGCCATCGAGGGACGCCCAGTGGAGGTCAGCGTGCGCCTCAATCCGCGCGCGCGGCGGCTGATCGTCAAGGTTCACCCCTCGACCGGAGAGGTCAGCGTGGTGGCCCCGTCGCAGCGCGCGCTCGAACGCGCCGTGGAATTCGCCCGCGGCCAGAGCGACTGGATCGCCCGCCAGCTCAAGCGGGTGCCGGCGCCGGTGGCGCTCGGCGTGGGCTCGCTCGTGCCGGTGCGCGGCCAGGACCATGTCGTGCGCGAAGGCTCGGCCGGCCGCGGCGCCGCCTGGATCGAAACGGGGGGCGGCGAACGCGCGCTGTGCGTCGCCGGCCATCGCGAGCATCATGCGCGACGGCTGCTCGATTTCCTCAAGCGCGAGGCGCGGCGAGAACTCGAGGCCCGCACGCGGGAATACGCGGCGAGGGTGGGCCTCAAGCCCAGGCGGCTGACGGTGCGCGACACCGCGAGCCGCTGGGGGTCGTGCTCGACCTCGCGCTCTTTGTCGTTCTCGTGGCGGCTGATCCTGGCGCCGCCCTTCGTGCTCGACTACGTCGTGGCGCATGAGGTCGCGCATATGCGCGAGATGAATCACGGACCAGCCTTCTGGAGACTCGTGCGCGAGATCGTCGGAGACACCCGCCGCCCGCAGAAATGGCTGCGCGACAACGGCACGATGCTGCACCGCTACGCGATGAAGGGTTAAGCGGCTTAAGGCGCGCTCAGTCCCGTCCGCCGGCTCCAGACGTCCTTCATCACGCCGATCTGCCCCATGCGGAAATGGTCGACCGCCTTGGTCGTGTCGTCGAAGACCAGCGTTTCGCCCCCGCCCGGCGTCAGGCGCGGCCACAACGGCAGTCCGGCGGCGTTGGGATCTCCGGTCTTGGCGAAATTGGTCCAGTAGCTCTGCACCAGCGCGATCACGCGCCGGTCCTTCTCGCTGGCGGCGTTGCCGAGCACGCCCAGACCTTTGAGTCCGAAGACGTAGGGAATTTCGCCGCCATGGCCGACGCCCGGCACCTTGCCGCGATAGGTGTCGGCCAGATAGGCGAAGTGATAGACGTAAGCCTCGCCATCGTGCCTGGCCTCGAAAGCCGCGAGGCCGTATGCGCCCGCCCCGAACAGGGCGTCGTTGAACAATTCGCGCTCGAACTGCTCCTCGCTGAGAACGCCATTGGCATCGTAGATCGCGCGCACCTTGGGCAGCAGCGGCCCGAACCGCGCCGGGCCTGTGGCCAGGTCGCTCCCGATCGCGGAGGCGAGCGACGCCTCGTTGCTGTTCGAGCCGGCGAGATAGTCGATCTTTGCGGCATCGCCCCGCGCGAAGGCGATCGAGATGTCTTCCGGGATGACGCTGCCGTCGATATAGGGCTGGACCGCGGTCTCGCGGTTCATGCCCTCCTGCCGGCGCAGGATGTCCGCCACCGGGAGTGCGCGCAGCCTGGCGAGCGCATCGGCATCGCGACCTTCGATGCCGGATTCGTCCGCGAAGGCGAGGGCCGCTTTCTCCGCATCGGCGGCGCTGCGCACCGGCTGCAGCCCCAAGCCCGATTCCGAAATGGCGCGGATGAACAGGCCGCGCGCCAGCGGCGAGGCGACGAGATCGTTGACGCTGATGCCGCCGGCGGACTCGCCGAAGATCGTCACCTTCGCCGGATCGCCGCCGAAAGCGGCGATGTTGTCGCGCACCCATTTGAGCGCCGCGATCTGGTCCAGCAGCCCGAAATTGCCGCTGCCCGCATCGGCCGAGGCGGCTAGCGCAGGATGATGGAAGAAGCCCAGCACGCCCAGTCGGTAGTTCAGCGACACCACCACGACGCCGTGCTGCGCCAATTCGAAGCCGTCATAGATCGGCTGCGCCGCGCCGCCTTCGACGAAGGCGCCGCCATGGATCCATACCATCACTGCCAGCTTCGCGGCCGGATTCGCCTGCGGCGTCCAGACGTTGAGGCTGAGACAGTCCTCACTCTGCGCCAGGTTGGGCATGAAGAAGCTGCCCCGGCGGTTCTGCGGACAGACAGGTCCGAAAGCGCGGGCCGGTCGCGTCAGCTCCCAATGCAACGCCGGCGCGGGCGCCTGCCAGCGCAGCTTGCCGATGGGCGCCGCCGCATAGGGAATGTCCTTGAAGAACGCAACGCCCTCCTCGCTGCCGCCGCTCAGCGGTCCCTGCGTAATGCGCAGTTCGACAGCGGCCATCGCGGGCTGGCAGAAGACGGCGAAGAGGAAAATCAATACCAACCGGCACATGCGATCGCTCCGACAGCCATGGCGCGGCACGAGAGCCCAGAAACCCGCTGTCGGTCAACCTTCAGATCGTGATCTGCGTGCCGAGCTCCACCACGCGGTTTGGCGGCAGGCAGTAGAACCGCGCCGGCGACAGCGCGTTGGACGCCAGCCAGGTATAAAGCGCGATGCGCCATCGGCCGAGCCCAGGATGCTCGCCCGGCACCAGGGTTTCGCGGCCGACGAAAAACGTGGTCGTGTCGACGTCGATCACGAGGCCGAAGCGACGCGCGGCTTCCAGCGCGCGCGGTACGTTGGGCGTCTCGAAGAAGCCGCAATGGATGCGCACCTCGAAGAAGCCTTTGCCCGATTTCTCGACATCGACTCTGCGGCTCTGCGGCACGAATGGGCTGTCCTCCACCACGACGCTGGCGAGCACGATGCGCTCGTGAAGGACTTTGTAGTGCTTCAGGCTGTGCAGCAGCGGGCTGGGCGCGATGTCGAGCCTGGGCGTGAGGAACACCGCCGTGCCCGCAACCCGCTGCGCCGTCTTGTCGGCGCGCGCCAGGAACAGCGGCAGGGCTAGCGCGGCATCCTTGATCTTCTCCACGTGGATGCGCCGGCCCAGGCGCCAAGTATCCATCACCACATAAACCCCCGCCGCGACGAGCAGCGGCAGCCAGCCGCCCTCTACGATCTTCAGCGAATTGGCGGCGAGAAAGGCGAGATCGACGATCGCAAGCCCGCCGAACAAGAGCACCACCCAGCGCCGGCGCCAACGCCACCGGCGCACCGCCACGATCGCCACCAGCACGGTGCTGATCACCATCACGCCAGTGACCGCTATGCCGTACGCGGCGGCCAACGCGTCGGAACTCTTGAAAATCAAAACGATCAGCACCACGCCGATGCAGAGCATGGCATTGATGCGGGGCACATAGATCTGGCCGTACTCGGTTGCCGAGGTATGCCGCACCTCCATGCGCGGAAGCTGGCCGAGCTGGACCGCCTGCTGGCTGATCGAGAAGACGCCGGAGATCACCGCCTGCGAGGCGATGATAGTGGCCACCGTCGCCAGCACGATCAGCGGATAGTGCGCCCAGGATGGCGCCATCGCGTAGAACAGGTTCGGCACCTCGGCCGGATGGAGCAGAAGAAACGCGCCCTGGCCGAAATAGATGAGCAGCAACGCCGGCAACGTGACGACCAGCCACGCCAGCCGGATCGGCAAACGCCCGAAATGCCCCATATCGGCATAGAGGGCCTCGCAGCCGGTAACCGCGAGCACCACCGAGCCCAGCGAGACGAAGGCGACCCAGGGCTCGCGCAGGAACAGCTCAAAGCCATAACGGGGACTGACCGCCAGCAAGATCTGCGGCGCGCGCGCCAGCGCGCTGATGCCGAGCAGGCCGAGCACAACGAACCACACGACCATCACCGGCCCGAACAGCTTGCCGATCTTGTCGGTGCCGCGCGACTGCAGAACGAAGAGCGCGATCAGGATGGTGAGCGTGACGGGCATGACCACCGGCGCGAATCCCGAGCCGTCCGCGCCCAAGCCCTCGACCGCACTTAACACCGAGATCGCTGGCGTCAGCATGCCGTCGCCATAGAACAGCGCCAGTCCGAGGATCGCCGCGATGCCGATGGCGGTCTTTGCGGTGCGGCCGAGTCCCGGCGTGCGATGGGCCAGCGCCGCGAGCGCCAGCACCCCGCCTTCGCCGTCGTTGTCGGCGCGCATGATCAAGATCACGTATTTGAGCGTCACTACGATCATCAGCGCCCAGAAGATCAATGAGGCCGTACCCATCACCGCGAAGGCGGTGGGCACCTTGCCGCCCGCGGCCATGGCGGACTCGCGCATCGCATAGAGCGGACTGGTGCCGATATCGCCGAAGACGACGCCGAGCGCGCCCAAGGTCAGCCAGAAGTTCCGCCGCATCAGCCTGCGGCGCACCTCCGGCGCGGGCCGGGGTGGTATGCGCTCTTCGTCTTCAGCGTCGAGACTGTCTGCGGGAATGGCCTTCATCGGGAACGCCCCGTTCCTTTTTCAGATCGAGATCTGCGCGCCCAGTTCCACCACCCGGTTGGGCGGCAGGTGATAGAAGCGGGCCGGCGACAATGCGTTGGCGGCGAGATGGATGTAGAGCCAGGTGCGCCAGCGGCTGAGCACCGAATGCTCGGCATGGACCAGCGTCTCGCGGCCGACGAAGAACGTGGTGGCGTCGACGTCGATCACCAGGCCGAAGGGCCGCGCCTCCTGGAGGGCGAGCGGCACGTCCGGCGTCTCGAGAAAGCCGTGACGCACCTTGACCGCGTAGAAGCCTTTGCCGAGCTTATTCACCTCGACCCGACGTCCAGCGGGCACGATGGGCATATCCTCGACCGTGACATGGACGAGCAGTATGCGCTCGTGCAGCACGCGGTTGTGCTTGAGATTGTGCAGCAGCGAGCCCGGCACCACGTCGGGGCGTGCGTTCATGAAGACGGCCGTGCCGGCGACCCGCGTCGGCGTCTTGTCGGCGCGGGCCAGGAAGAGGTCGAGCGGCATTGATTCGTTTCGCACGATGTCGAGGTGCTCGCGTCGGCCGCGCCGCCAGGTGTCCATCACCAGGAACACGGCGGCGGCGATGGCGAGCGGCAGCCAGCCGCCTTCGATGATCTTCAGCGAATTCGAGGTCAGGAAGGCCCAGTCGATGATCGCCAGGAATCCGAAGAGCGCGGCGACGACGCGCAGGTTCCACTTCCACTGCTTGAAGGCGACGATGCTGGCGTGGAAATTGTCGATCACCATCACGCCGGTAACCGCGATGCCGTACGCCGCGGCCAGGGCGGACGAGCTCTTGAAGATCAGCACGATCAGAACCACGCCGATGCAGAGAAAGGCGTTCATGCGCGGCACGTAGATCTGGCCGAACTCGGTCGCTGAGGTGTGGCGGATCTCCATGCGCGGAAGCTGGCCGAGCTGCACCGCCTGGCGCGTCATAGAGAACACGCCCGAGATCACCGCCTGCGAGGCTATGATGCCGGCGATGGTGGCCAGCAGCACCATCGGGAAATGCGCCCATGGCGGCGCCACCGAATAGAATGCGATCGGTGCCTTCGTCGGATCGGCGAGCAGCGCCGCGCCTTGTCCGAAGTAGTTGAGCAACAGGGCCGGCAGCACGATGAAGAACCAGGCATAGCGGATCGGGTTGCGCCCAAAATGGCCCATATCGGCATAGAGCGCCTCGCAGCCGGTCACCGCCAAAACCACCGAGCCCAGCGAGACGAAGGCGGTCCAAGGCTCGTGGGCGAACAGCGCGATGCCGTAGTACGGATTGACCGCGGCGAGGATCTGCGGCGTATGCCAGATCGCAAGCGCGCCCAATCCGGCGAGAACGGCGAACCACAGCACCATCACCGGCCCGAATAGCCTTCCGATATGCGCCGTGCCGCGGCTCTGCATGACGAACAGGCCGACGAGGATCGCCAAGGTCAGCGGCAGGACCAGATGGCTCAGGCCGGCGCTTTCCACCGAAAGCCCTTCGACGGCGCTGAGCACCGTGATCGCCGGCGTCAGCATGCCGTCGCCGTAGAACAGCGCCAGACCGATGATTGCGCCGACGCCGATCATGGTCTTGATGCGCCGGCTGAGCCCCTGGCTGCGATGGGCGAGCGTGGCGAGCGCGAGCACGCCGCCTTCGCCGTCATTGTCGGCCCGCATGATGAGGGTCACGTATTTGAGCGTCACCACGAACATCAGCGACCAGAAGATCAGCGACAGCCCGCCCAGGATCGCAGGCGCCTGCGGATGGCCGTTGCCGGCGGCAAGCGCGGTCTCGCGCATCGCATAGAGCGGGCTGGTGCCGATATCGCCGAAGACGACGCCGAGCGCGCCCAGCGTGAGTGCCGCTTGGTAGCGGAAGGATTTCGTCTGGTGTGTCGGGTGGGGGTGCGCCGCCAGCGGCGTCGCGTCGATTGCGGCCAGCGGATCGGCAGCGTCGGCTGGCGATGCCTTTTGTTCAATGCTGCTCAACGGATGCGCCCGACGCTGATCCATGCTGTGTTGAAACGCACAAGGGGGGGCCCTTCGATGCGTTCAAGGCCGCGGACCATAGGCCCCTCGCCGGGGAAGAAAAAGAGGGCGAGGCGCAAGGACGCACGGAGCCTGCGCCACTCCTTCAACCGCTTGCAAAACCAAAGGAATTTCCGACTGCCGCCTAGTCCGGCGCCATCGGGCTTTCGCCTGGGCTGGTCTCGTCGCCATTGCCGCTGCCACCGATGAAGCCCTGGACATTGTAGACGTGGGTGCCCCAGGCATGGGTCTGGACGTTCCAGACCAGCACCTGACTCCAATCGTTGTCCGCACTGATGTCGGCGACCGGATCGTCGAGGAAGATGGCGCCGTTGTTGAGCCAGTTTGCGTGGTCGATGCGGATCTCGCGCCGCGACACGATGCGACGCACCACCGCGACATGGGCGCGGTTCGAACCGGAATAGCCCGCGAGCACCATCACCGCCCCGGCCGCGGGCCGCGGGCCGCGCGGGTATCGCCCCGCCGCCTGGTCCCACCAAGTGTAGGCGTCGCCGCGGATGTCGATGCCGGAATGGGCGCGCGCGAAGGGCACGCAGGACAAGGGCTTGTCGGGCACCGTCATCGTCGCCGTGTCATGGGGGCGATCGGCGCTACGCGGGACGTCTTCGTCGGATGCCAGATCGGGACCGCCCGCGCACCCTGTCAACAGGGCACAAAAAGCGGCTGCCGCCGCGAGCCGAAAGAGAGACCCCACCATCAAAAGCCCCTCCAGCACTCCAGCAGCGGCAGCCGATGCGTCCACATTAGCAGGCGCGGTTCAAGGCGCGGTTAGAGCGCCCGGGGGCATTTGTCTAAAATTTTACGCGATTCCGTACAATTAGGACTTGTACCTATCGCGCACCAGGCCGTCCCGCGACGATGCCACCACGGCGCCGCTCCAGCCCATGGCGCCGATTGAGACCAGCCCCGCGACCGCGAAGACGAAGAACGGCGCACTCCAGGCCTGCTCGGTGAAAGCGAAGATCGGCAGCACCACGCCTGCCACCAGTTCCGGTCCGCCGCGCCAACTTCCGACATAGCGCTCGCCCGCGCGCAAGGTGCGCGTGAACACCATCTCGCTGCCGGCGAAAGCCTCCACGGTGGCGCGCGAATTGGCCAGTATCAAACCGCTCGGAAAGACGATGCCGAGCAACAGCGAACGCGCCAGCTTGGGCGCATCCTCGCGGCCGAGGATCACTTGTCCGAGATAAAGATAACCGAGGCTTGCCGAAAGGCCGAAGGCGGTGACCGCCAGGCCCAGAATCGCGACGCTTTGGATATAGACCACACCCATCGCCATCAGGCTCAGGCTGATCACGGCGCTGACGAAAGCCAGGGTGTAGAAAGCGAACTGGCAGATCTGCAGCGTGAGGATGACCTTGCGCGAAAGCGGCAGCGCGCTCGCCCAGATTTGCGGCACCAGCTTCCTGGCGCATTGCGCATGGCCCTTGGTCCAGCGTGCCTGCTGCGCGCGCCAGCCGGCCGCGCTTTCGGGCAATTCGCCCGGCACTTCCAGATCGGGCAGCAGCGCGGCGCGCCAACCCTTCAGCGCACAACGCAGCGAAAGGTCGAGGTCTTCGGTCAGGGTATCGCCGGTCCAGCCGCCGCCATTCTCGATCGCCTCGCGCCGCCACACCCCGGCGGTGCCGTTGAAGGAAATCGGCAGACCGGCGCGGACGCGGCCCTCCTGCTCGACCGCGAAATGGGCGTCGAGCAGCAGGCCCTGCACGCGGGTCAGCCAGTTGAGCTCGCGATTGGCATGGCCCCAGCGCGCCTGCACGAAGGCGAGGCCCTGATCGCCGACGAGCACCGGCACCGTGCGCCTGAGGAAATCGGTCGGTGGCACGAAATCGGCATCGAAGATCGCCACATAGGCGGCCTCGCTGTGCCGAAGTCCGAAGGCGAGGTTGCCGGCCTTGAAGCCGGTGCGTTCGCCGCGGTGCAGGATCTCGACCTTTACCCCCGGCGGAATGACGCTGCGGATGGCGTGGGCGAGCTGCTCGTGATCGTGGAGACTGCCGTCGTCCAGAACCTGGATGGTCAGCCGATCCCTGGGCCAATCCATCCAAGCGGCGGCGGCGGCGACCCGGACCGCGAGCGCCCCCTCGTCCCGGACGGGGAGCTGGACCAGCACCTCGGGCAGGGCGGCGTCGGGCAAGGCGGGGACGCGCAGACGCGGCTGGCCGCGGAACTGGCGGATGGCGCCCAGCGCCACCAGCTGCGCCGAGAGCAGCGCCAGGACGACCAGCACGAGCGCCAAAACACATTGCAATATCAGTGAGATACCTATCACGGGTGCTGGACCCCCACATGTCCGGTCGTTGTCACCGCCGGCTTTCCTGGCGGTGGGCGAGCTTCTTGGGAGGCCCGGCACCGCCGGACCCTTAACGTGCGGTGAATTTGTGCTGGCGGGCGCGGAATGGCAAGAGGCGATTGCCGGGCCGAAATCCGCTCAATCCAGGGTCCGTCTGAAGCGCAGCAGGGCGATCCCGCCCGCGACGAAGAGGAACAGGACGAGCGGCCATATGTCGGGCCAGATCTCGAGCGCGCCGTTGCCCTTGAGCAGGATGCCGCGCACCACGCGCAGGAAATGGGTCGAGGGAAGAATCTCGCCGATCCATTGTGCCCAAACCGGCATGCCGCGGAACGGGAAGGCGAAGCCCGACAGCAGGATCGCCGGCAGCAGGAAGAACATCGTCATCTGCATCGCCTGGAGCTGGTTCTCGGCGACGGTCGAAAAGGTGTAGCCGACCGCGAGATTGGCGACGATGAACAGCAGCAGCGCCGCGGCGAGGAGCGCGAGCGAGCCGATCATCGGCACGCCGAAGACATAGCGCGCGACGCAAAGCACGAGCGCGCTCTGCACCGCCCCCACCACGATGTTGGGCGCGATCTTCCCGATCATCAGCTCCACCGGCGTCACCGGCATGGCGAGCAGGTTCTCGTAGGTGCCGCGTTCGCGTTCGCGCGTCAGCGCCAGGCACGTCATCAGCACCATGCTCATGGTCAGGATCACAGCGAGCAGTCCGGGCACGACGTTGTACTGGGTGATGGATTCGGGATTGTAGAGCGGGTGCAGCACCAGGCTGTAGGATGGCGCCTGTATCGCGCGCGCCGCCAAGGGGCCTACCAAATCGTCGCGCAGCGCGCTGTCGAGAATGGCCTGCAGAGCGCCGGTCGCGTTGGCGGAAGCCGCCGGGTCGGTGGCGTCGGCTTCGACCAGGATGGAGGGTTTTAATCCCCGCACCAGGTCACGCGAGAAATTCTGCGGAATCTCGACCACGAAAGAGACCCGGCCTTCATCGAGCAGGCGCCGCGCCACCTCGGGCGAGTTCGTCGCCTTGACGATCTCGAAGTAGGAGGAGTTTTCCAGCGCGGCGACGACCGAATCTGCCAACGGTCCGGGATCGTCGATCGACACCGCGGTCGGAAGATGCTTGGGATTGACGTTAATGGCGAAACCGAACAGGAAAAGCTGCATCAGCGGCACGCCCACGATCATCGCCAGGGTCAGGCGGTCGCGGCGCATCTGCACCGCCTCCTTGCGGATTACCGCGGCGATGCGCGGCCAGGAGAAGCGCTCGCTCATGCGGCGGCGCCTTCGTCCTGGAGCTGGATGAAGACGTCTTCCAGGCTCGGCACCGCTTCGTGGATCGCAATGCCCGCATCGCCGCGATAGGGTTCGAGCGCGCGCTCGAGCGCGGCCCGGTCCCGGCCGCTGACATGCAGCGCCGCGCCGAAGAAGGAGACGAACTCGACGCCGTTGGCCCCCCGCAGCTTCTGGGCCGGCCGGCGGGCGCCTTCACCCTCGACGATGAAGGTGAAAAGTCCCGATTGCGCGATGACGTTGGCGACGGTGCCGCGCGCGACGATGTTGCCGAGGCTGATATAGACGATGCGGTCGCAGCGCTCGGCTTCGTCCATGTAATGGGTGCTGACCAGCACGGTCAGTCCCGCGCCGCTCAGCCGATGGATCTCGTCCCAGAAATCGCGCCGCGCCTTGGGATCGACGCCGGCGGTCGGCTCGTCGAGCAGCAGCAGCCTGGGCTGATGCAGCATGCAGGCGGCGAGGGCCAGGCGCTGCTTCCAGCCGCCGGAGAGCTCGCCCGCGAGCTGATGCTGGCGCCGTTCGAGGCCCAGCCGCGCGATCGTGGCGTCGACGGGCGTGCGGTAATCGCCGAGTTCGTACATGCGGCCAACGAATTCGAGATTCTCCCGAATCGAAAGATCCTCCCAGAAGCTGAACTTCTGGGTCATATAGCCGACCTCGCGCTTGATCCTTTCCCCGCCCCTGAGCAGGTCGAAGCCCAGGCAGGTGCCGGAACCCGCATCGGGCTTCAGCAACCCGCACAGCATGCGGATCGTCGTGGTCTTGCCCGAGCCGTTGGGGCCCAGAAAGCCCCACACCTCGCCATAGGGAACGGCGATGTCGATGCCGTTGACGGCGGTCTTGGCGCCGAACCGCTTGGTCAGCCCTTTGACGTCGATGGCGCGTTCAGCGCTCATCTCAAAGGGCACTCACATCGACCGGTTGGCCCGGATGCAGCTTGAGGCCGCCCGGCACGCGCGCTTCGACCTTGAACACCAGCTTCTCGCGATTGCCGACCGAGAAGATCACCGGCGGCGTGAATTCCTGCTGCGCCGCGATGAAGGTGACGGTAGCGGTGAGGTCCGTCGCGCAGCCGTCGCAATGGATGCGGACGCGCTGGCCTAGTTTCACCCGCGCGAATTGCGTCTCCGGCACGAAGAAGCGCACATAGATGTTGGCGGGCGGCAGCACCGAAACGACCGGCGTCATCGCCGCGACATATTCGCCGGGGCGGAAATAGATGTCCTGCACGATGCCGGAGGTCCGCGCGATCACGTCGCGCTGCGAAAGCTGATAGGTGGCGCCCGACAAGGTGGCGCGCGCCTGCTGCTCGGTGCCGGCGATCTGGGCGAGGGCGGCGCGCGCGGCGTCGTACGCCGATTGCGCCTGGTCGAGCGCCTGTTTCGAGGTCGCGCCGCTGCGCAGAAGGCCGCGCTGGCGGGCAAGCTGTTTGGCGGCGAGGTCGAGCGTCGCCCGGGCTTGCCCGAGTTGGCCTTCGGCTTGGGCGATCTGCGCGCTCGCCTGGTCGCGCGCCGCAGTCTGTGCCGTGTCGTCGAGCCGGAAGAGCAGATCGCCGGTCTTCACCACCGAACCGCGTTCGACGCGCAGGTCGGAAACCCAGCCTGCTTGCGGCGCCGCGATCAGCGCGCTGTCGCCTTCGGCGTAGCCGAGCCAGGGCTCAGTGCCCTGCCGGCCGCAACCGGCAAGCAGCATCAGGACCAGGGCAAGGACCGAGGGTCTCATGGCGCAAGTCCTTGGAACAGGACATCCAAATGCGTGTCGAGCAGGCCCTGGTAGTCGTAGGGCACCGCATCGAATTGCGCGAAGGTGCTGCGCCAGAGCACGCTGAGCAGCAGCGGCGCCATGCACAGCCGCACGACATGCTCGACCGGGAGCTTGCGGAACTCGCCCTGCGCGATGCCGAGCTCGACGATGGCCGACATGCGCGCGATGCCGCGGTCGATGATCTCGCGGCGCCAGAAGCGGGCGAGCTCCGGGAAATTGGCGCTCTCACTCAAGATGATCTTGGGCAGCGCATCGCGGCCGCCGCTTGCCAGCATGTGCGCGATCGTGCCCAGCGCAAAGCGCAGCAGAGTCTTGGCCGGACCGTGAAAGCTCTTCTGGGTCTCGTCCATCTGCGTCAGTGCGGCGCCGATCGAGCCGCGCACCAGCGATTTGAAGACGGCTTCCTTGCTGTCGAAGTAGAGATAGATCGTCCCCTTGGTGACGCCGGCCGCGCGGGCGATATCGTCCATGCGTGCCCCCGCATAGCCCTTCTCGGCGAACACCTTGAGCGCCGCCTCCTGGATTTCCGCCGGCCGCGCCTCCTTGCGCCGAACCCAGCGGCTGGCTGCGGACCCCGGGGAGGAAGGTGAACTCATCGTCTCTCATTAGTAACTGACTGGTTAGTAATATATGTATGCTGCGAATTGTCAAGGCGCGACTTCGCGAGGCGCATCCCCGGATACCGGCTACGGCTGGAAAGGTGGGGGACATGGCTTCGGCACGATGGCCGGTTCAGCCGCGCCTCAACCGCATGCGCGCGGTCGCCCCGTCGCGCTCGACGCAGAGCACGGCATAGCCCTCGCTGCGGCACATATGCGGCACGTCGATCGGCGCCATCGGATCGTCGGTGAGGACCTCGATCTCGCGTCCCGGCTCGGCGCGCGAAAGCGCGCGCTTGGCGAACAGCGCCGGCAGCGGACATTTGAGTCCGCGCAGATCGAGAACCTCCGTCATCGCGTCGCCTTGACCGGGTGCCGACCCACTCTATTCTGCCGACGAAGCCGGAGCGAATCGTCGATGTCCTTGTTCGAGGCGGTGTCGCGCGAGGCGATCTATCTCGGCGCGATCGGGCGCACCCTGTTCCGCCTGCGTCACGTCAAGCCCGACTCGCCGCACACCGTCAACGAGATCTTCGAAGACGTCGCCGCCCGCAAGCCCCGCAACACCGCGGTGCTGTTCGAGGAACGCGTCCTCACTTACGAGGACCTCTCCCAGGGCGCCAACCGCTACGCCCATTGGGCGCTGGCGCAGGGCCTGCGCAAAGGCGACGTCGTCGCGCTCTTCATGGAGAGCCGGCCCGAATACCTGATGGCGTGGCTCGGCCTGGTCAAGCTCGGAGCCGTGGTCGCGCTGATCAACACCAATCTGCGCGGAGCGGCGCTGGCCCATTGCATCACCATCGCCGAGGCGAAGCTTGCCGTCGTCGGATCGGAACTGGCGGCGGCCTATGTCGAGGCAATGGCGGATGCCGGGACGAAACCGGCGCCGTGGATCACCGGCGGACCGGTCCATGGCGGCGAAGACCTGGATGCGGCGCTCGCCGAAGCCTCGTCCATGCCGGTCGACATCGCCGTGCGCCAGGGGCTGGTTGCGAAGGACAATGCCTTCTACATCTACACGTCGGGCACCACGGGATTGCCCAAGGCGGCCCGCTTCAGCCATATGCGCATGCTCTACATGATGTATGGGTTCGCCGGCGCCCTCGACACGCGCGAAAGCGACCGCATCTACGATACCTTGCCCCTCTATCATTCGACGGGCGGAGTGTGCGCCGTCGGCATGGCGTTGACGGTGGGCGGCGCACTGGTGATCCGCCGCAAATTCTCGGTGCACGCCTTCTGGCAGGATTGCCGGCGCTACGACATCACCGTGTTCCAATACATCGGCGAACTCTGCCGCTATCTTCTGAACGCTCCGCCGGGGCCGCATGAACGCGACCATCGGATCCGTGCCATCACTGGCAACGGCCTGCGCCCGGAGATCTGGGACGCGTTCCAGAAGCGCTTCGCCATCCCGCGCATCGTCGAGTTCTATGGTGCGACCGAGGGCAACGTCTCGATGCTCAACTACGATGGCAAGCCCGGCGCGGTAGGGCGCATCCCCTGGTACATGCGCGGCCTGATCAAGACCCGTATCGTGCGCTTCGACGTCGAGAGCGAGATGCCGGTGCGCGGTGCGGACGGCTTCTGCATCGAATGCGCCGACGGCGAAACCGGCGAGGCGCTCGGCGCGGTGGACGACGAGGCCGGCCGCCGCTTCGAGGGCTATACGCACAGCGCCGACAGCGAAAAGAAACTGCTGCGCGACGTTTTCGAGAAGGGCGATGTCTGGTACCGCACCGGCGATCTGATGCGGCGCGACGCGCACGGCTATTTCACTTTCGTCGACCGCATCGGCGACACCTTCCGCTGGAAGGGCGAGAACGTCTCCACCGGCGAGGTGGCGGGCGTGCTGGAAAGCGTTCCCGAAATCGCCGAGGCCAATGTCTACGGTGTCGGCGTCCCGGGCCAGGACGGGCGCGCGGGGATGGCGGCGCTGGTGGTGGCGCCGGGCTTCGACGCGCAATCCCTGGGTGCGGCGCTCGCGGGCAAGCTTCCGGCCTATGCCCGCCCGCTGTTCTTGAGACTGAGGCCCGAGATGGAGATCACCGGCACCTTCAAGCAGCGCAAGGTCGATCTGGTCCGCGACGGATTCGATCCGGCTCACGTCGCCGATCCGCTCTATTGGTTCGATGCCCAGAACGGCCGCTACCAGTCGCTCGACGCGGCGCGCTATCGCGACATCGTCGAGGGCAGGGTCAAGCTGTAGGGATTGTCTCCTCCCTGGTGAGGGCCTGATAGCCAAGCGCGGCCGCGCCGGACAACATGCCGTAGAGCAGGACGCCGAGGGCAGCGCTCAGCGGATAGAAGATGTACCAGCTATTGCGTGTCGCGCTCGCGATCGCGGCCGCGACCGAACGGATGAGCACCTGCCGTTCCGGGTCCGTCATCCCGGCATGGACCCCCTTGAACAGCGGCGCCACAAAGGCGATGCCGGCTGCGATTTCCGCGACCGCAAAGGGCAGAAAGATCGCGATGAAGATGACGACGATGCGCCCGCCATTGCCGGCTGCCAGCTCCCAGGCGCGGATCAGCGAAATCCGCCGCTCCGCCACCGCGACCGGCGCGAGGAAGAACGACAGCCGCATCGCGATATAAAAGAATGCCAGAAGACCGATGATGATGGCTATCGCGAAAATCGCCGCGCCCACGCCGCCCAGATGCGCCGCGGCCACGAGCCCCAATCCCAGCAGGATCGCGAAGAACAGACCGACATAGAGCACGATCAACACGATCCAGTAGAAGAAGAAGGCAACGGCCAGGCGCCAGGTGGCGGGCCCGAAGGGAAACTGCAGCAGCGCGCTTCCCGTGCGCAGACCGAGGGCTTCGCGCGTGATCAGTGCCGACTGCGCCGCGACGAGCACCAGGCTGACCAGCGAGAATAGGAAGTACATCGGATAGGTCGCGCTTACCATGTGCGGATCCTTGTCGATCTCCGACATGGCCCTGAGATAAGGCTGTTGCAGGAACCAGGTTGCGGCCCAGAGCAGCGCGACACTGCTCCATACCAGCGCGACATTGGTGAAGAAATGGCCGAAGCCGAAGCCATAGGCCCGCGCGATCGCGCCGCCGACCGGTATCTTGCGCATGGAACTCCCCCAAATCCCCACCATCGGCATGATAGCGCAGGCAAGCCATGGAGGCCACGATCCGGTACCGCTTATCGCGGTGGCGATCCATCCTCGACCGTGAATGCCACTATTGGCGTCCAGCGGTCCTGGCGGCGCATGATGCGGCTGCCGGTATCTTCGGCATTGAAGTCATGCGGGGCGAGGGGGAAATCCAGCGGCGGAGGTTTTGCGAACGCATTGACGTTCACCGTGAACCAACCCTTGTCGCCGTCCGACAGCAGCGCCCCGATATAGATGCCGCAGGTCTTGCAGATCAGGAAATCGGCCGTAGCAAGGGCAAAGCGGTAGCGCTCCAGGCGAGACGCGTCGCGCACCGCGATCCGCATCGCGCCCTTGGGGTCAGACGCATTGCGCGCACCATGCGCGCGGCAGAACGCGCACATGCAGGCGCGCAAACCCAATTCCTCAAGCAGCTGGCTCGTCTCGAACACGAAGCTCAGATTGCCGCAGTGGCAGCCGCCTTCGAAGCGGTAAGGGCCGGACATGGGAGAAAGATAGCACAAAAGGGTGGGGGCGACGGGACGGAGCCTACCGATTGAGCTCCCGCATCGCGGCGTCGAGGCCGCCGAGTGTGAGCGGGAACATGCGGCCGTTCAAGATCTGCGAGATCAGGCCGATGGAGGGCGTGTAGTCCCAGTGCTTCTGCGCCACCGGATTGAGCCAGACGCAGTGCTCATAGATCTGCACCACGCGGTCGAGCCATAGCGCGCCGGCCTCCTCGTTCCAGTGCTCGACGCTGCCGCCGGGATAGGTGATCTCGTAGGGGCTCATGGTCGCGTCGCCGACGAAGACGATCTTGTAGTCATGCGGGTATTTGTGCAGCACGTCCCAGGTCTGGATCTTCTCGGCATGGCGGCGGCGATTGTCCTTCCACACGCTCTCATAGAGACAGTTGTGGAAGTAGTAGAAATCCATGTGCTTGAACTCGGTCTTCGCCGCGCTGAACAGCTCCTCGCAGAGCTTGATGTGCGCGTCCATCGAGCCGCCGATGTCGAAGAACAGGAGCACCTTCACCGTGTTGTGGCGCTCGGGGACGAGCTTTAGGTCGAGATAGCCCTTGCTCGCGGTGTCCTTGATGGTGCCGGGCAGGTCGAGCTCAACCTCGGCGCCTTCGCGCGCCCATTTGCGCAGACGCCTCAGCGCCACCTTGATGTTGCGGGTGCCGAGCTCGACGGAATCGTCGAGGTTCTTGTATTCGCGCTTGTCCCAGACCTTGACCGCCTTGCCATGGCGCGACTTGTCCTGGCCGATGCGCACGCCCTCGGGGTTATAGCCGGAATTCCCAAACGGCGACGTGCCGCCCGATCCGATCATCTTGGAGCCGCCCTCGTGGCGCTTCTTCTGTTCCTCGAGGCGCTGCTTCAAGGTCTCCATGAGCTTTTCCCAGCCGCCCAGCGCTTCGATCTGCTTCTTCTCCTCCTCGCTGAGGAACTTCTCGGTCAGCGCTTTGAGCCACTCCTCCGGGATCTGCGCCAGCAGCGAAGCGTCGAGGCCCTCGAGTCCCTTGAAGACATGGCCGAAGACGCGGTCGAACTTGTCGAGGTTGCGCTCGTCCTTCACCAGCGCGGTGCGAGACAGGTAGTAGAAATCTTCGACCTTCAGATCGATCACGTCCTTCGACAGCGCGTCCATCAGCGCGAGATATTCCTTGAGCGTCACCGGAATGCGCGCGGCGCGAAGCTCGTCGAAAAACTGGAAGAACATGGGCTCAAATCCAATGGCGATGACGCGAGTTTAGCGCGGCCGCCGGGCCTCCGCCAGTTTCCGCGCGGTGGTCAGTGCGGGTTGAGCTCCGGCCGATATTCGAAATGCATGGTGTCGTAATGGTACCAGCGCCCGCCCCAGATGAAGCCGTGGCGCTCGAACGCCGTCACGATCTCGGGCGGCATGCGATTGCGCCAGACGAGCGGCGTCGCACCATGGGTCTGCCAGAGCCAATAGTCGGAATAGTCGAGATTGAGATCGATCGCCGCGCCATAGGCGTGCATCGAAGGCTGGCCCCGGTCGGCCACGCCGCGGCAGACATAGGTGCCGGCGGTGGGATAGGCCGCGCGGCGCACCCACTGCGGCAGTTTCTCGATTTCGGCGGAGACGGCGCGCAGAGCATCCGCGGCGCGGCGCGCAATCCTGACCTTATGGCCCCAGCTTGCCGGCAGCCATTCCACGTCGACGAGATCGGGCGCGACCTCGCCCTTGCGGCAATCGCCATAGAGCCTGTCGAAGAACGCCTTGTTGCGGAAGCGGCCGGGATCGAAATCCTCCGGCGGCGCGGCAAGCGGCGCGAACGCCGGATACCGCATGCGGAACATGTCGCGGATGGATGCGTCCGAAACCAGGCGATCGAACGATTTGTCGGGCTCCTCCGGACCGAGCGCCTGGCGCGCGCCGTCGCGCCAGACGATCTCAGTCAGATTGAAGCCCGCGATTTTGTCGGGATAGGCGGAAATCAGCGCGTCGAAGGTTTTGTTCGCCGGCTCCGCCGTCGCCGCGGACCACATGGCGGCAACCAGGATCGCGATCCACGCGCGGCGCATTGTCTAATTCTGCCCCGGTTTCGCGAAAGCCTGGGCATAGACGGCGTTGAGGAATTCCTGCGTCAGCGCATCGTCGCGCGGGCTGGCGAATTCCATCGTCACCTCGACGGCCCAAGGACCGGGCGCTGCGGCCGTGAACTGCACGCGGTAGTGAAACTCCTCCAAGCTGGTGGTCTCGTAGATGCGCGCATAGACTGCTTTTCCGGCCAGATGGGCAACGCCTTCGCGCAGCATGCGGCCGCCCGTGGCCCCCTGCTCCTGGAACTCGAGCGCGAGCGCCTGCTTGGGATCGTAGCTTCCCGAAACCGGCACCAGCGTGATCGTGCCGTAGACGCCGTCAAGCGCCGAATAGGCGCAGAACGCAGTGTTGAGGGAGGGATCGCGCTCGCCCACCGCGTCGCGCTCGAACAGCCCGATCTTCGCCGGACAGACGAAGCCCGATGCCACGTGCAGCTTGGCCCCATTGGCCTCGCTGAAGACGTCGCCCGGGCTCTGGGCGAGGGCCGGCCCCGCGGCCAGAAGCAAGAGCGCGAATGCGGTGCTTTTCATGCCCCATCTTGTCATAGCCCGTCCGCGCGAGCCACCCGGGCGGAAAGGACGCTTCGTAGAAATTCCGCGACGATGCGCGCTTGCAGGACGGCACGCGACCAATCGCGAAGCCCCGGCTCGGGCAGCGCTCAGTTCCTGCTCTCTCTGCGCGACAAAAACGCCAGCCGCTCGAACAGGTGCACGTCCTGCTCGTTCTTGAGCAGCGCGCCGTGCAGCGGCGGGATCAGCTTGGTGGGGTCCTTCTCGCGCAGCGCCTCGGGCGGCATGTCCTCGTTGAGGAGGAGCTTGAGCCAGTCCAGGAGCTCCGATGTGGAGGGTTTCTTCTTGAGTCCCGGCACGTCGCGGATCTGGTAGAAGACGTTGAGCGCCTCGCTGACCAGCTTCTGCTTGATGTCGGGATAGTGCACGTCGACGATCTTCTGCATCGTCTCGCGCTCGGGAAACTTGATGTAGTGGAAGAAGCAGCGGCGCAGGAACGCGTCCGGCAGCTCCTTCTCGTTGTTCGACGTGATCATCACGATCGGCCGGCGCGCCGCCTTGATCGTCTCGCCTGTCTCGTAGACGAAGAACTCCATGCGGTCGAGTTCGAGCAACAGGTCGTTGGGAAATTCGATGTCGGCCTTGTCGATCTCGTCGATCAGCAAGACTGGCCGCTCGTCCATCACGAACGCTTCCCAGAGCTTGCCCTGCTTGATGTAGTTCTTAACGTCCTTGACGCGCGCGTCGCCGAGCTGGCTGTCGCGCAGCCGCGTCACCGCGTCGTATTCGTAAAGGCCCTGCTGCGCCTTTGTGGTGGATTTGACGTGCCAGGTGATCAGCGGCGCCTTCAGTGCATCCGCGACCTCATAGGCGAGCTGCGTCTTGCCGGTGCCCGGCTCGCCCTTGATGAGCAGCGGCCGCTCCAAGGTGATGGAGGCATTGACCGCGATGCGCAGATCGTCGGTGGCGACATAGCGCGCGGTACCCTGAAAACGCGGATTGGACATGGAGAACTCTTCTGCGGAAATGGCGAAGAGGCGAGCCTAGGGGGCAGCTTTGCGCGGCGCAAGCGGGCCGGGCTTTCAGGCGCCGGCGCCGCGGGTTATCCTGCGGCCGGCAAGGGGGAGCAGCGCATGTCGTGGATCGTCGTCGCCGCAATCGTTATCGCGGGCACCGTCGCCAGTTTCACAGACTGGTTCTTCATGGGCGTGCTGTTCCACGAGCGCTACGGCCGCTACCCGGAGACGTGGTGGCCGCGCCAGAACGCCGAGACCATGCCCATCCTCTATTCGACGGCGCTCGGCTTCGTGACCTCGGCGGCGGTCATCGCCATCTGCGCGCTGGCAGGCGTCGACAATGTGTGGAGCGGGATCAAGGTCGCGTTCCTGATCTGGCTCGCGGGCTCGTTCGTCCAGGTGGCGACGACGCAGATCTGGGTCAAGATCGACCCGCTGGTGAGCATCGCGCATGGCGCCGGCTATCTCGCCCGCTTCCTCATCGCTGGCATCGCCGCGGGCATTGCGCTGCCGATGCTCTAAGCGCAACCTGCAATCTTCCTCGGGTTGCGTCTGGCGAATAGCCAGCCTTAAATAGTCGCCTTACCCTGGGGGCTCCGTGACCGTCGCGCATGTCTATACCGTCGCCTTTCAGGGCATTGAGGCGCGGGAGGTCGACGTCCAGGTGCATGTCGGCGAGACCGGAAGCGGTCAGCTCAATCTCGTGGGCCTGGCGGACAAGGCGATCGCCGAAAGCAAAGAGCGCGTGCGCGCCGCTCTCGCCGCCATTGGACTGGCGATGCCATATCAGCGGGTCACGATCAATCTCGCGCCGGCCGATCTGCCGAAAGAGGGAAGTCATTACGATCTGCCGATAGCGCTCGGTCTGCTGGCGGCGATGGGCGTGCTGCCGGCGAGCGAGATGGCGAACTACGTCGCGATGGGCGAGCTGTCGCTCGATGCCCAGCTGACTTCGGTGGCGGGCGTGCTGCCGGCCGCGCTCGCGGCATCGGAGCAGGGCCGCGGCCTCATCTGTCCCGCTGCCTGCGGTCCGGAAGCCGCCTGGGCAGGCGGCGTCGAGATCATCGCCGCGCCGTCGCTGATCGCGCTCGTCAATCACGTCAAGGGCGTGCAGGTTTTGAACGCGCCAGTTGCCAGGCTTGCCGAAGAGAGCAGGTCCGCGCCCGATCTCAAGGACGTCAAGGGCCAAGAGACAGCAAAGCGCGCGCTGGAGATCGCCGCGGCCGGCGGGCACAACCTGCTGATGATCGGCCCGCCCGGCGCCGGCAAGTCGATGCTGGCGCAGCGCCTGCCGGGATTGCTGCCGCCGCTCGATGCCCGCGAAGCGCTGGAGATCTCGATGGTGCAGTCCCTGGCGGGCGAGCTGCCCGGCGGCGCGATCTCGCGGCGCCGTCCGTTCCGCAATCCGCATCACTCCGCCTCGATGGCGTCATTGGTTGGAGGGGGATTGAAGGTGAAGCCCGGAGAAGTGTCGCTCGCGCATCTGGGCGTACTGTTCCTCGACGAACTTCCCGAATTCCAGCGCGCGGTGCTCGAATCGCTACGCCAGCCGATCGAGACCGGAGAGGCGGTGGTGGCGCGCGCCAATGCGCATGTGCGCTACCCGGCGCGCTTCCAGCTCGTCGCCGCGATGAACCCGTGCCGCTGCGGCTATCTGAGCGAGCCGGCGCAGGCTTGCGGGCGCGCTCCGAAATGCGGGCTCGACTATCAGGCGCGGATTTCCGGTCCGCTGCTCGACCGCATCGACCTGCATGTCGAGGTCGCCGGCGTTAGCGCCGCCGATCTCAGCCTGCCGCCGCCGGCCGAGGACAGCGCCGCGGTCGCCGCGCGCGTGGCCGCGGCGCGCAACCTCCAGCGCGGCCGCTATGAGGCGCACGGCATCCGCACCAATTCCGAAGCCGAAGGCGAGCTGCTCCATCAGGTCGGCGGGCCGGACGCGGCTGGCGCCAGACTGCTGCGCGAGGCCGCCGACCACATGCGGCTCACCGCACGCGGCTATCACCGCGTGCTGCGCGTCGCACGCACCATCGCCGATCTTGCGGGGATCGCGAGCGTGATGCGCCCACACATCGCCGAAGCGCTGTCGTACCGGCGCTTGCTGCATCAGCATTGATCTGCGCGCGTCGGCCCGGCGATACTCCCGCTGCAAAAGGGAATATCGCGATGTCGTTGGTGCCAAGGATCTTTGCCGCGCTGGCGCTGGCCCTTCTGCCGTTGACTGCTCACGCCGCCGAGGTGACGGTGTTCGCCGCCGCCTCGCTGAGCGACGCGCTGACCGCGGCCGGCGACGCTTATGCCGCCAAGGGCGGCGGCAGGGCGGTATTCTCGTTCGCGGCGTCGAGCACGCTGGCGCGTCAGATAGCGGCTTCGGGCGGCGCCGATATCTTCATCTCCGCCGACCGCGACTGGATGGACGAGCTTGACCGCAAGGGCCTCATCGACAGCGCGTCGCGCAAGGACCTGCTCGGCAATCGGCTCGTGCTGGTCGCGCCCGCGGACCTCGCTATCAAGCTCAAGATCGCGCCGCATTTCGCGCTGGCCCAGGCGGTCGGGAAGGGACGCCTCGCACTTGCCGATCCCGCTTCGGTGCCG
Source organism: Alphaproteobacteria bacterium (assembly GCA_019245415.1). Taxonomy (GTDB): domain Bacteria; phylum Pseudomonadota; class Alphaproteobacteria; order Micropepsales; family Micropepsaceae; genus Rhizomicrobium. The sequence goes on along the minus strand of JAFARO010000017.1, from coordinate 128,221 downwards.
GCAGGAAGATATGCGAGAGCCGCGCTGAGCGCGCTCGGCGTCTGGGATGCGGTCGCGGACAAGCTGGCGCCGGCGGAGAATGTCCGCGTCGCGCTCGCCTATGTGGCGCGGGGCGAGGCGCCGCTCGGGATCGTCTATGCCACCGACGCCATCGCCGACCGGCGCGTACGCATCGTCGACACCTTCGCGCAAAGCACGCATCCGCCGATCGTCTATCCGATCGCGCTCCTTAAGGGCGCGAACCCCGCGGCACGGACCTTCCTGAGGTTCCTGGAAGGTCCGCAGGCCGCGGCAATCTTCCGCAAGGCGGGCTTCAGCGTCCTGAAATAGTCATGCCGTTCGTCGCGGCAGCACGGCCGCGATGGCGAGGCCTGCCACGAATGCGCCTACCAGCGCGACGATGATCTGCGCCAGCGTGTAGTCGCCTGGAAAGCCGTACCACACCCAATAGGAGACGTTGGTCGCGATCGCGTCGGAAAGCCCGATCGCAGTCACGATCATCGCGCGCATCAGGAAGGAGGTGGCGATCATCATCACGATCCAGGCGGCGATCAGCGCCTGGACGAACTCCTTGACGAACTCCTTGATCAGCATCGGCGTCATGTCGGTGTCGAGGCTGCCCTTGGGATGGTACATCAACAGGCCGCGCGGATTGGCCCTCTCGAGCTTCTCGGCCTTCTGCATCATCTGGGGATCCTTGGGATCGACCCAGGGAAAGAAATAGAGGCCGGGCTTTGCGCCGATGGAACTGTCCATCTGCGCCAGCACCGCGCTTTCGTTCGGTATCTGGCTGAAGCCCGTGGAGCCCAGCGGCGTGACCATGTGCGCGATCGACGTCCACACGAACATGGCGATGGCGCCGGCGAGCGCGGCAAGCAGAATTCGCATGGCAATATCCCCCTTGTGGCGGCGCGGAGTATAGCCGAAGGCGGGCAGCAAGGCTATTCGGCGGGCAACCGCGCAGAAGCCCAGCGCGCCTTGATGGAGTCCGTGGTTTGGTGGCTGCCGTCCGGCGACCAGCCCGGCGGCGCGAAAAGCATAAGCCATGCGTCACGCGGACTTCGCGCCCGCATCAGGTCATGGGCGAGCGAGACCCAGCCATGCAGCGCAATGCGCAACGGATTGAAGCTCGCGATCTGTCCGACGATGCCGTAGCGTGGAGGGTCGCTCGCATCTTCCGCGGCGAAGGTGCCGAACACTCGGTCCCAGACGATGAAGACGCCGGCGAAATTGGCGTCGAGATAGCGCGCATTGACGGCGTGATGGACACGATGATGCGACGGCGTGTTCATCGTCGTTTCGAACCAGCGCGGCAGGCGGTCGATGATCTCGGTGTGGATCCAGAACTGATAGACGAGATTGAGCCCATGCACGAAGGCGATCATGGCTAAGGGGAATCCGAGCAGGATCAGCGGCACGAGGAAGAACAAGCCCGGCAGCGCCAGCACGCCGCCCCAGGGCTGCCGAAGCGCGGTCGAGAGATTGTAATGCTGGCTTGAGTGATGATTGACGTGGTCGGCCCACAGCCAGCGCACGCGGTGCGAGGCGCGGTGCCACCAGTAATAGCGCAGATCGTCGAGCACGAAGCATGCCGCGGCGGCGCTCCACGACCAACCGATATGGAGCAGCGCGTATGGGGCGATCCGCGCGGCAAAGCCGGCGAAGACGAAGGCGAAGAGGGCGCCGGCGATGACGCTGCCCAAGCCCATCAGCAGGCTCGCCGCGGTGTCGCGCACTTCGAAGCGTCCGCGGCCGGTGACGCGCGCGAAGATCATCTCTGCGATCACCAGCACGGCAAAGGCCGGCGTCGCCACGGCCACGGGATCGAAGGGCCGCATCAGGCGAGCTCCTCGAGCCGCGCCCGCCAGGTCTGCGCATCGCCAAGCCCGAGCACCGCGCGGCGCAGCGTGAAGTCGCGCAGCCTGAGCGACAGCGTCGCGTCGTCCGCGCGCGTCTCCTTCAGGAGTTTGCGCGAGAGCCTGCGGCTGACCATCGCGGTGCCGCGCTGCACGACCAGATAGAGGTCGCCGTGCGCCGCGTCCTCGATTAGCGCCGCCCGGCCGTCCGCCGAGAACGCCGCCTGGCCAGGACGAAAACCCTGCACTTCGCACTCGAGCCGCCGGGCGACGGCATCGGCGTCCAGACCGCGCGGTGCGCGTCCGAACAGCACGGCGCAGACGCCGACCATCAGCGCGACCTCGGAGAGCGAGAGCAGGAGTTGCGGCAGGGCTCCATTCGTTGCACGGTTATGCCGCACCGGTTGTTCGCTGTCATGGGGGCGGCACAGGATGGACGAGCCCGAAACGCCGCGACGCTTCCGCGCCGTCAATCTGCTCCTGCTGTTGCCCTTTGCGGCGCTGCTGTGGGTGCCGTCCTACAACCGCATCGAGCCGGAAGTCGCCGGCGTCCCCTTTTTCTATTGGTACCAGCTGCTGTGGATCGCGCTGGGCGTCGTGGTGCTCCTGCCGGCCTATCTCGGATCGCGCAAATGAAGATGGATCCGGTCGCGGTCGCGATCTTCCTGGCGCTGTTCGGCTTCGTCACGCTTCTGGGATTCACCGCCGGGCGGTGGCGCCGCGGCGATCTCGATCACCTGCACGAATGGGGCTTGGGCGGACGGCGCTTCGGCACACTCGTCACCTGGTTCCTCCTGGGCGGCGATCTCTATACCGCCTACACCTTCGTGGCGGTGCCGGCGGTGATGTTCGGCGCAGGCGCGAGCGGCTTCTTCGCCGTGCCGTACACGGTCCTCGTCTATCCCATCCTGTTCGCGGTGTTTCCCAAGCTGTGGGCGGCCGCGCATGCGAAGGGCCATGTGACCGCCGCCGACGTGGTGCGCGACCGCTTCGGCAGCCCGCTGCTGGCGCTCGCGGTGGCGCTCACGGGCATCGTTGCCACCATGCCCTATATCGCGCTGCAGCTCGTCGGCATGGAGGTGGTGATCGCGGGCCTGGGCATTCCCACCACGCTCGCCATTCCCGGTCTGGGCGCGGTACGCGACGTGCCCTTGTTCGCCGCCTTCATCGTGCTGGCGGCCTACACCTACAACAGCGGGCTGAGGGCGCCGGCGATGATCGCGATCGTGAAGGACGCGCTGCTCTACGTCACGGTGCTGGCGGCGGTGATCGTGATCCCGGCCGAGCTCGGCGGCTATGCCAAGATCTTCGCCAGCGTCGATGCCAAGCACCTGCTGCTGCCGCCGGCCAGCGCCGGCAATCTCGGCGGCCAGTCGGCCTATGCGACGCTGGCGCTGGGCTCGGCCTTGGCGCTGCTGCTCTATCCGCATTCGGTGACCGGGCTGCTGAGCGCCTCGAGCGCGAATGCGGTGCGGCGCAATGCGGTGATCCTGCCGGCATATTCGATCGCGCTGGGGCTGATCGCGCTGCTCGGCACCATGGCGGTGGCGGCGGGCGTCAAGGCCGATCCCGCCTACGCCCAGGGTTTCAAGGCCTTTGGCAACAATTTCGCGGTGCCGGCGCTGTTCCTGCATTCCTTCCCGGCGTGGTTCGTCGGCGTCGCCTTCGCCGCCGTCGCCATCGGCGCTCTGGTGCCGGCGGCGATCATGTCGATCGCCTGCGCCAATCTCTTCACCCGCAACGTCTTCAAGGAATTTCTCAAGCCGGACGCTACCCATCGCGAGGAAACCCGCATCGCCAAGCTCGCCTCGCTGGTGGTCAAGCTCGGCGCGTTGTTCTTCATCGTCGAGCTGCCGACGCAATACGCGATCAATCTGCAGCTCCTGGGCGGCATCTGGATCATCCAGACCCTGCCGGCGGTTTTCCTGGGTCTTTATCTGCGCCGGCTGCGCCCCGGTCCGCTGCTGCTCGGCTGGGCCGCCGGCATCGGCGCCGGCACCTGGATGGTGGTGCAGACGGGGTTCAAGCCGACCTTTCCGCTCGCGATATTCGGGATCACGGTGCCGTGCTACGATGCGCTCAGTTCGCTCGCGCTCAACCTCGCGGTGGCGTTGCTGTTGAGCGCCGCCGCGAACGCCGTCTCACCGCGCAAGACGGCGGCGGCCTAGCCGAACCGGCCCGTGATGTACTGTTCGGTGCGCTTGTTCTCGGGCGCGGTGAAGATCTTCTCCGTCGGCCCGAACTCGATCAATTCGCCCAGATACATGAAGGCAGTGTAGTCGCTGGTGCGCGAGGCCTGCTGCATGTTGTGGGTGACGATGGCGATGGTGTAGTCGGCCGAGAGCTCGTCGATCAGCTCCTCGATCTTGGCGGTCGAGATCGGATCCAGTGCCGAGCACGGCTCGTCGAGCAGGATCACCTCGGGCCGGGTCGCCACCGTGCGCGCGATGCACAGGCGCTGCTGCTGGCCGCCCGAAAGGCTGAGGCCCGACTCGTTGAGCTTGTCCTTGACCTCGCCCCACAGCGCGGCGCGCTGCAGCGCCGATTCGATGCGGCCCTCGAGCTCGGAGCGCCCCATGCGCTCATAGAGCTTGATGCCGAAGGCAATGTTGTCGCGGATGGTCATCGGAAACGGCGTCGGCTTCTGGAACACCATGCCGACGCGCGCGCGCAACAGGTTGATGTCCTGGCCCGGCGCCAGAATATTGGCGCCGTCGAGGATCACTTCGCCCACCGCGCGCTGGCGCGGATAAAGCTCGTAGATGCGGTTGAGGACGCGCAGCAAAGTCGACTTGCCGCAGCCGGACGGGCCGATGAACGCCGTCACCTGGCGATCGCGCAGCGGCAGCGAGATGTCCTTCAGCGCCTTCGACTCGCCATAGTAGAAGGAGAGGTTGCGGATGTCGACCTTGACACCGGCATTGACGGGGGCGTCCATCGTCTTCAGCTCCGCTTGTTCGATTCCAGGATGCGCGCGGCGATGCTGAGCAGCAGCACCGCGGCCGTGATGAGAAGCGCCCCGGCCCAGGCCAGCTTGTGCCAGTCCTCATAGGGGCTCATGGCGAACTGGAAGATCACCACCGGCAGGCTCGCGATCGGCTGGGTGATGTCCCTGCTCCAGAACTGGCTGTTCAGCGCGGTGAAAAGCAGCGGCGCCGTCTCGCCCGAGATGCGCGCGATGGCGAGCAGCGCGCCGGTGATGATCCCCGCACGCGCCGCCTTCCAAGTCACCGCGCGGATGACGCGGTTGCGCGGCGCGCCGAGCGCGGCGGCGGCCTCGCGCAAGCCGTTCGGCACCAGCAGCAGCATGTTCTCGGTGGTGCGCACCACGACTGGAATCACAATCACCGCCAGCGCCAGCGACCCCGCGACGCCCGAGAAATGTCCCATGGGGCAATAAGAGCCGAGCGCCGAGCGGCAGGCCGCCTGCATGCCAGGCGTGTTCACCACCACGATCTCGTAGATGAAGAGGCCGATGACGATCGAAGGGGCGCTGAGCAGGATGTCGTTGATGAAGCGCACGAAGAAAGACATGCTGTTGTGGCGCCCGTATTCGGCCAGGTAAGTGCCTGCCATCAAGCCGATCGGCGTGCCGATCGCAACCGCGATGGCGCTCATCAGCACGCTGCCGAAGATCGCGTTGAGCAGTCCGCCATCGGAACCCGGCGGCGGCGTCATCTCCTGAAACAGCTTCGGCGAAAGGCTGGCGAAGCCGTTGTAGAACAGCGAGCCCAGGATCAGTGCCAGCCATACCAGGCCGAAGATCGCCGCGAGCACCGACAGTGACAGGAACATCGCATTGCCGGCGCGCCGGCGACGGTAAAGGCCGCGATTGGCGATCATCTCAAGTCCCCGCGCGCCGTTCGAGGCTGCGCAGCATCAGTTGCGCACAGGCCAGCACGACAAAAGTGATAAAGAACAGGATCAACCCCATCTCGATCAGCGCCGACAGGTAGTATTGCCCCACCGCTTCGGTGAATTCGTTGGCGATGGTCGCCGAGATCGTCGTTCCCGGCGCGAACAGGGACTTCTGGATGTTGTGCGCGTTGCCGATCACGAAGGTGACGGCCATCGTCTCGCCCAGCGCGCGGCCGAGCGCGAGCATCGCGCCGCCCACCACACCGGTGCGCGCGAAGGGGAGCACAACGCGCCACATCACTTCCCATGTGGTGCAGCCCAGGCCGTATGCGGCTTCCTTGAGCATGGGCGGCACGGTCTCGAAGACGTCGCGCGTCACCGCCGATATGAACGGCAGGATCATGATCGACAGGATAAGTCCCGCGGTGAAGATGCCGATGCCGTAGGGGGCGCCGCCAAGGAAATCCTTCAGCCCGGGAACGTTGCCGAAGACGTCGATCACCCAGGGTTCCACGGTTTGCTGGAAGGCTGGCGCGAAGGTGAACAGGCCCCAGATGCCGTAGATGATGCTGGGGATGCCGGCGAGCAATTCGATGGCGATGCCTATCGGCCGTCGCAGGGGCCGCGGGCATATCTCCGTCAGAAAGATGGCGATGCCGATGCCGACTGGCACCGCGATCAGCATCGCGATCAATGAGGTCACGAGTGTGCCGTAGATCGAGGCGAGCGCGCCGAACCTCTCCTGCACCGGGTCCCACGCATCGGACGTCAGGAAGCCCCAGCCGAATCTGTTGATCGACGGAAGCGCACCCAGGACGAGAGAAACGATCAGACCGATGAAGATCGCAACCACGACGATGGCTGCGGATGCCGTCAGACCATGAAAGGTCGAGTCACGGCGGCCGGATCGGCGCACCTTCTCCGCTCGAGAGGCGAGATCTTCACTCAAAGCGACATCGGCCATGGATAGGGCGCCATCGTGCTCAACGCAAAAACCGACGTGACCAAGAGCGCGTCTCGAGTTTTCACGCCGTCCCGCGAATTCGTCTTGGAAAACAACCCCTTATGTTCTTGCGTGCCCATCTGCCCCCTCGGCCCGCTTGGCGTCCATCTGGCGGTTTTTCGATGCAACGCACATCACAGTTTTATGAAGCTTATGTGACGGCTCCCAAACCCCAAAGAAAAGGCCGCGGGGACGAGCGTCCTCGCGGCCCATTTTGCGCCCCTAAACGCCGTTCAGCGGCCGGCGCTCAGCGACACCGTGAAAGCCTCGCCCTGGTCGTTGGTGACGCTCCAGCTCTCGCCAACGGCATGCATTTGCAGCGGCGAACAGCTGGTCCCGGGCGGATTGGGTGTGTTGGGCGGCAGCTGCGGCGTCAGGCAGATGGTCTTGCCGTCATCCTTGAGCGACCATTTTCCGGGGATTTGGACGGGCTTGCCGTCGGCCCCGGTTGCCTTGGTGATGTAGGTGCCGTCGGCATTGAAGAGCAGCGTGCCGCTCTGGCCCGTCTTCTGGCTCTTCGTGGTGATGGTGTTGGCATAGGTGTTGGCCATCGGATCGTCGGCAAGCGCCGCACTGGCGATCAAACCAAAGGCGCCGGCCAGAGCCAGCGTCGAAATACGCATGAAAATCCTCCCTTTGAAGTCCCCTGGGCGACCGCCCCGCCAAGTCTTGCCTGCCGGCTCGCGCCCCGCCAGGAGATTAACCGTTTTTCGCCGCACTCCAAGGCTTGCCTTTAAGCTTTCCGAAAGCACGCCTGCGCCCTACTGGCCCTGTTTTCGTGGGGACCACGCGCCTGATCCGCGGGCTTCGCATTTTCCTTGGCTTGATCGCGTCCGCCATGCTGCTGGCGGCGCTGTGCGATGTCATGCTGACGGGGGAGTTGACGCTCGTACCCAGACCGGTGTTCGACGCGCTTCTGGGCGTCTGGCTCCTGTTTCTCCTGCATGCCTATCTCGCCGCCCGGCGCCGCAGCGAGCTGCTCGATCGCCAGGCGGTGCAGCTCAAAGCGGTCGCCGAACGTCTGGAAGCCTCCCTCGCGGCTGCAGCGGCGGCCAATGCCCAGCTCAACCAAAGCGAGGCACGTTACAAGGGCCTGGTCGATGCCCAAGGCGACGCCATCCTGCGCCGCACCGCCGACAGCCGGCTGAGCTACGGCAACGACGCGTTCTTCAAGATGTTCGGGCTGCATCCCAAAGCCGCCATCGGCCGGCCTTTCGCGCCGGATCCCCATCCCGACAGCCGCGCTCCGCTGTTCGGCAGCTTCGCGGGCCTGGAGAACGGCCGCACCCGCGTGGGCTACGACCAACAGGTGCGCACCGCCTATGGCTGGCGCTGGCTGGCCTGGGAAGACTTCGCCGTACGCGACGGAATGGGCCGCCTCGTCGAAGTCCAAAGCGTCGGCCGCGACATCACGGAACGCAAGGCCTTGGAAGAGGCGCTCACCGAGGCCCGCGATCGCGCGGAAGCCGGGTCGCGCGCCAAGTCGGGCTTCCTCGCCACCATGAGTCATGAGATCCGCACCCCGATGAACGGCGTTCTCGGCATGGCGCGCCTGCTGCTCGAAACCGATCTCAAGGCGGAGCAGCGCGGCTATGTCGAAGCCATCGCGCAATCCGGCGAGGCCCTGCTCGCCCTCATCGGCGACATCCTGGATTTTTCCAAGATCGAGTCGGGGATGATGAGTTTCGATGAAGACGAGGTCGAACTGCGCCCGCTGATCGAGCGCGTCATCGAACTCCAGGCGCCGCGCGCCCATGCCAAGGATATCGAGATCGTCGCCATCGCCGCGCCCGACGTTCCGCACACGGTCCGCACCGACAGCGTGCGGCTCACCCAGGTGCTCAACAATCTCGTCGGCAATGCCGTCAAATTCACCGAAAAGGGTGGCGTGCGAATCGACGTCGAAATGGTGGAAGGCCGCGACCGGCATTTCCTGCGCTTCGAGGTGCGCGACACGGGCGTCGGCGTGCCCGCCGCAAAGCGCGGCGAGATCTTCCACGAATTCGTCCAGGCCGATTCCAGCCATGCGCGCAAATTCGGCGGCACCGGACTGGGACTTGCCATCTCCAAGCGGCTCGTCGAGGGCATGGGCGGAGAGATCGGCATCGAGCCCGCGATGGGATCGGGATCGATCTTCTGGTTCACGCTGCCCGCGATCGTGGTCGAGGCCGCGGCACCGCTTCCCGATGTCAGGCCGCTCGCGGGCCTGCGCTTCGCCATCGTCACCCGCAACGCCTTGCTGCGCGAAGGCTTGACGGCGCAGCTGCGCGCGGCCGGCGCGCAGATCGCCGCGTTCAGCGACGACGGCGAGGACGAGGACACGATCAATTATGTGCTGGTCGATGCCGGCACCGGCGCCTTTCCCGATCCGCGGATCAAGCCCGATCCCGACATCGTCAGCTTCGTCCTGCTCGCGCCGGCGGCGCGCGGAAAGCTCGACGAATTGATCGCAGCCGGTTTTGCCGGCCATCTCGTCAAGCCCATCCGCCAGAAGGCGCTGATCGCGCGCTTCCCGACCGGACTCGACGTCGAACAGCCGGCATCTGTTCCGGAACCCAAGACTTTGCCAAGCTTTTCGCCGCGTCGGGGCTTCAAGGTGCTGCTCGCCGAGGACAATCCGGTCAATGCGCTCCTGACGCGGGAATTGCTGCGCCGGCGCGGCCACAAGGTTCGCGAGGTGACGACGGGCGAGGCCGCCGTCGTCGCGTTGCGCGAGGAGGCCTTCGATCTGGTGCTCACGGATATCCACATGCCGGGCATGGACGGCATCGAGGCCACGCGCGCCATCCGTGCCGACGAGCTGGCTCTGGGGCGGGCGCGCACGCCGATCATCGCGCTTACCGCCGACGCGCTCGAGACCGGCAAGTGGGCTTGCAAGGACGCGGGCATGGATGGTTTCCTCACCAAGCCCGTCGATCCCGCCCTTCTGGACCAGATGTTCGAAAGCTTCTTTCCCGCCGGCGCAGACAGCGCCGCCGCATGAGCGCAACGGGACGCGCGGTGCGCCCGGCCGGCCGGACGCGCGCAGCGGTGCTTTCCTATCTCCAGCCCCGCAGCGCGACGATCCTCGTGCTCGGCGCGAGTTGCGGGCTGCCGCTGCTGACGATCACCAATGTGCTGACATTGTGGCTGACCGACAGCAAGGTCTCCATCGCCGCCATCGGGCTGTTCGCCTACACGCTTCTTCCCTATTCCTTCAAATTCGTCTGGGCGCCGCTGCTCGATCAAGTGCGTCTGCCCTATCTGCACCGTGTGCTCGGCAAGCGCCGCGCTTGGATGGTGATTGCGCAGTTGGGGATTGCCGTCGCCTTCGCGGGGCTATGCCTGTCGGATCCGCACACGCACCTCTTTCACGTCGCTATGTTCGCGCTTCTGCTGGGATTCTGCGGGGCCAGCCAGGACATCTCCGTCGATGCCTGGCGCATCGAGATCGCGCCGGTCGAGGAGCAGGGCACCATGCTGGGCGCCTATCAGCTCGGCTACGGCCTCACCCGGCTTGCCACAGCCGCGCTCGCGCCCGCCATCGCCGAGCTCATTTCCTGGCGCGCGAGCCTGATCTTCCTCGGTTGCATGATCGTCTTAGGATTGGGCGCGTCGCTGTTGGCGCGACGGCCGCCGGAAAGCGATGCACGCGGCGAGGTGAGGGCGGCCGAGCAGAAGCTGCACTTTTTCGGAGCGATCGGCGCCGCCATCGGCTGGTTCTACGGCGCGGTGATCGCGCCGTTCGTGGATTTCTTCCGCAGCCACGGCTGGGTCGGGCTTCTGATCCTGGCGATGATCGGTTTGTACCGTCTGCCCGACTTCGTCATGGGAACGGTGGCGCGGCCGATGTACCGACAGAGCTTTTCGCTACTCGAGATCGGCACCATGGCCGGATTGATCGGAGTGTGGGTGACGATCGCCGGCTCGCTGATCGGCGGCTTCTTCGTCTTCCGCTTCGGGATCGCGCGCTCGCTGTTTCTTGGGTTGATCGCGGTGATCGCGGGCAATCTCATGTACGCGCTTCTGGCGGCGAGCGGCCACAACATTGCGATCTTCGGCCTGGCGATCGGCATCGAGAACCTCGCGGGCGGCTTTGCCGGCACCGCGCTCCTCGCCTATATGTCGAGCTTGACCAACAAGTCCTTCACCGCGACGCAATATGCGCTGTTCAGTTCGTTCTATGCCTTGCCCGGCAAGCTCTTGGGCGGAACCTCGGGATATCTCGTCGCCTGGTTCGCCCACCAGCGGCACAGCTTCGATTCTTGGCTTCCCGGCCTTGGCGCATTGCCGGACAAGGTGGTGGGCTTCGTGCCCTTCTTCGTCACCACGGCCCTGACCGGCCTGCCGGCCCTGGTGCTGCTGATCCTGGTGCTGCGCCGGGACAGGCCGAAGGCCGCCTGATTTGCCCGCGCTTTTTTTGCGACGGAAACAACCGCGACAGGCGTTTTATTTCACTTGGCCAAAGGTTTGTCTTGAGCCCGCGCCTCGGATAAAATCGCTTCCGGAGGCGCCGCGCACCGCCTTCCAGAGGCAGACGCTTGGTCAACATACACGAACCGGGACCATTGGACGGCCGCGCGGAGCGATGGCCGGTTCTTGCCGTCACCGGCCCGCTCGAAGTGCGCCTTGCGGAAACCGATGCCGAAGTCGAAGCGGCGCAGCGCCTGCGCTACCGCGTCTTCTACGAGGAAATGGCGGCGATTCCCACCCCGGCCATGCGCGAGGCGCGGCGCGACTTCGACCGCTTCGACGAATTCTGCGACCATCTCCTGGTGGTCGACCGTTCGGCGTTGGACGAGGACGGCCAACCCTCGGTGGTCGGCACCTATCGCATGATCCGCGAGGAATATGCCGCCAAGGCCGGCGGCTTTTACACCGCCGGCGAATACGACCTCGCGCCGATGATGGCGGCATGGCGCTCGAGCGGCAAGTTCCTGGAGCTCGGCCGCTCTTGCATCCTCAAGGAGTGGCGCAGCCGCACCTCGACCATGCAGCTCCTGTGGCGCGGGCTGATGGCATATGGCGCGCGCTTCTCCAGCGAATTGATGTTCGGCTGTGCCTCTTTCGCCGGCACCGATCCCCAGGCGCTGGCCTTGCCGCTGTCCTATCTCCATCACTTCCACCCGATGCCGGCGCATCTTCGGGTGAGGGCGCGGCCCGAGCTCTATATCGAAATGAACCGTATCGAAAAAGACAAGATCGACCTCAAGGAAGCGCTGCGTGCCCTTCCGCCCATGATCAAAGGCTATCTGCGCGCAGGCTGCCTGATCGGCGAGGGCGCGGTGCTCGATCCGCAGTTTGCAACCACGGACGTGTTCATCTACCTGCCGGTCAACGACATCGATCCGCGCTACAAAAGCCGCTTCGGCGCCGGCTGACTACGAGCCGTGCTGGAACGTCTTGGGCGCGGGGCTGACCACTTCGAAGCCGCCGGGCTCGACCGCGAGCACTGCCAGACCGCGCTCGATGGCGCCGTCGCCGTTGAAGCGGAAAATCCCGTTCACGCCGGCAAAGCCATTGGGGTCGGTGAGCGCCGCTTCGCCGAATCGGCGGTACGGCGGTCCCGATCCCAAAAGCGCAATGAGCGACACGGCGTCATAGGCGAGCGCGGCAAGTTGCGGCGGCGCCGTGCCGAAGATGGCACGGTATTTGGTCGCGAAGCCGCTGTCGGCATCGGGTGCCGGCGCGGCGAACCAGCCGTCCTTGAGCGCGGCTTCCTTGGCGATGGCGGGGTCGTCCCAAACCCCGGTGCCGATGAGCTTCACCTGCGTGGGATCGACGCCGTTATAGGCCAGCGTCGGCGCGATGGCGCGCAGCATCGTGCCGCCTTGCGCGATGAATACCGCATCGGGATGCACCTTGGCGATGGCAGCGGTCTGGTTCATCACCGCACCCGAGCCCGGCGCGAAGCGTTCGACATCGGCGACCGTCCCCCCACCCGCCGCCACTTCGCTGCGGAAGGCCTCTTCCGCCACCTGGCCGTAAGACGTCGAGGGCACCAGCGCGGCAAAGTTGCGATGGCCCTGCGCCAGGGCATAGCCGATGGCGCGATGCACCTCGTCCTGTGGCTGGAAACTCAAAAGGTAGACGCCGTTGCCGGCGACCGAGCGGTCGGTCGAGAAGGCGATCACGGGCACGCCGCGGTCGCGCGAAAGCGGCGCCACGGCGCTCACCGACTGGGCAAAGAGCGGACCGATGATGACCTCGGCGCCTTCGGCAAGAAGCTTTTCCGCCGCCGCTGCGGCTTCCTGGGGCTTGGCGGAATCGTCGGCCGTCATGAGAATCAGGTCGCGCCGGCCGCTGTCGAACAGCGCCATCTGCGCGGCCTTGAGCATGGCCGAAGCCAGGGCCCGCGTGCCGGTAGAGGCATTGGAGAAGGGCAGGATCACCCCCACGCGCAACGGCACGATCTTGGGATCCATATTGGGCAGCCGCAGGAATTGCGGCTCGTCCTGGGAGAGCTGGTGTGGCGCCAGCCTGACCGGCGGCGGGGGCGGCGGGGGCGGCAACACCCGCGGTGGCGGCGGCGCAGAGGTCTGACAGGCGGAAAGCAGCGCTATGGAAAGCGCGCCCACAATGGCACAAAGGCGAGAGGCACGAGCCTGCATGGATTTCTCCCTTGAACGCGAAACCTAGGCGCTCGGACGGCGCCGGTAAATCGGATTTGGCGGCCGGGCTCTATGTCACGGCGACGCCGATCGGCCATGCACGCGATCTCACCTTGCGGGCGCTGGACGTGCTGGCGGCTGTCGATCTGGTGGTGGCCGAGGATACAAGGGTGAGCGCCAACCTCCTCGCCATGCATGGGCTGAAGAGGCCGCTCAGCGCCTATAACGACCACAACGCGGCGCGCGAGCGCCCGAAGCTACTTGCCTGGCTTCGCCAGGGTGCGCGCATCGCGCTGGTCAGCGACGCCGGCACGCCGCTGGTCTCCGATCCGGGCTTCAAGCTGGTGCGCGCCGCGATCGAGGAGGATTTGCCGGTCCACGCCGTGCCCGGACCGTCGGCGGCGCTCGCCGCCCTGACGGTGTCGGGACTGCCCAGCGACCGCTTCCTGTTCGCGGGCTTTCTTCCCAGCCGTCAAGGCGAACGGCGCAGGGCGCTGAACGAGCTCTCAACGGTTGGTGCGACGCTCATCCTGTTCGAATCGGCACAGCGGCTGGCGGAGAGCCTCGCCGACATGGCCGAGATCTTCGGCGTGCGCAGCGCGGCGGTGGCGCGCGAACTCACCAAGCTGCATGAGGAAGTCCGCCGCGGAACGCTTGACGAGCTTGCATCGCACTATGCCCGGGAAGGCGCACCGCGAGGCGAGATGACACTGGTGGTTTCGCCGCCGCATCCCAAGGCGAGCGACACCGTCCGGCTCGACGCCGCGCTGGAGAAAGCCCTCGCGCTGCTGCCGCTGCGCAGCGCGGTCGACTTGGTCTCGGCGCTTCTGGAAGAGCCGCGGCGGCGCGTCTATGAGCGCGCGCTGGCGCTCAAGATCGATGGCTGACCGGCGTGCGGCAGAGCGCCACGGCCGGCGCAGTGAAACGCTGGCGGCGTTGCTGCTGCGGCTCAAGTTCTACCGCATCCTCGCCAAACGCGTGCGAACGCCGCTCGGCGAGATCGACCTCATTGCCCGCTCACCGTCCGGCGTTTTGTGCTTCATCGAGGTCAAGGCGCGCACGCAAGAGGGCCAGATCGCCGAAGCCCTCGGAGCGCGCCAGCGCGGACGCATCGCCCGCGCGGCGGAGCTTTATCTCGCGGCACGGCCCGGATTGGCAGCCAAAGGATTGCGTTTCGATGTCGTCAGCGTGGCGCCGCGCCGCTGGCCGCGGCACCTGCGCGACGCGTGGCGGGCGGGCGATTAGCACATGCAATTGATTTCGCACGGAACGAGCGCTTTATTCGCTTACCGGATGCAGCAGACACGCCCCGCGCCATGAGAGAAAGCGAAAACGCGCGCGACTATCTCGAGGCGCTCGGCCGTTCGGGAGAAGCCCCTTTCGACATCGCCGAAGCGGCGCTGTTGCTGGCGTCTCTGGATCATCCGGGCTTGCCGCTGGAGCCCTTCCGCGCGCATCTCGACGAGCTCGCCGGCGCCGTACGCACGGAGCAGGCTCTGATGCGCAGCATCGACGAGGCGGCACGCGCCCTCGCCAACATCTTCTGCGGCCATTTCGGTTACGACGGCGACCGCGTCACTTACAATGACGAGCGCAACGCCGATCTGATCTCGGTCATCGAGCGCCGCCGCGGCATGCCGGTGGCGCTCGGCATTCTTTACATGCATGCGGCTCGGGCGGCTCAGCTTCCGGCGTCGGGATTGGATGCGCCGGGGCATTTCTTGGTGTTGCTGGCGCGCGGCAGCGCGGAAAGGACGATCGATGTGTTCAACGGCGGCGCCATGCTCGATTCCGAGTGCGCCGCAAGCCCGCCGCGTATGGGCGCCCCGGGCGACCCCCATCTGGCGCAACCGGTGAGCGATGCCGACGTTCTGCTCAGGCTTCAGAACAATTTGAAGCTGCGCGCGCTGCAGCGCCACGACCAGGTGCGCGGTCTCGAGATCGCCAAGCGCATGGTGCTGATCGGGCCGCGCAGGCCCGAGCTGTGGCTCGATCTGGCGCGCCTCAACGAGGCGCAGGGCGTGCTACGGGATGCACGCAAGGCCTATGAATCCTGCCTGACGCTCGCGGCACCGGGCCAAAGCGTGCATAACGAGGCGGCGCTGGCGCTCTCCGGACTGAAGCGGCGGATCAACTAGGCCATGGCCGCGCGCGTCACGGCGTGACAATCTCGGGCGAAGCCGGACCGGAACATAAGATGCCGCTTGCCGTCGCCATCCAGATGGACCCGATCGACAGGATCGATATCGCCGGGGATTCGACGTTTGCGCTGGCGTTGGAGGCGCAGGCGCGCGGCCACACCCTGCTGTACTATGGACCGCGCGCGCTCACCTTCAACAATGGCGCGGTGACGGCGCGGGTGTGCCCGCTCAAGGTACGGGCGAAGAAGGGCGATCATTTCGAGCTGGGCGACGCTACGGTCCAGGATCTGTCGCGCATGGACGTGATCTTGATGCGCCAGGACCCGCCCTTCGACATGGCTTACATCACCGCGACGCACATCCTGGAGCGGCTGCATCCCAAGACGCTGGTGGTGAACGATCCCGCGCAGGTGCGCAACGCGCCGGAGAAACTGTTCGTCACCGAGTTCAAGGACCTCATGCCGCCCACGCTGATCACCTCCGATGGCGGCGAGATCGCGTCCTTTCGCGCGGCGCACAAGGACATCATCCTGAAGCCGCTCTACGGCAATGGCGGCGCGGGCGTCTTTCGCGTCAAGCCGGACGACGAGAACCTCGGCGCGCTGCTGGAGATGTTCACGGCCTTCTATCGCGAACCGGTGATCGTGCAGCGCTACGTCCCCGAAGTGCGTCAGGGCGACAAGCGCATCATCCTGGTCGACGGCGCGTTCGCCGGCGCCATCAACCGCGTACCGGCGACCGGTGAGGCGCGCTCCAACATGCATGTCGGCGGCCGGCCGGAGGCCACGACGCTGACGGCGCGCGAGGAAGCGATCTGCGCCGCATTGGGACCGGCCCTGAAGGAACGCGGACTGATCTTCACCGGCATCGACGTGATCGGCGATTACCTGACCGAGATCAACGTCACCTCGCCCACCGGCATCCAGGAAGTGAAGCGCTTCGGCGGCGCCGACATCGCCGCGCTGATCTGGGACGCGATCGAGGCAAAGCGCAAGGCGGCGTGATCAGCCCGCCAGCGCCGCGATCACCGCATTGAGCACGAGCCGTCCGCGCCGCGTAGCCGTCACGTTCGCGGCGTTTTGTTCGAGCAGTCCCTGCTCCACCAGCGCGGCGACGGTTTGCGCATCCGGCGTCCAGTCCCAGCGCGCGCGCAATCGATCGAGGTCCATTCCTTCCGCTAGCCGCAGGTTCATCAACAAGTGTTCTTGCGCCGCTTCTGCGGGTTCCAGGTTGCGCCATTCCATGAAGCCGTGACCCTGACGGCGGACGAGATCGTGCCAGCGCTCGGGCAGCTTCTCGGTCGTGGTGGCGAGACGCGCGCCCTCGTTATCGAGGCGTCCGTGCGCGCCGGGCCCGACGCCGGCATAAGCGCCATAGCGCCAATAGAGGAGATTGTGCCGCGCTTCCGCGCCCGGTCTTGCGTGGTTGGAAATCTCGTAAGCCGACAGGCCCGCGGCTTCGGTCAATTCCTGCGTCGTTTGGTAGAGCGCGGCGGCGAGCTCGTCGTCGGGCACCCGCAAGGCGCCGCTGCGGTGCAAGGCCGCGAACGGCGTCGCGGGCTCGATGGTGAGCTGATAGAGCGAAAGATGCTCGGTGCCGAAGCCAAGCGCTTGCGTGAGCTCGCGCCGCCAGGCCTCGGGCGTCTGTCCCGGCCGCGCATAGATGAGATCGAGCGAAACGCGCGGGAAAATCCTCTGCGCCAAGGCCAGCGCGGCCTTTGCTTCCGCAACATTGTGCAGGCGTCCCAGCGCGGCTAGGTCCGCGTCGTTCAGCGCCTGCATGCCAAGCGAGAGCCGGTTCACGCCGGCCGCGCGATAATCCGCGAACCGCGCGGCGTCCGCGCTCGCCGGATTGGCTTCCAGCGTCACCTCGATGTCGTTCGCCACCGGCCAATGCCTGCCGATGCGCTCGAGCACCCGGCCGACAACGCGGCCGCTCATCAAGGACGGCGTGCCGCCGCCGAAAAAGACGGTCTGCACCACGGGTCTCGCCGCACCTTGCGCGCGCGCGATATGGTCGAGTTCCGCGAGGATGGACCCGATCCAATCGTCCTCGGGGATCTGTGCGCGCACATGCGAATTGAAATCGCAATAGGGACATTTGGCGGCGCAGAACGGCCAATGCACGTAAATGCCGAACGGCACGCTCAGGTCTGGGCTTTGAGCCATGCGCGGAACTTCTCGAAAGCCTTCGCCCGATGGCTGACGCGGTGTTTGAGCGCCGGGTCGACCTCGCCGAACGTCTCTTTCATGCCGTCCGCGACGAAGATCGGGTCGTAGCCGAAGCCTAGTGTTCCGCGCGGCGGGAATATCAAGGTCCCGGCGACCTCGCCGCGAAAGCAGTGGGTATCTTCACCGGCCAGCGCCAGCACGCAGACGAATTTTGCCTTCGGTTCGCGACCCGCCAGTTCGCGCTCGACCCGCGCCATGGCCGCCGCGAAGTCGCGCTGCGGTCCCGCCCAGCGCGCGGAGTAGATGCCGGGCGCGCCGTCCAGAGCATCCACGCTGAGGCCGGAATCGTCGGCCAGCGCTGCCAACCCCGTTGCGGCGCAGACCGCGCGCGCTTTCAGGAGGGCGTTTTCCTCGAAGGTCGATCCTGTCTCTTCCGGTTCGGCGATGCCAAGCGCCGCCGCGCCTACGATCTTGAATCCGAGCGGGCGCAGCAGGTCTTCGATCTCGCGCACCTTGCCGGGATTATGGCTGGCGACGACCAGAGTGTCGCCCGGACGCAAGCTCATGCCGCCGCTGCTTCTTTCTGCAGCGCCACCAGCTCCGCGATCCCCTTGCGCGCGAAACGCAGCATCGCCGCGAATTGTTCGTCCGTGAACGGATCATGTTCGGCGGTGCCCTGCAGCTCGACCATGCCGCCCTTGCCGGTGAGGACGAAATTGGCGTCGGTATCGGCGCCGGAATCCTCTTCATAGTCGAGGTCGAGCAGCACCTCGCCCTTGACGATGCCGCAGGAGACCGCCGCGACATGGTCCTTGAGCGGGTCGCGCGCGATCATGCCGGTCTTGCGCATGAAGGCGGTGCAGTGCTGCAGCGCCACCCAGGCGCCGGTGATCGAGGCGGTGCGGGTGCCGCCATCGGCCTGCAAGACGTCGCAATCGAGCACGATCTGCCGCTCGCCCAGAACGCCGAGGTCTGTGACGGCGCGCAGGCTGCGTCCGATCAGCCGCTGGATTTCCTGGGTGCGGCCGGATTGCTTGCCGGCGGCGGCCTCGCGGCGGCCGCGGGTGTGGGTGGCGCGCGGCAGCATGCCGTACTCCGCCGTCACCCAACCCTTCCCGGTGCCGCGCAGGAAGCCTGGGGTGCCATCCTCCAGGCTCGCCGTCACCAGCACATGGGTGTCCCCGAACCGCACCAGGCATGAACCCTCGGCATGGCGGGCGAAACCGGGCTCGAGCCGGACGGGACGAAGGGCATCGGCGGCGCGGCTGCGCATGCGGGTCCTTGATGTTTGGCGGCGACGCCGTTACCTAGCGGTCGGGACAGGGGAGTGCAAACGCCGCTGTCCCGGCTGAAAAAATGCCAATCGGATCAAGATTTTGGACGGCAATACGCAGCTCTTTTCCGGTACCGCTCTCGGCGAAAGGCCGCGCGAGGTCTTTCGCCATTTGGTAGAGGCGTTTCTCACCTCGGGCGAACCGGTAGGCTCGCGCACCCTGTCCCAGCGCTTGCCGATCACCCTCTCGCCGGCCTCGATTCGCAACGTCATGGCGGACCTGGAGACGATGGGGCTGCTTTATGCACCGCACACCAGCGCCGGACGCGTGCCGACGGAGAAGGGCTTGCGCCTTTTTGTCGACGGTCTGCTCGAAATCGGCGAGCTGGCGCCCGACGAGCGCGTCGCCATCGAGGCCCGCATCAATGGCAGCGGCAAACGGCTCGAGGACGTGCTGACCCAGGCGACGACCTTGCTCTCGGGCCTGTCGCGCTGTGCCGGTCTGGTGGTGGCGGCGAAGCAGGACACAGTGCTCAAGCATGTCGAGTTCGTCGCGGTCGCGCCCGGCAAGGCGCTGGTGGTGATCGTGGCGGAGGACGGCCAGGTCGAGAACCGGTTGATCGACACACCCATGGGTCTTCCCGCATCGGCACTGGGCGAGGCGTCGAACTATCTCAACAGCCGGCTGCGCGGCCGTACGCTCGAGGACGCCCGCGCCCTGATGCTTTCGGAGATCGAAGGCGAACGTGCGGAGCTCGATCTGCTGACGGCGAAGATCGTGGCGGAGGGACTGGCCACGCTCGCGGGCCCCGACGACAAGGTGCTGATCGTGCGCGGCACCTCCCATCTGCTCGACACGGTCGAAGCCCAGGCCGATCTCGAGCGCGTCCGCACCCTGTTCGACGATATCGAGCGCAAGGCCGATCTCATTCGCCTGCTCGAACTGGCGCGCGAGGGCGACGGGGTCCGAATCTTCATCGGTTCCGAGAACCGCCTGTTCAGCCTGTCCGGCTCGTCGATCGTCGCGGCCCCTTACGCCAATGCGCAGGGCAAGGTGGTCGGCGTGATCGGGGTGCTGGGCCCCACGCGCCTGAACTATGGCCGCATCATTCCCATGGTCGACCACACAGCTCGCGTGGTCGGCCGATTGCTCGGATAGAACGTTGAAGGTTGGATGACGATGAGCGACGAAAGCCAGACCGCCGAAAACGAAGCCTCGCCAGCACCCGCCGAAGAGACGGAGGCGCTCAGGGCCGAGCTCGCCGAGATGCGCGATCGCATGCTGCGCGCGCTTGCCGATGCGGAGAACACGCGCCGCCGCGCCGAGCGCGAGAAGCAGGACGCGTCGCAATACGCCATTGCGCGCTTTGCCCGCGACATGCTGCAGATCGCCGACAACTTCGCCCGCGCGATGGCGGCTTGTCCGCCGGAGCAGCGCGAAGCCGCCGACCCCCAGGTCAAGGCCGTGCTCGACGGCGTCGAGGCCACGGAGCGCCAATTGCTGCAGGCCCTGCAGCAGCATGGGGTGAAACAGATCGACACCGCCGACGGCAAGTTCGATCCCAACCTGCACCAGGCCATTGCCGAGGTGCCGGGCAACGGCAAGCCCGGGGGGAGCATCGTCGACGTGGTCCAGCCCGGCTACACCATCGGTGAGCGGCTGCTGAGGCCCGCCATGGTCACGGTGG
The DNA here is from genome assembly GCA_019245415.1 of Alphaproteobacteria bacterium. Lineage (GTDB taxonomy): Bacteria > Pseudomonadota > Alphaproteobacteria > Micropepsales > Micropepsaceae > Rhizomicrobium. Next base: position 107,641 of record JAFARO010000017.1, on the reverse strand, counting down.
CGCGGCGCGAAACCGGCTCCGCGCAGGGTAACGGCGTCGACACCAAGGCCTGAAGGCCATTGTGTCCGGACGGCCGCTCGCGCGAAGCTGGCTGCCATGGTTCATGCCGCCGAAGCTCGGACGCCTACGCGCCCCCGCCTCGTTCTCGAGCAGCAGCTCTACGAGCGCTCCGGCTTGGGGATGGTGGGCACCAGCGCGCTCGTGTTTGTGCTTCTCTTTGGAAGTTTCCTTGCCTGTGCCGCCGCGGAGCATGTGACGATCGTCGATGTGCACCGCACCTTCGGCTTGTCAGATGCGGCTTGGCCGGCGCTGGTGGTCTCGCTTCTTTGTACCGCGCCGCTCGCGATGCAGCGCTATGTCCGTCTCGCCGACATCCGTGACGCGCCGATGTTCGCGCAAATCCTGCGCGGCGGGGTCGGCGACGCGTTCGAGCCGCCGTCGCGAGCGCGGATGCTGCGCGCGACCCTGATCGGCTTGGCCTGCGGCATCGTGCTCAGCATCGTCATCAGGCTGGCGGAGTTCCGCGAGGGCCATGTCATCCCGCCGGCGACGATGGCCTGGTTCGCGGCGGCGACGACGCTCCTGTCGCTGCTGTTCGCGCGCGGCGTGACGCAGACTCGTGCGGGCGAGCGCGTGTGGGAACATCTTTTGAAGGAGCGGCTCAGGATCGATCTGTTGCGGGTCGATCGCCTTGCCGTGCTCGGCAGGGCGGCCGCGCGCACCTCGCTGATCTGGTTCGTGGTCGGCGCCGTCGCGTGCCTGTTCTTCGTCGGCGGCGATCTCACCTGGCTGACGGCGCTGCTCCTGCTTGCGACTGTGGGCATGGGATTGGGCACCTTCATGCGGGCCATGGGCCGTATCCATCGCCTGATAGCCGCCGCCAAGGCGCAAGAGCTCGAACACATCCGCAGCCGTATCGAAGAGATGCGCGAGGCGCTGATGCATGACGATCATGCCGCCGCGCGCCTGCACGGGCTGATCGCCTATGAGACGCGCATCGCCCAGTCGCCGGAATGGCCCTTCGACCAGTCGACTTTGGTGCGGGTTGGCGCCTATGTCCTGATCCCGGTGATTCCATGGTTCGGCCAGGCCATCGTGCAATATCTGGTCGAACATCTGGCGAGGTGAGTCGATGAGCGCGATCCGCATCGCCATTGCCGGACGGAGCGGACGCATGGCGCGTGCGCTGCGCGAGGCGCTGCAATCCGATGCTGACTTCGAACCAGTGGGCCACATCTGCGCCGGCGACGACCCGCTGCCGATCATTGCGCAGGCCGATGCGCTGCTCGATTTCACCACGCCCGCGGCATCGGTGGCGCTTTCCACGCTGACGGCGCAGGCGCGCATCGTCCATGTCCTGGGCACGACCGGATTCAAGCCGGAGGACGAATCCAAAATCCGGGCCGCTGCGCGCCACGCCGTGATCGTCAAATCCGGCAACATGAGCTTGGCCGTCGCCTTGCTCGCAGCGCTGGTCGAGCGCGTGGCAGCCGCGCTGCCGGATTTCGACCTCAGCATCGTCGAGATGCACCACCGCGCCAAGCGCGACGCGCCGTCGGGAACGGCGCTGCTTCTGGGAAAGGCATCGGGCCGCGCCGAGATCGGCTATGCCTCGCTGCGCGGCGGCACGGTGGTCGGCGAGCACCAGGCACTGTTCTTCGGCCCCAAGGAGCGCATCGTGCTGTCCCACAGCGCCGAGGATCGCAGCATCTTCGCGCACGGCGCGCTGGCGGCCGCGAAATGGGGGCAGGGCAAGAAGCCCGGCCTCTACGCGATGGCAGACGTGCTCGGATTGTAGCGGGCGGCTTCGAGCGCCAGCATGGCGCGTTTGCGCTTGATGCCCCAGTGGTAGCCCGTGATCGCGCCTTTGCTGCCCAGCACGCGGTGGCAGGGAATGAGCCACGAGACCGGATTGCGTCCGACGGCGGCGCCGACGGCGCGGCTGGCGCCGTCATTGCCGATGCCGCGGGCGAGCGCGCGATAAGTCATGACCTTGCCCGGCGGAATGGCGAGAAGCGCCTGCCACACCTTGATCTGCCATTTGGTGCCCATCAGGTGCAGGCTGATGTCACCTTTTGCGTCTTCGAAGATCAGTTTTGCAATGGCGCCGGCGCGCGGCGCATTCTCGCGATAGAGTGCGAGCGGCCAGCGCGCGCGCATGTCGGCCAGCATGGTGTCCTCCTCGCCATCGTTGCCGAAGGCGATTCCGCACACGCCCTTGTGCGTCGTCATCACCAGCACGCGGCCGAACGGACAGTCGTGCATGCCATAGTCGATGGTGAGCGCCTGGGCTCCGCGCGCATAGTCGCCCGGTGTCATCGCTTCGATCTTGAGGCAGAGGTCGTGCAGCCGCGACGGGCCCGAGAGCCCCGCGTCAAGCGCCGCGTCCAGCACGCTTCGTCCCTGCGCCAGGTCGCGCTTGGCGTGGTCGAGCGTCAGATGGCCGACGAAGGATTTCGGGCTGACGCCGGCATAACGCGTGAACAGGCGCTGGAAATGGAACGGCGAAAGGCCCACCGCCGACGCGGCCTCATCCAGGCTGGGCTGCTCCAGATAGTGCTCTGAAAGAAAGCGGATGGCGTGGGCTACACGCTTCCAATCGGGGCCGCCTTCGCGCGGGGGCATCGCGACGATCTCGCTCATGCAAGCAACTATGACCAGGGACGCACCAAGTTACGACCCGAATCTTGCGCTCTTGGCGAGGGACAAGGCGCGGCGGAGTTGCCCCGCGAACGTGGCGCGTTCCACCGGCGGCAGGAAGGCCCCGATGCGCAGGCTCCTGCCGTGACTCCACAGCAGAAGCTGACTGCCATGTTCCGGCGGATCGTCCATCGACACCCGCACCCAATAGGGATTGAGCGAGTCGCGGCGCTCCTCGCCGCGTGCAGAGCGGCGCAGAATGCTGAGTTCGGATGGGGTGAGGACGATATGCTCTTGGCGCTTGGCGGCGCGGTGCGCGGCACGAAAGGCAAGCGCGAGCAAGGCCACATCCAGCCCCAAGAACGGCATGACCGGCCATGCCCCCCGGGCGATGAACGACGCAGCGAAAGCGAGATTGATCGCGGCGACGACTGCGAGAATGAAGCCCAGCGCACGTGCCGACATGGGCGGCGCGGGCTTCAGGACTGCGTCGAGCAGCGTTTCGTTCATGGACCAAGTGTATGCCGCGCTGCGTTCCATTCAACCGCGGCGAAGGTCACGGCCCGGGTCCGCCGAGTGGCGAGCCCGAGCCGCGATCAGGCGCTGCTAGGGAGGGGGGTGCCCGCAACGCCGTTCGTATCCTCGTTCGCCACCATTCTTTTTCCAGAACGGATCTCCCAGGTCCAATGTGCAAGGATCGGTGGCTGCACCCACCACGGCACCGACGCCGGCGCCGATCGCGGCACCTGTCGCCGGATTGCCCGTCATGGCGCCGACCACGGCGCCTCCGGCAGCGCCGATACCCGCGCCAGAAAGCGCACGATCACCCGGATCGGTGCCGCAGCCGGCGAGGGCGAGTGTGCCCACAAGCGCGGCAGCTGCCGCAATATTGTAAAAACGCATCTTATCCTCCTGGGCCCCGGATGCTAACGAGCAAGACCCCGACTGCGTTCCCGGCCGGGATGGGGCCATTTCAGGGCGAGACGCAATGGCGAAACTAATGGCGCTGCGGGAAATCGAGGAATTCTTCGCGCGCCTGGCAAGAGCGATGCTGCATCCCAAGACGGAGCTTGCTTACAGCAACGCGTTCACGCTGCTGGTTGCTGTCGTGTTGTCGGCGCAGGCCACCGACAAGGGCGTCAACAAGGCGACTGCGAGATTGTTCGAGGTTGCCGACACGCCCGCCAAAATGGCGGCGCTCGGCGAAAAGATACTGTCGGATTACATCAAGACCATCGGTCTCTATCGTGGCAAGGCGAAGAACGTCATCGCATTGTCGAAACTGCTGCTTGCACGCCATGGTGGCGAGGTGCCGCGCGAGCGCGAGGCGCTCGAGGCGTTGCCGGGTGTGGGACGCAAGACCGCCAACGTCGTGCTCAATATCGCGTTCGGCGAAAAGACCATCGCAGTCGACACGCACATCTTCCGCGTCGCGAACCGCACCGGGCTGGCGAGCGGAAAGACGCCGCGCGAGATCGAAGACGCACTCGTGAAGCGCGTTCCGGACAAATACCTGCTGCACGCGCATCATTGGCTCATCCTGCACGGGCGCTATACCTGCGTGGCGCGCAAACCGCTTTGCCCGCGCTGCGTGGTGCGCGATCTGTGCAAGTTCAAGAGCAAGACCACCGCGGACGAAATCGCGCCTGCGAAATAGAAAATCTTCTACGATGCCGGTGCCGGGGGGCGCTTGCGCAAAAGCTCGAGGCAGGCCGGATCGATGGCGGATTCCGGCGGGCGCGGCACGGTCTCGACGTGGCGCACGGTGAGTTGGCCGTTCTCGGGATAGAGGAAGAAGAACGCGTGGCAGGCGCCGCCGTCATAGCGCCACATCTGCGCATCGCCCTCCTTGCGCAGGAAGGCCGGCGCCCCGAACGCCGCGCGCAGCGCCTCTGCGCTCATGCCTTGCGTGCTCGCGGGCTCCCCTGGCGGCGGTGGCGGGGGCAGGGGGACGCGGTCCGGCGCCGGCGGCGGCTTGGTGGCGCAGGCCGCCAGCGCGAGGCACAGAGCCATGATCGCAACAAATCGTTTCACGCCGCCTTCTCCCGTTCGAGACGCTTGAAGAGATGCACCATCAGGGCGGCTCCGAACAAGGGTGCGACGAAATCGGCGAGCGGCACGAAGCTCATCGCCGAGATCACCAGCCCGAACGCGAAGATGCGTCCTTTGTTGCGCCGGCGCAGCGCATCGGCGGCTTGGCGCGAAACATGGCGCAGCGCCGCAAGCTCGAAATACTCGCGCCCCAGAAGAAGCCCGTTGGCGATGATGGTGAGCGCTTCACCCGGCCCGGGCGCCAGGGCATCCACCGGCAGCAACAGCACATCGGCGAGGATCACCAGGCCCGCGAGGCGCACGCCCGCGCCGATGCTGGTCGACAGCGACGGATGACGGGCCTGGCCGTCGGCCGGGTAGCTGCGCGCCTCGATGGCGTTGGCGACCCGGTCGAGATAGAGGGACGCGAACAGCGCAGCCACCGGTGCACCGAGCAGAAGGAAGCCCAGCACCGCGATCACCGGCAGCAGCAATGCAAGCAGCCGGTTGACCCACGGCGCACCCAGCGTCGGCAGGTACTGGAGCAGATACTCGCTGCCCAGGATGAGCAGGCAGAACAGCACCACGGTCAGGATCACGGCGCGGGCCGCGAGGCCGAGCAGCGCGGGGTCGAACAGGGACGCGAGCGCGCGGCCGAAGCTTGCGAACATCGGGTCCCTCCTTTACCACCGGCCGCCAGAATGTGCGGGGCGTGAGACCAGATTATGTCCAAACCGACCGATGTCACCGCGCTGGGCAGCGCCATCGTCGACGTGCTGGGGGCGGTGGACGATGCGTTCCTGCTCACCCACAACATCGCCAAGGGCGTGATGACCCTGATCGACGAGCATCGCGCGGCCCAGCTCCATGCGGCATTTGCGGCGCCGCGCGAAGTGGCTGGCGGCTCGGCCGCGAACACCGCCGTCGGGCTGGCCTCGCTCGGTGCATCGGCGCATTTCGTCGGCCGGGTGAAGCGCGACCGGCTGGGCGCGGCGTTCGAGAGCAGCCTGCGCGAGACCGGCGTCGACTACCGCACCCCGCCAGCCGATCTTGGACCTTCCACAGCATGTTCGCTGATCGCAGTCACGCCCGACGGCGAGCGCAGCATGAACACCTGGCTCGGCGCCGCGCGCGAGTTCTCGCCGGCCGATCTGCGCGAGCGCGACATTGCGGAGTCCGCGGTCGTCTACATCGAGGGCTATCTCTGGGACGCGCCAAGCGCCAAGCAGGCGTCGCTGCGCGCGATGTCGATCGCCAAGGCCAGCGGCTCCAAGATCGCCTTCACGCTTTCCGATCCGTTCCTGATGGGACGCTACCGCAATGAATTCCTCGCGCTGCTGCCGGAGCTCGACATCCTGTTCGCCAATGAGGAGGAAGCCAAGGCGCTGTTCGCGGCGGACGAGTTCGACGACGTGCTGCAGGCGCTGAAATCTTCCTCCGCCATCGTCGCGCTGACGCGCTCTGAGAAGGGTTGCGTCATCGCCAGGGGGGGCGAGGTCCACGTCGTCGATGCGGCGCCGGTCGAGCGCGTCGTCGACACCACTGGCGCCGGCGACCAGTTCGCGGCCGGATTTCTCTACGGCCTGACGCGTGGCTTCGGCCTCAGCCATTGCGGCCATCTGGGTGCACTTGCCGCCGCCGAAGTCATCTCGCATTACGGCGCCCGCCCGCAGGTGTCGCTGAAGACGCTCGCGGCGGCCAAGGGGTTGCTGTAGCGCTCAGTGCTTCTTGCGCAGATACACATACAGCGCGCCGGCGCCGCCATGGCGGACGTGGGCGCTGCGCTGGTCGGCGATCGAATTCGCAAACACCGGTTCGCCGAGCCAGCGCGGCACCAAGCTCTTCAGCACGCCGCTCTTGCCGGTGACAATCAGAGTGAGCCGGGCGCCGTTGCGCTGTGCCTGCGCCAGGAAGGCAGCGAGGCGCCGATGCGCGACCTCTTCGCTCATGCCGTGCAGATCCAGTCGCGCCTCGGGCTCGAGCAGTCCGCGTTTCAAGCGGTCCCGGGTGTTGCCGTCGAGACCGCCGCCGGCGCCGGCCGCGCGCGGCTTGCGCGGCGGCGGCGCGGGTTTCGGCACCTTGCGCGGCGGATGATCCTTGAGCGCCGCCTCGAACTCCGCACGCTCTTCCGCGCTCGTCAGGCGGCGCTTCATGGCAGGCGCTCAGCCACCGGCTTGGGCAGCAGCACATACATCCGCCCCGTTGCCTTCATGCCGCCCGCCAACTCTTCGGCTTTGCGGCCGAAGCCGAAAAAGATGTCCGCGCGCACCGCGCCCCGGATCGCGCCGCCGACGTCCTGCGCGACGAAAAGGCGCTCGAGCCTGCTGCCCCCGGGCGCGGTGGTGGCGAGAAAGAACGGCACGCCGAGCGGATGGATCCTGGGATCGATCGCGATGCTGGCTTGCGGCGTCAGCACCACGCCCTGCGCACCGACGGCACCGAGCGCGGGATCGCCGAGCGGGCTTAGCTTGAAGAAGATGAAGGACTCGTCGCTTTCCATGATGGCGCGCGCCTTCTGCGGGTGTGCAATCAGCCAGGCACGGATGACCTGCAGCGACATCCCGTCCTTGGGCAGCGCGTTCTGCGCGATCAACGTGCGGCCGATGGGCGTGTAAGGCCGTCCGTTCTCGGCTGCGTAGGCGACGCGTTCGCGCGTGCCGTCGTCGAACACGACGCGGCCCGAACCCTGGATGTGCAGGAAGAACACCGCGACGGGATCGTCGGCATAGAACAGCGCCGGCGCCTGCGGCAAGCCGCCGTCGTCGATCTCAGCCCTCGAGGGGTAGGGAACGAGACGATGGCGCTCGACGCGGCCGGAAATATGCTCGCCCTTCAAAGACGTTCGAAACGCGCCGAGGTCGACGCTGATGAGATCGCCGGGAACGCCATAGACCGGCGTCTGGTAGCGGCCGTGGCGCGCCAGGCTGCCGTGCAGCTCGGGCTCGTAATAGCCGGTGAAGAGACCGTCGGGTTTGTCGCCGCCGCTCACCAGAAGCGGTTGGAACGATTGTTCGAAGAAATCGCGCGCGGCGTTGCCGTCCGCAGTCCGCGCCGCGTTGCAGACCGAAGCCCAGTCTGCGGCGGTGCCGCCATAGCCGCCCACCGGCGTCGAAGGCGGTGCCGCCGCCAACAGGCCGCAGGAGCGTTGGAAGGCCTCGAGTGCGCCGCGCGGCTCGACCGTCGCCCAGCCGGGAAGATCGGAGAAGTGCACGCGCGTCAGATGCAGCGCGCCCGTTTGCGGCGCCGGCCGGATCAGCCGCCACAGCGCCGCAGCCAACAGAACCAGCGCGATGAAGAACAGCGCCGCGACCGGCCCCCTGCGCTTCATCTATGTCAGGGCAGGTCGCCCGAAGTGGCCACCAAGCACCAGTTCGGGTCGCGGGCGCGGGTGTCTCGCGAGAACGTCCAGACATCGGTGACGTCGCGCATCGCTCCTCCAACTGCAGCCACGAACTGTGCGCCGAAGGCGACGGTGATGTCGGCGATGCGGCCCTTCAGCGCCGCCTCGACGATCTTGGCGTCTTTGAGACCGACGAAATTGTAGACGGGGCCGTCCTTGGCGGATTCGCGCGCCGTGATGGCGGAGTCGAAAGCGTGGAACACTTCGTCGCTCAACAGCGGGCGCAGCGCCGCGCGATCGGCCTTCTCGAAACCGCCGATGATGATCTCATAGGCCTGACGCGCGCCGGAGAGAAAATGCTCAGCATCGAAATCGCGGTCGGCGAGCTTGATCTCGAGCAGGCCGCGCGCGACCGGGTCGGCGGGCTTTGCGTCGATGGCGCGCGCGCCCGGCAGCACCTGAGTCTTGGCATCGGTTGCAGGCGCCGCCGCCGGCGCTTCCGGATTGGGCTGCAGCCGGAAGCGATCCTCCGGCGGCCGCTCATGACCCGTGCGGCGGCCGAGCACGGTGTAGAGGCGGAACAGCAGGAATCCCGCAGCCGCGATCAGCACGATGTCGAGCAGTTCCGAACTTGCCATGAGGTCACTCTCTGAAAGGCGAGCCTAAACCCCGGCGAGGGGCCGGTCCAGCGCTCGCGTCCGATATAGTAACGCATTCGGTCCAATCCATGGCCAAGGCGCGCTTTCCCTTGTCACAGCCGCGCGATCCGTGGTAGCGCGGCCCGCTTTTTTCGAGGAATTGGCGATGAGCGGCACGGGTGAGGGCCAGAACGGTCAGGGTGGCAATGGTGCGGCGCAGCCCCGCCTGCAGGTCGTGGGCCAGTACATCAAGGACCTCTCCTTCGAAAATCCGGGCATGCCGTCGGCGAATGCCGCAGGCCGTCCACAGATCGACCTCAACGTTGATCTCCAGGCACGGCAGATGGACGCCGAACACTTCGAGGTCGAGCTTAAGCTGCGCGTCTCGGCCCAGAGCGACAACAAGCCGATGTTCCTCCTTGAGCTCGTCTATGCCGGCCTGTTCCACCTCCAAAACGTGCCCGACGAGATGCGCCAGCCGGCGCTCCTGATCGAAGCGCCGCACATCCTCTTCCCCTTCGCGCGGCGCATCGTCGCCGACGTGGTTCGCGACGGGGGCATGCCGCCGCTCTTGGTCGAGCCGATCGACTTCGCCAGCCTCTACCGCGCCCGCGCGGGCGAGCTGCGCCAGGGCGTGGCGTGAAGCGCGGCAAGCGTTAGGAAGTTGCGCGTGCCGCCGCCGCGCGTAGTTCGCCGGCCGTGAGGAGCGCGTGCAGGGTGACACCCAGGCCGGCAAGCAGGTCGCGGCCGCCTTCGTTGCGATCGACGACGACGATGGCGTGACCGACCTCCTTGCCCATCTCGCGCAGCGCCTCGACCGTCTGCACCAGGGTCGAGCCGACCGTGATGAGATCGTCGACGATGAGACAGCGCGGATCGGTGCCGAACACCCCTTCGAAGCGTTGGCCGAGGCCATGCTGCTTGGGCTTGCCGCGGTCCATGACGAACGGCACATCGAGCGCAAGCGAGATCGCGCTGGCGATGGGAATGCCGCTGATCACCGGCGCCACCAGATTGCAGCCTGCGGGCAGAAGATCGCCCTCGCGGATCGTGGCGACCATGCCGTCTGTGATCGCGCGCAACCCCTTGGGGTACGTCGAGACACGCCGCCCGTCGAAATAGAGATCGCTGGTGCCGCCTCCGGCGAGCTTGAACTTGCCAATGCGCACCGCCTCGCGCGCGACATAGGTTGCGATCAGCGCGTCTTTCCAGCCCATCTCAAATCTCCGCCGAATCTGCCTGCGCCATTGTGCCTGCGCGCGATCACAACGCCAATTCCGCCACCACCGGCACATGGTCGGAGGCGAGCTTCCAGCCGCGCATCTTCTTGACGATGGCCTGGGATCGAAGCGCGCTGCCCAGCGCGGGCGACACCCAGATGTGATCGAGCCTGCGGCCGCGGTCGGATGCCGCCCAATCGACCGCGCGATAGCTCCACCAGGAGAATATCTTCTCGTTTTCGGGCACGAAGCGCCGCGTCACATCGATCCACTCGAACGAGGCTTTCACATCGCCGAGCAAGGCGGTCTCCACCGGCGTGTGGCTGACGACGTCCAGCAGCTGCCTGTGGCTCCAGACGTCGTGCTCGAGCGGGGCAACATTGAGATCGCCCAGCAGCACGAGAGCGTCGCCGCGGTTGCCGCGCGACTCGAAGAAGCCGCACATCTCGCGCAGGAAATCGAGTTTGTGGGCGAATTTCGGATTGCGCTTGGGATCGGGGATGTCGCCGCCGGCCGGCACGTAGAAATCGTGCAGCTCAATGCCGTTTTCGAACCTCACCTGGATGTGGCGGCAGTCGCTGTTGGAGCAAAACTCCTGTGAACGGCTTTCACGGAATGGCAGGCGCGAGAGCAGCGCAACGCCGTGATAGCCCTTCTGCCCGTGGATCGCCTGGTGCACATAGCCGAGCGCCGCGAACGGCTTGGCAGGGAAGAGGTCGTTGACGACTTTTGTTTCCTGCAGCGCCAGCACATCCGGCTGCTCGGCACGCAGGAAACGGGTCACGAGGTTGCGCCGCAGCCGGACCGAATTGATATTCCAGGTTGCAATCTTCATAGCGCCCAGCGGCCAAATTCCGCTTTCGGGCGTTTCCTGAACTGATTGCAAGGAAACAAGCCGATGACATTGCTGCTCATCATCATTCTCGTGGTCGTGCTGCTCGGTGGCGGCGGAGGCTATTATGGCTATAGGACCTATGGCGGACCCGGCCTAGGCGGCGCGCTGGGCCTTGTCATCGTCGTCCTGCTGCTGTTGTGGCTGCTGGGCGGCTTCCACACGACGTACTAGCATCGGTCACTGCCCCTTTCGAGGCTCGCGCGGAGGCGTGCATTTTGCGCATCCCGGCCATGCTAGCTCTGACGAAATATTCTTCCAACTGGAATTATTTAGTAATTCCAGATAGTTGACGCAACTCTTTCACGATTGAACAATGAATATTACATAAATCATTCACTTGTAGCATTTAATTCCCCCTCCTATCTGAGAGCTGTCCGGCAGCAAGGCCGGCGGATTTCTGGGGCTTTCCGCGTCCCCAACGCGGGCGGCCGGATATGGAGAAGAACATGGGCGAATTCATTCAGAGCGCACAGCGCGAAACCGGCGACACCGGCATCGTCAGCATCCTGACGACCATCCTCATCGTCGGCGCGGGCGCGCTGTTGCTCGCGACCTCGCTATCGCTCGTCTAAGCGGATTGGACGCCCAAGCGCTCCCCCCCAAGGGCGTCCAGCGGCCAGCGCGCTCTCGGCGCGACGTCCATCGCGTCGAAGAGAGAGAGCTGGCCGCGTTCAACCCCCGCCCAGGCCACCATCGCGGCATTGTCCGTGCAGAGGCCTGGCGGGGGAATTTTCGTGGCGAAGCCCTCGCGCGCCGCGAGGCTTGAGAGCGCCGATCCGATCGCGGCGTTCGCCGCTACGCCCCCCGCGACGGCAAAAGCGGGATGCTCCGAATCGGGAAAGTCGCGCCGGAAAAAAGTCATGGCGGCGCGGCTGCGGTCGGTGAGCACGTCCACCACCGCCGCCTGGAAAGAGGCGGCCATGTCCTCTGCGCGTGGACGCTCCTGCGCCACGATCTGGCGAACCGCCGTCTTGAGACCGGAGAACGAGAAATCGGCGCCCGCACGTCCCACCATCGGCCGCGGCAGCGCATGGCGCTTGGGATTGCCGCTGCGTGCAGCCAGTTCGATCGCTGGCCCGCCGGGATAGGGAAGGCCAAGCAGCTTGGCTGTCTTGTCGAAGGCCTCGCCCACCGCATCGTCGATAGTGGTGCCATAGCGGCGATAGCGGCCAACATTCTCGACCGCGAGAAGCTGACAATGGCCGCCGGAAATCAGCAGCAGCAGGAACGGGAACGCCACGCCGTCGCTCAGCCTTGCGCTCAGCGCATGGGCTTCGAGGTGGTTCACCGCCACGAGCGGCTTGGCTGAGGCGAGCGCGAGCGCCTTCGCGGTTGTCAGGCCCACCATCACCCCGCCGATCAGTCCGGGGCCTGCCGTTGCCGCGATCGCGTCCAGGTCGGCCAGGTGCACTTTTGCCTTGGCCAAGGCCTCTTCGACGATGCCGTCGAGCCGCTCGACATGGGCGCGGGCGGCGATCTCCGGCACCACGCCGCCATAAGGCCGATGCGCCTCGAGCTGCGAGAAGACGATATCGGAGAGGATCGTTCCCCGCCCCGGCGGCAGCCCTCGCACCACCGCGGCGGCGGTCTCGTCGCAGCTCGTCTCCAGGCCCAGGACCGTCAGTTCGCGCAAGGCTTTCCGTCGCGTGCTAAAAGGCGCAGCCGTCCTAGACCGAAGCCGCCCATGCCGCCAGACGTAAAACCGCTTCGCCTCGGCTCGCGCGGCTCGCGGCTCGCGCTCGTGCAGGCCGAGATGGTCGCCAAGCAGCTGGGCTGCCCGGTCGAGATCGTCGTCCTCAAGACCAGCGGCGATCGCATCCAGGATCGCCCGCTCGCCGATGCTGGCGGCAAGGGCCTCTTCGTCAAGGAGCTGGAAGACGCCCTACTGGGCGAGGGCATCGATCTGGCGGTGCATTCTATGAAAGACATGCCAGTGCTGTTGCCGGGCGGCCTCGCCATTGCCGCGGTACTGCCGCGCGAAGATCCGCGCGATGTGTTCGTATCCAATGCGGCGCCATCTCTTGGGACGCTGGCGCATGGCGCGCGTGTCGGCACCAGTTCGGTGCGCCGGGCCGCCCAGGTCAAGCGTGCGCGTCCCGACGTCGAGACCGTGCTGCTGCGCGGCAATGTCGACACCCGGCTTGCCAGGCTCGATGCGGGCACGATGGACGCGATGATCCTGGCGCATGCGGGATTGAAGCGGCTGGGTCTCGAAAGCCGCGCGACGGAGCTGCTCGACGTCCTTCCGGCGCTGGCGCAGGGCGCTATCGGCATCGAAGTGCGCCGCGGCGATGCGCGCGCGACCGTGGCCGTCGCCGGTCTGAACGACGGCGATACCGACGCGGCGCTGGCCTGCGAGCGCGCCTTCCAGGCCGCACTCGGCGGCTCTTGCCGCTCGCCGATGGCGGGTCTTGCGACCATCAAGGGCGGCCGCCTGCATTTCCGCGGCGAGGTTCTGGCGCCGGACGGCAGCGATTGCGTCTCGGTCGAAATCGAGGCCGCGACCGGCGACGCCGAACGCGCGGGCCGTGACGCAGGCCTCTCGATTCGCGACCGCGCCGCGCGCTGGCTCGATCTGTGATGCGGGTGCTGGTGACGCGGCCCAGGGAAGACGCCGCGCGCATCGCCGCCGCGCTCGAGCGACGGGGACATGCTCCAGTCATCGTCCCTCTGCTCGAGGCCCGCTTGCGTGACGGACCCGAGATTGCACTCGCCAATGTGCAGGCAATCCTTGCCACCAGCGCCAACGGCGTGCGTGCTTTGGCGAGGAGAAGCGCCAAACGCGATATGCCGCTGTTTGCGGTTGGTCCGCAGACAGCGGAGGCGGCGCGCGAGACAGGGTTCACGCATGTCCGCAATGCGGACGGCGATGCCAAGGCGCTCGCGCGCGCAGCTCAGCAATGGGCCTCCCCCGAAGGCGGGATGCTGCTTCACGTCAAAGGAAGCGACGCGCCGGGCACGCTCGCCGAAGCGCTGGCGGCCAACGGTTTTTCCGTCCAAAGCGCGGTGCTCTACGACATCGTATCGGTCCAGGCCGAAGCGGCCTTGCGCATAGCGTTCGCGGAGGGGATCGATGCGTCTCTGTTCTTTTCGCCGCGCAGTGCCACAATCTTCAGGGGGAACGCCGCCGCTCTCGAACTCTCGACGACCTTGGCAGTATGCATCAGCGACGCCACGGCGGCCGCGCTCGCGCCTCTGCGTTTTGGCGGGCTTCGTGTCGCCGAGAAGCCCAACCAGGATGCGCTGCTGGCCTGTCTGGCGCCGGGCTAGCGATTGTCCTGCTCGATGAGCGGCTCCTCGTCCAGCTCGTCGTCGGTTTCGTCGTCGAAGGATTCCCCGAAGGCGTCGAGGCCCTCGGCCAGATAATCCCCGAGCAGCGGCAGGCCGAGCAGGTACTGCGCCGAGCGGCTGCCGTGCTCGGTGCGGGCCGTGTCGAGCGCCTCGCTCCATTCGTCGAGATCGAAAGTTCCGCGGCCGAGCCAGGCAAGGGCCACAAGACTGGCCTGCTCCTCCTCGTCGAGCGCATCGATGAAGGAGACCAGTTCCTGGCGCACCGGATCTTCGTCGGGTTTGTCCTCCAGGACATCCGCCATGCCGTCATCGGCCGGGTTGGAACCCTCGTCGGGATCGGAATCCGCCTCCTTGACGTCGAACTGACGCGCCTTGACGATGATGAGGCGGACCTTTTCCGGCGAGATCGCGAGTTCCGGCATTTCCTCGTCACGCAGAGTGCGGATCACGGCCATGAATAATTTCCTTTCCGTGCCTCAAACGAACGACGCTCCGGTTGCGTTCCACGCTTTGATTTGACGCAAGCCTCCTTCCGACCTACACAGGTCGCGGGCCACGCCGCCCCAACGCGGCGCGTACATTCTGGAAGGGATGTCCGATGATCGGAACGCATCCGGCCGTGCGACCCGCACGGCCTTTTTTTTCATCCGGACCCTGCGCCAAACGTCCGGGCTGGACGGCGCGAACCTTGGACGGGGCACTGCTCGGCCGCTCACATCGCTCGGGTCCCGGCAAAGCCAAGCTCAAAGAGGCGATCGACCGAACCGCCAAGCTGCTGGGCGTCCCCGAAGGGTACCGTGTCGCCATCGTGCCCGCCTCCGACACGGGGGCGATGGAACTGGCGATGTGGACCATGCTGGGGGCGAGGCCGGTCGATTGCTTTGCCTGGGACAGCTTCGGCGCCGATTGGGTGACGGACGCCGTCAAGCAGCTGTGCATCGAGGGCGCGCGCGTCTTCAAGGCCGAATACGGGCAGCTTCCCGACCTCAGCCAGGCTGATCCAGGGCACGACATCCTCTTCGCCTGGAACGGCACGACCAGCGGCGTGCGCGTGCCTGATGCGGACTGGATTGCCGCCGACCGCCAAGGCATCTCGATCTGCGATGCCACCAGCGCGGCCTTTGCGATGGATCTCGCCTGGGACAAGCTCGATGCAGTGACCTTCTCCTGGCAGAAGGCGCTCGGCGGCGAGGCGGCGCATGGCATGCTGGTTCTCTCGCCGCGCGCGGTGCAGCGCCTGCTCAGCTACGCCCCACCTCGCCCGTTGCCGAAAATCTTCCGGCTGGTGAAGGACGGCAAGCTCAACGAGGGTGTTTTCGCCGGCGAGACCTTGAACACGCCCTCGATGCTGGCGCTGGAGGATTATCTCGACACACTGTCCTGGGCCGAACGGATCGGCGGCCTTGCGGCGCTCCAGGCGCGCGTCGCGGCCAATTTCTCGGCGCTCTCGGCGTGGGTGCGGGAATCGAACTGGATCGACTTCCTCGCGGAACAGGCATCCTTCCGCTCGCCGACCAGCGTCTGCCTCAAGATCACCGACCCGGCCTTCACGCGTCTGGACGAGCCTGCGCGGCGCGCGGCGGTGAAGGCGTTCGCCGCGCTGCTGGAAGCCGAAGGCGTGGCTTTCGATGTCGCCGGTCATGCCAACGCGCCGCCCGGACTGCGCATCTGGTGCGGCGCGACTGTGGAACGCAGCGATATCGAGGCGCTGGCGCCCTGGCTCGATTGGGCGTGGACGCTGACACGCCCATGAGTTTCGAACCCGAAAACGCGCTGGAAGAGGCGTTGCTGCGCGCCAACAAAAGCCCCATGACGCGCCGCGAATTCGAGCGGCAGCTGCTTGGTTCCGACGTGATCGTGATCGGTGAGATCGAGGGCAGGGACCTGTCACCCGCCGGCGCCCCGCTTCTGCCGGGCGAGCGGCTCAAGGTGGCCTTCACCAAACGCGACGGCCGCACCTATGTCCCGGTCTTCACGTCGCGCACGCGGCTTCACGCATATCTCTCGCAGAGCCGCGGCTACGTTTCTCTGCCGGGGCGGGCACTGATGGAGATGACGCGCGGCGCCACCCTGCTTCTCAATTTGGGCTCCGATGTGGGCAAGGAGATCCTGCCCGAAGAGATCGCGCGCATGCTCGATCCAGGCACGCTCGGTCTCGTGCCATGAGCCCGCGCCCGAAAGTCCTGATCGCCGATGCGCTTTCGCCCGCGGCGCTGGCGGTGTTCGCCGAACGCGGCGTGGAGGCCGAGCTGCGTACCGGCCTCTCCAAGCAGGCGTTGCTTGCCGCGGTCGGCGACTACGACGGCATTGCGCTGCGCTCCGCAACCAAGATTAGCGCGGACGTGATCGCAAGGGCCAGCCGGCTCAAGGTGATCGGACGCGCCGGCATCGGTGTCGACAATGTCGATGTGCCGGCCGCCACTGCCGCCGGCGTCGTGGTGATGAACACGCCGTTCGGCAATTCGGTCACCACCGCCGAACATGCCATCGCGCTGATGATGGCGCTGGCGCGTCAGATTCCGGCGGCGAACGAATCCACCCAAGGCGGCAAATGGGAGAAGAACCGATTTCTGGGCGTCGAAGTCGCGGGAAAGATCCTGGGTCTCATCGGCGCAGGCAATATTGGCGCCATCGTCGCCGACCGCGCCAAGGGCCTCAAGATGCGCGTCATCGCCTTCGATCCCTATCTCTCTGTCGAACGCGCCGAAGTTCTCGGCGTGGAGAAGGTCTCGCTCGACGATCTGCTGGCGCGCGCCGACTTCGTGACCTTGCACACCCCGCTCACTGCGGAGACGCGCAACATCATATCGTCGGATGCCATCGCGCGCATGAAGAAGGGTGCGCGCCTGATCAACTGCGCCCGCGGCGGCTTGGTGGACGAGACTGCGCTCAAGGCCGCGCTGGATTCGGGCCACATCGCGGGCGCGGCGCTAGACGTCTTCGAGGTCGAGCCGGCGAAGGACAATATCCTCTTCGGCAGCGAAAATGTGGTCGCAACGCCGCATCTGGGTGCCTCCACCGTCGAGGCGCAGGAAAAAGTGGCGCTCCAGATCGCGGCGCAAATGTCCGATTTCCTCTTGACCGGTGCCGTGACCAACGCGCTCAACATGCCCTCCATCGCCGCCGAAGAGGCTGCGCGCATGCGGCCCTGGATCGCGTTGGCGGAGCGGCTGGGGCTGTTCCTGGGCCAACTGGTCGACACCGCGTTGCGCGATGTCCAGATCGTCTTCGAGGGCGCGGCGTCGGCCATGAACACCGCCGCGCTGACCCAAGCCGCCCTTGCTGGACTGCTCAAGCCCGTGCTCAGCGAGGTCAACATGGTGAGCGCGCGCGCCGCAGCCCAGCAGCGCGGCATCCAGGTCGGCGAAATGACGCGCGGCCGAGCCGGAATCTATGACGCCTATATCAAACTCAGCGCGGCCCTGGTCGACGGTTCGACGCGCCGCGCCGCCGGCACCGTGTTCTCGGACGGAAGGCCCAGAATCATCCAGATCCGCGACATCAACATGGAGGCCGAGTTCGCGCCGCATCTGCTCTACGTCATCAATGAGGACAAGCCGGGCATGATCGGGCGGCTGGGCACGCTGCTGGGCGAAGCGCAAATCAACATCGCCAATTTCAATCTCGGCCGCGCCGCGCCCGGCGGCGATGCGATTGCGCTGGTGCAGGTCGACAGCGCGGTTCCGCATGAGGTGCTGGCGCGAATCCGGGCGCTGCCCTCGGTCAAGCAGGCGACACTGCTCGAATTCCCCACGTAGGCGAAGCGGTTGCATTCGCGGCGCTGGTGCCGATGCTGGTTAAGGAGGGCTTAAGAACCAGCGCAAACTTGCCTTAACCCTGCCCGGGCCAGACTGGCCGGCCAGAGGGGAAAGGACCGGCGGCGCATGATCAACGCCCAGATGCAGGAACGCGCCGCCAAGCTCGAGCTCGACCAGCTTTCGCTGGCGCTCAAGAATCTCGGCCCCAACCATTTCCTGATGCCCGTCTTCGCGGCGATCACCTGCGTGATGTTCCATCGCTGGGTGGACACGGGCCGGCTCGTCGCCTGGTTCCTCCTCCTGTGCCTGGGTGTGCTGCCGCTTGGGTTTGTCAGCGAACGTTTCCGCCGGCGCGAGCCCACGGTCGATGAAGCCGCGATGTGGCTGCGGCGGACGACGCTTGCCTTTCTGCTCTTCGCGGCGAGCTGGGCGTCGATGGCCGCCTTCCTCTGGGTGCCGCACAACGATTTCAACAATCTCGTCATCGTGCTGCTACTCGCTTGCACCATTGCCGGCAACAGCGCGCTGGTGGGTTCGAGCCGGCCGCTGGCGCTGTGCGTCTTCGCCGTCTATGGCAGCGCCCTGATCGCGACGCCGCTTCGCACGGGCGGATTGATCTTCAATGGCATTGCGGGGCTGGCGGCATTCTATGTCGGCTATCTCGCCTACATGGCGATGCAGATCAACCGCACGGCGCGCGACATGCTCATGCTGCGCAACGACAAGAGCGACCTGATCCTTGCGCTCGCCCATGCCAAGACCGAATCCGACGTGGCGCGCGAACGCGCGGAAGCGGCGAGCCGCGCCAAATCCCAATTCCTCGCCAATATGAGCCACGAGTTGCGCACGCCGCTGAACGCAATTCTGGGGTTCTCCGAGCTGATCGCCGCGCGGGCCGCGAACCCGGAGAAACACTGCGAATATGCGGCGCTGATCCACGGCTCCGGCCAGCATCTGCTCATGCTGATCAACGATGTGCTCGACCTCGCCAAGATCGAGGCGGGCAGTCTCGAATTGCGCGAGAGCGAGATTGATCTCGCGCGCCTTCTGGACGATTGCGTCGATCTGATGCGCGCGCGGGCAAGCCATGCCGAGGTGCACCTTGCGGTCGATGCGCGGCGCCCGCTCGCAGTCTGGGCGGACGAACGCGCGCTCAAGCAGATCGTGCTCAACCTGCTCTCCAATGCCGTCAAATACACGCCTGCCGGCGGAGCCGTGCGCGCCTTCGCGGACCAGAGCGAGGACGGCGTGCGCTTCGGCGTCGCCGACAACGGCGTGGGCATCGCGCCTGAGGATCATGTCCGCGTCTTCCAGTCCTTCGGTCAGGGCCGCCACGATGTCGCGACCAGCGACAAGGGCACCGGACTTGGCCTGCCCATCGCCCAAGGCCTTGCGCAAGCCCATGGCGGCACGATCGCGCTCGAAAGCAGCTTGGGCGCCGGCACGCGCGTGAGCGTCACGCTGCCGGCCGCAAGGCTGCGGACGCTGCGCAAAGCTTCTTGAACGATTTAGAACTTGAAGGCGTAGACCGTGTTGTCGGCGCCGACATAGAGCCGACTCTGTGTCGCCAGGATGGTCTGGAAGTGGTGCAGCCCGTTCATCGCCGTGCCGCTTCCCGAGACGACCACGCTGCCGTTGGAGGCGTCGAAGGCATGGAGTTCGCCGTCGCCCTCCGCGCCCACGACCCAGACCAGCGCATTGGAGCTGCCGTCTGTCGTGGTGATGACGGGCGCGCCGGCGCCGCTCAACGCCGCGCACCAAAGGACGCTCATCGGATTCTTTCCCCCGGGCGCGATGGAGAGCATGGTGATGTTGCCGCCACCGCATTTGCCCCCGCCGGCGCTGGTGAAGGCGACAAGCGTCGCAGACGGATTTTCGAGCACGGCGGGCGCGGTGCGGATGGCGTGGCTCGAAACCGACAAGGTTTGGATCTGTCCGCCGATGCCGCCCAGGTTTCTGCGGCTGGCGAGATAGGCGTTGCCGTCCTTGCCGAAGGCGATCACGCGGCGGGCCTTGCCAGGCACCAGCACGTCGATCGGGATGGCCTCCGTACCGCCCAGATCCGTATCGCTGTTGTCGAGCGCCTGCCAGTTGGAGGGGGCGAAGTAGTCCTTGCTGTCGGCGGAGTGCGCGAGCCCCGCCCTCAGCCGGATGATCGCTTCGCCGTCGCTCCACTGGCTGGCGCCGAAGGTGTTGCCGGTGGTGATGAAGAGATCGCCACCGTCGCTGGCAAGCCCGCCTTGCGCCCAGATGCCGCCACCGTTGGCGCGCGTCTGCCAGCTCGCCGTCAGCGCCGCCGTCGCCGGCGCGATCTGCACCACGGTGCCGCGATAGGAACCGCAATCGCCGTAATGGCCGCCATAGACGACATACAGATTGTGCTGGAACACCAGCACGCCGCCGCGTTCGCCCTGGATCGAGGAATTGAAGCTCACGCCCTGTGCGCCAAGCGCCTGCTGCACGTCGATCGGCCAGCCGCCCGGACTCGAACCGTCCACGAGCGACAAAGCGTGGATCATGTGACGCGCGCCGCTCTGGGTCTTGGTCATGGCGTCGAGATAAAGCGTGCCCGTCGCCGGATCGATCGCGGGCGTCCCCGTGATGCCCATGGGATCGATATTGCCGCAGGGCAGCTGCGAAAGGGGCATCGCCGTGCCTAGCGCGCGTTGCCACACGATCGCGCCGCTCTTTTCGTCCAGCGCATAGACAGTGTTCGACTCTGTCGCGACGATGACGAGGCCTCTGTTCGCGCCTTTGGGCTTCCAGAACAGCGGCTGGGCATAGACATGGCCATCGATTGCTGCCCGGAAACCGGTGTCGGGCTTGATGTTTGCCGCCGCCTGCCGGGTCAGCCCCGCGATGACATAGGCGCCGCTGCGCTGGTTGGAGTTGTGATAGGTGACGACGCTCTGCGCCAGGACCGGCGTCACCGCGAGCAGACACAGCCCGACGGCAGCCGAGCACGAATCGGCAAGCCAAGAACGCATCGTCATCTCGTTGACCTTCGGGCCGCCCGCATCACGGTTCTATAGCACGAGCCGCCAGTTCCGCGCACGCGGAGCAGGGCCCCGCCGTGCCGATTTAAGCGGAGAGGGCTTTTTCGCTATGGAAACGCTCGGGGCCGGCTTAGCTCAGCTGGTAGAGCACCTGATTTGTGTCGGCGCAGCTAAGGTTCTCGGCCAGCGTGGCTTGGACGGCGCTGAAAAGCTGATCTCACCGATATAGATGCGGCTCTTGCGCAGATTGCCGAGAGGGCCGCGCGTGAATGGCACGCCACCGAAGGTTTGGCCGGTCTGCAGCGCTCTCGGACGAGTCACGATCCCTTTGGCATTCCACTCGGAAAGCGGCTGAATCGGGGCGCCCAGCACCAGATAGCGCTCGAAGATCCGTCCGAACGGTCGCGGCCTCCTGGCGGTCGACGATGAAACATTCTGGGCGCGAGACCCGAGCGGCACGACGTCGCCCATCCAGATGAAGTAAGGATGATTTACGGAGCCAAGGGGAGCTTCTCGATTTTCGCGAGCCATTCCTTCCTCTGCTTCAGCGAAAGCGCCTCGACGCTTCCGATAAAGGTGGCCCGCCGGATCTCGCCCAGCGGGACAAGCTCGGGATGCACGGCACTCGAGCGATGCGCGAATGCCGGCAGCGCCATGGTGACGACCGCATCATGGCAGCGTTGCGGAGCGGCCTGGGCAACAAGATTTGCCAACAGCGGCGGCGGGCCGTCGAGCCATAGTGGAAAGACGACCATAAACTCCGTGCTGTCGCGAACCCGATCGGCGGCGTCCGTCCAGCCGCTTTCGCCTTTCACCGCGCCAATGCTGAGTACCTCGGCCTTTCCGCCAGTGTTGCGGACGCCGTTGCGATACGCCTCGGCGACGGCAGCACAAAACCGCTCGGGCCGAGGGTCCGGATGGCCGTTGACGATCAGAACGGACCGGGGCGATAGCCTCGGCGAAAAAGATGAAAAAGCGAAATCAAGCAGCCGCATGCGACGCTTTCGCGGCCTGCTGGAAGCGCTCCAAATCCGTCAGGTCGCAGAAGGTGGCAATGGTCGCTCCGTTGGGCAGGCGCGACATGGAGAGCGAGATCGATCGGCCGTCGGCGCGCGTGGCTTTGCCCCACTCGTTGCAGCGCTCGGGCTCGGCGGACTGGATGCCGGTGCCGACGATGCTCCAAATGGCGTCCCGGCCGAGTCGGGCTTCGGCAAGCTGCGCCAACCGCGTGAAATGCGGCCGAGCATCCAGCTCTGCTTCGGCGAAGCGCCACATGGCCGCGAAAGAACGGTTGAACAGGACCAAACGCCCGTCGGGCGCGAAGACCGCCATGGCGTCCTCGACCGTATCCAACGTGGCGCGCTGCACCTGCAGCAGCATCTTGAACGAGGTTTCGAGCGCCAGGGTTTCGGTGATGTCCTCCACCATCACGACCACGCCGCCGAGAAGATGCGGCCGGGTCGTGACTTTCAAGCTGCGGCCTTGCGCGAGATGCCAAAATTCCTCGCGCTGGTGCGCACCATGCTCGAACAGTGCCAGCTGCCCGGTCTTCCAAGCGGCATAGTCCTGCTGCTCGGGAAGCTGCCGCGTTTCGCGCAGGCGATCGAGCACATCGGCGCACGACGGCCGGCTCTCGAGCCAACCCTCCTGAAAACCCCAGATTCGCGCGTAACGCGCGTTCCAGCTCTCGAGCCGCTTGTCCATTGCGAAGACGGCGACGCCAAAGGGTATGCCTTCGAGCATATCCATCGTGGCGTCGATATGCAGCCTGAGCCGGCCTTCGGCCTTGGACTTCTCGGTCATGTCGACGCCGACGCCGACGACGCTCGCATCGGCAAGACGGACGAACTTGATTGTGAAAGCCCGACGCTCGCCATCCACCAGCGCGAACCTGATCGCTTCGATCTGGCCGACCTCGACGGCGGCAGCGGCGAGATCCAGCTCCGAGCGCTGCAGCGAGGCGTTGGTGGCAAGCGCATTCTGAAGGCTCGTAGCGTCGGCGACGTTCAGGAACGCCTTGTTGCCCCACCGCAGCGCCATGTCCGCGCCGCGTATCCAGACCGGGACCGGAACGGTGTCGAGGACCTCAAGATAATCCAACACCGGCGCGGGCGCCGCGCACCGCCGCACGAACGCCACCGCCCGGTTCCACACGGTCGAGCCGCGCAACGCCACGGCGTCTTCCAGGGAATCTGTTCGGGCGGTGAAACGGAACGGCGTGCCGTGCGCGATCAGCATGGAAAGCGCTTCGGTGACGCGCCGCGAGTCCGGGCCCTCCATGGCGCTCTTGAGGAGCGCATTGGCGCGCTCGGCGCTGTCGGTGGCGAGAGAGGGGAGGCTGCCCAGCACAGTCACCGCCTCTCCGTCGCTCGAAAGCAGCGCGTCACGGAAAGCGATTTGCCCGCGGGCGCTCTCGGCGTCGGTCTGTGCCTGCCTGCGCGTGTCGCGGAGGCGAAGATAGAGCTTGACGGCGAGGATGCTGACGAACGCACCCAATGTCACGGCAATCAGCGCGACAATGGTCAGCAATTCGACGCCGTCGGCGGCAGGATGGATGGCGGTAACCAGAGAGGACGACGACATCGGCGCGCCTCAGCTCTCGACCGCCCGAACGCGCAGCGCGGCCAGGTCCTTGAGGATAACTTGGCTCGCGTTTGGGACGACGATGGCGCCCTCGGCTTTCAGGAGCGCAAGCATGCGGCAGACGGTTTCGACCGTCATGGCCAAGTGGTCCGCGATGTCCTGACGCGACATCGCGATGTCGAGGGTGTCGCCTTCGGCAGCGTCATTGCGGTTGGCGAGCCGGACCAGGAACGAAGCCACGCGCTCGCGCGCGGGCTGGCAACCGAGCACGAAAAGGTGCTGCTGCGCTTCGAGTGGCGTGCTCGACAGATGTGAGGCGATGCGCCCGCGGATCCCGGGGGCGAACCTCGCCAACCATTCGACAGCGCTGCGCGGATAGGACACCAGCGTGATGTCGCCGACTGCTTCGGCCGTCACCGGATGGTGGGGACATTCGAGAAAACCCATCAGGTCGCCGGCAAAGACGAAGTCGCCGACATGGCGCCGGCCGTCCTGCAGATAGCGGCAGAGCCGCACCGTGCCGGTCAGGACCCTGTAGACGTGGTCTGCCGGATCACCCTCGCCGAATATGGTTTCGTTGCGCCGGAAATGTAGACGGGAGCTGGAGCCGTGGATGAGACGCAGATGATCGTTGAGCGTGAGCGGCGTGCCGTCCGGCCCGGGGGCCGCGAGAAAGGGCGGGAACGGACCGTCATTGCGCACCGCGCTGAGCGAAACTGGCATCTCGAGCTCCCCACTTCTGGTTGACGGGGAGTACAATTAATGAGGTTGAAGCGAATCAAAAGTTGGGTCTTTTCCCTAGGTTGATTCGCGTACGCGCCAGTCGGGACTTCTACCTACTTCATGGCCCAATAAGGATCGCTCCTGGCGCTTTTCGTCGGCTAGCTCCTGCGCTACATCCGTATTCCGCAACCCGATCCGCCGATGTCGGTTTCGGGCGACGCGCGGCCGGCGGCGCAAAAGCCGCCGATGCTGCATCTCTCTCTCGCGCAGGCGACGTACTACGAGGCGTGCCCGCCCGTCGACGCGGCGGCGGCGAGCGCGGCACGAACCAAGTCTGACAAACTCCGCGCATTCATCTTGTCCATGATACGTGCGCGATGGATCTCGATCGTGCGCGGCGAGATGCCGAGCTCATAAGCGGCGACCTTGTTGGAACGTCCGGCAACGAGCTGATCGAATACATGATGCTCGCGTGGCGTCAGCAGCGCGAGCAGGTTCTGCGCGGCACGGGCTTCGGCCAGCCGGTCGCGCGTCTGTCGGCCGATCTCGATCGCGCGCCGGATGCTTTCGAGCATGACTTCGTCGTCGAAGGGCTTCTCGATGAAGTCCGCCGCGCCGGAGCGCATCGCCCGCACGGCGAGCGGCACGTCTGCGTGACCGGTCATGACGATGACCTGATATCCCAGTCCGCGGCGGAGAATCTCCTCCTGGAGTTCGAGGCCGTCCATTTCGGGCATGCGCACATCCGTCACCACGCATCCTTGCTGAGCCGGCGGATCGGCGAGAAACGCTGTTGCCGACGCATATAGCCGCACTGCGTAACCCGCCGACACCAGAAGCGCGCCCAACGAGTCGCGCACGCTCTCGTCATCGTCTACGACATGGACAATGTCCGCGCTCATGGTGCCTCCTCTGCCAAGCCGGCAAGCGGAAGTTGGATTCGAAACGTGGCGCCCTGCTCGACATCGGGCATAAGCCAGATCTGCCCGCCGTGATCCTCGACAATGGAGCGGCATATGTTCAAACCGATGCCCATGCCTTGGTCCTTGGTGGTCGTGAAAGGCTGGAAGAGCCGTGCCGCGATCTCCTCCGGCAATCCGGGTCCGGTATCGGCGATGGTGATAGCCACGAAATCGGGTCCGTCCGTGCCGGTGCTGACCGCGATCTCGCGCCTCGCCGAATCTGCCATGGCCTCGACGCTGTTGCGGATCAGGTTGAGCACGACCTGCTGAATCTGAATCTTGTCGATAAGGACGGGAGGAAGGTCGGGACCGAGATTTGCGCGGATCGTCGCGTTGGCCTCCGCGGCTCCAGCCAGACCAAGAGCTACGGCCTCTTCGACCACGCCATTGAGGTCGTGCACTTCTCTAACGCTGTCGCGCTTCTCGGCGAAGTCGCGCAGATTTCTGATGATGCTGCCGGCGCGCAACGTCTGTGCCACGGCCTTCTCCATCATTTCCCTGGCGTTTGAAACCGCGGCGCCGCCTTCGAGCGCGGCCAGTAAGCGCTTGGCCGCGTTGACATAGTTGGTAACCGCGGTCAGAGGTTGGTTGACCTCATGCGCTATCGCGGCCGTCATCCGCCCCATCGCGCTCAGCCTCGAAGCGTGGAACAGCTCCGCGCGCAGATTGGCCGCCTTGGCCTCCGCCCTTTGCCGCTCCGTCACGTCGCGCGCGATCTTGGACGCGCCGATGATTTTTCCGGCTGCGTCGCGGACCGGCGAGATCGTCAGCGAGACGGCGACCTCGCCGCCGTCCTTTCGGCGCCGGACGGTTTCGTAGTGCTTGATCTGTTCGCCGGCCCGAATGCGCTTTAGGATCTCCTCCTCTTCGGCCAAGCGATCGGGCGGGATGATGATCGCTATGGATCGACCGATAATTTCTTGGGCGGTGTATCCGAAGATACGTTCGGCAGCGGCGTTCCAGCTGGTCACGACGCCGTCGAGCGTCTTGCTCAGGATGATGTCTTCGGACGATTCGACGATGTTGGCGAGCTGGCGGTCGAGCGCAGCGCGCTCGCTTTTCTCGGAACGCAAGGCGGACAAATCGTGGATGATGCCGACGAAAAAAGCCTGCTCGCTGCTCCGGCCCTCGCCGACCGACAGATACATTGGGAAGGTCGTCGCATCCTTGCGCCGGCCGAGCACCTCGCGGCCGATGCCGATGATGCGCTTCTCTTTGCTGCGCCGGTAGTTCGCGAGATATTCGTCGTGCTCCGTGCGATAGGGTCGCGGCATGAGCATCTTGACGTTGTGTCCGATCACCTCGTCCGGCGCATAGCCGAACAGGCGCTCGCAGGCGGCATTGTAAATTTGCACTGTACCGCGGGCATCGATGACGACGATTCCATCGACCGCGGTCGCGATCAAAGCTTCGAAAAGCGCATTCGACTTCATCTCAACCGACGCCGACACCGGATGTACTCATTAACAATTGTTGCAATTCCCTCGTCACACCTCATCGCTTTTGCCGACCCTGCGGTTGGCAAGTCCGGGCGTCCGCCGCGGTCAACCAAACTGCCTCTGCAATATTCAAACGCGCAGGCGGCCCTCGAAGATTTGTATTCCAAAATGAAGTCTCGGAATGTCGGGGCATCCCCGACAAAATTGCTGTCGCAAAGATTACACGGACGGCTATTTACTATTAGGAACCGACTTACTATTTGACCGCGCAAATGGACGGCAGGTGAGACAAATCAACGGATGATCAAATCTGTTGAATTCGGGAATCTGATCAGCAAATTCGAAACGGCGAAGAGCGTCGCGGAGACTTGGCGCCTGCTATTGATGCTCAGTCGCCAACGGGGGTTCGGCTACGGCGTCATCACCGAACTGCCCGGCAAGCACGACTCGCTCTACGATATGGCATTTTGCGCTGAGGCTCCCGACGAATGGCGACGGCGCTATACGCAAAACGCCTACCACCGCCGGGATCCGATCGTGCTCCATGCACGGATCGTCGATCGCTCCTACACTTGGGCAGAAGCGGCCAGAGATACCAGATACTCTCCTGCCCAAAAGCGACTGATGGACGAGCGTGCCGAATTCAATGTCTACGGCGGGTTTACCACGCCGGTGACCTTCGGGCGCCGGACGGCTATTGTCAGTCTGTGCGGCGAGGCGCGTGTGGTTGCAGATTACGATCGCGCGATTTTATACGCTACATCGGTGTGCGCCCTGGCGCGAATATACGCATTGGCAAGAGTTTTTCCAGATTCCCGCGAATTTCATCGGTTGCCAAGGCGGGAGCGCGAGTGCCTCGCCTGGGCTGCATGCGGGAATACCGATCGCGACATTGCGCGCAAACTCGGGCTGAGCGAGAAAACCGTCAGCACCTACATCCAGCGGTCCAAAACCAGGTATGGCGTCACCACGCGCATACAAGCGATAATCTGCGCATTGAAGAACGCAGAATTCGAGATCTGAATTGACGGTGAGATAAAGGCCGGCAATGTCATGATCACGCTGTCAAGGCGTGCGAAGCCGCGATCCTGAGCTCGGGTTTGAGTATGCGCTGCATTGTCTATCGGCTCAGCTGGCCATTGCAAGCGTGTCGGGGAGCTCGGCGTCCATCCAGCGACGGAACTCGTCCGACGAGGCCAGGCAGGTTTCGCTCAACTCGCTGATCAGCGGGTGAATAAAGGCGCGGTCGCCGCGCCGGCATGCCGTCTCGAGCCTGCGCGCGGCCGCGCTCGCCTTCGTCGCTCCGAGGTTGCCGGCCATGCTTACGATGGCATGCGCCTCGCGAGCCACTGTCTCGAAATCGCCTCGCGCGTGCGATGTGGCGATCTTTGCCAGGTGCGGCTCGACATCCAGGAGATAGAGCAGGATGAGCTCCTTGAGCTTGGGAGCCGGCAGCGCCGAGCGCAAATCCGCGAGCTTGCCCATGTCGAGCCACAACCCCTGATCGCGCTCCATCCGGGCGGGGGCGGCGGCATCGATGCCCTCGAGCCTGGCAAGAAGAAGCTTTGGCTCGATGGGCTTGGAGATATAGTCGTTCATGCCGGCAGCGAGATATTCCTCCTTCGCCCCCGCCATCGCATGCGCCGTCATGGCGATGATCGGGACTGTGCGCTTCTCCGGCTCCAATGCCCGAATTTGATGCGTCGCCAGAACGCCGTCCAGCTCGGGCATCTGAATGTCCATCAGCACGACGTCGAAACGCGTGCGTCGCACCGCGTCGACGGCTTCATGGCCGTTCTCGGCGATTTCGACGCGGTGTCCTGCCTTCGTGAGCAATGCAGTGGCGAATTTCTGGTTCACCTTGTTGTCCTCGGCGAGGAGGATGTGGAGCGGCCTGCCGCCCGGGGGCGCAGCAGCAGGCCGCTCCAGACCCGCGCGGAGAGCAGACGCGGGCCGATGCGGAATTTCGTCGTTGGTGCTGTAGATGCTTATCAGCATATCGAGCAGTTCCTGATGACGGACCGGCTTCTCCAAGACCGCGTCCAGCTTCAGCTCCGTTTCGGCCTTCACGAGCTCGCGTCCGCCCGACGAAACAATGACGAGCTTGGTGCCGTGGAGATGATCGTTCGTGCGGATTCGCCGCGCCAGATCCTCCCCAGCCAATCCCGGCATCATCTGGTCGAGGAAGACGAGGTCATAAGGCTGCCCGCGATGCCACGCCCGCTCGAGCTCCGCCATTGCCGCGAAGCCGTCGGTCGCCGACGACACGTTCACGCCGAAGCTCTTGAGCTGCTGGCTCAAGGTCGTGATGTTCATGTCGGCATCGTCTACGACAAGTACCCGGAGCGTCTTGAAGCTCGGGGGCAACGTCGCGCGCTCGGCGACCTGGAGTGACGACTTCCGGAACGGGATTTCGAACCAGAATGTCGAGCCCGCGCCGGGGCGGCTCGTCACTCCAATCTCGCCGTGCATCAGCTCGACGAGCTGTTTGCAGATGGCAAGGCCAAGGCCGGTTCCGCCGAACCGGCGCGTCATCGAGCTGTCGGCCTGGCTGAACTTCAGGAAGAGCTTCTGGCGGACGCTGTCGGTCATGCCGATCCCGGTGTCGGTGACTTCGAATCGCAGCGGCACGTCGTTTGCTCCGACCGCGATATGACCAAGCTTGACGACCACCTGAACCGAGACGCCACCCCGCTCGGTGAACTTGATCGCGTTGTTGAGCATGTTGAGAAGGATCTGACGCAGGCGCGTGGGATCGCCGCGATAGGCGCCGCGTGCCTCCGGCTCCACGAACATCGCCACATCGATATCCTTCTGCCGAGCTTTGGGCGACAGAAGCGCAACAGCGCTTTCAACCGTGGCACCGAGATCGAAATCGATGCTTTCGATCTCGAATTTCCCCGCTTCGAGCTTTGAGATGTCCAGGATGTCGTTGACGATCGTGAGCAGCGACTCCCCCGACTCCACGACGATCTGGGCAAAGTCGCGCTGCTCGGCATCGAGTTCGGTTTCGAGCAGAAGTTTGGTCATCCCCAGTATGCCGTTCATGGGCGTGCGGATCTCGTGGCTCATATTGGCCAGGAATTCCGATTTGGCGCGGGTCCCGGCCTCCGCCTCTTCCTTGGCGCCGCGCAGGGCAATCGCGGACTGTTTGAAGCTCGCCATCGCTGCCGCCAGCAGGCCGATCTCGTCTTTGCGCCCGGCCGCCGGAACTTCTGTTTCGAGGTGTCCTTCCGCGAGCCTTCCCATCGCTTCCGTCATCGAGAGCAGCGGCCGGATAATACCGTGCACTAGCGCCGCGAAAACTGCCGCCGCGGCCAGGACCGAGAATGCGATTGCGACGAAAATGACGAGCTGCGAACGTCGCTCGGTCGCGGCTGCGGCGCGGCTGGCCTCGTTGGCCTGTTCCTCGTTGACGGCGATGTAGCGCTCGATCTGGCGGCTCATTTCGTCGAAATCGACGTCGAGGCGGCCCATGAACAGCACCTGGGCTTCCTGCCTGCGTCCCGTCCGGAAGAGGGCCGCGAACCTGTCGACGGCATGGAAGAAATCGGGCATTTGATGCGCAATCGAGCGAACGATTGCTCTTTCTTGCTCGCTGTCGGCACTGCGACGCAGGTCTTCCAAGGCAGCGGCGATGGCTCGCCTGGCGTGAGCGGTGGAAGCGTCGGCCTCGGCCATCAGTGCTGAATCATCGGTCAAGATTCGCTCGGCCTCGGCAACGCGAATCGCGCTTAGTTCCGCACCCAGCCGCGTTCCCGCCGCGACGCTCGGCAGTGTGCTCCGATAGGAATAGTGCGTCAGCCGGGCCATCACATTGGCCTCATGCAGCGACGAGGCGCCCAGCGCGAGGATGAGCGTGAGCATGACGCCGAAGGTGAGGAAAAACTTCGCCTTGATGCTGTGCCGACCCATGATCATATCCGTCAAATCATGCGCTGCAGCGCAAGATAGTGGGTGGAGGAACCGTAGCTCAGGCTCAAGCCGCTGGGCTCCACCCCGAACGCGGTGCCGTCGAAGCCCCGGCCGAATGTGCCTTCGGAGTCAAGAGTGGGTCCGGGATCGTCGATGAGGAAGGGCGGTGCCGCGTTCACCGCTCCCGGCAGAACGCAAAGCGCCGGAAGGGTGAACGCGAAAACGCACACCGGAAGTCTTTTCATTCCACCACTCCCAGCCCGGCCCCTGACACGTGGGTCGTGCGGCAACAGCTTGGGCGCGATGGCTCTACGGTGTGTTAAATTCCGGCGCCACCTGCATCGGGAGATGTACGTACCCAAAAGCGCGACTCAGCCGCAGGCCTTCTCGATCCAATGCAAAAGGTCCTCGCCCGTGACTGGCTTGACCAGGACCTTCAGCACGCCCGCTCTCTGCATCCGAGCGTTCATCCGCGAGCCATTTGTGGAGAGGATGATTGCGGGCGTCGAAACGCCACGCGTCCGAAGTTGCTCCAAGAGTTCGATCCCTCCCCTGCCGGACACTCGCAGATCAAGAAGGAGGCAGTCCGCACTCTCCGTGTCGGCGCGGCGCAGATAATCTTCGCTGGAAGCATAAGTCTGGACGCTGTAGCCGCAGGTCTCGAGGAAAGCGCGCAGCGACTCGCGCACAGCCTCGTCGCGATCGGCGATATGGACGCTTTTTTTGCGTTGTTCGGCCACAGCGTCGGCCCGATAGTCGATGTCGCGTGAACTTATCGTCGCTCACGCGCAACGCATATACGCAGTTCTACATAGATGCCGTCGTGCCGTCGGCCGTGCATTCGATCGGTGCAGCGAGCTCCTCGAGCTCCGCCGCGGTACGGCTCATCAACTTCATGTATCGGGGCTGTTCGATAATCATCGGCACGCGGTGGCCTTGCGCCCTCAGCGCCGCGACACGTGCTGCTATGTCCATCGGCGCGACCCAGGCCTGCCAGTGCGAGATTTTCGCCGCCTTCGCCAATGCTGCTGCAGGGTCATGCGCATCCCCTGTGAGCATCTCGACGGCGGTCCCGCACGCTTCAAGAGCCTTGTCACGGCCCGAATCGGCAGATATGGCCGAGCGCGGCTCCGAGGTTCTCAGTCCGCGACGGGGAATCCCATAGCAGCAGTCCCGTCGCGAAGATGATGATCTCCGCTCCGACTAGGCACGCAGCGGCACCCAGACGCTGGCCAAACACTCGGTTCGTTCCACGGGTGCGTGCTCCGAACAGCCGCGTCTTCATAGCGCCAAATGCCAAAGCGGGCTGGCTCAGGAGCAATGCGATGAGGGTGCAGCACGGCATCGAGGCAGACTTGTCGGGGCCGTGCAGACAAGATCGACGAAAGCCCTCGCCTTCCTTGACGCAGATCAAGATGTGATGTCCGCGATCGCTGAGGCCATGCGTAGGTCAGCAACTATTGATCGGGATCAATTTTGCCGACCAAGGGATTGGCCATAGTCCCCATGGGATCGGAACGGGTTCATCATGACCGCAGCAACGTCACGCGGCTGGACGGCTTTCTGCGCCGCAGCGCGCCTTGCAAAGGATAATCCCGGCCCCGCGGCGTCGCGACAGCCGTCTTCGTCAACGGAACGGCTCGATGCAGTCCGCCACGTCTGAAAGTCCGCTGCGGCTCGACCTAGCGCTCATCCCGACATTGCTTGCGCTGGGCTTCTTCGCCGGCATCGTCGAGGCCGCTCGCTCGCTGGATCCGCGCATGGTCGTGCAGGGGTGGACCTTTGCCGGCTGCATGCTCGCGATCGGCGCGTGGTATCTGGCCACCTATGCCGATGGCCCGCCCAAGGACGAACGCGGCGGCTATGCGAACGACGTCGTCAAGGCTGGCGTGATCGCTTCGATGTTCTGGGGTATCGCCGGCATGCTCGTGGGCCTCATCATCGCGCTCCAGCTTGCCTTCCCGAACCTGTTCTATTTCCCCGATCTGCCGTGGACGAACTTCGGCCGGATGCGGCCGCTTCACACCTCCGCCGTCATCTTTGCGTTCGGCGGGAACGTGCTGATCGCGACTTCGTTCTACGTCGTCCAGCGCACTTGCAAGGCGCGGCTGTTCGGCGGTTCGCTGCCTTGGTTCGTGTTCTGGGGCTACAACACCTTCATCGTGCTCGCTGGCACGGGATACCTCCTAGGGATCACGCAAAGCCGCGAGTATGCCGAACCGGAATGGTATGCCGATCTTTGGCTGACGTTGGTATGGGTCTGTTATCTCGTCACATTTCTGGGCGCGATCTGGAAGCGAAAAGAACCTCATATCTACGTCGCGAATTGGTTCTTCCTCGCCTTCATCGTCACCATTGCGCTGCTGCACGTCGTCAACAATCTGGCGGTGCCGGTGTCGCTGCTCAGCAGCAAGAGCTATTCTCTGTTCTCCGGCGTGCAGGATGCGCTGATCCAATGGTGGTACGGCCACAATGCTGTCGGTTTCTTCCTCACCGCCGGCTTCCTTGGGATCATGTATTATTTCATCCCAAAGCGCGCCGAACGGCCAATCTATTCCTATCGCCTCTCGATCGTCCATTTCTGGACGCTGATCTTTATCTATATCTGGGCGGGCCCACACCATCTTCTCTACACCGCGCTACCGGAGTGGGCTCAGACGCTCGGCATGACCTTCTCGATCATTCTGTGGATGCCGAGCTGGGGCGGGATGATCAACGGGCTCATGACCCTGTCGGGCGCGTGGGACAAGCTGCGCACCGACCCTGTCATGAGAATGCTCGTGGTCTCGGTCGCATTCTACGGAATGGCGACGTTCGAAGGGCCGGTCATGTCGATCAAGACCGTAAACGCCCTGTCGCACTACACCAACTGGACAGTCGGCCACGTTCATTCCGGCGCGCTCGGCTGGGTGGGCTATGTCAGCTTCGGTGCTCTCTATTGCCTGGTGCCCTGGCTGTGGAAGAAGAAAGGTCTTTATTCCAATGCTCTGGTCGAATGGCACTTCTGGATCTCGACGCTGGGCATCGTTCTCTACATCACCGCCCTTTGGGTCGCAGGCATCATGCAGGGCCTGATGTGGCGTGCCTATAACGACTACGGTTTCCTGGAGTACTCGTTCGTCGAATCGGTGCAGGCGATGCACCCCTACTACATCATTCGCGCGCTTGGCGGCGCGCTCTATCTGCTGGGCGCGCTCGTCATGGCCTACAATCTGTGGCGCACCGTGCGCGCGCCGTTGGCGCTCTCGTCCGAAATACCGGCTTCGGCCCTGGCGGCGGAGGTGGTGTGATGAAGCACGAAATCCTGGAGCGCAACTCCATCCTGCTGCTCGTCGGCATCCTGGTTGTGGTCGCCATCGGTGGCGCCGTCGAGATCGCGCCGTTGTTCTGGGTCAACGGCACCGTCGAGAAAGTGCAGGGCATGCGGCCCTATACCCCGCTTGAGCTCAAGGGCAGGGACATTTATGTGCGCGAGGGCTGCTATGTCTGCCATAGCCAGATGGTGCGCTCGCTGCGCGACGAGGTTGAACGCTACGGCCACTACAGTCTTGCCGCTGAGAGCATGTACGACCATCCCTTTCAATGGGGCTCGGAGCGCACCGGACCCGATCTGGCGCGCGTGGGCGGCAAGTATTCCGACGAATGGCAGCGCGCGCACCTAGCCGACCCGCGCTCGGTCGTCCCGGAATCCGTCATGCCGCCGTACAAATTTCTGGAGCAGACGCCGCTGGACTATCGCGACATCAAGGACGAGATGAAGGCAAACCGCGCGGTCGGCGTGCCATATTCCGACGACGATATCGTCAATGCCCCTTCCGATCTCGAGGCCCAAGCCGATCCGAACGGCGATGGCCTCGACGCATTGGAGAAGCGCTATCCGAAGGTCCAGGCGCGCGACTTCGACGGCAATCCCAAGCAGATTACCGAATCCGACGCGCTGATCGCCTATCTGCAGATGCTAGGCACACTGGTCGATTTCAAGACCTACCATCCCGACGCGCGCGAAAACCGGAGATAGCGACATGGAACGCTGGGCGTACGAGGACGTGCTGGCCTTCGCACAAAGCTGGGGTGCGGTCTATTTCATCGTCATGTTTGCGGTGGCTTTCGTCTACGCGCTCTGGCCCGCGAATCGCGAAGGTTTCGTGCGGGCGGCGTACATCCCGCTCAAGGACGTCGAGGATGTCTGAGAGGCGCGAGATCGACGGCGTTTCCGGCACCGAGACCACCGGGCATGAATGGGACGGCATCAAGGAACTCGACACGCCGATGCCGCGCTGGTGGCTCGGCATCTTCTACGCCACGATCGTGTGGGCGGCCGGCTATTGGGTCGTCATGCCGGCGTGGCCGACATTGAGCGGCTACACCCATGGTCTCCTCGATCATTCGCAGCGCGACGAGGTCATGGCGAACGTCCGGGCACTCCAGACGGCGCGGGCCGCGAAAGAGCGTGCACTTACCAAGGCGAGCCTCGCGCAAATCCAATCCGATCCCGATCTTCTCCAGTTCGCGATGGCGGAAGGCAGAACGGCGTTCGGCGACAATTGCGTGCCGTGCCATGGTTCGGGCGGCCAGGGCGCGCATGGCTATCCGAACCTGAACGATGACGCGTGGCTCTGGGGCGGCAAGCTCGAGGATATCCAGCACACGATCACCGTCGGCGTGCGCTCGACCAGCCCCGACACGCGCCAGTCCGAGATGCCGGCCTTCGGACGCGACGGCATCCTCAAGCCCGAGCAGGTCGACGATCTGACCGAGTTCGTTGTCCACCTGTCGCAGCGGCCGGCGGACGGCGCCGCCGTTCGCCGCGCGACGAAGCTGTTCGCGGACAATTGCGCGCAGTGCCATGGCGCTCTGGGGGCCGGCGACCGCAAGGTCGGCGCGCCGAACCTGACCGACAACGACTGGCTCTACGGATCGTCGCGCGAGGATATCCACGATCAGATCTGGAACGGCCACGGCGGCGTCATGCCCACCTGGCAGGGACGGTTGACGCCCGAAACGATTAAGTCGCTTGCCGTCTATGTCCACAGCCTTGGCGGCGGGGAATAGAGGCGCGCGTGACGATGCATACCGTCATTTCGCGCGATGCACGGCCGTCGATGGCGGGGCCTGACGTCGAACGTTCCGACGCCGAAGCCAGCAACAGCGCGGCCAACCGCAAGTTCTACAAGTCGCGCGTTCCGATCCATCCGAAGCTCGTCCACGGCACATACCGCAAGATCAAGTGGGCGGTGATGGCTGTGACGCTCGCCATCTATTATCTGGTGCCCTGGACTCGCTGGGACCGCGGGCCGTCCGCACCGAACCAGGCGGTGCTGGTCGATCTCGCGCATGAGCGCTTCTACTTTTTCTTCATCGAGATCTGGCCCCAGGAAGTCTACTACATCACCGGCCTGTTGATCCTGGCCGCAGTTGGCCTGTTCCTGGTCACCGCGTTGTTCGGGCGGCTGTGGTGCGGCTACGCGTGTCCGCAGACGGTGTGGACCGATCTCTTCATCTATGTCGAGAATTTCATCGAGGGCGACCGTGGTGCGCGCATCCGCCTCGCGGCGGAAGCATGGACCGCGCGCAAAGCCGCCAAGCGCGTTGCCAAGCACGTCATTTGGCTCTTGATCGCCGTCGTGACGGGGGGCGCCTGGATCTTCTATTTCGCGGATGCGCCGGCGCTTGCTCGAGATCTGATCTCGGGCAATGCGTCGATGGCTGCCTACGGGGCGATCGCCTTGCTGACCTTGACGACCTACTCGCTCGGCGGCCTGATGCGCGAACAGGTCTGCACCTATATGTGCCCCTGGCCGCGCATCCAAGGCGCGATGACAGATGAAGAGGCGCTCGCCGTTACCTATCGCCTGGATCGCGGCGAGCCACGCGGCCCGCACCGGAAGGGGCAAAGCTGGGAAGGTCGCGGCGCTTGCATCGATTGCCGGCAATGCATCGCAGCGTGTCCGATGGGCATTGATATTCGCGACGGCTTGCAGCTCGAATGCATCAATTGCGGCCTGTGCATCGACGCGTGCGACGACGTCATGGACAAGGTGGGACTCGCCAGAGGGCTGATCGCTTACGACACCGGGGCGAATGTTCAGCGGCGGCTGACCGGACAGCGTGCCCGGTTCAGGTTCGCCCGGCCGCGAACCGTGCTCTATGCGGCGGTGATGCTGGTCGTGAGCGGCGCAATGGGGCTCGGCCTGGGCACACGGCACACGATCGAGCTCGATGTCCTGCGCGATCGCAACCCCGATTTCGTCACATTGGCCGACGGCGCGGTGCGCAATGCCTACACGCTCAAGCTGATGAACCGTGCGGATGAGACCCGTGTGTTCTCGCTTTCGCTTTCGGGCGTTCGGACGCGGGCCGTCACCGTGATCGGCCTAGGCCCGGTCGCGCCGCCGGTGCGGCTTACGGTGGCCGCCGACAAGGTGCGTTCATTGCGTGTGCTTGTCACCGTGGCAAGGGGCGGTCTGACGGCTCCCTCGCAGCCGATAGCTTTCGCGCTGAGTACCGGTGCGGAACGACGCGAAACTGCCTCGGTCTTCGTCTCAGGAGGCGGCTCATGACGCTGACAGGGCGCGCAATCCTGCTCTGGCTCGCCGCCTTCTTTGGTGTGATCGTGTCGGTCAATGCCGGTTTCATATGGGCGTCGGTGTCGACCTATCGCGGCGAAGACGAGCAGAAGCCTTACCTGCAAGGTGTGGGGTACAACCGCACGCTCGATCGGCGTGCTGCGCAGGCCAAGCTCGGCTGGGTGTCGCACATCGAGGCGCGGCGCCTGGCCTCGGGAGCGGTCCGGCTGGTCGTGACGCTGCGCGATCGGGCGGGCGGCCCACAATCTGTGGCGGAACTCGACGTGGAATTGCGGCACCCCGCAGACGAAACGCGCGACCATTCGCTGAAGCTGGTCGAGCGTCGCAAGGGCGAATATGTGGCACAGCTTTCGGGCGTGAGCGGAGGTGCCTGGGATGTCGTCGTCTCGACGCCGGCTGGCGGGCCTCCCTTCGAAGCGAGCGAACGACTGTGGCTGCGCTAGCGGCAGCGCCGGCCCCGGCCGCCGACCTGTCCCGCTATGTTCGCCACCGCGGCGATTGCGCGAGCGTCGAGATAGCCGTTCGCGGCGCCCGCTGCGCAAATTGCATCGCGAAGATTGAGCGCGGCGTATCCGCGCTTGCCGGCGTGCACGAAGCGCGGCTCAATCTCTCCACGGGCAAGCTATCCGTCGCTTGGCATGGCCACGCGGATCTGGCGTGGACGATCATCGAACGTGTCAAATCGCTCGGTTACGAGGCCTTTCCGTTTGGGGCCGCGGAAGCGTTGGACGACACGCATATGGAAGGGCGCGCTTTGTTGCGCCGGCTGGCCGTCGCGGGCTTCGGCACGGTGTTCGTCATGGGTCTGACGGATGCGGTTTGGTACGGCGGCTCGGATATGACGGCAGCGACGCGCGATCTGTTCTATTGGCTCGCCGCCGCGGTGTCGGTTCCGGCGACGCTGTATGCCGCCATGCCGTTCTTCGCCTCGGCATATAAGAGCCTCTTGAAACGGCAAACGAACATGGACGTGCCGATCGGCGCGGCAATTCTGCTGTCGCTGGGGCTCAGCCTGTACCAGACCGTGACGCACGCAAGTCACACGTATTTCGACGCTGCGATCATGCTGACCTTCCTGCTGCTTATCGGACGCTATCTGGATTTCTCGTTGCGCAATCATGCCCAGGGCGCCGCCCGCCATCTGCTGGCGCTGCAGTCTATCCTGTCGCGTCGCTTCGATTTCAGCGGCAATCTGGAGACCGTGGCGGCGGCGGACTTGGCCACCGGCGACCGCATCTTTCTGGCGGCCGGCGAGCGCACGGCCGTCGACGGCGTGCTCGAGGACGCGACCGATGCCGATCTTTCGCTTGTCACGGGTGAAAGCGTGCCGGTGACACTACCAAAGGGCGCCGTGATGCGCGCCGGATCGGTGATCATGGGTCGCCCTTGCGTGCTGCGAGCGACGGCGCGTGTCGAGAGTTCCCTGGTCGCCGATCTCGCGCGCCTGCTCGAAGCCGGGCAGCAGACGCGAAATCTCTATGTCCGCCTCGCCGATCGCGCGGCGCGCGCCTACGTGCCTTTCGTTGCGAGCGCGTCTCTGGCGGTGCTCGCTGCTTGGCTGGCGATGGGCGCGGACCTAGCTACGAGCGTGACCAATGCCGTTGCTGTGCTCATCATCACCTGTCCGTGCGCCCTGGGTCTCGCCGTCCCCGCCGTGCAGACCGTGGCGACCGGCCGCTTGTTCGAGCGCGGCGTTTTCGTGAAATCGGGCGACGCACTGGAGCGCCTTGCGCAGGTCGATGTCGCCATTTTCGACAAGACCGGCACGCTCACCCTCGGCACACCGGAGCTTGTGGATGCCGACATTCCCCGCGACGTTTTGGAAGCGGCAGCAAAACTCGCGCGCGCCAGCCGGCATCCGCTCGCTCGCGCTCTGGCAAAAGCTGCCGGGACCGGGCCCGTCGCATCGGGTGTGCGCGAGGAAGCCGGAAGCGGCCTGGAAGCGAAAGGCGACGGCGTGACAGAGCGGCTCGGCAACGCCACCTGGTGCGGCGCACGAGAGGTCGCCCATGCCAGCGAGCTGTGGTTCCGGACCGGCGACAATCCGCCTGTCCGCTTCTCGTTCGGAGACCGCCTTCGCGCCGATTCTGCCGATACGGTGAGAGCCCTCGAGTCACGCGGCCTCGCCGTCGAAATGCTGACGGGGGATGCAGAGGCTCCAGCCGCCATGTCGGCCAAGAAGGCCGGGATAGCGCATTGGCTGGCCAGGGTCACGCCGACGGAAAAAGCGGCGCGTATCGCCGCGCTCAAGGCGCAAGGGCATCGCGTGCTGATGATCGGCGACGGAATAAACGACGCTGGCGCGCTGGCGCAGGCGCATGTGTCGATCGCCCCCGGCTCGGCTGTCGGTGTCAGCCAGCTCGCCGCGGACATGATCCTGCGCGGTGACGCGCTTTTTCAGGTGGCCGAGGCCGTCGGCGTGGCGCGTAAGGCGCGCGTGTTGGTCCTCGAGAACTTCGCTCTCGCCGGCCTCTACAATCTGATTGCCATTCCCGTGGCTGCGTTTGGCCTGGTGACGCCGCTGATCGCTGCCGCGATGATGGCGAGCTCGTCGCTTCTGGTGACCCTCAATGCTCTCAGGCTCGCGAGGACAGGGCCGTGAACGGGATCGCGGTCCTCGTCGCAGCGGCACTCGCGTTCGGACTGGTCGCGCTCGCAATATTGCTGTGGTCTCTAGGCAGCGGCCAATATGACGATCCGGACGGCGATGCTCTGCGCATTCTGATCGACGATGCGGACGACTAGGAATTCCCTGTTACGCCGCC
This sequence comes from Alphaproteobacteria bacterium, assembly GCA_019245415.1. Taxonomy (GTDB): domain Bacteria; phylum Pseudomonadota; class Alphaproteobacteria; order Micropepsales; family Micropepsaceae; genus Rhizomicrobium. The sequence goes on along the minus strand of JAFARO010000017.1, from coordinate 67,858 downwards.
GGAATTTCGCTGTTCCGCATGTCTTCTTTCGTTGTGCAGGAACCCGAGCCAACGGGGACCCAAGCCTCAAAACCGAGACGATCTGCGATTACGGAGTCTTTTCGGGCGATCCCTCTCGCGATTTTCCCAGCTGAGCGCTGGTGCCGGCTACAGGACTCGAACCTGTGACCCCCTGATTACAAATCAGGTGCTCTACCAGCTGAGCTAAGCCGGCTTTCCGCCCCTTTTGGAGCCCCACCATACCCTTAGTCTCCGCATAGTCTCAACCGATGTTTCCGAGGTAAGTCATGATGACTCAGCGATGCTGAGCAGCGCGTGCCCCGCGCGTTGCCAAAGGGGGGCGAGAAGCTCAGGCGACGGCTTCGTCAGTGCGCTCCCTTCGACTGTCTTGAACGGGAACGCGGGATTGCGCGTGCCGAGCTTGGAGATGATCTCTGATGCGCGGGGGGGCACTCGTGGTGAGCGTGAGGGCAGAAAGCGGCTTCTGGCCGATCGTGCCTACGATGCCAAAAGTCTACGCGACGAGCTCGCCTTGCGCCGGATCAAAGCCGTTATCCCGCCCAATCCAACCCGAAAGCATCCTCATCGTTATGACAAAGCCGCCTACAAAGGCCGCAACGTCATCGAGCGCATGTTCTGCAGGCTCAAGGACTTCCGACGTGTCGCAACCCGCTACGACAAACGCGCCGATACCTTCCTGTCGGCCGTCATGCTGGCCGCAGCTCTAACTTGGTGGACCTAATTGAGTCCGGACCCTAAAGGGTTAGCCCGCGTGCTGCTCTAACTGCTCCCATCTACCCGGATGACGGGTTCATCTGCGCAAAGACTATCTCCCTGAAAATGCCGAAAAAACCTTCAATAGAGCCTAATTGAATATGCAGTTTGTTGCTTGGCCACACAGCGAGGCACCTTTTTATACTACAAGAAAAAAGGAGCTTGATCGAGAACAATATTCAATCGATGATTGTTCCTCTTTCGCTGACAATCCATTCAAGAAGAAGTACCATGCAATTTTCCTGGAAACCCGGACTGACCACGCGCAGCTATAGCGAAACCGGCGCGACTGCTATTGGCTTAGTCTCGAGCCTTGTGAAGCAGGCGCAGCATGATCGAAATTGGTAGCAGGCCGGTCGTCATATTGCAGGCCGCTCCTTTTTGTTATGGACCGGCTTCTACTAGCTTGGCAGTTGCCAAGGAACTTCGAAAGCACGAGATCGCCTTAGTTTGGCTTGCTGAAGGCACCTCAGAGGAATTGCTGCTCCGCGATCAAAATGGAGATCATATCGTTCACTTCAGTATGCAAAACGAACAGCATCGTCGCCGATGGTCCTATCTCATCGAGGAAGCCGACGCCGTTCTCGTGAACACCGATCCGGAATTCGCGGAATACGCCCTAGAGCTGAATCCCCGGACGCTCTATTTGGACATTCTCTATTGGATGTGGCACGAGTTGCCACCCGTCGCAACGCGCACGGCGCGATACATTTACGAGGATTTCGCGCACACAGACGAACAGCAGACGCGCATAGGATTGCCCGCCAACGCGCTTCGTGTCGGCCCGCTCATCGACCTCATGAGCCAGACCCCGGTTCAAGCCCCGAAACAGGACCATCTCGTCGTAAGCCTGGGCGGCCTGCACCGGCCCGACAGCGGCAGCAGGGATCTGCTTGTGCAATATGAGCAGGCGGTTCGGACGTCGCTTCTCGAAGCGCTCGCCGCGTCGAGCGATTTCTCCGAGGTCTATCTGGCGGGCGGCGGCGATTCGTCCGAAACGACGGGACCAAATGGCATCCCCATCCATGCGGGCTGCCTGGGCCGGGACGAATATCTTCATCGTCTCGCTACAGCCAAAGCAGCAGTTCTCGCACCCGGCCTTACCGGCTTCTACGAAGCCGCCACCTACGGCACACCATCCTTCTACTTGCCGCCCCACAACTACAGCCAATATCTGCAATTGGAGGTCTACAAGAGATTCATCGAGCCCGCGAACATCTGCGATTGGAAAGCTCTTGGAGCCGATATCCGGCTGGCTAATAACATGCCCGAGGCGGACATGCTCGTGGCGGTGAACGATATCCTGCGGGGGATCCTGGGCAACACCGCAACGCTCAGTACGTCGCTCGCCGCGTTTCTGTCCGGCGGCTGGCAGCGCTGCGAGACGAGGCCGGCGACGGAGTTCGTGCGCTCGCTGGAGAGCGACTCCGGCCACGGACCAAGCCTCGTCAAGGCGGAAATCCTCAAGCTGATCGAAGATCACACAAGCCGGTCCGTCGGTGTCTCGCGGCGGCGGGATCCGGACGCAGTGCCCTTGCCCAAAAAGCTTACCCTCGAGCTGTTCAGCGGATGCCAGCTGCGCTGCCCCCTTTGTCCGACCGGAAATCATCTGCAAGCGCATCGGCCGAAGGGGGTTCTCACGCTCGACGCTGCGCGGCGCATCGTGAACGCGCTTGAGGGGCACGTTCATGAAATCGATCTTTTCAACTGGGGAGAGCCGTTCCTTAACAAGAATGCCTGTGAGATTATCAGGCTGATCGCCGACTGCGGCATCCGCACCACGATCAGCAGCAATCTCCAGACTATGCCCGCGCCGCAGGACCTGCTGGCCTCCGGGCTCAACGAACTGATCGTGTCCTGTCACGGCTACACGCAGGAGACGTACGAGAAATATATGAAGGGCGGAGAGGTCGCCAAGACGCTGCGTAATCTGGACGATCTCCTGAAAGCTCTTTCTTCTGACTCGAAATTACGGATCGTTCTTCGCTACGTCGTCTTCAGCCACAACGAGCACGAGCTGCCGCTGATGCAGCGGCACTTCGCGGGCACCGCGGTGCACGTCGAGGCGAGCGACTTACGCGCCGAAGGAAGCGTGCATCCTGTCTTGGCGGCGCTGCCCGCCAGTTGGGCTGCGCAGTGGAAGGCGCTCGGGCTCGTCCGCCCAAATTAGCGGGCCTTCGAACCGATCTCTTGCGGCATGCGAAACAGTCTCTGAAATCGGCCCCTCTTGAACGCATAGAAAAGGATTTTGGCCGGCAGAGACGGCGGGCCTGTTCGCGCGCGGAAGCGTTCGACGGAGCAGCGCAGAGACTGGCAATGGCACCGGGAACGGCGGAAATTCGGGCGGCTCTCCCGCCCACTGGGAAAAGTCTCGGTTCGACCGGGGTTATTGGTGGCACATGGAGGAATCGAACGATGCAGCCATCGTCGATCATGTTGATTCGATGCTAGCATCGCCCACCATATTTGGTATCTCGCATCGCGGCGTCTATGAATTCCGAGTTGCATCGCATGCATCGTCTTTGTGGAGGAAGCGAACCGTTACCCGGCGACATTGCAAGTAGTCTCCACGCAGGCGTGCTCCATGCATCGGGAGCGATGTCGAGCGAACACGATTCTGCGCTCTGCTCAGACGCCAGAGCCTTTCCATCTCACGCAGGGCCCCAAATGAGGGCCCTAAGTTGGGCGCTTGGTTCCCGGGCGCCACTCCTGCATGTTGATTATGCGTGCAGAACTGAATTTTGTTTTGCTGCTCGAAGCCCGTCTATTTGCAGTCTTTGGAATTTTCGACGGCTTTCCTCCGGAAGTCTTCCTGACAGATACTGCCCTACGCTTGTTCGTTCCTTCATCCGCGACTCGAGTGGCGTTGTCACACAACGCCTGCAGCTCCCTGATTGAGATACGGTCGTTGCGCCGCCTGAGGTCAAGCCATGCAATTCTGAGGAGTGATGCGGATTTGCACAGTCCAATGGATTTGAGTGTACAAATCTGCTCTTCGAGAATCTTGATGATCCCCTCGATTCGGTCGTGTCGGGTCATTCGCAACGTCCACTCCGAGCAGATATCGGGGTGAACGAGGCCGTCCAGGTATGAACCGTCTTCACTCGTACATGGAGGTGGGTAAAATCCCTGAGAGCACGTAAGTGAGCTTCGGAAAATAGCTGAGCGGTCCTGTCGTAGGTCGCATCCCGCAAAATTGTAACGCGGTGGCCTACTTTGAGAGCATCGATGACGGTCGCGAGGGTGCCCCCGTCGCCAATGAAACCCGCGAGCACTATTTCGCCGCCTGCGGCCTGTGCCACCTCACAGAAGAATTCGCTCGAATAGCAAGACCGGCCGCGACGTTCGAGGAGGATATCCGATCGCAAAGGCTCAAACCCTTTTATCCAAGGGTTCGCTGTGGCATCGCTCACCTGAGGGTTCGCTCCGCCGCGCATGATAGAGACTGAAAGCCCGAACGAGCGCGCAAATGCGAGCGCGACACGAGATCTCGAAACTACGCCGGCTCCGGCCATGCGCCCTACGCCATGCGAAGGCGTCAGATTTGTTCGGCGTGGATCGACAACAACCAGCATTGGAAGCGCAACGGCGTTTTCGAAGTGATCGCCCTGAAATTCGATGGCCATCGTCAACCTCTGCTCAGTTTTGGGACGTGCCGCGGACGGCGGAGCGCTCGAGGACACCGGGAATATGCCATCGGCCTTCTGGCCTGATGAGCACGTATGGGTCTTCGTCGAGGCTGATCGCGTGAGGATCCGGGTGTCCATCGCGGACCATCTCGACATAGGAGACGTCTGAAAAAGTGAACTCCCGTCGGCCTTCGAGCGGTTTGAATCCGAACAGGCTCCAGAACCGCACCAGATCCTTTCGAGCATGGCCGTATAGCCGCACATATCCCTTCGAAGCGGCAAGCGCGACAGCGGCCCGGACCAGGCGGAATGCAAGCTTGCTGGTGCGAAACTCGTGACGAACCGCGAGTCGCTCGATCTTGGCAAATCCCGCGAAGTAGCGGATGCGGATGCAACCTGCAGGCTCGTCGCCGATATACCCTAGGAGATTGGTGGAAGAGAGGTCGTTGCCGTCGAACTCTTCTTCGTAGGGGCAATCCTGCTCCGCGATGTACACGGCACTGCGAATTGCCACGACCCGCATGAGGTCTTCAAAGGTGCGCGCGACGGTAACGCCTGGACCTTCCTGGCCGTGGCGATAGCTGTCAAAGGGTCTGATCTCGGCCTCACGTTGCGAGTTCCTCGAGAAGTGATAGAGTAGGGGCGCAAGCTCGCCGCTTATTGGGGCACCTTGCCGGAAGCCGAGCGACTCGCAAAGCCGCTTGCCATTCGGCGTCGACGCCCAGGCGAATAGGTCGACCTCGGCGTAGAGCGGTGCTGAGATTTTTTCGAGTATCAATGGAATCGCGGCGACGAGGCCGTTGGGTGCGAAAACCGCCCAGGTGTAGATACCTGCGGGCCGCTCGTGCTGACGTGCAAGCATCGCAAGATCCGGCGATCGGCGTTCGAGAGTGCCGTCACCCAGTGCTCGCAGCCCCGCTTCGTTGAGCATAAGAAAGGCGACAAAGCCTTCGACTATCGGATAGGCTGAGTCAAAGCTCTCCTTCCTCGCTATGGCCCACAGGTTGTCCGGGTTGTGGCTAACGACCCCCTGTACAACTGACGCGCTGGCGATTCTGGGAATATCGCGCCTTGCCATCTCGACCAGGGATTCGACAGTGGCCCCGGTCGGCGTAAAGATGACGAGGCGCTTGGCGAGCCGACTCACGTCCAAGCTGGTCAGGTAGTGCTCGGGCTTTTGGGGAGGTTTCTCGATGTCGAAACACTCCAGGGGCTGAATGGTCACGACGATCTCTCTCTATGTCTCGACAAAAACCTAGAGGGAGCGTCATGGCCTTGTATGCAGAAGATTCTGTGAATAGGTGTTCAACATGCCGAACACAAAAACTGACAGCGGTGTTCAGCATCTCGAACACGAGAACTACTACTCGATGCCCAACTGGGCCGGCGCTCGTATCTTTCTGGAAGTCATGCGCTGCGGCAGCTTCCGCAGTGCGGCCCTCAAGCTCAACATGTCAATCAACACCCTGCGAGACCGCCTAAGCGGCTTTGAGAGGCAGTTGGGTCTCACTCTGGTCACCCGCCATGTTGACGGCGTGCGCATCACACCAGAGGGCGAGCTCGTACTCGCGGCCGCTAAGCGTATGGAAGCAGCGTCATTCGATTTCCTGCGCGCACGAAGCCAAAGCACAATGCTCAAAGGCGAGGTGAGGCTAAGCGTCACCGAAGGATTGGGAACGTTCTGGCTTGCGCCCCGTATCGTCGAGTTTCAACGGGCGCACCCTCAACTGATCGTAAACATGCGCTGCGCAATGCATCCAGCAGACGTGTTGCGTCTCGAGACTGATCTTGCAGTTCAAATCACGCCGCCTCGGGGTGAGAATATGAAGATGGTGAAGCTTGGCCGTCTTCACGCGATGCCATTTGCCTCTCAAGAATACCTCAATACGTTTGGCTGTCCCACGACACGTCAGGAACTGCAGCGGCATCGCATCGTCCTCCAACTCGCCGACCAAATCACGTCAATGGAGGATTTCAACCGCATTTTTCCGGGTGTGCCGGAAGTGGGAACGATTGCGATCAAAGCAAATGTCAGCAGCGCGCACTATTGGTTTATCGCCCGTTCGGCGGGCATTGGAATGCTGCCGACCTATGCCCCGGCAATAGGTGCGCGCGTGGTTCCGGTGGAGGTCGAAGACGTTCGCATCGCTCACGATATCTGGCTCACCTACCACCCGGACGCGAGCAAGATGCCCCGAGTGAGACGTCTTATAGACTGGCTCGTGGAAGCATTTTCTCACAAGCGCTTTCCGTGGTTCGGCGATGATTTCATCCATCCGCGCGACCTGCCTTCGCGCATCAACGATGCTTCGATTAATGAGCTGTTCGAGGGATTCGCGGGGATGGATTCTGCGCCCACTGCATCAACAGGTGCGGTGAAACGACCCTGAGGTCACTCAAGTTTCGTCCGCAATCGCTTGCACAAGTGCGAGACATTTTCTACGGATAGGTCCCTTGCGGATGCGATTGAAGGCCGTCAGCAGAGCCAAAGCCTGAGCCGAGTGCACCAATTCGTCCGCCGAAAAAATGGCTTGTCGGCGCTGATCCTTCACGGCTGGAAGCTCAATTCCTTCTAAGAGGAATTCGGTGGAGACGCCGAGTAAACGTGCGATTTGGCACAAGCGAACGGCACTTACGTGGTTCGTGCCCTTCTCATATTTTTGCACTTGTTGGAAGGACAGGTCGAGCGAGTTCCCGAGTTCGGTCTGCGAAAAACCTCGCTGTAGTCGCCCCTTACGAATGCGCGCACCGATCTTCTGGTCATCGACCGATACAGATCCTCGCACCATCTCAGACCCCTGCCACGGCTCCTCCACAACCATGCAATGCTAGCTGTAAGGTCGCAAGCTCCGGAGGAATCCGAAAATACCAATTGCCGCATAAATTTGAAAATAGAGATATAGTTTCAAGCAATCGAACCGGTCTCTGGCGGCATACGAACCGGTCTCCGCGACGCGGCGACACAATTTCAGGGAAACGGATTTTTGGGCGCAGAGACAAAGGGCATATTGGGGCCATTCAGGACCCGGATCGTGCGAGCAGAGACCGGTCTCATGTGGAGACAATCCCGCAACCTTCGGAAATGTGGGCGCTATTCCGTCTGTACACGGAAATGAATTATTCTGTGGAATCAATCACTTATGGCTGGTGGGTGATGCAGGGATCGAACCTGCGACCCGCTGATTAAGAGTCAGCTGCTCTACCGACTGAGCTAATCACCCTGGGCACGCGAAGGGGGCGCGTATAGCAAGCCTGTCCCGTGCTGTCCATGTGCGCGGAAGGGCGAATTTCGGCTTGCGGCAGCTGGCCGGCGCAGGCTGCTTTCGCGCCTGCCACGGGCTCAGATTATGCCGCCGGAATGGCGGGGGATTTCCACCTGGCGGTGGACATGGATGCTCATCAGGATGCCGAATCCGAACATCACAGTCAGCATCGCGGTGCCGCCATAGGAGATCAGCGGCATGGGGATACCCACCACCGGGATCAGGCCCATCACCATGGCGCCGTTGATGAGGATGTAGAAGAAGAAGTTGAGCACCAGCCCCATCGCCACCAGGCGGCCGAACTGGCTGCGCGCAGACATCGCGATCTGCACGCCGTAGCCGATGACAACCGCGAACAGCAGCAACAATGCGATGCAGCCGACGAAACCGAACTCCTCGCCATAATTGGTGACGATGAAGTCGGAATGCTTCTCGGGCAGGAAGTTGAGCCGGCTCTGGGAGCCTTGAAGAAAGCCCTTGCCGGTCAGCCCGCCGGAGCCGATGGCGATCTTGGCCTGAGTGATGTTCCAGCCGGCGCCCAGCGCGTCGGATTGCGGATTGAGGAAGGTCATCACCCGTGCCTTCTGATAGTCGTGCAGGAAGAAGCGCCAGGCGACGGGCACTGCGCCGGCCACGCCGGCCAGCGCCGGAACGATCCACCACCATGACAATCCGGCCAGGAACAGCAGCGAGATCCCGTCCGCCACTAGGATGATCGTGGTGCCCAGGTTGGGCTGCTTGAGCACCAGGAGCGCGGGCAGGGCGATCATGACGAGGGGGATCAAGAGCCTGACCGGCTTTGAGACGTCCTCGACGCCGAGCCCGTGGAGATAGCGCGCCAGCGCCAGGATCAGTGCGATCTTCATCAGCTCCGAAGGTTGCAGCTCCAGCGGTCCGATGGCGATCCAGCGCTGGGCGCCGAGCGCCGAATGCCCAAGCGCCAGCACGACGACGAGCAGCAGCAGCGACACCGCGTAGGCGGGATAGGCGAGGCTGAGCCAGATGCGCACATCGACCAGCGCCGCGACGACGAGCAGCACCATGCCGGCGGCGAAAAACAGCATCTGCTTGCCGGCCCAGGGGCTGAAGCTCGCGCCCGCCACCGAATAAAGCATGGCGAAGCCGACACAGGCGATCAAGGTGACCAGAAGGACCAGACCCCAGTTGATCTCATAGAGCTTGTCGGCCAGCGTCAGCGTGCGCCGCGCGGCGGCATAGGCGCGGATGGTCATGCGCGGTCCCTTTGCGGCGTGGTGTCGGCGGAATCGAGCGGGTAGGCCGCGCGGCGGCCGAGAATGTCGCGTTGCTGCGCGAACAGCAGCACGTCCCGCGCCACCTGCACCTGGGGATGCGGCGGTGCATTGTGCTCGACGACGCAGGCGCAGGCATATTTGGGCTGTGCCACCGGGGCAAAGGCGATGAAAAGCCCGTGGTCGCGCAGGGCCCAGGGCAGGCTGGCGTCGTTTTTTACGCCGCTTTCGCGCTCGGCCTTGGTGATGACGCGGACCTGCGCGGTGCCGGTCTTGCCCGCCATCTCGAAGCCCGGCTCGGTGATGCGCCACGCATAGGCCGTGCCGCCCGGAACATTCGCAACCAGATTCATGCCCTCTTGCACCGCGGCGAAGGATTCTTCCGGGAAGGGCAGCGGTGCGGGCGAAGGCCGGGGCTGCCACTGATTGCCGACGACGCGCACGATGCGCGGCGACACCGATTTGCCGCTGGCGATGCGTGCCGCTGCGGTGCAAAGCTGGATCGGCGTCGCCAGCACATAGCCCTGGCCGATACCGGCGCTCAGCGAGTCGCCGGGCTGCCAGGGAACGCCGGTCTTCTGCAGCTTCCACGCCGTGCTCGGGATCAGACCGGGACGCTCGCTGGGTATCTCGATGCCAGTGCGACTGGAGAAGCCCAGTGCCACCGCCGCGTCATGCATCTTGTCGATGCCGAGATGACGCGCGACCTCGTAGAAGAAGATGTCGCAGGAGACCTGGATGCCGCGCTTCAAATCGACATGGCCGTGGCCGCCCTTCTTCCAGGCCCAGCAATGAAAGACGTTGTTGCCGAACTGGAGCGCGCCGCTGCAATTGACCTGCAGATTCGACAGCCCGTTCTGCACCGCCGCCATCGCCATTGCCGGCTTGAAGGTCGAGCCTGGCGGATACTCGCCGGCGATCGCCTTGTTGATCAGCGGCTTGTGGTCATCGGTCATCAGCGCGCGCCATTGGTCCTGGCCGATGCCGACGTTGAACAGGTTGGGATCGAAGCCCGGCGTGGACGAGAGCGCGAGCACGTCGCCGGTCGCCACGTCCATCACCACGCAGGCCGCGCTCTCGCCCGCCAGCCGCTGGTCGGTGAAGCTCTGCAGCTCGCGGTCGATGGTGAGATAGACGTCCTTGCCCGGCACCGGCGGGTCACGCGACAGCTCGCGGATCACGCGTCCATAGGCGTTGACTTCCACGCGGCTGGCGCCGGCTTCGCCGCGGATCTCGGTGTCGAACTGTTTTTCGATCCCGCGCTTGCCGATGCGGAAGCCGGGCAGATCGAGCAGCGGATCGTCGTCGTCCCCGCCTTTCTTGTCGTCGGGCGATACGGGCGCGACATAGCCGAGCAGATGCGAAAGCTGTTCGGCATACGGATAGGAACGGGTTTCCCCGACATCGGGCTGGACGCCGGGGAGATAGGGCAGGTGCTGATTGAGCAGCGCGAAGGCCTCCCAGGAAAGGTTCTCCGCCACGACGACGGGCACGAATTTCTTGTTGATCGAAAGGTCGTGCAGCACGCGCTTCTTCTGCTGGTCGGAGAGCTGGATGACGCGCGCGATGGAGTTGAGCGCGGTTTCCGCCTTTTCGTTGGCCTGTTCGGCAACGAAGAGCAGGCGGTAGTTGCGCCGGTTGTTGGCGAGTTCCGATGCAAAGCGGTCCAGGATGCGCCCGCGCGGCGGCGCGACGAGGCGCTCGTTGACACGGTTGTCTTCGGCCGCGGTGCGATAGAGCGCCCCGTCGCGGATCTGCAGCTGATAGAGACGTCCGCCAAGCGCGCAGAGCACCGCCGTCATGCCGCCGGAGACCATCAAGGTGCGCCGGGTAAAGCTGGCGTAGCGGCTCTTGTCCTTGCGGTCGAATAGCGGCATCAGAAGTCTCCCCGCAAGGGGCCGACCAGCCGCCGCTGCACGGTTCCGAAGAACATTGCCGCGGGAATGTAGAACACGATGCTCATCGCCAGCACGCTCATCACCGGCGCGAAAGGCGCAAGCCGCCAATAATAAATGGACTCGACGAGATAGGCCGAGGCGCAGGCAAGACTGCAGACGGTGGCGAAGCCCAGAATGGCGCCGAAGCCCGAGAGCCCCGCGAACGCGTCGCGCTGGCGGTCGATCAGCGCGTAGGCCACCACATAGGAGACGGTCCACACCCCCGGCGCGCCCATGGAGAGCACGTCCTCGAGCAGGCCCGCGGCGAAGGCCCAGAACGGCGGCATCAGGTCGGGGCGCACCAGACCCCAGTAATAGATCGGCATCAGGCCGAGCAGCGGTCCAGGCACGATGCCGCCGGTGAGCGACAGCGGCGTGTTGGCGATGATGGCACCCAGCAAGGCCAGTCCGACGGGCAGGATCCCGGCGAAGGCCCGGCTGGCGATGGAGATGCCGCTGCGGTCCATCGCGCCCTCACTGATCGTCGGCCGGCCCTGTATCGGGGCTCGGCGGCGCGGCAATATTGGGCTTGCGCATCTGCGCTGGCGGCTTGACCGGCGCGGATGCCGTGCCCGAAGCCAAGGGAGCGGACATCGCGCCCGGCGCATTCGCATTTCCCGGCACGGGCGCGGGCTGGGGCATCGCAGGCGGCAGGCCAGCGGCGGAGATGGGCAGATCCTTCGCCCCGGCCGCAGAGGGCATCTCGACGGGACTCTTGAAGTCGACGATCTCGGCGTCTTGTGTGGCCGAGGGATCGGCCAGAAGCGCGACACGGAAGCCGCCGCTATCGGCGACCACGGTCCCGATGGGCAGGCCCGGCGGCAGGATTCCGCCATCGCCCGAACTCACTACCTGGTCGCCTTCATGAACGACGACGCCTTGCGCCAGCGTCTCCAGAGCGGGCGCCCTGGCATTGTCGCCGGCCAGGATGGCGGAGGCATGGCCGGGCTCGACGACGACCGGAATTCGGCTGTTCAAGTCGGTGAGCAGGATCACCCATGAGGTGTGCTCGCCGGCCAGGAAGATACGGCCGATCATGCCGCGACTGTCGATCACCGCTTGACCGGGCTTGACGCCGTTGGCGCTGCCTGCGTCCAGGATCATGGTCTCGAGGAAGGGCCGCCGGGCGCGGCCGATGACGTGCGACAGCACCGAGGTCAATGCCGGATCGGGGACCGCCTTCAGCAGCAGCTGGTAGCGCTTGACGCGGGCCTCGAGCGACACCGCATAGGTCTGCCACTGCTTGAGCCGCGCGTTCTCGGCCTTCAGCTGGATATTTTCCTCATGCGTTCTGAAGATGTCGCCGAGGTTTCGCCAGCCGCTCGACACCCAGTCGAAGGGCCGGTGCAGCACCGCGAGTTCCGGTTGCATCCAGTCGGTGATATGGGCGCGCGCGCGGTCGAACAGGGTGGACTGCGCTTTGCCGATCAGAACCAGCGCGACGGCCAGCACGAAGAGCACCGCGAGCGGAAGCTGGTAACCGCGTGTGCGCCTGCTCGTCCAGGTACCGTTGGCCATTTCCGACCCGCACTCAACTCTTCCGGCGAAGGCGTCTTTCAGAACGCCGTCGACAGCACGTGACGCATGCTCTTCGAATTCTCCAGCACCCGGCCGGTGCCGAGCGCGACGCAGGACAACGGATCGTCGGCGATCGACACCGGCAGGCCCGTCTCTTCGCGCAGCACCTGGTCGAGGCCCGCCAGCAGCGAGCCGCCGCCGGTCAGCACGATGCCCTTGTCGACGATATCCGCCGCGAGTTCCGGCGGCGTGGCTTCCAACGCCACCTTCACCGCCTCGACGATGGCCCCGACGGGCTCCGCCAGCGCTTCGGCAATGTGGCGCTGCGTGATGGTGATTTCCTTCGGCACCCCGTTCAGAAGGTCGCGGCCCTTGATGTCCAAGGTGACGCCATTGCCGTCCTGCGGCGGCGCAGCGGAGCCGATCTCCTTTTTGATGCGCTCGGACGAGGCTTCGCCGATCAGGAGATTCTGGTGGCGGCGGATATAGGCGATGATCGCCTCGTCCATCTTGTCGCCGCCGACCCGCACTGAGCGCGAATAGACGATGCCGCCGAGCGAAAGCACGGCCACTTCCGTCGTGCCGCCGCCGATATCGACGACCATAGAGCCGGTAGGCTCGCTGACCGGAAGGCCTGCGCCGATCGCCGCCGCCATCGGCTCTTCGATCAGATAGACGCGCCTTGCCCCGGCCGAAAGCGCGGATTCCTGGATGGCGCGGCGCTCGACCGCGGTCGAGCCAGACGGCACGCAGACGATGATCATCGGATTGGCGAAGGAACGGCGATTATGGACCTTGCGGATGAAGTGTTTGATCATCTCTTCCGCGATCTCGAAATCGGCGATCACGCCATCGCGCATCGGACGTATGGCTTCGATGTTGCCGGGCGTGCGGCCCAGCATCATCTTGGCGTCGTTGCCGACGGCGCGAACCTGCTTCTTGCCGCCGCGATTGATGGTCGCGACCACCGAGGGCTCGTTGAGCACGATGCCGCGTCCCTTGACGTAGACGAGCGTGTTCGCCGTGCCGAGGTCGATTGCCATGTCGCTCGACAGCGCGCCGAGAAGACTGCCGAACATGCTCTACCCGTCCCTTTCCTGCGCGCCTTGCAATCGGCGTACCTTTGATCCCGAAGGGCCGGCAGCCATGCAAACCGCATACTTCGCCTGGCGGATCTGCCGCCCCTCGTTCGTTCCGCCGGTCCGATATACGGTTGCTTACGCCTGCGAGCCGGCGCCCAGCGAGCAATGCGTCGCCTCTCGGCTCTCTAACGACTCTTACGCCGGAAGCGGGTTTTCGCGCAATAGAATAAGCCGCTGATATTAAGGCTTTTTTGCGGAGCCGGCCGCGGCATGCTAACCGGCGCCATGGAATCCGCCATCGTCCTCGACGAGGTCTCCGTCACCTATCCGGGCGGCGAGCGGCCGGCTCTGGACCGCGTCTCGCTGGCGGTGCCCGAAGGACGCCTTCTCGTGCTGGTGGGAGAGTCGGGCAGCGGCAAGACCACCACCCTGCATCTCATCAACCGCCTGATCGTGCCGGATCGGGGACGGGTGCTTGTGCTGGGGCGGGACATCGCCGGCGTCGACGGCGTGGCGCTGCGCCGGGGCATCGGCTTCGTCTTTCAGTCCATCGGGCTGTTTCCACATATGAGCGTCGCGGCGAACATCGCGGTCACGCCAAGCCTGCTCGGCTGGCCGCAGGACGATGTGGCCGCGCGGGTCAACGAATTGTTGACGCTGGTGGGCCTCGCGCCCGAGGTCTTCAGCCGCCGCAGCCCGGCGTCGCTCTCCGGCGGGCAGCAGCAGCGCGTGGGACTTGCCCGCGCTCTGGCAGCACGTCCGGCCATCATGCTGATGGACGAGCCGTTCGGGGCGCTCGATCCGCTGACCCGAGACGAATTGTCGGCCGAGGTACGCGCCATCCATGACCGGCTCGGGCTTACCACCGTCCTTGTCACGCATGACATGACCGAGGCGCTGCTGCTGGCCGATCTGATCGGGGTGATGCGCGACGGCCGTTTGGTCCAGGTGGGAACGCCCGAGGCGCTGCTCGCGCGGCCGGCCGACGACGGCGTGCGGGCCCTGTTCGAGCATCCGCGGCGGCGGACGGAAGAGCTGGCGCGCGCGCTGCATCTGGCACCGGGGGTTTAGGCGCGATGATGGGGGCGGCTCTCGCGCATCTGCCGGAGTATCTGGGGGCGCATGTGCTCCTCAGCTTGAGCGCGATCGCGCTCGGCTTTGCCATCAGCCTGCCGCTTGCGGTGGCGGTATCGCGGCTGCCGCGCCTGCGTGCGCTCGCCCTGGGCATCGCCAGTGTCATCCAGACGATCCCGGGCCTTGCGCTTCTGGCTCTGTTCTACCCGCTGCTCTTGGCGCTTTCGGCCTTCACCTTGCGCAGTTTCGGTTTCGGATTCCGCGCGCTCGGGTTCCTGCCGGCGCTGCTCGCGCTCACGCTCTATTCGATCCTGCCGGTGCTGCGCAATACGCTCACCGCGCTGGCCGGAACCGACCCCGCGGTCCTGATGGCGGCGCGCGCGGTGGGCATGACCCCGCGGCAATCGCTCTGGAAGGTCGAGTTGCCGCTCGCTGCACCGTTCGTGATGGCGGGGCTGCGTACGGCCTCGGTCTGGGTGATCGGAACGGCGACGCTTTCCACCCCCGTCGGCCAGACCAGTCTGGGCAACTACATCTTCACCGGATTGCAGACCGAGAACTGGGTGTTCGTGCTGTTCGGTTGCGTCGCCGCGGCGATGCTCTCACTCGTCGTCGACCGGCTTCTGGCGCTGGCGGAAAGCGGCATCGCCACCGGCTCGCGGCCGCGCCTCGGCGCCGCGGCGCTGGGGTTGCTCGTCGTCCTCGGCACAAGCCTGGCGCCGCTCGTCGCAGGCGCCGACAGGCCGGTCGTGGTCGGGACCAAGAGCTTCGAGGAGCAATACGTCCTGGGGGCCTTGATCGAAGAGCGCCTGCAGCGGGCCGGCTATCCGAGCGAGCGCCGGGATGGGCTCGGCTCGACCGTGATCTTCCGCGCGCTGCGCGCGGGCGACGTCGATGTCTATGTCGACTATTCCGGCACCTTGTGGACTACCCAGATGCACCGTTCCGACATGCCGGGACGCGAGGTGGTGCTCAAAGAGCTTGCGCAATGGCTTGCCCGGCGCGGCGTGAAGGACCTTGGACCCCTCGGTTTCGAGAACGCCTATGCCTTCGCGATGCGCGCCGATCGGGCGAAAGCGCTCGGTGTCGAGAGCCTTACCGACCTTGCAGCCGTCGCGCCGCGGCTGAAAATCGGCGGCGATTTCGAGATTTTCAGCCGGCCGGAATGGCAGGCGGTGGTGCGTGCCTACGGCCTGCGCTTTTCTATGCAGAGGCAATACCAGGCGAACTTCATGTATCGCGCGCTTGTCGACGGCGACGTCGATGTGATCTCGGCTTTCTCCAGTGACGGCCGCATCGCGCAATATGGCCTCAAGCTCCTCGCCGATCCCAGGCATGCCTTGCCGCCTTATGACGCCGTGCTGCTGGTGTCGCCGCGTTTTGCGGCGGACGAGAAATTTCTCGGCGTCCTGCGGCCGCTGGTCGGCGCGCTCGACCTTACTGCCATGCAGCGCGCCAATCTGATGGTCGACGACGCGCACGACAAGAAGACGCCGGAAGAGGCTGCAGCCTGGCTCACGCGCCATTCGACTCACTGAACAATACGAATTGGCGGCGCTCAGCGGCCGTCTGCGCGACAATTGCATTCGCAACGCCCTCTCAGCGGTAATACCGCCGACGGCTGCAGAGCTGCAAATACAGTGCATTGAGTCGCCGTAGTTTTTGATTTGATAAGCGCGTTTCCCTTCCGGTCGCGCGTGCCGAGCTTTCGCCGCAAATTGGGCTCCGTCGTGCCGCAGCCGCTGCGTTGTCTCTGGTATCCCGCAATTCGCAGCAGCAGAGAGGAGGCCCGGTGCCTGATTTCGAAATTCGTTACTTCGAAGCCAATGGTGATCTCGCGATTGTACGCATCACCACGCTCGACTCGCTTGCCGACGCCGAAGCCCATGCCCGTGAGCATCAAGGCACGCATGCATGCTTCGAAATCCGCAAGATCGGCGACGACGACGGCGCGTAGGCCAAAGATGCTCAGCGTTTTTGCGTGGTCTGCGTGAGCCAGGGCATCATCGCCCGGATCTCTTCGCCCACCGCCTCGATCGGATGCGCCGCGGCTTCGGCGCGCATGGCATGGAAATGCGGCAGGCCGGCCGCGTTCTCGCGCACCCAATCGTTGGCAAAGCGGCCCGATTGCACGTCGCTCAACACCTCGCGCATCGTCTTGCGCACATGCTCGTCGATCAGGCGCGGTCCGCTGCGATAGGCGCCGTATTCCGCGGTGTTGGAAATCGCCTTGTACATGCCGGCGATACCGCGAACCTGCATCAGCTCGACCAGCAGCTTGAGCTGATGCAGGCATTCGAAATAGGCGAGCGCGGGCGCATAGCCGGCCTCCACCAGCGTGTCGAACGCTGCGCGCACCAGCTCCGCCGAGCCGCCGCAGAGCACCGCCTGCTCGCCGAACAGATCGGTCTCGGTTTCCTCGCGCACATCGGTCTCGATCAGTCCGGCGCCGCAGCCGATGGCAACGCCATAGGAGAGCGCGAGCGCCTTGGCATGGCCCGTGACGTCGCGGTGGACCGCGAAGAGGCCGATATAGCCGTCGCCGCTCAGAAAGTTCGCGCGCAACGCCGAACCGGGTCCGGCCGGCGCCACGAGCAGGACATCGAGATCACGGCGCGGCGCGATCAGCGCGAAATGCAGCGCGAAACCGTGGACGAACAGCAAAGCGGCATTGTGCTTCATGTGGCCTTCGAGGTCGCGCGCATAGATCGCGGGCAGCAACTCGTCCGGCGCGCCCATGACCACGACATCGGCGTCCTGCACCGCCGCCGCATTGTCGGTGACGGCGAAGCCCTCGGCTCTGGCCTTGTCGGCGCTGGCGCCGGGGCGCGCGCCGATGGCGATGTTGGCGACGCCGCTGTCGCGCAGGTTCAGGGCATGGGCGCGGCCCTGGTTGCCGTAGCCGATGATGGCCACCTTGCGCCGACGGATATGCGCCAGTTCGGCGTCGCCTTGGCGATATGTCTTCATGGAGTGTCCCTTCGTGGCGCCGTTAGAAGCCCGTGCGCAGGTCGTCCACGATTGTCGCACAGTCGCTTGCGTCGAGCCATTTCCAGTCCGCCATGCGGTTGCGGAACCAGGTGCTCTGCCGCTTGGCGAATTGCCCGGTCGCGATGGCCGCGCGCTTAAGCGCCTCGTCTTCGGAGAGCTCGCCTTTCGCCAAAAGCGCGAACTCGCGCAGACCCAGGATTTTCGCCGCGGGCAGCGCTGGGTCGAGCTCCGCGAGTGCGCGGGCTTCCTGCAGCGCGCCCTGCGCCAGCATGGCGCGCAATCTCTCCTTGATCCTCGCCCGCAGCGCAGCACGCGGCAGATCAAGGACGAGCTTCACCGTGGAAATACCGGCCAGTATTGGCGGTGACGCCTTCTGCGCCTGCCAATGAACAAGGGGCTGTCCGGTCGCCTCCAGGACTTCATAGGCGCGCAGGATGCGCTGCGGATCGCTGGGCCGCAGGCGCGACGCACTCTCGGGATCGCGCGCGGCAAGTTCGCCGTGAAGCGCCCTGGCGCCGATCTCTTCCAGCCGCGCACGCGCGCGCTGCCGGATGTCCGCAGGTACCGCGGGAATATCCGCGAGCCCTTCGGTCAGCGCGGAGAAGTACAGCCCGGTGCCGCCGACGAATATCGCGGTGTCCGCGATCTCCGCGAGAACCTTTGCCGCCTCGCGCGCGAAACGGCCGACGGAATAGGGATCGCGCACGCCGACATGGCCATAGAGCCGGTGCGGCAGGCGCGCCATTTCGGCCTTGCCGGGGCGCGCGGTCAGGATGGGCGCCTCGCGATAGACTTGCATCGAATCGGCGTTGACGATCGTGGCATCGAGGGTCTCGGCGAGCGCGAGTGCCAATGCCGACTTGCCGCTCGCGGTCGGCCCTGCAATAAGCACGGCCTTCACCGCCATGGGGCGCCCCGCTGGCACGTTTCTCTCATGTTCTCAACGTTGTCGCAGACGACGCGGCCGAGGCAGCCTCGCGGCTGAAGACCATCGGCCCCGCGATGTGGCTGTCGCCCGGTCGCGCCTTCGACATCGGCTTCGACGGCGAGGCGGCGGTCGTGGAAAATGCACGCGCGCAATGCCGCGGCGATGTCAACGCGGTGGCGCTCGCCGGGCGGCGGAAAAAATTGCTGGTCGCCGACATGGATTCGACCATCATCACATGCGAGTGCCTCGACGAATTGGCGGACCAGGCGGGCTTGAGGTCCCAGATCGCCGTGCTCACCGAGCGTGCCATGCGCGGCGAGATCGAATTCGAGGCCGCCTTGCGCGCGCGCGTGGCGCTGCTCAAGGGCCTGCCGCTCGCGGCGCTGGAACGCACATGGCGCCAGCGTGTCCGGTTGACGCCGGGCGCGGCGGCGCTGGTGGGCACGATGAGGGCCGCCGGTGCGGCGAGCCTGCTGGTGACCGGAGGCTTCGCCTACTTCGCGCAACGCGTGGCGCAGCAAGTGGGGTTCGATCGCTTCCAGGCCAACCGGCTGCTTGACGATGGCGTCGCGCTGACGGGTCTGGTGGCCGAGCCGATCCTCGGCCGCGATGCCAAGCGTGCCGCGCTCGAAAGCGAATGCGCTAGGCTCGGTATCGGCAGCGCGGATGCGCTGGCCGTCGGCGACGGTGCGAACGATCTCGGCATGGTGAAGGCGGCGGGTCTCGGCGTTGCCTTCCACGCCAAGCCCGCGCTCGCCCAAGCGGCATGCGCGATCGTCGCCCACGCCGATCTTACAGCGCTGCTCTATCTCCAGGGCTACAGCGATGCTCAAATCAAGAGGCTCTATCCCAGCTTCAGCGCCACATAGGTGAGATCGCCGCCGCGATTGACCAGCAGCAGCTCCACCTTCTTGCCCGACTTCGCATCGGCTTCGATCTGGCGCGTGACATCCTCCGGCGTGCGCACGTTGCGGTTCTGCACCTGCACAATGACGTCGCCGGGGCGCAGGTTCTTGTCCCAGGCCGCGCTGTCCGGCGACACATCCGTGACCACCACGCCCTGAATTCCGCCGGAGAGCTTGAACTGGGCGCGCGCGTCCTGATCGATGGGTGCGAGCGAAAGGCCGAGCGCTGCGATGCGCGAGCGCGTCTTGGCGGCCGGCGCGGGCGCGGCCGGATGCGACTGCGCATGCATCGGCTTGTCGTCTTCAAGCTTGGCGACCGTCAGACGCACCGTCTTCCTATTGCCCTTGCGCATGACGTCGACATTGACGGTCTTGCCGATCGGCGTGTCGGCGACGATGCGCGGCAGCGCGCGCGAATCGGCAACCGGCTTGCCGTCGAAAGCCACGACCAGATCGCCGTTCTCGATGCCCGCCTTCGCCGCCGGCCCCTTGGCCGTGACGTCGGTGATGAGCGCGCCGCCGCGCGTCGCCACGCCCAGCCCCTCCGCCAGATCGTCGGTCACCGCCTGAATGCGCACCCCGATCCAGCCGCGGCGCGCCACGCCGAACTGGCGCAGCTGCGCGATGACCGAGCGCACCAGATTGGAGGGAATGGAAAATCCGATGCCGACCGAGCCGCCCGAGGGCGAATAGATCTGGGAATTGACGCCGATCACCGCGCCGTCCATGTCGAACAGCGGGCCGCCGGAATTGCCGCGGTTGATCGGTGCGTCGGTCTGGATGAACTCGTCATAGGGGCCGGCATTGATGTTGCGGTTGCGCGCCGAGACGATGCCCGCCGTCACCGTGCTGCCCAGCCCGAAGGGATTGCCGATCGCGATCACCCAATCGCCGATGCGGGCGTGGTCCGAATCGCCGAAATGCGCCGCGGGCAGCGGCTTCTTCGTGCCGACCTTGAGAAGGGCGAGATCGGTCTTGTCGTCGCGCCCGATCAGTTTGGCCGGAAGCACGGTCCCGTCATTGAGGGTCGCTGTGATGTGATCGGCATCCTCGATGACGTGGTTGTTGGTCACGATCAGGCCGGAGGGATCGATGATGAAGCCGGTGCCGAGCGAGGTGACGTGATGGGGCTGGGCTTTCTCGGGCCCGAGGAAATTCTTGAACAGCTCGCCCAACGGCGAGTCCGGCGGCACTTGCGGCAGTGCAGCCTGTGGCTGCGACGGCTTCAGCGTCTGGCTGCTCGCGATGTTGACCACCGTGGGCAGCAGCTTGTCGGTGAGATCGGCGAACGACTCCGGCGCCGGCCTTGCCGCGGCCGCCAGCGGGGCGGCCAAGAGCGCAAGCATCGCCAACACGGCGTGCACGCCAGGAAGAAAACGGAAAGGCATCGGCGGTCTCGATCGGTTGCTTGCCGGAATCTAGAGCAAGGGCCGGGGACTTTTGAAGAAAAAAGGGGCTGGATCGCGGCAATGTGCGGGATTGCGTTTCGAGATGTCTCAACTGGCACGCTGGCAGCGGGAATCGATCCAAGTTACGCTTTAGAGGGGCAATGAGACGAAATCGATGATCGGCCGGGATAAACGGGGCGTGGTCTTGGCGCTTGGATTTGCCGTTGCGGCGGCGCTGTCCAGTGCGAGCGCGCAGGCCTCCATGATCGTGTCCTCGGATCCGACCGCAAACGTGTCCTGCGCCGCCGGTGTCTGCAGCGCGACGGCTGCGGATGCGGTTCTGAACGTCAACGACCTTGCTGCAATGCTGGCATCGCAAGATGTCAGGCTGGTGCCTGGCAACCTGGCACAGGACATTGAAATAGGCAGATCCTTCAGCTGGGTCAGCCCGAACCGTCTTGATCTGGATGCCTACCGCTCGCTGATCGTCGCCAAGAACGTCACGGTGGCAGGGCCTGGTGCGCTGTCGATCGAGACCAATGACGGCGGCAAGGGCGGGATCTTGTTCTTCTCCGGCACGGGCCATGTCGAGTTCTGGGATCTGACGAGCGGACTCACAATTCAAGGTAACAGCTATGCGCTGGTCAAGACGCTCAAGCAACTTATTCGCGAGCTCAAACATGTCGGCTACGTCGCCCTGGCCAATGGCATTGACGCTGGCAAGGCAGGTGCATTTCACGGCTCGGCTGTTGACAAGTTCCCGGGGGGCACTATTGCTGGCATGGGCAACCAGATTTCCAATTTTACTGTTTCAGAGTGCGTTTGCGGCGGTCTTCTCGGGTTTTTCGGACAGATCGCCCATGGGGCTACGGTTAGAGATTTGCGCCTGATCAACGTCAACGTTGACAATGGCAATGCAATAAACGGATGGACAGGCGGTCTGGTTGGGAAGAATTCTGGTACGGTGGATGACGTTTATGTCAGCGGGTTTGTCAAGACCGGGGCCGCTTACGGAACTGCTGGCTTGGCAGGATTCAGTCACGGTCTAATCGTCCGTTCCGCGTCGGACGCGAGCGTATCAAGTGGCGGAAACTCGGGCAGTCTGGTCGGCCAGAACGAGGGCGACATCCGCCAATCTTTCGCCACTGGCCAAGTGGCGGCCACAAGCTATGGCGCGGGCTTTGTTTCCGTAAACAGAAACGGTTCGATCGAACAGTCCTATTCCACTGGGGAAGTGAACGGTAATGGTTTTACGGGAGGGTTTGTCGCACTGAACAAAGAAAGCAGCACGATTAGTGATTCCTACGCCACCAACAATGTAGATGGACAAAACGATCGTGCGGGCGGGTTCGTCGTGCAAAACGACGGTTTGATCGTCCGGTCTTATGCCAGTGGAAATGTGAGCGCTTTGGGCGGCGGTGTTCTGGACCCGCCAATTGGGGGGGGATTCGCCGCCTTCAACAGGTACGGGGAAATCGATGACTCCTTTGCCACGGGTACAGTCCAAAGCCTTATCATTGCAGGCGGCGTGGTAGGGCTGAATAGCGGGTGGTTCACGAATCGGTTGTTTGCGACGATTCGCCGGACGTTTTTTACGGGCAAGGTTATCGGGGTCGCAGGCCTGGGACAGGCTCAAGTGGGAGGCGTGGTGGGACAGAATGACGGCGGCGTTATCGCCGACTCCTATTCCATGGGGGAGTTGCGTGCCCCCCAGTCATCTCTGGTGGGTGGTGTCGTCGCCTGGAACCAGAATACGCTGCATGCAGTGTCGTCGATCTCCAATTGTTATGCTGCGGGACCAGTTGATCCCTCACCAGGCTCCTACATAGGCGGCGTCATCGGCTACGATTACAATCCGGGCACCACGCAAAGCTGTTACTGGGATCTGCAAACCACTGGGATTTCGAACCCGGCGCAAGGCGCGGGCAACGTGGCGAATGATACCGGCCTTACCGGCCTGTCCACCGCGCAATTCCAATCCGGGCTGCCCACAGGTTTCGATCCGTCTATCTGGGCGCAGTCGCCTGCCATCAACAACGGCTATCCCTATCTGATCTCGGTTCCGCCACCCGGTTCGGCAGCAAAGGCGCCGTCGCTTGCAGTCCGCTTCTCGCCGAGTTTCCGCACCAATGATTCGCTCCGGAGGAAGTTTCTCGCCGAGGCGCCCAAGGCGCGGACACAACGGCGCTAACGCTTTTTGCGCGGTCCCGTTCCTGCCGAACCGCCCCCGGCCGAGCCGAAATAGCGGAAGAATTCGCTGTTGGGCGACAGAATGAGCGTGGTATTGGCACCCTTGAAGGCGTCCTGATAAGCCTGCATCGAGCGCCAGAAGGCGAAGAAATCCGGGTCCTGACCGAAGGCTTCGCCCAGGATGCGCGTCTTCTCGGCGTCGCCCTGGCCGCGCAGGATTTCCGATTCGCGCGTGGCTTCCGCGACCAGCACCGTCACTTCGCGCTCGGCACGGGCGCGCACGCGTTGCGCCGTCTCGTCGCCCTCGGCGCGGTATTCCGAAGCTTCGCGCTCGCGCTCCTTCTGCATGCGCTGATAGATCGCCAGGCTATTGGCCTGGGGCAGGTCGGCACGGCGGATGCGCACATCCACGACGACGATGCCGAAGCCGCGGGCCTCCTGGTTCATGCCGTCGCGGATGTCGCGCATCAGCTGGTCGCGCTTCTGCGACAGCATGGCGGCGAAGTTCTGCGAGCCCAGCACGGCGCGCACGCTCGACGACAGCATCGGCGCCAGCAGCGTGCTCGCCAGATCCTGGTTGGCATTGGGCACCGACTGGTAGAAGCGCAAGGGGTCCACGATGCGCCAGCGCGCAAAGGCGTCGACCACCAGGCGCTTCTTGTCCGCGGCGATGACCTCCTCGCTCGGCGCTTCGAGGTTGAGCAGCTGGCGCGGCATGAAATTGGCGAACTGCATGAAGGGGATTTTGAAGTGCAGGCCGGGCTCGGTGATCACCGCGCGCGGCGCGCCGAACTCGGTCAGCAGAACCTGATCCGTGGGATAGATCGTATAGACGCAGGACAGCACCACGCCGATCGCAAACAAGACGACGACGCCCGCGGCGATGGCGATCAAGCGGTTCATTGACCGTCTCCGCGCTGTGCGTTGGGGTCGCTGAGCATCATCTGGCCCTGCACCGCGCCGTTGGGTCCGGGCGCCGTTTGCGGCTCCGCCTTGGGAAGCTGGAGATAGGGCACCATGCCCTTGACGCTGTCGTCGACGATGACCTTGTTCACCGGGCCTAGGATCTGGCTCAGATTGTCCAGGTACATGCGCCTTCGCGTCACCTCGGGCGCCTTGCGGTATTCCGCATAGACGGACAGGAACCGCTTGGACTGGCCGCTCGCTTCCGCGATAACTTTCTGGCGGTACGCCTCGGCGTCCTGGACGATGTGGGCGGCACGCCCGCGGGCCTGGGGGACGATGGTGTTGGCATAGCCCTCGGCCTCGTTGCGCTTGCGGTCCTGGTCGGCGCGCGCGGCCTGGACATCGCGATAGGCTCCGATCACCTCGGCGGGCGGATCGGCCTTCTGCATGTTGACGTCGGTGATCGTCACGCCCATGCGATAGAGGTCGAGCGCGCGCTGCATCAATTCGCGCACGCTAACCTGCATCTGCGCGCGGTCGAGCGTCTGGATGCGCTCGATCTGGCTTTCACCCACGACTTCGCGCATCGCGCTTTCGGCGACCGCCTTGATGGTCGCTTCCTGGTTGGGGACGTTGAACAGGAAGGCCGGCGCGTCGTTGATCTTCCAATAGACGGTGAAGTTCACGTCGACGATGTTCTCGTCACCGGTGAGCATGTGGCTTTCTTCGGTGACGTCGCCGGCGGAGGAACCGTCCTCGTCGCTGTAGCCGACATTGATCTTGTTGGTGTTCCTCACCTTGGGCGCATAGGCCACCTCTATCGGCCAGGGCAAGTGGTAGCGCATGCCGGGCTCGGTCAGCGCGCTGACCGCGCCGAAGCGCAGCACGACGCCCTGTTCGTCGGGGGCGACGAAATAGATTCCGCTCATGAACCACAGTCCGACCAGCGCCGCGGCGATGGCGGTGAGCGAGTTTCGGCTGAACGGGCCGTCGGGCATCAGCCGCCTGATCCGGTCGACGCCGCGCCGGATCAGGTCATCGAGGCCCTGCGATGGCCGCCCGCCCGCAGGTCCGCGTCCCCAGGGCCCGCGCGGTCCCGACGGTCCGGCATCGTTGCTGCCGCCTTGATTGGTCCAGGGCATGAAGACTGCCTTCGCTTTTCCTTGTTCCCAAGGTGCGGCGGTTATATGTGCAAGGCCTGCGGCGCGCAAACGCGCTTTCGCAAATGATGCAGCGGCCGGATCGGGAAATGGCATGGCGGTGACGCGGGAGGATGTGCTCAAGGCGCTCGATAGGATCGTGGATCCCGCGAGCGGGCGCAGCGTCGTGGCCTCAGGCATGATTACGGGCTTGGCGCTCAAGGGCCGCAATGTGATCTTCGCGCTCGAGGTCGCGCCCGAGCGCGGCCGCGAAGCCGAGCCGCTTCGCAGGGCCTGCGAGGATGCCGTTGCGGCACTTCCGGGCATCGCCTCGGTGAGCGCGGTGCTGACCGCGCATCAGGAGGCGGCAAACGCGCGTGCAGCTTCCTCCCAGTCTCCGCCCGGAATTGCCGGCGTCGAGGCCGTCATCGCAGTGGCAAGCGGCAAGGGGGGCGTGGGCAAATCCACCGTCGCCGCCAATCTTGCGATCGCGCTGGCCAGGATGGGGTTGCGCGTCGGGCTGCTCGATGCGGACATCTACGGTCCGTCGGTACCCAGACTGCTCGGCATCCGCCACAAGCCGCAGCAGGGCGCCGGCGGCAAGCTCGAACCGATCGAGAAATTCGGCCTCAAAACCATGTCGATCGGGTTCCTGGTCGATGCGGAAACGCCGATGATCTGGCGCGGGCCGATGGTGCAGAGCGCGCTCACGCAGATGATGGGCGACGTGCTCTGGGCGCCCTTGGACGCGCTTGTGGTCGACATGCCGCCCGGCACCGGAGATGCCCAGCTCACCATGGCCCAGCGCGTGCCCCTGCGCGGCGCAGTGATCGTGTCGACGCCGCAAGACTTGGCGCTGATCGATGCGCGCAAGGCGATTGCGATGTTCGAGAAGACCAAGGTGCCCATTCTGGGTCTGGTCGAAAACATGAGCGTCTTCGTCTGTCCGCATTGCGGCGAACGGAGCCATATCTTCGGTGAGGGCGGCGCGCGACGCATGGCCGAGGCCTTAAGCCTGCCGTTCCTGGGCGAAATTCCGCTCCTGGGCAGCATCCGCGAAATGTCGGACGCCGGATCTCCGGTCGCGGCGCAGGAATCGGCCGGGCCGGAAACGCTGGCATATTTGCATCTCGCCGACGCCATCGCGCGACAGTTACGCACAGCCTTGCGCCCGGCGCCGAGAATCGTGCTGGAATAGAAATCATGCCGACGCCAAAGCCCCAGACCCGCAATCTTTTCACCACGCCCGTGTCGGTTCATTTCCTGCCGGTGGCGGCGGAAGTGAACGGCGATCTGCGTCCGCTGGTGCTAGAAAAGGCGCAGGCGAACGGTTCGCGCGGACAGGGCTTGCGATCGGCCAACGACTTCGAAAGCTGGGGCGGCGCGCATGCGCAGACGCTGTTTCGGGTGGTGCGCGATCTCGCCAACGCCCACACCTCCACCCGCAGCGGCGCGCGCGTGACGCTCGACTGGACGATCCGCTCCTGGGCTTCGGTGCGCCACAAGGGCGACTACCAGGAGCTGGCGGCGCGGCCGGGTGCGTTCTGGTCGGGCGTCTATTACGTCGATGACGGCTACGCGAAATCCGACGACGAGGCGCTGGGCGGTGAGTGCGAGTTGGCCGATCCGCGCGGGCCGTTGCCGGCGATGATCGCGCCGCAGCTTGCCTATCGCGTCCCCGGCGGCTTGACCGCAGGCCAGACAGAGATCATCCGTCCGCAATCGGGGATGATCGTGCTGCATCCCTCCTGGCTGGCGCGCGGCGAGCGTCGCTATGACGGGCCTGCCCAGCGCATCACAGTCGAATTCGACCTCGTGGTGCCACCGCCAGGCTAGAGCATCAGCGTCCGCATTGCGACGGACGCTGGCTCAACGTCTCTTCGCCGGATTTCTTACCGGATGCCGGCGACCAGCGAGACCGTGTACGGGCCCGCGCCCCAGCTGTCGCCCACTTTGTGCGCCGCGACCGGTAGGCAGGTTGGATTTGAGGTGCCCTTCGGCACCATGTCCGGCTCGTCATAGGTCAGGCAAATCGTGTTGCCGTTGATCTTCCAGCTGCCGGTCGATTTGCGATTGCCGATCTT
This sequence comes from Alphaproteobacteria bacterium, assembly GCA_019245415.1. Lineage (GTDB taxonomy): Bacteria > Pseudomonadota > Alphaproteobacteria > Micropepsales > Micropepsaceae > Rhizomicrobium. The sequence goes on along the minus strand of JAFARO010000017.1, from coordinate 40,800 downwards.
GATGCCGAAGGTGTGGTCGTCGTTGTAATAGATGTGGACCTCGTTGCCGGCCGTGTCCTTGGTGATGGTGGTATTTCCGAAACGCGATGCCATCACGCTGTCGTCGGCGGAAGCGGCGGTGATAAACAGCGCGGCGCTGGCCGCCAGAATTGCAAATCTGCGCATGCGAAATCCTCCCTTGGTTGGTCTTTTACGCATTGTACGCAAGCCGCAGGCCCGGCGATCGCCAGGCCATGGCGGCGAGTTTCCCCGTCGACGACATCGTGACATAGGCGGTCGTCATGTCCCTGCCGCCCCAGCAGATGTTGGTGACGATCAGATCCGGCAGCGGCGTGTGCTCGAACTTGCCGCTCTCGGGCCAAAAGGTGGAGATGCCCCCGGCCAGGATCGTGGCGACGCAAACGCCGCCATCCGCCTGCACGCCGAGCGAGTCGAAGTAGCCCAGTCCCGGATAGGCGCCGGTGAAGCTCGCCGGCGTGAAGCCCTGCGGCGGCAAGGCTGTCCCGGGGGCGGACAACCCCAGGCTCCACAGCCGTCCCGGAAACGTCTCCGCATAGTGCACGGTCTTGTAGTCGGGCGACATGCCCACGCCGTTGGGCGACAGCAGCTCGCGCAGCACCTTGACGATCTTCGAGCCATCGGCCCGCGCGTAATACAGCGCACCATGCGTGCGGTACTTGTCGTTGGTCGAGCCATGATCGGTGAACCAGAAGCCGCCGTCCTTGTCGAAGACGAGATCGTTCGGCGCCTGCAGGGGTTCGCCGTCGCAATCGGCGTAGAGCACTTCGGTCTTGCCGGTGGAGAGGACCACGCGCTCGATGCGGCCGCCCTTGTGCGCCGGCGGCGTGTGGCCGGGGATCATCAGCCCGTCGCGCTCGTGGATCTCGAAATTGCCGCCATTGTTGCAGACATAGAGCGCGCCGTCGGGCCCGATCGCCAGCCCGTTGGGCCCGCCGCCCGGCGAGGCGACAGTCTGGGTCGAACCATCCGCCTTGACGCGGGTGATTCGTCCAGCTCCCATCTCGACCACGAGGACCGAGCCGTCGTCCATGGCGACCGGGCCTTCCGGAAACCGCAATCCGGTCGCAAATTCGCGCAGGCTCATGCCTTCCCCCCTTCGGCGGCGGAAGGCTAGCTAAGCGGCGCGCGGACGCAAGCCCCTTTCCAGGGTCACGAAGCTGTAGCCGAGCCCTTCGGCGGTCACACCGTTCTCGCGCGCAATTTCTTGCCATGCTCCCTGGTCGAACGCGGGCATGAAGGTGTCGCCATCGAAGGCGCGATGCACCTGGGTCAGATAGACGCGCTGGGCGCACGCCAGCGCTTCGCGATAGAGGGCCGCGCCGCCAATGATGCAGATTTCCGCCGCCTCGCCCGCTTTGGTGATCGCATCCTCGAGCGAGGATGCCGTAGAGGCACCGTCTGCAACAAAGCCGAAATCGCGGGTGACGACGATATTCAACCGCCCCGGCAGCGGCTTCTTGGGCAGGCTGTCCCAGGTCTTGCGTCCCATGATGCACGGCTTGCCCAGCGTGATCGCGCGAAACCAGCGCATGTCTTCAGGAATGCGCCAGGGAAGCCGGCCGTCCTTTCCGATGACGCCGTTCTCGGCAACCGCGACGACCAGCGCGATCATGCCGAGGCTGCCGCCGCTTCTAGCGCAGCGCCCTCTAGGCGGTAGCCGATCCAGCCCTGGACGGGTCTGGCGCCCAGGCTGTCGTAGAAATCGATGGAGGGCTTGTTCCAGTCGAGCACTTCCCATTCGACGCCCGCGCCGCCATGCTCCAGCGCCCGCCGCGCCAGATGCGCGATCAGCGCGCGTCCATAGCGGCGGCCGCGGTATTCCGGCGGCACGTACAGATCGGCGAGATAGATCTTCGGCATGGCCGCGAAGCTGCCATAGCTCCACTGCCACGTGGCGATGCCGGCAGGCTTCGAGCCTTCGAACAGAAGATCGCAATGCAGCAGCGGCCGCTCGCAGAAATAGTCGCGGCGCACCACCTCGGGCGTAATCCGGAAGCGGTCGAGCAGGCGTTCATAGTCGGCCAGGCCGCGCAGCAGAGCGACCACGGTCTCTTCGTCGCCCGCGCCCGCGGGACGGATGCTCGGCTTTTGCACGGTGTCACCCCGGCGTTGCAGCAATTGATGCTAGGCCCGCCCGCGGGAACCGCGCGCGCACCTTCTCGTTAACACCGCCGAGAGAGGAGTTCGATATGAAAAAGTTACTCTTATCGGCAGCGGCGGTTTTCGCCCTGAGCGTCCCTGCCGCCTATGCCCAAGACCAGGGCACGACGGGCGATCAGGACCGACAACATACCCAGAAGGCCGACAAGGCCGATCGCGATACCAACGCCCAGGCCGGCCAGAAGGCGCCGGAGGTGCAAAGAACGCCCGGCGAACAGCGGACCGCGCAGGCTTCCGGCGGCATGCAGGGGGGCGATCAGGATCGCGATCGCGCCAATGGCGGCGACAAGGACCACCCCACGACTGCGCCGGCAGATCGCGACGACCGGACCATGGGCGGCGACAAGGACGATCACACGACCACCCGCGACAAGGACGAGCGCACCACCACCCACGACAAGGACGATCGCACCACCAATCGCGATCACGATGACCGGATGGGCGCCGATCGCGACAACCGGATGGGCGCCGATCGCGACAACCGCATGGGCGCGGACCGCGACAACCGCATGGGTGCGGATCGCGACGACCGCACGGGCGGGGACCGTGACCGCGACACGCGCGTCGTCCACAAGACCGTGGACCGCGATGTCATCTTGAAGTTCCGTGGCAACGTCACCGCGCCGCGGCACTTCCACTTCCGCGCCTATGTGCATCCGCAGGGCTGGTATGCGCATCGCTGGACGTTCGGCGAGCGCCTGCCGCGCGCTTGGTTCGTGCGCAATTACTGGATCACCGACTACGCGGCATTCGGGTTGATCGCACCATGGCCGGGTTTCGCCTGGGTCCAGGTGGGCGACGACGCGGTGCTGGTCGATCTCGACACGGGCGAAATCGTCCGCGTGGTCTACGGCATCTTCTACTGAACCAACCTGCCTCGCTTCGCCGCAGTCCCGGAAAGCTCTTCCGGGACTGCGCTTTTTTAGACGGCGACGTCCGCCTTAATGTGCGGATGCGCGGCGTAATTCTCCAGCCGGAAATCCTCGAAACGGAACGCGAAGATGTCTTTCACCGCCGGATTGAGGTGCATCGCGGGGAGCGGATAGGGCCGGCGGCTCAATTGCTCGCGCGCCTGGTCGAGATGGTTCAAATAGAGATGCGCATCGCCGAAAGTGTGCACGAACTCGCCGGGTTCGAGCCCGGTCACCTGCGCCATCATCAGCGTGAGCAACGCATAGCTCGCAATGTTGAATGGCACGCCCAGGAATATGTCCGCCGAGCGCTGATAGAGCTGGCAGCTCAGCCGCCCTTCCGCGACGTAGAACTGGAACAGGCAGTGACACGGCGGCAGCGCCATGCTGGGAATGTCGGCCGGGTTCCAGGCGGTGACGATCAGCCGGCGTGAATCCGGATTGCGGCGGATCTCGCGCACGACATCGGCGATCTGGTCGATGCTGCCGCCGCGGCCGTCCGGCCAGGATCGCCACTGCCGGCCATACACGGGACCGAGCTCGCCTGTCGCGTCGGCCCACTCGTCCCAGATGGAGACGCCGTGTTCCTGCAGCCAACGCACATTGGTATCGCCGCGCAGGAACCAGAGGAGCTCGTAGACGATCGCCTTCAGGAACAGCTTCTTGGTGGTGACCATGGGAAAGCCGTCCGCCAGGTCGAAGCGCATCTGGTGACCGAAAACGGACAGCGTGCCGGTGCCCGTGCGGTCGCGTTTCTCGACACCTTGCGCCAGCACGCGTTCCATCAATTGATGATATTGCCTCATGTTGGCCGGACCCGATTCCGCCCGACAGTATAGCGCCGCAACGCTCTACTGCACGGGGGGGAATCCGCAACCAAAGCCACGCTGGTGCGTACCCATAGCGACCGTCCCTTCGGGGGGCATTCGATCACGGCCAATCCAAAGGTCGAACCGCGCGCGGGTGACACATGCAGCTTCTCGATCGCTTCCTCCATGTGCTCGACGATGTGGCGGTATCGACCGGCATGGCCAATAGTCCTCTCGATGCCAACGAACTGTGCGCCGGCGCGCTCCAGAAGGCGGGGAGGACGCGCTTCTTGGACGAGGGCTTCCGCAATCCCCTGGCCGTCCTCCTCCTGGCCTATGAGAGCGAGGCCGACCTCAACATCCTTGGCCGCTACGCCGCGCGCTGGGACACCCAGCGCTGCCTCGCCGCGCTGTTGCGCTTCGATGCCGAGGAGGAAGTCGAGCCTTCCATTGCCGAAGAGCGCATTGCGCGCCCGATCTTCGTCACCGGGGTGCCGCGCAGCGGGACGAGCCTGCTGCACGCGCTGCTGGCCCAGGATCCGCGCAACAGGATCCCGCGCTGCTACGAGGCGATGGAGCCCTATGCCCCGCGCGGCCGCGACCGCCGCCGCCAGCAGGTCGACCGCCAGCTGCGCATGTTCGAAAATCTGGCACCGCAGATGGCGGCGATGCATCCGCTGCAAGGCGACAGCCCGCAGGAATGCACCGAGATCACGGCGCAGGTGTTCCAGAGCCTGCGCTTCGAGATGACCCATCGCGTGCCCGGCTACCAGCGCTGGCTCGACGCCGAGGGCCATCTAGAAGCTTACCGCTTCCATCGGCGATTCCTGCGTCATCTGCAGCACGGCCAAGGCCCGCGCCGCTGGGTGCTCAAGAGTCCCGACCACATCCATGCGCTCGACGCGATCGGGACGGTCTATCCCGACCGCGAGCTTGTTTTCGTCCACCGGGACCCTCTGCGCGTAGCAGCCTCGGCGATGAAGCTCACAGAAGTGGTGCGACAGCCTTTCACGCGCCATATCGACCGGCGCGAAATCGGCCGTCAGGTACTGGGGCGGCTGACGGAGGCCGCCGAAACGATGATCGCCGCCGACAGGGCCGACGTGTCGCGGCGCATTTTCCACGTCCATTATTTGAGATTTGCCGCCGACCCGGTGGGCACGGTTGCGAGCCTCTACGACCATTTCGATCTGGAATTCAGCGCGGATCTGAAGGAGGCCATCGCGCAGCATTTCGAGCAAGCCACCGCCAGTGCCAACCGCTATGATATCGGCGAGTTCGGCCTCGACGACGGCGATCTCCGCGCCGCCTTCGACGCCTATATGCGGCACTTCGATATCGGGGGCGAATCTTCGCAATGGAGGCGGTCCGTACGCAGCCGCGCCGCCGCGGCGGCATGAAAGCACTGGCGCTGCTGGCGTTCGCCGCCGGCACCGCGCTTCTCGCCTGGCTCGTCGTCGGTGCCGGATGGGTTCCGGTCAAAGACGCACTCGCCGCCATCGGCCTTGGCGGCCTTTTGCTCGTCGCGCTCGCGCATTTGCCAGTGATTGCGGTTCTCGGAGCAGCGTGGCGCTTGGGCGCGCGCATCGCGCCAAGGCCGAATGCGGCGCACTTTGCCTGGGCACGGGCGTTGCGCGACGCGGGATCGGAAGTGCTGCCATTCTCGCAGCTCGGCGGGGTTGCCTTGGGCGCGCGCGCGCTGGCGCTCCTGGGCGTGGGGCGGCGAAACGCGCTGGCCTGGACCTTTCTCGACCTCCTGATCGAGTTCGCCGCCAAAATTCCCTATGTGCTGGCCGGCCTGGCGTTGCTGGCATTTCTTCATCGCAGAGACGTGCTTGCCGTGATCGCTCTCGCTGCGGCCATCGTGACGGCGGCAGCACTTCTCATCCTGCGCCCGGCGTTCCGCGTCGCCTGGCGCCAGCCGAAGCTCTTGCGCCGCGGTCTGCTCGCGCTGCGGCGTGTTGCGCCCCGGCCCGGCGACAGCCGCGCGGCCTTCCTGCTGCATCTGCTGGGCTGGTTTCTCGGTGCGGGCGAGACCTGGCTGATTTTCCGCCTTATGCAGAAAGCGGTCGGCTTTGCTCCCGCGCTCGTCATCGACAGCGTGGTGGGCGCCATCCGGGCCCTGGGCTTTTTCGTGCCGGGCGCCGTCGGCGTACAGGAGGGGGCCTATGTGGCGCTGTGCGGTCTGTTCGCCATTTCGCCCGCCACAGCCCTGGCTTTTTCGCTCATCCGCCGCGCGCGCGATCTGCTGATCGCGGCCGCGGTGCTGTTGCCCTGGCCCTGGCGCGAACTCCAGCGCCTCGCCAGACGCAATGCCGCCTTCAAATCTTAAGCTGGAGCGCCTATATTGCGGATGTCCGGGCAACCGGACTATGGCGATAAACGGCCTCGTAATAAGCGGACCGGACCCGGGGGCGGTACCCGGCGCCTCCACCAAGGCGCTTCGCGCCGGAGGTCGGAAGCCAGAAATCGGAAGTCAGAAGCGCCTTTCTGATTTCTGAATTCTGATTTCCGACTTCCGGGCGGAGCCCCTCGGCGGGGGCGAAACAGGATCGACGGACGTGTAAAGGTGGTTCTTTCGCTCGGTATGGTTCCGCCGTTATCGGGCTCATCGTACAGGTGCCAACGATAATGAAATGGCCCTCGCTGCCTAATAGGTAAGCGCAGCCCGGGGAGAGCTGGGCAACAGAATCTCCCCACTCGCTTCTTCGCCGCCAAGCCTCCTCACCTCCATCACCACGCCACTTCGCCGCGCAGTCGTTGGCCGAGCAGCGGATATTTGCGCGCCAGCCGGCGAAGATCCTCGCCCATCAAATTCATCATCCGGATTTCGGTGCGCGCCCACACCGTGCGGGCATAGACCGCGCCGTCCTTGAGCGACTCGTCGCCGATGATGTCGCCGGGCTCGATGTCCCAGGAACCGCTCTCGTCCTCCGCATGGGCGCGGCCAGCGATCACCAGGTAGAACATGTTCGCATCCTGGCCGGCGACGGTGATGCGGGTGTGGTCCTGCATCACGCTCGCGCCCATGTTCTCCAAAATGTGGCCGATAGCCTCGACGTCGAAACCGTCGAACAGCGGCTGGCGCTTGACCATGCTCCACGTGATGGTGAATTCGCGCTTGTGCAGCCCGTTGACGAAGCCGGTGGCAATGATGCCGACGGGCAGGGCGAACAGCACCAGGCCCGTCACCATGGTGATGCCGGCGAACAGCTTGCCGGCCCAGGTGAGCGGCGTCTCGTCGCCGTACCCCACCGTCGTCAAGGTCGTGATCGCCCAATACATCGATCCGGGAAGCGTGCCGAAGGCCTTGGGCTGAACCCCGCCCTCGATCAGATGCATGATTTCGCCCGATACGCAGACTGTGAAGATCAGCAGGATGAAGGCGCCGAACAGCGCGCGGCGCTCCGCATAAAGGACGCCCAGCAGCGCCGGCATGGCCTGGGAATAGCGCGCGATCTTGAGCAGCCGGAGCAGCCTCAATACGCGCAGCGCGCGCAAGTCGATGGCGCCGCCCAAGCCAAGCGCGATGAAATAAGGTGCAAAGGACAGGAAGTCGACGATCATCATCGGGCGCAGTGCAAAGCGCAGCCGCCCGCTCCAGCCCGTGTCGTGCCCGATTCTGGGATCCTCCACCGACGACCACAGCCGGAAGAAATATTCGATGGCGAAGATGTAGACGGTGATCTGCTCGAAGGCGGTGAAGAAGATGCGATAGGGATTGTAGAGCTCCGGCACCGTCTCGAGAACCACCGCGATCGTGTTGCTGACGATGAGCGCGATCAGGAAATATTCGACGGCGCGGCTCATGGCGCCCTCGGTCTGGCCCTCTTCCAGGATGAGGTAGACCCATTGGCGGAAGCTCTGGCGAAACGGCGTCCTGGGTCGCTCGCTGCGGTCGCGCCGCTGATCGTGGTCCATGCACCCCTCCTGGTGATCGCAGGGGCTTAGACCTATCGCCCCTTGGGCCTGCATGCCACGATCAACGCGGCCGCGCGGCGCATCCGTCCGTGCCGCAGCCGTCTCATCTTGAGAATTATTCGCAATTGTGGAAGGTAGGGCTGGGACGCGGCCCGCAGGGTTGGGAACGCCCGATTCACGACGAGGAAATGGCGATGCGGTTGTTTGCGGGTGCGTTATTGGCCTTACTGGGCGTAGTGCTGGTGCCGGCAGCGGCGATGGCCGATGGCGGGGCCTGTCCGCGCCCGGCCGCGGGCAGCGAGATCGCCCAGCCGCCCGATCTGACCAGCGTCAACGGCGTACTCGAGACCTCGCTCAGCTATCGCACGGACACCGATGACGAGGGCCGCACGCTTTATTGCTTCGTCACCCCCGATGGCAAGATGTCGCCCACCTTCCATGTGCTACCGGGCGATCGCATCCTGATTCACCTCACCAACGCGCTGCCGCCGTCTGCCGGCGGCATGGACATGGCCATCACGGGGACGGTCTGCGGAGACACCGACCAGACCGACACCTCGGTGAACATGCATTTCCACGGCATGAACGTGACGCCGTCCTGCCATGGCGACGAGGTCATCCACACGGTCGTCAATGCCGGGAGCAGTTTCGACTACGCATTCCGCATCCCGCCGACCGAGCCCCCCGGACTCTACTGGTATCATCCTCACATCCACGGCATTTCGTCGATCGAGGTGCAGGGCGGCGCGAGCGGTCTCATCGAGGTGGAAGGCATCGCCAATATCCAGCCCGCCGTGTCGGGCCTGCCGCAGCGCTACATCGTGCTGCGCGACGAGCCGCGCAGAGGCGATTTGCACGGCGTCTCGAACCCGCTGATCCCCGTTCCGGGCTGGGACGTGTCGGTGAACTACGTGACGGTGCCGTTCCCCAAATACACGCCGGCGACCATCACCATGCAGTCTGGCCAGCCCGAGTTCTGGCGCGTCGCCAACGCCGCCGCGAACACGATCATGGACTTGCGCATCAAGTATGACGGCGTCGAGCAGCCGCTGCAGATCGTGGGCTTCGACGGAGTGCCAACGGGTTCCCAGGACGGCACGCGCCAAGGCGTCATCGTCACCCAGACCGGCGTCCTTCTGCCGCCGGCCGGCAGGGTCGAGTTCGTCGTGGCCCCCCCAGGAGCGGGGGTGACGAGCGCGGTGCTCGAGACCGAAACCATCGCAGGCGGTCCGGCCTCCGATAGCAATCCGAGGCGGACCTTGGCGAACATCCTGGTTGGCAACGGCGCGCCCGCATTGAAAAAGGTCCCGCCGCGCAACGGGCCGCCGACAAAGCAGCTCTTCGAAAATCTTGCCGACGCCAAGGTGACGGCGCGCCGGCATCTCTATTTCATCGAGATCCCCTCGCGCGCCGAGCTGCCGCCGCCCTCCGGCGCCATGGCCATGGCGCATGGCGCGTCGAAGGCGCCCGGCGGCGAGACCGTGAACTTCTACATCGCGGTCGAGGGCCAGCCGCTGCAACTCTTCAATCCCGACAATCCGCCGGCCATCGTCACCACGCGCGGCGCGGTCGAGGAATGGACCATCCAGAACCGCTCGCCCGAGGTGCATGAATTCCACATCCACCAGATTCACTTTCTGGTCGAGGAAGTGAACGGCGTGCCCATACCCAAGGACCAGCAGCAATTCTACGACACCTACCAGGTCGGCTTCTGGAAGGGCCGAGGCCGCTATCCCTCGATCAAGGTCAAGATGGATTTCCGCGGCGCGGTGGTCGGCGATTTCGTCTATCACTGCCACATCCTCGATCACGAGGACGGCGGCATGATGGCGATCATCCGTGTACTGCCGAAAACCTAGCGCTACTTCGCCGCCAGCAGCTCGGCGATCGCGGGGACGTCGTTGCTGGCGGGATCGGGACGCGCGGCGCGGAACTCGGACGCCGCCTTTTCGGCGGCCGACAATTCCTCCGGCGTCAGCTGCGTCGCGATTGCACCCGCCCGCGCCTTGGAGACGGCGTCGCCGGCCGCCGCGGCGATGGCATACCATTTGTAGGCGTCGATCAGGCTCTGCGCTACGCCATCGCCGCGCTCGTAGAGCACCGCGAGATTGAACTGCGCGTCGACATAGCCGAGGCTTGCCGAGCGCTCGAACCAGCGCGCGGCTTCCGGGAGATCCTTGAGGCGCGCATCGCCGCCGGCATAGAGGATCGCCAGATTGCTCATCGCGTGGCGATTGCCCTTCGCGGCCGCCGCCAAATAGAGACGCGCCGCCATCGCGGAATCGGCTTTGACGCCGCGGCCCTGCTGATAGAGCGTGCCCAGCGCATTCAACGCCACCGCGTTGCCCGCCTCTGCCGCGCGCGCCAGCCAACGCAGCGCCGACGCTTCCTGGCCGGTGCGCGACAGATATTTGAGGCCGACCAGCAATTCGGCATCGGCGTTGCCCCTGTCGGCGAGCTGGGTCAAGCGGTCGAGCGGCGCCAGCACCGGCGCATGTTTGAACGCCGGATTGGGGAACGAGCGCGCGACCGAGACGCCATGCGCGCCGGGGCGAAACGCGACCAGCGCACCGAGGACCACCAAGCACGTCGCCGCGATCCCGCCGGCCACGATCATGCGGCGCCGGCGCATGCGGCGCTCCTCAGCGATCTCGTTCTCGCGTTGGGCGGCCTGACGCGCGCCTTCGTTCGCCAGATTGCGCACCGCTGCGAGATAATGGGGCTTGGCCTCTTCCGACAAGGCATCCTCTGCCGCGCGGCTCTCCGGCTCGTTCGGCACGGCCTCCTCGGCAGCCTCGACTTCGATGGAGAACGCCGCGGGGTCGAAGGCTTGAGCCGGTTCCTGCGGCGCCGGAGCAAGCGCGTTCAGACGGGTCTCGAGCGAATGCACCGCCAGCCGCAGCTCAGCCGCGGTTTCCAGATGACGGCGCTCACCGGAATCGGCACGCGCAGCGAGCTGCTCGATCTGCTCTGAAAGCGGCCGCAGGCGCCTCGGCAATTCGGCGTCCTGAGCGTTGCTACGCGTTTCGAGCGCAGCCACCGACTTCTCCAGCACCCGCACGCGCATATCGAGCCGCGCGATGACGGCGTCGGTGCCTTCCTTGAGCGCGCTCTCCGGCAGGATTAGCCGCCGCGCGATCTCTTCCAGATGCGTGGCCTGAAGCGTGCGCTGTTCCTGGTCCGGCGCAAACGCGGCCGCCTGCGGCTCGGGCTCTTGTGAAACAGGTTCCTGGATCGGGGGTTCGACGTCCACCGTGTGGGCACGAAGGGGCGCCTCGATGGCCGGTGGCTCTGTCTGCCTTTCTTCGGCCGCCTCATCGGCTGGCGCTTGCGGCTCAGCCTCTGCCGCAGTCGCAATCGAAGTTCCGCTATCCCCGGGCGCGGGAGCGTCGTCTGCGGCCGGCTCGGCGGCTGGTTGCTCTGGCGCCGCTTCCACCGGCTGCTCCGGCGTTTCGCCGGCGGCGTCGGTCCCCTCGAAGACGAGCCATTCATCCTCGTCGTCGTCACCCATCTTGGGTTCGGGGCTTGCGGGCCCGCCAGCGGGTTCGACTTCGGCAGCTGTCGCAGGCGGTTCGTGGCCCGGCAGAAAAACGCCATGCGCGGTGATCGCGCGCAGAAGTTCGCTCTTGCCCGAGAAGTAGCCATAGACCGTGGCGCGTGCCAGGCCGGCGGCATCGGCGACTTTGCCGAGCGACAGCGCCGCCTCGCCTTCCTTCGACACCAGCGAACGTGCCACATCGACCAGCGCGTCGCGCGCCGCTGCCCGTTCGCGCTGGCTCACCCAGTGCGGCTTGCCCGGCGACTTGAAGATGTCGGTCCTGAGCGACAATCGATTCTGGGCCCTAAGGGCTTTCCTGGGAACGCCTTTCGAGTTTGCCGATGCGGGATGAAGAAATGGTTTGATGGCGGCGTTTACGATCCGTTACCGATTCCGTGCCACTTGTCGTCAACATCGGGCCCGAGGCTTTCCGGAACGGCCTTGCAACGTCGCGCGTTCTCCTGTTGCTTGAGCCGGAAGCCCGAATCCCGCGTCCCATGTACAATTGCGCCAAGTGCCCCGGCTATTGCTGCTCCTATCCGCTGATCCAGCTCACCAAGCGCGATGTCGGCCGGCTGGCCAAGTATTTCGGGCTGTCTTTCGCCAAAGCGCGCAAGAAATTCACCAAGGTCGAGGTCGGCGCCAAATACGCGATGCGCCGCAAGGCCGACGTCCATTTCGGCCGCGTCTGCCGTTTTTTCGACACAGAGGAACGCCGTTGCACCGTCTATAAAGCGCGCCCCACGATCTGCCGCGAATATCCCGGCGGACGTTGCGGCTATTACGACTTCCTGGCCTCGGAGCGCGCCAGCCAGAACGATCCCAGCCACATCGCCACAACCTGGAACAAATAGCCCGGGTCGCAGGCCACCGCGAAGACGGCCGCGAGCGCTGCCAGATCGAGGGCGTAGAGGTAGCGATAGTCGCAGGCGATCGCGATGGCGAAGAAGCTCGCCGCAAAGCCGAGCGCCCCAAGCACCAGCCAGGCGAGCGCCGTGTCGCCGGGCCGCTTGCGCTTGAATAGGACCAGCGCCGCCAGCAAGCCGATCAGCGCGAAGGCCGCATGCGAGAACGCGGGCGTGCCCTGGAAGGTTTTGGCGTAGGCTGCGAGGGCGCGGTCTCGGCCGTCCATCCTGGGGCTCAGTCCCAGATCCTGCATCTCGCCGGCCGGGCCTTCGATGCCGGTGAAGACGGGCCGGCAGGCGCTGAGATCGGGCGTGAAGAACACCCAGGCGAAGACGCTGGCGCGTGTGCGCAAGTACAGCCAGGGACGATGGAGAATGAGATCGTCCCATTGCGCGGCGAGCAATTCGGGCGGCACGTCGCCCAGCTCGTCCTGCAAGGCTTGCGAGCCTACCAGCGTGTCGTTGCGCTGCGGCGTGTAGAGCCGGATCCCGTCGCTGCGCATCAGCCTCGCCAATTCGGGCGCATCCTCGTCCAGCCGCGCGAGCGGCATCGCGGGCTCGTGTTTGAGCGCGCCGATGAGATCGTAGAGCCTCAACACCATGAGCTGGGCACGCGGCCCCTGTCCGTGGTCGCTGTGCTTGTCGAACGCTGCCGCTGCCGCCAGCGAAAGCGCTGCGACAATGGCGATCAGGCCCGCGCCGTAGGCGAGTCCCATACGGCGGCCTTTGTTGCGCCAAGCCGGCGTCGCGGTGGCCACTGCTGCGAAGGGGATCAGCACCGCGCCGTTCTGGCGCGCGAGCACCACCAGCACGAGGAACGCCGCCGCCAGCGCAAGCCAGAGCAGGCGTCGCGCGGTGTGCTTCCACTGCGCCTCCGCGAATGCCAGCGCGACAAAGGCCGCGACCGCGGCATCGGCGAACAGCACGTCCTTCCAGACGATCGCTTGATAGAGCACCAGCTGCGGCAGCGCCACGAGGACCAGCGCCGCCACCACCGCGCTCCAGCTTCGCACCGGCCCAAGCCACAGGATCGCGAACAGCGCGGCGAAGCCCAGCGTCGCATCGAAAGCCAAGAACAATCCTGTGCCGGTCAGCAGGTTGTCGCCCAGACCGAGGAGCCACGCCATGACCGGCGGGTGCCAGGAATGATAGAAGCCGTTGCGGCCGTCGTTGAGCTGCACGATGGAATCGTAGGAGAGATGCCCCGGCCATGAGATCGCGACGGTGGCGCACAGGCCCAGGACCAGGATCGCGGCCGCGGCCAGGCGTGCGTCGAGTCCCATCGTTGTTCCCCCCTTCATCCAGTATGCCATGAATTATCGTCACGCCTTCCATGCCGGCAATTTCGCCGATGTGGTCAAGCATCTGGCGCTGGTGGCCATCCTCGAGCATCTGCGCAGGAAGGAGGCGGGCTTTGCCGTGATCGACAGCCATGCCGGCCGCGGCCTCTACGATCTGGCCGGCGACGAGGCGCGGCGCGGCGGCGAGTGGCAAGAGGGCATCGCCAAGCTGCAGAGGCGCGACGATGGGCCCGACTTGGTGCGCCGCTATCGCGCGCTGGTGAGCCGGTTCGGCGCCGCGTCCTATCCCGGTTCGCCCCTGATCGCGGCTCTGCTGCTCAGGCCGCAGGACCGCCTCGTCGCGATCGAGAAGCATCCGGAAGAGTTCGCGGCGCTGCGGCAGGTGCTGCGGCCGTTCAAGCGCGCACGCGCCGTCGAAGCCGACGGTTACCAACGGTTGCCGGCGCTGTTGCCACCCGCTGAGCGTCGCGGCCTGGTCCTCATCGATCCGCCCTATGAATCGCCGGACGAATTCGCCGCGGCGGCGCGCGCGGTGAAGGCGGTGCTGACGCGCTTTGCGACCGCGGCGATCCTGATCTGGTTTCCCATCAAGTCGATGGCCGCGGCCGATGCGTTCTGCGGCGAGGTCAAGGCGCAGGGCGCGGCGAAGCTGCTGCGGGTCGAATTCCGCCTTGCCCCGCCCGGCGACAGGCTGACGGCGTGCGGTCTTCTGATCGTCAATCCGCCCTTCGGCTTCGACCACGAGATGGCCCAAGCACTGGAACATCTGGCACCACTGCTTGGGGCCGGCATGGCGGAAAAATGGCGCGTCTCCTGGCTTTCCGGTGCCAAATGACAGCGGTGCAACCGTCTCGGGCCCAGAGTCGTTCCCATTGTGGAGCGGATCATGGAACGGGCATTCATCGATTACCTGAGAGAGGCGCCTGTTTTCATTCGCCTCTTCTCGGGACGCATCACCTATTGGACCGAAGGCGCGGAGGCGCTCTACGGCTTCGACTGGAATGAGGCGGTCGGCGAAAATGCGCACGCGCTCCTCAAAACCGGATTTCCCGAACCTCTGGAGCGCATCGAACAGAAGCTCCTCAAAGAGAGCTGCTGGCAGGGTTTGCTCAGCCGCTGCCGCAAGGACGGCAAGACGATCTGGGTGGAGAGCCGTTGGCGCCTGAAGGGCGAGGACGGCGAAGCCGACGAGGGTAGTGTCGTCATCGAGACCAACACCGACGTCACGCAGCGCGAGATGCTGTTGCGGGAGCTCAATCATCGCGTCAAGAACACCATCGACGTGATCCGCGGACTAGCGCGCATCAGCCTCAAATCCTGTCACGACACCGAGGAGTTCCGCGAGTTCGAGCGGCGCCTCATCGCCGTGGCGCAAAGCCACGACATGCTGGTCGCCAATCGCTGGGACTTTGGCGAGATCCGCGAGATCGTCACCGGCGCGGCGCAGGTCTTCCACATGACCGATCGCTTCGTGCTGTCGGGCGACAAGGTGTTCCTCAATCCGAGCTCGGTGCTCGCCTACACGCTCGCCATGCACGAGCTGATCACCAACTCGATCAAGTACGGCGCGCTCTCCGTCCCCGATGGCCATGTCGAGGTCAGTTGGCAACTCGTCGGCGAGGACGGCAGCCGCATCCAGCTCACCTGGCGCGAGCGCGGCGGGCCGCCCGTGCATGCGCCGCAGAGCACCGGCTTCGGCACGCGGCTGATCCAGAGCATTCTCGATGCCGAGCTCGGCGGCGCCCCCCTCAACATGCGCTTCGAGCCGGACGGGCTGGTCTGCGAGTTCGATGGCCCCACCCAGAAGGCGCCTGAGATGCTCAAGAATCCGGACGGGGTCTAAGCCCGCCGAACTTGCCTCCGCGCGCAAACCCCACTATGTCACGGCCCGCCTGCGGAGAGGTGGCTGAGCGGTTGAAAGCACCGCACTCGAAATGCGGCATACGGGCAACTGTATCGAGGGTTCGAATCCCTCCCTCTCCGCCATTTTCCGCATATGCGCTTTTGCTCCGTCCCCGGCCGGCATGTACGATTTTTCCCGCAAAAGGGGGGAGAGCTTGGACGCACGGCAACAACACAGTCTTCCCGCGCGCCTCTACCTCGACGCGGACGTCTTTGAGGCCGAGCGGCGGCATCTCTTCGCCGCCAGCTGGCACATCGTCTGCCATTCGAGCGACGTGCCCGACGCCGGCGACTATCACACCCTCGACATCCTGGGCGAACGCTTCGTCACCTTGCGCGGGCAGGACGGCGTGCTGCGCAGCTTCCACAATGTCTGCCGCCACCGCGCCTCGCGCCTGGCCGACGGCGACAAGGGAAATTGCGGGCATCGCCTCGTCTGCCCCTATCACGCCTGGAGCTATTCTCTCGACGGCACGCTGAAATCGGTGCCGCCCTGGCAGGATTTCACCAGCCTTGATCGCGATCGTCACGGCCTCGTGCCCCTCGAACAGGAGATCTGGCGCGGATTCGTCTTTGTACGGATTAAAAAGGGCCTGCCGCCTGTCGCCGAGATGATGGCGCCTTATGACGCCGAGATCGCTGCGCATGGCTTCGAACAGCTCGTGCCGCAGGGACGCGTGACGCTGCGCCCCCGCCCGGTGAACTGGAAGAACATCGCCGACAATTACGGCGACGGTCTTCACATTCCGGTGGCCCATCCGGGACTGACCAGGCTGTTCGGATCGAGCTACCGGCTCGAGGCGCAGCCCTGGGTCGACAAGATGGAGGGCCGGATCGGCGACAAGCCGTCGGCCAATCGCACCGAGCGCGCGTACCAGTCTTTGCTCGATCGCTTCGATCATCTGCCGAAAGAGCGGCGCAGGCTGTGGAGCTACTACCGGCTCTGGCCGAACATCGCCTTCGACGTCTATCCCGACCAGGTCGACTTCATGCAGTTCGTCCCGGTATCGCCCAAGCAGACGCTGATCCGCGAGATCGCCTATGTCCGCCCCGATGGGCGGCGCGAGGTGAAAGCGGCGCGCTATCTCAACTGGCGCATCAACCGCCAGGTCAATGCCGAGGACACGGTGCTGGTCGCGCGGGTGCAGCAGGGCATGGAATCGTCGAGCTATGTGAGCGGGCCGCTGTCCCCCGCCGAGACCTGCCTCGCCGCCTTCGCCCGGCGCCTGCGCGCCGCGCTGCCGCCGAGCGCGGATTTCTAGGAGCGCACTGCCGTCAAACGAAGCGCGGGATGGGTCCGCGCTGCGGCGTCGTGTTGCCAAAGAGGTCGAACATCACCTCGTCGACATAGCACCAGCCCCAGCCCTCCGGCGGATCGTAGCCTTCGATGATAGGGTGTCGGGTGGCGTGGAAATGCTTGGTGGCGTGCCGGTGGGGCGAGGAATCGCAGCAGCCGACATGGCCGCAGCTGCGGCACAATCGCAGATGCGCCCAGGGCGAGCCGATCTTCAGGCAGTCCTCGCAGCCCAGCGCGCTCGGCGTGACCGTGCGGATGGTGTCGAGATGAGAGCAGCTAGCGGCCATCGGCGTTCTCCCGCCGGGCAAGATAGGCATGGATCGCGGCGACGACCTGGGCGCCTTCCCCGACGGCGGCCGCGACGCGCTTGACCGATCCGGAACGCACATCGCCGATGGCGAAGATGCCGCGCCTGTCGGTCATCAAATTCTCGGTGAGCAGGAACCCCCTTCTGTCGCGGGCAAGGCCGCATTCGGCGAGCCAGGCGGTGTTCGGGGCGGCGCCGATCAACAGGAAGAGGTGGTGGATGGCGCGCTCGGTCTCGCGGCCGTCGCCGCGATGGCGCCAGCGCACCTTCTCCAGCACGCCGTTATCGCCGGAAAGCCCGACCACTTCCGTCTGCGTCAGGACCTCGATGTTGGGCTGGGCGGCAATGCGGTCGCAGAGATAGCGCGACATGGTGGCGTCGAGCCCCTTGCCGCGCACGATCATCCAGACCTTTCGCGCATGGCTCGCCAGGAAGACCGCTGCCTGGCCGGCGGAATTCCCGGCGCCGACCAAGGCCACTTCCTCGCCGGCGCAGAGCCGCGCCTCCAGCGGCGAGGCCCAGTAATGCACATGCGCGCCCTCATATTGCGCGCTGCCGGCGATGTCGAGACGGCGGTATTCCGCGCCGGTCGCGATCACCGCGGCGCGGGCACGGACCGCTTGTCCATGCCGCAATGCGAACGCGTAGTTGCCGCTCTCCTCGTTCAAGCGTACCGCCTCTTCCGGGATCGCCATCTCGGTGCCGAATTTCTGCGCCTGATTGTAGGCCCGCGCCATCAGCGCCAGCCCGGAGATGCCGGTCGGAAATCCGAGATAATTCTCGATCCGCGCCGAAGCGCCGGCTTGTCCGCCGAAGGCGCGGCAGTCGAGCACGATCGTGTCCAGCCCCTCGGAGGTGGCATAGACCGCCGCGGCCAGTCCCGCCGGCCCGGCGCCGATGATGGCGACGTCGTAGATCCTGTTCTGATCGATGGCGTGGGTAAGGCCCAGGCACCGCGCCAGCTGGTTCTCGCTCGGATTGCGCAATACGCGGCCGTCCATGCAGACGACGATCGGAAGCTCGCGCCGCGTCAGATGGAATCTCTCCATCAGCAGCTCCGCGTCGGTTTCGTCGTCGTCGATCACCTGGAACGGATGGCCGTTGCGGCTCAGGAAATTCTCCAGCCGCAGGACGTCGCGATCGGCGACGTCGCCCACGATCACCGGCCCACCGACATTTTCTTCGATAAGCTTGACGCGGCGCAGGATCAGCGCGCGCATGATCTTTTCGCCGATCTCGGCTTCGGCGACCAGCAGCTCGCGCAGCCGCGCCGGCGCAATGGCGACGGCCTCGACGTCGCTCTGCGCGATGGCATCCACCAGCGCCGGCCGGCCGGAAAGCTGCGCCAGCTCGCCCATGAACGAGCCCGGGCCATAGGTCACGATGACCTCGTCTTGGCGATTGCGCTCGTGCGGCTTGACCTGCACCTCGCCGGAAAGGATCAGGGTCAGCCCGTGCGATTCTTCACCCGCGCGCAGCAGGAACTCGCCTTTGCGGAAGCGTTTAGGCTCGCCGAAGCGGCGCAGCCGATCGATCTCCGCCGCCGAGAGCGTCGGGAACATCTGCTCGCGGCGGGCATCCAGGGTTGCCATGGGCTATTTAGCGCAGATCGGCCTGATCTTGTCAGCCTCCACGGCCGCGCGCGAAAAGTCGAAGCTGTTGCCGTCGCTGAAGAAATAATAGGTCAGTCCATCGGGCAGCAGCGCGACCACGATGCCGCCATAGCCCGACATGAAGGGAATCCAGGCCGGCGCGCTGCAGCCCAGCGTCGCCTGCGCATTCCAGGCCCAGAAGCCGTAGTGATAGCGCAGATCGGCCGATCCCGCCTCGAGGCCGGTATCGCCCGGCGTCTGCTGCAGGGCGGCGGACAGCATCGTCTGGTCCAGCACCGCACGGCCGCCGCGCATGCCGTGATCGTCGTTCAGGAAGATCGAAAGCTTGGCGACATCGTCGGCCGTGAGCGTCAGTCCGTAGCCGGCGAAAGGTTGAGCCGTCGAATCGTAAGTGCGGCGCACCACGTCCAGTCCGGGATGGAGATTCAGGGGATTCCATATCGGCGCAATCAGAAGGTCCTCGACGAAATCGCCGTCCGATCCCGACTGGGCCGCGTAATAGGCGCGCAGCGCCGTGCCCAGCGTGTAGGTGTCGGCGGTGTGATAGACCCACACCGTGCCGGGCGCGGATTTGCGCGGATAATGCGTGCAGGAGAAGCCGATCTTGCCGTCATGCGTGTCGCTTAGGAGAAACACGCTCATATCCGGCGAAAACTCGTCCACCTCGAAGAGGTTGGAGTTGTAATTGCCGGTCGCCATGTCCAGCGTCTGGGCGAAGGTGACGTCATTCCAGGTCCCGTTCGCGGCGCAGGGCGGCACGAAGGGCGCGATGTGCTGCTGCGCGGCGCCCTTGTAAAGCTGCGCCAGCCGCATCGTCATCATGCTGGCGAATACCGATTTGGCGACGGAATAGGACGGCAGATCCATCCGCGCGCAGAACGGATAGGTGCCGTCACGCGTCTGGCAGCCGCCGACATAGTTCACGCCGTCCAGGACGAGGCCGTAGAGCGACATATCCTCGGGCGCCACGCCTGAGCCGAATGCCGTGATGTCGATGCCGGGATATTTGCGCTTGAGCGCCGTGAAGGTCTTTTGCGG
This sequence comes from Alphaproteobacteria bacterium, assembly GCA_019245415.1. Lineage (GTDB taxonomy): Bacteria > Pseudomonadota > Alphaproteobacteria > Micropepsales > Micropepsaceae > Rhizomicrobium. The sequence goes on along the minus strand of JAFARO010000017.1, from coordinate 21,077 downwards.
CAGCCGTGCCGCCTCTTCGCGCTTGTAGGCCTTGATCGCGTCGGAAGCGCCTTCGACCGTGCCGGGAACGTAATGCGCGGCGATGTCGCCCGTCATGTTGAATTGGAAATAGGCGCAGGTCTCGGCGGAGATGTCGACATGGGCGTCAGCGACCGTGCCGTCGGCCTTGAAGCGGAACGTCAAGGTGCCTTGATGCATGCAGTTCTGGTTGCGCTCCTCCAGCGAAAAGGGAAGGGCCGCGCGCGCAAAGCCGTCGGTATCCTTGTGGACCGAACCGGGTTCCAGCACGAACTCCCACATCGGATGCGTGCTGGGGATCGCGCCGCGCTGCATGGGAATTAGCGCGTGCCCCGCCTGCACGAACGCGAAATCGAATGGCGGAAGCGTCTGCGCGCCCGGCGCGCCCGCGAGGCCGTAGGGGTCCTTGACGACCGTGAAGCTGCCCGGCTGGCTGTCCAGGACGAGCTGGCCTTGGAACAGCAAGCCGCCGACAATTGCCGCCGCGAGCATGGCTCAGTACCCCAGAAGCGTGGCGTAGCGGTCGCGGTGGAAAGCGGCGTTGCCGTACAGCGCCTCCACCACGCGCGCGCGCTTGAGATAGAGGCCCGCATCGTGCGCGTCTGTCATGCCGATGCCGCCATGCATCTGCACCATCTCGTTGGTGACCAGATGCAGGGTCTCGCCCGCCTTGGCTTTGGCGAGGGCGGCGAGCTGGGCCGCGTCGTTGGCGTTGTTGTCGACGGCGCTCAGCGCGGCTTCGACACAGGAGCGGGTGAGCTCGAGGTCGGTATACATCTTGGCCGCGCGATGCTGCAGCGCCTGGAAGGTGCCGATCAGCTGGCCGAACTGGGTGCGGGTCTTGAGGTAGTCGAGCGTGGTCTCGAATGCCTGCGTCGCCATGCCCAGCATCTCGGCGGCGAGGCCCGCGCGCGTGCGGTCGAGCACGGGACCCGCGATGTCGCCCAGCGGTTCCGACTCCACGGCTTCGAAGGTGAGGTTGGCGAAGCCGCGGGAATCGAGGCTGTGCAGGCGTTGACGGGTCAGCCCCTTGGCCTCGCCCTCCACGAGATACAAACCGTCCTTCGCCGCGACAATGATGAGATCGGCGCTGCCGCCCTCGGCGACGAAGTGCTTCTTGCCGGTGAGCAAAGCTGTCGAACCGCGCTTGTCGACGCGGATCTCGAGAACGTCCGGGTGATGGTGCGGCCCCTCATCCACCGCGAAGGCTGCGACCACAGAGCCGTCGGCAATGCGCGGCAGCCAGGTCTGCTTCTGCGCTTCGCTGCCACCCAGCAGGATCGCGCTGGCGGCGGCCAGCGCGGTCGAAACCAGCGGCGAGGCGGTCAAGTTGCGGCCGGTCTCTTCCAGCACGATGCCGAGCGTGAGATGGCCCAATCCCGTGCCGCCGTACGCCTCCGGAATAAGGATGCCGGTCCATCCCATCTCGGCCATCTCGCGCCACACGCCGCGATCGAAGCCGTCCGGATTGCCGGCGTCGCGCAGCTTGCGGAACGCGGCGACCGGGGATTTCTCCGCGACCCACGCTTTCGCGGCGTCGCGCAACATCGTTTGCTCTTCGCTGAAGACGGCCATGATGGGTTATCCGTTTCTTTTTTGTGGGGTCATCCTTCGAGGCCCGCCCGCGTCATGCTGAGGTGCGAGCGAAGCGAGCCTCGAAGCATGCGGGCGGGCACCTCAGGATGACGCGACCATTCACTGGTGATCCAACAGCCCCAGCACCCGCTTCGAGACGACGTTGAGATTGACTTCGCTGGTGCCGCCTTCGATCGAGTTGCCCTTGGCGCGCAGGAAGCCTCGCGCGGCGGCGATCTCCTGCGGCGTGTAGCCGTCGCCGTCCCAGCCTAGTCCCTGGCTGCCCAGCGCCTCGATCAGCAATTCGGTGCGGTCCTGATTGAGCTTGGCGGCCGCATATTTGACGATCGATGTCGCGGGGCTGGGCCCCTTCGCCGACTTCGACTCTTCGGCGATGCGCCGCACGGTGAGCGCGAAGGCCTGCGCCTCCATCTTGTGCGCGGTGATGCGCGCGCGCAGATCGGTATCCTTGAGCTTGCCGTTCTCGACGCCGACATAGTCTTTGGCCGCATGCTCTAGATCGTAGCCGCCGCTGCCCGCCCCGAAACCGCCGGATGAGATGTTCTGCCGCTCGTATTGCAACAGCCGCTTGGCGATCTCCCAGCCACCGTTCAGTTTTCCGACCAAGTTCTTCTTCGGCACTTTCACGTCCGTGAAGAAGGTCTCGCAGAACGGCGAGTTACCGCTGATCAGCTTGATTGGCCGCGTCTCGACGCCAGGGCTCTCCATGTCGAAGAGCAGGAACGAGATGCCTTCGTGCTTCTTGGAATTGTCGGTGCGCACCAGGCAGAAGATCCAGTCGGCATAGTTGGCATACGAGGTCCAGACTTTCTGGCCGTTGACCAGCCAGTGGTCGCCCTTGTCGACCGCCTGGGTGCGCAGGCCGGCGAGGTCCGATCCCGCGCCGGGCTCGGAATAGCCCTGGCACCAGCGGATTTCGCCGCGCACGATCTTGGGCAGATGCTCCAGCTTCTGCTCTTCGCTGGCGTATTCGAGCAGCACGGGCCCGAGCATCCAGATGCCGAACGAGGCCAGTGCCGGCGGCGCCTTGGCGCGGGCGAGTTCCTGATCCAGCACGCGGGCTTCAGCCGCCGACAGCCCGCCGCCGCCGTACTGCGTGGGCCAGGTCGGCGCTGTCCAGCCTTTGGCGCCCATGCGCTCCAGCCAGAGCTTGGCGTCCGGGTTGGTCCATTGGACCTTGCGCCCGCCCGAGATGGAGGCGCTGCCCTCGTCCGTCAGAGCGCGGGCGCCGGCGCCTTTGAGCGAGGCGGGCAGATTGGCCTCGATCCAGGCTTTGGCTTGGGCACGGAAACTTTCCAGATCGGCCATCGCGGACCGCCTCCAATTTCATGGTTGACACTGTGTCAGCTTCATTGTTGCGTTCCGCGCCGCAAGGTGCAAGTCGGCGGAAATCGAGCTTTCTGCGCCCGCCATCCCTCATGTAAAGAACATGGACGAAGCGGCCGCCAGAGTCGCACGCCATTTCGAGGGAACGCCCTTTGCGCAATCGAACCAAGCTCAGCCTGCGCGTGCCCGAGCCGAAGCACCGGCCCGGCGACAAGCCGGATTTCTCCGCCATGGCGATCTCCGAGCCCGGCGAGGTTCGGCGCCCGGAAATCGACGCGCACGCGCGCGACATCTCCGACCTCGCCTTCAGCCTCATCCGCGTGCTGGACAAGACCGGCAAGGCGCTGGGCCCCTGGAACCCGAAGCTCGATGCCGAGACCTTGCGGCGCGGCCTCAAGGCGATGTTGCTGACGCGGGCCTTCGACGAGCGCATGTTCCGCGCCCAGCGCCAGGGCAAGACCTCGTTCTACATGAAGTCGACGGGCGAGGAGGCGGTGCCGGTGGCGCAGGCCTTCGCGCTCGACCGCGGCGACATGTGCTTCCCGAGCTACCGCCAGCAGGGATTGCTCATCGCGCGCGGCTATCCGCTGGTCGAGATGATGAACCAGATCTATTCCAACGAGCGCGATCCGATCAAAGGCCGCCAACTGCCGATCATGTATTCGAGCAAGGCGCACGGCTTTTTCACCATCTCGGGCAATCTCGGTACCCAGTTCCCGCAAGCGGTGGGCTGGGCGATGGCGTCGGCCTACAAGGGCGACGACCGCATCGCGGCCTCGTGGATCGGCGACGGCACGACCGCGGAAGGCGATTTCCATTACGCCTGCACCTTCGCGGCGGTCTATCGCGCGCCGGTGATCCTGAACGTCGTCAATAACCAATGGGCGATCTCGAGCTTTGCCGGCATCGCGGGCGGCGATGAATCCACTTTTGCCTCGCGCGGCATCGGCTACGGTCTGCCGGCGCTGCGCGTCGACGGCAACGACTTCCTCGCGGTGTACGCCGCGACGCAATGGGCGGTGGAGCGCGCGCGCGGCAATCTGGGCGCTACCCTGATCGAGCACTTCACCTATCGCGCCGAAGGCCATTCCACCAGCGACGACCCCAGCCGTTATCGCCCGAGCGACGAGGCCAAGGCCTGGCCTCTGGGCGATCCCGTCGAGCGCCTCAAGCAGCATCTGATCGGCCTAAGCGAATGGAGCGAGGAACAGCACGCGGCCGCCGGCAAGGAAGCTCTCGACCAGGTCAATGCCGCCAACAAGGAAGCGATGAGCTCCGGCACCTTGGGCGAGAACAGGCTTCCCGGCGCGGCGACCATGTTCGAGGATGTCTACAAGGACATGCCGGAACATCTCATCCGCCAGCGTCAGCAGATGGGGGTCTGACGGATGCCGGCGATGAACATGATCCAGGCGCTCAACTCCGCCCTCGACGTGATGATGACGCGCGATCCCAACGTGCTCAGTTTCGGCGAGGACGCGGGCTATTTCGGCGGCGTGTTCCGCGTCACCGACGGCTTGCAGAAGAAGCACGGGCTGACGCGCTGCTTCGATGCGCCGATCTCGGAAGGCGGCATTGTTGCCACCGCCATCGGCATGGGGACCTACGGACTGCGCCCCGTGATCGAGATCCAGTTCGCCGACTACATCTATCCTGGCTTCGACCAGATCGTCTCGGAAGCAGCGCGCATCCGTTACCGCTCCGCCGGCGATTTCAGCGTGCCGATCACCATCCGCACCCCCTATGGCGGCGGCATCTTCGGCGGCCAGACGCACAGCCAGAGCCCCGAGGCGCTGTTCGCCCATGTCGCGGGATTGAAGACCGTCATTCCCGCCACGCCCTACGACGCCAAGGGCCTTTTGATCAGCGCCATCGAGGACGACGATCCGGTGATCTTCCTGGAGCCCAAGCGCATCTATAACGGCCCGTTCGACGGCCATCACGACCGCCCGGTGCAGCCCTGGGCCAAGTTCGCGCAGAGCGAAGTGCCCGAAGGCCACTACACCGTGCCGCTGGGCAAGGCCGCGGTGGTGCGCGAAGGCAAGGACCTCACCGTGATCGCCTATGGCACCATGGTGCATGTCGCCAAGGCCGCGGCCGAAGACAGCGGCATCGATGCCGAGGTCATCGACATCCGCTCCATCGTGCCGCTCGACATCGCGACGATCGCGGGGTCGGTGAAGAAGACCGGCCGTTGCGTCATCGTCCACGAAGCGACCCGCACCTCCGGCTTCGGCGCGGAGATCGCGGCCCAGGTGCAGGAGCATTGCTTCTATCATCTCGAAGCGCCGATCGAGCGCGTCACCGGCTGGGACACGCCTTATCCGCATGCCTTCGAGTGGCACTATTTCCCCGGGCCGGCGCGCGTTGCCGAAGGCATGCGCCGGGCGATGGAGGGTTGAACATGGGAACCTATGTCTTCCGGCTTCCCGATGTCGGCGAAGGCACCGCCGAAGCCGAGATCGTCGCCTGGCACGTCAAGGTCGGCGACACCATCGCCGAGGACCAGAACCTCGTCGACGTCATGACCGACAAGGCGACGGTGGAGATGACCTCGCCGGTCGCCGGCAAGGTGCTGGCCATGCATGGCGAGGCGGGCGAGATGGCGCCCGTCGGCGCGCCGCTGGTCGAGCTCGAAGTCGAAGGCGCCGGCAACGTCAAGGGCAATGGCGCATCCGCGGCCAAGTCTCCTACCTCGCAAACAAATTCTCCTCCCTCGCCCCCGCGCAGCGGGGGAGAGGGCAGGGGTGAGGGGGTGTCTAAGTCTGCGAAGACGGAGAGGCCCCCTCACCCCGGCCCTCTCCCCCAAGGGGGGAGAGGGGGAAGCGTTTCTTCTTCCTCTGCTGAGTTTGCCCCCGCCTTCACCACACGTGTTGCGAACGAAAAGCCCCTGGCCTCGCCGGCGGTGCGCCAGCGCGCGCACGATCTCGGCATTGAATTGCAATTCGTGCCAGGAACGGGACCGGCCGGGCGCATCTCCCACGCCGATCTCGATGCCTATGTCGCAAGCGGCGGCAGAACAGCGGTGTCGCGCTCCGGCGGCGGCCATGCGGCGCGCGACGGCATCGAACAGGTCAAGGTCATCGGCCTGCGCCGCAAGATCGCGGAGAAGATGCAGGAATCCAAGCGGCGGATCCCGCACTACGCTTATGTCGATGAAGTCGACATGACGGAACTCGAAGATCTGCGCGCGCATCTCAACGCGAACCGCAAGCAGGATCAGCCCAAGCTCACCGTGCTTCCGTTCCTGATGCGCGCGCTGGTGAAAGTGCTGCCCGATTATCCGCAGATTAACGCGCGCTACGACGACGAGGCCGGGGTGCTCCACCGCTATGCGCCGGTGCATATCGGAATCGCGACGCAGACCGCCAACGGGCTGATCGTGCCGGTGGTGCATCACGCCGAAGCGCTCGACATCTGGCAGAGCGCGGCGGAAGTCGCGCGCGTCTCGGCCGCGGCGCGCGACAACAAGGCGACCAGGGACGAGCTTTCCGGCTCCACCATCACCATCACCAGCCTCGGTCCGCTCGGAGGGTTGGTGACGACGCCGGTGATCAATCATCCCGAGGTCGCGATCGTCGGCCCCAATAAGATCGTCGAGCGGCCGGTGGTGCGCGAGGGACAGGTGACGGTGCGCAAGATGATGAACCTCTCATCCTCCTTCGATCACCGCGTCGTCGATGGCTACGACGCTGCGGAGTTCATCCAGCGCATCAAGGCGCTGCTCGAACACCCGGCGCTGCTGTTCATGGAGTAACCCTTCAAGTGTCATGGCCCGCGAATGCGGGCCACCCAGGCGAAAGCGGCAAGGCGTTGCAAGGCCCGCTCAGAGATCGTCCTGCGCAGGCGTAAAGACATCACCTGGGCGGCCCGCATTCGCGGGCCGTGACAATAAGGTTGGCGGAGATTGAAATGCCCGATCCCATCCACACCAAAGTCCTCGTTCTCGGCGGCGGGCCCGGCGGCTATGTCGCGGCGATCCGCGCCGGCCAGCTCGGGCTCGACACGACCTTGGTGGAGGCCGGCAAGCTCGGCGGCACCTGCCTGATCCGCGGCTGCATTCCGTCCAAGGCGGTCATCCATTCTGCCGGATATTTCGAGAGCATGACGCAGGCGGCTTCGCCCAAGGGCCTGCACGGCATCAGGCTTGCGAGCCCGCCGTCGCTGGACATGGCCGAGCTCTACGCGTGGAAAGAAGGCATCGTGCGCCGCCTCAACACCGGCGTTGCCGCGCTGCTCAAGCGCGCCAAGGTGGGCGTGGTGGAAGGCTGGGGCACCTTCAGCGACGCCAAGACCTGCATCGTCCAGACCAAGGACGGCGAGCAGCGCATCGTCGCCGAGCATGTGATCCTTGCCGCAGGCTCGAAGCCGGTGGAGCTCCCGTTCCTGCCGTTCGGCGGCAAGATCGTCTCTTCGACGGAAGCGCTCGACCTCAAAGTGCTGCCGAAGAACCTCGTCGTCGTCGGCGCGGGCTATATCGGGCTCGAGCTCGGGATCGCGTTCCGCAAGCTCGGCAGCGCGGTGACGATCGTCGAAGCGCTCGACCGCATCCTGCCGCTCTACGATGCTGAACTGGTCGCGCCCGTCGCGAAATGGCTGAAGGCCAACGGCGTCGCGGTCCATCTCGGCGCCAAGGCGAAGGGCGCCGACGCGAAGGGCCTTGTCGTCGAGACGGCCGACGGAAAGACGCAGACGCTGCCCGCCGACATCATCCTGGTCACCGTCGGCCGCAAGCCCGCCACCGAAGGCTGGGGGCTCGAGAGCATGGCGGTCGACATGGCCGGACGTTTCGTCAAGGTCGACGACCGTTGTCATACCTCGATGAAGAACGTCTGGGCGGTCGGCGATCTGGTCGGCGAGCCGATGCTGGAGCACAAGGCCGCGACCCAGGGCGAGATGGTGGCCGAGATCATCGCCGGCCATAAGCGGCACTTCGATCCGGTCGCGATTCCCGCGGTGTGTTTCACCGAACCGGAGATCGTGAGCGCGGGTCTCTTGCCCGACGAGGCTGCGGCCCGCGGCGAGATCGTCACCGCAATCTTCCCCTTCGCCGCCAACGGGCGCGCGCTCAGCATGGATGCGGGCGAAGGCTTCGTGCGCATCGTCGCGCGCAAGGACGACCATCGCGTGCTGGGCATCCAGGCCGTCGGCCGCCACGTCGCGGAACTGTCTGGCGAATTCAGCCACGCCCTGGCGATGGGCGCGCTGCTCGAGGACGTCGCGGGCACGATCCATGTCCATCCCACGCTCAGCGAGGCCTATCATGAGTCTGCGCTGCGCGCGCTCGGCCACGCGATTCACATTTAGCTCTCAGCTGCCGGCGCGGCGTTGCGCGCGAAACCGACCTGCATTTCGGACGCATGTCGAGTCGTCATCGGAACGCGCTTTTCGCCCAAGGTGAGAAGCGATCCTGAAAGTCCTTCGTCTTCCTTTCGTTGCGTGCGCGACAACGGCACAGCCGACGGAGCATCGCTGCACCGCCTGCCTTGGTCTCGCACCTGTGGGGATTTAGTCGAAATGGGGTTTGCTGCGGTGCGGTTCAAGGGGGTGCGAAAAAGAAATTTTCGCGCGCCGAAATCGCCCTCAAGCGTCTGAATTCCTTCGACGATCGATAATGACGCCGGTGGAATTTGTGCATCGCAGCAGGCGGTTGAATTTATTTTTTGCCGCCGGCGGCGCGTGCGCTCACGGAAAATGCCGGCGCGCGATCAGCGCGACGATGCGCTCGAGCCAGTCCTGGTCGACCGCGCTGAAATCGTCGGGCTTGTCGCTGTCGATGTCGAGCACCAGCCGGGTTTCGCCCTCCTGCACCAGCGGTACCACGATCTCCGAGCGCGACAGGCTGGAGCAGGCGATGTGGCCGGGAAAGGCATCGACGTCCGGCACAATGAGGGTCTGGCGTCGGCGCGCGGCCGCGCCGCACACGCCCTTGTCGAACGCGATCGTCACGCAGGCGAGCGGTCCTTGGAACGGCCCCAGCGTCAGCAGGTCCGGCGCCGTCGTGCGATAGAAGCCGACCCAGTGGAAGCCGAAGGCCTGCTTCAGCACCGCGGCAATGTTGGCGAGGTTTGCGATCAGGTCGTCGACCTCGGCGATCAGGGATTCGATCTGGGGCAGCAGCGCGCGATAGATCTCCGCGCGCGATGCGCCCTGCGGCAGATGCAACGTCTCCGTCATCGCAATGCTCCAAACGAAAAGGGCGGGTCTTGCGACCCGCCCGTTCCGTGTTCGAAGAGCTGAGTTGCCTCAGCCGCCGAGGTCGATGACCGCGCGGCGGTTCTGCGGCTCACGCACGCCCGGTCCGGTCGGGACCAGCGGATCGTGGAAGCTCTTGCCCTGGATGGAGATCGAGCCTCCGTCCATGCCTTCGCGGACCATTTCGTCCTTGACGGACTGGGCGCGACGCTCGGACAGCGCCTGGTTGTACGAGTCCGAACCCACCGTGTCGGTATGGCCGGTGACCAGGACCTTGACCATGCCCTGGGACTTGGCAGCCTTCACGGCTTCCTGGACCACCTGCTGCGCCTTATCGGTCAGGTTCGACTTGTCGAAGTCGAAGAAGACGATGAAGGTCTTCACCGCGGGAGGCGGCGGCGGAGGCGGCGGCGGAGGCGGCGGGGGCGGAGGAGGCGGCGGCGGAGGCGGCGGGGGCGGCTCCATATACCAGCGGATGCCGATCAACGCCGTGTTCTCGACCACGCTCTTCACGTGCACCGGGCCGAGGCCGATGATCGTGGACGAATAGTCGGAGTCGACTTCGCTGTCGCGATAGCGGTAGTCGGCGAAGAAATCGACCGACGGCGACAGGCCGACGGAGAGACCCGTGATGCCTTGCCACATGAAGCCGACATGCTGGCCGTGGATGACCTGCTGGTTGCCGAAATTGGTGTTCTCGTAGACCGAGCTGCCGCCGACGCCGCCACCGATCGTCCAGGTGACGCCGTGCCACAGCGGAAGGTCGTAGTTGACGTTGAACAGGAAGGACTTGACCGTCACGTCGCCGCTGAGATTGCCGGCGAACACGGCTTCATCGGTCGAGTGGCCGCTGTAGCCGAGCTCGAGCTCGGTGCGGATATTGCCGTCCCACTTGTAGCCGAAGGCGACCACGCCCATGGCATCCGGGTTATAGGCAATCTTGGCCGGTCCAAAGCCCGTGGTGACATGCACCAGATCCGGATCGGCATAGCCGATACCGGCGCCGAGGTACCATCCCATGTAATCACTGGCCGCGGCTGGCGCACTCAGCGCCGCCAGGGCGACGCCCGCCAAGGCGATCGAACGAAGTTTCATTTCTACCCTCGCTTCATAAACCGACGGGCAGGGACCCCCCTACCAGAACGTCAGACATCGCTCGTCTTATAACGGCTGCGTGCGCGAGAGTCTTGCAGGGAAGGGCCTTTTACGGGGCCGCAACCGCCCCGGAAGGGGATTTGTCCGCGCGCTGTGACTGGCGCGCAACAATCGCCATCGCGCCCAGAATCGCATCGGCCGGTCCGCGCCAAAGTACGGCGTAACGGCCTCCTAACAATTGATATTGTTGGGTTTTTTCCGAAGCTGCCGCAAGGACTTCCAACAATTCGCGGTGGGGCTCGACATGGAAGAGTGAGAGCCACCGGCGCAGCGCTGCCCTTAGCGGCCCGGGCCAGGCAGCAAGGTCCGCGAAGTCGACGATATGGATCCTTCCGCCCGGCTTGAGCGACCGGCTGGCCGCCTCAAGTGCTTGTTTCCAATCGGGAATCATCGAAAGACTGTAGGAGAAAACCGCATGATCGAAGCCGCTTTCGAGGCCGAATGTCGCGGGCGACAGGTTTTCGGCATAGCCATGGGCGAGGCGGATGCGGTCCGCGAACCCGGCCGCGGCCATTCGGGCCCGGGCCGTTTCGAGCATGGCGGCGGAAGCGTCGAGGCCATAGAGCGCCACGCCGGGATAGCGCTTCGCCATGCGGATCAGGTTGCGCGCGGTGCCACAGCCGATCTCGACGATCAGGCTCGCGGGCGCAGGCTTCATCTGCGCGATCAGGCGGTCGCGGCCGAAGAGATAGTATTTGCGCGTCAGGTCGTAGATGTAGCGTTGATAGCGATAGACGCCATCCATCAGCGCCGCGTGATCGCTGTCGCTCAAGACAGCGCGCGGCGGACATAGAGGTGGAAGCCGCCATAGATCGACGAGCGGTCGCGGGCGTGCAGCGCGCGGCTCTCGCCTTCCAGATAGGTCCATGGCGCGAGCAATTCGGCCGGAAGCTTGCGCGGCAGCGGAGAGTCGGCGCCGGCGGTGCGGAAGATCACCCGCGCGTCGCGCGCGACCGCGGTGCGGTCGATCTCGCGCCACAGCGCGGCGAGCTGCTCCGCGTTCATCCAGTCCTGCGCGTCGAGCAGGACGAAGCGGTGCATCGACTGCGCCGGCTGGCCTGCGAGAAAGTCCGTCAGCGAGGCCAGATGCGTCTCCACCCGATCCGTGCGTGTACGGATGATATCGTAGGTGTCGCGGCGCAGATAGGCGGGAATCGCCGTGCGGTTCTCGATGTCGTAGCCGCGACGGAAGGCCTGCCATGCGAAGTAGTTCTCGTGGATGGGAAAATCGCAGGCCAGCCTTTCGACGCGTTCGCGCAAGGAGGCGATGGCATCGCCGTTGGTGCCGGCGACGAGCTCGTCGTACTGCGCCGGCGGGATGCCGAGCGCGTAGAGCGAGACCGGCGATTTGGAAAGAAGCTTGACCGATTTGTAGTCGAAGAGCGGCGCGATGATGCGCTCGAACGCCTCGCGCTGTTCCTCCGGCGTGCGCGCGCTGAGCACGGTTTCGAGCCGCTTGCCGTGCAGACGGGCGACGAGGTGGAGGATGCCGATGAAGCGGCCGAGCAGGCTGTGGCGGTAGAGGTCGCGGCTGAACATGTCGATGCGACGCCCGCTGAGGACGCGCTTGTGCCAATGGCGCCGCGTCACCGGATCGAGCCGCGCGCGCAGATGGGTCTCGTAGATTTCGCGGTTGGCCTTGTCGTTGGCTTCGCCGAACAGGCGGAAGAAGTCGTCATAGCCGGGGAGATATTCCAGTGCGCAGAGCTTGAGCCGGGTCAACGCGATGTGGTTCGCATTGAGGTCGACGGCAATGATGCGCTCGGGATCGGCGGCCAGATAGTTGAGGACGTTGCAGCCGCCCGAGGCGATGGCGATGAGCCGGTGGCCGGGCGCGAGCGCGAGCGCCTCAAGGTCGACCTCGGGGTCTTCCCAGATCTGGTTGTAGACAAAGCCCTGGAACATCAAGGTGAAGAGCCGTTCCAGCGCCCCACGCTTGGTGGTGGCGGGACGCTGATGGGCGGCCCGTTCAAGCAGCAAATTCGCCATGTGATCCTTCGGCAGGGGTTCGGCAGCAAAGACAGAGGCTTGGCCGGAGATTGTGACACCTTTTTGACTGCTTGCGTCGACCCCGGCCGCCCCCTATGGGTCCGCCATGGACACGCCGCAAGCCAAGACGCCGATCCAGGACGTACTCGACCTTCTCGATCTGGAAAAGATCGAGGAGAACATCTTTCGCGGCCTTTCGCCCAAGGACCGCATGCAGCGGGTCTTCGGCGGCCAGGTGCTGGGCCAGGCGCTGGTGGCGGCGCTGCGCACGGTGGAGGGCCGCGTCTGCCACTCTTTCCATGCCTATTTCTTGCGCGCGGGCGATCCCAAAGTGCCGATCCTCTACGAGGTCGACCGCTCGCGCGACGGCGCCAGCTTCACGGCGCGCCGGGTCGTCGCGATCCAGCACGGCCAGCAGATCTTCAACATGGCGGCGTCGTTCCAGGTGCCGGAACAGGGCTATGAGCACCAGTTCGAGATGCCCAAGGTGCCGAGCCCCGAAGAATTGGCGAGCGAGCACGAATTGCGGCTCAAGGAGATCGATCGGATCCCAGAGGCCGCGCGCGACTGGGTGCTGAGGCCGCGGCCGATCGACATGCGGCCGGTGACGTGGCGGGGGTTCTCCAATCGCGGCAAACACGCGCCCTTCGACAATATCTGGATCCGTGCCACCGGACCGGTGCCCGACGACATCGGCACGCAGCAGGCGGTGCTCGCCTATGCCTCCGACATGTCGCTGCTCGACACCGCGCTGCTGCCCCACGGCATCGACTGGCACTCGTCGATCCAGATGGCGAGCCTCGACCACGCGATGTGGTTCCACCATCCCTTCCGCGTCGACGAATGGCTGCTTTACGCGCAGGACAGTCCCAGCGCGTCCGGCGCGCGCGGCTTCAACCGCGGCGCGGTCTATGCGCGCGACGGCAAGCTCGTGGCTTCCGTGGTGCAGGAAGGTTTGATGCGCCCGAGGCCGGAGAAGTCGCGCTAGCAGGCCTTAGTCGTCATCGTCGGAGTGCTTGGGCGACCGCGGCGGCGCCGGAGGAGCAGGCGGAGCCGGCGGTGCGGGCGCGAAACCTTCCGCCCCGACCTTCACATCCGCCATGCCGTCGGAGGAGAGCTTGCCGCGATAGGAGCGCAGCTTCACGCTGCCCGAGCCGAGCGCGCTGATGTGCGGATCGACCGCCTCGCCGCCGAAGACGAAATTGCCGGCGCCGGCGATGTCCAGATGCAGCGGATCGGCGACGCCTTCGCGGATATTGACCGAGCCGGCGCCCATGATGTCGACGTTGACCGGGCCGTTGACGCGCTGCGCGCTGAAATCGCCGGAGCCCGCAATGTCCAGGTGCAGCTCGCGGATGATGCCGAGATCGGCGCTGCCCGAGCCCGCGATGTCGGCGTGCACGGCGCGTGCCGAGCCCGTCTTCACCCGGCCGGAACCCGCGATGTCGAGATGCAGATCGCCGTCGATCTGCGTCACGGCGATCTTGCCCGATCCCGCCATGGTGAGATGGGCTTCATGCACATGGCCGATGGTGGTGTTGGAGTCGACCGCCTCGAAGTGCACGTCGCCTTCGGTGTCGCCGATGGTGGCATCGCCGACCATTTCCTCGACGTGGAGCGCCGTGCCCTTGGGAAGCACGATATGGACGTCGATGTCCTTGGCGCTCTGGTTATGGGCGGAGAAATCGAACCAGGTGTGCCAGTCCCATACCGCCTCGCGGTTCTCGCCTTCGACGACCACCTGGTTGCCCGACTGGTAGACCGTGACGTGGCCGACGCGATCCTTGGTGCCGGAGACTTGGACGCCGATCTGTGTTTGCGGCTTGACCTCGACGCGCAGCCGCCCGACCACGCTGTCGACCTTGACGCTGGCGACGGAGAAGCTGCGCCACGGACCCATGATCCAGCCGCCGCCGCCGTCGCCCGCCGCCGCCGGGATGATCAGCAGGGCCGCGACCGCGGCGCCTCCCAGCATCGATTTCCATTGTGCGGCCATGGGCGTGCCCTCCTTAAGGGCTGTGTGCAGCGGTATCTCGAGCCACAGATATGATGTTCACACTAGTGGTGTACAGACTAGCAAACGCGCATGGCTACTATGATATTTTCGCATGTCTTACAGTTCGTTTCCTGGGACCTACAGAATTCTCAGGCCATCAGGCGGTAGCCGCCGCTTTCGGTCACCAGCAGGCGGGCGCGGGTTGGGTCGGCCTCGATCTTCTGCCGCAGGCGGTAGATATGGGTCTCCAGCGTGTGGGTGGTCACCGCGGGGTTGTAGCCCCAGACCTCATGCAGCAGCGTCTCCCGCGGCACCGTGTCGCCGGAGCGGTGCAGGAATTTGAGGATGTTGGTCTCTTTCTCGGTCAGCCGGATCTTCTTGGCGGCGGCGTCGATCAGCACTTTCGCGCTCGGGCGGAAGGTGTAGGGGCCGATGCGGTATTGCGCCTCTTCGCTGTGGCCGTGGCTGCGCAGATGCGCGTGCAGCCGCGCCATCAGCACCGCAAAGCGAAACGGCTTGGTGACATAGTCGTTGGCGCCGGCTTCCAGCCCCTCGATGGTGTCGGCGTCGCTTTCGGCCGCGGTCAGCAGCACGATCGGCGCGGTGACGCCCCCATCGCGCAGCTCGCGGCACAGCGCGCGCCCGTCGCCGTCCGGCAGGCCGATGTCCAGAATCAGGAATTCGTAGAGCCCTTCGGCGGCTTTGAGGCGGCCTTCCGCGACGCTGCCCGCTTCCACCACCATATACGCACCCTCGGCCTGAAGCTGCTCGGCCAGCGAGGCGCGCAGCATCTGGTCGTCGTCTACCAATAGAACGCGTTTGGGCGCAGGCATGTGGGGGTCCGGGCCTTTGCGCTACAAGTCTAGCCTTGCGGCGGTGTATGTGGAAAGCCGATGCGCGGGAAAGTGAAATCGCCGACACTGGGACGCGACGGCCCTGCGATTGCGCGGGTCGCGCGGGCCGTGGACACGCTGCGCCGCGGCGAAGCGGTCCTGATCGACGGTGAGCAGCCGATGCTTGCGCTGGCGGTGGAGACCGCCCCCGACGCTGCGCTGCGGACGCTCGACAAACCGCGGCTGCTCATCACCCACGCCCGCGCGCGCACGTTGAAGATCCGCCTCTACACGCCCGAGATCGTGGCGCTGGCGATCGCTCCCAATGCGGCCATGGCCGAGCTGTGCGCCATCGCCGATCCCGCGCGCGATCTGGACACGCCCCTGAAGGGTCCGTTCGAGGCGCTGCGCGATCCGCTGCCGGATACCGCAGGCGCCGCGGTCAAGCTCGCCAAGCTCGCCGGCCTGCTGCCGGCGGTCGTCGTCGCGCAACCGGCGGCCAAGGGGGCCGCGGCGGAGATCGATGCCGGTGCGATCTCTAGTTACGAGCAAGAGGTCGTCCGTAGCCTGACGATCGTGACGCGGGCGCGTGTGCCGCTGGAGGGCGCGGAGAATGCCGAGATGGTGGCCTTCCGCGCCGGCGATGGCGCGCCGGAGCACTATGCCATCGTCATCGGCGCGCCGCCGACGCACCAGCCGGTGCTGACGCGGCTGCATTCGGAATGCTTCACCGGCGATCTGCTCGGCTCGCTCAAATGCGACTGCGGTCCCCAGCTGCGCGGCGCCACCGAGGCCATCGCCAAGGCCGGCGCCGGCATCCTGCTCTATCTCGCGCAGGAGGGCCGCGGCATCGGACTGATCAACAAGCTGCGCGCCTATCGCCTGCAGGATCAGGGCTTCGACACCATGGAGGCCAACGAGCGGCTGGGCTTCGGCGCCGACGAGCGGCTCTATGGCGTGGCTGCGCGCATGCTGCAATTGCTCGGCTACGACAGCGTGCGGCTGATGACCAACAACCCGCACAAGGTCGCCGCGCTCGAAAGCGCGGGCGTCACCGTCAGCGAACGCGTGCCGCACAGCTTCCCCGCCCACGCGCACAACCGGGCCTATCTGGATACCAAGCGCGCGAAAGGGGGCCATTTGATTTGACGTCCGCCGGGCGGAAGAATTTGCCGGGCGGCGCGCGCGATGCCCGGATTTCCGCGCTTTCGCGATGGCCCGGAGCTTGCGTGATCCGCGCCATGATCACGACCGGAAGCTCCTTCACGCTGGCCCCGCCAACGCATGCGCTGGCGCAGGCCGTGCAGCCGGCCGCGCCCAAGAAGCATTCCTTCTCGTTCGGCGACTTCCTCGACATCGTCAATCCGCTGCAGCATCTGCCGGTGGTCGGCACGCTCTATCGCGCGCTCACCGGCGACAAGATCGATACGCCGGAGAAGCTCGTCGGCGACACGCTCTATGGCGGGCCCCTGGGTGCGCTCTCCGCGCTCGCCGACATCGGCTATCAGCAGCTTTCGGGAAAAAGTTTCGGCGACACCGTGCTCGACTGGTTCAGCAGCGATCGTTCTGCTCCGCCCGCGCCGGCAACAGAGGCCAAGGTGCCGACCCCCGCCGCGTCCGCCGATGTCGCCGCACGGAGCAAGGCGCTCGCGCGCAACGGCAGCGATGAGATCACCGCCCAGCGCGCGCTCTTCGCCTATCGGCGCTCGTTGTCGGCGAGCCCGTCCTTCTTTTCCGAGAGCTGAAGGCGCGGCCCGAAGATCGCGCTGCCGACGCGCACATGGGTGGCGCCGAAGCGGATCGCGCGCTCGAAATCGCCGCTCATGCCCATGCTGAGAAGCGGCAGCGCGTGATCGCGCGCCAGCTTGGCCAGCAGCGCGAAATGCGGCACCGGATCGGCATCCGCCGGCGGAATGCACATCAGGCCCTTGAGCGGCAGCGACAACGCGCGCGCCCGCACGATCAACGAAGGCGCTTCCAAAGGGGCGACGCCAGCCTTCTGCGGCTCCTCCCCGGTGTTCACCTGGAGGAAGAGGTCCGGGAGCCTGGCGCCGCGGTCGCGCTCCTGCGCCAGCGCCTCGGCCAGCCGCGGCCGGTCCAGGGTCTCGATGACGTCGAACAGCGCGAGCGCGTCGCGCAGTTTGTTGGTCTGCAGCGGACCGATCAGATGCAGCACGATGCCGGGGAACCTGTCCTTCAGCGCCGGCCATTTGGCGTGGGCTTCCCGAACGCGGTTCTCGCCGAAGACGCGATGGCCAGCGTCCAGCAGCGGTTGGACGCGCTCCGGCCCATGCGTCTTGGACACCGCGACCAGCGTCGTCGAGGCGGCAGGGCGGATGGCGGCCTTTCGCGCCGCTTCGATGCGCGCGAGGATATGGGCGAGGTTCTCGGCTTCGAGGGACATCGCGGTGAGCGATAAGGCGTCGCGCGCAAGATTGGCAAGGGCGGCCAGCCGGCTCGGCGGCGCAAAAGGGTTGCCGCCGCTGGTGCTGATGACGGACGATTCGCGTCTCACCGACCCCGTCACGGCCGCAAGCGCGCTTCCCCGAGCAAGCGCGGTGGTGGTGCGCACGCGCAGCGGGCTCGAGCCCTTGGCCCGCGCGCTGCTCAAGATCGCCAGACAGCGAAACCTGGTGGTGCTGATCGCCAACGACGCGGAGTTGGCGATGCGCTTGGGCGCCGACGGCGTGCATCTGAGCGAGTCGCGCAGCCGCGAAGCGCGGCATTGGCGCGCGCGGTTTCCACGGCTGACGATCACCTGCGCCGCGCATTCGGCGAGGGCCCTGCTCGGCGCGCAGGCCGATGCGGTGTTTCTCTCGAACGTGTTTGCTACGCAAAGTCATCCCGGGCGCGCGGCGCTTTCGCCCGTGCGCGCGAGCCTGATGGCGCGGCAGGCGCGGCTGCCGGTCTATGCGCTGGGCGGCATCGACGCGCGCAATGCCGTGAGGCTGTCCGGCTTTCGCGGCATCGCCGCCATCGCCGCGCTCAGACCTTGAATTCGAAGTTGAGGAAGCCGGCATTCATCTTGATGCGTTGCAGGCCGGTGTAGAACGTGCCCCTGTCGCGGTGATAGAGGAACTGCTCCCAGCCGAGATCGATCTGAAGATTGGCGTTGACGACGTAGCCCAGCGTCGCCGAGGCCGCGTGCAGGCCGAGCGTGGGTTCGCCGAGACTTCCGTCGGCGCTGCCCTGTCCGAGTTCGGCGCCGGCGATCCAGGCGCCATGCGTTACGGTGGCGCTGACATGGCTGCTGGTGGTGGCGCCGATGTCGAAGACGTCGTTGATGTCGAATCGATAGGCATTGGCATGGCGCCAGGCGCCGCCCAGGGAAAGCTTCCAATCGTCGTTCAGCGCATAATCGGCTTGGCCGCCGAAACTGTAGTCGGTGAGCCCGGCATGGCCCGCGGTCTTGTTGTCGTCATGGCCGACGGACCAGCCCGCGGAAAGGTTCAATGACACCGGACCGAAATAGCCGTTGTAGCTCGCCGCCGCCTCCCAGATGCTTTTCTGCCGGTTGGCCACCTGCGGTCCGTTGTTGAGGAAAGGCACCACGTCCTTGCCTTCCGACGGCGTGTAGGAAGCTGCGAGCTCGATGCCGAAGAGCCGCGGCGTGTAATAGGAGATCTTCGCGTAATTGAGGGAGGATTCGACCGCGCTGTTGAGCGCGAAGATGTCGGCGAAGGCGAGCCCTGTCGCCGGATCGCGGAAATAGGTGGCGTTGGAATTGTCGATCGAGGAGAAGCCCTCGACCACCGGGCCCGTCACCGCCAGTGCAAAGGCCGCACCGTCCTCGTTTCCGATCTCGATGCGGCCAAGCCCGGTCTGCGCGCGGGCATAGACCTTCTGCACGAAGTCGCCGCCATAATTATCGACCGACAGACGGTCGTGATAGACCTCGAAGACGCTGTTCAGGGATAGCTGCAGGCCGCTGTCGTAGTCGCGCTCGAGAACGGCGCCGACCCAGCCGGTGCCGGTGACGCCGCTGGGATCGAGGCTGGGACGCGGCTCGTCATTGACGTAGGCGGAGCCGTCGAACGCGCCGTTGACCTTGAGCGTGACGTTGTTGCCCAGATCCGCTTCGTAAGGCGACAGCGACCAAGAGGTGAGGTCGAGCGCCTGCGCCGGACCCATGGCGGCCAGCAGCGCAAGCCCGGCCAGAAGACGCGTCTCGATCACGGTGTCGCCCCACTCTTTGGCAACCTCCTTAGCGCAATTTCAGGACTTCGGGGAGACGGCGTTGCGCGGCGGATTGTGCCCACGTATAAGCCTCGCCTTGCCGAAGCGGGGGCGCGGAGGGGCGAGGTTTGAGCTGTGGCCTTCGGAGAATGGATGAGATGCGGGCGTTAACTATCGTGCTGTGTGCTCTGGTCCTGGTGGGCTGCGGCGGCAACAGGGAAATCAGCGAAGTCGACAGCGGCACGACCGCCATCGCCGGCGGCACCTCGCGGACGGTGGGAGTGAACTCCTATCTCTGGCACGCGACCCTGGACACGCTGTCCTTCATGCCCTTGGCGTCGGCCGATCCGTTTGGCGGCGTCATCATCACCGACTGGTATTCCTCGCCGCAGGACCTCAACGAGCGGGTCAAGGTCACCATCTACATCCTCGACCGCCGGCTGCGCGCCGACGGCATCCGTGTCGCGGTGTTCCGCCAGACGCGCTCGAACGAGGGCTGGGTCGACGCACCGGTCAATACCGAGACGGCGACGAAGCTCGAAGACGCGATCCTGACACGGGCGCGCGAGCTGCGGCTCGCGACCGGGCCTAGAAGTTGATCTGAGGGAGCGCTAAGCCTTGTCCGTCCGGGACGCCAAGCGCTCCCGGGAAGGAATGGTCATGGCGCGCTACAACGCCAAGGAATCCGAACGGCGCTGGCAGGAGGTATGGACCTCCCGGCAGAGCTTCGCCGCGTCCAACGAGTCCGACAAGCCCAAATGCTACGTGCTCGAGATGTTTCCCTATCCCTCGGGGCGCATCCATATGGGGCATGTGCGCAACTACACCATGGGCGACGTGCTCGCGCGCTTCCGCCGCGCCCAGGGTTACAACGTACTCCATCCGATGGGCTGGGACGCCTTCGGGCTGCCGGCCGAGAATGCCGCGCGCGATTCCGGCGTCAGCCCGCGCGACTGGACCTACGCCAACATCGCGGCGATGCGCGATCAGCTGAAGCTGATGGGACTGGCGATCGACTGGTCGCGCGAGTTCGCGACCTGCGATCCCGAGTACTACGCCCAGCAGCAGAAGCTGTTCGTCGACTTCTACAAGGCGGGGCTCGTCTACCGCGCCGAAGCGGACGTGAACTGGGATCCGGTCGACCAGACCGTGCTCGCCAACGAGCAGGTGATCGAGGGCCGCGGCTGGCGCTCCGGCGCGCCGGTCGAGCGCAAGAAACTCTCGCAATGGTTCTTCAAGATCACGGCCTACAGCGAGGATCTGCTCGCGGCGCTGGATGGCTTGGATCGCTGGCCCGACAAGGTCCGGCTGATGCAGAAGAACTGGATCGGCCGCTCAGAAGGTTTGCGCTTCACCTTCGATCTGTCGAACGGGGGGGCCGTCGACGTTTTCACAACGCGGCCCGACACCTTGTTCGGCGCGAGCTTCGTTGCGATCTCGCCCGACCATCCGCTCAGCCAGGCGCTGGCGAAGGCCGATCCGAAGGCCGCTTCGTTCATCGAGGAATGCCAGCGCATCGGCACCTCGGAGGCCGCGATCGAGACCGCGGAGAAGATGGGCTTCGATACCGGGCTGACGGCCGCGCATCCTTTCGACTCGTCCTGGAAGCTGCCGGTGCTGATCGCGAATTTCGTGCTGATGGCCTATGGCACCGGCGCCATCTTCGGCTGCCCGGCGCACGATCAGCGCGACCTCGACTTCGCGCGAAAATACAATTTGCCGGTCATCGATGTGTTCGTACCTCTTCCAACTGGCGAGACCGTCAAGGACACGGCTTTTACGCCTCCCAAAAC
>JAFARO010000005.1 GCA_019245415.1 Alphaproteobacteria bacterium | reverse complement strand
CCAGCGACTGGCGGCGCATCTGCGATCCGGACGGCGGCCTCGTTTGGGTGAGCCGGGCCATGGTGGACGGCCGGCGGACGGTTTTCGCCAAGGGAGGCCAGCCGATCCCCTTCCGTCGGGCGCCGCGCGACGACGCTCCGATCGCGGGTTATCTACGTCCGCGGGCCGTCGCCGACCTCAAGGGCGCCCAGGGCGCCTGGCGACGAATCAGCGTGGGCGGAGACACCGGCTGGGTGAAGACGAGCGAGGTTTGGGGGCTCGACCCGGCGCCCCAATGCCATTGAGCCCGCCGCCCGGGCCTGATAGGGCGGGGCATGAGCCTGGAGACCATGACCAAGAGCCGCTTCGACACGCCCGAGCTCCTGGCCTGTTCGCGCGGCGAGCTCTTCGGCCCGGGCAACGCCCAGCTCCCGGCGCCGCCGATGCTGATGTTCGACCGCATCACCCACATCGCCGGGGACGACGGCGCGCACGGTAAGGGCTCGATGCGGGCCGAACTCGACGTCCGCCCCGACCTCTGGTTTTTCGGCTGCCACTTCATCGGCGATCCGGTGATGCCGGGCTGTCTCGGCCTCGATGCCATGTGGCAGATGGTGGGGTTCTTTCTCGGCTGGCTCGGCGGGCTCGGCAAGGGTCGCGCGCTCGGCGTCGGCGAGGTCAAGTTCACCGGCATGGTGCTGCCCACGGCGAAGAAGGTCAGCTATTACATCGATCTCAAGAGAGTCATCATGCGCCGGCTGGTGCTCGGCATTGCCGACGGAATCGTGAAGGTCGACGGCAAGACCATCTTCGAGGCCAAGGACCTGCGCGTGGGATTGTTCACCGACGCCGCGGCAGCGGCGGCGCAACCGGCTTGATCCTCTGCCGCTCCGCGCTGGGTCGGCGGGCGGCGTCGCGGAGCGGCAGCATCCAGACATGAGAAGAGTCGTCGTCACCGGGATGGGGATCGTCTCCTCCATCGGCAACAACACGCAGGAGGTCGTCGCCTCCTTGCGCGAAGCCCGATCGGGCATCGTCACCGCGGAGGATTGCGTGCGGCTGGGCTTCCGCAGTCAGGTGCACGGCAGCCTGAAGATCAATCTCGATGAGATCGTCGACCGCCGCGCGCGACGCTTCCAGGGCGACGGCGCCGGCTATTGCTGGGTGGCGATGAACCAGGCGATCCGCGACGCCGGGCTCGAACCCGCCGAGGTCTCCAATCCGCGCACCGGATTGATCGTGGGCTCCGGCGGACCGTCGACGAAAGCGATCGTCGGCGCGGCCGACATCACGCGTCAGAACAATTCGCCCAAGCGCATCGGCCCCTTCGCGGTGCCCAAGGCGATGTCGTCGACCTGCTCGGCCAATCTTTCCACCTGGTTCAAGACCAAAGGCGTGAACTATTCGATCAGCTCGGCATGCTCGACCTCGGCGAACTGCATCGGAAACGCCTATGAGATGATCCAGTGGGGCAAGCAGGACGTGATGTTCGCCGGCGGCGGCGAAGAGCTCGATTGGACCTTGTCGCAATTGTTCGACGCCATGGGCGCGATGTCGTCCCGATACAATGCGACGCCTGAGAAGGCTTCGCGCGCCTACGACAAGAACCGCGACGGCTTCGTCATCTCGGGCGGCGGCGGCATCCTGGTGCTCGAGGAATTGGAGCACGCCAAGGCACGCGGCGCGACGATCCATGCCGAGCTTGTCGGCTACGGCGCGACCGCGGACGGTGCCGACATGGTGGCGCCGTCCGGCGAAGGCGCCGTCCGTTGCATGCGCATGGCGCTGGAAACAGTCCGCGCGCCGATCGACTACATCAATCCGCACGCGACCTCGACGCCGGTCGGCGACATCCCCGAGATCGAAGCCATCCGCGAAGTGTTCGGCGCCGTTGCCATGCCGCCGGTCAGCGCCACCAAGTCGCTGACCGGTCACAGCCAGGGCGCCGCCGGCGTACATGAGGCCATCTATACGCTGTTGATGATGCGCCACGGCTTCATCGCCGAGAGCGCCAATATCGAGGAGATCGATCCTGCCGTCGCCGACGCCAATATCGTGCGCAAGCGCATCGACAACGCCCGCGTCGAGACCGCGATGTCCAACAGCTTCGGCTTCGGCGGCACCAACGCATCTCTCGTCTTCCGCCGGTACGACGCGTGAAAGACGAGCGCAGGATGGGCGTCCCTTCGTCCCGAAACGAGACAAAGCATGGCTGAGAACGCGGGACTGATGAGCGGCCGGCGCGGGCTGGTGATGGGGGTCGCCAACGACCATTCCATTGCCTGGGGCATCGCGCGCGTGCTCAAGGCGCAGGGCGCCGAGCTCGCCTACACCTATCAGGGCGAGGCCCAGGCCAAGCGGCTGCGCCGGCTGATCGGCGGCAATTCCACCTTGATGATGCCGGGCGACGTCGAGAAGGATGACGAGCTCGACGCCGCGTTCGAGACCCTGAAGCGCGAATGGGGCGGGCTCGATTTCCTGGTCCACGCCATCGCCTATTCGGACAAGAACGAGCTGACGGGGCGCTATGTCGACACATCGCGCAGCAATTTCCAGCGTTCGCTCGACATCTCCTGCTATTCCTTCACTGCGGTGGCGCAACGCGGCGCGCATCTGATGACGCCGCCGGCCCAGGGCGGACGGGGCGGGTCTCTTCTGACCCTGACCTATCTTGGCGCCAGCCGCGTCATGCCGAACTACAACGTGATGGGGGTGGCCAAGGCCGCGCTGGAGGCCAGCGTGCGCTATCTGGCCGCCGATCTGGGACATGACGGCATCCGCGTCAACGCGATCTCGGCCGGGCCCATGCGCACCTTGGCGGGTTCCGCGGTCGGCGACGCCCGCACCGTCTTCAAATGGAACAGGGCGCACAGCCCGTTGAAGAAATCCGTCGAGCTCGACCATGTCGGCGGCGCGGCACTTTATTTGCTTAGCGATCTCTCCGCAGGCGTGACCGGCGAAATCCATTTCGTCGACGCAGGCTTCAATGTCGTGGGCATGCCGCCCACGGCCGATCTCAAGGGCTGGACCGCGCCCGAGAACGGCAGCGAGGGAGATAACCATGGGCGGCGCGACGCTTAGGCTTCTGACGATCGCATGCGCCGTCTTCGCGGGCCTCCCTGCCCGGGCCGGATGGCGCGAGGCGGCCTCTACCCATGATCAAAACCGTCTCGCGCGCCTCGAAGAAGCGCGGGACCGGGCCTTGGGCGAAGCCGGCGACGCCGGCCCGGCCCGCGCGGTCCTCGCTTCGCCCGCCAGCGGCGCGGACGTCTTCGGCAGCTGGCGCTGCCGCACCATCAAGCTCGGCGGCATGACGCCGCTGGTGGTCTATTCCTGGTTCCACTGCACCATCCGCGACCGGGGCGGTGAAATCGCGTTCGAGAAAACGAGCGGCTCGCAGCGCATGCAGGGCACGCTCACCCGCGACGGAGAAGGCTATGTGTATCTGGGCGCCTCCTGGGTGCAGGGCGAGCGGCCGCATCGTTATTCCGGCGCCGGCGCTTCGGCGGGAGCCAGCGCAACGCCCGACGACCAGATCGGACGGCTGACCGCCACCCAAGACGGCGCGCGGCTCGAGCTGCCCTTTCCGCTCCAGGAATCGACCTTCGACGTGATCGAGCTGAAGCGCTAACCTGCGGCGCATGAGCGTCAGCCTGCGCGGCGCCGATGTGCGCGATATTGCTTTCATCATGACGTGCGAGCGGCGGCCGGGCTACGAGCCGTTCGTCGGCCGTTGGCCGCAAGACAAGCATCGCCTGCGTCTCGCCGACCCGGAGTTCACCTATCTGGTCGGCGAAGCAGAGTCGCATGGCATCGGCTTTGCCATCCTGCACCGCACCTGGATGCGGCCCCAAAATCTCTACCTCAAGCGCATCGCGGTCCATGACGCCGGCCGGGGCCATGGCAAGAGACTACTCTCGGCGCTCACCGATTGGGTGTTCGCGAAGACCGATACCCACCGCTTCTGGCTCGAGGTCGTGGAACACAACGAGCGCGCGCGCGGTCTCTATCGCGGGCTCGGCTGGAAGGAAGAGGGTTTGGTACGCGAGGGCTATTTCGACGATCGCTTGCTGCGCCGCGGCTCGTTCGTGCAAATGTCGATCCTAAGCACCGAGTGGCGGCAATGAAGCTCAACCAAGTGACGGTTCCGGCGACGGATATCGACAGATCGATCGCCTTCTACACCGCGCTCGGCATGCGTCTGATCGTGAAGAACGGCCACTATGCGCGCTTCGAGATCGGCGACGGGGAGAGCACCTTTTCGCTGCATCTCGGCGAGGCCGCGGGCAATGGGCCGCAGCTCTATTTCGAATGCGCCGATCTCGATGCCAGGGTCGACGCTCTCAAAGCCAAAGGCATCGTCTTCGACGGCGATCCGGTCGATCAAAGCTGGCTCTGGCGCGAGGCGTGGCTCCGCGATCCCGCCGGCAATCGCCTGTGTCTCTATTGGGCCGGCGAGAACCGCCGCTTCCCGCCATGGCGGCTTAAGGATTGACGGCTGTCGCGCAGGACGTCACGCGCGTCGCCGAGGGCCGCTAAGGCCTTGAATCCGCCCTAAAGTTCGGCGAGTTAGCGCGCCGGCATGGGGGCGTGGATCCGGGCTATGTGGGACAGCATCGCAGACTGGCTGGCACGGCACCGGCGCGATCTTGCGCAAGGTCTGGCGCTCGCCGTCCTCACGGTCGCGGCACCGTTCGCGTTGCTCGCGCTGCTGCCGACGGTGCTCAGCCTGTTCGCGCCGCCGCTCGATCGCTCGATCGATCTGTATTCGGTCAACCGGCCCATCGCATTTACCTTTCTGGATTCGGACGGCGACGAAGTCGGTCATCGCGGCGCGATCATCGGCGAGAGGTTGCACCTGAACGAGATGCCGCCTTTCCTGCCTGCGGCCTTCATCGCCATGGAGGACCGCAGGTTCTACGACCATCACGGCGTCGATCCGCGCGGTCTGGTCCGCGCCACCTGGCGCAACCTGCGCGCCGGCCACGTCGTCGCCGGCGGCTCGACCATCACCCAGCAGACCGCCAAGATCGTCTTCACCACCCAGGAGCGCACCTGGAAGCGCAAATGGATCGAGCTGCTCGAGGCGGCCGAGCTCGAGAAATCGCTTTCCAAGACGCAGATCCTCGAGGTCTATCTCAACCGCATCTATCTGGGCTCCGGCGCCTACGGCGTCGACGGCGCGGCGCATGTCTATTTCAACAAATCGGCGCGCGAACTGACGCTCTCCGAAGCAGCGATGCTGGCGACCCTGACGCGCGCGCCTTCCAACTTCTCGCCCAGGCGCGATCTCGCAAAGGCGCAGGCGCGCGCCAAGACGGTGCTCGAGACCATGGTCGAAACCGGCGCGATCACGCAGGCGCAGGCGCAGGCGGCGCTCGCCGCGCCAGCCGTCGTCGCCGACCGCGGACAGATCGACGCGCGCAACTTCTATCTCGATACCGCGGCCGACGAGGCGCTCAAGAAGGCGACCATCGACGGCCGCGAACCGGCGAGCGACCTGGTCGTGCACACCACCCTGGAACCCAGGATCGAGGATGCCGCGCGCGCGGCGGCGCTCAAGGTGCTGCGCAAATCCGGAAAGAAGGCGCATGCAAGCGAAGCGGCCGTGGTCGTGATGCGGCCCGACGGCGCGGTGGTCGCGCTGCTCGGCGGCACGGACTATGCCGAAAGCACCTTCAATCGCGCGACGCAGGCGCATCGCCAGCCGGGCTCGGCGTTCAAGGCATTCGTCTATCTGGCCGCGCTCGAGGCGGGCCTGACGCCGTGGGACGTGCGCGACGACGAGCCCGTCGACATCGACGGCTGGACGCCGACCAATTTCGGCGGGCGCTCCTACGGCACGCTCACATTGGCCGATGCGCTGGCGCATTCCGTCAACACCATCACCGCCAATCTGGCGCAGGAAGTCGGCATCTCCACCATCGTCGATGCGGCGGCGCGCTGCGGCATCGCTTCGCCGCTGGCGCAGAACGCCTCGCTCGCGCTCGGCACCTCGGAAGTGACGCCCATCGAGCTCACTACCGCTTACGCCGCGTTCGCCTCGGGCGGCTATACGGTCGAGCCCTATTTCGTCACCGAGGTCGACGGCGCGGGCGGCCGGGTGATCTACAGCCGCAAGGCGGCCGAGCCGCAGCGCATCATCGCCGAGCACGTCGACAAGGATCTGGTGGCGATGCTCTATCGCGTGGTCACCAGCGGCACCGGCCGCAGCGCCGCGATCCCCGGTCACGAAGCCGCGGGCAAGACCGGCACCACGCAGGATTATCACGACGCCTGGTTCGTCGGCTTCACCGCGGATTACGTCGCCAGCGTCTGGGTCGGCAATGACGATTCCTCGCCGATGCGCGGCGTCACCGGCGGCAGCCTGCCGGCCGACATCTGGCGCCAGGTGATGGCGGTGGCGGAACGCGGCAAGGCCGCGACGCCGCTCAACCGCTCGCCGGCGGAAGCGCCCGTCGACAACTCGATCTTCGACGTCAGCGCGGGCGAAACCCCCGCCGCGGGCGACGACGAATCCGGTCACGCCTCCACGCTTTCGGGCGCACGGCGCAGCGCGCCGCCCGCGAGCAGCGGCGGCGGCTTCTTCGACTGGCTGTTCGGACGTTCGCCCAATCCTCCGCCGCCGCCGCCGCCGCGCAAGGACGGCGACGACAATGACGACGATTCGAATTGACGCTTATTGCGGCGGTGGGTTGGCAAGCAGGTAGGGATAGCCATTGTTGATCGAAGGGTTCTGTCCCCAGATCGCGGAATCGAAGCCGGAAGGTAGCCCCGACTTCAGTTGCGTATCGCTCAAGCCGGCGAGACCCGGAAAGTTCGCAACATTGCCGGCGCCCTTGCTGGGATCGGAAATACCGCTCGTGTCGAGATCCCAATAATCGGAAGCGGCCGTACCATTGCCGTCGACGTCGCCCACGACGCCTCCCAGAAGGGTACTCGCACGATCAGTGACGCCGGCGCCCGACCAGGACGTATTGATCGTGCCGAAGTGAAAATAACCGACAAGGCCGCCTGAGGTGGCCGAGGGATACGTCGCCAGGACGGTGCCCGTGGCATAGGAATTGGTGATCGACGTGTTGTCCGCGTAGCCCGCAATCCCGCCGGCGTTGTGGCGGGCGCGCACGTGACCGGTCGAGAAGCAGCTGTCGATCGTCGTGACCAAGGCGTGGCCCACAATCCCTCCCGCGCTCGTCTTTGCCTTGATCGAGCCGAACCACGAACAGCGCAGAATGGTTCCGTCGGCATATCCGGCGACGCCGCCCACCGAAGCCGAACTGGGCATGTCCATCTTCACCGAGGCATGGACATCGGAGATCGAGCCGCCTTCCAGTCCGACAATGCCGCCCGCTGCAAAGCTGGCGTTGCCCTGGATTATGCCAGAGACCGAGACGTTCTGGATTGTGCCGGAGTCAGCGCCCACAACCCCTCCGACGGCATAGCTCCAGCGGGTATAGGAGAAGTTCACGGTGACCCGGTTGATCGTCCCCTCGTTCCCGCCGGCCAAGCTGCCGATATAGGCCGACGTATCGCCATAGAGCGTGACCGCGACCGAAACGTTGGCTAGCGTGCCCTTGTTGTCGCCGGCGAGTAAACCGCAATAAATGGCGTACTGCGTGCAGTCGAGAGTGCCGTTGCTGAACGCGATGTCGCGAACGCTGCCGTCGACTTCATAGAACATGCCTGTATTTGAGTCTCTCGCCGTCATGATCTTGAAATTGGAGATGACGTGGCCAAGCCCTTCGAAGCTACCGGCGAAGGGCTTCTCCACTACATAGTCGAGATAGGTGCCATCGGCGGAAGCGTCGTAGTCCTTGGCGAGCGCAAAAGACCCCGACGGATTGGCTTGCACATCCAAGTCCAACGTCAAAAGATCGCTCACAAGCGTGTAGCTTTGGCCGGCAATGATCAGGCTGCTCGCATTGTCCCAGAATGCGATGGAGCCGCCGTTCGTGAAGGAAAGCGCGCCGCTGCTCGGCGTGATCGTCATCGCGCCGGTGCTCTCGACGACAACCGCGGCCTCGATGGCGATGCCGTTGTCGGCGTTCAGCGTCAGCCGGTTTTTGCTCGCCCAGGTCAACGGCACTTTCACCGAAATAGAGGCGGCGCCGCCGCCAGTGTTCAATGTGACGTCGGCGCCCGCGAGCATGGTCTGCAGATCGCCCGCATTCAATACGGCGTTCATGGCCGTGGAGGTGCAGACGCCAGCCGAGCACTGCACGTGCTTGGTGGCAGCGTTGGAAATGACCAGTGCGGCGCGTGCCGGAAGTGCCGCAACGGTGAGCGCTAAGAGCGTGGCCGAAACAGCGCGTTTCATATCCGACCTCCTATTGCGGCGGTGGGTTGGCAAGCAGGTAGGGATAGCCATTGTTGATCGAAGGGTTCTGTCCCCAGATCGCGGGATCGAAGCCGGAAGGTAGCCCCGACTTCAGTTGCGTATCGCTCAAGCCGGTCAAACCCGGAAAATCGCGCTTGTTGCCGGCGCCGCGACGGGGATCGGAAACATTGCTGGTGTCCAGATCCCAATAGGTCGTCGATGCCGTGGCGCCGGGTATGGCGCGACCGACAACGCCACCGGGGGTGTTGGGCCCGTTCACGGCGGTCGTCGAATACGACGAGGCCAGGGTTCCATAAAAGTTGCCCACCAACCCGCCGACATTGCTGAACGAACCAGCGGTGACGCTGGCGCTGTTGGTGGCGTAGGAGTTGGCGATGGTGGCGAATTTCGATTGGCCGATGAGTCCGCCGGCATAGCGAATGGCGCTCACGGCGCCCGTGGCAAAAGAACTGTCGATATTCAGGTCCCAGGCCAGGCCGACGAGGCCTCCGCCGATGTTCTTGGCGTTGACGTTTCCGGTGGCATAACAGCGTTCGATGGTGCCGGTGCTGTAACCGGCGAGCCCGCCCGCTTCGCCATCTTTTGTCCCAGCGAGCAAAACGGCAGCGTGCGAATCGCTGATCGTGCCCGAATTGTTTCCGACCAGTCCGCCGGCAAAGGCTCCGCCAGTCAGCGTCCCGCTCGCCGAGGAAAAGTCGATGGTCCCCAGGTTCTTTCCCACTAAGCCGCCGACATAGAACCTGCCCGTCAGCGTCACATTGGCGGAGACATGGGCGAGCATTCCGCCCGCGTTCGATCCGTCAATGCCGCCAACATCATTTTCGCCTTTCTGGTCGCAGATGATGTGTCCGGAAACGGCGATGCCGTTTTGCCCGCCGGAATTCTGGCCGGCGATCAGACCCGCATGATCGGTGTATTGATCGCAGGCGAGAGTGGCGGCACTGAGCGAAAGGTCGCGAAGCATGCCGTTGTTCTGTGCGAACAAGCCGACCGACGAGCCGGCGTAATCGTTCGGCATAATCGCGAGATTGGCAATGGTGTGGCCAAGCCCTTCGAACGTTCCTGAAAACGGCGCAGTTACCGGCGAGTCGAGATAGTCGCCGTCTGCGCCGGCATCGTATTCCTTGGCCAGCGCGTAAGCGCCCGAAGGATTGCCCGCGATGGCGGCTGCCAGACTAGCGATGTCGCTGACCAACGCATAGCTCGTGCCGTTGATCACCAAGCTGCTGACGTCGTCCCAGAATGTCAGGCTGGCGCCGGGATAAATATTGAAATTGCCGTTGGAGCCGCCCTGGCCGGAGGTGATGGTCACCGCACCGGCGCCTTGCACTACAACGGTCGATTTGACGGAGACGCTACTGTCGGCGGTGAGTGTGAGGCGGCTCGCACTGCTCCAAGCCAGCGGCGCGCTGATGGCGATCGTGATCGCGCCGGCGCCGGTTTTGACTTCAATGTCGCCCGATGCGAGCAGTGTTTGAAGATCGCCGGTGTTGAGCATCGCGCTCTTTGCAGTCGCGGTGCAGATGCCCGAGGAGCAGGTTACGTGCTTGGTCGCGGCGTTCGAGATCACCAAGGCCGCCTGCGCCGCACTCGTCAGCGCGAACAGAGCCGTGATCGCGGTACATGAGAATTTCATGGGCAATCCTCCCGCAGTTGATCAAAGCCTACTCCACTTTTGCAGTGCGCCAAATGGTTCCACGCAACTGTAAGACTTGGGCCCCGACATCGGCGTCTTGAATGTCTCTCCTCGGGCCGTTTAAGTGCGTGCGGGACCTATGCGAAAAGAGGCAAGGGTGATGAAAGCAATCGCGACGGCATTGGCCTTGATGGGCCTTAGCTTCAGCGCGCAAGCCGCAACGTCGCTCACCTTCGTCACTGACTGGAAGGCGCAGGCCGAGCATGGCGGATTCTACGAGGCTCAAGCCGAAGGACTATACGCCAAGCGGGGTCTCAATGTGCGCATTGTCGAAGGCGGGCCCAATGTAAACGTGGCGCAATTGCTGGCCGCCGGCGCAGCCGATTTCGGCATCGGCTCCAACGGCTTCATCGCACTCAATATCGTCAAAGCCGGCGCCCCGGTACGCGCAGTGGCGGCGATTTTCCAGAAGGACCCGCAAGTTCTGATCACCCATCCGCGCGCGGATGTGAAGAAACTCGCCGACATGAAGGGCAAGCCGATCATGATCGCCGACGCGTCGATCAGCGCCTTCTGGCCGTGGCTCAAGGCGAAATACGGCTTCGAGGACGGCCAGATCCGCAAATACACCTTCAATCTCGCGCCGTTCCTCGTCGATCCCGGCGCGATCCAGGAAGGCTATCTGACCAGCGAGCCTTACACGATCGAGAAGCAGGCGCATTTCAAGCCGCAGGTTTTTCTGCTGGCGGACAACGGCTATCCCGGAACGGCCAACATGATTCTCGCCACCGACAGGATCATCGCCGGCAATCGCGCCGCGGTGCAGGCCTTCGTCGATGCCTCGATCGAAGGCTGGACGCACTACCTTTACGGCGATCCCCGGCCCGCGAACGCGCTGATCAAGCGCGACAATCCCGACATGGCCGACGACGTCATCGCGCAGGCCGTCGCCAAGATGAAGCGCTACGCGCTGCTCGAGCCGGCAGGGCTGAAGCTGCACACCATCGGCGCCATGAGCGAGGCGCGCTGGAAATCGTTCTTCGACACCATGGCGTCGGAAGGCCTCTATCCGCGCACGCTCGATTGGCGCAAGGCCTATACGCTCGAATTCGTCGGCGGCATCGTCAACGACGGCAGGGCCGTGCGGCACGCGAGGTGATGCTTCTACACGCGGCTAGCGCGCGGCGCGGAGCTCGCGGATCGTCTTGCGGCCGTCGGCGGAAGGCTGGTAGGCCAGGCTGACCTCGTTCAGCGCGCGATCGAAATCGACGAGAGAGAAATCCTGGCGCACCTCGAAGCTGTCGAAGCCGGTGCGGACCATGAAGAAGAGCTGATCGGGGAGGAAATCGCCGCTCGCGCGGATTTCGCCCCGGTAATCGTACCGTGTACGGAGCATCCGCGCCCAGGAGAACGGCCGCCCGTCGCGGAATTTTGGGAATTCGAGCACCACGGCCGCCAGCCGCGGCAGATCGTTCTTGAGCACCGCCGGGTTGTCGCCCGCCGCCAGCCGCACGCCGATCAGCGCGCGATGTGCCAGCAGGTTGTCCTTCTCGCCCTGGAAGCGCGCCAGGGTGACGATGGCGCCCTTCTCCTCGGGATAGGCCTTGCCGTCCGGCACAAAGAAGAAGCGGTCCTCGACGAACGCGCCGCTCCTGGCGCCGGTGTCCAGCCTAATAAGCGGCATGGAGTTCTTCCCCATAAGCCACGTTCTTGAACGGCACGATGCCGACGCGGCGATAGGTGTCGAGGAAGCGTTCGCCGTCGCGGCGCAGTTCGAGATAGGCGCCGATGACGCGCTCCACCGCATCGGCGATCTCGTTCCGGCCGAAGCCGGGGCCCAAAATCTCGCCGATGCTCGCGTCCTCGGCGCCGGAGCCGCCGAGCTGGAGCTGGTAGAACTCGACCCCCTTCTTGTCGACGCCGAGGATGCCGATATGGCCGGCATGATGATGGCCGCAGGCATTGATGCAGCCGCTGATCTTGATCTTGAGCTCGCCGATGTGGTGCTGGCGGTCGAGGTCGGCGAAGCGCTCGGAGATCGTCTGCGCGATGGGGATCGAGCGCGCATTGGCGAGGTCGCAATAGTCCAGTCCCGGACAGGCGATGATGTCGGTGACGAGTCCGGCGTTCGGTGTCGCAAGCCCAAGCGCGGCCAGGCGCGCGTGCAGCCGCGGCAAGTCTTTTTTGCGCACATGCGGCAGGACCAGGTTCTGTTCGTGGCTGACGCGGATCTCGGCGAGACCGAGTTCGTCCATCAGGTCGGCGAGCGCTTCCATCTGCTCGGCGCTGGCATCGCCCGGCACCCCGCCGATGGGCTTGAGCGAGATCGTCGCGATGGCATAGCCCGCCGCGCGATGCTCGGCGATATTGGTCTTCAGCCAATCCGCGAAATCGCCTTCGGCGCGGGGCATCTCATCGGACAGCGCCTCGAATTCCGGCGGCGCGAAATAGGCTTGGATGCGGGCGAGTTCCTCGGGCGGCAGCGCCAGCGTGCCGGTCTTTTTGATCTCCTCGAATTCCAGCATCACCTGGCGGCGCATCTCGTCCTGGCCGAGCGCATTGGCAAGGATCTTGATGCGCGCCTTGTAGAGATTGTCGCGCCGGCCCTGCTCGTTGTAGACGCGCATCACCGCCTCGAGGAAGGCGAGGATATCGGGCTTCTCGACGAACTCGCCGACGACATAACCGATATAAGGCGTGCGTCCCATGCCGCCGCCGACGAACACGCGATAGCCGCTGCGGCCGTCGCCGTCTCTCACAATCTCGATCGCCAAATCGTGGAACTTGAGCGCGGCGCGGTCGTTGGGGGCGCCTGACACCGCGATCTTGAACTTGCGCGGCAGGAAGGAGAATTCCGGATGCAGCGAGGACCATTGCCGCACGATCTCGGCCAGCGGCCGCGGATCCTCGATCTCGCCGGCGGCGGCGCCCGCGAAGTGATCGGCGGTGACGTTGCGGATGCAATTGCCGCTGGTCTGGATCGCATGCATCTCCACGGTGGCGAGCTCGGCAAGAATGTCGGGGACGTCGACCAGCCGCGGCCAGTTGAACTGGATGTTCTGCCGCGTGGTGAAATGGCCGTAGCCCTTGTCGTAGCGCCGCGCGATGTGGGCGAGCTTGCGCAATTGCCGCGCGCTCAGCGTCCCATACGGCACGGCGACGCGCAGCATATAGGCATGAAGCTGCAGATAGAGCCCGTTCATCAGTCTGAGTGGCTTGAACTGATCTTCGCTCAATTCGCCCGACAGCCGCCGCGCTACTTGGCCGCGGAACTGCTCGACGCGCTGCGCCACGAAACGTGCATCGAACTCGTCATAGCGATACATGGCGCGCGCCGTCCTCATTGACGCCTTCTCGCGGCGCACACCGGAAATCAGATGACATAGTCGCGATCCTCTTTGCGATCGTCCGATTTCGGATTTCCGGCTGGCGATCTGCGAGGCGCCTGTTTGCCGAGATCCGCGCGAACGCTCGGACCGGCGGCGCGGATGATCTCGCGTTCCTTGAGCGGATGGATGCCACAGATATCTTCGCGCACCTCGAACAGATAGGGCGTGACCACGAGGTTGCGGCCGACGAAATCCTGCGCGGCGGCGAGCGCGGCATCCGCGGCAGCCGGTTCGTCGAATACCTCGCCCGCCGTCAGGGACTCGACCCAATCGCCGCCGCGCCAATAGAGCACCGCGCCGTCCTTGAGGCGGTTGGCAGTCAGCATCTGCTGCGGGGCGGCCATGAAAAGAGAAGTCACACTTCCCAGGGAACAATTCAAGACATCACAGTGGATTTATGTGATACAGAAAGTAATACAGTATGTTATATGTTTTAATATCTGCGCCGGCGCCATCAGGAGGTGACGGCTTATTTCGCTCCCGTTCGGCCTGCTCTAGGGTCCGCCTAAGGCAGGAAACCGGGCGATGGCGCACAAGGACGACGGCGAGAATGCGAACGGACCGGGCCTTGCCGCCGCCCTGGCCATGGCGGCGCCGGGCGACACCGCCCAGACCTATCTCGAGGAGCAGACCCGCCTCACCCGCCTGCAAATCGAGGAGCTGAAGGAGGACAACGCGCTGCGCCGGCGCATCATGCGCCTGGAGCAGGCCAGCGGCGCGATGAAGTTCGCCTTCGAGCTTGCCGCAGCCTTCATCTTCACGGCGGTCGCCTTGGGTCTCGGCATCGCGGTGTGGCAGGCGGCGAACGACAACGGCTTGGTGGTGCAGTCGTTCTCGGTGCCGCCCGATCTCGCCAATCGCGGCCTGACGGGCGAGGTGGTGGCCGCCAAGCTGCTCGACAAGCTTTCCGTGCTGCAGGCCGCGACCGCGTCCAACCGCGCGCCGTCGAGCTACGCCAACAATTGGGGCGGCGACATCAAGCTGCAGATCCCCGACACCGGAGTCTCGATCGGCGAGTTCAATCGCTCGCTGCATGCCTGGCTCGGCCATCAGACGCGCATTACCGGCGAAGTCTGGCGCACGCCGACGGGCATTGCCGTCACCGCGCGCGCCGGCAGCGACACCGGTCCCACCCTCACCGGCAGCGAAGCCGATCTCGACAAGCTGATCCGCCAGGCGGCCGAGTCGGTCTATCGCGCCACTCAGCTCTATCGCTACGCGGTCTATCTCGCCAACGCCGGCCGGCTCAAAGAGGCCGAAGCGGCCTATTGGTCCTTGATGGCCAACGGCTCGGCCCAGGATCGCGCCTGGGCCTTGATCGGGCTTGCCAATCTCTATGCCGGCCGCGGCGAGGTGGAACGCGGGCTGGCGCAGCTCAGGCGCGCGCTCGCGCTGCGCCCCGATTTCTTCATGGCGTACACCAACATCGCGGGCGAGGAAGGCCAGCTGCAGCATGACGAAGCCGCGCTCGCCGCGCAGCGCAAAAGCGTGGAGCTCGCTTCGCGCCGCACCGATCCCGACATCGACCCGGCGGGCGCGCACAGCAATCTGCTGGCAAGCCAGGCCGCGCTCGGCGCCGACATCGGCGACTACCGCGCGGCGCTGCGCGCGAACCACGAGCTTGAACAGCTCCCGGATTTCAACGGCCAGATCGAGAACGCGCACGACAACGACATCACGGAGCTGGCCGCTCTCCACGATGCGGCGGCGATGCGCGAGGCCATCGCGCAATTGCCGCCCACCGACAATCCCCAGATCCTCCTGCCGCGCAAGGCGACCGAATTCTTCGGCGCCCTGCTGCTCGGCGACCCCAAACCGATGATCAAGCAAGAGGGTGACATCGAGGCGGCGCTCGCCAAGCTGGGTCAGCTCGGCCAGGAAATCATGACGCGGCAGCTCTGGCCGTTCCTTGCCTATGCGCGTGCTCTGACCGGCGATTTCAAAAGCGCCCATGCATTCGCCGACAAGACGCCTGCCGACTGCATCCAGTGCCTGCGCATGCGCGGGCGCATCGACGCGCTGGAGCGCAACTGGGCCGGCGCCGGATACTGGTTCGCGCGCGCTACGCACGACGCGCCGTCGCCGCCCTTCGCCTGGACCGATTGGGGCACGATGCTGCTCGACAAGGGCGACATCGACGGCGCGATCGCAAAATTCGAGACTGCCCACCAGAAAAGCCCGAACTTCGCCGATCCGCTGGAAGGCTGGGGCGAGGCGTTGATCAAGAAGAACCGTTCCGATCTCGCGCTGGCGAAATTCGAGGAAGCCGACAAATCCGCGCCCAACTGGGGCCGGCTCCATCTCAAATGGGGCGAGGCGCTGTGGTGGTCGGGACACAAGGACGAGGCGCGCCGGCAGTTCGCCATGGCCGCGCAGCTCGACCTGACCCAAGCCGAGAAATCCCAACTCGCAAGGCTCGCCCATGGCTGAGGATTTCGCCGATGCTGCCCAAGCTGCGGCACAGGCTGACGCGGCGGCGATTCACACCGCGCTGGGCGCAGCCGGCAACAGCGAGGAAGCGCGCGAATACCTGAAGAAACAATCGCGGATCGCCGATCTGACCATCGACAGCTTGCAGAAGAAGGATGAGTTCGAGCTGTCGCATCTGCGCTTCCGGCGCTTCAGCGATTGGGCGCGCTTCTCGCTGGAGCTTGCCGGGTTCCTGGTGGTGCTGCTGCTCGTCAGCGGTCTCGGCGCCATGGTGTGGAATGCGATGGCCGATCATGACCTGGTGTTCGATGCCTTCTCCGTTCCGCCAGACGTGGCGCAGACAGGAATGACCGGCGCGGTTCTCGCCAACCGCGTGCTCGACCGCTTCGAGCGCATGCAGGCCGAACCCGGCGTCACCCAGACAGCCGCTTCCGGACGCCGCGACGGCGGTGACGACACCCGCGTCGAAATTCCCGACACCGGCATCTCGCTGGCCGAGCTCGCCCGCTATCTGCGCAATTGGCTAGGGCAGGAAGTGCATGTGACGGGCGACCTCGTGCGCACGAACAAGGGCTTTGCGCTCACTGTGCGCTATGGTTCGCAGCCGGGAGTGACAACGCAAGGGCCGGCAGGCGATCTCGACTCTATGGTTCAAAGCTCGGCCGAGCACGTCTTTGCGGCCGCCAGACCCTATCGTTTCGTCGATTACTTGACGCACAAGTACCGCTATGAAGAGGCCGGGCAACTCGTCCCGGCGCTTGCGGCTCACGGCAGCGACCAGGAGCGTGCGCTCGCATATGCTGCCTGGGCAGAGCTCGAATTCTACGGCACCGGCAATATGGGCGCGGCACTCGCCAAGGGGCGCGAGGCCGTGCGTCTCGATCCGCGAAATCCCTTGACGCGTTTCTGGCTGGCAGCGGCGGAAGGCAATCTTGGCCACGACGAAGAAGACTGGGCCAATTTCACGGAAGGTCTGCGGCTGGTTGACGAAGGCCGTGGCGGCACGCTCGCTGAAAACACCACCGCGCTCATCCCGGTTTTCCGGGCCTATGCCCTCGATAGCACCGGCGACTTTCTGCAGGCTGTCCGCGACTACGAGCTGGCGCGCCCGTCCGAGATGTGGACGGCCAATGTCGCCAATGAGGTGGCCGATCTGGCCTCGACATATGATGGCGCGGCGGCGCGCGCTCTTCTTCCGTTCATACCCGCCAAACGCAAGCGCGACGGCAAGCCAAACCCCGATGTTTTCCTTGCGCAGTTCTTCCTCGCGTTCGATTCGCAGGACTGGCGCGCAGCGGTCAGTGCGGGCAGCGCCGTCGACAGCGCCTATGCCGCTCTGCAAGGTCTGCAATGGGCACAGCGCAATATGTTCTGGCCCCAATGGGCCTATGCGATGGCGATGAACGGCGACATGACCGCGGCGCAAGCGCTGATCGCCAAGACGGCGGCGGATTGCGACATCTGCGTGCGCATGCGCGGCCGCATAGCCGCGCTGAAACACGACTGGGCGGCTGCCGCGCGAGATTTTGCGCTCGTCTCCGGTCGTTCGCCCCACATTCCCTTTGCAGACACCGATTGGGGCGAAATGCTGCTGCGCCGGGGCGATTTGGACGGCGCCATCGCGAAGTTCCAAAGCGCCAAAACGAAGGGGCCCCACTTCGCCGATCCGTTGGCGATGTGGGGCGAGGCGCTGATCGCCAAAAACCGTTCCGATCTCGCGTTGGCGAAGTTCGAGGAAGCCGACAAATATGCGCCCAACTGGGGCCGGCTCCATCTCAAATGGGGCGAGGCGCTGTGGTGGAGCGGGCACAAAGGCGAGGCGCGCAAGCAGCTCGCCATCGCCGCGCGGCTCGACCTGACGCCGCAAGAGCGCAGCGAAGGCGCCGCGATGCATCAGGCCATGGCGGAGACTCGAATGCCATGAACCCGGCTTGGCTCCGGTTCCTGCGCAGCGCCGCCGTCCTTCTCGCGGCCGGATGCGGCGTTGTCTATGTCGCGCTGTTCGTTGTCCTGACCGTCTATCAGCGCGACCTTCTCTTCATTCGCGGGCGCCATGAGCGCGCCAGGGATCCCCTGTACCGCGCCGCGCAGATCCGCGAAACCGACGGCACAAGACTTACTCTTTGGGAATCGACGTCGGCAGCGGGCGCGCCGATCGTCATCTTCTTCTACGGCAATGCCGGCACGCTTTCGGATTTCGAGGATTTGGGCGAGCGCCTCCACGCCAGAGGCTTCGGCATCGTGCTGGCGTCCTATCGCGGCTATTCCGGCAATTCCGGTGCGCCGTCCGAAGAGGGGCTGATGCGCGACGCGCGCGCGACATTGCAATCGCTGCCGCCCCGCCACGGACCGCTGGTGCTGTGGGGACAGAGCCTCGGCTCGGGCGTCGCGGCGCGCATGGCGGCGGAGGCGCATGCCGACGCCTTGATCCTGCAATCGCCTTATACCGCGGTGGTGGACGTCGCCGCCGAGCGCTTCCCGTTCTACCCCGTCCGGCTGGTGATGCGCGACCGCTTCGACACGCTGTCGCTGGTGCCGAAGATCCAGGTGCCGGTCCTGATCCTTCACGGCACCGACGACGCGGTGGTGCCGTTCGCCATGGGACAATTGCTCGCGCAACGCTTCTCCCACGCGGCATTGGTGGCCATCGCGCATGGCGGCCACGATCTTGGCGAAGGCCAAATCCTGCCGCCGGCGGAAGCATGGCTCATGCGTCTGGGTCTGGGATCGCGCCCGAACACGGCTTCAGGCTCGCTGTGACCTTGCGGATTGGCAAGTCGTCCGGAC
Source organism: Alphaproteobacteria bacterium (assembly GCA_019245415.1). Taxonomy (GTDB): domain Bacteria; phylum Pseudomonadota; class Alphaproteobacteria; order Micropepsales; family Micropepsaceae; genus Rhizomicrobium. The sequence continues at coordinate 6,338 of JAFARO010000005.1, read as the reverse complement.
CTGCGTAAGTCTCTTTCTTCTCAGGAAAGCGATCTGCGATGAAGCGCGAAGACAAGAAGGCCGCGGTTGCGGCGTACAAGGAACGCAAGCCCGAGCCGGGCATCTATCTCGTGCGCTGCGCGGCCACGGGACAGAGCTGGGCCGGCGCGGCTCCCCAACTATCGGCGATCTGGAATCGGATGTCCTTCGCGCTGCGTCAGGGCGCCGGCAGCCCTGCCTCGCTCCAGGCGGCGTGGCGCGAACACGGCGCGGACAGTTTCAGCTTCGAGATCGTCGAGAACATGGATCCCGAGGATCTGAGCTACAGCCGCGACCGCATCCTGCGCGAACGCCGCGACCGCTGGTGCGAAACGCTGAACGCCGAAGCGATCTAAGCCCGCTTCCTCGCGGCGTCCGCAAAACGCTCGAACAGATAGTGCGAGTCCATCGGGCCCGGCGAAGCCTCGGGGTGGTATTGCACGCCGAAGACCGCGCGGCCCTCGACCGCGAGGCCGCAATTGGAGCCGTCGAAAAGCGAGACATGGGTCTGCTTGACGCCTTGGGGCAAGGTCTCGGCATCGACGGTGAAGCCGTGGTTCATCGAGACGATCTCGACTTTGCCGGTCTCGAGGTCCTTGACCGGATGGTTGGCGCCGTGATGGCCCTGGGTCATCTTCTTGGTGCGTCCGCCGAGCGCCAGGCCCAGCATCTGATGGCCGAGGCAGATGCCGAACAGCGGCACTTCTTTCTCCATCAACGCGCGGATCGTGGCGACCGCGTAGGCACCCGTCGCCGCCGGATCGCCGGGACCGTTGGAAAGAACGACGCCGTGCGGCTTGTGCGCCATCACCTCGTCGAAGGTCGCGGTTGCGGGAACAACGGTCACCTCGGCGCCGAGCCCGGCAAGTTCGCGCAGGATGTTGTGCTTGGCGCCATAGTCGATGACCACGACGCGGAAGCCGCCGTCGCGCGCTTGGCCATACCCGTCTCCCCAGGCCCATGGCGTCTCGCTCCAATGCCGAGTCTGGCGACCCGTCACGTCCTTGGCGAGGTCGAGGCCTTCCAACCCGCCGAAATCGCGCGCCTGCGCGATCAGGCTCGGAGCATCGCCCTGACCGATGGCGCCGTGCGGCATGCCCTTCTCGCGGATGCGCGACGCCAGCGCGCGCGTGTCGATGCCTGCGATGCCGGCGATGCCGTGCCGCCGGAGCCAGCGGTCGAGAGGCTCCAGGCTGCGCCAATTCGAGGGGTGCCGCGCATCGGCGCGCACGATCACGCCGCGCACCGCCGGATTGATGGTCTCGATGTCCTCGGCGTTGGTGCCGACGATGCCGATATGGGGAAAGGTGAAGCAGACGATCTGCCCGGCATAGGAGGGATCGCTCAGGATCTCCTGGTAGCCGGTCATCGCGGTGTTGAAGCAGACCTCGCCGACGGCAGGCGTGTCGGCACCGAAGCCCCGGCCTTCGAACACCGTCCCGTCCGCCAGCGCGAGCAGCGCGCGCGAAAGCCTTCCCGCCGGTGTCGCGGCGGGGACGGAAGACGTGTCGGTCATGGCAAGCCTCGGATTTGCTGAGGCATAGGCGCGGTGGCGGCACGGGTCAAGGCTCATGCTGTCGGTCGTCCCCAGATGCAAGCGCTGTCCTTTTTTCGCGCCTCCGTGTTATTGCGGACGGCGGAAATCCACGGAGGCCGCCATGGCCCTGCGCGAACGGCTCACCGAGCAGATGAAGGAGGCGATGCGGGCGAAGGAGCCGCGCCGCTTGGCAACTTTGCGCATGGTGCTGGCGGCGCTGAAGGATCGCGACATCGCGGCGCGCACCGAAACCAGCCGCGAACTCTTGGGCGACGACGAGATCCTTCTCCTGCTCGCCAAGCTGATCAAGCAGCGCGAGGAATCCGCCGCCGCCTACGACACGGGCAATCGTCCCGAACTCGCCGCCCAGGAGCGCGAGGAGATCGCCATCATCCGCTCGTTCATGCCCAAGCAGATGAGCGCGGAGGAGACCAAGGCCGCGGCCGAAAGCGTGATCTCCGAGCTGGGCGCCGGCGCCATGAAGGACATGGGCAAGGTGATGGCCGCGCTGAAAGAGCGCTATGCCGGCCAGATGGACTTCGCCCAGGCCAGCGCCACGGTGAAGGCGCTGCTGGGCGGCAAATAGGCGGCCTTGCGAACAATTCACAGCCGCGTCGCGCGCAACCGCCGCTCTCGGCGGATCGCCCTGCTATAGTCGCCCGATGCGCTATGGCCCCGGCCTGCTCGAAGAGGTGCTCAGGCGGACGGACATCGTCCAACTGGTGGGAAAGCGGGTGAAGCTCACCCGCCGCGGCCAGGCATTCTGGGGGTGCTGTCCGTTCCACAAGGAGAAATCGCCAAGCTTCAAGGTCGAGAACGGCCGACGCACCTTCAAATGCTTCGGCTGCGGCAAGGGCGGGGACGCCTTTCGCTGGCTGATGGAGATCGAAGGCCTGAGCTTTCCCGAGAGCGTCGAGCGGCTTGCGGGCGAAGCCGGTGTGGAATTGCCCAAATGGTCGCTGGACGATGAGGCGCGCGAACAGCGGCGCAGGTCGCTTTACGACATCGTGGAGGAGGCCTGCCGCTTCTTCGAGGCGCAGCTCGGCGCAGCCGCCGGCCGCGCAGCGCGCGATTATCTCGCCGGACGCGGACTGGACGAGGCGGCAATCAAGAAGTTCCGCCTTGGATTTGCGCCGTCCGGACATGACGCGTTGATCGACCATCTGCGCGGCAAGAACGTCTCCCTCGACGATGCCGTAGCCGCCGGCCTGGCGCGTCCGGCCGATGAAGAGCGCGGCGCGCGCGATTTCTTCTTCAATCGCGTCACCTTTCCCATCGCCGATGCCAGGGGACGGCTGGTGGCGTTCGGGGCGCGCGCGCTCGATCCCGACGCCAAGCCCAAATACATCAACACCGGCGAGACCGCGCTCTTTTCCAAAGGCCACCTGCTCTACAATTTCGCCGCCGCCCGGGCCGCGGCGATGAAGGCGCAGAGCATCGTCGTCGCCGAAGGCTATCTGGACGTGATCGCGCTGGTGCGGGCGGGCTTCGAGCATGCGGTGGCGCCGCTCGGCACCGCGCTGACCGAAGACCAGCTGCAGATCCTGTGGCGCACGGCGCCGGAACCGATCCTGGCATTCGACGGCGACGAGGCAGGCGTGCGCGCGGCGCAGCGCGCCGCCCGCCTGTCGCTGCCGATGCTGCGCGCCGGCTATTCGCTGCGCTTTGCTTTCTTGCCCAAGGGCGAGGACCCCGACAGCCTGCTGAAAGGCCAAGGCAAGGCCGCCATGCAGCGCCTTCTGAACGAGGCCGAGCCCTTGGCCAAAGTCCTGTGGCGCGCCGAAACCGAAGGCCGGGATTTCTCGACGCCGGAGCGGCGCGCGGGGCTCGAGCGCAGCCTCGCCGAGACCGTCGCGCTGATCGGCGACTCCAAAGTGGCGGACTATTACCGCCGCGACTTCGAGCAGCAGGTCTTCGACACCTTCAAGCGGCGCCAGGCCGCCCCCCGCCGCGAACGCGGGCCGCGGGAGGAGGGTCGGCGATTTTCGGCGCCGCCGGTCGAGGCGGTCTCCCCGCTCCTCAGGTCCAACCCGGTGGCCCGGGGTGGGCGGGCGGCGGTGCGCCGGCTCAAGGAGCTGGAAATCGCCAGGCTGCTCTTTTTTTGGCCGGAAATCGCCGATCGGCAGGGCGAAGTCCTGGCTCAGCTTCGCTTTCAGGACGCCTTGCTTGACAGGCTGCGCCGGGAACTCCTAAACCTCGCCGCTTCCGGTTTCAGGCTTGAAAACCAGGGTTTGGAGAACCATCTCGTGCGGGCGGGACTGGCCGAACTCGCCAGCCGCCTCAAGGGGGCGGAGCGAGGCGGCGATCCCAGGGACGCGGCGGTTCCAGGGGACGCGGATGCCGAGGCTCAGTTTCTGTCCGCCGCAGCGGAATTGCGGATCCTGGCGGAACTGGAACCTGAACGGCAACGAGCGGCCGAGCGTTTCCGTACGGAAGACAGCGAAGAGAGCTGGGCTGAATTCATCCGCCTCAAGGCGTCCGGCGGCGATTGAAGCTTTTGGGTCGTGAATGTGATGGTGGCGCGCCAAAAGCGCGTCCCGATGGGAATGCCTGATGGGAATGAAAGTGGCGACGAAGTCCAGCAAGAAGCCTGCGCCGAAGTCCAAGCCGGCCAAGAAGCCGCAAGCCGCCAAGGCGGCCTCCGCCAAGAAGGCGGCGGCCAAGGCCAAGCCCGCGCCCAAGCCGGCCGCCAAGGCAAAGGCGCCGGCCAAGGCCGCGTCCAAGCCCGTCCTGGTCAAGGCGTCCGAGAAGATCGAGACCAAGGCCCAGCTCACCCTCAAGGCCAAGCAGGCGGCCGAGGCGCTGAAGAAACCCGTGGTCCCGGCGCCCAAGCCCGGCGTCAAGGTTCCCCCGCCCAAGGGCGCCAAGCCCGGCGAAAACGAGACGCCCGGCGACGCGGATTCGCCGCTGCTCGACATGAGCGATGTCGGCGTGCGCAAGATGATCGCGCGCGCCAAGGCCAGGGGCTACGTCACCTATGACGAGCTGAACAAGGTCCTGCCGTCCGACAAGACGTCCTCCGAGCAGATCGAGGACACGATGTCGATGCTCAACGAGATGGGCATCAACGTCATCGAGAGCGAGGAACAGGAAGAGCAGCCCGAGGGCGAGGTTCCCGCGCTCGCCGAGACCGGCAAGGAAGTCGTCGCCAAGACCGGCACCGCCGCCGAACAATACGACCGCACCGACGATCCGGTGCGCATGTATCTGCGCGAGATGGGCTCGGTCGAGCTGCTCTCGCGCGAGGGCGAGATCGCCATCGCCAAGCGCATCGAGGCCGGCCGCGAGCTGATGATCGGCGCGCTGTGCGAGAGCCCGTTGACCTTCGAAGCGCTCACCGTCTGGCGCGACGAACTGAACGAGGGCAAGGTCCTGCTTCGCGACATCATCGACCTGGAAGCCACCTATGGCGCCGGTCCCGAGGGCCAGGCCGCCGCGGCCGCCGCTGCGGCAGCAGCCGCCAACGCGGTCGGGCCCGACGGCAAGCCGCTGCCGCCGCCGATGATCATTCCCGGCGTCACCCCGCCGCAGATGAACGGCATCGAGGTCAAGAAGCCCGCGCCGCCTCCGCCGCCGGCTGCGCGTCCCGCCGCCGGTGCCGAGGGCGAGGATGCCGGCGAAGCCGTCGCCGCTGCCGACGCGGCCGCCGAAGCCGACGATTTCGAGGACGAGGGAAACCTGCCGCTCTCCGCGATGGAAGCCGCGCTCAAGCCCAAGGTGCTCGAGACGCTCGACCAGATCGCCAATCTCTACAAAAAGCTCGGCCGCCTGCAGGATGCCAGCGTCGAGGCCGCGCTGGAGGCCGACGAACTCTCGAGCGGCCAGGAGCGCCGCTTCAAGAAGCTGCGCGCCGAGACGGTGGATCTGGTCAAGAGCCTCAAGCTCAACAACAACCGCATCGAAGCGCTGGTCGATCAGATGTACGGCATCAACCGCCGCCTGGTCAGCCTCGAAGGCCGCCTGCTGCGCCTGGCCGAAGCCCATGGCGTGGAGCGCGTGGACTTCCTCAAGGAGCATTTCGGCAACGAGCTCGATCCCAACTGGGCGCGGCGCGTGGGTCGTCTCTCCCGTTTGGGCTGGAAGGAGTTCGTCGCCGACGAGCGCGACAAGATCCACAATCTGCGCGACCAGATTCAGACCCTGGCGCAGGAGATGCGCCAGTCGATCGTCGACTACCGCCGCATCGTCCAGACGGTGCAGAAGGGCGAGCGCGAATCGAGCCAGGCCAAGAAGGAGATGATCGAGGCGAACCTGCGGCTTGTGATCTCCATCGCCAAGAAATACACCAACCGCGGCCTGCAGTTCCTCGACCTCATCCAGGAAGGCAACATCGGGTTGATGAAGGCGGTCGACAAGTTCGAGTACCGCCGCGGCTACAAGTTCTCGACCTACGCCACCTGGTGGATCCGCCAGGCCATCACGCGCTCGATTGCCGACCAGGCGCGCACCATCCGCATCCCGGTGCACATGATCGAGACCATCAACAAGCTGGTACGCACGAGCCGCCAGATGCTGCACGAGATAGGCCGCGAGCCGCAGCCCGAGGAGCTGGCCGAGAAGCTCGGCATGCCGCTCGAGAAGGTGCGCAAGGTGCTCAAGATCGCCAAGGAACCGATCAGCCTCGAGACGCCGATCGGCGACGAGGAGGATTCGCATCTCGGCGATTTCATCCAGGATCCCAACGCGGTGATCCCGCTCGAGGCGGCGATCCAGGGCAACCTGCGCGAGAGCACGACGCGGGTGCTGGCGACGCTGACGCCGCGCGAGGAGCGCGTGCTGCGCA
>JAFARO010000013.1 GCA_019245415.1 Alphaproteobacteria bacterium | reverse complement strand
TCCGATGAAGTCGCCCGGCTTCATCTCCACCAGCCCCTTGGAGCGGGTGTTGTTGGAAGGAGTGAGGTCGGCCGAGCCGCCGATGGTGTTCTGCAACTCGCCATTGATGACGTCCAGCGCCTTCTCGCTCATCTTGCGGGTGCCGGCGCTGGGCTTTTCCGCCGACAGCTTTTCCTTCAGCGCCACCAGCGCGGTGTTCAGCGAAGCAGGGATGACGTCATTGATGGTATCGTCGAACTCCTTGGCGCGCGGGCTGGCCTTCTTGCGTGCGTCCCAGGCAGCGAAATCCTTGGCGCCGGTCGAGCCGATGGCGCGCCACTGGTTCAGCACATCGTCGGGAACAACAAAGGGTTCGTAATCCCAATGCAGTTCCTTGCGCGTGCCGGCCACAACCTCGGCGCCCGGCGCATCGCTGTGGGCCTTCTGGGTGCCGGCGCGGCCGGGCATGCCGAAACCGATGATGGTGCGGCAGGCGATCATCACCGGGCGGTCGGCCTTCTGCGCCGCCTCAAGCGCGCGGAAGATGTCGGCGGCGGCATGGCCGTCGCAGCTGTCCACGATCCAGCCCGAGGCTTTGAAGCGCTCCTGCTGGTCGGTCGAGTCCGACAGCGCGATGGAGCCGTCGATGGTAATGTTGTTGTGGTCCCACAACACGATCAGGTTCTTCAGCTTCAGGTGACCGGCCAGCGCGATGGCTTCCTGGCTGATGCCTTCCATCAGGTCACCGTCGCTGGCGATGACATAGGTCTTGTGGTCGACCAGGCCGTCGCCGAAGCGCGCGTTCAGGTGGCGCTCGGCGATCGCCATGCCCACCGCGTCGGCGATTCCCTGGCCGAGCGGACCGGTGGTGGTTTCGATGCCGGCGGCGTGGCCGTATTCCGGATGGCCGGCGCAGGGGCTTCCCACCTTGCGAAACGCCTTGATGTCGTCGAGCGTCATGTCGGCATAGCCGCTGAGATAGAGGAAGGCATACAGCAGCATCGAGCCGTGGCCGGCGGAGAGCACGAATCGGTCGCGGTCCGGCCAGTGCGGATCGCCGGCGTCGAATTTCAGGAATTGCGCGAACAGCACGGTCGCCGCGTCCGCCATGCCCATGGGCAGGCCGGGATGGCCCGACTTCGCCTGCTCCACCGCGTCCATCGAGAGCGCGCGGATCGCGTTCGCCAGGCGGCGGATGCGGGCCTGTTCGGGGCTCGGCGGGACGTCAGCTGCGCTCATCGATCCGGTTCCCGTTGCCGCTTGAAGGTCCGCTTAGCCAGCGCCTTAGCCAGCGCCGGGCCGCGCCGTCAAGGGCGGCTGGCGGGCGCATGACAGCTTTGCAGCGTTGACCCTTGCGCGCCTGCGCGCCACAGTGGCTTCGGTTGCGGCGGAAGGTCGAACGATGGGCAAGCTCGAGCCGGCGGCGGAACGGCTTTCTGCGGCTTTGAACGCGCTCGAAGCGGGCCTTGTTCCGCTGGCGCGGGCGCGCGAAGAGGCGAAGGCCGCGCAGGCGCGGATCGCGGCGCTGGAAGCCGAGCGCGAAGGATTGCTCGCGCGCATCGCGGAGCTGGAGGAAGAAAGCGAAAGCCTCGGCCAGATCAGCGAAGAGGTCGAAACCCGCCTCGACGGCGCCATCGCCGACATCCGCTCGGCGCTCGGGAGATGAGCGTCGTCCTTCGAGGGCCGCCTGCGGCGGCCACCTCAGGATGACGCATAGGGTTGCGCGTCATGGTGAGGTGCGGGCGTCCCTCCAACACGTCATCCTGAGATGCGAGCGCCCTTCGTCTCGCGTCATCCTGAGGTGCGAGCGCAGCGAGCCTCGAAGGATGACGTGCTGATCGGGATGACGGCGAGCCTCAAACGACGACGCGTAATGTGAAAGGAAGCAGGAGATCGCCATGCCGCTCGTCAATGTGATGGTCAATGCCCGCGCCTACACCATCGCCTGCGACGACGGCGAGGAGGAGCATCTCAAAGAGCTCGCGGCCCATGTCGACAATAAGGTGAAGGAACTCGCCGGCAGCGTGGGCCAGGTCGGCGACCAGAAGCTGATGCTGATGGCGGCGCTGCTCGTCACCGACGAACTGTTCGAGGCGCGCGGGCGGCTCGAAGGTCATGAGCGCCGCTCGGGCGAGCTCGCCAACACCCATGCCGAGCTCGGTGCCCGCGCCCAACGCCGCGAAGAGATCGCCGCCGACACGCTCGACGCCGCCGCGCGGCGCGTCGAGGCGCTGGTGGAGAAGCTGAAGGCGGCCTAGGCTTTCTCCACCGCGCCGCCGCTTGCCGCCCAGTCCTTGAACGCGCCCATGTTGTAGACGCGCGGATAACCCATTTCCCTGAGAACCTTGCCGCTGAGCGCTGAGCGCCCGCCGGATGCGCAATACAGAACGATCGTCGTCTCCTTGGTGAAGCGCGGGTCGTGATAGGGCACGCCGGGGTCGGCGCGGAACTCGAGCATGCCGCGCGAGACGTTGACCGCGCCGGCAACCTTGCCGCTTGCGGCCACCTCCGGCGCATCGCGCACGTCGACGACCAGCACGCCGCCCTTGTCGATCATTGCTTTGGCTTGATCCGGCGTGATTTTCGGGACGACGGCGTTCGCGGCTTCGATCATCTCTTTGACGCTGGCGGCCATGGCAACTCCTTTGCGGCGGAGCGCAATTCTTAGCAGGCCCGCGATCATGTTGCAGTCCGGCCGGCGGGCGCCTACCCTGTCGGTCAGGACGGGTACTGCCCCACGCGTCAGGCTAGCGATGCCCAGGGGCCTTAACGTTCTCACCGGGAGCTGTCCCTGGCCTGGATCGTGGTCCGGGCTACATGGCGCCCACCTGCAACTGCAGGCCCGTGAGGATCCGAACGCCAACGGTGGATGCGGTCCCGTCCGTCCATGGCCGCCCTTGAGGCGGCCACCCACTCGGCAAGCATGCGTTGGTCTGACTTGCGCCCGCGGACGCGGGCGCGCTGGGTGGCCGGGTCAAGCCCGGCCATGGAGATTTTGGTTATCATGGCCTCCATGAACCCCAAACCCGCCCTTCGCACCGAAGCGATTGCCCGCCGTGCGGCGCTGGCCGGCGCCTGTCCCGGTTTCGCGCAGCGCATTGCGGCGTATACGGACGAACTCGCCGTGCCGCGCGGCGCGGTCGTGTCGTTCTACTGGCCGATGGGCGATGAGGCCGATCCGCGCGCGCTCGCCCAGGCTTTGGCGGTGCGCGGCGCCGCGCTGGCGCTGCCGGCGCTCGTCGCCAAGGGCGCACCGCTGACGTTTCGCGAATGGCGCGAAGGCGATTCGCTCGTCGCCCACAGCTTCGGCATGCTGGAGCCGGGGCCGGAGGCGCCCGAGATCGTTCCAGACGTGCTGCTGGTGCCGCTGCTCGCCTTCGATTCGCGCGGACACCGGCTGGGCTACGGCGGCGGCTTCTACGACCGCACGCTGGCGTCGCTCGCGCGCAAGACCGCCATCGGCATCGCCTATGCCGGCCAGGAGGTCGGCGAACTGCCGACGCATGCGCGCGACCATCCCCTGGACATGGTGGTGACCGAACGGGGCGTGCGGCGTTTCCGCTGACCGACGCTGATGGCCTTGGAACGAACAAAGAACCGGGCAAACTTCATTTCGAGATTTGGGATTGTCAATCAAAAATGCACCTGCCCGTCTCTAAATCTTTAGTTGCGGCCTGGCAGATTTCTCGCGAAATTACCGCGGGTTTAAATCCTCTGTTCGAAGGGCAGGCATTTTGATGAGCGAGACAGGCATCGTGACCCGAACAAATAGAAAAAGCTCCGTTCCATTGGTCGAAGGGATCATTGGTGGGGGAATGTTGGCTTTGATTCTGGGGGGCGTGCTGTTGCCAGGTCTTGGGACGGTGGTAGAGGGGGCAATTGCGGTCATTGGTGCGGGACTTGGTGCTGCGACCGCTATTGCAATGAGAAAGTGACGCTAACTGAATTTACAATTCCGCAGGATCCGCAGCATATCTCGATCTGGCTGGCGGTCCTGGGCTCAGCGTATTTCGTTGTTGCGGAATGCGTTCACCGCGTTCGCGATCGCTTGGTTGCAGAATATGAACTCCCCCACAATCTTGTTTTTCGCGACGTATTCGATGGATTGGTATTCGCCAATTCTGTAATGCTCTTTCTCAGCTTTTTCGAGCCAAAACTGTTGGATTTCCTAGACCAGCACCACATTTACGTGCTGCTTGCGTCGTTCATGGGTCTCTATTTTGCCTTTAGGGGCCTTTGGCCGCCGATAAAACGCAATAACCACTCCATGGAAAGACCGGCCGCACCGAGCAGCGGCGCGCTGCCCGCTCCGGTATCCCCGGCCCAGCAGATCGCGGGCTAGCGACCATGTGATTGGCGGCGCTTTGCATTCGCCCTTTGGAATTGCGCCGCCGCTTCGGTAATTTCGTTTCCTTGTCTACGAGTTGTTCGTGTAAGACCCGCGCATGCACATATTGTTCATCGGCGACATCATCGGCAAACCGGGACGCGACGTGGTGAGCGCGGAGCTGCCGCGCCTGCGCGAGCGGCTCGCGCTCGATTTCGTCGTCGCCAATGGCGAGAACGCCGCCGGCGGCTTCGGCCTGACCCGCGCCACCGCCAATGAGCTGTTCTCGGCCGGCGTCGACTGCATCACCACCGGCAATCACTGGGCCGACCAGAAGGAGATCCTCTCCCATATCGAAGAGGAGGACCGCATCCTGCGCCCGCTCAATTATCCGCGCGCCACGCCGGGGCGCGGCGCCAATCTCTTCGCGGCCAGGGGCGGGGCGCGCGTGCTGGTGATCAACGCCATGGGCCGCATCTACATGGACCCGCTCGACGATCCCTTCGCCGCGGTGGAGGCCGAGCTCGGCGCCTGCGCGCTGCATGACGGCGCCGACGCCGTCGTCGTCGACATCCATGCCGAGGCCTCGAGCGAGAAGATGGCGATGGGCCATTTCTGCGACGGCCGCGCCAGCCTCGTCGTCGGCAGCCACAGCCACGTGCCGACCGCCGACGCGCAGATCTTTCCCGGCGGCACGGCCTATCAGACCGATGCGGGCGCCTGCTGCGACTACGACAGCGTCATCGGCATGGACAAGTTCGAGCCGGTGCAGCGCTTCGTGAAGAAGATCTCCGGCGCCCGCTTCGCCCCCGCCGACGGCCCGGCGACCCTGTGCGCCGTGTTCGTCGAGACCGACGCCCGCGGCCTCGCGCGCCGCATCGACCCGGTGCGGGTGGGAGGGCGGCTCAAGCCCGCGATGCCGGACAACTGAGGAGAGAAATGCCTATATTGCAACTCGACATGTAAGTTGTTAACTTTTTAGCTGTCGGGATTTGGGGGAGGTCGTAATGCTTTCGGCGCGGCTAACGGCGTGTGGGGTTGCAATATTGCTGGCTGGTTGCGCGGAGACGTCGCTGCCGGCACCACCACCGCCATCTCCCCCGCCGGCGCTCTCTACTCCGGCGCCCACTCCTATGCATTTGTCCGCCGACCTGGACAACCCTTCTCATGAGGTGGGGAGCGATCAGGGCGACGCCGCGGCTTTGAGCATTGTACGCTATCTAGGCTGGGACACCGACGGCTGGAGCCGCGCGCCGTCGCCAAACCAAATGGCGGGACTCTATACGCGCCTGGAGCTTTATGCTCCCCCGTCCGTGGGTGGAAGCGCGCCGCATTCGGCTATTCGGCTTCGTTCCTATGATCAGGAAAACCGTAGCTGGTTCGAGCGTCTCTTCGAGAGCGAGACCGACACTGTAACCACATTGGCCAATGTCGAAATCCGCAACCCCGCGCTCAACATTGCGATCCCTCTTTTCTCCGTTTCCCACGCAAGCGGGCGCGACTTGGGAAATACCTGGGTGACCAACTTTACGCAGTCCAATGTGGAATCTCCGCTTTTTCTGATCGGTCCCAACACGGCGCTGATCATCCACCTCAAGGCGCAGGCTTCGCAGGATCTCAAGAGTCAGGCGGCGGCGTCAGTCATAGGGGCCGTCACGCAAGCGGTGCAGATTGCGGCGCCGACGTCGCAATTGCTGACGACTCTGTCGAAGCCCGAGGTCAACAACGCAGCGACCGCAATCGACACGACGATTTCCAATCTCTATTCGAAGGAGAAGTCGGAGGATGTCGAGATCGGACGATTTGCGGATAGCTGGCGGCCTGGCAACAAGATCGTGCTCAGCGGCTGCGCGCCGTTCGTGAAGGTCGATGGCCCTGTGGACGGCAATATCAAGTGCACCGATATTGCCGATGTCACGACCGTGGATGTCCAGGTCGGGACATGGATATTGATCATGCGTTGCCCGCAAGTGTCGGCGTTCGATTCTCAGAACGTCTGCAAACATAGCGACCAGGTCATGAGCGATACGGAAATCAAGGCTGCACAGAAAGCGGTTGCCGATCGGGTCAGCAACGGGTTCATCCTCCAATATGCTTTGTCGAGCCAAACGACCGTGCAGTCCTTCGTCCAGTCGCAGAGTTGGTACACCGCCTATGTCAACTCATCGACCAAAAACGAGGACGCCATGGCGAGTTTCTGTGGCAATGCGATGAGCGGAACGACCAGCCTGCCCGCTAATGGCCTGAGCGACTTCGATGCAGCTCTGGTACTGAGGGCGATCATCGACACCGCTCCGGGGATAGTCCAGCACCGCAATACCACTCCGGGCTTCCAGACCAGCGACGGATGCAAGGCGGCGCTTGGCAAGCAGGCGGATCTGATCGGCCAGCTTTGACGTAACCCCCTGTCGCCTGCGCGGCCGGCAGCTGAAACCGGTTGCTTTGGGCGCACGCCATCGCGTTTCGGCCGCGCTGGACTGCGATCGCTCTCGTCTGCTTCGCGGGCCGCGGGGATCGGGGCGGGGCGGGCGAAAAAATTCCGCCCTTTCCTTATCAGACAGCGGTCCGGACGGGCGCATAATGGGCGGCGAAAGGAGACGCCGTGGCCGAAGCTGTGGACATCGAAGGACGGGACGGCGGCGGGGCGGCAGTGTCGCTGGAGTCCCTGGTCGCGCGCTTCGGCGTCTTGGCGCTGGCGTCCGGCAGCAAGCGGCATATCCTGAAGAGTCAAGCACTTAAGGCCAAGGTGGCGGCGTTGAACCGCGATTTCGCGCGAAATTGCCCCACGCCCCCTCCGCCAAGTCCTGGTCCGGCCGATCCTGGGAATATCGAGCCGGATCAGGCGCTTGTCGGCCAGAGACGCCAGTTGAACCGCGCTCCGGCAGCAGGTTCGCGCCCGGCACCCGCCAAGGGGCCGCGCAGGAAAAAGATTGTTCTTGTTCCTCCGCGACTTAGGCAGGAGAACGCCCGGTTGAACCGCGCTGGCGGGCCGTCTGCCGAAGGCCCGGATCCGCTCCCGAAGTCGAAAGGCGGCGCGCCCATGGGCAACCGCAACCGGCTGGTCCACGGCTATTACAGCCAGGAGGCCAAGGCCCGGCGCGCGCGCATCCGCGACAGCCACCGCGACTCGCTGGCGCGGCTGCGCGAGGCCCAGGCGCTTTTCGGCCTTGTGCGGCAGGTGGAGCGGCTTTCGGCACGCGAGATCGCCGAGCGCCTGCAACCGGATCCGGACGCCGCCAGGAAGAGCCAGGCCATGGCGGAGGCGCTCGTGGCGCAGCTGATGCATCTTGAACCCGCCCTTGAATCGCCACCGTCGGTGCGGCTATCAGACCCGCCTCTTTCGGAAAGCGCGCGCGACATGGCCGGCCATAGTCAGTTCAAGAACATCATGCACCGCAAGGGCCGCGTCGATGCCGTGCGCTCCAAGGTGTTCTCCAAGCTGGCGCGCGAAATCACCGTCGCGGCCAAGCTCGGCATGCCCGATCCGGCGCACAATCCGCGGCTGCGCGCCGCGATCATCGCCGCCAAGGCGCAGTCGATGCCCAAGGACAACATCCAGCGCGCGATCGACAAGGCGACCGGCGCCGGCGCGGAAAACATCGAGGAGGTGCGCTACGAAGGCTACGGGCCCGGCGGCGTGGCGCTGATCGTCGAGACCTTGACCGACAACCGCAACCGCACCGGCGGCGACGTGCGCTCGACGTTTTCCAAGTACGGCGGCGCGCTGGGCGAGCCCAACTCGGTCACCTTCCTGTTCGACCGCAAGGGCGCCATCGTCTATCCGCGCGCGGCGGGCAGCGACGACGAGATGCTGGAGGCCGCCATCGAGGCCGGCTGCGACGAATGCCTCTCGGACGAGGACGGCCACGAATTCGTGGTGAGTCTCGAGAACTACGGCAGCGCGCGCGATGCGCTGGAGGCGCGCTTCGGCGCGCCTGTCTCGGCCAAGGTGGAGTGGCGGCCCAAGACCGTGAACGCGGTCTCCGACGACACCGGCGAGAGCCTGGTGAAGCTGCTCGACGCGCTCGACGATTTCGACGACGTGCAGACTATATACGGCAATTACGAGCTCTCTCCGGCGCTGATGGAGAAGCTGGGAGGGTAGAGCAATTTACATTCAAATGGAACCTTTTGCGTAATCCTGAGGCGCCCGCCCGCGTGCTTCGAGGGCCGCCGTCATCCCGAGCGAGCGTCATCCTTCGAGGCTCGCTCCGCTCGCACCTCAGGATGACGCGAGACGAGGGACGCGGCCACCTCAGCATGACGCGGGCGGGCCTCGAAGGATGGCGACGACACCGTCAGATCGCACTCTAGCGTTCATGTACCGCCGCCGCGCAGGCAAAGGCGACGCCGGCCCATTGCCGCTGTATAGAGGATCATGGGGCACGAATTCTCGCTCATCGCCGTCCTAGTCTTCGGCCTCGGTCTCGCCTTCGTCTTCGGCACGCTCGCCCACCTGCTGCGCCTGTCGCCGCTGGCGGGCTACATCCTTGCAGGCATCGCCATCGGGCCGTTCACGCCAGGCTTCGTCGCCGATCCCAAGCTGACGCTCGAGCTTGCCGATATCGGCGTGATCCTGCTGATGTTCGGCGTCGGCCTGCATTTCTCGCCCGAGGATCTTTTCGCGGTGAAGCGGATCGCGGTGCCCGGCGCGCTCTTGCAGGTGGCGGTTGCCGCCGCCTTGGGATGCGCCGTCGCGCTCTGGCTCGGATGGCCGCTGCCGCATCGTCTTCGGACTGGCGCTGTCCGTCGCCTCGACCGTGGTGATGATGCGCGCGCTCGAAGATCGCGGGCTGGTTGGCCGCGAGATTGGCCGGATCGCGGCGGGCTGGTTGGTCGTGCAGGATCTGCTCGCGGTGCTGACGCTGGTCCTGCTGCCGCCCTTGGCAGCATTGTCGACGGGCGGCACGGCGCTCGACATCGGCGCGCTCCTGCTCTCGCTCGCGATCACCTGCGGCAAGCTCGCGATCTTCGCCATGCTGCTGCTCGTGGTCGGCAGACGCATCGTGCCGCGGATTCTCGAATATGCGGAGCGCACCGGATCGCAGGAGCTGTTCCGCCTCGCCGTGCTCTCGTTGGCGCTGGGCACGGCCTTCGCCGCGGCGCAGGTGTTCGGCGCCTCGATCGCGCTCGGCGCCTTCCTCGCGGGCATGATGCTGAGCGAGGCGCCGATCAGCCAGCGTGCGGCGGAAGAATCGCTGCCCTTGCGCGACGCCTTTGCGGTGTTGTTCTTCGTTTCCGTCGGCATGCTGTTCGATCCGCTGACCCTGATGCGCGAGCCGCTCGCGCTCGCGCTCGCCGTCGGCGTGATCCTGGTCGGCGGCGGTGGAACCGCGCTTCTGATTTTGCGCCTGTTGGGCCAGAGCTGGGCGACGTCCCTCCTGATTGCGGCAGGCTTGGCGCAGATCGGCGAATTCTCGTTCATCCTTGCCGACCTCGGAATCGGCACAAAGCTGATGCCCGAAGGGGGCCGCGGACTTATTCTTGGCGCCTCGATCCTGACGATTCTCGTCAATCCGCTGCTTCTCGCCTTGGCGACGCGGTTGCGCGACACTCCTGTCGACGATTCGGCAGAGCCGGCATGACCGCCATTCGCATCCTGGGCCTCGATCCCGGCCTTGCCCTGATGGGCTGGGGCGTGATCGTGCTCGACGGCACGCGGCTCGGCCATGTCGCGCATGGCACGATCGCGACGCGGGCCGGGGACGGGCTCGGGCCCAGGCTGATGCGCCTGCATGCGGAGCTCTCCATCGTGATCGCCGAACATAAGCCGCAGGCCATCGCGGTGGAGCAGGCCTTCGTGCACAAGGATCCTTCCGCCGCGCTCAAGCTCGGCCACGCGCGCGCAGTGGCGCTCCTGGCCGCGGCGCAAGCGGGGCTCGAGATCGCTGAATACGCGCCCAACCACATCAAGAAATCCATCGTCGGCGCCGGCCACGCCGACAAGGTCCAGGTGCAGGCGATGGTGCGCCGTCTGCTGCCGCAATGCCGCGTCACACAGGCCGATGCCGCCGACGCGCTCGCCGCGGCCATCGCGCATGCGCATCTTTCATCGACGCGCGCCAGGATCGCGGCGGCACTGGCATGATCGGCAAGCTCACAGGCATCGTTGATTCGGTCGTCGAAGACCACGCGATCCTCGATGTCGGTGGCGTCGGTTATCTGGTACATTGCCCGTCCTCGACCTTGTCGAAGCTTTCGGCCGGCGCCACCGCTTCGCTGACGATCGAGACGCGCCTGAGCGACGAAAGCATCCGGCTCTACGGTTTCTTCAGTGCCGCCGAGCGCGAGTGGTTCCGGCTGCTGCAGACGGTGCAGAACGTCGGCGCGCGCGTGGCGCTGAACGTGCTCTCGGCGCTGACCTTGCGCGAATTGGAGCGCGCGGTCGCGCTCTCCGACAAGGCCGCCATCGGCCGCGCCCAGGGCGTGGGGCCGAAGCTCGCGCTGCGCATCGTCACCGAACTCAAGGACAAGGCGCCGTCCATGATGCTGCGCGGCTCGGAAGGCGAAGCGGTGGCGGCCGCACATGCGCCGCGCGGTCCCGAAGCCGATGCCGTCGCAGCACTTGTCAAGCTCGGCTATTCTCCGAGCGTCGCGGCGGAAGCGGTGGCGCGCGCGGCGCGCGATCTCGGCGACCATGCCGCGGTCGATGCGCTCATCCGCGACGCGTTGAAGGGCATGGGACGATAGGATACGATCTGACTAGTCTGACTAGTCAGGAGGATGCCGTGGACAAGACATGGCCGGTCCAGGATGCCAAGGCGCGGTTTTCCGAATTGCTGCGTGCGGCGGAGGATGAGCCGCAACGCATTACTCATCGTGGTGAGGAAAGGGCAGTCTTGATTTCTTCCGAAGAGTATCGCCGGCTGCTCGAGATCAAATCCGCGCGCTCCCTCTATGAAATCTGGAGCTCGGGGCCCAAAGTGCCTGAATTCCGGCCCGTCGTCCGCAAGCGAGAGCGGATGCGCAAGGTCAAGTTCTGATGTACCTGCTCGATACCTGCGTGATATCGGAAGGCAGCAGAACGCGGCCGGATGGCCATGTCGACAGCTGGTTCGCTGCGCAGAATCAGAACGACCTGTATCTCAGCGCGATCAGCGTCGGCGAGTTGCACTTCGGAATTGAACGACTGGTTTCGGGCCGCAAGAGAAACAGCCTGCGGAACTGGCTGGCGGAAACAGTGATCGTCGGCTTCGCAGAAAGGATTGTTCCGTTCGACCTCGGCTCGTCCTTGAGGTGGGGAGATCTCCGAGCGCGCCATCCCAATGCGAAAACTGCCGATACACAGATAGCGGCCATCGCCCTTGCCTTTGGATTCACCCTTGTGACGCGCAATGTCAGAGATTTTGGTTTCGATGGTCTCGTGGTGTTGAACCCATGGCGAACGTGAAGACCGCTGCCGCGATGGCGCGAGCGAAATCTGCACCTGACCGCTTCGTTGCCCCCGAGCGCAGCGAGGAGGATTCGCTCGAAACCAGCCTGCGGCCGAAATCTCTCGCCGAATTCGTCGGCCAGCAGCAGGCACGCGAAAATCTTTCGATCTTCATCGAGGCGGCCAAGGCGCGCGGCGAGGCACTGGACCATGTGCTGTTCTCCGGCCCCCCGGGCCTGGGCAAGACTACACTGGCGCAGATCGTGGCGCGCGAGCTCGGGGTCAACTTCCGCTCCACGTCCGGACCGGTGCTGGCGAAGGCGGGCGATCTTGCGGCGATCCTCACCAATCTCGAGCCGCGCGACGTGTTGTTCATCGACGAGATCCACCGCCTTAATCCCGCGGTCGAGGAGATCCTCTATCCGGCGATGGAGGATTTCGAGCTCGATCTCGTCATCGGCGAGGGACCCAGCGCGCGTTCGGTCAAGATCGGGCTTGCGCCATTCACGTTGATCGGGGCGACGACGCGCTCCGGCCTCATCACCACGCCCTTGCGCGACCGCTTCGGCATTCCGGTGCGGCTCAATTTCTATTCGCCCGAGGAACTCGTGTCGATCGTCGAGCGTGGCGCGCGCGTGCTCGGCTTCGAGCTCACCTCCGACGGCGCGCGCGAGATCGCCGGACGCGCCCGCGGCACCCCGCGCATCGCCGGACGGCTGCTCAAGCGCGTGCGCGATTTCGCCTCCGTCGCCGGTCATGGCCCGGTCGACGCGAAGCTCGCCGACGCCGCGCTGACGCGCCTCGAAGTCGACGCCAGGGGACTCGACGCCTTCGACCGCCGCTACTTGCGCCTGATTGCCGAGGCCTTCGGCGGCGGGCCGGTCGGCGTCGAGACCATCGCCGCCGCGCTGGGCGAAGCGCGGGACGCGATCGAGGAGATCGTCGAACCGTTCCTGCTGCAGCAGGGCTTCGTGCAGCGCACGCCGCGGGGGCGCCTGCTCACCGGCACGGCCTTTGCTCATCTTGGCTTGACGCCGCCCGCGCGCGAGACGGCGCAATTCGGATTGTTCGCGGAAGGCGGCGGCGATGAGTGAGGCTCAAGGTCTCGGCCGCTTCGAGGGCAAGACCCACATCCTGTCGCTGCGCGTCTACTACGAGGACACCGATCTTTCCGGGGTCGTCTACCACGCCAACTATCTGCGCTTCATGGAGCGCGGCCGCACAGAGTTCTTCCGCCTTGCCGGCATCTGGCTGGCGCGGCTGCACGAGCCGGAGCCGGTGGCCTGGACCTTGCGCAAGGCGGAGATCCATTTCCATCGCCCGGCACGCATCGACGATCCGCTCGAGGTGCATTCCCGTTTCGCCGACATGACCGGCGCGCGCATCGTCGCGGACCAGAAGATCATGAGCCGCGACGGGTTGCTCGTCGAAGGCCGGATTGAGGCCTGTCTCATCACGCTGAGCGGCAAGGTCCGCCGGATTCCGCCGGAGGTGCGCGACAGGCTCGCACCTTTCCTTTCCGAAACAGAGACTTAACGAGCCGGGCCCAAATTCGGCCATCTTTGAATGTGTTTTAGTTCGGCCCCCGGCATAATCGCTTTGAAGGGAATTCGGGACCTGCCATGAAGCTCGTGCGCATGTTCGCCAGTGTTTTGCCGGCGGTGATGCTTTCGCTGTTCCTCACGCTGCCCGCCATGGCGCAGCAGGCGCCGTCCGCGGCACCCACCGGCGAGCCCGCGCAGAGCGCGCCCCTCGCCGCGCCCTCGACGAACGTCGAAGTCCAAGGCAACGAAAGCGCCGGTCCCGCAATTAGCGGCATCTCCATCGTCTCGCTGTTCAACCGCGCCGACCTCTTGGTGAAGGCGGTGCTGGTGCTGTTGCTGCTGGCCAGCGTCTGGTCCTGGACCGTCATCATCAGCAAATCGATCGCGCTTGCCGCACTGAGATCGCGGGCCTCGAAATTCGAGAAGGTGTTTTGGTCGGGACGTTCGCTGGACGATCTCTATCAGCAATTCGCGACCAAGCCCGATCACCCGATGGCGGCGGTATTCATCGCGGCGCTGCGCGAATGGCGCCGCGCCTTCGAGGGAGGCGCGCCCAGGCAGGCGGTGCTCGCCGGGGTCAAGGAGCGCATCGACAAGGCGATGGCCGTCACCATCACGCGCGAGACCGACGGCATCGAGGGACAATTGGGCTTCCTCGCGACGGTCGGCGCCACCGCACCCTTTGTCGGGTTGTTCGGCACGGTCTGGGGCATCATGAACTCGTTTTCGGCCATCGCCGCGCGCCACGACACGACTTTGGCGGTCGTCGCGCCCGGCATCGCGGAGGCCTTGTTCGCGACGGCGATGGGTCTGCTCGCGGCGATCCCCGCGGTGATCTTCTACAACCGCTTCGTCAACGAGATCGGCCGTTATTCCAACCGGCTGGACGCCTTCGCCGACGAGTTCTCCGCCATCCTGTCGCGCCAGCTCGACGAAAAGGCGCAGTGATGGCGGCGGCGTTGCAGCATCGCGGAGCAGGGCGGGGCCGGCGCCGCACCCGCCCGATGTCCGAGATCAACGTGACGCCCTTCGTCGACGTCATGCTGGTGCTCCTCATCGTCTTCATGGTGACGGCGCCGCTCTTGACCGTCGGCGTGCCGGTGGACCTGCCCAAGACCAAGGCGCAGGCCCTGAGCCAGGAGCGCGAGCCGCTTTCCGTCACCATCCGCAAGGGCGGGCGCATCTATCTGCAGAACGTGCCGGTGGGCGAGGACGAGCTCCTGGCCAAGCTGGGCGCCATCGCCCAAAACGGCGCCGATCAGCAGATCCTGGTGCGCGGCGACCGCTCCGTCGATTACGGCCGGGTGATGGAAGTGATGGGACTGCTGAGCGCCGCCGGCTACACCAAAATCGGCCTCGTCACCGACACGGTACGGCCGAAACCCCAGCCCGATGAGAAAGAGTAGCGCGGCGAAAATTGAGCGCGGCAACGAGCCCGCGGGATTTCTCCTGGCGGTGATGCTGC
The DNA here is from genome assembly GCA_019245415.1 of Alphaproteobacteria bacterium. GTDB lineage: Bacteria > Pseudomonadota > Alphaproteobacteria > Micropepsales > Micropepsaceae > Rhizomicrobium. Next base: position 284,977 of record JAFARO010000013.1, on the reverse strand, counting down.
ACGCGGCCATCATCGCCGCGACTTTTTTCACCTGGCTCCATCGCCTCGACATCGCCGACCAGTCGGCGCCCGTCGTGCCCGTCGAACTCATCACGATCGCCAAGACCACGAACATCGCCCCGATGGTGATGCAGAAGCCGAAGGCTCCGCCGAAGGAAGAAACCATCGCGCCGGCGCCCAAGCCCGAACCGGTCGAGCCGACACCGGCGCAGAGCGAGCAGAAAGCGGCGCCTCCCTTGGCGCAGAAGGCGGAAGTGCCGCTGGTCAAGCCTGCGCCCGCGCCGCCCAAGCCCAAGCCCAAGGACGAGAAGAAGGACACCTTCGATCTCGACAGGCTCTCGGCCCTGCTCGACAAGCGCGCGCCCGCCCCAAGCACCGCACCGGACGTGAAGATCGGGCCGCGCACGAACAAAGGTTTCGGCGCGCAGACTGCGATGACGATGGATTTGGTGGACGCGCTCAGGAACCAGATCGCGCGGTGCTGGACGCCGCCGTCCGGCGTGCCGGATGCGGCCGATCTGCGCGTGGCCTTCCAATTGTTTCTCAATCCCGACGGCGGCGTCGCACAGCCGCCACAATTGCAGGCACAGTCTGGAAACGGACCTTATGCGCGTGCGGCGATGGAAGCGGCAAGACGGGCGATCTATGTCTGTCAGCCTTACAAGCTGCCGCAGGATCGTTACGAACAATGGCGGGACATCACCTTTCAGTTCGATCCGAAGTCGACCGTCGGGCAATGAGTAGGAGTAGCGGATGATGCGTTTGCTGTTGGCCCTTGCAGTGCTGCTGGCCGTTTCGGCACCGGCGCGTGCGACGCTGGTGGTGGATGTGAACCAGGGCAACATCCAGCCCCTTCCCATCGCCATTCCCGACTTTATCGGCGACCCCGCCGGCGCCAACATCGCCAAGGTGGTGCGCGCCGATCTCGAGCGCTCGGGGCTCTTCCGACCGCTCGATCCCAAATCCTTCATCGAGCAGATCAAGAACATCAACACCACGCCGGCCTTCGCCAACTGGCGCGTGATCAATGCGCAGGGTCTCGTCACCGGTCAGGCCTCGATGCAGTCGGATGGGCGCCTGGGCGTCGATTTCCGGCTCTGGGACATTTATGGCGAGAGCCAGATGCTGGGCAAACGCTACTTCACCGAGCCCGGCAATTGGCGGCGCATCGCCCACATCGTCTCGGACGAAATCTATGAGCGGCTGACCGGCGAAAAGGGCTATTTCGACACCCGCATCGTGTTCATCGCCGAGACCGGTCCGGCCAAGCTGCGGCGTAAGAAACTCGCGGTGATGGACGAGGACGGCTACAATCCGAGCTATCTCACGCGCGGCGATTATCTGGTGCTGACGCCGCGGTTCAATCCGACGGCGCAGATGATCGCCTACATGTCCTATATCCAGGGCAAGCCGCGGGTCTATCTCTTCGATCTCGAAAGCGGCCGCCAGGAGATGCTGGGTAATTTCCCCAACATGACCTTCAGTCCGCGCTTCTCGCCCGACGGAAACAAGGTGGTGATGACCTTGGAGAACGGCGGCAACTCGGACATCCATGTGATGGATCTGCGCACGCGCTCTTCGCAGCGCCTGACGACCGACCCCGCGATCGACACCTCGCCGTCCTTCTCGCCGGACGGCAGGCAGATCGCGTTCGAGTCCGACCGCGGCGGCAGCCAGCAGGTCTATGTCATGAATGCGGACGGCACCAACCAGCACCGCATCAGCTTCGGCGGCGGCAAGAACGGCACGCCGGTCTGGAGCCCGCGCGGCGACCTCATCGCCTTCACCAAGCAGAGCGGCGGCGCCTTCCATGTCGGCGTCATGCACCCCGACGGCAGCGGCGAGCGCATGATCACCAATGGCTGGGAGGACGAAGGCCCGACCTGGGCGCCCAACGGCCGCGTCCTGATGTTCACCCGCACGCTGCAGGGCGGCCGCGGCTCGCAAATCTGGTCGGTCGATGTCACCGGCCGCAACGAACGCAAGGTGCTCAGCGACGCTTCCGACCCGGCGTGGTCGCCCTTGATCCAGTAGCGGGGCGGTCCATAATGGGCAGGCAGCTTTTCGGCACAATTTTGCCACCTCGGCGTTACAAATTGGGTGCGTCCATGCCTTGAAGCGCGCGGGTCTGCCGCACCCGGGATGCGCGCGCGTTCCACGGAGTCGAGATTGCCATGACGAAATTTTCCCACGCCTTGAAACTTGCCGGCCTGTGCGCGGCGCTTGCACTCGCGGGCTGCGAGACCAAACCTCCCGCGGCCGGTAGCGCGCCCCCCGCAGAGCCGCAACAGCAATCGGCACCGGTGCAGTCGTCGAACATCGTGCCGGGCAGCGCAGAGGATCTTCGCGTCAATGTCGGAGACACGGTGCATTTCGACTACGATAAATACGACATCCTCGACAGCGACCGCGCGACGCTGCAGCGGCAGGCGACATGGTTTGCGAAATATCCCTCGGTGCGCGTGACCATCGAGGGCCATTGCGACGAGCGCGGCACCCGCGAGTTCAATCTCGCGCTGGGCGCGCGCCGGGCCAATGCCGTCAAGGAGTATCTGGTGAGCCTCGGCGTCGCCGCCGGGCGGCTCGAAACGATCTCCTATGGCAAGGAGAGGCCGATCTGCACCGAGTCGAACGAGTCCTGCTGGGCGCAGAACCGGCGCGGAGTGACCACGATCAGCGGCGGCGCGGTCAGCTCGTAGGTCCTGGACGCACCCACGACGAGGGGCGCCCTGCAAGGCGCCCTTTTTCGTCCGGCCCCATTTTCGGCTAGATATTCGAACACGCTGCAAACAAAGCGGTGATCCATGCGTCTGAGATTGGCGACCCTTGCGGCGGTGATGGCGGCTACGGCTTACGTGCTGCCGGCTCAGGCCGGTCTTTTCGGCGAGACAGACGACGAGAAGGCTGCGCGCATTCACGAGCAGAATCAGGATGCCTCTCTCACGGAGCTGCGCCGCCGCGTCCAGGATCTCGAAGACTCGTTGCAGCGCGCGACCGGCCAGAACGAGGCGCTGGCCCATCAGGTCCAGCAGCTCAACGACAAGATCGAGCGCCAGCGCAGGGACTTCGAATACCGCCTGTGCACGATCGCGGGGCAGCAATTGGGTGCGCAGCCCCAGGCAGAAGGTGGCGATGGCGACGCGCTGCCCTGTCCCGGCGCGCAGCCGCAGGCCCAGAATTTCCCGCCGCCCGGCGCGGCCACGCCGCCGGTCAGGCTTACGCCTCCGCCGGGCGCGCTCGGCACCTTGCCCGCCGGCAGGACTGCGCCCGCGCAGGGTCCGCCGCCCGCGTTCAACGCCGCGCTCGACCTTCTGGCGCATGCCCGCTACGACGAGGCCCGCGCCCAGTTCCGCGCCTTCGCCGACGCCAATCCGTCTGATGACTACGCGCCGCAGGCGGTCTATTGGATCGGCGACATCGACTACGCCCAGAAGGATTTCGCCGCCGCCGCGCGCGCCTTTGTCGATGTGCTGAAGAAATATCCGGCAAGCAATCGCGCGCCGGAGAGCATGCTCAAGCTCGGGCAATCGCTGATCGCGATGGGCCAGACCAAGGAGGGGTGCAAGACCCTTGCCGCGCTCAACTCGCAATATCCCAGCGCCTCGAAGACGATCGCCCAGCAGGCGGCGGCCGAGCGCAAAACCGCCTGTCATTGAGCGCGCCTTCGCCGAGGCGATGGCGGCTCTCGACGCGCCCTGGCCCGCGGCCGTCGCCGTCTCCGGCGGCGGCGACTCGCTCGCGCTGATGTTCCTGCTCGCCGATTGGGCGCGCGCCACAGGGCGCGAGCCGCCGATCGTCCTGACGGTCGATCATGGGCTGCATCCTCATTCGCGCCGTCATGCGCAGAAGGTGCGCGAGTGGGCCGATGAGACGGGGCTGAAGGCTGACGTCCTTCGCTGGCGCGACGCGAAACCGCAAAGCGACGTCGAAGCTGCGGCCCGGAGCGCTCGCTACCGCTTGCTTGGCGCCCGCTGCCGCAAGCAAGGCATCGCCGCGCTCTACACCGGTCACACGCTTGACGACCAGGCGGAGACATTCTTGCTGCGTCTCGCGCGCGGCAGCGGTCTGGACGGCCTGTCGTCGATACGCCCGGTTGCGCCGCTGCCCGTGCCCGCAATGCAATCGGTCCAGCTGCTGCGGCCGCTGTTGGGGTTTCGCCGCGAGGCGCTGCGCCGCTATCTGGCCGAGCGCGGTCAGGAATGGCTCGAGGACGAGATGAACGCCGATCCGCGCTTCGCCCGCGTCCGCATCCGCCGGGCGATGGTGCTGCTGGAACAGGCCGGCCTGACCGGCGAAAGAATTGCCGATGCCGCCCGCCATCTCGGCCGCGCCCGCGAGGCGCTGGAGGTCGCGACCGCGGCGGTCCTCGAGCGCGCCTGTCGGCCGGCCGGCAAGGGTTTCGGGCTCGACAAGGCCGCGCTCGTCTCCGCCCCCCGGGAGCTCGCGCTTCGGGCCTTGGCAGCCGTGCTGATGTCGGTCTCCGGCCAGAGCTACCGCCCGCGTTTCGAGCGCCTGGAGCGGCTGTTCGACACCATCCGGGAGGGCAGCCTTGGGGGCGGGGCCACATTGCATGGCTGCAAGATCAGCCTGGAGCGCCTGCCCAAAGGAGGTAAAGGCTCGGTCCGCATCCTGATTGCGGCAGAACCTGGGCGAAAGCCTCGCGCCACGACCTCTTAAGCGCGTTTTGCATTCTCGGTTGCGGATACATCGCGGTTTTTTTAACGTTTCCAAGGTGGCAACCGGCTACAAAGAGCTTATCTTCGAAGGCACCTAGTGCGGCGCGCAGCGCCCAGGAAAGGTCGACCCCTTGAACAACCTCCGTAATCTGTTCCTCTGGATCGTCATCGCGCTCCTGCTGGTGTTCCTGTTCAACCTGTTCCAGGGCTCGGCCCAGCGCGCCAATGTCCAGAGCCACAGCTATACCCAGTTCACCCAGGAGGTCACCCAGGGCGACGTCCGAAAGGTCACCGTCCAGGGCGACGAGCTGAGCGGCGAGCTCAAGAACGGGCAGGCCTTCGTCACGATCGTGCCTTCCAACGACCCGGCTCTGTGGTCGACGCTCAAGGACCACCAGGTCGACGTTACCGTCAAGGCGCCCGACGAGGGCATGCCCACGCTGATCGGCGTGCTGATCAACTGGTTCCCGATGATCCTGTTGATCGCCGCCTGGTTCTGGATCATGCGGCAGATGCAGGCGGGTGGCGGCAAGGCGATGGGCTTCGGCAAGTCGCGCGCCAAGCTGCTGACCGAACGCCAGGGCCGCGTCACCTTCGAGGACGTGGCCGGCGTCGACGAGGCCAAGGACGACCTCAAGGAGATCGTCGACTTCCTGCGCGACCCGCAGAAATTCCAGCGCCTCGGCGGACGCATCCCCAAGGGCGTGTTGCTCGTCGGTCCTCCGGGCACCGGCAAGACGCTGCTCGCCCGCGCCATCGCCGGCGAGGCCAATGTGCCGTTCTTCACCATCTCGGGCTCCGACTTCGTCGAGATGTTCGTCGGCGTCGGCGCCAGCCGCGTCCGCGACATGTTCGAGCAGGCCAAGAAGAACGCGCCCTGCATCGTCTTCGTCGACGAGATCGACGCGGTCGGCCGTCACCGTGGCGCGGGCTTGGGCGGCGGCAACGACGAGCGCGAGCAGACCTTGAACCAGCTCCTCGTCGAGATGGACGGCTTCGAGGCCAACGAAGGCGTCATCCTCATCGCCGCCACCAACCGACCCGACGTGCTCGATCCCGCGCTGCTGCGTCCGGGCCGCTTCGACCGCGAGATCGTGGTGCCCAATCCCGATCTCGTCGGCCGCGAGAAGATCCTGCGCGTGCACATGCGCAAGGTGCCGCTCGGCACCGACGTCGATGCGCGGGTCATCGCGCGCGGCACGCCCGGTTTCTCGGGCGCCGATCTCGCCAATCTCGTGAACGAGGCGGCCTTGCTGGCTGCGCGGCGCGGCAAGCGCGTCGTCACCATGAGCGAGCTCGAAGACGCCAAGGACAAGGTGATGATGGGCGCGGAACGGCGCTCGCTCGTGATGTCCGACGACGAGAAGAAGCTCACCGCCTATCACGAAGCCGGCCATGCCATCGTGGCGCTGCACGTGCCCGGCACCGATCCGATCCACAAGGCGACGATCATTCCTCGCGGCCACGCGCTCGGCATGGTGATGCGCCTGCCGGAACGCGACCAGATGTCCTTGAGCCGGCAGAAGATCCTCGCCGATATCTGCGTGGCGTTCGGCGGCCGCGTGGCGGAAGAACTTGTCTTCGGCCACGAGATGGTCACCACCGGCGCCTCGTCCGACATCCAGCAGGCGACGCGCCGCGCCCGCGCCATGGTCACGCGCTACGGTCTCTCCGACGCACTGGGACCGATCGAGTACGGCGAAAACCAGGAAGAGGTATTCCTGGGCCACAGCGTCTCGCGCACCCAGAACATCTCGGAAGCGACCGCGCAGCAGATCGACGCGGAAATCCGCCGTATCATCGACGACTGCTACGGCCGCGCCAAGAGCATCCTCAGCGAGTTCCAGAACGAGCTGCAGGTTCTGGCGCGCGGGCTGCTCGAATACGAGACCTTGACCGGCGACGAGATCGTCGCGCTGCTCAAGGGCATTCCACCGGTGCGCACGCCGTATGAGGATCCCGAGCCGCAGCGCGGTCCGGGCCCCAGCGTGCCGCAAGCCGGCCGCCAGCGCGGACCGCTCCTGCCCGAACCCCAGCCGGGGCGGTAAATCCGTTCGGGACACCGCCAGTCCCTTTGTGCGCAATCGGCTGCTGCCTCCGGCGAGGCGGCCGATGCGCGCAGCGCCGCGGGGATGACAATGTGTCCGTCTCCGGCTATGTCTCCGCCCGCCTTATGGAAATTTCACGATGCCCTGGCTGCGCTTCATCCCTGAGACGACCAATATCGATTTCGTCGGCTGGCGCTATTACGCCTTTGCCGTCGACGGCTTGCTGGTGCTGATCTCCATCATCTCCATCGCGGTCCAGGGCTTCAATCTCGGCATCGACTTCACCGGCGGCGCCTCGGTCGAGGCCAAGGCGCCCTACAGCGTCGATATCGGCGCGTTGCGGTCCCATATCGGGGGCGGCGGGCTCGGCGAGGTGCGCATTCAGACGGTGAGCGGCGGCCAGTGCGACAGGCCCGCCGATTCCTGCGTGCTGGTCCGCGCGCAGCCCAAAGGCAACATGACCGGCGAGGCGGCGATCCAGACCATCGTGCGTCAGCTCGGCCCGAAATTCACCATCCGCAGCCACGTCTTCGTCGGACCGAAAGTCAGCCAGGAACTGTTCCGCGACGGCGTCCTCGCCACCGTGCTGGCCGTCGTCTTCATCTCGATCTACGTCGCCATCCGTTTCGAATGGCAATACGGCATCGGCGCCCTGGTCGCGACCGGTCACGACGTCTTCGTGACGGCGGGATTGTTCTCCGTGCTGCAGCTCGACTTCACGCTCAACACGGTGGCGGCGCTGCTGCTCTTGGCCGGCTATTCGATCAACGACACGGTCATCGTCTTCGACCGCATCCGCGAGAACCGGCGCAAATACAAGCGCATGGCGCTTCCGGATCTGATCAATCTGTCGACCAACCAGATCGCGACGCGGACGACGCTGGTGTCGGCGGCGACGGCGATGTCGATGCTGCCGCTGCTCTTCTTCGGCGGCCCGGTGCTGTTCAATTTCAGCGCCGCGATCCTGTTCGGCATCCTGGTGGGGACGTTCTCCTCGACCTATGTGGCGGCGGCCCTGTTGCTTTACCTGCCTGCGCCTGCCGGCTCCATTGAGGAGCGGACCGACGGCAAGGCCACCGCCTAGGCGTCAGAACGGAAACCAGTCGCGCCGGTCGGAGAAGACCAGATAGTGCGCGTTCACCCCGGCGCGCAGGCCGACGCCGGTGCGCATCGGCGCCAATGTCACGCCGCCGCCGCGCAGATAGTTCACGCCGATGCCGGCGATGAAGTAATAGCTGCCTTCGACGCCGGGAAAGCGCTGATAGAGCCTGCGTTCCTGCTTGAGATTGTAGACCAGGATGAACGCCTTGGAGGCATTGCCGCCGAGGTCGAAGCCGACCGAGGGGCCTTTCCAATAGACCTTCACCGGATCGAAATGCTTGCGCACAAGCCAGCCCGAGCCGTAGCGCAATCCGACGACCACCGCGCCCGAACCTTCGTCGCCCTTGATGTAGGCGTCGGGCTGGCCCTGGTCGCGGAAGACGCGCTGCACCGCCTTGGCGGCGGCCTCGGTGGTGACGCCGAAGAAATCGGAGGCCGCATTGGTGATCTCGTTCGGCTTGAAGGTGTTGTCGTCGTCGTCAGCCAGGGCAGGCGTTGCCGTCCACAGTGCGAATGCGGCCAAAGCGGCCGCGATACCCATTGCAAATCTCATGTCGATGCTCCCGGAATCGGTTGCCCCGCCCGAATCATCATCGCCCGAAACCCCCTGTTGAAACAACCGCACAAACGTGATTGCGCGGCGGTGCGCGAAGCCTATGCTGGGGCCATGCCGCGCAAGATATCGTCGCGCCTGGGCGCCTCCGGAATGCTCGCGATCGCCGTGATGCTGGCCTTTCTGGGCTGGGCGTGCTGGTACGCCGTGCATGCCTGGGGCCGGCTGGCCGGTGTCGAGATCGGCGTCGCCGGCTGGTTCTTCATCGTCACCGGTGTGGTGCTGACGGTGGCGGTCGGAGCGGGATTGATGGCGCTCGTCTTCTATTCGAGCCGCCACGATTACGACCGCTAGTCAGACGGCTCCGCGCGCGACGAAGAACGGATTGTCGAAGCCGCGCTCCGCCTTGCCATAGAGGAACGGCTTGCCGTCGAGCTCGGTGACGCAGCCGCCGGCTGCGATCAGCACCGCGTGTCCCGCGGCGGTGTCCCACTCCATGGTGCGGCCGGTGCGCGGATAGATGTCGGCTTCGCCCGCCGCGACCAGGCAGAATTTGAGCGACGAGCCTGCGCTGATGAATTCCTTCACGTTGAAGGCCTTGAGGTATTCGTCGGTGGCGGCGTCGCGGTGCGAGCGGCTGGCGACGGCGACCAGGCCGTTCTTCGGCGCCGTGCGGACCTGGATGCGCTTGGCCTCGCCGAAATCCGGCGCGCCGCCCGGAGGCGCGAACGCTTCATAGGCGCCGGAGAGCATCTCGCCGAAGAACAGCCGCTCCATCGCCGGCGCGTGGACGACGCCGCGCACGGGCTTGCCTTCGACGATCTCGGCGATGTTGATGGTGAACTCGCCGTTGCGGCTGATGAACTCCTTGGTGCCGTCCAGCGGATCGACCAGGAAGAAGCGGTGTCCGATCTTCGGCACCCTGCCGCCCGCCGCCGCTTCCTCGGCGATCACCGGCACGTCGGGCGCCAGATGGGCGAGGCGATGGAGAATGAAGCGCTCCGCCTCTTCGTCGGCTTCGGTGACGGGAGATTTGTCCTCCTTGCGCCGCGCCACGATCTCGTCGGCATAGTGCCTGAGCACGATGGCGCCGGCATCGTAGGCGATGGCGGCCAGCGCGCGCAGCATCGGCGAAGCGGCATGGGAGTGGATGTTATCGGTCATGGTTGGAGCGCTCGCGGTGCGAGGGTTGATACTGTGTTCACGATTCCTTAAGGGCACGCGGATCAGGTTACCACCTGCTAACCATTTTGGAGACAGGCGCCCATGAACGAGCTCGATTTCTCGGCCTTCCTGGTCAGCAGGGTATGCCACGACCTTGTGAGCCCTCTGGGAGCCGTGGTCAACGGGCTGGAGGTGCTGGAGGACGAGCGCGATGCGGCGATGCGCGCCGATGCGCTCAAGATCGTGGCCTCCAGCGCCGCCCAGGCGCTCGCCCGCATCCAGTTCATGCGCATCGCGTTCGGCGCCGCCGGCTCGGCCGGCGCCGAACTCGACCTCGGCGAAGTGGGCCGACTCGTCACCGGTCTGTTCTCGGGGAGCAAGATCACGGTCCAGTGGCAGGTGCCGGAAGTCCATTGGCCCAAGGACTGGGCCAAGCTCCTGATGAACGCGGCGTTGCTCGCGGCGGACTGCCTGCCGCGTGGCGGCGTCGTGACGGTGACGGCCGGCGCGGACGCTGCGGCGCCGTCCTTTCGGATCCGCGCCGGCGGCGCGCATGCGCGGGTTCTGGACGAGGTGGAGAAAGCCGTGCGCGGCGAGGCCAATTCGACGATCGTGGACGCGCGCGGCGTGCAGCCTTTCCTCACCCACAAGCTGGCGCGCGCGCTCAATGCGGGTCTCGTCCTGACAAGCGGCGAAGGCCTGGTCGAGCTGGTCGCGGGCTGAACGTTCAGGCCTCGTTTACCTCGAGCGGCTAGATTTGGCGCCCGGGAGAATGCCGCATGAAATCCTGTCTCGTCGTCGACGACAGCCGGGTGATCCGCAAGGTCGCCTGCCGCATCATGAGCGATCTGGGCTTTTTGACCGAGGAGGCCGAGGACGGCATCACCGCGCTCGAGTCCTGCCGCGCCCACATGCCGGAGATGATCCTGCTCGACTGGAGCATGCCCAACATGAGCGGCATCGAATTCCTCAAGGCGCTGCGCCGCGAGCGCTCGGGCGACAGGCCGGTGGTCGTCTTCTGCACAACCGAGAACGACGTCGCACACATCGCCGAGGCGATGGGCGCGGGCGCCAACGAATACATCATGAAACCTTTCGACCGCGACTCGCTGGCGGCGAAGCTCGCCGATGTCGGCCTCGCCTGAACCATGAGGACCGAAGACGTCGCCTATCTCGCGCAGATGCTGAGGCGGCGTTGCGGCATCCTGCTTACCCAATCCAAGCCCAAATTCATCGAAGGCCGCCTTGCGCCCGTGATGCGCCGCTTCGGCTTCAAGGACGTGTCCGCGCTCGTCGCCGAGCTGCGCCACGGCCGCGACGCGCTGGGGCGCGCGGTGAGCGAGGCGCTGACCACCAACGAGTCGTCCTTCTTCCGCGATCCCGATGTCTTCGCCGCGTTCCGCGACAGCGTGCTGCCGGCGCTGCTCACGCGGCGCCAATCCGTCAAGCGCCTGCGCATCTGGAGCGCGGCGTGCGCGGCGGGACAGGAGGTCTATTCCATCGCGATGATCCTGGACGACCTCAAGCTCTCTTCGCGCGGCTGGAGCGTCGATCTCATCGCCAGCGACCTCAGCGCCGACATGATCGCGCGCGCAGAGCAGGGCGTCTATTCGCATTTCGAGGTCCAACGCGGTATTCCCCCCGACCGCTTCGTCGCCCATTTCTTGGAGGAGGGTGCGCACTGCAGGGTGAGCGAGCGCCTGCGCCGCATGGTGACTTTCCGCACCTTCAACCTGCTCGACTCCTTCGGCTGGCTCGAGGACGTCGACATCGTCTTCTGCCGCAACGTGCTGATGTATTTCGAGCCCAGGGCCAAGGCCGCCGTGCTCGACAAGCTCGCCGAGGTGATGCTTCCCGACGGCTATCTCGTGCTCGGCCGGGTGGAGACGACAAAGGGCCTGAGCGACTGCTTCCGCCCGCTGCCGGACATGCCGGGCTTCTACGCCCCGATCGCCGCCGCACTGCCGCGGGCGGCGGCGGGGTAGCTTCTATCGTCTCGGTATCTGGAAAAAATCACCAGGTGTCGACAAGCCTGTGACGCGCATTTCCCGCAGCCTGCGGCAATGACTTCACGCCGCGCATGATCCAGCGCCGCGTGTCGGCGGGGTCGATGACGTCGTCGATTTCGAGATAGGCGGCCATGTTGATCGCTTTGCCGCGTGCGTAGGACTCGGCGACCTTCTTCTGGAACAGCGCCTCTCGCGCCTCGGGCGTGGGTTCGGCGTCGAGCTCCTTGCGGAAGCCCAGGCGCACGGCGCCTTCCAGTCCCATGCCGCCGAACTCGCCGGTGGGCCAGGAGACGATGAAAAACGGCGCGTGGAAGCTGCCGCCCGCCATCGCTTGCGCGCCCAGGCCGTAGCCCTTGCGCAGCACCACGGTGAACATCGGCACCTGCAGCGTGGCGCCGGTCACGAACATGCGCGAGGTGCGCCGCACCAGCGCGGGTTTTTCGGCCTCAGGTCCCACCATGAAGCCGGGGGTGTCGCAGAGCGAGAGCACCGGCAGCCCGAAGGCATCGCAGAGCTGGAGGAACCGCGCCGCCTTGTCCGCGCACGCAGCATCGATCGCGCCGGCCAGCACCATCGGATTGTTGGCGATCAGTCCGAAGGCGCGGCCCTCGATGCGGATCAGCGCCGTGATCATGCCCGGCGCGAAAGCCGGCCTCAGTTCGAGTACCGAGTGGGTGTCCGAAAGCGCCGCGATCACTGCGCGGATGTCGTAGACGCGCAGCCGGTTCTCCGGGATCAGATGGCGCAACGCCTTCGGGTCCGCGGCCTTCCACGCCGTCAAAGAGCCCTGAAAATAGGAGAGATATTTCTTCGCCGCCGCCACGGCCTCGGCTTCGTCCGCGACGGCGATGTCGACGACGCCGTTTGCGACCTGCACCGACATCGGGCCGACCTCCTCCGGCGCATAAACGCCGAGCCCGCCGCCTTCGATCATCGCCGGCCCGCCCATGCCGATGTTCGAGTTGGCGGTGGCGATCACCACGTCGCTGCAGCCGAGCAGCGCCGCGTTGCCCGCGAAGCAGCGTCCGGAATTGATCCCGATGCGAGGCACCAGCCCGCTGAGCTTGGCGTATTGGCGGAATGTCGGCGTATCGAGACCCGCGACGCCGGGAAAGTCGGTGTCGCCGGGACGCCCGCCGCCGCCTTCGGTGAAGATCACCACCGGCAGCCGCGCCTCTTCCGCGACGGTCAGCAGCCGGTCCTTCTTGCGATGGTTCATCGCGCCTTGCGTGCCGGCGAGCACGGTGTAGTCGTAGGCGATGACGGCGCAGCCCGCCTTCTCCTCGCCGAATTGCGCCGCATTCACCGTGCCGACGCCGGTGACGATGCCGTCGCCGGGCGTGTTGCGGATGAGGTCGTCCAGGGTGCGGCGCCGTTTCTGCGCGGCAAAGGCGAGCGCGCCGTATTCGATGAAGCTTCCCGGATCGACGAGATCGGCGACGTTCTCGCGCACCGTGCGCTGGCCGGTCTTGCGCCGCCGCGCCACCGCCTCCGGCCGGTTCTCGTCGAAACCGAAGGCATGGCGCGCGTTGGATTCCGCAAGATCGGGACGGATGCGATCGGAATCGGGCGGCGGTTCCGCCGCTTGCACTCTCGTGTCGAATTCTTCCGGCGCCAGGAACAGCAATGGCTGGCCTTCGCGCAGGACGTCGCCGGGCGCCGCCGCGAGCGACTCCACGCGGCCCGAGACGGAAGCCGCGATCACATGCTCCATCTTCATGGCTTCGAGCACCGCGACCGCGGCGCCTTTCGCGACTGCGTCACCCGGCGCGGGCGCGATGCTGACGACCTTTCCCTGCATCGGCGCCGCGACCGCGACGGTGCCGGCGGGTGCAGAAGCCATCTCGGTCCCGGCCGCCGCGGCCGATTGCGGCGCGGGCAGCTCCGGTCCCTTCCATCCGGCCGAGGCGGCGACAAGGGCGGCGATGTTGTCCTCGACCAGACGCGTGTTGGTGCGGCGCCCGGCGACTTCGGGATGGGCGAGCAGCGCGTCGAGGAACGCGATGTTGGTCGCCACGCCGCCGATCGCGAACTCGCGCAGCGCGCGTCGCGCACGTCCCAGCGCATGCGTGAAGTCGGGCCCATGCACGATCACCTTGGCCAGCAGCGGATCGAACGCCGCGTTCGTCGTGTAGCCTTCGTAGCCATAGGTATCGACGCGCACGCCGGGCCCGCTGGGCGGCGCGAAATGGCTGAGCGTGCCGCCGGACGGCTTGACGCTGCCGTCGGCGGCGATGCTCTCCAGGTTGACCCGCAGCTGCATGGCGACGCCGCGGGGCTTGGGGATGTTCTCCTGCTTGAGGCCGATGTCGCGCAGCGAATTGCCGCGCGCCAGCTCGATCTGCACCGCGACCAGATCGATGCCGGTGATCTCCTCGGTCACGGTGTGCTCGACCTGGAGCCGCGGATTGCATTCGATGAAGGCGAATTTCGGCGCGTGGCGCGCGGGCTTGGCATCGACCAGGAACTCCACGGTCGCCAGCCCCACCAGCTTGACGTCGTCGGCAAGCCACACCGCGGCGTCGCAGAGCTGCTGGCGCAGATCGGGATCGAGCGCCGGGGCAGGGGCGATCTCGACGATCTTCTGATGCCGGCGCTGCAGCGAACAATCGCGCTCCCAGATATGGCTCGCGCTCTTGCCGTCGCCCGCGACCTGGACCTCGATGTGGCGCGCGTTTTCCAGATAGGCTTCGACATAGACCGCGTCGTTGCCGAAATTCGCCTTGGCCTCCGATCGGCAGCGCGCATACGCCTCTGCCAGTTCGTCCGCCGTGCGCACGATGCGCATGCCGCGTCCGCCCCCGCCGGCCAGCGCCTTGATCATGATCGCGCCGTTGCGCTTCGACAGGAACGCGCGCGCCTGGTCCAGGCTGGTGGCGCCGGAGGTCCCATCGAGGATCGGCACGCCGAAGCGCGCGGCAAGGGCGCGGGCGCGGGCCTTGTCGCCGAACACCGAAAGGACGTCCGGGCTCGGCCCGATGAAGACGAGCCGCTCCGCCGCGCAGGCGCGCGCGAACTCGGCGCTCTCGCTCAGGAAGCCATAGCCCGGATGGACGGCGTCGCAGCGCGATGCTTTCGCCGCCGCGATGACGCGCGCGATGTCGAGATAGGCGGCCGGGCCCGCGGCGCCGAGCGCGCGCTGCTCGTCGGCGATGCGCACATGCAGCGAGGCGGCGTCGTCGTCGGAATAGACCGCCACCGTGCGGATGCCCAGATCGGCCGCGGCGCGGGCGATGCGGATCGCGATCTCGCCGCGATTGGCGATCAGGATGCTCTTGAAGGACATGGAAGGCTCAGTCCGGATGGCGGTTGGGGCACTGTGGCATGCAGGTCTGGCCGTCGAAAGCGGCATTCGCCGATCCTCCCCCGTTTACGGGGGAGGTGCCGAGCGTGAGCGAGGCGGAGGGGGCAGCCGCGCAACAATCCCCCTCCGTCCCGGCGCTGACGCGCCGGTCCACCTCCCCCGTAAACGGGGGAGGATCCTTTGCGCTACATCCCCGCCCGCAACCCGCCATACACCGCGCGGCCCATGCGGCCGTAGCCGAAGACGGGCTCGTTCAGGTCATCGAACAGATTCTCGACGCGCGCGAAGACCTCCAGCTTCGGCGTCAGCGCATAGGAGCCGAACAGGTTCACCGTCGTGTCGGCCTTGAGCGGCACAAGGTCGGCCGCGTCGTCGAAACGCGCGCCGGTGAAGACGACGCTGCCGCCCAGCGTGAGCTTGGCGTGCGGCCGCCAGGTGAGCGTGCCGCTCGCCAGGCTGTCGGCCCGGCGCGCGAGGTCGAGCCCGGTCGCGAGGTTCTTCGACGTCATGGCGGTGTAGTCCGCGCTGACGCTGAGCGCGTCGCCCAGCCGCGCGGAGATTTCAGCTTCGACGCCGATGCTCCGTGTACGTCCGATGTTTTCGTAATAGCCGAAGGGCGGCGTATTGGTCTCGACGAAATCGATCAGGTTGCCGGTATGGCGGGCGAAGCCGGTGAGCGAGGCGCGCAAGCGTCCGCCGAGCATCGTGCGGTCCAGTCCCGCCTCGAACGCCTGCGCCGTCTCGGGCAGAAGCGGATGGAACGGGTTTCGGTACTGCGAGAACAGCTCATACAAGGTCGGCGCCTTGAAGCCGGTGCCGAAATTGGCGCGCAGGGTCGTGGCGTCGTCCGCCTGCCAGGCGGCGGCGAGTTTGAGCGAGGTGTGGGTGCCGAACTCGGTGTCGTGGTCGAGGCGCACGCCGCCCGTCAGCGTCAAGCCGTCCAGCGGCGCGCTCTGCCATTGCGCGTAGGTGCCGTCGATGCGCTTGCTGCCATGGGTGGGGCCGGGATCGAACTCAAGGCTCTGCGTCGAGATCGACACGCGCTGCGTCTCCGCGCCGAAGACGAATTGGTTGCGGGCGTTCCAGTCGAAGATGCCCTGGTATTCGAGCCGGGCGGCATCGCCGCGGGCGAAGAAATTCTCCGCCGGCGTGAAGGCGCCGGTCAAGAAATCGAACTCGCCGAAATCCTTGCGGTTGCTCTGCGAAGCGATCACGGCCAGCCGGTTCTGGAAGCGTCCGCCCGCCAGGTTCACGTTTACGCCCGCATAACCGGCTACGAGGCTCGCGGTTCCGAACTCCGCATCGTCGCGGAAGCTGAAATCGGGCGGCGGGAAGCCGTCGAAGTCGGCATGCGAGTCCGTGTAATAGGCGCGCAGGTCGAGGCTCACGGAATTGGACGCTTGCCAACGCGCATTCATCGTCGCCCCGAAATTTCGGTAGGGATCGGTTTCGCTGTTTCCGTTGCGCGCATCGGCAGCCGAGATGCCATCGGTGCCGTAGGCGTTGACAGCCGCGCCGTAGTCGAGCGCGCCGGCGCTGCCGTTTGCCGCCGCATTGGCGTGCCAGGTACCGAAGGAGCCGCCTTCGGCGCTGGCCGTGAGCGCGAACGGCGTCTCGCCGCCGCGCCGGGTGAAGATGTCGACAACCCCGCCGATGGCGTCGCTGCCGTAGAGCGTCGACTGCGGCCCGCGCAGCACCTCGACGCGCGCGATGTTGTTGACCAGCACGTCGCCCAGGATCGCCTGGTCGTCGACCGCGCTCGGATCGTTCAGCCGCACGCCGTCGATCAGCACCAGGGTCTGTCCGGTCTCCGCGCCGCGGATGCTGACGCTCGTCGTCTGCCCGGTGCCGCCGTTGCGGCTGACCTCGAGCCCGGGCGTTTCGGCCAGCGCGTCGCTCAGCACCTCGATCTGCTGCGTCTCGATGTCCTGCGCGGTGATGACGGATATCGAAGTGCCGGTCACCTCCACCGGCTGCGGCGAGCGTGTCGCCGTGACGACGACGGTCTCCGGCTGGAGCGCGCCCTCATCGGCATGGGCGGCGCCAAGGAGAACAGCGGCGAACAAGAAGTTGCACGCGGAGGCGCGGAGTACGCGGAGTCCTCCGCGGCTCCGCGTGAGAACTCTTCTTGATCCCTGGATGCTGAATTCGTGCATGACGACCTCCCGTTTCAGGAGCCGTCCCGCGATGGGCGATGATGTCGATTCATGATGCCCCGCGCGACGACCCGTTCCTGTCGTCACGCGGATTCCCGCGGCACCTCCGGCACACCCCGACCGGCGGTACAACGACGGCGCGAGGCAGGTCTCCTGGCTCCCGGGTCGTTGCGCGTCGCCCGCCTTCCCAGGGCCTTCGGCCCAAGTGGCACATGGACGACCGCTCGCCGGTCACAGTTGCGGGGGCAGCCGCGGCATCACCGCGTTCCCTAGACTCGCGCGTTGAGCGACGGTAGGCGCGACCGGCCGTCGGCGTCAATCGCCCAGACGGCGGTCCCGACTGACTCGGCTCAGGAGCCAAAGCGAAATATGGTCGATTGCAGTCCCCCCGATGATAGGAGCGGTTGGAATGAAGTTCCGTTTAGGCTTTACCGCCTTGGCCATCGCGACGCTGGCCGGCATTTCCGCCGCAAGCGCCATCGGTTTCAGGACGCTCCACGTCTTCACCGATAAGCAGGGTGGATTCACCAGCGCTGCATTGGCCTTGGGTCCGAACGGCAACCTGTATGGCGTTACCGAAGCCACGGTGTTCAGTGTGGCCCCCAAAGGAAAATTTCAGCTCATCCACCGATTCGGCAATCTGGACGGCGTGGACGGCGAATGGTCGGGAGTCGTCTTCGACAGCGCAGGTAACATGTTTGGGACCACGCAGTCGGCTCACGGCTTCGGTTCAGGCGTGTACGGAACAGTTTTTGAGATCGACAGCACGGGGCAGGAGACGATTCTGCATCAGTTCACTCCTGCCCCGAACGGCAGTGTTCCGCTGCAAGGTTTGACCTTCGACAGCCTTGGAAACCTCTATGGCACGACTTCGAAAGGCGGACTTGCTTGCCATTGCGGCACGGTATTCCGCATTACCACGGCGGGCGATTTTACCCTTCTCCACAGTTTTGCCCCGACCGAAGGCGCCCTCCCGTGGGGAGGACGGCTAATTATCGATCACGAAGGAAATCTGTTCGGCGTGACCAATCAACAAGGACCCAATAACTGCGCTACGGGCATAGGCTGCGGCACGATCTACAAGCTCGACACTTCAGGGCTGCTTACGGTCCTCTATGCTTTTCAGGGCGGCAACGACGGATCTCAGCCGCAAGGTTCGCTGCTCGCGGATGGCTCCGGAAATCTCTATGGCACAACCTTCTATGGTGGCGGCGGCAGCGCCTGTAGCTTTGGCTGCGGTACGATCTACAAGCTAGCGCCGGATGGAACGGAGACGGTGCTCTATGCTTTCCAGGACGGAAGCGACGGCGCATTTCCCGAAGC
Source organism: Alphaproteobacteria bacterium (assembly GCA_019245415.1). Classification (GTDB taxonomy): domain Bacteria; phylum Pseudomonadota; class Alphaproteobacteria; order Micropepsales; family Micropepsaceae; genus Rhizomicrobium. Next base: position 266,643 of record JAFARO010000013.1, on the reverse strand, counting down.
CGGCCTGGTCAGGGACAGTGCCGGCAATTTCTATGGCGTGGCGTTTGAGGGCGGCGACAAGCTTTGCCGCAGCGGCGGCAATGGCTGCGGCACCGTCTTCGAGCTGACTGCGAACGGGCAGTTCAGCGTGCTGCACACCTTCAAAGCGACGGACGGTGCGAATCCTGCGGGCGAACTCCTGCTTTCCAAGCGCACATTGTTCGGCACGACTGCGACCGGCGGCGGCACGGGCTGTGGCGGCAATGGGTGCGGCACGGTCTTCCGAGTGGTTCTGTGATCTTCGAAGTGGGTTTCGTAGGGCCGCTCCAGGGCGGCCAATCCTTCGACGCGTCGCAGCCGAGCTTCGCCACCAAGGGCAGCTGCTGAAGCAGCTTCACGGGCGCGGACGCAGCTTGAGGTCAACCTTCCCATCGGGAAGCCGATCCCCAAATCGATGAAATCGCGGTTCAACCTCCCGCTTTCGGCTCAAGCTATTGGTCCGGTTTGTCAAACGGTCTGCTCCGTCTCGATCCATCGGCGGGAGGTTCAATTCAGGCGCACCTAGCCTGCCGACCGGGACGCGGGTTTTGTCGCATCGCAGCAAGCGGCAAAATTTATTTTTTCGCTGGGTTCGTGGCGGTTTTCCTTCTGCGTCGGTGTCGCGAAAGACCAGCGGCCGCTCGGCGTTTTGCATGCGCCGCGGCGGCTGCTCCGGTCGTCTCGCACCTGTGGGGATTTAGCGGAAATGGGATTTCGACCGTGACGGTTCAAGGGGTCGATCCAACTTTATTTTCGCTGCGCGTGCGAAAGGGCCGTTAACTTTCCTAGCCACCACTTGAGCGCCACCAACTCCGAGGCGTCCGAGCCGCGCATTGGAAGAACCCGATTCGGCAAGCAGGCTCATTCCATCCTACTTATATCCACGTTCTCTTTGCACATTGGTATCGCAACGCGGACATAGTACGCGAGTATTCTTCAGAGTATATCCATCCATTGCGCTAAGACGGTCTAGTACCGAATTTTTCTCGGGCAATATTTCATCGCAAAGCGGACATTTCCCGCCCTGCTCGCCAATCTTTCTAGCCTTCAACAATCGGCGCTCCCCTGGCTTTCCTCGCTCGTCGTATTGCAGTTCCTTTGCGATCTTGCGGCGGTATGCAAAGAGCGCCCCCTCGTCACCGTCGGCAAGCTCAGCCAGTCGGCGGCGAACTTCCTCCAGCAAGACCTTTGCGTTTACGAGTTCTTCTGGAGTGAGGTTTCTGTTGGGCACGCCATTCCCCGATCTCTGCAATCTTGGCACGATACCAGATATCGATCCCCTTCGGACAATGGCGCCCACTTTGCATCCGCGGCGCTCCGATGACATTCTCTGACTCACCGCTATTGCCCTGAGAGAGCACCATGAATCCCAAGCCCTGGCCCGCGATGTCCATTGCCGAGGCGCACCGGCTGCTCACCCAGCCCGGTTCGCCCTTCGAGATGGACGAGGCCGTGATCCGCGGCATTCCCACCCGGGTGTGGAAGAACACCCCGCCCACCTTGCGCGACCTCTTCGTGCTCGGCCGCGGCCATGGCGACAAGACGTTCTTGGTCTATGAGGACGACCGCGCCGGCTTCGAGTCGTTCTCGCGGGCCACGCTCGCGGTCGCCGCCGAGCTGACCGCACAGGGCGTGAAGAAGGGCGACCGCGTTGCCATCATCATGCGCAACCTGCCGGAATGGGCGGCGATCTTTTTCGGCAGCGCCATCGTCGGCGCCATCGTGACGCCTTTGAACGCGTGGTGGACGGGACCGGAGCTCGAATACGGACTGGTCGATTCGGGCAGCAAGATCGCCTTCGTCGATGCCGAGCGGCTGGAGCGCATCGGCGAGCATATCGTCAACTGCCCCGACCTGAAGCGCGTCTATGTCAGCCGCTATCCGGACGAGCTTCCGCATCCGATCGTGCGGCGGCTCGAGGACGTGCTCGGCAAGGTCAACGATTGGGGCAAGCTGCCCGCAGGCGAACTTCCCAGCGTGTCGCTCGCGCCCGAAGACGACGCGACGATCCTCTACACCTCGGGTACCACCGGCAAACCGAAAGGCGCACTCGGCAGCCACCGCAACATGCTGACCAACATCTTCTCGTCGGCCTCGGCGGCGGCGCGCAACTTCCTGCGCCGCGGCGAGCCGGTGCCGGCGCCCGATCCCAACGCGCCGCAGCGCTCCACCCTGCTCTCGGTGCCCTTCTTCCATGCCACGGGATGCTTTGCCGTCATGGGGCCGTCGCTCTATGCCGGCGCCAAGCTGGTGCTGATGCGCAAATGGGAGCCGGAGCTCGCGATGCAATTGATCGAGCGCGAGAAGATCAACGGCGCGGGCGGCGTGCCGACCATCGCCTGGCAGCTGATCGAGCATCCCAACCGCCACAAATACGATCTCTCCTCGCTCGAGAGCGTGGCCTATGGCGGCGCGCCCTCGGCGCCGGAGCTGGTGCGCAAGATCGTCGAGACTTTCCCGAAATCCTTGCCCGGCAACGGCTGGGGCATGACCGAGACCTCGGCCACCTGCACCACGCATTCGGCGGAGGACTACGAACACCGTCCGGATTCCTGCGGTCCGGCGGTGCCGGTGTGCGATCTCAAAGTGATGACGCCGGAAGGCAGCCGTGAGCTTGGGTTCAACGAGGTTGGCGAGCTGTGGGCGCGGGGCCCGAACATCGTCAAGGGTTACTGGAACAAGCCGGAAGCGACGGCGCAGACCTTCGTCGACGGCTGGGTGCGCACCGGCGATCTCGCGCGGGTCGACGAGGAAGGTTTCTGCTTCATCATCGACCGCGCCAAGGACATGCTGATCCGCGGCGGCGAGAACATCTACTGCATCGAGGTCGAGAACGTGCTCTACGAGCATCCCGCGGTGATGGACGCGGCGCTCGTCGCCGTGCCGCATCATAGCCTCGGCGAGGAGCCCGGCGCGGTGGTGCATTTGAAGCCAGGCCAGCACACCACCGAGGACGAACTGCGCGCCTTCGTCGCCGGCAAGCTCGCGGCCTTCAAGGTGCCGGTGAAGGTCGTCTTCTGGCCCGAAACCCTGCCGCGCAATGCCAACGGCAAGATCCTGAAGACGGAACTGAAGAAGATCTTTGCGGGGTAGCGGCGTCAGTTGCGGACGCACACTTCCGCGCCGCCGGGTGTCGAGCTGATCGGACCGCGGTAGCCCGGCGGACAGGTCAGCACGCCGTTGATCCAGGTGGGCGAGACCACCGGCGGCCCCGCCGGCGGTCCGTACTGCGCGCTGGCATTCAGGGGCAGAAACATTGCTGTCAGCATGGTGCAGATGGCGATGGTTCTCATTTCAATCCTCCTTCGGATTGCGGTGAACGCGGTTTTGGAGGCGAGACGTCCCGCTTCATTTGGGCGGCGGTGGCGGAGGTTTGTGTTCGGCCCCGCCCGTCTCGGGTCCGACCGGTCCCTTGTCTTGCGCTGCACTTGTCTCCTGTTTGCGCATCCGTCGGTCTTCGTCCGACTGCCGTTCTTGATTGGCAGAACGGACATCGCGATCGCTACGGGCAGTGTCGCTTGATTTGGAAACCGGTTGGTCCTTATCCGGGATGTTTTGTGCCCAAGCGGCGTTTCCCGCTGCGCCGGCAGCGAGCGCGATCCCAACACCCAATCCTGCCAGTTTGAGTCTCATGGCGAGTCTCCTATTCGAGCAGTTTCTCGACGATGGAATGCAGCGATAATCCGAGCAGCGGCAGGAACGCCTCGAAGAAGGTTCCGAAAAGCGCAAAGATCAGCCACTGCGCCGCGAACAAGATGACGGAGATCGCGACCAGCAGCACGAGCTTGATCCAGGCGTCGGCAACGGCGGCGAACAGCAGCGCGAAGACGATTCCGGCGGCGATCTCCACGGCGATCAGCACCCATTCGGGTAGCGGCGCGACCTGCCTCCCGTCCAGAATTCCTTCCGCGAAGTTCTCGTGGATGAGGACGCCGCTGATCGGTCCGGTCACCGCGTCGTGCACGTCGACCAGGCCCAGGCCGTCGGAGGAGAGCCACATTCCGCCGACGACGACCGCATTGTGGCGCAATGTGTCAAGCACGTCCGGGTCGGCCTTGAGCAGTTTTCCGGCGGGGATGGATTCCGTCTCGCTCGCGGGCAGATAGGTGACGAACTTGGTGGCCGTGCCGACCGCCGCCGCGGCGCGCGGGTCCTTGGCGCGCGCGATGGCGAGCGACAGCGAATCGATGCGGCCTTTTTCGCCGACATCGAGCATCGGCGGCACCTGCCGCTCGTCATAGGGCAGCTGGATATAGCCGCACGCGATGTTGCGGGCCGCCTTGGGCGAGATGGCGAAGCCGGCGGAACCGGGATTGTCCCAGCGTCCGTCCGCGACAAGCTTCGTGCAGATGCCGTAGGGCTGGTAGATGTCCGGCACCAGCCGGTAGGGCTCGATTGCGATGTTCTTGGGAAGGACGACCTTGATATCGTTGTCGGCGGCTTCGATCACCGCGCGGACGAGCGTGTCGACCTGCTGCTTGTTGACGATGTGGCTGAAATCGCCGACCGACACCGCGGTGACGCTGGGATCCTTGATGTGCAGGTTGAAGTCGAGGGCGATCAGCTGAACGTTGGCCTGGCGCAGGGCATCGACGATGCGCGCGAGATAGTGGCGATTGATCGGGCTCGAACCCTGCGGCTCGTCATGGATGTAATCGTCGTTGGTGACGGCGACGACCTTGATGTAGCGCGACTCCAGCTGACGCGCGGCATAGGTCCCCATCACCTGGAAGAATTTGTAGCGGAGCGAATTGAGATTGAGATGCTCGTTCACCCAAGGAGTCAGCGCGACGGTCGCCGCGAGGACGAGCGCCGCCGTCAACCAATAGCGCCGGCTCTTGCTTTGCAGAATTCCTGCGATGCGCCCCACCGCCATGTCGAGCCCCCTCGTCCATGGTCACGGCGGGGACACTACCATGACGTGTGACCGCTGCAAAGCGCAAATCGTTTGAGCTTTTCGCCCTCACACGCTGGGCGCCACCGGCTCATCGGCCAGAGTGGGGACCTCGCCCGCGAGCTTGCGCAGATTCTCGTTGTGGCTTTCGCGCGTGATCGGGAAGCGGCGCAGCATCGCCGCCGCCAGGACATAGAGCCCGACCACCACGATGAGATAGAGCAGGGAAAAATTGTAGACGATGTGCGGGTCGACCTTGCCCGGCACGGCATTCGCCGGAAAGCGCGAGACCCAGATGATGATGCCGGAACCGAAAAGGCCGAGCCCGGACGCCATCTTCTGCATGAAGCTCGAACCGGCGAAGAACACGCCCTCGGAGCGCTTGCCGGTCCTGATCTCGCTGTCCTCGACGACGTCGGCAATCATCGCCACCAGCGGAATGCCGGCACCAATGGTGAGTGCGCTGCCAAGCGCATTGAAGAGAAAGAGCGCCGGCACCAGCGCCGGCGAACCGTTCTGATAGAACAGGCCGAGCAGCCTGAGCGCCAGCGGCACGATCGAGATCGCAAGCCCGATCAGGAACATGATCACGCCGCCGTCGCGCTTGCCGAAGCGGCGCGACACCGGGATGGCGATGGCGAAGCCCAAGGTCACCGCGATGAAGGTCGACAGCCCGATGAAAGCGATCTGCTTGTTGTCGAGCTGCCAGAGATAAGTCTGCAGATAGGTGTTGAGCGCAAAAACAAGACCGGTGGCAAAGTAGAACAGGATGCCGGCGCGCATCAGGCTGAAGAATGCCTTGTTGTTGAGGATGCGCAAGAGGTCGCGAAAATAATCCTTCACCTTGCCCTTGCGCTGCTCCGGCACCCGCAAGCGCGGAATGAATCGGTGCGTGCCCAGCGCAGAGATGAGGATCGCGCTCGCCATGACGATGGCCGCGGTGAGTCCGTAATGGCCGTAACCGGCTGGATTGAGCTGGCCCACCTTGTGCTGTGCATCCGGACTGAGGAAGACGCGAAATGCCAGCACATACATGGTCATCCCGCCATACCATGCGAAGAACAGCCGAAAGCCGAAGAACGAGGTGCGCTGGTCGTAGTCCTGGGTGAGCTCCGGCGCGAGCGCCGAGCTCGGAATTTCGTAGAATGTAATCAGAGTACGAACAAGAATGGCGACGACGACGAGATAGACGAACAATCCCTGCTGCGACCAGTTGGGCGGGTTCCAGAGCAGCAAATAGCTGATCGCCACGGGCAGCGCCGCCGCATACATCAAAGGGTGCCGCCGTCCCCAGCGCGTGCGCAGATTGTCGGAGGTGTATCCCACGACGGGATCGATGAATGCGTCGACCATGACAGCGACTGCGAGGGCGATACCGACCACCCCGCCGGGCACATGCATGACCTGGTTGTAAAAGAGAAACAGGATGGTCTGGAAACCGTTGTCCTTGACGCCGAAGGAGACCGAACCCAGCCCGTAGAAGAGCTTGGTGCGCAGCGACGTCATGTCGTCGCGCGGCGCGGCGGCCTGATCCATGCGGTCCTCCCGGCCGCCCCTGTCGAAGGCGCGGTCCAACCCTTTGAATCCAGCGTGCTTTAGGTGCTGACGGAATGTCAAATCGGGGCTTAGACGGCCTGGGGCGACCATTTCGCAAGAGCGCGCCGATAAGCCGGCCGTGCCGCCATGCGTTCGCGATACTCAGCGATCTCGGGCCCGAATTTGTCGGCAAGCCCAAGCCGCTCCGCCATGCCGAGCGCATAGATGACCGAGATGTCTGCGGCCGTGAAGCCTTCGCCTGCCATCATCGGCGCGCGCGCGAGCTGACGCGACACCAACGAGAGCCGGCTGAAAAACATGCGCTCCGCCGCGCGCGTGCCGAAGTTCTCCTTCTCCTCCGCCGGCGCCAGGAAGCGGCAGGCGACCACGATGTTGAGATAGGCGGCCAGACCCGACTCGCCCAGATGCAGGAACTGCTGATAGAGCGCAAAGGCGTCGTCGTCGGCTGCGGGCGCGAGCTTGTGCTCCTTGTCGTGGCGCGCGACGATGTATTCCAGCATGGCGATCGAATCGACCATGCCGACGGAACCGTCCCGCATCGCCGGAAGGAATCCCGCCGGATTGACGGCGATGAACTCCGAGTCTTCCATCCGCTTGCGCAGGTCGACGGGCCGCACGGTGTAAGGGATGCCCAGTTCCTCCAGCGCCCAGATCGGGCGGAACGACCGCGTCGGCTCCACGCCGTAGATCGTGATCATGCGGTTCTCCATCCTGCCGGCTCAGCCTGAGCGGGCCGATATCCCCAGTCAACCGGGCCGTCCATGAGTGCGGCGCATCCCCGCCATCCACGTCCGAAAATGGCCAGCAAAATGCGCGGGGGATGCTTATATTGGCTCTCATGACGCTGCCTCCCCACGACGTGTGCTACCGCGCGCTCTGCATCCGCGATGCCGCTTTCGACGGGCGGCTGTTCGTCGGCGTGACGAGCACGGGCATCTATTGCCGTCCGATCTGTCCCGCGCGCACGCCCAAGCGCGAAAACCTGCGCTTCTACCCGAGCGCAGCAGCGGCGCAGGAAGCGGGCTTCCGTCCGTGCCTGCGCTGCCGGCCGGAGATCTCGCCCGATGCCGCCGCCTGGCGCGTCACCTCGAACACGGTGTCGCGCGCGCTGGCGCTGATCGGCGAGGGACTGCTCGATGGCGACAGCGGCGTCCAGGCGCTTGCCGACCGTCTGGGCGTCGGCGAACGGCAATTGCGCCGGCTGTTCGACCAGCATCTGGGCGCGCCGCCGATCGCGGTGGCGCAGACGCGGCGCATCCTCTTCGCCAAGCAGTTGATCCAGGAGACGCAGCTTTCGATGACCGAGATCGCGTCGGCGTCGGGCTTCGGCAGCGTGCGCCGCTTCAACGACGCGTTCGCCAAGCTCTATCGCAAGCCGCCGCGCGAGCTGCGCCGCAAGCATATGGCGCCCCAATCCGGGGTGACGCTCAAGCTCGGCTATCGCGCCCCCTACGATTGGGACGCGATCGCGGGCTTCCTGGCGGCGCGCGCGATCGACGGCGTCGAGATCGTGGAGCGCGAGCGCTACGCGCGCACCATCGAGATCGGCGGCCATGCCGGCAGCGTCGAGGTCCGTCCCGGCGCGGGCCATCTCAAGGCGACGATCCGCTTTCCGGATGTCTCCAAGCTGCTCGGCATCGTGGCGCGTCTCAGGCGCTTGTTCGATCTTGACGCCGACGTCCTTGCCATCGGGGCGCATCTATCGAGCGACACCGGACTTGCACCGCTCGTCTTGAAGCGGCCGGGGTTGCGCACGCCCGGCGCCTGGGACGGTTTCGAAAGCGCCTGCCGCGCGGTCTTCGGCCAGCAGGTGACGGTGAGCGCGGGCCGCAGGCTGGCGAGCGAGCTGGTGCGGCGCGTGGGCCGTACCGTGGATGCGCAGACCACCGGCGATGCGCGCCTCCACCGCATCTTTCCGACGCCTTCGCGCGTCAGGAGCGCCGAGCTCTCGTCCATGCCGATGCCCAGGCAGCGCATCGCTGCGCTCAAGGCGCTGGCGGAGGCCGCATGCGCCGATCCGCGCCTGCTCGATCCCACCGGTACCTATGAAGAAGCGATGCTGCGTCTGACCGCGCTTCCCGGATTCGGTCCGTGGACGGCGCAATATTGGGCGTTGCGCGCACTGCGCGACGGCGACGCGTTTCCGGCCGCCGATGTGGCGCTTCTGCGCCATCCGGCGGTGGCAGGGCAGGGCGGACGGCCGACGCCGAAGGCGCTGCTCGCGCGCGCCGAAGCGTGGCGGCCGTGGCGCGCCTATGCCGCGCAGCATCTGTGGACCTCGGATGCGGAGGCGGCTCATGGCTGACGCTCTCGCGCTCGAGTGCGACCGTCTGCCGACGCCGCTGGGAGAAGCGGTGATCGTCAGCGACGCGCAAGGCGCCGTCCGGCTCTTCTATTGGGACGATCTCCAGCACCGCTGGCAGGACGCGCTCAAGCGGCGCTATGGCGCGTTCGATCTGAAGGAGCGACGCAACCGTTTCGGCCACAAACAGGCGCTGGCACAGTATTTCGACGGCGACGTCTTCGCCATCGACAGGCTAGCGGTCGCCTTCGCCGGCTCGCCGTTCCAGCTTCTGGTGTGGAACGCGTTGCGAAAGATCGCCGCCGGCACCACCACCTCCTATGGCGCGCTGGCCAGGAGCATCGGCGCGCCGGCGGCGGTGCGCGCGGTCGGCCTCGCCAACGGACAGAACCCCGTCGGCCTGATCGCGCCGTGCCATCGCGTCATCGGCAGCGACGGCTCGCTCACCGGCTATGGCGGCGGCTTGCCGCGCAAGCGCTGGCTGCTCGAGCACGAAGCGCGCCATGCCGGCAACACGCTCTTCCGAAAGGCATCCGCATGAATCCGCTGGCACCGCTGCACGCCGCATCCGAGCTTTTGATCCTGCCCAACGCCTGGGACGCCGGCAGCGCGCGTCTCGTCGAAGTCGCCGGGGCCAAGGCGATCGCCACGTCCAGCGCCGCGGTGGCTTGGGCGCAGGGCTATCCCGACGGCGAGGCGCTGCCGTTCGATGCGCTGCTGGCGACGTTGCGCGCGATGGCGCGCGTGGTCGGCGTCCCGCTCACCGCCGATATCGAACAGGCTTATGGCGCGACGCCGGCAGCCGCGGCGCAGAATGTCGGCGCGGTGCTCGAGGCGGGCGCCTGCGGCATCAACATCGAGGACGGCAGCGAGGCGCCCGAACTGCTCTGCGCCAAGATCGCGGCGATCAAGGCGAGGTTCGGCGCGCGCGTCTGGCTCAATGCCCGCACCGATGTGTTTCTAAAGTCGCTGGTGCCTGCGGCGCAGGGCTTCGAAGAGACCGTGCGCCGCGCGATGCTCTATCAGGGCGCGGGCGCCGATTCGATCTTCGTCCCGGGCGCCGTCGAGGACGACCTGCTGGTGCGGCTGGTGGCTGCGATCGACGCGCCGATCAATCTGCTCGCCTGGCCGGGACTGCCCGATGCCGCGCGCCTCAAAGCCATCGGCATCCGCCGTTTGAGCGCCGGCGGCGGCGTGGCGAAAGCATCCTTCGATCACGCTTTCGTGCTTGCGCGCGATTTCCTGCGCGACGGTCGCTCCGAGCCCTTCACCCGGCCGCTCAATATCCCCGAGGGCCTGAACGCACAGATGAAGCGATGACGACCGCTCTGCGCGTTGCGGCGGGCGGATAGGCGTCACAGTCCGCGCTTATGCTACGCTCGCGCCGAGTCGAACACGCACGGCCGATGACGTTGTGGTCCCGGATTCGCAATGCCGCGTTGGCGCTCGCGGCGGGCATGGCGGTGGCGCTCATCGCCGTCAGCCTGATGGGCACGGCGCGCGCCTGGACGATGCCGGTGGCGACGGTCGCCGCCGCGGTCCTGGCCGGCATCGTCGCGCTGCGCGTCCGCGCCGAGAACGGCACGATCGATCTCTCCGCCGCGCAGGCCGAGATCGTCGGACTTCCGGCCGTGGCGCGCGCCGTCTTCGAGCGGCTGCCCGATCCGTTGATGCTGATCGACGGGGCGGGCCGCGCGCTGTTCGCCAACCGCGCGATGCGCGGCGTCATCGGAATCGATCCCGCGCGCAAGCACATTTCGGCGCTGCTGCGCACGCCCTCGGTGCTCGAAGCCGTCCGGCGCACGATGGCCGGCGGCGAGACGGCGTCGGTCGAGTTCACGCTGCCGGTGCCGGTGGAGCGCACCTATGTCGCCCATGTCGCGCGCGCCGAGGGCAATCCGATGCTCACCATCCTGGTGCTGCACGACCTGACCGCGATGAAGCGTGCCGAGCAGATGCGCGCCGACTTCGTCGCCAATGCGAGCCATGAGCTGCGCACGCCGCTCGCCGCGCTGTCGGGATTCATCGACACCTTGAAGGGCCATGCGCGCGACGATGCCGCGGCGCGCGAGGAGTTCCTGGGCATCATGGCGATCGAGGCCGAGCGCATGCGGCGGCTGATCGACGATTTGCTGTCGCTGACCCGCATCGAGCAGAACGAACACGTTCCGCCGTCGGGCACGACATCGCTCGAGACCATCCTGCGCGAGGCGGTGGCGACGCTGACGCCGCTGGCGCGGGCCGAAAACGTCACCTTGGAGATGGAGGCCGCCAAGGATCTGCCGCCCGCCATCGGCGAACGCGACGAGCTGATCCAAATCTTCCAGAACCTGATCCACAACGCGATCAAATACGGCCGGCCCGGCGGCCATGTCTGGGTCAGTCTCGCCGCCGGCAGGGCCACCCCCGGACGCGGCGCGGAGACGATGCTCGCGGTTGCGGTGCGCGACGACGGCGAGGGCATTCCGCCGGCCGCGGTGCCGCGCCTGACCGAGCGTTTCTATCGCGTCGACGTGCAGCGCAGCCGCGAGAAGGGCGGCACCGGACTCGGCCTCGCCATCGTCAAGCACATCGTCAACCGCCACCAGGGACGGCTCGCCATCGAGAGCCGCGCCGGCGAAGGCAGCACCTTTACCGTCCTTCTTCCGGCCGCCCCTGCGGCAGCCGTCACAGAAATGTCGTAGAACTGTCACACGGCTTTGGCGGACGCAGCCTAGTCAGCATCCAAGGGACGGCGGGACATGAACGATCATACGGTCAAGGCATTCACCGAGAAGCTGGAAACGCTCGCGGCCACGGTGGCGCAGATGGGCGGCATGGCCGAGGCGCAGCTCGCCGACGCCATCGAGGCGATCGCCAAGCGCGATACCGCCTTGGCCGAACGCGCGGTCGGCGGCGACCGGCTGATCGACGAGCTCCAGCTGTCGATCGAGGACCAGTCGCTCAAGCTGCTCGCCTTGCGCCAGCCCATGGCGGTGGACCTGCGCGAGACCCTGGCCGCGATCAAGATCGCCAGCGAGCTCGAGCGCATCGGCGACCTCGCCAAGAACATCGCCAAGCGCGCCATCGTGCTCAACCGCGAGCCGCCGATCCGCCTGACGCAGTCGCTCGCCCGCATGGGCCGCCAGGCGTTGGCGCAGCTCAAGCACGTGCTCGACGCCTATTCCGACCGCGACGCGGAGGGCGCGCAGACCGTGTGGCGCCAGGACGGCGAGATCGACGAGACCTACAACAGCCTGTTCCGCGAACTCCTGACCTACATGATGGAGGATCCGCGCACCATCGGGCTGTGCACGCATCTTCTCTTCGTCGCCAAGAACATCGAGCGCACCGGCGACCATGCCACCAACATCGCGGAGGTCGTCTATCACATGGTGAGCGGCGGCCATTTGGCGAGCGAACGGCCCAAGGCCGACAAGACCAGCGAGACCTCGATGACCTTCGAGCGCAAGGCGTGACATGAAGCCCAATGTCCTGATCGCGGAAGACGAGGGCGCGCTGCTCACCCTGCTGCGCTACAATCTCGAGCGCGAAGGCTATCGCGTGGTCGAGGCGCGCGACGGCGAGGAAGCGCTGCTGGTGGCGGCGGAGGAGCGGCCCGATCTGGTTCTGCTCGACTGGATGCTGCCGCAACTTTCCGGCATCGAGGTCTGCCGGCGCCTGCGCGGGCGCCAGGAGACCCGCAACGTCCCCATCATCATGCTGACCGCGCGCGGCGAGGAGCAGGACCGCATCCGCGGCCTCGACACCGGGGCCGACGATTACCTGACCAAGCCGTTCTCCATGACCGAGCTCCTGGCCCGGCTGCGGGCGGTGATGCGCCGCATCCGCCCGAGTCTCGCCGAGGACGTGATCGCGATCGGCGACATCGAGATGGACCGCGCCGCCCACCGCGTGCGCCGCGCCGGCAGGGAAGTCCATCTCGGCCCCACCGAGTACAAGCTGCTCGACCACCTGATCCAGCATCCCGGCCGCGTCTTCTCGCGCGAGCAATTGCTCGACGCGGTGTGGGGCAGCGACGTCTATGTCGAGGCCCGCACCGTCGACGTCCATGTCGGCCGCCTGCGCAAGGCGCTCAACGTCGAAGGCGTCAAGGACCCGATCCGCACCGTGCGCTCCGCCGGCTATTCGCTGGACGACACGGTGGCGGCGTAGGACGTCTTCGCGCACGCGTCAGCTCAAAAGCGCCCGCAACAGCAAAGCATCTGCTTGAGCCGAACGCTACTTGTCCAGCACCTTAATCTTGTCGTCCGCGGTCGCTGGGCGGTGAGGGATCGAATCGTCCAAGATCTCGACGCCCGCGATGACGTTCGCGTCGGCGATCTTCGGCAGGAAAACCAGCGCGCCGTCTTCGTCCGAAAGCTCCGCGCCCGTCAGGGCGAAGCGCTCCCTCACGAAGGGCAGCGCGGTTTCGAGATATATGAGATTGTTCTTGTCGCGGCCACGGCGGGTCGCGATGTCGTCGAGCATGGCATTGACCGCGCGCCTGAGATCGCGCTCGATCGCGCTCTTCAGGAGCGCACCGTCATTCGCGGTAAGACTGTTGTCGCCGGTGAGCGGAGTCGCCTTGGTCTCGAAGGCCATGTAGCGCGTGGTCCAGGGTTTGGCGCCTGTTCCGCCGGGCTTCAAAGTTGCTTTGAGAATCACGGCCGGCCGCACATCGGTGTCGTTTGAATACGTCAGCACCGTGTAGGGATCGACCTCGAGCGTGGGGCTGTCGGCGACGGGCGCGGCGGCGAACGCCTGGCCATAGCGGCCCGAGGCGATCGCCTGCTGCGTGAGCGTACTGGCTTCCGGCACAAGATCGACAAGGAGTGCAGACTGCACGCTGCCGACCCTGTGCTTGCCGGCGGCCGACCCGACGGAGTCCGCGAGAAGAACGCCGAGGAGGCCGAACATGACCCCGTTGCCGCGTTGCTGGCCGGATACGATCACAGCGCTGTTCGGTATGCGATAGGTTCCTATCGGCAGATCGGTCCAGCCGCTCGGCCCCGTGCTCGAGAAGGTTACGGCTATAGGCTGCGATTGCGGCGGCGGAGGCTGCACGAAGTCATAGGTTGCGCAACCTGCCAGCATGACGGGCGTCGCCAGCAGGATAAGTAGAAATCTCGCACCGTTGAATGTCATAGCGGTCCCCCCGGCCCTCAATCGATAGCGAGTCTAGAGCACCGCGGAAATGTCGGCAATCGGAGCGGGAGGGTGCTTGCAATCGGCCTTTCGATGTCCCCGTTTTGGCCGTCGACGAGGGGGGCCGTTCGGCAGCCACATCCGCTCCATGGAGCGTAGGGCAAGCTGACGCCCGCTACGACCATTTACCTCCTTCGTCATCGCGCTCGCGTATTGCTTGGGCAGTTTCGTGCCCGCGATCTGGCCGAGGATCCACAGCCGCGCGCCGGTGATGCCGCATTGGTCGTGCCAGCCTTTGAGCTTGGCCTCGGCCCGCGGCGGGGTGAGCAGCGAAGAGGCTAGAGCAATTGCGCGATCGGTTTCTGGAGGTCCTTGGGTTTGGTCGTCGGCGCATAGCGCGCGACCACCTTGCCCGCGCGGTCGACGAGGAACTTGGTGAAGTTCCATTTGATGCGGCCGCCCAAAAGGCCGGGCTTCTCGCGCTTCAGATAGGCGTAGAGCGGATGGGCGTGCGCGCCGTTGACGTCGATCTTGGCGAACATCGGGAAGCTGACGCCGTAATTGACCTGGCAGAATTCGCCGATTTCGCTTTCGCTGCCGGGCTCCTGCGCGCCGAACTGGTTGCAGGGAAAACCCAGCACGGTGAAGCCGCGGCCACCCAAATCCTCGTACAGCTTTTCGAGTCCCTCGTATTGCGGCGTGAACCCGCATTTGCTCGCAGTGTTGACGATGAGCAGCACCCGGCCGCGATAAGACGCGAGCGGGACGTCCTCCCCCGCCAGCGTCTTCGAGGTGAAATCGTAGACGCTGATCACCCCGCCATCCGGCCCTTGTCGCGGCGGTGGTTCTGCTGCGGCTGATAGGCCTTGCGCGCATGCGCTTCGCAATAGGGCGAGCCGGATTTGGGATTGCGGCCGCAGAAATGGAACTCGTTCTGCGCCGGATCGCCGATCGGCCAGCGGCACATGCGGTCGTTGATGGTGAGCACGGTGGCGTGGCTGCCGTCGTCGAGCACCAGCGGATCCTCTTCCACGACCGGCGGCGCGGGCATGTGGGAGCGCAACGAGACCTTCGGCGCCATCGGCAGCCGGGGCCGTTCGCTGCGCGACGGGCTGGCCCGGCCGGCGAGTCCCAGGCGATGCACCTTGCCGATCACGGCGTTGCGCGTCACACCGCCCATCGCCCGGGCGATCTGGCTGGCCGACAGGCCCTCGGTCCAAAGGTTCTTGAGCTGCTCCACGCGGTCGTCGGTCCAGTTCAATTGCGTCATCTTGGGGCTCTCCTGTCTCCAGCCACAAGATATCGTAGCCCCCGAATCGAGAGTCACAAGCCCTAAGGGGTCTGCACAAGTGCTTGTCCACAAGATTGCGCGGCCGCTGTCTCAGTTTGAATATATTCCCAGGCGCTCTTCCAAACCTGAGCGGTCAATAAAATTGACCAGATCGGCCATGGAAATCGGCGCAGTCGCGATCTTCGCCGCCATAGCAGGAGTACGGCCATTTAGAGATGCGTGCGGCCGCATCCAATTGTACCAGAGAAAATAGAGCGCTAGCGCGTGGCAGTGATTTTCAATCTTCTTGCTATGAGCATTGGTTAGGCGTGTGAAGCGGCGCATGGACATACGCATAGTCAGATTGCTGCGTTCAACATGCGAAGTCGAGATGTGATGCAGTGCGGGCTTACCGCAAATCTTGTCCTTATGTGCGCCAATGCACTCGGCAGGACTGTAACGCTTCTCCGGCGTCTTACTAGCTGCATCCGAATAGATTTTCACAAGCTGAGCATAATCAACATCCGTTCCGAAAGCCTTTTCGACCGCTTTAAGGTAACCTGGGAAGCCGTCCGTTGTGAGCTGGATGCGATCCCGAAGGCGGAAGGCGAGATCGTGCATGAACGCGCCGCCGGTCTCGGCATCGCGGCCGCCGACGCGCCACGTAACAATCAGCTTCGAGTCCTGGTCAAGCGCGGTCCACGTCCACGTGTCGCCAGCCGTTCCGGCGGCCTTCATTTCTTTTGGAGCGTTCTTCGCTTTTGCATAGCAGAATGACCAAATCTCATCACACTGGACGCGCCTGGACTGGACCTCGCGGACCTTTTCATCATGGAAGCGCTCTGCGATCTCGCCTGCATCGACCAGTAACTTTGTGACCGTATTGATCGACACTCCACAAATGCGGGAGGTCGAACGCATGGACGACCCCTCCACCAGCATTGAGAGAATTTGGACACGAGTGGAGAGAGGTAGCCTGTTCATGTACTGAACTATATGCTTGCTATACAATAATAGCAAGCATTATTTTCATCTTAGCTTCGCAGTTATCTCTTCAAAATCTGGTCGCATCATGTCCCGGACGAAGCTAACAGGGACGCGCAAGGCACTGGCCACGACATCGTAACTAATCTCGTTGGCTGCAATTTTCCCTTTATATTCAAGACGCTTAGCTTCTGGGCATAGAACCATCATGGACCGCCAAGCTGCCTTTTGCTCGGCTCTATACTGGGGCGACGTTGCCTTGTTCGGGTCCCCGAACTTCTCAATCTGAATATCGAACTTCTCTGGCGTGTCTGCTTTCTCATCAGGTTCGTCGAAGACGTGCATCAACTCTTTGGTGTAAACAGCTCTGCGCCAATGATCGCCAAGGGGCGACATACACATCGCCCTCGAAATGACGATCAGGCACTCATTTTCTTCGAGCGGCACCGGAGGCCCAAGCGGACCCTCAATATAGAATCCGCGCATGGCCAAAGGGTCAATGACGCTTGTCCACTGCTCTTTGACTTTGGTGATGTGAGAAAGTGCAACGGCCTGATCCTTTAGCCACTTGGTGCTGATTACCCCCTTTTGATCTTGAACAGCCGAATAGAGCTTTGAAAAAGACATTAAAAAGGGCGCCTTTTGCGGGGCGCCCTTTTTAGGTTGGAAAATGACTTTTGGTCAAGTTCCGTTAGTCGTGAGTCAACTCGTTCTCCGAATCCGCATTGTGGGGATCGGCGAAGAACTTGTTCATTTCGCGCGCCATATCCTCTGGCGTCGCGTCGGCACTGGTGCCAGGGAAAAACTTAACGTTTTTCACCTTGTTGTCTCCGAACAGTCGCTTTTTCAGCGCCTCAAGTTCGATCTGCATGGTCTACCTCCATCTAGCAGCCGCCGCCGCTTTAGCAATCTCGCTACGGCGGCCACTGCTCAAATTCTCTGCCCGCGCTTTCGCGCCGGCTTTTCCACTTCTCGTGCGACCAGAAGGAGGGGCAGAACGCTCCTCAACCTCTCCTGTCGCTATACGCCCCACCAGGACCGCGCAGCCAATGGTATCGGCTGGACGCTTTTCCCCATTGGGGCCTTTCGGCATTGCTCTAACCTCGTTTCCGGTAAGTCATTTCGACTCACCTTGATTGTTGCGGACTCCCGATTCGTTCTCTTGACAAGAGGAACAAATCGTGTCCAACGGCAGCGTCAGCGTACAGAGCATTTGCATGTATAGCAACTACTTGATCGCACAATGCACTCTTGCAAATGAATTCGTGATGAACTTTTGGAGCCGAATTTCATCGCAACTTGCATTCCGACGCCACGCTGCGAACGCTGTTTAGCGCGATTCCACCGTCGCAATGCAAACGTACGAGGCGACATTTTGTGCCGCAACCCACGAATTCCGCCAGATTGTTACCAGATTTTGTAGCTCCTGGTGCCAAATCGGCTCTTCCGGCGGCGCGCGCCGAACACGACTCAACTGGTGGCGCGAAACGAAATTTCAAGGGTATTCGCCGCCAGAAAACTGGAGCTATCGCCAGTTGGCGAAATTCTTACAGAAGCCGTTTTCGATGGGCCAGAACCAGTGCAATCAATTGCACTTGTCGCGCCTGACAGCCTACAAGCCTCCGGCCGGGAGGGCTTTTTCCCTTCGTAAAACGCTGTTTTTCTTAGGCATTTTCTAGGATTGGAATCATATCAAACTGATCAGCACCATTGCGCGGCCGCCGGACGGCGTGCGCGGTCCGGGACTCAGCGTCGGACCGCGTCGCGTCGCGCCGCGATTCTACCGCCCGGCCAGGACCTTGATCGTCTTCTCGCCGTTGGGAGAGCCGAGCCCGCCGACGAGGTCGTAGCCTTTGACCGCTGGATAGACGCCGCTGACATTGCCGACCACGTCGTGGGTCAAGTTCCTGTCGCCCTTGAGCGCGCCGTAGAGAACCGGGTTGAGGAAGCCGATCGTCGCGCCGCCCTGCGCGGTCGCTTTCTGATTGGCGAGCGCGGTGAAGCCGGCCCAGATCGGCGAGGAGAAGCTGGTTCCCGCCCAGCCGCCGGAACAGCGCCCGTTGTGGCAGACGAACATGTCGAAATCCGCGTTGGCCGAAATGTCGGCGACGTTGCGCAGCGTCTTCGAGCCGATGTTGCGCTTGTTGATGTAGGGGAGCTGGTACGGCTCGATCAGGATGTTCTGGTCGACCGAGGGGCCGGCGGCGCTGTCCTCCCAGCCGGGCTCCGACTGCCATGCGCCGCCCGGACCCGTCGTCACCAGATCCGTGCCGCCGACGGCGGTGATGTTGGCGTCTTCCTCGGGCCAGGGGCCGCTGTCCTGAAGCGTCGAGAAGTCGCCGCTGGCGGTCATGTAGCTCTGCCCCTGCGCCGCCATCTCCTGATAGAGCGGATCCTCGACCGCAAAGACCTCGTCATAGCCCCATGAGGTCGAGAGCTGCTTGGACGTGTTGTCGCTCGCCATGGCCTCTTCGACCGCCACGGGATCGCCCGCGACATAGACCTGCACCTGCGCCATGCCGGGCGCCATCGAGATCGCGTAGTCGACGTCGAGCACCTGCTCTGCGTCGTTGCAATGCCCGCAATCGACCGGCGTGCCGTCGACCGAGACCCCGTTCACCGGCACGCTCAAGGTCTCGCCGACGGTGCTGAAATACAGAGCGATGTCGCTCGGGATATAGCCTTCGAGCTCCATCAGTCCGACGGATTGTCCGGCGCCGTCCAGCGTGGCCTTCGCGCCAGTCGCGTAATAGGCGGCGCGGAAATCGCTGCCGATGAAATTGCCGCCGGGCCCCGATCCGGTGCCGCCGCGCCGGCCACGTCCGCCAATCTCGGGCGCATGATACTTGGGATAAGGAAGCACATAGGTGCTGAGCCCGGTGACGTGGAGCACGGGCACGTTCAGCGCCAATGTCGGCTCGCGGTCCGGTGCCATGAAGGTGCGGTTCTGGGTGGGATGCGTGTAGGTGTTCAGCCGCACATGGAGCACGCGCGCGACGTCGCCGGCGCGGCCCTCGACCTGGAACATGTAGCGATTGGCATAGGTGCGCGTGACCTTGAGGCCCTGCGCGCTGAAGAAGCCCTGCGCGGCCGCATAGTCGCGCGCCGCAGGGCCGAATTGCTTGGCGAAACCGGCGACACTCAGCCAATGGCGATAGAGCGGACTCTCAGGATTGTAGAGCGCACCCAGGAGATCGTGCAGCCGGTCCAGATTGCGCATCGGCAGGACGACCTGCAGGCGCAGCGGCGTCGCGGGATCGACCGCGCCGGCAAACGCTGCGCGGTGCTGCGCCACGGCCTCGGGCACATGCGCGCTCAGAAGCGCTCCCGCCGAAGCCGCGGTGCCGCTTGCCGCGGCCATCGCCGCCGCCAGCACGAATATCCCGATCCTGCGCATACGCTACTCCCTTCGGAAAAGACGCGGCGAGCCTCACCCGGATGATGACGCCGATCAAGGCCCGTGCTTGACCCCTCGGCCATGGAGTCGGATAAACCGCGCCTTTGGCGCAGCCGGCCAAGCGCCACGGGAGATTTTCGTGCAGCCAGCGGTATTGCCGACCTATGCCCGCGCCGATGTCGCCTTCGTGCGCGGCGAGGGCGCCGATCTCTATGCCGAGGACGGCACGCGCTATCTCGATTTCGGCGGCGGCATCGCGGTCAATGCGCTCGGCCATGCCCATCCGCATCTGGTCAAGGCGATCACGGAGCAGGCGTCCAGGCTCTGGCACACCTCCAACCTCTACCGCATTCCCGATCAGGAGCGGCTGGCCAAGCGGCTGGTCGATGCGACCTTCGCCGATACCGTGTTCTTCGGCAATTCCGGCGTCGAGGCGATCGAAGCCTCAATCAAGATGGCGCGGCGCTATCAATACAAGCACGGCCATCCGGAGCGCTTCCGCACCATCACCTTCGAAGGCGCCTTCCACGGCCGCACGCTCGCGGCCATCGCGGCCGGCGGACAGGCGAAATATCTCGAAGGTTTCGGACCCAAGACGGACGGCTTCGACCAGGTGCCGTTCGGCGATATCGAGGCGGTGAAACGCGCCGTCGTGCCCGAGACCGCCGCGATCCTGATCGAGCCGATCCAGGGCGAGGGCGGCTTGCGCCCCGCGACGCCGGAATTCCTGCGCACGTTGCGTAAGATTTGCGACGAGCAGGGGCTGCTGCTGATCTTCGACGAGGTGCAGACCGGTGTCGGGCGCACGGGAAAACTCTTCGCGCATGAATGGTCGGGCGTGACGCCGGACATCATGGCCATCGCCAAGGGCATCGGCGGCGGCTTTCCTCTTGGCGCGTGCCTTGCGACCGAGCGCGCCGCCAGCGGCATGACCGTGGGTTCGCATGCTTCGACCTTCGGCGGCAATCCGCTGGCGATGGCGGTGGGCAATGCCGTGCTGGACGTGGTGCTGGCGCCGGGGTTTCTCGAGCATGTCGAAAAGGTCGCGAATTTCGCGCGCCAGCAGCTCGCGGGCCTCGTCGCCGCGCATCCCAAGGTGTTCGAGGACGTGCGCGGGCAGGGCCTGATGCTGGGGCTCAAGCTGCGCGTGCCGAACACCGAGTTCCTGGCGGAGCTGTTCAAGCAGAAGATGCTGGCGGTGGGCGCCGGCGACAACGTCGTGCGCCTGCTGCCGCCCTTGATCGTGAGCGAGGGCGATGTGCGCGAGGCGCTGACCCACCTCTCCGCCGCGGCGGACGCGATGGAGAAGAAGCAGTAGATTCACGCGGAGGCGCGGAGACGCGGAGACGGACGCGATATTCCTCCCCCGTTTACGGGGGAGGTCCGCCCAGAGGGCGGGGAGGGGGCGGGAAGCGGCGCGCCCCCTCCGCCTCGCATTCGCTCGGCACCTCCCCCGTAAACGGGGGAGGATCAACATCCGCGGCTCCGCGCCTCCGCGTGAAATACTTTCTGAACGCTGGATGAGTAAGGAACAATGACCCGTCACTTCCTCGACATCGCCGATTTCGACCGCGTCACGTTGCGCGCGCTGCTCGACGAGGCGAAGGCGCGAAAGCAAGACCGCGCCGGCCTGCCGCGCGGCACGCCCGATGCCGACCGCCCGCTCGACGGCCGCGTGCTGGCGCTGATCTTCGACCGCCACTCGACGCGCACGCGCATCTCCTTCGACGTCGCCATGACCCAGCTTGGCGGCACCACCATCATGATGAGCGGCCGCGACATGCAGCTCGCCCGCGAGGAGACCATCGCCGACACCGCGCGCGTGCTGTCGCGCTATGTCGACGCGGTGATGATCCGCCTGCTCGACCACGACATGGTGCGCGAGTTGGCCCAAAACGCCACCATCCCGGTGATCAACGGGCTGACGCGAATCTCCCATCCCTGCCAGGTGATGGCCGACGTGATGACCTATGAGGAGAAGAAGGGCCCGATCGAAGGCGCCACCGTGGCGTGGAGCGGCGACGCCAACAATGTCTGCACCTCCTGGGTGCATGCGGCAGCGAAGCTCGGCTTCGAATTGCGCGTCGCGGCGCCGAAGGAGCTGCAGGCGCGCGAGTCCCTGCGCGACTGGGTGCGGGCCGAGAAGGCGCGCGTCGCGTTCACCAGCGATCCGCAGGAAGCGGTCGACGGCGCGGATTGCGTGGTCAGCGACGCCTGGGTGTCGATGGGCGACGAGGACACCACCAAGCGGCACAATCTGCTCGCGGCCTATCAGGTCAATGCGCGGCTGATGGCGCGGGCGAAGACGGACGCCATCTTCATGCACTGCCTGCCGGCGCATCGCGGCGAGGAAGTCACCGACGAGGTCATCGACGGCCCGCAAAGCGCCGTGTGGGACGAAGCCGAAAACCGCCTCCACGCGCAGAAGGCGATATTGAAGTGGTGTTTGGGGGACTCCCGCCCCCCAATTTAGAGAGCGGGAGTCCGCCAATTCTATTTAACGGACAGTGCGAGATAAGAGATCGCCAGGAATATCAGCGATACTTCGCTTTTCCCGCCGAAGAACTCGAGTGTATAAACCAAGGCTAGAGCGAGGTAGATCGCTTTGTGCGATAGATGATTCACGGCACTTTCCTTTCCGGTTGAGTGCCGTCCGGACGGCGAGATGACAGGTTCGAACCATCGCGAATCTAGGCGGGGAGCACCCAAAGGTCGTTCGCGAAACTTCGCGAAAGTTCGCGAAGAGGACACGAACTCGCTTGGTCTGCAATTTGGTGCGTTGGTGCGAAGATACATGGTGCAACACGGATTGCAGCTTCAGGATGTTGCTCGACTGGTGTATGGCGACGAGGAAAGGGCGCCTCGGGTATCCGATGTGATCAACGGACGATATGCGCGCCCCAATGCAGACACGATTAGTCGATACGTGCAGGCACTAAAGATACCGCAGACTCATATCGACGATCTGTTCGGCCGGTTGAAACCGGCGGATTCACTCGCCGAAATCGAAAAAGGCATAGCTAGCCTCGCGCGTTCGCGAAGTGCTGACGTGCGCACGATCGAAACATTGAATGACGTCATCGCGTCTTTGAATAGGCAGCTATCGGATGTGGGTCTGTCTTACGAAGCGCTACGGCAGTATCTGATCGATTTCTTGACTGAGGTCGGAGACACAAATACCGATCCCGTTCTTTGGCCCGCAGCTCTGCGAAGCCTAGCCGGCGAAATAGGGCGGTTGCGGATTTCGCTGCTGGAAAAGACGAACGAACCGTCGCTGATTCAGGAACGCCGTATCAAAGCGGCGTCCGCGATCGCCCAGGGGGATCGTGAGACCGCGCGGCAACTGCTGGAACAAGCGTCCAGTATGAGCAGGGATCTTTACGAAGAATGTCGGGACAATTTCCTCAACACAGGTGAGAACTATGCACGCTCCCTTGCTTCGCTCGGTTCCTTGGCTTTCTCGGAATTCAATTACGAATACGCGAAGGACTGCTACAGTCGCGCTCTGAAAATCGAGGGTCTGCAGGCAGAGAGAAGGTTGCGATACGAACGTAGCCTCGTCATAGCTTTCACTGCGTTGATGGCGCGCTGCCGTGACACGAATGGCGCCCTCTCGATTCTGGAAGAGATGAAGAAGGAGGGCGTGAAGCCCGACGAGGTGACCTTCAATACGTTGATCAACCTGACGAACGACTACGCGACGGGTCGCGCGATTCTGGAAGAGATGAAGAAGGAGGGCGTGAAGCCCGACGAGGTGACATTCAGCACATTGATCAACCTGACGAACGACTACGCGACGGGTCGCGCGATCCTGGAAGAGATGAAGAAGGAGGGCGTGAAGCCCAACGAGGTGACATTCAGCACATTGATCAACCTGGCGAACGACTACGCGACGGGTCGCACGATTCTGGAAGAGATGAAGAAGGAGGGCGTGAAGCCCAACGAAGTGACATTCAGCACATTGATCAACCTGACGAACGACTACGCGGCGGGTCGCGCGATCCTGGAAGAGATGAAGAAGGAGGGCGTGAAGCCCACCGAGGTGACCTTTACTAAATTGGTCAGCATTGGAACGTCCTATGACGACGCTCGCAAGATTCTGGCTGATCTATTACAGTTCAGAGGTCGAAACCCTTCGGAGGCCGAACTCGCGAGTGCGATATCGAAGATTGTCGCTTTTTCAGATGCGGTTGAAGAAGTCTTGGAATTTAAAAAGTTGGGCTATTTCACCGGCAGGTCGGTTTATGAAGTTCTGTTTTCCCGGTCCGTCCTTGCATACAAAGCTGAGGCCCTCCTCGACATCTATTTCAATTTGCCTTATCGATTCAGCACAGCGCTTCAGAGCCCAATAAAGCAATACTGGGAGGCTGGACGCCTCGACGAAGCCTTGACGGTATCCGTGGCGGCCGCGTTCACGGCTGCTGCCGCCAAATTTTTCAAGTCTGAGTACCAATTTTGCAAAATTGAATTCGAGACCCGGTTGCAAGAAGCGGAAGAGGCAAGCACTGGCGATCTGCACTACGCGTACGGATTGGCTGCGGCGCTCAATCAGGAGCAGGACATTGCCCGTTTTCATCTCGCGAGAGCGCTGTCGCGAGCCACGCTGGAAGGTCGCGTGGTTCATATACAAAAGGTTTTGGCTACCTTCCGCTAACGTGATTGATCCGCAACCAAAGCAAGCAGGTCCGTCTACGCCGTGGGCCGCCTATCCCGCCACCGTCTTCAGCGCCTGCGGATACAGCCGGTGCTCCGCTTCCAGCACGCGCGCGGCGAGCGTTTCCACCGTGTCGCCGTCGAGCAATTGCACGCGGGCGACAGAGCGCATTGGCAATGGCCACCCGGACCGCTTAGATTGCGGCCGCACCGACAACACCCTGCTCCCGGCCCGGTCATGGCGTATTCCCTCTGCATCCTGGGCAGTTCGCATGCCGGCGCCATCAAGCAGGCATGGTCCAGCCGCGCCGCGGCGTCTTCGCCTTCGCTCACCTTTTTCGCCAAGGGCGGCGCCAAGATGCGCCAGCTCGCCTACCGCAACGGAATCATCGCGCACCCCAGCCCCGAGGTGCGGCTCGCTTTCCAGCGGACCTCGGGCGGCGAGGAGAAGATCGTCCTCGCGCGCTACGACGCCGTCGTCTTCTATGCGATCGGCCTGTCCTTCGACAAAGTGCTGGAGCTCGGCAAAGAGTTCGCGACCGTCAAGCATCTGAGGTACGGCGGCGAGGGCGCGCTGGTTTCCTCCGCCTGCTTCGCCGCGATGCTGCGCGCGACGATCGCCGAGAGCGCGGCGCTCTCGCTGCTCGCGAAGATGCGAAAGGATTACAAGGGGCCGGTCGTGGTTTGCCCGACACCCTTGCCTCCGGAGAGTTTGTTCATGGAGCAATTGCCGAGCATGCCGGCGCGGTTCGCCGATGCG
Source organism: Alphaproteobacteria bacterium (assembly GCA_019245415.1). Lineage (GTDB taxonomy): Bacteria > Pseudomonadota > Alphaproteobacteria > Micropepsales > Micropepsaceae > Rhizomicrobium. The sequence continues at coordinate 241,681 of JAFARO010000013.1, read as the reverse complement.
TGCTATCTTGCGACACTCTACCGCGAAATGTCCGACGCGATGTCCGCGGCCTGCACCGAGCTGGGCGCCGCGCTGGTCGGGCAGGGCGACGACACCATCGCGCCGCCCTGCTTCACCCGCAGCGAATTCGCGCTCGGCGCGCCGATGAACAAGCGCGGGATGCGCGAGGAGTACAACAAGCACATGAACCAGGCGTTCGGCGCGCTGATGCTGGACGCCATCCTGGCGAAGCTGGAGGCTCTCTCGGGCGGCAAGCTCCCGTGCCCGGCGGCCTCGGACGCGGCCTGATCCTCGCCCGCACCGGCGCGGGGCGGTTCACGCGCCGCTTCGGCCTCTGCTAGGCTCGCCCATCACCTTCCATCGAGTTCATTTCCCCATGCCTCTCGGCCCCGACTTCCTCTGCATCGGCATGCACAAGGCCGGGACGCAGTGGCTCTACGACCAGCTTCAGGGTCATCCCGATTTCTGGATGCCGCCCTTGAAGGAGATGCACTATCTCGAGCGCGACTCGGACATCGGCCGCAATGCGCGCAAGGTGCTGGACCAGGAGCGCAGCACCTCGCGTCCCGGCGCCACGCGGCGCACGCCCATCGATGCGCGCGACCGCGCTTTCCTGGAGGAATACGCCTCGCACCGCGCGCTGCCGCGCGACGTCGCACGCTACGCCGCGCTGTTCGCGCACAAAGGCGATCGGATTTCCGGCGACATCACGCCGCAATATGGCGAGCTCGACGATGCGCTGGTGGCCGAAGTGATGACGGCGCTGCCGGACCTCGCGATCGTTCTTCTGGTGCGCGATCCGGTCGCGCGCACCTGGTCGCATATCAGCCAGTGGCACCGTCAGGGCCGCTTCGATCGCGGCGCGCTCGACAGCGCGCAGGCCTTCCGCAGGTTTCTCGAGCGCAGCGCCAGGCTGCAGAAATTCTCCAGCGCCACCCGCGTCGCCGCGCGCTGGAGCGCCCATGTGAGACCGGGGCGCTTCAAGCACTTGTTCTTCGACGACATCGCGGCGCGTCCGCAGGAAGCGCGGCGCGAGGCTCTGGTGTTCCTGGGCGCCGATCCCGGCAAGGAGAGCGCGGGCGTCGACGCCGCCTTCAACCGCAAAAAGGACTACAAGAAGCTGGAACTGACGCCGGAGCTGGAGCGCGCGCTCGCCGAGTTCCTGAAGGGCGAACTCATCGCCGGCGCGGCGATGTTCGGCGGTCCGGCGCGGCAATGGGCGGCAAAATACGGCTTCTAGCGCGCCCGAATTTCGCCGTGCTAAGAAGGACTTGGCCGACCCCACGGGCGGCGGGCGTAAGACCGGGCATGCATGATCGCGAACAAGGTTAAGCTGGTCGTCTGGGACCTGGACGACACTTTCTGGCAAGGCACCCTTGCCGAAGGCGGCATCACGCCTGTCGCGGACAATGTCGCGCGCGTCGTCGAGCTGTCGAAGCGCGGCATCGTCAACTCCATCTGCTCGAAGAACGATCACGCCACGGCGCGCGCCAAGCTCGAGGAGCTGGGCGCCTGGGACTATTTCGTCTTTCCCGTCATCCGTTTCGAGCCCAAGGGCAAGGCCATCGCCGAAATGATCGAGACGGCGGCGTTGCGCGCCGAGAACGTTCTCTTTCTCGACGACAATCCCGCCAATCTGGAGGAAGCGCGCTATTTCAACCCCGGCATCATGGCCGCGCACCCTTCCGACGTGCTCGAGGGTTTGCTCGATCATCCCCATCTCGCCGGCAAGCCCGATCCGGAGCTCACGCGCCTCAACCAGTACCGCTTCCTGCAGAAGAAGGCCGAGGTGCGCAGCACCAGCACGGTCTCCAACGAGGAGTTCCTGCGCCAGAGCGACATCCGGGTCACCATCGATTACGACGTGGAAGCCAATTTCGACCGCGTGGTCGAGCTCATCAATCGCGCCAACCAGCTGAACTATACCAAGAAGCGCCTGGAGAAGCCGGCCCAGCTCGCGCGCTTCCGCGAATCGCTGCGCGCCTTCGCCCTGCATTCCGGGTGCGTGTGGGTGCGCGACAATTACGGCGACTACGGCCTGGTCGGCTTCTTCCAGATGGCGCGCCGTCCCAACAAGAAGAAGCTGCGCCATTTCGTGTTTTCCTGCCGCACGATGAACATGGGCATCGAGCAATACATCTACGATCTGCTCGACCGGCCGGAGATCGACATCGTGGAGCCGGTCTCCTACGGCCTCGAGGGTCGAACACGCATCGACTGGATCAACAGGGGCGAAGGCCAGGGCGAAGACGGCGCGGCGAACGGCGGAAAGCTGCTGCTGCTCGGCGGCTGCGACCTGCTCCGGCTGTCGAGCTATTGCAGCACCAACCGCCTCGAATTCGTCAACAAGGTCAAATCCGGGCTCAACGTGCGCTACGACGATTTCGGCTTCCTGCTGAGCGATCGCGAGGCGCTGCGCAACTGTGCGGCGCTGCTGCCGACCTGGACTTACGAGGACGCGCTCGAATTCGACGAAGGCGTGGCGACCTCCGACCTGATCCTCTTGTGCATGTTCGGCGCCATCAACGGCGAATATTATGCGCTCGACGGCGTCCAGCTGCGACTGCCGGAGGAAGCTCTCGACGTCGAGATCGGCGGCGTGGCGCTGCGCGAGCGCGTACGCCGGCTCGAGATGGAACCGGAAGAATGCACGCGCCTCATCCTCAAGGGCTTCGACCGGGTTCATCGCCTGGCGCGCGACGAGGCGCAGATCTTCGTCATCGGCTATTCGACGTTGGCGGCGGGCAACGAAGAAAAATTGGCCAAGCGCAAAGCCTTCAACGAGGCCTGCCGGGCCTATTGCCTGGCCAATCCGCGCTTTCGCTACGTCGACGTCGATACGCTGATCCCGCGTCAGGAACTGCTCGACCAGCGCCATTTCTCGCCGGCCGGTTACTTCATTCTCGCCCGCCACATCCTGACCGAGTCCGGAATGCCCGGTCCGGCGCTCGGCACGCGCGACAGGGCCACTGCCGCTGCCCAGGAATGGGCGGCCCAGGCCGCGCAATAGCGCCCGCTCAGGCCCCGGCGGAACGTTTGGCGAGCGTCTGCGCCACCATCCTGAGCGCTTCGGGATAGAGCGTGTGCTCGGTCTCGAGCACCCGCGCGGACAGGGTTTCCACAGTGTCGCCGTCCAACACCGGCACGCGCGCTTGCACGACGATTGGACCGCTGTCGAGTTCGGGGACGAGAAAGTGCACCGTCGCGCCGCTCTCCTTCGCGCCTGCGGCAAGCACCTGTTCGTGCACCTTGGTGCCCTTGAACAGCGGCAGCAGCGAGGGATGGATGTTGAGGATGCGGTTCTCCCAGCGCTTGACGAACCACGCCGAATGGATGCGCATGAACCCGGCTTCGCAGATCAGCGCCACATCTGCCGCGCGCAGGGCCGCATCGATCTCGGCATCGAAAGCCTCGCGCGAGGGAAAAGGCTTGTGCGGGATGACGCGTGTGGCGATGCCGGCCTCGCGCGCGAACGCCAATCCGCCGGCGCTCTCGACATTGGAGATCACCAGCACGATCTCGGCAGGAAAGTCCGGCGAGGCTGAGGCCTCGATCAGGCTCTTGAGATTGCTCCCGCGGCCGGAGATCAACACCGCGGTGCGCACGCGGGGGCGGGTCACGATGTCAACCCAAATGGACTGGTATCAACCCAAAGGATTCCCCCTCTCGCCCACTTGGGGGAGAGGGTTGGGGTGAGGGGGTGCCGGAAGTCGGAACTCGGAAGGCGGAAATCGGAATCGACTGCATATACAGCGCGTTCTGACTTCTGATTTCTGACTTCTGCTTTCCGAATCCCCCTCACCCTTGCCCTCTCCCCCAAAAATGGGGGAGAGGGAATTCTTTTTCCAATTTTCAATTCTGTGATTGCATTCACCACTTGATCTGACCCCGATACACCACCTTCGCCTCGCCGTCGCCGCGGACGAGACGGCCGATGCGCTGCGCCTTTTCGCCCGATTCCTGGAAAGCGTCGATGACATGGCCCGAGGTCTTTACATCCGTCACCGCCACCAGCCCGATGCCGCAGTTGAAGGTGCGCAGCATCTCGGCGTCCTCGATGCCGGCGCTCCTTGCCAGCCAGCCGAACACCTTGGGCACGGCCCAGGCACTCAGTTCCACCTCGGCGTCGAGGCCGTCGGGCAGGCAGCGCGGCAGGTTTTCGGTGATGCCGCCGCCGGTGATGTGGGCGAGGCCCTTCACATGGCCGCTGCGGATGGCGGCGAGCGCGCTTTTCACGTAGAGCCGTGTCGGCGCGAGCAGTGCTTCGCCGAGAGTCTTGCCCGTGTCGAAGGGCGCCGGCATGTCGTGACCAAGGCCCGTCTGCTCCATCACGCGCCGCACCAGCGAGAAGCCGTTGGAATGCGCGCCCGACGAGGCGACACCGATCAGCACGTCACCCTCGCGCATCTCGAAGGTGCGCGGCAGGACATGGCCGCGCTCCACCGCGCCGACCGCGAAGCCCGCGAGGTCGAAATCGCCCTTGGCATAGAGGCCCGGCATCTCCGCCGTCTCGCCCCCGATCAGCGCGCAGCCGGAATCGCGGCAGGCGCGCGCGATGCCTTCGATCACCACCGCCGCGGCGTCGACGTCGAGCTTCCCGCTGGCGTAATAGTCGAGAAAGAACAGCGGCTCGGCGCCCTGCACGACGATGTCGTTGACGCACATCGCGACCAGATCCTGGCCGATGCCATCGAATCGCCCGCTTTCGATGGCGATCTTGAGCTTGGTGCCGACGCCGTCGGTTGACGCGACGAGGATCGGGTCCTTGAAGCCCGCTTCCTTGAGGTCGAAGAGGCCGCCGAAGCCGCCCAGCGCCGCCTCGCTGCCCTTGCGCCGGGTGGCCTTGGCCAAGGGCGCGATGCGCGCGACAAGTTCTTCGCCCGCGTCGATATCGACTCCGGCGTCCTTGTAGGTCAGAGAGTTGCGGCGGTTGTCGGACATCGCTGGCGACGGAAAAAACGTTCCGGCTTCGTTTAAGCAGGCGAACGCTGCGGCGCAACACTTGATTGGAGGAACCATGTCGCTCGAAGGCGCGATCGCCACCCAGCGCTTCGGACTGGGCGCCCGGCCGGGCGAGATCGCGCGCGCCAGCGCCAATCCGAAAGCCTGGCTGCTCGCGCAGATCGCGGGGCCCGCGCCGCAGCCCCCCGCGCCGCCGGACGGTTTCGCCACCGCCGGCCGCCTCGTCTCCGAGGAAGAGGAGTACAAGGCCGAGAAGGTCAAGAACAAACCCGCCAAGGCCGCGCGCCAGGAGGCCGAGGCCAAGGGCGAGTCCGTGCCGCCCAAACCGCCCAAGGACAATATCCGCAAGGAAATCTGGTTCGCCGAGATGGGCGCGCGCATGGCGCTGGGCTGCACCACCGACAAGCCGTTCGCCGAGCGGCTGGTGCGCTTCTGGAGCAACCACTTCACGGTCTCCACCGCCAAGCGCAAGGTGATGACCTTCGCCGGCAGCTATGAGCGCGAGGCGATCCGTCCCCATATCGCCGGCAGCTTCGAGGACATGCTGTTTGCGGTCTGCATGCATCCGGCGATGCAGATCTATCTCGACAACTGGCACTCGATCGGGCCGAACTCGCCCGCGGCGCAGAAGGGCGGCGGCAAGAAGGGCCTGAACGAGAATCTCGGCCGCGAGCTGATGGAGCTCTATTCGCTGGGCGTCGACGGCGGCTACAGCCAGGCCGACGTCATCGCCATGGCCAAGCTGTTGACCGGCTGGGGCATCTACGACGGACGGCCGAGCGGCTTCGGCTTCAACGAGGCGCGTCACGAACCGGGCGAGATCGTACTGCGCGGCAAGACCTATCCCGCCGGCTGGGACGGCAGCGTCGCCGCGATCAAGGATCTGGCCCACGACCCCGCCACGGCACACCACATCGCGACCAAATTCGCGACGCATTTCATCGCCGACGATCCGCCGAAGGAATCGGTGGCGCGGCTCGAGAAGGTGTTCAACGATACGCGCGGCGATCTCCACGCGCTGAGCGAGACCGTGGTCAAGGATGCGAACGCCTGGCACCCCGAGCTGCGCAAGTTCCGCCCCCCTGTCGAGTACGTCACCGCGACTTTGCGCGCCGCCGGCTGGAACGGCGACGGCGAGAACCGCGACAAGCAGATGCGCCGGTTGCTGGGCGCGGTGCGCGTGATGGGCGAGGTGCCGTTCGCAGCACCCTCGCCCAAAGGCTGGGACGACAACGCCGATGCCTGGGCCGGCTCCGACGCTCTGCTCGACCGCATCGAATGGGCCAAGCAGTTCGCGCAAGGCCTGCCTGATGCGAACGCGGCGCGGCTGGCCGAGGACGGTCTCGGACCGCTGCTCACGCCTAACACCAAATCGGTGCTCGCCAAGGCGGGCTCGAAGAGCGAAGCCGTCGCCCTCCTTCTCGCCAGCCCGGAGTTCCAGAGGCGGTGATGGCGCGCAATTCTAGTCCTCCCCCGCTTGCGGGGGAGGTGGCGCGAAGCGCCGGAGGGGGGAAGCGAGCGACTTGCCCCCTCCGCCTCGCTGACGCTCGGCACCTCCCCCGTAAACGGGGGAGGATTTTGTAGTGACAGATCGAAGTTGGAGTTCGTGAAATGACCACCCGCCGCAGCATCCTGAAGCACATGGCCGCAGCGACGGCGCTTAGCGTGTGGGATGCGCCGTTGCGCTATGCCTTCGCGAGCGTCAATACCGAGCGCCGTCTCGTGGTCGTCATCCTGCGCGGCGCGCTCGACGGCCTGGCCGCGGTGCCGCCGCATGGCGATCCCGATTATGCGCCGATGCGCGCGCAGCTGGCGCTCGACAAGAACGGCAGCGCCGCCAACCTTCACGACCTGGACGGCTTCTTCGGCCTCAATCCGGGCTTCACGAATTTGAAGGCGATGTACGACGCGAAGGAAGTCGTTCTCTTCCACAACATCTGCTCGCCCTATCGCGAGCGCTCGCATTTTGAGGGACAGAACTGCCTGGAGAGCGGCGGCACCTCGCCGCATGCGCTCAACGACGGCTGGCTCAACCGCGCGCTCCAGCCGATGGGCATGGCGGACGGCGTCTCCGCGGTGGCCATCGAGCAGACGCCGCCCTTGCTCTTGTCCGGCAAGGCGAAAGCCACGAGCTGGATGCCCGAGGTGATGCCCGAGCCCGACGCCGCCTTCCTTGCCAAGGTGCGCGCGCTTTATGCCAACGACACGGTGCTTGCCTCGTCGCTCGACATGGGACTGACCTTGCAGAACCAGGCGCAGGCGATGAACGACGATCCCAACGCCAAGAGCGGCAAGTTCAAGGCGTCCTACGGCAACCTGACGCCGCTGTTCCAGGGCGCGGGCAAGCTGCTCGGCCATGCGGGCGGGCCACGGGTCGCGGTGCTCGATGCCAGCGGCTGGGACACCCATGTCGCGGAAGGCGCGGCCGACGGCCAGCTCGCGCGCCGCCTCCAGGCGCTCGATCAGGCGCTCGAGGCGCTCAAGACCTCGCTCGGCCCGGCCTGGAAGAAGACCGCAGTGGTGATGGCGACCGAGTTCGGCCGCACCGTCCGTCCCAATGGCAATGGCGGCACCGACCACGGCACCGGCGGCGCAGCCTTCCTGCTCGGCGGCGCGGTGGACGGCGGCAAGGTCAAGGCGGACTGGGTCGGGCTGAAGCCGGCGGTGCTCAAGGACGGCCGCGACCAGCCGGTCAAGACCGATCTGCGCGCGCTGTTCAAAGGCGTGCTCGCCGACCACATGGGGGTCAGCCGGACCGCGCTCGATTCCACGGTCTTCCCCGACAGCGGCGCCATCGCGCCGATGACGGGGCTGGTCAAGGCCTGATCCGGCGGACGCGTATTCTCTCCCATGGATGTGCGGCTAGGCCGCCTGTCGCTTTCTCTTCGGCAAAGCGCGCTTTATAGTCCTGGCATGCAGCGGTTCGGATTTTTGCTGGCGTTCGCTCTTGCGTTGGCCATGGCTTCGGCTTTGCCCGGCAGGGCGGACGACCTTTATACGGTCGGCAACATTCATGTGGATGCGAGCGGCATCTCGACGTCGGCGGCGCGGTCGGCGGCCCTGGCGCAAGGCCGCCCCAAGGCCTGGACAGTCCTCTATCGCCGCCTGACGCACCAGCAGGACTGGGGCAAGCAGCCCCAGCTCGACGATGCGAGCCTGGAGCGGCTCATCCGCACCTTCACCGTCGCCAACGAGCGGCGCTCGACGACACGCTACGTCGCCGATGTGAGCTACAGCTTCAGCCCGGAAAGCGTGGCGCGCGTGCTCTCCGGCAGCGGGGTCGCGTTCGCGCAGAGCCAGGCCAAGCGCCTGCTGCTGGTGCCGATGGCGCCCGGATACAGCCGCGGCTCGCCCTGGACGGCGGCCTTCGCCGCGCCGCGGTTCGCGCAGAGCGCGGTGCCATTCTCGCTTCCCGGCAACGAGAACCTCGAGGGCATGACGCTGGATACGGCCAACTGGCAGCAGATCGAGCCGATCGCGACGCGCCTGCATGCCGGCGAAGCGGTGCTGGTTCTGGCGACGCCGAACGGCAAGACCCTGACCCTCACGCTGAAACGGATGGGCCCCGGCGCGCTGCCCGCCAAGTCGAGCGTCGAGGTGCCGATGCTGCCGGGCGGCGCGCCGGCGACCTATGCCGCGGCGGCCGATGCCGCGCTGCACGCGATCGAGGAGATGTGGAAGTCGCAGAGCGCGCTCAACATCAGCCAGCAGGGGCACCTTGCCGCCGATGTGCGCATCGAGTCGCTGGCGCAATGGGGCGCGCTGCAGGCCCAGATGGCGGCGGTGCCCAACGTCGCCGGCATCAGCGTCACCGCCATGGACATCGGATTGGTGCGCATCAACGTCACCTATCTGGGAACGATCGATCAGCTCAAGGATGCGCTCGCGGCCCAGGGTGTCGCGCTTGCAAGCCGCGGCGGGGTATGGAGCATCGCGTCGGCGGCGCCGGCACCCGCGCCATGAACCCGATGCTGCGCCATCTGCCCAATCTTCTGACGGCGCTTCGGCTCTGCGCCGCGCCGTTCACCGCCTATCTGATCCTGGGCGGACGCGACTGGGCCGCGTTGGCGGTCTTTGCCTTCGCCGGATTGAGCGATGCGCTGGACGGATATCTCGCGCGCCGGCTGGCGCCGGATTCGCGCTTCGGCGCCTATCTCGATCCCGCCGCCGATAAGCTTCTGATGCTCGCGAGCTTCGTGACCTTGACGATGATGGGCGCGGTGCCGTTCTGGTTGACCGCGCTGGTGATCGGCCGCGACGTCGCGATCGTCGCCTGTGTGGGATTGTCCTGGCTGCTTGCGATCCCGCTGCGCATTGAACCTCTTGCGGTGGGCAAGGTCAGCACCGTGGTGCAGGTCGGCTTCATCGCCCTGGTGCTGCTGCTGCGCGCGTTCGATCTGGAGAGTCCCGGCGCGGTCGAGATAGCCGCGGTCGCGACCGCAGCCGTGACCGTCGCGTCATGGCTTGCCTATGCGCAAATCTGGTTCCGCGCCATGGCGCTCGGCCGGCGCGCGGCCTGACATGGCCCAGCTCGTCCTGCCGCTCGGCGCACGTCAGGCGCTCGGCCGCGCGGACTTCGTCGTCGCCGAACCCAACCGCGAGGCCGTCGCCTTCATCGAGTCCTGGCCGCGCTGGCCGCAACCCGCCGCCGCGCTCCATGGACCGCCCGGTTCGGGTAAGTCGCACCTAGCCGCGATCTGGGCCGCACGCGCCAAGGCGCGGATCGTCGAGGGCGAAACGCTCAGCGATGCGGACACCGCAGTGCCGCTCGTCATCGAAAACGCCGAGCGCGCGCCGGAGCCGGCATTGTTCGCGGCGCTCGAGAATGGCACCGCGCTGCTGCTTACGTCTTCAGCGCCGCCCGCGGAGTGGAAAGCGTCGCTTCCCGATCTTGCGTCGCGTTTCCGCGCGCTGCTCGCCTTCGCGCTGTGGGCGCCGGATGACGATCTGCTGAGCGCTTTGGCGCGCAAGCTTTTCGCCGATCGCCAGCTTCAAGTGAGCGATTCCGTCATCGCCGAGATGCTCAAGCAATCAGAGCGCTCGCCCGCCGCGATCCGCAGTTTCGTCGCGCGCCTGGATGAGACCGCACTGGCGCAAAAGCGGGCGGTGACACCTGCGCTTGTCCGCTCGCTTCTCGCGGGATAGCTTTGTGTGGGGAGATGCTTGGCGGGTAACTCATGCGTGGTGCGCTTTGGATTTCGATTGCCCTGTTGGCAATTCCCATTGATGTCGCTCATGCCGCACTCGTAATCTCCACTTCTCCTACAGTGAATGTCAGTTGCAACAACGGCGTCCGTACCTCGACCGCGTCGAGCGCCGTATTGAATGTCACCGATCTGACGACAATGATCGGCTCAATGGATGTGACAATCCAATCGGAGAGCAGCGCGCGCGACATTGTCTTCGACGCAGAATTGGCCTGGTCGAGCTTCCATTCGTTGACCCTCAACGCTTGGCGATCGATTCGCATTGACCAGACGTTGGTCGACCAAGGCGTCAACCGGCTAAAGATCAACACCGGCTTCGGGGGCGATCTGACATTCGCCCGCAATGCGCGATTGACGCTCTGGGACGGCCACACGCTTCTCACGATAAATGGCACCTCGTATTTGCTGGTCGATTGCGTTTCCACGCTTGCCGCAGCGATTTCGGCCAACCCGAACGGGTTCTACGCCCTTGCCGATGCGTGCGATGCCGGTCCCGACGGCGTCTACCCCAGTTCCCCGATACCAAGCTTCAATGGAACCTTTGAGGGCTTCAACAACCCGATTTCAAATCTCACAGTCGTGGACTTGGGCGCAGGTCACAACGTGGGCATGTTCGCCAATGCGAAGGGAAGCATTCTCGACAATGTGAATCTCGCCAGAGTTCGGGTGCAAGGGGGGGCGAACGCAATTGTGGGCGGTCTAACCGGCGGGGGCGGCTCGGTGATATCCGGCGCTCGCGTTCAGGGGCAAGTCTCCGGAGGGAGCGCTGCATTTGTCGGGTTGATCGGTGGGGAATGCCTTAACATCCGCAAGTCGAGTTCGTCGGGCAAGGCGAGCGGCGGGACGGACTCCGAGGTTGGTGGCCTGGTCGGCTTAGGCGCCAATATTACCTATTCGACTTCGTCCGCAAAAGTGAAAGCAGGCAATTCTCAGTTCTCAAGTGCTACGGCAGGGGGACTCGTGGGCTATGGGGACGGCGGCACCGTTGTATCAAGCTCCGCTGCTGGGACGGTGAGCGTGGGCAATGGCACGTCCAATTCGGGAAGCTTCGCAGGCGGTCTTATGGGCGGTTCCATCGATGAGAAAATCTCGAGATCTTTCGCCACGGGAATCGTGACGGGAGGCGTTTATTCCATCCTAGGCGGCCTCGCAGGCGATTTGGACAGCGCAGACGAATCCTTTGCTACAGGTTCGGTAACCGGCGGGAAATTCAGCCAAGCAGGCGGGCTAGCGGGCCACAGCTTTAGTGACATTACCAATAGCTATGCACTTGGTCCGGTTAAAGGCGGCATCACTGGAGGCTTCGCCGGCTACAACGGCGGAATAGACACTTCTGTATTTTCCGCTGGAAGCGTGACGGGTACCACGGTCGGAGGATTCGCCGGCGACGACGGTGGCGAGACATCGAACTCGGCCTATTGGGATACGACTACGAGCGGTACGGACCAAGCCGTCGGGAAGTGTGAATTCTCCTGCACGGAAGTCGGCTTAACGGATGCGCAGTTGAAATCCGCGCTCCCCGCCGGATTTGATCCTGCCATTTGGGGCCTTGATTCCAAGATCAACGGTGGATTGCCCTATCTCCTTGACGTGCCGCCACGCTAGACCCGTCATGACAGAGTCGTGATTTTGCACTACTGTCGTCGCGCGGAATTGCGGCAAACGCTTGATGTCAAAGGTTAAACCCAGAATCGTCGCGGGCGGAGAGACGCCGTCCGATGCGCTGATCGACGATCTGCCGCCCGCCGCGGAGCAGGCCTTGGGCGAGATTTTCACCACCCAGGAAAGCGCGCTTGCCCCCGCCATCGATCCCGCCTCGCCCGCGCGCTTCATCAACCGCGAACTTTCCTGGCTCGCCTTCAACCGCCGGGTGCTGGAGGAGGCGAAAAACGTTCGCCATCCGGTGCTGGAGCGGCTGCGCTTTCTCTCGATCTCCGCCTCCAATCTCGACGAGTTCTACATGGTGCGCGTGGCCGGCCTCAAAGGCATGGTCAATGCGGGCGTGACGACGAAAAGCGACGACGGCCTGTCTCCCGCCGAGCAGCTTGTCGGCGTCAACGCGGCGGCGGACGAATTGATCGCCGACCAGCAGACGGTGTGGGCGGCGCTGCATGCGGAGCTGCGCGAAGCGGGCATCGCGATCATCGCGCCGGAAGAGCTGACCGCCGCCGACCGCGAGTGGCTGGACAAGCAGTTCCGAGACCAGATCTTCCCGGTGCTGACGCCCCTGGCGATCGACCCGGCGCATCCCTTCCCGTTCATCCCCAATCTCGGCTTCACGCTCGCGCTCAAGCTGGTCCGGCGCGACGGCAAGAATGTGCGCGCGCTGCTGCCGGTGCCGCCGCAGCTGCTGCGCTTCTGGCGGCTTCCGACCGCGGAGAAGCGCGCGCGCTTCCTGCCGCTCGAAAGCCTGATCGGGCTCCATCTCGACAAGCTGTTCCCGGGGCACACCGTCGTGGGCAGCGGGCTGTTCCGCATCCTGCGCGACAGCGAGGTCGAGCTCGAGGAAGAGGCAGAAGATCTCGTGCGCCAGTTCGAGACCTTGCTGCGCCGCCGCCGCCGCGGCGAGGTCATGCACATGAAGTGCAGCAAGTCGATGCCGGCCGATCTGCGCGAGTTCATCGTCGATCATCTCCAGCTCGAGCCCGACGAGGTGGTGCTGATCGAGCACCTGCTCGGCGTCTCGGATTTGGGCCGGCTGATCCTGGACGAGCGCATGGACCTGCAGTTCAAGCCCTACATGGCGCGATTCCCCGAGCGCATTCGCGATCACGGCGGCGACTGCTTCGCGGCGATCCGCGCCAAGGACATCATCGTCCACCATCCCTTCGAGAGTTTCGACGTGGTGGTGCAGTTCCTGCGCCAGGCCGCCGCCGATCCCGACGTGGTGGCGATCAAGCAGACGCTCTACCGCACCAGCCAGGACTCGCCGATCGTCGGCGCGCTGATCGAAGCCGCCGATGCCGGCAAGTCGGTCACCGCGCTGGTCGAGCTCAAGGCCCGCTTCGACGAGGCCGCGAACATCAAATGGGCGCGCGATCTGGAGCGCGCGGGCGTGCAAGTGGTCTACGGCTTCATCGAGCTCAAGACGCACGCCAAATGCAGCCTGGTGGTGCGCCGCGAGGCCGGCTCGCTGCACACCTATGTGCATTTCGGCACCGGCAACTACCATCCGACGACGGCGAAGGTGTACACCGACCTGTCGCTGTTCAGCGCCGATCCGGCGCTGGGGCGCGACGCGGCGCAGCTCTTCAACTACATCACCGGCTATGCCGAGCCGGTGGCGCTCGAGAAGATCGCGATCTCGCCGCTCAGCCTGCGCGGCCGTCTGGTCGATCATATCCAGCAGGAGATGATCCATGCCCGCGGCGGCAAGCCGGCCGCGATCTGGGCCAAGCTCAATTCCCTCGTCGATGCCGGCCTGATCGACGCGCTCTACCGCGCCAGCCAGGAAGGCGTGCGCATCGATCTGGTGGTGCGCGGCATCTGCTGCCTGCGTGCCGGGGTGCCGGGTCTGTCGGACAACATCCGCGTCAAGAGCATCGTCGGGCGCTTCCTGGAGCATGGCCGCATCGTCTGCTTCGGCAACGGCCACGGCCTGCCGTCGCCGAAGTCCAAGGTGTTCATCTCCTCGGCCGACTGGATGCCGAGGAACCTCGACCGCCGCGTCGAGGCCCTGGTGCCGATCGACAATCCGACCGTCCACCAGCAGGTGCAGGACCAGATCATGGTCGCGCTGCTCAAGGACCAAGCCCAGAGCTGGACGATGAACCCGCAAGGCGTCTACGAGCGCCACCCCGACGCCTTCCTCCCCGACGCGTTCTCGGCGCACACCTATTTCATGACCAATCCCTCGCTGTCCGGACGCGGCCGCGCGCTCAAGATCGACCAGCCGCGCCCCGTCGCCATCGTCACCCGGCGGGAGTGACATGACGGGAGCGCCGGTCGCGGTCGTCGATATCGGGTCGAATTCCGTGCGCCTCGTCGTTTATGAGGGGCTGACGCGTGCGCCCGCGACCATCCACAACGAAAAGTCCATCTGCGCCATCGGCCGCGACATGGTGACGACCGGCCGGCTGCATGTGCAGGGCATGACGATGGCGCTCGAGGCGCTGGCGCGCTTCAGGATCCTGGCCGACGGGCTTGGCGCGGCGATCCGCGAAGCGGTGGCGACGGCGGCGGCGCGCGATGCCCAGAACGGCCAGGAGTTCATCGCCAAGGCCGAAGCCGCCTGGGGCTCGCCGATCCGCATCCTGGCCGGCGAGGAAGAGGCGCGGCTCGCCGCCGAAGGCGTGCTCGCCGGCATTCCCGAGGCCGACGGGCTGGCGGCCGATCTCGGCGGCGGCAGCCTCGACATGGTCAGCGTCAAGTCCGGCCGCATGGGCGAGGCGCACACCTTGCCGTTCGGACCTTTGCGCCTGCTCGATCTGGCCAAGGGCAACGCCTCGAAGGCGCGCGATATCGTCGACGAGGGGCTGGAGAAAATCTCCGGCCTGCGCGGGTTGGAGAAGCGCGGGCTTTATGCGGTGGGCGGCATCTGGCGCAGCGTCGCGCGCGTCGACATGGACCAGCACGGCTATCCGCTGCATGTGCTGCAGCACTACGAGATTCCGCGGTCGCGCGCGCTCAGGCTCTGCGACGTGCTCTCGGTGCAGTCGCGCAAGTCGCTCGACATGATGAGGTCGGTGTCCAAGCGCCGCGCCGAACTCCTGCCCTACGGCGCCATCGTGCTGGAGCGGCTGCTGCTCGCGACCAAGGCAGACCGCATCGTGGTTTCGGCATACGGTCTGCGCGAGGGACTGCTGCATGCGCGCCTGCCGCAGGACGAGCGCGACAAGGACCCGCTGATCGATTTCGCCGCCGGCACCAACAAGCGCATGAGCCGCACTCCGCGACACGCCGAGGAGATGATCGCCTGGCTGGGGCCGGTGTTTCCCGACGAGACGGCCGAGATGCGCCGCATCCGCGCCGCGATCTGCCTGTTCTCCGACATGGGGTGGCGGCTGCATCCCGACGACCGCGCGATCGGGACCTATAACCTGGTGCTGCACGCGCCATTTGCCGGCACCGACCATCGCGCGCGGGCCCTGATCGCGGCGGCCACGTTCCATCGCTATTCCGGCGACGAGGAGATCCCGCGCAGCCTGGTGGTCGAGGATCTGCTTGACCGCCATGACGAACAGACCGCGCTCAGGCTCGGGCTGGCGGCGCGGCTGGCTTTCGCGGTCTCCGCCTCGGCGGAAGGCGAACTCGGGCATACCCGGCTCCGGCTGACCCCGACCAAGCTCTTGCTGGAGGTTCCGCGCCGCCGCGAGATGATCGCCGGCGAGCCGGTCGCCAAGCGGCTGGGCGCGCTCGCCGCCAGCCTCGACCGCAAGGGCGAAATCCTCATCGGGTGACTTTTATCCTCCCCCGCTTGCGGGGGGAGTTATCACCTTGACATAGTACGGCCCAAGCCCTAGATTCGGGGTACTGAAAGGGACGTACCATGTCTAAGGGTCTACTCTCCAATCCGATCTTCCATGACGAAACCAAAGCCCGCGAGTGGCTTGAGGCGCGGATTTGGAAGGATGGCCGCATTTGCCCGCATTGCGGCGTTGTGGACGCCTCGACCCTCATGCAGGGCAAGTCGCACCGTCCCGGCCTGTACCAGTGCAACGCCTGTCGCGAGCCCTTCACGGTCACGGTAGGGACGCTGTACGAGCGCAGCAAAATCCCCCTGCATAAGTGGCTGGCCGCTACCCAACTCCTCATGTCCTCGAAGAAGGGTGTCAGCGCCCTTCAAATCGGCCGCTTGCTCGGCGTCAGCCCGAAGTCGAGCTGGTTCCTCATGCACCGCATTCGCGAGAGCCTTCGCGGGACGAACCTTGAACCGATGGGCGGGGATGGCAAGGTTGTGGAAGCCGACGAAACCTTTATCGGCGGTAAAGAGAAGAACAAGCACAAGCGCCTTCGCAACAAGAAGAACATCGGCGGACAGGGCAAAGAGGCCGTGTTCTCATTGGTTGAGCGTGGCGGGCGTGTCCGTTCGCAGCGCGTTGCAAGCGTCGCTGCAAAGACGCTTCGCCCGATCTTGGTTGAACAGATTGACGCCGCGACAAAGCTCTATACGGATGGCGCAGGCCAGTACCGCCATATGGGCAAGGACTTCGCGCACGAAAGCGTCAACCACGAAATCGACGAATACGTTCGCGGCGACTGCCATACAAACACAATCGAGAGCTATTTCGCGACGTTGAAGCGCGGCATTACCGGCGTGTATCACCACGTCTCGCCGCAGCATTTGAAGCGCTATCTTGCGGAGTTCGACTACCGCCATAACGAGCGCTCGGCTCTCGACATTGATGACGCGCTACGCATGGAAAAGAGCGTATCCGGTATCGTCGGCAAGAGGCTCACCTATCGGCGGACTTGTCGCGAAGGAGAGCCCGTCCTCGGAGCATAAAAAGTACCACGGGCCTAAGCGCAAAAGGCAGAGGCCAGCCGAATGACTCCGGCTGGCCCCGCCACTATCCTAGGAATCGCGACAAACCTAGGAGATTACGATGGGAACCGTCGAATTCGTCGGCCAAGCGCCTTACGCGCTGCCCATGACGCAACATACAAAAGCAATTGTCGTAGGAGATACGGTGGAGCTGCATATTCGTCTTCTAACCAACCCTCGTAGTCTTGAGACTGTAATTGTGAGGCTGACAGCGAGCCAAGCGTTGCTTCTCGCAGGCCAACTTGCGTCAGAGTCTGCGAAGGCGGGGCGTACGAGGGAATAGACATCACGCATCCTATCGGCTAAATTGTTTCTAGCCGTTGGCGCGGTCATTGAGACGGAGCGCGGCGTTGCAGCGCCGCCCGTCGCTTCCAATCTAGCATTTGAAGCCGTTGCTCGCCAAGGCCAATTCGACAAGCGAGCTTGCAGACGCGTCACGTTGCGCCGGGTTGTCATCCAGCCAGCGTATGACAACATCGGTTGCCTGACCGACGGTGACGCCATCGCGCAGGCAGATTCTGGCTTTGTGCACAATCATCAAGCGGTTTTTGCTTAACCCATAAATAGGCGCGATCAGAACATCTACTGCGCCGATGATATAGCCAGTGCATATCCCTTTGGCGAAGTCGTTGTCGCTCTTGCAGGTGATGTAGAGTTCATTTCCGCTCTTGAAGCTCGGGCTCGCGGATGCGGGGAGACAGACAGCGCCCATGACGCAAATTGCGGCTGGCCACTTCACGGGAACTTCCGCTCTTTAGGCTGGGCGTCGATGATAGCGCGTGCATCCCACACTTTCGGCCCACGCTGCGCTTCCCCGTCACGGTACATGTAAATCACGATGTCCATGCCTGGCACGACATAAGGGATGTCGTTTCCGCCCACTGTCGTCGCTGTTGCAGACCATGAGCCGCCACTTACATCGCCGCTCGCATAGGTCTGCGTCGGCGTATGGAATACCCCGGCTATGGTCGTGTCCTTGCTGCCGAGGATCGTGAAATAGCGGTAGCCGTGAGTAATCGTTGTGTAGGCTGCCGTCACCAGCGTTTTCTGCATCACGTCGGCTTGCTCGTTGAACATGCTGCCGCTGCCGCTGATTATGGCGCGGCGGTCGTCAAGCATGAGCGTTCTGGCGTGAGTGCATGCGCCCAGCACCAAGCAGACAAGCAAACCGACGCGTCGCATGGGCTCCCCTCCCTGGCGATCGGGGAGTTGAGAAGCCGACACGAGGAAGGCCGCATACGCCTTTAGGCTTTCGCCCTGAACATACGCGTATGCCTCCTCGACCATAAAGGTGAGGAGTGCATTGCGGCTGCACTGAAAGCCGCCTCATGTCGGGGTTCTCACGCCCCGGAACGGCCAATAAGCCGCCCCAGGGCACTATAGCCGCTTCGCCCTAGGCGCGCGAATCTGTGGGCTTTGCAGCCTTCTTGCTGGCCCGTTTGGGCCGACTCAACGCCTTCTTGCCAGCGCTGTCCTTGTGTAGTGGCCGATGGTGCAGCGCCGCGTCGATAGCGCTTTCGAATCTTTCCCATCCATCGGGCCGCTGATCGTGGTTGACATTGGGGGGCTTAGGCATGGTGTTACCTGAAGGCGAGGTTGAGGTACTAGCAAGATTAGGACGTATGATAACGGGGTGGAATGGGGTCGAGCATACCGCCAGAAGCCTGCTAATGTGGCAATGCAACCACCCAAACGTCGCCGCGCTGACTTCCGAAATGACCAGCACGGCAATGCGCGATGCCCTGCTTGCCATAGCGAAGGTCATTCCACGAGAGGAGGTTAGCGAACACCTTCAACACTTCGCCAAAGCGTTAGACTTAGCGAGAGAGCACCGAAACTATTATGCCCACGGGGTCAAAGCCGTCGTGTTCATGCCGGAGCTCCAAAAGCACGTCGGCGTTGTCCAGCACTATACTGCGCGTCAGAATCTGGCCGAGGACTTCGACATCGCCACCGCTGAAAACCTTGCCACCATCGCCAAACACTGCTTTGAGCTAAGCGCATACGGCTTGGCGATCATGTCTCGGTACGGTCGCGGCGGCAGTACAAAAGCTGCGCGGAAGGCGTGGCCATCATGGCCCGAAAAACCGACTCCGCTATGGAGGCTGCTAAAGAGTCGTAGGACAGAAGCGCGGCGTCCTCGCCGGCGGCGAGCATCTCGGGCGTGATTTCTATTGGGGATGTAGTCCTTTCCATAAACCTCTCCTGTGAGAGGGAATTTCACGCAACAAAGTAACGGCCTGTCTTGCTTGTTCTAGCAGTAGCGGCTACTATGTCAAGGTGATAATTCCCCTTGCGGGGGAGGTCCGCCCGCAGGGCGGGGAGGGGGAGCAAGCGACTTGCCCCCTCCGCCTCGCTCGCGAAGTGCTCGCTCGGCACCTCCCCCCGGCTTCGCAAGAGCTACGCCGGGCAAGGAGAATCTCAAGGCCGGCGAAGCGAAGCGTAGACGGCCGTAAATGGGGGAGGATGATCGCGCCAGACGACCTTGCCTCGTTAACCACTTAAGGGGTTTAAGGGGCTTCAAAGCCGGTCCCCGAAGGGTCATATATCCTGGGGGCGAAGGAGACTGCATGGGCACGTTCAGCATCTGGCACCTTCTCATCCTGGGCGGCATCGCGCTGCTTTTGTTCGGAGGCCGCTTCAAGGTCTCCGAGCTGATGGGCGATCTGGGCAAGGGCATCAACAGCTTCCGCCGCGGCCTGTCGGAACGCGACGAGCCGCCGCGCGCGCTTCCGCCCGACACCCAGGCCGACGGCACCAAGAAGGATACGGGCGCACAGCCCTGAGCGCGCGGCCGCCGCGCGACGCGGAAGGATAGTCTCACGCGATGCTCGTCGATCTGAGCTGGAGCCACATCCTCATCCTTCTGATCGTGGCACTCGTCGTCATCGGGCCGAAGGATCTGCCGCGCTTCATGCGCACGGCCGGGCGCTGGGCGGGCAAGGCGCGCTCCATGGCCGATCAGTTCCGCCGCAGCTTCGACGAAATGGCGCGCCAGAGCGAGCTCGACGAGCTGCGTGCCGAGCTGAACGCGCTGCGCGAGGTCCGCCCGCTGGCGCCGCTGGCCGAGGCGTTGCACGAGCCCATCCTGCCGGCGGACATGATGGCCCCCCTGCCGCCGCCTGAAGCCGAGACGCCCACGCCTCCCACCGACGTGCCCGGCCCATGAGCACCGCGACCGGCGAGGACGAAGAGGCGATCGAGGCGACCAAGGCGCCGCTGATGGATCACCTGCTGGAGCTGCGCAAGCGGCTGATCTGGTCGATCCTGGCGTTCGTCGGCGCGTTCCTCGTGTGCTTCTTCTTTGCCCGGGAGATTTTCGGCTTTCTCACCTTGCCGCTGGCGCATGCGCTCAAGGGCCAGCCCAACGATCACCTGATCGCCACGGCGCTGACCGAGACCTTCTTCACCTACATGAAGGTCGGCATGTTCGCAGGATTGTGCCTGTCGTTCCCGGTGGTCGCGGCGCAGATCTGGATGTTCGTGGCGCCGGGGCTTTACCGCAACGAGCGCAAGGCCTTCCTGCCGTTCCTGCTCGCCACCCCGTTCCTGTTCGCGCTCGGCGCGGCCTTCGTCATCTATGTGATGCTGCCGTTTGCGATCCACGCGCTCCTGGGCTTCGACACGCCGGGGACGGGCGGGCGGCTCGGCATCCAGCTCCAGGCCAAGGTCAGCGAATATCTCGACTTCGTGATGACCCTGATCTTCGCGTTCGGGCTGACGTTCCAGATGCCGGTGCTGCTGACGCTTCTTGGCCGTGTCGGCATCATCACCAGCGCGCAGCTGCGCCAAGTCCGCCGCTATGCGATTGTCGGCATCACCGCGCTCGCCGCGGTGCTGACGCCTCCCGACATCTTCAGCATGGTGAGTTTGATCGTGCCGCTGGTGCTGCTCTACGAAATCTCGATCGGCTGCGTCTGGCTCATCGAGCGCGGACGGGAGAAGGCACCCCAAACTTAACCAATCCCGTCATGGCCGGGCGTCGTGACGCTGTCGCTACGACCCCGGCCATCCAGCTCTTCTTTCGCTTGGCTCACTGGATGGCCGCCTTAAAGGGCGGCCATGACGGCAGATTAAAGGTACCGCGCCCTGTTGCGGTCCTTGCCGAGGTGGAGGCTGGCCTGGATGGCGCCCCAGTTGAGCACCGCCACCAGCAGGGCGGCGATGGCGATCAGCGCTTCGATATCCTTGAAAATGTCCGGTGTCATGGTTTTACGCAACTGCCTTCCCGTCCGGAATCTGAACGGGCGGGACAGATTCTCGTTCCGCCTCTCCCGTCAAATTGAAGAGGTGATGCTGCGATGACACGCCGGCCTGGTCAGACTTCGCCCTGGCGGCGGCGATCCTTCTCGGCTTCGCGGTAGTTGCGCGCCACTCCGGCTTCGGATCGGGCTTTGTCGTTCGGGCTGCGCCGATGCCATTGCAAGGTGCCGTAGATCAGCGCCCCGAGAAGAAGGATGGTGCCGATGCCCCACGCGGCCTCCGGCACCCAGCCGCTCACTGGTCGGACGTCCGTCGCGCATTGCGGCCCTCGAGCCGGCGGTGCCAAAGGTGCCACTGCACGCCGCCGAGCACGCGCCCGCTCAGGACGACGAAAAGGGTCACTGCGGTCAACATCTCGCTGGTCATTCGCATGCAGAGGTAACGAACGGGCGGAAGGCGGGGTTCCAGGCCCGGGTCCGCGCTTTACCCCCTCGGGCGGCCATGCCATTACCGGGACAATCGAGGTTAAGGCCCATGCACGACATCAAGGCGCTCCGTGACGATCACGCGGCTTTCGTAGCCGGGCTGCGCCGCCGCAACATTGACGATTCGCAGACTCTCGCTCAGGAGATTCTCGATCTTGACTACGGTTTGCGCGGGCTTTTGACCCGGCTTCAGGCGGCACAGGCGCGGCGCAACGAGGCGTCCAAGCTCATCGGCCAGGCCAAAGCGAAGAAGGACGAGGCCCAGGCCCAGGCGCTGATGGCCGAGGTCGCGGGGCTGAAGGAGGAGATCCGCAAGGGCGAGGAGGAAGAGCGCAGCCTCAAGAAGCTGCTGGACGATCTCCTCGCCTCCATCCCGAACCTGCCTGCGCCGGAGGTGCCCGATGGGCGCGACGAGAACGACAATGTCGAAGTGCAGGCGCGGGCCTTCGGCGCGCGGCCGGCGATGAATGCCGCGCGCGAGCATTTCGACATCGGCGAGGCGCTCGGCCTGATGGATTTCGAGCGCGCCGCCAAGGTGTCGGGCGCGCGCTTCGTCTATCTCAAAGGGGCGCTGGCCCGTCTCGAACGCGCGCTCGGCGCCTTCATGCTCGACCTGCACACCGACACCTTCGGCTACACCGAAGTTGCACCGCCGATATTGGTCCGTGACCACGCGATGTTTGGAACGGGGCAGTTGCCGAAGTTCCAGAATGACCAGTTTTTTGCTTCAAAGCAAATTGACCTTTCCGATATCAGTGCAATTGCCGAAACACCGGAGCATGCAATCTCAATCACTCATTTGAACTCTCACACTCTGAGGAATATAGCGAAGGAAATATCCGCAATTCCCGATTGGGCCGAAGAGGGAGCAATAAATTCCGATGAAGGCAGCCCCTCGTATCAACTATTTGTCAGAAAAATGGAGGCGGTTGGCGAAGCTCCGCCATATTGGCTCATCCCAACCGCAGAAGTATCGCTGACCAATTACGTCAACGGCGAAATCCTCGACGAGGCGCAGTTGCCGATGCGGATGACGGCGTGGACGCCGTGTTTCCGCGCCGAGGCGGGGGCCGCGGGCAAGGACACGCGCGGCATGATCCGCCAGCATCAGTTCTCGAAAGTCGAACTCGTCTCCATCACCACGCCGGAGCAATCCAAAGCCGAGCACGAGCGCATGACCGATTGCGCGCAGGAGGTGCTGAAGCGCCTCGGCCTGCATCACCGGGTGATGACCTTGTGCGCCGGCGACATGGGATTTGCCGCGACCAAGACCTACGACATCGAGGTCTGGCTGCCGGGGCAGAACCGCTTCCGCGAGATCTCCTCGTGCTCGAACTGCGGCGACTTCCAGGCGCGGCGCATGAACGCGCGCTACCGGCCGAAGGAGTCCAAGCAGACGCGCTTCGTCCATACCCTGAACGGTTCGGGACTTGCCGTCGGCCGCACCCTGATCGCCATCCTGGAGAACTACCAGGACGCGGACGGCTCGGTGCGCATCCCCGACGCGCTCAGGCCATATATGGGCGGGATGGAGAAAATTCAAAAATGAGTGTCACCCCCGGCGAGCGCGCGACTGCGCGCGAGGGAAGGGGGTCCAGTTGTTGAAGCGTTTGTGATATCGACTTTCCTGGATTCCCTTCCCCTCGCTTCGCTCGGCCGGGAATGACACTGTAGGAGTACGTTTGCGCATCCTGATCACCAATGACGATGGCATCCATGCGCCGGGTTTGGGGGTCGCGGAGCGGATTGCGCGCGCGCTGACGGACGACGTCTGGGTCGTCGCGCCCGAGAGCGAGCAGTCGGGCGCCTCGCATTCGCTCACCCTGGCGCTGCCGCTGCGCCTGCGCGAGATCGATCAGCGCCATTTCGCGGTCAGCGGCACGCCCACCGACTGCGTCATGATGGCGTGCGCCCATGTGATGAAGGACAACGCGCCGGACCTCATCCTCTCCGGCGTCAATCGCGGCTCCAATCTCGCCGACGACGTGACCTATTCCGGCACCATAGCCGGCGCCATGGAAGGTTGCGCGCTCGGCATCCCCTCGATCGCGCTGTCGCAATCCTACGGCTTCGACGCGCGTGCGCAGATCAATTGGGAATGCGGCGCGGCGCACGGC
Source organism: Alphaproteobacteria bacterium (assembly GCA_019245415.1). Taxonomy (GTDB): domain Bacteria; phylum Pseudomonadota; class Alphaproteobacteria; order Micropepsales; family Micropepsaceae; genus Rhizomicrobium. The sequence goes on along the minus strand of JAFARO010000013.1, from coordinate 218,223 downwards.
CCCACGGTGATCCGCCGCCTCGTCAAGATCGGCTGGCCGGCCGACGTGCTGATGAACGTGAACTTCCCCGACTGCGAACCCAAGGACGTCAAGGGCGTCGAGATCACCATGCAGGGCAAGCGCGACCTTCAGACCGCCGCGCTCGACCGCCGCATCGACGCGCGGGGCTTTCCTTACTTCTGGATCGGCTTCAAGCGCGTGCGCAGCAATCCGCAGGAAGGCACCGACCTGCGTGCCATCTACGAGAAGCGCATTTCGGTGACGCCGCTGCATCTCAATCTCACCGAACGCACGGTGATGGAACGGCTGAGGCGCGAGTTCTCGCCGTGAGCGCCGATCCGCGCGCCATCCAGCTGGTGATGATTTTGCGCAAATACGGCATCGGCGAGCGCGTGCTCTCCGCCATCGAGAAGACGCCGCGCGATTTGTTCGTCGACAAGCCGTTCGAACAAGCGGCCTGGGAGAACACCGCGCTGCCCATCGCCTGCGGCCAGACCATCAGCCAGCCACTGATCGTGGCCTATGTCAGCCAGGCGCTCATGATCGAGCCGCAGATGCGCGTGCTCGAGCTCGGCACCGGCTCGGGCTATCAGGCGGCGGTGCTGGCGCGGCTCTGCCGGCGCGTCTACACCATCGAGCGCCACAAGCCGCTGCTGGCCCAGGCCGAGGCGCGGTTCAAAAAGCTCAAGCTCGACAACATCGTGACCCGCCATGCCGACGGCCTGAACGGCTGGCCGGAGCAGGCGCCGTTCGACCGCATCCTGCTGTCGGCGGCGGTGGCCGATGTGCCCTTAATCCTTATCGATCAGTTAAAGCCGGGCGGAAGGCTGATTGCGCCGGTAGGTAGTGTCCCGAAATCGAACGTTTTGCCGCCGGTCGAAAGTGTTTCTCAACGATTGGTGCAAATAATCCTTGGCCAGGACGGGCCAGAGCGCACCGAGCTCATACCCGTCATGTACGTCCCGATGGTTGCGGGACTGCCGGCCAGGGAAGGCGATGAGCGAGACAGCAAACCTTGAGCGTGCGCGCCGCATCGGCCTGATGGTGCTGGCGGCGCTGGCGCTCGGCGCCTGCGCGGAAACACCCCGCACCGAGCTTTCCTGGGGCGTGCGCGAGCACAAGAGTCGTCCCCATCAAACGGTCGCCCAAGCCGTCGCCGGCAACACTTTCTATGGCCCGCGCGCGGTGAGCCTGCCGCCGGTCCGCCAGGGTACCCTGCCGCCGGTCGACAATGCGGCGCCCCGCGAGCAACAGGCCGACAACGCCAAGCCCAAGCCCAAGCGCATGCCGGCCTGGTACACGCCGGCGCCCACCGCGAATGCTCCGTATACGGCCGATGAGCCAAGCCGCACGGCCGAGGGCCCGGTGCGGTTCGCCTGGCCGCTTTCGGGCCGCGTCGTTTCCGAGTTCGGTCCCGACCAGAGCGGCGAGCGCAACGACGGGATCAACATCGCCGCACCCGCGGGAACCCCGGTCCACGCCGCGGCGGCTGGTGTCGTCAAATATTGCGGCAACGAGTTGCGCGGCTACGGCAATCTCGTGCTGATCGAGCACGACGGCGGCTACATCACCGCCTACGCCCATGTCGACAACATCGTGGTCAACCGGGCCGACCGCGTCGCGGCGGGGCAGGTGATCGCGACCTCCGGCGCCAGCGGCGACGTCGCGTTCCCGCAGCTTCATTTCGAGATCCGCCGCGACAAGCGCCCCGTCGATCCCAAGCTCCTGCTGCCCAGGGGGATGGACACCCGCATGGCGCGCGCGCAGAGCTAGCCCAAGCCCGCGGTTTTCGGCCGTTTTCCTTCGGTTGCAATGCAGGCCGCGGCGGCTATAGTCCGCGCCCGATACGCAATTGCGCCCAAGGTTTCGATGCAGGATTTCCTGACCAGTCCGTTCGTTCCGCTGCTGGCGATGTTCGCGGTCGCCTATTTCCTGCTGCTGCGTCCGCAGCAGGCGCGCGCCAAGGCGCTTCGCGATGCCATCGCCAATGTGCGCCGCGGCGACACGGTGATCACCGCCGGCGGCATCGTCGCCAAGGTGGTCAAGGCGCCGGCCAACGACGATCCCGAGCTGACGGTCGAAATCGCCGACAACGTCCAGGTACGCGTCCTCAAGACGACGCTGAGCGACGTCCGCGCCAAGTCGCAGCCCGTCGAAAGCGCGAAATAGAGTCCGATGCTGCAAGTCCCGCTCTGGTCCCGCATCCTCGTCCTGATCCTCATCCTGGCCGGAATCCTCGAGGCGCTGCCCAATGTGCTTCCCGCCTCGGTGCGCGCGCATCTGCCGGGCCGCTGGGGAAACCAGACCGTCAGCCTCGGCCTCGACCTGCGCGGCGGCTCGTCGATGCTGCTGGAAGTCCAGTTCGGCGAAGTCGAGAAGGAGAAGGTGGAGTCGCTCGGCATCGATGTCGGCCACGCGCTGCGCAAGGCGCATGTCGCCTTCGACAACCGCCAGCTCGGTCCCGACTGGGTCTCGTTCCACATCGTCGGCCATCAGAATCTGGATCAGGCGAAAAGCCTGATGGACGGCGTCAATCCCACTATCGGCACCGGATTGCTGGGCGGCGGCGGGCGGCAGTTCGATCTGAGCGAGCTGCCGGGCGATACGCTCAAGATGCAGATGAGCGAGTCCTACAAGACCCAGGCGCTCAACGACATCGTCAACCAGTCGATGGAGGTCGTGCGCAAGCGCATCGACGAACTGGGCACCACCGAACCCAGCATCGAGCGCCAGGGCGAGGACCGGATCTCGGTGCAGGTGCCCGGTCTCAGCGATCCGACGCGCCTCATCAAGATCCTGCAGACCACCGCGAAGATGACCTTCCAGCTCGTCGACGAGGCGGGAGACGTCGAGCGGGCGAGGACCAAGGGCGACATTCCCATCGGCGACGAATTGCTGCCGGTGGTCGGCAACCGCAACGGACCCCAGACCGAGCGCTGGGATCTGGTGCAGAAGCGGGTGCTGGTCTCCGGCGACCGCATGACGGATGCCAAGGCCGATTTCGACCAGCGCAGCGGCCAGCCTTGCGTCAATTTCCGCTTCGACTCGCTGGGCGCCAAGCAGTTCGGCGACGTGACCAAGGACAATGTCGGGCATCGCTTCGCCATCGTGCTCGACAAGAAGGTGATCTCCGATCCGACGATCCAGGACGCCATTCTGGGCGGCTCGGGCATCATCACCGGCAATTTCACCACCGAAAGCGCCAACGATCTGGCGATCCTGCTGCGGGCGGGCGCCTTGCCGGCGCCGCTGACGCCCATCGACCAGAACACCGTTGGCCCCGAATTGGGCAAGGATTCGGTCAGCGCCGGCGGTTGGTCGACCCTGGCCGGCCTGATCCTGGTGATCCTGTTCATGGTCGGGCGCTACGGCCTGTTCGGCGTCTTCGCGGACGTGGCGCTGATCTGCAACCTGACGCTGCTGATGGCGATCCTGACCGCGCTCGGCGCGACGCTGACCTTGCCCGGCATCGCGGGCATCGTCCTCACCATGGGCATGGCGGTGGACGCCAATGTGCTGATCTACGAGCGCATCCGCGAGGAGCAGAGGAACGGCCGGGGCATGATCGCCTCCATCGATGCCGGCTTCCGCCGCGCGATGGCCACCATCATCGACGCCAACGCCACCCATCTGATCGCCTCGCTGATCCTGTTCCAGCTGGGCTCGGGGCCGGTGCGCGGCTTCGCGGTGACCCTGGGCCTGGGCATCGTCACCTCGTTCTTCACCGCGGTGATGGTGACGCGCCTGATCGTGATCCAGTGGCTGACGACCTATAGGCCGAAGCGCCTGCTGATCTGAAAAAGCGCTGGAATCGGCGAAAAATGGGGTAAACTCCCCAAGGACTCATCGACCGGGAGGGTTTTCGTCCATGGCCGCTTTTCTCGCCAATCTGCGCAACACGGTGATCGCGGGCTTCGTGCTCGCCGCCCTGCTGTTCGTGCTGTACTGGAAAATGCAGGGCTTCGACCAGGCGACGTTCTGGCCGTTCTTCGTGCGCTGGTGCCACATCGGCAGCGGCGTGATGTGGATCGGGCTGCTGTGGTATTTCAACTTCGTCTCGACACCGACGATGCCGAAGATTCCGGCCGAGCTGAAGCCGGCGCTGGGGCGCTACATCACGCCGGCGGCGCTGTTCTGGTTCCGCTGGGGCGCGATGTCGACGCTCTTCTTCGGCCTCATCCTGGCGTGGCAGAACGGCTATATCGGGCCCGCCTACACGCTCGATGCAAGCGATCCGGGCGGAAGCTTCTCCAATCCCAAGGTGATCGACATCGGCATCGGCATGTGGCTGGGCACGATCATGTGGTTCAATGTCTGGTTTGTGATCTGGCCGAACCAGCAGAAGGCACTGAACATCGCCGACAAATATCCGGGCCTGGCGCAGGCCGACAAGGATTCCGCCGCCAGGACCGCCGGCATGTTCTCGCGCATCAACACGCTGCTCTCGATCCCGATGCTGTTCGCGATGGTGGCGGCGGCGCATCTGTATTGATCCGCGCTTACGCACGAAAGGGAAAGCCGCCCGGCGACGGGCGGCTTTTCGTTTGAGGTGAGCGCGGCGGCGTTCGAGGCTTGCGCGCAGGCCGTGCGCCGCGCCGATCCCGACCGCCATCTCAGCGCGTTGTTCGCGCCGGCAACGAAACGGCCGCTGCTTCTCGCGCTCTATGCCTTCAATCTCGAGCTGGCGCGTATCGCGACGAGCGTGCGCGAACCGATGATGGGCGAGATTCGCCTTCAATGGTGGCGCGAGAGCGTCGACCTGGCACACGCGGGAAAGCCGCGCGCGCACGACGCGGTGCAGGCGCTGGCGGCGCTGTTCGCCGCGACCGGACTTCCCACGGATCTCTTTCATGCGACGATCGATGCGCGCCAGTTCGACCTTCTGGACGGCGCCTTCGCGGACGAGGCGCAGCGCGATACCTATCTCGACGGCACATCCGCCAATGTGATGCGGCTGGCGGCGCGCATCCTGGGCGCGGGCGACAGCCTCGACGATCTCGCGCGCGAAGCCGGTCTCGCCTATGGCCTCGCCGGGCTGCTTCGCAACCGCGCGCACGGGCATCGCCGCTTGGTGCTCGCCGATCCCACTGCCGCGCGCCGCGACGCGCGCCGTCACTGGGAGCTGGCGCGCCGCCGCAGGAACATCGGACCGGCGCTGGCCGCCTTCCTGCCGGCGGCGCTGGTGCCGCTCTTTCTGCGCGATCCCGCCAAGCCCGTCGCGCTACACCGCCGCCAGCTGGCGCTGCTCGCCGCGGCCCTGCGCGGACGACTCTAGCCAGGCCTCGAGATCGGCGAGTGCGCGGCGCGACAGCGCCTGCTTGCGGTCCTGACCCTTGGCGACCTTGAGCTCCGGGAAGAGCCCGAAGTTCACGTTCATCGGCTGGAACGTCTTCGCATCCGCGTTGCCGGTGATGTGCGCGAGCAGCGCGCCAAAAGCCGTAGTCGGCGGCGGCGGCACGATCGCATGGCCCAGCAACTGCGCGGCCGCGAAGCGTCCGGCCAGCAGGCCGATCGCGGCGCTCTCCACATAGCCTTCGACGCCGGTGATCTGGCCGGCGAAGCGCACATCCGGCCGCACTTTCAGGCGGAGCTGCCCATCCAGCAGGCGCGGCGAATTGATGAAGGTGTTGCGGTGCAAGCCGCCCAGCCGCGCGAAGCTCGCATTCTCGAGGCCCGGGATCGTGCGGAAGATGCGCGTCTGCTCGCCGTGGCGGAGCTTGGTCTGGAAGCCGACCATGTTCCACAAGGTGCCGAGCGCGTTGTCCTGGCGCAGCTGTACCACGGCGTGGGGACGTCGCCCTGTGCGGGGATCCGTCAGGCCGACAGGCTTCATCGGCCCGAAGCGCAAGGTCTGCGGCCCGCGCGCCGCCATCACCTCGATGGGCAGGCAGCCCTCGAAATAGGGCGTCGAGGTTTCCCAGTCCTTGAACTCGGTTTTCTCGCCCGCCAGCAATGCGGCGATGAAGGCGTCGTATTGCTGCTCGTCGAGCGGGCAGTTGACGTAGTCTGCGCCGTCGCCCCCAGGACCTGATTTGTCGTAGCGCGATTGCATCCAGCAGACCGAGAAATCGATCGTCTCCTTGTGCACGATGGGCGCGATGGCGTCGAAGAAGGCGAGGCCGTCGTCGTTCGTCAGTGCACGGATCGCTTGCGCCAGCCCGGGCGCCGTCAGCGGCCCGGTGGCGACAATGGTCGAGCCCCAGTCTTTCGGCGGCAAGCCCGCGACCTCTTCGCGGCGGATGGCGATGCGCGGATGGGATTGGAGTGCCTGCGTGACGTGGGCCGAAAATCCGTGACGGTCGACGGCGAGCGCGCCGCCGGCCGGCAGACGATGGGCGTCGGCCGCGCGCAGGATCAGCGAACCGCTGCGACGCATTTCCTCGTGCAGCAAACCGACTGCATTGCTGGCCGCATCGTCGGAGCGGAAGGAATTCGAGCAGACGAGCTCGGCCAGGCTGTCGCTCTGATGCGCGTCCGTCCCGCGCACCGGCCGCATCTCGTGCAGCATCGCGCGCGCGCCCGCTTCGGCCGCCTGCCACGCCGCCTCGCTGCCCGCCAGCCCGCCGCCGACGATGTGGATGGTGTTCGTCATGGCGCTTGAATAGTCCGGAACGATTCAAACTACAAATTGCCGGTGTCTGCTGGACTAGAGTACGATCTTTTAAACATGAAATTGACGCTCACATTGGATGATGACATGGCGGCGCGCTTGGAACTGTTGCGCGAGCGGCGCGGTGTAAGCTGGAACGAAATCGTCAACGAGGTGATCCGAAGGGGTCTCGACGTGATTGAGAGACAATCGAAAACATCAAAGTCGAAACAATGACGGTGCTGTGCGAAGAGGCAAGCCTGGGCCCACGAAATGATTGCGCCCAAGAGCGTGTACATACCCTCGGTTTCCTTGATGCGCTGCAACCTGGCGACCAACCATCATGCGATTGCATTTTCACACAAGTTGCTACCCCCACACTTTCGCGTGCCGTTCCCGCCAAGGCCGCGCTTCCTCGAGCTGGGCGGCGAGACGGTAGAGCGTGGCTTCGTCGCCGTAGCGGCCGGTGAACATCATGCCGATGGGAAGTCCGTCGGACGACATTCCCATGGGCAGCGACAGCGAAGGTTGGCCGGTCATGTTGTAGGGCGGGGTGTAGCCGAAGACCTCGCTCTGGCGGCGGTTGAACTCGCGCGGCTCGACATTCACCGGGTCGAGGAAGCCGATTGGCGGCGGCGGCGTCAGCGTCACCGGCGAGAGCAGCACGTCGAACTCGCGCCACAGCGCCAGGATCTGCCGCGAGATCAGCCGCAGATTCTGCAGGCCCTCGCCGACCATGCCGGCGGTCAGCTTGCGCGCGCCCTTGTAGCTCGCCCAGGCGAGCGGCTCGAAATCGTCGCCCTCGGGCGGGCGGCCGATCACCTGCGCCCAATCCTCGACGCTGGCTACGAACATCGCGCCGGAAACCGCGGCCTGCGCGCGATAGAGCTTGCGCCAGTCGATGGGCAAGTCCTTCTTCACGATCAGGACATGGCCAAGCTCCTCGAGCGTCTTCGCCGTCGCCTCGAACACCGCGAGGACGTCGGCGCTCGGCCGGATGCCCCGGGGGACATCCGTATACAGACCGATGCGCAAGCGCCCCGGCGCCGTCGCGATCTCGTCCATATAGGGACGCGCCTTGGGCACCGGCGCATAGGGGGCGTCGTCCTCGGGATATCCCGTCCAGTCGAGCATCGCCGCGCTGTCGCGCACCGTGCGCGTCAGGACGTGATCGACGACGAAGCCGTGCGCGCGGCCGCGGTCGTCGGGTCCGCCGGGATTGCGGCACTGCGTCGGCTTCATCCCCACCAGCCCGCACTGCGCGGCCGGAATGCGGATCGAGCCCAGCCCGTCGCTGCCATGGGCAAGTGCCACCATGCCGCTCGCCACCGCCGACGCCGCGCCGCCCGAGGAACCGCCGGAGGAATGGTTCGGATTCCAAGGATTGCGGCAGATACCCAGATGCCTTCCCTCGGTGGTGCCCGGAATGCCGAACTCCGGCGTGTTGGTCTTGCCCATCAGGACGCATCCGGCCGCGCGATAGCGCCGCGTGAGCTCGGCATCGTCGGCAGAGACATAGTTTTTCAGATAAGCCGAGCCCGCCGTCATCGGCCAGCCTTTGACCGCCATGCCAATGTCCTTGATCAGGAACGGCACGCCTTTGAACGGCCCGTCGGGAAGCTTGCTCTTGGCGCTCGCGCGCGCCTCGTCATAGGCCTTGTAGACGACCGCATTGAGCGTGGGATTGTGCCGCTCGACGCGCGCGACCGCTTCCTCCAGCAATTCCAGCGGCGAGACCTGCTTGCGCCGGACCAGATGCGCAAGCCCCAAGCCGTCATAATCGTCATATTCCGCGAAGGCCATGATCAGATCCTTATCGAGGCATAGCGCTTGGCCCAGGGCGCGAACTGTTCGATCTGGGCTGCGAGGCGCAGCAGGCCGAGCTCGTCGCCGAAGCGGCCGACGAACTGCACGCCGATGGGAAGGCCTTCGCCGTTCCAATGGAGCGGCAGGTTGATCGCGGGCTGCCCGGTCACGTTCTGCATCGCGGTGAAGGGCACATAATCGATCAGCGGAGCGAAGGATTTCTGCGGATCACGTTCTTCCATGTCGAAACTGCCGAGCTTCACCGGCGGCGCGCCCAAGGTCGCGCACAGCCACATGTCGTAGGTCTCGTGGAACCGCGCGGTCTCGCGCGAGGCGGTGTTCATCGCGTGCTTGGCGATCAGGTACTGGGTGGCGCTCACCTGCTTGCCGGACTGATAAAGGCCCCACGTCAGCCCTTCGAACAGATCCTCGCTCGGGGTCTGGCCGGTGAGACCCGCGACGGTGTCGATGCCGGCGGCGAGATTGGCGCTCCACAGCGCCATGAAGCTCGGGATCAGCGCCGCCTGGTCGAGCGCCGGCGAGGTTTCTTCGACATCATGGCCGAGGTCGGCGCAGATCTTGGCGGCCCGCCGGACCGCATCGACACAGTCGGGATGCAGCGGCCGGCCGTCGAGCTTCTGCGTGGCGAACGCAATGCGCAATTTCTTCGGCGCCTCGCGCATCGCGGCGAGATAGGACGGCGGCGCCGGCGGTGCGCAATAGGGATCGCCCGGCACGTAGCCCTGCACCGCATCAAGCGCCGCGGCGGTGTCGCGCACGCTGCGCGAGACCACCAGATCGACGCCGAGACCGTCGATCACCTCGCCGAACTCGGGACCATAAGAGGTGCGGCCGCGCGTCGGCTTGAGGCCGACAAGGCCGCAGCACGACGCCGGAATGCGGATCGAGCCTCCGCCGTCATTGGCGTGCGCAAGGGGCACGATGCCGGCCGCGACCGCCGCCGCCGATCCGCCCGACGAGCCGCCGGTCGAGCGCTGCAGATTCCAGGGATTGTGGGCCGCGCCGTACAGCCGCGACTCGGTCGTCGGCACGAGTCCGAATTCCGGCACATTGGTCTTGCCGAAGATGACGAGGCCGCTCTGCTTGAATCGCGCGGTCAAGATGGAGTCGCTCGGCCAGGGCAACGCCGGCATGAAGCGCGATGCCTGGCGCGTGGGAATGCCTTGCGCGAAGGCGAAGATGTCCTTGAGCAGGAAGGGCACGCCGCCGAATGCACCCGCCGGCGCTATGGTGCGCGCGAGGTCGCGGGCGCGCTCGTAATCCTTGTAGATGATGGCATTGAGCTTCGGATTGAACGCTTCGGCGCGCGCAATGGCTTCGTCCAGCAGCTCTGCGGGCGTGACGTCCCTGTTGGCCACGAGCTCCGCGAGCCCCAGCCCGTCATACTGTGCATAATCGGCAATGGCCATTGCGCGCCTCGTTGTTTTGGCGGCGAACCCTAGCTTTCGGCCATCCGCCTGTCACGGCAGCTTCGCAATCCTCCCCCAGCGGGCAGGATGACGCGAGGTCGGCTTTGCCCTAGGATGGTGGCCTCCTGGGGAGGGGTGTCATGGCAAAGTTCAGGCTCGAAAAGGCCGTTGAGTCTTCGTATTCCTTCGCGTTCTTCCGCTTCCTGTCGGTTCTGGGCATCGCCTGGTTTCCGACCGTCGTCTTCGTCGCGCTGATCTGCGCCGTCGCGCTGGTGCTGTGGCCGGAAGTGCAGGGCCTGCAAGGGCTGATGACGAGCACCGCGCCGAAATTCGCCTACAACCTGCCGCCCGAAGAGCAGCAGCGGCTTCTGCATCTCTTCCTCAATGCGGGCCGCTTCTTCGGCCTGGTCGGGCTCGCAGCCGTCGTGACGCGCTCGATGATCCTGGTGGGCGTTCTCGAGACCGCGCTGGGCAAGCGGCAGGGCCCGAATTTCTTCTTCTTCTCGCTCGGCGCGCCGGTGTGGCGGCTGATCGGCGCCGTCATCCTGGCCTGCATCCTGACGGCCGTGGTGGCAATCGTCACCGGGGTCGCGGGCGGAGCGCTCTTCTGGGCGGTGCAGCACTTCGCGCCGCAGGCGGCGATTGCGGCCGCCATTGTGCTCGGCGCAATCGGGGCTCTGTGGATGATCTATTTCGTGGTGCGGCTGTTCTTCCTGCTGCCGCCGGCCGTGGTGGCCGAGGAGCGGATCGCCATCGGCCGCGCCTGGAGCCTGGGCGGCGGCAATTTCTGGCGCATCTTTGCGCTGGCGCTGGCGATCTGGCTTCCCGTCGCGATCGTTGCCAGCATCCTGTCGTCGGCCTTGTTCGGCATGCAGCGCGCCGAGATGTTCAAGGCGATGATGGGGTCGTCCTCGTTGATGGACGCGATGCATGTCGCCACCAGCCACTATGGCGTGCTATTGATCGCGATGGCGGTGTTCCAGATCGTCTATCTGACCTTGCAGCTGGGATTGGGCGCCGGCGCCATGGCAAGCGCGTACAAGGGGGCGTCGGAGGGTTAGTGGCGAAACTTTCGGCCGGTCAGGCGATCCGCTTTGCTTACGGCTTCACCTTGAGCCAGCTGGGAACGATCATCGGCCTGATCTGGGCGCCGATGCTCGCGATCGCGGTGCTGAATTTCCTCCCCTATCTGCTGGGCGACAATCGGGTTTCGGCGGATCAGAACGCGGCGGCGGCGGGGCAGGCGGCGCTGCGCGGGCTTTTCTTCGGCTTCGCGGCGCTGCTGCTGACGGCCTGCGTCTATGTCGCGGTGATGCGCCAGGCGCTCGGCCAGCGCACGGGCCCTGCGGTGTTCTACTTCTCGATCGGAAGCGCGGAGCTCCGCGTGTTCGCCGGCGTCGTCCTGCTGTCGCTGTTCCTCGGCGCGATCGGGCTGGGCACCTCGCTCGCCGGCGCGCTTGCGATCGCGGGAGGCGGAGCGGCAGGCGGCGGCATCGCGGCGCTGGTGCTGCTCGGCGGCGCCTGCCTCATGCTCGTGCTGCTGACGCGGCTGGGCTTCCTGCTGGTGCCCGTCGCGACAGTGGAGAACCGCATCGGCTTCGAGCGCGGCTGGCAGCTGACCGCGGGCAATTTCTGGCGCATCCTGAGCGTGATCTTCGTGGTGACGTTGCCGGCGGCCGCGATCTTGCTCGGGGCGCTCGCCTGGCTGATCGGACCAGAGCTCGCGAAGCTGATGCCGCTGGCGGCACACATGACGCCGGAAGTGCTTTCCGATCGCATCACGGCGATCATGGACAAGCATGTCGCCGAACTCATCGGCATCAACCTGATCCTCGCGCCGTTCAGCATCGGACTGCTGATGGGTGCGGCGGCGTTTGCCTATAAGCAACTGTCGGCCCGACCCGCGGGGGAGCAATACTGACCTCTGCAGTTTCCGGCCCACACGGCGAGCCGCAGGTCGTTATCATTTGTTGACTTAAAGTTTAGTATGTATTAATTCGTCTAAAGGTCGCGAATACTCGGCGACCAATCCGGCATTTCTGGGAGGCTGGGATGGGGCATCACCCGAAGATCGTAATGGCTATTTTGGCTATTGTCGGGCTCGTATCGCCCAGGGCGCTGGCCAGCGGTGAGTTCGCAGTCACCAATTCTCCGGTGGGCGCGTTTGCCACCTGGGCCACCACTCCCAATGTCAAAATTCTGACCGGCGATTTCAACGGCGACGGCAAGATGGACGTCGCACTGACCGGTCCCAATGGCTGGGCGACCTTGCCCGTGGCGTTTTCCAATGGGGACGGCACATTCAACGTCACCAATCTTCCGATCAGCAATTTCGCCACCTGGGCAGCCACCGCCAATGCCAAGCCGCTGGTCGGCGACTTCAACGGCGACGGCAAGGCGGACATTGCGCTCGTTGGCCCGTCGGGCTGGGCGTCCGTGCCTGTGGCATTCTCCAACGGCAACGGCACCTTCAACGTGACCAACGTGCCGATCAGCGGTTTCGCTGGTTGGGCAGCGACCGCCAATGCCAAGGCGCTCGTCGGTGATTTCAATGGAGACGGGAAGGCCGATATCGCGCTGACCGGTCCCAATGGCTGGGCGACCTTGCCCGTGGCGCTTTCCAACGGCAACGGAAGTTTCAACGTCACCAATATGCCGATCAGCAACTTCGCCACCTGGGCCGCGACCGCCAATGCCAAGCCGCTGGTCGGCGATTTCAACGGCGACGGGAAGGCCGATATCGCACTGACCGGCCCCAATGGCTGGGCCTCGCTTCCCGTGGCGTTCTCCAACGGCAACGGGAGTTTCAACGTCACCAATGTGGCGATCAGCAATTTCGCGAGTTGGGCGGCGACCACCAACGCCAAGGCGCTGGTCGGCGACTTCAACGGCGACGGTAGGGCCGACGTCGCGCTGACCGGTCCCAACGGCTGGGCGACCTTGCCGGTGGCGTTTTCCAACGGCAACGGCAGCTTCAACGTGACCAACCAGCCGATCGCGAGCTTCGCAAGCTGGGCGGCGACGACCAATGCTCATGCGCTGGTCGGCGACTTCAACGGCGACGGCAAGGCCGACGTCGCGCTGACCGGTCCCAGCGGCTGGGCATCCTTACCGGTGGCATTCTCCAATGGCGACGGCAACTTCTCCGTGGCCAACCAACCGATCGCCAATTTCGCAAGCTGGGCCGCCACTGCAAATGCCCAGCCATTGGTCGGGGATTTCAGCGGCGATGGTATCGCCGATATCGCTCTCAGCGGGCCGACGGGCTGGGCCACCCTGCCGGTGGCGTTTTCGAAATCCGTCACCGTGGTGGATATGGTCCCAGCCGGCTCCAGCGGCGAGACAAATCAGGACAGCGAGCCGTTCCTCGCGGTCGATTCGACCAATCCGAAATTCATGGCCGCCAGCGCCTTTACGCCTGCGACCGCATGCGGCGGCACCGCACCGCTCTATGTCTCCTTGGATGGTGGTTTCACCTGGTCCCTCAACAACATCCTGCCAAGTTGCGACACGACGACCGGTACGGCCGACATCACCGAGGGTGATCCAGACGGCTCTCCGGATCGAAGGCTCTATTCCGGCATTCTGGCCCTTCCCGGCATTCCTCTGAAGGAGCTGACCACTTCGGACTTCAGCAATGCGGCAGTTATGACCACACAGAGCTCTCGCAGCAATGTGGACCAGCCTTTCGTCTCGGGCCGGCGCGTCAGCAGCGTCGACCACCTCTTCATAGGGATCAATGATTTCAACGCGTCGCCGGCGACGGCCACCGTGGACGTTTCGGCCAATGGTGGCGCGACATGGACATCGGCGCGCATCGAAAAGCGCTCGGCGCCCTGCGGACAGGATTGGCCTTCTATCCGTCCCGCCTCCGCACCGAACGGGAAGGTCTACGCCGCATTCCTTCATTGCACCGCCTGGAATGGTACTGCGGCAACAATCGACGTCGTGGTCGTAAGAGACGATTCCTGGGCGACGTCCGCCTCGCCGTTCACGGCCCTTGTCGATGGCGGCGATGGTGTTGCGGGCATGCGGGTCGCGACCGGCGTCTCGATCCCCTGGATCAACGGCCCGGCCTTGGGCAACCAGCGCATCGGCTCGACGCTTTCGCTGGCCGTGGATCCGGGCAATTCCGCCAACGTCTATGTCGGATGGTGCGATCGCGTTGGCAACGGCGACATCTACACGGTTCATGTGCGGCACTCGACCAACAGCGGCGCGAACTGGTCCGGCGACGTGCTCACGGTGACGAATGCGACGAATATCGCCCTTGCCATCAACAGCACCGGCACTGTCGCGGCGCTCTACCAGCAGGTGACTGGCAGCGGTGCGAGCGCACGATGGGTGACGACACTGACCCAGACGAAGACTGCCTTCAGCTCGGTGCAGAATACCGTCCTGGCCACCGTGCCGGCGACGGCTCCGGCGCCCACGTTCCAGCCTTATCTCGGCGACTACGATTATCTCCTGGCGGTTGGTCAGGAGTTCCGCGGCGTATTTTCGGCCAACAATACGCCCAATCTCGCCAACTTTCCGCACAATATCAGCTACCAGAGGCAGGTCGATTTCGGGTCGCAGACGTTGCGCAATGGCGGCGGCACGACAGCCATTTCCATCGATCCGTTCTTCTTCAGGGTTCCAGCAATGAACTAGCGGCCGACAACCGGTCTGGAGGTCAGGATCATGAGCAGGTACGAAACGATGAAGAGGCTATGCACGGGATCGGCAGCCGCATTGCTGCTGGCGACCGTGACGCCGGCGGCTCGCTCCGCTGACGAGGCCGCGCCGGCAGGACAAAGCCAGGCGCTGTCCGATCAGGAATTGCATGCCTCGATCGCGTCGGCGGATATCGTCGTGGTCGGTCGTGTGTCGCGAATTCAGGCGCCGAGCGTGCCCGCACTGACGCCCCAGCATCAATTCGTGAGCGAGCACAATCCGGACTGGCAAGAAGCCGTCATAGAGGTGCAGCAGAATTTGAAGGGCGCGAAGGGTGCGTCCGAAGTGGCGGTCCATTTCCCCGCTTCGCCGGACGTGGCGTGGGCCAGTTATCCGAAATTCGCGGTCGGACAATCAGGAACGTTTCTTCTGCGCCAGGATCGCGTTTCGACCACCCCAACCGCGAGGTTGACGCACGGTCCGGCAACAGCGTATGTCGCGCCGACACGCACTTCGATTCTGAGCACCGAGGATGCGGCGCGTGTGAAGGCGCTGCTGGCACAATAGTTGGCGAATATCATCGCTGCGGTCACTCCGCCGCCCGCAGTTTGCGTGACGGAGCAGAGGGCTTTTCCGCCGCGCGGTCCTTGAGCAGCGTCTTGAGATACTGCCCTGTATAAGACCGCGCGACCTTCGCCACATCTTCCGGCGTGCCTTGGGCGACGATCTCGCCGCCGCCGTCGCCGCCTTCGGGGCCGAGGTCGACGATCCAGTCGGCGGTCTTGATGACTTCGAGATTGTGCTCGATCACCACCACGGTGTTGCCGGTGGCGACCAGCTCGTGGAGGACCTCGAGCAGCTTCTTGACGTCGTGGAAGTGCAGCCCCGTCGTCGGCTCGTCGAGGAAGTAGAGCGTGCGGCCGGTGGCGCGGCGCGACAGTTCCTTCGACAGCTTGACGCGCTGCGCTTCGCCGCCGGAGAGCGTCGTCGCCTGCTGGCCGATGGAGATGTAGCCCAGGCCGACGCGCTTCAAGGTCTCCAGCTTCTCGGCGATCGACGGCACCGCCTTGAACAATTCGGCGCCGGCTTCCACCGTCATGTCGAGCACGTCGGCGATGGAATGGTCGCGGAACTTCACCTCGAGCGTTTCGCGGTTGTAGCGCTTGCCCTTGCAGACGTCGCATTGGACATAGACGTCGGGCAGAAAGTGCATCTCGATCTGGATGACGCCGTCGCCCTGGCAGGCCTCGCAGCGCCCGCCCTTGACGTTGAACGAGAAGCGTCCCGGCGCATAGCCGCGCGCCTTGGACTCCGGCAACTCCGCATACCAGTCGCGAATCGGCGTGAAGGCGCCGGTATAGGTGGCAGGATTGGAGCGCGGCGTGCGCCCGATCGGCGACTGGTCGATGTCGATGACCTTGTCGAGGAATTCCAGGCCCTCGATCTTGTCGAACGGCGCGGGGTGCTCGCGCGCGCCGTTCAGCTTGCGCGCCGCGGCCTTGTAGAGCGTCTCGATGACGAGCGTCGACTTGCCGCCGCCGGAGACGCCCGTGATGCAGGTGAAGGTGCCGAGCGGAATCTTCGCCGCGACGTTCTTGAGATTATTGCCGCGCGCGCCGCTCACCGTCAGCCAGCGGTCGTGATTGGCCTTGCGCCGCCGCGCCGGGATCGCGATCTGCTCCAGCCCGACAAGGTATTTGCCGGTCAGGCTCTTGGGGCTGCGCATGATGTCCTCGGGCGTGCCCTCGGCGATGATGTGGCCGCCATGGATGCCGGCGCCCGGGCCCATGTCGACGACGTGGTCGGCCTGGCGGATCGCATCCTCGTCATGCTCCACGACAAGCACCGTATTGCCCATGTCGCGCAGGCCTTTGAGCGACTCGAGCAGCTTGGCGTTGTCGCGCTGGTGCAGGCCGATGCTCGGCTCGTCGAGCACGTAGAGAACGCCGGTCAAGCCCGAGCCGATCTGCGAGGCGAGCCGGATGCGCTGGCTCTCGCCGCCCGACAAGGTGCCGGAGTTGCGGCTCAAGGTGAGATAGTCGAGCCCGACATTGACGAGGAATTTCAGCCGCGCGCGGATTTCCTTCAGGATGCGCGCAGCGATCTCGTTCTGCTGCCTGTTGAGCTTCTTGTCGATGTCGCGGAACCAGGTGTCGGCCAGCCGGATCGAGTGTTCGCAGACCTGCCCGATATGGACGCCGCCGATCTTGACCGCCAGCGCCTCGGGTTTGAGGCGATAGCCCTTGCAGGCCTCGCAAGGCGAGGTGTCCTGGAAGCGCTCCATCTCCTCGCGCACCCACGACGAGTCCGTCTCCTTGAAGCGGCGCTGCATGTTGGGGATGACGCCTTCGAACGGCTTTTTCGTCTCGTAGCGGCGCAGGCCGTCGTCATAGACGAACTTGATCTCGTCCTCGCCCGAGCCGTGCAGGATGATCTCCCGCGCCTTCTTCGGCAGGTCTTCCCAGGCTTCGTTGAGCGAGAACTTGTAGTGCTTGGCGAGCGCCTCGAGCGTCTGGAGATAATAAGGAGAGGAGGACTTCGACCAAGGCGCGATCGCGCCATTGCGCAAAGTGAGATGCTCGTCTGGCACGATCAGCATCGGATCGAAATAGAGCTGGGTGCCGAGCCCGTCACAGGTGGGGCAGGCGCCGTGCGGGTTGTTGAACGAGAACAGGCGCGGCTCGATCTCCGGGATGGTGAAGCCCGACACCGGGCAGGCGAATTTCGACGACAGCATCATCTGCCGCGGCTTGCCGTCCTTGTCCTTTTCGTCGGCGAATTCGACGATCAGCAATCCGTCGGCGAGATTGAGCGCGGTCTCGATGGAATCCGGCAGGCGGTTGCCGATGTCGGCTTTGACCACGATGCGGTCGACGACGATCTCAATGTCGTGCTTGAGCTTCTTGTCGAGCGTGGGCGTCTCGCCGATGTCGTAGAACTTGCCGTCGACCTTGGCGCGCTGAAAACCCTTCTTCTGCAGCTCGGCCAGCTCCTTGCGGTACTCGCCTTTGCGCCCGCGCACGATCGGGGCCAGCAGGAACAGCCGCGTGCCTTCGGGCAGCGCCAGGATGCGGTCCGCCATCTGGCTGACGGTCTGGCTCTCGATGGGGAGTCCCGTGGCGGGCGAATAGGGCACGCCGACGCGCGCGAACAGCAGGCGCAGATAGTCGTAGATCTCGGTGACCGTGCCCACCGTCGAGCGCGGATTGCGCGAGGTGGTCTTCTGCTCGATGGAGATCGCCGGCGACAGGCCCTCGATATGATCGACGTCGGGCTTCTGCATCAGCTCGAGAAACTGGCGCGCATAGGCCGACAGCGACTCCACATAGCGGCGCTGGCCCTCGGCATAGATGGTGTCGAAGGCGAGCGAGGACTTGCCCGACCCCGACAAGCCGGTGAGCACGGTCAGGGTATCGCGCGGAATCTCCACGTCGATGTTCTTCAGATTGTGTTCGCGCGCGCCGCGGATGGAGATGTTCTTGAGCATGGTCTTCCGTCAGATCGAAACGCACAGTGTGGCCAGCCGGGAAGGGGGCGGCAACCGCAGGGGCGTCATATTCGGGTTGATATCCGCGAACGCGGCCTGGCGCGCCCGCGGTCCTTCAGAGATGGGCATCAGGAGCCTATTTCGCAAGGCGCTCGAAATTTGGCAGCAGCCCGCCATGAGGCCTCAAGAAGCTGGGGATTGACTCGAATTCGTCTGGAACATAAAGAGAACGGATAGAGTCGGCAATAGCGGGCCGCACGGCAGCGGCTTAAGACTGCGGCGCAAGGACGAGCACGGAAGGCGGCGGCGATGGCGGGAAGCGTCAACAAGGTGATCCTGGTGGGCAATCTGGGCAAGGACCCGGAAGTTCGCCGCATGCAGAGCGGCGACCCGGTGGTGAACCTGTCGCTCGCGACCTCCGAAAGCTGGCGCGACAAGGCCTCGGGCGAGCGCAAGGAGAAGACCGAATGGCACCGCGTGGTGATCTTCAACAAGAACCTCGCCGAGATCGCCGAGAAATACCTGCGCAAGGGCGCCAAGGTCTATGTCGAGGGCAGCCTGCAGACCCGCAAATGGACCGACAAGGACGGCCAGGAGAAGTACTCGACGGAGGTGGTGCTGCAGAATTTCCGCGGCGAGCTGACCATGCTCGATTCGAAGGGCGAAGGCGGCGGCCAGAGCCGCGGCTCGTTCGGCGGCGCGGGCGACGCCCCGGCCAGCTTCGACCGCAGCGAACTCGACGACGAGATTCCGTTCTGACGACCGAAGGTCGTCATGGCCGGGCTCGACCCGGCCATCCAGCGGCAAGCGCCCGCGAGAAACGAAGTCAGATGAGGCGCGCTGGTCGAGCGCGGCCGTGACGGTCGTTTTTGTGGTGATTTGGCACTCGAAATGCTACCAACTCTCCATGATTTTGGCCCCTGAATCCCGCCGCGCCGGACCCCGCAATTGAGCGACGAGAACACCCCCGCCGCTCCGCCCTTCGGCGGCAACGTCACCGGCATCGCCATCGAGGACGAGCTCAAGCGCTCCTATCTCGATTACGCGATGAGCGTGATCGTCTCCCGCGCGCTTCCCGATGCGCGCGACGGGCTCAAGCCGGTGCACCGTCGCATCCTCTATTCGATGCACGAGAACGGGCGCGACTGGAACAAGCCGTACCGCAAATCGGCGCTCATCGTCGGCGACGTGATGGGCAAGTATCACCCGCACGGCGACAGCGCGATCTACGACGCGCTGGTCCGCATGGCGCAGGATTTCTCGCTGCGCGTGCCCCTGATCGACGGCCAGGGCAATTTCGGCTCGGTCGACGGGGACGATCCGGCGGCGATGCGCTACACCGAAGTGCGCCGCGCCAAGATCGCGCATGAGCTCACCGAGGACATCGAGCAGAACACCGTCGAGTTCCAGCCGAACTATGACGGCTCGGAGCGCGAGCCGATCGTCCTCCCGGCCCGCTATCCCAACCTTCTGGTCAATGGCGCCAGCGGCATCGCGGTCGGCATGGCGACCAACGTCCCGCCGCACAATCTGGGCGAGGTGATCGACGCCTGCCTCGCCTATATCGACGATCCTTCGATCTCGATGGAAGCCCTGACCGAGATCGTGCCGGGGCCGGATTTTCCGACCGCGGCGATGATCATCGGAAAGCAGGCGGCGCGCGGGGCGCTGGCCCGCGGCCGGGGCTCGATCCTGATGCGCGCGCGCTGCCACATCGAGGAGATCCGCAAGGACCGCGAGGCCATCATTGTCACCCAGCTGCCCTATCAGGTGAACAAGGCGCGGCTGCAGGAGAAGATCGGTGAGATGGTGCGCGACAAGCGCATCGAGGGCATCAGCGAGATCCACGACGAAACCAACCGCCACGGCATGCGGGTGGTGATCGAGCTCAAGCGCGACGCGTCGTCCGACGTCGTGCTCAACCAGCTCTATCGCTATTCCGAGCTGCAGACGACGTTCGGCGTCAACATGCTGGCGCTCAACGACGGCAAGCCGCAGCTCCTCAATCTCAAGGACCTGATCGCCGCCTTCGTGCATTTCCGCGAAGAGGTCGTGACGCGGCGCACCCGCTTCAACCTGGCCAAGGCGCGCGACCGTGGCCATGTGCTGGTGGGCCTCGCCATCGCGGTCGCCAATATCGACGAGGTCATCCGCCTCATCCGTTCATCGCCGGACGCGGCCGCCGCGCGCGAGGGCTTGATGGCGCGCGACTGGCCGGCCAAGGACGTGGGCCCCCTGATCGCGCTGATCGCCGACCCGCGGCACGTGCTCTCGGCGGAGGGCACGATCCGCATGTCGGAGGAGCAGGCCAAGGCGATCCTCGATCTGCGGCTGCAGCGGCTCACGGGGCTCGGCCGCGACGAGATCGCCGACGAGGCCGCGAAGCTCGGCGAATCGATCGGCAATTACCTGGACATCCTGCGCTCGCGTCCGCGCGTGCTGCAGATCATCCGCGAGGAGCTGGGCAAGATCCGCGACGAGTTCGCCACGCCGCGCCTCACCGAACTGGTCGATGCCGAGGTCGAGATCGAGGACGAGGCGTTGATCGAGCGCGAGGACGTCGCCGTCACCGTCACCCATGCCGGCTACATCAAGCGCACGCCCTTGGCCGAATACCGCGTGCAGGGCCGCGGCGGCAAAGGCCGCGCCGGCATGGCGACGCGCGAAGAGGATTACGTCACCAATCTTTTCGTCGCCTCGACGCATGCGCCGCTGGTGTTCTTCTCCTCCAGCGGCATGGCCTACAAGCTGAAGGTCTGGCGCCTGCCCGAGGCCCGCATCCAGGGCAAGGGCAAGGCGATGGTGAACCTGTTGCCGCTGTCCGAGGGCGAGCGCATCGCCACCATTCTGCCGCTGCCCGAGGATGAGACGCAGTGGGAGAAGCTGAACGTCGTCTTCGCCACCAAATCGGGCCAGGTGCGCCGCAACGAGCTTTCGGATTTCGCCAGCATCAACCGCAACGGCAAGATCGCGATGAAGCTGGAAGCCGGCGACGCCATCGTCGGCGTGCAGACCTGCACCGACCAGGACGACGTGCTGCTCACCACCCGGCTCGGCAAATGCATCCGCTTCGCGCTCACCGACGTGCGCGTCTTCAAGGGCCGCGACTCCACCGGCGTGCGCGGCATCAAGCTGGCGGAAGGCGACGAGATCGTCAGCCTGACGCTGCTGCATCATTCCGACGCCGACACCGCCGAAGGCCGCGCCTACCTCAAGCAGGCCAACGCCGCGCGCCGTGCCGCGACGGGCGAGGATGAGATCGTCGACGAGGCCGAGGACGAAGAGAGCGTCGAGGAAGCGACGCTGTCGCCGGCGCGCTACGCCGAACTCGGCGCGAAGGAGCAGTTCGTGCTCGCGGTCTCCGAGAGCGGCTTCGGCAAGCGCACGTCGTCCTATGAGTATCGCGTCACCGGCCGCGGCGGCTCGGGCATCGTCGCCATGGGCATGGGCCGCAAGAACCACGCCATCATCGCGGCCTTCCCGGTGGAGGAATCCGATCACCTGATGCTGATCAGCGATCAGGGCCAGACCATTCGCGTGCCGGTCGGCGACATCTCGATCCAGGGGCGCGCCGCCCAGGGCGTCACCGTGTTCCGCGTCGACGAGGGCGAGCGTGTCGTATCGGTGGAGCGTATCGAGGACGATTCGGGGGAAGGGACCTGACGTGGCCAGAAAACGCATCGGGCTCTATCCCGGCACCTTCGATCCGGTAACGCTCGGCCATCTCGACATCGTCAAGCGCGCGGTGAAGATCGTCGACCATCTGGTGATCGGCATCGTGTCGACGAACTCGTCCAAGGCCCAGGTCTTCTCGCTCGACGAGCGCGTCGAGATGATGCGCCGCGAGGCGACCAGCATCGCCGGCGAGCGCGCCACCGTCGACGTCAAGACCTTCGACATGCTGCAGGTGAAATTCGCCCACGCGGTCGGAGCGAGCGTCGTCATCCGCGGCCTGCGCGCGGTGTCGGATTTCGAGTACGAGTTCCAGATGGCGGCGATGAACCAGCGCATGGACAAGGAGATCGAGACCGTCTTCCTGATGGCCGATCCGCGCAATCAGGCGATTTCCTCCAGGCTGGTGAAAGAGATCGCCATGTTCGGCGGCGACATCTCGCAATTCACCTCGCCCTATGTCGCCGAACGCCTGGTCAAACGTTGCAAGGAATTGGGAGCAAGGAGCTGATGGCGCACGACCCCGAGAACACCCTCATCATGGAGCTGAAGAGCGGGCCGGTCGTCATCGCGCTCCGGCCCGATCTGGCGCCCGGCCATGTCGCGCGCGTGAAGGAATTGGCGCGGCAGGGCTTCTATGACGGCGTCGTCTTCCACCGCGTCATCCCGGGCTTCATGGCGCAGACCGGAGATCCCACCGGGACCGGCTCCGGCGGCTCCGATCTGCCCGACCTGAAGAGCGAGTTCTCGGGCGAGAAGCACAAGCGCGGCACGGTCTCCGCCGCGCGCACCTCCGACCCGCACAGCGCCAACAGCCAGTTCTTCATCTGCTTCGACGACGCGCCCTGGCTCGACCGGCAATACTCGGTCTGGGGCCAGGTGATCGAAGGCATGGAGCATATCGACGCCATCAAGAAGGGCGGCGACCGCAACAACGGCGCCATCTCCGGCGCCCCGGACAAGATCCTCAAGCTGCGCGTCGCGGGGGATGCCGAGAAATCGTAGCCTTCTACAGCGCGTGCCGCTGGTCCCAGGCGGTGCACTCCGAAAGCGTGCGGTTGTAGACGGATTCCTGGGTCTCTTCGTCCTCGCCTTCGTACGCCGCATCCTCGGCGCGCTGCCGCGCCAGCTTGGTGCAATGCTCCTTACTGAGCGGCGCAGGCGCCACCGGCGCGGCGGCCGCGGCGCTCTGCTCCGAAGCGGCGGCGCCCGCACCCGTGTCTGCGGCGGGCGCGGCAACTTGCGGTCCGTCGCTGCTGTCCGGGCCGAAGAAACTGTCCACGTCCGAACAGCCGCAAAGCCCCAAGGCCATGACCAGTCCCACCACCGCGCTGCGCATTGCCCGATCTCCGCTTTGTCGGCGCCATTGTGAGGGGTGCACCGCGCTTTGTCATCCGCGATTGATTGCCCCCACGGGGCCCGCTTGCTAGAAGCGGCACCGGCCTGGCAGGGACATTGAGGGCAGATTGCTCATCCTTCACATCGGAACGCACAAGACCGGAACCTCGGCCCTCCAGGCTTTTCTGGCGAGTCAGTCGCAAAGGCTCTGCGGGCTCGGCATCCGCTATGTGCAGGCCGGCCGCGAGGGCCGGAAAGCGCATCATCCGCTGGGCTGGGGCATTCGCGGCCGCCGCGGATACAAGCCCGATGTCTGGGAGCCGCTTCGCCGCGAACTCAAATCCGACACGACGCCGGTCAAGCTGATCTCATCGGAAGGCCTATGGTTCACCGATCCGGCGGCGGTGCGCGAACAGCTCGGGGACACTCCGGTTGACCGCGTCGTCCTCTATCTGCGCCGCCAGGACAAATATCTTCAGTCGCTCTACAAGCAGACGGTCGCCGGCGGACGCGAGATGGCTTTCGACGAATGGCGCGAGGAATTTCACTTCCGGGGAAACTATCTCTCGGTGGTGTCCAAATGGGCTTCGGTGTTCGGCAAGGACGCAATCGTGATCCGGCCGTATGAGCGCAGCGGACGCACCATCGACGTGGTCGAAGATTTCCTGGGCGTGCTGGGGATAGACATCAAGCAGGTTTTCCCCAAACGACGGATGGGCCGTAACAATCCCTCGCCGCGCCGCGAGCTGCTCGAGCTCTTCCGGGCCTTCAACCATCTCAAGACCGGGGTCGACAAGGACAAGTTCTTTCACGCGGTGATCCTGCGCAACGACGCGTATGCGCGCAGCGCCGACCTTCTCGACTACGAGGCGTGCAGGGAATTGCTGGATTCGTTTGCCGATTCCAACCGGGCGCTCGTCCGCGCGTTTTACAGCGACAGCGAGCCGCTGTTCCCCGAACTGAAGCCCTTCGATCCGCCCGAGATCTGGCGGCCCGGCAGCGAGCCCTATACGAAAATGCTCGTCGACATGCTGCACACGGTGTGGTGCGCAGCCCAGGCGCCGAACGACATCGGCAGCTGGAAGCGGGCCTTGCCGAACAGGAGCAAGACGCGGGATCCCGATGACCGGGAGTGACGGGCGCCGCTGGCCGCCGCATTGCCCGCTCGCTACGATGGGGCGATGATGGACGACCGATTTCAGCAGATGCTGGCGGAATTCCGCGCCTTGGGCGGCACGGCGGAAAACATCCGTCTCGGCGAAGGGGCTTTCGGGCGCGGCATCTTTCCGGTCGATCCGGCCAAGCCGGTCGCGGTCGCGGTACCCGAGAACCTGCTGATGGACGTGAGCGATCTGCGCATCGAGGGCGGTGCATTCCGCGTCGCGCAAGGCTCGTCGCTGGGCGCGGCGGAGCGGCGGTTCGTCGAGGAATACGAAGCTTCCTTCTCCTGGGGCAACGGGCGCGGCGACATCGAGGCCCTGTTCGAGCAGGCCCAGGCACTACCGGCCGAAATCCGCCACCAGCTGCGCGTCGAATTCCGCTGCGGAGAGTGGTTCGCCGAGCCGGACGCGCATACCGTCGAGGAACGCTTCTTCTCCTCGCGCAGCATCCTTTACGGCAAACGCAACGTCATCATGCCGGTGGTCGAGCTGATCAACCATGGCGATGCCGCGGGTTACGACACCAGCAGCGGCGTGTCCGTGCGCGGGACCTTCGCCGGCGAGGTAAACGTGCGCTACTCCGATGTCGACGCCTATGGCCTGTTCCTGAACTGGGGCT
The DNA here is from genome assembly GCA_019245415.1 of Alphaproteobacteria bacterium. GTDB lineage: Bacteria > Pseudomonadota > Alphaproteobacteria > Micropepsales > Micropepsaceae > Rhizomicrobium. Next base: position 193,466 of record JAFARO010000013.1, on the reverse strand, counting down.
TCAGCCATCCCCAGAGACAGGCGTTGAGCCTGGCGCTGAGCGGCGCCGTGGGGGGTAAAGGCCTGCACATCGAACGGGACTACACCTCCGGGGAGGCCATGCCCACGCTCAAGCGCGACGGCGACGCGCTGGCATTGAACTACTTGATGCTCGGCCACCGGCAATATCCGCGCCTGGCCAAGGGAATCTTCTACAAGCGCATGCGCGAAGCCGGGGCCAATGGCATCGAGGAAGCCTTCGACACCATCCAGCACATCAACCGGATGAACTTCCTGGGCGTGATGGCCCTGCTGGAGCCATTCGAGGGTGCCATGGTGCGCGGCTTGCGCCGCATGGCGCGCCACCAACTCGAGGCATTGTCCTTTGCCTGCGGCGTGCGGCCGGTCTGAACGCGCCCCACGTTCACCAAGGTGCCGGGCGTTCTGGCGTTGCCGGGCCGCTTCTCTTATATCCTTAGGGTCGACAAGGAGAGCGACCGTGGCCTGGAGCCCGCAAAGCTGGCGCGCGAAGCCGATCCGTCAGGTGCCGGACTACCCGGACCCGGCGGCGCTCGGCGCTGTCGAGAGCCAGCTTCGCACCCATCCGCCGCTCGTCTTCGCCGGCGAGGCGCGCACCCTGACCCAGAGCCTGGCCGCTGCAGCCGAGGGCAAGGCGTTTCTGCTACAGGGCGGGGACTGCGCCGAAAGCTTCGCCGAGTTCAGCGCCAACAACATCCGCGACACCTTCTGCGTCTTCCTCAGCATGGCCACGGTGCTGACCTTCGCCGCCGACGTCCCGGTGGTGAAGATCGGCCGCATTGCCGGTCAGTTCGCCAAGCCGCGCTCCGACGACATGGAATCGCGCGACGGCAAGACGCTGCCTAGCTATCGCGGCGACATCATCAACGGCGAGGCTTTCACCGAGGAAGATCGCAGGCCCGATCCACAGCGAATGCTGCGCGCCTATTTCCAGGCCGCCGCGACCGCCAATCTGGTGCGCGCCTTCGCCGGCGGCGGCTATGCCGATTTGAGCCGCGCGCGGCACTGGTATCTCGACGATCATCACCATCCCGACCTGTTGCAGCGCTATCTCGCGCTGGTCGACCGCATCGCCGAAGGCGTGGGTTTCCTGCGCACCTTCTCGTTGGCGGACGCGGTGTCGGCGCGCACCTCCAAGGTCGATTTCTACTTCAGCCACGAGGCGCTGCTGCTGCCGTATGAAGAAGCGCTGACGCGGCAGGATTCGATCACCGGCGACTGGTACGACACCAGCGCGCACATGATCTGGATCGGCGACCGCACGCGCCAGCCCGACGGGGCACATGTCGAGTTCTGCCGCGGGATCAAGAATCCCATCGGCCTCAAATGCGGGCCGAGCATGGGCGAGGACGAGCTCTTGAAGTTGGTCGCACTGCTCAATCCCGACAACAGGCCGGGCCGGCTCACCTTGATCGCGCGCTTCGGCGCCGACCAGGTGGGCGAGAAGCTGCCGCGGCTGATCCGCGCGGTGAAGAAGAGCGGCGCCAACGTGCTGTGGTCTTGCGATCCGATGCACGGCAACACCATGAAAAGCGCGGGCGGTTTCAAGACCCGGCCCTTCGAGCGGATCGTCAAGGAGCTGCGCAGCTTCTTCGAGGTGCATCGCGCCGAGGGGACGCGCGCCGGCGGCGTGCATCTGGAGATGACCGGCCAGAACGTCACCGAATGCACCGGCGGGGCGCAGGAGATTTCCGATCTGAACCTGCGCGACCGCTACGAGACGCGTTGCGATCCCAGGCTCAATGCCAGCCAGGCGCTCGAACTCGCGTTCCTGCTCGCCGACAGCATCAGCCAGTGGCGGTCGAGAGGCGCGGGCCTCGCGGCCTCGGCTTGAAAAAAGGGGTTGGGGGGATGGGGATCGCGCGGCTTCTGGCCAAAAGCTGGACGGTGTTCTGCCTGTTCTGCGCGGGCCATGCGCTGCACGCGGCGATGCTCGCCGGCACCGCGCCTGCTCAGGCGGTGTGGAGCGCCGGCATCAGCGCGCTGCTCTTCACCGCGATGGGCCTGCTCTTCATCGCCGGATACGCCGCGGCCGGCGACCACGCGCTCAGCGTCCTGCGCGATCTCAGAGGCGCACGCTTCCTGCCGAGCTTCGACGACGCCGCCTTCGTCCTTTTTGTCGCGCTCAGTTTCGCGGCGCAGAGTTTTCCAGCGCCGGGCCTGACAAACCATCCTGCCGCGCACGCCTTGCGAGCCGCGGTGCGTTTCGCGGTGCCCGGGCAGCGCGCGCTGGAATCGGTTTGCGGTCTCGCCGGCGGGCAGCTTCTCGCCGCGGCCTTCGCCTGGCTGCTGGCGATCGTCTATGCGGCGTCGGCGGTGTCACGCGTGCGGCTGACGGCCGCGCTGCTGCGCTTCGAACGCGCGCGCCGTGCCGAGCTTCTCTCACCGGTCGCGACGGCCGCGGTTCTGGGCGTCGTGGCAATCGCAGGCTTTCAGATGCTCTTCGTCGGGACGGCGTTCCGGCTGATCCCTTGCAGCGCCTATGACCACATCTTCGGCGCGGTGCTGATCGGGCTTGCGCCGCTGTTGCTCGCCTATGCCGTCGTGGCGGCGGCGGCGAACCTGATCGCCGTCAGCCACGAATGAGCAGGCCTGACGTCAAGGGCGTCGATCTCGATGCCGAGAGCCGCTGCCGGCACTACCGCTCCCCGCGCGACATCGTCGCGATCCGCATGCGCTGCTGCGGCGTCCATTATGCCTGCAAGGACTGTCACGAGGCGCTGGCGGATCATGCCATCGCCGTCTGGCCCCGCTCGGAATGGGACCAGCCGGCGGCACTCTGCGGCGTTTGCGGCCACGAGATGAGCGTGCAGGAATATCTTGGTTGCGCCGAGCGCTGTCCGGCCTGCGCCGCCGAGTTCAATCCGGGGTGCCGCCACCATCATCGCTTCTATTTCGAGATGTGAATTCCGTGGCAGTATGCCGGACGATATCGAGGAGGGGATCCCATCATGGCTGACGTATGCAATCGAAATGCCGCGCGCTTGGCCGTCGCGGCCCTGGCGTTCAGCGGCATCGTGCTCGGCGCAGAGTCGGCCGCGGCCCAGACCGGGTATGTCGGCATCCTGGGCGGAGGACCGGTCTACAAGCACGATGTGACGAACATCAAGGAGCTGAAGAAGGCCGGCTTCAACGAGCTCCTGGTGTGGAGCGTCGAGGTGGGGGAAACCGGCGACCTCAACCTCAACGCCGAATTCCCGCTGACCTCGGCCGGCAAGTACATCGGCGACCAGACCTGGCCGCAATTCGCGCACGATCTTAAAGCCATCAAGTCCGGAAAGGTGACGCGCATCACCTTCAGCATCGGCTCGTCGAATGTCGGCGACTTCCAGCACATCAAGGCGTTGGTGGATTCGCAAGGCACCGGCAGAACGAGCATCCTCTACAAGGATTTCCGCGCCCTGGCCCAGGCGCTGCCGGTGGACGCCATCGACCTCGACGACGAGAACAGCTACGACAGCGAATCCACCGTCAAGTTCGCGCTGATGCTGGGGGGCTCGGCTACCACGTGACGATTGATCCGTACACGAACAATACCTATTGGACTTCGGTGGTCTCTGAGATCAACAGCCAGATGCCGGGCCTGGTGGACGCCATCCACCTTCAGACCTATGCCGGCGGAGCGGGCAACAGCCCGTGCGTCAACTGGGATTTCGGCGGCGTGCCGGTCTATCCCGGCCTCTCGGACGACCATCACGCGCCGCCTTTCGTCACGCCCGATCAGGCGGAGGCCAAGCTCAAGACCTGGCACGAGCAGTGCGGCATCACCGGCGCCTGGCTGTGGATCTTCGACCAGATCGCCGGCACGGACCTGCCCAGGCAATATGCCCATGCGATGATCAACGGCGTGCAGGGGCAGTAGCGGGATGACCGCTACTTCACATTGCTCGTCGCGCGGATGAAGTCGGCTGTGGCGCTGTGCATCTCGCTCAGCGATTCCTGGTGCGCATAGACCATGTGGCCCGACTGGAAATAGTGGTACTGGATGTTCTTCTGCAGCGAGTCCGGGATCGGCAGCTGGTGCATCTCGTACCAGCCCTCGTAATAGGGCGTGGCGAGGTCGTAATAGCCGCCCATCAGCAGGATCTTCAGATTGGGATTCTGCTTCATCGCGTTTGCAAGGTCGGGCATCAAATTGGCGGCGCCGCGTCCGGGGAATTGCTGTCCCGGCGGCTTGTGGCGCATGTCCCAATCGCGATAGAGCCGCGCGCTGGGCACGTAGAGCTTGCCCTGGCCGTAGTTCAGCGCGCCGCGGACATAGGCGTTGAAGGCCGAGACGTAAGCCGAGCTGATCGAGGCGGCCTGGGGGTCGTAGTCCGACTTTTCGCTCAGCGGATCCAGCGTGATGCCGGAGAAGCGCGTGTCGAGCCGCCCCGTCGTCAGGCCGGCGTCGTCCTGCAGCGTCTTTTCGAACTCGCCGCCGTCGATGCGCAGATTGGCCTTCATGATGTACCAGACGGGCAGGCCGGTGACGTTGTGGAGCTTGTTGGCGATGTCGAGCTTGCGGGCCGGCGCAAGCCCCGCGCCTGCCTGCAGCGCCTGGGCATATTCGCCCATCGCGAAGCGCTCGACGCCCTGCACGAAGCCGATCAGGTCGGCCGGCTTCTTGCCGGGCAGCTTGTTGTGATACCACGCCGTCGCCGCATAGGTCGGCAGCGCGATCTGGTAGGGCAGGTTGATGCCCGGATTGAACTCGGGCCGGTCGACCGAGAGATCGAAATTCAGGATCTGCGACAGAAGGATGACGCCGTTGAAGTCGATATCGTGCTCGGTCTCCAGATCGTTGACCAGCACCGCCGAGCGCGGCGTCCCGTAGCTCTCGCCGAAGAGGTATTTCGGCGAATTGAAGCGGTTGTACTTGGCGAGGAACTCCTGGATGAAGCTGGCGAAGGCCTCGCCGTCGGGATCGACGCCGAAGAACGCCTTCTCCTTGTCCTTGCCGGCGATGCGGCTGAAGCCGGTCGCAGGCGCGTCGATGAAGACGAGGTCCGAAGCGTCGAGTAGGGTCTGGTCGTTGTCGATGATCTGATAGGGCGCGGCGGGGTTGTGGGTGTCCTCCGCGGTGACGACGCGCTTGGGTCCCCAGGCGCCCATGTGCAGCCACACCGTCGCCGAGCCCGGCCCGCCGTTGAAGATGAAGGTGATCGGGCGGCTCTCGGGGCGCTGGCTGTCCTTGGCGTAATAGACGAAGAAGATCGACGCCTCGGGAGACGACTCGTCGGCCTTGGCGTCGGGGTTCTTGGCGCCGCCGTTCTGCGCGGAATCGTTCCAGTCCGCGGGATGGATCACCAAGGTGCCCGCAATCGCGTGATAGGAAATGCCGTGCACCGAACCGGTGGTGACCGACTCCTCCGACTTGAAGAACTTGCCGGCGTAGAGGTCGGGCTTGGGCGGCGCATCCTTGTTGGCCGGTGCCTCGGCGATCAAACCGGCCCCGATCAGGCCTGCGAGCGCGACGGTTGCGGCGATGACGGCTGCGCGGCGCTTCATGGCGACCCCTGGGAAGGTTTCGAAGGGCGCGATATTAGCCGCCGGGCGCGCCGCCGCAACGGTGCGAGCGGCCCGGCGACAGATTGAGACAGTGTGCGGTCCTAGGCGCGGAGCTGCGGAGCAGAGCTTTTCCTCCGCGATCTCCGCGGCTCCGCGCCAGTGGATGGCCGTGTCAAGCCCGGCCATGACGACTAGGGAACTGGGCGAGCGTGGCCTTCTACACCGCCTTGTCCGGTCCCACCCGCACCAGCATCTTGCCGAAATTCTCGCCCTTGAAGAGGCCGAGGAATGCTTCGGGCGCGCGCTCGAGACCGTCGTAGATCGTTTCCTTCCACGTCATCTTGCCGGCTTTGATCCACTCGCCCATGTCGCGCATGAAGTCGCCCACCATGTCGAAATGGTTGGAGACGATGAAGCCGCGCATGGTCAGGCTGAGGCCTACGACCAGGATCATGTTGCGCGGTCCCGGCGGCGGATCGACGGCGTTGTACTGCTCGATCATGCCGCATTCGGCGAGGCGCCCGTACTGGCGCATGTTGGCGAGCGCGGCTTCGAGGTGGCTTCCGCCGACATTGTCGAAATAGACGCCGATGCCGTCCGGGAACGCCTTGGCGACGGCGGCGGTGAGGTCGCCGCAGGTCTTGTAGTTGATCGCCTCGTCGCAGCCGATCTTCTTCAGCCAGGCGCATTTCTCGTCCGAGCCGGCGGAGCCGACCACCCGCTTGCTGCCCTTGGCCTTGGCGATCTGGCAGACCACCGCGCCGACCGCGCCGGACGCCGCCGACACGAACACCGAATCCTCCGGCTTGAATTCGCCGATCTTGAGCAGGCCGGCATAGGCGGTCAGGCCCGGCATGCCGAGCGCGCCCAGGAAGCTCTGGATGCCGACGCCGGGGATGGGCTCGATCTTCTGCATCATCTCCATGCCGGTGGAGACGAACCATTCGCGCCAGCCCGCCATGCTCTGGACATGGTCGCCGACCTTGAAGGGTGCGCCGGCGCCGGCCGCGACCACCTGGCCGACCGCGCCGCCGGTCATCGCCTCTCCGATCTGGAAGGGGGGAACGTAGCTGCGCCGGTCCATCATCCGCCCGCGCATATAGGGGTCGACGGTCATGTAGCTGTTGCGGACCAGGACCTGGCCGGGGCCGGGATCGCCCACCTCGACCTCGGCAAGTTCGAAATTGGCTAATGTGGGCATGCCGTTCGGGCGGCTTTTCAGGCGGATTTCGCGGCTCTTGCGGGCGGCCATGGCAGTCCTCTCAATGGCTTAGGGGGGATAGTTTCGCGCCGGGGAGCCTAGCAGCGCCGCCCCGTGTAACAAGGCGAAACATTTTATGAATCGCCTCGGACGGCGATCCCGGCCTTCATGTATTTGATTTGTCGAGGGATTCCGGCTTGCCGCAGCGCCGCATACGAACCGAGGGGCCGCTCAAGGCCGCCGTGATCGGGGCCGGAGCCTTCGGCCGCCATCATGCCTCGAAGTATCGCGGCTTGGAAGGCGTCGACCTCGCGGCCATCGCCGATGCCAATCCGGAAGTGCGCAAGGGCTCCTTCGCGGCCTATGGCGTGGAGGCGGTGGCGGATTGGCGCGACCTGCTCGGCCGCATCGATCTGGTCAGCATCTGCACCCCGGCGGTCACGCATTCCACCATCGTGCGCGCCTTCCTCAATTCCGGCGCCCATGTCCTGGTCGAGAAGCCCATCGCCACCAGCCTCGAAGAAGCCGATGCGCTGATTGCGCTGGCGGAAGAGACCGGCCGCGTACTGACGGTCGGCCACCAGGAACGCTTCGTCTTCGCCCGCACCGGCCTGCTCGATTTCCCCGATGCGCCGAAAGAGGTCTCCTGCTGGCGCATGGGACCGTGGACCGGCCGCGGCGCCGATGTCAGCGCCGTGCTCGACCTGATGATCCACGATCTCGACCTGATGCATCAGATGATCCCCGGCGGCGTCGCCGGCGTGGACGCCTATGCCCGCGCCGAGATGGGCCGCCTCGCCGATGAGGTCACCGCCGTCATCGCCTTCGCCAACGGCTCGGTGGCGCGGCTCGAGACCAGCCGGATCGCCCACAACCGCCGCCGCGGCATGCGCGCGGTCTATCACGACGGCGTGGTGGAGATCGATTTCCTCACCCGCAAGCTGCGCAATACCACGCGGCGCAAGCTGCAGCCGCTCGAGCTCGGCGATCCTCTGGGCGAGTCGGTCGCCGCCTTCGTCAAGGCCGCGCGCGACGGCTCGCCGGCGCTGGTGCGGCCGCAGGAGGCGCGGCGCGCGCTCGAGACGGCGCTTCTCATCGACGAGGCTGCCGAACTGAGCGGCGACATCCCCCGCCAGATGCGCTACGCGGCTTACGCTTAGATCTGTTCAAAAAATATGGCGTCATCGCCCGCTTCATGCGGGCGACCCAATTTCCATTTGCCGCAAAAAATGGGTCGCCCGGACAAGCCGGGCGATGACGTTTTTGGTGGAGCGATTGGAGACGGCTCCGCCCATGCACCTGCTCGCTTCTTCATCCTCTCCGCGCTAAACACCCCCCATGACCGACCGTTTCCGCATCGCGCTCGCCCAGCTCAATCCGCTGATGGGCGACATCGCGGGCAATCTGCGAAAAGCCCGCGCCGCCCGCGCCGAAGCCGCGAAGGCCGGCGCCGACCTCGTGCTGTTTCCCGAGCTCTACATCGTCGGCTATCCGCCTGAGGATCTGGTGCTCAAACCGGCGCTGCAGGACGACGCGCGCGAGGCGATCGGGAAGCTGGCGGCCGAGACCGCGGACGGGGGGCCGGCGATGCTGATCGGCACGCCCTGGGTCGAAGAGGGCAAGCTGCACAATGCGTTCGCGCTGCTCGACGGCGGCAAGATCGCCGGCATGACCTTCAAGGTCGATCTGCCGAACTATGGCGTTTTCGACGAGAAGCGCGTCTTCGCGCCCGGGCCCATGCCGGGACCGTTCAACGTGCGCGGCCTGCGCATCGGCGTGCCGATCTGCGAGGACATCTGGACACCGGACATCGTCGAATGCCTGAGCGAGACCGGCGGCGAGATCCTGTTGGTTCCCAACGGTTCGCCCTTCGAGGCCGGCAAGGAGGATGTCCGGCTCAACCTAATCGTCGCGCGGGTGAAGGAGAGCAGCTTGCCGCTCGTCTATCTCAACCAGGTTGGCGGCCAGGACGAGGTCGTGTTCGACGGCGCCTCGCTGGTCTGCAATGCCGACGGAACCTTGGCGCACGCGCTGCCGGCGTGGGAAGAGGCGCTCGTCGTCACCGACTGGACGCGAGAAGCCAAAGGCTGGGTCTGCGCCAAGGGCGACATCGCGCAGGAGGAAGACCGCTCCCAGGCGGTCTATCACGCGATGATGCTGGGCCTGCGCGACTATGTGAACAAGAACCGCTTTCCCGGCGTGGTGCTGGGACTGTCCGGCGGGATCGACTCGGCCCTGTCGGCGGCGGTGGCGGTGGACGCGTTGGGGGCCGAGCGCGTGCGCTGCGTGATGCTGCCTTCGCGCTACACCTCGCAGGAGAGTCTCGACGACGGCGCCGAGGTGGCGCGGCTGCTCGGCTGCTCGTACGAGACGATCTCCATCGAGCATGCGGTGACGGCGTTCGGCGGGACGCTGGCTTCGGCCTTTGCCGGCAAGCCCACCGACACGACGGAAGAGAACATCCAGTCGCGCATCCGTGCCGTGATCCTGATGGCGCTCTCCAACAAGTTCGGGCCGATGTTGCTCACCACCGGCAACAAGAGCGAGATGAGCGTCGGCTACGCCACGCTCTATGGCGACATGTGCGGCGGCTACAATGTGCTGAAGGACGTCTACAAGACGGAAGTTTTCCGCCTGGCGCGCTGGCGCAACGCGAACCTGCCGCGCAACGCGTTGGGGCCCAAGGGACGGGTGATGCCCGACAACGTCATCACGCGGCCGCCCTCCGCCGAGCTGCGTGCCGACCAGAAGGACGAGGATTCGCTGCCGCCTTACGCCATCCTCGACGGCATCCTCGAATGCCTGGTCGAGGACGAGATGAAGTTCGAGGACGTGGTGCGCAAGGGCTTCCACCCCGCCACGGTGAAGCGCATCGAACAGCTCCTCTACACCTCGGAATACAAGCGCCGGCAGGCCCCTCCCGGCGTCAAGATCACGCGGCGCAGCTTCGGCCGCGACCGAAGATATCCGATCACCAATGCGTTCAGAGATGCGCGGGATGTATAAAGCTCCGCTGTCATCCCCGGCGAGCGCGAACCGCCAGGTTCGCGCGAGGGAAGGGGACCCAGGTCCCTCCGTTCGCTTGGTGCGGGATCGCTGGGTTGGTGCGCGCCTTCCGTCATTGGAACGCCTTAGATACCTGGGTCCCCTTCCCTCGCTTCGCTGCGCTTCGCTCGCCGGGGATGACAGTTGGGCCCTTGGCCGGCAGGGCGCGCCATGACCACCGTCCGCTTCGCCCCGTCTCCCACCGGCCTGCTGCATGTCGGCAATGCGCGCACGGCGTTGATGAACTGGCTGTTCACGAAGAAGACCGGCGGCCGGTTCCTGCTGCGCATCGACGATACCGACGCCGAGCGGTCCCGGCCGGAATACGAGGCCGCGATCGTCGAGGATCTGGCGTGGCTCGGCCTCGGCCACGACCTCTTCGCGCGGCAGTCGGAGCGCGCCGATGCGCATCGCGCCGCCGCCGAGAAGCTCAAGGCCGGCGGCCGGCTGTATCCCGCTTACGAGACCCAGGACGAGCTGGAGCGCCGGCGCAAGCGCCAGATCGCGCTGCACAGGCCGCCGGTCTACGACCGCGCTGCGCTTGCTCTGTCTACGGATGATCGCGCGCGGCTCGAAGGCGAAGGCCGCAAGCCGCATTGGCGCTTCAGGCTTTCGCAGTCGAAAGTGAAATGGCGCGACCTGATCCGCGGCGAGGTCGAGATCGACACCGCCCATCTCTCCGATCCCGTGCTGATCCGCGAGGACGGCCGCTTCCTCTACACCCTGCCATCGGTCGTGGACGACATCGATTTCGCCATCACCCATATCGTTCGCGGCGAGGATCATGTCACCAACACCGCCGCCCAGATCGAGATCTTCGAGGCGCTGGGCACCAACGTGCCCAGCTTCGCGCATTTCCCGCTGCTGACCGGCGTCGGCGGCGCAGCGCTGTCCAAGCGCATCGGCTCGCTGTCGCTCAGGGAGTTGAGCGAGGACGGGGTCGAGCCGCTCGCGCTGGCCTCTTATCTCGCCAAGATCGGCACCTCCGATGCGATCGAGCTGAAACCTTCGCTCGATGCTCTGGCGCAGGAGTTCGACTTCGCCAAGATCGGCCGCGCCCCGGCGCATTTCGATCCCAAGGATCTCGAAGGTCTGAATGCCAAGCTGCTGCACGGACTTTCCTTCGACGCTGTCGCGGCGCGGCTTGGCCCTCTCGGCATCGACGAAAATCTCTGGGACGCGATCAAACCCAATCTCGCGCGCCTCTCGGACGCCGCCGCCCTGGCGCGCCTGGTCACCGGACCGGTCTCGCCGCAGATCGAGGATGCCGCATTCGCCGCGGCCGCCGCGGAGCTGTTGCCGCCGGAGCCGTGGGACGAAACCACCTGGAAGACTTGGACCGCCGCGCTGAGCGCAGCCAGGGGTGCGAAGGGCAGGGCGCTGTTTCATCCCCTGCGTCTGGCACTCACTGGCCGCGACGATGGACCCGAGCTGAAAAAGCTGCTACCGCTCATCGGACGCGCCAAGGCTCTGGCGCGGCTCAAGGGAGAAACGGCGTGAACGCGCTGCGCCAGGATCGTCGGTGTTGTTGTTGCGGCTGAAATCCGCTTCGCCCGAACCTTGCCTTCCTTTCTCCGAGTGATTCCATGACCAAGCTCCGCCTCTACAACACGCTTAGCCGCGCGAAGGAGGATTTCGCGCCGCTCGATCCGGCCCGAGTGCGGATGTATGTCTGCGGGCCGACGGTCTACGACTTCGCCCATATCGGCAATGCGCGGCCGGTGATCGTGTTCGACGTTCTGTTCCGGCTGCTGCGCCATCTCTACGGCCCGGCGCATGTCGTCTATGTCCGCAACGTCACCGACATCGACGACAAGATCAACGCGCGCGCCGCCGAGATCGCCCGCGGCCGCAACATCGACGTGGAAACCGCGCGGGCCGAGATCACCGAGGCGACGGCGCGGCAATATGCCGAGGATGTGAGCGCGCTGGGCTGCCTGGCGCCCACGCACGCGCCGCGCGCGACCGACTATGTCGGCGGCATGGTGGCGATGATCGAGCGGCTGATCGCCGAGGGCTTTGCCTATGCGGCCGAGGGCCATGTGCTGTTCGAGGTGGCGAAGAAGGCCGACTACGGCAAGCTGGCGCACCGCTCCGTCGACGAAATGATCGCCGGGGCCCGCGTCGACGTGGCGCCCTACAAGAAGAGCGCGATGGATTTCGTGCTGTGGAAGCCGTCGGACGACAACACGCCGGGCTGGCCCTCGCCCTGGGGGCGCGGTCGTCCGGGCTGGCACATCGAGTGCTCGGCGATGGGCGAGGCGCTGTTGGGTGAGACCTTCGATATCCATGGCGGCGGCATCGACCTGGTGTTTCCCCACCATGAGAACGAGGTGGCACAGAGCGAGTCCGCGCATCGGGGTCATGCCTTGGCCCGGGTGTGGCTGCACAACGGTTTCCTGAACGTCGAAGGCGAGAAGATGTCCAAGAGCCTGGGCAATTTCGTCACCATCAACGCGCTGCTCAAGGACTGGCCGGGCGAGGTGCTGCGCTTCAACATGCTGCGCACGCATTACCGCCAGCCCATGGACTGGACCGTTGCCGGCATGAACGAGAGCTGGAAGACCTTGGAGCGCTGGTACGCCGGCAGCGAGCCGATCGCGGATCCGCATGTCGGCGCGGAGTTCCTCGCGGCGCTGTGCGACGACCTCAACACGCCGCAGGCGATCGCCGAGCTGCACAAGGCGGACGATCGCGCCCGCGCCGGCGGCCTGGGCTTGCTCGGCTTCTCCAGCGTGCAGGAGCGCATCGCGGCGCGGCCGGCGATCGACGCGGCCGCCATCGCCGACGCCATCGCCGCCCGCAACGCCGCGCGCAAGGCCCGCGACTTCCGCGAAGCCGACCGCATCCGCGACGAGCTGCTGGCGAAGGGCATCGCGCTGATGGATGGGCCCGGCGGGACGAGCTGGGACGTGAAGCGTTAGCGCCGCCTCCGATGCACGCGCGGTTACGGATTGTTTCACCGCATGGCTGCCGCGTTTGCGGCGGTGTTGTGCGGGTGGTCCGCCTGTTCTAAGCCGTTGGCATGGCCGTCAAGGCGCAACGCGACTACTACAAGGTCACCACGGCGGGCGACGCGCTCGAAGCGCGCATCGCGGCGCTGGCGGCCGCCGTTCCCAAGGGCTCGACCGTCGTCGATATCGGCTGCAACGACGGCTCGATCTCGAATGCGCTGATCGAGGCCGGCGCGGCCGCCAAATCCTTCTGCTTCGATCTCGAGGACATCCTCGTCCACAAGCGCCCCGAGATCGTCTTCCAGACGATGGATGTGAAGCATCAGGAACTTTCGCGTTTGCCCGATGCCGACGGCGCCTTGATCCTCAACGTCCTGCACCACATCGTCGCCTTCTCGCCCAAGCGCGCCAAGGAGATCGTCGACGCGCTGCTCGCGCGCTACGCGTTCGTCATCGCCGACATGGGCTCGTTCACCGAGCAGGGCGACTGGTATTGGCGGCGCGCCTTCGACAGGGAATGGCGTAGCGACGCCGAGATGTGGGACTTCCTGTTCCAAGGCGCCGCCTGGCGCTTCAAGCTGCTGAACTACCCCTCACTCGGCAAGGGCCGGCGCACGCTGCTCAAGCTCTACCGCCAGCCCTATGCGCTCGACGGTCTGGAAACCGTCGAGACGTTCAAACGCACGCCGGGCGCGAGGCCCGCGGCCAAGACCCTCATTCCCATCTCCGAAGTCGGCGGCACGCCGGTGGCCGACTCTGTCGAATTCCGGCTCTCGCGGTCGCGCCGCAACGACATGTTCTGGGTGAAGACATACCTCGGCCCCGCGCGCGCCCAGCGCGCCTGGCTCGAGAACGAGCTCGGCACCCATGCCGCGCGCGAGGCCCGCGCGATTGAAGACCAGGCGCCGTGCGCGATCCGCGCGGCCGTTTCGGTGAGTTTCGATCCCGAGGGCGCGTTGGTCTGGCCCTTCGAGCCCGATCTGTTCGCTGGCGAGATCGTGCACTTCCAGAACTGGCACGAATTTCTCACCGCGCCGCAATGCAAGACGGCCGGCGTGCTCGCGACACGCAAGATCGAGATCCTGCCCGAGCTGCCCAAGGTGATGTTGATGCATGCCTGCGATTTTCAGGTCTGCGCGGGATGGGGCGGCTTGTCGGCGCTCGACTTCGAGCCGACCGCCTGGCTGATGCGGGTGCGCGCGCGCGGCCTCGGCGCAAAACCGGGCGGGCGGACATGAGCGCGAACCCGCACCGCGACGAGCCGCTCGGCATTCTCTATGCCGGCGGGACCTATGTGCTTTGGGGCTTTGTGCCGCTCTACTGGGCGCTGCTCGCCGGCGTCTCGCCGGTCGAGATCACCTTGCATCGCATTCTCTGGGGCGCGCTGTTCGCCACCGGCTTCACCGCGCTCCGTGGGCGGCTGGGTCAGGTGAGGGCGATTTTCCGCGATCGCAGCAAGCTCGCCGCGCTGGCGGCGTCGAGCGTGCTGATCGGCGTAAACTGGACGATCTTCATCTATTGCGTCGCGACGCATCAGCTCGTGGAGTCGAGTCTAGGCTATTACCTGACGCCGCTCGTCTCCATGGCCATGGGCGTGGCGATGTTCGCGGAGCACGTCTCGCGCCTGCGCGCCGCGGCCATCGCGATGGCCAGCGCCGCCGTCGCGGTCCAGGCCGTCGCGCTCGGCCATGTGCCATGGATCGCGCCGGCGCTGGCTCTGTCCTTCGGCTTCTACGGCTATGTGCGCAAGCGCACGGCGGTCGATTCCCTCGACGGACTCACTGTCGAGACGCTGCTGCTGCTGCCCTTGGCCGCTGTCGTGCTCGGCTTTTTCGCCGTCGCCGGCACGGGCGCCTTCACGCTTGCCAATCCGGCGCGCGACCTGCTCTTGGTCGGCGGAGGGCCGGTGACCTTGGTGCCGCTGGCGATGTTCGCCGCAGGTGCGCGGCGCATCCGCATGACCACGCTGGGCTTCCTGCAATATCTCTCGCCCTCGATCACCTTGCTGGTGGCGACGCTGCTGATGGGCGAGCCCTTCACCCGCACCGACACGCTCACCTTCGCTTTCGTCTGGAGCGCGCTGCTGCTGGTGGCCGTCGACGGTCAAGCCGCGCGGCTACGTGCCCGGCGCGCGCAGCAGCCGCTCTGACAGCGCGGCGATGGCCTGCTCCGGCACCGCCACGCGGCGGTAGAGCGACTTGGCGCCGTTATAGAGAAAGCCGGCCGCATCGAGATGGTCGAGGAGAGCCTCGAGCGGCGCGAAGATGCCCAACGTATCGACGGCAACGATCGGCTTGTCGAAGACCTTGAGTTGCGCCGAGGTCAGCACCTCGAAGAATTCGTCCAAGGTGCCCAGGCCGCCAGACAGGATGGCAAAGCCGTCCGCGTGGGTGAGCATCAGCCGCTTGCGCTCATGCATGTCGGCGGTGATGACGATGCGCTGCGCATCGTGCGACGGCGGCTCGAGGTGGCGCAGGAACTCGGGCAGGATGCCGGTGACGTATGCCCCGTTCTCGCGTGCGGCGTGCGCCACGATCCCCATCAGCCCAACATAGCCCCCGCCGAACAGCAGGTTGAATCCGCCTTGTCCCAAGAGCGCGCCGAAGCGCTCCGCCTCGCGGGCATAGGCCGGATCGTTGCCCGGCGAGGAGCCGCAGAAGACGCAGATGGTGGGACGCTTATCCATGGCGCGGCCGGGGTTGCGGTGGGACCGCCTTCTTCCTAAACAGGTTCGCCCAATCCCGCCACCTGCAAGGAGGCCTTCGTGCCGCGCTGGTTGATCGTCATTGCCGTCATCGCCGTGCTCGCGATGGCTGCCGGCTTCTTCGTCTTCGGCGGCGGCCATATGGGCGTGGGGCACTGATGGCGCGGTCGCCGGTCGAAGAGGGCGAAGGCGCGCCGTCGTTCGGGCCGCTGTGGACGTTGCTGCCCTACCTCTGGCCCAAGGGGCAGCCGGAGCTGCGCCTGCGGGTCTTCGCCTCGGTGTTCTTCCTTCTCCTTGCGACCTCGGCGACCAGCGTCTCGCCGCTGTTCTACGGCTGGGCCGTGGACACGCTCGCCAGGACGCCGGCGGCGATCGCGCTCGGCGTGGCGCTGAGCTGGATCGGCGCCTATATGGGCACCCGCATCCTGATGCAGGCCTTCGCCCAGTTGCGCGACGGCGTCTTCGCCAAGGTGCAGTACCATGCGATGCGCGAGGTCTCGGTCCAGACTTTCGCGCACGTCCACCGCCTGTCGCTGCGCTTCCATCTCGAGCGCAAGACCGGCGGGCTGTCGCGCGTCATCGAGCGCGGGGTGAAGGGCATCGACACGCTGCTTTCCTTCGCGCTGTTCAGCATATTCCCGACCATCCTGCTGCTCGCCTTCTACGCCGTCATCCTGTTCGTGAAGCTGGACCTCGCGATTGCGGCGATCACGGTGGCGATGGTGCTGGCTTACGTCTGGTTCACCTTCGCCATCACCCGCTGGCGCATCCAGTTCCGCCGCGACATGAACCAGAGCGACCAGGACGCCAACACCAAGGCGGTCGACAGCCTGCTCAATTACGAGACGGTGAAGTACTTCAACAACGAGTCGCACGAGACGCGGCGCTTCGACAAGTCGATGGCGAAATATTCGCGAGCCTCGATCCAGGCGCAGATCTCGCTCTCCATTCTCAACACCGGCCAGGCCTTCATCATGGCGCTGGGGCTGGGCGCGGTGATGATGCTGGCGGCGCTCGGCATCAAGGAGGGACGCTTCACCGTCGGCGCGCTGGTCGCGGCCAACGCGATCCTGGTGCAGCTCTACATCCCGCTCAATCTGTTGGGCACCGTCTATCGCGAGATCACCCAGGCGCTGGTCGACATGGAGGCTATGTTCCGGCTGCTCAACCAGCCCGAGGAGGTCAAGGACAAGCCGGGCGCGCCGCCCTTGAGGATCGAGAAGGGCGAAATCCGCTTCGACAATGTCGTCTTCGCCTACGAGCCGGCGCGCACGGTGCTCAAAGGCATCAGCTTCACGGTGCCGGCGGGCAAGACGGTGGCGGTGGTGGGCCCGTCGGGCGCCGGCAAGTCGACGATCTCGCGCATACTTTTTCGCTTCTACGACATCGCCTCGGGCTGCGTCAGCATCGATGGTCAGGACATCCGCGACGTGACGCAGGCAAGCTTGCGCGCCGCCATCGGCATCGTGCCGCAGGACACCGTGCTTTTCAACGATACGGTGCGCTACAACATCGCCTATGGCCGCATCGGCGCGACCGAGGCCGAGATCAAGGAAGCGGCGCGGCTGGCGCAGATCGACAAGTTCATCGTCGAGCTGCCGCTGGGATACGAATCCATGGTCGGCGAGCGCGGCCTGAAGCTTTCCGGCGGCGAGAAGCAGCGCGTTGCCATCGCCCGCACCATCCTGAAGAACCCGCCGATCCTGATGCTGGACGAGGCAACCTCGGCGCTCGACACGCATACCGAGCGCGAGATCCAGAGCGCGCTGTCCGAAGTGTCGCGCAACCGCACCACGCTCGTCATCGCCCATCGCCTCTCTACCGTGGTCGACGCCGACGAGATCCTGGTGCTCGACCATGGCCGTATCGTCGAGCGCGGCCGCCACGGCGAGCTCGTCGCCGCGGGGGGCCAATATGCCTCCATGTGGAACAAGCAGAAGGAAGCCGCTGCCGCGCGCGAGAAGCTCAAGCAGGTCGAGAACGATCCCGACGTCGCCCCCGGCGTCGCGCGCGGACAACCGGTGGCGGCGGACTAGGCTATTCCGCCGCTTCGCGGATCTCGAAGGGGCGTGAGACTGGGGCCGGAATGCCGCTGTCGGAGCCGCCGCCGCGCTTGGCCGCCCGGCGCTCGCGCCAGCGATAGGGCAGCGCCAGCATCGACGGCACCAGGCCGAGCGTGATCAGCTTGGAGAACGCCAGCCCGAAGACGATCGCGGTCGAGAGCTGCACCCACATCAATCCGTTCGGTCCGCCGATCGAGACTTCGCGCGTGGCGAAATCGATCTCGATGGCGAACATCATCGGCAGCAGTCCGCCGATCGCGGTGATGGTGGTGAGGAACACGGGCCTCAGCCGCTGGGCGCTGGAGCGGATCACCGCCTCGATCGGATCCATGCCGGAATCGCGCAGCCGGTGGAAGGTGTCGATCAGCACGATGTTGTGGTTCACCACGATGCCGGCGAGCGCCAGCAATCCGGTGCCGGTCATGATGATCGAAAACGCCTGGTGCATCACCACCATGCCCAGCAGCGCGCCGATCATCGCCAGGATCACCGCTACCAGGATCAGGCTGGCATGATAGAAGCTGTTGAACAGCGCCAACAGCACCATTGCGATCAAGAACAGGGCCAGGAACGCCGCCTCTACCAGAAAGGCGCCGCTTTCGTCCTGCTGCTCCTGTCCGCCCTTGAAGGCGACGCGCACGTCGTGCGGAAAGTTCTGGGTGGCGATCCATTTCTGCAGCTTGTCGACTTCCGCGCTGGGCTGGATCTTGGATTTCAGGCAGGCGCTCTTCACCGTCGGCGAGCACACGGGCTTGATGTTGGCGCGGACGTGATAGACGCGATGGCCGTCGACGCGCTCGATCGAATTCACCTGCTGAGCCGGCCTGCGGGTGACGAAATTGCTGATCGGCACCATGGTGCCGCTGGCGGTGGGAACACGCAGATTGTCGAGCGCCTGGATGCTGCGATAGGCCTCGGGATAGCGCACGCGGATGTCGACTTCGTCCTGGCTGTCGTCGGGGCGGTACTTGCCGACCAGGATGCCGTTGGTGACGAGCTGCACGGCGGTGCCGATCGATTGCGCATTGGCGCCGAAGCGGCTGGCGAGCTCGCGATTGATCTCGAGATCCCATTCGATGCCGGGCAGCGGGCGAGTGTCCTCGACATCGCGCAGCTCGGAAAGGCCGTCCATATGCGTCCGCACTGTGCCGGTCACCTGCGCCAGGGCGGAATAATTGTCCGAGCTGACGTCGATCATCACGTCCTTGCCGGTGGGCGGGCCGTTCTGCGGCTCGCGCACCTCGACATGGACGCCGGGGATGTTCGCGGTCTTGGTGCGGATCTCCTCCTCGATCTGCTTGGCGGGGCGGCGCTCGCGATAGTCCTTCAGCTCCAGCCCGAGGCGCCCGATATTGTCGACCGGCACTCCGCCCTGGCTGTTGAGCGAGTTGCTCTGCCCGCCGGACGAGGCGGTGATGTCGCGGATGCCGCTGACGGTCTGGACGATGCGCGCGATGCCCATGACGATGTCGCGTTTCTCCGCCGCCGAGAGATTGCCACGCGCCGAGACGAAGACCTGGGCATAGCCGGGATCCTCGTCGACGAAGAACTCGACGCCGTTGTTGAAGACGATGAACAGTCCCAGCACGGCCACGACGATCCCGGCGGCACTGGCGATCACCAGTCCGGGCCGTTGGGTCAGACGCTCGGCCATATGCGCGTACCATCCGGTGACGCCGGGGATGTCGCGCCAGTCGCCGGTCTCGGAGGCCGCGATGGCCTGCTCGTGCTGGGGATCGGGCGGCGGCGCCTTGCCGAACATGCCGCCCAGCACCGGAAGGAAAATCAGCGCCACGACCATGGACGCCGACAGGATGATGATCAGCGTGATGGGGAAATAGCTCATGAACTTGCCGGCGACGCCCGGCCACAACAGCATGGGCAGGAAGGCGCCGATCATCGTCAGGGTGGCGCTCACCACCGGCCAGAACATGCGCACCGCCGCTTGGGCGAAGGCTTCCCTCGGCTTGTGACCCTCGGTCATCTTCCGGTCGGCGTACTCGACGACGATGATGGCCCCGTCGACCAGGATGCCGACGGCCAGAAGCATCGCGAACATGATCATGAAATTCAGCGTCAGTCCGAGACTGTTCAGGATCATGAACGCCATCAGGAACGAAGTGGGGATCGCCACGCCAACCAGCAGGCCGGAGCGCAGCCCTAAGGCCGCGACAACGATGATCATCACCAGCAGCACCGCCAGGATGATCGAATCCGACAGCGAGCCCAGCTGGTCGCGAATGTCGGTCGAGTTGTCGAACAGATAGGTGACGTGCACGCCTGCGGGCCAGGTCTTCGCCGCCTTGTCGACGATGTTCCGCACGGCGATGTTGTTGGCGATGATGTTGGCGCCGATGCGCTTGGTGACGTCGAGGCGCAGAGAGGGCTGGCCGTTGATGCGGCTGTAGGTCGTCGGATCGTAGAAAGTGCGACGCACCTGGGCCACGTCGGAAAGCGTGATCGTGGCGTTGGAAGTCGAGCGGATCGGCAGGTTGAGAAGGTCGCCGGCGTTGGCGATGACGCCGGGCACCTTGACCGCGAAGGAGCCGTGGCCGGTGTCGATCAGGCCCGCGGCGATCAGCCGATTGTTGTTCGACACCGCCTGGAACATCTCCTGCTGCGAGATGCCAAAGCTCTCCAGCTTCGCCGGATCGATGACGATCTCCAGCATCTCCTTGCGGTCGCCGCCGATGTCGACGTCGAGCACCGTCGGCACGAGCTTGATCTCATCTTTCAGGTCGCGAGCGAGCTTGAGCAGCGTGCGCTCCGGCACCGCGCCGGACAGGGACACCGCGATCACCGGATTGAGGCTGGTGTTGAATTCCTGCACGGTTGGCGGATCGGTTTCCTGCGGCAACAGGCTGCGCGCTTCGTCGACCTGGGCGCGGACGTCTTCCAGCGCCTTCTGTTTGTTGAAGTTGACGTCGAACTCCAGGATGACGATCGCGAAGCCGCTATAGGCGCGCGCCGTCATGGTCTTGATGCCCTCGACCGAGCGCAGCGCGGTCTCGAGCGGCTTGACCAGCAGCCGCTCGCTGTCCTCCGGGCTGATGCCGGGATAGGCGGCCTGCACCATGATCACGGGGATCGGGATGTCCGGATCGGCTTCCTTGGGGATGTTCATGAACGCAAGCAGGCCCGCCACGATCACCACGACGATGGTCGCGATGACGACACGGGTGTTACCGACGGCCCATTCGACGATTCGTGTCATCCGGCGGCCCCGCCCTTGTCCATCACCGCTTTGACGCGTTCGCCCTCTGTGACGAATTGCTGGCCGACGGTGATCACCCGGGTGTGGTCGGGCACGCCCGCGATCCACATGCCGTCGGGCGTTTCGGATACCGGCCGGACGGGCAGGAAATGCACGATGCCGCCGCTGACGGTGCGCACGCCGACGACGCCGCGATCGTCGAGCACCAGGATTCCGGGCGAGATCTTCATCGCCGCGACTCTTTTGACGGGGATGTTGATATCGGCGCTGACGCCGTCGCGCAGCTTGTTGTCCGCATTGGGCAAGGTCACCTCGACCCGGAAGGTGCGGGTGACGGTGTCGGCGCGGTCGGCGACGAAGCTCACTTTGCCGGCAACGGTTTCTCCGGTCACCAGCACGGCGGTCGCAGGATCGCCGATCGCGATCTGGCCCACGTCATGCTCGGAGACCGCACCCACTGCCAGGAACGGTTCCGGCGCGATCACCATCTCGCACTTGTCGCCCTGGCGCACATAATCGCCGACATCGACATAGCGGTCGTCGACATAGCCGTTCCACGGCGCGCGGATCTTGGTCTTGGCAAGCTGGATGCCCATGGTCGCGGCCCCAGCTTTGGCCGCCTCATATGCCGCTTCGGCCTGGGCGAGCTGGGTCTTGGAGCGGAAGCCCTCCTTGAAGAGCTCCTGCGCGACTTCCAGCTCCTTGCCCGTCTGCGCCACCATCGCGTTCATCTGCGCGACCTTGGCGCCGCGGTCGTTGATATCGATCTCGCAGAGCACGTCGCCTTGGCTGACCTTTTGGCCCTTGTCGAAATGGATCGCCTTGACCGTGCCTTCGACCTCGGCGCGGACGTCGACGGCGTGCAGCGCCTGGGTGCGGCCGCGCACCGTGATGGTCGCGTTGCGCTCGCTTGTCGTCAGCTCGGCCACGCGCACCAGCGGCACGGTGTCGACGGACTTTGCGTCGCTATTCTCGGCGACCGGGCTTGTGGGGTGGACGATCAGGCCGGAACCGATCCATGCGGCGACGACCAGCAGGATCGCGCCGGCCCATTGGTAGCCGGGTTTCAGCCTGAGCCAGAAGCCCGGCATGATCCGCTCATAGACGCGCTCCAAGATGGAGCTGACGGCGCGGAGAAGACGCAACATGACGGGCAACTCTTTCTTTCTCTATTCGGCAGCCACGGCGGCCGATGGGGTTTGACGGATGAAGTTGCCCCGCTGGGAGCGCAGATACTCCAGCATCGCTTCATAGATGGTGCGCCCGAAGCCGTTGGCAAATGCTTCGCCCGGCGTTTTCGCCTTGGCGTGGCTTGCATTCAACTGCGCGAGCTTGGCTTCGGCCTGGACGATGTAGCCGTCGATCATGGCGATGAGGCGCTCGGGCGGCAGCAGGTCCGCGAACAGCATGGCGAAGACGAAGGGCGAGCGATGGCGGTCCTCGGGCAGGGGCTTGAGCAACGACGCCAGGAACGCCGTGCGCCCGGCCCGGGTGATCGAATAGACCTTGCGGTCGGGGCGCTTCTCCTGGGCCTCCTCGCGCACGGAGACCAGCCCGTCCTCGGTCAGCCGGTTCAGCGCAGGGTAGATCGAGCCGAAGCTCGCCTCGACGAAATGCTGATAGCCGTCGTCTTCGAAGAGATTCTTGATCTCGTATCCCGTCGCGTCGCCGCGGGTCAGGATACCCAAGCAGATGGTGCGGACGTCCATGCCCCGAGCCTGTCTATATTGGACCGATATAGATCGAGCCTATATAGGGTGAGAAGGGCGGCTTTCAAGACACGAAACCGTGCGGCGGGCGCAGGGCCTGCCTGCACCGCCAGGAAGGCTCGGAAACTAGCCTTGACCTAGATCAGCTCGACCCGGTCGACTTCGACGCCCTTATTGCCCTGACGGGTCGAGAAGCGGATGCGCTGTGCCGGCTCCAGCGCCTGGACGCCGGAACGGCGCAGCGCGCTGGCATGCATGTAGATGTCCCCGCCGCCATTGTCCGGCATCACGAAGCCGAAGCCCTTCTGATCGTTGAAGAACTTGACCTTGCCCTCGATCATCGGGCCGCTGGGCGCGGAATCGCGCTCGCGGTAGCCCCCGCTGAAGCGGTCGCCGCCGCCGAAACGATCGCCCCCGCCGAAACGGTCGCCACCGCCGCCGAAGCGGTCGCCCCCGCCGAAGCGGTCACCGCCGCCGAAGCGATCGCCGCCGTGGCCTCGGCCGCCACCGCCGCCGAAGCGGTCATGGCCGCCGCCGTAACCGCCGCCGTCACCGAAGTCGCGGCGCGGACGAGGGCCGCGCGACGGTGCCGAGGGCGCCTCCGCGGTCGAGTTGTCGACGCTGTGCACGGCGACGACTTGGAGCCCGCGCGGCGAGTCCTGCAGGTCGCAGACGATCGTTGCGCCCTGGCTGAGCACCGGCGAGCCGACCGCCGCCAACGCCGAAGCGTGGCAGAAGGCGTCCGCGCCGTCGTCCAGTGTGATGAAGCCGTATCCCTTGGTTCCGTTGAACCACTTCACGGTACCCTTCGCAGAAGCTCTCGCGAGAGGTCCCGAATGTCCGTCGTCGAAATTCGCCATGCTACCGATGCCGCGCTCAGCCGGGCGAGTTTCCAGTTGCGCGCGAGTCTATCCCGGCCACGGACCCCGCGTTAACCGCCATCATGCCCGCAAAATCCATCGCCCCGCAACGGGGAAGTCCCTCCCAAGCGACGATTTCGGTGTCCAAGCAGGCGCAGTTTCCTTAGGTTTGCGGCAGTCTTGGAGTGACGAAACCGATGCCCGGAAGCCAGGATTTCACCCTCGACCCGCGCAATGAGGGCGTCCTGGTCTATCAGAACGGCGACCTTGTTCCGCGCCATGAAGCCGTCGTTTCGATCTTCGATGCCGGCTTCGTCCTGGGCGACGGCGTGTGGGAGGGCCTCAGGCTGCATCGCGGGCGGCTGCTCTTCCTTGACGCCCATCTCGACCGGCTGCTCGAGGGCGCGAAAGCCATCGCGCTCGACATCGGCCTCACGCGCGACGAACTCGTGGCAGCGCTGCGGCGTACCTGCGCCGAGAACGCGATGGAGAGCGGCGTCCATATCCGGCTCATGGTGACGCGTGGCCCGAAGAAGGCGCCGAACCAGGACCCGCGCAATGCTTTGGGTCGGCCGACGATCGTCATCGTCGCCGAATACAAGGAGCCCAGCGAGGAGATCGTGACGCGCGGGCTGGCGCTCGCGACATCGGCGATCCGCTGCACGCCCAAAGAGATGTTCGACATGCGGCTCAATTCGCACAGCAGGCTGGCGTTGATCCGCGCCCTGCTCGACGTCATCCCCAAAGGCGCCGACGAGGCGCTGATGCTGGATCCCAAGGGCTTCGTCTCGAGCTGCAATGCCACCAACTTCTTCTTCGTCAAGGACGGCGAAGTACGTACCTCCACCGGCGAATACTGCTTCAACGGCGTCACGCGCGCCAACGCGATCGCGCTCTGCCGGGACAATGGCATTGCCATCCGCCTCGGGGATTTCGGCCTCGAAGAGGTCCATCGCGCGGACGAAGCTTTCGTCACCGGCACTTTCGGCGGCCTGACGCCGGTGCGCGAGATCGACGGCCACGTGTTGCCGGCTCCTCTTCCCGGGCCGGTGACGCAGCGCCTGCGCGCTCTGTATGCCGAACTCAAGGACCGCGACGGCGATGACTGAGCCGGCGCGCATCGCCATGTGGTCGGGACCGCGCAACATCTCGACCGCGATGATGCGAAGCTTCGAGAACCGCCCCGACACCGCCGTGATCGACGAGCCATTCTACGCCGCTTTCCTCGCCGCGACCGGAATCGATCATCCGATGCGCGCCGAGTCGCTGGCCACGCAGCCCCAGGACTGGCGCGACGTGGTGAAGACGATTCTGGGTCCGGTCCCCGCAGGGCGGCCGATCTTCTATCAGAAGCACATGACCCACCACATGGTGCCGGGTTTCGGCCGCGACTGGATGGCATCGTGCCGCAACGCCTTTCTCATCCGCGCGCCCGAAGACGTGCTGCGGTCGTACACGCAAAAGCGCGAGAACGTGGTGCTCGACGACATCGGCTTCGTGCAGCAGGGCGAACTCTTCGCGCGCGAGGCCGAACGCCTCGGCCATGCGCCGCCGGTGGTGGAAGCGAGTGACGTGCTCGCCCAGCCGCGCGCGACCTTGGGCGCGCTGTGCGAGGCGCTCGGCATCGCGTTCAGCGAGCGCATGCTCTCCTGGCCGGCCGGGCCGCGCGACACGGACGGGGTGTGGGCGAAAGTCTGGTACGCCTCGGTCGAGCGTTCGACGGGCTTCGCGCCGCCGGCCTCGTCCGTACCGCCCGCGCCGTTGCCCGCCGCGCTCCAGCGCATCGCCGATGCCGCGCGGCCGCATTATGAGCGGCTGTCGCGCTATCGCCTGCGGCCCTGAGCAAAAAGGAACGGGCCGGATTCGCATCCGGCCCGCTCCCATTCGGGATTGCAGAGACTAGTTCAGCGTTACCGCTTTCACCTTCGAGGCGATGCCGTTGACCACGACCTGCAGATTGCTCGCGCCGGTCTCGCAGGTGGCAGGGATGTCGAACTTCGCGTTGGTCAGCGAGCCGTCCGAGATGCCTGTCGCGTAGTTGTGCGTCTTGCCGAAGCAGACATGGCCGCTGCCGACATTGGTGATGCGCACGATCGGATAGTTCGTCGATTGCTGCACGTCGTCGCCGTAGTAGCCGCCGAAGGTCAAGCCGTTGAAGCCGAAGCCGGAGATCTTGTTGTTGCTGCTGCCCACGGTGAGCGAGGCCTTGACCTTCTTGATCTTCGGAATCGCGTTCTTCGCCGGCTTGCCCTGCGGCGTATAGATCTCCACGTCGCCGACGTCGCTCGCCCACAGGACCTGGCCCGACGGCAACACCATGAGGCGGCCTTCATACGAGTTCTGGCCGGAGGCGCTGGCGGGTTCGCTCACCTGGGTGATCGTGACGTTGTTGGCATCGGTCACGGTCGCCTCGAAGAAGTGCGAGGGGCCGCCCTGGAACACGCCGGGGCTCGCCTGGAACAGCACGTTGCCGTCGGGCAAGACGGCGGCGGGGCCGTCGGCGATGTCGAGCGAGCCGCCGACGTTGGGGACGTCCGGACCGGTCGTCCAGGTCGCCGCCACCGGATCGTAGACGGCGGTGTGGGCGGTGCCGCAGAGCTGGTAGATCAGACCGTTCGGCAAGAGCGGCGCGGGACCGATCTCGTGCGAACCCGGATCGGTGCAGCTCACCGGAGTCTTGGTCGACTGCGTCGTCCAGGCGCCGCTGCTCTCCGAATAGATCTCGACGTCGTTCTGCGAGCCGAGGTCGCGGTTGGCGTCCACGGTGAAGATCATGCCGCCGGGGATCTGGGTCCAGCCTTCTTCGTCGTTCTCGTCGCCTTTGCCGGTTCCGGTCGAAGTCCAGGTCACGGATGTGCCGCTGATCGTCGCGATGGCTTCCTGCTGAGAGCAGCAATTGGCCACCATGTAGTTGCCGTCGGCGCGCACGACGCTCTGTGCGTCGCCGATATGAGTCCAGCCGCTCGGCGGGGTGACGGTCGTCCAGGTGTTCGTGGCGGTGTCGTAAAGTGCGCCCTTGTTGGTCCACACGGCGCTGCAGTTGATGTATTCGCCGCCGTTGATGATGACGTGGCCGTCGGGAAGAACTTGCGAGGCAAAATAAAGCGGGCTGTAGCCGGACGGCATCGAAGCCATCTTGGTCCAGCTGCCGTTCACATAGCTGCCGGTGTTGTCGGGGGTCAGGCGGTACCAGTCCGTGGTGCAGCCGTCATGCATCATCACCGTGCCGTCGGTCAGCAACAGCGACGTGTCGGGGAATCCCGAGCCGGGAAATGCATTGGTGAGCGCCGACCAGGTGCCGGAGGCGGAGTTCGCCGGAGCCGTGTAGGGCGGGTGCGCCGGATCGACCGTCCAGCCATGATGGCTGGGAAGCGGCGTCTGGTGACCGGGCGATGCAAGAGCGCTCGTCGACAAGAGCGCAGCCGCGGCAGCGGCAAAAACCGACAATCCGGAACGCATGGAAAGACCCCTTTCGGTTGGGTTCGTTGGCTTGGTGGTCGGCGGCAAGGGACCCATTCGCCCTGCGCGGCCGGATTCACATTTCGTGTGAAGTTACGCAGATGTTAGTTTGGCGCGGCGGCGGAGGCAAGGCGCCGGATGGGTTTTGAGCCGTTGCACACGCCTTTTTGCACCTGCGAGAGCCAATTTGCAGCGATCATGTGTCAATGCGGCGCATGGCGCCAAGCGCCGCGGCGAGCCCGGTGGTCGGCACCGGCATCGTCACTTTTTCCTGGGTGCCGGAGGGCGTGTATTTGAGCGTCATGCTCTTGGCCCCGGTCACGACCGGCACGTCGGCGAATTTGATCGACTGAATGGACAGGCAGGCGACGCGCGCGCAGGTGCGGATCGGCACCTGCCATTCGGTCTTGTCCAGGTCGAGGGCCACCGCATCGCCGGTCGTCACGTCGTCCGGCGGAAAACGCAGGAAGAGGGCCAGCACGCGTTTGAAGCCGAACTCGCGGAACGTGATCCGCACCTTTTCCTGCGACGGCCCCGATGCGGAATGGATCGAGTAGACCACGCGGCAGCGCGGGATGTGCCAATGCTCCGGCGGCGGCGCCTCCTTGGGTGCCGTGCCGGCCGAATTGCCGGATCCGCTTCCCGGCGCCTTCGGCAGTTCGTGCACCGGACCGCAGACCAGCAGCCAGTCGCCGATCTTCTGCTGGCCGATGAAATCGTCGCGCAGCGCCTTGGCGATCTGGTTGGGATCGCCGGATGCATCCATCGCGCCGACCGCGGGCTTCTTGAAGGTCTGGGAGGCGAGGAAAAGTCCGCCGACCAGGACGGCGGCGAGAATTCCGCCAAGCACGGTGTTGCGCATATTCAGCTCCGGAAATGGGATTGCGTGAGGCGAGGTCTCATGCGTGGGTCAGAATTCGGGCACGTCGGGATAGGCGTCCAGCACCGAGCCGAGCGCGGTTTTCAGCGGGCCGAGCCAGGGCTCGAACTTCTTCCAGTGATCGACCCCGCTCTTGTAGAGCGGCATGCGCACCTGCTCCGAGCTTGCGGTTCGCACGGCGCGCTCGGTCTCGTGGAAGCGCAAGGTCTGCTCCTCGAACGGCAGTCCCAGATAGTCGAAGATGCGGCGGATTTCGCCTTCGGGGTTCTCGACCAGCTTCTCATAGATCACCCGGTGCACCCTGCCCGGCAGGACTTCGTCCCAATGCGCCATCAGTTCGACATAGTCGCGGTAATAGCGGCCGACATCGGTGAGCGAATAGGTGAAGTGCTGGCCGCGGGCGAAGTGCTGCTTGAAGTTGGAGAAGCACGACCCCATCGGATGGCGGCGCGCGTCGATGATCTTGGCGTTGGGCAGGATCAGGTGGATCAGCGGCACGTGCGCATAATTGTTCGGCATCTTGTCGACGAAGTAGCGGCGGCCGAGCTTTCGGTGCGAACGCGTGTTGTCGATGTATTCCTTGCCGCGGCGCTCGAACTCCTGCGGCTCAAGATAGGCCAGCAGATGCGGATAGCCGACCTCGTCGCTGTCTGTCGCGTTGTCCTCGTTCAGATGCCGCGCCAGCGAGGTGATGTCCGGCAGCTCCATCGTGCCTTCGATCTGCGAATGGCTCGACAGGATCTGTTCCAGCAGGGTCGAGCCCGCGCGCGGCAGGCCGATGACGAAGATCGGATCGCGCGCCTTGTGACCATAGCCGCGGCGCTCTTCGAAGAACGCCCGGTCGAACAGCTCCTTGCAGGCGACGACGAAATCGTGCGTGCGCTCGGCGTCGTATTCGACGGTGGAGCGCCACAGCGCATTGCCCTTCTTATAGGCGTCGAAAGCCTGCTCGTAGTTCTTCTGGTCCTCATAGGCCTTGCCCAGCGAGAAGAAGAACTGCACCCGGGCCTCGATGCGCAGATCGCCGCGCTCGAGCTGGCGATGCATCTCGGCGATGTCGGCCTCGCTGAAGCGGAAGGTCTTGAGGTTGGCGAGGCTCCAATAGCCGCCGCCGAGCTGCGGCAGGATCTCGACCGCCTTGCGGTAGGCCAGCACGCCTTCGTCCTGCTTGCCGGCAGATTTGAGCGCGTGGCCGTAGGAGATCCACGAGGCTGGATGATTGGGGAATTCGTTCACCAGCTCCGCGAACAGCGCGAGTGCCTCCTTGTCCTCGCCCATCTGCCCGAGCAGGGACGCCTTCATCGTGCGGAACTGCGGGTTTTGCGGATCGCGTTCCAGCAGCATCTCGATATGCGGCATCGCTTCGTGCAGCCGGTTCTGCAGATAGAGCGAGGAGCACAGACGGTAGCGCGCGGCTGCGAAATCGGGCGCCAGCTCCAGGCAGCGCTCGAGCAGCGCGGCGGCGTCTTCGTTGCGGTCCTGCGCGATGGCGGCCTCGGCCAGCATCTTGAGCGCATTGACGTGATCGGGATGGCTGTCGAGGAACTCGATCAGGATGTCCTCGCTGACATCGGGACGTCCGTTGCGCAGCGCCGTCACCGCCTTCTGCAGCGCGGGCTCGTTCACCGCGATGTTGAAATGATGCGAATAGGCGGCGTCGGAGGCGAGCACGTCGCCGACAAGGACGTATTGCTCGCCCAGGGCCGACCACGCGGCCGACAGGTTGCGGTCGATGTTGACCGCCTCGGTGAGCACGCGGATCGCGGCATGGTTTTCGCCCAGCGCTCCCAGCGCGAGGCCGAGCTCGAGGCGGACTTCGGCCCAGTCCGGCTGTGTGGCGCATAAGGGTTCGAGGACCTCCTTGGCGGCGCCATGGCAGTTCTGCAGCCTGAGCGCGCGGCCCAGCAGGAGCTTCACTTCCGGATCGTCGGGCGTTGACTTCAGGAGCTCGCGCGCCAGCGCCTCGGCGGTCGCGGCTTCGCCCGGCAGATGTTTCTTGACGTCGGCGATGCTCGTCGCGGGCCTTTCTGCAACCTGAACTTCGGACATCGGCACGGACCCTAGGACGGCTTGACGGCTTGGATGGACAATCCCGACCAGCGCGGATCGGCGCCCTGCCAGCCTGCATAGTCTAGCTTGCTGTGCAACTGGCTGTAAAACCGCGGCACCGCGGGATAGCTCTCGAGCACGAAGCCGAGCTCCGCTTTCAGAGGCTGCAGCCAGGGTTCGTAATGCTTCCAGTGATCGAGGTGCTCGCTGAAGATGGGCCGGCGCACCTGCTCGGCGCTGGCCGAACGCACCAGGCGCGTATTGTCGTGGAAGCGCAGCATGGAGTCCTGAAAGGGCAGGCCTAGGTATTCCGCCAGCCTTCGGATTTCGCGTTCGGGGTCTTCGACCAGGTCCTCATAGATCACGCGATGCACCTTGCCCGGCAGCACTTCGTCCCAATGCGCCATCAGCTCGACATAGTCGAAATAGTAGCGGCCGAGATCGCCGAGCGAATAGGAGAACTCCTGGCCGGTGCCGAAATGCTGCTTGAAGTTGGAAAGACAGCAGGCCAGCGGATGTCGCCGCACGTCGACGATCTTCGCATTCGGCAGGATGAGCGCGAGCATGCCGATATGGGCGAAGTTGTTGGGCATCTTGTCGACGAAGAACGCCCGGCCCTGGCGGCGATGGGTGCGGGCGCGCCAGAGATATTCGTCGCCCAGGCCTTTGAGGTTCGCCGCGTCCAGGCTCGCCAAGGCTTCGGGATAATTGACCAGCGGATCGCCGGGCTTGAGCTTTCCGCCCAATCGCCCCGCCAGATAGGGAAGGGCGCGCAGCTCCGTCGTGCCTTCGATCGCGCTGTGGCTCGAAAGGATCTGCTCGATCAGGGTCGAGCCGGAGCGCGGCAGGCCGACGACGAAGATCGGATCGGCTGACGGATTTCCCATGCCCTGCCGCGCGGCGAAGAACGCCTGTGTGAACAACGTCTTGGCGCGGCGCACCTGCGAGCGCATTTCGTCGGGATCGTAGCTGCCCGCCGCATGCACCATGTCGTTGCCAATGCGGTAGTAGAAGAAGGATTCCTCGTAGCGGCCGAGATCCTCGAGCGCCTTGCCGAGCGCGAAGCAGAACAGCGCCCGGTTTTCGCCCTTCATGTCGGGCCGGGCAACCTGCTGGCGCAGGGTTTCGACTTCCGCGTCGCCGAAGCGATAGGTCTTGAGATTGGCCAGGCTCCAATAGGCGTCGCCCAGGCCCGGCAGCAGCGACGCCGCCTTGCGATAGGCCGCGATGCAGTCTTCGCGCCGTCCGAGCGTCTTCAGGGCGTGACCATAGGCGAGCCAGGCGCCGGGCTGATTGGGAAACGCCTTGAGGAGGACGGCATATTCCGCTGCCGCGGTTTCGAAATCGCTCATGCGGATGAGCGCGGCCGCCTTCAGGTTGCGGTGGAACGGATCGTCGTCGACCTTCAGGATCTCGTCGACCTGGTCGATCGCTTCCTGCGGCTTGTTCTGCGTCATCAGCAAGGTCGCATAACGAAATCGCGCGGCGACGAAATCCGGCGCGAGCTCGATGCAGCGCCGCAGCAGCTCTTCGGCCCGGCGCATCCGGCCCTGCTTGATCGCGATCTCGGCCAGCAGCTTGAGCGCGTTGACGTCCTCCGGATTGGTCTTGAGGTGTTCGAGCAGCAGAAGCCGCGCGTCTTCGAGACGGCTCTCGCGGTAGGCCGTCATCGCGTCGCGCAGCACCGGCTCCTTGACCGAGGCGTAGAAATATTCCGCATACGCAGCATCGGCGCCCTTGCGGCTTCGCATGCGCACCATCTGGTCGCCCAGCGCGCTCCAGGCTTCCGCAAACCCGGGATCGAGGTCGAGCGCGTATTTGAGCGCCTGGGTGGCGCCGCGGTTGTCGCCGAGCATGCCCAGCACCAGGCCGAGCTCGTAATGCACCATCGGCAGATGCGACTGGTGCTGCGACAAGGGTTCGAGGATTGCGCGCGCCGAGGTCGGCGCCCCCTTGCGGCGCAGCGCCGAGGCCAGCAGCAGCAGCGCGTCCGGCTCGTCCGGGTTCTCGCGCAGAACGTCGCGCAGCCGCGCTTCGGCTTGCGCCGGCTGGGCGGCAAGAAGCTCGCGGGCTTCGGCCAGGGCGGCCACGATCTCGGCGGGACGTTCGGTACTCAATTCGGGCCCTTCGACAGCCGGGGGGACGGGGCGGCATTGATGGCGGTCCGGCAGTTTTCTGTCAACGAATTCATTTGGTTAGGTTGACCAGCTTTCCAAGGCCTCGCCCAGGGCCTGTTTCAGCGGTCCAAGCCAGGGCTCGAAGTTCCGCCACTGCTCGACCTCGCTCTTGTAAAGCGGCCGGCGCACCTGCTCGGCGCTGGCGGTGAGAACGGGGCGGGTATTCTCGTAGAACCGCAGGCAGGCTTCGTCAAAGGGCAGCCCGAGGAATGCGAGCAGCCGCTCCACCTCGCCGCGCGGATCGTCGAGCAGCCTTTCGTGGACAAGGCGATGGACCTTGCCCGGCAGCACCTCGTCCCAATGCGCCATCAGCCGGACGTAGTCGCCATAGTAGCGGCCGAGATCGGCGAGATCATAGGTGAAGGCATAATCGGCTTCGAAATCCTGCCGCCAGTTCGAGACGCCGCAGGCCAACGGATGGCGCCGCGCGTCGACGATCTTGGCGTTCGGCAGCATCAGGTGGATCAGGCCGACATGGCGGAAGTTTTCCGGCATCTTGTCGATGAAGAAGGTGCGGCCCCGGTTTCGGAAGGGCCGCGTCTCTTCGATGTATTCCTCGCCCAGCGCTTCAAACACCTCGGCGTCGAGACCCGCCAGCACCTCCGGATAGGGGCCGTCGAGACGCTCGAGCAGGGCGTTGACGTTGAGCAGCTCCATGGTCGCCTCGACCTCGGAATGGCTCGCCAGGATCTGCTCGACCAAGGTCGAGCCCGAGCGCGGCAGGCCGAGCACGAAGATGGGATCGCGCGCCGGCGAACCGCTGCCGGCCCGCGAGGCGAGAAAGTCGCGCGTGAAGATGGCGCGGATGCGTCCAAAAAGACGGCTGGTTTCGTCGGCGTCATACGGGTTCTGGGCGCGGCGGATGGCGTTCGCTTTCGCGTAGTGCTCGAAGGCGGACGCATATTCCCCGCCGTCCTCCGCCGCCTTGCCCAGAGTGAAATGCAGAAGGCAGCGGTCCGTCTCACTCAAGTCCGGGCGCGCCAGTTCGCTGTGCATCTGGGAGAGTTCGGACGCATCAAAACGATAGGTCTTGGTGTTGCCGAGGCCCCAATAGGCCTCGACCAGATGGGGAAACCGCGCGATCGCCGCGTGATAGGCCGCGATGCTGTCGGTGCTTCGGCCCGCCGCCTTCAGCGCGGCTGCGTGGTTGAGCCACAGGCCGGGTCTTTCGGGATGTTCGCGCAACAGCCTCTCGTGCAGCGCCAGCGCGCCGGCATAGTCGCCGATGCGCGCCAGCACCACGCTTTTGAGACTGAGGCACTCGAAATTGTCCGGCTGTTCCAATAGCAGCCGCTCGATCTCCTCGGACGCGCGATGCGCCTTGTTCATGCGGAACAGCAACCAGGCATAGCGGTAGCGCGCGGCGAAGAATTGCGGCGCGATGTCGATGCAGCGCTCGAGCAGGCCCTCGGCGTCGGCCAGACAGTTCGCGCGGATCGCGACTTCCGCCAGCATGCGCAGGGCGTTCGGATTTCTCGGCGAGGTCTGGAGAAAATCCCGCAGCGCGAATTCGGCTGCGTCGAGCCGGCCGTCGTGCAGCGCGATCGCGGCCTCGCGAAGCTGCGGTTCAGGCGGCAGCGCGGTCTGGCCTGGCGGACCGCCGGCCGTCATCGCGCCCGGGCGAGCGCATCCGCATAGCCGTCGAGCGCCGGCCCGAGCGCGGATTTGAGCGGCTCGAGCCACGGCTCGAAATGGCGCCACTCCTCCATGGCGTCGCGGAAGATCGGACGGCGCACCTGTTCCGCGCTCGGCGTGCGCACCGCCCGCTCGGTCTCGTAGAAGCGTAGCGTCTGCGGCTCGAACGCAAGACCCAGATGATCGAACAGGCGGCGGATTTCGCGTTCCGGCTCGTCGACGAGATGTTCGTAGAACACGCGGTGCACCTGGCCCGGAAGCACCGCATCCCAATGCGCCATCAACTCGACATAGTCCGCATAATAGCGACCGAGGTCGCCGAGCCCGAAGCTGAAATCCTTGCCGAGCGGGAAATAGTGCTTGAAGCAGGAGACGCAGCACGCCAGTGGATGACGCCGCACGTCGATGATCTTGGCCTGGGGCAGCATCAGCCGGATGAGGCCGATATGGGCGAAATTGTCCGGCATCTTGTCGACGAAATGCGGCCGGTTGAGGTTGCGGTGCATCCTCGCGCGCTCGAGATATTCCTCGCCCAGGCGCTCGAAGTCGGCGGCTTCCACGTTGCGCAGGCTTTCGGGATAGGGCGCCTGGCTGTCGGTGGCGAGCGCCGGATGGGTCTGGCCGGCGCGAAACTGCAAGCCGGTGCGCGCGCTGATCCGCCCCACGAGATAAGGCACGATGCGCAGCTCCATGGTGCCTTCGATCTGCGAATGGCTGGCCAGGATCTGTTCGACCAGGGTCGAGCCGGAGCGCGGCATGCCGACGACAAAGATCGGATCGCGGGCCTGCGAACCGGCGCCGCGGAAGTGCTCGAAGAACTTGCCGGTGAACAGGGTCTTGCAGTTCTGCACATAGACCGACGTCATCTCGGCGTTGTAGCCGAGCGTCGCGCGCTTGAGCGCGTTGGCCTGCTTGTAGTGCTCGAAGGATTGCGCGAAGTCGGCCTTGTCCTCGAGCGCCTTGCCGAGGGCGAAGTGGATCTGCACGCGGCTCTCGACGGGAAGATCGCCCGCGGCGATCAAGCCCTGCATCGTCTGCATCTCCGCGTCGGTGAAGCGCGCGGATTTGAGATTGGCAAAGCTCCACCAGGCTTCGCCCAGCTTGGGAAAGCGCGCCATCGCCGCGCGGTAGGCCTCTGCCGCCTCCTGGCTTTTTCCGATGGTGCGCAAGGAATGGGCGCGCGCGAGCCAGGGCCCGGGCTGCTGCGGATTGCCGGCAAGCACGATCGCGTATTCCGCGGCCGCCTCGGCGTGCTGCCCGACCCAGGCATGGGCCATCGCCTTCAGGGCATGATGATTGGGATTGGCGGGCTCGCGTCTCAGCAGCTCCGCCACCTGTTCGAAAGCCTCTTGCGGCTTGTTGCGCATCAAGAGCACGGAGACCAGCGTGTGACGCGGTCCCGGGAAGTCGGGCTTGAGCGCGATGGCGCGCTTGAGCAGCTCCTCGGCTTCCTGGTTGCGCTCGAAGCGGAACAACGTTTCCGCCAGCAGCGCCAGCGCCAGGACGTCGTCGGGATGGGCTTCGAGATGCGCCCGAAGGATCGACTCCGCCGCCTGCGGACGGTTTTCGCGCAAGGACTGCATCGCCTTGCGCAGCTGCGGATCCTCGATCTGCATCGCGCCGGGTGGGATTGGAGTGGACAAAACGCGTGACTTTCAGGGGCGGGATTGCGCGCGGAACAAAGACGGCAAAGCCATCGCTGTCAATCGCCGCGAGCGCTCAAAGAAAACGGCGCCGGCGATTGCTCGCGGGCGCCGTTTCGCGGAATGCGGCGGGGTTTCCCCCGCCGCTTCCAATGCGACGATCACTGATAGACGTGATAGTCGTTCTGATAGTGGCCGAGATAGGCCGGCGCAAAGGTGTAGAGATAGGTCTGCACCGTGTGCGTGCCCGAACCGACCGCGAGATTGGTCTGGTTGGTGCGGTTCGAGTACAACTCCGGGAACGACAGCGCGCCCGAGAAGTAGCACGAGCCGTTGGTGAAGTAGCCGTCGACCAGCGGGCAGACGCCGACCTGGTTGTACGAATAGTACGACAGCAGTTCCGCCGTGTTGTTCGTGACGACCGTGCAGGCCTTCTTGCAGTTGATGGAGTTCGCGGCATCTTCGACCGCGAAGCCGCCGAACAGCGCCGTGGTGGTGGTGCCCCAGGTCTCGACCAGGAACTTCTCCTTGATCCCGCCCTTCAGCATGTGCGGCTGGTTCTTCGCCTGCTTGAACGGCGCCTTGGCGAAGTTCACGCCAACCGCGCTCTTCGCGCCTTTGACGGGCGCGTGCTTCTTGCCGACTGCCATGGCGGACGGACCCGCAACAACGAAGGCCAGGCCGACCGCGGTCGACAGAAGAAGCTTGGTTTTGCTCATATGGGTACTCCCCTTTCGAAAGGATTGTGCGGCCCCTCAGCTAACCGCACCCAGACATTTCCCAACGGCTGCGCGCGCGAGGGACACGCACTTGATACAGCCTTGGGAAAAGCTATCGGGTTTGTAATCGAAGATCAATTGCGGCACGAACCTGCGCAAGATCATCGTGAATCTGTTTCGCCGTTCTGCCGCGGCGCAACAAACGCTCGGATTCCTTGCTCAAAACCGCTGACCCAGAGGCGAAACGCTATCGGTCGGCAACTCCGATGGGTCCCTGGTTCCCATGAATTTTTTTTGGCGGTGCTCTGCCTTCACAGCGTCCACCCGACCCCGCTATTCGGAATCGTTCCTCCCAGGTCGCTGACAATAATTTAATTTCAACGAGCCGAACCTGCGAAACCTGTCCTGGATGTTGGATTCGCGCCATGTTCGTGGTCGCCGCCGTAATTAAGGGAACATCGCAAAGGCGCACGCAGGACGGTTTTCTTCCTGGGACCGCGGCTGAAAAGGTGACGACGGGGCCTACCCGGGCCAGGACCGAACCGGGCATCATCCGAGCGAAAAAGCCGTCTTCGCGTGGAATTTTCAGGAGTTGCAGCCTAGTGTGCGGGCCTCGTGGAAAAGCGGAACTGTCGAACCCTCGATGAGGCTTGAGCAACTCGTTCTGGAGCATGGGCTGGTCGCGCCGGAGACCCTGGCGCGGGCGCAGCTCGTTCAGGCCGAAACCGGCGAGCGGCTCGATTCGGTGCTGACGCGGCTCGGCATGATCGCTGAACAGACCCTAGCCGGCGCGCTGGCGCGCGAGACCGGTCTGCCGATCGCCAACGCTTCCGATTTCCCGCAGGAACCGCTGTTGAGCGACGGGATCTCGGTGCGCTTCCTGCGTGACGTCAAGGCGCTGCCCTTGGCCGAGCGCGACGGTGCGGTCGAGGTGGCGCTGATCGACCCGCTCGATCCCTATCCGGTGGAGGCCCTGTCGTTCGCGCTCGCCAAGCCGGTGCGCCCGCTCATCGCCAAGGCCAACGATCTGGAAGCCGCGCTCGACCGGCTCTACGGGCAGGCAGCCCAGGCGCAGTCCGCCGAGGAGACGGTGGACGAATCCGACGTCGAACGGCTCAAGGATCTCGCCAGCGACGCGCCCGTGGTGCGCACCGTCAACAATCTCATTACCCGAGCGGCGGAGTCCCGCGCCTCCGACATCCATATCGAGCCGGCGGAAGACTGCGTGCGGGTGCGCTTCCGGGTTGATGGCGCGCTCATCGACACCGAGACCCTGCCGGCGCAGATGAAGCTTCCCTTGGTATCGCGCATCAAGGTCATGGCCTCGCTCGACATTGCCGAGCGCCGCCTGCCGCAGGACGGGCGCATCCGAGTCGCCGTGCGCGGCCACGAGATCGACTTGCGCGTCGCCACCTCGCCCACCATCCATGGCGAGAGCGTGGTGATGCGTATCCTCGACCGCTCCAGCTTGTCGCTCGACTTCAAGACCCTGGGCTTCGAGGACGACGTGCTCGAGAAATATCTCCACGCGCTGCGCCAGCCGCACGGCATCATCCTGGTCACCGGTCCAACCGGCAGCGGCAAGACGACCACGCTCTATGCCTCGCTAGCGGCACTGAACCAGCCGGACCGCAAGATCCTCACCATCGAGGATCCGATCGAATATCGTCTCGCCGGCATCAACCAGACCCAGGTCAAGCCGCAGATCGGATTGAGCTTCGCGGCCGCGCTGCGCTCATTCCTGCGTCAGGACCCCGACGTGATGATGGTGGGCGAAATCCGCGACCTGGAGACGGCGGAAGTCGCGATCCAGTCCGCGCTCACCGGCCACACCATCTTGTCCACCTTGCACACCAACACGGCGGCGAGCTCGGTGACGCGCCTTCTCGACATGCGCGTCGAGCCGTTCCTGATCACCTCGACCTTGAACGCCGTCCTGGCGCAGCGTCTGGTGCGTCGGCTCTGTGCCAAATGCCGCGAGGCGTATGAGCCGGCCAAAGGCTTCCTCAAGAGCCTGATGCCGGGCACCGATGTCGGCGACGTGCCGCTGCTCTACCGTCCCAAAGGCTGCGATGCCTGCAACCACACCGGTTTCCGCGGCCGGCTCGCGGTCATGGAGCTGTTGCCGGTCGACGACGAGATCGCGGGCCTGGTGCTCGCCCGCGCCGAGGCGCGCGAGGTCCAGCGCTCCGCCGTCGCGCACGGCATGCGCACGATGCTCGTCGACGGCCTGCGCAAGTCGCAGCAGGGCTTGACCACGATCGAAGAAGTGCTCAGGGCGACGCGCGAGGTCTGATGGCCACCTACCGCTACCGCGCCGCCACCGCCGGCGGACAGCTCAAGACCGGCCTGCTCGAGGGCGCCTCGCGCGCCGATGCGATCGAGCGCATCAAGCGGCTCGGTCTGATGCCGATCGAGACGGTGGAGACCTCGTCCAAAAAAGCGGCGGGCGAAAAGGCGGTCCGCCTCAATACCGCGACGCGGCGCGGCATCGTCAATGCCATCGGCGAGCTGTCGGTGCTCTTGAATGCGGGTCTCGCGCTCGACCGCGCGCTGGCCGTCGTCGTCGAGAACATCACGCGGCCCCCCGTCAAGACGACCTTCGCCAAGCTGCGCGACCGCGTGCGGCATGGCGCCTCGCTGGCGCGCGCCATGACCGAGAGCCAAGGCGCTTTCTCGCCGATGGCGGCGGCGATGGCGGAAGCGGGGGAGGCCAGCGGCAAGCTCGACACCTCTCTTGCGCGCCTCGCCGAGACCATGGAGCGCGCCGAGGCGCTTCGTCAGACCATCGTCTCGTCGATGGTCTATCCCATCATGCTGATCCTCATCGCCACCGGCGTCATCTTGGTGATGCTGCTGTTCGTGGTGCCGCAATTCGAGGATTTGTTCTCCGATACCGGCGCCAAACTGCCGGCGATGACCCGGATCGTGATGGCGGCGAGCCATGGCGTGAAGAATTACGGGCTCATCGGACTCGGATTCGCCGCGGTGGCGGTGTTCCTGTTCTGGCGCTGGGTGCAGCAGCCGATGGTGCGGCGCATGGTCGACCGCCAGGTGCTGAGACTTCCCGTGGTCGGCGCGATCGTGCGCAATGCCGAGACTGCGCGCTTTGCCCGCACCCTGGGTTCGCTGCTCGACGGGGGCGTGCCGCTGGCCGGCGCGCTGGCGATCGCCCAGCGCTCGCTCGCCAACATGCACATGCACGACGCGGTGGAGCGGGTCTCGACCGGCTTGCGCCAGGGCGGCGGACTCTCCACGCCTCTGGCCCAGACGGGCCTGTTCCCGCCGATGGCGCTGTCGTTCCTGCGCACCGGCGAGGAGACGGCGCAGCTCGGGCTGATGCTGTCGCGGCTGGCCGACGTGCTCGACCGCGACGTGCGCAACCAGATCCAGCGCGTCATCGCGGTGATGACGCCGGCAATCACGGTGCTGATGGGCGCGCTGGTGGCGACCGTCATCGCCTCCATCATGTCTGCTATTCTGGGCTTCAACGATTTGGCGGTGGGACCATGAGACTGATCGAAAGAATTCGCCGCGGCGAGCGCGGCTTCACCTTGCTCGAACTCCTGGTGGTGCTCGCCATCATGGGCATGCTGGCGGCGATCATCGCGCCGCAGGTGATCAAGTATCTCGGCACCTCGAAGGTTCAGACCGCCAAGGTGCAGATCGCCAACGTGATGTCTGCGCTCGAGCTGTTCCGTCTCGATGTCGGCCGCTATCCCACCCAGCAAGAAGGGCTGGAGGCGCTCGTCGTGGCGCCGTCGACCGCGCCCAACTGGAACGGGCCGTACCTGAAGAAGGACAGCGCGCTCAAGGATCCGTGGGGCACGGCCTACATCTATCAGAACCCGGGCCAGCACGGCGAAGTGGACGTCTACACGCTGGGGCAGGACAAGGCGCCCGGCGGGACGGGCGAGGCACAGGATGTCGGAAGCTGGTAGCGGCTTCACGCTGCTCGAAACCCTCATCGTCGTGGCGATCACCGCGCTGATCGCCAGCATCGTCGTGCCCAATCTGATGGGCTCGCTCGAGATGCTCGATCTGCAGCAGACCACGCGCCTGCTGCAGGCCGATCTGCGCGTCGCGCGCGCCACCGCGATTCGCACCGGACAGAAGGTCGATATCGAGGCGACCAATCGCGGCCGCGAATACGACTGGATCGGCGGCTCGCGTTTCCTGCCCGCCGGCATGACCTTGTCGATGTCGAATCCCGTGGTGGTCTATCCCGACGGTTCGGTGCAGAGCGCCGC
Source organism: Alphaproteobacteria bacterium (assembly GCA_019245415.1). Lineage (GTDB taxonomy): Bacteria > Pseudomonadota > Alphaproteobacteria > Micropepsales > Micropepsaceae > Rhizomicrobium. The sequence goes on along the minus strand of JAFARO010000013.1, from coordinate 153,397 downwards.
GATCTCGATCTCCTCCAGCCGGCGCGTCTACGGCATCACGCTCGATCCCGTGAACGGCGCCGTCACGGTGGGTGCGCGATGAACTCGTTTGCTCACATTGTCATCCCCGGCGAGCGCGCACTTGCGCGCGAGGGAAGGGGACCCAGGTGGTGCGGGTTCTCCGAATTCTTCGCCCTAGCTCGATTTCTTACTGCCTTTCGAGGTCGCGCCAGCAGTGGCACCTGGGTCCCCTTCCCCTCGCTTCGCTCGGCCGGGGATGACAGTGGAGTTCAATCGAAGGAGTCCGGCTCCGTCCTGATCGAGGCGATGGTCGGGGCGGCGATCATCTCGATGACCTTGGCGGCGATGTACGAATCCATCGTCAGCACGGCGGCGCACAACCGCATGGCGGAATCGCGCCGCACCGCGATGATGATCGCGCAGTCCGAGCTCGCGGCGGTCGGACCAGTCATCCCCTCCGTCCCCGGCACCACGGAAGGCACCGAAGGCGACTTCTATTGGCGCGTGGACATCGCGCCTTACGGACAGCAAACGGCGGCGCCGCAGCTCGGCCAGCTGCCCAATATCGTCGGCCAGCTTTGCACCGTCACCGTCACGGTCGCGGACCAGCGCCGCGCGCCGCTGGCCTCGCTCACCTCGCTCACCTTGGCGAGGGGCACATGAGCACGCGCCGCGAAGGGGGCTATACGCTGGTCGAGATGCTGGCGAGCCTGGTGATCGTGGGCTTTGCCGCGGCGATGCTCGTCTCCGGCCTCGTCACCGGACGCAGGGTGTGGGAGCATGCCGACAGCGCCAATGCCTTCGGCGAGACGATCTCCGGCGCGCAGATGCTGCTCAGGGAGAAGATCGAGCGCGCCTATCCCGCGACGCGCTACGACAAGATCCCCACCTATGCCGATTTCTTCGGCGCCGAGAACAGCGTGACTTTCCTCGCGCCGCCGCGCGACATCCACGCGCCCCAGGCGCTGATGCGCTACACTTTGGGACTCGCCGCCAATGGCGATCTGGTGCTGAGCGATCTCTCCGACGTCGCCATCGATCCCAAGGCGCCCGGCGAGCCGCTGGTGCTGCTGCGCAACGTCCAGCAACTCGACATCGCCTATTACGGCGTGATACCGCCGGACAAGGCGCCGGCTTGGCACGACAGCTGGCAGTACCGCGCGGTCCTGCCGCTGCTGATGCGCATCCGCGTGCAGTTTCCGGCGGACGATCCGCGCGGCTGGCCCGAGCTCTTGATCCGGCCGTTCGCGATGGTTGACACGATGTGCGTTCTCACCGCCATGACGGGAAAGTGCCGGGGCCGTCAATGAACGCCAAAGACCTGCTCAACATGGACATGGAGATGGCCACGCAGTGGCTGCTCCATTTCTGGCGCTGGTGGAGCAACGAGCTCCTCGCCATGCTTCCCGAGCGCTGGCGTGGGCAGCTGTCGCGCAAGGTGCGCGCCACGGCCGAGCTGAAGGGCGACGCGCTCGTCTATCGCGATGCCGAGAGCGGACAACCCATGGCCGCCAAGCCGCGCGGCCGGGTCGCATTCCTCATGGCGCCGAACCAGGTGCTGGTGCGCGAACTGGAACTGCCGCTGCTGCCGCTCGGCGACGTCAAGCGCATGCTGGCCCTGGAGATCGACCGCTTGACGCCGTTCCAGCCCGAGCAGGTCTATTTCGACGCCGCGATCCTGTCGCGCGACCCGGACAGCGGACGCCAGCAGGTGGCGATGGGCGTGGTCCGGCGCGAGACCGCGGCCCAAGCGCTCGAGGATGTGCGCGGCCGCGATCTGACGCCGCTGGCGCTTGGCGTGAAGCCGCGCGACGGCGGATCGGTCCCGCCGTTCGATTTCCTGGCGGCAATGCGCGAAGCCGAAGGCGGCGGCGCCTCGCATCGGCGGGCGGTCTATTGGTGGGCCGCCGCGGCAGCGCTGCTGATCCTCAATCTCGTCGTCTTCAGCTGGCGCGATGCGGCCGGACTGGAACAATTGCGTCAGGCCGTCGAATCCCAGCAGGCGCCGGTCAGCGTCGCGATGCGCACGCGCGAGCGGGTGGGCAAGGAGCAGGCGCGGCGCCAGGCCCTGCTCGACATCAAGATGAAGACATCGCCGCTGCCGGTGCTCGATGCGGTGACGGCGGCCATGCCGATGGACGCCTGGGTCCGCCGCTTCGAGTGGAACGGCCGCAGCGTCCGTCTCATCGGCGCGCGCAAGACCTCGCAGGATATCCTGGCACGGCTCGAAGCGTCGCCTTATTTGCGCAACGCCCGCTCGCTGTCGTCGGGCGAACACCCGGACGCATCTGGCTATCAACCTTTCGAGATGACGGCGGAGCGTGAATTCCCCAAGCTCAGGATCGCGGCGGCGGAGCCCGCGCGGCCGGTTCCTGCTTCGATGCGCCCGGTGCCGGGTCGTCCCGGTCAGACGATGCCGGGAGCCGCCGGAAGGCAGCCCATGCCGCTACCCCCGGGCGCAGCCGGACAGCTGCCGCCCAACGCGATCTTCACTCCCCTCATCCGCCGTCCGGGATTCATGCCGCCGGGAGCCATGCGCGTCGCGCCGCCGCCCAAGGCGCTGATGCAGCAACAGCAACAGCAACTGCAGCAGCAACAACAACAACAGCCGAAGCAACTCCAACAGCAGCAGCCGCCGCAACAGCCGCCGGCGAACAACACGGCTTCCGACAACGACGGCGACGACGGAGGCGAGCCATGAGGCCGCTGGAGCCGCGCGAGCGCAAGATCGTGGCGCTAGGAGTCCTTGTCGCGGCGGTGGCCGCGGCGTGGTTCGTGGTGATCGATCCCGTGGTGATGGGCTTCATCGATCGCGCCCAAGAGCGCAGCGATCTGCTAGCCACCTACCAGCGCAATCAGCGCCTGCTCGCGGGCATCGCCGATTGGCGCGAGGAAGCCGACCGTCAGTCGGCCACGCAGTCGCAGTTCAACATCGTGGCTCCCACCAAGGTTCTCGCCGCGGAGAACCTCAAGCAGCGCCTGAGCCGGCTGGCCAACGCCGTCGGCGGCAGCGTACAGAACGTCTCCGAGCTGCCGGCGGAAAAGGAAAACTGGGTCCGCGTCCGCGCGGACCTTCAACTCACTATGGCCCAACTCTACAAGAGCCTGAACCGGCTCGAAAACGAGGCACCTTATGTCGTTGTTGGATACGTTTCGGTCGTGGCCGACCGGGCAGTTCAAACCGGACATCTTGCGACGATGGATGTCCGGCTTGAAGTTTCGGCTCCCGTCCGGACAAACCAGCCTTAGCGCGGATCTGCTCCCCGCCGTGGCGTCCGTCTTGCTCCTCATCGCATTGGGAGCGCAGTTCGCCACGTCGTCCGGGATCGAGCTGCCGAAGCGGGCCAAGGCCGCAGCCGCGCAAACCGGGCTGCCGGAACAGCCTGTCGCACAAACATTTGTTGCGATCATGGAACATCCGATCTTCGCGCCCGACCGCGCGCCGCCGCCGCTCGAGAATGAGGAAGCCGGAAACCTGAGCGGTGTCGAGGTGCTGGGCACCGCCATCGCGGGCAAGGATCGCGCCGCCGCGCTGTTGCGGGACTCCGAAGGTACCTTCCAGCGCGTGAAAGTGGGCGGCGCGATCGAAGGCTGGACCCTGGTTTCGATCGACCGCGATCAGCTCGTCTTCGACCGCAATGGCGAGCGCCGCTCGCTCAGCCTCGACGCGGCGCAGTTGAGGGCGCAGAATCCCGATGCCAAGGCCAAGGGGCAGGGCGCGACGTCTTCGTCCTCAAGCACTGCCAACAGCGATACCGACGACAACGACGACAACGACGACCAGTGAGACGATTATGAAGCGGATTTCGATCGCCTGTCTGAGCCTGCTTGCGTTCGCGAGCGCCGTGCGCGCCGACGGCCCCCCGACGCAGAACCCGTCGGCAGTCTATCCCGGCACACAGAGCTTCACTGCGCCGCAGCCCGTGCACCGCAAGCCCGCGGGGCCGAGCGACGTCTCGCTCAACTTCCCCAACGCCGACGTGCACGAGGTCGCCAAGGCGATCCTGGGGGACATCCTGGGCCTCAATTACAGCGTCGATCCTTCGGCGACCGGAACGGTGACCGTGGTGACCGCCGAGCCGGTGGCGCGTGTCGACGTGCTGCCGATCCTGGAAGAGTCGCTCTCCGCCGCCCATCTCGGCCTGATCAAGAAGGGCGACGTCTACACCATCATCCCCATCGACAAGGCCAAGAAGCAGCCGCAGCTGCTGTCCGCGGGCAAGGCCGGCTTCGGTTCCGAGGCGATTACGCTGCATTACGTCAATGCCGTCGAGCTCAAGAAACTGCTCGATCCGCTGGTGCCCGAAAGCGCCATCGGCCAGGCGGATGCGGGGCGCAACATCCTTCTGATCACCGGCACCGAAGATCAGCGCAACGCGCTGCGCGATCTGATCAAGCAGTTCGACGTCAACTGGCTCAAGGGGATGTCGTTCGCGCTTCTGGTGCCTGAACGCACCGACGTGCACATGCTGCTGCCCGAGCTCGATGCCATCGTCAACACGCCCAACTCCCCGACTCAGGGCCTCGTCAAGCTCGTCCTGATCGACCGCGTGAACGGGATCCTGGCGATCTCGCCGCAGCCGCAATATCTGCGCGACCTGAAGAAATGGATGGAAGTGCTCGATCGCGCCGGCGGCGGGAACGAACGCAAGCTCTTCGTCTATCACGTGCAGAACGGACGTGCGGCCGATCTCGCCACCGTGCTGATCAACGCCTTCGGCGGCGGCACCGGCAATACCAGCGCCAATGCCCATCCCAACGCGCCCAATCTCACCGCGACCGGACAGCCCTCCCAAATCCAGGGCTCGACCTCGGGCTTCGGTTCGACAGGGCAGCCCGGCGGAACGGGCAGTCCCGGCGGCGGCGGCTTCCAGACCCCTGGCTTCGGCAACTCGCAGTTCGGTCAGACTACCAGCAACAACGAGAATCCGACGCTGACGCCGGGCGCGACTACGCCTCAGCCGCAGAACGTCGCGCAGACCCTGCAGCTGCCGGGCGGCGGCACGCCGATCACGGTGAGCTCGGACGAGAACAACAACGCCATCGTGGTGTGGGCGACGCAGCGCCAATACGGCATCATCCAGGACGCGCTGCGCCAGCTCGATGCCCAGCCGGTGCAGGTGGTGATCGAGGCGGCGATCACCGAAGTCTCGTTGACCAAAGATCTGCAGTTCGGCGTCCAGTGGCTGATCAACTCCGGCGTCGGCTCGGTCGGCTTCTCGGAAGGCACTACCTCGACGCCGACTCAGGTCTTCCCCGGCTTCTCGTGGCTCGTGACAAGCGGCAACGAGATCACCGCCACCTTGAACGCGCTGCAAGCGATCACCACGATCAAGGTCATCTCGGCGCCGAAGGTGTTGGTGCTGAACAACCACACCGCCTCGCTCCAGGTCGGCGACCAGGTTCCCATCTCCACCGGCTCGCTGACCACGGCTACCGGTGGTACGCCTGACGTCGCGACGGAGATTCAATATATGCCGACGGGCGTGCTGCTCACGGTGACGCCGCGGGTCAACGACAACGGTTTGGTGCTGCTCGACATCTCGCAGGAGGTCAGCGAGGCAAAAGTTGGAAATACGTCGACCATCAACTCCCCGACCATAACCGATCGGAAATTCAACAGTTCCATCGCGGTGCATGACGGCGAAACCATTGCGCTTGGCGGATTGATCCAGGACAACAACAGCCACCAGCGAGACGGCATCCCGTATCTATCGCAGATTCCCTATATTGGCGCCTTGTTCGGTTCGACAGACAATAGGGATGACCGAACTGAGCTGCTGGTGCTGCTGACGCCGCGTGTCATCCGCAGTTCGCAGGAAGCCAAGTCAATCACCGAAGAACTCAAGGAAAAGATTGGGACGGTGGCCCCCCCGGGACCGCCGCGAGGCGTGATCCACTAGCTCGAGAAATCCACTTTAGGTGAAACAATTGCGATTGCAAGTAATGCGGTCATCGGCGCAGATTCCAGTGGAAATTGGAGGGTCTGCACATGACCAGGATAACGAGAATTGCATCCGCAGCATTTTTGATGGCGGCGCTGCTTTCAATGACCACCTTCGCATCAGCGCAGGCCGTCTTTACGACCGCGACCGCAGCAGGAGGGCAACTTATCGCGGACCAGAATACCGGGGCGGTAACTTGGTGCGTGGCATTAACGGGCGGCACCGCCCTATCGCCGACGCCAACAGGCGTTTGTGCGAAGATCGGGACGGCGACCCCGAGCGCGACCAATCCCAGCCTGAGCATTTCGGACTGGTTCTCCAACGGCACTTCCGGTGGCACGTCGTTCATCACGAATGTTTACACCGGCAAAGTTTGGCAGTGCGAATATTACTACAATTCAAATACGGACGTGATCTACGGAGATTGCGCACAGAGAGGAACGGCATCGACGTAGCTCGGCGCGCTGTTGATCGCTTCACCGCGGAGTCGCGCATATGAGGTCCCGCGGCGACAGCGGGTTCGCGATGATCGCCGCGCTCGTCGCGGTGGCGGCGTTCGGCTTCATCTCGTTCCAGCTCATCGCCCAGGACCGCGGCGTCCTGGCGGAGGTGCGCGGCGAGGCGGAGCAGGCCAAGCTCACCGCCGCCTGCAACGCCGGCCTGATGCTGGCGATCGCAGGCCTCGCCAACCCCGATCTCACCCAGCGCTGGGGCATCGACGGGCGCTCGCGCAGCGGCAGCTTCAACGGCTATGCGCTCACGGTCACCGTCGAGGACGAGCGCGGCAAGATCCCGCTGAACGGCATCATCATGGACGAGGCGCGTCAGCTCTTCCAGATCGCGGGCGCGAGCGGCGACCAGCTCAAGACCCTGATCGACAGCTTCGAGGACTGGGAAGACGTCGACAACACGCCGCGGCCCAACGGCGCGGAGGCGCCGCAATATGCGAGCTTGGGCTACAAGCCGCGCAACGCCGGATTCCACACCGTGGAAGAGCTGCACATGATCAAGGGCATGACCGACGACATCTACAACCGCGTCGCGCCCGCGGTCACGGTGTTCTTCGGCGAGAGCGGCGGCTTCAGCGAGCAGACCTCACAGATCGTGGCGCTGGAAGTGCTGGGCGAGATGGGCGCCAATTCGATGCAGGTGCAGCAGCGCCAGCAGCAGCTCGCCGGCACCGTGGCCATGCCGGCCTCGCTGACCAAGGCCAATCTTATCGGCCGTACACTGACGGTCCGGGTGGAGGCGCGCCAGGGCGGCGCCTATATGAAGCGCTCGGCCATCGTCGAGCTCACCGGCAATCCCGCCGATCCGTACTGGCTGCGCTATCTGGACTGACTACAGCGCCGGATCGAGAGCCGCGGGCAGCCCGTAGAGCCAGACGATCCAGATGGCGAGCGACAGCGCCACCCCGAACGGAATGCGCTCGGCTGCCGCCGCGCGACCGCGCCGCGCCAAGGCGACCCCGAACCAGAGGAATCCCACCGCGCAGGCAAGCAGCACCACGTAAGAGAGCGCCTGCCAGCCGAGCCACGCGCCGGCGGCAGCGGCAAGCTTGGCATCGCCGAGGCCCAGACCTTCCTTGCCGCGCGCCATGCGGAACAGCATCGCGATGGCGTAGAGCGCCGCGAAGCCTGCCGCCGCGCCGATGGCATGTCCCGGAAGATCGTGCGCCGGGAGGAACCAGGAGACGGCCAGTCCGGCGCCGATGAGCGGAAAGGTGACCAGATCGGGGAGCCGGAACGCCAGCACGTCGACGGTCGCCAGCACCAGCAGTGTCCAGCCGAGGATGCAGGTGACGGCGATCAGCGCCGCCGAAGGCATCGCTGTCGCCGACCAGACGGCGATCAGAACGCAGCCGAGGATCGCCACCCAGAGCGCAGGCTCGGACGAATGCGCAAAGCGGCGAGCGAGGAAGGCGGCGGCGATGCCGGCCGGCACGGCGGCCGCAATCGCGGCGGCAAGCGGAATCGCAAGGGTGGTCACGCTGCGGCTTTTGGCGCGGACCGGGTTCGGACGCAATGGCTTAGCATTGTCCACGGGCCGGAAAGCCTTTCCTTGGACTGATCGCAGCTTGGTGTCATTCTCGAACCGAACCGGATTTGGAGTGTGTAGGATGAAGCGGATTCTCGGCGGCCTGTTCCTGTCCATTGCGGCGCTGGTGCTGGCACCCGCGGACGCGCTGGCCGATGGCGCCTGCGCGCGGCCGGCGTCGGGAAGCGAGGTGCTGCCGCCGCCCGATCTCTACAGCGCCAACGGCGTGCTCAATGTCGCGCTCAACTACCAGACCTCCACCGACGCGGCGGGACGCACGCTCTATTGTTTCGTGACGCCGGACGGTCTCGAATCGCCGACCTTGCACGTCAATCCGGGCGACACGATCAACATCACGCTGACCGATCTGGTTCCCGACGGCGCCGCCGGCCGCAAGCCGCTGCATATGGGCATGAGCACCAGCATGCATATGGACGCGCAACCGGCTGCGGTCTGCGGCGATGCGACCATGACGCCGGCTTCGGTCAACATGCACTTCCACGGCACCAACACGGCGCCCCGCTGCCACAGCGACGAGGTGATCCACACCCTGATCAATTCCGGCAGCACCTTCAGCTATGCGCTGCACATCCCGAAGAGCGAGCCCCCGGGGCTCTATTGGTACCATCCGCATGTGCACGGAATCGCCTCGCCCGCGGTGCAAGGCGGGGCGACCGGCATGATCGAAGTCGAAGGCATCACCAACGTGCAGCCCGCGGTCGCAGGCCTGCCGCAGCGCTTCATCATCCTGCGCGACCAGGAGTTCGTCGAAAGCCCAAGCCGCGGCCCCGGCATTCCCGCGGTGCCGTTCTGGGACGTTTCGATCAACTATGTGCCGGTGAACTTTCCGCGCTATCAGCCCGCCATCATCACCATGCAGCAGGGCAGCCAGGAGTTCTGGCGCGTCGTCAATGCCGATGCCAACACGCTGCTCGATCTCGAAGTCGTCTATGACGGCGTGCCGCAGACCTTGCAGGTCGCGGCCCTTGACGGCGTGCCCACAGGCTCCAAGGATGGACGGCGCCAGGGCACCTTGCTGCCGATGACGCACCTTTTCCTGATGCCCTCGGCGCGCGCGGAATTCATCGTGCCGGCGCCGCCACCCGGAACCAAGAAGGCGCAACTCGTCACCTTGACCATCGATGGCGGTCCGGCTTCCGACGTCAACCCGCATCGGCCTTACGCCAATATCGAAACGACGGCGTCGCCGGTGAAGCTGCCCAAACTTGCACAGATGGCCGGCGCACCGCGCAAATATCTGTTCGGCGATCTGGCGCTGGCCAAGGTCGATACCCATCGCGATCTCTATTTCTCGGAATATTTCCAAGCCTTCGGCTTCCATGAAAAGGAAGCCGCGACCTTCTTCATCACCGTCAAGGGACAGAAGGAGACGTTGTTCGATCCCAACAACCCGCCGGCGATCACCACCACGCAAGGGTCCGTTGAGGAATGGCGGATCGAGAACCAGACGGAGGAAATCCACGCCTTCCACATGCACCAGGTGCATTTCCTGGTGACGAAGATCAACGACGTGCCGGTGCCCAAGGATCAGCAGCAGCTCTACGACGTATTTCCCGTCGGCTACTGGAGCGGCAATTCCGCCGAGCCTTATCCCAGCATCACGGTGAAGCTGGATTTCCGCGGGCCCGACGTGGGCGACTTCGTCTATCACTGCCACATCCTCGACCACGAGGATCTGGGCATGATGGCGATCATCCGTGTGCAGAAGGCGACGCAGGCGAAGAAGGGGATATAGGGGCGTCATCCTGAGTTGCCCGCGCACGTGCTTCGAGGCACCGCTTCGCGGTGCACCTCAGCATGACGCGGGCGGGCCTCGAAGGATGACGGCCTAATTCGCCTTGATCAGGCCGATGAGGCCGTGCGTTTCGTCGTTGGGGCCGGCGGAGAATTGCACCTGCTTGTTGCCCGGCCCAGGATCGAGCGCCCAGAGCCCGTCGATCTTCAGCGGCTTGCCCTTCTTGTTCGACAGCGTGCCTAGGAACGTGCCGGCGCTGGGGTCGTAGACGTTGATGCGTCCGTCGCCGAAATTGCCGACCAGCAAATCGTTCGCGAACGCGCCGAACTGCGACGGCGCGATCGCCAGTCCCCAAGGCGCGTTCAGCGCCCCGCCCGAGATCAGGCGCGTCTGGAAATTGCCGCTCAAATCGAAGATGTCGACGAGGCCCAGCCCGGCGCCGTGCAGTTCGTCGAGGCCGGTGCCGCGCTTGGCGAAGGCGACATAGACCTTGCCGCCCAGGATCGCGACATTGAAGGGCGCGTAGTGCTTGGGCAGGTCGGGATCGGTGAAACTTGAAACCTGCGTCCAATTCTTGTCGATGATCTGGATGCGGTTGTTGACGAAGTCCGCCGCCAGCAGATGCTGGTTGGTGCCGTCCATGGCGAGACCCTTGTACACCGCGCCCTGGGCCCGTCCGTCATAGCCGATGATGGCGTTGAAATTGTCGACCGACGGCGCCCAGCACGGAATCACGCCGGTCTCGGTGTCGAAGAAGAAGTAGCAGCGGCCGGTTAGGCCGTTCGCGGTGACATTGAAGTTGACGCCGCTCGGCGCCGCCGCGACTCCGGTCGGCGCGCCGGGCGAGATCGCCACCACGGTCGAATTCTTCGCGCCGGATGTGCGGTCGTAAAAGGTCGACTTGTCGGTGCCGTTATCGGCGGTCCACACCGGCGCGCCGTCGTTGAGCTGCGCCAGTCCCCAGGGGTTGACGAGATCGGGGTCTTGAACCGGCGCGACGCCGGGCTGGTCCGAAATCTGTGGAACGATCTTGTAGCCGACCGCCATCGCCGGAGACACCAAAAGGCTCAAGGCAATGGCAAATCCAATGTGCGCTCTCATCCCAATTCTCCCATGGATCGAAGAAGGCACGCGCGCTGCTGCGCCGCGGGGCGGACAGTGACAGTCATCTGCGAAGCTGCCAAGACAGCACGGCCGCGCAAGCTCCCGCGCGTCACGCAAATTTGACTTGCTTACGGCGTATGCTTCCCCGCAGCGGTCGGATTTACGCCGTCACGGCCCGCCATCTCACAGGCGCCGCAAGTGAAATGATGACTGCGGCCATGAACGTCAGCAGCAGACTGACCACGATCACGGCGCCGGTCGGCAAGTCGAAGAGCGACGAGGCGATCAGTCCCGCGATGTAGCCGGCCAATCCCACCGCATAGCCGACAGCAAGCCTCGCCCCTTCGGCGAAGCGCCGGGCGGCAAGCGCCGGAACGATCAGGCTGGCGAACACCAGATAGATACCGACCAACTGTACCGACTGCGTCACCACCAAGGCGAAGAGGACGTAGAATCCGGGCTGTCCGATCCAGCGCCTCAATCCGAACCACACCGCGAGCGCCGCTGCATAGAGGATCGCGACGGGTATCAGGCTCTTCATGGACACCCACAGGATCTGTCCGACCAGCAGATCCTTCAGATGCTCGCCGCCATGCGGATTGTTGGCGAGGATCAAGAGCTCCACCGAAGCCGCGACCACGAACAGCACGCCGATTAGCGCTTCCTGGACTTCGGGCCACATCTTCTCGGTCCAGGTGAGGAGCAAGGCACCGATCAATGCCGCGCCGACGGCCGCCACCTGCACGCGCCAGCCTTCCGGCTCGAAGCCGAAGGCGTCGGCGGCGGTGACGCCCAGTCCCGCAACTTGAGCGATGGCAAGATCGATGAAGACGATGCCGCGGTTGAGCACCTGCTGGCCGAGCGGCACATGGGTGGCCAGCACCAGCAAGCCGGCGAGGAACGCCGGCAGCAGGATGGACAGTTCGAGATTGCCGGTGCTCATTTCTTCAATCCTGCCAGCATGCGCGAAATTGTGTCTTCGTAGAGCGAGAACAGGTCCTTGGCGCCGTCGGTGCCGCCGACCGTGAAGGGCAGCTTGACCGCCGGAATGCCCGCGTGCTCGGCGATGAACTCCGATGGCCGGTCGTCTTCGTACGCCGCGCGGATCACGAACTTGGCCGGGGTGGCTTGCAGCTTCTGCAGCACCTCGGCGAGATAGCCGCTCGATGGCGGCACGCCGGGCTTGGGCTCCAAGGGCACGACCTCGTGCAGACCTAGCCAATTCTCCATGTAGATCCAGGCGTGGTGCTGGACCGCAATGTTGATGCCACGCAACGGTGCGGCTTCCTGCGTCCATTTCGCGATCGCCGCGGTCCAGCGTTTTTCGAAATCGCTCTCGCGCTGACCGAAATACGCCGCATCGCCCGGATCGATCTGGGCAAGGCGTGCCGCCAGCGCATGGCTGATTGGAAGCATCATCCTCGGATCGGTCTGGATATGCGGGTTGCCGGCGGCGTGGATGTCGCCTTCCGCCCGATCGAGCCGCGAAGGCTGTTCCAGCAGATGGACATAGTTGGTCGCATCGAATGCCCCGGGCTGGCCGACGGCAATCTTGGGATTGTCGGCCTGCTGCAGGATCATCGGCAACCAGCCGATCTCGAGTTCGGCGCCGTCGCAAACCGTGAGATCGGCGCCGCGCGCCTTGGCAATCAGGCTCGGCCGTGCCTGGATCTGATGCGGATCCTGCGCCCCGGTGGTGGCGTTGTAGACGCTTACCTTGTCGCCGCCGACCTCCTTTGCCAGCGCCCCCCATTCGGGTTCGCAGGCGAAGATGCTGACATTGGCCTGCGCGGTGCTTGAGAGTCCGAGGACGCCGAGCGCCGCCGCGATCACGAGTTTACGCATTGGTTTCTCCTTCAATAGCGGTGGGCGCCGTGGGGCCCATAGATGACGGTGTACTGCAAGAGGATTTCGTCATTCGGCTTCAGATCGCTTTCGTCATGCGTGTACTGCAGGCGCAAGCGGCCGAACTCGGAGGTGTCGTATTCGAGCAGCGCGGTCTCGGCGCGCGGCCCATGGCCTAGATCGTCCAGCGGCGAACCGGACAGCAGCGGTCCAGGGTTCTGCGTATCGATGCCGGCATAGCGCAGCCCGACGCTCCATTGCGGCATGAACTGGTAGACGCCCTGCGCGTACCATCCGAAGCGGTTCTGGCCGAAGGCCTGGCCGTCGTACAATCCCTGCTCGCGGCCATAGAACAACTCGCTCGCCAAGGTCAGATTGCGCACCGTCGGATTTCCCTCCGGCGCCCATTTGTAGACAAGGCTTGCGATCCCGAGATCGTCGTTGCCGGTGAAGAGATCGCCGTTGCCCGTCGCGCGGTTCTCGGCGCGGCTGTGCAGATAGGAAAGGGCGGCGAGATAGGAACTGCTCTCGTCGATGTCGTTGCCGGTGTGCACGAAAGCCGTGAAAGTGCCTTGTCCACCGTGCTGTGCGTTCGCCGCGGGATAGGCGTCGCCGCGGAAAGCCTCGGCGCCGAACTCCAGGAACTGATCGGTCGGGGCCAGCCAGCGCACCTGGATGCCGTCGTCGCCGTACTGGGAATTCAGGAAGGCGCGATAGGGCAGCGACGCATCGGAGAAGGACCAGTCATGGGCGTGGCGCTCGTTGAGATAACCGATGCCGGAAAGGAATCGACCTGCCTTCACCGTCAAGCCATAAGGCAGGTCCTTGGTCAGGATATAGGCCTCTTCCACCGACAGCGAATTGTCATCCTTCATCGAGAAATCCAGGAAGCCGGAAAGCTCGGGATCGATATTGGCGGCGAGCGAGACTTCGGATTCGCCGAGTGAGAACCCCCGCAAGGGCAGCCCCGACTCGTCGCCCGCGGCGACGCCCAGGATGCGTTGCTTCTGCGTGTCGCGGCTGGAGGCGACATAGAAACCGTTCAGCACCGCGGCGATGCCGGGATTGAAGGCATTGTTCGATGCCGGCGGCGAGGACGGCGGGGGTGGCGCGGCAGCTTCGGACGTCACGGCTTCCGCAGGTGCCTGCGGCGTGGGTGCGGCCGGTGCTGCTGTCTGCGCCTGATCGAAAGTCTGGGCGGTTTGCGATGCCGCATTCGAAGCCACGGCGACAGGTGCTTTGACGCGCGAGGCTTCGGCGCGTGCCTGGCGCGCGTCGCCCTCCGCCTTGGCGAGGCGGACTTCGAGGGAATGGATTTTGGCGTTCATGGCGCCGATCTCTGCCTTGATGGCGGCGAGATCGGCGTTCTCGTCGGCGCGCGCCGGCGACAATGCGAGGAGGGCGAATGCGGTGAGGACAATGAGCCGTTTCATGATCGGGTCTCCGTGGTACGGCGCATGCGCGTCAGCGGCTTGCGGCCGCTAGCGCTGCGGGACGGTTCAAATTTTCTTGAGGTCAGAGGCGCGGCGGGGCGCGGCTTTGCCAATCATGTGGCGCCGGGCGCGCGATGCCTGGCCTCGTCTTCACGAGAACGATCGCGAAACCCAGGAATACAAGAACGGGCAACACGGCGGCGACCGGCGATGTGAATTGGCCGGCATGGACGATCGCCTGACAGATCGGGCAATTCGATTGCGGGCTGGCCGGCGCTTTCCCGGGCGCTTTGGTGGCGGCCTGGGCAGGCTCGATATTGTGGATGTGGATCTGGGTGACGATCGACTGCAGGGTGAAGGCGAACAGCGCCAGAAAGGTCAGCGCCATGCGCAGGGTGCCGGGTCCGCTCGCGGATTTCGAGGTTCGCTTCACGGTCCGGAGACTATGCGCCCGCGCGGTCGGGGGCAACGGGGCCGATGATCAAGCGAGGGTGTTGCTCGCTTCCGGGTGGCGGCGAAACCACGCCGCAGCATAAGGACAGCGCGGCACGATCTTGAAGCCCTCGGCGCGGGCCAGCTCGACGATGCCGCCCATCAGCCGCCCGGCCGTTCCCTGGCCGCGAAGCGCCGGCGGCGCCTCGACATGGGGGATGGTCACGACATCTCCGCTGCGGCTGTAGGTGGCGAAGGCAGTCTCGCCGAGCTCTTCCAGCTCGAAACGCATCTTTTGTTTGCTGTCGAAAACGCTCGTCATGTCCTTTCCCGGATCCAGTCGGCCATGAGGTCGATCGCTGCCTCGCGATGGGCCTCGCTGTCCTCGAAATAATGCGCGCCCGCGAGAAAAGTCAGCGTCTTGTCGGTGCTGGCGATGCTGTCGTGGATCTTGCGCGCGTCGCTGGGAAACACGCCCATGTCGGCGGTGCTCTGCACGACCAGCGCCGGCACATCGAGCTTGGCGAGCTGTGGCGGTCCCTGGCAGCGCGAGGTCTCAAGGCTCCACATCGACAGCCAGGCTCGCAGCGACGAGGTTCGCCCGATTCCGAAGGGTCCGCGATTGGCGAAATTTGGCGCTCCGGCGTAGCAGCCGGGGCAGGGCCGTTCCGTCGGCTCGATGGCGGGATCGATGAAGCGCAGATCGGCCCAGGTGCGGAACAAGGGGAATATGCGGTCGGGAATTCTCGCCGCGTTCAGGCGCTTCAGTTCGTCTTGTGCCCAGCGCGTGATGCGGAGGTTGCGGGCGACCTGGGCGGCGCGATAGCGCGCGATGAATTCGTTCGAGAACGGCGGCCCGCTGGCCGCATTGAACGGATCGAGCGCTGCGTCCGTCGCCACCGGATCTGTTTCATCGATGACCGACGGGTCCATCCATTTGGTGAGCACCTCCGGCCGTCCGGGATGAGCATTCAACGAAATGTACAGATCGCCCTTGTCGGCGGCCTCCGCCTGGTAGGCCGCCATCAGCGAGCCGCCGCCGGAATTGCCGAGCAGCACCACGGTCTGGACTCCCTGCTCGCGCAGCCAGCGCACGCCGACGCCGATATCGGCGATCGCGTGCTCGAGATGGAAGAGGTCTTCGGCGCCGCGGTAGCGCGTATTCCAGCCCAGGAACCCGAAGCCGCGCGCGGCGAAATAGGGCGCCGAATAATGCTCCGCGAAATCGACATTGTAGTGCGTCGCGATCAGCGCCACGCGCGGACGTGTTCCCTCCTTCGTCCAATAAAGGCCCTGGCACGGATGTCCGCCGGCGCCGGCGCGCGCAAGTTTGGGCGATGGCAGCCCGACAAATTCGCGCGCAATGCTCATACACGGACCATCAGCTTGCCGCGATTCTTGCCGGCAAACATTCCGGCGAGCGCGCCGGGCATCTTCTCGAAGCCCTCGACGATCTCGACGGGCGCCTTGATCCTGCCCTCGTCGAGCCAGCGCGCGAGCGCGGCCTCGGCCTGGGCGCGGCGGTTGTAGAAATCCATCACCACGAACCCTTCCATGCGGATGCGCTTGGTGACGAGGAATCCGGGCACGCCGAACGGTCCAGGCGACGGCGAGGCGGTGTTGTACTGCGAGATCGCGCCGCAGCAGGCGACGCGGCCGAACACGTTCATGCGCCGCAATGCCGCCTCCAGCACCGCGCCGCCGGTGTTGTCGAAATAGACGTCGAGCCCGTTGGGGCAGGCGGCCTTGAGCGCCTTGTCGAGGTTCTCGCCCTGGTAGTCGACCGCCGCGTCGAAGCCGAGCTCGTCGACGATCCAGCGGCATTTATCGGCGCCGCGCGTGGTGCCGACGGTGCGGCAGCCCATGAGCTTGGCGATCTGCCCTGCGATCGAACCGACGGCGCCGGCTGCGCCGGAGACCAAGACGGTCTCGCCCGGCCGGGGCTTGCCGACATCGAGCAGGCCGAAATAGGCGGTGAGACCGGTGATGCCGAGCGCACCTAGAATGTGTTCCGGCTTGTGTTTCTTGTCGTGCTTGGCGAGCGCGCGCGCCGGCAGCGCCGCATATTGTTGCCAGCCGAACTCGCCGCTCACGAGATCGCCGGGAGAGAAGCCGCTCGCCTTCGACGACACGACTTCGCCCAGGCCCCAACCCGCCATCACATCGCCGGGATTGAGCTGCGAGCGATAGGTCGCCCCCTGCATCCAGGCGCGGCTTGCCGGATCGAGCGAGAGCAGGGTGGTCTTCACCAGCACCTCGCCGTCCCTGGGTTCTGGCATGGCCGCCTCGCGCAGGTCGAAATTCTCCGGACCCACTTCGCCTGACGGCTTGCGTGCATAAATCCATTGCCGGTTCGTGCTCATGCTATCCTCCCGAAATCGCCGGCCGCTAGAATGGCGCGTGGGGAACCGGGCTGGCAATGAGGGGCGGCATGGGACGCTGGGCAAGAGCGAGTTTGTGGCTGGGCGCGCTCGCGCTGGTGCTGCTGGGATTGTTGTGGCTGACGCCGTGGGGCGGCTTCGCCATCAGCGCGGTCCCCGTCGGCAACGGCGTCTCGGCGCAATTGGCCTGCGGCGGCGTGTTCGTCTCGGGGCGAACGCTCGACGCCGTGGTCAAGCACGATGTCTGGCGGCTTTCGCCGCTGACGCAGAAGGACAGCTTCGCCCTCGATCGCAAGGCCCCAAGCGTCACCGTGACGATATTCGGCCTCGGCGCGCGCAGCGCGATCTTCAGGCCAGGCATCGGCTGCACGCTTCTCGCGGATTCGGATGCCGCGACCTTGCGCAGACAGGCGGAAGGCATCGTCATCCCGCCCCGCATGCCGCGAGCGGGACTTTGGCCCGAAGGCGACCAGGTTGCGCCTTCTCCCTCTGTGGCCCTTGCAAGCGCGGTCGAAGCGAGCTTTGCCGATGACACGCCAGCACATGACATCGACACCCGGGCCATCGTCGTCGTGCATAGGGGCCGCATCGTTGCGGAGCGCTATGTGGACGGCTTCGGGCCCGATACGCCGCAGCTCGGCTGGTCGATGAGCAAGAGCGTCACGGCGGCGCTGATCGGAACCTTCATCGCTTCCGGAAATCTCAGACTCGATCAGCCCGCGCCGGTGCCGGAATGGACCGTGGCCGGCGATCCCCGGCACAGCATCACTTTGCGGAACCTGCTCAACATGTCGAGTGGGCTCGCCTTCAACGAGCCCTACGATCCGGGTTCGGATTCGACCGCGATGCTGTTCGAGAGCCACGACATGGCGGGCTATGCCGCGACCCGGGCGCTGGCGCATCCGCCCGGTGCTTTCTGGTCCTATTCCTCTGGCACCGCCAATATTCTCTCGCGCATCGCGATGATGAAATCCGGCGGCACGCTGAAGAGCCTTGAGGGTTATACACAAGCGCATCTGTTCGGGCCGCTGGGAATGACCAGCGCCGTCTGGGAGCATGACGAAAGCGGCAATTTCGTCGGCAGCTCCTATCTCTATGCCTCGGCGCGCGATTGGGCGCGGTTCGGATTGTTCATTTTGAATGACGGCGTCGTGCGCGGCCAGCGCCTGCTGCCGGAAGGCTATGTGCACTTCCTCTGCACGCCGGCCCCCGCCGATCCCGACAAGGGCTATGGCGCTCTCTTCTGGCTCAATGCCATCGATGCCAAGGGCAAGCGTGAATTCTCGCATCTGCCCGCCGACTATTGTGCCGCCGAGGGCCACAATGACGAGTTCGTCGCGATATTCCCCTCGCGGGATGCGGTGATCGTGCGCCTGGGCTGGACCGCCAACGATTTCCGTTTCGACCGCGACAAGCACTTCGCGGCGATCCTGGCGGCGCTCGAAGACTAAGCGACATGAGCTCGTTCGCCGGTAATTCGTCGGGCGAAACTCAATCCTTCATCGCTTTGGGGTCGCCGCCTTTGCGGCCATGCTCGAGCCAGTCGTTCAATCCCGGCGGCATCTCGGCCGCGGCGCGCGTGCGATAGCGCGCGACGTCATCCTTCGTGAGCACGTCGCCCCAGCGGCCGTTGGTGCCCTTGTTGAGGAATGTTTGATGTCCGCCCTTGACCGCCATTTCGATGCCGGGCAGGAGCGCCGCGCCTTCATTCTTCATGTTCTCGAACTTCGCCGCTTCGACGAGCTCAGGCCACAACGCCGCCGGCGTCTCGATCCCGAGGAACGCCGCGATCCGCTTCATCTCGCCCGACAGATCGGCCTTAAGGTCGTTGAAATGCACCATCAGCAAATTCTCGCGCCGGCGCTCGCTCCAGTAGCTGCGTTCCATGTCGAAGTACGAAGCGGCGACGGGCACAACCTCATCGTCGGGCCGGTCGATCCAGGCCAGGAAGAACTCGCGCGGATCGTCCGGCGGCGGCGGTAGGGTACTGGCTGTGCCGCCGTCTTGCTGCGCGACCTGCTGTATGCCGCCGATGAATTGGGGCGTGAAATTCAGGAAGTGGTTGTGGAACGAAAAGCACGCATCCAGGCCCCCACGCGCAACGTGGATATATTTCACCTCGTCATGGATGGGCAGCGCGTCGAACTGCAAATGCGATTTCAGCGCGCGGCGGTGCGTCTGCGCCTCGAGTATGGCGACCATCGCATCGAGCGGCATTTGGAAACGGCAATCGAGCCAAGGGTGGGTCTGCATGATCGGCACCGGCGCCGGCGACTGGAAGATCAGCAGACTGACGATGCGTTGGGTCCAGGTCGTGCCGACTTTCGGAAAGCTGGCGACGACGACATCGCCCGGCCGCGGCTTGTAGCGGTCCCAGTGCCTGCTGTCGCGGACGCGATCTTTGACGGTCCTGAGCGGCGCGCGCGAAAGCATATGTTGTCCTTTCCAACGGCCCAGACTGTTGTCCGGCCAGCTTGTTGCCTTTATCGGGATGCTAACGCCCACGGCCGGGATCGGCGACACCGAAACCTCGCCGTGGAGAAGGCCGGGAGACCTCCTGACCGGCCTTTACTTCGGCAATCGACAACACTGCGCCCAGCCGCTAAGTTGGCATCTGACAATTCGTCAGCGAGACCGGCATGTCCGACGCCCCGCTTCCCGGTGTGTTCCAGCTCACCCCGCTCAATCCTGAATTCAGCGACGATCCGCATGCGCTGCTCGACAGGCTGCGCGATGCGTGCCCGGTGCACCGCGACACGCAGGCCGGCACCTTCATCCTCACGCGCCATGGCGACGTGCGCGGCGTGCTGTCGGACACGACGATGTGGCGCAGTCCCGAACGCGCGGAGGAGGCCGCGCTGATCCAGCGCGCGCTGGTCGAGCAGCGCATCGAGGGCATGCGCATGTCGGAGGAGGAGATCCGCTCCGGCATCCTGCTGATGGACGAGCCCGATCACATGCGCATCCGCGAACCCTTCGCCAAGGCGCTCTACAAGCGCGTGGCGCGGTCGAAGGCAACGGTGCAGCAGGTCGTCGACGAGTGGCTGGCGCCGCTGATGGACAGGCCCCGCTTCGACGCCATGGCCGATTTCGCGCTGCGCGTTCCCATCGACGTCATCGCGCGCATCCTTGGCGTCGACGAGAGCCGGCTGTCGGAATTCCGCGACTGGAGCGAGGGCGCGATCCTCGGGCTCAATCCCTTCCGCAGCGAGCAGGAAACCGCGCGCTTCGTCGACTGCGCCAACAAGATGTCGGTCTATATGGGCGAGCTGATGGCGCGGCGCAAAGCCGAGCCCAAGGACGATCTGGTCAGCGACATGATGCGTCTCCAGGCCGAAGGCGCGCCGCTCAACAATGGCGAGATCTCCAACAATCTCCAGGGACTGTTGATCGGCGGCAACCTCACCACCACCGACCTGATCGGCAACGCGATCTGGCTGCTGCTCAAGCATCCCTCGGAACTGGCCAGGCTCCGCGCCGATCCGGCACTGATCAACTCGGCGGTGGAGGAAGTGCTGCGCTATGAATCCCCTGTCGATATCACCGGCCGCATCGCGCCGCGCGACATGGACGTCGGCGGCTGTCCAATCAAGCAGCGCCAGTCGCTCTTTATGTCCTTGCGCGGCGCCAACCGCGATCCGCAGGCTTTTCCCGATCCGCACCGTTTCGACATCGCGCGCAAGGACGCGCCGCATGTGGCCTTCGGCGGCGGACTTCACCTGTGCATCGGCGCGCCGCTGGCACGGTTGGAAGCGCAAGTGGCGCTGACGAGCTTTTTCGCCCGCTTTCCGAACGTTCGGCTTGCCGAGCCGGACGCCAAGCCGCAATGGCGCAAAATGCCGTTCTTCCGCGGGTTGGAGGCGTTGAACGTCCTCGCATAGCCCCGAATTGGGGGGCGCTCGGCCGCCTTCCCGGCAGTCAAGCGGCTTTTTGCGCGAAGCGGAATATATTTCGACCCATTGAATCGGCCGCATTTGGCCCAGATATTCCAGTGCCTGCCGCACAACTCCCGCGCGGCGCGAAAGGGGCCTTCCATGCCGTCGCTCTTGAACGCCTTCAATCCCCACAGCGCCAGCCTGTGGTTCTGGCTCGCGGTGCTCGCTGCCGTCGCGCTGTTCGTGCTGATGAAATCGACGCGCAATATCGGGCCGGTCGAGGTCGGGCTGGTGCGCAAGCGCGGCGGGCTGCGCAAGCTCGGCGCCGGAAACATCGTCGCCTTCAACGGCGAGGCCGGCTACCAGGCGCGGCTGTTGATGCCGGGCGTCCAGTTCAAGCTCTGGCCGCTCTACGACGTGACGCGCCACCCGATGGTGCAGATCCCCGCCGGCCAGATCGGTGTCGTCATCGCCCAGGTCGGCGAGGCGCTGCCCGTCGGCGCCAAGTCCGGCGTCTACAGGCCCGAGTTCGGCAATTTCGACGACATCGAGGCCTTCGTCCGCGGCGGCGGCCAGAAAGGCGTGCAGCGTCCGGTGCTGCCGCCCGGCGCCGTGGTGCCGATCCATCCCGTCGGCTTCCTCGTCATCACCAAGGATACGGTCTACGGCGTGCCGGTCGACGATGAATATGCCGCGCTGGTGCGCAAGGGCGCGCTGAAGGCGCAATCCTTCGGGCTCGAGCCGGTGCAGCTCGAAGTCGTGCGCATCGAGCCGCGCTTCTTCCAGGACGGCAAGGTCGTCGACATGATCGGCATCGTCACGACCTTCGACGGGCCGCCGCTGCCCAAGGGCGCCATCGCCAACCGCATCGGCGATTTCGTCGATCTCGCGGCCTTGGAAGCGAAGCCCGCGACCAAGGACAGCGATCTGGTCGAGGCCATCCTCGCCGTCAAGAACGAGGAGCACAACAACTACCAGGACTTCCAGGCCTTCATCGATCACGGAGGACGCATCGGCCTGCAGCACGATCCGTTGATGTACGGTGCCTACAACCTCAACCCGTTCCTGGTCTCGGTCGAGATGGTGCCGATGCTGGTAGTGAACCAGGGCGAGGTCGCCGTTCTCAAGGCCTATGTCGGTCTCGCCACCGAGGACACTTCGGGCGCCGATTTCAAGTTCGGCTCGCTGGTGCGGCCCGGCCATCGCGGCATCTGGCAGGAGCCATTGCGCACCGGCAAATACGCGATCAATCCGCGCTGCTATTCGGCCGAGATCGTGCCGACCTTCATTCTCACGCTCAACTGGGCCGATGCGACCTCGACCGCGCACAATCTCGACAAGGGCCTCAAGCAGATCACGGCCAAGTCCAAGGAAGGCTTCGTCTTTAACATCGATCTGCAGGTGCAGATCCACGTTCCCGACACCGAGGCGCCGAAGGTTATCTCCATCGTCGGCACCATGCTCAACCTGGTGACCGAGGTGCTGCAGGCCGCGGTCGGCAACCACTTCCGCGACAAGCTGCAATCCATGCCCGCGATCGACTTCATCGAGAAGCGCCAGGAGGTCCAGTCGCAGGCCCAGACCCATATCGCCGAGAAGCTCAAGGAATACCGCATCGAGACCCGCGGCGTGTACATCCAGGACGTGATCTTCCCGCAACAGCTTGTCGACGTGCTGACCACGCGCGAGATCGCCAACCAGCAGCAGGAGACCTTCAAGGCGGAAGAAAAGGCGCAAGGCCAGCGCCTCGAGCTCGAACAGGCGCGCGGCAAGGCCGACATGCAAAGCGAGCTGGCGCGGTCCTCCATCGGCATCGACATCGCCCGGAACAAGGCCACCGGCGTGCAGGCGGAAGCCGACGGCGAATCCTATCGCCTCGACAAGGTCGGCCGCGCCAGCGCGGTGCAGACCGAAGCCGACGGGCTCGCCATCGCCAAGGGCCTCGCGGCGCAGCAGGAGGCCATCGGCAAGGACCAGACCGCGCTCGTCAATGTGGTGCGCGCTCTGGCCGACGGCCACCAGCGCTTCGTGCCGGAGAACCTGGCGCTGACCTTGGGCGGCGGCGCCGGGCTGGACGGCAGCCTGAACGCGCTGGTGCCGCTGATCATGAGCCGCCTGCAACGCCACCCCGCCAAGGATGAAACCGCCGCGCTCCCTGGCCCCAATGGAAAGGGCGAGTGACGTCGAACCCTAACCCTCGATCTCTTCCCTCAGCATTTCGAGCGTGAGCCAGCGGTCCTCGGCTTCGGCGAGATGGGCCTGCGCCTCGGCCAGGCTCTCGCTCAGCGAGGCGAAGCGCGTGGCATCGCGCGCGTAAAGCGACGGGTCGGCAAGCTCTTTCTGCAGCGAGGCGATCAGGCTTTCGGCGCGCGCGATCGTCTTGGGAAGTTCTGAAAGCGCGTGCTTGTCCTTGAACGTCATGCGGCGGCCGCCGGTTTTCTCGCGCGGCGCCGCGGCGGCCTTTGGAGCCGCTTTGGCCGCAGCCTTCGCCACGATGCCTTCGCCGCGCTGCGCCAGCATGTCGCTGTAGCCACCGGCATATTCGACGAAGCGGCCGCCGCCTTCCGCCATCAGCACCGAGCTCGCGGTGCGGTCGAGGAAATCGCGGTCGTGGCTGACCAGCAGCACGGTGCCGTCATAGTCGGCGATCATCTCCTCGAGCAGGTCGAGGGTCTCGAGGTCGAGATCGTTCGTCGGCTCGTCGAGGACCAGCAGGTTCGACGGCGCGGCAAGCGCCTTGGCCAGCAGCAGCCGCGCCCGCTCGCCGCCCGAGAGCACGCTCACCGGTTGGCGCGCCTGTTCGGCCGCAAAGAGGAAATCCTTCATGTAGCTGATCACGTGGCGCGGCTTGCCGTCGACGACGACCGTATCGCCATGACCGTCGGTGAGCACTTCGGCGAGCGTCGCATCGGGTAACAGCGTGCTGCGATCCTGGTCGAGGCGGGCGATCAGCACCTTGAGCCCCAGCCGCACCGAGCCCGCATCGGGCTCGAGCCTGCCGGTCAGCAGATCCACCAGCGTGGTCTTTCCGGCGCCGTTCGCGCCGATGACCGCCACGCGATTGCCCCTGTAGAGACGGAACGAGAAACCCTTGACGACGGATTTTTCGCCGTAGGATTTCGACACCCGGAACGCCTTCGCCACCAAGGTACCTGAACCCTCCGCCTCGGCGGCTTCGAGCTTCGGATCGCCCGCGATGCGGCGCTGCTCGCTGCGTTCGCGGCGCAGCGCCATCAGGCCGGCGAGACGCCCCTGGTTGCGCTTGCGGCGGCCGCTGACGCCATGGCGCAGCCAATCCTGCTCGGCAACGATGCGGCGGTCGAGCTTGTGGCGGTCGATTTCCTCCTGTTCCAGCGTGGCGTCGCGCCACGCTTCGAAGCGGGCAAAGCCGTGATCGAGCTTCAAGGTGCGTCCGCGGTCGAGCCACAACGTCGTGCGGGTGAGGCGGGTGAGGAAGCGGCGGTCGTGACTGATCAGAACCAGGGCCGAACGCATCGCGGCGAGCTCGTTCTCCAGCCATTCAATGCCGGGAAGATCGAGATGATTGGTCGGCTCGTCGAGCAGCAGGATGTCGGACGCGGGCGCCAGGGCGCGCACCAGCGCCGCGCGCCTGGCCTCGCCGCCCGAGACGTCGCCGGTCCGCTCGTGGCCGCTGAGGCCGGCCTGTCGCAGCAGGCTTTCGGCGCGCTGTGCATCGTCACCCGGGGTCAGGCCCGCCCGAACGAAATCGCCCAGCGTCTCGAAGCCCGAGAAATCCGGCTCCTGCGGAAGATAGCGGATGGTCGCGCCGGGCTGCACGAAGCGCTCTCCCAAATCGGGTTCGACGATTCCGGCGGCGATCTTGAGTAGCGTGGATTTGCCCGAGCCGTTGCGGCCGACAAGACAGAGCCGTTCGCCCGACTCGACCGACATCTCCGCGCCGTCGAGCAGCGCGGTGCTGCCGTAGGCGAGGTGAACGTCGCGCAGGATCAGCAGTGGGGCCATGCGGAGCCCAATAGCATTGCCGCGTCTGCGCTCCTATATAGGAAGCATGCCGTTTTCGAATTCCTATGCGCGCCTGCCCGAGCGCTTCTATGCGAAGCTGCCGCCGACGCCGGTCGCGGCGCCGCGCCTGATCAAATGGAACGAAGGCCTGGCGCGCGAACTCGGCCTCGCCATGCTGGACGTCGAGGTGCTCGCCGGCAACCGCGTCGCGGAAGGCAGCGAGCCGCTGGCGATGGCCTATGCCGGCCACCAGTTCGGCAATTTCGTGCCGCAATTGGGCGACGGGCGCGCGATCCTGCTCGGCGAGGTGGTCGATGCCCACGGCATCCGCCGCGACATCCATTTGAAAGGTTCCGGCCCCACGCCATTCTCGCGCCGCGGCGACGGGCGCGCGGCGCTGGGTCCGGTCTTGCGCGAATACATCGTCGCCGAGGCGATGGCGGCGCTCGGCATCCCCACCACGCGCGCGCTTGCCGCGGTCGCGACCGGCGAGATGGTGTGGCGCGAGACGCCGTTGCCCGGCGCGGTGCTGGCGCGCGTCGCCTCCAGTCATGTTCGCGTTGGCACGTTTCAGTATTTCGCCGCGCGCGCCGACGTCGAGGGTTTGCGCGCGCTCGCCGAATATGTGATCGCGCGGCACTATGGCGATGCGGCGCAGGCCCCGAACCCCTATCGCGCGCTGCTCGATCGCGTGATCGCGGCGCAGGCGGCGCTGGTGGCGAAGTGGATGGGCGTGGGCTTCATCCACGGCGTGATGAACACCGACAACATGTCGATCGCCGGCGAGACCATCGATTACGGCCCCTGCGCCTTCATGGACACGTATCACCCCGAGACCGTGTTCAGCTCCATCGACGAGATGGGCCGCTATGCCTACGCCAACCAGCCGCGCATGGCGCATTGGAACCTGGTGCGCCTGGCGGAGGCGCTGCTGCCCATCCTGGGCGCGGACGAAGAGGCGGCGCGCGCGCAGGCGCAGGCGGCGATCGATGCCTATCCCGCGCTGTTCCAGGCGCAAATGGAATTGGTGTTCCGCGCCAAGCTCGGCATGCGGCAGGCGCGCGACGGCGACATGGCGCTGGTGCAGGACCTGCTCGACCGCATGGCCGCGGAGAAGGCCGACTTCACGCTGACCTTCCGCGGCTTGAGCGACGGCGCGCTGCCGCCGGTCTTCGGCGAATGGGCCGCAGGCTGGAGGGCAAGGCTGGCGGAAGAGGGCGCCACGCCGCAGGATCGCCGCGAGGCAATGCGCGCCGTCAATCCGGCCTTTATTGCGCGCAACCATCGCGTCGAGGAAGCGCTGGCTGCGGCCAACGAGAACGACTTCGCGCCGTTCGAGACGCTGTTGAGCGTCCTCTCCAAGCCCTATGACGACCAGCCGGAATACGCCGCCTATAGGGACGCGCCGCGCCCCGAGCAGGTTGTGCTCAGGACCTTCTGCGGGACCTAGGCCATCGCAGCGAGTTCGGTCTTGAGGATCTTTCCCGCGGGCGTCATCGGCATATGCGGCACAAGGCGGATTTCACTCGGCCTTTTGTACGGCGACAGGCGCGAGGCCGCGTAATCGGCCAGCTCCGCGACATCCGGCGCGGCGCCTTCCGCCGCATGTACGAAAGCGAGGATATCTTCGTTGCCGTCCTTCATGCGGCCGATCACGGCGGCGCGGGCGACGGTGGGATGCGCGTTCAGGACGCCCTCGATCTCGGCCGGATAGACATTGAATCCGAAGCGGATGATCATCTCCTTGGCACGGCCTTCGATGAACCAGCTTTCGCCGTCGAAGCGCGCGAGGTCTCCGGTCCTAAGCCAGCCTTCGGCATCGAGAACCGCCACGGTTTCCTCCGGGGCCTTGTAGTAACCCGTCATCATGCCGGGAGTGCGCACGAAGAGCTCACCGACGCCGTCGCCCGCGATCCTTGCTTCGATGCCGGGAAGCAGCCGTCCGATGCCGCAATCGGCACGCGGCGCGTCGAGCGGCGTCAGCGTTAGCGTGGGCCCGCATTCGGTCATGCCGTAGCCGTTGTGCAATGGCATCGCGAACGCAGCCTCCGCCGCCGCCTTCGTCGGCATGTCGAGCGGTGCGCCGGCCGACGAGATCAACCTCAGACGGGGTGCCGGGATCGGCGTGGCGCCCTTGCGTGCCGCATATTCGGCAAGCATCGCATACATCGACGGCGTGCCGATGATGACGGAGAGGCCGTCGTCCTTGAGTGCCTTCAGGCTCGCGGCCGGATCGAAGCGCGGCACCAGATGCACGCAGGCACCGGCATAGAACGACCCAAGAAGCACGCCGGTCAGCCCCAGGATATGCGACACCGGCAACACCGCTTGAACGTGGTCCTCCGGAACCAAAGCGCGCGCCTTCGCCGTGGCCGCCGCGACGAACATCAGGCTGGCATGGCTCAGCATCACCCCTTTGGGCTTACCGGTGCTGCCTGAGGTATAGACCAGCGCGGCGACGTCGTTTTCGGCCACATCCTCGGGCGGTTCCGGCGCGCAACGCGCATTGGGTTCCGCGCTCGCGATGCAGGCGGCAAGGTCGCTCTTGCCGTTCACCCGCAGCACTAGCCGCGCGCCGCTGTGGGCGCGGATGTCCTCGATCTCGCGTTCGCTGAGCTTGTTGTTGACGACGATCGGCCACGCGTCGAGCCGCGTGCAGGCAAAGTATAGTGCCACCGCGCCGCAGCAGTTCTCGCACAGGATCATCACCCGGTCGCCGCCGCGCACCCCGCGCTCCGCGAGCAGCATTGCCGTTTTCCGGATCAGCGCGTCCAGCTCGGCGTAGGTCCAAACGCGTCCCGGTTCCTTGAGCGCGATGGCATCCGGCGTCCGCTGCGCCCAATGCGGAACGATGTCGTCGACGCGGTTCATCGAAACTGAGCCTGCGGCTGGAGCATCGCGGCCAAGCGGCCGGTTTTGGGGCGCGCGCGCGACTTCGCAGGATGGCCGTCGAGAATCGCCGATATGCGTCCAGCCAACTCTTCGGCGTGCGGCCCAAGAATGGAGCGATGGTCGCCCGTCGTGGATTGGATTTCCAATTGCGCGACCAAGGGTCCCCAAACCATACGGGGCAGCGGCGGAAAGATGCTGCCCGGCCTGCGCGCGCGGATGAAGTCGACCCGGCCGCGATACGGTCCGGGTTTGTATGCCAGCAGCGCGGCATCGCCGGCAATCCGGGTTTCCCGCAA
The DNA here is from genome assembly GCA_019245415.1 of Alphaproteobacteria bacterium. Lineage (GTDB taxonomy): Bacteria > Pseudomonadota > Alphaproteobacteria > Micropepsales > Micropepsaceae > Rhizomicrobium. The sequence goes on along the minus strand of JAFARO010000013.1, from coordinate 125,417 downwards.
TGCCGCCGGCAGGTTCGGATCCGCGGCGCCCAGCCAATTGTTCACATAGGCAGCCCGCTCCGCGGTGCGCTCGGCGGCGCTCTTGCGCGCTGCCAGAGAACGCAGCTTTGCGCGCAGCACGGCCAGGCTCTGCTTCGGCGGTCGCCGCAACGTTCGGCGCGCGCGCACCATCAGCTTGATCGCCGTCGGCCAGGTATTGGGATGGGCAAAGGCATCGATCATCACCAAATGCGAGACTTCGCACGGGTCGAGCAATCGCGCCATTTCCAACGCCACCAGTCCGCCGAAGGAATAACCGCCCAGGGCATAAGGCCCACGGAGCTGGATTTCGCGCAACACCGCGACATAGCGTTGCGCCATGGCGGGGATGGTATCGAGGGGCGGCGAGCTTCCATCCAGACCCTGCGCCTGGATCGCGTAAACGGCGCGTGGCGTATTCATGGCTGCGCCGAGCGGGGCAAGCTCCATCACTGTGCCGCCTACGCCATGGACGATGAAGAACGGCTTGCTTTCGTCCCCCTCCTTGAGCTTGACCAGGTGCGAGAAGACCGGCTCCATTTCGCCGGCGACCAATTGCGCCTGCGCGTCGACGGTGCGCGCATCGTAGATCGCCGTGATCGGCAGCTTCACGCCCAGCGCACGCTCGATCTCGAGGAACAGGCCGACGGCCATCAAGGAGTCGCCGCCGAGATCCTCGAAGAAATCGGCGTCGGGCTGGATGTCGTCCTTCTGCAGGACGCGGACCCAGATGGCTGTCAGCTGCGCAGAAAGGTCAGGCGCCATGGCCGGCCCCGGCGAAACGCGGGGCGGCTTGTTTGCGTGCGGCTTCCAGGCCCCCCAGCCATGCTCCATAGACGGTGCCGGCGACCGGTCCGGCAGTCGCCAGACGATCGGGCAGCCGCGGAAAACGATCGATCAGCGCGGGATTGCGTTCGCGCAGCGCGCGGCCGCGGAAATGGTCGAGCAGTTCTTTTTCCGTCGCATTGAAATAATTGCGCGGCACGTCGGGATAGTCGTCGCGCTCGCCGGCGAGGAAGCGCTTCACGTCACGGTGATATTCGCGGCCCAGGGTGCGCGAATCGTATTCGGGATGGCCCTGGAAGAAGAGGAGACGGTTGCGTCCTTCGCGCACGAACAGCTCGACGCCGGCTTCCGCGGATTCGGTCAGGATGCGGTAGCCATGCGCGCCAAGGGCCTCCGCCGGCAGTTCGTTCCAGCGCGAATGCGCCACCTTGAACGAGGCCGGCAGCCGTGCGGTCAAGGGGTCGTGCGCGCACTTGCCGTGCTCGAACAGGCCGAAACGCTTGTGCGCCAGCGGCCGGCGTTCGACGCCGTCGAAATGCAGCACGGCGGCGTGGGCGGCAAGGCAGGAGAACGCCGCCGGCGGCCCCTCGCGCGCGATCCAGTCGAAGAGTCCGGAAAGCTGCGGCCAATAAGGCTCCTCGCGAAGGTCGTCCGCCCTGGGTTCGGTGCCGGTGACAATGACGGCGTCGAGGTCGGCCGCCATGAGCTGCGACAGATCCTGGTAGGAATTGTCCGCAAGATGCCGCCGGCCCGCCTCGTCGCGCGGCAGCGCCGACAGTGAATAGAGCGTGACATGGACACGGAAATCGGGCGAGGCCGCCTCGATCGCGTTCAGGAATTGCCGCGCCGTCGACAACAGCGCCTTGTCGGGCATGTTGTTGACGATGCCGACGCGGATGCCGTCGGGGGCCCGGCCGGGGCGGGCGCGCTGAAGGATCGCGGGCATGGCTACTTCCACCCCACCGCGCGTTTGGGCATCTCGACGATCCGCCCGGCAGAGGCCTCGAGTGCCTGCTCCAGGTCGGCGATGATGTCGTCGACATGCTCGATGCCGATACAAAGCCTGATCATTTCGGGTTTAACGCCCGCGCGGGCCAGTTGATCCGCCGTCAGCTGGCGGTGCGTGGTGGAGGCGGGGTGGCAGGCCAGCGATTTGGCGTCCCCGATGTTGACCAGCCGCTTGAACAGCCCGAGCGCGTCGTGGAAGCGCTTGCCCGCCTCGAAGCCGCCTTTAACGCCGAAAGTGAGGAAGGCCGGGCCGCGGCCGGCGAGGTATTTTTGCGACAGTTTGTGGTTCGGATCGCCGACGTGGCCCGTGTACTGGCACCAATCGACCTGCGGATGGTTCCATAGATAGGCGGCGACGCGGGTGGTGTTCTTGATGTGCCGCTCCATGCGCAGGGGAAGTGTCTCCACCCCCTGAAGCAGGAGGAACGCGCTCAACGGCGCAAGGACCGAGCCCGTGTTGCGCTGGCAGACGGTGCGGCAGCGCGCGGCGAACGCGCTGCGCCCGTACTGCTCGGTATAGACCACGCCGTGATAGGCATCTTCGGGTTCCGTCAGCATGGGAAAGCGCGCCGCGTTGGCCCGCCAGTCGAAGCGTCCGCTGTCGACGATGGCGCCGCCCATGGTGGTGCCGTGGCCGCCGAAGAACTTGGTGAGCGAATGCACGACCACGTCGGCGCCGTAATTGATCGGCTTCATTAGCATGGGCGTGGCGATGGTGTTGTCGACGATCAAGGGCACGCCGCGCGCATGGGCGACCTCCGCCAGCGCCTCGATGTCGGCGATATTGCCGGCCGGATTGCCGATGCTCTCGCAATAGACCGCGCGCGTATTGCCGTCGATCAGCGCCGCCACGTCCTCGGCCTTGTCGCTGGCGGCGAAGCGGGTGTCGATGCCCTGCTTGCGCAGGAACGAGTTGAACAGGGTGTAGGTGGCGCCATAGAGTTGGGGCAGGGAGACGATGTTGCTGCCGGCATCGGCGATATTGGCGACGGCATAGTGGATCGCCGCCATCCCCGATCCGACGCAGAGCGCGTCGACGCCGCCTTCCAGCGCCGCCACCCGCTTCTCCAGCACCTGTGTGGTGGGATTGCTCAGCCGGGAATAGATGTTTCCCTGGACCTCTAGGTCGAAAAGCGCCGCCGCGTGATCGGCGCTGTCGAATTCATAGGCCACGGTCTGGTATATCGGCACCGCGACGGCGTGGGTGCTGGGATCGGTGTCGTATCCGGCATGGATCGAGATGGTTTCGTCGCGCATGATGCTCACCCGATTCCGTTGAAAGGAGATGTGCCGAAATGAACGGCGCCGAAAGCCTGGTCGAAACCCTCGTGCGCGCGGGCGTCGAGGTCTGTTTCATGAATCCGGGCACCTCCGAGATTCACTTTGTCGAGACGCTCGACCGCGTCCGCGGCATGCGCGGCGTGCCCGTGCTGTTCGAGGGCGTGGCCTCCGGCGCTGCCGACGGCTATGCGCGGATGGCGGAGAAACCTGCCTGTGCGCTGTTTCATCTGGGGCCAGGATGTGCGAACGCCCTGGCAAATCTGCATAACGCGTGCCGGGCGCGGGTGCCGCTGGTTAACATCGTCGGCGACCACGCCACCTATCACCGCCGCTACGATCCGCCGCTGAACGCGGACATCGAGATGCTGACGCGGCAATACTCGAAATGGCTGCGCACCTCGCCGTCGTCCGCGGCCGTGGGGCGCGACGCGGCCGAGGCCGTTGCCAGCGCAAGAACCGCGCCCGCCGGCATTGCAACCTTGATCCTGCCCTCCGACACCGCCTGGGGCGAGGATGGCTCGCCCGGCGAGGTGGGGCCGATCCCGCCGCCGCCGCGCGCGGACACAAGGGCGATTGAACAGGCGGTCGCCATGCTGCGCAACGGCCGGCCGACCGCGATCATCCTGGGACCGCCGCTGACCCAGAGCGAGACGACGCTCAAGGTCGCAGGGCGCATCGCGGCTGCGACCGGCGCCAAGCTTCTCGCCCCGTTCAGCGTGACGCGGGCGCGGCGCGGCGCAGGTCTCCCTGCCGTCGAGCGGGTGCCCTACATCGTCGACCAGGCGTTGCCCATGCTGGCACGCTTCTCCCAGTTCGTCCTTCTGGGGGCCGCGGTGCCGGCCGCCTTTTTCGCCTGGCGCGGCAAGCCCAGCGTGCTGGTGCCGGAGGGCGCTGCGATCCACATCTTGGCCAGTGCGGACCAGGACATGGACGGCGCGCTCTCAGACCTCGAAACCGCGCTTGGTGCCGGACGGTTCGAACCCATCCTGCAGCCGGCTGCGCAGCCAGTCCGGCCGAGCGGTCTGATCACCATCGAAGGTCTCGCCGCGACCATCGCGGCGATGCTTCCGCAGGAAGCCATCGTGGTGGACGAGTCGATCACCTCCGGGCGCGGCTTCATGGCGGCGACGAAAGGCTGTCCCCCGCACGACTGGCTGGTCAACACCGGAGGCTCGATCGGCATCGGCATGCCGCTTTCCATCGGCGCGGCGGTCGCCTGTCCCGATCGTGCGGTCGTCTGCCTGCAGGCGGACGGCAGCGGCATGTACACTCTGCAGGCGCTGTGGACCGCGGCGCGCGAGAACCTGGCGATCACGATCCTCATCTTCGCCAACCGCGCCTATCAGATCCTCAAGAGCGAGCTTGCCGCGCTCGGAGGCAATCCGGGGCCGCGCGCCCTCGACATGCTGGAGATCGGGCGGCCGGATCTCGATTGGTGCGCGCTCGCCAGGGCCATGGGCGTGCCGGCGCGCCGCGTCGAAACGCTGGAAGCGCTTGCGCGCGCGATGCAGGACGGCGTTGCAAGCCACGCACCCAATCTCATCGAGGTGCCGTTGTAGAGTGCGAGTCGTCGGAGGGACGGATGGCGCAAAAGGGCTGGTCGAAGACCTGGACGTTCTGCGAAGGCGAATGGCGCGAGGGCAATCCCGGTCTCGTCGGTCCGCGCAGCAATGCGCTGTGGGTCGCCTCCACGGTGTTCGACGGCGCGCGCGCTTTCGAGGGCACGGTGCCGGATCTCGACCGGCATCTGGCGCGCATCAACCGCTCGGCGCGGGCGCTCGGACTCGATGCCTCGGTCGCAATCGAGACTTGGCTCGAGCTGACGAAGGAGGGGCTCAGGCGCTTCGACCGTAATGCCGCGCTCTACATCAAGCCGATGACCTGGGCCGAGCAGAGCGGAGTCGTCGCCGTCGGGCCCGATCCGGACTCCACGCGCTGGTGTCTGTGTCTCTACGAATTGCCGATGCCGAGCGAAGACGGCCAATCGATCACGCTGTCGCCCTTCCGCAAGCCGAGCGCCGATACCGCGCCGGTCGAGGCCAAGGCCGCCTGTCTCTATCCCAACAACGCCCGCGCGGGGCTCGAGGCCCATCGCAGGGGTTTCGACAACGCGATCATGCTCGATGTTTCGGGCAGTGTCGCGGAACTGGCGACGTCGAACGTCTTCCTGGCCAAGGACGGAATCGTCTTCACGCCGATCCCCAACGGCACGTTCCTGGACGGCGTCACCCGCCAGCGCGTGATCCAACTGTTGCGCGGCGACGGCGTGGAGGTGGTGGAGAAAGCGCTCGCCTATCGCGATTTCGAAACGGCGGACGAGATCTTCTCCACCGGCAATTTCGCCAAGGTCCATCCGGTGCGCCGCATCGACGCGCGAGACCTGCAGCCCGGACCGCTCTACCGCCGTGCCCGCGCTCTCTATTGGGACTTCGCGCACACCAGCGGCCGCATCGCATGAAACTCTTCATCGACACGTTTCTCCTGACCTTTGCGGCGCTGTTTCCCATCGTCAGCCCGATCGCCGGCGCGCCGGTGTTCCTCGGCCTGACCCAGTTCGCGAGCGACAAGCACCGCAACGAACTCGCGCTCGCCGTTGCCTTGAACAGCTTCTTTCTCCTGCTCGGCGCCTTGTTCGTCGGCTCGCACGTGCTCGCCTTCTTCGGCATCAGCCTGCCGATCGTGCGCGTGGCGGGCGGATTGGTGCTCGCGGCATTCGGCTGGAAACTTCTCAATTCGGACGAGCGCCCGGACGGCAACCGCGATCCCAAGAGCACGACCGCCGCGGTGCCGGACGCGTTCTATCCGCTTACGATGCCGCTGACGGTGGGACCGGGGTCGATCTCGGTCGCGATCACCTTGGGCAGCCAGCGCCGCACCACGGACGATCTCGCCTATCTGCTTCAGGCGGGCGCGGCGGCGGTGCTCGGGATCCTCGCGATCGCGCTCAGCATCTTCCTTTGCTACCGTTTTGCCGAGCGCACCGTGGCGATGCTCGGGCGCAGCGGCACCAATGTGGTGGTGCGGCTCTCTGCCTTCATCGAGCTCTGCATCGGCATCCAGATCCTGTGGGACGGCTGGAGCGCGCTCGCGCACTGACCGCCTGGACGTTCCCCCACCGCAGTGCCGTTACTGATAAGGACGCTGGGTCGGCGCATAGGCGGCGACGGTGGCCGCCTGCGCGATGCGCGCAGCTTCCAGATCGACGCAGAGGACGGCGCGACCCTGCTCGCTGATCAGCGCTCCGCCGGGACAGGTCTCGACCAGCCCGTTCGCTTCCAGTTGCTCGATGTCGCTGGACGCCAGGCCCTCGGGCGGGAAATGGCGTTCCGCGGTGCGCCAGCGTCCGTCGCTGAAACGGCGCAGCGGCCCCAGACTGGCCGCGAGAAGAACAAGCAGATGCGTTTTCGGAAGATCCCAATACGCAACCATGACAGCCCTCGACAACGATTCGCCCGCAAAAAGTCTGCGCCGGGCGGCCCGAGCTCACAAGCGCCGAAGGGCCTGCATGCTTAACGGAGCTTTCACGATGACGGCGGCGACCGGCCGTACTAAGCTCCCGCGCCATGGCCGCACCCGAGACTCCACGCACCAAGGGCTATTATTTCGAGGTTCAGGCGGGCCGGCGATATTTCTGGTGCGCCTGTGGCCGCTCGGCCACGCAGCCCTTCTGCGACGGATCGCATGCCGGCACCGAATTCCAGCCGGTCCTATTCGTCGCCGAGAAGGATGAGGACGTCATCTTCTGCGGCTGCAAGCGCACCGCGACGCGTCCCTTCTGCGACGGTGCGCACAACAATCTGCCCGGCGCCTACCACGAGGACGATCCCGACAGCGATGCCAACCGGGCGGTCGGCGAGATCTCGCACGGGGCGGAGCCGGAGGTCCGGCTCGATGGCGAGTGCTACGTATTCGCGACGTCACGCGCGAAGCTAGAGCCTCACGGCAATTTCTCCTGGTGCCGCATTGCCGGTCCCGACACCGGAGCGCGGTACCAGTCGCAATTCTATGCCGAGATCGGCGAAGGCATATCGCCCGTCGTCTCGGCACGCGACCGTCACGTCATCCTGTTCGTTACGCAAGGCGAAGGCCAGGTCGAGATCGCCGGCCGGCGCTTCGATTTCGCGGCGCGCACCGGCGCCTATGTCAAGCCGGGCGAAGCGTTCCGCCTCCATGCGCGCACGCCGACGAAGCTCTACATCTCGACCGGGCCCGCGCTCGAGGCGCTCTCGTTCCCCGATGCGATGGCGCACAATTTCGACGGCGCCCATCCTGAGCGCCTGGCGGAGATCGATCCCGCCCAGCGTCACGCCATGGCGGAGCGCTATTTCCAGATGCTGGTCAGCAAGCCGCACGGCTCGAGCTTGATCACCCAGTTCATCGGCAACATCCCGCGCTCCAAGGCCGAACCCCACAAGCATCTCTACGAGGAGGCGCTGATCTTTCTCAATGGGGCCGGCATGGTGTGGACCGAGCGCACCAAGACGCGGGTCGGCCCGGGCGATGTGCTGTTCCTGCCGCGCAAGCAGACGCATTCGGTACAATGTCTCGTCGATGGCGGCTTCGACGTCGTGGGCGTGATCTGTCCCGGTGACAATCCCTCGATCAACTACTGAACCGCGCCCGCTTCCATAGCCAATATACGACCGTCAGCAGCACCAGCCACGGCACGCCGACGATCCAGGAGATGTTCCAGGCCCGGTCGAGCCCCATGGTCGTCAGCACCGCGCCGAGCAAGATGAGGCCCAGGATCTGCAGCACCGGAAAGAACGGCATGCGCACAGGCAGGGTGCGCTCTGCATGGGCGCGCCGGAAGCGCAGATGGCTCGCCAGGATGACCATCCACACGATGATCGCGCCGAAAAGTGCGATGCCTTGCAGATAGTTGTAGGCCAGCGGGGTGAAGCGCGACACGGCCGCGGAGAGCAGAATGAAGGCGCCCGAAAACAGCGTGGCGGCGAGCGGCGCGCCGCCCACGGTCAGCCGCCCGAAAGCCTTGGGCGCATAGTTGCCCCGCGACAGCGAGAACAGCATGCGCGCGCAGAGATAGATGTTGGTGTTCATGCTGGAGAGCGCGGCGGTGACGACGACGAAATTCATGATCCCCGCGGCATAGGCGATGCCGGTATGGGCGAAGACGCGCACGAAGGGACTCTGCGACACCACCCTGGCGCCGGTCTCGGTCCAGGGCACGACGCTGACCACGATGCCCAGCGCCAGGATGTAGAAAAGGAACAGCCGCAGCGCCATGGTGCGCAGCGCGCGCGGGATCGCGATCTCGGGATTGGGCACCTCGGCCGACGTCACCGCGATCACCTCGATGCCATAGAACGACAGCACGCCCATGATCACCGCCATCCACATGCCGCCGATTCCGTTGGGCAGGAAGCCGCCGGGAAGTCCGGTCAAATTGTGGATGCCGCTGTGGCGCAGCACCTGTCCCACACCGAGCACGATGAACGTGACGATGGCGGTTACCTTGATGAGTGCGAACCAGTATTCGATCGAGCCGAAATTCTTCACCGGCCGCGCATTGACCCAGAGCAGCGCCAGCGAGAAGCCGAGCGCCCACAGCCACACCGGCGTGTCCGGGAACCACCAGGTCATGTAGATGCCCACCGCGACCGCCTCGCCGCCGATCGCGATCACCTGCGCGAACCAATAGGTGTAGCGCACCACGAAGCCGGCCCAGGGGCCCAGATAGGTCTCGGCATAGACGCCGAAGGAGCCTGCCGCGGGATGCACCACCGCCATCTCCGACAGCGAGAACACCATCACCATCGCGATGAATCCGGCGATGGCATAGCTGAGCAGCACCGCCGGCCCGGCATAGCCGATGGCGATGGACGAGCCCATGAACAGGCCGGTGCCGATGGCGCCGCCCAGTCCGATCATCACGACCTGGCGCTGGCTCAGGCCCTTGTGCAGGCCGCTTTCGCGCTCGACGATCGATGGTTGGGTCATGCGTAAGCCCCGGAATCGCGGGAGAGCTTGTCACGGCGCAGGCGGATGGGCCACGGCGATCGACATCCGGCGTAAGGAGGTTGCGCGGCCTTCGATCCGGCGCGGCTTGATCTTGCCGGTCGAAACAGCCGATTCTTCCGGCGCAATCAGCGGACGACAACGATGACCGCCCCCCGGCCCTCCAAGACCCGCATCGGCAATCACCTGCTCAAGCCCGAAACCTTGATGCTCTCCTATGGCTACGACCCGTCGCTGTCCGAGGGTGCGGTCAAGCCGCCGGTGTTCCTGACCTCGACATTCGTCTTCCGCTCGGCGGAAGAGGGAAAGGACTTCTTCGATTACGTCGCCGGGCGCCGCAAACCTCCGGAAGGCACCGGCGCAGGCCTCGTCTATTCGCGCTTCAACCATCCCAACAGCGAGATCGTGGAGGACCGGCTCGCGGTCTATGAGGGCGCGGAAGCCTGCATCCTGTTCGCCTCGGGGATGGCGGCGATCTCGACGACGATCCTGAGCTTTGCGCGGCCGGGCGACGTCATCGTGCATTCCCAGCCGCTCTACGGCGGCACCGAGACGTTGATGACCAAGACCCTGTCGGGTTTCGGCATCGCGTCGCTCGGCTTCGTCGACGGCGTCAGCGAGGACGCGGTACGCGCGGTGGCGCGCGAAGCCATGACCAAGGGCCGCGTCTCCATCCTGCTGATCGAGACGCCGTCCAATCCCACCAACTCGCAGGTCGACATCGCCCTGATGCGCCGCATCGCCGACGAGATCGCGCAGGTCCAGGCGCACCGTCCCATCATCGTCTGCGACAACACCCTGCTCGGGCCGGTGTTCCAGCATCCGCTCGAGCACGGCGCCGACGTCTCGGTCTATTCGCTGACCAAATATGTCGGCGGACATTCCGATCTGATCGCGGGCGCGGCCTTGGGCGCGCGCGCGGTGATCGAGCCGATCAAGGCGCTGCGCGGCGGCATCGGAACGCAGCTCGATCCGCACACCTGCTGGATGCTGGGACGCAGCCTGGAGACGTTGGGCCTCCGCATGCGCCGCGCCGACGACAATGCGCGCGCCGTTGCCGAATTCCTGCGCGATCATCCGCGGGTCTCGAAGGTGCACTATCTTCCCTTCATCGAGGACAAGGCCGCGCAAGCGGTGTTCGCGCGGCAGTCGAGCGGCGCGGGCTCGACTTTCTCCTTCGACATCAGGGGCGGACAGAGGGAGGCCTTCGCCTTCCTCAACGCGCTGCAAATCTTCAAGCTCGCCGTCAGCCTTGGCGGCACGGAGTCGCTGGCGAGCCACCCGGCCGCGATGACGCATTCGGGTATCGCCGAAGGCATCCGCAAGCGCATCGGCATCCTCGACACGACCATCCGCCTGTCCGTCGGCATCGAAGACCCCGACGACCTCATCGCCGATTTGGCGCAGGCGTTGGCCAGCTAAAAAATTCCCTCTTCCCCTTCATAGAGAGGGCAAGGGTGAGGGGGTGCCAGAAGTCAGAATCAGAAGTCAGAAATCGGAATGAGGTGCGGATACAGATCGACTTTGACGTCTGATTTCTGAGTTCTGCTTTCCGAAGCCCCCCCACCCCAACCCTCTCCCCCGCTGGAGAAGCGGGGGAGAGGGAGATTCTTATTGCGCCATCCTCCTCTTCTGCTTCCCGCCCGCGAGGTCGAGCTGGCTTTCGTCGATAATCGCGCCCGCCTTCATCACCATCAGGATGGACTTGCAGTTATTGATGTCGGCGAGCGGATCGGCCGAGAGCAGCACGGCGTCGGCGATCTTGCCTTCCTCGATCGAGCCCATGGTCTCCTGCCTGCCGAGGAAGCGCGCGGCGTTGTAGGTCGCGGCGCGGATGATGTGCAGCGCAGGCACGCCGGCCTCGGCCAGCAGCTCCAGCTCGCGGTGTTCGCTGGCGCCGTTCGAGGTGTCGGTGCCTGTGGCGATGACGCCGCCCGCCGCATCGATGCGGCGCAGATTGTCCTCAAGGATCGGCGTCTGCGTCTTCATCCAGAGCCGCCAGCTCTTCTGATAGAGCGGCGGCGAACCGCGCAGCGCCGTCTCCCCGCCGTCCGCCACGAGTTTCTTCAGCCGCGCGCGCTCCTCCGGCGCCATGGTCGCGACGTAGAGCGGCTGGTCGAGATATTCGGGGTGTTCGTGCAGGCGCGAGTAATTGTCGCCGATGGTCATCGTCGTCGCCATCGGGACCTGTTTCGCTGCCGCCATCCTGACGAAGGCGTCGGTCACTGGCCCCTGGATGGGGGTATGCGCCAAGCTGTCGACGCCGGAATAGATCGCCTCCAGCGCGCGGCTTTCGTTCGAGATATGCACGGTCGTGCGCACGCCGTGCAGGTTGTAGAAGCGGATGATGTGCTCGAGCAAGTCGCGCGGCAGGATCGGGATCAGCGGCCGCGAGCCCCAGCCCTCGTCGTCATAGGTGATCTTCTGCACGTCGGGCTGCTGGTTGTCGAACTGCGCCTGGAGCTGCGCCTCGGCCTCGGGCCAGGAGCGGACATTGATGGCGATGTCGGTGCCGTGGCTTCCGGGATAGGTGACGAGATTGCCCGTGGCAAAAATATGCGGCGCCAGGATCTTCCCGGCGCGCTCGTCGCCGCGCAGCGGCAGGATGTTCTCCGGGATGTTGCCGACGTCGAGCACGGTGGTGACGCCGGCATAGAGAAAGCTCGCCAGCGCCTGCTCGCCCTCCTTGCGGTTGACGACCCATTTGTCGGTGCTCTTGCTGCCGGGAATCCAGGACGTTTCCTTGCCGCGCGAGAAGCCGGCGAGATGGATATGGATGTCCATCAGGCCGGGGATCAAATATTTGCCGCTGCCGTCGATGCGCCTCCCCGTCATGGACTTGGCAAGAATGCTCGGTCCCACCAGCGTGAACCTGCCGCCGTCGACCACCACCGCCATGTCCGGCTTGGGCGCACGGCCCGTGCCGTCGATCACGGTCACATGGTCGATGATGACGGGCTCGGCGGCAGCGGCGGAGGCGAAGACCAGAGCCATCAAGGCGAGAAGGTTCGGCGCACGCATGTTCGATCCTTGCAAAGATTGTCATCCCCGGCCGAGCGGTGCGACAGCAACGCGAGGGGAAGGGGACCCAGGTCGAGACGCTGGCACACTATCGCCGAATTATGCAAAGCGAACCGTCGCGAATTGTATTGCGATCGGCACCTGGGTCCCCTTCCCCTCGCTTCGCTCGGCCGGGGATGACAGGTGGTGCTCTATGTCGCGATTTTTCGAAGCGCTTCCCCGAAACGCTCCACTTCCGCGAGCGTGTTGTAATGCACCAGCGAGGCGCGCACGCAGCCGCGGTCCATGGCGAGGCCGAGCCGCGCCATCAGGCGCGGGGCGTACATATGGCCGTCGCGGATGCCAAAGCCTTCCTCCGCCATACGCAGCACCACGTCGCGCGGATGGTTCTCCGGCAGATTGAAGCAGATCGTCGGCACGCGTTCCTGAGCGCGCTCAGGATCGGCAATGCCATAGACGATAGCGCCTGCGTCCCGCAGCACCGTCAGCATGGCGGCGGAAAGTTGGTGCTCGTAGCCCTGGATCGCCTCCATCGCGGTTTCGATGGCGCCGCGCGGCGTGTTCGACTTCGGATCGAGATGGCGCCCCAAGGATTCGAAATAGTCGACCGCCGCGCCCATGCCGGCGACGTTTTCATAGACGAAGGTGCCGGCCTCGACCTTGTAGGGCGGCTCGTCGGGGATGAAATCCTCGCGGAAGAACGGCAGCGCCGCGAGCAGCTCGCGCCGCCCCCAGAGGAATCCCATATGCGGTGCGAACGCCTTGTAGCCCGAGCACACCAGATAGTCGCAATCCCAGCGCTGTACGTCTGCCGGCGCGTGGGGACCGTAATGCACGCTGTCGAGGAACAGCTCCGCGCCCACCCAATGCGCCGCGTGCGCGACCTGGCCCACATTGACCAGCGAACCCAGCGCATGGCTGACCGTTGTGCAGGCGACGATGCGCACGCGCTCGTCGAGCAGCGGCAGCAGGTCCTCGAGATGCAAGGTGCCGTCGCCGCGCATCTTCCAGAATACGATCTCGGCGCCCATCGGCTCCAGCGCCTGCCAGGTCGAGATGTTGGCCGCATGATCGAGATCGGTGACGACGATGCGGTTGCGCCCGGGCTTCAGGGTTTGGCCGATGGCGAGGCTCACCATGCGGATGAACGAGGTCGCGTTCAGCCCGAAGCAGATCTCGGACGCATCGCGCGCATTGATCCAGGCCGCGACCTTGGCGCGCGCCGCCGCGATGACGCGGTCGACCTCGACGCTCTTGGGATAACGCCCGCCACGCTGGACATTGAAGTCCAGAAGATGCATCGCCACCGTGTCGAGCACGCCTTGCGGCGCCTGGGCGCCTGCAGCGTTGTCGAAATACACGAACGGGGCGGCACGCCCAAGCGCCGGGAACTTCGCGCGAAGCTCTTCGATGGGAAAGTCTTTGCTCACGCTCATACCTCACGTCGGGGCGCAGCACTGAGGTAGCCCAAAAACGCCTCCCGGCCTAGGGTGAGGCTGCGGCCGTCCGGCGAAAGCCCCCGGGCTCTTGATGCGTGGTATTTCTCCTGGGTGCTGGGATTGGGCTTTGACTGCACGCTCGCCGTGCTTAGCGCCATGTGGCTGGAGCTGCGCGAAGATACCTGACCCAACGCGCGCAATGCATTGCGGCCGGCGCGCATTGTCCGCGCCATACGCCCCCAACCGTTGTTGATGTCGGCCCTAACCAGACGGCAGCAAATGGATTTCGGTGGTTTCGATGAGTGTTTGATGCGATGCCCAATTCTTGAGTTGCCGCTTCAAATCGAACCGACTGGAATTTTGCTTCAAGAAAAGCGTAAGGCGAGGTCTCGCATCGCAACGTATTGGCTTGCCCGACTTTGTGAAAAGGCGATGGCAATGAAAGTTTATGAGCCCAGCGGCCATTACCATCCCTCTTGGCGTGACAATTACGGCTGCTTTTTCATCACAACTATGTGGGCGGCAGCCGGATACAAGGTATTCGCCGCTTGCGAGCTGCAAATCCGGGTTTGGAATACCTAACGCCATCATTATTTGCTCGCTTATGAGTCCGCTTGGAACGAGGAAGCTTCCGCGCGCAGCGCCAAATTCGTGTGAAAGCGATCGAGAAATCGTGGGCTTCGAAATTTCTCCTATACCTGCACTTGAGTCCGATGGGTCTGCGGCAACAAGAAATAGCCCAATGAGAAACGCCGCAGTTATCCTCATGTGCGCCGCCGGTGCCTTTTACGAAGCCGTTTCTAGATAAACTTGAACTGGAGGTAGTGGAAGCGGTCGTCAAGGTTTGCGAAACCGCATCGCTCTCAGCTCGGCCTCCACCTCGGCCGCTTCCACTATTGGTGGAAAGATCAGCGTCGGCGGTCTGAGCGCCGCGACGGAGCCGGCCATGACGATCGCGTTTCGCTCGCTCAATCCCGTGGTGTCGAGAATGCGGATGTCGGCCCAACACCCGGCCATGGCTCGCGCAAGCCTGTCGGCGCCGTCATCGGCCCGGTCCGTGAGGTGCACATTGGCAAATACAGTGCCTTTCGGACGGAGCCTCTTGCGCACGCGTTGGAAGAGCCTCGCCGTCCGTAGATGACGCGGGATGACATCTCCCTGATAGGCATCCAGCACGATCGAATCGAACGTGTCGGCCCGTGCGGCAAGAAATGCCTCTCCGTCCGCGATATGGCAAACGACCGATGGCGGGAACTCGAAATAGAGTTTGGCAAGCGCAAAGGCCGTTGGATTGATATCGACGATCGCCACTTTGCGGCTGGCACGGGCCAACATCGTCGCCAACGTGCCGCCGGCACAGCCGATGATGAGAATCGACTGCGCGTTCGATTGCCAGATCAGGCCGAAGATCGCGTGAACATAGCCCGCCAGGCTCGTCCCGTTGCCATCGCCCTCGCTCTGACAATGCCCGTTCTGCTGATAGATCAACGATCCGGATTTGCGGGATTTCCAGATCGATATCGTCCCGAACGGTGAATCGTACTCCGCCAACCGAATCAAACGAACGGCTCCCTGATTGGACCCGGCACCCGGCCCAAGAAGAACTCGACGCCTTCGTCCGGTCAAACCGGTCGTTGCAGCATTTCACACATAAGGAATTATGTTTGACAAATCGCTTGTGGTGGAACTTTAGTTCCACGATCGCGTCGGAAGCCAAGGGCAAATGATCACCGCAGCACAATTGCGCGCCGCGCGTGCGCTGGCCGGCATCGACCAGCGTCAGCTCGCCAAGCGCTCCGGATTGTCGGTGCCGACCATTCAGCGGATGGAGGCGAGCGATGGCGTGATCCGTGGAAACGTGGATTCCCTCATGAAGCTCATCGATGCGCTCCAGAGTTCCGGAATCGTCCTGATCGGAGAAGGCGCCGCGACAAATCACGGCGGCCGCGGCGTTCGCCTCCTCAAGTAAGTTCGGATCCGCGCCCGGCGCAGGCGAACCGGGCCCGCTTTCGACCTTTTAACAAATTATATTCAAAATAGGTGTTGGCACATCGCAACGAGATTGCGAAAGTTGACTAGTTGTATTCTAACATGTATATATGATGTTTAAAACATGATTACATCGGGGCAGATGCGCGCCGCACGGATGCTGCTGGCGCTCGACCAGCGCGCTCTAGCCGCGCGCGCCGGCGTTTCAGTGCCCACGATCCAGCGCATGGAGGCGAGTGCCGGCATCGTGCGAGGCAACTCGTCGTCGCTGACGCGCGTGATCGCCGCGCTTCAGAACGCCGGAGTCGAACTGATCGGTGAAAACGCCGAAAGCCATGCCTGCGGACGCGGCGTGCGCTTGGTCCTGGCCGCGGAACGGGAAGAAATCTCTTCAGCGACCCATTCGCGGGCGCAGGCGCGGATGCCCTCATGATGCTCGTAGCGCTGTTGCTGTGCGTGGCCGGTCTCTTCGCTGTCGCTGTTGCCGCAACGATCCTTGCCGCAAACGTCCCTGGGCGAGTCTTGACCTATGGTGCAACCGCGGCGCTCACGCTCGTCGCGCTTTCTCTTTCGGCGCTCGGCCTCTTTGGCGGTGGGATCGAGACATTGCGTCTGCCCATCGGCCTGCCATGGCTCGGTGCGAATTTCCGGCTCGATGCTTTGGCGGCGTTCTTTCTCGTCGTCGTCAATCTCGGCGCTGCCGCTTCGAGCATCTTCGCCTTGGGCTATGGCCGGCATGAAACCGCGCCACAGCGCGTGCTGCCGTTCTTCCCGGCGTTTATCGCGGCCATGAACCTGGTGGTGCTGGCGGACGATGCCTTCAGCTTTCTGTTCGCTTGGGAGTTCATGTCGCTGACGTCCTGGGCCCTGGTGCTCAGCCACGACCGCGACGCGACCAACCGGCGCGCCGGCTTCATCTATATCGTGATGGCCGGCTTTGGGACACTGGCGCTTCTGCTCGCCTTCGGGGTGCTGGCAGGCACGGACGGCAACTATGCCTTCGCCGCGATGCGCGCGCATGCGCCGGATCTGCAGACAGCCGCACTGGTGCTCTTTCTGGTGCTGCTCGGCGCGGGGTCGAAAGCCGGCATCGTGCCGCTGCATGTCTGGCTGCCGCTTGCCCATCCCGCGGCGCCCAGCCACGTCTCCGCGCTGATGAGCGGCGTGATGACCAAAGTCGCCGTGTATGCCTTCGCGCGCGTCGCATTCGACCTGGCAAACCTCTCCGATTGGCGTCTCTCGGCGGTTGTGATCGCGCTCGGCGGCGTCACTGCCGTGCTCGGCGTGCTCTACGCCCTGATGGAGCACGATCTAAAGCGCCTTCTCGCCTATCACACGGTCGAGAATATCGGCATCATCTTCGTGGGCCTCGGGCTCGCGCTCGCGTTCCGCGCCAATGGTCTGCATGCGGCGGCGGCCCTGGCGGCGACGGCCGCGCTTTTCCACGTCTTCAACCACTCGCTCTTCAAGAGCCTGTTGTTCTTCGGCTCCGGCGCCGTGCTCGGCGCGACCCGCGAGCGCGACATGGAGCGGCTCGGCGGCCTCATTCATCGCATGCCGAAGACGGCTGCTTATTTCCTGATCGGCGCGGCTGCGATCTCTGCATTGCCGCCCCTCAACGGCTTCGCGTCGGAATGGCTGACCTTCCAGGCGATATTTCTGAGCCCGCATTTCCCCCAATGGGGCTTGCGCTTCCTCGCCCCGGCCGCAGGCGCAATGCTGGCGCTTGCTGCGGCACTGGCGGCAGCGTGTTTCGTGAAGGCGTTCGGCATCACGTTCCTCGGCCGCGCGCGCAGCCCGCAAGCGGAAACGGGGCGCGAGACCGACAAGATATCGCTCGCGGCGATGGCAGGGCTTGCCGCACTCTGCATCGTTGCAGGTGCAGTGCCGGGCACTTTCACGGCCGCGCTCGCGCCCGTCTCGCAAATGATCGCGTCCGACCACATGCCAAGTCGCGGCTTGGCGGCGCCCTGGTCGCCGCTCGTTCCCTCTCTGGGAAGCGCGAACAGCTATAACGGCTTGGTTCTGTTGGCCTTGCTGGCCGCCGCCATCGCGCTGGTGATGCTTGCGCTGCGCATTCTGGCGAATGGCACCAGCCGCCGCGCGCCGGCCTGGGATTGCGGCTTTCCCGATCCAAGCCCCGCGACCCAATACGGCGCGGAGAGCTTCGCGCAGCCGATCCGCCGGGTGTTCGGGACGATCGCCTTCCGCGCACGCGAAGAAGTCTTCATGCCGCAGCCGGGCGACACCGCAGCGGCACGGATTCATGTCCGGCTCATCGATCCGGTCTGGGAAGCGATCTTCGCGCCGATCGCGCGCGGCGTCGGGTTCGTTGCCGACACGATGAACCCGCTCCAGTTCCTGACCATCCGGCGTTATCTGATGCTGGTGTTCCTCTCGCTCGTCGTGCTGCTCGCAGTGCTGGCACTATGGCTATGACGGCTGCGTTGGCGCTCCAAGGCGCGCAAAGCGTGCTGGCGCTGATCTTGGCGCCGCTGATCACGGGGATCGTGCGCAAGACAAAAGCGCGTTTCCAGCTGCGGCGCGGCGCCTCGATCCTGCAGCCCTATCGCGACCTTGCGCGCCTGTTGCGCAAGGAAAGCGTGCTCGCCGACAACGCGTCCTGGCTGTTCGATCTGGCACCCACCGTCATACTCGCTTTCACTTGGGTCGCGGCCGCGCTGATTCCGGTCCTCGGAACCGACCCAGTTCTGGCGTCTGCGGCCGACTTGATCGCCATCGTCGGTCTGCTTGCGAGCGCGCGCTTCGTCCTTGCGCTGGCCGGGCTCGATATCGGGACGAGCTTCGGCGGCATCGGCGCCAGTCGCGAGGTGATGATCGCATCGGTCGCCGAGCCTGCGATGCTGATGCTGATCTTCGCGCTGGCGCTCATTGCCGGCTCCACGCATCTGCCGGCGATCACCGCCTTTGTGCAGTCGCCGGCCTTGGGTCTTCGCATTTCGCTGGGGCTGGGCCTGATCGGCCTCATCATGGTGGCGATCGCAGAGAACGGCCGCATCCCGATCGACAATCCGTCGACCCATCTCGAGCTGACCATGGTGCATGAGGCGATGGTGCTCGAATATTCCGGGCGCCATCTCGCGCTGATCGAGCTCGCATCTTCGCTCAAGCTCCTGCTTTATCTATCGTTGATCATCGCGGTGTTCCTGCCCTGGGGCGCGGATATCCATTGGAGCGGATGGCCGCCCTATGCCGAAAGGCTCCTGGTCTATCTCGCAAAGATCGTCGCTCTCGCCTTCCTGCTCGGCCTGTTCGAAGTCTCCATCGCCAAGATGCGGGTTTTCCGCGTGCCGCAATTCCTCGGCGCCGCGCTGATGCTGACGCTGCTGGCGGTTCTGCTGCGCCTCGTCTCGGGGAGCTTCTGATATGGGCGCGATCAGCTTCGACCTCGCCCACCTGCTGGCCGGGAGCCTCGTGCTGATGAGCTTCGTGATGCTCTATCAGGACCGCCTGCCGTCGCTCATCAACGCTTTCGCGCTGCAGTCGGCGCTGCTGGCTGCGGCCGTTGCGTGGCAGGCATTGGCGCAGCGCGCCCCGCATCTGCTTGTCACGGCGGTCATTGCGGTCACCCTCAAGGCCATCATCATTCCTCTTGTCCTGCGCTATCTCATCCGCTCGCTCGGCATCCATCGCACGATCGAGACCGTGAGCGGCATCGGCCCGACCATGCTCGCGGGCATGGTGCTTGTCGCGCTGTCCATGGGATTGATGCTGCGCGCCACGGAAGCCTCCAACGTCATCGCGCGCGAGGATATCGCGTTTGCGCTGTCCGTCGTCCTGCTGGGCCTCCTGATCATGGTGACGCGCCGCAACGCAGTGGGTCAGGTAATCGGGTTCATGTCCCTGGAGAATGGCCTGATCCTCGCCGGCACCGGCGCGCACGGCATGCCGATGGTGGTGGAGATCAGCGTCGCGTTTTCGGTCCTCATCGCCTTCATCGTCATCGGCATCTTCTTGTTCCGCATCCGCGAGCGATTCGACACGGTCGATGTCGCCGCCCTCGACCGCTTCCGGGGAGAACGGCAATGATGCCGCCGATCGATCCCGCACTGGCGACCCTCATCGTTCCCGCCTGCGCAGCGCTGGTGCTGGTGATCGTGCCGTTCAGCCGGCTCGGCGGCTGGATCAACGTGCTGGCGTCGTTCCTGACCTTCGTTGCCGCGCTCGCGCTCCTCATCGTCCGTCCGGCAGCGGGCGCTTTGCTCGCCGTGGACGATCTCAACATTGTCTTCATCGTGATCAACACGCTGGTCGGATTCACGACCAGTGTGTTCAGCGCCGGCTACATCGCGCACGAAGTCGAGACCGGCCGGCTCACGCCGCGCTATCTGCGCTTCTATCACGCGATGTTCCAGTTCCTGATGGGATCGATGAACCTGGCGCTCCTGACCGACATCACGGGCCTGATGTGGGTGGCGGTGGAGTTCGCGACGCTGACGACGGTCATCATGGTCAGCCTCTACCGGACACGCGAGGCGCTCGAAGCGGCCTGGAAATACTTCATTCTCGGCAGCGTCGGGATCGCGCTGGCGCTGTTCGGGACGATCCTCGTCTATATGGCGGCGCAGCCCGTGGTGGGCGACGGCCTTCCGGCCATGACCTGGGGCACGTTGCTCGCCAATGCCTCGCGTTTCGATCCGGCACTGCTCAACATCGCCTTTGCTTTCCTGATGCTCGGCTACGGCACCAAGGCAGGGCTCGTGCCGCTGCACGCTTGGCTGCCCGACGCCCATGCGGAAGGCCCCACGCCGATTTCGGCGGTCCTGTCGGGCCTGCTGCTCAACGTCGCGATCTACGCGATCCTGCGGTTCAAGCTGCTGCTCGCGGCCAACCCCGGGGCGGTCGCTCCAGGACCCTTGATGATGACCATGGGGCTCGTGTCGATCCTGTTCGCCGGCTTCATGCTCTACCGCAGGCGCGACGTGAAGCGGTTCTTCGCATATTCCTCGATAGAGCACATGGGCATCATCGCTTTCGCCTTCGGCCTTGGCGGCCCGCTCGCAAATTTCGCGGGCCTGCTGCACATGGCGATGCACAGCCTGACCAAGTCCGGAATCTTCTTCTCCATCGGCCACATGACCCGGATCAAGGGCTCGCAGCGGATTGCCGACATCACCGGGCTGACCTCCAGCCATCCGCTCCTCGGCTGGATCTTCGTGGCCAGCGTGGCCGCGATCGCCGGTCTGCCGCCATTCGGCGTCTTCACCAGCGAGTTCCTGGTGGTGAGCTCGGCGTTCGCGCACAAGCCGCTGCTCGCGATTGTTCTGGTCATCGGACTTCTGGTCTCGCTGGGCGCGCTGTTCCTTCGGCTGAACAGCCTCGCCTTCGGCGAGCCCACTGGCAGCCTCGCGCCATCGCGCATGACGCATGCGCCGATGATCCTGCATCTGGCGATCGTGCTGGGCGCCGGCATCTTCCTACCGGCGGCAATCGCCGCCTGGTTCCAACACGTCGCGCGCATGTTGGGTTGAGGCGATGTCCGTGCTGACTGAGATGATCGCCGATGGACGACAGGCCGAGCACCGGCCATGGGCGCGCGCCGTCGTCGACGTCGAGGCATGGACCTTCGCCTGCCACCAGCTTGCCCAAGGGCATTGGACTTTGAGCGCGCTCTGGGCCGAGCCGGACTGTGTGCACATGGCTCTGTTCGAGGCCGAAGCCAGCGCTTTCGGCATCATGAGCTTGAGAACCGACAACGGCCGCTATCCGTCCGTCGGCGCGCGCCACGCGCCGGCCATCCGCCTGGAACGCGCGATCCAGGATCTCCACGGTGTGGTCGCCGAGGGTTTGCCGGATGCGCGCCCGTGGCTCGACCACGGTCGATGGGGCGTTCGAGCGCCGCTGGGCGATGCGCAGGCACCCAAAGCTGAGGCGCCCTACCGTTTCCTCCCGGTCGAAGGGCACGGCGTGCATCAGATCCCCGTCGGGCCGGTCCATGCCGGCATCATCGAGCCGGGACATTTCCGCTTCTCGGCCAGCGGCGAAACCGTGGTTCGCTTGGAAGAGCGTCTGGGTTATGTCCACAAGGGCATCGAAGGACTCTTGATCGGCGCGCCTCTGGATCGCGCGGCAAAGCTGGCGGGACGCGCATCGGGCGACAGCACCGTGGCCTATGCCACCGCCTTCGCGCAGGCCGTCGAGGCGGCTTGCGATGTTCGCGTCCCCGCACGCGCCGCCTATGCCCGGGCGATCATGCTGGAGATGGAGCGCGTCGCGAACCATCTGGGCGATATCGGCGCGATCTGCAACGACGCGTCCTTCAGCCTGATGCAGGCGCATTGCGCGGTCTTGCGCGAGCGCGTGCTGCGCGCCACCGAGAAGACTTTCGGTCATCGGCTGATGATGGATTGCGTGGTGCCCGGCGGCATCGTCCGCGACCTGGAGCGGTCCGGCGTCAAATGCCTGAAACGGCTTCTCGTCGACATCCGTCGCCGCTTTCCGGCGCTGATCCGTCTCTATGAAGAAACGACCTCGCTCCAGGACCGCACCGTCATGACGGGCATCTTGAAGCCCGAGCTGGCGCAGCGATTCGGCGCCGGCGGCTATGTCGGCCGCGCCTCCGGGCGGGCATTCGATGCGCGCAAGGCATTTCCGCAAGCGCCCTACGATTTGTTGAATGTCGAGCCTCGGACGCGCGAGCGCGGCGACGTCGATTCCCGGGTCTGGATCCGCATGCGCGAGGTCGAAGACAGCCTGGCGCTGATCGCGCGAATGCTCGATTTACTGCCCGAAGGCAACATCCGCGCGCCTCTGGAATTTCGCGACGGCGAGGGCTCCGCGCTGGTGGAGGGTTTTCGCGGCGACATCTTCGCCTGGGTCAGGATGAACGGCGATGGAACCCTCGCGCGCGCGCATCTGCGCGATCCATCCTGGTTCCAATGGCCGCTGCTCGAGGCGGCGATCGAAGGCAACATCGTCGCCGATTTCCCGCTCTGCAACAAATCGTTCAACTGCTCCTATGCCGGCCATGACCTGTGAGACGCGCCCATGCGACGCTTGATGCTCGGAAGCCTGCTTTCACCGCCCTTGACGGAGCGCGCGCCGCGCGTGAGCGACGAAGCGCTGGCGGAACTCGCCGAGCGCGTCCACGAGACCGCGCGCCGCAAGCTCGGCCGGAGCCTTTCGATCCGCCAGGTGGACGCCGGATCCTGCAACGGTTGCGAGCTGGAGATCCATGCGCTCAACAACGCCTTCTACGATCTTGAGCGCTTCGGCTTCCATTTCGTGGCGTCACCGCGTCATGCCGATGTCCTGCTGGTGACCGGGCCGGTCACCAAGAATATGCGGGAAGCGCTGGAGCGCACCTACGCCGCCACGCCCGATCCCAAATGGGTGGTCGCCGTCGGCGACTGCGCGCGCAACGGCGGACTGTTCGCGGAGGCTTACGGCGTGGTCGGCGCCGTGAGCACGGTCGTGCCCGTCGATCTGCACGTCAAAGGCTGTCCACCAAGCCCACGGGATTTGCTGGCGGGTCTCCTGGCCCTGATGAAACGGCGATTGCCCAGGTCGGTCCGTGGATGAGCATCGCAAGAGCTGTGCGATGAGCGCAAGGAAAGTCTTTTTTGCCAGCTAGGCTGGGTTGCCGCCTCAAAATTGCCTGGGCCGCCAAAAAGCGACGCGTTTGCGGCTAAGTTCGGTTTTGTCGGAACCGACTACTGTTCCATTTGAACTCGATCTCCGTCACTGACTTTATTGGCAAACGCCATTCGAGTCGGGATTGCAGCTTGGAACGGTGAGAGTCTGCTTGGTCAAACGGTTGTTTGTTGACCGTATTTCGAAAGGGTATGCGCCTCCAGAATCCGGGAAAACGATATAGGTCGAGAAGGAATTGGTCCCCGTGGGCGGAACAGGGCACACGGTGGCGTTCTGCGTTCCGGTGAAATCATAGCCCCAATTGCAGGTTATGCTCGCGGGCAAATCGACAGACACGGATGCGACTGTCGAATCCGTTGTCGTGACGGTGAACACGCCTTCCGAATACCGCGTTACGGTCATCTGGGGAGACCATCCTTTTTTCGTGATTGTGATCTGTACGGTCGCCGTCCTGCTCGGATCGGCGCTGCTGGTTGCCGTCAGATGGCAGGTCTTTTGGCTTGTCGGCGCGGCATAATTGCCTTTTCCGTCGATGGTTCCGCAGTCAGACTCGGCGATGCTCCAGCTCACGGCTTTGTTCGTGGTGCCCGTAACAAGTGCATCAAAATGGTGACTCGCACTCGGCTTGAGCCACGTGTCGCCCTGCATGACAGATACAGCGGCTGTCGCTGTTGCATTGGGATAGAGAAAGGCATTGGCGACCGCATCGAGCATGAAGTTCCGTGCCGGATGGGACGGCACATAGCCTTCGCCCAGCGTCCAAACGATGATGCCGCCAAAACCATTTTTTCGCGAATACGCCCCCTTCTTCGCGACCGAAGCCTCGTCCTCCATGGAGATGAACTGGCAGCCATGCGCCTCGGGCTGGGGAAGACTCAGATAGGGCTCATCTGCCGAAGCATCCCAGTGACGGTAGCGCTGAGCAAACGTGCCATTGGTGCCGTATAGCTGTCCGTAGGTGAACCAGTTGTCGTCGTCGAACAGGGTGTCGGGGGCGGTAGGCTGGTAAGCCTGCGTGATCCCATTTGTATAGCATATGGCGGCGAAGCCGATCCCCATGCCGAGTTTCGCTTTTGGAATGCCGGCGGCAACATAGGCTCCGAGCGAGGAATTGATATCGACCGGTGTGCTTGGCGTCTCACCCATGAGCGCCGAATCGTACCAGCTATCCCAGCCGCTGCCGGAATAGACGGTGCTGCCGTCGTAGGATTGTATGTTGAAGCGATCGAGCATTTTCACGATATCCGGAATATGCGGGTCGACCGTGTCGGTGTTGAGATTGAGGGCAGGGCCAGGCAGGGTCAGAATTGCGTTGGGCGCTGCATTGCGCAGATCATGTACCAAGGTGTCGAATTTGGCCCAGTCGACGTGGTCCTCCCAATCCAGATCTATCCCGTCATAGCCAAGATTGCTCATAGCGGCGAGCAAATTGGCGACGAATGTCGCTTCATGGTTTGTGACGGATGACAAAATGTTTTTGCCGTTGCCTGCGCCACCCAGCATCAATAGCGCTTGGCGGCCGGCACCATGGGCATTGGCCGAGATGGTCTGGGCAAGAATGGGCCCGTTCACCTTGTCGATGTCAAAGCTCGTATCCAGCGAACCGTCCGCATTTGCCGTCATCGGGGCCATAATGATGTGCGTCAGGTCCGTCCAGTTGATGGCGGAGGGCGGGAAGGAGGAAGCCTGATAGCCAACATAGTAGCCCATCACCCACTGGGTGGAGGCATGGGTGTCGGAAACGAAGATGCTCAATGCAATCACAAGCATCGCACCATGCTTTCGGACCATCTCCATCAGCCTTTGCTCCCCAAATTTGAAATACCAAATGCGGTTGGGGCTTGGACCGAAAGAATAGGTCTTTTTGGCGTGTACGGAAAGCCAGAGACGAGACTCTGGGCGGCCGGCCATTGCAGTTAGTGACCCATGACGGACAAATCGAGGCCAGTGCGGCCTGCCACGCTGAAATGCTTCGCGTGACTAGTCGAGCGTCAATCTCGCAAAGCCGAGGAGACCGTGCGGGTCGCTGCCATAACTGGGGATGATGGCGGTTGAAACGAAGTCGTAGGTGTAGGAGGCGCCGAGACCAAAGGCGAGTTGCGGCGCGATGGGCCAGTCGCGGATGCCGCCGAGCGTCAATTCGCCAACGTCATGGACGGTGCCGCTGGCGGACAACTCGTTATTCTGTTCCCACTCCGCGCGGGCGAACGTAGTCCACCACCGGGCGGGCTTATATTCGGCTTCGAGGAGCAGGCCGTTGAGGTGCGCGCCGTCGCTCAGGTCCTTCAGCCCCCAACCGAGCGTGGCGGCGAAGGATGAGCCATCGCCGAGCGGCGTGAAATAAGTCGCGCTGGCAGTGACGCGGTTCTCGTTCACGCTCGGGGTCAATTGTTCGGGGCTGTTGAGGTGGCCCCAAGAGGTCTGGAGCGACCAATGCGCGTCGGGATTCCAGGTGAGGCGAACGGAGGTCGAGTCGAAGCGCGGCTGGTCGAAGTCGAAGCGGTATTGGTCCGGCTCGCGGCCGGTGAACTGCGAGACCTCGATCTTCCAGTCGTCATGCACAAAGCCAGCGGTCGCGACGCCGAAGGTGACATGCGTCGAGTCCATCCAGTGATGGGTGATTGGCGCCTCCGGGATGTCCATGCTCGAAACCCGGTGCATGAACGCGGACGGCCCCAGCGCAGGCTCCCCCGGATAGCCGAGATAGAGAAACGCGCTGTCTTCCTGCGTGAAGTCATGGCTGTAGGTGCCGGAGAGTTCCATGAACAGGTCGTGCGGGTGCTGATGGTCCACCAGCGGCGTCGTGCCGTTCGCCGTCTCGCCGGAGGCCAGAAGCAGCGGGTAACCGCGCCTGCCCATGAACGGGTCAGGGCTCAGCATGACGCGAAAGTTCAGCGTGTTGCTAGGGTCGAGATCGCGCCGCGCTGAAACCATGAGCATGCCGGGCGCGAAGATCATGGTGTCGCCGCGCGGGCCGCTCTGGCTGTCATAGATACCCCAGAGCGTCGCGTGCGCCATGATGGACCAGCCATCGAGCATCGAGTGGATGCCCGCATGCGCGCTCGCATCAGGCTGCCAGCTTGTGCCCGATGAATCCCGCGTCATCGGATAGGAGCCGAGGAGGCCCGTATCGGCCGTCCCTTCCATGCCGGACATGCTCTTCATATCCCCGGCAGAGGATTGCTGAGGCTGAGATGCCGATTGCGTGGGCGCCGGCGACGGCATTGGCATGCCCGACATGTCGCCCACGCCGCTCTGCGCGAGCGCAGGGCTGGCGACAAACAGAAGCGCGAACGCGAGGCGCCGCATCGTCAATGGCCCATGTTCATGTCGTCGTCATGGTGTTTGCCGGCGGCCGCGACAAGCGCGTGATATTGCGCGGGCGTGAGTTTCGGCAGCTTCTGCAACAAGGCCACCATGTTCCAGATTTCCTCGTCGGTGTGGGTCGTGCCCCAGGCCGGCATCGCGGTCATCTTGATGCCGTGCTTGATCACCCAGAATTGCTCGGCGGGATCGCCTATCGGGAGTTTTGCGAGTTCGGGCGGTCTGGGATTCATGCCCGGCCGCATTTCATTGTCGGCCATCCCTGGCGCCAGATGGCAGCGGGTACACATCGCATCGTAGTGCTCCGCGCCTTCGGCAATCATTTTCGGATCGCTCAAGGACGGCACCTTGATCGTGCCGGTGCGGGCTTCGATCGATTGCTCGCGCACATAGCCGATGATGGCCTGGGTCAGCGCGAAGTGCGGCGAATCTGCTGCCACATCGTACGCACCGGAGACGGCGATCCCTGCAGCTACCAGGAGCGCGAAGACGGCCGACGCGGCAGCGCCCGCCAGCACGCCCTTTGAAAAACTCGACACGGGCAAGCCTCTTGAAAGATGGTGCAAAAGCCCATATACCCCCATGGGGTATATAAAGCAAGGCCCATGACGAAACAGAACCGCTCCGTTCTATCGCGGCTGTCCCGCATCGAAGGTCAGGTGCGCGGCGTCGCGCGCATGGTGGAGGAAGACCGCTACTGCATCGATATCCTGAACCAGATTCAGGCGGTCAGAGCCGCGCTGAAGAAAGTCGAACAGGAGGTGCTGAAGGAACACGCCGCGCACTGCGTGGCGCATGCCATCAAGACCGGTAATGCCAAGGACCAGAGAGAGAAATTCAACGAGCTTGTCGAACTGTTCGGTCGCTATGGAAGCTGACCGCTCCCCGCACGCTTGCCACGGCCATCATCATCACAAGGGCCACGCAGCGCATCGGCAAGATCATCCGGCGCCGGCAAGCGCCATCTACACCTGCCCGATGCATCCGCAAATCCGGCGGGATCATCCGGGCAATTGCCCGATCTGCGGCATGGCGCTCGAACCGCTGGTCGCCACCGGGGAGCACGTCCACAATCTCGAACTCGCCGACATGTCGCGCCGGTTCTGGATCGGCTTGGCGCTTTCCGTGCCGGTCATCCTGCTTGGCATGCTGGGTGAGTTTCTCGGCTTTGACCGCTTCGTCTCGCCGGTCGCTTCGCAGTGGATTCAGTTCGCCTTCGCAACGCCCGTTGTCCTGTGGTCGGGCTGGCCGTTCTTCACCCGCGCCTGGGCGTCGCTGGTCTCGCGCAATCTCAACATGTTCACCCTCATCGCGCTCGGAACGGGCGTGGCATGGACCTACAGCTTTGTCGCCACGCTCTTTCCACATTGGTTCCCGCCTGCGTTCCGCGGCGAACACGGCAGCGTCCCGGTCTATTACGAAGCCGCCGCTGTCATCACGGTGCTGGTGCTGTTGGGACAAGTGCTCGAACTGCGTGCCCGCGAGCACACATCGGGCGCGATCCGCGCGCTCCTGAATCTCGCGCCGAAGACGGCGCGCAAAATCACAGAGGTCGGCGAAGAAGAAGTCCCGCTGGAGTCTATCGTCATCGGCGACAAGGTTCGCGTGCGTCCCGGCGAGAAAATCGCCGTAGACGGCGTGGTCACCGAAGGCCGTTCGGCGGTCGATGAATCCATGGTGACCGGCGAGTCCATGCCGGTGACCAAGGATGTGGGCGGCAAGGTGATCGGCGGCACGCTCAACCGCTCCGGCACTCTGGTCATTCGCGCCGAAAAGGTTGGTAGCGATTCCATGCTGTCGCGCATCGTGCAGATGGTGGCCGAGGCGCAGAGGAGCCGGGCCCCCATCCAGCGCATGGCGGATCGCGTCTCCGGCTGGTTCGTGCCCGCCGTCGTTATCACCGCGCTTGTTGCTTTTGCGGTGTGGATGGTCTTTGGGCCAGAACCGCGCTTCGCCTTCGCGCTCGTTTCCGCCGTGACGGTACTCATTATCGCCTGTCCGTGCGCACTTGGCCTCGCTACGCCCATGTCCATCATGGTCGGAGTCGGTCGTGGCGCGCAGGCGGGCGTGCTGGTGAAGAACGCCGAGGCGTTGGAGACGATGGAACGCATCGACACGCTCGTCATCGACAAGACCGGCACGCTCACCGAGGGCAGGCCCTCTGTGACCGCCATCGCCGCCGCACAGAGCTTCGAGGAAAACGAGCTGCTACGCCTCGCGGCGGGCGTCGAGCGCGGCAGCGAACACCCGCTGGCAGCGGCCATTGTCGCGGCGGCGGATGCGCGCAAGCTTGCCATTCCAGCCGTGGCAGAGTTCGACTCGCCGTCGGGCAAGGGTGCGCTGGGTGTGGTGGAGGGCAAGAAGGTCCTGCTCGGCAATCTGCCCTTCATGCAAGAGCAACGTATCGACACGGCATCGCTCGCTGCCAAGGCCGACCAGTTACGCCAGGACGGCGCGACCGCCATCTATGCGGCGGTGGACGGAAAGCTGGCCGGCGTCTTCGCCATCGCCGACCCGATCAAGGAATCGACACCGGAGGCGCTCAAGGCGCTGCGCGACGATGGCGTGAAGATCGTCATGCTGACCGGCGACAATCGCACCACCGCGCTCGCCGTCGCCAAAAGGCTCGGCATCGAGGAAGTCGAAGCGGAAATACTGCCCGACCAGAAAAGTGCCGTCGTTGCCAAGCTCAAGAAGGAAGGCCGATGCGTCGCCATGGCCGGCGATGGCGTGAACGACGCGCCAGCGTTGGCAGCAGCGGACGTTGGAATCGCCATGGGCTCAGGCACAGACGTGGCGATCGAAAGCGCGGGTATCACGCTCCTCAAGGGCGATTTGCGCGGCATCGTGCGCGCGCGGCTTCTGTCCCGCGCCACCATGCGCAACATCCGCCAGAACCTGTTCTTCGCCTTCATCTACAACGCCATCGGCGTGCCGGTCGCGGCGGGTGTGCTCTATCCGAGCTTCGGTATTCTGGTCTCGCCCGTCCTCGCCGCGGCCGCTATGGCGCTGTCTTCAGTCAGCGTCGTCGGAAATGCGTTGAGGCTACGGTTTGCGAGGATCGATTGAGTTCACTGATTCAGGGTGGGTGTCGCATTAGCGCAGCCGCGCCTCAAAACGTGTATTGATACCCGGCATAATAGGAAAACTGATTGGTGCCGCTCGCGTTTTGGAAGTTGCGGCCGGCCGAGAACAGCAGGTCCAAAAGGGCAAGCATTTCCTGCCTGACAGTGGCGTCAGATTCGCGGTCAATGGCGTGGCCGCCTTTAGTGCGATGGATGATGATCATCAGTTCGCGTCGTTTCAACGCCCAGGATCGCCGAGCGAAAATCGGTCACGTCGCCGCAGGTATGTGAGGGACCTAGACCGACCTCGGTATCACCCGATCAATCGAATTTGTAGGTGAACGTTCCTCCAAAAGTGCGCGGCGCGTTGAAAATGCGATAGCCCATGCCGACCCCATCATCGGTCGCCTGGACGACATGCTTCTCGTCGAAGAGGTTCTTGCCCCAAAGTGCAAGTTCCCACTTGCCGTTCTTCGGGCCTAGCGACGCCCGTCCGTCGAAGACCCAATTCGCCCGGCCGGCCAGGTAGGGCGTGTTCAGTGCCTCGAAATAGACGCTGCTGCCGTAGGTCGCCCCCATTTGCACGGCGCCGGAATACCCGTCCCAAAGACCGTGCTCGTAACGAACCTGCCCGGTGAACGAGACGTCCGGCGCGTCGGGCAGCTTGTTGCCCGCGGGTTCGATGACAGGACCCGAGGAGTTGGCAAAGGGAAAGGCGCCCAGACGCGTGTGCAGCAAGCCCAGGGCGGCGCTCAGCGAGAGTCCGTCCGTCGGCAGCCATTGCGCGTCGAGATCCAGGCCATAGATTGTCGCCTGCGGGATGTTGCCCAGCTTGATTAGGGACACCGCGCCGACATTGGTGAAGGTCTGGGCCTGCAGGTTCTTGTAGTCGTAGTAGAACACGCTGGAATCGACCAGCAGCGTGTGTTCGAGGGTGCTTGTCTTCACGCCGACTTCATAGTCGGTCAGTTGTTCCGGCAGATATGGCGCCAGCGCCGCGCTCACCGTGGTTATGCCGTTGAAGAATCCGCCGCTCTTCGTACCCCGCGAAACGCTTGCATAAACCAGGGTGTCGGGGTCCGGATTCCAGTTCAACACGCCGCGCCAGGACCAGTTGTCGTCGTGGATTTTGGCGTTCTCGAAGGACAGTGCGTAAGGCCCGGGGGTGCCGAATGGACATCCCGGCGTGATGAAGCACAGGATGCTGAATCCGGTCGGGTTTTCGTCCGTGGTGCCGCCGACATAGCGGCGTTCTTCATCGGTGAACCTGAGGCCGCCGGTGAGGGTTACGGCATCGGTAAGGTGATACTTCACTTGGCCGAAGGCGGCCCCTGATGTCGTGCGCTGATCCGACGTGATGAGCACTTGCGTGTTGAACAGATCGGTCAGGTAGCCGGGCGTAAAGGTCTTGACGCGATCCCAGGAATAATAGCCGCCGGCAAGCCAATCCCACCGCGTGGTGCTGCCTGCGAGGCGCAGCTCCTGACTGAACTGTTGGACCTTGTCGTTCTGATCGAACTCGGCATCCGTCGTCGGCGCGGCATCCACATCGGTGTAGAAGCTGCGCTTGAAATCGATGAACCCGGTGACCGAGGTCAATTGCGCCCAGCCGAAATCGTCGTCCACGCGCAAGGTGGTGTTGAGCCTGTCGACCTTGTACGGCGCGGCGTGGTTCCAATCGCCTTGGAACGGATTGCGAGTGGTGTCGGTATAGCCGTGCGCATTGATGCAATGGGAGGGATCGGAAAAGTCGGGACAGGGCTGGCTGTTGGTCGATATCGTGCCGAAAAACTTGCCGACGCCGATCTCGGAGTCGTTGTGCTCGCCGTCGACTTTGAGAAGGATTTTCAATCCTTCTTTCGGCGCCCACAGAGCCTGCCCCCGGCCCAGGTCGATGTCCTGCCGTCCCAGGTCGCGGTTGAGCACACGGCTGAACCAATAGCCCGTACCCTGTTGGATGGTGCGGCCTGAAATGCGAACCGCAAGGTCGTCGCTCAAGGGCATGTTGACATAGCCTTCGGCGTCGAAGGTGTCGAAATTGCCGTAGCCCGCCTCGATCTGCGCCGCGAATGCGTCGGTGGAAGGTTTGGCAGAGATCACATTGATCGCGCCCGCGGTCGAATTGCGCCCGTACAGAGTTCCTTGCGGACCTTTCAAGACCTCGATGCGGTCGAGATCGTAGAAGTTGAAGTCCATTTCCGCGAACGAACTGAGAAAGACGTCATCGACATAGACGCCGACGCTCGAATTGTTGGTCGAGGAGAAATCGTCCAGACCGACGCCGCGAATGGTGATGATCTGTTGTGCGCCGGGAATATTGGTTTTCACATCGACGTTCGGGACATGAGCCGCCAGGTCCATCGCCGTCTCGACACGGTCGACCCGCAACTGCTCTGCCGACAGCGCCATGACGTTGATTCCGACCTTGAGAATGTTCTCGGGCCTGCGCTCCGCCGTGACCACCACGGTCTCGACTTGATCCGATGCGGAGGCGGCCACGGGAAACAGGGCGAGAAATCCCAGTGCCACGGTTCCTGCCAGATGAACGGCGCGATTGCGGTGTGTCATGCTATCCCCCAGCCAGAGTACATTCGACACTTCGGTATGTTTTTATAACGACACGTCCATAACCTCTTGTCAATCGGTTTGACAGTCGGGTATGTTGCCATGCAGCAACGACGAACCACGGTGTTCAGGGATTTCCATGCTGATACCGGATGCCCGGACCGCCGCTGAGGCTGTACGCGGACGGCTGATTGCCGCCGCCTCAGAGGAATTCAATGCGCGCGGCATTGCCGGCGCCTCCGTCGCGCGAATCGCCAAATCCGTGGGTCTGAGCCGGGCCGCGGTGTATTACTATGTCGCGGACCGGGCCGACCTCGCCGCCCAATGTTACCGCGAAGCTGTCTCTCGCCTTGCCGCCGATCTCTCGGAGGCCCGCGGGAAAAAAGGGACGGGCCGCGAAAGGCTCCTCGCGCTTGTCCGCAAGGCGCTCGATTCAGACCGCGTGCCGCCAGCCGCGATCACCGAGCTTCCACTTCTTGAAAGGAACGCTCGAGGGGAAATCGCAGCCGCACATGCCGCCAATGTTGCCGGGCTGCGGGCTATTTTGCGCAGCGGGATGGCGGATGGCAGTTTGCGCAACTTCGACGACGAGATCGTGGCGCAGACCATCATCGGCACCATCACCTGGATTCCGCTCTCGCTGCACTGGGTAGAGGGGACCTCAACCTCTTACCGCTCTCGCACCGTGGATGCGGTCTGCGATCTGCTGATCGAAGGCCAGGCACGCGATCGCGGTTTCAAATTGGTCTCGCCGGTGGCGATCGAGAACTTTTTCCCGCCCCAGCCCAGCGCATTCGACCGCAAAGCCAATGCCGAAGCGAAGATCGAGGCGTTGCTGCAAGTCGCTTCGCAGATGTTCAATCGCAACGGCATCGACGGCGTTTCGCTCGACGACATCGCCGATGCGGTCGGTGCCACCAAGGGCGTGCTTTACCACTATTTCCGCAACAAGTCCGATCTCGTGGTGCGGTGCTATCGCCGGGCCTTCCGCCTGTACGAGCAATTCGTGGATGCAGCCGAGATCGGCGGCAGAACCGGCCTTGAGCGAGCGATGATCGGTCTGCACCTCAATGTGCAAGCGCATGCCTCCGGCCTGTCCCCGCTCATTCAACTCGTGGGCTCGGCGGCGCTGCCCCCCGCGGTCCGCCGGGAAATCACGGGACGGGCAAGGGCCCTGCAACGGCGCTATGAGCGGTTTGGCCGCGACGGAATCGACGACCGAACCATGCGCAAGCTCGATTTCGACGCCGTGGCGCAACTCGGCGCAGGCGCGTTCCAGTGGTTGCCCAAATGGTTTTCGTCGGACGATCCGCGCGCGCGAACGGTACTCGCCGATGAAATCGTGTCTTTGTTCGTCAATGGCCTTGGACCGGAACGATGAACATGTCCGGCCCGATCGAAGGGGTAGTCGCACCAGGCTTCGAGCCGGTGCGCGATGCCTTTGTCGGGAATTTCGAGCGCCCAGGCGACTATCAGGAATGCGGTGCCGCGCTCGCCGTCTTCCACCGTGGCCAACTCGTTGTCGATCTTTGGGGCGGCTATGCGGACATGAACCGGTCCAGGAAATGGACGCGGGATACGCTGGTGAACGTTTGGTCCACGACCAAGGGTGTGGTCGCGACCGCAGTGGCCATGTTGGTTGACCGCGGTCTGATCCGCTACGAGGACAATCTCGCTTATATCTGGCCCGAATTCGCCGAGGCCGGAAAACAGGGCATCACTCTCGCTCATGTCCTCTCGCATCAGGCGGGGTTGCCGGGATTCGTCGAGCCGACGAGGATCGAGGATCAATACGATTGGCAGCAATGCTGCGCCAAACTCGTTCGTCAAAGCCCTATCTGGGAGCCGGGCACGGCCACCTCCTATCATGCGATGACCTATGGCTGGCTCGCCGGCGAGGTCATCCGGCGGCTCAGTGGGAAGGCGGTGCGCCAATTCATTCAGGATGAGATCGCCGCTCCCATGCGTGCGGATATCTTCATCGGCGTGCCGGGAAGCGAGGAACATCGGCTCGCCCACACGATCCCTCCGAGAAATCCGGCCAAGCTCCCGCCGTTGCCCCAAGCCGCCATGATGGCGCTCACGAATCCTGAGCAGGATGCGTCCGCCGCCAACACCGCGCCCTGGCGTAAGGCCGAGATTCCTGCCGCCAATGGGCACGCAAGTGCCATCGCTCTGGCCCGCCTCTACACGTTCCTCGTGGAGGGCGGTGAGCAAGAAGGGGTGAGGCTCCTTTCGCCGCAAGTCGTGGACAAAATGCGTGCGGCGGCGACGCGGGATCGCACCGACATGTTCCTGGGATTCAAGGACAGTTGGGGCATGGGCATGGCCCTGAACAGCCCGGGCATTTACGGACCCAATCCGCAAGCGTTTGGCCACTCCGGTTGGGGCGGATCGTTCGCCTGCGCCGATCCTGCCGCCCGGATCGCCATTGGCTATGTCTGCAACCGCATGGGGCCAGACCTTGTCGGCGACCCGCGCACGCGAGCGCTCTGCAATGCGGTCTTTTCCAGCAGGCCGCTGGAAGCAAATTAATTAGCTCTACGCCGCGCAAGTCCGCGAACCGCCAAGCGTACCGACAGCTCATCGCAATTCGAACGGAGACCTCAAAGAGCAAAAGCTCTGTCTCAATTCGTTGCGGCTCATGCGAGATGATTGGCATGTGATCGACAATGAGCCTTATAGGGGCGGATTGGCGAACCAAAAGCATTGCAACAACGCCGATTGCTGCAGCCGCGGTCCAGTACCCCGCCGGCGCCAACGGATTGCCAGTGACATTGAGCGGCCGCCAGCAGACGGCCTCGATGTGCCAATTGGGCGCGAACGCTGCACCCGGATGCATCAACGGAAGCGCTGCGCACACAAACGCCGCGAAATACTGCCGGTAGATCTACAAACGGATATTTCCCCAAAAACCAGACTGTTGCGCCAACAAGGACGTTTCGAATCGGGACGCGTGCTGCTTCCCAAAGAAGCGCCTTGGCTCGCCGAGTTCGAACAGGAGCTATTCGGCGTCCCGCTGGCGCGCCGCGATGACCAGGTGGATGCCCTTCTGTTGCTGCTGGAGTGGTTTCGGGCAAACGGGGCGCAGGTAATTCACGTGGGGCCGATAATTTTTCGGGCGCCGCGCGACCCCATGTGGTTCTGATTTTTGGCGGCGTGAGCGATGAAGCTTCAACGGGCAAGCCGGCCACACAAATCAACCGAAGGAAAACGTGACCGAATCATTGAAACTCTGTCATCAAGGAAAAAATCTCTGAACCGTTCCCGTTCGATGTCGACCTGTTCCTTGAGGGCGCTGTCGGGTCCTCGCAGGGACGGGGTTGAAGATGGTCGCGATCGTTACGGGCGCCGGGTTGGGTTTGGACAACAGCTCGGAGAAGGTTTTCGGCGCTGTCGGGCAAGGTGGCGGGGTGCTGGGCAGTTCGGCATTCAATCGCTTCGGCGAGAACGTTACGGTCAATGCCGCGACCGGCAACCTGATGATCGACAGGACCGACGAGGTCCTTATCGGCCGCGGACCCGATGAGATCGTTTCCCGCGGCTACAACAGCCAAAGCATGAACATGGGCTATGGCGCATGGCATGATTGGCAGTTCGGCGACGCGCGCTGCATCGCTCCTGTAACCGGGACAGTGAATCAGGCCGGCAGCTCGGTCACGCGGATCGACAGCGACGGCTCCAATCTCGTCTACAATTACGACACCGGATCGGGAACCTATATCTGTTCGACGGGCGGCAATGGCGAATACCGGCTGTCCTACAACACCTCTACCCAGATCTGGACCTGGACCGACTCGAAGAACAATCTGACCGAGACCTACGATGCCGCCCATAATGGGCGGATCCTATTGGCGACCGACAATAGCGGCAACGCGCTTAGTTTCAGCTACGACGGCGTCACCGGTCTGTTGACAAAAGCCACTACCGCGAACGGCGAGACGACGACCTACAACTACACTGCCAACAATCAGGTCAAGTCCATCACCACCAAAAAGGCCGACAACTCGACGCTAATCCGAGTTCGGTATGCGTATGATTCCAGTTTTCGGCTGTCGACCGTCACCACCGACCTGACGCCCAACGACAGTTCCGTCACTGATGGCATCAAGGTTGTCACCACCTACACCTATGACGGAACCAGCGACCGCGTCGCCAAGATCACGCAAACCGGGGGCGGCGAACTCGATATTACCTACACACAGCTGGGTTCGGGCGCCTATGCGGTCGCCACCGTCAAAGAGATCGTCACCACAGGAACCAACGCGACCTCGCGCACGACATCGTTCCAGTACAATACCGGCAACACCGTCATCACCGATCCGAATGGCAACACCACGACGTTGACCTTCGACGGCAACAACCAGCTCACCGGCGTGACCTATCCAACGGACTCGAGCGGTACCCGTCCCAGCTACGTCTATACCTACAACGGCACAGGCGATCTCAAGTCTGTGACCGATCCGTACTCCAACCTGACGAAATATGCCTACGATCCCAACGACAATCTCTCCAAGATCACCGATACCTTTGGAAACACGACGACCTTCACATACGACGCCAATAATCATGTCCTGACCAAGACTTACGCTGCAGGAAACGGCCAGAGCGGTCCAACGGTCACGCTGAGCTACGCCTATGACAGCTCGGAAAACTTGAGATACTTCGTCGATGGGGACAACGAGGTCACCGAATACCGCTACAACGGCTACGGCCAGCGCACCGCAAAAATCCTGTACAGCGACAATCCGTATACCGGCGGCACGATAACGGAATCGGCGCTGACGACCTGGGTCAACTCGATCGCAAACAAAAGCACGTCGATCCGGCGGACGGACTATACCTATGATCTGCGAGGAAATCCTGCCACCGCCACCAGCTATGCGCTTTGCACGGCAGATGCGACCGGTGCGGGCGTAACCACGAACTCGCCCTATACCCAGGTCATCTATGTCTATGACCAGGCCGGCAATCTCCTGCAGCGCCAAACGGTTGGCCAAGGCACTAACATCGAGACGTTCGCCTATGACGGCCTCAATCGGATCATCCAGTCGCAGGATTTGAACGGTGGTATCAGCACGGTCAGCTGGTCCGATGCCACGAATTCCTGCAGCGTCACCATGGCCAACGGATTGGTGCGGGTCTCGAACTACGATGACAGCGGCCACCTTGTGAGTGTCATCCAAAACGGAGACACGACGTCATACAAATACGACACGCTCGGCCAGTTGGGAATCGTCAGCGACAGCCAAGCCGGCACGAGCAGCTATGCGCTCTTCGACAATCTCGGCCGCAAGACAGCCGACATCCTCGCGGACGGGTCGTTGACCGAGTACCGCTACGATCTGAACGGCCGGCTCGTCGCAAGCATCGTCCATGCCAACAAGCTGACCTCGACGCAGTTGACCCAGCTTGTCGGCAGCAACGGCAATCCCACCAATGTCGCGCTTTCCAGCGTATTGCCGCTGCCCGACCCCGGTGACGTCTGGAACTGGAGGATTTACGACGCTGACGGCCGCCTGGTGGAAACCATCGACGGCGACGGCGGCGTGACGTCGATGACCTATGACGACATGTCGAACCTCACCTCGACCACGGTTTATTATAACGTCCTGTCTTCATCGACGCTGAGCGGCTTCAAGACCACGCTTCCGAACGCGGTCACACTGCCCACGGTCTCCGCCGCCCACGACGATACCACCAGCTACTACTATGACTCTGAGGGCCGCCAGATCGGCGTCCTGAACGGTGACGGCTTCCTGACCGAGACGGTATACAACGATGCGGGCGAGAAGATCCGCACCGTCGCGCATTCCATCGCCGTGGCCAGCAGCCATCGCGGCGACGCGTTCTCCGCGATCGTCGGCTTGGCGAGCGGAACGGGCGATCTGAAGGCGCGCTATTTCTACGACGACCGCGGGCTTCTGACGATCGCGCTCGATCCCATGCTGCGGGCGACGAAATATGTATACGACAACGCCAATCGCGTTACGCAGACCATTCTCTACAACGGTACGGTGGGTACGCAACAGAACGAATCCGCCTACACGCTGAGTTATGTCCAGTCGCAGCTTTCCTCCTTGTCCGGCGACAGCGCCAATCGCGTAAGCTGGAACGTCTATAAGACCGACACCGGAAAATTGGACTACACCATCGATGCCGCCGGCACGGTCACGGGCTTCACCTATGACAACATGGGCGAGGTCACGCAGAAATCGGTCTATGCCACGCAGCGAACAACGACCATGCCGCCCCTGCAATCTGACATGGACAGTTGGGCCGCCACTTATGGATCGGGCGCCACGGACCGAAAGACGCGCTATGTATACGATACATTGGGCAACCTGCGCTTCACCATCGATCCGGAGCACTATGTCGTCGAGAATCGCTATGATGGTTCGGGACGGCTCAATCTCACGATCCAATATACTTCCACCTATACGCCGAATTCGATTCCCCAGCTCTCGGATATGGTCGCTTGGGCCGGCGGAACAATTCCCTCAGACGCCGTGCAGACGACTTTCAGCTACGATGCCGATTGGCGGCTGACCGACACGGTTCGCGACGGCACGGGCCTCGCGGTGGACACGCGCACCGCCTACGATGCGCAGGGTCGGGTGCAGAAGGTCACCGACGCCTATGGCAGCGGCGATGATTCCGCGACCTACTACAGCTACGACTCCGCCGGCCGTCTGAAGACCGTGACCCGCGGCTTTGGCACGTCCGCGGCCAGCACCACGCAGTACGCATATGACGGTCAGGGCAATATCCTGACCGAGACCGACGGCAACAACAATGTCACGACCTATACCTACG
The DNA here is from genome assembly GCA_019245415.1 of Alphaproteobacteria bacterium. Classification (GTDB taxonomy): domain Bacteria; phylum Pseudomonadota; class Alphaproteobacteria; order Micropepsales; family Micropepsaceae; genus Rhizomicrobium. The sequence continues at coordinate 86,512 of JAFARO010000013.1, read as the reverse complement.
ACGTCGCGGGGCAGATGCTGACCAAGACCGACGCGCTCAACAATGTCACCTCCTATACCTACGATTCCTTCGGCAATGTGCTGACCACCACGGACCCGCTCACTCATGTCATCTACTCGTTCTACGACGCGCTCAACCGGCAGATCCTGCAGCTCGATCAGCTAGGCTATGGCACGGCGACGACCTACACCATCGGTGGTGCGGTGGCGTCGGTCACGCGCTATGCCACGCCGTACAACGGCACCATCACGCCCGGCGTGCCGCCGACTCTGACCACGAGCGCGCAGGACGCCACCACGACGTTCACGCGGGACAAGCTCGATCGCGCGACCCAGGTCACCGACGCGGAAGGGTTCTACGAAAAATACGATCTCGATGCCTTCGGGGATCGCATCCACATCTTCGCCAAATCCGCCGCTGCCGGGCCGCAAAACGGCCCAGGCGGCGAGACCATCGACACCTATGACCGCCGCGGACAAATCCTGACAGAGACCTTGCCCGAGGCCTCATACGACAGCAGCGGCAATCAATTGGCGGCGACCGTCACCAACACCTACAGCTACGATTCGCGCGGCAATCTCACCCAAAAGGTCGAAGCCTCGGGGCTGCCCGAGCATCGCACCACCAATTATACCTATGACAAGCTCAATCGGCTGACGCTAAAGACGGAGGACTCGTTTCTCACGCTCAATAGCGATCTCAGCGCGGGCGGCAGGGTCACTCCGACTTGGACGTACCAATACGACAAGCGCGGAAACGTCATCAAGACGACGGATCCGATCAACGCCGTCACCCAGACCTATTACGACGCGCTCAATCGCAAGGTCGCCCAAGTCGACGCGCTCGGCGACTACACCCAATGGAGCTACGACGCCAATTCCAACATGCTGACCGCGACTTCTTACGCTACCGCGTTCGGGACGATGCCGGCCGCCGGAGGAGCCGCGCCGTCGCCGCTCAGCCCCTCGCAATCGCGGCAGATCAGCTATGGCTATGACGCGATCAACAGGCTGACCTCGACCACCGTGGCGAACCTGCTGACCGGCTCGTATAACGGCACCAGTTACACCACCGCCACCACAAACGTCACGACCACGAACGTTTACAACAAGACCGCCAACAGCCTCCAACAGATCGACGGTAACGGCAACAGCACCTGGAGCTGGTACGACTACCTCGGCCGCAAGATCGCGGAGGTCGATCGTGACAAGTACATCACCCTCTACACGCTCGACTCCAACGGCAACGCCACCCAGGAAACCCGCTACGTCAATGCCTATGTCGGCTCGATCACGGGCTCCACAACGTATTCGTCCATTCAAGGATACGCCGGCGCGCATGCGGACAACACCAACGACCGCACCACGACCTTCCTTTACGATCGCAATGGGCAGCGCAAACAAGAGACGCGACTCAATGTGGCGGCCTGGACGGTCAACGCGGACGGCACCCTAACCGCGGCGCCGACCAGCTCTACGATCAATTACACGTACAATGGCCTGGGCGAGGTGCTGAGCAAGCAGGAGGCAACGGGCGACACCACGACCTATACCTACGATGCCGCCGGACGTCAGATCGCAGTCGATCTTTCCTCGTTCGCTTCAGGCGGGGTCACCATGCAGTTGCACACGCTCGAGGATTATGACGGCCTGGGCGATCTGACCTACACCAGTGCCTACGATCAGCTTGCCGGTACCCGGGTATATCACAACACCAGCTATACTTACGGCGGCGATGGCATCCTGAGCTCCATGATCGATGCCAACGGGTTCGAGCGCGACTATTCCTACGATGCCGACAAGCACCTGATCCTGACCAATTACAGCCGCCTGCATTCGGACGGCACGTCCACCACCGAGGGAGACTTCGCCAATTACGACGCGCTTGGGCGGGCCATCGCCCAAGGTACCGCCACCAAGAGCGGTGGCGTTTGGGGCAAGAATGATACCGAACAGACGGCCTATAACGCCTATGGCGATGTCGTATCCAAGAGCGTCAACGGCGTGGTCCAGCAAACTTTCGCCTACGACAATGGCGGCCGGATGTGGGAATCCACCGATGAGGGCGTGTACACGGTCAATCTCTACGACAAGGACGGCAACCAGACCCTTTCCGTCACCTCCGACGGCAACGCTTTGGCATCGGGCAGCTGGAGCGGTTTCGCCAGCGCCAACGACGTCGTCACCGCCATGGGCACCATCGGCGTCACGCAGCCCCAGGGCATGGTCGAGACCATCACCGTCTACGATGCCCGCAGCCAGGCGACGTCGTCGCGCCTGCCGTCGCGCCAGTTGTCGGCCAACTACTACAACTCCAATGACACGGAAGACATCATCACCTACCGCACCTACAACGCGTTCGGCGAGGTGCTGACCGAGAAGGATGGAAACGCGCACACCACGACCTATACCTACAACACGTTGGGCAAGGTCACATCCCAAGCGCTGCCGTCCACGACCGTTTACGACGAGCACAACAATTCGTCATCCACCAATCCTACGCAGCTGGATTACTACGACCTGTCGGGGCGCCTGGTCGGCACACGGGATGCCAATGGCAACCTCAATACGCGCTGGCTGCTGGCGAATACGGGCTACGGCGGGAGCGATGCGCAGGCTATTGAGGAGTTCCATGCTGACGGCGGCAAGCCGGTGAACACCTATGACGTCTTTGGCGATCTGACCGAAGCCACCAACGAGGTCGGCGCCAAGACGGATTACACGTACGACGGTCAGGGACAGGTGTTGACCGAGACCCACCCGCTGGGTGCCGGCGGACAGCGCCTCGTCGATACTTATACCTATGACGGCCTTGGCCAGCGCCTGACTCATTGGAACAGCGAGTTCGGCAGCTCCTATGTCGACCGCACCGACTACGATGCCGAGGGCCGCGTCGCCCAGACCGTCGACATGGAAGGACATGCCACGACCTATGGCTATGTCTGGTCGAATACGCTCAGCACCGGGGGATTGGGTCAGTTCGGCGGCTGGACCAAGACCACCACGCTGGTGGACTCGGTCGCGAACAGGAGCGCGACCGAACAGGAAGACGTCGACGGCCGCACGATCGGCAAGACCGATTTCGGCGGCAATGTCTACGGCTACACCTACGACCTGGCCGGACGGCTGAGCACGCGAACGGACAGCTATATTCCCGCGGGCTCGATCTCCGGCGGCGGCTATTCGCCCAGCGGCGAGGTGATGACCTACACCTATTACAACACCGGCCAAGTCAAGAAGATCACGTCGGACTACGAAGTCGTCTCCGAGGTCGATTATCTTTCCGGTCCCGTCTACTACGACGGGCACAACATCAAGATCGCTGACTATTCCTACGACAAGAACGGCAACGAGGTTTTCGAGGACGGCATCAACCGTTCGGTGAGCAGTTCGGGCACCTTCGACACGCTCGTCGACTACGAGGTGGCGACCTACAACAACGTCAACCGGATGACCTCGTTGACGGCTTCGGCGCCGACGATCTCGGGTGTCTACGACGCCATCTACGACCCGATCACGATCAGCTGGAAGTACGACGCGAACGGCAACGTCCGCTACCGCGGTTCGACCTATTACCTGCTCGACCCCAACGGCAATGGCAATCTGTCGACGACGCAATCGAGCCAGAACGACTGGTACACCTACGATTCGATGAACCGTTTCCTGATCACCCAGGGCACGCTGGACCAGAACAACAACATCGTCACCACCACCACCGGCACGACCATCACCTACGATCAGGCCGGCGAGCGGCTCACGGCGGTGGGCAACGGCGAGACCGACACCTATCACTACGCCGCCGACGGCCACATCACCCAGGCGGACATCGCCACCAGCGGCGGGACGCAGCACGCCTATTACACCAACGATCTGATGGGGCGGGTCACCTATTACGAGGAAGACAACACCAGCGGCACCAAGGTCTACAGCAAGCAGACCACCTTCAATCACATCTCGCAGACCACCCAGGACGTCGTCTACACCGTGCGGCCCAACGACGGCACCTATACCTGGACCACGAACTACGATTACCGCGAGCAGGGCACCAGCGGATACAACGGCGTCTACGACAACGGCGTCGTCACCCATGACAGCACGACAACCGTCAAGCAGGGCGGCAACTCGCCGCCCGGAACCGACGCGGTCTTCAGCTACCTGTGGTCCGACAATCCGGTCCAATCGGGCGAGACCTACGATTCCGACACCGGCAACGCCAACAACGCGCTGTGGACCTCGGTCTCGACCTTCGACCAGCGCCACGATCTGACCAACGCCACCATGGCCGACGGTTACAGCCACGGCGTCGGCTATGCCTACAACATCGACGGCGAGGTGCTGTTCCGCCAGGAGGGCGTCGCCTATCCGGTCCAGGCCGCGCCCATCGACCTGTTCTTCTATTTCGGCGGCAAGCAGATCGGCAACATCTCCAACAACGGCACCTCGAACGTCGGCTATGTCGCCTCGATCACCCAGCAGACCACCAAGCCCGGCAACGGCTTCTTCACCGACGGCGCCACCAGCGGCACGTCGTACGCCGATTTCGACCAGAGCTACAACGCCGTCAACGGGCTGACCTACGGCCAGTCGCCGTCCACCTACACCGTGCAGGCCGGCGACACGCTGCAGAGCATCGCCCTGCAGATCTGGGGCGACAGCAATTTCTGGTACCTGCTCGCCGACGCCAACGGTCTCGACCCTTCGGCCCAGCTCGATCCCGGCATCACCCTCGTCGTTCCCAACGACATCGCCAACAACCAGAACAACACCTCCACCTATCGTCCCTACGATCCCAACGCCCATATCGGCGACATCTCCCCCACCCATCCGCCAAAGCCCCAGCCGCATCACGGCTGCGGGATACTCGGCGAGATATTGCTCGCGGTCATCGCGGTTGTGGTGACGATATTGGCGCCTCAACTGGCGCCCGAGACATTCGAGGCAATGGGCACCCTTGGCAGCCTTGCCGCCTCGGCAGCGATTGGCGATTTGGCCAGCCAGGGTGTGGGGCTGGCCACCGGTATTCAGAAGAGCTTCAGTTGGGCCCAACTGGGCATGAGTGTTCTCAGCGCGGGCGTCAACTATGGCGTCGGCGGCAGCGGATTGGATCTGTTCGGCGGACTTTCCGACACGGTCGGCTCCGATGTCGTTGCCGCTTTGCAAGGCGCCACTGCGAGCGCGATCACGCAGGGCATAGGCGTGGCGACAGGCCTGCAGAAGTCCTTCAACTGGGCCCAGGTCGCCGCCGCGGGTGTTTCCGCAGGCGTGGGCGAAGCCGTGGGCACATGGGCGGAGGGTACCAATCTCAGCAGTACAGCCTCCGATGCCTTGGTCGGAGCCGCCGGCCTGATCGCGGGAGCTGCCGCACGCTCCCTGATCACCGGCACGGACTTTGGCGACAACATCCTCAAAGACCTGCCGGATACGATCGGCCAAACGGTTGGAAGTGTGATGGAGGATGAGATACAGCAGGAGCAGCAAGCTACCATCCAGCAACAGATCGCCCAGCTTGTGGCGAATAGAGCGCCGCAGGCTTCGCCGCCAATTGATGGAAGCCTCGCAGGTTCGCCAGAATATGCCGGTACCGATGGGTCATCGCGGGAAACGTATGATTCCGAACCTGGTGCCGATGGAATTGGAACCTGTACTGCCAATGTTCCGGTGCCCATGCCGAGACCCGAAACTGGCGACTTGCAGGCCGCCGCCGCCGCCGGCTACTCCGACAAGCAGATATTGGAACATCTAAGCAATGGTGACCATTATGATGCAAGCCAGGGCGGCTGGTTCAATCAGAACGGAATTGAGTCTGTAATCGTAAGTCCTTCGAATCCTAATCAATCAGTGCAGGAATCGAATAGCACTCCATTCGCTGCGCCAGTGACGCCGTCAAGCTCAAAACAAAAATACACACTTTACTTGGTCGTAGAAAACTCCAAGGGCTTTCTGGGATTTGGCGGAATAGGTCATGCGTTCATCGGGGGGACAGGTCCCGATGGGAAGCAACTCGCTCTCGGGTTCTATCCGAAAAACTTGGGCTTCCCGGGAGATTTGTTTTCGCCAGGAAACGTGACGGACAATACCAAATTGCTGCAGGCGGCGTTGGCAGGCGACGACAATTTTGCAGTTGAAGCATTCACCGTCGATGCCGACCAATATAACAAAGCTATGAGCTACATGCACGACTATGCCGCTGCAAATGACTACGACGTATTCTCGAACAATTGTGAGACCGCGGCTTTAAATTCGATCAGTACCGCCGGAATCAGCAACACATTTTCCATTCCCTTTGTCTACCCTCATATGCTTTACTCCGCGATAAAGGGCAGTCCTTGGTGACAAGAAATTCTCTCATAGCGTTGGCGATTGTGGTGCCGGGGGCGGTTGCCACCTGGTTTTTCCTTCAACCAGACTATGTACAAACATCTTGCGACATCGACGAAAACCACGGCGTTGCGATCTGGATGGGGCAAAGTTCTGAAATTGGAAAAAGGACGGGCAACGACATCGAGTTTCAAATCAACGGTGTGGTGGTAAACCTCTCACCGATATTTCACTTCGAGGATTGGAAAGACGTAGAGCTGGTAATGGAATATTCAAACAATGAATCGAACCATGGAGTACTGAGGCTTCGCCATCCACAGGCTCCATTTTGGGAACGCACCGAAACCATTGGTACAATCCAGCGGAGTTGTTGGGAGGCAGTTAAGAAATACCTCGGCGCGCAAGTGCGAAAGAAGGGAATCGTCGTTCATGTGTCGGAGAAACTTATGTAGAATAATGATGAATATAAGATGGATTGTATCCTAGACTTTGAAATGGAGATTCTGGTAAATGGCCGCGCCCTGCCTTATCTCGGCTTGCGAGCAGAAGGGTTGTTTATTCCCTTAGAGAAATTAAGCGATTGTCAGTCATTTGCGACTTCGAACGGTACGGCGTCAGGGCATTCCCATGCGTACCAACCGGGGAGCGTCGCTGTCGGGGTCGAGGTGGAAAGAGGCCGTATCAGGAAAGTAAGAGCACTGACGGTCACCAACTTTTCGAACCGACCTTCGACCAGCGCCACGATCTAACGCCACCATGGCCGACGGTTACAGCCACGGCGTCGGCTATGCCTACAACATCGACGGCGAAGTGCTGTTCCGCCAGGAGGGCGTCGCCTATCCGGTCCAGGCCGCGCCCATCGACCTGTTCTTCTATTTCGGCGGCAAGCAGATCGGCAACATCTCCAACAACGGCACCTCCAACGTCGGCTATGTCGCCTCGATCACCCAGCAGACCGCCAAGCCCGGCAACGGCTTCTTCACCGACGGCGCCACCAGCGGCACGTCGTACGCCGATTTCGACCAGAGCTACAACGCGGTCAACGGCCTGACCTGCGGCCAGTCGCCGTCCACCTACACCGTGCAGGCCGGCGACACGCTGCAGAGCATCGCCCTGCAGATCTGGGGCGACAGCAATTTCTGGTACCTCTTGGCCGACGCCAACGGTCTCGACCCGTCGGCCCAGCTCGATCCCGGCATCACCCTCGTCGTTCCCAACGACATCGCCAATAGCCAGAACAACACCTCAACCTATCGTCCCTACGATCCCAACGCCCATATCGGCGACATCTCGCCCACCCATCCGCCAAAGCCCCAGCCGCATCACGGCTGCGGGATACTCGGCGAGATATTGCTCGCGGTCATCGCGGTTGTGGTGGCGTACTTCACAGCGGGGGCCGCGCTGGGCGCGATGGGGGTCACCGGCGCGGCGGGCGCCACGTCCACCAGCGCGCTCATGGCGGCTGCGTCGTTTCCCGAGGCCGTGGCCGCCGGTGCGATCGGCGGTGCGGCGGGCAGCATCGTCAGCCAGGGTGTTGGATTGGCCACCGGTATCCAGAAGAGCTTCAACTGGGGTGCGGTCGGCATGGCCGCGCTCGGCGGCGCGATCGGTGCGGGACTTGGCCCGAATGCCCTGACCGGCGCGAATGGCGCCTTCGGCAGCCTCGGCACCGTCGGCGGCGCCATCGCGCGCGGCGTGCTGGGCAACGTCCTCACGCAAGGCATCGGTGTGGCGACGGGCCTGCAGAAATCGTTCGACTGGGCCGGCGTCGCCGCGGCCGGTGTCGCGGCTGGAGTGGGAGCCTATGTCGGCCAGCAGCTGCATCTCGACAACCCGCAAATGCCAAGCAGCAGCCTCACCTTCGTCTCCGGCATGGCCGGCCTCATCGTCGGCGCCGCCACGCGTTCCCTCGTCTCCGGTACAGACTTCGGCGACAATATCCTCAAGGGTCTTCCGGACGTCATCGGACAGACCGTTGGAAGCGTGATGCAGAATGAGATACAGCAGCAGGATCAGTCTTCGACGACCGACGATACCACCGGTGCCACAGTGACGACGACGCCAGTGGAGGAAGATGATTTGCCGCCGATACTAGGCACCAAAATGGGTCAATCCGCATCGCTTGCGATTCAGGCCAATAATTCGTCGAGCCAGGCTGACTCGAGCAGCTCTGATTCGGGCAGCGCCACGGGTGGCATTCCAGTTGGACAGGTCTTCGTGAATTCGAACGGCAACTACGAGTATCGCTACCAGGACGGTACGACCAAGTATTACGATCCAAACTCAGGTACTTGGGGCGATACGGAAACCGAAACGGTTGTTGTTACGGGAACTAGACTTCCGGCTAGCGCATATCCTTGGGCAGTACAGCAGATTATGAATGCGCCAAAGGGCACAAAATGGACGGTCAAGGCGTACTTTCTTGACCCGCTCAAGTACTTGGGCCACTTGTCTCAACCCATCAACGCGCTCCATACGGGGTTCAAGATTTACAAGGATGGCGTACCTTTATTTTCGATTGATGCCGGGCCGGACTTTGGCCACGTATCGCTTTCCGAGCCGCTAGGGCCCCTGATCTTCGATTCCGGTTCGATTACCGGCAACCCAACCAGCGCGATTCCCGAGATAGAAATACCGGCTCCACAAGGAACGGATCAGGCCACGTTTGCTGAGAGGCTGTTGATAGAAGCATATGCCTATGACGGTTCCGTGCCATATTCGCTTCCCATGGATGGAGTACGAGACTATATGCAGCCTGACTCGGACTCGTATAACAGCAATTCGTTTGCCGCCTCGCTCCTGATACAAGCTGGCGCAACAGATGACATTGGCCTAATCCAATATCATCTTGCCCAACATGATTGGGCAGGCCCTGGGCTTGAGAATCCCCTCCCATCTCGCTATTTTCACTACTGAAAGAGGTGTGAATGGACGGGCTGAGATTTCTGGCGGTGGTCGCGATTTCACTCGCCGCTGGAGTTGGCATTGATCTCGGCTTTTCGGCACTCTTCGATTCGAGCGTGTCGCTAACACAATTCAGCGAGCGCTCTTTTCTGCCGAGATTTGCTGCGTTCTTTATCTCTCCGGCGATTGTCAGTCTTGGTATCTCTTATGCGGTAGATGTTGGCGAGCATCGAGACATGAGGGCAATGAGGATTACAACGTTTTGCTTTCTTGTGCCTATTGCGTCGTTCATTTTTTTTGTTGTCCTTCAATGTCGCTTCGCCATGTGTTATTGGCTTTAAGAGCTGCAACGTACGAGGAAATTAGCAAATCCGTCGCAAACTACGCCGGATGAACACGTGTATTGAATCAGCACCGTCCAGATCGGCAACATCTCCAACAACGGCACCTCGAACGTCGGCTATGTCGCCTCGATCACCCAGCAGACCACCAAGCCCGGCAATGGCTTCTTCACCGACGGCGCCACCAGCGGCACGTCGTACGCCGACTTCGACCAGAGCTACAACGCGGTCAACGGGCTGACCTACGGCCAGTCGCCATCCACCTACACGGTGCAGGCCGGCGACACGCTGCAGAGCATCGCCCTGCAGATCTGGGGCGACTCGAACTTCTGGTATCTGCTCGCCGATGCCAACGGTCTCGATCCTTCGGCGCAGCTCGATCCCGGCATCACCCTCGTCGTCCCCAACGACATCGCCAACAACCAGAACAACACCTCCACCTATCGTCCCTACGATCCCAACGCCCATATCGGCGACATCTCCCCCACCCATCCGCCCAAGCCCCAGCAGCATCACAATTGCGGCGTACTGGGACAAATCCTCAAAGCCATCGTCACGGTGCTGACCGGCGACGTCTTCGGTCAGCTGTTCGCGATGGCGGTCGGCATTCAAAAGAACTTCAACTGGGGTGAGCTGGGGATGGCGGCAGTGTCCATGCTGGTGCCCCCGGGCCTCCAGGAGCTCGGCGTCTTTTCCGAGCTCGGTATCGCCGGCACCACGACCTTCGACGTCGCCGCCCAGGCTGCGCTTTCCAGCGTGGTCAGCCAAGGCATCGACGTTGCAGTCGGCCTGCAAAAATCCTTCAACTGGACCAACGTCGCCGCCGCCGCCGTTTCCGCCGGCGTGATGCACGAAATCGGTCCGATGATCGGCGGCATCAAGCTCTTCAACAACAATGTCGCCAACGCCGCACTGCAAAGGGGCCTTTCGAGCATGGCCGGCGTCATCGTCAACGCTTCGGTGCGCTCGTTGATCGGCGGCACGGACTTCGGCGACAACATCGTCAGCGCCTTGCCGGACGTGCTGGCGCAAACCGTGGGCTCTGCGCTCGAGCAGCAAATCGTCGATTCTCAGCAGGGCTCCGTCCAGTCGAACAACGGCCCCATCGGCACCGTCACCGTGACGCCGCAAGTGCAGATGGACGATCCGCCCATCCCCTACACCTCGCAGCCGATCGAAGTGACATCCCAAATTCCGAGTTTCAATGTGACCGCGCAGGCCGGCGACAGCATCTCAACTCTTCTTGGCACCAGCGATCCGCAGGCCATCGGAGCGTTCATGGAGGCAAACCACCTAACCTCCTCTACGATCTACGCCGGACAGACCTACATCATCCCCGGCAGCGACGGCGATGCCAACGCCGGGGCCCTTGGTCAATCGGCACTCAATGCGGACAACGCGCGCATCGCCGCGATCAATGCGCAGTACACAGCCGCGATCGACGGCGTCTTGCAGAAGATGAACAATTTCAGTGCTTCGTTCAGTCAGCAACTCATAGGCGCGGCTCCGTCGAACGGCAACTCGATCAACTCTTCCATGCAGTCAAATGTTGTCAGCTCCGATCAAGGCGGCAGCGGCTCTTCCTGGATAACAGACGCAAAAAATGCGGTGTGCAGTGCAGTTCCAGACGGCGTCGCTGTCGGCGGCAATACCAGCTGGGGTGGGTTCACAAGCGGAGTATTTGGCGTGGAAGCCGTGTTGAACTTCAATTCCGGTCAAGTCAGTCTCTTTGGTTACACCGGCGTCGAGGGAGGTTGGAACGGTGGTGCACAAGTACAAGGATATGCGGCAGGCGTTTGGGGCCTGAAAGACGATAACTCGAACAATGCCGGTACGTTTACTACAGGTTCTGTAGGCTTGAACGATGATTTCGGCGCTTTCGTCTCCGAATCGGGCGCGCCCTTGAACCCAATCGCCATCGGACCGAACCCTGTGACGGTTGTAGGTGTTAATGCTTCGGCCCAACTCGCCGATCTCCCTGGCGTTCCGGTTGTTCAGGCTGGACAGGTGGGCTATACGCAACCTCTCCAAGTCCCAGCGGATGTATCGATGAACCTATTGTTCGGGTTGCCCGCGCCAGTACAGACGGGAATTTTGGCGATAATGATGACGAAGGCAGTGTGCAATGCAAAGTAGCCCGCAGTTTGTGCCTGCGGGGCTACTGATACTGACGTCATTCGCCTGCTTCTTCGTCGTTGCGCACATAAAGCGCCTCATCGTCGAATTGGTGAACAAGCGCTTGCCGCCTGAATGCCAGATCAGCCACTATCATCCGGGGAGAAAGTCACGATGGCAGGAAGCGTATGCGCAATTGTACAAAGATGGTAGGCTGTTAGTTTGGTTCCGAGTTTGGCAGATAGCAGGAATTTGTTCGATGTTGTTGGCGGGCGGTTTTTTGATCAAGCATTGAGACCCATCCAACAATTACTAAGGGTGTGACTTCGAACTCCCTCCAGGAGATCGAAGTGCGCAACAGGCCGCCCGGCAAAGCGGCGACACGCTGCAGAGCATCGCGCTGCAGATCTGGGGCGACAGCAATTTCTGGTACCTCTTGGCCGACGCCAACGGTCTCGATCCTACCGCGCAGCTCGATCCGGGCATTACCCTGATCGTGCCCAACGACATCGCCAACAGCCAGAACAACACCTCCACCTATCGTCCCTACGATCCCAACGCCCATATCGGCGACATCTCCCCCACCCATCCGCCAAAGCCACAGCCGCATCACAACGGCTGCATAAACTTTTGAAAGATCAAGATGAGCGCCGGAGCAGGCTGTTTTCGGAGCAAGCCCGTTGGCTGGGGGACTAGGATTCGAACCTAGACAGGCAGAGTCAGAGTCTGCAGTCCTACCGTTAGACGATCCCCCAACAGCGGGTCCGCTTCTCTAGGCGACGGCGGCGCGGGTTTCAAGGAAAATGGCGGGCGCACAGCCACCGTCGAGGGTTCCGGCACTCGCTGCCATGAGAGCTTCGACTTCGCGGGCGCGGGCTGCGCGCCATCTCAATGATACCTGGTCAGGAAAACGATCGCCGAGGACAGCAGTGCTGCGAGGACGAGGACCGCCCAGAATGTGTTGCCCAAGGCCCGGCTCCAGGAAAGCCCGTCCGCGCTCACCCACCATCGCCGCGGCTTGAACCCCAGCACCCAGGCGATGGGATAGAACACCAGCGATGCCGCCACCAACGCCACGCAGAGGGCGAGATACGGGATAAGCACCATCAGGAAAAGCGCAAATAAGCCCTCGCTGGCCCCTACATCCCATGGGAGTTTCGTCTTGTCCCGGTCGTCCTCCGCGCTCACGACGAGCCTCTCGCTACCGCCCCTTAATATCGGCGCGGCGGATGCAAGTTGCCAGTCTCAGCTAGAGCGACACCGGCCGCCAGTCTCGGCGTGGAAGGCGTCTCCCAGGGGGGCCGGATCTTGAACCGCCGGGCCCTATACAGGCAGCGGACCAAGCGCTCTAAGCTGATCTTGGAGAGGGACAACAGCGTGGTCAGGAATTCACGGCACCGCCGCGGCAGGGCCGGCCATCCCCATGGTCCCGCGCGCACCCCTGTTCTGGCGGTGCTCGATCTCGGCAGCAACAATTGCCGCCTCCTGATCGCGCGTGCCTCGCCGGGCGGCGGGTTTCGCGTCGTCGACTCCTTCTCGCGCATCGTGCGGCTGGGCGAAGGCGTGGCGCGCACCGGAAAGCTCTCCGAGGAGGCGATCGACCGCACCATCGGCGCGCTGGCGATCTGCGCCGAGCATATCCGCGCCAGCGGCGCGACGCATGTGCGCGCCATCGCCACGGCGGCGGCGCGCGGTGCGGCGAACAGCGGCATGCTCGTGGCGCGCGCGAAATCCGAAGCCGGCATCGCGCTCGAGATCGTCACGGCGGAAGAGGAAGCGCGGCTGGCGGCGATCGGCTGCGCGCCGCTCATCGGTCGCGCCTATGCCGGCGCGCTGGTCTTCGACATCGGCGGCGGCTCGACCGAGATCATCTGGATGCGCCGCGGCGAGGGCGAGGCCAGGATCGTGCGCTCGGCCTCGGTGCCGGTCGGCGTGGTGGGCCTGGCGGAGGAGAGCGCGCAGGCGCCGATGGACAGCGCCGCCTTCGACGCGATGCGCGCGCGCATGATCGCGCGCTTTTCCCATGTCCGCGAAGAGATGGATTCGATCGCCCCTTTCGGCCGCGAGGCGCATCATCTGCTCGGTACCTCGGGCACGGTGACGACCCTGGCGGCGGTGGCGCTCGATCTGCCGCGCTATTCGCGCTCGCGGGTGGATGCGAGCTGGCACGACAGCGCGAAGATCCTCGCCACCATCGACCGGCTGATCGCGCTTGCTCCGGCCGGGCGCGCCGCCATCGGTCCCGTCGGCGCGGACCGCGCGGATCTGATGCTGCCCGGCTGCGCGATATTCGCCGCGATCCACGCGCTGTGGCCTTGCGCCCAGCTTCGCGTCGCCGACCGCGGTCTGCGCGAGGGCATGCTGCAGGATCTGCTGGCCAGGGCGCGCGCATGAGCCCGCGCCATCCCGACCGCTCCGGCCGCGGGGCCGAGAAGGCGCGGCTCAAGAACGCCGGCGCGCGCAAGGTCTCGTCGCAGCGCTGGCTGGAACGCCAGCTCAACGATCCCTATGTGGCGCAGGCGAAGAAGCAGGGCTACCGCTCGCGCGCCGCCTTCAAGCTGATCGAGCTCGACGACAAATTCCATTTCCTCAAGAAGGGCGCGCGCGTGCTCGATCTCGGCGCGGCGCCCGGTGGCTGGAGCCAGGTGGCGCTCGCGCGCATCGGATCCGGCGGCAAGCTCGTCGCCGCCGACGTGCTCGAGATGGCGCCGCTCGCCGGCGCGGTGGTGCTGCAATGCGATCTCGGCGATTCCGACGCGCCAGCTATCCTCAAGGAAGCGCTCGGCGGCGAGGCCGACGTCGTGCTCACCGACATGGCCGCGCCCACGACCGGCCACCGCGCCACCGATCACTTGCGCACCGTGGCGCTGTTCGAAGCGGCGCTCGACGCGGCGCAAGCGGTGCTCAAGCCCGGCGGCAGCTTCGTCGGCAAGGTGTTCCAGGGCGGCGCGAGCGGCGGCTTGCTCGCCAAACTCAAACGCGCCTTTCGCGACGTCAAGCACGTCAAGCCTCCCGCAAGCCGCAAGGAGTCGGTAGAGCTGTATCTGGTGGCGACGGGGTTTCGCGGTGCGTAAACAAGATGCCGGATGTTACGTCCTCATTTGCCGTGGCCGACAAAGATAAAGGTGAAGTCGCGATCCGTCGCGTTGCCTTGGCCGTCGCCGGTTTTGATCTTCGCCTCGCTGTTCGAAAGGATCACGATGATGGCATTGTCGAGCGTGCTTCCCCCCTGGCCGTTGCTGCCCGAATAGGCCTGCGTCGCCGAGCCGCCGAAGAGGAATTCAAAAGGTGTGTCGAACGTCACGACATATAGGCCTGTCTGCTCCTGCACGACGCCGAACCCGTGGCCGGCGGCGATTGTCCCGTCGGAATACACCGAGCCGGCTATTATTTTGGTGACTATGGAGGCGTTCGAAGTCGCTGGCGGCCTTTTTGTATCGAATGCACTTTCCATGGGATTCTCTCTCTATAAATGAGGTTTTGTAGTAACGCCCATAGATAGAAAAGCCAACCGGCCGCGCCTGCGGCACGGCGTTTTTGGGCGGTTCGGCCGCTCCTGCGGCGCCCTTGCAGAATCGGGTTTGGGCTGCTAGACGCCCGCATGGAACCGCGCGCTCCGATCCGCGAAGCCCTCACATTCGACGACGTCCTTCTCGTGCCCGGGTCCTCCGACGTCCTGCCCGGCCAGGTCGACACGCGCACGCGGCTCACCAAGACCGTCGAGCTCGGCATTCCCCTGATCTCCGCCGCCATGGACACGGTGACCGAAGCCGGTCTCGCCATCGCCATGGCGCAGGCCGGCGGCATCGGCGTCATCCACAAAAACCTCTCCATCGCGGAGCAGGCCGAGCAGGTCCGCCGGGTCAAGAAGTTCGAGAGCGGCATGGTGGTCAATCCGGTGACGATCGCGCCCGATGCGACGCTCGCCGATGCGCTGGCCTTGATGCAGCGCTTCCGAATCTCGGGCATCCCCGTGGTCGAGAACGCCAATGGCACCGGCGCCGGCAAGCTGGTCGGCATCCTCACCAACCGCGACGTGCGCTTCGCCAGCGACCGGCAACAGCCTGTCGCCGAGCTGATGACCAAGGACAAGCTCATCACCGTGCGCGAAGGCGTCGGCGCGGATGAGGCCAAGCGGCTGCTGCACCAGCATCGCATCGAGAAGATCATCGTCGTCGACGATGCCTATCGCTGCGTCGGACTGATCACGGTCAAGGACATCGAGAAGGCCGAAGCCCATCCCGATGCCTGCAAGGATGAACGCGGGCGGCTGCGCGTCGCGGCGGCCACCGGCGTGGGCGAGGACGGCCTGCGGCGCGCACTCGCGCTGGTCGAGGCGGAATGCGACGTCGTCGTCGTGGATTCCAGCCACGGCCATTCGAAGAACGTGCTCGACGCCATCGCCCGCATCAAGAAGGCGAGCGACTACACCCAGGTCCTGGCCGGCAATGTCGCCACCAGCGACGGCGCCAAGGCGCTGATCGACGCGGGCGCGGACGCGGTCAAGGTCGGCATCGGGCCGGGCTCGATCTGCACCACGCGCATCGTCGCCGGCGTCGGCGTTCCGCAACTGACCGCGGTGATGGACGCCGTGGACGCGGCGCGCGCCTCGGGCACGCCGGTGATCGCCGATGGCGGGATCAAATATTCGGGCGATCTGGCGAAAGCGATCGCGGCCGGCGCGAGCGCAGGCATGGTCGGCTCGCTGCTCGCCGGCACCGAGGAAGCGCCCGGCGAGGTCTCCCTCTATCAGGGCCGCTCTTACAAAGGCTATCGCGGCATGGGATCGCTGGGCGCGATGGCGCGCGGATCGGCCGACCGCTACTTCCAGGCCGAAGTGCAGGACAATCTCAAGCTCGTGCCCGAAGGCGTCGAAGGCCAGGTGCCGTACAAGGGCCCGGTGGCGCAGGTGGTGCATCAGATCGTCGGCGGCCTGCGCGCGGCGATGGGACTGGTCGGCGCGCATTCGATCCCCGAACTGCACCGCCGCGCGAAGTTCGTGCGCATCACCGGCTCGGGCCTGCGCGAAAGCCATGTCCACGACGTGGTTGTGACGCGCGAGGCGCCGAACTATCCCGGCGGGCAGTAGCTTGCGTCATCCTGAGGTGCCCGCCCGCGTGCGCGAGAAGAAGTTCGTCATCCTGAGCGAGCCCGCGCGTGCTTCGAGGGCTGCCGTCATCCCGAGCGAGCGTCATCCTTCGAGGCTCGCTCCGCTCGCACCTCAGGATGACGCGAGACGAGGGACGCGGCCACCTCAGCATGACGCGCGGGCGAGACGAAGGACGCGGGCGGGCCTCGAAGGATGACGGTCCTTCTGGTTTCCGGCGCGGCGTTCGCGGCCACCATGATCGGCGGATTGTTCGCCATCCGCTTTCGCGACCGGCTGCATTTGGTTCTCGGCTTCTCGGCCGGCGCCGTGGTCGGCGTGGCGCTGTTCGATCTGCTGCCCGAAGCCATCTCGGCGGGGAAGGACTCGCCGCAGCGGATCGCGCTTTTCGTCGCGCTGGGCTTCCTCGCCTATTTGCTGGTGGACCGCCTGCTGCTGCTGCATCCCCAGGCCGACGGCCATCACCATCATCATCACGCGCCGCGCGGCGCGCTGGGGGCTGCAACCTTGTCGCTGCACAGCGTGCTCGACGGCGTCGCCATCGGCGTCGGCTATCAGGCATCGCCCGCGGTCGGGCTGATCGTCGCCGCCGCGGTGCTGACGCACGATTTCTCCGACGGCATCAACACGGTGGGATTCATCCTCAAGGACGGCGGCGGCTGGCGCCGGGCGCTGCCCTGGCTTGCGCTCGACGCAACCGCGCCGGTGATCGGAGCGGCCTCGACCTTGTTCTTCCGCATCCCCGAAAGCGCGCTCGGCCCGGTAATGGCGCTGTTCGCGGGCAGCTTCCTCTATCTCGGCGCTTCCGACCTGATCCCCGAAAGCCAGCACGCCCATCCCCGCGCGGCGACGACGCTCATGACCCTGCTCGGCGCCGCGGTGATCTATGCGGCGGTCAGGGCGGTGGGGTAGGCGACCCAAAGATTGTTCCCTTGAAATATGATCGTCATCGCCCGGCTTGTCCGGGCGACCTA
This sequence comes from Alphaproteobacteria bacterium, assembly GCA_019245415.1. Classification (GTDB taxonomy): domain Bacteria; phylum Pseudomonadota; class Alphaproteobacteria; order Micropepsales; family Micropepsaceae; genus Rhizomicrobium. The sequence continues at coordinate 68,754 of JAFARO010000013.1, read as the reverse complement.
TTTTTCCAATTTCGAAGAAATTGGGTCGCCCGCATGAAGCGGGCGATGACAGTTTTCTTTCAGGAATAGCGGTTAGCTTTTTTCGTTGTGCATCCCCGCCCATTGCAGCAGCAGGATCGTCTTGGCGTCGCAGATGGCGCCGGAATCGACCAGCGCGAGCGCTTCGGCGAGGGGCATCTCCAGCACCTCGATGTCCTCGCCTTCGTGGGCAAGGCCGCCGCCGTTCGCGGTGCGGCTGGCAGCCGAATAGTGCGCCACGAACAGGTGCATGCGCTCGCTCACCGCGCCCGGCGACATGAAGCAATGGAACACTTCTTTCATGTCGCTTAGCGCGACACCGGCTTCTTCCATCGCCTCGCGCCGGGCGCAGGCGTCGGGCTCGTCGCCGTCCAGCGCGCCGGCGATGACTTCGATCAGCGGCGCATGATGGCCGGTCAGGTGCGCGGGCAGGCGGAACTGCTTGACCAGGATCACGCTGCCGCGCCCCGGATCGAGCGGCAGCACGGCGGCGGCGTGGCCGCGGTCGAAGACCTCGCGGGTCTGGCTCTGCCACGCCCCGTCGCCGCGCCGGTAGTCGAAATGATATTCGCGCAGCTTGTAGCGCTTGTCGGAGAGCGTCCGCACGTCGAGGATGCGCACGCGATCTGTTAGGTCTTGGCTCATGACTCCCGCCGCGCGGCTTCAAGCCGTCATCGATATCCTGGGCGCGATCGAAGGTACAGCAAAGCCGGTCGAAAGACTGCTGCGCGACTGGGGCCGCTCGCACCGCTTCGCCGGCTCCAAGGACCGCGCCGCCATCGCCGACTCCCTCTATGCGATCCTCAGGCGCAAATCGGAATTTGCCTGGCGCATGGGCAGCGACGGCCCGCGCGCGCTGGCGATCGCGCTGGCGGCGGAGCAGGGCGACGCTGCAACGCTTTTCGCCGGCGCGGGCTATGGACCGGCGGCGCTCAGCGACGAAGAGCGTGACGCATTGGCGCATGCGCCGTCGGCCGATCCGCCGCTGCATGTGCAGGGCGAATATCCGCAGTTCCTGGAGAGCGAATTGAAGCGCGCCTTCGGGGAAAATGTCTTGTCCGAGATGGGTGCCCTCAAGGACCGCGCGCCGGTCGATCTGCGAGTCAATACCTTGAAAGCGCAGCGCGACGCAGTGCTGCACGATCTGCAAAGCTCCGGTTACGACGCCGAACCGACACCGCATTCGCCGCTCGGCATCCGCTTGGCCCCGGGCACGAAGAACCTCGAGCGCGCGGCGCTCTTTCTCTCCGGCGCGTTCGAATTCCAGGACGAGGCGGCGCAGCTCGCGGTGCTTTTGTGCGAAGCCAGGCCCGGCATGCGCGTTCTCGATCTCGCGGCCGGCGCCGGCGGCAAGTCGCTCGCTCTGGCGGCAGAGATGCAAAACCGGGGAGAGATCGCGGCCTGCGATGTGCGCGCGGAGGCGCTCGACGAGTTGCAACGGCGCGCGACGCGTGCCGGCGCCACAATAATAAAGAATCTCCCTCTCCCCCAAGAAGTTGGGGGAGAGGGAAAAAATTTGTTTGATATTGTCTTATTGGATGCCCCCTGCAGCGGCACAGGCACATGGCGCCGGCAGCCGGAGCTGCGCTGGCGGCTGACGCCGGAACGCTTGAGCGAATTGATGGCGATCCAGGACCGCCTGCTCGCGCAAGCGGCCTGGCATGTGCGGCCCGGCGGACGCCTCGTCTATGCGACTTGCTCGATTCTGCCTTGCGAGAACGACGATCGGATCGCGGCCTTTCTCGACGTGCTTCCGAAGTTCGCGGCGACGGGCCAGGAACTGCGCCTCTCGCCTTATGCCACCGGCACCGACGGCTTTTTCGCCTCGGTGCTGGCGCGAAAGGGGCCCTGACACTTATGTCCCGGCAACGGGAGGGGTTGCCCGTATCAATTGCTATATCGTCGTCTGCGCCGCAATTGGTTTGCGTCTGCCGAAGCGATACATTCTCCTGAATGTTCCGCGGCGCCGCGCGGACGCACGGGAGAAAGAGGACATGGCTCTTCGCGCACTTGCTCGTTTCGTACTCTTGGGCGCGCTGTTGTCGATCGCAAGTTCGGCCGCGCAGGCCAGACACTATTCCGTGCTCCACAGCTTCAGCGGCAGCGACGGTGCCGGCCCGCAGGGCGATCTAGCGCTCGATAGTGCCGGCAATCTGTACGGCACGACGGGGGGCGGCGGGGCGTCGGCTGTCGGCACGATTTACAAACTCAGCGTCACCGGAACGTTTACCCAGCTCTATTCCTTCACCGGGGGAGCCGACGGCGGCCGTCCTACGGTGGGCGTGACTCGGGATCCAGGCACCGGCGATCTTTACGGCGTGACAGAGAACGGCGGCGCCTTTGGCCGGGGCGGCATCTTCAAGCTGACAGCGGCAGGCGTGCTGGTCGTTTTGCACGACTTCAACGAATTCATCGACGGTTATTCGCCCCAGGCCACGCTGACGCGCGACGCTTCCGGAAATCTCTACGGCACGACGTTGCTGGACACCGGCACGGTGTTCAAGCTCTCCGCCGATGGAAGTTTCCATATCCTGCACGCGTTCAAAGGGGGCGATGGAGCAGAGCCTCTGGGACGTCTGCTGCTGCACGGCAGCGACCTCTACGGCACCACGACGATCGGCGGCACGGGGAGCGGAACGATCTTCCAGCTCGGGCTCGACGGAACCTACAACGTGCTTTACGCCCCCAACCTCGGCGCGTTCATGAACGGCGGACTGGTACGCGACCGCAAAGGCAATCTCTATGGCGGATATTCCACCGGACCGAACGGATTCATCTATGCGCTGAACCCCGCGGGAACGATGAGCCCGCTCCATACCTTCACGGGGGGCGACGACGGCCGATTCCCCAACGGCGACATGCTGTGGAGCAGGCGCACGCACGAACTCTATGGCGCGACCTTCGAAGGCGGCCCCCACGGCAACAACGGCACGGTCTTCAAGCTGGATCGCAAGGGGAATTTCACCCTCCTGCACGGTTTTAGCGGCGCGCCGGCCGATGGGACTGCGCCCACCGGCGGCTTGATCAAGCGCAACGGCACCCTCTACGGCACCACGAGCAGCGGCGGCAGCAGCAACATGGGCATCGTTTTCGCCGTGTCGACGAGGTAGAGCGCGGCCCTGTCATGGCTGCCATGAGGGCAAACGTGCGAGTCGCGCTGGACAGCGCGTGTTGGCTTGGCTAAATCCCGCCATGGCAGCCCCCGTCCTCGTCGTCGATTTCGGCTCGCAGGTGACCCAGCTGATCGCGCGGCGCGTGCGCGAAGCGGGCGTCTATTGCGAGATCGTTCCTTACAACAAGGCCGAAGCGGCACTCGCCGCCGCGCCGCCCAAGGCAATCATCCTTTCGGGCGGACCGGCCAGCGTGATGGAGGAGGGCGCCCCACGCGCGCCGCAGGCGGTGTTCGACGCGGGCGTGCCGGTTCTCGGCATCTGCTACGGCGAGATGGCGATGGCCGAACAGCTCGGCGGCAAGGTCGAGGGCGGCCATCACCGCGAATTCGGCCGCAGCGACATCGTCATCGAGAAGCTCTCGCCGTTGCTCGCGGGTCTCGGCGGCATCGGCGCGCGCGAACCGGTGTGGATGAACCATGGCGACAAGATCGTCGCCATGCCGCCGGGCTTCGCGGTGGTCGCCACCAGCGAGCATTCGCCCTATGCCGTGATCGCCGATGAGAAGCGCAAGCTCTACGGCATCCAGTTCCATCCCGAGGTCGTGCACACCCCGCGCGGGGCCGAGATGTACAAGAACTTCGTGCTCGGTATCGCCGGCATCAAGCCGGAATGGAACATGCACGCCTTCCGCGAGGCGGAGATCGCGAAGATCCGCGCCCAGGTGGGCAAGGGCAAAGTCATCTGCGGCTTGTCGGGCGGCGTGGACTCTTCCGTCGCGGCTGTGTTGATCCACGAAGCGGTCGGCGACCAGCTCACCTGTATCTTCGTCGACACCGGATTGATGCGCGCGGGCGAGGCGGACGAAGTGGTCTCGCTGTTCAGGGGGCACTACAATATCCCGCTGATCCATGCCGATGCGGCGGAGCTGTTCCTGGAGCGGCTGGGCGGGGTGAGCGACCCGGAGAAGAAGCGCAAGATCATCGGCGCCACCTTCATCGATGTCTTCGACCGCGAGGCGCACAAAATCGGCGGCGCGGAGTTCCTGGCCCAGGGCACGCTCTATCCCGACGTGATCGAAAGCGTCAGCGCGACCGGCGGGCCGAGCGTGACAATCAAGTCGCATCACAATGTCGGCGGCTTGCCCGAGCGGATGAAGCTGAAACTGGTCGAGCCCTTGCGCGAGCTGTTCAAGGACGAGGTGCGCGCGCTCGGCCGCGAACTCGGCTTGCCCGAGAGCTTCGTCGGCCGCCATCCATTCCCGGGGCCGGGGCTGGCCATCCGCGTGCCCGGCGAGATCACGCGCGAGAAATTGGAGATCTTGCGCAAGGCCGACACCGTCTATCTCGACGAGATCCGCAAGGCCGGTTTGTACGACAAGATCTGGCAGGCCTTCGCCGTGCTGCTGCCCGTGCGCACCGTGGGCGTGATGGGCGACGGCCGCACCTACGACTATGTGTTGGCGCTGCGCGCCGTGACGAGCAGCGACGGCATGACCGCGGACTACTACCCGTTCGAGCATGCGTTCCTCGCCCGCGTCTCCACCCGCATCGTCAACGAAGTCCGCGGCATCAACCGCGTGGTCTACGACGTGACGAGCAAGCCGCCGGGCACGATCGAGTGGGAGTGATGTTGACGCGGATTACATACGGGTGTATGTAATCGCGATGGGCTACATCAGCATCCGCGACCTGCAGAAGATGTCCGCCGAGAAGATCGAGCGACTCCCGGGCACCACGTCGATCAAGTCCGGCGACCGCACCGTCGGCCTGCTCATCCCGTTCAAGAAGCCCGATCCAAAGCGCCTCGCTGCTGCGCTGAGGAAGTCGCGCGCGCTGGCGAAAAAGCGCGACCGCGTGGCCGACGATGAGGCGCTCATTGCGATGGGTATCGACCCGACCGACTATGACGAAAAGACCGTCCGCGCCATCCAGAAGGATTGGCGCGCCCGGCGATGAGGCCGCCGGCTTCGACTGTCGTTTTGGATACGACGGTCCTGATCTCGGCTGCGCTCGGGCGAACGGGCTCGGTGATCAAGCGCGTTCAGCTTGCGGCCGCGCTTATCACCACGAGCCGGGTCGTGGAGGAAGCGCGCCGCAAGATCGAACTCGGCCTGAAGGCGCCGGAGTTGCTCCCGCGGCTCGACGCGATCGCCGCGACGTTGACGGTCGTGCCCGTGGCGCGCTTGGCGCCGGTCATGCCCGATGCGGAAGCTGTGCTTCGCGACGCCGTGCCGAGCCGGAACGGATCGGCGCGCGACGCACACGTTCTGGCACTGGCCTGGAGCACCGGCGCCGACATCTGGAGCGCCGACCGCGACTTTGCGGGAACGGGTGTGCCAAGCTGGTCGACGATCAATCTCGTGCGCGCGCTGGCGGAAGCGGAGGAATGAGAGATAGAGCGCTGGAAACGGTCCACGAAGTCCGCGGCATCAACCGCGTGGTCTACGACGTGACGAGCAAGCCGCCGGGGACGATCGAGTGGGAGTGAGGGAGTGATCGGGCGCCGCGCCCTACGGCGGCTGATCGGACCGGTCCTGATGGCCGCGGTCGGCGCGCACGCGGTCGCGCAGGATGCGGCCGCGCCGCCGTCCAAAGCCGCGACGCATCCCAAATTTGTTTCCGGCCCGGAGGCGGAATTTCCCGATGCGGCGCGTGCTGCGGGGGAATTCGGAAAGGTGGTGATCTCCGGCATCATCGGCGTGGATGGCAAATTGCATGATGCCACAGTGGCGGTGAGCAGCCGTTCGGCGTTGCTCGATGCCGCCGCCCTGACAGCGGCCAATGCGGCCGTGTTCGAGCCGGCGCACGATGCGCAAGGCGCAGCGATCGCATTGCCGGTGCAGGTTCCCTACGACTTCAGCAACGCGAAATCGCCGGGCAAGGGTGGAGGCGCGCTGCGCTACAAGTGTGACCAGTTCGTCCGCGATTATGACTGGTGGTACAAGACCTGGCCCGCGGACAAACACGATGATTTTTATTCGATGGTGCTGGGTTACGACTTGGCTGTCAGCGCGCTGCGCATCAACTCCGATGCCCTAGCCGAGACCGCCAAGAGTTTCGACCGCCATTGGCGGGCAACCGTGGAGGCATGCCGCAAGAATCAGGACAAGCTGTTCCTCGACGTGATCGCACCCGAAGGTCCGCTGCTGCGCCGTTTGGCGGGAGGGTAGTGGCGCCTCGTGCGGTGAAATCACATGCAGCTCGAGTCCTTGAATAGCAACCAATCAATTTCGCACCCACCACCGAGTGCCAGCCAGCCCCACGCGCAAATGACGACGACCATAATGGCAATCGCCGCGAGCGCGCGCAGAATCCCCGCGCGCTTTCCGTACATCAGCCATACGGCCACGCACGCCAAGATCAAGAAACCGAGAAATATCGACGCCGTGACTGCCAATTCGCCCATCTCATCCGTCCCTATGAACGCCGCACAAGGTGTGCTGAAAGCGATAAGGAGAGGCTGCAAAACCGGAAACGACGGACTCGCGACCCATCCCGGTGTTTTCGAAATTTCCCTCCGCTACCCCCTCTCGAACACCATCACGCTCGGCCTGCTGCTGCCGGGGGTGTGCGTCGTGACGGTCAGGGTCTTGAGGTCGGGGGAGAGCGCGATCGTTTCGGTGTCCGCGAGCTTTGCGCCTGCCTTGTCGGTCACCTCGATCGTGCGCGCGTCGAGGCGCCGGGCGGACGCGGTGAAGCCTTTGTACACGTCCGGCCCCTCGAAGGGATGCTCCTTGCCGTCGAAGGTGACGTTTTGTGTCTTCTTCCCCAGGGCGGTGACGAGGGACAGGCCGTCACCCTCGAACGGCTTCACCTGAAAGGGAAAGGGCGAGTTCATCGTCTCCTTGATGCTGCGCCAATCCGCCGCGAAGCCCGTGCCCGCGCCGCTGCGCCGATAGACGTAGTCCATGCTGAACAGCGCGCCGCTGGATCCGAACTGGCGGAAATAATCGGTCAGCGTCCTGCCGTCCGCGGCGAGCTTCCACGTTGCTTTGAGCAGCAGCCGGCCGTCCTTCTTGCGCTCGACGATCCAGGTATCGGGCGCTTGCGGCGTGACCGACAGCAAGGTGCCGCCATAGCCGCCCTTCTGATCGCTGCCGTCCACCACGACGGTCTCGGCGCCGCCGCCGAAATCGAACGCGTAGGTGTTGGCGCCCTTGCGCACGATCTTCATCTCGTCCGGCATCCTGGTCCTCCTGGGATCGAGCTTCCAATCGCCGATGAAAGGACTTTGCGCCGCCCATGCCGTGCCCGTCGCCAGGCAGAGCGCCGGCAGGATGTGGACAATCCGCTTGAACACGATCCTCCCTCTTCCGGCTCGCAAGCGCTTCCCAGGCGCGCGGCCGCGCCGCTTTTCCCAGCACATCAACGCCTTGCATTCTTGTCAACGGCGGCAGGACGCGCGCGGCACTTGTTCGCGGCGACGTGAACGGCACCGAACCGATGCGCGCGCCGGCGGAACGGATATGATCGCGCGGGATCGAAAGGAACGTCGCCCATGCTCACCGTATTCGGCGAAGGCCGGGGCTTCCGCGTCGTCTGGCTCCTGGAGGAGATGGGGCTCGCCTATCGCCTCAGGCCGGTCGATCTGCTCGCCGGTGCCGAAAACGACGAGGAGTTCCTGAGGCTCAATCCCGCGGGCTTCATTCCGGTGCTGCGGGACGGCGACGTCACCATGGTCGAGTCGATCGCGATCATGGAGTATCTGCTCGCGCGCCATGGCGACGCCGCTTCATCTGCCGCGCCGCTCGCGCCGGCGCCGCACGATCGCGCGTTCCCCCTCTACCAGCAGTTCCTGCATCTGGGCGAAGCGGGGCTCGCGGGCACCATCCAGCTCGTCGTCGTCAGCCGCAATTTCGCGCCCGAGAGCGAGCGCGAGAACTGGGGCGCGCGCTGGACGCTTGGGCAGTTCACTAGGCAGCTCGGCCATGTGACGCGCCAGCTCGCGCGCGCGCCCTACATGGCCGGAGAGAACTTCACCGCGGCCGACATCTCGGTGAGCTACGCGCTGACGCTCGCCTCGCGCGCCGGCGGTGTCGCGCTCGGCGAGATGGAAAAGGCCTATCTGGCCCGCACCACCGCGCGCGATGCCTACAAGCGCGCGCTGGATGCGTGCCCGGCCACCAAGTCCTGGCTCGCCGCGGCGCCGGCTTGAGCGCGAAATCGATCAAGCGCTCGCGGGCCGTGTCCTAATTTGAAAATTGTCTCTGGATCAGCCAGATCGCAACGGCCAAAAGCCACCCGCCAAGCGCGCAACCCATGAAAACCAGCCTCATGTGCCGATAGAGGCCCTTGCGCCCGTACCTTGCTCTAAAGGCCGACCATCGGAAAACGATGATGTAAAAGCAATAAGCGGCGCCCGCGGCGCAAAACGCCAATGTGATCCAATTGAGATTGAAGCCGCTCACGATCCGCTCGCCCACCTGGGTGTCCCAGCTCCAATGCCAAACCCAACGGCACTTCCATGGAAGGTGATTCTGACAATTTGTCGGAAATAAATCCTACCGACCCCCTTGAAACGTGGATTTTCCTTCATATTTCACACTTTTTGATTGAAGGAGACTGTATGGACAACGAGAAGGACGAGAATTCCGACCCGGCGGTGCCGTCCGGCGAGCCGCCGACGATGACAGTCGAGGAGCTGCGCCTGTTCGCCGCCGAGCGGCTGGCCGATCAGCTGCAGATCGGCGTCGACCTCGCGGGACGCTGCGAGTCGCTGTCGGCGATGGCGAAAGAGGACAAGGTTGCGCCGCTTTACGCTGCCGCGCGCCTGATGACGGCCAATGCGCGCATCGCCGATGCCCTCGTTGCCTACGCCAATGCCGAGCCGCGCCGGCGCCTGATTGTCGAGCGGATTCAAACGCCTGACCCGAAAATGCTCGAATTGAATTCACCTTTTCGAATCCGGACCAAGGCAGATGAATTGAAGCTTTGGGAGGATTTCAGCGACCGCATCGACGAATCGATGCGCGCGCGGGCGGGCGAGGAGGGCGCCACGGACTACGTCGCTCGAACCATTCAGAGGGTGAAGCAGAAAATTGCCGAAGACGAAGAAAGAGCTGCCGGCCGCGCCGCGTAAGCGCGGCGCCCCGTTCGGCAACAGCAACGCGCTGAAGCACGGCAAGCACACGCGCGTCAAGCGCGCGCTCTATCGCGACATCCGCGTCCATATCGAACGCGGCCGCGCGCTTGTCGTCCTCGTCGAAGCGATGGCGCGCGCGATCCGGACAGGTTCGGCCGCCGACCGCTCAGCCGCCCACGACCTTACGCAGCGATTTCTCGATCCGTCCGCCGCACCAGGCCCCGCCATAGTCGGCGCGCGCCTTGGCGGCGAGTTCGGCGAGCGGCGCAATCGCGCAGACGCGCTTCGTCAGCGCCACGGTCATCGGCGCGGTCTTACGGAAAATCGCGTCGATCCTGGGGAAGCGCTCCGTCATGGTCGACCACAGGGTCGCGGTCACGACATCGGCGATGCCCGCGCGCGCGCCGCCCAGCAGGAAGCCGGAATTGGGCGTCAAACCAAAGCGGCGGCCGGTGTCCTCCCACAGCGACATCCATTTCTTCAGGCGCGGCACGAATTCGCGCCAGCGTTCCTGCGTCCACATCTGGCGCCCGCCGTCGAGCGTCATCTCGTCGAGCACGTCGTTGGCGTCGTTGACGATTTTCAGGGTGAGCGCGCGCAAGCCCGGCGCCGCCGGCAACAGCCCGAGCGTCTCGCCCAGATAAAGAACGATCGCGGGCATCTCGGCGATCGCGAAATCCTTCCTGCGGTCGATCAGCAGCGGCGGGCCCATGAACGGCACCGGCATCTTCTTCACCGGCCCGCGCATCAGTGCCGAGATCGCGTCGTCGCCGGCTTCGTCCCAGCTTTCACCTGCGAACGCCAGCACCGCACGCACGAATTGGCCGCGAAACGGGATGGACCAGTAATAGAGCTCGTAATCGGCCATGGCAGGATACTCCAATGCGAGCGGCATAGACCTGCCGATAACGTCGCCCGGCGACTGCGGTTCTCACCGACCGGCGCCGGTCTCTGCTATCGTCGCGGCTGAAGGAAGGGGATCCGGCATGTCGCGTCCTGTGGGGCCACCGCGCATGAAGCCGGCGATGCTTGCTGGCGCGGTCCTGTTGGCGGCGGCCGCGGCTTGTCCCGCAACAGCGGCCGATGACGACGCAATCTCCCGCATGGCGCTCTGCCGGGACTCGTGGTTCGAATGGCACAAGAGCGCGCCGGCGCGCTTTGTGCAGTTCGCGCTGCATGTGCGCGCCCATGCCGATCCGCACGGCAACGATCCCTATCTGGTTCCGAGATCGGCCATTTCCGTCGCGGGCTTCAAGGTGATCGAGGTCTTTCCGCAAAGCGTCGGCATGGGCGTGGGGTTCTCGCTCACCCTGGAAGCGGGCTTTGACGAGACGCGCAAGGCGATGGAGAAGGACCTCGGCCAGCCGCTCCAGCATTGCGAGACCAGCGACAACATGCACAGCTGCGAACTCCGGATCGCGGAGCAGCGCACCTTCATGCTGATGTCCGGGGACGATCCGAAAAGCAAACGCACTTTGATCGGCTGCTATTACTTCTACGAAAAGTGAGTTCAGTCGCCGATCTCGGGCTCGACCAGGCGAACGAGGTTCTCCAGCGATTGCTGCCAGCCGAGATAACAGGCCGCGACGGGTATGGCGTCGGGGATGCCTTCCTGCACGATCGAGATTTCGGTTCCGACGACGACCTTTTTCAACGTCACCGTCACCTCCATCCGGCCCGGCAGATTGGGATCGTCGAACGCGTCGCTGTAGCGCAGCCGCTCGTTGGCGACGAGTTCGAGATATTCGCCGCCGAAGGAATGGGCGTTGCCGGTGGTGAAATTGCGGAACGACATGCGGAAGCTGCCGCCTACTTTCGCGTCCATGTGATGGACGGTCGCCGCGAAGCCGTTGGGCGGCAGCCACTTGGCCATCGCATCGGGCTCGAGGAAGGCGCGATAGATTTTCTCGGGCGTGGTCGCGATCACGCGGTGCAGGCGCACGGTGCCGGGCATGGCAATCTCCTCGGACGGGACGGCGATGATTCAGCCGCCGGGAATTGGCAGGATTGGCATGATCTCGATGGCTTCGCCGGGAAACACCGTAAAATGCGGATGGCCTTCGAACATCTTCGCCGCCGCCTCATGCGACGCCGCGCGCACGACGACGAAGCCGCTCATCGCGTTGGAGGTATCGCTCACGCCCTGGGGATCGACGCGCTTGGTCTTGCCCAGCGGTCCGCCGCCTTCCACCACGGCCGCGCCGTGCTTGTCCATCCACGCTTTCCATGCCGCCATGCCTTTGGCCTGCCGCGCGTTGCGCTCGGCCTCGGGAAGCTCCATCCATTCCTTCATGCGCGCGCTGGTCCTGCCGCCGATCAGGACCGCGAGATAGGTGTCGTTGCTGCTCATGGGCTCCTCGTATCTGCGATGTCGGCGCGGAGACCATACATCTTTTCGTCAGCGATCAGAATTCGAGACTCGTCTGCGCCGGCACTTTCGTCGCGGCGTGCCCTTCGAGCGCGAGCATCTTCGTCTTGGTCGCCACGCCGCCCGGCGCGGAGAAGCCGCCCATCCTGCCGCCCGCACCCAACACGCGGTGGCAGGGAACGATCAGCGGCACGGGATTCTTGGCCATCGCCTGTCCGACGTCGCGCGCCAGTTCCCAGCCTTCGCCGAAACGTTTTGCCAGCGCGCCATAGGTCGTGGTTTCGCCCCAGCCGATCGCGCGCGCCGCCGCGAGGATCTTCGCCGGCATGCCGTCCGCATCCTCCAGATCGAGCGCGACGGACGAAAAGTCGGTGCGCGTGCCGGCGAAGTAGCGCCGCACGGCCGCGATGGTGTCGGCGATGGCTGGCGTCGCCGCGGCCGGCTCGGCATCGCGGTGACGGCGGCGCAGCGCGCGCTCCGCCGCCTCGGCGGTCGCCTCCGGCAGGATGAAGCGCGTCACGCCGCGCGCGCTCCAGGCGATCGCGCAGAAGCCCCAGGCGGTGTCGAAGACGTGAAAATGCGCAGGCATGGCGATATCCGTGATCCTCGCCCGCGAAGATCGGCCCGCCAGAGCTGCAGTTCAATCCGATTCTTGCTGTGCCGCATTGCGCGCATGCGTCCGGCGCAGGCCGGGATAAGGCGAGACGTGGTAGGAAGGCGCATGCTTCATCCCCTCGACTTTCCCATCCGCACCGCCCTGGCCACGCGGCAGGCCGGTCTCGCCGAGATCCAGGGCGGCGCGCGCCGCTATCCGTTCGATATCGCGCCCTTCGCCTCGCTTGACGACGAGTCGCCGCAAAGCTGGGAGCAGCTTCTCGTCCTGCTCGGAAGCAACGAGCGCGCGGTGCTGTTCACGCCCCAACCCGTGGCGCCGCCGCCCGCCTTCACGCTCGAGATGGCGGCGACGGGCGAGCAGATGATCGGCATGCCGGCGCCTTCCACCGGCATCGCGCCCGAGATCGTGCGGCTGGGCGCAGGCGATGTTCCGGCGATGCGGGAGCTGGTCGAATTGACCAAACCCGGTCCCTTCGGACCGCGCACGCACGAGCTCGGCGAGTTCTTCGGCATCCGGATCGACGGCCGGCTCGCGGCGATGACCGGCGAGCGGATGAAGCCGGCGCAATGGACGGAAATGACCGCGGTCTGCGTGCATCCCGAGTTCCGCGGCCGCGGCTATGCGCAAGCGCTCCTCGCCTTCGTCTCGCGGCGCATCCAGGCACGCGGCGAGATCCCGTTCCTGCATGTCTTTTCCGACAATGCCTCGGCAATCGCGCTTTACAGGCGCCAGGGCATGAGCGTGCGCCGCCGCTTGCATGTCACGGTGGTTTGCCGCGCCGGCGAGGAAGGGATGGTGCCGCCGCATTGACACCGGAACGCTTTGGCCCCTCGCCGCATTGTCGGAACGGAGTCCATGATGGGCAGCAGCAGCTCGGGCTACGGCCATCCCGTCTCGGGTTTGAAGGAGGACGAGGTCGCCAAGGAGATCGGCGCCAGCGCCTCGGGCAAATAGCGCGGTTGACAGCGCGCGCGGACGCGCGCTCAAAGGCGTCATGACCGATCTCTCGCCGTTTGCGATCGCAAAGCGCTGGCCTGCGCTGCATCCCGAGTGGCTGCAGCTCTACTCGGCCCCGACGCCGAACGGCGTGAAAGTCTCCATCCTGCTCGAGGAGACCGGGCTCGCCTACGAGCCGCACTATGTCGACATCGGCGCCAATGAAAGCTGGACGCCGGAATTCCTGGCCCTCAATCCCAACGGCAAGATCCCCGCGATCCTCGATCCCGACGGACCCGGCGGCAAGCCGCTGGCGCTGTTCGAATCCGGCGCCATCCTGATCTATCTGGCCGAAAAGACCGGCCGCTTCCTGCCTCACGACGCGGCGCTGCGCTACCAAACCCTGCAATGGCTCATGTTCCAGATGGGCGGCATCGGACCGATGTTCGGCCAGGTCGGCTTCTTCCACAAATTCGCCGGCCGCGACTATGAGGACAGGCGGCCGCTGCAGCGCTACGTGGCCGAAGCCAAGCGCCTGCTCGGCGTATTGGAGATGCGGCTCGACGGGCAAAGCTGGATCATGGGCGCGGACTACACCATCGCCGACATTTCGATGCTCGGCTGGGTGCGCAATCTCATCGGCTTCTACGGCGCGCGCGATCTCGTCGCGTTCGACACCCTCACGCACGTTCCCCAATGGCTGGAGCGCGGTCTGGCGCGTCCGGCCGTCGCCCGCGGCCTCGAGATCCCGAAGCGGCCATGACCGTCACGCTCTACGGCATCGCCAATTGCGACACCATGAAGAAGGCGCGCGCCTGGCTGGAGGCGCACCGCATCGCCTATCGCTTCCACGACTACAAGAAGGACGGCATCGCCCGCGCCAAGCTGGAACGATGGGCGAAAGAGGTCGGCTGGGAACTCCTGCTCAATCGCGCCGGCACGACCTTCCGGGCGCTGCCCGAGAAGGACAGGGCCGGTCTCACCAGGGAGAAGGCGCTGGCGCTGATGCTGGCGCAGCCCGCGACAATCAAGCGGCCGGTGCTGGAGGGCGACGGCGCCGTGCTCGTGGGTTTCAAGCCGGAAATCTACGCCGATCGATTTGGCGATTGACCAAGAGCAGAGTTCCTCTATTGTTCTTCTCTGGAATCGGTGGACACAGCGCCATTGCGCTTGCGTGTGCCTGAGTTCCCGGCTTGCAGAAAAAGGGTGTTGATGATTCGCGGCGCACTCGCCTTTGACGTTGTTCCATCGCTGGCGACGCTGTTGAGTGCCGTCCTGTCCCTTGCACCTCTCGGCACAAAGCGCACATGAATCTCGAATCGTTTCGCCAGGTTCCCGTCGATATCGAGGTCGAGCAGGCCGTGCTGGGCTCCGTCCTGGTCGACAACCGTCGTCTGGAGTCCCTGAGCACCATCCTCAAGGAAGAGGAGTTCTACGATCCGCTGCACCGGCGCACCTATGCGACGATGCTCAAGGTTTGGGAGCAGGGCCGCGCGATCACCCCGCTCACGCTCAAGGCGCTGATGCGCGACGATCCGGGCCTCGTCGAGATCGGTTCGGACTATTTCGTCAATCTCGCCGACGCCGCGCCCGCCGCGGCCAATATGCGCGAGCTCGCCCGCATCGTCCACGAAGCCGCTGTGCGCCGCGAGCTGTTCCGCATCGGCGAGGACCTGGTCAACAATGCCATCGAGGTCAATGTCGACCAACCGCCCAGAGCCATCATCGAGGACGCGGAAAAGGCGCTGTACCGCGTCGCCGAGAACTCGAAATACGGCGAAGGCCCGATCGACTTCGCCGAAAGCCTGCGCCGTGCGGTCGAGAACGCGGAGCGGGCGCAGGCCCGCGGCGGGCGGATTTCCGGCGTCGCTTCCGGGTTCACGGAGCTGGATTCCCTGCTCGGCGGGCTGCAGCCTTCCGACC
This sequence comes from Alphaproteobacteria bacterium, assembly GCA_019245415.1. Lineage (GTDB taxonomy): Bacteria > Pseudomonadota > Alphaproteobacteria > Micropepsales > Micropepsaceae > Rhizomicrobium. The sequence continues at coordinate 53,699 of JAFARO010000013.1, read as the reverse complement.
TCATCATCGTCGCGGGGCGTCCCGGCATGGGCAAATCCTCGCTCGCGACCAACATGGCCTTCCACGCCGCGCGCGCCTATGTCCAGGATATGGAGGCCGGCGCCGAAGTCGCCCGCGGTGCCCCGGTGCTGCTCTTCTCTCTCGAAATGGCGGCGCAGCAATTGGCGGCGCGCATCCTCTCGGAGCAGACCGAGATCGAGATGTGGAAGATCCGCAACGGCCGCTTCGCCGAAAGCGAGTGGGAGAAGTTCGTGCTCACCATGCAGGAGCTCTCCACCCTGCCGCTCTTCATCGACGACAGCGGCGGCATCTCCATCGCGCAGATCGCGGCGCGCGCACGGCGGCTGAAGCGCGAGAAGCAGATCGGCGTCATCATCATCGACTATCTCCAGCTCATCGAGCCGTCGCGCCGCGCCGAGAACCGCGTCCAGGAGATCACCGAGGTGACCAAGGGCCTCAAGGCGCTCGCCAAGGAGCTCAACGTGCCGGTGATCGCCCTGTCGCAGCTTTCGCGCGGCGTCGACAGCCGCGACGACAAGCGACCGGTGCTGTCGGACCTGCGCGAATCCGGCTCGATCGAGCAGGACGCCGACGTCGTGATGTTCGTCTATCGCGAGGAGTATTATCTCAAGAGCCGCGAGCCGGATCCGAGCTCCGCCGAGCACGCCAAATGGCTTGAGAAATGCGAACGCGTCCACCGCCGGGCCGAGATCCTTGTCGAAAAGCACCGCCACGGCGCCACCAACAAGATCGACCTGTTCTTCGACGACCGCTTCACCCGCTTCTCGAACCTCGCGGCGGAGGGGAGTTGAGCGCTGTCATCCCCGGCGAGCGCGCAACCGCGCGCGAGGGAAGGGGACCCAGGTTGTGACAGCAAAGGATCGGAAGAGAGAAAGCTCAGTATCTATTTGCAAAACCGGATCAGTTTCACCACCTGGGCCCCTTCCCTTCGCCACACTTCGTTTCGCTCGGCCGGGGATGACAGTTGGTGAGTTGGTATTCGGCGGTCCCTTACTCCTCGCATTTTGAATCGTAACCGCGCCAGACGGCGTGTCGCGCGTGGCGCTCTGCGGCGCTGAGGCGGGCGGGGTTTTCGTCGGCGGCGCTCGCGTAGTGGGCGCGGCCGTAGCCATCGATCCATGCGGGTGTCGTGTCCTGCTCAGGCGGTCCGCGGTCTTGGGCGTCATCGCCGGCGCTTTCCTGCCCGTCATAGTCTGAGCGTTCGCCGTGCTGCTCGTCGCGCTCGACCTCCCAAGCCGTGCGCTCCACCTCTTCGAGCGAGTGGTGGTGATGGTGGTAGCGCTTCACATGCTCGACGGTTCTGACCGGCGCGGGCACGGGCGCGGGCGGCGCTGGCGGCACGCAGTTGCAGGGCGGCGGCACCGCGGCGACCGGCGCCTGCACGGCCTCCGGCGCGCGGTTGCAGCCGAACAGTCCGACGCACAGCAGCACCGAGCTCACGATCAGGAACATTGCGCGCATGTCATCTCTCCGCGACCCGATGACCCATTTTGGAGCGGGCCGGAGCGGGGCCCGCGAACATCTTTAAGACCTGGTTAACTTCGCGCGCGCGGGGCAAAACCTGCTAGGGTGACCGTCGGCTGGTGCGGTGTTATTGCCGGCAAGCCTTTCATCCGCCGGAATAAGTGCCTTGGTGTCCGAAGAGAGCATTGCCGACATCTCGTTCGCCGCGCTGGCCGCCGAACGGCTGCGCGCCGCCGCGCGGGATCGCGAGCGGATGACGAGGCGGGGCTGGGCAGGTGTCGCGGTCGTCCTGGTCCACGTCCTGATCGTGCTCGCGCTGCTGACCGCCAACCATGTGCGACTGCTCCAGCAGCGCAAGGAGCAGGAGGTGGTGCTGCTGATCCCGCCGCCGCCGCACACCAACACCGCGATCAAGCCTTTCGTGCCGGTCGTGCCCGCCGTGACGCCGCGCACCCTGGAGACGCCCGAGCGCACCATCACCGTGCCGCTGCCCAAGTCCCAGGAGAAGCCGCAGACCGACGTCCTCGAGGCGCTGGGCAAGGAACTCGCCTGCGGCGCCGGCCCTTACGAGCATCTCAGCCAAGCCGAGCGCGAGGCCTGCAAACGCCAGCCCTGGAAGTTCAAGAAGAACGCCAAGGGCGTCATCGTGCTCGACACCTTGCTCGGGAAGAACCCGACGCAGCAGCCCGACGCCGTCAGCGGAGCCGATGCCGAGCTCAACACGCAGCAAACTTCCGATCCCTGTCTTGCCGCGGGCAATACCCACACCGAGTGCATCCATAAGACGATCTTCGGTCGCTGACATGGCTTTGACGCGCCGCGCCCAACGCTTCATGGTGCCGGTCCCATGAGCAGCAACGATTTCGAAGCGGCGCGCCTGCTGGTCCGGCTGGGCGCGGTGGAGGCGAACTTCCGCGCCTGCCGGCGCCTGGCCGGGCCTGCGGCCGTGGCGGCCGTGGTCAAGGCCGACGCCTATGGCCTCGGCATGGCCCAAATCGCTCAACGGCTCGCGCGCACCGGCTGCGACACCTTCTTCGTCGCGCGGCTCGAGGAAGGCATCGCGCTGCGCGCGGTCGCGCCGCAGTCCCGCATCTTCGTGCTCGACGGCGCCCCGCCCGACGCGGTGCCGGCGCTCATCCGCCATGCGCTGACGCCGGTCCTCAATTCGCTCGCCGACATTGCCGCGTGGGGCGCCGCCGCGGAAGCGATCCGCAGCGAACTCGACGCCGCCATCCATTTTGACACGGGGATGAACCGGCTGGGCCTGTCGCCCGAAGACCTTTCGCTGCTCGCCGCGGAACATGCCGGCCGGCTGGCCGGTTTGCGCGTGGTGCTTTGGGTGAGCCATCTCGCCTGCGCCGACGATCCGCAAGCCGCGATGAACCGGGTCCAGCTCGAGCGCTTCCGCAGCGGACTGGCGATGCTGCCGGCCGCGCCGGCCAGTTTTTCTTCCTCCGGCGGCATCCTGCTCGGCCGCGACTATGCCTTCGACATGGTGCGGCCGGGGCTGGGGCTGTATGGCGGCAATCCGCAACCTTTGCGGCCCAATCCGTTCAAGAATGTCGCCGAGCTGACCGGCCGCATCCTCCAGCTTCGCCGCATTGCGGTCGACGAGACGGTGGGCTATGGCGCGACCTTTCGCGCCCGGCGCCCCACGCTGCTGGCGACCGCGGCTTTGGGCTATAAGGATGGACTCATGCGGGCGCTGACAGCCAAGGGCTTCGGCGCCATCGGCGGGGTCAGGGTGCCCGTCGCGGGGCGGGTGTCGATGGATCTGATTACGCTGGACGTGACCGACGTACCGGTCGAGCACCTCGCCCCGGGGGTGCCGGTCGAGTTTTTGGGCGATACTATCACGCTCGAAGAGATTGCGGCGGCCTGCGGCACGGCCTCATACGAGATATTGACGTCGCTGTCGCGGCGCGCGGCACGGCATTTCGAGGATTGAGAATGAACCTCTTTGCCGCCATCGGGCGCGTCTTCCTCCTGTTCCTGCGCGAGACCGGCGCTCTGGCTGTTTTCGCCGGCGACGCGGTGACGGGCTGCATCCGCCCGCCGCTCTATTGGGCGCTGATCGGCAAGCAAATGATGCGCATCGGCTATTTCTCGCTTCCCGTCGTGGGCCTGACCGCTTTCTTCACCGGTGGCGTCCTGGCCTTGCAGATCTACAACGGCGCCAGTCGCTACGGCGCCGAAACCTTCGTGCCGGTGGTCGTGCTGGTCGGCATCACGCGCGAGCTCGGACCGGTGATCGCGGGCCTGATGGTGGCGGGCCGCGTCGCCGCCGCCATCGCCGCCGAGATCGGCACGATGCGCGTCACCGAGCAGATCGACGCATTGACCACGCTTGCGACCAACCCGATCAAATATCTCGTCGTTCCGCGCCTGGTCGCAGCGGTCGTGTCGATGCCGATCCTGGTCGCCATTGCGGACTGCATCGGCGTCCTGGGCGGCTATATCGCATCGACCCAGGGGCTGGGCTTCAACGCCCATCTCTATCTCAGCAACACGGTCGACAACGTCACCTACAACGACGTCTCGTCCGGGCTCATCAAGGCGGCGGTGTTCGGCTTCATCATCGCGCTGATGGGCTGTTACAACGGCTTCCGATCCAAGGGCGGCGCGCAGGGTGTCGGCGCGGCAACCACCACGGCTGTGGTCAGCGCCTCGATCCTGCTGCTGGCGGCCAACTACATCCTCACCAACCTGCTTTTCGTGAAGTGACGGCAATGGCGGGCGGCAGCGCGAAGGTCGAGCTCAAGGGCGTCAAGAAGCGCTTCGGCGACAAGGTGGTGCTCGACGGCGTCGATCTGCGCATCGACCACGGCGAGTCTCTGGTGGTCATCGGCGGCTCGGGAACCGGCAAATCGGTAATGATCAAATGCGTGCTCGGCATCCTCAAACCCGACGAGGGCCAGATCTTCGTCGACGGCAAGGAGGTGACGCGGCTGCGCGGCCGCGCGCGCGATGCCGTGCTGCGCAAGTTCGGCATGCTGTTCCAGAACTCGGCGCTGTTCGACAGTCTTCCGGTCTGGGAGAACGTCGCCTTCGGTCTGATCCAAGGCCGCGGCATGGCGCGCGACAAGGCGCACGAGATGGCCATCGAGAAGCTCGGCAAGGTCGGTCTCGGCCCCGAAGTGGGCGCGCTCTCGCCGGCCGAACTCTCCGGCGGCATGCAGAAGCGCGTCGGCCTGGCGCGCGCCATCGCCGCCGATCCGGAGATAATCTTCTTCGATGAGCCCACCACCGGTCTCGATCCGATCATGGCGGACGTCATCAACGACCTGATCGTCACGACCGTCCGCGACGTCGGCGCCACCACGCTCTCGATCACCCACGACATGGTCAGCGCGCGCAAGATCGCCAGCCGCATCGCCATGCTCTATCAGGGCAGGATCATCTGGCAGGGACCGACTGCGGCGATCGACAACAGCGGCAACCCTTTCGTGGAGCAATTCATCCATGGCCGCGCCGAAGGCCCGATCAAGATGGAAGTGCGGCGATAGGCTGCTTCGGTTGACCGTGCACAATCGATTCTTGACCCGCATCAATTTTTGATGTTGACGCACGTGTCATTTTCCTCTCCGTCCAATCCTGGAGAGGAATCGATGGCCGCGCAGACTCAGCAAAATCGAGGCAATACTGTCCGCAAAGGGCCGTGGCAGGTGACGATGACGCCGGACGATCTCTATCGCAGCCCGATGGAGATTGCGTGGAGCTTCGCCTACGCCCTGGGCGAGCAGAAGGTCGCCGAGCTCTATCGCCGCGCCAAGCGCAACCAGTGGGACTCGGACGAGCTGTTGCCGTGGGACACCGAGGTCGATCCCTCCAATCCGCTGATCGCCGACCGCTCCTCCCTTTACTACCAGATGCCGTTCTTCAAGAAGCTGTCGCGTTCGCAGCAGGAAACCTTCACCGCACATTCGACCGCCCAGCTGCTTTCGCAGTTCCTGCACGGCGAGCAGGGCGCGCTGATGACCGCGGCTTGCGTCACCCATTCGGTGCCTGATGCGCAGGCCAAGCTCTATGCCGCGACGCAGACGATGGACGAGGCGCGCCATGTCGAGGTCTATGCGCGCTATTGCGACAAGATCGCGATGGTCTATCCAATGTCGCCCTGGCTGAAGAAGCTCATCGACGCGACGTTGCAGTCCGATCGCTACGAGAAGGTGATGATCGGCATGAACATGATCGTCGAAGGCCTGGCGCTCGGCGCCTTCAGCAACATGTACCATTCGACGACCTGTCCGCTGCTCAAGCAGATCACCTTCCATGTGATGCGCGACGAGTCGCGCCATGTCGCATTCGGCAATGTCTATCTAGGGCCCGTGATCCGCGACATGCCGGAAGCCGAGCGCGAGGAACTCGCCGATTTCGCCTTCAATGCCGTCAACATCATCGTTCAGGCGACCTTGACCGAAGGGGCGGGGCTGGCGAGCAAGATCGATCCCGGCTTCCTCGAGGTCCTGGCCAACTCCGGCATCGATCCAAGGGATTTCTTCGACGGCTTGAAGGAAGCCGCCGATCTCGGCATCCTGCAGGAACTGCCACCGGGCCAGGTGCATTCGTTGAAAGACCTGATGTTGCCGGCGCTCGCGCGGGTCGGCCTGATCACGCCGCGCGTGCGCGCCAGATACGAGGAGGCGGGTATCCCGATTTCCGAGGATCCGCGCGTGCTGCAGGCGATGGAAGGCGGCGAACCGCAGCTCCTGGCGGCGGAGTAGGGCGTCGGTCGCGCTTGACAGCCGTGCTATGATCGAATCATGGCTCGGGTCGGTGCGTCATTCGCCTGTCAATCCTGCGGGGCCGTCCATTCCAAATGGTCGGGGCGGTGCGAGGCCTGCGGCGGCTGGAATACCATCGTCGAGGAAGGCGCACCACCGCTTTCGGGGCAGTCCCGGCGCCGCGCGCGCGGCCGTCCGTTCGCGCTCGAGGACCTGAAATCCGCCGACGGAGACCCGCCGCGGCGCGTGTTGGGCATCGACGAGTTCGACCGCGTCTGCGGCGGCGGCTTGGTTCCGGGCTCGGCGATCCTGATCGGCGGCGACCCCGGGGTCGGCAAATCTACTCTCGTGCTACAGGCGCTCGCCTCCTACGCCAAAAGCGGCGGCCGCGCCGTCTACATTTCCGGCGAAGAGGCGATGGCGCAGGTCCGCCTGCGCGCGGCGCGCATGGAGCTCGGCGACGCGCCCGTGGCGCTGGGCGCGGCCACCTGCATCGAAGACATCTTCACCACGCTCGATGATGGGCCGGTGCCGGGCATCGTCGCCATCGACTCCATCCAAACCATCTGGACCTCGGCGCTCGAAGCGGCGCCGGGCACCATCGCGCAGGTGCGCACCGCCTCGCTCGATCTGGTGCGCTATGCCAAGTCGACCGGCGCCGCAATTATGCTCGTCGGCCATGTCACCAAGGACGGCCAGATCGCGGGCCCGAAAGCGGTGGAGCATCTGGTCGACGCGGTGCTCTATTTCGAGGGCGAGCGCGGCCATCACTTCCGCCTCCTGCGCGCCGTGAAGAACCGCTTCGGGGCCACCGACGAAATCGGCGTCTTCGAGATGACCGGCCAGGGATTGGCGCAGGTGGCCAATCCCTCGGCGCTGTTCCTGGGCGATCGTTCTTCGCTTTCGCCTGGCACGGCGGTGTTCGCCGGCATCGAAGGCACGCGACCGCTGCTGATGGAGATGCAGGCGCTGGTCGCAGCCTCCGGCTACGGCACGCCGCGCCGGGCGGTCGTGGGCTGGGACACGGGAAGGCTGGCGATGATCCTGGCGGTGCTCGACGCACGCGGCGGCGTGGGCATGAGCGGCCACGATGTCTATTTGAACGTCGCGGGCGGCCTGCGCATCGGCGAGCCGGCGGCGGATCTGGCAGCCGCCGCGGCGCTGCTGTCGTCGTTCCACGGATGCGCGCTGCCCAAGGACAGCGTCTTTTTCGGCGAGATCAGCCTTTCGGGCGACATCCGACCGGCAAGCCAAAGCGAATTGCGCCTGAAAGAGGCTGCGAAACTGGGTTTCACGCGCGCCGTCGTGCCGGCGGGCACCAAGGCGCAAGGTGCGGGGATCGCGCTCGAGCCGGTGCGCGACATCGCCGGTCTGCTGGCGCTGGTGGCGGGGGAGCGGCCGGCTGCGCCGCGTGTGGCGATGGGAGGGGCGAGGTAAGTCATGAGTATGCTGGGCATCACCTATGTCGATCCGATCGTGGTGATCGTGGTCTTGGTTTCTGCGCTCTATGCCACCTATCGCGGGTTCGCATCGGAGACGTTGTCGATCTTCGCCTGGGCCGCGGCGGCGTTCGCGACGCTGTTCCTGGGGCCCAAGCTGGCGCCGTTCGTGCGCGGGCTGTTCTCGTCGCCGTTCCTGGGCGTGCTCGCCGGTTATGCAGCGATCTTCGTCATCGTGCTGGTGCCGCTTTCGTTCCTGAGCTTCCGCTTCTCCGAACAGGTCAAGCATTCGCCGGTCAGCACGCTCGACCGGTCGTTGGGGACCGCGTTCGGCATCGTGCGCGGGCTGGCGATCGTGGGACTGGCCTACATCGCCTTTACCGCGATGGTGCCGGTGCGCAGCCAGCCCGGATGGATCGCCAATGCCAGGACCTTGCCGCTGATCCGCGTTTCTGCGCAGGCATTGCTCTCGCTCGTGCCCGATCAGCACAGCGAGCCGCTCACGGCCCCGCGTCCGGCTGTCGCGACCGCGGCGGCGCAATCCGCCCAAAGCCCGCAAACGCCACTGCCGCAGCCCAAACCGGTGCCGCAAAAGCACCGCAAAAAAGCCTATGGCGCCAGGGATCGCAGCGAGCTAGACAGGCTCATCGACAACACCAGCCAGAACGGCCATCCATGAGCTTCTTGCCCGAAGACCATGCCCCCGACGCGTTCCGCGAGGAATGCGCGGTGTTCGGCATCTTCGGCAATGACGAGGCGGCGAAGCTGACGGTGCTGGGCCTGCACGCGCTGCAACACCGGGGCCAGGAGGCCTCCGGCATCGCGACCTACCACGCCGGCCAGTTCGTCTGTGAGCGCCATTCGGGACTGGTCGGCGACATCTTCGGCGGCCGCAATGCCACGCGCGTTGAGAATCTCAAGGGCGCCTGCGCCATCGGCCACAACCGCTATTCCACGTCGGGCGGTTCCGGCGCGCGCAACATCCAGCCGATGTTCGCCGATCTTTCCGGCGGCGGCATCGCCATCGCACACAACGGCAACCTGACCAACGCCTTGTCGCTGCGCGAGGAACTGGTGCATCAGGGCGCGATCTTCCAGTCGACCTCCGACACAGAAGTGATCATCCATCTCACCGCGCGCAGCTCCTATCCCCGCCTGGTTGACAAGCTTGTCGATGCGCTGAAGCAGGTGGAGGGCGCCTGGTCGCTGGTGGCGCTGACGCCCAAGAAGCTGATCGGCGCGCGCGACCCCTGGGGCGTGCGCCCGCTGGTGCTGGGGCGGCTGGGCGGTTCGTGGATTCTGGCCTCGGAAACCTGCGCGCTCGACATCATCGGCGCGCAATTCGAGCGCGACGTCGAGCCGGGCGAGGTCATCGTCATCGACAAGAACGGGCTCAATTCCTATTTCCCCTTCAACCGGCGGCCGCAGCGGTTCTGCATCTTCGAATATGTCTATTTCTCGCGTCCGGATTCGATCGTCGAGGGCCGCAATATCTACGAGGTGCGCAAGCGCATCGGCGAGGAACTGGCACGGGAGGCCCCAGCCAAGGCCGATCTTGTCGTGCCGGTGCCGGATTCCGGTGTGCCCGCCGCGCTCGGCTATGCCGGTGCATCCGGATTGCCGTTCGATTTCGGCATCATCCGCAACCACTATGTCGGTCGCACTTTCATCGAGCCGACGGACGGCATCCGCCATTTCGGCGTCAAGCGCAAGCACAACCCCAACCGCGCCATCCTCGACGGCAAGCGCGTCGTGCTGATCGATGATTCCATCGTGCGCGGCACGACGTCGAAGAAGATCGTGCAGATGGTGCGCGACGCCGGCGCCGCGGAAGTCCATTTCCGAGTCGCCAGCCCGCCGACGACGCATAGCTGTTTCTACGGCGTGGATACGCCGTATACGGAGGAGCTTCTCGCCCACAACATGGACGAGGAGGAGATGCGCCGCTTCATCGGCGCCGACAGCCTGCGCTTCGTCTCGCTGGCCGGTCTCTACCGCGCCACCGGCGGACGCAACCGCAACAGCGCCGCGCCCCAGTTCTGCGACGCCTGCTTCTCAGGCGAGTATCCCATCCGCCTGACCGACCAGCATGGCGGCCGCAAGGACGGCCAACTCTCGCTGCTGGCGGATGTCGCGTAACGAGGTCCTTTTTCCTTGGATCGCCTTTCGGCCCCTGTTTGCCGGGGATCATAGGAAGCAATAATGACAAGGCCACTTGCCGACAAGATCGCTCTCGTTACCGGCGCCTCACGCGGCATCGGGCGGGAAGCGGCCAAGGCGCTCGCGGCGGCAGGTGCGCATGTCATCCTTGTCGCGCGCACCGTGGGCGGGCTCGAAGAGGTCGATGACGAGATCCGCAGCCTCGGAGGCCACGTGACGCTGGTTCCGCTCGATCTGCGTGATTTTCCCGCGCTCGACCGGCTGGGAGCCACGATCTTCGAGCGTTGGGGACGACTCGATGCGTTTCTTGGCAATGCGGGCTCGCTCGGTGTGGTGACGCCGCTCGCTCATCTCGATCCCAAGACGTTCCAGGAGCTGATCGAGGTCAACGTCACCGCAAATTGGCGCCTGATCCGCTCGTTCGATCCGTTGCTGCGGCGTTCGGATGCGGCACGCGTGCTGTTCGTCACCTCCGGCGCGGCGCGCAGCCACATCCCGTTCTGGGGCGGCTATGCGATGGCGAAGGCGGCGCTGGAATCGCTCGCGCTCACCTATGCGGCGGAATGCGGCTCGACCAACATCAAGGTCAACCTCCTGAGCCCGGGCCCCTTGCGCACGCGCATGCGCGCCAAGGCGTTTCCTGGCGAAGACCCCGAGACGCTCGCGCCGCCCGAAGCGGTGGCGCCGCTGATCGTCGAGCTTTTGTCGCCATCGTGCGACAAGACCGGCGAGCTTGTCAGCTTCCGGAAATAGGGCTCGCGCGCCCTCATTTATCCGCGTACGGATTGTCACCGCCGCGCAGCCGCAGCCGGATGGGCGTGCCCTTGAGGCCGAAGGTTTCACGCAGCCCGTTTGTCAGATAGCGCAGATAGGCGTCGGGCAGCTCCGGAAGCTGGTTGCCGAATAGCGCGAAGGTCGGCGGCCGCACCTTGGGCTGCGTCATGTAGCGGATGCGCACGCGCCGTCCCTTGACCGCCGGCGGCGCGTGGCGGGCGAGCGCGTCGGCGAGAAACCGGTTCAGGGCCGAGGTCGAGATATGGGAGTTCCAGGCGCCCTCCGCCTCGAGCACCGCGGGCAGGAGACGGCTCAATCCTTCGCCGGTCCTGGCCGAGATTGCGACCAGCGGCGCGCCCGAAAGTTGCGGCAACAGCTCATCGAACCGCTCGCGCATCCTGCCGATGGCGCCGCCGCGGTTATCGACCAGATCCCATTTGTTCAGCGCGAAGACGGCGGCCCGGCCTTCGCGCTCGATCAAGTCGGCGATCGTCAGATCCTGCTTCTCGAACGCCTCCGTCGCATCGACGACGACGATGACGCAATCGGCGAACCGGATGGCGTCGAGCGTGCTGGCGATCGAAAGCCGTTCCAGCGTCTGGCCATGCGTGCGCGCGCGCTTGCGCAGCCCCGCGGTGTCGTGCAGCAGGATCGTGCGGCCGCCGGCTTGCCAGGGCGCTGCGATGGCATCGCGGGTCAAACCAGGTTCCGGCCCGGTGAGCGAACGCTCTTCACCCAGGATGCGGTTGAACAGGCTCGACTTGCCCGCGTTCGGGCGCCCTACGATGGCGAGCCGCAACGGGCGGTTCCCTTCCTCGGCCTCGACCGTCGACGCCTCTTCCTCGATCGCAAACGGCACCAGCGCATCGGCCAACTCGGCAATGCCCAGATCGTGCTCGGCCGAGATCGCCAGCGCTTCGCCGAAGCCCAGACGATAGGCGTCGGCCACTGCGGTCTGCGCGATACGACCCTCGCATTTGTTCGCAACGAGGATGACCGGCTTGCCACCGCGGCGCAGCGTCTGCGCGACGATCTCGTCGCCGGTGGTGACGCCGTCGCGCGCATCGATGACGAAGAGGCAGACATCGGCATCGGCGATCGCGATCGATGTCTGTGCCGTCATCCGCGCGCTCAAGGAGCCTTCGCTGCCCTCCTCGAAGCCCGCGGTATCGATCAGCTTCAGCGCGAGGTGCCCAAGCTCGACCTCGGCCTCGCGGCGGTCCCGCGTCACGCCTGGGGTGTCGTGCACCAGCGCCAGCCGTTTGCCCGCGAGCCGGTTGAACAAGGTCGACTTGCCGACATTGGGCCGGCCGACAACCGCAATTGTGAGGTGTTTAGGCATGCGCGCCCAGCGAATAACGAATGGCGGCAGGAAAGGCGAATCCTGTCCGCCCTAACGCAAGGCAACCAGCTGCGCGTCGTTGGTCAGCAGATAGAGCGTGTCGTCCGCCACTACCGGCGCGATATAGGCGGCGTCGGGGATTTCCACCCGTCCGATCAGTCTGCCGGTATAGGGCGAGATCGACTCCGCGTAGCCGGCCGAGGAGACCACGATAAGCCGGTCCGAAACCAGCACCGGGCCGGCCCAGACGATGGGGTCTTCCTTGTTCTTCAAATCCTGGTAGCGCGGCAGCTGGTGCATCCACTTCACCCGTCCGTCGGCGCGCGTAAGGCACAGAACCTGCTGATCGGAATCGAGCACATAGACGAAATCGCCCGCGGCCCACGGCGTCTGGATGCCGCCGATGTCGCGTGTCCAGGTGCGGTCGCCGGTCGACATGTTAATTGCCGCCATGACGCCGGAATGGCTGATGGCGTAGACGATGCCGCGGTCGACCACCGGCCGTCCGGCGATGTCGTCGAGTTCGGACAGCGCCGTCACTGCGCCGGAGCTGGTCAGCATGTCGTTCCAGGCGGGACGGCCGTTCTGGATGCGCAGCGCGTAGATCTCGCCCGACGTATAGGGCGCGATCACGTATTCGCCGGCGACCGCGGCGCTGGTGCTCTCGAGGATTCCGGCGGATGTGCTGATGCCGGTGTGATCCCACAGCTTGCGGCCGTCCTTCTGCGCCAGCGCGAAGAAATGGTTGTCCTGGGTCGAGACGAAGACGCGGCCTGCGCTCGCCACCGGCGCGTTGACGATGGGAACGCCGAGATTGACCTTCCATGCACGCCGCCCGCTCGCCGCATCGAGCGCGAAGACGTCGCCGAAACCGGTCGAGACGAACACCCTGCCGCCGTCGAAGGCGATTCCGCCGCCGAAGCCCTTGCTCGGATCGATCGAGCTGTCGGTACCAATCATGCCGAGGCTGATCGTGTGCATCAGGCTCGAGCCGCTCGGAGGCGCGAGATCGTCGTGCCAGCGCGGGGTCCCGTTGCGTGCGTCGAAGCTGAACACGCGCGCCTTCGCATCCAGCACGAAGATCATGCCGCCTGCCACAACGGGCGGCGCGGTGAGCCGTGAATCGTTGTCGGAGCCTTTGCCCGCGTCCTGGACCCAGATCTGCTGCAGCGGGCCGGACGCTTCCAGGTGATAGAGCGCATTCGATGGATATCCGCCCGGCTGCGCCCAGGCATCGTTCTTGAACGGTGGGGGCAGAACCACCGGCGTGTCCTTGAGCGCCGGATCGGGCTGCAGCGACTGGTCCAGCGACATCACCGAAATGCGCTCGCCCTTGAGCTGGGACTTGCGCGTGGTGGTGTCGAACAGATCGCCGATCGAGGACAGCGTGTCGCAGCCTGCGGCCACGGCGCAGACCGCCAGCACCATCCCGATGCGCAAAACGCTGATCTTCATGGCTGGCCCGGAGGTTGCTGGAGCGGAGTGGGCAGCGCGGGTTGCGGCACGGTGCCGAAATTGCGTTCGCCGCCGGTCTTGAGGAACGACGCCATTGCGGCCGAGCGCTCGCGCACGCCGGACGGCGCTTCCGTTTCCTTGGCGAGGGCGGCGTATTCGCGCTGCGCCTGCTGCAATGCGCCGCTGCGATAGTCGCTATAGGCGAGCACCTCGCGCGCCAGGAAGCGCCAGGCGCTGCTCTCGACATTGAGCGGCGCCAGCAAGCCCTCGATCTCGCCGCGTGGGGCGAAGTCGGCCATCGCCCACGCGGCGCGCATGCGCGCGACTTGGCCGATGGGCGAGCGATCCTTCTCGGCGATCGATTTGTAGAGCGCGACGGCGTCGCTGCGTCGGTTGGCCACCATCAGGCTGTTGGCTTCCGCGAGCTTGGCCACCGCAGCATAGCCGCTCGGCCCCGATTGGGCGAGCTTGCCGAACATCGCCTCCGCCGCGGCGCCGTTGCCGGACTCGGCCGCATCCTGCGCGGTCATGAAGGTCTTCGACGCGTTCTCGCGCTGCTGAGTATCGTAGCGCGTCCAAAGCTTGTAGCCAGCGACCGCGATGGCGATGAGGGCGACAGCCGCGAAGATGTAGTCGCCATACTGCTTCCACAGCCTCTCGAAGCGTTCGCGGCGAACGTCCTCCTCGACTTCGCGGAAGATGTCGGTCACGTCAATGTCCTTGAACTAGCGGTCTTGGCCGCGGCCAGCCCGCGCAAACCTTTGACAGGCCGGGATAATTAGCCGGACAGCGCCGCCAACGCAAATGGAGAGTGAGTGCGGGGGAAAGCGTGCCCATTCCCTAAGGCAATAACGGACCTACCCCGCCTTCTTCATGCTGTAGACGTTTTCCTTGCCCGGGAAGGAGCGGGCGCGGACGTCTTTCGCATACGCCTTCACCGCCTCTTCGATGTCGGCTCCCAGGCTCGCATATTGTCGCACGAATTTCGGCGGATGGGGATTGAGGCCGAGCATGTCCTCCATCACCAGGATCTGGCCGTCGCACTCCGCAGAGGCGCCGATGCCGATGGTCGGGATGGCGATGTCGCGCGTGATCTTGGCGGCGAGCGGCTCGGCCATGCCTTCGAGCACCACTGCGAAGGCGCCGGCTTGCGCGATGGCGCGCGCGTCGGCTTCGATTGCTGGCCACTCCGCCTCGGTGCGGCCCTGGGTCTTGAAGCCGCCCATGACCTGGATCATCTGCGGCGTCAGGCCGATATGGCCCATCACCGGGATGCCGCGCTCTGAGAGATAGCGCACGGTCTCGGCGATGCGCGTGCCGCCTTCCATCTTCACCGCGGTGCAGCCGGTCTCCTGGATCACCCGCGCAGCATTGCGGAACGCGACCTGCGGCGATTCCTCGTAAGAGCCGAACGGCATGTCGACGACGACCAGTGCGTGCTTGGACCCGCGCATCACGGCCTTGCCGTGGGCGATCATCATCTCCAGCGTGACGCCCAGCGTGTTCTCCATGCCGTGCATCACCATGCCCAGGCTGTCACCCACCAGCATCAGGTCGACATGGTCGTCAAGCAGGCGCGCGGTGTGGGCGTGGTAGCAAGTCAGGCAGACGACGGGCTTGTCATTCTTGTGCGCGCGGATCTCCGGCACGGTGACGCGCTTGGTGCTGACGACGGCGGACATTGGGCCTCCCGCTCTTTGGAGCGGCTGCACTATAGGCCATGTTGCAGGTGCGAAGAAGGTGCATATTTCAAACAAAGGTTGAACAAACGGCCGCCTCGGCACATTTTGCGCGCGAACCGGCGCTAGAATGCACCGGGAACGCGCCGGTGCAAACTGTCATGCATGATATTCTTCGTCGACGCTTGGCCTTGGCCGCCGCCGTTTTCGCACCTTGGATTGGCATGCTCAGCACGGCGAGCGTTGCCGAAGATCTGCGCGCGGATGACGCAACCTACTCCGGCTTCGTGGTGGTCGAGCCTCCGCAACTCGCCGACGGAATTAACTCCGACTGGGGCGGGTTGGAGGCGAAAGATCTTGAAGCGTCACTGCTGTCGGACTTGCATCAGGAACAAGGGCTCGACGCTTGGCACGGCTATCGCGACGCGCTTGTCAGGCTTCGTTTCTATTATCCGGCGACCTATGCCGCGCTCAGGGGCGAGGACCTCAAGAAACGCGCGGCGTTCGAGGCGGATGAAAAGTCACCAAAGAACCCCGAATGAATGCGCCTGCGGCAAATGCCCTTTCCCCTTGTGGGGGGAGGGAAATAAGCATCGGCGTTTGCGCCAAGCCGAAGGACTACGTTTCAACCTGACTAGACTGACCGAGACGTAGAGCTGGCCGCGGTTGCCGGCCGCTGTCGCGGACGAGAAAAAGTGATCGCGCAGTCGTCGTTGTGACTCCAACGTAAAGGCGCTTGGTCGCACATGGAAAAGGTTCAATCCTGATCGCTGCCGTGATTGAACGGGTTTCGGGCGCCCCCAGCCAGCACCGCGTCCACATCGGCGGCATATTCGGGAATGAAGCCGACGCTCTTGGCGCCGGACCACCAAGCCTTGCCGCGCGGGGTTTTGAGCACGTCGCACAACAGAGTTCCCGCTGTCGCCTCGAAGGTCCCTTTGGGAAAGACGCCGCGCTGTGTCCGGTCCCAGATGTGGAACGCAGCCCAGGCATATTCCTGCAGCATCTGCTCCAGCCGCAGCTGGTCTGCAGCGTCGAGCGTGCCGCCGCGAAGACCGCTCGTCATCAGTTCGGCGATGTCGCGATGCTGGGCGATGGCCATGCGCACCACCGTCCATTGCGCCATGGTCGAATTGTGCTCGTTGCGCTGGAGCGCGGCGGTGTTCTGCCGCACCTGCAGGCCGACAAAGGCAAGAGAGAGAACCACGCCGAGGGAGCCGGCGATCTGGGCGATCTCGGACAATTGTTCGAGCGACATGGCGGTTATCCCCTCACCAAAAAGCCGCGTCCCGGAGCGAGACGCGGCTTTGGATTGCGGCGCGGTCGAAATGGGCTATTCGGCCTGGGCGGATTCGACGTCTTCCTTCGGTCCCGCGCCTTCCTCGAAGAGCTCCTCGGCGGCGACTTTCGCCTCCTCGGCTTCGGTCTGTTCGGCCAGGACGTTCTCGCCCCGGGCCTGGCGCTCGGCTTCGTCCTCGGTGCGCGCGACGTTGATCGTCACCTTCACCCGCACTTCGGGGTGCAGCACGACGCTGATCGGCGTCAGCCCGATCTCCTTGATCGGCTTGTCGAGAGGCACCTGGGTCCGCGCGACCGAAAAGCCGCCCACGGTGATGAC
Organism: Alphaproteobacteria bacterium; assembly: GCA_019245415.1. Taxonomy (GTDB): domain Bacteria; phylum Pseudomonadota; class Alphaproteobacteria; order Micropepsales; family Micropepsaceae; genus Rhizomicrobium. The sequence goes on along the minus strand of JAFARO010000013.1, from coordinate 37,023 downwards.
GTCGGCGATGTCGCGCGGACTGACCGAGCCGTAGAGCTGGCCGCGGTCGCCGGCCTGGCGCAGCAGGACGAAAGTCTGACCGTCGAGTTTCTTGGCGATTTTCTCGGCCTCGCTCTTGCGCTCGAGATTGCGCGCCTCGAGTTGGGCCTTCTGCGTCTGGAAATACTCGCGATTGGCCTTGTTGGCGCGCAGCGCCTTCTTCTGCGGCAACAGGTAGTTGCGCGCGAAGCCATCCTTGACCTTCACCTCGTCGCCCATCTGGCCGAGCTTCTCGACCCGTTCGAGCAGGATCACTTGCATGACGCTTCCCCTCTAGCGGACGACGTAGGGCAGCAGCGCCATGAACCGCGCGCGCTTGATGGCGACGGCGAGCTCACGCTGCTTGCGGGTGGAGACCGCAGTGATGCGGCTGGGCACGATCTTGCCGCGCTCCGAGATGAAGCGCTGCAGCAGCTTGGTGTCCTTGTAGTCGATCTTGGGTGCGTTGGCGCCGGAGAACGGACAGGTCTTCTTGCGGCGGAAGAACGGGCGGCGCTTCTCGCCGCCGTCGCGCGATCCTGCATGGCTCATTGGGCGGCCTCCGCGGTCTCGGTTTCGGGCTTGGACTCGGCGCGGTCGTCGCGCCGGGTCTTGCTCGCGGACTGCTCGAAGGCATCGACCTTGACGCTGATATAGCGCAGCACGTCCTCATTGATCTTGTTCTGGCGCTCGAGCTCGGCGATGGCCTTGGGCGGCGCGTTGATGTTGAGGAGCACGTAATGCCCCTTGCGATTCTTCTTGATGCGGTAGGCCAGCCCGCGCAGACCCCAATATTCCTGCTTCTCGACCTTGCCGCCTTCGCCTTCGACGATGGTCTTGAGATGGGTGGCGAGTGCGTCCACCTGCTGGGCGCTGATGTCCTGGCGCGCGATCAGGAGATGCTCGTAAAGCGGCATCCATAACTCCCTGTTTTGGCTGCGGAATCCGTTGGGCGGGATGCCCGTCCGGACCTTGGATCGCTTGGGACGCCGGACTTCCAGCATAGACCTCTTCCAAGGTCTCCCGCGACCGCAGCCGCCATTGAAGGCCGGGCTTATAGGGGAAGGGCCCGGTCAGGGCAAGAGAACCGCGCCCTCCTTCACTCGTCCCTATGGGTGAGCCTTCTGGTGTTGCTTTCCGCAGTCCCTGCACAAAGGCTTGCCGCCGGTAGGCGCACTGCCGTTGTGGCCGGGATTGTTTTTCGCCCCTTGATAGGAATGGTGAGCGTGTTTGCCGGCACCTTTGTCGTTTCCCGCCGATGCATCGCCCGAGGCAGCAAATGCAAGAGCGATGCATGCAAGCGTTCCAAGAACCAAGCGTGCTTTCATAATCGATATCCCCCCAATACCCAGTTGCCTGTCCGAGACAGTCTACACCCAAGCCCAGAGGGTCCCAAGGCGGACGGCCACACGCCCCCGGCTGCAAGTAATGTCACTTCGGTGGCGCAGTCCCATCTGTGAGCTGATCCTTCAAATAGGCCTCCACGCGCGCTTTCGCGTTGGCGCGGATATTTGTTGCGAACAGCGCGTAGTCGAGGCCGTGATAGTTCTTGCCGCCCATATCCATGCGCGCAAACGGGCCGCCCGATTGATCGGCGACAGTGAGCAGGCCGGCGCGGCACGCCGCCCAGGTCCAATGCGGCAGCGGTGCCTCCAGCGGCCCGAACACTGTTCCTTGCGGATTGTCGGAACCGAGAAAATTGAGCGCAAACGTCCCGGTGAGCGGCTCGGCGCCGAGATTTATCGCTTTGCTCGCAGTGGAACCATCGCGCTGCCACGACAGCGGATTGACGCAGACGAGCTTGTCGCTGCTGCGGTACTGCGGCTTGCCGCCTTCCCCCCATGTCGCCCAATGCACGAAGCAACCCGTGTCGGTGGCCGAGGCGCAGACATGCACCGTCTTCAAGGCGGCCGCGTCCTTGTCGGTGATCTGAAATCCGATGAGATAGGCTGCAACTAACCGCGATGCCAACGGCGTGCCGTCGATGCGCTCCTTGAGCAGGCGGAACCCGTGCTCGGTGCCCTGGCTATGGCTGGCGACGATGAACGGCCGGCCGTTGGAATAGTGCTGCAGGAAATAATCGAACGCGCGCACCACGTCTCCATAGGCCAAATCCCGCGCCTTGGCCGCGACATCCTCCGGCGCATTGAAATAACGGTAGATGCTGGTCTCGCGATAGCGCGGCGCGTAAATCGCGCAGCAGCCGTTGAAGACGCTGGCCTGGTTGGCCATCATCCATTTGGTGTTCTCCTCGGTGCGCGTGTTCGGGTCCATGGGCGAGTTCCAGTCGCCGCCCGAGATGTAGCCGGTCGGATGGATGAAGAAGACGTCGACCGCCGCGACCTTTGCCGGCTTCTCGCCTGGCGGCGTCAGTGCGGTGAGGCCGGCCGCGCCCGGCAACGCCGCCCAGTTCCTCGCGTCGACGTAGTCGGGCGCTGGCGCCTTGTAGGACATGTCCCAGCCGTGCCGCGGTTGGCCTAGCCGGGCGATGACGTAGAACGTATTGCCGGTGAAATAGATCGCTGCGGCGGCCAGGGCCGCTAGCACCACCAATGCCAGCACGATACGCAACAGCCATTTCATGAGTGCCCCCAATCAGCCCAGACGGACGATAGCGCTATGCCGGCCTTCGACGCGACCCTCACGAAACTGCCCGCTCTGGTTTCACGTGCTTGACAGGTCGGGCGCCGTGGTTTCTTTCCCGCCACAATGACCAGGGCATTCATCTTTCCCGGACAAGGTAGCCAGGCCGTCGGCATGGGCAAGGCGCTGGCCGAGGCCTTTGCGCCCGCGCGTGAAGTGTTCCAGGAAATCGACGAGGCGCTGAAGCAGAATCTCTCGCAGCTGATGTGGGAAGGCCCGGAAGCCGAGCTCGTGCTCACCGAGAATGCCCAGCCGGCCATAATGGCGGCGAGCCTTGCAATAATCCGCGTGCTGGAGCGCGAGGCCAAGCTCGATCTCCGCCAACACGCGCGTCTCGTCGCTGGACATTCGCTGGGCGAGTATAGTGCGCTCGCAGCTGCCGGCGCCTTTGCGCTGGCCGATGCGGCGCGGCTGTTGAAGGCGCGCGGTCGCGCGATGCAGGAGGCGGTGCCCGTGGGCGAGGGCGGTATGAGTGCACTGTTGGGCGCCGAGATCGCGCAAGCCGAGGAGCTGGCGAAGCAGTGCGCCTCGGCGACCGGCGGCGTATGCGTCGTCGCCAACGACAATGCGCCTGGACAGGTGGTGATCTCCGGTTCCAAAGCTGCGATCGACAAAGCCCCCGACGTCGCCAAGGCGCTCGGCATCAAGCGCGCCATGGCACTGAATGTCTCCGCGCCGTTCCACTCGCCGTTGATGAAGCCCGCTGCGGCACGCATGGCGGAGGAACTTGCCAAGGTGACGGTCGGCCCGCCCGCCGTGCCCGTCATGGCCAACGTCACGGCGGCGCAGGTCAGCGAACCCGACACCATCCGCGCGCTGCTCGTCGAACAGATCACCGCGCGCGTGCGCTGGCGCGAGAGCGTGCTCGCGTTCCGGTCGTTCGGAATTGAGACCACGGTTGAAGCCGGCGGCAGCAAGGTGCTCACCGGCATGGTCAAGCGCATCGACAAGGAACTGGCGACCGTCACGCTCGACACGCCCGCCGATATCGAAGCATTTGCGAGGACGCTGTGATGTTCGATCTCAACGGCAAGAATGCCCTCGTCACCGGCGCCTCGGGCGGCATCGGCGGTGCCATTGCGGCCGCGCTCCATGGACAGGGCGCTTCGGTGGTGCTGTCGGGAACCCGCGCCGACGCGCTCGAGGCTTTGAAAAACACGCTCGGCGCTCGCGCCCATGTCGCGACCTGCAATCTCGCCGATCCCGCCTCGATCGAAGCCCTGCCCAAAACCGCGGAAAGTGTGCTGGGCGGCAGCATCGATATCCTGGTCAACAACGCCGGCATCACGCGCGACAATCTCTTCATGCGCATGAAAGATGACGAATGGGACCAGGTGATCGCCGTCAATCTGAGTTCCGCGTTCCGTCTTTCGCGCGCGGTGCTGCGCGGCATGCTGAAGAAACGCTGGGGACGAATCGTCTCCATCACCTCCCTGGTGGGCACGATGGGCAATCCCGGCCAGGCGAACTATGCCGCGGCCAAAGCCGGCTTGATGGGCATGACCAAGTCGCTAGCCCAAGAGGTCGGCTCGCGCAATGTGACCGTGAACTGCGTGGCGCCGGGCTTCGTGGCGACCCCCATGACGGACGCGCTGACCCAGGAACAAAAGGCGTATCAGATGGGTCGCATCCCGGCCGGGCGATTCGGCACGCCTCATGAAATCGCCGCCGCCGTGGTCTATGTCGCGAGCGAGGAAGCGGCCTATGTCACCGGCCAGACTTTGCATGTGAACGGCGGCATGGCGATGTTTTCTTAAGAATATCAAAGTCTTACATCCTGTATGGCGGCGCCGCGGCGGTTATGTTACCAAGCGGCGCTTCCCATCCCCGGGCCGGGTCAAAGGCCGGGGGCTTGCCGCGGGATGAAAGAAAAGGTCAAACCCGCGGCCCTACAGCAACGAGAGGTCTCTGAATCCATGAGCGATACTGCCGAGCGCGTGAAGAAGATCGTGGTCGATCATCTCAATGTCGATGCCGAGAAGGTCACCGACAACGCCTCTTTCATTGAAGACCTGGGCGCCGACAGCCTGGATACGGTCGAGCTGGTGATGGCGTTCGAAGAGGAATTCGGCATCGAAATTCCCGACGACGCCGCCGAGTCGATCGTGACCGTGGGCGATGCCGTGAAATACATCGACAAGCAGCAAGCCGCAGCCTGAGCCTGCGATTCCCGCCTAGATGCGCCGAATCGTCGTCACGGGACTGGGGCTCGTCACGCCGCTTGCCTGCGGCGTCGAAGAGACATGGTCGCGCCTGATCGCCGCGCGATCGGGCGCGAGCGCGATCACGCGTTTCGAAACCGCGGATCTGGCGACCAAGATCGCCTGCCAGGTGCCGCGGGGCGACGGCACGAACGGCACCTTCAATCCGGACCAATGGATGGATCCGAAGGAGCAGCGCCGCGTCGACGACTTCATTCTCTTCGGACTTGCGGCAGCCAAGCAGGCGGTCGCGGATTCGGGCTTCGTGCCCGCCAACGAGGAGGAGCGCTGCCGCAGCGGCGTGCTCATCGGCTCGGGCATCGGCGGTTTGAACGGCATCGCGGAAACGGCGTTGCTGCTCAAGGAGAAGGGCCCCAGACGCGTCTCGCCATTCTTCATCCCGGGACGGCTGATCAATCTCGCTTCGGGTTATGCTTCGATCGAGTTCGGCTTCAAGGGCCCGAACCATTCCGTCGTCACCGCCTGTGCCACGGGCGCGCACGCCATCGGCGACGCGGCGCGCCTGATCGCGCTTGACGACGCCGATGTGATGCTGGCCGGCGGCACCGAAGCTGCGATCAGTCGCATCGGAATCGCCGGCTTCAACGCCTGCCGGGCGCTCTCCACCGCCTACAACGACACGCCGGAAAAGGCCTCGCGTCCCTATGACAGGGACCGCGACGGCTTCGTGATGGGCGAGGGGGCGGGCATGGTGGTCCTTGAAGAGCTGGAGCACGCGACGAGGCGCGGCGCGAAGATCTACGGCGAAGTGGTAGGCTACGGACTCTCCGGCGACGCTTTCCACATCACCGCTCCGTCCGAAGACGGCGACGGTGCGTTTCGCGCCATGCAGGCGGCGCTCAAGCGCTCCGGCTTGTCGCCGTCGGATATCGACTACGTCAATGCGCACGGCACTTCGACCATGGCGGACGGCATCGAGCTCGGGGCCGTCGAACGCGTGATGGGCAATGCCGCAGCCAAGGTGTCGATGTCGTCGACCAAGTCGTCGATCGGTCATCTGCTCGGCGCAGCCGGCGCGGTGGAGGCGATCTTCTGCCTGCTGGCGATGCGTGACCAGATTGTGCCCCCGACGCTCAACCTCGACAATCCCGACGTCGAGACCAAGCTCGACCTCGTGCCGCACGCTGCGCGCAAACGCGTGGTCAGGACCGCGATGTCCAACTCCTTCGGCTTCGGCGGCACCAACGCCGCCCTAATCATGACGCAGGCGGGATAAATACCAGCGCGCATGTCATCCCGGCCCAGCGAGGGCGAGGGAAAGTGGTTATCTCAAGCACAAATTGTCATCCCAGGCCGAGCGAAACGAAGTGGAGCGCGGGGAAGGGGACCCGGGTCGTGACGTATCTCGATTTTCACCGAGTTTGCGCTAGACTTCCAAAGCGAAGCGGTCCCACCACCTGGGTCCCCTTCCCCTCGCGTTGCGTTCGCAACGCTCGGCCGGGGATGACAATGAGTTTGGTGATGGGGCGGAGTTCGTGAAGCGTTTTTTTGCTTTCCTCGTCTTCCTTCTTCTCCTCGCTGGCGCGGCGTGGTTCGCAGAGCAATGGAACTGGGCGCAGCCGGGGCCGTCGCCTTCGTACAAGGTTGTGCTGGTGGCGCCCGGCGATCACGTCAGCACCATCGCGCAGAACCTTCAGGACGGCGGCGTGGTGTCGAGCGCGACGCTGTTCCGCCTCGGCCTCAGGCTGCGCACACTTCAGGGCACCTTGAAGGCCGGCGAATACGGCTTTCCCGCGCATGTCAGCATGGCAGACGTGCAAGGCATCCTCTCCAGCGGCAAATCCATCCAGTACAAGCTCACCGCCGCCGAGGGCCTGACCAGCGAGATGATCTTCAAGATCGTCGCGGACGATCCCGTGCTCACCGGCGACGCGGGTTGGACGCCACCGGAAGGAAGCCTCCTGCCAGAGACCTATCTCTTCACGCGCGGGACCACGCGCGCGCAGATGCTGGGACGGATGATGAAGGCCCGCGACGCGCTGCTCGAACAGCTCTGGCGCGAGCGCCCGCCCGGCCTGCCCTACAAGACGCCGAACGACGCCGTCGTGCTGGCCTCCATCGTCGAGAAGGAGACCGCTATCCCCGCAGAGCGCCGCCACGTCGCCGCGGTGTTCGTCAACCGGCTCAAACTCGGCATGAAGCTCCAGTCCGACCCCACCATCATCTACGACGTGACGCGCGGCTATCCGTTGGGCCGCGGCATCCGCGAAAGCGAGCTCACCCGGGCCAGCCCGCACAACACCTATTTCATCGCCGGCTTGCCGCCGACGCCGATCTGCAATCCGGGCAAGGACTCGCTCGCCGCGGTGCTCGATCCCGCCACCTCCAACGATCTCTATTTCGTCGCCAATGGCCAGGGCGGGCATGTCTTCTCCGCCACCATGGAGGCGCAGAACAGGAACGTCGCCCTCTGGCGCAAGGTGGAACAGGCACGCAAGCCGCAGCTTTCCGGAGCCCAATTGCGCAAGTAGAGTTGTCTCCGCTAAGGAGATGCCCATGACGCTCGTCAGCATGACCGGGTTCGCGGATGCGCAGGGCGCAGGTGCGGGCCTGCGCTGGCGCTGGGAGGTCAAGAGCGTCAACGGCCGCTCGCTCGACCTGCGCCTGCGGATGCCCACCGGCTTCGACAGCGTGGAACCGGCTGCGCGCATGCTAGCGGCGGAGCGTTTCCGCCGCGGTTCGATCCAGGCGACCCTGACCCTGGAAATGACCGAGGGCGCGCGCGCGATGCGCATTGATGCCGGCGCGCTGGCGTCCGCGGTGCGCATTGCCCAGGAGGTCGCTCTCGAAACCGGCTTGGCGCCGGCGCGAGTCGATGGATTGCTGGCGCTCAAGGGCGTGATCGTGCAGGACGATCCGTCGCTGATCGACGATGTCGGCCGCGCCGCGCGCGATGCCGGCCTGCTCGAAAGTCTCGCCGGCGCGTTCGACGCGCTCGTTCGCGCCCGCAGGAACGAAGGCGCCAAGCTCGGCGCTCTACTGGAATCCGAGATCGACGAGATCGAGCGACTGACGGGGGAGGCCTCCCTGCTCGCTGCGCAGCAGCTGCCGCAGATGCGCCAACGGCTGAAAGCGCAGCTCGACGAGCTCATCGGCACCAACAAAGTGCCCGAAGAGCGCCTCGCGCAGGAGGCGGCGCTGCTGGCGCTGCGCGCCGATGTGCGCGAAGAGCTCGACCGGCTGGTCGCGCATGTGCAGGAGGCGCGCGCGCTGCTCGCCTCGGGCGACGCGGTGGGACGTCGGATCGATTTTCTGGCCCAGGAGTTCAACCGCGAAGCCAATACGCTGTGCTCCAAATCCGCCGACATCGCGCTCACCCAGGTCGGTCTCGCGCTCAAGGCCGCCATCGACCGCTTCCGCGAGCAGGCGCAGAATGTGGAATAGGCGAGGCGCATGAGCCCGGAGATCAAGCGCCGCGGGCTGATGCTCGTGCTTTCGTCGCCGTCGGGCGCGGGCAAGACAACGCTGTCGCGGCTGCTGCTCGAAAGCGATCCCGCCATCACCTTGTCGGTGTCGGCGACGACGCGGCCCAAGCGCGCGACGGAAGTGGAAGGCCGCGACTATCACTTCATTTCGCGCGAGGAGTTCGACAGCTGGATCAGGAAGGACGCCTTTCTCGAGCACGCCGTCGTCTTCGACCATCGCTATGGCACGCCGCGATCGCCGGTGATGGATGCGCTGGCCGCCGGCCGCGACGTGCTGTTCGACATCGACTGGCAGGGGACCCAGCAGCTCAAGGAACGTGCGCGCGAGGACCTGGTCAGCATCTTCATCCTGCCTCCGAGTCACGCCGAACTCGAGCGCCGCTTGAAGGAACGCGCACAGGACAGCGACGAAAGTGTCTCCCGACGCATGGCCAAGGCGGGCGACGAGATCAGCCACTGGCCCGAATACGATTACGTCATCGTCAACCGCGATATCGACCGCGCGCTTTCCCAGGTGAAAGCGATCCTCGAAGCCGAACGCGCACGCCGCTCGCGCCTCATCGGGGTGGGTGAATTCGTGGCGGGTCTAATGCGGTAGGGAGAAACGGATTTCACGCGGAGCCGTGGAGTCGCGGAGCCGACCTTAACCTCCATTGTCATCCCCGGCCGAGCGCAACGAAGTGGAGCGAGGGGAAGGCGACCCAGGTGGTCACGCGCGCTCGGCTTAAAGACGCTCTGAGCGAGTCATTCTAGGGGTTTAGTGCCGTCACCATCTGGGTCCCCTTCCCTCGGCGCGCGGTCGCGCGCCTCGCCGGGGATGACACCGCGCTTATAAATTGAGCCGATACACCTTCTTCGCGGTGCCGCTGAAGAGTGCGGTTTTCTCGGACGCAGAGTAACCAGTCGCCAATCGCTTGAACGCATTCCACAGAGAAGCATAGTCCGCGCCGAAGCGGTCGACGGGGAAGTTGCTCTCGAACATCCCACGCGCGGGCGAGAACGCTTCGATGCAGGTGTCGATATAGGGCTTCCACTGCTGAGCCAGGGTTTCAGACGACGGCAGCTTCTCGGCCATGCGCTTGCGCCAACCGGCGAACGGCATCGGCAAGCCGCCAAGCTTGACATGCACATTCTCGCATTTGGCCAATGAGCGGATGTTTTCGCGCCACACGCCGAAGCGTTCTTCGCGCCTGCCGGCATAAGCACCGATGCCCAGCGGCGTGCCGACATGGTCAAGGACGATCGTGGTGTCGGGAAACGCGCGCGCCAGATCGATCAGGTCGGGCAGTTGCGGCTCGAGCAGCCAGGCGTCGAACGAAAGCCCAAGCTTGGCCAAGCAGGCAAAGCCGCGGCGGAACTGTGCGTCGCGATAGAGTCCTTCCGGCACGCGGCCGTGGAGAGGGCCGAGCACGTTCGGGTCGGCATCCCAGGAACAGCTCTGGCGGATGCCGCGGAAACGACCGTGGCCCGCGGCGATGTGCGAGCGCAACACGTCTTCCACGCCTTCATAGCGCAGATCGACGTGGCCGACGATGCCGGCGCAGGCGCGCGCCGGGCCATAGAGGCCGCTCGCGCTCATCGCGGCGACGCCGTTGACGAACTCCGTCTCGCCGACGCAACGCAGAGCCTCGGGTCCGTCGGCGCGGTACATCGCGCCGCATTCCATATAGACCGTCGCGACGACATTGTGGCCGCTGTTCAGATCGGCGAGCAACTCATCGAGCAGATAGCGCGGGATATCGCGGATGATGTCCATGAAGCCGTGGTCGGACGGCGGCAGGTTCTTCAGGATCGCGGTCGGCCGGTCCCACAGATGATGGTGCGGATCGACGATCGGCTGTTCTGGCTCGAGAATGGGTTCGGGATGGGGCATGGCGATACCTCTGTCATTCCGGCTAGCTGCTGAGCGCCGAGGGATGCACTGTGCTTCCACCCAACTCCGTTGTCATCCCCGCCCGAGCGGGACGAAGTGAGCGACGAGAGGCGCACTAATGAAACTTAGTGTGTGTCATTCGCGGCGAGCGCGCGACTGCGCGCGAGGGAAGGGAATCCAAGGCAAAGAGGGGCTAGATTCCCTTCCCCTCGCTTCGCTCGGTCCTGAATGACACTTGGTTTGGGCTGGAGATGACGTGCAAAGCCCGCCAAATCCCCCGCTTTCCCGGCCCATTTTCACCACAAACGGGACGGACGCTGCCGGACCGTGCCCAATTGCGTTATGATAGTTAAAGCTGGTGCGGGGGAGTTGCCATGGCGTCGTTCTTGACCTTGGGATGGGAGTGGGTGGCCCTGCCGTTGATCGTGGCAGGACTGGGGATCGTGCTGCTGCTGCGCGGCTTCGGCCATTTCAGTCGAGGCAATGGTGGACGCGGCGTGGGCCATCTCGCCATCGGCACGCCATTGTCCCTGGTGGGCCTCGGTGTCGCGCTCGTCGCGCTCAACACCCAGAGCTTTGCGCGGCTGACGCACGAAAACAACGTCGCCGACGTCACCATCAAGACCCTCGATCCGGCACAGCAGACCTATCGCGTCACTATCCACCGTCTCGACGGGCCGGACCAGACCTTGGCCTGCGACCTGCAGGGCGACGAATGGGAGCTGTCGGCGCGGGTGCAGAAATGGAAACCCTGGGCCAATGTGCTCGGCCTCGACACGACCTACACGCTCGATCAAATCGGCAACAAGTACTACACCGCCGGGCGCGGCAACGGCCGGACGATCACCGCCTGCGACCTGCGCGGGCCCGAGCCCCTGGTGGACCAGTGGGTGCCGAAGTCGTGGCTCGTCTGGCTGGTCGGCCAATCCTACACCGAACAGCGCCGCTTTGGCTCCGCCGCCTATATGCCGCTGGCCGACGGCGCAGTCTATCGCGTGGTGATGACCCAGGCAGGGCTGAATGCCGAACCCGAGAACGACATCGCCCGGGGCGCGAATGCGGCGCGGCCATAGCTTCGTTGTCATTGTGGCAGACAGAAGACTTCGCCGGAAACGACAGTCCGCCCCGCGTCTGGACAGCCCGCCCGAGGCAACGTGGTCTTTTTCAGCCCGCTTTGCCGCCAAATCCAAGGCTTTCGCGTTACCGCTTGACTCTCGCAGTCAGCGCTAGCAGGTAGCGCGCCCGTAACCGATTTTTACCATGTTCCGGCCCAGGCTGGGCCCCGCTCGGAGGACACCATGGCTGACACCCAGACGCAGACCAACGTCGACTCGCTGACCGGCGAGTTCCGCCAATTGCGCGGCGAATTCACGCGCATTGCCCAGCTCCTTGAGCAGACCGCGCGCCAGGCCGGCAACGAAGCCGCCAGCCGCGCCCGCGCCGCTGGCGAATATGTCTGGTCGGAGACGCAGTCCAACGCCGACCAACTCGCGGAAAAAATCAAGGAACAACCGCTGGCTTCGGCCGGCGTCGCGTTTGCCATCGGCCTGCTTCTCGGCCTGATCTTCGGACGCCGCTAAGCGTCCCAGATGGAACGTCTGCTCGCGCGACTGGCGATCAATTCCGCCGCGATTGCCCTCGCGATCATGGGCGGCTGCGTGGTGCTCGTCTTTCTCGTCATCGCTTTCTATCTCGGCATGACGGAGTTGATGGCCCCTTGGCTGGCCGCGCTCACCACTGCTGGCGCGGCGCTGGTGCTTTCGGTTCTCGTGGTCGTGATTGCGCGGCTGATCGCGCGCAAGGCCGTGCCCTCGGCGGAACGCGCCCGCCACCGCAGCGCCGCCGATCTGGGTGAGACGGTTGGGCGCCAAGCGCATCTGCTGCTCTCCGCCAACTCGCCGCTGCTGATGCTGGGGCTTACCGTGTTGGGATTTGTGCTTGGCTTCAGCCCGCGCTTGCGTCGCATCCTCATGAAGCTCCTGTAACCCTCACTATCGTCGGCCCGGACGCGGCAGGCCGTTGTGCCAAAGCCGCGACTTGGCGCGGCCGCTGCGCTATAGGCACTGGCATGAAGCGGCTGGCGCTCCTGTTCCTTGCGGCATTGACGGCGCCTGTATCGGCGCAGATCGACTCCGCGCCCAAGGTGCACGCGCGCCTGATCGCCGAGCGCGACGCCGTGAAGCCCGGCGGCACGGTGACCGTGGCGCTGGAGCTCGCGACTCGGCCGGGCTGGCATACCTATTGGCGCAATCCGGGCGATGCCGGCGCACCGACGCAGATCGACTGGAGCCTGCCGCAAGGCTGGCGGGCGGGTGCAATCCAATGGCCGGCACCAAAGGCGCTCCCCGTCGGCCCACTGATGGATTACGGCTACGAAGGCAAACCCTGGCTGCTCGTCGATGTAACTGCGCCGGCGACTGCGTCCGCCGGAATGGTGACGCTAAAGGCACATGCCAGCTGGCTGGTCTGCGCGGAAGTCTGCGTGCCGGAGGATGGGAATCTCGCCCTACCGCTGAATGTCGGGGGCAGTCTGTTGCCGCCGGATCCCGCCTTTGCCGCGGCGCGCGCGAAGCTTCCAGTGCAATCGCCTTGGCCGATGCGCTATGCCGCCCGCGATACGCTCGATCTCTTCGTGCAGTCACCCTCGCTGGCCGAGGCGCATCCGGTCGACGTGGCGTTCTTTCCCGCGAATGGCCACCTCATCGAGGGCAGCAAGCCGCAGACGCTGGCGTTCGCGGACAACGGCCTGATGCTGCGGCTGGCGAAAGCGAAGAATTTTCCCGGTGGTGCGCTCGACGGGGTGCTCGAGCTCACCTCGGCCGACGGCTCGCAGCAGGCGCTCGAGGTGCATGCGCCGGCCGGAGCCGTGCCCGCTATCGCCTCCACACAAACCGAGTCCATGAGCCTGGCGCTGGCGCTGCTGTTCGCTTTCATCGGTGGGTTGATCCTGAACCTGATGCCCTGCGTGCTGCCGGTGCTGGCGATGAAAGCGCTCGCGCTCGCGAGCCATGGCGGCGGTGGACGGCACGCGGCTGTCGAAAGCCTCTCCTACGGCGTCGGCGCGATCGCGAGCTTCATGAGCTTCGGCGCAGCCGTCGTGCTGTTGCGCGCCGGGGGGGCGGGGGTGGGCTGGGGCTTCCAGCTTCAGGAACCCGTCGCGGTGGGGGCCTTCGCGCTGCTCGTATTCGCGGTGGGCTTGAGCTTGTCGGGCGTGTTCGAATTGCCTGGCTTCGGCGGGGGTGACCCCTTGACGCGACGGGGCGGAGCGCTCGGCGCCTTCTTCACCGGTATGCTCGCGGTCGCGGTCGCGGCCCCCTGTACCGCGCCGTTCATGGCGGCGGCGCTCGGCTTCGCTTTCACGCAGCCTGAGGCGATCGCGCTTGCGGTGTTCTTCGCGTTGGGGCTCGGCTTCGCCGCACCGTTCATGGCGGTGGGATTCTCGCCCCGCCTGCTCGACCTGCTTCCACGGCCGGGCGCCTGGATGCTGCGCTTCAAGCAGGCGCTGGCTTTCCCGATGTATGGTGCCAGTGTCTGGCTGGTCTGGGTGCTGGCGAACGAAGTCGGTGCCGACGGGGTCGCGCTCGTGCTGGCGGCGATGACCGCGTTCGCGCTCGCGGTGTGGATCTGGAGCGCGAGCCGCAGCGCCGGTCCGCACGGCCGCGGCTTCGGCGCGCTCGCGAGCCTTGTAGCATTCCTCGCCGCGCTGGCATTGATTGCAGCGGTGACGCGCGCGGCACCATCGCCGGCGCTCGCCCGCGTTGACAGAAGCGCCATCCCGCACGAGCCCTATTCGGCAGCGAAGCTCGCGGAACTTCGCGCCCAGCACCGCGCGGTGTTCGTCAATGCCACCGCGGCATGGTGCATCACCTGTCTGGTCAACGAACGCGTAGCCTTCGCCAGTGGCGCGGTGGCGAAGGCCTTTGCCAAGCACCGCGTCGCCTGCCTGATCGCCGACTGGACGCGCCGCGATCCCGAGATCACGCGCCTCCTTGAAGCCCATGGCCGCGACGGCGTGCCTCTCTATCTCTACTTCGCCCCCGGCGCCGCAGACGCCCAAGTGCTGCCGCAGATCCTGACCGAAGGCGCAGTCCTGAAGGCGCTGGGTTCGTAGGAAATTGCGGTCCTAGGATAAAGAACGCAGTTTCCGAATTCTCAATTCCAGCAATTGGCAAGGCAATTTCTTCGGCGGCGGACTACTCTCGGCCCTTCCTTCGCGAGCAGGGTGGCCTATGAGCGTTTTCGATTTCCCGGATTTCGACCATCACGAGGAAGTGGCGTTCTTCGACGATCGGCACACGGGACTGAGGGCGATTGTGGCGATCCATTCCACGGCGCTGGGGCCGGCTTGTGGCGGAACGCGCATGTATCCTTATGCCGGCAGTGACGATGCATTGACCGACGTGCTGCGGCTGTCGCGCGGCATGAGCTACAAGAACGCCATCGCCGATGTGGGACTGGGCGGCGGTAAGGCGGTGATCATCGGCGACCCCGCCAGGGACAAGACCGAGGCGCGGCTGCTCGCCTATGGGCGCGCCGTCGACTCGCTGGGCGGACGCTACATCACGGCGATGGATGTCGGTATGGGCCCGAAGGATATGCCGGTTCTGGCGCGCGCCACCAAGCACGTCGCGGGCTACGACATCCCCGGCAAGACCGGCGGCGATTCCGGACCGCTGACAGCGCTCGGCGTCTTCGTCGGCCTGAAGGCGGCGGTGAAGCACAAGCTCGGCATCGAGACCACCAAAGGCGTGACGGTGGCGATCCAGGGTCTGGGCAAGGTCGGCATGGGTCTCGCCAAGCGTCTGCACGAGGAGGGGGCGAGGCTCATCGTCGCCGACGTGAATGCCGACGCGGTGCGCCGCGCAGTCGAGGCCTTTGGCGCCCGCGAGGCTTCGCCCGACATGGTCGCCACCGGTGTCTGCGACGTGTTCTCGCCCAACGCGCTGGGCGCGGTCGTCAACGACGAGACGGTCGGCGCGATCAAGGCCAAGATCGTCGCCGGCGGCGCCAACAACCAACTCGCGCGCGATGCCCACGGCCGGATGCTGATGGAGCGAGGCATCCTCTACGCGCCCGACTATGTCATCAATGGCGGCGGGATCATCCGAGTCGCAGGCCAGATCCATGGCTGGGACGACGCCGAGATCGAGCACCGGGTCCTTGCTATCGCGCCGACGCTCGACGCCATCTTCCGGCGCGCCGCGGCGGAGCATAAACCCACCAACGAGATCGCCGACCGCATTGCCGAGGAGCGCATGGCTCTCGCTGTCGACCCCAGCCGCGCCGCGGCGGAGTAAGCTCCAACAAACCCTGCAACCAGCATCCGCGTGGGCACGGCGCCGCGACCCTTCCACTACTTTACCTTGCGCTGTATGGTAAACGCCGGGTGGTCGAAGAGTGTCGGAGGGGCGGATGGCTGCTATCAGGGATTTTTGCCGACGCTGCTGGCGCGGGTTGCGCGGCTGGCATTGGCTGATACAGGTCGCCGTCGTCGTCGGCGTGCTGATTGGCCTGACCGCGCTCGGCTATTGGATTTCTGATATCTACGCTTTTTGGGACGACGCGCCCGACCGCGGCGCGGCTGTGGTTGCCGGCGATGTGTTCGGCGATTTCGTCAAGAAGGACGGCATCGTCTACCTCGACCAGGGTCAGGACGGCCAGAACTGGGCGCCGAAGGACTCGCTGTGGTTCGACAATGTCGCGCAGGGTTCGGACCTTGTTCCCTACGATTTCTTCCTGGTGCTGGAGCAGCCCGACGGCTCGCGCATACGCTCCGACGCCAACATGAACAACCGCTACCGGTACCTGCCGCGTCATGCGACCTACAACAATCCCGATGCGCTGCCGATCGGCCTTGTGAAAGACTTCTATGACGGCCGCAGCTTCATGGGCTTCACCTGCGCGGCCTGCCATACGGGGCAGATCAACTACCGCGGTACCGGCATCCGCATCGACGGCGCGCCGGCCATGGCCGACATGGACGCATTCCTGAATGACATGAGCCGCGATCTTTCGCTGGCACAAAAGCCGGGACCGGTGCACGACCGCTTCGTCAGAAACGTGCTGGCGCTCGGCCACTACAAGAACGAACAGGACGTCGACCGCGATCTGTCGATCTACGCGCTCAGGCTGCTCACCTATCGCATCGTCAACAAGAGCGACACCGCCTACGGCTATGCGCGGCTTGACGCATTCGGGCGCATCTACAACCAAGTTCTGCAATACGTGCTCAACGTGCCCGATATCCGCTCGGCGCTGGACGAGGCCGTCGCCGACGGCAAGATCACCGCGGACGAACTCGAAAACACCGGCATCAACGCACTGCTCGAGTCCTTCGAGGGGAAAATCCTCAATGGCGCCGACCGCGATCAGCTGTTCCAAAAGCTGGCGCTGCTGCATCCCAAACAGTTCTTCTATCTGCGCAACCGCATCTTCATCCACCCCAACGCGCCGGTCAGCTACCCCTTTCTGTGGGACATCCCGCAGCACGACTATGTGCAGTGGAACGGGATTGCCGCGAATTCGGGGCTCGGCCCGATCGGGCGTAATACCGGCGAGGTGATCGGCGTCTTCGGCACGATGGACTGGTCGCGCAGCAACCATTGGACGCTGGCCGGCTATTTCAGCGGACAGGGCCTCTTCAACACTAGTCCGATCGATTTCAGCTCCTCGGTCAATATCCACAATCTCGGTCTCATCGAGCACAAATTGGCGACGTTGTGGTCGCCAAAATGGCCGGCGAAGTATTTCGGCAGTCTCGATGGAAAA
Organism: Alphaproteobacteria bacterium; assembly: GCA_019245415.1. Taxonomy (GTDB): domain Bacteria; phylum Pseudomonadota; class Alphaproteobacteria; order Micropepsales; family Micropepsaceae; genus Rhizomicrobium. The sequence continues at coordinate 20,074 of JAFARO010000013.1, read as the reverse complement.
AAGGTGAGGCTCGGCGAAGCGATATTCGCAAGGTACTGCCAGGGCTGCCACGCCAATATCGACCGCAGCGCGGCCGGCCGCCGCGTCGTCGCGCACATGTCTGCGCAATCCAATATCGGCACCGATCCGCAGATGGCGGTTAACAGCGTGAATTACGTCGGCTACAGCGGCATCCTGCGGAACACCTATGTCGATGTCGGGCCAGGTTCGCTGCTGCTCGACAAGAAGGCGCCAGTCGCGGCACTGCTCACCAAGGCGGGGCGCGGCGTAGTGGCGACCTCGGGCGGCGGCGGCAAGTCGTGGCTGCGGAGCTTCTTCGAATGGCTCTACGACGTGATTTTCTCGCTGCGCACCAACGATATTCAGGGCTCGATGAAGAATGGCGACTATCATCCTGACACGACGCAGGCGCCGTTCGCTTCTGTGATGTCCTACAAGGGGCGCTCGCTGAACGGCATCTGGGCGACGGCACCGTATCTGCACAACGGCTCGGTGCCCACGCTCTACGATCTGCTGCTGCCGGCCGCGCCAATGCCGGGCGATCCCGCAGACTCGAAGTACCGGCCAAAGACCTTCACGCTCGGTTCGCGCGAATTCGATCCGGTCAAGGTGGGATTCATGCCGACCAAGGTCCAAGGCGCGAGCGATGCCGATCCATGCCCCATCGTCAAGCCGCCGGCGATCACTTGTTTCGTCTTCCGCACCGAGAAGCTCGGAAATTCCAACGCCGGCCACGAATACGGAGCCCGCGACCGCACGCTTCCCGACGGCACGGTGTTGAAGGCGCTGACCGACCCTCAGCGCTGGGCCCTTGTCGAATATTTGAAGAGCTTGTGACATGACCTATCTGGAGCGCTACGACGCCACACCCGACGCCGACAAATGGCGGCTGGCGCGCGGTTGGATCGATGACGAGGCCGAGGCACTGCCCTTCTTCAAGGAGTTGCGCCAAAAAAGGCCGGTGCTGGTGACGCCGGCCTGCACCTTGCTGGCGCGCTACGACGACATTATCGAAGCGCTCAACATGCCCAAGATCTTCACCGCCCATCTTTATTGGGCGAAGATGACCGACGGCATCTATCTGATGGCGCATGACGACGACGCGCTGCATTACCGCGAGAAATCGCTGATGCAGGGCCTGCTCAACCGCGACGACATCCCGCGCGTGCGCGCCATGGTCGCCGACATCGCGGCAGGCTTGCTGGACGCGGCTGAGGGCAGGATCGAGGCCGTCGGCGGCTACACCCGCATGGTCCCGGCGCGCCTGGTGCAGGACTATTTCGGGCTCAACGGCGGCGACGTCCACGACCTGATGACCTGGTCCTACTGGAACCAGGTCGACAATTTCTACAACCAGCCCTTCGACCTGCGTACAGACGACGAGCGCAAGACCATCTCCGCCAAGCACGAGGCCGCGAACGAGGCGCTGGCCAAGTTCATCGCGCTCCTGATCGCACGCAAGCTGCCGCTGGCGAAGGTGGAGGAGTTGGCCGCGCCCGCGGTGGCGCTGGGCCGCAAGCTCATGGGCGAGAAGCCGCCGCCGGCGCACGACGACATCGTCTCGCGCATGCTGCGCAGCACCTTCGCGCCGGAGATCGGCTTCGACATCCAGCGCGTCGGAATCAACATCAGTGGATTGCTGATCGGAACGGTGGAAACCACGTCGCAGGCCACCGCGCAGGCGATACAGTTCCTGCTCGGCCGCCCCGACGCACTCGCCGGGGCGCAGGAGGCGGCGGCCTCGGCGGACACCGATGCGTTCGACGGCTATGTCTGGGAGGCGCTGCGCTACGTCCCGATCTCGCCCTATATGTTCCGCGAGCTTTCCTGCGACTACCGCATCGGCAAGGGCAAGGACTACGCCCAGACGCTGCCGAAGGGCACCTTTGTATTGACCCTGACGCAGTCGGCGATGTTCGACGAACGCGCCTATGACGAGCCGGAAAAATTCATTCCCGGCCGCAACTGGTACAACCATTTTGCCTTCGGCTATGGGAGCCACGAATGTTTGGGCAAGTATGTCGGTATGGCGATGATCCCCGAAATGGTGCGCCAGATGCTGCTCCGTCCCGGCCTGCGCCAGGAAGCCCCGATCGACTACAAGGGCGAGCACCTGCCGCAGGAATATCGTCTGGCGTGGAGCGCGCCCTAAGAAACGAAAAGGCCCGCAGCGGGCGCCCGGGCCTTCACGCAGTGCGTTTCAGGTCGCTTTACGCGGCCTTCTTAAGCAGCATGCCCTCAACGCGCTTGACCGCGGTCGGCTCGTCAGTCTTCTCGACCACCGCCACTTCGCGCGCCATGCGGGCAAGAGCCGCTTCGTAGAGCTGGCGCTCGGAGTAGGACTGTTCGGGCTGGCCGCTGGCGCGATGCAGGTCGCGCACGACTTCGGCGATGGATACCAGGTCGCCCGAGTTGATCTTGGCTTCGTATTCCTGCGCGCGGCGCGACCACATGGTGCGCTTAATGCGGGCGCGGCCCTTGAGCGTATTGAGGGCGTTGGCGACGATGTCGGGCGAGGACAGCTTGCGCATGCCGACCGACTTGGCCTTCGCCACGGGGACGCGCAAGGTCATCTTGTCTTTGTCGAAGGTGATGACGAAGAGTTCGAGCGTCATGCCCGCGACTTCCTGCTCCTCGACGCGCACGATCCGGCCGACGCCGTGGGTGGGGTACACCACATGGTCGTTGGCCCTGAATTCGAGCTTCCGGGAAGGGGTGGCTGGGATCTTCTTGGTGAGAGTAGCGGTGGGGAGTGCTGCCTTGGCTGCCGTCATTTCCGTTTCCATTCGCGCGCCAAACCGGGCCTGCCGGGGCCTGCCGCAATCGGCTGCTGTTGAATCCTGCGCCGGTGCCGGACCGAGGTTCAATCCGGGTTGGGGGAGCGCCTTTCAAACCAATTCCTGAACCCACGCTGCATAGCACATAAACGACAGGATGGGAAGCTCCGAATCACCAAGCCGTTGAAATGATGATATTTCTTCGACGTAAGGTCCGCTGCGGCCACTATATTTCGACCGAAGTTCCCGTCCCGATCCTATATTTCACACAAATGTTAGTTGTGAAATTCGATTTTCACGAGCCTTTTCCGGGATTGGGACTGAAATACTTGGCGAACTTATCCTCAACGCCCTCGAACGCCTTCCCATCAGGGGGGGCGTCCTTCTTGATCGTGATGTTGGGCCATTTGCGGGCATATTCGGCGTTGAGCTCCAGCCACTTCTCCAGCCCTGGCTCGGTGTCGGCCTTGATCGCCTCGGCGGGGCATTCCGGCTCGCAGACGCCGCAATCGATGCACTCATCCGGGTGGATGACGAGCATGTTCTCGCCCTCGTAGAAGCAATCCACCGGACAGACCTCGACGCAGTCCAGGTACTTGCACTTGATGCAGGCTTCGACGACGACGTAGGTCATGCGGCACTCCCGAGGCCGTGACTTAGGACGGTCTTTTGTGCGGTGCAAGAGGGCCAGGGAGAAGGCGCAAATCTCCCATTGCCATTCATGGCACTGGCGGCCGCCAACAATCGAGTGGCGTGATTATCGGGGCGCCGAAAGGGCCGGCGATGACGTTTCGGTCATGGGGATGAAGCTACTCCACCACCTCGTAGAGTTCTTGCGCCTCTTTCGCCGGGCCGCGGCGGAGGCCGCACGCCAGGATGCGCACCACGGCGATCTGGCCGCCTCGCGCCAGGGTGAGAATGTCGCCGGGTTTGACGTCCGCGCCCGGTTTCTCGATGCGCACCTCGTTTCGGCGGATGCGCCCGGCGCTCACGGCGGCCTGCGCCAGCGCGCGCGTCTTGTAGAACCGCGCGTGCCACAGCCACTTGTCGATGCGGATGCGCTCGCTCATCGACCCTTGAACTTGGCCGCGAGTGCTTCGAGCGAAGCAGAGCTTGGCACCCCGCGTTTGGTTGGCGCTGGCCTGCGTTCGCGTTCGCGCTTGCGGGCTCGCGCCGGCGCGCGGCGCCACACCATGCGAGGGGCTTTGTCGCCGTCGGCGACTTCGAGCACGCGCCAACCCAGTGCAGCGAGCACCGCCTGCAGCTCCTCGTTGGAACAGCCCAGCAGCGAGACGAGCTTGGGCAGCATCACCTCCGCGGTAAAGCCTTCAGCGACGGCTGTCTCCAGCGTGTCCTCCAGCCGCTCCAGCATGTCGACGCGGATCGCGCGCATAACCACGGTGCGAAAACCGCACGCGGCAAGAAACTTGGGTGCGGCACCATCGTCAATCTCGAAGGAGGTCAGCCCCGGCGCCGGCGGCGGCGGGATGTGTTGGAGCCTTTGCCAGACGCCATGGAGCAGGCCCAGCAGCGACGCACTTTCGGGCCTGAGCATCCTGGGCAGATAGATCGTGCGCCGCCCGACCCAGACACCGAACCCCTTGAGCGCGCGGATCAGCGCTCCGACATTGTCCGGTTGCGCCAAGCTCTCGCGTTCCAATATTCCGAAATTCTCACAGAGCTGATGCGCAACACCGCGCGCGAAGCCGGGCAGCGCCTCCGGGGTGCCGGCCCTGGCATCTGCCGCGGCGCGCAATTTCAGCAGCGGCTCCAGGCGCTGGGCGATGCGCGCGGCAGTCCATGCATCCAGGCGGCGCTGCACGCGCTCGCGCAATTCGCCCTTCAGCTGCTCATCCGCCACGAGTTCGACCTCGGGCGACAGGGGCGCGCCGCCTGCGACCAGGCGCGCGACGATGGCGCCGTCCCACCAGATGCGACCATGTTCGCTGAGGCTGAACGCCTTATCGTCCGCCTCGTTCAGCCGGCGCGCACGATCGATGAATTCGCTCGCCAGGCCGCGCAGCGCCGCGGCTCGCAAGGTGCGGCCGTGGACGCCTTCCGCGCGCGGATCGGACGAGAAGCGGAAGCCCTCGAGCTTGCCCACTGCTTCGCCGCCGATCAGCACGCCGCCGGAATCGTCGAGCGCGATGCCGGTGAGATCGTCGTCGCGCAAATGTTTCATCAAGACCGAGGTGCGCCGGTCGATGAAGCGCTGGGTGAGCTGTTCGTGTAACGCGTCTGAGAGCCGGTCCTCGATGGCGCGGGTCTGCTCCTGCCAATGGGAGCTGTCGGAGGTCCAGCCCGGGCGGTGCGCCGCATAGGTCCAAGTGCGGATCTGCGCCAGCCGGCCGGAAAGAGTCGCGACGTCACCCTCAGCCACGTCGAGCCGCGCGATCTGGCGCGCCAGCCAGTCATCGGGCAGCACGCCTTGGTCGCGCATCAGGAATCCGTAGATCGTGTGCGCCAGACGCGCATGCTCTTCGTCGTTGAGCTTGCGGAAGTCGGGAATCTGGCAGACCTCCCACAGCCGCTTCACCGCGGCTGGCGCGCGCGCCATGTCGCGCACGTCACCCATGAGCGAAAGATGGCGCAGCGCTACCAGATCGCTCGCCGGCCGCGCCCGTGTCAGGCCGCGCAGGGGCGGGGCTTCGTCGAGGCTCGCCATCAAGCCGTCCAGCGACCGGAAATCGAGCGCGGAATTGCGCCATTGAAGCACCCGAACCGGGTCGTATCGATGGCCTTCGACGCGGCTGACGACCTCTTCCTCCAGTGGCTCGGCATCACCCGTCACACCGAAGGTGCCGTCGTTCATGTGGCGGCCGGCGCGACCGGCGATCTGGCCTGCTTCTTCGGGGCGCAGGGGACGGATGCCGATGCCGTCGAATTTCTCCAGCGCCGCGAAGGCGACGTGGTCGACATCCATGTTCAGGCCCATGCCGATGGCGTCGGTCGCGACCAGGAAATCCACGTCGCCATTCTGGTAGAGCGCGACCTGGGCGTTGCGCGTGCGCGGGCTGAGGGCTCCCAGCACCACGGCCGCACCGCCGCGCTGGCGCCGAATCAGCTCGGCGATGCCGTAGACGTCTTCCGCGGAGAACCCGACGATCGCCGAGCGCCGCGGCAGGCGGGTCAGCTTCTTATGGCCGGTATAGGCGAGGTCGGAGAAGCGCGCGCGCTGCAGGAAATAGGTCCGCGGTACGAAGCGCTGGATCATGCCGCGCATGGTGTCGGCGCCGAGAAAGACGGTCTCCTCCTCGCCGCGCGCGTGCAGCAGCCGATCTGTGAACACATGCCCGCGCTCGGGATCGGCGCAGAGCTGGATCTCGTCGATGGCGAGGAACGCGGTGCCGAGATCCAGGGGCATCGCCTCCACGGTGCAAACGAAGTACTTGGCGTCGGCGGGAACGATCTTCTCCTCGCCGGTGATCAGCGCCGTCTGGCGCTCGCCCTTGAGCCGAACGACCTTGTCATAGACCTCGCGCGCCAGCAGGCGCAGCGGCAGGCCGATCATACCCGAGCGATGCGCCAGCATCCGCTCGATGGCGAAATGCGTCTTGCCGGTGTTGGTCGGGCCCAGAACCGCGGTGATCCGGCTCTGGCGATTGCGGTGTTCCATGCCTCCACCAATCTTTGATCCGTCCGGCCAAAGCAAGCCGTTTCGCGCCGGCGCACATTTGCTACTCGACTTCACCGTTTTGAGACCGAAGGAACTTCGCGAGAGCGTGCCCGTTTTGATGCTGTCGAGGTTAATGGTTCCCGGAACCTCGATTCAAAAGCTCCGCTGGGACAAGGAGTTGTACGATGAAGATGCGGCTCGGACACGCGTTGGTGCTGGCGGCGCTTGGTGCCGCGGCGCTGGCGTCGCTGCCGGCCAGGGCCGGCGGGTATGACGGCTGCTACGGCTACGAGTGTTACCGCGGCGATGACGGCTATTACGGGGGCTATTACGGCGACGGCTATGGCGCCGGCAGCTACTTTGATGGCGGCTATGACGGCGACGGGTATCACGGCGGCTACTATCGCGACCGTTACGACGGCGACGGTCATTACGGCTATGGCTATCGCCACGTGGTCTGCGATTCCGACGGCGACCGCTGTTACCGGACCTATCGCGACTGCTGGGATTACCGCGAGTACTATCGCCGCCACGGCTATCATTGGGAGGACTAGGGATGAAAACCGCGCTGCTGGCGGCGGCTGCGGCCGCCGCGTTTTTCGTTTCGCCCGCGCGCGCAGAATCGGTTGCGACGCGCTGCGGCTGGGATGGCTGTTCGCATATCGTCTGCAACTATTCCGGCGATCGCTGTCACCGTTACTATGGCGACTACTACCACCCGTATTACGGACGGCGTTACGGCTATGACGGGTACCGGTACGGCGATTACGACGACGGCTACCGGCGCGAGAGCTACGGCCGCTACGACTGGGACGACTATCGCTCGCGATATTACGGCGGCTACGGCCGCGGTGGCTGGCACTACGACTGCGACCGCGACGGCGACGATTGCACCGTGAGGCGCGGGGGCTGGTACGGCGGCTACGGCGGATGGTGAAGCGGCGGCGGGGGGATTGATGCAAGCCGTGCGCGCGATCGTGATCTTCCTCGTGGGTGCCGGCATCGCGATCGGCGCTCATTTTGCTGGGCTGTTCGAGCGCCTGCCGCACTGGTTCGCCCATCCGCAGAGCGTCGCGGGTTCGGATCCCTACGGCTACGACGTCCCGCCGCCCGGGGCCTATGCGCCAGCCGACCCCTATCCACCTGCCGACGGCTACGCACCGGCCGAGGGGTATCCATCTGACGGGTACGACTCGGCCGATGAACCGGACGATTATGCACCGGCCGATGAATCTGACGGCTATGTGCCGGCCGACGCAGCCGGCGGCCCTGCACCCGGGGCGACAAAGGTCGTCGTCGACGCGCCGCCGGGCGCCGTGGCCACCGTCGTTCCCGGCGAGAGGGAAGCGGCCGTGCCGGTCGCAGTCCGACCCGTGCCGGTACCTGTCGATGCCTCAGGCCCGGTCTCCTTACGTCTGGCCTATAGACCGCAATTGCGTGGGTCGTGCGCGCCGGCCTACGCGATCACCAATCGCACCCACCGCACGGTGTTCTTCAGCGTCGCGCATGGCTATGGCGCTGGCGGCGGCCCCGAACGGCCCTTGCGCATTGCGCCCGGCGCGACGGCAGCTCCCGTCGGTGCGGACCGTGTCGCCTCCGGCTATGACGGGGCGGCCGAGGACGGATATGCCGCTTACAATGAAGTGACTCCCGGCGGCTGCGACTCTGGGGTCGTCAGGATTGTGGTCGGCGAGCCTTGAGGCTGCCCCACGCGCTTACCGCTCGACCGCCAGGTTTTCCACGATCCTGATCGTTGTCGGCCAGCTCTAGCGTTCGATGGCGTTGTCGTCTTTGGTGTTCGTTTGAAAGTCGGGCCGCTCCAAATCGGCCCCGCATTGCGCCGCCCGCATGCCTGGCTCGCCTCGCGGATGCCCGAGCTGATAACGGCGGTGGTACGGAAGCCCAAGAAATCCGGCCCGCAGGCCCGATTTTAAGCCATCGGAACGGGCGCTAGAACTTCCCGGAAACAAAGCCGGTCCGAATCGCTAACCGAATCGATATCGGGCTTTGTTCTCATACCATTAGGAGTTTGTCAAGGCCGTGAGATCACCACATCTGGGGTAAAGAGCCAGCAATGGAGTCGGGAGGGGTTATCCACGGAATAATCCGTAGACTGACAGAAATTCCTTCCGCTTGTCACCTTTGATAGAGAATATTTGTCGTTACAACCTATGTAAATGTCCCTGGAAATGGCTCCCGCCGACCAGCGTTGAGATCGCCCAGACGATCAGAGGAACGCGCTTTGACCGGCTTGGTGCACCTGCGATATTCGCTGCCCGCGGCGCCAGTGCCGCCGAGCCCGGACAGCTGCGCCTCTGATGACCGACACCCGCAATCGCCTCAGCGAATGGACGGCCCTCGCGGCGAAGGAGTTGAAGGGCCGCCCGCTCGACGCTCTCACCTGGGCTTCGCCCGAAGGGCTGGCGATCAAGCCGCTCTATACGACGGCTGATCTCGAAGGCCTCGAGGCGGGTTCGCTTCCCGGTCTGGCGCCCTATCTGCGCGGCGTACGCGCCACGATGTATGCCGGGCGGCCCTGGACCATCCGGCAATATGCCGGCTTCTCGACCGCGGAAGAGTCCAACGCCTTTTACCGGAAGAATCTCGCGGGCGGGCAGATGGGCCTCTCCGTCGCCTTCGATCTCGCGACCCACCGCGGCTATGACAGCGACCATCCCCGCGTCGCCGGCGACGTCGGCAAGGCCGGGGTGGCGATCGATTCCGTCGAAGACATGAAGATTCTCTTCAACGGCATCCCGCTCGACAAGATGAGCGTGTCGATGACCATGAACGGCGCGGTGATCCCGGTCCTGGCCGATTTCATCGTCGCGGCGGAAGAGCAAGGCGTTGCGCCGGAGAAGCTCTCCGGCACCATCCAGAACGACATCCTCAAAGAGTTCATGGTGCGCAATACCTACATCTATCCGCCAGCGCCCTCGATGCGCATCGTCGCCGACATCATCGCCTACACCGCCAAGCGCATGCCCAAGTTCAATTCGATCTCGATTAGCGGCTACCACATGCACGAAGCCGGCGCGACGGCCGTGCAGGAACTGGCCTATACCTTGGCCGACGGCATCGAATATGTGCGCGCGGCGATGGCGCGCGGACTGGCGGTGGACGAATTCGCGCCGCGGCTGTCGTTCTTCTTCGGCATTGGTATGAACTTCTTCTTCGAGGTGGCGAAGCTTCGCGCCGCACGGCTGCTGTGGTCGAAGATCATGGGCGGCTTCGGCGCCAAGAATCCAGAATCGCTCATGCTGCGCACCCATTGTCAGACCTCGGGAGTCTCGTTGACCGAACAGGACCCCTACAACAACATCGTGCGCACGGCGTACGAGGCGCTGGCGGCGGTATTGGGCGGCACGCAGTCGCTGCACACCAATTCGTTCGACGAGGCGATCGCACTGCCAAGCGAGTTCGCCGCCCGCGTCGCGCGCAACACCCAGCTCATCCTCCAATATGAGACCCAGGTCACCCGCGTCGTCGATCCGCTCGGGGGCTCGTACTATGTGGAAGCCCTGACCCATGCGCTCGGCGTGCACGCGCAAGACCTGATTGACGAGATCGAGGCGATGGGCGGCATGACCAAGGCGGTCGAGGCCGGAATCCCCAAGCTCGCGATCGAGGAAGCGGCGGCGCGGCGCCAGGCGCGAATCGACAAGGGCGAAGACGTCATCGTTGGCGTCAACCGCTTCGAGCCGGAGAGGAAAGACGCGGTCGAGGTGCGCGAGATCGACAACCGCGCGGTGCGGGAAACACAGATCGCGCGGCTGAAAGAGGTGAAGTCTAAGCGCGACGCCAAGAAGGTGGCGGCCGCGCTCGGCGCGCTGACGCAAGGCGCTCGCGGTGATGCCAACCTGCTTGAACTCGCGGTGGAGGCGGCGCGGGCGCGCGCGACGGTGGGCGAAGTCTCCGACGCGATGGAGACGGCGTTTGGGCGTCATGCCGCGCAGATCCGCGCCATCAGCGGCGTCTATGGCGGACAGTACGAGGGCGACAACGAGTTCGCCGCGATCCGCGGCGAAGTCGAAGCGTTCGCGAAGGAGGAAGGCAGGCGTCCGCGCATCCTCGTCGCCAAGATGGGCCAGGACGGTCACGACCGCGGCGCCAAGATCATCGCCACCGCCTTTGCCGATCTCGGTTTCGATGTCGATATCGGGCCGCTGTTCCAAACGCCGGACGAAGTGGCGCAGGACGCCATCGATGCCGATGTCCACGTGATCGGCGTCTCGAGCCAGGCCGCGGGCCACAAAACGTTGGTGCCCGAACTGATCGCCGCGCTGAAAAAGCGCGACGCTTCAGACATCCTCGTCGTCGTCGGCGGCGTCATCCCGTCGCAGGACTACGAATTCCTCAAAGGCGCCGGAGTCGCCGCCATCTTCGGCCCCGGCACCAACATCGTCGAGGCGGCGCGCGAGGTGCTGAAGATTGTCCGTCGACGAAACATCGGCGCGGCAGGTTAGAATCCTGCGGGATGGCTTCGTGTGCCCGTCAACTTGCCGGGATTCGCCGTCAGTTCGAACGCTGTTCCCGCGGCATGGGCGCCGCCGGCCTGCGTCGTGCCGAAGATATTCCCGTCCCCATCGAGCGTGACACCGGCGAGCGGATAGTTGCCGTCCTTGCAACTCTTCGCGCCGCAGAAATTGTAGAGCGTTTGCAGCGTGCCGTTGCCGAAAACGAAAACCGTACCGCCGCCCTGACCCGTCGGGTCGGAATCATTCGTTCCGCCGTAGCGAGTCGTCCCAAAGAGATTGCCTGACGAATCCATGGCGAGGCCGCCTTCCGGATCCTTGCCGTCCGAGCAGTTGCTGAGGCTGCAAAAATCGTACAGGTCGACGAGTTGGGAGTTGCTGCCGTTCGGAATCAGCTTGAAGATCACACCGTGCGCATGATTTCCGCCGTCGGAAGTGCCCAAGAAATTGCCTTGAGCGTCTCGGATGAGTCCGCCTTTGGGAAACGCGGCGCAAGGAATCGCGCCGCAGAAATTGTAGAGAACCGTATATTGCCAATTGCCGCCGCCGAGCGGGGACACTTCATAGATGATACCGGTGCTGTTCGGGCCTTCCGGCGCCGTCCCGAAGATGTTGCCATCCGCATCGATCGTCACGCCATAACCGGGCTCCGATCCATCCACGCAGACGGCGCCATTCGTCACGTTGCAAAAATCGTGAATAACGGTCTCCTTCCATTGGTGCGCGGCTTGGTCGAAATCGAGTTCATAGACGACACCTTTGTTGTTCTTGCCGCCCAGAATCGTCGTTCCAAAAAGCGGCGAGGAGCCGTCATAGGCAATGCCGCTTTCGGCGCCGACATAGCTCAACCCCGCGGTCAGCGGGCGGGCGCCATCGGGACACGTCGTTCCGTCGGGACAAAAAGTATAGAGGACCTCCGGCCGCCAATTGGTGCGGTCCGCATTCGGCTTCAGCCTGAACACCACGCCAGCCTCTGCCCCCGGCTTTCCGCCGCTTGCGGTCGTGCCGTAGAGCGAGCCGTCTTGGCCGACAATGAGACGGCCTTCCGGTTCCGCGCCATGCTTGTCTTTGGGAAATCCATAGAGAGTGGTGAGAATCCATTGTCCTTTGACGGCATCGAGGGACAGCTCGAAGACTGTTCCGCCGCGCTTTCCGCCCGACGGCGTCATTCCGTAGAAATTGCCCAGCGAATCCTCCACGAGCGGAGATTCGCCATTGGTGTTGTCGCCGTCTGCACATTGGTGCTTCGCGCAGAACGCATGCAGCGTGGTGAGCGACGAGGACACCGCCGGAACTGAAGAAAAAGCCGCGAACACGAGAGCCGCAGTTATGCCGAAGCCCAGTTTACGCGATGACAATGTCATGTTTTCTCCAGCGTCCGCCCACCGGCGTCACAAGGTTTTCTAGCAAAGCGCGACGGCAAGGAAAAGTCGCATGTCGAAGTGGGATGCGCTACCTCGGCTTCTCGCCGTCGATCTTGATGGAGGTGGCGACGGCGGCGACGACACCGTAGGGCGTGTCCGCCCACACCCGCAGCGGCACCGCGTAGGAGCGTCCGGCGATGGCGCTCGGGAACGTCGCGACCCAGGCGTTGATCTTGGGGAATTTCTCGTTTTCCTTGATCAGCTTGGGCTTGAAGCCGGCGAGCTGGCGATAGCGGATTTCGCATACAGTCACGTGGCCACTGTAGAGCCCGTTGTCCATCTTCTTGACCGCGTCGCCCACCTTCTCCATTTCGATGTTGTAACGCCGGCGGCCGTCGAACACGGGCGCCGTCACCGCGCAGGGATTGTCCGGCTTGGCGCCGGCGCCTGAAGTGATCAGCACCACCGCGCTCAACGGATCGACGGTATCTTTCTCGAGGTCCGGCTTCACGTCATAGCCGGTGTTTGCGAACTTCGGATTGGCATAGAGGCGCGGCGGCGCATCGTTCTCGTAGGTGAGCGAGACCTGCTGCTTCTTGCCCGTGTGATTGGTGTCGAAGGAATCGTAGAGCTGCGGCTTGAGGCCGCCGCTGGCAACGCGGCCGTTGGAGATAGCCTGGATCTGCGCCTGCCAGAAGGCATTGACGATGCCGCTAGTCTGCAGGTTGGAGACGACGTGATAGGCATCGCCGCGGATCGTCGCGTCCATGTCGACCTTGCCGAGCGACACACCGCCGGCATAGAGGGTCATTGCCATGCTGAGTTCGGAGGCAGGCCCCGACGGTGCGTCGGCGCTCTCGCCGCCCGCGGCGAGCGCGGCGGTGGGCGCGAGCAGGACAAGATACAGAAGACCGCGAAGCGTCATGGCGAACTCCGTGAGACGGCGCGACCATAGTGGGCGCGACAGAAGCGATCCAGTATGGTGCCAATATGGCACCCACCGAACATCAGGATCGTGGCACTTGGGTTAATGCGCTCACCGATCGTCGAGCCTTCGCCCGCGCCATCACGCTCGTCGAATCCACCCGGGCCGAGGATCGCGCCGAGGCCGAGACGCTGTTGACCGCCGTGCTGCCCCGCACCGGCAGCGCGATGCGGCTGGGCATTTCCGGTGCGCCGGGGGTCGGCAAATCGACCTTCATCGAGGCCTTTGGCCTGCATTTGACGGCGCAGGGCAAGCGCGTCGCCGTGTTTGCGATCGATCCGTCGTCGCGCCGCGGCGGAGGCTCGATCCTCGGCGACAAGACGCGCATGGCGGGATTGGCGCGCGAGCCCCACGCCTTCATCCGCCCGTCCCCCGCGGGCGCAACTGCAGGGGGCGTCGCGCGGCGCACACGCGAATGCCTGCTGCTCGCGGAGGCGGCGGGCTTCGATGTGGTGATCGTCGAAACGGTCGGCGTCGGTCAATCCGAAACGGCCGTCGCCGACATGACCGATGTCTTCGTCCTGCTCGCGGCGCCGGGCGGCGGCGACGATCTCCAAGGCATCAAGCGCGGAGTCATGGAGCTCGCCGATCTGGTGCTGGTGACCAAGTCCGACGGCGACCTGATCCCCGCGGCGCGCCGGGCGACGGCCGATTTGAGCGCGGCGTTGCATCTGATGCGGCCCAAATATCGCGATCTGCCGCCCGTGGCATTGGCCGTGTCCGCGCTGGAAGGCAAGGGCATCGTCGAGGCCTGGTCGGCCATGACGCGCATCCATGCCGCGCTCGCCGAAAAGGGACGGCTCTCGAGCCTGCGCGCCGACCAGGCACGCCGCTGGTTCTGGAGCGAGGTCCAGGCGCTGCTCGGTGAGGCGATCCTCTCGGACTCGGCGCTTTCGGCGAGCGCCACCGTGCTCGAGGACGACGTGGCCACGGGCGTGGCCCTGCCGCATGCCGCGGCCCGCAAGCTCCTCGCGGCGTTCCGGGGGGGCGGGACCGCTTGACCGGACGGCCTGCCGTCCTTATGAGAGCCGCTCCTTTGACGCATACCCCACGAGAATTGCCATGTCGCGCCGCTGCGAATTGACCGGAAAAGGCCTGTTGGTTGGGCACAATGTCAGTCATGCCAACAACAAGACCAAGCGTGTCTATCGTCCGAACCTACAAGTGCTGTCCCTGGCCAGCGAAGCGCTGGGCAATTCCTACAAGCTGCGCATCTCCATGAATGCGCTTCGCACCTTGGATCGGCAGGGTGGGTTGGACAGCTTCCTGCTGAACGCGAAGGACAGCCTGCTTTCCACGCGCGCACTGAGGCTCAAGCGGGCCATCGCCAAGAAACGCGCACCTTCTGCCGCTTAGTTAACGAAGAATTTACCGCATTTTGCCTTGCGCCCGGCATGGCGTCTGCACCGCTTTTGGCGTAGTGTTTCATTATGCGCCAGGCCATGGGGCAATCGCAGGCCGGCGTCGGGGCGGTGGGGTAAAGCGTGCGTGCGTTTGGCTATGGGGATCCCGCGGGCGGGCGTGACGCCGTCGTTTCGCGGTTGGGCTCGGGAAACTTCAGCGGATCGATGCGCAGCGCGGCCGATGTGTCGTGGCCGGCGCAGGCGGTATATGGGCGGCGCGATCAGACCGGCAGCCGAATCGGGCAGGCTTTCAGGGCCGTCGCTCGGCTGATTCTGCCGGTGGCGACGCTGCTCTTGGCCTTCGCGGGGGTTTATCTCTATCTCGACACGGCCGCGGATTTCGTAGGTGGTCAGTCTTCCTGGCTCACCGTCGGACATCTCTTGTTGCCGCTATGCTTCCTGAGCGTGCATCTGACCAATCGCCGCTATGGCCCGTCGATGGCGTTCGCACAGGTGGTGGTCGCTCTGGCGCTCGCGGCCGCGTTCGTGACGTTTGCCGTGCCGCAACTCGGCGCATTGATCCCATTCAAGGTGGTGCCGCAGATGCGCCAAGCCTATGCATTCGCCGGCGCCTTTCTCGGCGCGAGCTTCATTTCCATCGTCGTGTTCGACGGCGCGCGCGGACCGCGCTGGTGGATCGCACCTCTCCTGGGCATGATCTCGGCGGTGGTGCTGTTCTCGCTGATCTTCTATCCCACGGCCTATGCCGGCGAGACAGATTGGAGCCAGCGCATGATGTTGCACATGGAGCTCCTCGCGGGGCTCGCTATCCTGTCGCTGATCCCCTACTGGTCGCTGCGCGGTATCATTCGTCCGCTGCCCGGCTTCGGCGGCTATTGATCAGCATCTAACAATCGTCGGGGCCGCTCTTGTGGGGTCCACCCCTAAATTGAGCGGAACGGCAATCAAACCGCCTGCGGGAAGCTGAAGACGCTGTCGGGATCGACCGCGCGCTTGATCCGCGCCAGCCGGTCGAAATTGCCGCCGTAATAGGAGCTGCGCCAGTCTTTGAGCCCGGGGTCGGCAAAGTTCTGATAGGCGCCGCCGCCGGCAAAGGGCAGCATCGCGCGATAGAATTCGTCCTGCCAGGCGTGATTGCGCGCCATCAGCAACAGATTGCGGTTGTCCTCCCAGGCCCAATACAGCCCAACCACCATCAGCCACCGGCTCTTGCGATGGACGAAGGCTGTGTCGGTGGAGGCTTTGGCGTTCATCGCGCCGCCGGTCTGAAAGAAGCGCAAGTCGCAATATTCTTCCGTACCCGGCCATTCGCGCAAATGGCGGATGCCGAGCGCCAAGGCTTGGTCGCTGAGCGCGCGGTTCACGAAGGCGGAGCGCTCCTGATAGAAGATCGGCGGCTGGTCTTCGTGCAGGAAATCCTGACCCTGCCAGTAGCTGGTCTCATTGATGGTCTCGTCGCCCGGCGCCGGCCTGGCGATGGCGTTGACCGGCGCCAGGATCTGTTCGAGCTGTTTCGCTGGTCCCTTGAACTGGCCAAGCAGGTTGACCGTCACATCCAGTCCCGCGGCCTGCTGCGCCCGCGTCACCGCGCCCAACGAGATACGCGAGCCCAAGCTCGCTGGTGCCGCCTCCAGCGCCTTGACCAGCGCCGCGGCGATGCGCTCCGGCTGTTTCCGCCAGACGATCCTGAACACCGTGATCAGCGCGGGGACAGCGAAGGTCTGCAGCGTGAAAGACGTGCTGACGCCGAAATTGCCGCCGCCACCGCCCTGGCTCGCCCAGAACAGATCGTCGCCGGGCTTCATCGTCACCCTGTTGCCGTCCGCCTTCACCATCGCGCTCGCTGTCAGCTGGTCGCAGCCCAGCCCATTCTCGCGCATGTTGAACCCGATGCCGCCGCCGAGCAGGAAGCCCGCGCCGCCCACGCTCGGGCAGCGGCCGTGGGTGATGGCGACGTTATGCTCGCGAAGCACGTCGTAGATCTGGCCGTTCAGCACGCCACCCTGCACCGTGACGCGCCCGGTCGAGGCATCGAACAGCGCGCCGCTCATCAAGGTGGTGTCGATCATCAAACCGCGCGTGGTGGAGAAGCCGGCATAGGAATGGCCGCCGCCGCGCGTGACGAGGGGCATGCGATGTTCGCGGCACCAATGGATCGTCTTGGCGATCTCGTCGGAGTTGCGCACCCGCGCCACGCCCTGCGGCACGATGCCGGCATAGCGCAGATTGTTGGGCAGGATGAGCTGCTCGAAGCCGTCGTCCCAAGGCCGCACCACCCGAACCAGTTTGGCGAGTTGGGCCCAGGCGCGCGCGCTCGCCTTCGCTGCGGCCTCGGCTTCGTGCCGCCCAAGGAGATAGCCGGCCGTGCCGCCGCCTGCGAGACCCGCGCCGAGCGCCGCCGATGTCGCGATGAAATTGCGCCTGCTGAGACTCGCCCGATCGCTCATGTCACCGCCCCGATTCGACCTTTCTGCGAACCGAAACGATAACGATTTTCGGTTTAGCCGCCTATCGCTGCACCCTCCCAATCGCGATGCCGGGTTCGGGGGACGGGTCACCCACCAAGAGCGGCCATGGTGAATGGCCTGAGGTGCGCGCTACCGCGCCCCCGCATGGGGGTGGCGTTCGTGGCGGACGCGGGCGAGGCGCGTGGGAGTGCCGGTGCGGCCGTGGTCGCGCTCCTCGGCGAAGAGGCTGATAAGCTGGTCGGTCATCGCGCCGCCAAGCTGCTCGGCATCGACGATGGTGACGGCCTTGCGGTAGTAACGCGTGACGTCGTGACCGATGCCGATGGCCGTGAGTTCGACGCTCGACTTGTCTTCGATCTCTTCGATCACGTGGCGCAGATGGCGCTCGAGATAGTTGCCGGCGTTCACCGAAAGTGTGGAGTCGTCGACCGGCGCGCCGTCGGAGATCACCATCAGGATGCGGCGCTGTTCGGGCCGCGCCACGAGGCGGTTGTGCGCCCACATCAGGGCCTCCCCGTCGATGTTCTCCTTGAGCAGTCCTTCGCGCATCATCAGGCCGAGATTGCGCCGTGCGCGCCGCCAAGGCTCGTCGGCCGCCTTGTAGATGATATGGCGCAGGTCGTTGAGGCGGCCGGGATGCGGCGCCTTGCCGTCCGCGATCCACTTCTCCCGCGATTGCCCGCCCTTCCAGGCGCGCGTGGTGAAGCCGAGGATCTCGGTCTTCACCGCGCAGCGCTCGAGCGTGCGCGCGAGGATGTCGGCGCACATCGCCGCCACCATGATCGGCCGTCCGCGCATCGAGCCGGAATTGTCGAGCAGCAGGCTGACCACCGTGTCGCGGAAGGTCATGTCCTTTTCGCGCTTGAACGAGAGCGGATACATCGGGTCGATGATGATGCGCGGCAGCCGCGAAGTGTCGAGCAGGCCTTCCTCGATGTCGAATTCCCAGGTGCGGTTCTGCTGCGCCATCAGCAACCGCTGAAGCCGGTTGGCGAGACGCGCCACCACGCCCTGCATCGCCGCGAGCTGCTGGTCGAGGAAGGCGCGCAGCCGGGTCAACTCCTCCGCGTCGCAGAGTTCTTCCGCCTCGATCGTCTCGTCGAAGCGCTCGGTATAGATCTTGTAGCCCCACTCGTCCTGGTGCGCGAAGGCCGGCTCGGGCCGCCAGGGCTTCATCGCGTCGTCCGGCTCGGCGGCATCGCCGAGCTCGTCGCTCGGCTCGGCGCGCATCTCGGCATCGGCGTCCTCGGCGTCCTCGCCTTCGGCGTCCTTCAGGTCGGCTTCTGAGGTTTCGCCCTGCGCGTCGGCGTCCTCTTCGGCATCCTTGTTCTGGTTCTCCGAGTTCTCCGCCTCGTCGCCGCTGTCATCGCTCTCGGAGTCGAGATCGGAGTCGTCGCCGAAATTCAGATCCTTCAGGATGGTGCGCGTCAGCCGGGCGAACGCCTTCTGGTCGCGCAGCGCGGGGCCGAGCTTGTCGAGGTCCTTGCCGGCGCGGCTCTCAATCCATTCGCGCCACAGGGACACCGCGTTTCTGGCACTTTCGGGCGGTGCTTCGCCGGTCAGCTTCTCGCGCACCATCAGGCCCAAGGCTTCCGCGATCGGCACGTCGGCGCGCACCCGCGCCTTGGCGAGGCCGCGCGCATTGCAGCGCTGCTCCAGACCGGCAGCGAGATTCTTTGCGACGCCCTTCATCGCCAGCGCACCGATGGCCTCGACCCGCGCCTGTTCTGCGGCCTCGAACATCGCGGCCCCTTCGGCGGATTGCGGCCGGTATTGGTCGTGCAGCTTATCCTGATGATAGGCGCGCCGCAGCGCATAGGCATCGCCCGCGCCGCGGACCACCGCGACTTCGCCCGGCGGCAGATTGCGCGACGGCAGCGGCAGCTTGGCCTTGAGCCCTTTCAGCGACGGCGGCTCGGCCGAGAAATTGACCTCCAGCTCCGGCTCGCCGGCGATCGAGCGCACCGCGACCGCGACGGCGCGCTTGAAGGGTTCGGAAGGGTTCTCGGCTTTGGTCATCCTCTTTACCTCCCCCTTGCGGGAAGGTCGGGATGCGAAGCGCTACGGGTGGGGATACTATATTCAACGTCGACCCCCCACCCGACGTGCGTCGCACGTCGACCTTCCCGCAAGGGGGAGGTGAAGCGGAGGTTGGCTCTCATGCGACCAGCACCTTGGCGGCGCTTTCCGGAAGCTCCTCGCCGAAGGCGCGCTGGTAGAACTCCGCGACGGAGGCGCGTTCGAGTTCGTCGCATTTGTTGAGGAAGGTCAGCCGGAAGGCAAAGCCGACGTCGTTGTAGATGTCGGCGTTCTCCGCCCAGGTGATCACCGTGCGCGGGCTCATCACGGTGGAGAGATCGCCGTTGATGAAGGCGTTGCGCGTCATGTCGGCGACGCGCACCATCGCCGCGATCTGCTTCTTCTTCTCGGCCGTGGCGTAGGACGGCACCTTGGCCACGACGATCTCGACCTCGGCGTCGTGCGGCAGGTAGTTGAGCGTGGCGACGATGTTCCAGCGGTCCATCTGGCCCTGGTTGATCTGCTGGGTGCCGTGATACAGACCGGTGGTGTCGCCCAGGCCGATGGTGTTGGTGGTCGAGAACAGCCGGAACGAGGCGTTCGGGTGGATCACCCGGTTCTGGTCGAGCAGCGTCAGCCGGCCTTCGACTTCCAGCACGCGCTGGATGACGAACATCACGTCCGGCCGGCCGGCATCATATTCGTCGAAGACGAGCGCCGTCGGCGTCTGCAGCGCCCAGGGCAGCAGCCCTTCGCGGAACTCGGTGACCTGCTGGCCCTCGCGAAGCACGATCGCGTCGCGCCCGACCAGGTCGATGCGGCTGATATGGGCATCGAGGTTGATCCGGATCGTCGGCCAGTTGAGCCGCGCCGCGACCTGCTCGATATGGGTCGACTTGCCAGTGCCGTGATAGCCCTGGATCATCACCCGGCGGTTCTTCGCGAAGCCCGCCGCGATCGCCAGCGTCGTGTCCGGATCGAAGACATAGGCCGGATCGAGATCGGG
>JAFARO010000016.1 GCA_019245415.1 Alphaproteobacteria bacterium | reverse complement strand
AGCGTGTGCAGCACGGCGAGCGGTTTCGTGCGCGCCTCCTCGCCGTAGACCAGAATATCATCGCCCTCGGAATTGGCCGGCCAAAAGCCGAATACCGCGCTGGCGGAGAGCCATCCTTCGTCAGCGACGCGATCGAGCATCGCCTGGGCGTCCTCGAATAAGCTCCGCGCGGCAGGTCCGTATTTGGCGTCGTCGAGGATGGCGGGAAATTTGCCGACGAGCTCCCAAGTCGCGAAGAACGGCGACCAATCGATATAGTCGCGAAGCTCGGCGAGCGGGTAGTCCGCGAGCATGCGCAATCCGAGGAAGCTCGGCCGCGGCGGAACATAGTTGCCAGACCAGTTGAGCTTGAGTGCGTTCGCGCGCGCGTCTTGCAGCGAAAGCCGCTGCTTGGTCGCTTCTCCGCGCGCGTGCGCCGCAGCAATGCGGGCGTATTCCTGGCGTACGTCGGCGAGATAAGCCGGCCGCGCCTCGCGTGACATTAAGTTGGCGGCGACGCCGACGGCGCGGCTTGCATCGGTGACATACACCGCCTGCCCGCGCCGATAGTTCGGATGAATTTTGACCGCGGTGTGCACGCGGCTCGTCGTCGCTCCGCCGATCAAGAGCGGCAGGTCGAAGCCCTGTCGCTCCATCTCGGCGGCGACCTGGCACATCTCGTCGAGCGAAGGGGTAATGAGGCCGGAAAGCCCGATGATGTCCGCGTTCTCCTTCTGCGCCGTCTCCAGGATCTTCGCCGCCGGGACCATCACACCAAGGTCGACGACCTCGTAATTGTTGCACTGGAGCACGACGCCGACGATGTTCTTACCGATGTCGTGCACGTCGCCCTTGACCGTGGCCATGACGATGCGCCCGACCGGTTCTCTGGTCCCGCCGGCGGCCTGTTCGGCTTCCATGAAGGGGAAGAGATAGGCGACGGCCTTCTTCATTACGCGCGCCGATTTGACGACCTGCGGCAGGAACATCTTGCCTGCGCCGAACAGGTCGCCGACCACGTTCATGCCGCGCATCAGCGGGCCCTCGATGACATCGAGCGGCCGCGAAGCGCGCGCGCGCGCCTCTTCGGTGTCGTCGACAACGAAGGTATCGATGCCCTGGACCAGCGCGTGCTCGAGGCGCTTCTCGACCGGCCAGGAGCGCCATGCGGCGTCTTCCGTCGCCACGGCCTGCTTTCCTTTGTAATCCTGCGCCAAGACGAGCAACCGCTCCGTCGCATCCGGCCGGCGGTCGAACAGCACGTCCTCGATCGCCTCGCGCAAAGGCGTGGGGATGTCCTGATAGACCGGCAGCTGCCCGGCGTTGACGATGCCCATGTCCATGCCGGCCTTGATGGCGTGGAACAGGAACACGCAATGCATCGCCTCGCGCACCGTATCGTTGCCGCGGAAGGAGAAGGAAAAATTGGAGACGCCGCCGGAGATGTGCATGCCGGGCAGCTGCGCACGGATCTCCCGCGCCGCCTCGATGAATGCGACGCCGTAGCCGTTGTGTTCCTCGATCCCGGTTGCCACCGCGAAGATGTTGGGATCGAAGACGATGTCCTCCGGCGGGAAGCCGACCTTGCCGACCAGCAGGTCGTAGGCGCGCCGGCAGATCGCGATCTTGCGCTCGCGGCTGTCGGCCTGGCCCTGTTCGTCGAACGCCATCACGACCACCGCCGCGCCATAGCGCAGGATGGTGCGCGCGCGCTTGAGGAATTCCTCCTCGCCCTCCTTGAGCGAGATGGAGTTGACGATGCACTTCCCCTGCACGCATTTCAGGCCGGCCTCGATCACGCTCCATTTCGAGCTGTCGATCATCAGCGGGACGCGCGCGATGTCCGGCTCGCCCGCCATCATGCAGAGGAAGCGCCGCATCGCGGCTTCCGAATCGATCAGGCCCTCGTCCATGTTGACGTCGACGATCTGGGCGCCGTTCTCGACCTGACTGCGCGCGATCTCCAGCGCCGCCTCATAGTCGTCGGCTGCGATCAGCTTGCGGAACTTGGCCGAGCCCGTGATGTTGGTGCGCTCGCCGACATTGACGAAATTGGTCTCCGGCGTCAGCGTGAAGGGCTCCAGTCCGGACAGACGCATATGGCGCGGCCGCGCCGGGATGGCGCGCGGCGAAACCCCTTTCACGGCTTCGGCGAAGGCGCGGATATGGGCCGGCGTGGTGCCGCAGCAGCCGCCGATGATGTTGACGAGGCCCGCCCGCGCGAACTCGCCCATGCGCTCGGCCATGCTCTCGGGCGTGTCGTCATAGCCGCCGAATTCGTTGGGCAGGCCGGCATTGGGATGGGCGCTGGTCAACGTGTCCGCGACGTGCGAGAGCTCCGCCGCATAGGGCCGAAGCTCCTTGGCGCCGAGCGCGCAATTCAGCCCCACCGCAAAGGGGCGGGCGTGGCGGATCGAATGCCAGAAGGCCTCGACGGTCTGTCCGGTCAAGGTCCGTCCGGAGAGATCGGTGATGGTGCCCGAAATCCACACCGGCAGCCGTTCGCCCAATTCCTCGAAGGCTTCCTCGATGGCGAAGATCGCGGCCTTGGCGTTCAAGGTGTCGAACACGGTCTCGATCATCAGCACGTCGGAGCCGCCGCCGATGAGCCCGCAGGCCGCTTCGAAATAGGTGCGCCGCAGATCGTCGAAGGTGATGTTGCGATAGGCCGGATCGTTGACGTCCGGCGAGATCGACGCCGTGCGGTTCGCCGGCCCGAGCACGCCGGCCACCAGCCGCGGCCGCGAGGACGTCGATGCCTCGTCGCAGACCTGGCGCGCCAGCCGGGCCCCTTCCTGGTTCAGCTCGCCGACCAGCGAAGCGAGCCCGTAATCGGCTTGCGAGGTCTCGGTCGCGGTGAAGGTGTTGGTCTCGATGATGTCTGCGCCCGCGGTGACATAGGCATGGGCGATCTCGCGCACGATGTCGGGACGCGTCAGCGTCAACAGATCGTTGTCGCCCTTGAGTTCGCTGTCGTGCGCGGCGAAGCGCCTGCCGCGGAATTCCGCCTCGCTGAGGCCGTAGCCTTGGATCATGACCCCCCAGGAGCCGTCGAGCAGCAGGACGCGGTGCTTCGCTTCCTCCATCAGCCAGCGGATGCGCGCGGCGCGATCGAAGCTCATGCGGCACCTGCGCTCGTCATCCCGAGCAGCCGGCATGCGGCGAACGTCAGGTCCGACTGGTTCAAGGTATAGAAATGGAACTGGTCGAAGCCGCGGCTGCGCAGCTCGGCGACCTGTTCGGCCATCACCGCGGCGGCGATGATCCGGCGGCTCTCCAGGTTCTGCTCCAATCCGTCATAGAGCTGCGACAGCCATTGCGGCACGCAGGCGCCGCAGCGCGAAGCCATGCGCATCACGCCCTGGAAATTCGTCGTCGGCATCAGGCCGGGAATGATCGGAATGCGGATGCCTTCCGCGAAGGCATTGTCGCGCAGACGCGTCACCGTGTCCGTGTCGAAACAGAACTGGCCGATGGCGCGGCTGGCGCCGGCGTCCACCTTGCGCTTGAGCAGATCGAGGTCGTGGCCGAAGGACGGCGAATCCGGATGACGCTCGGGATAGCAGGAGACGCTGATCTCGAACGCCGCGACGCGTCTCAGCCCGGCGATCATCTCCGGCGTCGAGCCATAGCCTTCGGAATGGGAGGCGTAGCGTCCCTGCATGTTCGGCATGTCGCCGCGCAGGGCCACGATGTGCCGCACGCCCGCATCCCAATAGGATTGCGCGATGGCGTCGATCTCTTCGCGCGGCGCGGAAACGCAGGTGAGATGCGCCGCGGGCGACAGCGAGGTTTCTTCGGCGATGCGTTTGACGGTCGCATGCGTGCGCTCGCGGGTCGATCCGCCGGCGCCATAGGTGACCGAGACGAAGGCCGGCGCCAGCGGTTCGAGCTTGCGGATCGCCTGCCAGAGAAGCTCTTCGGCCTCGGCCGTCTTGGGCGGCGAGAACTCGAACGACACCGCGCGCGGAACCCCGCTGGAAAGGACGGATTTGAGGCTCATGCCGCTTGCGCCCTGCTGAGCTGCGGCCGCGCCGCGAGCCACAGCTTCACGGTCAGCTTTTCCTTCGCGCCGTGTCCCGCGATCGTTTCGGTCGCAAGGCTCTTCAATCCCGCCGCATCGAACCAGCCCTGCACCTCGCGGTCCGAAAAGCCCAGGCGCCGATGGGCGAAATCCGTGCGCAGGAATTCGAGCGCGTGCGGCGCGAAATCCGCGATCAGGATGCGTCCGTCCTGGCGCATCACGCGCGCCGCTTCGGTGATGGCGGCAGAAGGGTCGTCGAGATAATGCAGCACCTGGTGGAAGACCACCGCATCGAAGCCGCCATGCGTGCCGCCATCGGGGAAGGGCAGGCGATAGGTATTGCCCAGGCGCACCTGGCATTGCGTAAGACCGGCGCGCATCAGCCGGTCGCGCGCGATGGCGAGCATTTCGGCGCTGACGTCCAGGCCGACCGCGCGCCGCACATTGGCGCCCAGCAGTTCGAGCATGCGCCCCGTTCCCGTTCCCGCGTCCAGCAGGTTGTCGATCGGCAGCGCCGCCATGTGGCGTGCGATGGCGGCCTCGACATCCTTTTCCGGCGCATGCAGCGCGCGGATGCGCTCCCACTCCCCGGCATTGGCCTTGAAATACGCGGCCGCTTCGGCGGCGCGGGTCTCTCTGACCAGGCCCAGACGCTGCAGATCGGCCGCAAGGACCGGCGAGTCGATCAGCGAATGCTGGATGATGGCGCGGCCCAGTTCGGCGCCCGCGCCGGAATCGGCGCCGCGATAGAAGACCCAGCTTCCTTCCTTGAACCGGTCGATCAATCCCGCGTCGCAAAGCAGCTTGAGATGGCGCGAAACGCGCGGCTGGCTCTGCCCGACGATCTCGGTCAGCTCGCTCACCGTCAGCTCCGCCTGCCGGAGCAGAAGAAGCAGCCGCAGGCGCGTGGTGTCGCCGGCCGCCCTCAGCATCGCCACGAGCTGTTCCATAGAGCATATAAACATATCTTTATATGAGTATGCAATGGCATTGAAGCCCGACAATGGGCCGTGCATAAAGCCTTACGGGGGCGGTCATGCCGCGGTGGACGGGGTTTTTTCTAGCAATCCTGGCGCTGGTTGCAGGCGGCTGCTCGCACCTGTCCCAGCCCGCGCAGGATCCCGGCGATCCGTTCGAGGCTTCGAATCGTCAGGTCTTCGCTTTCAATGTCGCGCTGGACCGGATGTTCATGCAGCGCACCGCCAGATTCTACAACCGCACGGTGCCGCAATCGGCCCGCGACGGCATCCACAACGTCCTGGAAAATCTCGACCTGCCGGTCACCTTTGCCAATGACGTGCTTCAAGGCGAAGCCGAGCGTGCCGCCCAGACTTTCGCCCGCTTCAGCATCAACAGCACGCTGGGTCTTGGCGGCATCTTCGACCCTGCGGCCGTGCATTTCCAGATTGCGGCACACCGGGAGGATTTCGGTCAGACGCTGGGGGTCTGGGGCGTCGGCAACAATCCCTATGTCATGCTTCCCCTGCTGGGGCCGAGTTCGCCGCGCGATGCCGCGGGCCGCGTTGGCGACATTTTGGCCGACCCCATGACATGGCTGACGTTCAAGCAACATATCTGGTGGCAGGGCGGCCGAGCCTATATGGAGCTGCTCGACCTGCGCGCCCGCAATATCGAGACGCTGGACGACATCGAGCGCAGCTCCGTCGATCCCTACGCCTCGGCCCGCAGCCTGTATCGCCAATATCGCGAGAACGAGATAAACAACGGCAAGCCGTCCAAGGCCGATCTCCCGGATCTTTGACGCGGCTGCCATGAACTTGCCATATCCGCCCGCAAGCATCGGGCCGGATCGCGAAAGGCTTCGACCCACAATGCGTTCTCTCATTTCGCTTTCGCCGGCGTGCCGGCTCGTCTTCGTCCTGGCGCTGATGTTGCCCGCCGCCGCGCAGGCGGCCACGCCGGCCGAGATTTTCGTCTCCACCAACATCGAGAGGGGGTTGCAAATCCTGGGTTCGGACAATCCGCAGCGCTCGAGCCGCTTCGAGAGCTTCCTCGAAGGGTTGACCGACATCAGCCGCATCGGCCGCTTCACCCTTGGCAATGCGCGGCGCACGGCGTCGCCCCAGGATCTGGCCGCGTTCGACACCTCGTTCCGCAATTACGCGGTCGCCGTGTACCAGTCGCGGCTCTCCAAATATTCCGGTCAGACGCTGAAGGTCACGGGGTCGGTGGAGAATGGGCCGGGCGATTTCACCGTCTCCACGGTGATGGTCGATCCCGAGGCCAAGTCGGATCAGCAGCCCTTGCCGGTGGGCTTCCGCGTCGTCAATGAGGGCAACCGGATGGTGGTGATCGACGTCTCGGTCGCCGGCGTGTGGCTGTCGATCGAGGAGCGCGACCAGTTCAGCGCCTTCTTAAGCCAGCACAACGGCAGCATCCCGGCGCTGATCCAGCACCTCAATCAGCTCACCACCCAACTCCGGAACGGCGGGCCGGCGCAACGCTGATCGCGCGGGCCGCGCAAGGTCAATTGCGCGCGAACCGCTTGTACTTGATGCGGTGCGGCTGGTCGGCGGCGATGCCGAGCCGGCGCTTCTTGTCTTCCTCGTAGTCCTGAAAATTGCCCTCGAACCATTCCACATGGCTGTCCCCCTCGAAGGCCAGCATGTGCGTCGCGATGCGGTCGAGGAACCAGCGGTCATGGCTGATGATCATGGCGCAGCCGGCGAACTCCTCGAGCGCGAGCTCGAGCGCGCGCAGGGTCTCGACGTCGAGGTCGTTGGTCGGCTCGTCGAGCAACAGGAGATTGGCGCCACCGCGCAGCAATTTGGCCAGATGCACGCGGTTGCGCTCGCCGCCGGAAAGCTGGCCGACCTTCTTCTGCTGGTCGCCGCCCTTGAAATTGAAGGCGCCGACATAGGCTCTGGAATTCATCTTGGTCTTGCCGAATTCGAGGATGTCGGTGCCGCCCGAGATCTCCTGCCAGACGGTCTTGGCCGGATCGAGGGCGTCACGCGACTGGTCGACATAGCCGATCTGCACGGTGTCGCCGATGCGCAGCACGCCGGAATCGGGCTTCTCCTGGCCGGTGATGAGCTTGAACAAGGTGGTCTTGCCCGCGCCGTTCGGCCCGATCACGCCGACGATGCCGCCGGGCGGCAGCTTGAAATTCACGTCCTCGAACAGCAGCCTGTCGCCGAACGCCTTGGACATTCCTTCAGCCTCGACCACGACGGAGCCCAGACGCTCGGCGATCGGGATGAGAATCTGCGCCGGGCCCGAGCGCTGTTCCTGGCTCTTCGCCAGCAGCTCGTCATAGGCGTTGATGCGGGCCTTGGACTTGGCTTGGCGCGCGCGCGGACTGGACGCGATCCATTCGCGCTCGCGGGCGAGCTCGCGCTCGCGCGCGGCCGCTTCCTGGCCCTCCTGGCGCAGACGCTTCTCCTGCACGCCCAGGAACGAGGAATAGTTGCCCTCATGCGGGATGCCTCGGCCGCGATCGAGCTCCAGAATCCAGCGGGTGACATTGTCCAGGAAATAACGGTCGTGGGTGACGAGGATGATGCAGCCCTTGTATTCGCGCAGGGTCTGTTCGAGCCACTGCACGGATTCCGCATCGAGATGGTTCGTCGGTTCGTCGAGCAGCAGGATGTCGGGCGCGTCGAGCAGCAGCCGGCACAGCGCGACGCGGCGCTTCTCGCCGCCCGACAATGTCGCAACCTCCGCATCGCCCTCCGGACAGCGTAGCGCGTCCATCGCCTGGTCGACCTGGCTGTCGAGGTCCCACAGGCCTTGCGCCTCGATCTCGTCCTGGAGCTTCGCCATCTCGTCGGCGGTCTCGTCGGAATAGTTGGCGGCGATCTCGTTGAAGCGGTCGACCAGCGCCTTCTTCGCCGCGACGCCTTCCATCACGTTGTCGCGCACGTTCTTTTCGGGATCGAGCTGCGGCTCCTGCGGCAGATAGCCGGTGCGGATTCCGTCCGCCGCCCAGGCCTCGCCGGTGAACTCCTTGTCCTGGCCGGCCATGATGCGCATCAAGGTCGACTTGCCCGAGCCGTTGACGCCGACGATGCCGATCTTGGCGCCCGGATAGAAGGACAGCCAGATGTCCTTCAGCACCTGCTTGCCGCCGGGATAGGTCTTCGACAGACCTTTCATCACATAGACGTACTGCGGCCCGGCCATGGGACTTTCCTTCGCAGCATGGCTGCTGGATCAAGGGGTGCGGGTTGTAGCCAAGCCCGTCGCTGCGGGCAACGGCTTCAGAACTTGATCTTCGCGCGGCTCAGGAACGAGACGGCGTTGTTGCCGCTCTGGCCGGCGAAGTTCATCTGGTAGGAGGCGTTGGTCTGCAGCGCCACCGAGCCGTCGAGGAAGGTGGTGAGATAGCCGACTTCGAAATCCGTCTCCGACGATTGTCCGTCCAGCAGCAGGCCCTCGGGCAACGGTTGCGCGCGCGCGCCGATGCCGGAGACCAGATCGAAGCCCGTGCCGCCCATGCCGGGTGCCGGATGCGAGACCGCCACGCCCATCGCGTCGTTGCCGAAAAGACCGCGCTTGGCGACGGCGATCCCGTAAGAGCGCGAGCGCCAATCGTCCGAGGCATTGGCGAAACCGGGCTTCAAATCGAGTTTGGTGATCGCCTGCGCGAAGGACGCGGTCGTCATCCAACCGCCGCCAAGCTGCAGGCGCGCCGAAATGCCCACCGACGATGTGTCAGCAGCCCGCACGGAGGGATCGAATTCGCCCAGAACGCCGCCCTGTTCGCTCGTCTGCGAAGCGGTCACTCCGATGCCGCCCCATGGCGCGACGTCCCACCGCACGCCCGCCAGAAGGGAGTTCGCCTCGCGCCGATCTTCCGCAAGGCCGATGCCGCCCAGCGCTGCCACCGAACGCTCCGGCGAGAAGTCCGCGCCCAGGCCCTCAGGCAGCGACTGCCCGCCCAGAGACAGATGCAGGCCCGGGTCCAGTTCGATATCGGTATCGATATAGGTGCCGCCGCCGGCGAGACCGGCATAGGAACCGCGCAACGCCGAGGAACCGAGGAACAGATCGTCGAATGTGCGGGTATCTATCGGGTTCAACGCGGTGAAGCGGCTGGCGAAGTCCGTGCCGGCGCCGAACTCCAACGTCACGCCGTCGATCAGCGACACCGGCGGGTACGAGACGTCGCTGCTTTGCGCGGCGAAGCCGTTCATGCTCACGGTGCCGAGGTCGAAGGTGCCGGCGAGCCGTGCATGCGGCGCGATGGCGTCGAAATCCGCAGCCGTCGCATAGGAACTGAGGTCCAGAGGCGCGGGCGCGTTCGAGCCGCCCGCAAATGCAGGGCTCGCCGCAAACGCCACCAGCCCCGCGACGCACAGCGCGCGGATCGGTCGACCCTTTATGGCAACCGGGCTCACATTCATCCCCAATTTCAGCCTCACCCTAGCAGATCGGGCCCCAGGAATTCAAAGGAAACCAGCCGATTTGGTGGCATTTGGGGCGGTCGAAACCCGAAGGAGGTTACCGAAGGGTAACAAGGCAAGATCGCGGGGACCTGGCCACCGGGCGGTTAACCACACCTACACATCGTAGTATCCAGAGTGGACGCTACTACAGCTTGGCCGTATGCAGCCTCGATGAATCAGCCGCCCCTGAAAGCCGCCATCTTCCCGGTGACGCCCTACCAGCAGAATTGCTCCCTGGTGTGGTGTACGCGCACCAGGCGGGCGGCGCTGGTGGATCCGGGCGGCGAGGTCGAGCGCCTGGCCGAAGCGGTCGAGTCGCAGGGTCTGACACTGGAGAAGGTCCTTCTCACCCATGGCCATCTCGACCATGCCAGCGGCGCCGCCAAGACGGCACGGCGATTCGGCGTGCCGATCGAAGGTCCGCATACGGACGACCTCTTCCTGCTCGAAGAGCTTGGCCGCAACGCGCGCCGGCCGGGATTCGGGGATGCCGAGAACTGTCTTCCCGATCGCTGGCTCGCCGACGGCGACACGGTGCACCTGGGTGAGCTGGAATTCGGCGTGCGCCACTGTCCGGGCCACACGCCGGGCCATGTCGTTTTCTTTCACGAGGGCATGAAGCTCGCCTTCGTCGGCGACGTGCTGTTCAAAGGCTCGATCGGCCGCTGCGACCTGCCGCGTGGCAACTGGCAGCAGCTCATCGATGCGATCACGACGCGGCTATGGCCGCTCGGCGACGACATGCGCTTCGTGCCGGGCCACGGTGCGATGTCGACCTTCGGCTGGGAGCGCAAGACCAATCCCTTCGTCAGCGATCTGGCGCTGGGGAGAGCTTGAGTTCTGTTCTCGACAAAAAATAATTGTCATGGCCCGCGAATGCGGGCCACCCAGGTGACGTGGCCAGCGACCCAAAAATGGTTCACGCGGAGACGCGGAGAACGAAGCTCCACCTCCGCGATTCCGCGCCCCCGCGTGCAATCCTTCTTGTTGTGAAAAACCCAACTGGGTGGCCCGCATTCGCGGGCCATGACATTAGGAGTTGGCTTGCCGATAACCCTTCGGCATGTCGCTCGACACCTTCCCCGGAAATTTCGGTCTGCGCTTCTCCAGGAACGCCGCGACGCCTTCTTTGACATCGGGACCGCCGCCGAGTTCGACCGACAGCGGACCGTCCATCTCCAGAAGCTGGAACGGATCGGGCATCGCCGCGTACTGCCAGAGCATCTGCCGCGTCATGGCGATCGAGACCGGCGCAGTGTTGTCGGCGATCTCGTGCGCTATATCGCGGGCGCGCGGCAGCAGCTCCGCCGGCGGCACCACCTCGCTCACCAGACCGCCCTTGTGCGCTTCCGCGGCGCCGAAGATGCGCCCCGACAGGCACCAGCGCAGCGCCTGGTCGAGGCCGACGAGGCGCGGCAGGAACCAGGCGCTGCCGGCTTCCGGAACCAGCCCCAGTCGCGCGAAGACGAAGCCCATCTTGGCCTCGCTGGACGCGATGCGGATGTCCATCGGTAACGTCAAGGTGATGCCGACGCCGACCGCGGCACCGTTGATCGCCGCGATCGAGGGCTTGCGGCAGCGGTAGATCGCCTCGACGAAGCCGCCACGCGAACTGCGCGGCCGCGAGCCCGGGAACATCGCCGCGCCCTGGTTCACGTCGAAAGCCTCAGCACCGCCCGAGATGTCGGCACCGGCGCAAAAGCCGCGGCCCTCGCCGGTGACGATCACCACGCGCACATTGTCGTCGGCATCGGCCTTGAGGAAGGCGTCCTCGATCTCGCTGCCCATCAGCGCGGTATAGGCATTGAGCTTGTCGGGCCGGTTCAAGGTGAGCGTGAGGATGGGGCCGTCGATCTCGGCTCTGATGTGTTCGTAGTGCATGGCGCTCTCCTCAGCGAACCCGGGATGATACCGAAAAACCGGCTTTACGCCGCGTCAGGCACAACGGACTCGACTCGCGCCCCGGCGCCTGATTTTTTGTCGGCCACGCGCAGAGGGAGCTTGGCCAATGACCGCGATCAATCCGGTGACGGACCTTTCCAAGGATGGCGACATCGCCGTCGTCACGCTCAATTCGCCGCCGGTGAACGCGCTGTCCGCCAATGTGCGCGACGGGCTGTTCGAGGCCTTCCGGCAGGCCAAGGAAGACGCCTCGGTCAAGGCGATCGTGCTGATCTGCGAAGGCCGCACCTTCATCGCGGGCGCCGATATCTCCGAGTTCGGCGGCCAGATGAAAGGCGCCAGCCTGTTCGACGTCGAGAACGGCATCGAGGATTCGCCCAAGCCGGTGATCGCCGCCATCCACGGCACCGCGCTGGGCGGCGGCCTCGAAGTGGCACTGTGCGCGCATTACCGCGTCGCGGTGCCGAGCGCGAAATGCGGCCTGCCGGAGGTCAACATCGGCTTGCTGCCCGGCGCCGGCGGCACGCAACGCCTGCCGCGCATCGTAGGCGTCGAGAAGGCACTGGAAATGGTCACCACCGGCCAGCACGTGCCGGCAAAGCAATGTTTCGAGATGGGGCTGGTCGACGAGCTCGCGCCGGAGGGAAAGTTGAAAGAGACCGCGCTCGCCTTTGCGCGCAAATGCGTAGCCGAGAACAAGCCGCTCAAGAAAGTGCGCGACAACAACGCCAAGCTCGAAGCTGCCAAGGGCCATCCCGAGATCTTTGCCAATTTCCGCAAAGCCAACGCGCGCAAGTTCCGCGGCTTCCTGGCGCCGGAGAACAACATCAAATGCATCGAGGCGGCGGTGAATTCCGCGAGCTTCGACGAAGGCCTCAAGGCCGAGCGCAAGCTGTTCATGGAACTGATGATGGGCGAGCAATCCGCCGCCCAGCGCTATGCCTTCTTCGCCGAGCGCCAGGCCAACAAGATTCCCGACGTGCCGGACGATACTCGGACCATCGCCATCAAGAAGGTTGGTGTCATCGGCGCCGGCACCATGGGCGGCGGCATCTCCATGAACTTCGCCAATGCCGGAATTCCTGTGACCATCGTGGAGGTCAAGCAGGATGCGCTGGACCGCGGCTTGAAAGTGGTTCGTGGCAACTATGAGCGCAGTGCCAAGGGCGGCCGCTTCACCATGGACGACGTCGAGAAGCGCATGGGCCTGCTCGCCGGTTCCCTCAGTCTCGAGGACCTCAAGGATTGCGATCTGGTGATCGAGGCCGTGTTCGAGCGCATGGACATCAAGAAGGACGTGTTCGCGCGGCTCGACGGCATCGTCAAGCAGGGCGCTATCCTGGCAACCAACACGTCCTATCTGAACGTCGACGAGATCGCGTCCGCGACCAAGCGACCGGAATATGTGATCGGCCTGCACTTCTTCTCGCCCGCCAATGTGATGCGCCTGCTCGAGATCGTGCGCGGCGAGAAGACCTCCAAGGAAGTGGTCGCCACCGCGATGAAACTCGCCAAGACCATCGGCAAGGTCGGCGTGCTGGTCGGCGTCTGTCCGGGCTTCGTCGGCAACCGCATGCTGGCGCAGCGCACCCGCGAGGCCAACGCGCTGGTGCTCGAAGGCGCGATGCCGTGGGACGTCGACCGCGTGCTCTACGATTTCGGTTTTCCGATGGGGCCGTTCGCGATGGGCGACCTCGCCGGTCTCGACATTGGCTGGGTGAAGGAGCAGTCCAAGAGCTCGACCTTGCGCGAATGCCTCTGCGAGATGGACCGCCGCGGCCAGAAGACCGGCGCCGGGTTCTACGATTACGACGAGAACCGCAACGCCAAGCCGTCGCCGGTGACGGAGAAGGTGATCGCGGACTTCCGCGCCAAGCAGGGCATCAATCCGCGCACGATCTCCGACGACGAGATCCTGGAGCGCTGCCTCTATCCCATGGTCAATGAGGGCGCGAAGATTCTCGAGGAGAAGAAGGCGATCCGCGCCTCCGACATCGACGTGGTCTGGCTCAACGGCTACGGCTTCCCGGTCTACCGCGGCGGCCCGATGTATTGGGGCGAAAAGGTGGGACTGCAGAAAATTCTGGAGCGCATGAAATCGTTTCAGGCGCAGATGGGTGATGCATTCAAACCCTCGGCGCTCCTTGAGAGACTTGTTGCGGAGGACAAGAAGTTCTCAGACATCAAGTGACAGTGTCATCCCCGGCCGAGCGAACGAAGTGAGCGAGGGGAAGGGGACCCAGGTGGTTATGGAATGTCGGTGTCGAAAGAAGGGCACAGAGTTTTCGCTCTGAATATCGGAGTGAGCTTCGCGGCCTGGGTCCCCTTCCCCTCGCGTTGCTATCGCTACGCTCGGCCGGGGATGACAGCTGAGTTTGAATTGACGAGCGGAGAAGTACAATACGTAAGCTATTCGTCGCTGTGTTCGAAGCCGATATTGGTGTCGCCTGCGCGCGCCGCCTGCGCGAGCACTCGCGATACGGCATCGTAGCGGGCAAGACGGTCCGCGCGGATGACGATGGCCGGTTGCGGCGTCTGCCGTGCGGCGTCGGCGAGATAGCTATCGAGCGTCTGTGGATCGACAGGCTGTCCGTTCCAGGAGGTCGAGCCGTCGAAGTCCACCGTCACTCTGACGATCGGTGGCGGCACGGAAGCGGAATTGCTTGCGGTCGTGATCTTGATCGCATTGGTCTGCAGGGGCAGCGTGATGATCAGCAGCGTCAAGAGCACCAGCATCACGTCGATCAGCGGCGTGGTATTGATGTCGGCGACGATGTCGTTGTTCTTGGATTGAACGGTCGCGGCCATGAACTCCTCCCCAGGATGGCACTCGAGAAGGCTGCGTGCGGAATGTGGCGGAACTAGGAAAGGATTGGGCAATGCGTGAGGCAGTGATCGTTTCTTATGCGCGAACGGGGTTGGCGAAAGCCGCGCGCGGCGGCTTCAACAACACCTCCAACATGGCGATGCTGGCGCATGCGGTGAAACACGCGGTCGCGCGCTCCAAGGCCGATCCGGCCGAGGTCGAGGACGTGGTCGCAGGCTGCGTGGCGGCGTCTGGCAACGTGGCGCGCGGGGCGGCATTGCTGGCGGGCCTGCCGATCACGACGTCGGGCTCGACGGTGCATCGCGCCTGTTCCTCGGGCCTCAACGCCATCGCCAATGCGGCGCGCTACGTCATCGACGACGGCGCGCAGATCGTGGTCGGCGGCGGCGTCGATTCGATCACTTTCCAGGGCGGCGGCGGCGGCGGCAAGGAGCCCAAGATCGTCGAGATGTATCCGGACTACTGGATGCCGATGATCGATACCGCCGATGTCGTCGCGGCACGCTACAGCATCTCGCGCGAATACCAGGACCGCTATTCGCTCGAATCCCAGAAGCGCATGGCCGCGGCCCAGCAGGCGGGCAAGTTCAAGGACGAGATCGTGCCGATGGCCACGACGATGAAAGTCGTCGACAAGCAGACCAAGGAAGAATCCATCGTCGACTACACGGTCACGCGCGACGAATGCAATCGCCCCGAGACGACGCTCGAAGGCCTGGCCAAGCTCGAGCCGGTGAAGGGTCCGGGCAAGTTCATCACCGCCGGCAATGCCTCGCAGCTCTCCGACGGCGCGGCCGCGGTCGTCATCATGGAAGCCAAGGAAGCGGAGAGGCGCGGCCTGCAGCCGATGGGGGCTTTCAAGGGCTGGGCAGTCGCCGGCTGCAAGCCGGACGAGATGGGCATTGGCCCTGTCTTCGCGGTGCCGCGCCTGCTCGAGCGCCACGGCCTCAAGGTCTCGGACATCGATCTGTGGGAGCTCAACGAGGCGTTCGCGTCGCAGTGCCTGTATTGCCGCGACAAACTCGGCATCGATCCGGAGATCTACAACGTCAATGGCGGCTCCATTGCCATCGGCCATCCCTTCGGGATGACCGGCGCGCGGCTCACGGGCCACGCGCTGATGGAAGGAAAGCGTCGCGGCGCCAAGAAGGTCGTCGTCTCGATGTGCATCGGCGGCGGCATGGGCGCGGCCGGATTGTTCGAGGTGTATTGATGGCCTATGCCCCCTTCGAGGAGTCGCTGCGCCGCGTCATCACGGGCGACGACGGGCAAGGCAATTCCACCATCATCATCGACGGCCCGCCGGCCGACACCGCGATCACCCAGGGCCGCGGCGGCTTGCTCGAAATCTGGACGGACACGCTCCTGGCCGCCATCGAGCCCCAGGACCCCACGGATCGCGGCAAGGGAAAGGTCGTGCTTTCGCCACCGAAACAAGGCGTCAAAGTGCGCTGGTTCGTCATCGAGCCCGTGCCGGAAGGCATCGCCAAGGCCGATCTCGACGCGGCGGCGCGCGCGGCCTTCGCCGCGTTCGGCGCCGAGCACCACGTCCAGGATCAGAGCCGCCACTCGGCGATGCATGAGACCCATACGCTCGATGTCATTTGTCTGCTCCAGGGCGAGGTCAGCCTCATCCTCGAAAGCGGCGAGACGCGGCTGAAGCCCGGACAGGTCGTGATCCAGCGCGCCACCAACCATGCCTGGGTTGCGCATGGCGGCCCCGCCCTGCTGCTCGCAATCCTGATCGACAGGCCGGTGGTCACGCAATCGTTATAGCGGAACTCGGATCGGCCAAAAAAAAGATTTGCACGCGGAGCCGCGGAGAACGCGGAAACGACGCTGACCTCCGCGGCCTCCGCGCCTCCGCGTGAACCCTTCCTTCTTGGTGGCCGGGGCGGCCAGGGCCGCGACGAAAAAGTTGCGCGTCTTCATCCACAACCTCGCTTCACCATGACGCTGCGCCTGGCATGGACGCGCGCGCACATGCTTCGTATGCTGACCGCAAGGGAGAGGGATATCGTGTTTCGGTTCCGTGTCCTCGCCGTTCTTTCGCTCGGCCTGGCGCTCGCCGGTTGCACCGGGGCGCAGAAATGGGCGGACAACGACCCGCTCGAGCCGTTCAACCGGCAGGTGTTCAGGATCAATCAAAGCCTGGACCGTCACGCGGCGCTTCCGGCCGCGGTGTTCTACAAATCGAGCGTTCCCGGCGACCTGCGAGACGGCGTGCACAACGTGCTGCAGAATGTCGGTCTGCCGGTCACGGTCGCAAACGATCTGTTGCAGGGCGAAGCGTCGCGGGCCGGGGTTGCGGCCGGCCGCTTCTGCGTCAACACGACCATCGGCGTGCTGGGCGTGATGGACCCGGCGACCGATATGGGCATGCCGCTCCAGCAGGACGATTTCGGACAGACTTTGGCGGTCTACGGCGTGCCGGGCGGGCCCTATGTCGTCCTGCCGCTGCTCGGCGCGACGCTGCCGCGCGATGCCGTCGGACGGCTTTTCGTCGATCATTATTTCAGCCCGCTCAGCTATTTCGACTATAGCGGCCATTACTATGTGTCGCTCGGGACGCGCGTGTTCTCGACCGTGGACGGCCGTTCCCGCGCCATCGACCGCATCCGCGAGATCGAGCGCAATTCCATCGATCAGTACACTGCCATGCGCGACGCCTATCTCAGGCACCGCGAGGACCAGATCCGCCACCGCCTGCCGTCCGACTCCGAATCGATGGCGAATTGATACTCCGACGCGTTTCGTCTATCTGGCTTCGCCATGAAGGTCGTCGAATCGCTGGTGAGCTTCTGCTGCCGCAACGCCGGCGCGGTGGTGGGCGGAATTGTCCTAGCCGCGATTCTGAGCGCGTTCTATACCGAGCACAATTTCAAGATCGACACCAACAGCGAGAATCTGGTTTCGCGCCGCCTCGACTGGCGTCAGCGCGAGGCGCATTACGACAAGCTGTTTCCGCAGCAGGACCAGCTCATCCTGGTCGTGATCGACGGCACCACCCAGGAACAGGCTCTGCGCGCGCAGCAGGTGCTGGCGGCGCGCCTGGCGCCTCAGAAGGCGATGTTCTCGTCGGTGCGGCAGCCGGGCGGCGGCGCGTTCTTTCAGCGCAACGGTCTGCTCTTCCTGCCGCTCGGCCAGGTCAAGGACACGACCGAGAAACTCATCGCGGCGCAACCCTTCCTCAGTGTGCTCGCCGCCGATCCGAGCCTGCGCGGCGTGATGGAGGGCCTTTCGACGGCACTGGAAGGGGTGAACCGCGGACAGGCGAGGCTCGAGCAGCTCGACAAGCCGATCAAGGCCTTCGGCGCGACGTTGGATGCGGTCGTCAAGGGACAGACGCCCTATCTCTCCTGGCAGGCCCTCATCAACGGCGATCCCGGCCGCACGCGCAGCTTCCTCGAAGTCAAGGCGGCGCTGAATTTCAATGCGCTGTCGCCCGGCGCGGCCGCCGTCGATCGCATCCGCGCCGAGGCCAGGGCACTGGGCCTCGTCCCCGCGCATGGCGTGCGCGTGCGGATGACGGGACCCGTGCCGCTGGCGGACGAGGAGTTCGCCAGCATCGCCGATCGCGCGGACCTCATGGGCATCGTGATCCTGGCGGCCGTGACCTTGACGCTGTGGCTGGCGGTGAGCTCCTTCCGCATCATCTTCGCCATCCTGACGACGCTGTTCGCCGGGCTTTCCATCACCATGGCGCTGGGACTTGCGGCGGTCGGCGTGTTCAACATCATCTCGATCGCGTTCGTCGCGCTGTTCGTCGGCCTCGGCGTCGATTTCGCGGTGCAGTTCGCGGTGCGCTATCGTGCCGAACGCTATTCGCGCGCCGCCCTGATGCCGGCGCTTGTCGGTGCCGGCCGCAATCTGGGGCTGCCGCTGGCGCTGGCCGCGGCGGCGACGGCGGCGGGCTTCTTCGCCTTCCTGCCGACCGACTATGTCGGCGTGGCCGAACTGGGCGAGATCGCCGGCATCGGCATGATCGTCGCCTTCCTGCTCGCGATCACGATGCTGCCGGCGCTGCTGATGCTGCTCAAGCCCGGCGGCGAACACGAAGAGGTGGGCTTCGCCTCGCTCAAGGGCGCCGACGGTTTCGTTCGGCGCAACCGGCGCACGATCATCCTGTCCGGGGTGCTGCTGGGGCTCGCCGGCATGGCCTGCATTCCGTTCATGCGCTTCGATTCCAACCCGCTGGATCTGCGCAGCCGCAAGGTCGAATCGGTCTCCACGCTGTACGACCTGATGGCGGATCCGCAGACGAGCCCCAACACGATCAACGTGCTCGCGCCGTCGCTGCCGGCGGCCGACAAGGTTGCAGCGCGGCTCGCGCGCATACCCGAAGTCGGCCAGACGCTGACACTGAGCAGCTTCATTCCCGACGAGCAGCCGCAGAAAATGGCGCTGATCTCCGATGCCTCTCTGCTGCTCGATACCGCGCTCAATCCGCCGGTCGTCAAGCCGGCGCCCGGCGACGCCGAGGTGGTTCAAAGCATGCGCGGGACCGCAAAAGCGTTGCGCGCGGCCAAAGGCGATGCCGCGTCACGGGCCGACGCGGCGAGGCTCGCCGGCGTGCTCGACCGTCTGGCCGGACAGGCCCCCGAGTCGAGGGCGCGGGCGCAGGCCGCGATGATCCCCGATCTCGAAACGCTGCTGAACGAACTGAGCCTCGCGCTTCAGCCGACCGGCATCGCCCGCAACAGCATGCCTCCTGATCTGGTCAGCGACTGGATCGCGCCGGATGGAACGGCGCGCGTCGAGCTGGCGCCGAAGGACAAGAGGGGCTCGGACGCGGCGCTCAGAAGCTTCGCGAACGCGGTGGTTCAAGCGGCGCCGACCGCCACCGGCGCGCCGATCTCGATCCGGAAATACGGGCTTGCCATCACCCGTGCCTTCGCCAAGGCGGGTCTGCTCGCCTTTGTGGTCATCACCCTGCTTCTGATCGCGGTGTTGAGGCGGATACGCGACGTCCTGCTGACGATCGCGCCGCTGCTGTTGAGCGGCCTGCTCACGGTGCTGACCTGCGTCGCGATCGGGCTGGATTTCAATTTCGCAAACGTCATCGCCATGCCCTTGCTGTTCGGGATCGGCGTGGCCTTCGACATCTATTTCGTCAATGCCTGGCGCGATGGCGCGCGCGATCTTCTGGAATCGAGCCTGACGCGCGCCGTGGTGTTCAGTGCGCTGACGACCGCGTCGGGTTTCGGCACCTTGTGGCTGTCGAGCCATCCCGGGACCGCCAGCATGGGCGAACTCTTGATGATCTCGCTCGGATGGACGCTGGCGACGACGCTGGTCTTCCTGCCCGCGCTGCTGGGACCTGCACCGAAGAGGGGATGATTGCCGGTTTCAATCAAGAAATCATTGTCATCGCCCGGCTTGTCCGGGCGACCCAATTTGGCAACGAAAAGAGAAATATGGGTCGCCCGCATAAAGCGGGCGATGACAATATGAAATTGACGAAACGGGTTGGAAACGCCACAGCCCTATTTCATCAGCGAATCGGTGAGGTCGTTGATCTTCTTGATCAGCGCCGGCGCGCCGCCGGATGCGAGCGTGGCTCCGAAATCGGAGCGCCGCGTGGCCAGTTCGCTGATCGTGCCGTTCAGATAGACGTCGAGGATCTTCCACGATCCGCCCACTTCGCGCAGGCGGTAGTTGAAGGGAACGGTCTGGCCCGAGGTGACCAGCTTGCTCTGCACGATCTTGTCGGCGCCGCGCGGTTGCACGGCCGGATCGACGACGAATTTCTCGCCGCCATAGCTGTCGAAGTTCTTGGCATAGCTCACGACCGTCATGCGCTCGAAGGCCTTGGTCAGGCCCTGCTGATCGCTCGCCGACAGACCCGCCCAGCCGGGCCCGACGATGATCCTGGTCATGTCGCCAAGGTCATAGGCCTGCTCGACGACGGGTGTCATCTTGGCGATGCGCCCATTAAGGCCCAGCGCCTTTCCCTGCTTCATGGTGTCCATCAAGCCGTCGTAGAACGACTGCACCGTCTGCACCGCCGGATCGGTCTGAGCCGCGGCAGGGGCGGCCATCGTCAGCGCCACCGCCAAAGCTGCGAACCGGAAAAGCGTCATCGTCTTCATGGTGCCTCCAAGGGGACGAAACGTTTGCGGCGGATTTTGGTCAAGCCTCGCGGTCCAGAAGCGAGAATGGAAAGGCATGCAGGCGGGCGGCGGCGGCGCCGTAGAGGGTCAGCTCCTCGGCCGCGGCTTCGGCCAGCCTTTGCGCCTCGGCGCGGGCGTGCGCGACGCCATAGATGGACACCAGGGTCGCTTTGCCCTTGTTCTGGTCCTTGCCCACCCCCTTGCCGGTTTTTTCCGCGGTGCTCGTGACGTCCAGCAGGTCGTCGGTTATCTGGAACACCAGACCCATGTTGCGCGCATAGCGGCGCAGCCGCCCACGATCCGCCTCACCGGCTTCGCCCAGGATCGCGCCGGCCTCACAGGAGAATTCGAACAGCTGCCCGGTCTTGAGCCGCTGCAGGAGCATGATCTCATTGGCGCCGAATGCGGCATCCTGAGCCCGCATGTCGATCATCTGGCCGCCGATCATGCCGTTGCTGCCTGCGGCTTGCGCCAGACGCGCGGCGAGCTGGCAGCGCACCTCGGCGGAGGGATGGGTCGCAGGATCGGCCAGGATTTCGAACGCAATGGTCAGCAGCGCATCGCCGGCCAGCACCGCCGTCGCCTCGTCGAAGGCGATGTGGGCCGTCGGCCGCCCGCGGCGCAGCGCATCGTCGTCCATGCAGGGAAGGTCGTCATGGACCAGCGAATAGGTGTGCAGCGCCTCGATCGCGGCGGCCGCCCTCAGCGCGCCGTCCTCCTTCGCCCCGAACAGCCGCGCGCTTTCGAGGACCAGGAACGGCCGAAGCCGCTTGCCACCCGCAAAAACCGCGTAACGCATGGCTTCCTGGACGCGTGCGTGGAGCCCGTGCGGCTTGGGCAGGATCTGTTCGAGAATGGCATCCACCGCCCGGGCAGACTGCGCCATGGCAGGTCCAAGCCCCGCATCGGGGCGGTCGAAAGCTGGTGAAAAGTTGTTCATGATCCGGCACGAACTCGCGTGCGGCGACCATAGCATATCAGTGCTGTCGCCAAGCCCCTTGGCGAACTATTGCATGTTGCGTTGCAATAAAGCCATTGCAGGCCTCGTGCGTTTCTGGAAGATGGGGTTCGGGGCCGTCTCGGCCTTTGGAGCCAGTCCATGCGTGTCGTCCTTGCCCAGCCGCGCGGCTTTTGCGCGGGCGTCGTCCGGGCCATCGACATCGTCGAGCGCGCGCTCGAGAAGTACGGACAGCCCGTCTATGTGCGCCATGAGATCGTGCACAACAAGCATGTCGTGGACGCGCTCAAGAACAAGGGCGCGCGCTTCGTCGAGGAATTGAACGAAGTGCCCGATGGCGCGGTGACGGTGTTCAGCGCTCACGGCGTGCCCCAAAGCGTGGTCAAGGATGCGTCGGCGCGCGGGCTGCCCGTGCTCGACGCGACCTGTCCGCTGGTTTCGAAAGTGCACAACCAGGGCAAGCGCTATGTCGCACACGGCCGCAAGCTGATCCTGATCGGCCATGCCGGCCATCCCGAGGTCGAAGGCACGATGGGCCAAGTGGGCGCTCCGGTGTTCCTGGTCTCCTCGGAAGCCGATGTCGACGCGCTGAAGATCGATCCGGCAACGCCGGCTGCCTATATCACGCAGACCACGCTCTCCATCGACGACACCAAGAGCATCATCGCGGCTCTGAAGCGCAAATTCGCCGACATCGTCGGGCCCGAAACCACCGACATCTGCTACGCGACCCAGAACCGCCAGACCGCAGTGCGCGAACTTGCGAAAGTCGCCGACGTGATCCTGGTGGTGGGCGCCAAGAACAGCTCGAACTCCAACCGGCTGGTGGAGATCGGCCGCGAGGCGGGGGTTCCGTCCTATCTCATCGCCGACGGCAGCGAGCTCGATCCCCTCTGGGTCAAGGGCAAGAGCGCGGTGGGTCTGACCGCGGGCGCCTCGGCACCGGAAAAGCTGGTCGACGACGTGATCGGCGCGCTCGGGCGTATCGCGCCGGTCGAGGTCACAACCATGGACGGCAAGAAGGAGCATATCGAGTTCCGCCTGCCGGCCGAATTGCGGGATTAGCGCCGATGGGCATTCCTCTCAAGCAGGCCGCCAAGATCGGCACCTATGTGATGAAGCAGCACCTTTCCGGGGTGAAGCGCTATCCGCTGGTGCTGATGCTGGAGCCTCTGTTCCGCTGCAATCTCGCCTGCGCCGGCTGCGGCAAGATCGACTATCCCGACGAAATCCTGAACCAGCGGCTCTCTTACGACGAATGCATGCAGGCGATCGACGAGTGCGGGGCGCCCGCGGTCTCCATCGCCGGGGGCGAGCCGCTGCTCCACCGCGACATGCCCAGGATCGTCGAAGGGTTCCTGGCGCGAGACAAGTTCGTCATCCTCTGCACCAATGCGCTGCTGCTGGCCA
The DNA here is from genome assembly GCA_019245415.1 of Alphaproteobacteria bacterium. Lineage (GTDB taxonomy): Bacteria > Pseudomonadota > Alphaproteobacteria > Micropepsales > Micropepsaceae > Rhizomicrobium. The sequence continues at coordinate 125,282 of JAFARO010000016.1, read as the reverse complement.
AGAAGATCGACCAGTACAAGCCGCACGCCAATTTCACCTGGTCGATCCATCTCGACGGCGACAAGGCGATGCATGACCATTCGGTCTGTCTCGACGGCGTCTACGACAAGGCCATCGAGGCGATCAAGCTTGCCAAGAGCAAGGGTTTCCGCACGCAGATCAATTGCACGCTGTTCTCGAATGCCATCCCGGAGCGGGTGGCGAAGTTCTTCGACCTGATGACCGAGATGGGCCTCGACGGCATCACCATCTCGCCGGGCTACGCCTATGAGCGCGCCCCCGACCAGGAAAGCTTCCTCAACCGCGAGCGCACCAAGAAGCTGTTCCGCGACATTCTCAGCCGCGGCAATGGCGGCAAGAATTGGGAATTCACCCAGTCGGCGCTGTTCCTCGACTTCCTCGCCGGCAACCAGGCGTACGAGTGCACGCCGTGGTCGATGCCGCTGCGTTGCGTCTTCGGCTGGCAGAAGCCGTGCTATCTCCTCGGCGAAGGCTATGCCAAGACCTTCAAGGAGCTGATGGAAGACACCGAGTGGGACAAATACGGCGTCGGCAAGTACGAGAAGTGCCAGGACTGCATGGTCCATTGCGGTTTCGAGGGCACCGCGGTCGTCGACTCGATCAAGCGCCCGCACAAGCTCATTCCCCTGGCGTTGCGCGGCGTGAAGACCGACGGGCCCTTCGCCAAAGACATCGACACTTCCCGGCAGCGCCCCGCCGAGTTCGTCTTCTCCAAGCATGTCGAGCACAAGCTAGCCGAGATACGGACAGCCAAGACCCGGCCCCAGCGCCTCGACGCAGCGCAGTAAGGCGGCGAACGCCTTCTCGCTGTCGCGCGCGGTGCGGATGAGCGCCGGGATTTGCGCAGGCTTGCTCATCACCGACATCAACACGCGCCCCAGCGAAATTGATCCGTCCGGCTTCATTGCCACCAGCGCCGCCCGCGGAAGCTCTTGTTCGGCTATATCCGAGATTATGCGCAGCGCCGCAAAGGGGAGGTTCCTGGCCGCGGCGGCACGTGCTGCAACATGGGATTCCAAATCCACCGATACCGCCTTGGTCGATTGGTGGAGCAAAGCCTTGACCTCGGCGCTGCCAGCGATCTCGCCGCGCCCGAGCACTGCGCCCAGCATGGCGTCCGGCACACGGGCCGCGAGCCGCGCGGTCCAGCCCGCATCGGTCTCGAAGATGTCGTTGGCGGTGACGACACGCTCGGCGACCACGGCATCGCCGATCTTCAAGTCAGGCGACAAGGCACCCGCGATGCCGACGGAGATGACGCCGCGGATATCGGATGCGATTTCCAATCTGGTTCCGACGGCAACGCGGACGTGGGCCGTCCTTAAAATCCGCGCTTCACGCTTCAGCCCGCACACGGCGAGGATCGTCATTTATGTTCGCTGTCTTCGCGCTCGATCCTGGCCTGATATTCTTTCATCATCGGCCCTACCGCCGTGCAGAGCGGATAAGTGCAGACGATACATAACAGGATGGCGACCGCCAGCACGTCGGTGTCGTAAGGCCAGAACCAGCGCAGATTGCCCAGTTGGTCGGCCAGAACGAGCCCCATTGAAACGGCAAGTGCGACCGATGTGGCAACAAGCGCGGCTCGGCGGCGCGTCGTCATCACAAACCGTATCCGACTTGCCGCGAATTGCCGCTCTTGAGGTTGCGGTAGCGCGCCACGGCCCACAGCGGGAAGAACTTCGCATAGCCGTGATAGCGCAGATAAAAGACGCGCGGGAAGCCGCCGCCGGTGTAGCTCTCCTCCGGCCACAGCCCGTCCTCGCGCTGTGTCGCCTGCAGATAGCGGATGCCGCGCGCCACCGCGGGGTGATCGACCTCGCCCGCGGCCATCAACCCGAGCAGGGCCCAGGCGGTCTGCGAGGCGCACGAGGCGCTGCGTTCGTACCCTTTGTAATCGAGCTTGTAGCTGTCGCAGCTCTCGCCCCAGCCGCCGTCCGCGTTCTGGATCGCCACCAACCACTCCACGGCGCGGCGCACCATGGGATCGCCGGCAGCAATGCCCGCCGCATTCAACCCCGCCAACGCCGACCAGGTGCCGTAGATATAGTTCACGCCCCAGCGGCCGAACCAGCTGCCGTCCCTCATCTGCGATTTGCGCAGGAAATCGACGCCGGCTTTGACGTGTGGACCGCTCACGTCGGCGCCGAGTTGCATCAGCAGGCCGATGCAGCGGCTGGTGACGTCGTCGGTCGGCGGATCGAGCAGCGCGCCGTGATCGGCGAAGGGGATGTTGTTGAGGTAGTAATGGACGTTGTCGGCGTCGAAGGCGCCCCAGCCACCGTTCTTGCTCTGCAGGCCTTCGACCCATTCGCGGCCGCGCGCGATGGCTTCGGCATGGCGCGGCGCATCGAAGCGATGCAGCGCCATCGCCACCACCGCGGTGTCGTCGAGATCGGGGTAATAGTCGTTCCAGTACTGGAAGGCCCAGCCGCCGGGCCGCACGTCCGGCCGCTCTTCCGCCCAGTCGCCTTTGACATCCAGCACCTGACGGCCTTTCAGCCAATCGAGCGCGCGCCCGACGGCTGCTTGAGCGGCTTCGTCCTTCGACTCCATCAGTGCATGACACATCAAGGCCGTATCCCAGATCGGCGAGACGCAGGGCTGGCAATAGGCTTCGTCGTCCCTGACCACCAGCAGCTTCCCGACCGAGCGCCGCGCAATGGCGCGGTCGGGATGGTCGGGCGCATAGCCCATCGCATCGAACATCATCACGCTGTTGGCCATGGCGGGGTAGATCGCGCCCAGTCCGTCCTCGCCATTGAGACGCTTGGTCGTCCAGCTTACGCATTCGTCGATCGCGCGCTGGCGCAGTTTTTTCGGCCAGAACGGCTCGACGCGTTTCAAGACCCAATCCAGCGCGCCGAAGAAGGCCGACCAGAACGCGCTTTGATGCGGCGCGCGCTTCGACGCCGCGGTGCCGCCGGGCACGAACAGCTCGCCGACGTGCACGCCGCGCGGGTTGCGCGCCACGGGCTTCTTCGCCGCCAGCACCAGCAGCGGCACGATCACCGTGCGCGCCCAATAGGACATCTTGGAGAGATGGATCGGGAACCAGCGCGGCAGCAGGATCAGCTCGACGGGAACTGTCGGCACGTTCGCCCAGGACGTCTCGCCATAGAGCGCGAGCAGGATGCGGGTGAAGACGTTGGCCCTGAGCGCGCCGCCGCGCTTCAAAATCTCCTCGCGCGCGCGCGCCATATGCGGCGCGTCGATATCGTCGCCGATCATCTTCAGCGCGAAATAAGCCTTCACCGTGGCGCTGATGTCGAGCGCGCCGCCGTGATAGAGCGGCCAGCCGCCGTGATCGGCCTGGATGCGGCGCAGATAGACGCCGATCTTGCGCTCCAGCTCGAGGTCCGGCGTCTCGGCGAGATAGTGCACCAGCAGCACGTATTCCGACGGGATGGTCGCGTCGGCCTCGAGCTCGAAGACCCAGTGCCCGTCGGCTCTTTGTTGCGACAACAGCGCGGCCGTGGCGCCGCGCACGCTGGCCTCCAGCGCCGCCCAGTTGGTCTCCTCGGCCGAAATCTGGTTCATCGCGTCCGACTATAGGCGATTTCAGCGGCCTTGTGGCCTGAGCGCACCGCACCCTCGAGGGTCGCCGGCAGCCCGGTCGCCGTCCAGTCGCCGGCGAGCGCCAGGTTGCGCCAGCGGGTCTCGGCTTTCGGCCGGCGCGCATCCTGTTCGGGCGTCGCGGCGAAGGTGGCGCGCTTCTCCTTGACGATTTGCCACGGCGGCAGGGCCTCGGGCAGGCCGAGCGCCGCCGCTACGTCTTGCCACAGCGTTTCGGCCAGGCTTTCGCGCTCGCGATCGACGATCCGGTCCGCGCCGCTGACCGTCACCGAAACCCGGTCGGGAAAGGAAAAGATCCACTCGGCCGTACCGCCGATCACTCCCAGCATCAGCGGCGCATCCGGGGGCGGCGCGACGCGGAAATGCGCGTTGACGATGGCGCGGAAGCGCTCGGGCACCACCAGCTCGGGCACCAGATCGGCCGCGACCCAGGGCGGCACCGCCAGCACGACGCCGTCCCCCTCCGCCAAGGTGAGTGTGCGTTCCCCGAAGTCGAGGCCGGTTGCGCGCACGCCGTCGTAGAGGATGCGCCGCAGCCGCGCGCCGAAATGCACCTGCACGTCCTTCTTCGCGAGAAAGCCGAGCGCGGGATCGACGAAGGTCGCGGCCAGGGTGGGATGGGCGATGCGCGGGCGATAGGACTGCCCGCCTTTGGCCATGGTCTCGCGGACCACCGCGGCCGCGAGAGCAGCGGAGGCCGTCTCCGGCTCGGTGTTCAGTGCGGCCAGCAGGAACGGCCGCATCAGCCGCTCCCACAGCGCGCCGTCGCAGCGCAGGACCTCGCAGATGCGCTTGCCGCGGCCCGGCCACAGCAAGCCCAGCAGTCCCGCATAGTCGCGCAGCGAGGTCTGCGGCACACGGCGCTTGCGCGACAAGGTCCACCACGGCAGCGGTCCGTCGTTCGGCGCGATGGTCCAACGCTCGCCGCTGCGGACGTCGGCGAAAGCGAAACGCGCGCGCGCGGGGCCGGCGAGCGCGTGTTCGGCGCCGATACGGCGCAGATAGCCGTACGTCGCGCGGTTGCCGGAGAGGATGAGATGATTGCCGTTGTCGATGGTCTGGCCGAGCACGGGATCGAAATAGGAGCGGCAGCGTCCGCCGGCCTGTGGTGCGGCCTCGTGGAGTTCGACCCGCACGCCTTTGGCCGCGAGCGCAGTGGCCGCCGCAAGGCCGGCGAGCCCCGCGCCGATGACGTGGACGCACTTCATCCGACGATGCCGTGGCGCAGGGCGATCAGGGCAAGCTGCGCTTTGGGGAGGCTGACGCGCTTGCGCGGCGGCGCCCATCCCTGCTGCTCCATGGCGCGCAGGATCTCCGCATAGACCGCCCCCATCAGCCTGGGCGTGCGGATGCGGCCCTTGGGCCTGGCGCGCAGGATGGCGTCGGCCTGCGCGTAGTGTTCGTGCGCGAGACGCGCGGTGGCGCGGCACGCGGCGTCGATGCGCGGGTCGGCGAGCGCGCCGAGATCGCAAGCGACGCCGGCGGCCTCCAGATGCTCGCGCGCCAGATAGAGCCGGCCCATGGCGGCGTCCTCGTCGAGATCGCGCAGGATGTTGGTAAGCTGCAGCGCGCGGCCGAGATGGTGGGCGAGGCGGAAGCCCGGCTCCTCCTCCATGCCGAACACCTTGATCGACAGCCGCCCCACCGCGCTCGCGACGCGGTCGCAATAGAGATCGAGGATCGTGAGATCGGGTGCCACGATGTCGGCGGCGACGTCCATCTCCATGCCGTCGATCACGGCGAGAAAATCCGCCAGCCGCAAGCCATAGCGCCGCACGGCGGCTTGGAGGAAGGCGCTCTGGACAGCAACACCGTCCCTATACAGAACATTGAGGTCGCGCCGCCATGCCGCGAGCGCGGCGAAGCGCTCCTCGCGCGTGCCCTGGCCGTCGTCGGCGATGTCGTCGACCATGCGGCAGAAGGCGTAGATGGCGAACATCGCCTCGCGCTCGGGACGCGGCATCAGCCGCATCGCGGCATAGAACGAGCTGCCCCTGGCCTTGGCCTCGACGGCCTCAATCTCGCGCGGCATCGCACTCATGCGCGCGACCTTGCAAGGAAGCCGAAGAAGGCAGCGAGGGCGAGCGGCACCAATTCGCGCTTGCGATGGTGGACGCGCTGCGACAAGGGATCGCGGCGCATCAGCCGGTTGTCGAGGTCTTCAGCGAATTTCTGGATCAGGCTCACTTCCAGCGCCAGGCGGCGATCCTGGATGCGGCCGGCAAAGGCGTGCGAGACCGACAGAAGATCGCCGGTCTTGCGCGCCATAGCGGCGATCACCCGGCGCAAGGCCTCGGGCGCTTTGGGTTCGCCGAGCATCTCGACGCGCGCCTCGAACGTCCGCATCAGGTCCTGCGGCAGGTAGACGCGGTCGAGATCGCGGAAGTCCTTGGCGCAATCCTGCAGATGGTTGATCACCTGCAGCGCGGCGCAGAGCGCGTCCGACAGCGGCCAGAGCGCGCGGTCTTCGCCATGGACGTCGAGCACGAAACGTCCGACCGGCATCGCCGAATAGCGGCAGTAGTCCATCAGCTCGTCCCAGTCGGAATAGCGCCGCTTGGTCACGTCGCGGCGGAAGGCTTCCAGCAGCAGGAGGCCGTGCTGCGGATTGAGGCCGCGTTCTTCCGAAATGCGGCGCAGCACCAGGGCCTGCGGGGCGCTGTCGAGTTCGCCGGTCAAAGTGCGGTCCATCTCTTCGAGCAGATGGAGCTTGGCGTCGGCGCTGGCGGTCGCGTGATCGGCGACGTCGTCCGCGGCACGGGCGAAGCGGTAGAAGGCCAGGATCGGCGCGCGATAGCGGGGCTTGAGCAGCCACGAGGCGACGGGGAAGTTCTCGTCGCGGTGGCCCTTGCCGGAGCTCAATGCGTCCGCGGTCATACGCCGTCCATTGCCTGTGCGCGCCCCTTCCACATCCCGCCGCGGCCGCGCCAGTGCTGGACCGCGGAATCGAGCGTGAACAGGCCGTACAAAGCACCGATCACGGGCAGTGCCAATCCCCGGAGCGGCGACAGGCGGTAGAAGCGCAGCATCGGCAGAAAGGCGAGCGCCATCATCAGCCACGTTGCGAGCCCCATGAATTCAACCGGCCCGCGCGCGAAGGTCGCCACCAAGGGGGGCGCAGCATAGAGGAGCGCCATGCCGAGCACGGTGCCTGCGAGCAGCAGCGGCGAATAGGAAAGCTGCGCATAGGCAGAGCGCGCCACCATGCGGCGGATCTCGACTATGCCCTCATAGCGCCGCAGGCTCACTGCGCGGTCGGTCAAGCCCAGCCAGATCGGTCCTTGGCGCTTCAGCGCGCGTCCCAGCGCGCAATCGTCGATGATCTCGCCGCGAATCGCATCGATGCCGCCGGCGCTTTCGAGCGCGCTGCGCTTCACCAGCATGCAGCCGCCGGCTGCCGCGGCCGTGGCATGACGCGGATCGTTCACCCAGCCGAAGGGAAACAGCATGTCGAAGAAGAAGACGAAGGCCGGGATCAGCAACTTTTCGGCGCCGCTTTTGCAGTAGAGCTTCGCCATCAGCGAGGTCAGCACGAGCCGGCCCGCTTCGGCGCGGGCAACGAGCTTCGAAAGATTGTCCGGCGCGTGGTCGATGTCCGCATCGGTGAGCCAGAGGTATTCGACCGGCCCCGCCGCCGCCACGCCCTGGCTCACCGCCCACAATTTGCCGGTCCAGCCTGGCGGCCGCGAGCTGCCGCAGAGCACCGCGCAGCCCAGCGCGCGCGCAGCGTCCGCAGTGCCGTCGCTGCTCTGGTCGTCGACCACGATGACGCGAAAGGCGCCGCGATAATCCTGCGCCATCAGGCTGCCGACGCTGCGCGCGATGACGTCGGCTTCGTCGCGCGCCGGGACGACCGCCACCACAGACGGCCACGCGGCCGGCAACGGACAGTCCTTGTCGTCGCGCTCGCGTGCGAGCCAGAAGAAGCCGCGGCCGAACAGCAGATACAGCCAAGCCGCGAGCGCCAAGGCTGCCGTCCCCGCGATCATCGCACATACCCCGCGCCGCGGAACCAAGCCAGCGCGTCGGACAGCGCTTCCACATAGGGCCGCGCGCGATAGCCGAGTTCGCGCTCCGCCTTGGCGGACGAAAAATACATGCGGTACTTGCTCATGGCGAGCGCGTCGACGCTGATGAACGGCTCCTTGCCGCTCGTCTTCGCGAGGCGTTGCGCCACATAGGCGAACGGATACAGGGGCAACCGCGGCAGACGGATGTTCGGCGCGTGGCGACCGGTCAGTTTCGCGATCTCGGCCAGCATCTCCGCCAGGCTCGCATCCTGGCCGCCCAAGATATAGCGTTCGCCGATCGTCCCCTTGTCGAGCGCCAGCAAATGTCCCTCCGCGACGTCGTCGACATGGACGAGATTGAGCCCGGTGTCGACGAAAGCCGGAATGCGCCCCTTCGCCGCTTCGACCACGATACGCCCCGTCGGTGTCGGCCTGACGTCGCGCGGACCGATCGGCGTCGAGGGATGGACGATGGTCGCGCGCAATCCTTGTTCGACGATCATGCGCTCCACCAGACGCTCGGCGACAACCTTGCTGCGCTTGTAGGCGCCCACCGCGCTGCGCTCATCGTGGCGCGAAGTCTCGTCGGCGGGGCGGCCCGGACTCGGCTTCAAGGTGGCGACGCTGCTCGTATAAACGATCTTCTCCACGCCTTCGGCGAGCGCGGCCCGCATCACGTTGCGGGTTCCGTCGCGATTGTGGCGGACGATCTCCTCGGGATCGGGCGCCCAAAGCCGGTAGTCGGCCGCGACATGGAACAGATAGCGCGAGCCCTTCACCGCGCGCCGCATCGACTCCGCATCGCGCATGTCCCCCGATACCGTCTCGGCGTCCAAATCCTCCACATTGGTGGTGGGGCTCGAGGGACGCATCAGCACGCGCACGCGATTGCCGCGGGCGACCAGCTTGCGCGCCACGGCCGAGCCGACGAAGCCGGTGGCCCCGGTGACGAGAATGGTGTCGCTCACGGCCCCGGCGCCGCCAGCGCGCGGCGACCCTCGAGCCCTTGCCAGACGAGCAGGACCGGACCGCCGATCACGATCTCCCGCGCGCGCTTGAGCAGCGACACAGCGAGCCCCAGCTCCGGCGGAAGCCCGAACAGCGGCATCATCATCGCATAACCCGCTTCCTGCACGCCAAGCGCGCCGGGAACCACGAACGCGGCGCTCCTGAGCGCGCAAAGCACCGCTTCGATGGCGATGGCGCCGGTCCAGCCGATGCGTCCGCCGATCAGGCGCACCGAAAGCCACACGCCGAACGCGCTTGCGGTCCAGCCGATGAGGTGCAGACCCGACGAAGCCGCGAGCCGCGCGGGGTTGGCATAGATCGCCTGCACCCGGCCGCGGAAATCGCGTGTGTGTGCGGCCATCGCCGGCAGATAGCGCGCGGCCAGCTTCTCGGCGAGCGCAATGCCGCGGCGCTGCAGCACGACAAAGGCGAGGCTGCCTGCCAGCACCACCACGATGCCGGCCGGCGTGCCGGGCGGCAGCGAGCCTGCGGAGCGCATCGCAAGCAGCGCCGCCCCGATCAGGATGAACACGATCTGCGCCATCATCTCCGTGGTCACGTCCACGATCGCCGACGCCGAAGCGTCCGCCGTCCCCATGCCGCTCAAGCTCAACGCGCGTATTCCGATCACGATGCCGCCCAGCTGCGAAAAGGGAAGCACCTCGCCCGCCGCGTCGCGCACCATCCTGCCCCAGACGAAGAGCGGCAAGCGCCCCTTCGGCATCAAGCAGAACCAGGCCGCGCCCAGAACAAGAAACTGGGCGAGCCCAAACAGGCAGAGAAACCCAAGTCCGGCCCAGCCGACCGAGGTCAAGGCGGCGATCACTGCGGCGAAACCGACATGCGCGATCACGTAAAGCGCAATCGCGAGGCCAATGAGACCGGCCAGGAGAACGCCGATTCGCATCTCGGGCTAGTTCACGATAAAGCGGCGCGCCAGCCGGATCATGAAGGGGACGAAGCGTGGGCGCTTGAGCCGCTTGTCGAAGGAGCCGAGCCGGCGGGCGTTCTCGGCAAGGCATATGTCCATCAGTCCGCCGATGGTGATGCCGAGTTGTTCCGCACCGGTGACGGTGAAGTTCGCATCCTGCTTGCCGTGGCCGATGTCGCGTGCGATGCCGAGCCGCTCCCAGACAAGGAACGCCCAGACTCCCAGCACCTTGAACTCGAACATGGGCCGGCGCCACCAGGCCATGTTGCGGCGATGCCAGGCGGCCCAATTGACGAAGAAGAGGATGTGGCGGCCCTCCTCTCGGATCACCGGCTCGAACGTCTCGACCAGCTCCGGCGGGAAATAGCCCGAACGCCTGGCTGTCTCGAACAGCCCGAAGGCGAAAAAGCTGTCGATGCATTCGCTGTAGCCGGTGACCAGGAAGGCCCATTCCGGATCGCGCGGCCGCGCGTAGGGGGGCTCGGGCGCGAGCGCGATGCCATAGGCCTCCACCAGGTTGGCCAGCACGTGGCGATGCCGGCGCTCCTCGAAGCCGTTCAGTTCCACCGCCTTGCGCAGCAGCGGATCGGCGATGCTTTCGGCATAGGTGCAGACATTGAGACCGGCGCGGTTCTCGGTCTGCACGGCGATGTCCCAGATGGGCAGCGCCGTGATGCGCGCCTTGGTCGCCTCGTCGAGCTTGGGCCAGTCGATCACCGCGGGGCGATAGGGATCGAAGGTGTCGAGCAGGGTGCGGCAGAACAGGACTTTGTGCGCCTCGCTGCCATAGCGGATCGGGCCCGGCGCCGGCACCGGCGGACGCGCGATGTTGAGATCGGGAAGGGCGAGCGCGGCGGCGTTCACATAGAGCTCCAGTGCAGAGCGAGAGTGTAGCGCCTTATTTTGCAGTTGCGAAATCGGCAAATCCGCCGCGGCGGAAATCTTTGGGGATTTCAACGGCTTGGAGGGCCTGGAGCTCCTCGGCGTAGCGATAACCGGGCGCCGAGCCCGGATAGGCTCCTGTCGCCGGATGCAGGTAGATCTCGCTCAATCCGTCTGGAAGGGTGCGCAGGATCGCAGCCAGGCGCTCTTCGGTCATCGCCCCGGACCGGCGCAGGCCATAGACCCGGTCGGGAACGAGCAGCCCCTGCGCCCGGTATCGCCGCCGCAGGAGGCGCGCCGGCCAATGGTCGGTCTCGAAGGGCACGCGCAGCGCCTTCATCCCGTAGCGCCGGCCGATGGCGATCGTCAGTGCGGCGATGGTCGGATGCAGGTGGAAATGCTTGTGCGTGTTGACGTGGTCGAGGGCCAAGCCCGTGGCGGCAAAGGCCTGGAACTGCGCTTCGATCTCGCGCGCGAGCTCGCGGCGGGCTTTCGGCCGGAAAAACATCGCGGCACCGGCACGCGCCATGTTGCTGTCGAAGCGTCCACCGCGAACTAGACTGGCAACTTGCGACACGGGAAGCGCCGCCGTGCCGTCCACCAGCACCAAATGCAATCCGACGCGCAGAGACGGCATGGCCTTGGCGCGCGCGACCGCATCGGCGGCTGCGGCGCCTGTGACCATCAGGCTCGCCGCCGTCAGCACGCCATGACGATGCGCCGTCTCGACCGCGTCGTTGACTTCCTTCGCCGCACCGAAATCGTCGGCGGTGATGACGAGGGATTTCATGGCCAGCGCGCCGCCATAGAGGTGTCATGGCCCGCGAATGCGGGCCACCCAGCTGGGTTCTGCACACAGTTTGGAGGTTCGCACGAAGCTCCATCTCGTAGAAATGTGCAAGCGTTACCTGGGTGGCCCGCATTCGCGGGCCATGACAATTGAACTCACGCGGCGTGGCGCCGCTCGCGCAGGAACTGGAAGAACTCGACGCCCTCGCGCAGGCGCCGCTTCATCATCTGCGGGCTACGCACCATCTCGCCGACGATGGAGGCGATCTTGTTGCCGCGGAAATAGAAGCGCCGGTAGAAGCTCTCCAGCGAGTCGTAGATCTGCTGATGACTGAGATGCGGATAGTGCAACGGCGCGATCTGGATGCCGTTCTCGTCCACCAGCTCGGCATTGTCGGCGTCGAGCCAGCCGTTCTTGACCGCCTGGTCGAACAGGAAGGTGCCGGGATAGGGCGCCGCCAGCGAGACCTGGATGGTATGCGGGTTGATGCGGTTGGCGAAACGCACGGTCTCCTCGATGGTCTCCACCGTCTCGCCCGGAAGCCCCAGGATGAAGGTGCCGTGGATGGTGACGCCGAGATCGTGGCAGTCCTTGGTGAAGCGCTCGGCCACCTCGATGCGCATGCCCTTCTTGATGTTGTGCAGGATCTGCTGGTTGCCGGATTCATAGCCGACAAGCAGCAGCCTGAGCCCGTTCTCGCGCATCACCTTGAGGGACTCGCGCGGTACATTGGCCTTGGCGTTGCAGGACCACGTCACTCCGAGCTTGCCCAGTTCCTTCGCGATGGCCTCGGCGCGCGGCAGATTGTCGGTGAAGGTATCGTCGTCGAAGAAGAACTCCTTCACCTCCGGAAACGCCTTCTTGGCCCAGGCGATCTCCTCGATCACATGACCGACGCTGCGGGTGCGGTAGCGATGGCCGCCGACGGTCTGCGGCCACAGGCAGAAGGTGCAGCGCGACTTGCAGCCGCGCCCGGTGTAGATCGAGATATAGGGATGCTTCAGATAGCCGATGAAGTAGTCCTCGATCTTCAGGTCGCGCTTGTAGACCGGGGTGACGAAGGGCAGCTGGTCCATGTCTTCCAGGATCGGCCGTTCCTCGTTGTGGACGATGACGCCTTCCTTGTTGCGGTAGCTGAGGCCTTTGATGGCGGACCAATCGACGCCGTCGGCGACTTCCTTGATGGTGAAGTCGAACTCGTTGCGGGCGACGAAATCCACCGCAGGCGCGTCCTTGAGACTGGTGTCGGAACTGACGGCGACCTTGGCGCCGATCATGCCGGCCTTGAGATCAGGATTGACGGCTTTGAGCGCCTCGATGGTCTTGACGTCGGATTTGAACGACGGCACCGAGGTATGCAGCACCGCGAGATCGAAATTCTTCGCCTGCGCCAGGATGTCGGCAAGCTTGGTCCCGTGCGGCGGCGCATCGATCAGCTTGCTGTCCGCGACCAACGCAGCCGGCTGGGCGAGCCAGGTCGGGTACCAGAAGCTCTTGATCTCGCGCTTGGCCTGATAGCGGGAGCCCGCGCCGCCGTCGAAGCCGTCGAAGGATGGGGCTTGCAGGAACAGGGTACGCATGCAGGTCGACCTCACTGAGAAAGAACGCCGTCGGGGGCCACAGCGAAGCGCCGCCCGCGCCAGCGGACACTGCCCCCGTATAGAGAACCCAGGAAAATCGCAAATGAGAGCAGGTCGCGCAACGGCAGAAGATAAAGGGGCCCGGCGCTCGTCCCTAACACCTTGTCCATGTTCAGCTTCACGGCCGCGCGGGCCGACAGGGCCAGGGCCAAAACGGTCAAGGTAAATGCCCCAGGGGCCAGCGCCAGCCCGATCAACGCCAGCGGCATAGCGTGGGTCACCAGCGAGCCCCAGTGCCCGGCCCAGTTGATCAGGCGGATGGTCCGGGCCCAGCGCAGCTCGTGCGCGATCATTTCGCCCGCATTCGTCTCGCCGCAGATATGCGCCACGACCACGGGGGCCAGACGCGTGCGCTCAGCGCAGTTGCGGACGGCGCGGCCGATCTCGTAATCGTCGGCGAGCAGGTCCTTGAAGGCCTCCGGCCCGCCGATGCGTGCGAGGAGCGCGCGGCTCAGCGCGATGGTCGAGCCGAAGCACGGCGCATCGAGCCCCGACGCCGTCGCGAAAAGGACGTTGGGGATGAATTGATAATTGATCCCCATCGCCACAAGCCGCGACCAGGGATTGCCGATATCCGTACCCGTGTAGAGGCAGCTTACCGCGCCGCCGCCGCCCAAGGCGCCGGCGATGGCGCTGAGGTAATCGGGCGTCACACGAATGTCGCTGTCGCTCAGGACCAGCGTGTCGTGTTTTGCCTGCGGCAGAATGTTGATCAGGTTGGAAACTTTGCGATTGCTGCCGTGAAGCGTGGAATCGATCACCAAGGCGATGTCGCGGGCGGGATGGGCGCGCTTGAGCTCGCCGACGACGGCGATCGCGGGATCGTTCGGGTCCTGCACGCCGAACACGATCTGCACGGAGCCGCCATAGTCCTGAAGGCAGAAGCTTTCGAGATTCTCACGTAACCCCGGTTCTTCGCCGTGCAGCGGCTTGAGCAAGCTGAGAGAGGGAGCAGCGGGATCCGCGGCAGTGTCGCGGCGAAATCTCCTGGCCGCCCAAATTGCGGCGAGCGCGTAGCTTGAGCCGGCCAGCGACAGCACGCCGAGAGCAAAGCCCACACCCTGCGGCCATGTGAGCATCAGCAGCCCCGCCCTCCGTCGAGAACGGTACATTCGGCGGGGAGATTCTTCGCTGCCATTGCCTTTCCTCCAGCGCGTTAGAGCGAAAAGTTTCACCCGCCGCAACAATCGCGATAGAGTAGGCGTTCCGGCCTTGTCTGGACGCGGCCGAAAGGAGCGGGCGGGCATGCAACGCGCGGCGCTCTGCCGCGCGGGTTTCTCCAGACCTAGAGGACCCTGATATGCACAAGCGAGCGATGGTGATTTTCGGTGCCACCGGCGACCTCGCCAGCAAGATGCTGTTTCCGTCTCTTTATTATCTGGATGCCGACGGTCTGTTGCCGTCCGAGCTCTCGATCGTCGGCACGGCCCGCAATCCCCTCGATTTGCCCGCGCGAGTCCGCGCTCTGGTCGCCGAGCGTGTCGGCGAGAGCTTTTCCGAAGACGTCTGGGCGCGGTTCGCAAAACGGCTCTCCTATTTTGCCGGCGATGCGCAGAAGGAGGACGATTACAAACTGTTGGCCGAAAAGCTCCAGGGTGTCGAAGAGACGATATTCTATCTCGCAACCTCGCCCGATTTCTTCGCCACCATCGCTCAGCACCTGAACGGCGCCGGCTTGTCCAAAGCGCCCGCGCGGATCATGGTCGAGAAGCCCATCGGGCACGACCTTGCCTCATGCCGCAAGATCGAGGCCGCGCTCGAGGATGCCTTCGGCGAAGACCGCATTTTCCGCGTCGACCACTATCTCGGCAAGGAAGCGGTGCAGAACCTGCTGGCGCTGCGTTTCGCCAACACGCTGTTCGAGCCGCTCTGGAACAAGGATTCGATCGAGCATGTCCAGATCACCGTGGCGGAGACGGTGGGTGTCGACGGGCGCTGGTCCTATTACGATCGCTACGGCGCGCTGCGCGACATCGTGCAGAACCATCTGCTGCAGCTTCTCTGTCTGGTGGCGATGGAGCCGCCGGCCGACCTCCAGCCCGATTCGGTGCGCAACGAGAAGGTCAAGGTGATCCGCTCGCTGCGCCCGATCGGCGCCGACGACGTCGAACGCCGGACCGTGCGCGGCCAGTATACGCGCGGCTTCGTCGGCGGCACCGAGGTAGCGGGCTACACCGGCGAGAAGGACGGCCGCGAAAGCGACACCGAGACCTTCGTCGCCATTGCCGCCCATGTCGACAATTGGCGCTGGGCCGGCGTGCCGTTCTATCTGCGCACCGGCAAGCGGCTCGCGGAGCGCAATACGCAGATCGTGGTGCAGTTCCGTCCCGTGCCGCACTCAATCTTCCCGCGCCGCGGCCTGGTGGCGAACCGGCTGACCATTCGCCTGCAGCCGGAGGAGGAGATCTCGCTCTGCATCATGAACAAGACGCCCAGCCTCGACCGCGGCGGCATGCAGCTGAAGCCGCTGTCCCTGAATTTGAGCCTGATCGAGGCCTTCAAGCGTACGCGAAGGCGCATTGCGTACGAGCGGTTGTTCCTCGATGCACTGGCGGGCAACCAGACCCTGTTCGTGCGCCGCGACGAGACCGAAGCCGCGTGGGCCTGGATCGACAGGATCGCGGAAGGCTGGCAAGAGCGCGACATGAAGCCGATGCCGTACGCCGCCGGGTCCGGCGGTCCCTCAAGCCAGCACGCGCTCACCGAGCGCCATGGCGGCGCTTGGATCGAATAGGCGGGTCAAGTACCGGCCGGCGACAGAATCAAGAGCGTGCAGGAAAGACCATCGCAGCCTTCTCGCGCCACAGCGCGGGATAGAGCGTCTTGAGCGCGGCGAGCTTCGGCAGATCGTTGACGGCGATGTAGGGCTGATCCGGATGATGGATCAGGTAGTCCTGGTGATAGTCCTCGGCGCTGTAGAAGGCCTTGAACGGCGTCACCTCGGTGACGATCGGCGCGGAAAACACGCGCGCCCCCGCGAGCTGCGCGACATAGGCGTTCGCGACTTTGCCTTGCATCGGCGACGTCGCAAAAACGGCGGAGCGATACTGGGTTCCTTGGTCCGGTCCCTGGTAGTTCAACTCCGTCGGGTCCATCACCGAAAAGAACACGCGCAGAAGCGCGCCGAAACTCACCTGATGCGGGTCGAAGACGATGCGGATCGATTCCGCATTGCCGGTCGTTCCGCTGGAGACCTCCTCGTAACCGCCATCGGGCTTGCGCCCACCGGCATACCCGGACACGACCTGGCTCACGCCCTTGACGTGCTGGAAGACGCCTTGCATGCCCCAGAAGCAGCCTCCGGCGAACACTGCGGTCTCGGACCCGGCGGCAGTTGGCTCGTCCAGCACCGGCGCGGGCAGCGGATGCGAAGCGATCTCGCCCGCGCGCGCGCAACCCAAGAGCATCGCCGCGCTCACCAGAACCGCAGTCAGTCGAATTGCCATGGTCGGCCTCATGCCTTTGCGCGCGGGACGAATTGGAGCGACGCCGAGTTCATGCAGTAGCGCAGACCCGTGGGCTGAGGCCCGTCGTCGAAGACGTGGCCCAGATGGGCATCGCAACGCGCGCAGGCCACCGCGGTGCGCTCCATCATGAAGCTCGAATCGTGATCTTCGACGACATTGCGCTTTGCGATCGGCTGCCAGAAGCTCGGCCAGCCGGTGCCGGACTCGAACTTGGTGCGCGAATCGAACAGCGCCGTGGCGCAGCAGATGCAGCGATAGAGCCCGTCGCCCTTGCTCTCGGCATAGATGCCGCTGAAAGGCCGCTCGGTATCGGCGTGGCGCGTCACCTCGAATTGCAGGGGTGCGAGCATCTTCTTCCAGTCGGCTTCGCTCTTGATCACCTTGGGCACCTGGACCGTGCCGAGGTCCTTGCCGGCCGCGGAGAAATTCTCGATCGCGACCATCGGGATCGCGGCGAGCGCAGCAGCGGGCAGCAGCGCCAGCGCGGATGCCGCGGCGAGCAGATTTCTGCGGGAAAGTCGGGTCATTTTCATCCTCAAGCACAGCCCTGTCGCCGACAATACGCCAATTCGCGCCAGGGGGCACTTGGGTTACATTGATCGGCCCGGCCGAACAGAGTGGCCGAGGAGCGATCCGAAACGCCCGGCGAAATCTACGATCTTCCGTTCGCCTTGGCCCAGCGCCGTTCGACCCAACCCACCGCGGCCACTGTCACGGCGAAAAGACCAAAGGCGCTCGATATCAGCGCCACAACAAGGATGTCTGAAGGCTGCATGGCCACCTCGGGACAATCTGCGCGGTGAACGATGCCAGTGCCTCGCCGGCCGGACATTGACACCGGTCAAAAACGCCGCATCCGGATGCATCCGTAGGTAAAATCCCGGACGCAGGTATTGCCGTTGGTTGATCTTCCTCAAGGCAAAGTTTTCGCTGCGGCACTTCAATTGGGCCCGGAAGGCGGAGAAATCGATGAGCGAATTCAGTTGCTGTCTCAGCCACTGCATCGGGCCTTGGGAGTGCGCCTGTGCCGCCGGTGAGCGGGGAGTCCAGCCGCTGGAAGCGCTGCGCTGCGAATGCCTGCACAATCGCATGCACGAGGTATCGCAAGCGACGCGTGCGCGATTGGCCGAAGTCGTCTCGGAACTGCGCCGCGAATGCCTTGAAGCGCCGGTCCTGGAGGACACGGTGCACCGCCTCGAAATTCTGGCCGAGGTCGCGCCGTGACTCTGCGGCTTCTGCTGGCGGCCGGATTTATTTTCCTGGCGGCAGAGCGTGCCGATGATCGGCGTTTGCCGAATTTTTCGGACTTGCGGTCCGCCATCGGCGTCGATCAGCAGCCGATCTGCAGCCAAGAAAAAGGGGCGGCCCGAAGGCCGCCCCCATTGGGCGTCACGTTGCGTCGGGCTTACTGGCCCGGGCAGACGTGCGTCAGGCTGTTATGCGTCGACTCCCAGCCGTTTGCGGACGTGCTGGTGGGCGCGCCGAAATACGGCATCTGCGCCAACTCCTGCGGATGCCAGGTGAAGCCGTTGAGGCTGACCGGGAAGGTGCCGTAGTTCGGGAGGCCTTCCAGCGGATCGCCGACTTCCAGGATCGAATTGTCCTGGCAGTTCACGTGGTTGTTGGTGAACGGATCGTCGTACCACTCGCCGACCTCGTGGCTCACCGCGTCGATATCCTCGGAGAAGGCTCCGGGGCTGTCGACATAGGTGGTGTAGCCGTACGTCTGGGCGCCGCGGGCGCTGTGATAGCCGCCGATGCAGCAGCCGCCGGATGTCAGATAGATGTCATAGGAGATGAAGAACGGAAAGATGTCCGGCGTGATCTTGGTGTTGTGCGAGGACAGATAGGACCCGATCGTCGAGTCGAAATTGTTGATCGGATAGGTGCCGACCACGCCCGTGCCGAACGGATTGTTGATCACCTTGCCCTGGGCCGCGGAGACGTTGATCGTAATCGGCTTGACGCCCTTGATCTTTATGAGGTCCAGGACGGTGTGATAACCGGTGTTGGTCTGGACGCTGCCGTAGAAGGTGCAGCGCTGGAAGGCGTCGATATACTGCGCGGTGCCGCAATCGATCGAACCGGAGGTGAGGTCGGAGCTGGGATCGAACATCGGCGATTGCGGAAGCGCCTTCATGACGCTCAGCGTGCCGTCGCCGCTGGTGTGCTTGAGGCTCGGATTGAAGGTCATATTGCCGTTCGTCGCGCCGTAGACGAAGATCACCGGGATCAGCACGGTCTTGATGTGGGTGTCGGTGTTCGAGACCGAAGGGTCCTGCCCGACCATCTTGAAGGTGATGGAACGGCCCGTGAGGTCGGTGTAGCCGCCGCTCCAGGTCTGCAGCACCACCGGCGGCGGGACCTGGCCAGGCTTGTAGGGAAGAGCCGAGTGGTCGGTGCCCACTGCGAACATCGGCACCGGCTTGGAGCCCTCCCAATTCGGTGCGGCGCCCGCCGCACTCGACATCACGACAGCGCTCGCCAGCACGGCCAGCGAAGCAACGCTTTTCATCATCGGTTCTTACCCCTGAAGGTTTGGCAGATGGACCACCCATCTGACCGGGAAATTACAATGGAAGCAGGTTCGCTGGAAAGCGCGAAGCGCGGCGGCATGTCCAGCCATTGTGCGTCATGCATGCCAGTGTGCTTCGAAATCTCCTCGATTCCGAGGAAATGCCCAACCTCCGCTGCGCTGTATAGAGATGCAACGCCTCGGAAGCAATCCAAGATGTCCGTCTGGCATGGCTTTTGCGGTGCAAAAATTGTCTCAAAAATTTCCGCTGGGGCTCGAACGGTTCATCTTCGCGCCATGATCCTCGCGAAACCGTGAGTTTCAGGGGATGCTTTCGAGACGAACGGTCTGGCGCGCGAGCTTAACCATGAGGCGATCGAACGCCTGGCGCTCCTTCGCAGTCAGCGCCTCGAGCAGGAGTTCCTCAAGTTCCAATGCCAGCGGAACAATCTCGTCATAGATCGCCCGGCCTCGGCGGCTCAATGAAAGCCGGTGGATCCGGCGGTCGCTTGCGTCGGCAACGCGCGCCACGCGCTTGGCGCGGACCAGGTTCGCGACTGCGCGGCTGACCTGCACTTTGTCCATCGCCGTCCGCTCCGCGACGTGACGCGCGGAAAGTCCGGGCGACTGCCCCAACACCGCCATCACGCGCCATTCGGGAATCGACAGCGCGAAGCGAGCGGAATAGTGCCGTGCAATCGCGCCGGAGATGCGGTTGGTGAGCACCGACAGCCGATAGGGAACGAACCTGTCGAGGTCGAGTGGGCTCCCGTCATTCGGCATCGGGCTGGTTCTTGGGCAGGGCTCTGTCGAAGGCGGGATGCATCAGCGCATGCGACTCGATGCGGGTGAGCGTGGGATAGGGCGCGAGATCGAGCGCGATCCGGCGCGCATTGGCCATCTGAGGGACCAGACAGATGTCGGCGAGCGTGGGCGTCTCCCCATGGCACCAGGTGCCGGTGTCCGGCGATGACGACAACATTGCCTCCAGCGCATCGAATCCCAGGCCGATCCAATGTTTCTGCCAGTCGATCTGCTGTTCGGCCGAAGCCCCGAAGGCCGCCTTGATATACTGATTGACGCGCAGATTGTTGACCGGATGGATATCGCAGGCGATGGCATAGGCAATGCTGCGCACGCGCGCACGGCCGGGCGGATCCTGCGGCAGCAGCGGCGGCTCAGGCACGATCTCGTCGAGATATTCGATGATGGCGAGCGACTGGGTGATCGTGTTTGCGCCATGCACCAGCGCCGGGATGAGTTCCTGCGGATTGAGGGCTTTGTATTCGGCCGTGTGCTGGCCGCCGCCGTCCTTCAGCAGGTGGACGAATTTGAGATCGGGCTCGATGCCCTTCAGGTTCAGCGCGATCCGCACGCGGAATGCGGCCGAGGAGCGGAAATAGCCATAAAGCGCGAACTCAGCCATGACGCGCCACCTCCTGCTCGATGGCGCCGAAGATCGAGCGGCCCTCGCCATCCGTCATTTCGATCCGCACCTTGTCGCCGAAGCGCATGAACGGCGTGATCGGCTTGCCGTGCTCGATGGTTTCGAGCGAGCGCCGTTCGGCGATGCAGGCCGAGCCCGCGCTGCGATCGCTGTTCGACACGGTGCCGGAGCCGATGATCGAACCGGCGCCCAGCGAGCGCGTCTTGGCCGCGTGGGCGATAAGCTGGGCGAAGGAGAAAGTCATGTCGATGCCGGCATTGGGGCGGCCGAACTCTCTGCCGTTGAGGGCCACGCGCAGCGGCAGGTGCAGCTTCGATTCCCGCCACGCGTCGCCCAATTCGTCGGGTGTCGCGGCCACCGGCGAAAACGCGCTCGCAGGCTTGGATTGGAAGAAACCGAAATTCTTGGCGAGCTCGGCCGGGATCAGGTTGCGCAGCGAAACGTCGTTGACCAGCATCACGAGCTTGATGCGCTCTGCCGCCGCATCGGCGGGGCAACCCATGGGCACGTCATCGGCGACGATTGCGACTTCGCCCTCGAAATCGATGCCCCAGGATTCGTCGGCGCAGACGATGGGGTCGCGGGGGCCGAGAAATCCGTCCGAGCCGCCCTGGTACATCAGCGGATCCGTCCAGTAGGACGGCGGCATGTCCGCGCCGCGCGCTTTGCGCACCAGCTCGACATGGGTGACATAGGCCGAGCCGTCCGCCCATTGATAGGCGCGCGGCAGGGGCGCGGCGCAGTTCTTCGGATCGAAAGCCATCTCCCCCGCGACCGCGCCGTCGTTCAGCAGATCGGAGATCCGCGCCAGCCGCGGCGCGCTCTCAGGCCAATGGTCGAGCGCCTGCTGCAGCGTGGAGGCGATCGGTTCGGCGTGAACGCAGCGCTTGAGGTCGCGGGACACGACGACGAGCGCGCCGTCGCGCCCCCGTTTGAGGGAGGCGAGTTTCATGGCGCCTCTTTTCCTCCGGCGCCGCGATCAGAGCAAGGGCAGCGCCTGGGGCAGCGGGGAACGGTTTTCGGGGAACAGCGCGAAACTGGCCTGCGCGGTGCGGGCAATGTCGGCGATCATGTCGGGATGCAAGCCTTTGTCCTGGTCCTGCGCGCAAAAGGCCTCACCGTCGAATTTGGCGTGGCGGATCAGGAAGGCCGGATCGGTGCAGAGCGGGCTCGCGTCGGCGGTTGTGGGAAGACCGAAGAAACGCCACAGCGCTTTCACCGTGGCCTTGGGTGCGGCGAGGAATGCCGCGCAATCGAGCGAGGCTGCGCGCGGACCGTGGATGCCGAGCGCGCCGCGGAAGCGGGACATCTGCATCTGCCAGGCGAGCGCCGCGATCTCCAGATCGGTGAGCGCGAGCAGCGAGCGTTCGTCCCAGCGCCAGCGGAACGTAGGGTCGCTGCGGCTCGTGTTGAAGAGATAGCGCACGGCGCGGCGGCGCCCTTCACCGTAGCGCAGCACCGCGCGCAGGAAGCTCTCGCAATCGCAGTACAGGAACAGCATGTTCCCGCCGGTGCGCGCGGCAGCGTCGGCGATCAATCCGTTCGCTGCCGGTGGGGCCTTGACGAGAACGGACCTCTCTCCCGGATGCGGACGCGCCAGAAGATGCAGAACCGCGTTGCTCAGCCAGCCGGGATCGCCCTTGCCGCTTTGAGCGGCTTCGCGGCGTGCCTCGGCGACGTCGACGAGGATCTGCGGTTCGTACAAGCAGAGATTGACGCCGGGAACATCGAGTGCAGTCGCGATTGCCGTCGAACAGCAATAGGATGTATGCCAAATGATGTTGAGCGTTGTTGGCGCCGTGCCGGCACAGGCGAAACGATACGCGTCCGCCGCCGGCAGCGCCGCATACATCGCCGGCTGCCGGCCAGACTGCATTTGCGCTATCGCCCGCCAGTTCGGCCGCTCGCGACCGAGATCCAGAAGGCGAATGGCCCCCGTCGCTCGGTCGAGCGCGGCAGGAAACCAGCGCGGGTCGGCGATCAGCCGTGTCGCGCCGTCACTGTCCCAGTACTGCCTGCGTTCGAGAGCGGCCATGCCCCTTGCGGACGGCCGCAATGGGCGGCTGTCCTCTCAGCGGGCCTAACACCGTCCGGTCGCAGAAGTTTCCTCACAACCTGTCGCGATGTTTCGTGAAACGACAACTTCGCGTGAACGCTACGGCGTAAGGCTCGCCCCGAGCAGCGGCCGGGCCAGGGGAAGGGCGCCTCTGTTCTCCGGGAACAGGTCGTAACTCGCTTCGGCGATGCGTTCGACTTCCGCCAGCACTTCCGGCGCGACGTGGCGCGCGGCCTCGCGGTGCCGATCGCGGGCGAATTCCTGGCCGGCGAACTTCGCATGGCGGTTGAGATAGCCGGCGTCGGCGATCAAAGGGCTTTCGTCAGGCCGCCCCGGGAGTTCGAAGTAGTGCCAGAGCGTCTCGATGGTGGTCCGGGGCTCGGCGAGGAAGGTTTCGCAGTCGAGCGAGGCGGCGCGGTCGCCCAGCCGCAGCATGCTCTCGCGAAAGCGTACGATCTGGAGCTGCCAGACGAGACTGGCGACCTCGAGATCGGTGATTTCCGCCATCGCTTCCGGTGTCCAGCGCCTTGACCAGCGGGTCTCGGCGCGGATGTCGCGGAACAAGCTGCGCACGAAGCGGCGGCGGTGCTCGCCGTAGCGCAGGGTCGAAAGCAGGAAGCTCTTGCAATCGCTGTAGAGAAAGAGCATCCGCCCCTTGGTCTTGAGCGCCGCGTCGCCGGTGAGATAGCTGGACGTCGGCGCCGGCTTGACGGTCGCGCTGGCGCCTGACGCATAGGGACGCGCCAGCAGCCGGAACACCGCTTCGGAAAGCCAGGCCAGATCGCCGCGCGCTTCGCGGTCCGACTGCCGGCGCGTATGCGCCAAACTGATCAGCACCTGGGGCTCGAGGTGCGCCGTGCTTCGGCCGGGCACTTCCAACGCTTTTGCGATCGCCGTCGAGCAGCAATAGGCGGTATGCCAGATGAAGTTCAGCCGCGGCGGCTCGCCGCCTGCGAGCTTCAGGAGCTCCGGCGCGGGCAGGCTCTGCTGACGGATCGGACCGTCCTTTTCGGTATGCGAGAAGAAGCGGTTCCAATCCGGCCAGCCTTCGCCCACATCGGCGAAGCGGATCGCGCCCGTCTGGCGGTCGAGATCGAAGGGAAACCAACGCGGATCGCGGACGAGCTCGGGGAGGGGGGGAGAGGACATCGGGGGTTAGTGTTCATTTTTCCAATTATGTCATCGCCCGGCGCGAGAGCGTCCGGGCGACCCAATTTGTTTCTACAGGAAAAATGGGTCGCCCGCATGAAGCGGGCGATGACCTCCTTCTAGAGATAACTCACTTCACCATCCAGCTCTCGGCATAGGTCGTGACCTCGGTCGTCTCCGCGGCAGGCGCGATATCGAGCGGGTCGCGGGTGTCGATCATCACCGCGACCTCGTCGGTCATGGTCTTGGCGGCGCGGGCGCCGGCGGCGAAGGCCTTGGGATGAGGGCCGTGGGTGAAGCCGCAAGGATGCCATGTCACCATGCCGGGATGGATGTTGTCGCGGCTGAAGAATTCGCCGGCGTGATAGAAGATCACCTCGTCGTAGTCGTCGTTCGAATGATAGAACGGCACTTTCAGCGCGCCCGGATCGCTCTCGATCGGCCGCGGCACGAAGGTGCAGACCACGAAGCGGTCGGCGACGAAGGTCGAATGCACGCTGGGCGGAATGTGGTAGCGGTGGCTCATCACCGGACGGATGTCGCGCCAGTTGAGCTTGATCGCGGTCAGATTGCCTTTCCAGCCCACCGCGTCCAGCGGATTGAAGGGATAGGTGATGGTGGAGATCTGATCCCGGCGCTTCACGATCACCTTCCATTCGCCGTCGCGCTGCGCATGGAAGGCGCCATCGAGCTTGGGTGTTTCCAGCGCGGCGGGATCGAAGATCGCGTGGGGCCCTAAGATGCCGCGCTCGGGCAGCTTGTAGGAACCGTTCGTCGCCTCGATCTCGAGCATGACGGTGCGGCTCTTGGGTTCCAGCCGCCACATCGTCCCGCGCGGCAGCAGAAGATAGTCGCCGTCGCGATAGGCCATGTGTCCGAAGTCGCAGAACAGATCGCCGTCGCCCCGATGCACGAACAGCAGCAGGTCGCCGTCGGCATCGCGTACCAATTGCGGCATCGCTTCGGTTGCCGCAAGGATCGCGATCTGACAGCTGGCGTTGGAAAGCAGCCGCTTCGCCTTCGCGGGGCCGCCGTCTTCGGCGACGCGCACGGCGTCGAAAGCACGTGGGCGCAAAGGCCCTTCGAACCCGGTCCAGTCGGTGGGCGGGTGCTTGTGATAGAGATGCGTGGCCGGACCGAAGAATCCGTCGCGGCCGATCTCGCGCTCATAGGTTCCTTCCGGAAGATCGGTGTGCGCCTGGCGCGAGGCTTTGCCCTCGACGCGGGGGAACTCGATCCAGTTCTTCGCGCTCATGCCCGGGTGTCCTTCAATACGCCGCGGCGGACCTGATCGGCTTCGATCGATTCGAACAGCGCGCGGAAATTGCCCTCGCCGAAGCCTTCGTTGCCCTTCCTCTGGATGATCTCGAAGAAGATGGGCCCGATGGCGTTCTGGGTGAAGATCTGGAGCAGCAGCCCGATCTCGCTGTTCTTCTCCCCGTCCATCAGGATGCGGTTGCGTTTCAGCCGCTCGACATCCTCGCCATGCCCCTTGATCCGGTTGTCGAGCCGCTCGTAATAGGTCTGCGGCGTGTCCTGGAACGCGACGCCGCGCGCGCGCAGGCCCTCGACCGTCTGGTAGATGTCGCGGGTGCCGAGCGCGATGTGCTGGATGCCCTCGCCCTTGTAATGATGCAGGTATTCCTCGATCTGCGATTTGTCGTCGGAGCTTTCGTTGATCGGGATGCGGATCTTGCCGTCGGGACTCGTCATGGCGCGGCTCTTGAGGCCGGTGAGCTTGCCCTCGATGTCGAAGTAGCGGATCTGGCGGAAGTTGAAGAGCCTCTCGTAGAAGCCCGCCCATTTGTCCATGTTGCCGCGAAAGACATTGTGGGTGACATGATCGATGTCGGTCAGCCCGCAGCCTTCATGGGCGAAGCCCGTGATCGGATCGGTGGGAACGAAATCGACGTCGTAGATCGTGCGCTCGCCATAGCGGTCGACAAGATAGATCACGCTGCCGCCGATTCCTTCGATGGCTGGAATGTTGAGCTCCATCGGCCCGACTTGGTTGGCAAACGGCGTGGCGCCCAGCGCCGTCAGCTTCTTGTAGGCCAGCGCGGCGTCCTTGACGCGGAACGCCATCGCGCAGGCGCTCGGCCCGTGCGCCTGGGCGAAGCGGCTGCCATGGCTGCCCGGCTCGGCGTTGACGATGAAGCTGGTCTCGCCTTGGCGGTAGAGCGTCACGTCCTTGGAGCGATGACGGCCGACGGCGCGAAAGCCCATGCGCTCGAAGAAGCCGTGGAGCTGGCCGACATCGGGGGCGGTGTATTCGACGAACTCGAAGCCGTCGGTGCCGATGGGATTGTCCCAAAGATCGCGCATGCGGTCCTCCATAGCCGGCAACGGATTTAGTTTCATATGAAACTATCTGGCGGTCAAGCTGGACGCGCCGCCCAGATATTACTCCATCGGCGTCGGCATCGACATCGGCGGCATCATGCCCAGGAACGCCGCCAGCAGCACCACCACGATGCCCAGACCCAGTTCGCCCGCGACCGTCCAGGCCAGTTCGTTGCGGGCGGTCTCGGATCCCGTAGCGATCGCCGGCGAGACACTGAACCGGTTGGCGAGCGCAAGCGCGATCATGATGACCGCCAGCACGATCTTGAAACCCAACACCGTCATGTAGTCGAACGACCAGCGTGCGGCGTCCGCCTGCACGATGGCCAACGCGTTGAGCGTGCCCGCGACGACGAGCAGCGCCACGGCGCCCGTTCCCCAAGTGGAAAAGATCCGCAGCGCGGGGACCAGGTCGGGCTTGCGCTGCCGGAGCATCAGGGCGATCACCATGAGCCCGCCGAGCCAGAAGCCCGCGCAGAGCAGGTGCGCCGCATCGTTCGCCGCGAAGGCGAGCCAATGACGGCCGCCATTGGCGGCGGCATGACTGGTCAGGCCGAGGCTTGCCAGGGCCATCGCCGCCATCAGGCCCGTCGCAGCAGGTCTGCGCCAGGCAGAGGCGACAACGACCAGGATCGCGAGCAATCCGATGCGCACAAGGAACATGCGCCCGAAGAAAGACTGCGTCGCCACGAGTTCAAGCGACGGCCACGCAAACGTGCCGTGTCCGTCGCCGGTCATGTTCGCGGTGACGAGCACAAACGACAGCAGCGCACTCGCCAGCGCCACGAGCGACATCGCCAAAAGCGGAACGCGCCCGGGCCCGGATAGCCTTCGGATGAGGAAGAGATAAGTGCCGGCGCCGAACACCGTCATCAGGCTTACCAGATGCGTCGCGCGGATCAGCGCTGAGGCCGTCATGGCGCGACGACGAAACTGTAGGCGCCCTGGGTGCGGTGGGCATCGACCGAGACGGCATGCCAGTGCACCACGTACTTGCCGGGTTTGAGCGCGGCCAGCGCCACGGTGATGGTGCCGCCTTCCACCTTGGTTGCGGTGGCAAACTCCTGTCCGGTCGGTCCAACCACGCTGGCGCCGCTGAAGGCGGGCTCGAGTTCTTCGGTAAAGTCGAGCGTGATGGCCGCCGGCGCCTTGGCCAGCCGCGCACCCGCGGCCGGATCGGCGTGGCTGAGAAAGGCATGGGCAAAGCAAGGTGCCGAAGCGCCGAGCCATGCGAGAAACGAGAGGCCGGCCAGGATTCTCATCGTGCACCTGCGAAGAGGGGCCGGCCGATCGAATGCGGGAACAGGTCGTCGAGATAGAAGTGGAGCTGAGCGATCACGCCGACATTGCGTCCCGTCGCCGCGTTCAGCGGGATCATCGCTTCGATGCCGAACTGGCTGTATTGGCCCGACCAGATCAGGCCCGGATCGATGGTGCCGGTCAGGGCGCCGCCGGTCGGCGAGTCGATATCGAATTCCACCACCGGCGTCAGATGCGACATGAACGGTCCAAGACCTTCGTCGCGCACATCGGTCTGAAGATACAGCAGGCTGTATTCCACCGCACCGCCCCAGTGGAGCGAATGGGGCGCAGCCCCGCTTCCGGGGATGGCATAGCCCAGCACGCCGGTCACCGCGAACGGCTTGAGCAAGGCCATGCTGTCGGGAAGATCGCCGAAGCCCTTGCCGAAGAGAATTTCCGGCGTGTAGGTCGTGAAGCGGTCGGCGACGGCGCGCGAGCCGCTGCCGCCGATCTCGAAACTCATGCCGGCGGTCAGGATGAATTCGCGGTCCGCATCGCGCACGATTTCGAGAAGCGGCGTGATCTCGAGATTGTCGAAGCCGGTCGCCGCTGGGCCGCCATCGGGCTTGGCATCGACGTAGCCGCCGCCGAACGCAATCGCGAAGCCGGGCGCGATGGACTTGGACCATTCGAAATCCGCATCGCTCTCGTCCACCGGCGCACCGTCGTCCTTGTGGCGGAAGACGCTGACGGTGGGCAGCGCCAGTTCGTCCGCGGCGAAGGGGTCGTCGGTGGCGATCGTCGCGGGAAAGAAGCGGTCGCCCACAATCCCGTGCGCATCGGCGCAGGCGAGGGGAAGCAACGTGCAAATCGGAATGGCAAAGGCGCGTATGCGCCAGGATGCGCGGTTCATGATCGTCTCGCGGTTGCGTGACACTGCCGCACGGCGGACCCGCACGGCGCTCTCGGCGGCACTCAGATGGAGAGCGGCGGCGCGCGCGCGGTGTTGGGGCGATAAAGACTTTTCGAGACGAAAACGACTGCAGAAGGCAATGGCGCGATGCGTTCGACCGCGCCGGCCGGAGCGGCCAGCGGCGCCGGGACGGGAACCGAACCGAAATGAGCCGTTGCCGCGAAAATGCAGATCGTGGTGTGGCCGTCTTGTTTCCGCAGCGGCGCGCCGTGGTGCGAGGGCGTCATCGGCATCGTCATGATGCCGGGGCAAGGCATCAGCGGTGCCGAGGCGGCCTTGGCCGGCATCCAGCCCTCGGGCACTGCCGCGCGCAACAGAAGCGCCAGCAGCGCGACACTCAATGCCGCCGATTTGAGCACCGCTCGCATCCGCCGACATTGGCCCCGAGCGGCTCAGGGGTCAACCGAGCGAGCCGAATCCAGGGATATTCTATTCAAGATTGACTTATGTTCCACCTTTGTTCTATAACATGGCCATGACCTACGGGACCTCACATCGGAATGATTGCCCGGGAAAAGGAGGGGACCGGGGGGAGGGGCCCCTAAAATTTTGACGGACAATTCTATTGCGCCGGGTCCGGACAGCGGCAACCGCAAGGGCGCCGGCGCGCCCAAGGGCAACCGCAATGCGCTGCGCCATGGACTGCGCAGTGCCGCGGAAGTCCAACGCCGGCGCAGCTTCCGCGCCTATGTCCGCGGGATCCGTGCCGTGGAAGAGGCCGCGCGCGGCTTGCGCGGAGCGCCGCCGGACTATCTGGCGCGGTTCGATGCGCTCGGGCTTCTCGTGCAGCACGCCGATATCGCTTTGAACGCCGTGGTGGAGAGCCTGCGAATTGCCAAGCCGCTGACAATTCATCAGGATTGCCCTCAGACAGAAGCGCAAAGCGCCGTCCGCCGGGAGCGAAGCGATGAAGTTCACCTGGTTCAACCTGATGCCCTGGCCCTACCTGCCGGAGGACTTCCGCGAGAAGCACCGCTCGGTCTGGGTTGACATCGATTCCAGCCTGTTCGATCCGGCCAAGGCGCACGAGGTCTACAACACCTATCTCGACCTGCTCGAATATGCCTCGACGCTCGGCTTCGACGGCATCGGCGTCAACGAGCACCACCAGAACGCCTATGGCCTGATGCCTTCGCCGAACCTGATCGCCGCCTCGCTGGCGCGTCGCACCAAAGACGTCGGGCTGGTTGTGCTGGGCAATTCCATCGCCCTCTACAATCCGCCGGTGCGCGTCGCGGAGGAATTCGCGATGCTCGACTGCATCTCGGGCGGGCGATTGGTGGCGGGTTTTCCGGTCGGCACCTCGATGGACACAAATTTCTGTTACGGCCAGATCCCGGCGCTCACCCGCGAGAAATACGCCGAAGCCCACGACCTGATCATCAAGGCTTGGACGGAGAAGAAGCCGTTCGCCTTCGACGGCCGCTACACCAAATTGCGCCATGTGAACATCTGGCCGCGTCCGGTGCAGCAGCCGCATCCGCCGGTGCACATCCCCGGCGGCGGCAGCGTCGAGACCTACGACTTCTGCATCGACAACACCTATTCCTACTCCTACCTGTCGTTCAGCGGCTACATACGCGCCAAGGCGCTGATGGACGGCTATTGGAAGCGCGTCGCCGAGCGCGGCGCAGGCGATGACTCGCCCTATCGCGCGGGCTTCGCCCAGACCATCTGCGTGGCGGAAACCGATGCGGAGGCGCGCAAGCTCTATGAGAAGCACATTCTCTATTTCTACAATCGCTGCCTGCACGTGTTCGCGGGCTTCGCCGATGCGCCGGGCTATCGCACCATCAAGACCATCCAGTCCGGCGCGCTGTCGCAATACGCCCCCCCGCGCGGCTATGCCAATGTCACCTGGGAGGAGCTCACCGAAGGCGGTCATGTCATCGCCGGCTCGCCCGAAACGGTGCGCCAGCGGATGGAGGATCTGATCAAGACGCTGCGCGTGGGCAACATCTTCTGCCTCATGCATGTCGGCGACATGCCGAAGGAGAAATGCATGCATTCCACGCGGCTGTTCGCCGAGAGGGTGATGCCCAAGCTGCGCGGCCTCTATCCCGAGTGGGAGGACGACAGTCGCTTCTGGTGCCATCCCATTGCGCAGGTCGCGCCGGGTTCGTTGCCGAAGGAGGCGATGGCGGCGGAGTAAAAAGGAACCTCCCTCGCCCCCGCGAAGCGGGGGAGAGGGAATGAGTTTGGAATTTTGGAATGGTTGAACTGAAAACGATCGCTACCCACCACGTCCCCGTCCGCCATTTCGAAGGCGGAAGCGGCAGGCCGCTCGTGTTCCTGCACGGCGCGGGAGGACTGACCGCCGACGATCCGTTCCTCGCGGCGCTGGCGGACAAGTTCCGTGTCACCGCGCCGCTGCTGCCCGGCTATGGCGACAGCGAGGAAGCGCCCGGATTGCGCGACATGCTCGATATCACGCTCCACACCCTCGATGTGGTGGACGCGTTGGGAGTGAAGGACCCGATCCTGGTCGGCCACTCGATGGGCGGGATGATCGCGGCCGAGATGGCGGCGCTGGCGCCGAAGGATTTCTCGCGCCTGGTGCTGATCGCGCCCGCGGGTCTGTGGCTGGACGCCCATCCGATCCCCGATCTCTTCTCGCTGGTGCCTTACGAGTATCCGCCGCTGCTGTTCCACGACGCCGAA
This sequence comes from Alphaproteobacteria bacterium, assembly GCA_019245415.1. GTDB lineage: Bacteria > Pseudomonadota > Alphaproteobacteria > Micropepsales > Micropepsaceae > Rhizomicrobium. The sequence continues at coordinate 94,568 of JAFARO010000016.1, read as the reverse complement.
GCCGGCGCCGCGCTGATGACCAAGGGCGTGAACTTCGACGACCTGGAATGGCTCAAGAGTTTTCTCGTCACCAATGCGCGCCAGCTCGGCATGGCGGGAAAGCTGTTGTTTCCCATTCCCGAACGCGGGCTGAAGGACCGGCTCCATCGCATCCGCGCCAAGACCTTGCTGATCTGGGGCGACAGCGACAGGCTGATCCCGCCGGTTTACGCGCAGGCGTTCAAGAAGAGCATCGCCGACGCCACCCTCGCCTCCATCCCCGAAGCCGGCCACATGGCGATTTGGGAGCAAACGGCGAAGGTGATCGCAGCACTGGAGAAGTTCGCATGATGGATCTCGTCATTCGCGGCGGCATGCTCGCCGACGGCAGCGGTGAAGAGTTGCGCGACGCCGACATCGCGGTGAAAGACGGCCGCATCGCTGCCGTAGGCACGGTGGCGGAGAAAGGCCGCGAGGAGATCGACGCGCGCGGGCTTCTGGTCACGCCGGGCTTCGTCGACATCCACACCCATTACGACGGCCAGGCGACCTGGGACGAGCGGATGCAGCCCTCGAGCTGGCACGGCGTCTCCACGGTGGTGATGGGCAATTGCGGCGTCGGCTTCGCGCCGGTGCGCCGCAAGGACCATGACTTGCTGATCGAGCTGATGGAAGGCGTCGAGGACATTCCCGGCGCCGCGTTGCATGAGGGCCTGGACTGGCAGTGGGAGAGTTTCGGCGATTATCTCGATGCCCTCGGCAAGCGCTCCTACGACATCGACGTGTGTGCCCAACTCGCGCACGGACCCTTGCGCGTCTATGTGATGGGCGAGCGCGGCGCGTCGCTGGAAGCCGCGACCGAGGACGACATCGCCCAGATGCGCGCGCTGACGCGGGAAGCGATGCGCGCCGGCGCCATCGGCTTCACGACCTCGCGCACGCTCAACCACCGCACCGCCAAAGGCGATCCGACGCCGGGCCTGCGCGCCAGCCAGGCCGAGCTGCTGGGCATCGCGCTCGGCATGAAGGACGCGGGCAGCGGCGTCATCGAGCTGATCTCCGATTTCGACACGCCCGATCCCCTGACCGAGTTCGCGATGGTGCGGAGCCTCGTGGAAGAGAGCGGCCGCCCGCTGTCCCTGTCCCTGGCGCAGGCGGGAAAATCCGCCGATGGCTGGAAAGGCCTGCTGCACTTGATCTCGCAGGCCGCGCGCGAGGGATTGCCGATCCGCGCCCAGGTGGCGCCGCGTCCGATCGGCTTGCTGCTGGGGCTGCAGGGCACGATCAATCCCTTCATCGCGCATGAGGCTTTCGCCGAGATCCGCCACAAGCCGCTCGCCGACAAGGTCGCGGCGATGCGCGATCCATCCTTCCGTGCACGGATCATGGCGGAGAACGATGCCAGGCAGAGCCATCCCCTGGCGCGGCGGGTGATGGCGTTCGAGCAGATCTATCCGCTCGGCAATCCCCCCAATTACGAGCCGCCGCGCGAGACGGCCGTCGCCGAACAGGCGCGGCGCCTGGGCCGCGATCCGGCGGAGATCGCCTATGACATGCTGCTCGAGGACGAAGGCCGCGCCTTCCTGTTCTCGCCCTTCGCCAATTACACGAGCTACAATCTCGATTGCTGCGGGGAGATGATCGCGCATCCCGATACGGTGATGGGTCTTGGCGACGGCGGCGCGCATGTCGGCATCATCTGCGACGGCTCCTATCCCACCACCCTGCTCAGCTACTGGGGCCGCGACCGCTCCCATGGCCGCTTTCCCCTGGAATATCTGGTGAAGCGCCAGACGTCCGATACCGCGCGTGCCGTTGGCCTGACCGATCGCGGCGTCGTCGCGCCCGGCATGAAGGCCGACCTCAACGTGATCGATTTCGACCGCCTGCGCGTCCAGGCGCCGCGCATGGCCTTCGATCTGCCTGCCGGCGGCAAGCGCCTGCTGCAGGGCGCCGACGGTTATGTCGCGACCATCGTCTCGGGCGAAGTCGTCTACCGCGACGGCCAAGCCACCGGTGCGCTTCCGGGAAAATTGGTGAGAGGGGCGCAGGGATGATCAGCTGCTTGCTCAGCTCGTCATGGCCGGGGTTGACCCGGCCATCCAGATTTTCACGCGGAGGCGCGGAGGCCGCGGAGTCGAGCTCTTCTTCCGCGATCTCCGCGGCTCCGCGTGAATCCTTGAATTACTGGATGGCCGCCTCAGGGGCGGCCATGACGACATGGGGTGGCGTATGACGCCTCGCCCCCTCGAAACCCATATCGGCTGGACGTCGAAAGACGTGGCCGATCCGGACGTGTGGACGGTGACGCTGACGCCGCAGGATCACCGCGAGCTGGACCATGCACTGGCGCGGGCGAAATTGAAGTCGGACAATCTACTCGACATCGGTCGGGAGCATTTTCCGCTCGACGGTCTGGCGCATAAGTTGGACGGCATCGCGCGCGAGTTGATCGACGGGCGCGGCTTCACGCGCATCTCGGCACTCGATGCGTCCCGCTACGATGACGACGATCTCACCATGCTCTATTGGGGCATCGGGCTTTATCTGGGCGATCCCTGGCCGCAGAACGCCAAGGGCCACGTCATGGGCGACGTCACCGATCAGGGCAAGCGGCTCGACGATCCGACCTTTCGCGGCAACGAGCTCGGCCAGGTCGCGCTCGACTACCACACCGACGGCGCCGACGTGATCGGGCTGATGTGCTTGCGCAAGGCTGCGCGCGGCGGGCTCTCCTGCGTCGCCAACGCGGTGGCGATCTACAACGAGATGGTCGCGAAGCGTCCCGACCTGGCAGCCTTGCTGTTCGAGCCGCAGCCCTACGACCTGCGCGGCGAACAAGCGCCCGGCGGCAAGCCGTTCTATCTCTTTCCCGTCTTCACAGAGCACCGTGGCCGCTTCTTCATCCGCTTCATCCCGGCCTATATCCGCGCCTCGCAGCGCCATGCCGAGGCGCCGCGCCTGACGCCACAGGTGCTCGAGGCGCTCGACATGGTGAGCGCGATGGCGCGCGAGCCGCGCTTCAACGTCGTCATGGATTTGGAGCCCGGCGAAATGCAGTTCATCAACAACTATCACGTGCTGCACGGACGAACGTCGTATACGGACGATGCCGCGTCGGGACGCAAGCGCCATCTCAAGCGCCTGTGGCTGGCGACGCATGCGCTCGAGGACCGTCCGCCGCACTTCCGCAAGAACGTCGATCACCATTGGGCCAAGAACCGCTCGGTGAGCCGGATCGCGGCGGTGCCGGTAAACTGAGCTCAGCGGGAAGCAAAGCATGCCCTTCAACTACGGCGATCTTCTCGAGGCGGTGGCGAGCGCGGTGAATCCGCAGGCGCCGGCCTTGGCGCAGGGCGATACGGTGGTGTCGTGGGGCGAGGCCAGGCGGCGGATGAACAACCTGGCGCGCGCGCTGCGCTCGCGGGGCGCCGCGACGGGCGACAAGGTCGCCTTCTATCTGCGCAACGCGCCGGAATATGGCGAATGCCTGGGCGCCTGCTTCCTGGCGCGGCTGACTCATGTCAACGTCAACTACCGCTACAAGCCGGACGAGGTGCGCTACATCCTCGACAATTCCGACTCCGCGCTCCTCGTCTACCATCGCGAGTTCCGCGACTCGGTGCAGCAGATCCACAATCAGCTCCCCAACGTGCGCTGCTTCATCGAAGTCGGCGACGACGCGGCGCCCGCCTTTGCCGAGCGCTATGAAAAGCTGGCCGAGAACGGCGACGGCGCGCCTCTCGGTATCGACCGCGACCCCGACGACCAGCTCTTCATCTACACCGGCGGCACCACGGGAATGCCCAAGGGCGTGATGTATGCGCATCGCGATTTGATGGAGCTGTGGTTCAATCGGATGGAGCGCACGCTGGGCGTCCGGCCCGCCTCGATCGAACAGTTCCAGGTCATGGTGCGGATGGCGCCGATGCAGCCGCGCACGATTCCGGCCTGCCCGCAGATGCACGGCACCGGCCTGATCACCACGCTGACCGCGCTCATGTCCGGCGGCTGCGTCATCACGGTGGGAGGCCATTCCTTCGATCCTCACGCGGTGTGGCGGGCCGCCGAGAAGCACGGCGCCACCTCGATGGCCATCGTCGGCGATCCCTTCGCCAAGCCGTTGCTGCATGCCCTCGACGAGGCGCCGGGCCGCTACGACCTGTCGCGCATGACGGCGATGACGTCGTCGGGCGCGATGTGGAGCGAGGAAGTGAAAGAGGGCCTGATCCGCCACATGCCGCAGATCGTGCTCACCGACAGCTTCGCTTCCACCGAGGCGATGGGCATGGGCACCGCGACGACCACCAAGGACGCGCATGGCAAGACCGCCGATTTCATGCTCGGCGAGAATGCCATCGTCATCGACGAGAACGACCAGCCGATCGAACCTGGCAGCGGCCAAGCGGGGCTGGTGGCGTTCGGCGGCGCGCTGCCGCTTGGCTACTACAAGGACGAAGAGAAGACCCGGCGCACTTTCCGAACCATCGCCGGCAAGCGCTATTCGGTGCCGGGCGATTATGCCGTGGTGGAGGCCGACGGGCGGATCATGCTGCTCGGCCGCGGCAGCAATTGCATCAACACCGCGGGCGAGAAAGTCTTTCCCGAAGAGGTCGAGGAGGCGCTCAAGACCCATCCGAGCGTCGAGGACGCACTCGTGCTCGGCGTACCGGATGAGAAATGGGGGCAGGCGGTGACCGGCGTGGTCGTGCTCGCCCGCGGCGCGGCGTTCGACGAAGCCGCCCTGCGCGCCCATGTGCGCAGCCAGCTCGCCGGCTACAAGACGCCCAAGCGCGTCCTTGTCGCCGAAGTCCCGCTTCGCGCCCCCAACGGCAAGGCCGACTACAAGACGGTTGCGGATTTCGCGCGCAGGGCGTTGGGCGGTACGTGATGCCCCTCCCCCGGATGCCATCAAGCGATGTCTCCCCAAAGATCGTCATCGCCCGCTTTATGCGGGCGACCCGATTTTTGCGCTCTCGAAAATGGGTTGCCCGGACAAGCCGCGCATTGACGACTTAGGAAAAGAGTGCGCCGCTGGCCTAGTAGCGCGCGGCCTAGTCCCTCACCACAATCACCGCCAGCGCCTTGGGACCGTGGGCGCCGAGCTCGAGGGTCTGCTCGATGTCGCCGGTGCGCGACGGACCGGTGATCAGGTTGACCGTCCCGGGCAACCTGCCGAGCCTGGCGAGCGCGTCCTCGAGATGGGCGACGATGTCGCGCGCATGCAGGATCGCGATCTCCAGACCCGGGCGGAAATGCCATGACGCCGGCGAGGCATCGCCTGAGGGCTGAACCAGGGTGCCGGTCTCGGCGATGGCGAGCGGCGCGCGCGTCACCGCGGCATCGTCGGGGCCCGGCGGCGCGGCCTCGACCTCCAGCCGCCAATCGACGGCGCGCAGGTCGGACAGCGGAGGCAGGTGGACCCGCGCCGCTTGGTTGCGTGCCCGCAGCAGCTCGGCGACCGCGGCTGGAATGTCCTTTTCGGATTCGAGGATCCGCACCTCGGTGTCGGCGGCGCGCGCCTTGTCGACGAACAGGGAGAGCGGATCGGATGCCGGTGACGGCGGGCGATAAGTCTGCGGCCTGCGCAGTTCCCCACGGCGCCGGGCGCGGATGGCGTCCAGGATGTCTTGGCGCGCGCTCATCGCAACATCATCCACACGAACGGCTTGGCGAGCGCCGTGGCGGCGCGATAAAGCGCGGGGCGCTTGGCGAGAAATGCCCAGACGCCGAGCCCGGCGACGACGGGCCGCGGCGCCAGGCCGTCGGCATATTCGCGCGCGCGCCAATGGCGCATGATTTTGGGCAGCGGAATCTTCACCGGGCAGACTTCGGCGCAGCGGCCGCAGAAGGTCGAGGCATTGGCATGATGCGCCGCGCGCGCCACGCCCATCATTCCCGGATTGAGCGCGGCGCCGATCGGTCCGGGATAGGTCGCGCCGTAAGCGTGCCCGCCGATGGCGCCGTAGACCGGACAATGATTGAGGCAGGCGGCGCAGCGGATGCAGCGCAGAACGTCCTCGGCCTCCGTGCCGATCAGCTTGGAGCGGCCGTTGTCGACGAGCACGACATGAAACGCCGTTGCCGCCTCGCCGTCCTCGCGCTCGCGCGGTCCCGACATGACGCTGACATAGGACGAAATCTCCTGCCCGGTGGCGGAACGCGTCAGCAGCCTCAGCAGCACCGCGACATCGCCGAGGTCGGCGACGACCTTCTCGATGCCGGTAAGCACGATATGGGTGCTGGGCAGCAGCCGCGTCAGGTCGCCGTTGCCTTCGTTGGTGACGATCACTGCCGCGCCTTCCTCCGCACTGAGGAAATTGGCGCCGGTGATGCCGGCATCGGCGCGCTCGAACGCCGCGCGCAGCATCAGCCGCGCTTCCGCGACCAGCGCGGTGCGCTCGTCGAGCGCGCGGGTGGGATCGAGCGCGGTGTGGGCGGCGCGGAAGGTCTCTTCCACCTGCTCCTTATGGAGATGGAAGGCCGGCGCGATGATGTGGCTGGGCGGCTCCTTTCTGAGCTGGATGATGTATTCGCCCAGATCGGTCTCGATGGGGACGATGCCGTTGGCCTCGAGGAAGGGATTGAGCTCGATCTCCTCCGCGACCATGGTCTTGCCCTTGGTCACGGTCCTGGCGCCGGCCTCGCGCAGGATGCCAAGGACGATCGCGCGTGCTTCGGCGCCATCGCGCGCCCAATGCACCTGGCCGCCACGCGCGGCAACCGCGCGCTCGAAAGTCTCCAGCAAGGTGTCCAGGTTGGCGACGGCCTGGTCTCGGATGGCGCGGCCGGCCTCGCGCAAGCCTTCGAAATCGCCGTAGCGCTCCGCCGCTTGCTGGCGCTTGAGCCCGAAATGGGTTTTCAGCCGCCCGAGCGCGCTCCTGAGCTTGGCGTCGCCCAGCGCGTCGTGCGCGGCTTCGACGAAATCGCGCGGGTCGGCGTTCATCGTTCGTCCGTGAGAACTTCGGCCACGTGGCGCACCTTGAGCCGCTTGGCGGTGTGCTTCATGCGCCGCTCGAGATGCAGCAGGCAACCGAGGTCGCCGCCGACGATCGTCTCCGCGCCGGTGGCAATGGCGTCGGCGATCTTGTCGTCCGCCATGCGTGCCGAGATTTCGGGATATTTGACGCTGAACAAGCCGCCGAAGCCGCAGCACACTTCGCCATCGCGGAGCTCGCTCAAGCGGAGGCCCTCCACGCCGGCCAGCAATTGCCGCGGCTCGCGCTTGACCTTCATCTCGCGCAGGGAAGAACAGGAATCGTGATAGCAGGCGCGCGTGGCGCAGGCGGCCTTCACCGCCGTCATGCCGCGCGTATTGACCAGGAACGACGTCAGCTCATGGGTCTTGGCGGCGAGCGCGCGCGCCTTCGCGTCGCCGGGCAGGGCCTCCGGATAGTGCCGCCTGATCATGCCGGCGCAGGAACCCGACGGCGCCACCACATAGTCGTAAGGCTCGAACAGCGCGACCACCTGGCGCGCGATCTCCCGCGCGTGCTTGTCGGCGCCGGAATTCCATGCCGGCTGGCCGCAACAGGTCTGCGCCCTGGGCACCTCCACGTCGCAGCCGGATCGCTCGAGCAAAGCCTTCGCCGCGCGCGCGATGCGGGGGCGGATCAGATCGACCAGACAGGTGACGAACAACCCGACGCGGGGACGCGCTGTCATGCTTGCGGCTTGGGTGCGCGGCGCGGCCGCTTGATGCGCGATTTCGGCGGATTGGCGAGGCCCTCGCCCAACGCATAGGTGGCGTCGCGCAGATGCTCCATCAGCTGGTTGCGGTCGGAGATGGTGGCGAGGCGGTCATAGGGAATGACGTCGCCGATGCGGATGCGGATCTCGCTGCCGATCTTGTCGTGCACTTCCTTGAACAGCAGCGACAGCCTGAGCGTCATGCTGACATGGCTGGCGAGCTGGAACAGGCGGCTGTTCTGGCCGGCGAAGAACACCGGCGCGACCGGCGCCTTCGCCACGGTGATCAGCCGCGCGGTGAACAGCTTCCAGTCGGTGTCCATCGCGCGCCTGTGCCACACCGTCGGCGTGGTCGAGACCGCGCCCGCGGGAAAGACCACCAGACACCCGCCGCCCATCAGATGCGCCTTGGCCTCGGCGCGGGATTTCAGGTTGGTGCGCAGCGCCTCCTCGCTCTCGGAGAAATCGATCGGCAGCAGGAAGGGCCGGATCTCTTCGGCGCGGTAGAGCACCGAATTGGTCAGCACGCGGAAATCCTGCCGCACGCGGTTGACCAGCTGGCAGATCACGACGCCGTCGAGCACGCCGAAGGGATGGTTGGAGACGACGACCAGCGGTCCGCTCTTCGGCCATTGCGCGAGCTTGTCCTCGTCGCAGACGATCTTGAGCTCGAGGCGTTCGATCGCGGAATCCCAGAACGATCCGCCGGACGTGTTGGCTCGGAAATCCTCATAGAGCCAGCGCAGATAGGGCTGGCCCGTCAGCCGTTCGATGACGCGGATGATGAAGCGCTTGAGTCTGGGGTCCTCCGCCGAGGCGTAGGAGAAGGTATCGAGCGCGTCCGATGACTCGGCCATGGCACCATCATCGCACGGCGGGCAGGTCGGAATGAAGGGCTATGCCGCACCTCTCCCGTTCAAAATAAGGTCGTCATCGCCCGGCTTGTCCGGGCGACCCATCTTTCTTTCGTAAAAAATTGGGTCGCCCGCATGAAGCGGGCGATGACACTTCGTTTTATTGTCAGGTGCATAGCTTGCTACCCAAACCGCTTTTTCAACCACGCGATCATGGCGCGGCTGGTTTCCTCGGGCTTTTCCTGCTGGGTCCAGTGGCCGCAATCCGCAATCAGCACGCGCTCCAGATCGGGCACGAAGCGTTCCATGCCGTCGGTCATGGAGGGAGGAAGAACGACGTCGTCCTCGGCCATGATCATCAGCCCCGGCACGTGCACACGCTGTTCCATGGTCCCGCTCTGCTCCCAGTTGCGCGTGATGTTGCGGTACCAGTTGATGCCGCCGGTGAAACCGCTCTCGCGGAAGGCGTCGACGAAGACCTTCATCTCGGCCTCGCTGAGGAGAACCTCGCCGCGCCAGCCGGCTTCGTCTTCCTGGATCGCCTTCACCAGTTCGAAGTTCTTGGCTTCCTGCGGCAGCGCGGCGAAGTCCTTCGCCTTGACCATGCCGCGCCGCATGAAGAAGCGGAAGGTCTTGTCCACGTCCTTGGCCAGCACCGCATCGGCGATGCCCGGCTTCTGGAAGAAGACGACATAATTGTTTTCTCCGCGCATGGCCTTCAAACCCATGATCGGGTCGATCGGCGGCCGCGCCATGAACGGCGTATTGACCCCGATCACGCCCTTGACGCGCTTGGGCTGGTAGATCGGCATCTGCCACACGACCAATCCGCCCCAGTCGTGGCCGACGAAGACGGCGTCCTTCAGTCCCAGCGCATCGAGCATGCCGGCGAGATCGCCGGTCAGATGCGCCATGTCGTAGTCATTGACCGCGGCGGGGCGTGCGCTGCGTCCATAGCCGCGCTGATCGGGCGCGATGGCGCGATAGCCCGCCGCCGCCAGCGCCGGCAGCTGATGGCGCCAGGAATAGGCGAGTTCCGGAAAGCCGTGACAAAGCACCACCGGCAAGCCGTCCTTCGGCCCCATCTCGTGGACGGCCATGTCGATGCCGTTGGTCTTGATCATGGTGGGCAGGGGGAAGTCCGTCATGGCGTTTCTCCAATCAGCTTGCGAGTTTCAAATGGCTAAGCATGGCGGCGCGGTCGGGCCCGAATTTCGGCGGATAGAAGCCGCGCGCGCGCTTTATCGATTTCGGCATGGACCAGAAGCGCAGCAGCCGCGCCACCTGGCCCGGATCGCGCCACCACAGATCGGGAACATCGACCATGTGGAAGGCGCGCGAAAAGGCGCGCAGGCTTTCGATGTCGCCGCGGGCTGCGGGTCCGACCGCGTCCTCGATCAGCGACTTGATCGCGCGCGCGCGAAAAGAAGGAGCGTGATGCGGATCGCGCTCGGCTTCCGCGCGGCGGATGGCCTGGCGGTCCTGGCGCACCATGGAGTCGAAGTAAGGCCGCAATGCCTTTCGCGTCTCCGCTTCGAACAACAGCGCGCGGGTGCGCGGATTGGCGCTCGCATTCAGGCACTGGCGCAGGACATGGGCATGCACCACGCCCGCCGAACAGCCGCGGCCGTAGAGCGGGTTGGTGCGCACCGCGGCGTCGCCGACGGCGAAGAAATTCAGAAGCTGCGGCACGCCGGCATCGACGGTGCTGCGCCAGACGCTCACCAGATTGCCCATGGCGAAGACCTTGCTGGCCGGCGCCGCGCGAGCGGCATCGGTCCAGCGCGCCGTGCCTGGAATCTGGCTGCAGATCGCGTCGAAGATCTCGGGCCGCATCACCGCGGTGCGCAGCTCGTTCTCAATCTCGGGCACCGCGAGCGTCACGGAGAAATGGCGATTGTCGGCGGGAAAGACGCCGTACTTGATGTAGCCGAGGTCGCCCGCGCCCGGCGTTCCGTCGCGAACCGGTTCCTGCGCGCCGTCGTTCATCCGGTAGTGCCGGGTGAAATAGAGGATGCCGGCCGGGCTCGTTTCCTCGCGAACGCTCAGCCCTTGCGCGCGCAACCAGTCGGGAAACGCCGTGTTGCGGCCGCTGGCATCGACGATGAGGTCCGCGCGCAAAGTCTCCCCTGCGTCCCCTACCGCCAGCCCCCGCGCCGCGCCATCCGCGACGACGATGCCCCGTACGGCGGTATCGGTGAGGATCCGCACGTTTCCCATCCGCGCGACATACCGGCGCATCACCAGCTCGAGCGTGGTGCGCCGCGAGAACAGGATCGAAAGCTCCTCGTCGCCCGGCTTCTTGACGTAGCCGGCGCGCAGCGGAGGCGGCAAGCCGTCCTCGAAGGTGAAGATGCGCGCGCCGGCATCGACCAGATCGCGCAGCAGCTCGGGATAGCGCATCTCCAACAGCCGGGTCAGGCGGCCGAGGAAGACGTGGCTGTGGCGCAGCTGCGTCGCGCCGCGCCGTTCCCAATGCAGGAAGGCGTCTTCGGTATCGCCTTGCGGCGCCGGCGGATCGCGGTCGATCAGGGTGACTCTGCGGCTGTCGCCCAGCGCCAGCGCCACGCCCAGCCCGGCGATGCCTGCACCCGCAACCAGAACCTCTTCGCTCATTGGTGCACCCGCAACGCGGACGCAGCGAGCGCGATCCATCCCGCGATCAAGGCGACTCCCCCGAAGGGCGTGACGAAGGCGAGCGCGCGTTCTCCCACAAGCGCGTAGAGATAAAGCGAGCCCGAGAACAATACGATGCCGATGACGAACAGCGCAGCCGCGATCGTGGCGGCGCGGCCGCCGCCATGGCCGATCGCGAATGCCGCCAAGCCCAATGCCAGCGCATGTGCAAGGTGATAGCGCGCGGCGGTCTCGAACAACGCTTGCGCATGGGCATCGAGGCGGTTCTGCAGTGCGTGTGCCGCCACTGCGCCGAGCAGGACTGCAAGCGCGCCGTTCAGTCCGGCAAGGAACAGCCAGGGTCTCACGCGCAACCGCACCCGGCATGGGCGTGCCCGTGCGCATGGGCTTGTGCGACATCGTGCAGCTCGGCGGCGGCGGCGAGCGCCGCTCTCGAGGCTTCTGCCGTCGCCGCGAAGTCCGATTTGACGCTTGCGAGCAAAGCGCCATCGCCCATCAGGTCCAGCATCGTCATCGCCATCGATTTGGCGCCGTCGATCACCGCTTGGTCGGCCTTGTCCGAAGCGGCGTGGCGCGCGAACTCGGCATTGTGGATGATGACATTGAGCGGCGCGACGCCGAGGCAGGGATGGATCGAAGGCACGCGGTGGCTGACATTGCCCATGTCGGTCGAGCCAGCATAGCCCGGCGGCAGATCCTTGAGTGCGAAGAACTCCAGGCCCAGCGCTTCGGCGTTGCGCTGATAGGCTTCCGCCATCGGCCAGTTGGTCTTGAGGTCGAGATAATTGGTCTCGCCCCATTTCGTCTCCACCCGGCAGCCGGTCGCCAGCGCGCCGGCCTCGAAGCAGGCCTGCACGCGGTGCTTCAGCGCCAGGAGCTCCTTGCCGTCCACCGAGCGCACGAAAAAGCGGCAGGCGGCGCGCTCGGGCACGATGTTCGCGGCCAGGCCGCCTTCAGTGATGATGCCGTGGATGCGGTCGGTGTTGCGGATGTGCTGGCGCAACTGCGCGATCGCCTGATAGGCCGTGATCACCGCGTCCAGCGCATTCAGTCCGCGATACGGCATGGCAGAGGCATGCGCCGCGCGGCCATGGAACACCGCGCTCACGTCGCACACCGCAATGCAGGGCATGGTGACGAGATTGAGATTGGAGGGGTGGATCATCATCGCCGCGTCGCTGCGATCGAAGGCTCCCTCCCGCGCCATCAGCTCCTTTCCGCCATAGCGTTCCTCTGCCGGCGTGCCCAGATAGCGTACCCGTCCCGGCAGGCCGTTCAGCTTGGAAAGCGCGAGCGCCGCACCAAGTCCGGCGGTTGCGATGATGTTGTGGCCGCAGGCATGGCCGATGCCCGGCAGGGCGTCGTATTCTGAAAGCACCGCGATGGTGGGGCCGGCGCTGTTGCCGAACTCCGCGGCAAAGGCGGTCTTGAGGCCGAAGGCTCCGCGCTGCACCGCAACGCCGTGGCTCTCCACCGCGCCGGTCAGCCGCTGCGAGGCCTTCACCTCCTCCAGCGCCAGTTCCGGCTCGCCATGGATCGCGTGGCTGAGCGCCAGCAGCTCGGCACGCATCGCATCGACGGCGGCAACCGCCTCTTTCTTGAGCGCTGCGAGAGACATGGTTTCATCCTTGCGGCCGCCGGCGATCATAGACAGCCGCAGCGCGCTTTGCGAAGCTCCGCGCATGACGAACTATGCCCAGGCCGGCGACGGCGTCCATATCGCTTGGGAAGCTTTGGGCGAGGGCCCACCCATCGTCCTGATCCATGGTTTCGCCTCGGATCGGGAGCAGAACTGGCGCGCGCCCGGCTGGTACGAGGCGCTGACCGCAGCCGGACATCGGGTGGTTGCGCTGGACTGTCGCGGCCACGGCGAAAGCGGCAAGCCGCACGATCCCGCTTTCTACGGCGACCGCATGATCGACGACGTCGCTGCCGTCATGGATGCGGCCGATGTCGCAAGCGCAGACGTCTTGGGCTATTCGATGGGCGGCATGCTCGCCATGGGGATGATGATGCGCCATCCCGCACGCGTGAGGCGAGCGGTGATCGGCGGCGTCGGCGAGACCTATTTCCGCGACGCGCCGAAACGCCGGCTCGCCATCGCCGATGCGCTGGCCGCGCCCGACCCCGCGACCATCACCGACCCGGTCCAGAAGCAGTTCCGCCTTTTCGCGGGCCAGGCAGGCAAGGACCTTGCGGCGCTGGCGGCATGCATGCGCAAGGCGCGCACCGTGTATCAGGCCGATCAGCTGAAGTCCTGGCCAGGACCGGTGCTCGTGGTCTGCGGCGAGAAGGACGCGCTCACCGGGGCGCCGGGGCCGCTGGCAGCGGCGTTTCCGGCGGGTGTGGCGGTCACGATCGCGAAACGCGATCACATGAGCGCCGTCGGCGACAGGGTCCATAAGCAGGCGGTTCTCGACTTTTTGGCGCCATGAAGGAAACTGCTCGCGGGACGGCCAGGGCTGGCGGATGAAATCGATTCGACATGCGGTATGCGCCGCGGCGGCGATTCTTTGTCTATCGGCGGCGCGCGCGGCGCCACCGCCGACAGCCTTGTTCGGCGATCTGCCCCGGGTGTCGCTGGCACGGCTGTCGCCGGACGGCAAGAAGCTCGCACTGATCGGTCCCTTCGAGGGTCTGCAGAAGGTCGCGATCTATGACCTTGCCTCGTCCGCGCCACCGCAGATCGTCGGCATGAAGGCTGCCAATGCCGGCATGCTGTACTGGAAGAGCGACACGATGCTCATCGCCGTCTTCCACGCCAATGTCGGCGGTGCCGATTCCCGCCTGCTCGATGCCTCGACACGCGCCTACGCCGTCGATACCGCGACGAAGAAGGCGGCGCTGCTGATGCACGACGCGCCGTCTTTCGAATCGAACCATGGCGGAGGCGCCGTGGTCGACCTCGACGCGTCCGATCCCGCCCACGTCTATCTCACCGAGACCGACCTTTGGGACTCCAAGCAATTGCTCGATCTCTACAGCGTCGAGCTGGCAAGCGGAAACGCCCATCTCGTCCTGCATGGCGAACCCGGCACCATCGCCTTCTTCACCGACGGCTTCGGCAAGGTGCTGGGGCGGCTCGACCAGGATTGGGATCTGACCGATCACGTCGTCATGGGCGGGCAGGACGTGTACAGCTACAAGGTCAAAGGCGTCGACGATTTCTGCATCCTTGGACTCACCGCCGACGGCGTTTTCGCTGTGCGCAAACCCAGCGCGTCCGGCACCATGGGACTCTATGCCTGGACCCCACAAGCGGGCATCGCTCGGGCGCTGTTCGAAGACGAACGCTACGATCTCGCACAGGTCATCCGCGACGAACGGACCGGGCGCATCGTCGGCGTCACCTGGATCGACGATCGTCCGCGCGCGCGCTACTTCGATACCCGCCTGCAGCATGTCCAGGACGCGATGGAAAAGGCGTTTCCCGGCCAATCGGTCGAGATCCAATCGCACGACGCGGCCGGCGCGCATTATGTCATCTCCACAGACGGACCCAAGAACCCGCCGGTGTTCTCTCTCTATACCGTCGCCAATAGCCGCGTGGATATCGTCCAAGAGGCCTATCCCGGCCTAAAGTCTCAAGATCTGGGTGACGTCCGCGCCTATCCTTACAAAGCGCGCGACGGTCAGGCCATCCAAGCCTATTTGACGCTGCCTCCCGGCAAGGCGGCGCGCGATCTGCCATTGGTGATCTTTCCCCATGGCGGACCGGAGTCCCGCAGCAGCCTGCGTTTCGACTGGTGGGGGCAGTACATGGCGACGCGCGGCTATGCGGTGCTGCAGCCCAATTATCGCGGCTCCTCCGGCTATGGCCGCGATTTCGTCAGGGCCGGTGATGGCGTCTGGGAAACGAAGGTGCAGAGCGATCTTCAGGATGGGATCGACAAGCTGGTCGCCGAGGGCGTCGCCGACCCAAGGAAGATCTGCATCGTCGGCGGATCGTATGGCGGATATCTCGCATTGGCGGGCGCCAGTTTCTCGCCTCATCTCTACCGTTGCGCCGAGAGTTTCGCGGGTATCTCCGATCTCGACCGGCTGGTCGACGAAGGAACGACGTTTCAATCGGAGGCTGCGTCGGTCTGGCGGCGGCGAATAGGCGCGGACCGCGAACCGGGAAAGCTCGAATCGGCCTCGCCCGTGCGGTTCGCCGACAAGGTGACGATCCCGGTTCTGCTGATCCACAGCGAGAAGGACGCCACCATCCCCATCCAACAGAGCCGGTTGGAAGACGAGGCGCTGAGACGTGCCGGAAAACAGGCGGAATTGGTCGTTCTCGATGGCGACGACCACTATCTCGAATTCGCCGCCACGCGGACGCGGCTGCTGACGGAGACCGAGCGGTTTCTCGCCAAAAACCTCGGCAGCGGCCGTTAACCAAGCGCGTCATTTCGCGCAGAGTGTATTTGGGACTGGCGTTTTGCGTGCAAATTGCAAATGATCGCCTTAAGGCTCGAGCTGGGGATCACCATGACGTCAGTACGTCTTCGCGCGGCGCATTTGGCCGCCGCGTCTTTTGCCGCGCTTCTCGCCGCATCCGCAGCTCAAGCCGCGCCGCCGGTGGAGGCGTTCGGCAATCTGCCGGCGATTCAGAGTGTGCACCTCAATGCCGACGGCACCTATTTCTCGGCACTGGAGCCGGTGAACGGGAGAAATGCCGTTCTGGTGTTCCAGCTGCATCCGCCGCCGGGCGCCAAACCGCAAGTTTACGCGCTCAAGGACGCGGACGCCAATGGGTCGATGTGGGTCAATAATGATCGGATTATCGGATCCTTTTATCAGAACAAGTTCAACGACGAATCCACCGGCATGAACTTGCGCAAGTTCGAGCGCATTGTGTCGGCCAGCATATCGCAGAAGACCCAGCCCTTCTTCCTGATGGAGGGCACGCGCGTCTATTCGCAAAACGGCGGCCAGGGATTCGGGATCGTCGGACTCAATGTCGACAAACCCGACATCGTCTACGTACAAGGCTTCCGCTACTACGATTCCGGCGACGCCGACACACGTCTGGGCAACGGGCGTGCCCGTCTCGAGATTTTTGCCGTCAATGCCGTCAACAACAGCATCGATCAGGTGGACACCGGAGACAGATTCACCGTCGGTTACCGGCTCGACGAGCACGGCAACCTCGTCGGCCGTCACGATGCGACCGATGAATCGGAACTGCCCAAGAATACCGATACGTTTCTTGTGCGTGATGGGGGCTGGCGCGAAGCCGCTACGTTCGACAACACGCGCGGTTCCTATGCGGCGTTGGAAAACCTATCGATGGACGGAAGCGGCCTCGTGGTTTGGAAATATGGCAGTCACGACAAGAACTATCTCGAAACGCTGCCGATCAAGGCGGGCGCGCAACCGTCCGTAATCTACCAAAATCCGGACTACGACGTCTCGGATGTCATCCAGGACGACTGGACGGGGCGTGTGGTCGGCGCCCGCTATGTCGACGACAAGATCGAAACCGTGTTCTTCGATCCCGTGCTTGCCCATATCCAGAAGCGCATGGAAGCCGCGCTTCCCGGGCAAAGTGTGACCCTGGCCTCTTGGAACCGCAAACGCGACACCTTCCTGGTGAGCGCGCAGGATCCGCACGATCCGCCGGGCATTTATCTTTTTACCACCGCCGACAGCCATCTCGAATATCTGATGAACGGTTGGCCCGGTTTGCAGCCCAGCGACCTGGCCGACGTGAAGACCTATCCCTACAAGGCGCGTGACGGGCTCGACATCCATGCCTATCTCACCCTGCCCAACGGCAAGTCCCCGCACAATCTACCGACGGTCATCTTGCCGCATGGCGGCCCGGACGGCCGTGACTTCATCGGCTTCGACTATTGGGCGCAGTTCTTCGCGTCGCGCGGCTACGCCGTGCTGCAGCCGAACTTCCGCGGCTCGATTGGCTACGGCGTGGCGTTCCGAAACGCCGGCTACGGCCAATGGGGCAGGAAAATGCAGGACGACATCACCGACGGCGTGAAGAAGCTGATCGCCGACGGCATCGCCGATCCCAAGAAGGTCTGCATCGTCGGCGGCAGCTATGGCGGCTATGCAGCGCTGGCCGGCGCCACCTTCACCCCCGACCTCTATGCCTGTGCCGTCAGCTATGCCGGCATTGCCGATGTGCGTTCCATTCTGGGCATGGCGCGAGGCGCCGGCGCCGATTCCAGCGCCATGCATTTCTGGGAGGATCGCGTCGGCGTCAGCTATGCCGACAGCGCGGCGCTGGAAGCGATTTCGCCGGCGTTTCATGCGCAAAACGTTCGGGCGCCCGTGTTGCTGCTGCACAGCAATATGGACACAGTCGTACCGATCCAGCAGAGCGAGCGCGAACTCAACGCCTTGCAGGCGGCGGGCAAGCAGGTGCGCTTCGTCAGGCTCGAGGGCAGCGACCACACGCTCGATCACGCGGACGCGCGCACAACGGTACTGCGCGAGATCGAATCCTTCCTTGCCGCGCATATCGGCAATTGAGCTGAAGGTCATGGCGGCTATGATGCGGGCGCCGTCCGGCCCGGAGCCGCCATGACCCTCACTGCCGACAAGCCCCAAAAGCGCAAGGATCTCGAGACCAATTCCTTCGACTGGTCCGACCCGTTGGCTCTGGCGGAGGAGCTCTCCGACGAGGAGCGGCTGGTTGCCGACAGCGCGCGCGCCTATTGCCGGGACAAGTTGTTGCCGCGCGTGCGCGACGGGTTCCGCAACGAGACCTTCGACCGCGCCATCATGACCGAGATGGGCGAGATGGGCTTTCTCGGCCCCACCATTCCCGAGACCTATGGCGGTGCCGGTTTGAGCTATGTCTGCTACGGGCTGGTGGCGCGCGAGGTGGAGCGGGTCGACTCGGGCTACCGCTCGGCGATGAGCGTGCAAAGCTCGCTGGTGATGCACCCGATCCACGCCTATGGAAGCGAGGAGCAGCGCCGACGCTATCTGCCCAAATTGGCGAGCGGCGAATTCGTCGGCTGTTTCGGGCTGACCGAGCCGGACCACGGCTCCGATCCGGGTTCGATGGCGACGCGCGCCGTGAAGGAGGCAGGCGGCTACCGCCTCACCGGCGCCAAGATGTGGATCACCAATTCGCCGATTGCCGATATCGCGGTGGCTTGGGCCAAGCTCGACGGCGATATCCGCGGCTTCATCGTCGAGCGCGGCACGAAAGGATTCTCCACGCCCAAGATCGAGGGCAAGTTCTCCCTGCGTGCCTCCGTCACCGGCGAGATCGTGCTCGACGATTGCCTGGTGCCGGAGGCCAATCTGCTGCCGAACGTGCGCGGCCTGTCGGGTCCATTCGGCTGCCTCAACCGCGCGCGCTACGGCATCGCCTGGGGCGCGATGGGGGCGGCGGAGTTCTGCTGGCATGCGGCGCGGACCTACACGATGGAGCGCAAGCAGTTCGGCCGCCCGCTCGCCGCCAACCAGCTGATCCAGAAGAAGCTCGCCGACATGCAGACCGAGATTGCGCTCGGCCTGCAAGGTGCGCTGCGTCTTGGCCGGCTGATGGACGAGGGCAAGGCCGCGCCGGCCGCAATCTCGCTGATGAAGCGCAACAATTGCGGCAAGGCGCTCGCCATCGCCCGCGAGGCCCGCGACATGCACGGCGGCAACGGCGTCAGCGACGAATACGGCGTCATCCGCCATATGCTCAATCTCGAGGCGGTGAACACCTATGAGGGCACGCACGACGTCCACGCCCTGATCCTCGGCCGCGCGCAGACGGGATTGCAGGCATTCAGTTAGTTCAACCTCCCCCCTTGAGGGGGGGTCGAAAAATCCGAAGGATTTTTCGGGTGGGGGAGCGGTGCGGGGCGATGACCCCCACCCGAAAAACCGGCTCGCTGCGTTCGCCGCTTTTTCGACCTCCCCTCAAGGGGGAGGTTGATTTTACGTCTTCCGCGCCAACGCAATCCAATCCCAGGGACGGTTTGCCCGCCGGCCTTTTGTTTCGCGCAGGCCCTCGATGCTCCAGGGATAATGAGCCTTCGCGATCCGCGTCACGCGGAAGCCGTGGCTTGCGAGAACATCGGCCAGCTCCTCGCGCCGGAAATGCTTCTGCCACACGCCATCGCGGCGCACGAGACCGCCCTTGCGCCATTCCGGCTCCTGTCTCGAAAGCGCGACCACCATTTCCTCGGACTCGAGCGAAGGCACGACGACAAGGGCATGGCCGCGCATCTTGGTCACGTCCGCCAGGCTGCGCCACAGCCGGCCGCGCGCCGCCGCCGTGGCCTGGGTGATGACGTTCATGCACACGGTGAGGTGCGCCACGCGGCCGATGGTCTTCGCCGCCCACGGAATATCGCTCGCCAGCCAGTTCACCTCGTCGCCGCAGCGGGCGCGCGCGCGGGCGATGATGCGCGGCGCGAACTCGACGCCGTAGATCGCGTGGAAGCGCATGCCGAAGCGGGCGATGAAGCTGCCGATGCCGCAGCCCAGATCGACGAGCACCGGCTTCGCGGGCAACGGCACCGCGGCGACGAAGCGCGCCACCGTATCGGCGCTCTCTTCGCGCGTGATGTCGCAGGTCTCGGCCTCGAAATCCCTCGCCAGCCTGTCCCAATCGGCGCTTTTCATGGCAGCTTCGCTCGCACGATTCCGCATGGGCCCGCAAATGAAGCTTTCCGGCATCCGCGTCCTGGATTTGTCCCAGTTCCTGCCAGGTCCCCATCTGACCATGACCATGGCCGATCACGGTGCCGACGTGATCATGGTCGAGCCTGCCAACGGCACCGGCGAGCCCACGCGCGCCATGGGCGTGAAGGCCCGGGACGGCACCAGCGTGTGGTTCCGCAACATCGCGCGCGGCAAGCGCGCCACCGCGCTCGATCTGAAAAACCCCGCGCAGCGCGAATTCTTCCTGGCGCTCGCCGACGAGGCCGACGTGATCGTCGAGGCGTTCCGCCCCGGCGTGGTCAAGCGGCTGGGCATCGACTACGACACCGTCGCCGCGCGCAATCCCGGCATCGTCTATTGCGCGATCTCGGCGTTCGGGCAGGACGGTCCCCTGCGCGACAAGCCCGCGCACGATCTTGCCGTGCAGGCCCTGGCGGGAACCGTCGATCTGGTGAAACCGGCGATGCCCAATCTCGTCGCCGCCGACATGGCGGCATCGCTCACGGCGCTCAGCGCCATCCTGCTGGCGCTGCTGGCCCGTGTCCGCACCGGCAAGGGCGATTATATCGATGTCGCGATGTTCGACGCGCTGCTGGCTTGGACGCCGAATATCTCGGGCGGCGTGCTGGGCAGGGACGAAGCGCCGGTGCCGGCTTACATGCGCAACTATGGCGGTCAGGCGATGAACCGCCTCTATGCGACGAAGGACGGCGGCCTGATCGCGCTGGCCGGCAACGAGCGAAAGTTCTGCCAAAGCCTGCTCGCCACGCTGGGCCGGCCGGACCTGGTCGATTTGGCCGCTTCCGAGCCCGGCCCCGCCCAGCAGCCGCTGATCGAATTCTTCACCGCGGCGTTCCGCGGCAAGACTCGCGCCGAATGGGAAGAATTCCTCGCGCCGCTCGATCTGTGCTGGGCCCCGGTCCAGACGTTGAAGGATGCCTTCGACGATCCGCATACGGCCGCACGCGGCATGGTGCTGAAGGACGCCACCGGCAACCGCCACATCGGCCCGGCAGCCGGGTTCCGCAACGAGCCGGCGCGGCCCGATTTCGCGCTGCCTCCTTACGTCAGCTTCGCGCCGCTCGCCTGGAAACCGCGATGATTCATATCCTCCCCCGCAAAGCGGGGGAGGATTCTCATTTCAATATCTGTCGGCCACTCTCTAGGATGTCTCCGCCGCTGTTCAGGACGAACCCGCATGAGTGCCGCCGCCAAGCCGCAGGACCGTTCCGCCGAAGTCGAGTGGGCGCTGAAGGATGCCCACATCCCCAGCCTGATGATGGCGCTGGTGCATCTGACCGGCGACGCGAGCCATCTCACGCCCGAGATGAAGCCGGTCTATGATTTCTTCGGCGACGGCCAGGGCGGATTTTCCGAAGAGAAGCGGCAATGGGTGCGCGATAAGGCCAAGGCGGCGATCCTGAACTATCTCGATGGCAAACCTTTGCCGCCGCCGCCTGACGCCGCGACCATCCGCAAAATGATGGACTTCATCGCCGGCGCCGACATTCCCGAGCGCTACGTGCCGTTTCTCAAGGAGGAACTCGGCATCGCGGTCGAGGACAGCCGCGAAGTCAAATGGGATGCGCCGAAGCTGAAACAGGCCGCGGCGAAGATGAACGTAGTGATCGTCGGCGCCGGACTCTCCGGCCTGCTCACCGCCATCCGCCTCAGTCAGGCGGGCGTGCCCTTCACCATCATCGAGAAGAATCCCGACGTCGGCGGCACCTGGTACGAGAACGCCTATCCTGGCTGCCGCGTCGACAATCCCAACCACATGTATTCGTATTCCTTCGAGCCCAATCACGCCTTTCCGTATCACTTCTCGACGCAGGACGTGCTCCACGACTATTTCCGCCGCATCGCCGAGAAGTACGATCTGCGCCAGCACATCCGCTTCGAAAGCCAGGTGGTGGAGGCGGCATTCGACGGGAAAACGTCCCACTGGAAGGTGCTCATCCGCGACAAGAACGGCAGGGAAGAAACACTCGAAGCGAGCGCCGTCATCAGTGCGGTCGGTCAGCTCAACCAGCCCAAGATGCCCGACATCAAGGGCATCGGCAGCTTCAAAGGTCCGGCCTTCCATACCGCGCGATGGCGTCACGATGTCGATCTGAAGGGCAAGCGTGTCGCCGTGATCGGTACCGGCGCCACCGCCTTCCAGGTCATCCCCGAGATCGCGCCGCAGGTCGGCAAGCTTCTCGTCTTCCAGCGCTCCGCGCCGTGGCTCGGGCCCACGCCCAATTATCACGACAAGGTCGCCGAAGGAAAAAAGTGGCTGCTCGAGCATGTGCCGACGTACGGCAAGTGGTATCGCTTCTGGCTGTTCTGGACCTTGACCGACGGCATCCTCGACGCGGTGGCGGTCGACCCAAGCTGGAACGACACCTCGCGCGCCGTCTCGCCGATGAACGAGATGCTGCGCGGCATGCTGATCGAGAAGATCAAGGAGCAGCTTCCCGGCCGCCCCGATCTCGTCGACAAGGTGGTGCCCGACTATCCCTTCGGCTCCAAGCGCTCGGTGCGCGACAACGGCGTCTATCTCGCGGCGCTGGCGCGGCCGAACGTCGATCTCATCACCACGGGCATCGACGAGATCACGCCCAAAGGCATCCGCACCAAGGACGGCGGCGAGCACGAAGTGGACGTGATCGTCTATGGCACCGGATTTCACGCGAGCGATTTCCTGCGCACCTACAAAATCGTCGGCCGGGACGGGGTCGAGCTGCATGAGCGCTGGAAGGGCGATGCGCGCGCCTATCTCGGCATGACGGTGCCCGGCTTCCCCAATTTCTTCGTGATCTACGGCCCCAACACCAACATCGTCGTCAACGGCTCCATCATCTTCTTCACCGAAGCGAGCGTGCGCTACATCGTCAACTGCCTGAAGCTGCTCGCCGAGAGCGGGGCGCGGACGATGGAGGTCAAGGCCGACGTGCACGACGCGTTCAATGCGCGCGTCGACGCCGAGAACGCGAAAATGGCCTGGGGCGTACCCAATGCCAAGAGCTGGTACAAGAATACGCTCGGCCGCGTCAGCCAGAACTGGCCGTTCAAGCTGGTCGATTACTGGAACGCCACGATCAAGCCCGATCCGAAGGATTTCGTGGTGGAGTAACTTGCTCCGCTGTCATCCCCGGCGAGGCGCGCGACGGCGCGCCGAGGGAAGGGGACCCAGGTCGTAACGCTCGTGAGTACTTGAATAGATTGCTTTGAACCAAATTTGCTTTTTGAGACTGAGGAAACGTCTCAACCTGGGTCCCCTTCCCCTCGCTCCACTTCGTTTCGCTCGGCCGGGGATGACATTCCGCGCACAAACACGAACCCCGCCGCGTCGTCCGCGGCGGGGCCGTTTGGAAAGCGAGAGCTTTCCTGCCCACTAAGGGTTTGCGCGGACCTTCGTCCGCTTGCATTCGGATTCAATTGTCGGCGGCGGAGAACATCGTTCTCCGTTGGCTCCGCGAGCGAAGCCCGGGTTCTATGCCCGGCGGAGTGTCTTCCATGCGGAACCTCCCTTTGTGCCGTTGCATCGGGCGAAGGCCGCACACGCAGCCGGCCGACGCTGAAGCGATGATCCGCCCGGTCGCGTCCCAAGTCAAATAATAAGTGCGGTTAAGAGCGGTTCATGCCGTGCGCTGCGTCTTGTCCTTTTGATTGGCGGCGCGAATCTGCGCCCCGATCGCCTCCCATTGCGCATCGTCGAGTCGAGAGAGAGCGGAAAAGTTGCCGGTTCCTCCCAAATGACCGGCGCCGTCAATGGCGATCGTCTGGCCGGTCAGGTATTCGCAGCCATCGGCCATCAGGAACACGGCGAGGTTCGCCAATTCCACCATCTCGCCGTTGCGCCCCATCGGGATGCGCTCGGCAGAGTCGCCGCGATTGCCGCTGGCGGCCTGGGGACTGAGACGCTCCCACGCGCCCTTGGTCGGGAACGGTCCCGGCGCGATCGCGTTCAGGCGGATGCCGTTGGGGCCCCATTCGGTCGCCAGCGACTTGGTCATGATGTTCAACCCCGCCTTCGACATCGCCGACGGCACGGTGAACGGCCCGCCGTTCCAGATCCAGGTGGTGAGGATGGAGATCACGCTGGCTTTGCGCTGCTCTTCGATCCAGCGCTTGCCGCAGGCGAGCGTCACATAGAAGCTTCCGCGGAAGACGATATCGCTGATCGCGTTGAAGCCCTTCGGCGTCAGGTCCTTGGTGCGGCTGATGAAGTTGCCGGCCGCGTTGTTGACGAGCCCGGTGAGCGCGCCGCCATCGTTCCAGATGCGCGCGATCATGTCGTCGACTGCTTCGGCCACGCGGATGTCGCAGCCCAGGCCAACCACCTTCGAGCCAGTCGCATCGCCAATACGCTTGGCGGTCTCTTCCGCCACGCCCGCCCGCCTTCCGCAGATATAGACGGTGGCGCCGAGCTGCGCGTAGGCCTCCGCCATGACTTCGCCCAACCCGGTGCCGCCGCCGGTGACCAGGATGCGCTTGCCTTGCAGGAGCCGGTCCTTGAACATCAGGTCGTACATGATCTGTTCCTCTCGATGGCGATGAGGCAGAGTAGGAGGAGATTTGGTTCCGGGAAACTGGATGCGGAGGACAAAGCATTCCCTCTCCCCCAACTTTGGGGGAGAGGGCCAGGGTGAGGGGGCGCCGACAGCGCGCTCGGACCTGACCGCCCCCTCACCCCGACCCTCTCCCCCGCTGCGCGGGGGCGAGGGAGAGTCTTTATTGCCTGCGCAGTTCCGCGACTGGTTCGCCTCGCGCGGCTGGAGTCCGAGACCGCATCAATTGGCGCTCGCGGCGCGCGCGGCAAAAGGCGAGTCGGCGCTGCTGATCGCGCCCACCGGCGGCGGCAAGACGCTTGCCGGGTTTCTGCCGAGCTTGATCGCGTTGGCGCAATTGCCGGCGCGCCGGCCGCGCGAACTGCACACGCTTTATATCTCGCCGCTCAAGGCACTGGCCGTCGACGTCGCGCGCAACCTTGAAGCGCCGGTCGCGGAAATGGGATTGGCGGTCCGCATCGAGACGCGCACTGGGGATACGTCGGCCTCGCGCCGTCAGCGGCAGAAGACGCTCCCGCCCGACATCCTGCTCACCACGCCGGAGCAATTGGCGCTGTTGATCGCCTCGCGCGACGCGCCGCGCCTGTTCAGGCATCTCCAGGCCGTCGTGCTCGACGAGCTCCATGCGATGCACAACTCCAAGCGCGGCGACCTCCTGGCGCTGGGATTGGCGCGGCTGCGCACGCTCGCTCCGCAACATCGCCGCGTCGGCTTGTCGGCGACCGTTGCCGATCCCAAGCCGCTGCTCGATTTCCTGGGCGCGGACACAGCGCTGGTGCGCGGCGGAGAAGGCGCCCGGCCCAGCATCGCGATCCTGGCCTCCGATGCCCATGTGCCTTGGTCGGGGCATCTGGCGCGCCATGCCATGGCGGATGTGCTGAATGCGATCCGTCAGGCGAAGACCTCGCTCGTCTTCGTCAATACGCGCGCGCAGGCCGAGCGCACCTTCCAGGACCTGTGGCGGCTCAACGACGACAATCTCGCCATCGCGCTGCATCACGGCTCGCTTGCGCCGGCGCAGCGCCGCAAGGTCGAAAGCGCGATGACCCGCGGACAGTTGCGCGCCGTGGTGTGCACCTCGACCTTGGACCTCGGCATCGACTGGGGTGCGGTCGATAATGTGATCTGCATCGGTGCGCCCAAAGGTGCCGCACGCCTGGTTCAGCGCATCGGCCGCGCCAATCACCGCCTGGACGAGCCGAGCCAGGCGCTGCTCGTCCCCGCGAACCGTTTCGAGGTCCTGGAATGCGAAGCGGCGCGCGACGCTGTGATGGCGGGCGAACTCGACGGCGAGCGGCTCAAGCAGGGCGGCCTCGACGTGCTGGCGCAGCACGTCTGGGGCAGCGCCTGCGCCGAGCCGTTCGATGCCGGGCAACTCTATGAGGAGGTCCGTTCGGCCTCGCCCTATCGCCATTTGAGCCGCGAGGATTTCGACAAGGTGCTCGATTTCGTCGCCACCGGCGGCTATGCGCTCAAGCGCTACGACCGTTATGCGCGCCTGCGCCGCACGGCGGAGGGCAAATGGCGCATCGCCCATCCGCGCATCGCCCAGCAATACCGCATGAATGTCGGCGTCATCGTCGAGGATCCGATGGTCGACATCCGCTTACAGGCCAAAGGTCGTCCGACCGGCGCCGGCGGACGGGTGCTCGGCCAGCTCGAAGAGTACTTCATCGAGCAGCTCCTGCCCGGCGATACTTTCGTTTTCGCCGGCACCGTGCTGCGCTTCGAAGGCATGCGCGAGGATGCGGCGTATGTTACGCGCACCCAGGACGCGGAAGCGCATGTGCCCTCCTACAACGGCGGCAAGTTTCCGCTGTCTACGTTCCTGGCCCAGCGCGTGCGCGAGATGGTGTCGCGGCCCGAGAGCTGGCAGGTGCTGCCGGCGCCGGTGAACGAATGGCTGCGCATCCAGGAATGGCGCTCGATCATCCCGAAGCCGGGCCAGCTGCTGGTCGAGACTTTTCCGCGCAGCTCCAAGCACTATCTCGTCTGCTATCCCTTCGAAGGCCGCCTCGCGCATCAGACGCTCGGCATGCTCCTGACGCGCAGGCTGGAACGGCTGCGCATGCGGCCGCTGGGTTTCTCCGCCAATGAATATGCGCTCGCCGTCTGGGGATTGCGCGACATGGGCGGCGTCGACATGGACCGGCTGTTCGACGAGGACATGCTGGGCGACGATCTCGAAGCGTGGCTCGCGGAATCCAATCTCTACAAGCGCACCTTCCGCAATTGCGCGATCATCGCCGGCCTGATCGAGCGGCGCTTCCCGGGCAAGGAGAAGACCGGAAGGCAGGTGACGTTTTCCTCGGACCTGATCTACGACGTGCTGCGGGCGCACGAGCCCGATCACATCCTGCTGCGCGCGACGCGCGAGGACGCCGCTTCGGGCCTGCTGGACGTGGCCCGGCTGGGAGAGATGCTGGCGCGCGTCAAGCACCGCATCGTGACCAAGCGGCTCGACCGCGTCTCGCCGCTCGCGGTGCCGGCGCTGCTGGAGATCGCCAAGGAGATGGTGGCGGGTGAGGCTCATGAGGACATCCTGCGCGAGCAGGAGGAATCGCTGATCGCCGACGCGATGCGGACTGAGTAGTTGGCGGTCATCCTTCGAGGCCCGCCCGCGTCATGCTGAGGTGCGCGCGCCCTTCGTCTCGCGTCATCCTGAGGTGCGAGCGCCCTTCGTCTCGCGTCATCCTGAGGTGCGAGCGTAGCGAGCCTCGAAGGATGACGCTCGCTCAGGGTGACAGCGAGCCTCGAAGGATGACGCTCGCTCAGGGCTGCATCCCACCTCGAAGCACGCGCGCGGGCACCTCAGGATGACGCATATAGATAAGCCAGTCAGATTGTTGCACTCCTCAAATCCCGCGGCTGTTGGACATGGTGCCGTACCACTCGCCGATGCGTTCGGTCAGCGCGCGGGTCAATGCGCGTTCGGCATCGCTGAGATACGGGCTCCAGGTGTCGAGGATCAGGATCGCGCGCGGCAGGTCGCTGTCGTTCCAGGCTTCGTGATTGATGGAATCGTCGAAGACGAAAGCCTTGCCCGGCTGCCACTGACGCTCCTGACCGCCGACGCGGAAGCCACAGCCGGGCGGCACGATCAGCGGCAGATGCACGACGAGCCGCGTGTTGACCGGTCCGGTATGCGGCGGGATGCGGGTCTTGGCATCCAGGATCGAGAACAGCGCGGTGGGGCCGTTGCCGGGAATGTCCCAGCGCGGCCAATCCTCCAACGCCTCGACCGTGCGGGGACAGCGCGCGATATGCTCGGCATAGGGACGTCCTTCGCGCCACAGCGCGTAGACGCCCCAGCGGCGCGAATTGTTGAGCTCGCGCCACTGCTCCATCGGCATGCCGTTGGGATCGGCGACATAGGGATCGAGGACGCCCGCGCCGTCCGACAGCACCGCCACGAGCTCGCGCCGGATGTCGTCGGCCGCCGCCTCCAGTCCGTCGAGCCAGGGAAACAGGCGGCGGTCGTAGAACTCGATCGCGGGAAGTTCGGGAAAGTAGAGGAAGGTCGGCTGCTGACGGAAGATGCGCCGTTTCTGCAGCAGGGTGTCGACGCATTGATCGAAACGCGAAAGCGGCTCGTCGGCGAAGCGCGCGCGGATATGGGCCAAGCCCTCCCCGATATAGCTCTCCAGCGCGCGATTATTGTCCTCGATGGCGCGGCGCGCATGTTCCAGAGCCGGCGCGAGCGACGGCGGCGGCGAAATCGCCGGCGGGATCAATTGCAGCGCGGTGCGATAGGTGATGGCGGCATCGCGCGGACGCCCCAGCGTCTCCTGCAGCGCAGCCTTTGCCAGCAGGCCTGGAAGATGGCGCGGATTGAGGACCAGCAGCCGCTCGCACGCCGCGAGCGCCTCGTCGTGGCGGCCCAAGGCTTCAAGAGCCCGCATGAGATTGTGCAGGATCTCCGCATCGTCCGGTTCCGCGCGCGCGGCCTGCTCGAGAAGTGTGAGGGACGCGCCGACATTGCCCTTGGCGAAAAGGCGCGCCGCGAATTCGTTCAGCACCAACGGATGGCGGGGTGCCTCGCGCTCGGCTTGGCGCAGCAAAGGCTCCGCCTCGTGCGGCCGCCCGCGCTCCCGCAGCTGGCGCGCCTGTCCTATCAGAGCGCGCACGCGCGAATCCACACCCGGCGCGCACGCCGCCGACTCCGCCATCATTTCATCTGGTCTCGCTTCGCAAGCGCCGCATCATAACGATGCGCTTCGCCGCCGCTTCGCGACAAAGATCACTTCGCAGTGAAAAGTTTGCTCAACCTGTCGCAACGACGCCGTTTTCGCTACCGCTTCCGACAAATTCGCGTGAGCGGAAATGCGCAAGGCGGTAGTGAAAATCAAAAATAGTTCGTGGTTCGCGATCGACGGTCGGTCGGCGCCACCCCGACCGCGTTACTGGCTCGCCCAGATGATGCGGTGGACGAATACGATCTCGCCAAGCGCGAAGCTGCGATCCTCATAGGCAGGATTGAGCGATTTGAGTTCGACGCGCTGCGCCGTCATGCGCCAGAGCAGCTTGGCCATCACCTCGCCGGCCTGTGTCTTGACCACCACGCGGTCGCCGCGCCTCGGCGCCATCGTCGGCGAGACGACGATGCGGTCGCCGTCGCGGTACACCGGCAGCATCGACTCGCCGCTGATCTCGAGCGCATAGGCATGCTCGTCTGCGGCATCGGGGAAGGCGATCTCCTCCCAGCCATTGCCCGCCGGAAACCCCGCATCGTCGAAGAAGCCGCCGGCACCGGCCTGCGCAAGTCCGATCAGCGGCACCATGCGCACTTTGGCTGCGCGGTTCTCCACCAGGGCGACGAAATCGTCGAAACCGGTCGCGGTCGCCGCCAGGATCTTCGACAGGCTTTCGGTCGAGGGCCAGCGCAGCTTGCCCTCCGCATTGCCGCGCTTGCTCTTGTTGAAGGTCGTCGGGTCGAGACCGGCGAGTTTGGCCAGGCCCGAGGCCGAAAGGCCGTTACGGGCGGCCAGCGCGTCGATCGCGGTCCAAATCTGCTTATGTGTCAGCATTGTTAAGAACTTCGTCCGGAATAGCGGGAATAATTCCTACAATAGGCCGAATGCGCGCGAACCCGCAAGCGCCGTTTTGCGAAAGCCCGACTCGGTGCAGAACCACGCCATGCTCGATGCCGCGACCGGCCTGCTGCGTCTGCTGCCTGCGGAGACCGCGCATCGCTTGACCGTGCGCTTGGTGAGAGCTGCATCGCCGCTGCTATCGGGGCCGGCGGCAGACGATCCGCGCCTGGCGGTCCAGGCGTTCGGGCTCGACTTTCCCAATCCCATCGGGCTTGCGGCCGGCTTCGACAAGGACGCCGAAGTGCCGGCGGCGATGCTGAAATGGGGCTTCGGCTTCGTCGAATGCGGCACGATCACGCCGCGCCCGCAAGCGGGCAATCCCAAGCCGCGTCTTTTCCGCTTGCCCGAAGACGAGGCGGTGATCAACCGCATGGGCTTCAACAATCGCGGCATGGACGCCGCGGCGGCGCGGCTGCGCAAGAAGCAAGCGCACGGCATCGTCGGCCTCAATATCGGCGCCAACAAGGACTCCGTCGATCGCATCTCCGATTACGCAAAAGGCTTCGAAGTGCTGGCGCCGCTCGCAAGCTACATCGCTGTCAACGTCTCTTCGCCCAATACGCCGGGTCTGCGGGGATTGCAGAACCGCGACGAGCTCGCACGGCTGCTGGGCGAGCTGACGATGCTGCGCCGCCGGCTCGGGCTGCACACCCCTCTGCTCCTCAAGATCGCGCCGGACCTCGATGCGACGGCGATGGACGACATCGCCGCTGTCGTGCTCGCCGCCGGCATCGATGGGTTGATCGTCTCCAACACGACGATCGCACGCCCAGCGACGCTGAAGAGCCGCGCAGCGAAGGAGCAGGGAGGATTGTCCGGCAAGCCGCTGATGGCGCCCTCAACGCAAGTTCTGAAGGACATGCGTGCGAGGCTGGGGACGCGGCTCACTCTGGTCGGTGCGGGCGGTGTCGCAAGCGGTGCCGATGCCTACGAGAAGATCCGCGCGGGCGCCAGTCTGGTGCAGCTTTATACGGCGCTCGCCTATCGCGGCCCGGCGCTGCTGCGGGACATCAAGCGCGAGCTTTGTGCATTGCTCGCGCGCGACGGGTATTCTCGCGTCCAGGATGCCGTCGCTGCGGCAGTTCGCGCGGAAACCGCCGCGCGCCATTAGGGTAAACGCAAGCCACACTCGCCGCCGTGCCGGCACTGCGCTAAGCTGCGCGCCAATGTTGTCGGCGGGGGCGTTCGATGCAGGAAGATCTCGGTAAACTCGTGCTGCGCGTGATGGTGGCGGGCCTCATCATGGCGCATGGCGTGCACAAGCTTTTGACGGGCATATCCGGCATCGAGGCGATGCTCGCCGCGCACAATCTTCCGGCCATGCTGGGCTACGGGGTCTATCTCGGCGAGATCGTGGCGCCGGCAATGGTGCTGCTCGGGCTCTTCGCGCGGGTGGGGGCGCTGCTGATCGCGGTCAACATGATCGTTGCGGTGGCGCTGGCAGGCATGGACAGGATTGCGATGCTCAATCCCATGGGCGGCTATGCCCTCGAACTCGAAGCGGCGTTCCTCTTGGGCGCTATCGCGATCGCCTTGATGGGTCCCGGGCGGATCAGCATCGCCGGCGGGCGCTGGAACTAGCCTCGACGCAAAAGTTGACGGTTCGTCACGGATCGATAGAGTGCCTCCCCTGCGGAGACTCTCATGGATACCGCCATCCCCACGCCCGCGCCGCGCCGCAACAGCGCCGGAAAGCGCGAGCAGACCAAGGCCCAGAACCGCCAGCTGATCCTGGACGCGGCGCGCGGCGTCTTTGCCGAAATGGGCTATGGCGCCGCAACCGTGCGCGACATCATACGGGCCACGCCGCTGGCCTCGGGCACTTTCTACAATTATTTCAAGTCGAAAGAGGAGATCT
Source organism: Alphaproteobacteria bacterium (assembly GCA_019245415.1). Lineage (GTDB taxonomy): Bacteria > Pseudomonadota > Alphaproteobacteria > Micropepsales > Micropepsaceae > Rhizomicrobium. The sequence continues at coordinate 63,286 of JAFARO010000016.1, read as the reverse complement.
ACCAGGCAATCCGCGACGAGGTCGCGCTCGCCATCCGCCCGCTGCTGCGCGAAGAGCGCATGAAGGCGACCACGGTCGAGGAGTTCATCTCCGGCACCTTCCGCACGTTCTTCGAATTCGTCGCCAGCGACCGCATCGACTTCCGCACGATCCGCCATAGCGCCGATACGACGCGCGTCCGCGTCGACACGCCCGAGGTGATCGCGGGCTTCGACGAATTGCGCGAGGACATCGAGACCGCGATGGCGCGCGGCATGTTCGCGCCCGTCGATGCCGATTACCTGATGGCGGCGATCGCGGGGGTGGCTTTCGAGGTCGCCGAAAGCATGATGCGGCGCGAGGTGCCAGATCCGGCCGGTGCCGCGGTGTTCGCGACCCAGCTCTTCCTCGGCGGCATCCGCACCCTGCCGCACAAGAGGGCGGCGGCGCCCGGCGGATGAAGGCTCTGGTCTGCCGCAGTCTCAGTGCGGGCCTTGACGGCCTTGCGTTCGAGACGGTCAGCCTGCCGCCGCCAGGCCCCGGCCAGGTGCGGATTCGGCTCCATGCCGCGGCCGTCAATTTCCCCGATGTGCTGATGGTGCAGGGTCTCTATCAGCACAAGCCGCAGCTTCCCTTCACGCCTGGCATGGAAGGCGCCGGCGAGATCGTGGCTGTGGGCGAAGAAGTGGAGGCCTTGGCGCCCGGAATGCGCGTGATGGTGAGCGCGCTGGGCTGTTTTGCCGAAGAGGTGCAAGCCGAGGCGGCGCGGGTGCGCGCGATTCCGAAAGGTGTCGACGATGCAGTCGCGGCCGCCTTCACCGCCGCGTATTTGACCGCGTATGTCGGCCTCGTGCGCCGCGCCGCGATCGGGCAAGGCGAGTGGCTGCTGGTGCATGGCGCGGCGGGCGGCGTCGGGCTGGCCGCCGTCGATCTTGCCCGCGTCCTCGGAGCCAACGTCATCGCGACCGCATCGACGCCGGACAAGCGGCGCTTCCTCGAGGATTATGGCGTGGAGCACGTCCTCGCGCCGGACGGCTTCCGCGACTCGGTGAAGGCCTTGACCGGCGGCAGGGGCGCCGACGTGATCTACGATCCCGTCGGTGGCGACGTCTTCGACGAATCGACGCATTGCATCGCCTTCGGGGGCCGGCTCGTGGCGGTCGGATTCGCCGGCGGACGCATTCCGGTCTTGCCGGTGAACCTCGCGCTGATCAAGGGATTCTCGCTGATGGGACTGCGCGCGGGAGAATATGGCCGGCGCTTCCCGCAACAGGGCCGCGAGAACATCGCCGCCATCGACGCGCTGCTGGCGCAAGGAAAACTCAAGCCCCATGTCGGCGCGCGGCTGCCGCTCGACAAAGCCGTGGACGCGATGCGGCTGCTTTCGTCGCGCCAGGCCATCGGAAAAGTCGTGCTGGAGTGCTAGTCGAGGCGGCGGCGAATCCGTATCGTTGCCACCGCAAAGGAAGGAAATTCCATGTCCAGCGAAGTTCTTCATGTCCCGCGCGAGCGGTTGAGCCGCAAGACGCTGCATCTGCACTACGCCATCACCTCGCTGATGGAGGAGCTTGAGGCGGTGGATTGGTACCGTCAGCGCGCCGACGATACCGACGACCCGGACCTCAAGGCGATCCTCAATCACAACGCCAATGAGGAGATCGAGCACGCCGCCATGGTGCTCGAATGGATCCGCCGCCACGAACCGCGCTTCGACAAGGAGCTCAAGGAATACCTCTTCACCACCGCGCCGATCACAAAAATCGAGCAGGAAGAGGAGCACAAGGACAAAGGGGCCTGAGGCGGCGGCACGGCGCGCGGAGAAGTCTCAGTCCTGCTGCGGGTTCGTCTGTGGCAGGCCCTCCACCGGAACCGTATCGTGGAAGCGGGTCAGATCGACCATCCGCACGCCTTTGGGCGTCACTCCGAGAACATCGACGAAGTGATGGCCGCGCAGGATGTCGGACGGCGCATAGGAATGGCGCGCGTAGATCGTCTCCGCCATGGTCGCATCCGATCCCGACAGCAGCACGACGATCTCCATCTGGCGCTCGGCCATGTCCTGGTCGGAAACGCCGTGCAGCGGGCTTGTCGCGTCGATCCTGTGCATGATGGTCCAGGACAGCGCGAACAGCGAGGTGCGCGAGCGCACCAGCTCCAATTCCTGGAAGCGGCGCATCACCAGCCCTTCGAGGCTGCGGTGCTGCTGGGCCAAAGTCACTCGCACGGACGCGTCGAGCACCTGGTTGCCGCGCTGGTTGGCGGCGCGGAACATCAAGGTCGGAACGCCGTCGAACGGCGCGATGACCGCGACGCGCGAAAATATCATGCGCGCGAAGGGCCGCGAGAAGCGGGCGAAGATCATGCCGGTGAACAGCGCCAGCACGACGTAGCCCGCGAACGCCTCGAAGATTACCAGCAGATTCACGTATGCCGATTTCGGCACCATGACGCTGTAGTTGATCGAGCCCATGGTCTGGGCGCTGAACACGAACGCGTCCCAGAAATTTCCCGGCCGCGCATGCTCGATGCCGCCGCGGTCCACGAGGTAGAGAAGCGCGAAGACGGCGTTGACGGCGGCGAACGCCGCAGCCAACCCCAAGAAGAACGCCCACCAGGGCACGCGCAGCACCGCATGATAGATGTCGGTGTAGCGTCCACCGTCCTGGCCGCGAACGATGGCAACGCGCTCGCGGTCGCGCAACGTTCCGGGCCGGAACGCGGGCGAGGGCGGCAAGGCCGGCTGTTTGTCCGCTTCGCTCACGAAGCAGCGATCCAGCGTGAGGCGGCCGCCAGCGCGGCTGCATTCTCGCGCCGCGGAACGCGCGTCGGCGGCGCCGTGATCTCGAGAACCACGCCGTTGGGATCCTCGAAGTACACGGAGTGCTGGGCGCCGTGCTTCTCTTCCCAGAACGCCACCTTGGCGGCGGCGAGTTTGCGGCGCCAGCCCTCGAGTTTCGCCACCGAGGTCTCCGAAAACGCCAGGTGCCGGACGTCGCGCGCGAGCTTGCCCTTCCGCGGCCGCTTGGCGCCTTTGAGACTGACCAGCACGATCTCGCGCCCGTCTGCGGTCGCAAGCACGATCATCAGCCACGGATAGCCGCCCCAATCCGGGCCGCTGATTGCGTTCACGAGTTTCAAGCCCAGAACGTTGCGATAGAAGGCCAGGCTCGCCTTCGCGTTCCAGACCGGAAACACGATGTGATCGGTGCGAAGCATCAAGGTCCTAGCCGGTGAAGTCGGTCGAATCTTATATCAGCCCGTGGACTTGCGGTATGCCGCCCAGCGCTGTTTGTGCTCGCGCCCAAGCTCGAGGAGATACTCCCAGCTGAAGAGTCCGGTGTCGTGGCCGTCGTCGAAGCGGATGCGGACCGCGTAGTTGCCCACCGGCTCGAGCGCCGCGATGGCGACGTGTTCTTTTCCCCTGACGATCTGCTTCTGCCCCGGTCCATGACCCTGCACTTCGGCGCTCGGCGATTCGACGCGCAGATATTCCGCCGGCAGCGCGAAGCGCTCGCCGGTGTCGAAGCTCACCGTCAGCGTCGTCTTGGCCGCATCGAGGCGCAGCTCCAGCGGCCAAGGGCGCTCCGCCGCTTGCGTCATCGCTGGGTTCTTTCCGCTTCCGTCAGCTCGCGCGCTTCTTCGCTCAGCATGATCGGGATGCCGTCGCGGATCGGATAGGCGAGGCCGGCGCTGCGGCTGATCAGCTCCCGCGCTTCGCGGTCATAGACCAGCGTCCCCTTGGTCACCGGGCAGACCAGGATTTCCAGCAGCTTGGGATCGGGTTCCATGGCTCCTGCCGTCAGTTGATCGATGCGGGCCCTGCCGCGGCGCCCGCCATTTCCAGCAGTGCCACCAGGATCGCCACCCGCTCGCTCCAGCCCTTGGCTTCGAGCAGCGCCTGTTTTTCCGCCGGCTCGAAGGGACAAAGCATCGCCAGCGCATTCACCAGCGTCTCCGCCGGCGCGTTCATCACGCTCTGCCAATCCGCCTTGAGGTCGCGGCGCGAAAGATAACCTTTCAGCGCGTGGAGCAGATGGTCGCGCGGGAAAGCCGAATCGTCGGCGGGTTCCAGGTCTCCGGCGAACTCCGAAAACGACACTCGCAGCTGGCGGAACGGCGTGGCCGCCTCGATCTCCTCCTCGCAGCGGAATCGGCAGATGCCGGTCAGCGTGATGAGATAGCGTCCGTCCTCGTTCTCGCGATAGGACGTGATCCGTCCCGCGCAGCCGACCGGGTGCAGCGCGGGCTTCAGCGTCTTCTCCTCGGGCTCGGAAGGCTGGACCATGCCGATCAACCGCGTGGACGAGAAGGCGAAGTCCACCATCGCCAGATAGCGCGGCTCGAAGACGTTCAGCGGCAGATGGCCGCGCGGCAGCAGCAGCACGCCCGAAAGCGGGAACACCGGGAGCGTTTCCGGCAACTGCGACAACGCGTGGTAGCGCCCGCTCACGAGAACAGGATCGAGGACAGTCTGCGCCGCGCGCTCAGCGTGCGCGGGTCGGCGGGGCCCATCGCCTCGAACAATGTCACCAGATGCTTTCGCGCCGCTTCCTCGTTCCATTTGCGGTCGCGCCGCACGATCTCCAGCAACTCGTCGAGCGCGCCGTCGCGATCGCCATGCGCGTCGAGCGCCAGCGCCAGGTCATAGCGTGCCTGATGGTCCTTGGGATCGGCGTCGAGCTTGGCCCTGAGCGCGGCGAGATCGCCCTGCGCTTTCGTCGCGCTCTCGGCCAAGGTCAATTCGGCTTCTACCGCGCGAACGGCTTCGTCGCCGGCGGCGTCGGGACGCACGAGCTGCAAGGTGTTGCGCGCGCGCTCGAGATCGCCGCTCTTCAAGTAGCAGCGCGCCAGCCCCGCGACCGCGCCGGGATGGCCGGGATCCTCCTGCAGGATGTGGCCATAGGCTTGGGCAGCGGCGGAGACGTCGCCGGCGGCAAAAGCTTCCGCCGCCATGGCCATGACCTCTTCGGTGTGGCCCGCGCCGCCATGCCCACCGGCGAGCTGCTCGACGAAGGCGCGCACCTGGCTTTCGGGCAAGGCGCCCATGAAGCCGTCCACGGGTTGGCCGTCCTTGAAGGCATAGACGGTCGGGATCGACTGGATGCGCAGCTGGCGCGCAATCTCCTCGTTCTCGTCGATGTTGATCTTGACCAGGCGCACCGCCCCCTTGGCGGCGTTCACGGCCTTTTCCAGCGCCGGGCCCAGCTGCTTGCACGGTCCGCACCACGGCGCCCAGAAGTCGACGATTACCGGCACGGCGCGGCTCGCGACCAGGACGTCTTCGGCGAAAGTCTCGATCGAGGCATCCTTGATGTAGGGACCCTCGGCCCCGGTCGCCTGCGCGGCGCCCTCGGGTTTCGCCTGGGTCAGCGGCCGCCCGCCCGGACCGATCAAAGCCATTTTCCGCTTGTCTCTTTCGTTCGCCTCGACAATAGCACAACGCGCGAAGCGTCAAGCCATTTCGGCCAGTCGCTTCTCGAGCGCCGTCCTGACGGCGGGCCACTCGCCGGCGAGGACCGAGAAATAGACCGAATCGCGGAAATAGCCCTGCGGCATCCACATATGGCCGCGCAGGGTGCCTTCCTCCCGGGCGCCGAGCTTGAGCAGCGCGGCGCGCGAGCGCGCATTGCGCGCATCGGTCTTGAACTCGACACGATTGTAGTGCGCCGCGAAGGCGTTCTCGAGCAGCAGGTACTTGGCCTCCGGGTTTGTCGCGCCGCCGCGTGCTTCGGCGATGTACCAGGTGAAGCCCACCTCGACGCGCGCGTCGTTGGGCGCGATGGCGAGATACGAGGTCGAGCCGACGACCGCACCGTCGAGCTTCCGAACCACGACGAAGGTCAGCATGCGGCCTTGCGCGTTTTCCTCGACCATCCAGCCGAGACGATCCTTGAAATGGACAATCGGTATGTAGGTCCAGGTCTGCGGATCGGCGGCGGCGGCGATCAAACCCGCATGATGAGCGTCCGACAACGGCTCCAGCCGGATATGGCGGCCTTCGAGCACGCGCGGGCCCAGCGGCAGGACAGGCGTCATGGGGCGGCCTCGGGCAAAGCGACGACCAGCGGGGTGTGACCGCAATCGGCGATGAAGCGCAACAAATCTTCCGGGGCAACCGCGATGGTGCGGTCGTTGCGCAAGGGATGGAAGTTCAGCGGCCGCAGCGCGAGCATCGCTTCGTCCAGCACCACCCGGACCTGACGTTCGCGGTCGTTGATCAGGGCGAACGGCGTCACCGAACCGGCCGGGACGCCGAGCCTTTCCTGCAGCAGTTCTGCGGAACCGAAGGAAAACCGGGGTGCGCCGAGCGCCCGCGACAGCGCGTTGAGGTCGAGCCGGAAATCGTCGCGCAGCACCACCAGCCACAACCCGCTCTTCTTGTCCTTGAGGAAGAGGTTCTTGGTGTGGCCGCCCGGCTGGCCCGCATTGACGGCCCCCGCCTCCTCGACGGTGAACACCGGCACGTGCTCGAAGCGCGTGAAGGCAATACCCAGCGACTCGAGCCGCGCGTACAGCGCGGCTTCGCGGGAGTCGGGTGAGGGGAGGTGCAACGTGTCCATATTATTTCGTCATGGCCGCCCCTGAGGCGGCCATCCAGAGTCGGCGTGCGCGCATGCTCACTTGCTGGATGGCCGGGTCAAGCCCGGCCATGACGAGTAGGGTCACGGCACCAGCCGCTTGATCCATTGCGGCAGCGCGAAGGCGGCGGCATGGACGGCGGGGTTGTAATAGTCGGTCTTGAGCCTGGCTTTCTTATAGGCGGCCGCCGCGCGTTTGATGCCGGCCGGCGTTCCCAGCGTCGCGCCTTTGCCGGCCCAGGACAGCGCCATGAAGCCGCCGATATAGGTCGGCACGACGGTGAGATAGAGTCCCGACTGCGGAAAGAACCCGGCGAGTTCCGTCAGCGCCTCGGTGATCTCCCAAGGCTGATAGAACGGCACGCCGGTCTGGAACGTCGCGAAGCCGCCCCTGGCCAGCGCGTTGCGAACGCGATCGTAAAACGTTTCCCCGAACAGCGCCTTGCCGGGGCCGACCGGATCGGGGCGGTCGGCGATCACCAGATCGAAACGGCCTTTGCTCTGGGGCCGGCCGAGATATTCGAAGGCGTCGGCGATTTCGATCTTGAGCCGCTTGTCCTTGAAGGCTTTGGCGTTGATCTCGGCAAAATGCTCGCGGCAGAGCTCGACGACGCGCCCGTCGATGTCGACGAGGACGACTTCCTTGACGCCTTTGTGCTTCAGCGCCTCGTCGGCGATGGAGAGGTCTCCGCCGCCCACGATCATGACGCGCTCGACCCGGCCGTGCTCGAGCATCGGCAAATGTGTCAGCATTTCGGCATAGGCGCTCTCGTCGCGCGTGGTGATCTGGACGATGTTGTCGAGCGTCATGACGCGCCCGTTCGCCACCGTGTCGAAGATCTTGATCCGCTGGTAACGGCTCTTCTCGTCGGCGAGCGGCTTGCCGCTGAGCTCCATGCTCTGCGCGTAGCCCTTGTGCAGACGCTCTTTGACGCTCGTCATCGCCGATCCCCGCCATCCAAAAAAGCGCGCTCGTATAGGGCGTGCACGGAGCGCTGTCCACCTCGCGCCCGAAGGGAATTGTGACAGCGAGCGTGTCGCCGGCGGGACGCGCCTTCAAGAAAACTTCATGCTCGGACGAAAATTTTCTTGCATGGGGGGGGAACGTGCCTATATTCGCGACGTTCCGGCAACGGAACAAAGCGGCGAGGCGGCCTTCCGTCCGCCGCTTTCTTCTTAAGCGTCCGGAAGTCCGAAAGGCCAAGGCGCAGGTGTCAACTCTTAACAGGGGTAGGTGCCCGAAATGGCTAAACTCGCACTTGTTGCGGCGACCAAAGAAGGAAAGACGCAGCGCGTCCGCTCTTCCGCGAAGACCGTAAGACTGGCTCCCGTTCCCGCGAACACGGAGCCCAAAGACCACTTCATCAATCGCAACGGACTGATCTTCGCCGGCAGCCATCTGATCATCGATCTGTGGGAAGCCGAAGGCCTCGACGACCGCGACCGCATCGAGCAGGCGCTGATCGATGCCGTGAAGGAAGCCGGAGCCACGCTGCTGCATATCCATCTGCACACCTTCTCCGATGGCGGCGGCATCTCGGGCGTGGCGGTGCTGGCGGAGAGCCACATCAGCGTCCACACCTGGCCGGAAAAGGGCTACGCGGCGTTCGACGTCTTCATGTGCGGCGATGCCGAACCCAGGAAGGCGCTCGGCGTCTTCAAGCGCGCGTTCAATCCCGGCCGCATCGTGGTCGGCGAGCACAAGCGCGGCGTTCTCTGATCTCCATTAACCAAGCTTCGCGGAAAGCGGCCTGAAAAGCCGCTTAATGCGCGCATGCCGCGCGCGTTAAGGCTGCCGTTTCGTTAGCATGCCTTCAACGGGACCGGCGCAGAATGCCGGCAGCGGAGGTGGGTGGCGGTGCGGTACGACGCGGCGATCATCGGCGCGGGCGCGAACGGCTTGGCGGCCGCGGCGACGCTGGCGCGCGCCGGACGCAGCGCGATCGTCATCGAGCGCGCGGAGCATTGCGGCGGACGCTGCATCACGCGCGAATTCCACCCGGGCTTCCGCGCCTCGCCCTATTGCGACGAGGTGGCGCCCGTGCCGATCGCAATCTTCCGCGCGCTCGGCCTGGCTTCCCGCGGCGCCATCTTCGCCCGCGCGCGCGCGCCGCTTTTCGCCGATGCGCTCGCCGCGCTCGAGGCGCACGCGATGGCCGAGGCTGCGCGCGCGCCGAAACGCAACTGGTTCGGCCGCGCGGAGAAGACGCTCTCACGCTGGCCCGCGAGCGAAGGACTGAGCCGGTCGCTCAACGACGCTTGTGCCGATCTTGGGCCAGGCACCGCCGCAGCCGCGCTCGAAGGCCGCGCCGCCGACCCCGATCTCGAAGGCAGCGCGCTTCACCTCCTGGCGCCGGGCTGCGGCAGTTCCGGCATCGTTATGGGCGGGCTGGCGACACTGGGCCAGGCGCTGGAGGCTGCAGCACGCGACGCCGGCGCGGCCTTCGCGCTTGGGCTGGAAGCCGCCGACATCCGTCATGCCAAGCAGCGCGCGCTCGGCGTTCGGCTCGCCGACGGCACCGAGATCGAGAGCCGCGCCGTCATATCGACGCTCGACCTGCGCCGGACCTTCTTCTCTCTCTTCGCCTGGAAGGACTTGCCGCCCGCAGCGATCGAGCGGGTGTCGCAGTACCGCCACGCCGGCGCGCGCGCGCGACTGCTCGTCGCGCTCGACGGGCCGGCGCCGTTCGATGCTCCGCTGCAACTGGGATCGCCCGCCGAGGCTTACGCTGCCTGGCACGCCGCCACGGTGCCGGAGCTTCCGCCGATGACCTTGCGGCCGGTCTCCGCCGCCGACCCTGGCCTCGCGCCGGAGGGAAAAGCGGTCGTGACGGCGACCTTGGGCGCGATCCCCCACCAATTGTTCGACGGACCCTGGACCAACGAAAAGCGCAGCGCGCTCAAGGAGCGCGTCCTGGCAGCACTGGAGATCGGCGCACCGGGAACGCGCGCGAAAGTGCTCGCCGCCGAACTGATCGTGGCGCCCGACATCGAAGCCGCGCTGGGGCTGACCGAGGGCGATCTCGACGGCGGCGAGATCGCGCCGGATCAGATGTTCGCGCTGCGCGGCTTCCAGGATTGTCCCGGCGGCCGCACGCCGGTCACGGGTCTTTATCTCGGCGGACCGTCGGCGCCGCTGGGACCTCTCGCGACCTGCGCGGCCGGTGTCGCCGCGGCGCGCGCGCTGGCCGCCGATCTGGATGCGGGACTGCTGAAATGAGCGCGCCGGCGGACGCGATCGTGATCGGGGCCGGTATCGGCGGCATCGCGGCCGCCGCATGCCTCGAGCGCAAAGGCGTCCATGTCGTGCTGCTCGAAGCCGCAGAGGCCGGCAGCGGCGTGCGCGAGTTCTGGCCCGTGCTCGAGGCGCTCGATCCGGCGCTGGTGAAGACGCTCAAGCTCAGCCGACGCGGCTTCAAATTCATCCAGCGCGATCTTCCGACGCTCGCGCTGCGCCAGGACGGCCGCCACCTCCTCCTCCCGCGCGATCCGCACAAGGCCGCGCGCGCCATCGTCGCCTGCTCGCCGGCAGACGCGCGCGCCTATGAGCGCCGCCAGGCGGAGATCTTTGCATTGGCGCGCCGCCTGCGGCCCTGGTGGTGGGAGACGGCAGAGGCGCCCGCGGGATTGCCGGAGCGCTACAAAGCGGCGAGCGCCCAGGCGCTGCTCGCCGCCTTGTTCGAGTCCGATGCGGTGCGGACAACGCTGGGCTTCGACGTGCCGGAGCCCTTCGCGCCGGGGTCGGCGCTTGCGCTTCTTTGGCGCGCCGGCCAGGAGATGTGCGGCCTGCAGGGCGCGCGCGCCCTTCCGCAAGGCGGCGTGCCGGCGCTTGCCGACGCCATGATGGCCTCCATACGCGAGCTGGGCGTCAGCTTCCGCAGCAAGGCGCGGGTGAGACAGGTCCTGGTTGCCGGCGACGAAGCCGCGGGCGTCGTGCTCGACAGCGGCGAAAAGATTTTCTCGCGCGCCGTCGTCTCCTGCTTGTCGCGGCGCGACACCTTGCTGCGCCTGCTGCCGACGGCAAGTGCGGGTATCGCGCAGACGCTCAGGCTGCTCTCTTCGGCGCCGCGCCGCAGCGAAACCGTCGCGGTGCTGACGCTCAATGGAGAACCGGGTCTCGGCGGGCGCAGCTCGGGCGGAGCGGTGCGCCATGTCATCGCGGAAGGCGAACCGGCCCTGGAAGGCGTCGCCAGCGACGCGCCGTCACCGGGACAGCACCGCTTCATCGTAAAGGCCAAGGGGACTCCCACGGCCGACGCCATCGTCGCACAGCTGGAACGCTTCGCGCCGCAATTCAGAAGCCGCGTGCTCGACATCGCGCTCACCACGCGCACGCTCTGTCCTCCCAAGCTGCTCGCAAGCGCCCAGGAGCGCATTGCGACGCCGATCCGCAATCTGTTTCTCTGCGGCCGCGATGCCGAGCCGGTGGACGCGCTTTCGGGCCGCGCGGGAAGGTTGGCGGCGGAGATGGTCTCGGCGGCACTGCAACGCAAGGCTCGGCCATGAGCCTGCAGGTTCGCGCCACGCCGTTCCATGGCCCCGCCGCGGCAGCGTCGCGGCTCAATCTGTGGGAGCCGCGCGAAGGCTGGACCGTCGCCGCCGTCTATGAAGATGCGGCGCAGGAGGCGCTCGCCGCGCGGCTGACGGTGGCGATGGCCGACATCTCCTGGCGCTGGCGCGTGGCCGTCGACGGCGCGCGCGCGGAAGAGTTCCTGGCGCGCCTGCTGACGCGCGATCCGGCTTCGCTCGCGCCGGGGGAGGCATTCAAGGCACTGTGGCTGAGCGACGGGGGCGCGCTGCGCGGCGCTGGCCTGCTCGCGCGCAACGGCCGAGATAGTTTCATGCTCGTCTCGGCTTGTGCCGATCCGCTCTGGATCGCGCGCGCGGCCGCGCTCTTCGATGTCAAAGTGCACGAGATCGCCGAAGCCGAGGGAATGCTCGCGGTGGTCGGTCCCTACGCCGCCAGGCTTCTCGCCGCCGCTGGCCTCGATCCCGACTTGGCGCAGCTGCGCTTCCGCAAGCTGTTCTGGCGCGGGATCGAAGTGACGTTGTCGCGGTTCGGCGAGCATGAAGGCTTTGAGATTGCTTGTTCCGCCACAGATGCGCCGCTGGTCTGGGACCGTCTCGCCAAAGTGGGGCGCGCTTATGCGCTCGAGCCCGCCGGAATGCGGGCGATGGATATTCTCGACATGGAGGCCGGCGTGCCCCGCCCGGGACGCGATTACCGGCCGGCGCGCGGCGGCTTCGACAGCATGCCCGCGCCCGAGGATATCGGCCTCGGCTCGCTGGTCGATCCGGACCATGTCGGCTTCAACGGCCGCTCCGCGCGCGCCGGCCTGCCTGCTTCGCGCGTCCGCATGGGGATCGTTTTCGACAGCGATGTGCCGGCGGCCAATGCCGTCATCGCGGAAGGCGGACGCACGCTCAGTTCGGTCTATTCGCCGGCTCTGCGCTCGGCGATCGCGCTCGCGATGCTGGAGCCGCGGCTCGGCACGCCCAACACGCAGGTGCGCCTCGCCGACGGCACGCCTGGGCTGGTTACGGCGCTGCCTTTCCTGCCGCCGCCGGTCCCTCTTCCGCGGTGACGCGTCCCGGATGGCTGCGCGCCGACCGCTTGGCCGCGCGACGGAAGCCCGCGGATGCGGCGTTGAATGGTCGGCTGCGCTTCCGGTGCAGGATTGCGCGCGCCCCAAGCCCATGGTTGGAAGCCGGCCAGGATGTTCGATCCGGATACCGACCTTGTGAAGCGTGCCGGCGCCGGCGACCGCGCGGCGGCGCAAGCGCTGATGGCCCGGCACCTGCCCAAGATGCTGAGCCTGGCGCGGCGCATGCTGGGCAGCCAGAGCGAGGCCGAGGACGCCGTCCAGGACGCTTTCCTCAAGCTGTGGACCCACGCCGCGCGCTGGACGCCGGGCAAGGCCAAGTTCGAGACTTGGCTTTACCGGGTTACGATGAACAAGTGCTACGACCGGCTGCGCAAGCGTCCGGCCGCAAATCTGGAGGAGGCGGCGGATGTGCCAGACCCCGCTCCCCGCGCCGATCGCGCGCTCGAAACCGCCGATATGTCGGCGGAAATCGAGGCGGCCCTGGCGGCGTTGCCGGAGCGGCAGCGCGCGGCGATCGTGCTGTGCCACCACCAGGAGCGCGGCAATGTCGAAGCGGCGGAGATTCTGGGGGTCAGCGTTGAAGCATTGGAGTCCCTCCTGGCCAGGGGGCGGCGCGCGCTGCGGTCGCGGCTCGCGCATCTGAGGGACGGATAGGATGAGGGACGTGGACGATTTTCAGAACGATGCGCAGTGGGTCGGGGGGGCCTTGGGTCGCCTTTCGACGGTGCCGGTGCCGGCAGCGCTGGAGGTACGGATTCTGGGCGACTTCGACCGGCTGACAGAACGGCGCCGGGCCAGTTGGTTGGCGCCGCTGCTGGAGACCATCTGGCCGGGCGCGCCGGCATGGCGGCCGGCAGCCGCGCTTGCCGGAGCGCTTGCGGTGGGGCTGGCGATGGGCGTGCTCGTGCCGCTGGGCGACGAGGCATCCGCAACGGAGCAGTCCGCGAGCGTCATGCTCGACGCGCCGCCCGCCTTCGAGATCGGGGAGAATTCGTGACCGAGGAAGGCCGCCCGGACCGTCCGAGCATTCTGCTGATCGTCTCGCTCTGCCTGAACGTCGCGCTGATCGGGCTGGCCGCGGCGATGTTCTTCCGCGCCGGCATGCGGCCCTTCGAGGCGCATGAGGCGCGCGGCGGCCTGAGCGCCGCGGCGCTGATGCGCATGGCCCCCGCCGAGCAGGACAAGATCGCGGCCGTGCTCGACGCGCATCGTCCCAAGCTCCACGAATTGCGGCGCCAGGCGATGCAGGCGCGCACCGAACTGTTCCAGCTGCTCTCCGCGCCGGCCTTCGATAGTCAGGCTTTCGCCAAGGCGAGCGAAGCGGTGCAGGCGGCCGATTCCGCTCTGGAAGCGGAAAGCTTGAGGACCACGGTGGAGTCCATGGCGCTGCTTACACCGCAGGAGCGCGTGCAGGTCGCATCCGAAGTGCACAAGCCGGGCAGGACCTGGCTGAAGCACCTCTTGCACAAGCGCTAGAGCGGGCGGCGCGCGGGAGCGCCGTGGCCTACGAGGGCGGGCGCTTTGAACCGGCGGCCTATCCGGACGCGGATCAGCCAGAACACCAGAAAGGCGAGGGGAGCAAATGCCAGCACCAGGAGCACGGGCGAGCCGTGCATCCACACCGGCATCACCTTCTGCTGACCGAGGAAGAACGAGCCGCTCGCAAAGAAGAAGGCGCCGCACATGCGCCACAGATGCCTGGAGATGCGCGCCGCGCCGGTCAATCCGCCCCTGATCAGCACCCTGATATCCAGCGCGGCCAGGAGTGCCGAGATCGCCGCGAAGATAAAGAACAGGGGCGGACCGTATCCGTCGAAGGAATGCGTCGGACTGTTCACTGCTGTGGCGCCCCAGAACACGAACAATGCGCCCAGAGCGAGCGGGATGAGGAAGGAGACGCGCTCGAAAAGGCCGATCGTGCCCTCCTTGCGCTTCACCGTCAGATAGCCCGAGAGCACGAGATAGGAGCCCAGCGCGCCGCCGGCGACATTGGGAATCTGTCCCTTCAGGACTCCCAGCAGCGAGACCGCGAGATAGACGGCGACGGACATGGCCGTCAGCATCGCCGCGACGAAGACCGTGCCGATCCTGCGGTGCAGGCGCTCGCCCTTGGCAGCCAACACGGCCGTGTAGCCGGCGAGGATCCCGATGCAGCCCGCAGCGATGTGCACGGCGATCCACGGGAGGTAGGGATGAACGGGCGGAGGGAACGGCGTCATTCAGCACCTGCAGTCGCGGCTGCGCGGGCTCTCGGTATCAGAGACAGCGCGAAGCCCAGCACGGTCACGCCGAGGATCGCGAGATTGACGAACACGCCGATGGGTGTGCCGGCCGCGCGATCGTCCGGATAGACATAGTGCAGGGCGCGTGCGCCGATCTGCTGGAAGAGCAGCATCAGGTAGACGAAAGGGATCATCGCGCGGTAGCGGATCAGTGCGACAATGCCGATCAGGGGAAGAACCAGCAGCCATAAGCCCAGCAGCGCGAACATCTGAATCGCGGTCGCCGCGATCTCGGGCGGGTAGGTCTGAACCGCGATGCCGTCGGCGCTCGTCATGATTCGGACCGGATCGAACATCGAGTTCGCGCCCTGCAGCGCCTTCAGCGCCAGCACCGCAACGAGCAGCCACAGCCCGGTTCTCAGGCCCCGGTAATCATTGTCGAATTGTCTGGGAAACAGCCGTCCCATGGCCCCGCCGCCTTCCTCTTGCCCGAAGCGCCCAATGCTTGCGTCTGCTAAGGTGGGGACGCAAACCGTGTCCCGCCATGTTTCGAGGCGCCAAAACCTTGATCGCAGGTAACAGGCCCACCATCGCCGCGGGATTCGCCAGGGCGCTCTGCGATCTCGCAGTTGCGAAAGGCGCGCCGCGGGAGGTCTTGCTGAACCGGGCCGCGATCGCGCCGGAAGAACTTGCCGATCCGGATTTCCGCGTTCCGATGCCGCGCTATGTTGCGCTGATGCAGGCCGCCAAGGAGCTCGCGCGCGACCCCGCTTTGGCATTGCATTTCGGCGAGGCCTTCACGATGGACGCCTTGTCGATCGTCGGCCTGATCGGGATGTCCTGCCAAACCATGGGCGAGGCGCTCGAGCAGATCGGGCGCTACGGCCAGCTCGTCATCGACATTGCCGTCGACGATCCGCTAGGCCGCCGGCTGGTCCTGCAGCGCGAGATGGGCCAGGTCTGGCTCGTCGACACGCGCAGCGATCCCAACGCATTTCCCGAGCTGACGGAATCCTCGTTCGCGCGCATGGCGGCGGCATCTCAGCGCAAGCGCGCCGAGCGCGACTTCGTGCGCGCGATCCACGTCAGCCACAAGGCGCCTTCCTATCGCGACGAGTACGACAGGGTATTCGGACTGCCCGTGGTGTTCGAGAGCGACCGCAACGCGCTTTTGATGGCGGACGATTCGTTCCTGTCCATGACGATCCCCAATTCGTCGCGCTACGTTTTCGGCGTTCTCAGCGCTCGCGCCGATGCGCTGCTCAAGGAGCTCGAGGCCGCCACGACAACGCGCGGCGCGGTCGAGCGCCTTCTGTTGCCCGTCCTACACAAGGGCTCCGCCAGCATGGAGGCCGTCGCGGCCCAGATGGGGATGAGCCGGCAAACCCTGTTTCGGCGGCTGAAGGCCGAAGGATTGACTTTTGAAAAGGTGCTTGAGGCGCTGCGCCGGCGCCTGGCGCTCGATTACCTTCAGGCCGGGAAAGTGTCGGTGACCGAAGCGGCCTATCTCGTCGGCTTTTCCGACCCCGCGGCATTCACCCGCGCGGTGAAACGCTGGACCGGCGAAACTCCGCGCGACCTCAAGCGGCGGATGCTACAATGAAGCGCAACCCGCAGATGGCGTTCCCATGACCGACGTGTACATCGAAGATCCCCAGGACGGGCAGCATGGCGCGCTCGAAGAGTTTCGCGCCGATATGGGCAGGCTGGTCCACCAGCTCGAGCGGCGGGTGCAGGATTCGGCCGCGGACGTGGCGGCGGAGACGCGTTTCTTGATGCACCGGACCCAGCGCCGCATCAATGCGCATCTCGGCGTCTCGGCGCTGATCGCGCTGAGCGTCGGCCTGACGCTCGGCCTGGTCGCGGCGGTCATGTCCGCGAGCCGCAAGCCGCCCGCCTGACAGACGCGTTATGGATATGCGCCCGCGATCCGGTTTAGGCTCGGGCCGGTCCACCATTTCCAGGAGCAAGGCATGGCACGGGTAGCGATCGTCACCGGCGGCACGCGCGGCATCGGCGAGGCGATTTCGGTCGGGCTCAAGAATGCCGGCTACAGCGTCGCCGCCAATTATTGCGGCAATGACGAGCGCGCAAAGGCTTTCGCCGAGCGCACCGGCATCGCGGTCTACAAATGGGATGTCGCAGATTTCGAGCAATGCCAGCAAGGCGTGGCAAAAGTCGTGGCCGATCTCGGGCCGGTCGACATCGTCGTCAACAATGCCGGCATCACCCGCGACGGCACCATGCGCAAGATGGCGCGCCAGGGCTGGGATGAGGTACTCGACACCAATCTCGGCGGCTGCTTCAACATGTGCAAGGCGACGTGGGAAGGGATGCTGACGCGCAGCTTCGGCCGCGTGGTCAATATAGGCTCGATCAACGGCCAGGCCGGACAGTACGGCCAGGTGAACTACGCCGCGGCGAAATCGGGCATCCACGGCTTCACGAAGGCGCTGGCGCAGGAAGGCGCTCCCAAGGGCATCACCGTCAATGCGATCGCGCCCGGCTATATCGACACCGACATGGTGGCCGCGGTCCCCGCCAACGTGCTCGAGAAGATCGTGGCGAAGATCCCCGTCGGACGGCTCGGCCATGCCGAGGAGATCGCCCGCGGGGTGCTCTTCCTCGTCGCCGACGAGGCCGGCTTCATCACCGGCTCGACCCTGTCGATCAACGGCGGACAGCATATGTATTGACGAACCAGCGTCATGCTCGGGGCGCAAGCCCGGCCATGACGGATCAGGGGGCGGGGCAAAACTGCCGCGACATTTGCATCTCGAAGCAACCCGCCTCGCCGCTGTCCGCGGCGGGAGGATGGTGTTCCGCGACTTGAGCTTTGCGGTGGAGGCCGGGGCGGTGCTCAGCGTGGAAGGACCGAACGGGGCGGGCAAGACCTCGCTGCTGCGGATGCTGGCGGGCTTTCTGGCACCGGCGTCCGGTACCGTCCGTCTAAGGATTGATGGTACGGCGCTCGAGGATGGCGAGGAGCGCGGCAAGCAGGTCGGCTGGCTCGGCCATCACGATGCGGTCAAGCCGCAGATGACGGTGCGCGAGACGCTGGCCTTCTTTGCCATGCTCCATCGCGGCGCGGGCGCGCTTGAGGGGGCGATGGAGCAGGTCGGCCTGGCGCGGCTCGGCGATCTTCCGGGACAATATCTCTCTGCCGGCCAGAAGAAGCGCGTGGCCCTGGCGCGGCTTTGGCTCTGCGGCCGGCCGCTGTGGCTGCTGGACGAGCCGCTGGCCGCGCTCGACCCGGCGGGCAAGCGCGTCGTCGCGGACTTGATCGCGGCGCATTGCGCGGCCGGCGGCATCGCCGTCGCCGCGACGCATGAGCCGCTCGGTATCGAGGCCCGCCGGCTGGTGCTGGCATGAGCGCGCTGCTTCTGCGCGACGTGCGCCTGGCCGCGCGCGCCGGCGGCAGCGCGATGCTGGCGCTGGCGTTCTTCGCAGGCGTCGCCACCCTGGTCCCGCTGGGCGTCGGCGCGGAGCTGCCGCGGCTTGCGCGCATCGCGGGCGGCGTCCTTTGGGTGGCGGCGGTGCTGGCGGCCCTGCTGGCGCTCGACCGGCTGTTCCAGGCCGATTTCGAAGACGGCTCGCTCGACCTGCTCGCGCTTTCCCCGCTGTCGCTGGAGGCGGTCGCCGCGATCAAGGCCTCCGCGCACTGGTTGGCGACGGGTCTGCCGCTGACCTTGCTGTCGCCGCTGCTGGGCGTGATGTTCGGACTGCCGCCGCGGGCCTTGCTGGCGCTGTTCGTCTCGCTGCTGCTCGGCACGCCGGCGGTGAGCGCGCTCGGCGCGGTAGGGGCGGGGCTGACATTGTCGGTCCGGCGCGGCGGACTGATCCTGCCCCTGATCGTGCTGCCCCTGCTCGCGCCCGCGGTGATCTTCGGCGCCGGGGCGGTGCTGGAAGTCCTCGACGGCATCCCGAACGGCGCGCTTGGTCTGCTTGGGGCCTTTTCCTTCTGCGCCTGCGTGCTTTCGCCGTTTGCCACTGCCGCCGCGGTCAGGCTCAATCTCGGGAGCTGACCGATGCTGCGCTACGCCAACCCGACGAAGTTCCTCGCGCTGTCGCGAGCCCTCAGGCCCTGGCTTGCCGGCGCCACGGTGCTGCTGCTCGGCGCGGGGCTGGCGCTCGGCCTGCGCGTGCCGCCGGACTACCAGCAGGGCGAGACGGTCAAGCTGATGTTCCTGCACGTGCCTGCGGCCTGGACCGCGATGATGGCCTATGGACTGATGGCGGCGGCGTCGCTGGTGGGATTGGTGTGGCGCCATCCGCTGGCCGATCAGGCGGCGAAGGCGGCGGCGCCGCTGGGTGCCTTGTTCACCGCGCTCGGACTGCTGACCGGCTCGCTGTGGGGACGGCCGATGTGGGGCGCCTGGTGGGTGTGGGACGGCAGGCTGACCTCGTTCCTGCTGCTGCTGTTCCTCTATCTCGGTTACATCGCGCTGTGGAACGCGGTCGAAGACGAGACCCGCGCCGCGCGGGCCGCCGCCATCCTCGCGCTGGTCGGCGCGGTCAATCTGCCGGTGATCGAATTCTCGGTGCAATGGTGGACGACCCTGCACCAGGGCGAGAGCATCGTGCGCGCGGGCGGGCCGCTGATCGCCGGCGTCTATCTCTGGCCGCTGTTCCTGATGGCGCTCGGCTACACGCTGCTGTTCGTGAGCCTGTGGCTGATGCGCATCGAGACCGCGATCCTCGAGCGCCGCGCGCGCACCGTAATGCTGGAGGGCGGATGAGCGGTCCCTACGCGGCTTATGTTCTCGCCGGATACGCCGTCTCGGCGGCGGCATTGGGCGCGGCCGTGCTGCTCACGGTGCGCGGCTGGTTGCGCGCGCGCCAAAGGCTTGCGGCGCTGGACGCGGAGAGGCAGCCGTGAAGTGGATCTATGTGGTTCCCGCCGGGGTTTTCCTGGTGCTGGCCGCGGTGTTCTTCGCCGCCCTGCATCGCACCGGCGCGACCGGCGAGGCGCCGCTGCCCTCGATGCTGATCGGCAAGAAGGTGCCGGACCTCGAACTGGCGGCGCTCGATGCCGCGGCGCAAGGCTTCGGACCCAAGGACCTTGCCGCCGGCCATGTAACGGTGGTCAACGTCTTCGCCTCTTGGTGCGCGCCGTGCCGCAGCGAAGCGCCGCTGCTGGCTCGGCTGGCCGGGCGCGCGGACTTCGCGCTCTACGGCCTCGTCCAGAAGGACACGCCGGCGAACATCCGCAATTTTCTGGCAGAGAACGGAAACCCCTTCGCCCGCATCGGGCTGGATTCCGACGGCCGCGCCAGCATCGAATGGGGTGTCTATGGCGTGCCCGAGACCTTCGTCGTCGACGGTCACGGCGTCGTGCGTGCACGCATCGTCGGCGAGATCACCGAAGAGGTGCTCAAGGACCAGCTCCTGCCCGCAGTGGCAGCCGCCAAGGGCGGTTGAGCTGCTTTACCCTTCCGAAACCATGCTCTGCGATTTTGTCCGCATGCAGATCGCAGCCGCAAATGTTCTTGCCGCGCAGCACTCGGTCCAGAAGCCGGCCGCGGCGAAACCGTTCGAGCCGCTGGATTTTCGCCAGGCCCCGGACGTGAAACCCGCCGCGGCGCGCGCCGCGGCCGGCGTGTCGGGGCGTCCCCCCAGGCCCGGCAGCACCCTCGATATCCGCATCTAGAACGGGTTTTCAGCCGCGGCGCCGCCGCGCGGGCTTGCGCCCGGGCTTGGGACCGCCGCTCGCGGCATGGGCATCCGCGGCTTGCGCGATCAGGGCCAGATTCCGGATGAATTTGGCGCGCTCCGAGGCCGCGATGGGCTCCAGCAGCGCGCGTTCGGCGCGTTCCGCCGCGAGCCTGGCCGAGCGCAGGGCCTTGCGGCCGCTGGCGCTGATGGCGACCGCATTGGCGCGCTGGTCTTCCTCGGTGCGCTCGCGCGAGAGCAGTCCCTTCTCGACCATGCGCCGCGCCATCTCGGCCAAGGTGGAGCGGTCGATGCCCGTCATCTCGACGAGCGCGGTCTGGCTCACGCCTTCGTTCTGCTCGAGCGCCGCGAGCACGATGAATTGCTGCGTGGTCAGGTCGCGCGCGCCCGGTTCCTGCGCATAGAGATCGCCGAAATATTGTTGACAGCGCCGGATGAGATGCGACGGCGCTTGTGCAAGATCGAAACCGTTCGGCTTGCGCGGACCCTTCATGACACCCCCGGATGTGTTCTACGACCTAAACCCGCCTGAGACGCGGGCCGCACCCCATCCCGCGTGAACGCCGGGCGATCCCTTCACGGATAATGATCAAGACTAGACGCGTCCGCGTCCGGGAACAACACTTCTCTGTCGCGGCAAAGGGCGCTCTTGCAATGCGGCATGCGGACATGGATCAAAAGATCAGGACGCGGAGCGTAGAGTTGTACCGGATCAGTTCTCGCCCTCGCTCTCGGCAGCGCGTTGATGGCGCATGAGGAACGGCGCCTGCGCCAGCGAAAAAAGCAGGATGATGGGCATCACCCCCCATGCCTTGAACGCAACCCAGGTAGGTTCGGGGAAGTTGCGCCACACGATCTCGTTCAATACGGCCAGGCCGAGAAAGAAAATACCGTAGCGCAAGGTCAGCCTGCGCCAGGCGCTGTCGGGCATCTCGAAGCCCAGGGATAGCAGGTATTTCAGGAACAACCGGTCGAAGGCCATGCCGCCGAGCAGCGTCGCGCCGAAGATCGCATAGAGCACGGTTGGCTTCATGTAGATGAACACCGCGTTCTTCAGCGTGAGCGTCAGCCCGCCCATGATCAGCACCAGCACCGCGCTCAGGATCGGCACCGGCGAGAGCTTCTTCTCCAAGACATAGTCGAGCGCGAGCGCGACGAGCACCGCCGCCATGAACACCGCGGTCGCGGGATAGAGGCCGAGGAACTGGTAGGCGACGAAAAATATCGCCAGCGGGCCGAGATCGAGGGCGAGGCGGCGCAGCTGCGGATTCATGCCGCCCCCGTCAGGGCCTTGGCGAAATTCTCGGCGGAGAAGGTCTGCAGGTCGTCCTCGCCTTCGCCTACGCCGATGAAATGGATGGGCAACCCGAAGCGCGCGGCGAGCGCGACCAGGATACCGCCCTTTGCGGTGCCGTCCAGCTTGGTCATGATCAGTCCCGTCAGCGGCACGGTGTTGCGGAAGACGTCCACCTGCGCGATGGCGTTCTGCCCCGTGGTGGCGTCGAGCACCAAGAGCGTGGCGTGGGGCGCTGTGGGATCGAGCTTGCGCAGGACGCGCACGATCTTCTCCAGTTCCGCCATCAGCCCGGCTTTGTTCTGCAGCCTGCCGGCGGTGTCGATCAGGAGCACGTCGGCATCCGTGGCGCGGGCCCTGGCGAGCGCGTCGAACGCAAGCCCCGCCGCATCCGCGCCCGGCGCGCCTGCCACGACCTCGGCGCCGATGCGCTCGCCCCAGATCCGCAACTGCTCGATGGCCGCGGCGCGGAACGTGTCGCCGGCCGCAAACATCACCTTGAGCTTCTGGCGGGCGAAATGCTTGCCCAGCTTGCCGATGGTCGTCGTCTTGCCGGCTCCGTTGACTCCCGCGACAAGGACCACGAACGGTTTCTTCGCGCGGTCCACGGTGAGCTGCCTCTCGACGGGTTGCAGGATCTTCGCGATCTCCGCGGCGAGCAGCCGCTTCAGATCGTAGTCCGAGATCGCAATGCTGTGCCGGTCCTTGCCGATGGCCTGGGCGATGGCGTGCGCCTGCGCCGCGCCGAGATCGGCGCGGATCAGCGCCTCCTCGAGCTCGCCGAGCGTCGCGGCGTCGAGCTTTCGCCCGGACAGGATCGCCGTGACGTTGTCGCTCAAGCCGCGTGTCGAGCGCGACAGGCCTTCCTTCAACCGCTCGAACAGGGTCAGCGGCGGCGGTGCCTCGCCGAAATCCCTCATGCCGGCTCCGCGACAAGATGCGCTGCGTCTGCGCCGGTGACGCGCACGCGGCGGAACGGACCGCCGCCGGGAACGCTCACGCGCGCGGGCGCGAAGCATGGAGTGCGGCCGAGCACGTCCGTCTCCATCAATAAGGTCTGTTCCGAGCCGACCAGCCCTGCGAAATGCGCCGCCAGCGCCCGATCGCCTTTGGCCCGCAGCCGCGCCGCCCGTTCCTTGACCAGGCCGCGGCCGAGCTGGGGCATGCGCGCTGCCGGCGTTCCCTTGCGCGCGCTGAACGGAAAGACGTGCAGGAACGCGAGGCCCGCATCGTCGACGAGCCTCAGCGTGTTGTCGAACATCGCCTCGCTCTCGGTCGGGAAGCCAGCAATCAGATCGGCGCCGAAAGCCGCATCGGGGCGCAAGGCGCGCACCCGTTCGCAGAACGCGACGGTGTCGGCGCGGCTGTGGCGGCGCTTCATGCGCTTCAGGATCAGATCGTCGCCGGATTGCGCGGAAAGATGGAAATGCGGCATCAGCCGCGCTTCCTCGGCGACGGCGCGCCATAAGTCGTCATCGGCCTCGATGGAATCGATGGAGGAGATCCTCAGCCGCTTGATCTCCGGGACATGCTTCAGGATCTTGCGCACCAGCCGGCCGAGCGATGGCCGGCCCGGCAGATCGCCGCCATACGACGTCAGATCGACGCCGGTGAGCACGATCTCTGCGGTGCCTTTTTCGGTCAGCCGGCGCGCCTCCTCGACCACCGCGCCCATCGGCACGCTGCGCGCGCTGCCGCGGCCATGGGGAATGATGCAGAAGGTGCAGCGGTGATCGCAGCCGTTCTGCACCTGCAGGAAGGCGCGCGTTCGGCCCTCGAAGCCGTCGACGAATTGCGGCGCCAATGTCTTGACCGCGCCGATGTCGTTCACCCGCACGCGTTCGGCGCCGAGAGTCAGCCAAGTCGCCGGATCGAGCTTCTCGGCGTTGCCGAGCACGTGATCGACTTCGTTCATCGCGGCATAGGTCCCGGGCTCGGTCTGCGCCGCGCAGCCGGTGACGACGATGCGCGCGCCCGGGTTTTCGCGCCGCGCCTTGCGGATCGCCTGGCGCGATTGGCGCACCGCTTCGGCCGTTACCGCGCAGGTGTTGAAGACGATGGCGTCGTCGATGCCCGCATCGCGCGCGCGCGCCTTGACACCTTCCGATTCATAGGCGTTGAGCCGGCAGCCAAAGGTCACGACCTCGATCACTGCGCAAAATCCTCGAGCGCGACATCGCCCCGGAACGACAGGCTGGCCGGGCCGGTCATCGCGATGTGCTCGTCGCTTTCGCGCCATTCGATCCACAACGAGCCGCCATCGAGCACGACTTCGGTTTTGCGGCCCGTCATGCCGCGCAGATGCGCGACGACCGCGGCGGCGCACGCTCCGGTGCCGCAGGCCCGCGTGACGCCAGCGCCGCGTTCGAAGACCCGCATGCGGATGCGATCCTTTCCGAGCGGGCTGAAGAACTCGACATTCGTCCCGCGGGGAAACGTGGGATGTTTGCTGAGATGGGAACCGTATTCGTAGACCGCTGTAGCCGCGGCATTCCCCACCGGCACCACGAAATGCGGGTTGCCGACGGAAACCGGCGTACCGGTCGCGGCCCACAGCTCGTTGCGCTCGCCGAAAAAGAGATCGAGCGGAAGCTGGATCGGGGTCTTGTCGCCGGTTGCCTGCGACAACGGGATGTCGCGCCAGCCGAATTTCGGAGCCCCCATGTCGACGGTCACCGCGCCATGGCCGGCGTCGCTGCAGGCGAGCAGGCCGCCGGGCGTGTCGATCGCCACGGAACTGCGGTCCTTCTCTTCCATCAGCAGCCGCGCCACGCAGCGCGCGGCATTGCCGCAGCTCTCCACCTCGCCGCCGTCGGCGTTGAAGATGCGCATCGCGGCGTCGGCGGCTCCGCCGCCGTCCTGGATCACGATCACCTGGTCGCAGCCGATGCCCAGGCGCCGGTCGGCCAGCGCGCGCGCCGTCGTGCCGTCGAGCGCGAAGCCGCCGCCGCGTCCGTCGAAGACGACGAAGTCGTTGCCCAGGCCGTGCATTTTCAGGAAGGCCGTCATCGCGCCTATATAGGGTCGATCACGATCCCGCGCGAGGGCTTTCGCCGGCGCGTTTTCCCGTGGCACAAGGCCCCGGGATTAGAAGGAGTGCGCGATGCGGCGGACGATGGGGATGGCGATGGCGGCGGCGGTCGTTTCGGCGGCGGCCTATGCTGCGCAGGACAACGATCCCTATCTCTGGCTTGCCGAAATCCATGGCGAGAAAGCGCAGGCCTGGGTGAAGACCCAGGACGCCAAGAGCGACGCCGTCCTCAAATCCGATCCCACCTACGCCGCCGACCGCGCCGCGATCCTGGCCTCGCTCGACACCAAGGACCGCATTCCCGCTGGCGAACTCGACCGCGGCAAGCTCTACAATTTCTGGCAGGACGCCGCGCATGTGCGCGGGCTGTGGCGGCGGGCGGCGCTCGCCGAGTACCGCAAGCACGTTCCGACATGGGAAGTTCTGCTCGACGTCGACAAGCTCGACGCCGAACAGCACAAGGATTGGGTGTTCCAGGGTGCGCAATGCACGCCCTCGGGCAAGCGCTGCCTGGCCAGGCTCTCGCCCGGCGGCGGCGACGCGTCCGAAGTGCGCGAGTTCGATCCCAGGACGCACAAATTGCTCGATACGGGCTTCGCGCTGCCCGCCGCCAAATCGAGCGCCTCCTACGTCGACGACAACACCATCGTCTTCGCGACAGATTTCGGGCCCGGCACGATGACGAGGTCGTCCTATCCGCGGATCATGAAACTCTGGCATCGCGGCCAGCCTCTCACCGCTGCGAGGACCGTGTTCGAAGTCGGCCCCGACGACATCGCGGTGCGCGCCGAAGTCCTGCGTGGACCGGACGGACTCACCAATCGCGGCGCGACGGTCCTGATCGAGCGCGGCGTCAGTTTCTTCAGCAACGAATATTCCGTCATGGCTGGGAACGGCGCGACGACCAAGCTGCCGCTGCCGCTGGGGACCGATCTGAAAGGCATGACGAGGGGCAATCTGATTTTCACCCTGCGCGACGACTGGCAGGTCGGCGCCACGACCTACATGCAGGGCTCGCTGCTCGCTTTTGGACTGCGCGACTTCCTCGCGCATAAAGGCACGAAGATCGCCTTGCTGGCGGCACCCGACGCGCATGGTACGATCGACAGCGTTCAGCCGGGCCGCGACGCGGTCTATGCCGCGCTCTATCACGACGTGACCGGCAGCGTTCACGTCTTTCGCCCGGCCGCGAAAGGCTGGAGCGACACGGCGCTCGATCTGCCCAAGGGCGGCTCGACCGGCGTGGTCAGCGCCGACGATTGGGGTCCGGCGGCGCTCTTCACCTATGAGAGTTTTCTGGTGCCGCCGACCCTCTACGAATTCGACGGCCGGGGCAGGGCGCGCGCGATCAAATCGCAGCCGCCATTGTTCGATGCCTCCGACATGACGAGCGATCAGTTCTGGGTGACGTCGAGCGACGGCGTGAAGGTGCCGTACTTCCTGATCCACAAGAAGGACCTGACCCGCGACGTGCCGACCATTCTCTATTCCTATGGCGGCTTCGAGCTTTCGCTCACGCCGTGGTATTGGAACGACGGCCATCGTCCGCTCGATGCGGGCCAAGTTTGGCTGAGCAAGGGCGGCGCGCTCGCGGTCGCCAATATCCGCGGCGGCGGCGAGTTCGGTCCCGCCTGGCATCAGGCGGCGCTGAAAGCCAACCGGCAGAAGGCGTTCGACGATTTCGCCGCGGTGGCCAAAGATCTCGAGACGCGCGGCTTCACCACCTCGGCACATCTGGGCATCGTGGGCGCCTCCAATGGCGGCGTGCTCACCACCGTGACGATGACGCAGCATCCCGAGCTTCTGAACGCCGTGGTGGTGCAGCGGCCATTGGTCGACATGCTGCGCTACACGCGCTACGGCGCCGGCGCGTCCTGGGTGGAGGAATACGGCGATCCCGACAAACCGGAGGAACGCGCCTTCATCGAAAAATATTCCGCCTATCAGAACGTCAGGCCCGAGATGAAGACGCCGGCCGTGCTCTTCATCACCGAGACCAGCGACGACCGCGTGACGCCGATCTGGGCGCGCATGATGGCCGCGAAGATGGAAGACCAGGGCCACGACGTGCTGTTCAACGAAGCGGCCGAAGGCGGCCACGGCCCCGGCTCGACGAACGCGGCGCAGGCCGACATGTGGGCGCTGAGCTATACATTCTTCAAGCAGAAGCTGGGATTGCACTGATGGAGACAAATCGAAGCCGCACACTATGCGCTTCGTTGATTGCCGCTCTATTGCTGGCAGCGACCAACTCCGCGGACTCCGCCGCGAACGCTGCCTGGAAATGTCAGCCTCCCGATATCACAGATGTCGAAGCGAAATTGGACTCCGTGGTTGTGCCGAAGGGCATCGTCCCGGCGCGGAATAGGGTGCGCTATTACGATCTCGCAAACAACGGCACGCTTATCGTTGGCGATTTTCTGACGCGAGACGCCGCCCGCAATCCGGATCTGTCGGAGTATCAAGAACTGAAGATGACGGGATTGGGTTCCATGGTCCATATCGGCTGCGGCGCCCTCTACACTGGCGGAAAGGGTTCATGCCCCATTCTTGAAATCGAGTACGATGTTCGTTCCCGGCGAATCAAAAGCGCGGAGTGCATGAAGGTATTGGCGCGGGTTTTCGAGTGAGGTTGGTTCGCGCAACGGGCGCTTTAGGTTGATTTCCTACTACTTCGATATATGGTTTAGCCGCCAATGGGGGAGGAAGCTTTG
This sequence comes from Alphaproteobacteria bacterium, assembly GCA_019245415.1. Classification (GTDB taxonomy): domain Bacteria; phylum Pseudomonadota; class Alphaproteobacteria; order Micropepsales; family Micropepsaceae; genus Rhizomicrobium. Next base: position 36,189 of record JAFARO010000016.1, on the reverse strand, counting down.
GGCCTGGCCAGGATCGCGGCGCGCTCTGCCGCAACGCTGATTTTCGTCTTGCTGTGCGGCTGCGCGACGCAGCTTGCGCCCAGCTACAGCCAGAGCATCGTCGACGGCCTCAACGCCGCCAACACCCAGACCTTGACCCTGTTCGCCACCCTCTCTTCCGGCGTGACGGCCGACACCTTCGTGGCGCAGCGCCAGGCCACCTACAACGGACTGATCGGCCAGTTCTCGGCGCTGGAATCGCAAGTCAGCGCGCGGCCGATGCCGCAGCCGCTGTGGACGGGTTCGTTGCCGGATTCGCAGACACTGGCCGAATGGAAGAAGGTGCTGGAATCGGCGCCGACCAAGGGCAGCCTGGAGACCATCGTTTCGGTCCTCACCAAGATGCGCGACGAGGACCAGAAGAGCGGATTCAAGGCGGTGACCGTGGGCTGCAGCTCGGCGACGCTGGACCCCGCACTGATCTGCGGCTTCCAGAACGCCTATACGCAGAATTTCGACAGCGCGCTCACCTACGAGATGGCGCTCAAGCGCTGAAGGATGACGGCCATGCCAACCACCCCCATCGACGTGAACCAGCTCATCGCCAACCTCAAGACGGTTGCCAGCGGCATCATCCAGCAGGACGTCACCACCATCGAGGGCTATTCCGAGCGCCAGCTTGCCGCCATGGCGCAGCAGGCCAAGTGGATCGCCGCGGCGACCTTGTCGGGCGACCTGAGCACCGAGATGCGCGACTATTTTCTGCAGACGCTCAAGGACTCCGCCATCAACTTCGCCAACACGCTCAAGGGCCTAGTGGTCGTCACCGTCGAGAAAGTATGGAACGCGCTCGTCGGCGCGCTGTGGACCGCGATCAGCAACGCCATCGGCGCAGCGTTGCCGTCCGGCGGCGGGACGGGGACGACGACGGGAGCGACGTAGATTTTGGTATCTGACCCGTGAATGTGTGCAGCTCTGGTGCAATCCCCTTTTTTGTCATTGCCCGGCTTGTCCGGGTAACCCATTTTCCGAAGCGGAATAAAATTGGATCGCCCGCAGGAAGCGGGCGATGACGAAATTTCGAAGATGAGGCTTCGACAACTGCTCCGTCACCCCGCTGCATTTGACTTGATCGGGAAGCTCACCTAAAACCCGCCCGCTTCCGGAAGCCCTAAAGGACTTCCGGTCCCTCGCCCGGCGCGGGGGATCGCCCCCAGGCAGCGCAGGTGCGCCCCCTGGGGCGTTCGTGCTTTGGGTGCCTCTTACACCCGTCGTCACCCGCGGATGCGGGTGATCCATTTTTCCAGCCGCTGGAAAATGGGTCGCCCGGACAAGCCGGGCGATGACGGTCTTGATGGAAGAAAATGTTCGACTCTCTTCAGTCCCGGCTCGGCGCCACCTTCGACCGCATGCGCGGGCGCGGCGCATTGTCCGAGGGCGACGTCGAAGAGGGGCTGAAGGACATCCGCGCGGCGCTGATCGAGGCCGATGTCGCGCTGCCGGTGGTCAAGGATTTCATCGACAAGGTGCGCCCGCAGGCGGTGGGCGAAAGCGTCATCCGCTCGGTCACCCCGGGCCAGCAGATCGTCAAGATCGTCCATGACGCGCTGATCGAAACCCTGGGCAGCGAGAACGCCGCGCTGGCGCTGGGCGCGCCGCCGGCATCGGTGCTGATGGTGGGGCTGCAAGGCTCGGGCAAGACCACCACCTCCGCCAAGCTCGGCCTGATGCTCCAGACGCGCGAGAAGAAAAAGGTGCTGATGGCGTCGCTCGACGTCTCGCGCCCCGCGGCGATGGAGCAGCTGCGCGTGCTGGGCGAGCAGGCCGGCGTTGCCACGCTTCCCGTGGTCGCGGGCCAGACGCCCGTCGAGATCGCGCGCCGCGCGATGGCCTCGGCCAAAGTCGGCGGCTACGACGTGCTCATCCTCGACACCGCCGGCCGCCAGCATGTCGACGAGCAGCTGATGAGCGAGGTCGCCCAGATCCGCGATCTCGCCAAGCCGCACGAGACCCTGCTCGTCGCCGACAGCCTGACCGGCCAGGACGCGGTCAACATCGCCAAGACGTTCAATGAGCGCGTGCCGCTCTCCGGCATCATCCTGACGCGCGCCGACGGCGATGCGCGCGGCGGCGCGGCGCTGTCGATGCGCGCGGTGACCGGCGCGCCGATCAAATTCCTGGGCGTGGGCGAGAAGCTCGACGCGCTCGAGGCGTTCCATCCGGCGCGCGTCGCGGCGCGCATCCTCGACATGGGCGATGTGGTGTCGCTGGTCGAGAAGGCGGCCGAGACCCTCGACAAGGAAAAGGCCGAGAAGATCGCGGCCAAGATGAAGAAGGGATCGTTCGACATGGACGATCTCGCCGAGCAGTTGCGCCAGATGAAGAAGCTGGGCGGCATGCAGGGCGTGCTGTCGATGCTGCCCGGCGTGGGCAAGGTCAAGGGCCAGCTCGACGCCGCCGGCCTGGACGACAGGCTGCTCACGCGCCAGGAAGCGATCATCCAATCCATGACGCGCCAGGAGCGGCGCAATCCCGACGTCATCAACGGCTCGCGCCGCAAGCGCATCGCCGCCGGCTCCGGGGTCGAGGTCAGCGAAGTCAACAAGCTGCTCAAGATGCACCGCCAGATGTCCGACGTGATGAAGAAGATGGGCAAGGGCGGCCGCGCATTGCAGGGGCTCGCCTCCATGTTCGGCGGCGGCATGCCGCCCATGATGCCGGGCGGCCGGCGATGAGAAAATCTCACGCGGAGACGCGGAGTGGCGCAGAAGGCGATCGAGGACCCCGTGTCCTGCGCGCCTCCGCGAGCGAAATCTTCTTAACTCGTGAAAGGAACACATCATGGCTTTGAGAATCCGGCTGGCGCGCGGCGGCACCAAGAAGCGGCCGCATTATTCGATCGTCATCTCCGACTCGCGCAGCCCGCGCGACGGCCGTTTCATCGAGAAGATCGGCTTCTACAATCCGCTCCTGCCGCGCGAGCATGCCGACCGCCTCAAGCTCGATCTCGACAAGGCCAAGGCCTGGATCGCCAAGGGCGCGGTCGCGTCGGATCGCGTGCACCGCTTCCTGTCCGATGCCGGCGTGGCGAAGGCGCGCGTCCACAACAATCCCAACAAGGCCAAGCCCCGCAAAAAGGCGCAGGAACGCGCGGCTGCGGCTGCCAAGGCGGCCGGCTCCGCCGAGGCGCCCGCGGCGTAATTCCGAGGGCGCGTCATGCTGAGCTGCGCGGCCGTGGTTCGAGGCTCCGTTTCGCGGAGCGCCTCGCCATGACGGCCGCGCCTCGAAGCGCACGCGACGTCCTCATGGCTGCGTTGATCGGCGCACATGGGCTGAAGGGGGAGGTGCGGGCGAAGGTCTTCACAGAAGACCTGTCTGCCCTCGCCGCCTACAAGCGATTGCATGCGCGCGACGGCCGCGTCTTCACCATATCGAAGATCAAAGAGGCCAAGCCGGGCGAGGCGCATGTGACTTTCGCCGAAGTGCTCGACCGCGCCACGGCCGAAAGCCTCAAGGGACTTGAATTGTTCGTCGCGCGCACGGCACTGCCCGAACCGGCGCGCGAGGAGTACTATCGCGCCGATCTGATAGGCCTCACGGCAATGGATGAAGAAGGCCGCGTCATCGGCAAGGTGCTCGCCATTCACAACTATGGCGCCGGCGACGTCATCGAGATCGCGCGCGGACCGGACGATACCGTGATGCTGCCTTTCGCGCGCGACTTCGTTCCCGTGGTCGATGTTGCGGCCGGGCGGGTGGTGATCGCGGTGCCGGAGGAAGTCGAAGCGGGCGAAGAAGGAAGCGTGGAATGAGCGACGTCACTTTCCGTCTTGCGGAAGACAAGGACCTTGCGGCCATCGTGGCGCTGCTCGCCGACGACGAGTTCGCCGAGAACCGCGAGCAGGCCAGCCCGGGCGCCGCCGAGGGCTATGCGCAGGCTTTCGCCGCGATGCAGGGCGAGCACTTCAACAAGATGCTGCTGGCCGAACAGGACGGCCAGGTGGTGGGCGCGCTGCAGCTCGTCTTCGTGCCCGGCCTGTCGCGCAAGGGCACCAAGCGCGCGATCATCGAAAGCGTGCGCGTCGCCTCGCGCTTGCGCGGACATGCGATCGGCACGGCGCTGATGAAGGAAGCGATCAGGCGGGCCAGGGAGGGCGGCTGCGGGCTTGTGCAGCTCACCTCCGACAAGCGGCGCACCCGCGCCCATCTCTTCTACCGCCGCCTCGGCTTCGAGCAGAGCCATTTCGGCTTCAAGAAAGAGCTGTGATGAATTGCACGTTCCTCCTAGCACGCCGTCACCCTGAGGTGCTTCGCGCGCGTGCTTCGAGGCTCGCCGCCGCCCTGAGCGAGCGTCATCCTTCGAGGCTCGCTACGCTCGCACCTCAGGATGACGCGAGACCAAGGGCGCTCGCACCTCAGCATGACGCGCGCGAAGCCTCGAAGGGCGGCGCGACGCAGTTCTGGCAATGACCTGGTCCGCCACCGTCCTCACGCTCTTCCCGGAGATGTTTCCGGGGCCGCTGGACGTGTCGCTGCTCGGCAAGGCCCGGCAGAAGCACCTTTGGTCGCTGGACGTCCGCGGCATCCGCGATCACGGCATCGGCAGGCACCGCAGCATCGACGACACTCCGGCCGGCGGCGGAGCCGGCATGGTGATGCGCGCCGATGTGGCCTGCGCCGCGCTCGACGCGGTGGATAAGAGAGGGCGCCCGCTCATCTATCTTTCGCCGCGGGGCACGCCGCTGACGCAGTCGCGCGTGAAATCCCTGAGCGAAGGCCCGGGTGCCATCCTGCTCTGCGGCCGCTTCGAGGGGCTGGATCAGCGTGCCGTCGAGGCGCGCGGCTTGGAAGAGATTTCGCTCGGCGACTTCGTGCTGGCCGGCGGGGAGATCGCAGCGATGGCGCTGATCGAGGCCTGCGTGCGGCTGCTTCCCGGCGTGTTAGGCGACGAAGCCTCTCCCACCGAGGAGAGCTTCGCGCAGGGCCTGCTGGAATATCCGCACTATACCCGGCCGCAAAGCTTCGAGGGCAGGGAGATCCCGGCGGTGCTGCTCGGCGGCAACCATGCCGAAATCGCCAGATGGCGGCTGGAACAGGCGGAAAAGCTGACGAAATCGCGCCGGCCGGAGCTGTGGACCCTCTATGAAAAGCGCAAGCCATAGGCTATACGGCCCGGCTTCATTCCCTTCTTTTCGCCGACGGAGACGTGCCCATGAACCTGCTCAAACAGCTCGAAGCCGAGCAGATGAAGGCCGTCCGCGCCACCGCCCATCCCGAATTCCGCCCCGGCGACACGCTCAAGGTCAACGTCAAGGTGGTCGAGCAGACCTATGACGAGAAGGCCAAGCAGATGAAGACGCGCGAGCGCATCCAGGCGTTCGAGGGCGTGTGCATCGGCCGCCAGGGCGAGGGGCTGAACGAGAGCTTCACCGTGCGCAAGATTTCCTATGGCGAAGGCGTCGAGCGCGTCTTCCCGGTCTATTCGCCGCTGGTGGATTCGGTCCAGGTGGTGCGCAAGGGCAAGGTGCGCCGCGCCAAGCTCTATTACCTGCGCGGCCGCCGCGGCAAATCGGCCCGCATCGCCGAGCGCACCGACAGCGGCCCGGCCGAAGCCGAGGCGTAAGCCTACTTCTTCCGCGGCTTGAGTTTCGCGGCCTTACGCAGGGTCTCGTCGATGCGCGTCTGCCAGCCGGGGCCGGTCTTGCGGAAATAAGTGAGCACATCGGGCGAGAGCCTGAGATGCACCGACTTCTTTGGCGCCGCCGATTTCGGCCGCCCCGGCTTGGTCAAAGTCCCGTTCGCCGGACGGATGACGACGTCGCCGATGGCGATCTCGGCGCGGTCAAAAAAGTCGTCCGTCAGCTCCGGCGCGTCGTCCGGGTCAACCCAGGCGGCTTTGATATTTCGTCTCTTCTCGGTCATTTGCCTTCCTGAACGAAATGATGTGCCTGCCTTCGTCGCGGGGAGTCCAAACGATCACCACCATTCGACCTCGCAATAGCCCCACTGTGATCCGGCGCTCTTCACCATAGTCATGGCGGTCGTCGAGTGCTGTAAACGTGCGTCCACCAAAGACGATCGGCGTTTCGGCAAAGTCGAGCCCCCGCTCGCGCAGCGTCCATTCCCGCTTGGCCGGATCGTAGCTGATCTCCATCCTTTCAAGTGGCCACAATAATTCAAGAAATACAAGTTTGGCAAGGTTTTTCGCATGCCGTGCGAAGTCGGCCCAGGTTCGCGCCTTGATCCAAGGTCCGGCACCCGGCCTTTCCGCGAATCGCCCTATGTCCGGAAAAGCCCGTCAATTGGGGCTTAGCCGCGCACAGCTATTTTCGCTTTTTTGCCGGCCGCGGTTAGCAATGCGCTTGAAATGCCGTAAAATCTGGCTTGTTTGTGATTCTCTCAAAGAGGAAACCTCAATGCCCGCACCCGCAGCTTCCGGCGCCGCCGCTCCGGCAAAGCCCAAGACCGTCACGCTTTCGACCAAGCAGCTCGCCTATGAGATGGCGGACAAGCAGAAGCTGACGCACAAGCAAGGCGCCGCGATCATGGAAGACCTGGTCACCTTGATGACCAAGCATCTCAAGAAGGGCACCCGCATCCGCATCAACGGACTGGGCATCCTTCAGGTGCGCAAGCGCGCCGCCCGCATGGGCCGCAATCCCGCGACCGGCGAGGCGATCAAGATCAAGGCGAGCAAGAAGGTCGCCTTCCGTCCTGCCAAGGAACTGAAGGAAGCGGTCTGACCGCCGCCGATTTGCCTGAGCAAAGCCGGATCGGCGCCCGGTGGGGCACCGGTCCGGCTTTGCCTTTTGCCGCCGCCGCCGCTATTGGCGGAAAGCACGCTTTGCCCCGGAGCCTGTTCTGACTCTCGCCGCAGACCAGCCGCGCAGAAACCTGCTCCATATCCTGGGCGTCGGCTTCGGCATCGCCGTGGGCGTCGGGATGATGATGGGCTCCGGCATCCTGCAGTCGCCGCATTTGATCGCGGCGACGGTGCCCAACGCCACGCTGATCATTGCTCTGTGGGTTCTGGGCGGCGTCCATGCGGCGCTCGGTGCCAACGTCGTGGCCGAATTGGCGACGACCATGCCCAAGGCCGGCGGTCCTTATGTCTATGCGCATCGCGCGCTGGGCGACGTCGGCGGGCTGATCGTCGGCTGGACCAATTGGGTGTCGACCCTGGCTGGGATCGCCGCCAATACGGTGACTTTTGCGAAGTTCCTCGCTCTGCTGTGGCCGGGCGCCGACGGGCGCATGGCGATCGTCGCCGTGGCACTGCAGGTGGTCATCTACGGCGCCAACATCATGGGACTGCGCGAGGGCAGGTTCATCCAGCAGGCCGCGACGTCGATCAAGTGCCTCATGCTGCTCGCCTTCGCCATCGCCGCGGTCGAACTCGGCACGCATTCGAGCCTGGCGCAGATCGCTTCCGCCTCGGCGCCTGCCGTCGGGGTCTGGGCGATCATCGCGGCCTACAACAAGATTCGCGGCGCCTATGCCGGATGGGAGGCGCCGGTCTATTTTACCGAGGAGAACGCCGAGCCATCGCGCAGCATACCGCGCGCGCTGCTGCTGGGCCTCGTACTGACGATCGCGCTGTATGTCGGCGTCAATCTGGCGCTGTTCTGGGCCATCGGGCTGTCCGGCGTGGCGCGACAGGTCGAGCCGTTCACCACGGTGCTCAATCTCTTCGGCGGGCCGCTGCCGTCCATCCTGTTCGCGTTCGGTGCCATGATCACGGTGGCGAGCTGCGCCAATGCCAACGTCATGAGCGCGCCGCGCATCCTCTTCGCCCTCTCGCGCGACAGGCTGCTGCCCGCCATCCTGCAGCGGGTCAATGCCGGCGGCAGCCCGAGCATTGCGTTCATGGTCTCGGCGGTGTTTTCGATCGCGCTCGCCGCGACCGGCAGCTTCAGCCTGGTCTTCGGATTGATCGGAACGCTGAACTCGCTGGCCGGTCTGCTGGTCGGCGTGTCGCTGTTCGTCCTGCGCGCACGAGAGCCGGGGCTCGCGCGTCCCTTCCGCGCGTATTTCTATCCGGTATTGCCGGCGCTGGCCGTCGCAATTGACGCGGTGCTGCTGGTCCTGTTTCTGCGTGTGGACATCGTCGGCGCCTACGCGGCCATCGGGCTCAGCGCGCTGTGCATCCCCTTCGCCTGGATCGCGCGCCGCGCCAGGAGTTGAGCCATCACATCGCCGTGGCGCGGTGGACAATGCTCCCTGCGGCTTCGTATTCTCGGGCGGAGGGGCCGGACGCATTTCGAGGATCTTCCCATGCGGATTTTGCGCTTTTCGCTCGTGCTTTCAGCTTTGCTCGCCGTCGCGCCGCCGGCTTTGGCCGACGAGACGATTTCCGTCGCCATGAGCAATTTCGCCTTCGCGCCCAACACGCTTGCACTCAAGAGCGGCGTGCCGGTCGTCCTGCGCCTCACCAACACCGGCAATCGCGGCCACAACTTCCACGCACCCGAGCTGTTCGCGGCCGCAACGCTGGCGCCGCCGGACCGCGCCAAGATCGCCGACGGCTCGGTCGAGGTCGAAGGCGGCGAGACCGTCGAGGTACACTTCACGCCGCAGAAGCCCGGCACCTATCCCTTCGTCTGCACCCATTTCCTGCACGAAAGCTTCGGCATGAAGGGCACCGCGACGGTGAACTGAGGGCCCGCCTTGCCGCCGGCGCTTCTGCGCGCTAGGAACCGGCCCGCATTCCAACCCCCTTGAGGACTTGCCATGCCCCGCAGGAAAATCGCGCTGATCGGCGGCGGACAGATCGGCGGCACGCTCGCCCATCTCGTCGCGCTCAAGGAGCTGGGCGACGTCGTGCTGTTCGACATCGTCGAGGGCCTGCCGCAGGGCAAGACGCTCGACATCGCGCAGGCGGGCCCCGTCGAAGGCACGGATGCGCGCTTCAAGGGCACCAATTCCTACGCCGACATCGCCGGCGCCGATGTGGTGATCGTCACCGCCGGCGTCGCGCGAAAGCCGGGAATGAGCCGCGACGATCTGCTCGGCATCAATCTCAAGGTGATGAGCGCGGTGGGGGAGGGCATCAAGAGCCATGCGCCTGATGCTTTCGTCATCTGCATCACCAATCCCCTGGACGCGATGGTGTGGGCGCTGCGCCGGTTCTGCGGCCTGCCGTACGAGAAAGTCGTCGGCATGGCCGGCGTGCTCGACAGCGCGCGCTTCCGCCATTTCCTCGCAGAGGAGCTGAACGTCAGCGTCGAGGATGTCAGCGCCTTCGTGCTCGGCGGCCATGGCGACACCATGGTGCCGATGCCGCGCTTCTCCACGGTCGCGGGCATCCCGCTGCCGGAGCTCGTCAAGATGGGATGGATCAAGCAGGAGCGTCTCGACGCCATCACCCAGCGCACCCGCGACGGCGGCGCGGAGATCGTGGGCCTGCTCAAGACCGGGTCGGCATTCTATGCGCCCGCGGCGAGCGCGATCGAGATGGCGCAGAGCTATCTCAAGGACAAGAAGCGCGTGCTGCCCTGCGCCGCGCATATCGACGGCGCCTATGGCATCAAGGATCTCTATGTCGGCGTGCCGGCGGTGATCGGCGAAAAGGGGGTCGAGCGCATCGTCGAGCTCGAGCTCACCGCCGAGGAGCGCGCGGCGCTGGTCAAATCGGCGGACTCGGTGAAAGGCCTGATCGAAGCCTGCAAGAAGCTCGATCCGAGGCTGGCGTGAGCGCGCGCCGCGCCCGCGCTGCCCTGACGGCGGCTATCCTGCTGGCGCCGGCGATGCGGACATCCCTGCATGCCGAGGACATAGCGCCGCCCCCAGCGGCGACGCTCACCATCACCGTCCACAACGTCAGCGACGCCGGCGGCGAGTTGCGCATCGGCGTTTTCGACGAGGCCGGCTACCGGACCAAGGGCGCAGCGCCGATCGCGCGCAAACGCACCTTGGCACGCGGCGGCACCATGACGGTGACGATCGAAGGCATTGCGCCGGGCACCTATGCGGTCAAGATGTTCCAGGACATCAACGGCAACGGCATCTTCGATGTCGGCATGCGGCTGACCGAGCCCTTCGGCATCTCCAACGACGCGCAGGCATCGCTGAGCCTGCCGGCGTTCGACGACGCCAAGATCGCGCTCCATGCCGGCGACAACGCCATCGACGTCACCCTGCATTGAGAGTTTCCATGCGTGCCCTCGCGTTCCTGGTCGGACTGCTGTTCGCGATCGTGCCCGCCGCGGCCGATGAGATGGCCGTGCTGAGCGTCCTGGTGCAGCACATCTCGCCCAAGGGCGGCGATCTCAGGCTCGCGCTCTACGACCGCAAGGGTTTCGCCGACGACAATGCGGAACCCATCATCGACACGGTCGCGCCGGCGAAGGGTTACAGCGTACTGGTGACCTTCGCCCCGGTGCGGCCCGGGACCTACGCCGTCAAGATGTTCCAGGACGAGAACCGCAACGGCGAATTCGACCAGAACTTCATCGGCCTGCCCAAGGAGCGCTACGGCTTCTCCAACAATGTGGGGCCGGACTGGATGCGCCTTTCCGCGCCGAGCTTCGATGCCGCCAAGATCGAACTCAAGCCGGGCGAAAACAAAATCTCGATCTGGCTGCACTGAGAGTCATCCTTCGAGGCCCATCGCGTCACCCTGAGGCGCGAGCGGAGCGAGCCTCGAAGGGCGACGCGATGGGCACCTCAGGATGACGCAAGAGTTCAGGCGTGCGAATATCGCCTGTAGACATCCCAATCGCGGCAGAGGCCACCATGATTCCGCGCCTGGAAACCGAACGGCTGATCCTGCGTGGCTGGGAAGCGCGCGATTTCGAACCCTTGGCCGCGATTCATGGCGATGCCGAAGTGATGACCTATCTCGGCGGCGTGCAGGAGAAGAACGACGCCTGGCGCACGCTCGCCTCGCTCGCGGGCCATTGGGTCATTCGTGGCTACGGCAAATGGGCGGTCGAGCGCAGATCCGACGGCGCGATGATGGGCCGCGTGGGCCTGATCAATCCCGAAGGCTGGCCGGGGCTCGAGGTCGGCTGGACGCTGGGCCGGCCCTATTGGGGCAAGGGCTATGCGACGGAAGCCGCGCGCGCGGCGCTGCGCTTCGCATTCCTGACGCAGCCGGTCGAGCGGATGATCTCCTGCATCGATGCGGACAACAAGGCTTCGCAGCGCGTCGCCGAACGGCTGGGCGAGCGCAAGACCGGCACGGCCTCCCTCCGCATTGCGGGCAAGGAATACCCTGTCGACATCTGGAGCATTACGCGGACGGAGTGGGAGAAGCGCAAGGCGCGTTTCTAACTCAACAGCCGCTTGACGTCCTCGGTGATGCCGGCGGTGTCGGAGGTGTCGGTGGCGACGAGCCGAGCCGCGCCGGAGCGGTCGAAGAAGAACACCGAGTTCGAGTGCATCACCGCATAAGGATGCCCCGGGGCATCCTTCTCGACCTTGTACATCACCCGGTAGCGGCGCGTCAGTTCCATGAGCCCGTTGGGCGGTCCGCTGAGGCCCTCGACCTGGCGTGCGAAGCCGTGGACGTATTGCGCCAGCACCGGCTGGGTGTCGCGGTCGGGATCGACGGTGACGAACAGCACGGCGACATCATAGGCCTGGGTGTCGAGGCGTTTCAGCACCGCCGACAGGTTCGCCAGCGTGGTGGGACAGATGTCGGGGCAATGGGTGTAGCCGAAATAGAGGATGACGACGCGGCCCCTGTAGTTCTGTTCGCTGACGATCTGGGCGTCGTTGGCGCGCTGCATGCGGAATTTGAGCTTGGGCATGGCGCCGGTGATGTCGGTCGCGTGCCACGGCTTGTCGCCGCCGCCGCAGGCCAGAAGCCATGCGCAGAGCGAGAGCGCCGCCAATGCCCGAAGCCGCATCATGCCATCCGCATAGCACAGCCTTGGAGCGGAAGGGAATCTGTGACCAATCGCCTCTGGCCCGGCCATTGCGCCGAGGCCATTGTGCGCCCCCATGACGCGGCCGTTTCCAGGATGGCTTGGCTATGCGCTGCTGCTCGGCCTGGGCGCGGCGATGGATATCCTCAGCCGCGACTTTCCCGCCGCGATGCCGTTCTGGATGCCGTGGGAGTTCTCCTGGCCTGCGTTTCTCGCGACCCTCCTCGTCCTCGGCTGGTTCTTCCTGGGTCTTGCGCGCGTGGAGAAGCGGCCGGCGGCATGGCGCGTCGGCGCGTTCCTGGCCGGCGTCATGCTCGACTATGCCGTGCTGCAGACCCATGTCGACTATTACGCGCAGCACATGTTCTTCATCCACCGCGCGGCACACTTCGTGCTGCATCATCTCGGCGCGTTCCTGATCGCGCTCGGTTTCGCCGGGCCGACGATCCGCGCCGGCATGCCGCGCTTCCTGGTGCCGTTGCTGGATGCGAGAGCGGTACGCAGGACGATGGATGTCATGCAGCATCCCGCGGTGGCGCCCGTGCTGTTCGTCGGACTGCTCTATTTCTGGCTCCTCCCGCAGATACACACCCGCGTCATGCTCGACGCCGATCTGTACGACCTGATGAACTGGACCATGGCGCTCAACGGCATCGCATTCTGGTCGCTGGTGCTCGACCCCAGGCCCAAACCGCCAGCCCGGCTCTCGGTCCTGACGCGCGCACTGATGATCCTGCTGATCGAGCTGCCGCAGATGGTGCTCGGCGCCGTTCTTTCGCTCTCCGAGCGCGACTATTATCCCGTCTACACGATCTGCGGACGCGTCATCGACATGACCGCGCTCAACGACCAGCATTATGGCGGCCTCATCATCTGGCTGCCCGGAACCTTGATGAGCTTCGCCGCGATGATCGTGGTGCTGGTGGCGATGCGGCTGAACGAGGAAAGGGCCGAACATGCGCGCTTTGGCGTTTGAGATCGCCGCATCGCTGCTGGTCTGGGTGGGCAGCGCCAGCGCAGCCGATATCCGGATCCGCGAACCATGGATCCGCGCGCTTCCCGGCAACTTGCCGGCGGCCGGCTATTTCGAACTGATCAATGCCGGCAAGAGTGCGGTCACGCTCACCGGCGCCGAGAGCCCGCTCTGCGGCATGCTGATGCTGCACCGGAGCACCACCCAAGACGGAATGGGCCGCATGCAGGATGTGGGCGAGGTCACCGTGCCCGCCGGCGGAAGGATCGTCTTCGCGCCGGGCGGCTTTCACCTGATGTGCATGGATCCCAAGCCCGCGCTCAAGCCCGGAGGCAAGGCGCAGGTCGCGCTGCGCTTCTCGGACGGCAGCGTCGTGGCCGCGGCCTTCGACATCCGCAACGCGATGGGGAAGTGACACGGCCCGGCACGGCGTGGGCCTGCTATGGTATTGGTGGAATTTGCGAATCCCTTGAACTAGATTGCGCCCGCTTCTCTCGAAGGCGGATTCTCCATGGCTGGTCCCGACGGCGACGAAATCTTGGGCGATGGCGCGCCCGGGCTGCAGACGCCGGGGGCGCAGCGCGAGGCCAAGCAGGCTGCGGCCAAGATGCGCCAGGCCGTCAACGGTTTCATCGCGCTCGCCAATCGCCATCGCGACGCACGGAACTGGGAAGCGGCGCGCGCCGGCTATGAAGAGGTGCTCGCGCTCGATCCCGGGCTCGCCCATATCTGGGTGCAGCTCGGCCATGCGCGCAAAGAGAGCGGCGATCATGGCGCGGCCGAGCTCGCCTACCGCGAAGCGCTGCGGCTCAAGCCCGACGACGCGGACGGCCATTTGCAGCTCGGCCATCTCATGAAGATCCGCGGCCAGCTCGCGCAGGCCGCGGAGAGCTATGCACGCGCCGCGGAACTCGATCCGGGTCTCGCCGACGCCCAGATCGAGCTCGAACGCCTGCGCGGGCTCAAGGACAGCGCGAAGCCGCACGCTCCGGCGGGCGCCGCCAGAGCCGCCGCCCCGCCACAGGCGCCCAGGCGTCATCCGCGCGCCGCGCGGCCTTCCGACGGCAAGACGCTCAACATCGTCTTCGACGTCAGCGACCTGATGCATTATTTCCGCGGCGCGCGCCTGCCAACCGGCATCCAGCGCGTGCAGATGGAAGTGATCCGCGCCGCGCTCGAGGCGCCCGCGGAGGAGACAGCGTTTTCCATCGTCTGCTTCACCCGCGAGACCGATTTCTGGGTCGAGATCCCGCCGCATCTCTTCCGCTCGCTGTGCCGGCAGGCGGTGGCGGGCGGCGATCACGAGGCGCCGGAATGGCGCGGCCTGCTCGCCCAGCTCGATTCGGTGATGTACGGCCGCAACTACTTCGCCTTCGTGCGCGGCAGCATCCTGCTCAATCTCGGCACCTCGTGGTGGCTGCAGAACTATTTCCTCAATGTGCGCTTGGCCAAGAGTCTCTACGGCATCCGTTACGTGCCCTTCGTGCACGACTTCATCCCGGTGATGGCACCGGAGCATTGCGTCTCCGAGCTCAGGCAGGATTTCATCACCTGGGCGATCGGCGCCTTCGATCACGCCGACTATTTCCTGGTGAACTCGAAGGCGACGCTGGCCGATCTGCAGACCGTCTGCCGCAAGCTGGGCTACCGGCCGCGCGAGGCCTCGGTGATCACGCTCGATGCCGATTTCCGCAAGACCGTGTCGGCCGAGCAGATCGCCGAGGAGACGGGCGAGCCGGAGGATTTCCTCGCCGCGCTCGGACTGGAAAAGGCCAACTACGTGCTCTTCGTCTCGACCGTGGAGTCGCGCAAGAACCACATCGCGGCGTTTTCGGTCTGGCTCAAGCTGATCAAGAAGCGCGGCCTCAAGCAGGTGCCCAAGCTGGTCTGCGTCGGCAACAAGGGCTGGCTGAACGACGCCGCCTACGCCAAACTGAACGCCAGCGAGCTGCTGCAGGAGCATGTCGTCATGCTCTCCAAGATCTCGGATGCCGCGCTCGCGGTGCTCTACGACAATTGCGTCTGCACGCTCTATCCGAGCTCGTATGAGGGCTGGGGCCTGCCGGTGACCGAGGCGCTCTGCCACGGCAAGGTGGCGGTGATCTCGAACATCTCTTCGCTGCCGGAAGCCGGCGGTCCGTTTGCGGAATATTTCGACGTCGAGTCCGAGAAGGACATGATGGAGGCGGTCGAGCGCATCGTCTACGACGAAAAATACCGCCAGCGCCGCGAACAGAAGATCCAGGCCGAATTCCGCCCCCGAGCCTGGGCCGCGATCTCGAACCAGATCGTCTCGCAGTTGCGCGGATGGGCGAAGAGCGTGCCGGCGCTTCCCCCCGCGCCTGTGCATGCGCGCGGAATCTGGCCCTTGGAGGCCGAGATGGGCACGCTGCACGCGCTTGCCCGCAACACCAGTTCCGCGCTGTGGGCCGGATTGAAGAGCGGCGAGATTTTCCGCAACGGCTCGAATTGGTGGTGGCCGGAGGACTGGGGCTGTTGGATCAAGCACACCGGCCCGGCGCAGATCGCCCTGGTGCTGAAGGACGTCGCGGGAAGCGGCATCGAACTCTTTTTCGGCCTTCGCGGCATCCAGAAGGAAGAATGCGAGGCGACGCTCAAATGCGAAGGCGCGGCCACCGTGCGCACGACTCTGGAGCCCGAAGAGGACAAGGTGGTGGCGATGAGCCTGCCTGCGGGCGGCGAAGCCGAGCGGCTCGTGGTCGTGCAGATCTCGAGCGACAGGGCGGCCGATTTCCGCATGCTGAGCGGCGGCGTCGATTTCCGCGTCTGCGGAGTCGGGGTGCGCTGGATCTATGCCTGCCGCAGCGGCGACGTGCTGCAACGCGTGCGCATGCTCGAGGCCATGGCGCTCGGCGATTTCGACCGCCTGAAGCGCACGCCGTCCGGCGACTTCTTTCTGCATACCTAGGGGCTTGCGGCAGCGGTCATGCTCGTCATCTGCTACGGCATCGCCAAGTCGGGCAGCACGCTGGCCTACGAGCTGGTGCGCGGCGTGCTGATGAGCGCGGGCCACGACCAGACGCGGTTCCGCCACGCGGCGCTGAAGCCGCGCGGGCGCGGCAATCACATGGCGTCGGTCGAGCGCGCCGATCTCGCCTCGCTCATCGATGCGCTCGGCGGCCGCATCCTCGCCGCCAAGACGCATCTGTGCTTCGCCGATGCCGACTTCGCCTGGATGGAGGAGATGCAGCGCGCCCGCAAGCTCCAGGTCGTCGCGTCCTATCGCGACCCGCGCGACATGTGCCTGTCGCTGGTCGATCACGGCGAGCGCTCGCGCAAGCAGGGCCGCAATGCCTTTCGCAGGGTGCGCGACCTGTCGGCAGCGGCCGAGGTCATCGGCCGTGGCATCCATAAATTCGCCAAATGGTCGTCGCTCGAGGGTACGCTCCGGCTGGCGTTCGAGACGGCGGCCTTTGCGCCCGACGATGCCATTGCGGCGATCGAAACGTCGCTGGGCGTCACGGGCGATCCGGAGCAGGCCAAGCTTCATGCCTTCGAGGATTCCTTCACCCAGCAGAACAAGAGGCGCAAGACGCGCTACGATACCGAGCTCGATGCCGCGGAGAACGCGCAAATGCTGAACGTTTTTGGCGACTTCATCCGGCGGGTGTGCGAGGGCAGGGATGAAGAATGGTTCGGCGAGGTTCGACGCCGCCTGTCGGCAGGCGGCGGCGTCCCGGCATGAGCACGATGGAACTGATCCTTCATATCGGCACGGAAAAAACCGGCACCACCTCGATCCAGCGGTTCCTGCGCGTCAACCGCGAGGCACTCGCCGGGCAGAGTGTCCTCTATCCCGTTTCGCCCGGAAACCAGAACCATGTGGGCCTCACGGTCTCGGCACAGGCCCCGTCCAAGCGCGGTCCGCTGCGCAAGCAACTGGGCATCCGCAACGAAACCGACGCGCGGCGCTACCGCGACGAACTTTGGCAGAAGCTCCAGGCGGAAGCCGCGGAGCGGACCTACCGGCTCGCGGTGCTGTCGAGCGAGCATCTCTCCTCGCGGCTCCTGGAGCAAGACGAGATCGCCTGGCTGAGGGACAAGCTGTCGCGCCTGGCCGCGCGAATCCGCGTCGTCGTCTATATCCGCCGCCAGGACGACTTTCTGCTCAGCACCTATTCCACCGCGGTCAAGAGCGGCGCCACCAAGCCTTTGTCTTGGCCGCAGGAGCGCGCGATCCAGGACCGCTACGATCACTGGCGGCTGCTCGAGCGCTGGGCCAACATATTCGGCCGCGAGAACATCGTCTGCCGCCGCTTCGAGCGCCCCCTGCTCAAGGACGGCGACGTGGTGGCGGATTTCCTCGATGCGGCCGGGATCGAGGTCCACGCCGATTTCGAGCGTCCCGAAGAAGTCAACGAGGCGCTCGACGCCGAATCGCTCGAATTCCTGCGGCTGTTCAATGCACATGTGCCCCGCTTCGTGGGAAAGAAAATCAATCCGTCGCGCGACAACGTCGTGGCCCTGCTGAGCAGGGCCTCGCGCGGCGCGCTGCTGACCATGGCCGAGGACGATCTCGCCCGGTTCATGGCGCTTTTCCACGAATCGAACGCCAAGGTGGCCGAGGCTTGGTTCGGCGGCGCGCGCCGCGATTCGGACAATCCCCTCTTCGCTCCGCGGTCCGACAGCCGGGCGCGGGTGCGCGAGGCGGCCTTGACGCCGGAACGCGCGGTAGAGTTGTGTGCGTGGCTATGGCAGGAGAAGCAGGCACAGCTGGCCCGAGTCGCCGGGCGGCTCGAGCGCCGGGCGCAAGGCGCGGGCGCGAAGCGCAAGGCGGGGAAGGCCGGCGGCAAGCGCCGTCGCGCGGCGCCGCCGCCGTGAGGTCGAGGGGGAGGATTCGTTGCTACTGAGCTTGACCAAGAAGTTTCTTTTCATCGCCAATCTCAAGACCGCGTCCACGTCGATCGAGCGCGTGCTGGCGCCTTACAGCGAGCTCAGGCTCACCCAGTCGCAATTCGCCAAGCACCAGACTTTCGCCGAGTTCGCCGAGCGGTTCCGTTGGATGCTCAGCCTCGTCAACATGCAGGATCTGTTCATCTTCGGCGTGATCCGCGATCCCGTGGATTTCACGCTCAGCCTCTACAATTCGCACAAGCGCGACCAGTTCAAGGACAACCCCCGGCTCTACACCGGCGAGATGGATTTCGCCCAGTTCCTCGCGCAATGGGTGCCGCGCAACGCCGACCAGCTCAAGAACCAATATGTGCGCTTTCTGGGCTCCGAGGGGCGGCCGATCACCAATCTGCTGATCTCGTACGACAAGCTCGAAGCCGGACTGGAGATCGTGGCGAAGCGCATCGGCGCGCCGGAGCTTGCAAACCTGCCGCGCACCAACACCAGCCCCGACGGCGCGCTGAAGCGCGGCGACCTGACGCCGGCGCAGATCGACTGGATCGAGCAGCGCTTTCGGCGCGACCGCGACTTCATCGCGCGCCAGGCGGACCGCCTGATCGAATACTGAGGCGAAGACTTGTCCTCTCCCCTTGTGCGGGGCGCTGCGCCCTTCCGGTTGCGCCGGGAGACGAAACCGCGTGCAATCGGAGCGGGCAGGCGCTAGAATCGACGTCACTGGGGATGCAACCGTCGGGGCGCGGTGAAACTCATTGCTCTTGGTGGCCGGCGCGGCTCGGGGCACGCGCTGGCGATGACGATGCTGCGCGGGCTGTGCGGCGACGCGCTGCGTCTTTGCGGCGAAGGCGCCGGCGGATGCTGTCGCGCCCCCCTGTGCCGCCGTCAGACCGAATTCGAACGCGCCGGCTATGCTCTGCAATTGCGAGTCCTTGACGAAAGCGAACTCGCACCGCCGACGGCGGACGCGTCTGTGGTGGTGCTGCGCGAGCCGGCGTTGCGCGCGCTTGCGCAGTACACGCAGCAAACCAGGCTCGCCGATCACTCGGTGGAGCGGCTGCAAGCTTTCCTCTCGCACGACGCCTTCGAGAGCGTGATGTTTCATCGCCGCTGGGCTTCGGAGCCGCGGCTCCATCGCATGCGCAGCGAGGACTTCTTTGCCAAAGCCGCCGAGACCATGGGCACGCTGCTTCCGGTGCTCGGCGTTTGTGCGGACGACGATGGCTTTGCGCGGGCCGAGGCAGCGGCGCGCGCCGCAACGCCGCTGACGTTCGAAGCGGTGCCGCAGGCGCTGGAGGCGTCGCCCTATTTCGTGCTCCAGCCCTTCGAGGAGTATGCCCAGCTTCTGGCCGAAGCCATCGACTATCTCAGCTATCCGCTGTGGACCGCGCGCAAGCCGGCAATCGGAACCGTCGCGACCTTGTCACAGGCTTGGCGTGCGCGGGCCCATGGCGATTGGGCGGGCGTCCAGGCGCTGCTCGCTCCTTTTACAGCAGCCCATGCCGTCGCCCCGCAAATCCGCCTGATGCTCGCGGAGGCGATGCTGGAGAACGGCCGCGAGGTGGAGGGCCGGCGCTTGGTCGAAGCCGTCCTCAAGATCGCGCCGGACGACGCCGAGGCGCATCTACTGCTCGCCGCGCACAGCTACAGGCTGGGACTGACGCGCGAGGCGCGGGGCATCCTGCGCGAGGCGATGACCCATCCCGGCAGCGCCGAGCGCGTTCGGCGCTATCTCGCCGACAGCCAGGTCGATCCCCCGCTGCTTCAGGAATTCTCGGTCGTGCCGCCGCCGCCGCCGCCGCCGCCGTTGGGCCGCGAGTCGGTGATCCAGGGCTTCCGCTGGATCTTGGGGCGCATGCCGGAAAGCGAAGAGGTCATCGACGCCCACCGCGTGCTGCACGACGATTACGCCCTGCGCCAGGCACTGCTGCGTTCCGAGGAGTTCCAAAATTTCCACCGGCGGCTGATCGAGGGCGATCGTCCCGATGGCGCAGACAGCCCGCCGCCGGATCGCGATCAGATGCTGAACGCGCTGTTCTGGATTCTCGCCCGTCCCCTCCAGTCGCGCGAGGAAGGCGAGCGGCTCCTCAGCGCGCCGTCTGCGGCCGACCTGCGCCTGCGCCTGATCGAGAGCGCCGAGTTCGCCGCCGAATACGCGTCGGGTTCGCTCTAGAAGCGCACACGCTTTCCAATGGCGCGCCGGCGAGGCTATACAGCGCGCCATGGCGCAATCCATCGCAAAGGTCCTGATCGGCGCATCGATCCCGCGCTCGGGCCATCATTTCCTCGCCGACATGCTGACGCGCTATTTCGGGCGCGAGCTTTACTATTGCGAGAGCTACACGCCGGCAGATTGCTGCCGCACCGTGCCCTGCACGCGACGGGGCGATTTCCGCTTCATCTACCAGAAGAGTCACGACCGGGATTTCCGCCTGCCCGCCGACGTCGCGGACGCGCTCTACCTCATCCAGTACCGCCATCCCGTCGCGGAGACGCTGTCGGATCGCGAACTCGATCTCAAGGACGCGGTGGGCCGGCCCAGTCTCGCCTACCGGCGCACGCGCGAGGGCTACATGACATGGCTCGCGGCGAAAGCGGTCTATTATCGCAAGTTTCACGACAAATGGATGGTGCGGCGGCTCGCGAACGGCATCTATCTGGACTACGACGCCTTGGCGGCGCGGCCGGCCGAGGCGCTGCGCAGCGTCGCGACGCGCGCGACGGGGACGGTGGACGAGCGCCGGCTGGCATCTGCCGCGGGCGGAGAAAGCATCGCCCATCGCGCGCGCGTGGCGAGCGAAAGCCCGCATTTCGATGCCGAGCTGCTCGCGGCGCTCGAAGACTACGTGGTCAAGCGCTGCCCCGCTTATGGCTTCAGCGCCACGCTCAAGGGCGACTACCGTCAGAGCGCGCTCTTCGGACTCATTCTTCTGCGCGATCCCGAGGAGCCGCTGCCCGAGGGCGAGACCAAGCGGTTCAAACTCGCGGCGATGCTGGCGGCGGAGCATCCCGAAGTGTTGCGCCGGCAGGCCGTGCGGCAGCTGCGCGAAGGCAAGGCGCGTGCGGCGGTCAACCGGCTGGCGCAGCTTGTGGAGCGCCATCCCTATTTCGCCGAAGGCTATGAGAGTTTGTTCAAGGCCTGTGCCGCGGCGGAGATGGCGGTGCCGGATGCGGCGCTGAGCGGCAATGCGATTGTGGCCTGCGCCGATCGGCCCGATCTGCTGTTGCGGCTCGGCGAGATCTTCGAGGCCCGGGGCTTTATGGTGAATGCGCTCGCCGCGCTCGCCGTTGCGGCTGCGATCGAACCCGGCAATGAGATCGTGCGACAAAAATTCGCGGCATTTTCTCAAATGTTGGCCGACTGATGCTGACCGCCATTGCCGCGGTGGTTGGACTGGCGGTGGGAAGCTTTCTGGGGACCCTGGCGCTGCGGCTGCCGCGCGGTCTGCCGGTCGTCGGCGGCCGTTCCGTTTGTCCGCATTGCGGCCACAGACTGACCGCGCCGGAACTCGTCCCTCTTGCGAGCTGGTTCCTGCAGCGCGGACGCTGCCGCGCCTGCGGTGCGCGCCTGTCGATTTTCTATCCGGCCATCGAGTTGGCCGCCGCGCTGGTGGCCGCGATTTGCATCAACCTGTCGCCGGCCGCCTGGGGCGTTTTGGCCTGTCTCGCGGGGTGGGCCGCGCTCGCCGTTCTGGCGCGGGTTGTGGTGGGTGCGCGGACGCTTTAGAAGCTTTGCCTGCACATGCCCTAGCGGCATGAAGGCGCGAGCGGCCAGGGAATTTCGGATTTCATGAGCGAAAAGGGCTTGGAGGAACGGCTGCAGCAATTGCTGTCGCAGCGCGGGCAGGAGTTGGTGCGCGGGCTGGTCGACGAGATCGCCGTCGTGCACCGCGAGCTCGCGGTGTTGCGCCGCGAACTCGCCGCGCTGGAGGAATACCGCAGCATGCGCGACCGCTGGCTGTCGCTGGAAAGCACGGCCAAGACGATCCGTCTTCCCGGCTTCGTCGCCATCGAGGCGCACCAGCCGCTCAAGGCGGCCGACGGCTTCTATGCTCCGGAGTTGACCGAGGAGGGCGTCGTCTTCCGCTGGACCGGTCCTTCGCCGCAGTTCTCGTTCAACGTCTATATCGATCGCTCGCAGGGAGCAGATCTGCGGCTCGAGACTCTGAGCTGCATCGATCCGGAATTGCAGCGCAAGGTCTCGCTCTTCGTCGATGGCGAGTCGGTGGCGCTCGACGTCAGCGCAAGCGGCGATGGCTTTATCGCCACGGCGGAACTGCCCAAATCGGCCGAGGCCGGCGCCACGACCCTGACCTTCGCGCTGCCCGCCGCGTTGCCGCCCCATGGCGGCGACGATTCGCGCCAGCTGGGTACGGCGTTCCGCCGCCTCCTGCTGGGCGCGCGCAGCGAGACGGGCATGCACACCGCGCTGATTGCAGCGATCGCCGCGGCCGAGCCGGCTCGAGCGGCCTAGCCTCGCCATGGCCAGCTCCCCTCCCGAAGTCCGCATCGCGGCCGCGATCTGCACCTATAGCCGCTACGAATTGCTGGCGACCGCGATCCAGAGCCTGGCGGCGCAGACCCTGCCGCAGGACCGCTACGAGATTCTCATCATCGACAATTCGCCCGACCCGGCGCTGTCCGAAGAGATGGCGCAGGACTTCCGTCAGATTCCCAATCTGCGCTGGATCTACGAAAAGACGCCGGGGCTTTCCAATGCGCGCAACGTCGCCATCAACGAGGCCAAGGCCCCTCTCATCGCCTTTATGGACGACGACGCGATCGCGTCGTCGAACTGGCTGGAGAGCCTGGTCTCGGTGTTCGCCGATTTCGGGCCCGAAGTGCAGGTCGTGGGCGGCAGAGTCGATCCGATCTGGGGGGTGCCGCAGCCCAAATGGCTTCCCGACAGCCTTCTTGGAAACGTCTCGGTGGTCAACTGGGGCGGCAGCGACCGCATTGCCGGCAAGGGCGAATGGGTGGCAGGCACCAACATCGCCTTCCGGGTCTCGTCGCTCAAGGACATCGGCGGCTTCTCGGTGCATCTGGGGCGCAGCCGCGCCGGCCATGCGCTGCTCTCGAATGACGAGTCCGATGTGGTGGAGCGGCTGGGGGCGAGGGGCGGCAGGCTGGTCTATTCGCCTCGGGCAACGGTTTCGCACCTGGTGCCCGCCGAACGCCTGAGCCAGGTCTGGTTCCGCCGCCGCATCGTGTGGCAGGCGGTCTCCGATTATCTGTCCGACGCCTCCGGGCTTTTCGAACGCGCGCCCAGCTATTGGCGCCAGGTCACCGACTACTACACGCGTTTGCCGCCCAAGTACCGCACGCCCAAGGGCCTCTATGTCGATCACGACGATCCGGAGCTGTTCCGCCAGCAGATTTCCGCGCTCTACAATTTCACCGTCGTGATGCTGACCGGCTTCAACGGAATCGAAGGCCCGTGAGCGCGCAGGGGACGCGCAGATTGGGCGCCTGGCCCGGCGCGCGGGTCGCCGTGCTGTCGCCGACGCCCACCCATCCCCAGGACTTCGGCAACCGCAAGCGCATCTCGCGCATTTGCCAGCGCTACGTCGACGAAGGGGCGCGGCTGACGTTCATCCACTATCCGGCCGAGATGGAATGGCGCGAACAACTGCCCTACCGCGCGGAAAAGGCGATGGACGCGGCCTGGACCCACCATTTCACCGTGGCGCCGAGCCGCTATCTGCATGTCGATCCGGTGGGCGACTATCACGCCATCGACGAATGGTGGGACGACGCCATCGGCAACTTCCTCAGCTGGCTGTTCAGTGTCGAGACCTTCGATCTCTTCATCGTCAACTATTCCTGGCTCAGCAAGGCGCTCGAATACGCGCCGCCAAACACCTTCAAGATCCTCGACACCCAGGACAAGTTTTCCGGCCGGCGCGAACTGCTGGAATCGCTGGGACTGAAGCCGGAGTTCTTCTACACCACCGAAGCGCAGGAGAGCATCGGGCTCAACCGCGCCGATCTCGTCTGGGCGATCAAGCAGGAAGAGGCCGAGCAACTGTCGCGGCTGTGCGAGGTGCCGGTCCTGGCGATGCCGCATCTCGACGAATTCCGCCAGATGCAGCGGCCGCCGCCGGATCCGCACGGCTATCTGCGCGTCGGCATCATCGGCGCGCGCAACAACATCAACCGCATGAACATCGGCGAGTTCCTCGCCGTCGCGGACCCGATCTTCCGCAATGCCTTCGCGCCGGTGAAGCTGATGAT
Organism: Alphaproteobacteria bacterium; assembly: GCA_019245415.1. GTDB lineage: Bacteria > Pseudomonadota > Alphaproteobacteria > Micropepsales > Micropepsaceae > Rhizomicrobium. The sequence goes on along the minus strand of JAFARO010000016.1, from coordinate 12,264 downwards.
CGCCGGCTCGGTCTGCGATCTGCTGCAGGAGATCGAGAGCCCGTTCGTCGAGATGGTGGGCGTGGTCGACCGGGTGGAGGAATTCTACCGCCGGGTCGATTGCGTCGCGGTGCCGATGCAGCGCTCGACCGGCCTCAAGATCAAGACCGGAGAAGCGCTCTCTTTGGGGCTTCCGGTCGTCTCGCTCGCCCATGCCTTCGAGGGCTACGAAGCGGCGCATGCGCTGCATCGGCTGAGCGATTTCGGTGAAATGGCGCGCGCGCTGGTGGATTTGGCTTTTGAACCCAGACCGCGGATCGACCTTCTCGCCACCGCCTCGGCCCAGGCGCACCGCCGCACCAATGCCGTGATCAACCGCGCTTTCCGCCGCAGCGATGCGCTCGCCCTGGAGCGTCGCAGGCTGGTGGTGGTGGCGGTCGGCACGCGCGCCTTCGAGCCCGGGACGATCGAGCAGCTGGCGCTCAAATCGGTGTACGACGCATTGCGGGACCAGGCGGTCGTCGCGGTGCTCGCGGTCGCGGGCGAGGCGGCCGGCATCCTCGCGCAGGCCGGGACGGCCGACCGCTATCGGCGCGTCTATGCCAGCGACGATCTCTGCGATCTTGCCGAGCGCGGCGAAGAACTTGCGGCGCTCGGCGTCCAAGTCTCCAACGTGAGCGCGCTTCTCGCGCAGCTGAAGCCCATGGTGGTGATCGCCGACGCCGCGCACGCCGCGCTGTGGACTGCCAATCTGCCCGAAGCCTCCCTGCTGCTGCGCTGGGAGATGCTGGCGCAGCAGGAGCGCGACGTGGTCCTGTCGAGGACCTATCGCCAAGCCGTCGTCTCGGCGCCCACAATGACTCCGGAAATCTCGGCTGTGATGGACGGCAGCGACGCCAGCTTCGAAGCCGCGCCAATCCTGTGGCGCGTTCCCGCCATCCCGCGGCGCAGCACGGGCAGGCACGCCAGCGGACCGCGCTCGCTGGCGGTGCTCGGCGCCGATGCCGGCCCCGTCACCGCGATGGCGGCCGACATGGCGCGCATTCGCGGGCTGCAATGCCACGCTGTCGCCGCGCAAGAGATCGCCGCGATGCCATGCCACGAACCGCGAAGCTATATCGAGAATATCCTCGGCGGCCGCCGTCCTGCTCCCGATTTCGCGCTCGATCTCGGGGGATGCCGCGCAGGGTACGCGCTTTGCCGGGAGATGCTGGAGCGGCTGCATGTCCCCATCGTTTCGGTGGAGGGCGCGGGCTGCCACCATTCCTTGCGCGAGGGCAGCCCGCTCAAGGCCGCGAGCGAGGCGGAGCTGTGGAACGCGATCCGCTTCCTGGCACTCGCCCCGGTCAAGCAGCAGCAATGGGCCGCCCGCGATGATTGGCAATATCTCGAATCGGATCGCGGCTGGACGGAAGTGTGGTTGCGCTGCACCGATTTTCTCGGACAGCGCGACGTCGAGCTGATCTGAACGAGCGGCGCTGGCGTAACAGCGAAAATCTGCTCTAATCGGCGCGGTGTCATCGTTTCAGGGTCCCGTGAGCAAGATATTTCTGCTTCTCTCCCACGAGCGCTCGGGAAGTCATCTGGTCGGCGACTATATCGGATCGCTCGACAATTATCGGATGGTGGACGAAGTCTGCAATCCCAATGCCGTGCGCCCCGCCAAGCATGCCGAATCGTTCCACCGCTTCAAGTACGACTACCTGATCCGCGATCCCGCCTTCATGCTCGAGCCCTCCGTTGAGCGGCTCAACGAATTCCTGGCCGGCTTTTTCGATCATCTGGCCCGCCTGCGCGCGACGCACGACATCGTCGTCGACATCAAATACGGCCATGTCCAGAACTTCGAGTGGTGGTGGTGTCCGCCCTTGGTGCGCCCGTTTCTCTTCAATTTCTGCCAGAACCGCAATATCGGCCTGCTTCACCTCTATCGCTCGAATGTCGTGGAGGCGACGGTCTCGGCCATGATCGCCGACAAGCGCAAGGTGTGGCATTCCTGGCAGGCTGGCGCGGAGGCCGATGGCGCCAAGCGCTTCGCCCTGCCGGCGGCCGAGGTGGTGCGGCGCGCCAAGCTGCTGCAAGGTCAGACGCAACTCTTCAAGGACTGGACGATCGGAACGCGCAAGCTCGAATTCACCTATGAGTACATTTCGCCGCTGCTCGATGCGGGAGCGGTGGAGGACGGCGGCATCGGCGAATTCCTCGGAGCAGCTTCCGCCAAGTTCAAACTGCGTCACCAAAAGGTGACGCCGCCCCTCCAGGCCGTGGTCGAGAACTTCGACGAGCTGAAGCAGGAATGCGAGAAGGATGGTCTGGGGTGGTGCGTGAGCTGAGCGCCGGGCCGCCGAACCAGAAGCCGGCCCTGCGCTTTCCCGATTTTCTCTGCATCGGCGTCCAGAAATCGGCGACCAGCTGGCTCGACACCCGCCTGCGCCGCCATCCCCGGCTTTGGCTGCCGCCGATGAAGGAGCTTCAGTATTTCAGCGAACTCCATATAGACACCGTCCGCCGGTGGGCGCCTCAGCAGCGCCGGCTGCGCATGACTGGGCTTCTGCAACGCTACACCAAGACCGTGCCCAGAAAGGGGTGGGACTGCGACTATATCGAGCTGCTGGCCGACATTGCGCAAAGCACCCTGGACGATGCGTGGTACGGCCGCATCTTCGCCCATGCGCCAGCCGAGTCGATGTGCGGCGAGGTGACGCCGGACTACGCCCATATGCGCAAGCGCGGCATCGCGCATGTGGTCGCTGTTGCACCGAAGGTACGCATCATCCTGTCGCTGCGCGATCCGATCGAGCGGAGCTGGTCGCATATCCGTATGTTCGCCCGCAACAGGGGCTTGACCGAGCTCTCGGAACTCGAGGCGGTCGCGCGCCATAGCGACTTTGTGCGGCGCGCCAACTATCCCGCCATCATCGCACGCTGGCGCGGATATGTGCCCGACGAGCGCTTCCATGTCCTGTTCCTGGACGACGTCGAGCGCGAACCGGCGCGCGTGCTCACCGAGGTCTGCAGGTTCCTCGAGACCGATTGCCCCGACGAAATTCTCGAAGGCGCCGGCGACGTCGTGCATGGCGGAGAAGCGCGCGAGATGCCGCCCTCCGTCCTGGACATTCTCAAGCTGCGCCTGAGAGAAATCTACCGGGAGTTCGAGGTGCTCTACCCGGAAGCGGGCGCGCGCTGGTCGGCGCGCTACTTCTGAATTGCAATTGCTACCATTAATAGAACAGTGTTAAGACTGCGCGCGTGAGATGCATCCCCGGGGGCAAAGCGGTGCCAAAGCCGAAGGAGCGCTGTCCCCCGCACGATTTTTCTCTGCCTGTGACTGACGACTTGGTCTGTTCACGTTGTGGTATGATGGCGCGCTTGTGGATGCTACAAACGGAAGACGAAATCGAAGCGTTGAAGAAACGCATCCGCGATCTCGGTGTCTGAGCGCAATTCAGGGGAAGCCTCATGCCGTTCGTACCGCTGCCGTCAGAGGGAGGCTGGCATTTTGTCGCGCGAGAGCACGTCATTGCGGTCAAGCATGTCGGCCCGAAGAAAGCGAGCGTCATCATCACCGGCGGGATCACCCTGGAGACCAGCGAAGAGTCGCACGCAGTCCACAGGCGCATCGAGGCGGCCTCCGCCGGTCCGCCTCCGCCCACCGGCCGTCCCCAGCCGCAGCGCAGGACCTAGGAAGCGCTAGCGGCGCGCGGGCCGGTTGCCTGCCCGACATCTTGCATGGCAGGGTCCGCGCAAGAGGCCGATGGATCTCATGAACAAGCCTTGGAACGAGTCGGGCGAAACCTTCCCGGCGGCGATCGAGTCGACCTACGGCATGATCGGTCCGGAGGAGCGGCGCTGTTTCTATTGGCTGGCGCGGCAGAACGGCGGCGCGGGCTGCATCGTCGATGCGGGGTCTTTCCTCGGTGCCTCGACCGTGTGCTTTGCCGCCGGCGCCGACGCGGCGGGCCGGCGCGCCTTCGGCGGCAAGCCGATCATCCACGCCTATGACTATTTCAAGGCCTATGACGACTACGTCGCCGAGGCGATCCGCAAGAACGTGCGGCCTATCGAGAAGGGCCAGTCCTATCTCGACATCTTCATGACCCATACCGCGAAATACCGCGCGATGATCGAAGTCCACCCCGGGAATTTCATCGATCACCGCTGGCATGGCGATCCGGTGGAGCTGCTCTTCATCGACGTCGCCAAGCGCCCGCGCCTGAATTGCCATATCGCCACCGAGTTCTTCCCCCACCTGTTGCCCGGCCGTTCGATCGTCATCCACCAGGACTACATGCATTGCTGGCATCCCTATATCCATATCGGCATGGAGTACCTGGACGAGTCGTTCGAACTGGTCGACGAGTGGGTGCCGCACCAGAGCCGCGTCTGGCGCCTGGCACGTCCTTTCGACAAGGCCAAGCTGGCGCGGGTGCAGCAGGACGATTTCACGGCCGCCGAGCGCATCGCCCTTCTCGACCGGCTGATTGCGAAATCATCGCCCGCCTGCAGGCCGATGATGGAGATGGTGCGCGTCTGGCAGCTTTGCATCGATCAGAACTACGATGCGGCGCATGCCGGCATCGTCCGGCTCAAGGCCTCGCAGCCCGCGCCCGAGTCCGGCACGCTCTGGTCCAAGCAGATGGGGCAGATCGAAAACATCATCGCCCAGAAGACCGCGGCCGGGAATGTCGCCTCCTGACCCGGCTCCGGCGCCGCCGGCGCCTACACTGCGCTATCCGGATTTTCTCTGCATCGGCGTGCAAAAGGCCGCCACCACCTGGCTCGATGCCAATCTGCGCCGCCATCCCAAGATATGGCTGCCGCCGATCAAGGAACTGCAGTACTTCAATCACCTCTATCTGCCGCGCGAGCGGGCTTGGACCGAGGGCGCGCGCCGCGAAAAGGCGACGGCCGAGATCCAGCGCCACATGAAGAAGACGCCGAGCGCAGAGTGGGACTTCGGTTATATCCGCAGCCTCGCCTCGATCGGCGCGGGCAGTGTCGACGACGCATGGTATGGCCGTATCTTTTCCGCCGCTCCGAAGCAGGCGCTTTGCGGCGAGATCAACCCCAGCTACGCGATGTTGCCCGATGACGGGATCGCCCATGTCAAGCGACTTTCCCCCGATCTGCGCGCCATCTTGATCCTGCGCGATCCGATCGCGCGCAGCTGGTCGCATCTCAGGATGATGTTCCGCAAGCAAGCCGAGATCGATCGCCAGGCGTTGGAGGAGGCCGCCGGATTCCAGGATCTCTACGATCGCGCGGATTACCCCGCCATCATTGAACGCTGGAAAAAGGCGCTTCCCGACCGGCTGCTCTTGCTGTTCATGGACGACATCGAGTCCGACCCGGCCGCGGTTCTGGAAACGGTGTGCAAATTCCTCGGACGGAAATATCTGCCGAAGCGCTTTGCCGCGGCGGTAAGGCCGGTGCATCGCGGCCAAAGGCTGGACATGCCGGACTCCATCTACAGCCTGCTGGGGCAACGGCTGAGGCCGATTTACGAAAACCTCGCGCAGCTCTATCCGAAGGAAGGCGGCCGCTGGCTGGAACAGCATTACGGCTCCTAGGCTCAGGGCCGCGCCTGTCGCTCGCGAAAGCCCTGGAGTTTGGCTAAGGTCCGCCGCACACAGCAGGGCTTACGATGCAATCCTTGGAAGACTATTTCAGCGGCGAGTTCTGGTCGGCACAGGGCTGGATGGCGCCCTGGCTCAAGCAGGCCCCTCCCGCCTATTGGCGCGAGATGACGCTGGCGATCGTGGCGTCGCTCAAGCGCAAGGACCGCGACCAATACGTCCTGACCGATGCCGGGCGGTTTTTCCTGCGCAATCAGCTCTGCCTGCGGCTCTCCCAGGCCAGCGATGCCTTCGTGCCGTGGCTCGAGCAGGCCGTGCCGCTCAAGGGCGCGCGCATTCTCGAATTCGGCTGCGGGACGGGATCGAGCACCGCGGGCCTCGCCCATGCCGGGGCCAATGTCCGCGGCATCGACATCCAGGGCAAATCCCTGCAGCTGGCCCGCAAGCGCCTGCCGCTGCTGGGCTATGAGGCCACGTTCACCGAGGCCGCGGCGGATTGGCTGTCGAAGCCGCTCGATGCGGACGATTTTCGAGGGCCGTTCGATCTCATCGTCTGCTACGCGATGCTGGAGCATCTGCTGGTGCCGGAGCGGCTTCACCTGCTGTCGCTCTGCCGCGACATCATGGCGCGCGACGGCGCCATCCTCGCCGTCTTCGAGACGCCCAACCGGTTTGCGCCCTTCGACTGGCATTCCTCGAAACTGTCCTTCCTCGATATCCTGCCCGACGAGCTTGCGTTCGAATACGCCCGGCGCAATTCGGCGCGCGGCGATCATCCCGCGCGGCGCCACGGCAGCGTGGAAAACGACTACCAGCAGCTTTATCGCTTCGGCCGCGGCGTCTCCTGGCACGAATTCGACATCGCGATCGGGATGGGAAGTCTCGAGGTTCTGCTCGACGGCTATTCTCCCAAATCGCTCGGGCAGAAGAGCTACCATCCCGAACCGGCCTTCGAGGACGCGCTGGCGGACATTTTCGCCCGGCTCGAACCGCCGGTCCCCAAGGGCTTCTGCCGGCCCTCGCTGGAACTGCTGCTCAAGCTGAAAGCTTGACCATTCCTCTTCGCTCAGTATATTGCCCGGCTTTCCGCCAGCGGCCGGGCGCGGGAAGAACCCTGTAGGCCAAGAGATTCAAGGACTTAAGCCCATGTTCGCGGTGATCCGCACCGGCGGCAAGCAGTACAAGGTTGCCAAGGACGACGTCATCGCCGTCGAGAAGATCATCGGCGACGCCGGTGGCACCATCACTTTCGGCGAGGTCCTGATGCTGGGCGGCGACGATCCGAAGTCGGGCGCGCCGCTGGTTTCCGGCGCCAAGGTCATGGCCGAGATCGTCGAGCAGGGCCGCGGCGAGAAGGTCATCGCCTTCAAGAAGAAGCGGCGCAAGAACACGCACAGGAAGCGCGGCCACCGCCAGCACTTCACCAAAGTCAAAATCACCGAGATCCACGCGGGCTAACGGATATGGCGCACAAAAAAGCAGGCGGCTCTTCGCGCAACGGGCGCGACTCCAACCCCAAGATGCTGGGCGTGAAAGTGTTCGGCGGCCAGGACATCGCCGGCGGCAACGTCATCGTCCGCCAGCGTGGCACGAAGTTTCACGCGGGCGAGAATGTCGGCATGGGCCGCGACCACACGCTGTTCGCGCTGTGCGACGGCAAGGTCGCGTTCCGCGAAGGCTTCAAGCGACGCACCTTCGTATCGGTGATCGGCGAACAAGCGCCGCTTAAGAGCGCGGCGAAATAGGCGGCTCGCAATCGGGCTGCCACCATGGCGGCCCATGAAGGTGAGGGAGATGGTCCGCCATCTCCCTTTTTTGTCCCTCGCGCGCAAGGAGGGACTCGTGCCGAAATTCATTCTGAAATCGGACAGATTGCTGTTGCGCCCGCCCGAGGTCCGCGACGTCGGCGACATCGTGCAGGGGCTCGAATGGGACGTGGTGAGCAATCTCGCCCGCGCGCCGTGGCCCTACGAGCCGCAGCACGCGCACGAGTTCCTCCAACGTCAGGAGGAAGGCCGCGCGCATTGCACGGATTTTGCCTTCGCCGTCACCGAGAAGGGCGCGGACTCTCTGATCGGGATGTGCGGCGTGCACCGGCGCGAGCAGGGCTTCGAGCTCGGCTATTGGCTGGCCAAGCCTCACTGGGGCAGGGGCTACGCCACCGAGGCGGCGGCGGAGGTCCTGGGATTCGCGTTCCGCAATCTGCGCGCGGGCGTGGTCGAGGCCGGCTGGTTCCACGACAATCCGGCCTCTGGACGGGTGCTGTCCAAGCTCGGCTTCGTCTTTGCCGGCGCCGAGAAGCGCGAAAGCGCGGCGCGCGGGACACGCGTTTTGTGTAATCTGGTGAGCATGCGCCGCGCCGATTTCGGCCGGCGGAACGCGGCCTGAAGGAACTCGATGCGCTTTCTCGACACCGCCAAGGTCTTCATCCGCTCCGGCAATGGCGGCAATGGCTGTGTGGCGTTCCGGCGCGAGAAGTTCATCGAGTATGGCGGACCCTGGGGCGGCGACGGCGGCAAGGGCGGCGACGTCTGGGCGGAAGCCGTCGACAATCTCAACACCCTGATCGATTACCGCTACCAGCAGCACATGACCGCCAAGAACGGCCAGCACGGCATGGGCAAGGACATGACGGGCGCCCATGGCGGCGACGCCGTGCTCAAGGTGCCTCCCGGCACCCAGATCTTCGAGGAAGACGGCGAGACGCTGATCTGCGACCTCGCGCGCACCGGCGACCGCGTATTGCTGCTCAAGGGCGGCAATGGCGGCTTCGGCAATACCCATTTCAAGAGCTCGACCAACCGCGCGCCGCGCCAGGCCAATCCCGGCCAGCCGGGCGAGGAGAAGACCATCGTCCTCAAGCTCAAGCTGATCGCCGATGTCGGGCTCATCGGACTTCCCAATGCCGGCAAGTCGACGTTCCTCGCGCGGGTGTCGCAGGCCAAGCCCAAGATCGCCGATTATCCCTTCACCACGCTCAATCCCCAGCTCGGCGTGGTGCGGATCGATACGATCGATTTCGTGCTCGCCGATCTACCGGGCCTGATCGAAGGCGCGCATGAAGGCGTCGGCCTGGGCGACAAGTTCCTCGGCCATGCCGAACGCTGCGGCGCGATCCTGCATCTGGTGGATGGGACCGAGAGCGGCGTCGCCAAGGCCTACCGCACCATCCGCGGCGAGCTCGAAGCCTATGGCCACGGCCTGGCCGAGAAGCCCGAGATCGTGGCGCTCAATAAGATCGACGCGCTCTCTCCCGCCGAGCGCAGCCGCCGGCGCGCCGCGCTCGCCAAGGCCAGCGGCGGCGACGTCTTCGCGATCTCGGGCGTCGCCGGCGACGGCGTGGACGAGGTGTTGCGCGCGCTCGCGGCGCTGATCGCCAAGCGCCGCGCCAGGGAACGCCGCGGCTCGGACTCCGAACGCGTCTGGTCGCCGTGAGTTGGCTCAGGCCGCCGGGACCGGTGGTGCCGGGCATGCGCATCGGCCTGCTCGGCGGCTCGTTCAATCCGGCCCATGAAGGCCATCGCTATGTCAGCGAAGTGGCGCTCAGGCGTCTCGGTCTCGACCAGGTCTGGTGGCTGGTGACGCCGCGCAATCCCCTGAAAAGTCCGCACCACCTCGCGCCCATCGAGGATCGCCTCGAAAGCGCGCGCCCGCTGGCCAGCCATCCACGAATCGTCGTCCTCGACATCGAGCGCGCGCTCGGCACGCATTATTCCATCGACACCTTGAAGCGATTGCGGCGGCGCTTCGCGCAGGTCCAGTTCGTCTGGTTGATGGGTAGCGACAATTTGCGGATATTCGATCGCTGGCGGCGCTGGCAGGAGATCGCCGCGCTCGTGCCCATCGCGGTGGTGTTGCGGCCGGGGACGGTGCTCGCGACGTTGTCGTCGAAGGCCATGGCGCGCTTTCGCCGCAACCGCCGATGCGGCGGCCAGGCACTTTCGTCCGCGCCCTGCATCGTGATCCTGGACGGTCACCGCAACGCGCAGAGTTCCACCGCCCTGCGCGCCCAGGGGCGGCTCGCCGAGGCGTTGCTGGCCTCGATTCCGCCGTGCTAAACTTCGCGCACGTAAACCGCGAGGACCCAACCTGACCCGCAAGACCACCGGCACCAAGAGCCGCACCAAGGCGCCCAGGAAGACGGCGCCGCCGCAAACCACCCTGCTCTCGCGCATCCTCAAATCGCTGGACGACGACAAGGCCGAGGACATCGTGACCGTCGACCTCGCCGGGCGCGCGGCTTTCTGCGACGCCATCGTGATCGCCAACGGCCGCTCCTCGCGCCACGTCGCCTCGATCGCCGAGCATCTGGCGCGGCGGCTCAAGGAAGCGGGCTACGGCACGCGGCCGGTCGACGGTGCGCGCCAGGGCGACTGGGTGCTGGTCGATGCCGGCGACGTGGTCGTGCACGTCTTCCGTCCCGAGGTCCGCCTCTATTACGACCTCGAGGGCATGTGGTCGGTGGACGAGCCGCAGCGCGCCCGCGCCGCGCGCTGAGATGCGCCTGCTCATCCTCGCCGTCGGTCACGGCCGCGGCTCCCATGAAGGCGGGCTCGCCGAGGACTATGTCGAGCGCGCGCAGCAGATGGGCAAGAGGCTCGGCATCGCCGATGTGGCCATCGAGGAAGTCCCGGTTTCCAAGGCGCGCGAGGTCGCCAAGCGCAAGCAGGAGGAGGCCGAGCGTCTGGCGGCGCGGGTGCCCGATGCGGCGCAGGTGATCTGCCTCGACGCCAAGGGCAAAGGCATGACCAGCGAGGATTTCGCCGAGGCTATTGCCGCGCTGCGCGACGCGGGCAACCGCCATCTCGTCTTCGTCGTCGGCGGGCCGGACGGCCTGGCGCCGCTGCCCCGGATCAAGCCCGGCCGCAGCCTCGCCTTCGGGCCGCAGACCTGGCCGCACCTGCTGGTGCGCGCGATGCTTGCCGAGCAGCTCTACCGCGCGCTCACGATCCTGGCGGGACATCCGTATCACAGGGGGTAGCCGTCATCCTTCGAGGCTCGCTCCGCTCGCACCTCAGGATGACGATTTTTCAAGAGCGTCACCCTGAGGTGCCCGCCGAAGGCGGGCTCGAAGGGCGACGCTCTCAACCCATCCTTAACCACGCCGTATCACAGGGGGTAGCCGTCATCCTTCGAGGCTCGCTCCGCTCGCACCTCAGGATGACGATTTTTCAAGAGCGTCACCCTGAGGTGCCCGCCGAAGGCGGGCCTCGAAGGGCGACGCTCTCAACCCATCCTTAACCACGCCGCGCGAAACTGATGTGTCGCAGTGGGACGAAAGCCCATGGAGATCAGAGGACCGGGCCGCGTCGAGGCCGCAGGCGTTCGCCGCGTCGTCAAGGGCGCCGGCGGAACCGAATCGCCGTTCCACATCGGCGGCGCAGCGGAGTCGCGGCCGCAGGCGGTCGCAGCACCGGGTCCGCTCACCGCGCTCGATTCCATCCTGACCTTGCAGGGCATGGAGGACTCCACCGACGGCCGCTCGCGCGGGCTGGCGCATGGCGAGCAGCTTCTCGACATGCTCGATCAGGTGCGCGACGGCTTGCTCGCGGGCGGCATCCCGCGCTCGACCCTGAACCGGCTCGCCGTCGCGGTCGGCCGCCGCCACGAGAGCTTCGCCGATCCCAGGCTGCAGGGCGTGCTCGACGAGATCGAGCTGCGCGCCCATGTCGAACTCGCCAAGCTCGAGATGATGGACCGGCGGGTGGCTTGAAGGGTGAGTAGGGAATAGTCAGTAGTGAGTAGCAATTGGCACTACTCACTATTCCCTAATTACTACTCCCTTCAAATGTCCAGCAGCAGCCGCTGCGGATCTTCGAGGTTTTCCTTCACCCGCACCAGGAACGTCACCGCTTCGCGGCCGTCGACCAGGCGGTGGTCGTAGGAGAGCGCGAGATACATCATCGGCCGGATTTCGACCTTGTTGTCGATGGCGACGGGGCGCGGCTGGATCTTGTGCATGCCGAGGATGCCCGATTGCGGCGCGTTGAGGATCGGCGTCGACATCAGCGAGCCGAACACCCCGCCATTGGAGATCGTGAAGGTGCCGCCCTGCAGCTCGTCGAGCTTCAATTTGCCGTCGCGCGCGCGCAATCCGAACTCGTGGATCGCCGCCTCGATGCCGGCCAGCGAGAGCTTGTCCGCATCGCGCACCACCGGCACGACGAGGCCCTTCTCGGTCGAGACCGCGACGCCCATGTCGTAATAATTCTTGTAGACGATATCGTCGCCTTCGATCTCGGCGTTGACGTTGGGCAGCTCCTTGAGCGCCGCAATACAGGCCTTCACGAAGAAGCCCATGAAGCCGAGGCGGACGCCGTGCTTCTTCTCGAAGCTGTCCTTGTATTCGGTGCGCAGCGCCATGACGTGGCTCATGTCGACCTCGTTGAAGGTCGTGAGCTGGGCGGCGATGTTCTGCGATTCCTTGAGGCGCAGCGCGATGGTCTTGCGCAGCCGGCTCATGGTGACGCGTTCCTCGCGATCGGCACGCGGGCGCGGGCCGGCGTGGACGGGCGCGGCGGGACGCGTGGTGCTGCGTTCAGCGGCGCGGGCTTCGAGCGCGCCCAGCATGTCGCCCTTGGTCACGCGGCCATCGCGGCCGGTGCCGGCGACGGATGTGGTGCTGAGGCCGGTCTCTTCGGCGATGCGACGGGCCGAAGGCATCGGAGCAGGGGCGGCGACCGGAGCCGCTGCCGGTTTCGGTGCAGCC
>JAFARO010000006.1 GCA_019245415.1 Alphaproteobacteria bacterium | reverse complement strand
CTCCGCAAAGAGAATCCGGCTCTTGATGCCTTCGTTGCCGAATGCGACCGCATGGGCACTTCCGAAGCGGTGCTGGAGACGGCCGAGAAACAAGGCTTCGACACCGGACTGAAGGTATGCCACCCCTTCATGAAGAAGGAGCTTTCGGTCTATGTCGCCAATTTTGTGCTGATGGAATATGGCACGGGGGCGATTTTCGGCTGTCCGGCGCATGATCAGCGCGACCTCGATTTCGCGCGCAAATACAAGCTCCCGGTGCTCCCCGTGGTGATCCCGCCCGGCGAAGACCCGAGAGGCTTTCAGGTCGGCGACGAGGCCTATGTCGGCCCGGGCAAGCTCGCCAATTCGCGCTTCCTGGACGGGCTGGACGTCGAAGCCGCCAAGGCCGAGGCCATCCGCAGCATGGAATCAATGGGACGCGGCCGGCGGGAGGTGAACTGGCGCCTGCGCGACTGGCTCGTCTCGCGCCAGCGGCCCTGGGGCTGCCCGATCCCGATGATCCGCTGTGGCGAATGCGGCTATGTGCCGGCGAAGGATTTGCCGGTGCTGCTGCCGGACGACCTGAAGTTCGAGGGCGCCGGCAATCCGCTGGCCAGCCATCCGACCTGGAAGCATGTCGCCTGTCCCCAATGCGGCCGCGCGGCGGAGCGCGAAACCGACACCTGCGACACGTTCGTCGATTCGTCCTGGTACTTCGCGCGCTTCGCCGATCCTCAGTCGCAGGTGCCGGTGAACGCCGATGCCGCGGCCTATTGGCTGCCGGTCGATCAGTACATCGGCGGCATCGAGCATGCGATCCTGCATCTGCTCTATGCGCGCTTCTTCACCCGCGGCCTACACAAACTCGGCTACGTCAAGATCGACGAGCCGTTCGCCAGCCTGTTCACGCAAGGCATGGTCTGCCACGAGACCTATCGCAGGCCCGACGGCGAATGGGTGACGCCGGACGAGGTCGAGAAGCGCGACGGCAAGGCCTGGCTGAAGGCCAGCGGCACGGAGCTCACTCTCGGTCCATCCGAGAAGATGTCGAAGTCGAAGAAGAACGTCATCGCGCCGGAAACCATCATCGACATCTACGGCGCCGACACGGTGCGCTGGTTCATGCTCTCCGACACGCCGCCCGAGCGCGACATCGAATGGACCGACGAAGGCGCGTCCGGCTGCTACCGATTCGTCCAGCGCGTCTGGCGCCTGGTCGAGGAGGCGGGCGACCTGCCGCCCCCGGGGACGACGGCGCAAGGGGCATCCGAGCTGCGCCGCGCGACGCACCGTGCCATCGCGGCGGTGACGGACGATATCGAGCACCTGCGCTTCAACCGCGCCGTCGCGCAGATCTACACGCTTGCCGGCGCCATCGACGCCAAAGCCGACCCGGCGGATCGCCGCGAGGCTCTGGAAACCCTGGTGCTGCTGGTCGCCCCGATGATGCCGCACCTGGCGGAAAGTTGCTGGCAGGCGCTGGGTCACGCGTCGCTGGCCGTCGACACGCCCTGGCCGAAAGCGGATGCGGCGCTGATCCGCTCCGATACCGTCACGATCGCGGTCCAGGTTAACGGCAAGCGCCGCGGCGAAATCACGGTTGCGGCCGATGCCGACGAGGAGTCCGTGAAAGCGGCCGCGCTCGCCGAGGACGGCGTCGCGCGCTTCCTGGACGGCAAGGCGCCGAAGCGTATTATCGTGGTGCCGCATCGCATCGTGAACATCGTCGCATGAGAATGCTCGCGCTCATCTGCCTTCTCGCGGTCCCGCTCGGCGGCTGCGGCTTTCATCCGCTCTATGGCGACAGCGGCGCGACGGCGGCCACCGCGGACAAGTTGGCGCGCATCTATGTCGAGCCGATTCCGGCCAAGCTCGGCTACGAGCTGCGCAACACGCTGATCGACCTGTTCGATTCCTCCGGCGAACTGGCGCACGCCTCCTACCGCCTGCGCGTCGTGCTCAACACCAAATCGCAAGGCGTGGCGATCCAGAACGACGCCGCCATCACCCGCTACAACGACACGCTCAGTGTCGGTTACGAGCTCGTCGACCGGAAGGGCACGCTGATCACCAAGGGCGTGGAAAGCGGCATCTCCGCGTACAACGTGGTCGCCTCTCCCTATGCGACCCTGGTGGCGCAGGAAGACGCCGACAAGCACGCCGCACAGGACATCGCCTATCGCATCCGCACCGATCTGGCGGTCTATTTCGCGCAGGCCGCCGGCGACAAGCAATGATCGTCAAGTCCTCGGACGCCGACCGCTACGCGGCCAAGCCGCCCAAGGATCTCGTCGCGGCGCTGGTCTTCGGCCCGGATAGCGGTCTGGTGCGCGAGCGCGCCGAGACGCTGATGAAGAGCGTGGTCGCCGATCTCAACGACGCCTTCCGCGTCGCCGATCTGGACGATTCCACGCTCGCCTCCGACCCGGCGCGGCTGTTCGACGAGGCGGCGGCGATCTCGATGCTGGGCGGACGACGCGTGGTGCGCGTGCGCGGCGCGGGCAACGGCCTTGCCAAGCTGTTTCAATCCTTCCTCGACGCGCCGAGCGGCGATGCGCTGGTGGTGGCCGAAGGCGGGGACCTCACCAAAGGCACCGCCCTGCGCAAAGTGTTCGAAGAGGCGGACAACGCCGCGGCCATCGCCTGTTATGCCGATAGCGCGCGCGATCTCACCGACGTGGTGCGCGAGGCGCTGAAAGCGGCGGGTCTTTCGATCGCGCCCGACGCGCTGGAAGATGCGGTCGGCCGGCTGGGCTCCGACCGCGGCGTGACGCGTCGCGAGCTGGAGAAGCTCGCGCTCTACATGCACGGGCACAAGCAGGTGATGCTCGACGACGTGCGCGCGGCGATGGGCGACGAGGCGGAAGCGCGTGTCGAAGAGGCGCTCGATGCCGCGGGCAGCGGCGACGTCGCGCGCCTCGATCTGGCGCTGGAGCGGCTCTGGATCGCCGGCACCTCGCCGGTGCAGGTGCTGCGCCAGGCGATGTCGCATTTCCAGCGCGTGCTCCTGGCCGGGGTGGAAAGCCGCCGCGGCGAGTCCCTGGACAACGCGTTGCGCAAGCTGCGTCCGCCGGTGCATTTCAGCCGCCAGGCTTCGTTCAAGGCTCAGGCACAGCGCTGGAGCGAGCCCAAGCTGGCGGAGGCGCTCGACCTCCTGCTCGACGGCGAAGCGTTGGCCAAGACCACCGCCGTGCCCGCCGAAGCCGCCTGCGCACGCACGCTCTTCACCGTGGCGGCGATGGCGCGTACTGCGCGGTAGGAGCTACGGCACCGTCAGGAACGCCCGTACGTCGCTCGCGGATTGTTCGGCAACCTCTTCCATCGGGATGTGGCCGGTCTTGGGATAGACGATCAGCTTCCCGCCCTTGATGCGCGAGGCCCAATCGCGCGCGGTCGCCATCGGAATAAGCCGGTCCTGATCGCCCCACAGAATCAGCACCGGCATGGTGAGCGCCGCGGTGTGGTCCGCGACATAGCCGTCTGGCGGAAGCTGGAAGCGGTTCAGCGTCGCGGCCCGCGTGCCCTCCATGCGCGCGAAATCCCAATAGGAGTCGATCATCGCGTCGGTGATGATTTCCTTGTGCTCGACGGCCTGGTTGAGGCCCTGCACCACCAGCGAGCGCGGCGTGATGTGGAGAAAGAGTTTGTTGATCACCGGCATACGCGCGAGCCTGAATGCCAGCGGCTCGCTGTCCGGATGGCGATAGGGCATGCCCGCAGCATCGACCAGGATCAGCTTCGTCACCCGCGCCGGATTTTCTTCGGCGAAGCGCGCCGCGACGCCGCCGCCCATCGAATTGCCGGCGAGCGCGAAAGTCTTCAGTCCGAGCTTGTCGGCGAATTCGCCGACGAATTTGGCCATGCCGTCCTGGCTGTAGTCGCCATTGGGCACGGCGCCGGTCAAACCGTGGCCGGGCAGGTCGACGCTGACGACATGGAAACTGTCGGACAGTCGCTTCGACCACGGCTCCCAGGTCAGCAGGGAGGCGTTCGAACCATGCAGCAGCACGAGGCTCGGCGCGCCCGCCGGACCGCGCTCGCGATAGTGGGCGCGCGCACCATCCCGCAGCGCAACGTAATGCGAGACCGGCGAGGCATATTTCGTCTCCAGCGCCGCGCGGGCAATGTCCGGCGTCGAATAATAGAAGAACGCGCCTGCCGCCAACGCAGCAAGAATGACGATCCCGATGAGAAAATTGCGCATCACAGTCCCCCCAAGCCCTGCAGGAAGCTTAGCAGAAATGCCGCCGTCAGACCACGATCTCGCCCGTCATATACAGTGCGCAGGGACCGCTCAGGATCGTGCGCGTGCCGGCATCGGTGCAGACGAGATCGCCGCCGCGCGGACTCGCCTGGCGCGCCTTGAGGGTGGACTTCCCCAGCCGCCGCGCCCAGTACGGCGTCAGCAGGCAATGCGCCGAGCCCGTCACCGGATCCTCGGGGACGCCCTTGTCCGGGGCGAAGAAGCGCGAGACGACATCGTAGCCCTCGTCGCCGGGCGCGGTTGCGACCAGACCCCATTGGCCGAGCGGACGCAGCACCTGCGCGATGGCGCCCGGTCCCCGCAGCGCGCGCACGATGCGGGGCTCGCCCCACACCGCCGTCAGATAGCGCCCCTGCAGAAGCGTGTCCGGTGCCGTCGTTTCCAGCGCTTCAGCGATACGCGCACGCAAGCCCGGATCGTCGGCGCGCGGCTCGGGCGGGTCGGAGGGCAGCGACATGACGTGACGGCCGTCGGCGCCGCGCGTGACGGTGAGAATCCCCGAGCGCGTTTCGAACGCGACCTCGCCAAGCGCGGGATCGAGATGCGCAAAGATGATCCAGGCGCCGGCAAGCGTGGCATGACCGCAGAGATCGACCTCGGACTCCGGCGTGAACCAGCGCAGCTGATAGTGGCCGGCGTCCAGGCGGACGAAGAAAGCCGTCTCCGCGAGATTGTTCTCGTTGGCGATACGCTGCATCAGCCGTTCGTCCAGCCAGGATTCGAGCGGCACGATGGCGGCGGGATTTCCTTCGAGCGGCCGCGACGCGAACGCGTCGACCTGGAAGATTTTCAGTTCCATCCACGCAGGCTATCGCGCGAGGCCGAGGGCGGGAACGACGCTTATCGCATGCCGGACCGGACCGACGCGTATGACCCGGTGCGTATGGACCGGCGCAACCCAAAAAACTCCCTCTCCCGAAAACGGGAGAGGGAGCCAGGGATGGATTACTGCGGTGTCTGGGGCGATTGCGAAGACTGCGGCTGCTCGGTCGGCGGCGGTGCGGAAGTATCCGGCGCCGTGCTGGTCTGGGGCCCGTTCGCCATCGGGGGCGAGGGCTGGACCGGTGCGGAGTTCGGCGCGGTCGTTTGCGTCGTGGTCGACGGCACCTGAGCGGTGTCCGGAGGCGTGGCGGCCGGCGGCTGCGTCGGCTGCTCCTCGCTCGGCAGGCGCGCGACGCGTTGGTTGTCGGTGTCGCTCAGCTTGGCGACGTGGGTGCGATGCGCCGTCGATGCAAGACCGATCTCGCGCCGCGTCTTGACCGCCGGTTTCTGCTTGGGCGGTTCGGCGCTCGGCGCGTTCGTCGGTGCGGTGGTGGCCGTCGTCGCCGGTGGGGTCGCGCTGCTCGACTCCTGATCCGTTGCCGCAGGCGGCTGTGGGGGCGGCGTGATGGCTTGCGGAATACGCTCGTTCGAGGCGGTTTGCTGGTGCGGCGTGGCCTTGTTGTTCGCTTCATAGGCATAGGCGCCGATCGCAACGGCGCCGATGGCAACCACGGCGGCTGCTATGATCTTGCTGCGGCTGCTCGTGGCCGGGGTTTCCGGCGGAGTCGAATAACCTCTCAAGTCGCTCATCGTGCGTCTCTTTCGAAAAGGGGCAGAGAGGAAACGCGGTTTGCGCGGCGGAAGTTGCAGGGGCGTAATCTGGGCCCAATTGTGGCGTGCTCTTTACCAAGGTGGCATGGGCCGTTTGGCGTCATCGGGGCGGACGCGCTAGCGTCTCACGGCCCAAGGGGTGGCAGTCATGAGAGCAGGATTTGTGGTGCTGGTCGCCGCGTTGGTGGCGAGCATGGGGGGCGCGCAGGCGCAGCAGCCGGCCACGGCCAAGCTGCACAAGCAGATCGGCACCGCCATCGATTCGAACGGCGTGGTCACAAGCCTCTTGGCCGGAACCAATGTCATCGACACCACCAGCGTCAAATGCGGCGCGACCAATGGCTGCATCGTCGATGTCGGCTCGATGGCGCAAGTGATCGCCGACACGAGCGGGCAATGGTCGATCTGCGTGCTGATCGACGGCCAACAAGCGTCGCCTGGATGTCCGGTGCAGGGAACGGTGCCTTCGTCGAACTATGTGGTGGGCAACCTCAAGTCCAACGCCTTTGTCGCAAACGGCTCCCACACCGTCCAGATGCAGGTGCAGATGCCCGCCGCCGGAAGCATCGCCGCCTGGCAGGTCGATATCACGCTGCTGAAGAACTGACGCCGCTCACCACCAGCCGCGCCATTTGAACCAAAGAATGGGAAGGATCGTGCTGAGCGCGATCAGTCCCAGCCCGTAGCCGTAACCGAAGCTCCAGGAAAGTTCCGGCATGTAGTGGAAATTCATGCCGTACATGCTCGCGATCAAGGTCGGCGGAATCCCCACCACCGAGACGATGGTCAGGACCTTGAAGATGTCGTTCTGCTCGGTGTTGATGAAGCCGAGATTGGCGTCGAGCAGGAACTGCGTCTTGTCGGAGAGATGGGTCTCATGCTCGACAAGCGATTGCAGGTCGCGCCGCGCGATGTTGAGCCGCGCCAGGAAATCCTCCGGCTTCCAGGCGTGGCAGACTTCGAGCGTGTAGGCCAGGATGCGCTGCAGGCCGAGCAGGCTCTCGCGGATATGCGAGAGCTGGTCGCCGGCGAAGCCGATGGCGAAGAGCATGCGCTTGAGCATCTGCGTCTGGCGCTTGATGTTGTGCGGGGTCGCCTGCACCCGGCCGAACAGCGCGCGCGAGATCGCCGCGAGATCGGCCGCAATCTTCTCCAGCCGGTCCGCGGCGTGATCGACCATGTCCTCGATGATCATCGCGAACACGCCAGGGGGCGAAATCGATTGCTTGTCGAGCTTGGCGGGCACGGCGGCAAGCGATTCCAGCGCGGCGAAGCGGATGGTGACGAGCACGGTCTCCGAGAGGATGAAGCCCATCGGCGAGGGCACCAGCATGCCGTCCGCGTCCATCGTGGGGATCGGCATGTTGAGATAGAGCGTGCTGCCGTCGCGCGACAGCCGGCTCGAGGATTCGATCTCCTCCAGCTCTTGCCGGCCGGGCACGCGCAATCCATGTGCCCGGCGCACGTCCTCGCGCTCGCTGTCGCTGGGATCGAACAGGTCGATCCAGATGCCGCCGTCGAGCTGTTTCTCGCTGTGCATGTCCTTGACCGCGATTCGTCCTTTTTGGAGCGGGACTGAAGCCTGTGTCCTGCCGCATTGCAAACGCAAGGAGCGGCCTTTGGGGGAATCGCGTTAGCTTGTGGGGTCCCAAGGGCGGCTTCATGCGCCAAGCGGTGCACATTTTTCCGATTGCGACCCGGGGCCGGGGCCTGGTCGCGTTCACCTCCGAGGTGGCCGGCTGGCTCGCCGCGCAGGAAATCGAAACCGGGCTTCTGACCCTGTTCTGCCGCCACACCTCGGCCTCGCTGCTGATCCAGGAAAATGCGGACAGCGATGTTCTGGAAGACATCGAGAGCTTTTTCGCGCGGCTGGCGCCCGAAGAACCGGGCCGCTACCGCCATGATGCCGAAGGGCCGGACGACATGCCGGGTCATTTGCGCGCCGCGCTGACCGACACACAGCTCTCGATCCCCGTAATCGGTGGGCGGATGGCGCTCGGCACCTGGCAAGGGCTCTACCTGTTCGAACACCGTCGCGCCCCGCACCGCCGGGAGGTGGCCGCGCATGTGATCGGAACCTGACGGCTCTTCTGCCCGGGCAGGACGCGCGGTTCCAGACATCTGGCCCCACTTTGCGGTCGCCCGCCCGCTCAGCTGCTCTATCTGCTCGCGGCAGCAAAAGCCGTTCGCCAGGATAGTGCGTTCGGCGATGGCGCGTTCGCGCGCAGTGGCGCGAATTCGCTGGAGTGGAAATTGCCCCGCTCAGTTCTGCTGCAAACCACATGGAATTTTAATGCGGGCCGGTTCTAGAACCCAAGCCGTCGCAAGCGCTCAACCATGCGCTCGCGGTGGCGACCATGGCAGAAATTCTCGATTTCCGCGGAATCTCCGGCGCAGCGCCGAGCGCAAGAGGTGCTGACGAATATCAGCCACGGAAGGCGCAACTTCGCGCGCTGCTGGACGAGGAGCGCGACGACTTTTGGCCGGAAGTGTCGAGCGAACTTTGGATCGCGACCGGCAGGGGCGGTGCGCGCAGAGAGAACGGCGAGGGCCGCGTGCTCGGTGAGATCGCGCTGATCCTAGGCGTTGCAGCGATCCTCGTTCTTTTCATCACCGCTTTCTTCGGAGCGCCGCAATGAAGCTGCGTACCTGTTTGATCGCCGCGTCGCTGGTGGTTGGAGGGAGCAGTTCTGCGTTCGCAGACGCTCTGCCATTCCCCGCGATGAACGCTTCGCTTTCCGCCAATCCCAATCCCTATGGCGTCGATCTCGATTGGGCAGGGAAGTGGTTCGTCGGCGCTGCAGTGACGGGCCTCGTCTTCGACCAGGACAATCCTGGTTCCGGCGCCCACTCGCTGGTCGATCTCGACAACGCTCAAGCCTGGATCGAGAAGACCGATGGCTGGTGGCAGGTTTACGTGCAGGCCGGCATCTATACGCAGCCTTCGCTCGGCTTCGGCTACATCCGCGGCTCGCGCGCCACGACCATGCTCTACGGCGACGTGCCGTTCGCCTATCTCAAGATCGCGCCGACGGACAATTTCTCTATATCCGCCGGCAAACTGCCGACCCTGATCGGCGCCGAGAACGCCTTCACCTATCAGAACCTCGACATTCAACGAGGCCTGCTTTGGAACCAAACGCCGTCGGTCACACAAGGCGTGCAGCTCAACTACACGGCCGGCCCGCTGTCCTTCGCACTGTCAGTCAACGACGGCTACTATTCGCAGACGCTGAACGACCTTTCAGGCTCGGTCGCCTATGCCTTCGATGGCGGCGCAGACACGGTCAGCGTCATTGCGGGCACCAATCTGGGCCACAATCCGCTGACGCTGCCGTTCGCGACGCCGCTGCTCAACGACGGCACCATCGCCGACCTGGTCTACACCCACGCCTCCGGACCTTGGACGATCAGCCCCAGCCTGCAATTTGTGAGCGCGCCGCGCGATCCGCTGCATGGCGCGCTTCAAGGCGCCAGTTCCATCGGCGCCATGCTGACGGCGAATTATGCCTTCGACGATCATTGGAAGCTCGCCGCTCGCGCGGAATACGTCAACTCGACGGGAAGCGCCGCCGCGGGCGCGATGAATCTTCTGATCGCCGGTCCAGGCAGCAAGGCGTGGTCGATCACGGTGACGCCGACGTACCAGTACAATGTCTTTTTTGCACGGCTGGAAGGCTCGTATGTCGGCGCGAGCGACGTGACGCCTGGTTTCGGTTACGGCCCGAGCGCGAACGACACCACACAGGCGAGCGTGTTCTTCGAAACCGGCGTGCTGTTCTAGGAGCAAAGGATGCTGGACGTTTTCATGATCGCAATGGCCGCCGTCTTCTTCGCCGCGGCCATTGCCTACACCTATGCCTGCGAGCGGCTCTGAAGGAGGGCGCGATGATCCTGGATTACGCCCTCGGCACCGTGGTGAGCGTCGGATTGCTCGCCTATCTGGTCTACGCGCTGCTGCGGCCGGAACGGTTCTGAAGGAGCGGCGCACATGACCTTCAACGGCTGGCTTCAGATCGCAATCTTCGCAGTGCTGGTCACCGCTACGGTGAAGCCGCTCGGCCTGTTCATGGCAAGGGTGTTCGCGGGTGAACGCACGTTCCTCACTCCCGCCCTGCGCCCTGTCGAACGCGCGATCTACACTCTGTGCGGCGTGCACGAAGAGCAGGAACAGCATTGGACGGTCTATACCGTCGCGGCGCTTTTTTTCGGCTTCGCGAGCTTCCTCGCGGTCTATGCGCTGCAGCGGCTCCAGGCGGTTCTGCCGCTCAATCCGCATGCCATGGGCGCGGTATCCGCAGACTCGTCGTTCAATACCGCCGTCAGCTTCGCCACCAACACCAATTGGCAGGGATACGGCGGCGAGTCGACGATGAGCTACCTGACGCAGATGGCGGCGCTGACGGTGCAGAATTTCGTTTCGGCGGCCGCGGGCATTGCGCTCGCGGTCGCTTTCATCCGTGCGTTCGCGCGCAAGTCTGCGAATACGGTCGGTAATTTCTGGGTCGATCTCACGCGCTGCACGCTCTACGTCCTGCTGCCCCTGTCGGTCGTGGTCGCGCTGGCCATGATCTGGCAAGGCCTGCCGCAGAACCTGAACGACTACACGATCGCAAGCACATTGGAGGGCGCCAAGCAGACGATTGCGCAAGGCCCGGTGGCCTCTCAGCTTGCGATCAAGCAGCTCGGCACCAACGGCGGCGGCTTCTTCAACGCCAATTCGGCGCACCCCTTCGAAAATCCGAACGCCATCACCAATCTCCTCGAGCTGTGGGCGATTCTCGCGATCAGCGCAGCGCTGACCTGCACCTTCGGCAAGATGGTCGGGAACACGCGTCAGGGCTGGGCGGTGTTTGCCGTGATGGGGGTGCTTTGGCTCGCCGGTCAAGGCGCCTGTTACTGGGCCGAGACGCAACCCAGTCCTGTCCTCGCAAGGCTGCATGTCGACCAGACGCCGAATGCGCTACAGCCCGGCGGCAACATGGAAGGCAAGGAAGTCCGCTTCGGCATCGCCAACTCCACGATCTGGGCCAACGCGACGACCGAGGCCTCGAACGGCTCCGTCAACGCGATGCATGACAGCTTCACGCCGCTTGGCGGATTGGTTCCGATCGTCAATATCCAACTGGGCGAGATCATCTGGGGCGGCGTCGGTTCGGGGCTCTACGGCATGCTGCTCTTCATCATCGTCGGCATGTTCGTCGCCGGATTGATGGTCGGCCGGACGCCGGAATATCTCGGCAAGAAACTGGAAGCGAAAGAGGTCAAGATGGCGATGCTTGCCATCCTGATCTCGCCGCTCTCGATTCTCGGCTTTGCCGCACTCGCCTGCGTGTTGCCGGCGGGCCTGTCGTCGCTGAACAATGCCGGGCCGCACGGCTTCAGCGAAATCCTCTACGCCTACACCTCTGCCACCGGCAACAACGGCAGCGCGTTCGCAGGCCTCAACGCCAATACGCCGTTCTACAACATCACCCTCGGCATCGCGATGCTGATCGGCCGCTTCCTCTGGATCGTGCCGATGATGGCGGTCGCGGGTTCCCTGGCGGCAAAGAAGATCGTTCCGGCCTCGGCCGGCACCTTTCCAACCACCGGACCCTTGTTCGTCGGTCTGATCATCGGCGTGATCCTGATCGTCGGCGGCCTGACCTACTTCCCGGCGCTCGCGCTCGGCCCCGTGGTCGAGCACCTCGCGATGCTCGGCCACAGTCTCTACTGAGGACGACGATGGATACGACCATCCAAAAGCCCTTCGGCCTCGAGCATGAGCGCAAGCGCATGCCGGTCGCCACCATGACGGATTTGAAGATACTGATTCCGGCCATCGCCGCGTCGTTCAAAAAGCTCCACCCGCGCCACATGATCGGCAATCCGGTGATGTTCTGCGTGGAGATCGTCGCGGCGCTGACGACGCTGCTCTTCTTGCGTGATCTCCTGAGCGGCGGCAAGGATTTGGTCTTCTCCTTCCAGATCAATCTCTGGCTCTGGTTCACCGTGGTGTTCGCCAATTTCGCCGAAGCGGTCGCCGAAGGCCGCGGCAAGGCGCAAGCCGACTCCTTGCGCAGGACAAAGACCGACACCATGGCGAAGCTGGTGGACGGCGCGTCATGGCGCAGCGTGCCGGCGACCGCGCTCAAACCCGGCGACGTGGTGATGGTCGAGGCCGGCGACATCATCCCGAGCGACGGCGACGTGGTCGAAGGCGTGGCCTCGGTCAACGAGGCGGCGATCACCGGCGAATCCGCGCCGGTCATCCGCGAATCCGGAGGCGACCGCTCGGCCGTGACCGGCGGCACCACCGTGATCTCGGATTGGATCCGGGTGCGCATCACCGCAGCCCAGGGTCACACGTTTCTCGACCGCATGATCGCGCTGGTCGAGGGCGCCGCGCGCCAGAAGACGCCCAACGAGATCGCGCTCAACATCCTGCTCGCGGGCATGACCTTGATCTTCGTCTTCGCGGTGGCGACGATCCCGAGCTTTGCCGCCTATGCCGGCGGCAAGATCACCGTGCTGGTGCTGGTGGCGCTGTTCGTCACCCTCATCCCCACGACCATCGGTGCACTGCTCTCCGCCATCGGCATCGCGGGCATGGATCGCCTGGTGCGGTTCAACGTGCTCGCCATGTCCGGCCGCGCCGTGGAAGCGGCGGGCGATGTCGACACTTTGCTGCTCGACAAGACCGGCACGATCACGCTCGGCAACCGTCAGGCTTGCGAGTTTCTCGCGTTGCCGGGCGTAACGGAATCCGACCTTGCCGACGCGGCGCAGCTCTCCTCGCTCTCCGACGAGACGCCGGAGGGCCGCTCCATCGTCGTGCTGGCAAAGGAGAAATACGGCATCCGCGGCCGCGACATGGCGCCGATGCAGGCGCATTTCATCCCCTTCTCGGCGCAGACACGCATCAGCGGCGTGGACCTGGATGGCATGTCGATCCGCAAAGGCGCGGTGGACGCGGTACTCGCCTGGGCGCGGGTGCCGCTTGACGACGCACAAGCATTGACACGGATCGCGGAGGGCATCGCCAAATCGGGCGGTACGCCGCTGGCGGTGGCGAAGGACGGCAAGCTGCTCGGCGTCATTCACCTGAAGGACATCGTCAAGGGCGGTATCCGCGAGCGCTTCGGCAGCTTACGCAAGATGGGCATCCGCACCGTGATGATCACCGGCGACAACCCGCTGACCGCCGCAGCCATCGCGGCCGAATCCGGCGTCGACGATTTCCTCGCCCAGGCTACGCCGGAGACCAAGCTCAAGCTCATCCGCGACGAGCAGGCCAAGGGCAAGCTGGTGGCGATGTGCGGCGACGGCACCAACGACGCACCGGCGCTCGCCCAGGCCGATGTCGGCGTGGCGATGAACACCGGCACCATGGCGGCGCGCGAGGCCGGCAACATGGTCGACCTCGACAGCGACCCGACCAAGCTCATCGAGATCGTGGAGATCGGCAAACAGCTCCTGATGACGCGCGGCGCGCTGACGACGTTTTCCATCGCCAACGACGTGGCGAAGTATTTCGCCATCATCCCGGCGATGTTCGTGGCGTTCTATCCCGAGCTCCAGGCACTGAATGTGATGGGGCTGAGATCGCCGCAAAGCGCGATCCTCTCGGCGATCATCTTCAATGCACTGATCATCGTCGCGCTGATCCCGCTGGCACTGAGGGGCGTCGCTTACAAGCCCGTCGGTGCCGCCGCGATCCTGCGCCGCAATCTTTTGGTTTACGGCCTGGGTGGCATCGTCGTCCCCTTCGTCGGCATCAAGCTGATCGACATGGCGGTCAACGCCATCGGCCTTGCGTGAGGAAGTCATGCTCAAACATATCCGTCCCGCAATCATGATGATCGTCGTGATGACAGCGATCACGGGTGTCATCTATCCGCTGGGAATCACGGCCTTGGCGCAGCTCGCATTTCCGCATCAGGCCAACGGCAGCATGATCGAGCGAGGCGGCAAAGTGGTCGGCTCCGAACTGATCGGACAGAACTTCACGAGCGCGAGGTATTTTCACGGCCGTCCCTCTGCCGCGGGCACAGGCTATGACGCCGCGAACTCTTCCGGCTCGAATCTGGGACCGACCTCGAAGGCGCTGCTCAAGCGTATGAGCGGAGATGCTGCCAAGCTGCACGCCGAGAACCCGAACCAGCCCGTCCCCATCGATCTGGTGACGAGTTCGGCCAGCGGGCTCGATCCCG
Source organism: Alphaproteobacteria bacterium (assembly GCA_019245415.1). Classification (GTDB taxonomy): domain Bacteria; phylum Pseudomonadota; class Alphaproteobacteria; order Micropepsales; family Micropepsaceae; genus Rhizomicrobium. Next base: position 26,032 of record JAFARO010000006.1, on the reverse strand, counting down.
ACATTACGCCCGCCGCGGCCTATTTCCAGATTCCGCGTGTCGCCAAGGCGCGCGGCCTGTCGCCGGACAGTGTGAAGGTGCTGGTCGTTTCGCAGATAGAGGGCCGCGTCCTGGGAGTCATCGGCGAGCCGCATGTCAACGTGCTCAAGCTCAACCTGGCGCTGGACGACATGCAACGCCCGCGGCACTGAGCTATCTTCGCACCCATGGCTCTGGCTGCGGACGCCCGACCCTCACCTGAAGCGCTGCTCGCGCAGACGAAGAAAGAGGGTCGCGGCAAACTCAAGATTTTCCTGGGCGCCGCGCCCGGCGTGGGCAAGACCTATGAAATGCTGTCGCAGGCGCGCAATCGCCGTTTCGACGGCGTCGACACTGTGATCGGTGTCGTCGAAACGCATGGCCGCCAGGAAACCGAAGCACTGACCAAGGGCTTCGACACCATCCCCAAGAAGCGCTCGCTCTACAAAGGGCGCGTGATGGCCGAGATGGACCTCGACGCCATTCTGGTCCGTCATCCGCAACTCGTTCTGATCGATGAACTCGCGCACACCAATGCCGATGGCAGCCGCCACCCCAAGCGCTACCAGGATGTCCAGGAAATCCTCGGTGCCGGCATCGACGTGTACACCACGGTCAACATCCAGCACATTGACAGCCTGAACGACGTGATCGCACAGATCACCCGCATCCGCGTGCGCGAAACCGTGCCTGACGAAATCCTCGATGGCGCCGACGAGATCGAGTTGGTCGACACCACTGCGGACGATCTGTTGCAGCGTCTGCGCGAGGGCAAGGTCTACGTCAAGGAACAGGCCGAGCGCGCGCTCAAGCACTTCTTTTCGCCGGCGAACCTGACCGCACTGCGCGAGCTTGCTCTGCGCAAGACGGCGCAGCGCGTGGACCGCGAGATGACCGATTATCTCCAGGCGCACGCCATCGCCGGGCCGTGGCCGTCGGGCGAGCGAATCCTGGTCTGCATCAATGAGCATCCCTCCTGCGCCGAACTGGTGCGCCGCGCGCGCCGCCTGGCCGACAGCCTGCAGGCGACCTGGACCGCGATCTATGTCGAGGGGCCGCGACACCTGAACTTGAGCGAGATCGAGAAGGATCGCGTCGCCGATACCATGCGGCTTGCCAAACGGCTGGGCGCCGAGGTCGCGACGGTACCCGGGCGCGAGATTGCGCCGGCCGTGCTCGACTACGCCCGGCGTAACAACATCACGCAGATCGTCATCGGTAAGTCCGAGCGCACGCGTTGGTTCGAGTTGATCAACGGCTCGGTCGTCCGCGAACTGATGCGCGACAGCGGTGCGATCAGCATCACCGCCGTGCGCGCCGAAGGCGAGGCGCTGAAGCCGAAGTCCGTCACCACCACGCCCAATCGCGACAGCCATGCTTGGCGAAGCTATGGCTGGAGCCTGCTCGCTGTTGCGGCGACCGGCGCGGTGGCTTGGGTGTTCAATGAAGTCTCGGCGCACGCGCTTGCCAGCATCGCGATGTTTTTCCTGGTGCCGGTGCTGCTCAGCGCGATCACGTTCGGCCTGAGGCCTGCGCTTGCGACCGCTTTCGTCAGCGTGATGGCGTACAACTTCTTCTTCCTGCCGCCGCTCTATACTTTCACCATTGCCGACCCCAACAACTGGATTTCCTTCGCGGTCCTGATGGTCGTAGCAGTGACGGCGGCAAACCTGGCGGCGCGGGTGCGCGCGCAGGCCGATATAGCTGCGGCGCGCGCTGCCGTGGCAGGCGAGTTGTACCGCTTCGCCGGCAAGCTCGCCGCGACCGCGAGCCTTGACGACATATTGTGGGCGGCCGCGTTCCAGATCGCCTCCATGCTCAAGTCGAACGTCGTGTTCCTCCTCCCGGACAGGCACGCGCGGCTTGAGATTCGCACCGGCTACCCGCCGGAAGACGAACTCGATTCCCAGGACTTCGCCGCCGCGACCTGGTGCTGGGAGAAAGGCGTCGCCACCGGACGCAATGCCGAGACCTTGCCCGGCGCGCGGCGTTTGTTCCTGCCGATGCGCGCGGGGCAAGGGCTGGTCGGCGTTGTCGGATTGATGGCGGCAGACGAGCGGGCGCTGTTCTCACCGGAAGACCGCCGCCTTCTCGATGCCTTGCTCGATCAAACCGCGCTCGCCATACAGCGCTCCGAGCTGGCGCAAAAGGTTGATGAGGCGCAGGTCCGCGCCGAAGCCGACAAGCTGCGCGTCGCGATCCTGAGTTCGCTGTCGCACGATCTGCGCACGCCGCTGGCGTCTATTTTAGGCGCCTCCACGTCTCTGCTGACGGGCAAAGCCATCTACGACGCCGACGAGACTGGCGAATTGCTCGGCACGATCCGCGACGAGGCGGAGCGCCTGGACCGCTTCGTGGGCAACCTGCTCGACATGTCACGGCTCGAAGCCGGAGTTTTGGGCGCCAAGCCGGAGGCCGTACCGCTGGGCGACGTGGTGGAGATCGCGCGCAAGCGGCTGGGACGCCGGCTGTCCGCGCATCGTATCGCGGCCGAGATTGGCGACGATCTGCCGCTGGTCTCCGCCGATCCGGTGCTGCTCGAACAGGCCCTGGCGAACGTGCTCGACAACGCGGCAAAATATGCGCCGGAAGGCAGCGCGATTGCGATCCGAGCCAAGGCCAAGGACGGCAGGATCGTGCTCACCGTCGAAGACGAAGGTCCGGGCGTCCCGCAAGAGGAACTGCCGCATATCTTCGATAAATTCTATCGGGCAAAGAAGTCGGATCGCCGCGTGGCCGGAACCGGACTCGGTCTTGCGGTGGCGCGGGGTTTTGTCGAGACTTTCGGCGGTACGCTCGACGCGGCCAATCGCGAAGGTGGCGGCGGCGCGGTGCTGACCCTGAGCTTGCCGCGCGCGGTCGAGGCCCATGGCAGCTAGGGCCAAAATCCTGGTCGTCGACGACGAGCCGCAGATTCGCCGGCTGCTGCGAACGGGGTTGCCGCCGCATGGATACGACGTCGTGGAAGCGGCCACCGCCGCGGAGGCACTCAAGCATGTGCCGCGCGAGAAGCCGGATGCGCTGATCCTCGATCTCGGTCTGCCGGACAAGGATGGTTTCGCGATCATCGCCAAGGTGCGCGCGCTGGGGCTGACACCGATCCTGGTACTCTCCGCGCGTAGCGACGTGGACGGCAAGGTACGCGCGCTCGAACTTGGCGCCGACGACTATGTCACCAAGCCTTTCGACATGGCGGAACTCCTCGCGCGGCTCAAGGCAGCGCTGCGGCACGGACTGCAGAGCGCGGGCGAGATGCCTGTGTTCAAGAGCGGGCCGCTCCGCGTCGACTTGGTGAAGCGGCACGTATGGATGGGCGAGACCGAAATCCACCTGTCGCCGAAGGAATACAACCTGCTCCGCCTACTCGTCGCCAACGCGGGCAAGGTGCTGACCCATCACCAGCTCCTGCGCGAGGTCTGGGGTCCCGCGCACTTGGAGGACGTTCAATATCTGCGCGTCCTGATGCGCCAACTGCGGCAGAAGCTGGAAACAAACGCGTCGGCGGAATTGCTGATCACGGAACCGGGCGTGGGGTACCGCTTGCTGATGCTGGCGTAGTGCAAACGTTGGTACTTATTTTCGCCATGGCGCTCCCACGGGGAATCGAACCCCGGTTTCAGCCTTGAGAGGGCCGCGTCCTGACCGCTAGACGATGGGAGCAAGCGGAAGTTTCGGGCTTATAGCGGCTGGACAGCGGCTCGGGCAAGGCGCCGCGAGCGCCACAGCGCCACCGCCGCCCACACCAGCTCGACGGCGCCGAACGGCCAGGCGCCCTGGAGAAAACCGTACAGCGCGGCCAGCACACAGGCCCCGGCGAAAGCCAGCACGAACCACGGGCTGCGAGCCTCGAGCGCATAGAAGACCAGCATCGCACCGACGGCGAAAAGGCCGAAAAGGTCGAGCGCAGTCATAGTGACTCGACCGCCATCGGCTCGAATGCGCCCTTCACGACCTGGAAGGCGGCAATGGCCGGTGCGATGGCGGCTTCGCTCACGGCTGCGATGAGCCAGACGAAATCCTCCTCGCTCCTGTCGGCGCTATCCCGCGCGGAGGGTACCGCCGCGCCGCCGGGGTGCGAATGATAGCAGCCGACGATCCGCCGCGGCGTTCCACGCAGCTTGCGCGTCAACGCGAACTGAATCGCCGGATCGATCTCGAAGCGGTCGACGGACCAGGCGAGATTTCGCGCCGTATGGAGCGCCAGCGCTTGGACGCGCGCCGGTTCGCGGATACCTTCGATGAGGCCGCAGCACTCGCGCGGGAATGCGTGGCGCGCTTCGGCGGCGATGCGGGCGCAGAGTTCGGCCGGCAACGTCAGCGCGGTCATCGGATGCGCGCGACGAGATGGCCGTCCTCGGTATCGACGACGTCGATCTCCTCGCCTTGGGCGGTTCTCAGACGCAGGATCAGGCGGCTGGAAGCGGTCTGCATCTCGACGATGCGCGCGCCCTTGGGAAGCGAGAAAACCTGCGAGGAGGATTGCGCGTCGGCCGCAGCCGGCCTGCCCAGCCGCTGGAACTTCGCCACCATGCCGAACGCGACGAAGGCGAGAGCGATGACAATCAGCGCGCCAAGCCCTATGACCACCGCCTTGAGCAGGCGCTGGCCCGATGCGCCGTCCTGGGCGGGAGACATGTCGGACACCGATTCCTCCGCAAACGGAACGATTCTCACGGCGCCCATGGCACCGGAGCAGGCGGGGCTGCGTCTCGACCGCGCGCTGGCGAGCAGCTTTGCCGATCTCAGCCGCTCGCGCATCGAGGCTCTGATCGACGCGGGCGCGGTGACGCTGGGCGGAAAAACGATACGGGACGCCAACCGCAGGGTCAAACCAGGCGAGGTCTACGCGATGCGCGTGCCCGAACCGACGCCCGCCAAGCCGCAGGCGCAGGAGATTCCGCTCGCCATCGTCTATGAGGACAAGGATGTGATCGTGGTCGACAAGCCGGCGGGGCTTGTCGTGCATCCGGCGGCCGGCAATCCGGACGGCACCCTGGTCAACGCGCTGATCGCCCATTGCGGACCGGAGCTCGCCGGCATCGGCGGCGAGGCGCGTCCGGGCATCGTCCACCGCCTCGACAAGGACACCAGCGGCTTGATCGTCGCTGCCAAGGACCAGCGGGCGATGACGAGCCTCGCCAAACAGTTCGCCAAACACACCATCGAGCGCGCCTATGACGCCGTGGTCTGGGGCGCGCCGCGGGCCGGCGAGGGCCTCATCGAGGGCGAGATCGGCCGCAATCCCTTCGACCGCAAGCGCATGGCGGTCTTGCGCGGCGGCGGCAAGCAGGCGCGCACGCGCTATCGGCTGGTCGAACAGTATGGTGAACCGCGCGCGCTGGCGGCGCTCATCGAATGCCGGCTCGAGACCGGCCGCACGCACCAGATCCGCGTGCACCTGACTCATATCGGCCATCCGCTGATCGGCGACCCGAGCTACGGCCGCGCCCGCCAGATGCCGCGGCCCAAATCTCCTGCCGAGACCGCAGCCTTCGCGGAGGCAGCCGCCTTCCCGCGCCAAGCGCTCCATGCCCGCGTACTCGGCTTCCAGCACCCGAGCCTGCACAAGACCCTGCGGTTCGAGGCCCCCTGGCCCCAGGATTTCCGTGCCCTTGTCGAGGCTTTCCGGGGCTTGAAACCCGCTTGAACCCTTCCCATTTGTAATCGCGAATGGGGTGGTTTTCGCGTCGATTTGCAGTCGCACCGGAAGTCTGCGCGTTGTTAAATGCGCGGGCGCGCCGCCCTTTGCGCGCACGGAGTGATGCACCATGAGCAGCCGCGGTTTACCCAGCCTGCAGAACGAAGGCGGGCTTTCGCGCTACCTGTCGGAGATCCGCAAGTTCCCGCTGCTGGATCCTCAGGAAGAGTACATGCTCGCCAAGCGCTGGAAAGCGCATGAGGACCCGGAAGCGGCGCGCAAGCTCATAACCTCGCATCTGCGCCTCGTCGCCAAGATCGCGATGGGATATCGCGGCTACGGGCTTCCCGTCTCCGAGATCGTCGCCGAAGGCAATGTCGGGCTGATGCAAGCGGTCAAGCGCTTCGAGCCCGACAAGGGTTTTCGGCTGGCGACCTATGCGATGTGGTGGATCCGCGCCTCGATCCAGGAATACATCCTGCGTTCCTGGAGCCTGGTGAAGATGGGCACCACCGCGGCGCAGAAGAAGCTCTTCTTCAACCTGCGCAAGGCCAAGAACAAGATCGACGCCATCGAGGAAGGCGACCTGACCCGGGAGCATGTCGCCACGATCGCAGACCAGCTTGGCGTCAGCGAGGATGAGGTGGTCCAGATGAACCGCCGCCTTTCCGGTCCCGATGCCTCCTTGAACGCGCCCTTGCGCTCCGAATCGGAGAGCGAGTGGCAGGACTGGCTGGCGGACGACACCATCGACCAGGAGACGCGCATGGCCGAGCGCGAGGAGCTGGGCGAGCGCCATGAGCTTTTGACGGGAGCTCTGGGCGAGTTGACGCCGCGCGAGCGCGAGATCATCGAGGCCCGGCGCCTGCGCGACGAGCCGGCCACCCTGGAGGAGCTGTCGCAGATATTCGGCGTCAGCCGCGAGCGGGTGCGTCAAATCGAAGTGCGCGCCTTCGAGAAGCTTCAAACCCAGATGAAGCTCGCGCTGGCAGAGAAGCGCAGCCACTCACTGAGCCCGGCCTAATAGAAGAACTGCGTCAGCTGGCTGAATCCGCCCGGTCCTGCGAAGACCCAGCCCATGCGCTTCGACGGGTTGACGACAGGCGCGGGCTCGCCGATGGCGAAGTGAAAGCCCGTGATCGTGTCGACCAGGTTGCCCTGTTCGTCATAGATGACAAGCGCGCTGCCCTGGCTGCCGTCGCAATAGAACGGATCTGTCACGAGAAAGAGCTTGTTGACCGGATCGACCGCGATGCCCGCGCCGCTGTTCGATTGCGATGTGTCGCCGGTACAGGGTAGCTGCACGAAGGTGATCGGCTTGCCCGCCGCCATGTCGTAAAACTCGACCTGGGCGTTCAACTCCGTGGTGGTGGCGCCGACCCCGGTGTTCGGATCGACGGCCAGCCCATTGACGCTGCCGGCGTGGAATTCGCCGTTGTTGTAGCCGTTGAACTGTTGCATCTGTCCGCTGGACAGATCGATGATGACGTTCAACGGCGCCGCTCCGCCCACCTTGCCGGCGTCCGGCGACAGCGCGATCACGGCCTTTCCCGCGCTGGTATATTGCGACAGCACCGGACCGTCGGCGCCTCCGAAGAGACCGGGATCCAGGTGAATCAGATTGCTGAAGGTTCCCGCGGCGATGTCGGAGACGAGCAGGATGGGGTTGTCTTGCTTCTTGAGTTCGATGGCGAAGAGCACTGCTTGAGAAGTGTCCTGGTTGACACCGGCTTGCAGCACGTCGATGTCCTTGACGGGGGGCGTCCAGTCTCCGCTGAACCGGTTGCCGGTCACCGGGTTCATCGTCTCATATTTGCGCTTGGCGAAGATTGTGCCTTTGGGCGTGATGTAGTGGGTCACCAGCGCCACGTCGCCGGCGAAAATGCCGTCGACCGAATACTCGTTGCGCATTCCCGTGTATTTGGCGAACGACTTGACGATCTTGCCGGTGTCCTGATCGAAGGTCTCCACCGAAACCCGCACGTCGCCGTTGGCGTCGATGGTCTGCCCGCTCGCCAGCACGCCGTCATTGCCATGCCGGTCGATGTCGAAGCCGAAGACCTGTCCGCCGTCCTTGGTCGTGAGGATGGCGCCGAGACCGGAAGCGGAAGCGGCACCCGGGGCGAGAGTTGCCGCTGCGAACAGAATGCCTGCAATGCTGAAGCGCATCGAAACCCTCCCGCGCATCTGGGCCGAAGTCTAACAACCCAAGCAGGCCGTCGCCACCTTCGCGCTTGCCGGGCCAGCAGGATTGCCGCGCGACAAGAACGGCGCGTCGGCACGACTGTCCCGTCGTCATCGAAAATTCATGGAACCGAGCGGCCAACGGCTCGTTTGGGCCCTGACGCAAGGGGAACCGTTCATGGACATTCATCCCGGCTGGCACAGGCTCAACGAGGCCTTGCGCCACCACGTCCTCACTCGGAGGCGCCTGTTTCCTGCGGCGGCGGCGTTCGCCGGCGCAATGACACTGGGGCCATCGCTCCTCTTCGGCGCGCAACGCAAGCCCGACCGCGCGCACTGGCCCTCCGCCAATAAGATCAAGCACGTGGTCATCCTCTGCCAGGAGAACCGCTCCTTCGATCATTATTTCGGGTACTTCGCCAAGCATCTCGGCGAGGGCGAACATCACGGCGAAGGCTTCGTGCCGCGCGATCTCACCTACTACGACGCTTCAGGCAAAGGCTTTCACCCAGAACATCTCACGCATTACTGCGACGACGATCCCGATCACAGCTGGGAAGGCAGCCACGCCAAGTGGAATGGCGGCGCCATGGATGGCTGGGTCGTTGCGGAAGGCGGCGCCACCACGGCGATCCAGTACTACAAGCCCGAGCAGCACATCTATCATCTCAAGCTGGCCAAGGCGTTCGCGATCGCGGACCACAATTTCTGCGCCCAGATCGGGCCGACGCTGCCCAACCGGCTCTATTTGTGGAGCGGCACCAGCGGCTGGGACTATCTGACGCCGGCCACGACGACCGACAGCCTGCCTTACAACAATCCTTCGCTGACCGCGCCGCCGCCCTCGCTGACATGGCCCACCATGGCGGACCTACTCGATGCGGCCGGCTTGCCGTGGAAGTGCTATTCGGTTGCCGACGGCTCGGTGCCCTCGGCGATCGGTGCCTTCAATCCGCTGATCTTCTTTCCCTCGATCCTCGAAAATCCCGCAAAGCTCGCGCGCGCCACGGCGGACATTGGCGAGTTCTTCGCCGATCTGACGGCCGGAACCTTGCCGGCGGTCTCGTGGATCGTCACCGAAGCGACGGTCAGTGAGCATCCGCCGGCGCCGCCAGACATGGGACAGCTCCTCGCCGCGCGCATCGTGGAAGAGATGATGGCATCCAGCGCCTGGGATTCGAGCGTGCTCTTTCTCACATATGACGAGGGCGGCGGCTATTTCGAGCATGTCGCACCCACGATCCTGGAAAACGTGCCCGCAACGCTTCCGGATGCGGGACAGGCGGTGGGACCTGCGTTCCGCGTGCCGCTGTTCATCGTGTCGCCCTGGGCGCGCGCCGGGACGGTGTACAAGCCGGCGAGCGATCACACCTCGATCCTGCAATTCATCGAGCGCGCCTTCTCGACCAAGAGCAATCCGGTATTCCTGCCCACCATCGCACCGGCCCGCCGCGACCTCTACAGCCTCGTCCATGCCTTCGATTTCAGCCAGACGCCGCTGATGCCGGCGCTGCCGACGGCCAAACAGCTCATTGCGCAGGCAAATCTCGACGTTTTGACCTTGAACGCCGATCGCACCGTCGCGGACTGTTCCACGACCTGGCCGAGCTGGCTCCTGCCGCTGCTGGGCGCGTAGCTCACCTTCGCGCTTGACGGGCCAGCAGGATCGCGGGCGCCACCAGCAGGCCGGCGAGAAAGAACGGCGCATTGACGCCCACATTGGCGAAGGCAAGCCCCGCCATGAAGGGCCCGGTCAGCCGCGCGAGCGCCCCGGCGGCGTTGTTGAGGCCGAGATACTGACCCTGATGCTCCGCCGCCGCGTGGCGCGATATCAAGGCTGAGATGTTGGGTCCGGCGATCGATTGGCCGAAGGCGCTGAAGGCCAGCAGCGCGACGACCCACGCGCCATGCGCGAACGGCAATAGGGAGATCGCCGCCGTCGTCAGGGCCATGCCCAGCGCAAGCACATTGGCCTCGCCGAATCGCCGCGAGACGCGTCCCGTGACGAGAAGCTGACAGATGACGGCGACCACACCCGTGACGGCAAATGCGAGACCGACCTCGCGCGTCGTCCAGCCGAAGCGCGCCGCGCTCCACAGCGAAAAGACGAACTCGATGCCCATGAAGGCGGAGCCCGCGAGAAACATCACCAGCATCAGCCGCGCGATCACCGGATGGGTGACGGCGTGCCCCGCGACCGCCCAGCGGCTCGGCTGCGAATCGAACAGATGATGCCGCGGCATGCGGCTCTCGCGCACAAACAGCGTGATCCCCACCGCGCAAAGGCCGGCCAGGCCTGAGGCCACGACCAGAGGCAGACGGAATCCGGCGTGGCCCGCGGAGGGGTGCGCCAGCAGGCCGCCAAGCGCCGGGCCGACGATGAATCCCAGATTGTAGGCGGCGCCGAGCATGGACATGCGCCCGGTGCGGTTCCCCGCAGGCGTCACATCGGCGATGTAGCCCTGGATCACCGAGCCATTGCCGCTCGCCATGCCGCCCAGGAAACGCACGATGAAGGCGCTCCAGATATCCGGTGCGAAGGCGAGCGCGAAATAGCACAGGCAATTGCCGCACACCGTGCTGATCAGGATGGGCTTGCGGCCGAGCCGGTCGGACATCCGCCCCCAGAACGGCTCGCCGAAAAAGGCCCCGGCCGCGTAGGCCGAGAAGATCAGCGCCATCTGCCAGGCCGGCGCCGAGAACGACTTGGCGTAGAACGGCAGCAGCGGCACGACGATCCCGAAGCCCACCATGTTGACGAACATCACGGCGAGCAGGGTGGGAAGCGCGGCCGTCTGGGTCGCGTCGGGCGAAATCGTGCGGGTGTCCATGGTTTGAACTGGAGCCGGGAACCGGTGACAATGCCGTGTCGGTCCACGGGAGGGAAGCGATGAAGCGGGTGCCCTTTGCCGCAGTGATGGCGATTTCCTGGATCTGCTGCGCCCAAGCCGCAGACGATGCCGCGCAATGGCGCAAGGTCGATCCGGAAAACCTGGTGCTGATCGAAACCAAGTACGGCACGACGGCCGTGGAACTGGCGCCCGCCTTTGCGCCCAAGCATGTCGAGCGGCTGAAGGCGCTGATCCGCGCGCATTTCTACGACGGGCTGAGTTTCTACCGCGTGATCGAGGGCTTCGTGGCGCAAGGCGGCGCCGGCGAGGATACCGCCTCGACCGCCGCCAAACCCAAGGACGCGGCCAAGTCCGAGCAATGGCCGCCGCTGACGCGCGAGTTCGAGCATCCCACCAGCAAGGGATTTACCGCCCTCGGCTCGCCCGACCTGTTCGCCAGGCGGACCGGCCATGTCGATGGCTTCCCGGTGGGGCGAGATCGCAAGAGCAAGACGGAGTGGCTGATCCACTGCCCCGGCACCTTTGCCTTCGCCCGCGACAATGCGCCGGACACCGCCACCACCGAATTCTATGTCGTCATCGGCGAAGCGCCGCGCCGGCTCGACCGCAATCTCAGCGCCTTCGGCCGCGTCATCGACGGCATGCAGTATCTGCAAAAGCTCGAGCGCGGCGACCCCGCTGTCGACAACGGCGTCATCGCCGACCCGGCCAAGCAGGACAAGATCGTCCGTATGCGGATCGCGGCCGACATCGCACCCTCGGAGCGGCCCGCTTACGAAGTCATGCGCACGGACACGAAATCCTTCGCCGCCTGGAAGGCCAACAAGAAGAACCCGGCGCCGGGCTTCTATCTCCGGCAGCCACCGGCGATTCTCGACATCTGCCTGGCGCCGGTGCCGTCGCGCAAAGCTGCGGCGCCGTGAGAATCGTCGCGCGGCCCTCTCCCAACCACGATGCCCGCGGCGATGCGGCGGTCGATATGCTGGTCTTGCACTACACCGGCATGCGCACGGCGGAAGCGGCGCTGGAACGGCTCTGCGATCCCGCCGCCAAGGTCAGCGCGCACTACACCATCGACCGTGACGGCACGACCTATGCGCATGTCCCTGAAGAGCGGCGCGCCTGGCATGCGGGAGTTTCGTGGTGGGCCGGCGCGCGCGACGTCAATGCGCGCTCGATCGGCATCGAGCTGGTCAATCCAGGACACGAATTCGGCTATGTTGCATTTGCGGAAGATCAGATTGGCGCGCTGATCGCGCTGTGCTGCGAGATCGTGGCGCGCCATCCGATCGCACCGCGCCGCATCGTCGGGCATTCGGACGTGGCGCCGCCGCGCAAGACCGATCCCGGCGAGTTGTTTCCCTGGCGCCGCCTTGCGATGGAAGGGATCGGGGTTTGGCCCCAGCCGCGCGACGACGCGGAGGGCATGATCGACGTCGCGGCGTCACTGGCGCGCTACGGTTATGGCGTTCCGCCGTCGGTCGATTGGCCGCTCGGCGACACGATCAAGGCGTTCCAGCGCCATTTTCGCCCGTCATGCATCGACGGCATTGCAGATGGCGAATGTGCGCGGTTGCTGGGAGCGCTGCTCGACCTGTAGAGAGCGGCCATGAAGACGATCGGCATGCTCGGCGGGATGAGTTGGGAATCGAGCGCGGTCTATTACCGCTTGGTGAACCGTGCCGTGCAGCAGAGGCTGGGCGGCGTTCGTTCGGCGAAGCTCTTGATCCACTCCTTCGATTTCGGCGAAGTCGAAACGCTTCAGGACGCCGGACGCTGGGACGCGGCGAGCACGCTTCTGGAAGATGCGGGTCGCGGTCTGGCGAGCGCCGGCGCGGATTTCCTGATGATCTGCTGCAACACGATGCATCTGATGTCGGAGGCGGTGGAGCGGGCTGCGGAACGGCCGCTCCTGCACATCGCCGATCCGCTTGGGCGCGCCATTCGAACCCAGGGGCTCAACCGCGTGGGCCTCGTCGGCTCGCGTTACACGATGGAAAAGGGCGGCATCGTGATCGCACGGCTGAAAGACAGGTTCGACGTCGATGTCGTCGTGCCGGACGCGGAAGACCGCGCCGAGCTCCATCGCATCATCATCGAAGAATTATGCCGCGGTCGGTTTCTCGACGGTGCGCGGCAAACCCATCGCGCGATCTTCGAAAGGCTGAAAGCGCGCGGCGCGCAAGGCATCGTTCTGGGCTGCACCGAGATCCCGCTGCTCATCCAGCCTGAGGATTGCGATCTTCCGACCTTCGACACCACCGCGCTGCATGCGCTGGCGGCCGTCGACATGGCGCTGGAAGCCTAAGGCTCCGCGAAGGTCTCCGCCGTTCCCTCCGACATGCGCGCTGCCAGTCCATGCTCGATGATGGCACAGGCGAGCGCGACGCGGTTGAGCTTGTTGGCGTCCTCGATCTTGGCCCAATCGGTGGACAGAAGAAACGCGGTGCCGTGAGCGCGCAAATAGGCGCGGGCGCGCTGCAGATCGTCGGACCCATAGGCATCCACGCGCAAATTGGCGAGCGCCCTGGGATTGGAAAAATGATAGGCATGATCCGTGGCGGAGAGCAGGATCTCGCGCACTTGTTCGTTGCCCGCGGCGTCGTAGTCCAGCGCGTGCTCGAAATGGACAGCGCCCTCCAGCAAGGTGGCCGTGGTGCAGCCGGTCCAGCGCGTCTGCTTCACGTCGTCGACGATGGTGGCGAGGACATAGTAGGGCGCGGGCGAGTTACTGCGCACCGCCTGCTCGAAATGGGACTGATCCTGCACGATTGGCGCATCCGCTGCACGCGCGATGGCGCAGGACAGTGCCAGACAGGCCAGCCAGCTTGCGGTGCGAGTCATGACGCGCCCCCCGGACGCGGATGCCATGCTATGCGTCGCGAGACGGCTCATCAAACCGCCCCTGCGCGGATGCTTAATCCGACAGGCGCGGTTGGAATGCCGCCGGCACATGTTTATAGCAGAGCGCGTCAGACGGCCGGATGGCCGCGGCGCTCCTCGCGGGCGTCGAGGAAAGTCCGGGCTCCACGAAGGACACGGTGACGGATAACATCCGCCGGGGGCGACCCCAGGGACAGCGCCACAGAAATGATACCGCCTACCGGCCGCTCTCTTTGCGGAGATCGGCCGCGGCAAGGTTGAAATGGTGCGGTAAGAGCGCACCGCGGCCCCGGCAACGGGACCGGCAAGGCAAGCCCCACCGGGAGCAAGACCAAATAGGGACGGCACAGGATCTGTCTTTCGGATCGCCGTCCGGGTCGGTCGCGTGAGGCGTCCGGTGACGGACGTCCTAGAGGAATGGCCATCGCGCGCCGCAAGGCGGGCACAGAACCCGGCTTACAGGCCGTCTGACACTTTTGCAGCGTATAGTGTCAAGAACATAAGTAGAACAATCGTCCTTTCTCGATTAAGCCTTTCTTTACCTCCATTTCTCCAATGTTTCCCTGTATTCTGTTTGTTCCAACTTTCACCATGCCTAGACTCCACCCTTCAAGATGTAGATCGCAAGCCGCTCATTTCGCTTGGCTTTTTCGATTGACGCGCAGTCAGGTTTATCCCATACTGTCCCATAGCATCCCATAGCCCCGAAAACGGGTTCGAACCCCTGGCGGTCCAGCGGGTCCCGCGGTGGCGGGGACGCAAAAAGGGGCGGGATTCTCAAAATGGCCGCGCCGTTCATCTCGACGATGACGGGAACACTCGATGCCAAGGGCCGGGTGTGCATTCCCGCGCCGTTTCGCGATGTGTTGACGGCGCAGGACACCGCCGGCCTCTATGTCTGCCCGTCGTTTGCCGAACCCGCGCTCGAAGGATTCGGCGACGAGGTGCTGCAGGATTTCCATCGCCGTCAGGCCGAAGCCGATCCGTTCTTCTCGCCCGCGGTCGACGACAAGGTCTTCGCGGTGCTGTCGATGTCGCAGCTTCTGCCGCGCGACGAGAACGGCCGCGTGCGCCTGCCGGACGAGATGATCGCCCATGCCGGACTGAAAGATCGCGTCACCTTCGTGGGCATGGGCCGCAAGTTCCAGATTTGGGACAGCGAACGTTTTGCGCCCGTGCAAGCCGAACGGCTCAGACGCGCGCTCGCGGCGCGCAACGCGGGTTTCCTATGAGCGCTCACGTGCCGGTGATGCTCACCGAGGTGCTCGAGGCGCTCGCGCCGCGCGACGGCGGCCGCTACGTCGACGGCACCTTCGGCGGCGGCGGCTATGCGAAAGCCATTCTCGAAGCCGCGCGCTGTCAGGTCTTCGCCATCGATCGCGATCCGGATGCAATCGCGCGCGGGGCGGCGCTCAAGGAACGCTTCGCCGGACGGCTAACGCTGATCCTCGGCCGTTTCTCCGCGATGGACAGCATCGTCGACGAGCCCGTCGACGGCGTCGTGCTCGACCTCGGCGTCTCGTCCTTCCAATTCGACGAGGCCGAGCGCGGGTTTTCATTCCGCGCCGACGGCCCGCTCGACATGCGCATGGGCATCGACGGCGAGAGCGCCGGCGACTTCGTCAACCGCGCCGAGGAAACCGCGATCGCCGATGTGCTCTATCGCTACGGCGAGGAGCGCAAGGCGCGCAGCATCGCGCGCGCGATCGTCGCCGCGCGGCCGGTGACGCGAACGGCGGAACTGGCGGCCATCGTGGAGCGGGCGCTGGGTCCCGCCGCCAGGCGCTTCGCCGTCCACCCGGCGACCCGCACCTTCCAGGCGCTGCGGATCCACGTGAATGACGAGCTGGGCGAACTCGAGCGCGGCCTCGAAGCGGCGACGCGCACCCTCGCGCACCACGGCCGGCTCGTCGTCGTCTCCTTCCATTCGCTGGAGGATCGCATCGTCAAGCGCTTCCTGGTCGGGCGCAGCGCAGCGGCGGCGCGGCCGTCCCGCCATGCGCCGCAAGCGCGCTCGCGGGCCTCGGCGCCCTACCGGCTGATCGCCGCGCGGCCGCGAACGCCGTCCGCGCTCGAAATCGAACGCAATCCGCGTGCGCGCTCGGCGCGGCTGCGCGCGGCAGAACGCCTTCGCGCCGAAGTCGGAGCTTGACCATGGTCCGTATTCTCAATTTCGCCTTCGTCGCCGCGATGGGGCTTTCGATCCTGGCGCTCTACGATGTCTCGGAGCGCACGCGCCTGGCGCATGTGGCCCTGACGCAGGCGTCTCGCGACATCGCCCATGAGCAGGAACGCATCAGCGTGCTGCAAACCGAATGGGAGCATGTCGCCAATCCGGAACGCATCGCCACGCTCGCCCAAAGCAAGCTCGCTCTCGACAACCGCTCGAGCGCCCAGCTTGCTTCGGTTCAAGAGCTTCCAAGAAACGGCGACGAGTCGCCGCTCAGTTCGTCACCGGTCCGCAATGCCAATGCCGAGGCGCCGGCCCAGTGAGATGATCGACGCCCCCACGATCCTGCAAGGGCGAATTCTCGTCGGCGCGCTGATCTCGGTCGCGGCCTTCGCCCTGGTGGGAGTGCGCCTGGTCGATGTGGCGCTGTTTCACGCGCCGGAGCAAAAGCATGGCGCGGTCTTCGCGAGCCAGCCACGCGCGGATCTCGTGGATCGCAACGGATCCCTGCTGGCGCGCGACATTCCGGTCGAGGATCTCTACGCAAAGCCTCACGCCTTCGACGACAAGCATGCGGCGGCAGGCGCGCTCGCCGCAGCCACCGGCGCCGATGCGGGGCGGCTCGAAAAATTCTTCGACGAAAACAAACCCTATGTCTTCGTCGCCCGCGGCCTGACCCCCGATGCCCAGGAGCGCGTCATGCGCGCCGGTCTTCCAGGTCTCGAATTCCAGCCCGGCTTCCGTCGCTATTATCCGCAAGGCCGGACGACGGCGCAGGTCTTGGGGGTGACCGGGCTCGACGACGACGGCACGCTGGTCGGGCTTTCGGGGCTCGAGCTCGGCCTGGACAACAAGTTGAGCGACGCGCCCGCCGGCGAAAGCGTCGCGCTCGCCCTCGACATGCGGGTGCAATACATCCTCGCCCATGAGGTGGAGGCCAGCCGCGCCGAGTTCGGGGCCAAGCAGGCGGGCGGCTTGGTGCTGGACGTGCGCACGGGTGAAATCCTGGCCTTGGTGTCCTCGCCCGGCTTCGATCCGAATGCCCGCGCCCTGTCGTCCGGCGACAGCACGCGCGACATCATGGGCCAGGACGTCTACGAGCTCGGCTCGGTGTTCAAGATCTTCTCGTTCACGCTCGCTACCGAAGACCGGACGATGCGGCCGGACGAAGTCTTTCGCATCGGCAACGGCTTCCCGATCGGCCGCTTCACCATTCACGAGGCGGAGCATATGCCCGCCACTCTGGCCGCGCGCGACATCCTGGCGTTGTCCTCGAATATCGGCACGACGCAGATTGCGCTGCGTTCCGGTCCGGCCCGCCAGCGCGAATTTCTCGATCGGATGGGACTGCTCCATGCGCTCCACACCGAGCTTCCGGAGGCGCGGCGGCCGCAATTTCCCAGCCATTGGGGCGAGGTCGAGACCGCCACGGTCAGCTTCGGCCATGGCATCTCCGTCAGTCCGCTGGCCTTTGCCGCCGCGGCGGCCTCGGTGGTCAACGGCGGACGCCGGATCGTGCCGACCTTCTTCAAGCACCCTGACGACAGCCGGGGCGAACAGCTGATCAAGCCGGAGACCAGCCTGAAGATGCGCGAGCTTCTGCGCTATGTGGTCACCAACGGCACCGGCAAGAAGGCGGATGTGCCCGGCTACGACGTCGGCGGCAAGACCGGCTCGGCACAGAAGGCGCGCGAGCACGGCCGCGGCTACGAGCACAAGCTGGTAACCTCGTTTTGCGCGGTGTTCCCGGTGCACGATCCGCGCTATCTGGTCTTCGTTGTGCTGGACGAGCCGCATGGCACGAGGGAGACATTCGGCTTTGCGCTGGCCGGCTATACGGCGGCTCCTCTTGCGGGCCGGGTGATCGCACGCATCGCGCCGATCCTCGACGTGCCCAAGCTCGCCACGCCGATCGTCGTTGCGACAGGCGGCCCATAATGGCAACACAATCGCGCGCCAGCCTGTTGGCGTTGAAGGTGGTGGATCAGAACGCCATGAAGGCGTCCAAGGAGTTCTCCGGCATCGCGAGCGACAGCCGCGCGGTCAGGCCAGGCTATCTCTTCGCCGCGCTCGCGGGCAGCCGCCGCGACGGCGCGAGCTTCCTCGCCGATGCGGCGGCGCGCGGTGCGGTGGCCGTCCTTGGAAGACCGGAACTTCAGGCAGAGGCGGAAGCGCTGGGCGTGCGCTTCATCGCGGCAGACAATCCGCGCGCCGCCCTGGCGAAGCAGGCCGCGGCCTTCTTCGGGGCCCAGCCCAAGACAGTCGCCGCCGTGACGGGAACCAACGGCAAGACTTCGGTCGCGGTCTTCCTGCGGCAGATCTGGCAGGCGCTCGGCCACGCCGCCGCCAGCATGGGCACCGTCGGCTTGGTGACGGCCAACGGCGAGGTGCCGCTTGCGCAGACCACGCCCGATCCGATCGTGCTGCATGAGATGCTGGCCGAGCTGAAGCGGCAAGGCATCGAGCACCTGGCCATCGAGGCCTCGAGCCATGGCCTGGACCAGCACCGTCTGGACGGCGTCGCGGTGTCTGCGGTCGCGTTCACCAATATCACCCGCGACCATCTGGATTACCATTCGAGCTTCGAGAACTACCTCGCTGCAAAGCTCCGCCTGTTCCAGGAGATCGTCCGCGAGGGCGGTGTCGCGGTGATCAATGTCGCGGCCGAGCACTCCGGACGTTTCCTGGACGCCGCGCGCGCGCGGGGTCTCGAGATTGTCCGCGTGGGTTATGCGGGCAGCGACATCGCGCTGCTCGAGGCTGTGCCGCATCAGGAGGGGCAGCGGCTGTCCGTGGCTCACAAGGGTCGCGGCTACGCCATCGATCTCCCGCTGGTCGGCAACTTCCAGGCCTCGAACGCGCTGGTCGCGGCGGGTCTCGCCATCGGCCTGGGTGCGGAGCCGCGCCGCGTATTCGCGGCATTGCCGTCGTTGAAAGGCGCGCCGGGCCGCCTGGAACGCGTCGCGAAAGCGGCGTCCGGCGGCACGGTCTATGTCGACTACGCCCATACGCCCGATGCGTTGGAGACGGTCTTGACCGCCATCCGTCCGCATACGGAAGGCAGGCTGCATGTCGTCTTCGGTTGCGGCGGCGATCGCGATGCCGGCAAGCGGCCGATGATGGGCGCGGTTGCCGCGCGCCTTGCCGACCGGATCATCGTGACCGACGACAATCCGCGCAGCGAGGACCCGGCAGCCATTCGGCGTGCGATCTTGGCCGGCTGTCCGCACGCGCGGGAGATCGGCTCGAGGCGCGACGCGATCCGCGCCAGCATCGACGGTCTGGACGCCAATGACGTGCTGGTTATTGCGGGCAAGGGACACGAGAGCGGACAGACCATCGGCAACGAGACTCGGCCTTTCTCCGATCGCGCCGAAGCGGTCGCATGGAGTGCCGCATGAGCGCGCTCTGGACCAGCGCCGATGCGCAGGCCGCGACGCTGGGCCATGCCAGCGCGGCTTTCGGCGCGAGCGGGATTTCCATCGACACCCGCACCTTGGTGCGCGGCGATCTGTTCGTGGCGCTCAAGGACGCCCGCGACGGTCATGATTTCGTGCCGGCGGCCTTTGCTGCGGGCGCCTCTGCCGCAATGGTTTCGCGAATGCTGGAGAGCAATGGTCCGCTGCTGACGGTGGCCAACACGCTGAGGGGGCTCGAAGATCTCGCGCGCGCGGCGCGGGTGCGCTCGAACGCGAAAATCGTCGCCGTCACCGGCAGCGCCGGCAAGACGACGACCAAGGAAATCCTGCGCATCGCGCTGGGCGCCCTCGGCAGCACGCATTGTTCGGCCGCCTCCTTCAACAACCACTGGGGCGTGCCTTTGAGCCTCGCCTCGATGCCGGCCGAGGCGCGCTACGCGGTCCTCGAGATCGGCATGAACCACTTCGGCGAGATCCGAGCGCTTGTCGGCATGGTGCGGCCGCAGGTTGCCCTGGTGACGACCATCGCGCCCGCGCATCTTGCGTTCTTCGGCAGCTGCGAAGCCATCGCCGACGCGAAATCGGAAATCTTCGAAGGCCTCGAGGCCGGCGGCGCTGCGCTCATCCCAGCCGACAGTCCGTATGGCGAGCGCTTGGCGCAACGCGCGCGGCAGATTCATGCGGGCCGCGTCTTACGCTTTGGATCAGGACCCGATTGCGACGCCCGCTTGTCATCTTATGACGCGATCGACGCGGGCGCGCGGATCGGCGCGGAGGTTTTTGGCACGCCGGTCGAGTTCGTTCTGGGCGCACCTGGGCGCCACATCGCTGTCAATGCGCTTGCGGCCCTGCTCGCGGTCGCGGTTCTGGAGGGAGATGTCCTCAACGCGGCGGCGGCGCTCAAATCCTTCGGTCCCCTCAAGGGACGCGGCGCGCGCTTCAGCGCCGGCGGAATCGAGGTCATCGACGAAAGCTACAATGCCAATCCCGCCTCGATGGCGGCGGCGCTCGCATTGCTCGGCGAGGCCAAGGGACGGCGCATCGCCGTCCTGGGCGACATGCTGGAGATGGGCGCGGATGCGGCTTCCCACCACGCAAGCCTTGCCGCTCCGATCGAGGCCGCGCGCGCCGACCTCGTGTTTCTCTGCGGACCGAACATGCGCGCGCTCTGGGACAAGCTTCCCGCGTCGCGCCGGGGCGGCCATGCGCTGAGCGCAGGCGAGTTGATTCCCCTCTTGATGCGCGAATTGCGCGACGGCGACGTGGTTCTGGTGAAAGGCTCGAACGGCATGAAGCTCTCCGCCGCGATCGACGCGCTGAAGGTGAGGGGCTAGATGTTCCAGTTCCTCTCGCTTCTGCCGCATGCGGATCAGTACGCGTTCCTGCGTCTGTTCAAGTACCTGTCCTTCCGGGGCGGCGGCGCGGTGCTCACCTCGCTGCTGGTCGCTTTTGTCATCGGGCCGCGGCTGATCGCCTGGCTCAAATTGCGTCAGGGCAAGGGACAGCCGATCCGCAGCGACGGCCCGCAACGCCACATCCTGGAAAAGCAGGGCACGCCCACCATGGGCGGCATGCTGATCCTCCTGCCGGCGGTGGTCTCGACGCTGTTCTGGGCCGACCTGGCCGACATCTATGTCTGGATCGTGCTGCTGGTGACCTTGAGCTACGGTCTGCTGGGCTTCGCCGACGATTATCTGAAGATCACCCGCCGCTCGAGCGGTGGGGTGAATGGCTGGCTCAGGCTCGGCATCGAGTTCGGTGTGGCGTTCATCGCGACCTGGCTGCTGATGCGCCAGGAAACGCCGGAGCTCCAAAACATGCTCGCCGTCCCCTTCTTCAAGAGCATGCTCGTTCCTTTCGGCTTATTCTTCATCGTCATCGGCGGCATCGTCATCGCTGGCGCGGCCAATGCGGTCAACTTCACCGACGGACTCGACGGACTTGCGATCGTGCCGGTGATGATCGCGGCGGCAACCTTCCTTTTGATCGCGTATCTCGTCGGCAATGTGAAGTTCGCCAACTATCTCGAGCTGCACTACATCGCCGGTACCGGCGAGCTGACCGTGTTCCTCGCGGCGCTGGTCGGCGCCGGCCTGGGCTTTCTCTGGTACAATGCGCCGCCGGCGATGGTCTTCATGGGCGACACGGGCTCGCTCCCCCTGGGCGGGGCGCTTGGCGCGGTGGCGGTCGCCGTCAAGCACGAGATCGTGCTTGCGATCGTGGGCGGCCTCTTCGTGCTCGAGACCGTGTCGGTGATCGTACAGGTGCTCTCCTTCAAGCTCACCGGCCGACGCGTCTTCAGGATGGCGCCAATCCACCATCACTTCGAGCAGCTCGGCTGGAAGGAGCCCACCATCGTCATCCGCTTCTGGATCGTCGCGGTGGTGCTCGCGCTGGTCGGCCTTTCCACCTTGAAGCTGAGGTAGGGATGATCGCGGTCCGCTCCTTCGCGCATCAGGACGTCGCGGTGTTCGGGCTGGCACGCTCCGGGCTGGCCGCGATCCGTGCGCTGAAGGATGGCGGCGCGCGGGTCTATGCGGGAGACGACAAGGAAAGCGCCTTCGCCGCCGCCGAAGCTGCGGGCGCGCATGTCGCTTCGTTCAGCGAATGGCCCTGGGAGCGGATCAAGGCATTGGTGCTTAGTCCCGGCGTGCCGCTCACCCATCCTGCGCCGCACGCGGTGGTGGCGCGCGCAGCCGCCGCCAAGGTGCCCGTCTTCGGTGATATGGAGTTGTTCGCTCGCGAGATCGGCGCCCACGCGCCCGTGATCGCCGTCACCGGAACCAACGGCAAATCGACAACAACGGCGCTGATCGGCCATGTCCTCGAGGCTCTCGGCCACAAAGCCGAGATCGGCGGTAACATCGGCAAGCCCGCGCTCGAACTGGCGCCGCCCGCGGCGCGGACGGTCTATGTGCTGGAGGTTTCCTCCTATCAGATCGATCTTTCACCCGGTCTGAAGCCCGCGATGGGCGTGCTGACCAATATCACGCCCGATCACATCGAGCGCCACGGCTCGCTCGACGCCTATGCCACATTGAAAGGGCGCTTGATCGAACAGTCCGTCACCGCTGCGATCGGCATCGACGATTCGCGCAGCGCGGAGCTGTTCACCCGGCTGTCGGCAGCGGGAAAGAGCGCGGTTCCCGTCTCCGTCGGCAAGGTGCTGGGCCGCGGCGTCTTCGTGCTCGACGGCGTGCTGCATGACAGCCAAGGCGGGCGCGCCGACCGGATCTGCGACCTCAACGATGCCGCGCACCTTCGCGGTGCGCACAATTGGCAGAATGCGGCACTGGCCTATGCGGCGGCGAAGCCTTGGGCCCGCGACGGGCGCGCGCTGGCTGGCGCCTTGCTGGACTTTCCCGGGCTGGCGCACCGCATCGAAGACGTGGGTCGCATCGGCAAGGTGCGATTCGTCAACGACTCGAAAGCGACCAATGCCGATGCTGCGGAGCGCGCGCTTCTCTGCTTTGACGACATTTTCTGGATCGCGGGGGGGCGCGCCAAGCAAGGCGGCATCGAATCCCTGAGACGCCTTTGGCCGCGTATCCGCAAAGCCTATCTGATCGGCGAGGCCGCATCCGATTTTTCGCGAACGCTGGAGGGACAGGTCCCGTTCGAGATGTCGGGCACGCTGGAGACCGCGGTGGCGCAGGCGCTCGCCGATGCCGCGCGCAGCGAGGCCGGATCGCCCGTCGTGCTCCTGTCGCCGGCCTGCGCCTCCTTCGATCAGTTCAACGACTTCGAGCAGCGCGGCGACGCGTTCCGTGCTGCCGTCGCAAGGCTTGCGATGAAGGAGGCCTCGTGAGCCTGTCGCGCACCGACCGTTCGAGCTTCTCCGCATGGTGGTGGACGGTAGATCGCGTCGCGCTGCTTGCCATGCTGGCGCTGATCGCGATCGGACTGATGCTGGCCTTTGCCGCCAGCCCCGCCGCGACCGGCGGTCCCTTGACGCCCGGCGACTTCCGTTACGCGGTCAAGCAGGTTGCGTTTGCGGGCATCGCGGCGATGATTCTGGGCGTCGCCTCGCTGCTCTCGCTGCACCAGCTCAAGATCGTCGCCGCGGTGACGTTCGGGCTCGGCCTGATCGGCTCGTTCTTCGTGCTTTTCGCCGGCAGCGAAGTCCTGGGCGCCAAGCGCTGGATCGATCTGGGCTGGATGACGGTGCAGCCTTCCGAGTTCCTCAAGCCCGGATTCGCGGTACTGGGCGCGGCGATCCTGGCTGACAGAACGTCCATGGTGCTCCCCAAGCCGATGATCACCCTGATCATGATCGTGCCGGCGCTCGTCGTTTTGATGTTGCAGCCCGATGTCGGCCAAACGGCGCTGCTGCTCGCCTTGTGGGGCGCGCTGCTCTTCTTTACCGGCATCTCGCTTTATTGGATGGGGGCTCTGGGCGGCGCCGGATTGGCGCTGGGCGGCATCGCCTATGCGCTGTTCCCGCATGTGCGCCACCGCATCGAGCAATTCCTGAGTTCGAAAGAGACGGGCTATCAGGCGGGGTTGGCGCTCAAGGCTTTCGCCCATGGCGGGTTGACCGGCGTCGGACCCGGCGCGGGCACGATCAAGTATCGCATTCCCGACGCGCATTCCGACTATATCTATGCGGTCGCCGGCGAGGAATTCGGACTGGCGCTTTGCGGCGTCGTCGCGCTGCTGTTCTGCATCCTGACGGTGCGCATCATGCTGCGCTCGGCCAATGCGCGCGAGCCGTTCGCCCAGTTGGCTGGTGCGGGGCTCGCCATGGTCACGGCTTTGCAAGCGTTCATCAACATGGGCGTGGCGGTGAGCCTTCTGCCCGCCAAGGGCATGACGCTGCCGTTCATCTCCTATGGCGGCTCATCGCTGTTCGCGGTCGCCCTGACGATGGGCTTCGCGCTCGCCGTGACGCGTCAGCGGCCGACGCTGGAGCGCCGCGAACGGTCTTGGTTCGGCCAGAGCATGGCGGCGCGCACATGACTACCATCGTGCTCAGCGCCGGCGGCACCGGCGGCCATCTCTTTCCGGCCCAGGCGCTGGCGGCGGAACTCGTCCGCCGCGGAAAGACCATCGTGGTGATGACCGACCGCCGCGGCTCCCATTACACAACCGCCTTCCCGGGCGCGGCGGTCGAGACGGTGTCGTCGGCCGCGTTCTCCGACCGCTCGGTCCTGGGACTGCTCGCCGCGCCGTTCGAAATCCTCGCCGGCATCCTGCAGGCGCGGGCGAAGCTGATGCGCGTGAAGGCGCGCGCCGTGATCGGTTTCGGAGGATATCCCAGCCTGCCGGTGATGATCGCCGCCTGGCTTGGGCGCTACCCGAGCGCCGTCCTCGAACAGAATGCCGTCACCGGCCGGGCCAACCGCGCCGTGATGAACAAGGTCCGCGTGGTGGCGGCGGCGTTTCCAATCGCGCGTTTTGCGCCCAAGGACCGCTCAAAGATCGCACTCACCGGCAATCCCTTGCGGCCCGAAGTGATCGCGCTCGCGGGGCGCTCCTATGAGCCGCCGGTGCAAAGCGGTCCGCTGCGTTTGCTGGTCTTCGGCGGCAGTCAGGGCGCGCGCGCGCTGAGCGAATTGGTACCGGCCGCGGTGGCGTTGCTGCCGCCGGCGATGCGGTCGCGACTGGACATCGTTCAGCAGTGCCGGCCGGAAGATATCGCACAAGTCCGCGCCGCCTATGCCGACGCACAAGTGAAGGCGGAGTTGGCGAGCTTCTATCACGACATGCCGGCGCGCCTTGCGTGGTCGCAACTCGTGATCGCGCGTGCCGGCGCGGGGACTGTGAGCGAGTTGATGGCCATCGGGCGGCCGGCGATCCTCATTCCTTTGCCCCATGCTCTGGACGACAACCAGACGCCCAATGCCGAAATTCTCGCCAATGCCGATGCCGGTTGGTGCGCCTCGCAACGAACCCTGACGCCCGAAAAGCTCGCCGGCATGATCGAGCGCGCCTTTTCGGACGGCGCCGGCCTTGCGCGCCGCGCGGCGAACGCGCATGCGCTGGCAAGGCTCGACGCGGTGGAGCGCCTCGCCGACATCGCCGAAGACCTCGCGAGATCCTGTACGAGGCGGTCCGCATGAAACCGGTCCACACGCGCGTACCGCTCGACATCGGCGCCATCCATTTCATCGGCATCGGCGGCATCGGCATGAGCGGCATTGCCGAGATCATGCACAACCTGGGCTACAAGGTTCAGGGCAGCGACAGTGCCGACAATGCCAATGTAAAGCGCCTGCGCGCCATGGGAATTGAGGTAGCGGTAGGCCACAGGGCCGAAAACCTGAAAGATGCCCACGCGGTCGTGTATTCGTCTGCGGTGAAGCCCGGCAATGTGGAATTCGACGAGGCCCGCCGCCTGGCTCTGCCGCTGGTGCGCCGTGCCGAGATGCTGGCGGAGATTATGCGCCTGCGCTCGTGCATCGCTATCGCCGGCACCAATGGCAAGACCACCACTACCACGCTGGTCGCCTCGCTCCTAGATGCCGGCGGGCTAGACCCCACGGTGGTCAATGGCGGCATCATCAATGCCTATGGGACCAATGCGCGGCTGGGCGCCGGTGAATGGGTGGTGGTGGAGGCCGATGAATCCGACGGCACCTTCCTGCGCCTGCCCGCCACCGTGGCGGTGGTGACCAATGAAGACCCCGACCATCTGGATTTCTACGGCACCTTTGAGAACATGCGCGACGCCTTCCAGCGCTTTGTTGAAAACGTGCCGTTCTACGGTTTCGCCGTGTTGTGCACCGATCATCCGGAGGTGCAGGCCATGGTGGGGCGCATCACCGACCGGCGCATGATCACTTATGGCTTCAGCCCCCAGGCCGATGCCCGCGCCGTCAATGTCTCCTTCTCGGAAGGCGCCTCGCATTTCGAAGTGGTGTTTACC
>JAFARO010000003.1 GCA_019245415.1 Alphaproteobacteria bacterium | reverse complement strand
ACGGCGCGCCGATCATCGGCCTGCTCGACGCCGGCGGCGCGCGCATCCAGGAGGGCGTGTCGAGCCTCGCGGGCTATGGCGAGGTGTTCAAGGGCAACGTGCTGGCGTCGGGCGTGGTGCCGCAGATCAGCGCCATCATGGGCCCCTACGCGGGCGACGACGTCTATTCGCCGGCGATGACCGACTTCATCTTCATGGTGCGCGACACCTCCTACATGTTCATCACCGGTCCCGACGTGGTGAAGACGGTGACGCAGGAGGACGTCACGCCGGAGGATCTCGGCGGCGCCAAGGTGCATACCACCAAATCCGCGGTCGCCGACAACGCCTATGACAACGACGTGATCTGCCTGGAAGAGTTGCGGCGGATGTTCGATTTCCTGCCCCTGAGCAATCGCGACGGCGTGCCGCGCCGGCAAACGAGCGACGATCCGCACCGCCCCGAGATGTCGCTGGACACCTTGGTGCCGGAGAACCCGAACAAGCCCTACGACATCAAGGAACTGATCCTGAAGGTCGTGGACGAGGGCGATTTCTTCGAGATCGGCGAAGCCTTCGCGCGCAACATCGTCACCGGCTTCGGACGGCTGGAGGGCGCCACGGTCGGCTTCGTCGCCAACCAGCCCATGGTGCTGGCCGGCGTTCTCGACAGCGACGCCAGCCGCAAAGCCGCGCGCTTCGTCCGTTTTTGCGACTGCTTCAACATCCCGATCGTCACCTTCGTCGACGTGCCGGGATTTCTGCCCGGCGTGGCGCAGGAGCATGGCGGCATCATCAAGCACGGCGCCAAGCTTCTCTTCGCCTATGCGGAGGCGACGACGCCGAAGGTGACGGTGATCACGCGCAAGGCCTATGGCGGCGCCTATGACGTGATGGCGTCCAAGCACATGCGCGCCGACGTGAACTACGCTTGGCCGAGCGCGCAGATCGCGGTGATGGGCGCGAAAGGGGCGGTGGAGATCATCTTCCGCGGAGAACGCGGCGATCCCGACGCCATCGCCGCCCGCACCAGGGAATACGAGGACCGCTTCCTGAACCCCTTCATCGCGGCCTCACGCGGCTATATCGACGACGTCATCCGCCCCCACTCCACCCGCTGGCGCGTCTGCCGCGCGCTGCGCATGCTGAAGAACAAGAAGGTGACGGAGATCTGGAAGAAGCACGACAATATACCGCTTTAGCGCGCTTGCAATCTATGATATATTTGGTTTTAAAATCCCACCAGATGTAGAGGGGGTGAGATATGACTTATTCCGCGCTGGACAAGAGAAAACTGGAAATGGAGGTGTCATTCATTCCGGACATACTGACCTATTTGCGATTTTGGATTTCTGGAGTGGCCGGGCTGTTCGTACTTTTCATTGGAGGAGTTTTTGCAAAATACGACGTAGTTCGGTCTCTTGGCCCCACGATTCTCGGGTATCTAAACAAATTTGTGGCCGTCGTTGCTTTGGATCTGGTTGTTCTTGGACTTCTTTTTCCGATCACGCTTTGGTGGCGGCGCCGGATGTCGGTCAATATTGCAAGAGACGACGGCGTAGCAGGTGACAGTTGGCCTCGCGGTTTCTTTACACTTTTCACTGCAATGGCGGGATTTCTGTCGGTGACCATCTTCATAGTGGCTTGGTTTGCCGTGACAGCTGCACTGTCGTTGCCAACTGAGGTGCACGCGAAATAGTCACGCAGTGCAACAGGCAAATGACGCCGAAGGCGAT
Source organism: Alphaproteobacteria bacterium (assembly GCA_019245415.1). Lineage (GTDB taxonomy): Bacteria > Pseudomonadota > Alphaproteobacteria > Micropepsales > Micropepsaceae > Rhizomicrobium. The sequence goes on along the minus strand of JAFARO010000003.1, from coordinate 483,162 downwards.
GCAGGTGTAAAGCTAGCGCAAGAGTAACAGGAGATAGACTTGTTCAGCGCGCTCCATTTTACCTCCCCCTTGCGGGGAGGTCGGCGAGCGCAGCGAGCCCGGTGTGGGTGATGGCCGACAAGCTTGCAAGACTATTGCGAGAAAACGCGACGGATGCCGAGCGGATTTTGTGGGCAGAACTGCGCGCCTTCAAGCGCGGGGGAATGCACTTTCGGCGGCAAGCGCCGTTCGGCCGGTATATCGTCGATTTCGTTTGTCATTCACGCAGACTTGTTGTCGAACTTGATGGGTCGCAGCATGGCGCGGCAGGTGCCGTTGAATACGACGAACAACGAACCGCTTATCTCAATTCGCGCGGATATCGCGTCATTCGTTTTGGCAATTGGGAAATCTTTCAAGAACTGCCGCGCGTCGTTGATGCTATCGCACGCATCGCTGCTTTACCCCCACCCGAAGCGCTTCGCGCTTCGACCTCCCCGCAAGGGGGAGGTGAGAAGTGACTCACTTCTTCCCGCACCGTGCCCATGCTTCCACCTCCACCGCCGCGCCCAGTGCCAGGCCGTTGGCGCCGAAGGCGGAGCGGGTGGGCAGGTTCGGGCCCTTGAAGGTTTCGAGATAGACCTTGTTGAACGCGCCCCATCACTCGTGCAGAGCGTACACCACGCCCATGTTGGACGGGCCGCCCTGAAGTGTGGTGCCGAACAACCTGCCGTTCCTCGCGGTCAGGCCGCCGGCGGGATCGTGTCCTTTAGCCTTGCTGAAGACGTGCAGCACTTGTTCCGTGCCGCCGGGCAAGAGTTCGAAGACAATCCCGCGGCTGCCGGAGTGCGTGCCGACGCATGTGCCGAAGAGGTTGCCATGCCCGTCCAGCACCAATGCGCCGCCGCCGGGCAACGGCATATCGGAGTCGAGCGTGGAAAAGGAATGAAGAATGGTTTCCGTTCCGTCCGGAGCGAGCTTGAACGCGGTTCCGCCCTGGTACGATCCGCCTGACGCCGTCGTTCCGAACAGATTTCCAGTCCGATCCCTGACCAGACCAGCTTCGGGATATTCGCCGTCGCTTCCGCCCTGAAAGACATACAGAATTTTTTCGGCGCCGTTCTTGGACAATCCGAATACCGTTCCATAGTCCTGCGCCGATCCGCCTTTCGATGTCGTGCCGTAGATATTGCCCTTCCTGTCGATCAGCAGCGTGCCCAACGGGTACGCACCGTCATCCGCGCTGCCGGTGAAGGTATGGAGGATCGTTTCCGTGCCATCTGGTGCGATGCGGTAGATCGTCCCGCAACCTTCGCCGCAGGCTGTCGCGCCGCCAAATAGCGTGTTGCCGTAAAGATTGCCGGCGCCATCGGCGACGACGCCCCCGGTGGGGGCGTATCCATCCGCACCGCCGGTGAATGCATGGAGGACGGTTTCGCTTCCGTCGGGCGCGATCTTGTAGACCGTTCCGCAACCGCTCTTGTTGATGGCGGTGCACAAATTTCCGCCGCCCGACGTGGTGCCGTAGATGTTGCCTGCGCCATCGACGACCAGCGATCCGGTGGGCCCTGTACCGTCTTCGCCGCCCTGGAATGCATAGAGCGTGGAAAAGGTCCCGTCGGGCGCGAGCTTGAATACGGTTCCGAAACCGGCCCCGCCAAGTTCGGTGGTGCCGTACATGTTTCCGGCGGCATCGAATACCGGCGTTGCGAAGGAGCCATCTCCATCGGCGCCGTCGAAGGAATGCAGCACCGTGAACGCATTCGCAGCGGACAGCGGCCGGACGACGAGGCAGAGGACCAAACCAAGGGCCAATCGGCTGGAGTGCATGACAACCCCCGCTAGCGTACGGGCCAGAAGTCTACCATTTCGCTCGCGCATCGAAAACAAGCTGTTTGAGAGATATCGTGCCCCAGTTAGGGCATGTGAGCCGAGAGCTCACGCTTTGCTCCCCACGTACGCCCATGCCTCCACCTCCACCGCCGCGCCCAGTGCCAGGCCGTTGGCGCCGAAGGCGGAGCGGGTGGGCAGGTTCGGGCCGCTGAAATATTCAAGATAGACCTTGTTGAACGCGCCCCATTGCTTGATGTCGGCCAGCATCACCGTGCATTTGAAGACGTCTTCGAAGCCCAGACCGTTCGCCTTCAGCACCCGCTCGATGTTGGCCATGGTCTGGCGCGTCTCGGCCTCGATGCCGTCCTTCACCAGTTCCATCGTTCCGGGGACATTGCCGAGGCAGCCGGAGAGATAGAGCACGTCTCCGACGCGGACCGCGAGGCTGAAGGGCAGTCCGGCGGCTTTGGCCTCGGGGGCCGTGTAGTACTGAAACATCCTGAGCTCCGCCGGTTGCACCGTACCGCTCATGGCATAGGATGCGCCCCGCCTCAACGTCCACAGGTCCCCCCACATGCGGCTGCTTCCCACCGGTTCACTGTTCCTTTGCCTGTTCGCGACAGCGGCGTTGGCCGCCTATCCGGGCCATCCGACAACCAGCCCTGATATCTCCGGTGCCGACATTTCGGCGCGGGACAAGGCGGTCGCCGACGACGCTTTCGAGGGCCGCGGGCCGGGCACCAGGAACGGCGAGGCGGTGACGCAGTGGATCGCGGACGAGCTGAGGCGAGTCGGCGTCAAGCCGGCCAATCACGGCTCCTATTTCCAGAACGTGCCGGCGGTAGCGATCACGCTCGACGGCGCGGTGTCGCATCTCACCTTTGATACGGCGCAAGGCGCGATGGCGCCGAAATTTCCTGACGAAGTCACCTACTGGACGCCGCAATTCGCTTCCAACGAGGTCAAGGTCGACAAGGCGCCGCTGGTGTTCGTGGGATACGGCGTGGTGGCACCGGAATACGGGTGGAACGACTATGCCGGCGTCGACGTCAAGGGCAAGACCGTCGTCATCCTGATCAACGATCCGGGTAATGAGGACGCCAGCCCCGATCCCAATTTCTTCAAGGGCAAGGCGATGACCTATTACGGCCGCTGGACCTACAAATACGAAGAGGCGGCGCGGCAGGGCGCGGCGGCGGCGATCATCGTGCACGAGACCATCCCCGCGGCCTATGGCTATCAGGTGGTGCGCAATTCGAACTCCGGCAAGAAATTCTGGCTCGACGCCAAGGACAAGGACAAGTCGATGCCGCCGATCGAGGGCTGGATCGCGCTCGATACGGCGAAGGAATTGTTCAAGCGCGCCGGCCTCGACTACGAGAAGGAGAAGGCGGCGGCCAACCAGCGCGGCTTCAAGGCGGTGCCGATGCAGGGCGAAAGCTTGAGCGTCGATGCCCATTCCGACCTCAAGCATTTGATGACGCATAATGTCGCCGGCGTCATCAAGGGATACAAACACCCGAACGACGTGGTGCTCTATTCCGCGCATTGGGATCATTTCGGGCGCAAGGAGTCGGTGCCGGGACCGGACAAGATCTTCAACGGCGCCGTCGACAACGGCATGGGCGACTCCATGGTGATGGAGATCGCCGAAAAGTTTGCGCATGAAAAGCGTCCGCAGCGCTCGGTAGGGTTCCTGTTCTGGACGCTGGAAGAGCAGGGGCTGCTGGGCTCGGAGTATTTCGCCGAGCATCCGCTCTGGCCGCGCAAGCACATCGTCGGCCTGCTCAACACCGACGCCGACGGGCCCAAGGGTCCGGCGCATGACATGGCGCTGCCCGGCAACGGCCAGTCGGACCTCGAGGATTATCTGGCCGACGCGCTCAAGACCGAGAACCGCACGATCTCGCCCGATCCCGAGCCGGAGAAGGGCGCCTTCTTCCGCTCCGACCATTTCAGCTTCGCGCGCTACGGCATCCCGGCGATCACGCCCGGCGGCGGCGTCGATCTGGTCGACGGCGGCAAGGGGGCCGGCATGGCGATCCGCGACGACTATCTCCAGCACCACTATCATCAGCCCTCGGACGAATGGCGCGCCGATTGGGACATGCGAGGCCCCGTCGAAGACGTGCGCGCGCTCTATATCGTCGGCGACACCTTGGCCAATTCCGAGGTCTGGCCGGGCTGGAAACCGGGGAGCGAATTCAAGGCCGCGTGGGAGAAGATGAAGGCGGCGAAGAAATGAACGCCGCCGTCCGCGCGCTGCTGCTCGCATCGCTGCTGATGCCGGCAGCGGCACGGGCCGCGGTGACGATCTCGCCGCGCTACGCACAGGTTGTCGCCGGCCAGACGTTGCAGTTTACCGCATCTCCCGGTGTTTCCTGGGAAGTAAATAATGCCATTGGTGGGACGGCGGCGACCGGGACGATTTCCAAGACGGGGCTGTTCACCGCCCCCGCCACCTTGCCGAAGCCGGCGATGGCGACGATCAGTGTGGTCTCGAAGACCGATCCGAGCCAGACCGCCACGGCCACGGTGACGCTGCTCTCTCAGGCGCAGAGCGGCCGCACCTATTATGTCTCCACATCCGGCAGCGACGGCAATGATGGCTCCATTGGGGCACCGTGGCGCACCATCCAGCATGCCGCCGACACCGCAGCCGCAGGCGACATCGTGCTGGTGCATGGCGGCGTCTACAACGAGCATGTGACGCTGTCGAAGTCCGGCAACCCCAATGGCTACATCGCGTTCGAGAGCGCGCCCGGAGAGACCGCCGTCGTCGATGGTACCGGCCTCGACATCCCGCAGAACATGTGGGGTCTCTTCACCTTTCAGAACGTGAGCTACGTGATTGTGGAAGGCTTCGAAGTCCGCAACTACACCACCGCGAGCGACAAGCAGGTTCCGATCGGCATCTTTGTCGTCGGCGCCGGCGAGGGCGATCAGATCGTCAGCAATTACGTCCACGACATCACCACCACGGCGCCTGCCAACCCGACGAACTGCGCCTCCGACGCATTCGGCATTACCGTCTACGGCACGCAGGCGCCGGCGGCGATCGACGGGCTGGCGCTCAGCGGCAACGAGGTCGCCTTCAATCATACCGGCTGCAGCGAGACCCTGTCGCTCGATGGCAACGTCACCAACTTCGCCGTGGTGAGCAACGTCGTCCACGACGACGACAATATCGGCATCGGCGCCATCGGCTTCGAGCATGTTTCGAACGATCCGGCCTACGACCAGGCGCGCGACGGGGTGATCCGCGGCAACACGGTCTACAACATCACCTCCTACGGCAATCCCGATTACGGCAAGCAATACGCGGCGGACGGCATCTATGTGGACGGCGGCACCAACATCGTCATCGACCAGAACCGCATCCACACCGTCGATCTCGGCATCGAACTCGCCAGCGAGCACAAGGGCAAGACATCGAGCTATGTCATCGCCCGTAACAATCTGGTCTATGGCGGCAACAGCGCCGGAATCTCCATCGGCGGCTATAAGGCGAGCAAGGGCGGTACTGACCACTGCACGATCGTCGGCAACACGCTCTACGGCAACGACACGAAAAATACGGGCAGCGGCGAGTTCCAGATCCAGTTCAATGCCACCAACAACGTATTCGACAACAATATCGTCTATGCCGGGGCTCAGGGATTGCTGGTCAACGACTTCACGACATCGACGCCCAGTCCGGCGGCACTCGATTACAATCTGTATTTCTCGGCGGGTCCGTCGAATTTCATCTGGCAGAAGCAGCGCTACAAGACTTTCGCAAGCTATGTTTCCGGCAGCGGCAACGACGGACACTCGTCGTTCGCCGACCCGCAATTCGCCGACACGACGAACTTCGATGTGGTCGCCTCGTCGCCAGCGGTGAACGCCGGAACCAATCTTGGGCCGGCCATCGTCGGGCCGCGCGCATTCATTGGCACAAAGCGCATTCTCGGCGGTGCGATCGATATCGGTGCCTGGGAGCAATAGCTTTCTACTGCGGTGCCGGTTGCCCCCTGTCGGCGATACCGCCTAAAAGGACATCGAGTTCGATCGAGCTCCACTAGGTCTGGCGGCGAAACGGGACAATCCTTGACGACGATCGAGTTGCTGCAACGCCTGGCCACCGCACTGGCCGTAGGTTTCCTCGTCGGCGTCGAGCGCGGCTGGCAGGAACGGCAGGGAGCGCCGGGCTCGCGCGCGGCGGGGGTGCGGACATTCGCCCTGGTCGGGCTGTTCGGAGGTCTGTGCGGCGCCCTTTATCCGCTGATCGGTCCATTCGCTTTCGGCATGATCGCGCTGGGATTTGCCGCCGGGTTCATCGTGTTCCAATGGCGCCAGAGCACGGCGCGCAACAACGTCTCTGCGACGGAGCTCGTGGCCGGCTTGCTGACCTTCGCGCTCGGGACCTATGCGGTGCTGGGACAGCCGATCGTCGCGGGCGCTGCCGGCGTCGTCATCACCGCGATCCTGGCGACACGTCACTGGCTGCACGATTTCGTGGCCCGCATCACCTGGATCGAATTGCGCTCCGCCATCCTCCTGCTCGCCATGTCGGTCGTGATCCTGCCGGTCCTGCCGAACCGTTTCGTCGATCCCTGGCAACTGTTCAATCCGCATCAGATCTGGTTGATGACGGTGCTGATCGCCGCCGCCTCCTTCGCCGGCTACGTCGCCGTGAAAGCGATAGGACCGGCGCAAGGACTGATCGTCGCCGGGGCGGCGGGTGGGCTGGTCAGTTCTGCCGCCGTCACCTACGCGAATGCGCGGCAAGCGAGCAGCGCGGACATTCCGGGCGATGCGCTGACCAACGGGATCATCGCGGCGTGGATCGTCTCTTATATCCGGGTCACGGTCATTGCCGTCGTCGTTGCACCCGAACTGTTGGCCCGGCTGGGCGTGCCCATCGCCGCAGCCTGCCTGGCTGCGGCCCTGGTGGGCGTCCTGCTCCATCGCCGGCGAGCCGGGCGCTCGCCGGCCAAAGGCATCGCGATCAAGAACCCCTTCGACTTCTTCGAGGTCCTGCGTTTCGCGGCTATCCTTTCGGCGGTCATGGCGGCGGTAAAGATGCTCAGCGCGCGTTTCGGTGAGGCCGGGCTGCTTTCCCTGGCGGCGATAGCGGGGGTGGTGGAGCGCGATGCCGTCGCCGTTTCCGCCGGCAGCATGGTCGCGCGCGAAGGTATCGGCAACGCGACCCTGGCGGTGCTCGTCGCCTTGGCCGCCGACGTCGCCGGGAAGTTGGCGCTGGCAACCGTCATCAGCCGTGGCAGGCTTGCCGGCCGGCTCGCCACCGCCGCGGCGGCCATGCTGGTTGCCGGCGGGGGCACCTATGCCATGATGCGGCCGGGATGACTCGCGTCATGTCTTTCGGATCAAGAGGTTAGTGGGCGGTGTTCAACAAGATTCTCATTGCCAATCGCGGCGAGATTGCCTGCCGCATCGTAAAAACCGCGCGGCGCATGGGCATCGCCACCGTCGCGGTCTATTCGGACGCCGACCGGGACGCGCTGCATGTCGAGATGGCGGACGAGGCGGTGGCGATCGGGCCGGCGCCCGCGGCGCAGTCCTATCTCGTGATCGACCGCATCGTGCAGGCCTGCCGCGATAGCGGGGCCGAGGCTGTGCATCCGGGTTACGGTTTCCTCTCCGAGCGCGAGGCGTTCGCGGAGGCGCTGGCGGCCGCCGGCATCGTCTTCATCGGTCCGAACGTCCGCGCCATCGCGGCGATGGGCGACAAGATCGAATCCAAGAAGCTCGCGCTCGCCGCCAAGGTCAACACGGTCCCGGGCTTCATCGGCGAGATCAAGGACGCGGCGCACGCGCGCAGGATCGCCAGCGATATCGGCTATCCGGTCATGGTCAAGGCCTCTGCCGGCGGCGGCGGCAAGGGCCTGCGCATCGTCCACAAGGAAAGCGAGCTCGAACAGGCCATCCGCTCCTCGCAGAACGAGGCCAAGGCGAGCTTCGGCGACGACCGGCTGTTCATCGAGAAATTCGTCACCGAGCCTCGCCACATCGAAATCCAGGTGATGGGCGACAAGCACGGCAACGTCATCCATCTGAACGAGCGCGAATGCTCGATCCAGCGCCGCAACCAGAAAGTCATCGAGGAGGCGCCGTCGCCCCTTCTCGACGCCGCGACACGCAAGGCCATGGGCGCACAGGCGGTGATGCTCGCCAAGGCGGTGGATTACGACAGCGCCGGCACGGTCGAATTCATCGTCGACAAGGACAAGAATTTCTATTTCCTCGAGATGAACACCCGGCTCCAGGTCGAGCACCCGGTGACGGAGCTGACGACGGGCCTCGATCTGGTCGAACTGATGCTCCGCTCGGCCGCCGGCGAGAAGCTGCCCTTAGCGCAGAAGGACGTGAAGCTCGAGGGCAGTGCAATCGAGGTGCGCGTCTATGCCGAGGATCCCTATCGCGCCTTCCTGCCCTCGACGGGGCGGCTGGTGCGCTACCGGCCGCCGGCCGAAGGCGCGCGCGACAGCGTCACGGTGCGCAACGACACCGGCGTCTACGAAGGCGGCGAGATCTCGATGTTCTACGATCCGATGATCGCCAAGCTCTGCACCCACGCGCCGAAACGCGCCGAGGCGATCGCGGCAATGGAGCGGGCGCTCGACGAATTCCGCATCGACGGCATCCGCCACAACATCGCGTTTCTCAACGCGATCATGCACCATCCGCGCTTCCGCGAAGGCCGGATCACGACGGCGTTCATCGCCGAGGAATATCCCGACGGTTTCCACGGACGTCCTCTGGATACCGCCGCGAAACAGCGCTTCGCCTCGGCCGCGCTGAGCGCTGCCTTGAAGAAGGCGCAACGCCGCGGCGGCCCGATTCAGGATTTCGTGGTCTCTCTGGACGGCGAGGCAATTGACGCGCAAGCGCGGCCGATCGACTGGGAACCGGGCGAGAGCGCGATGCGGATGGACGGCGTGACCATCCAGCTCGCGCCGGTCACAGGCGGCTGGCGGCTCAGCGAAGGCGGGATGGAGACGGTGGCGATCGTGCGCCGCAAGCGCGCCGCCGAACTCGCCGCGCTGATGCCGGCCAAGCTCGCCGCCGATACCTCGAAAGTGCTGCTCTGTCCCATGCCGGGGCTCGTGGTCTCCATCAATGTGGCGCCCAGCCAGCAAGTCAAAGCCGGCGAAACGCTGGCCGTCGTCGAGGCGATGAAGATGGAAAACGTGCTGGTCGCCGACCACGACGTCACGGTGAAGGCGATCAGGGCGCAGAAAGGCGACAGCCTGGCGCTCGACGACGTGATCATGGAGTTTGCGTAGGGCGGCGCGCCATCCTTCGAGGCCCGCCCGCGTCATGCTGAGGTGCGAGCGATAGCGAGCCTCGAAGCACGCGGGCGGGCACCTCAGGATGACGCAACATTTCTTGAAAAGTCACCCGAACGTCCTGCGGATCTGGATGTAGATGCGCGGCTGGGAGTGGAACGAGCGGAAGTCGATGCTGTCGAGCGGCGCGGTGTCGCGCGGTCCGGCATAATTGAACAGCGTGTTGTCGTAGATGAACTGGCCGAAATTATCGACCTCGAAATGCAGGCTCCATTGGGGCGTCGGCTTGTACTCCCAGAACGCGGTGAGATAGGGCGGATTGACTTTGCGGTGCTGCGTTTGCGCCAGCCGGAAATAATGCTCGTCCCAGCAATTGTAGTAGAACACGCCCCAGGTGGATTTCAGGCTGTCGATGTCCTGGGTGAAATTGAGCTCGATGTCCTGCGGCCGCTCGCCCGAGATCACGCGGTTGATGCCGGTCACCGGGTCGGGCACCGAGCTCAGTTGGAAATCGAAGGTCGACTTGAGGAGCCCATGGGTGATGCCGGCCCAATCCAGCGGCAAGGTGGCCTGAAGATTGATCTGGTTGTTCTGGCCGTTGCCGATATTGCCCGGCGCGTCGAAGATCGTGCCGTCGGGCGCGGTGACCGGCACGAAGTCGACCACGTCGGTGATGTCTTCGTGGACCAGTTGGAGCACCACGGCGCCCTTTTCCCAAAAGTGGTGCTCGTAGGAGAGCTCGTATTGCGAGCGCTGGTCGGGACGAAGCTGCGAGTTGCCGGCGGTGACACCGGTGCCGCCCAGATTGCTGGTGGCGACGAAATTGCCGAAGTCGAGCTGCCCCACCACTTTCTCGTAGCGCAGCCGGACCTGGTCGTCCTTGTCCGGCGCCCAGGTCAAGACCGCGCGCGGCTTGGGATAGAAGAACGAGCGCGACTGCGTGGTGTCGCTCTGCTCGCCGACCTCGGTGAACTCGAAGCGCGCCCCGGCCTCGAGCGTCCATGCGGGCGCGATCTTCCAAGTGCCTTGGCCGAACACCTCGCCGCGCTTTTCGTCAACGAAGGCCTTGGCATCGGGCAGTGGGATGGAGACGCCGTTGTCGAAGAAGGCGGAGAACCCGTTCAGGGAATTGTAGGCGAATTCGCCGCCCGTCTGGAGCATCAGATTGGGCGTCAACGGGTAACGCAAAGTCTCGCGGAAGATCGTCTCGTCGGTGGTGTTTGAGGAGTGGAATATCTCGCGGTCGCCGACCTGGCTCGATGTGTTCACGTCCTTGGAAAAGCCGACGCGCTCGAGCACCAGCGTTTCGTCCTCGATCTTTCCGAAATTGCCGTTCCAGTGAAGGCCGACTTCGGCGTGCCGGCCGACGGAATGGTCCACCAGATACAGCGTGCCGGGACCGCCGAAATAGGTCGCGCGCGCCAGGAAGGGGCTGTCCTGCAGCGCCAGATTGCCCTTGAAGGTCCCACCCCATAACGGATCCGTCGCCGCGGCGGTGATGCCGCCGCCGGAGCCGAAGCCGCTGGAATGCGCATTTTGCCACGTCGTCACGCCGGTCGTTTCGTCGGTCACCCGGCGAAAGCCGTTGCCGACCGAATCGTCGAAGCTGCCGTAGCGCGTCAGCGAAGCCTCATAGGTGGCGTCGCCGGCGTGCTTGGTGAATTGCAGGCTCGCATTGGGGGCCGTGTGGCCGTCGCCCAGGAAGACATTGTCCTCGAGGTCGAGCACGTACTCGGTCGAGTCCTTCTTCTTGAGGATGACGTTGGCGACGATGGTCAGCCCCTGCATGTCGATGCCCGGCGCGCCGCCGCGGATGAGCTCGATGCGGTCCACATCGGCCGCCGGGATGCGGGTCAGGATCGATTGCAGGTCGTCGGATTTCGCCGTCGGGCGCTGCCCATCGACCAGCACGTTGCCGGCTGTCCCCGCGAAGCCGCGCGCCGAGCCTGTGTTCGTGAAGCTGAAACCCGGCAGCCGCTGGACCATGTCATAGGCGGTATTGGGTCGCGCATCGGCAAAGAATGCGGCGTCGTAGACGATGGTGCCGGTCTCCGCGGCCTGAGCCGATCCCGCCGCAAGAACCAGCGCGGCCAGGACCGCACAACGCCAACTCGTTCGCAAAGGTCACTCCCCATGACGCGGCACTGCAATGAAAACTGGAGACGGTGCTGCTATACGCACAATGCTCCGGCATTGCATGGCTGCATTGTGCTAAGGTCTTAAGCCGTAAGTATAAAGACCGGGTATCTTCAACTTCCCGTGGGCCGGTCCTTCTGCGCCAGCGCCAATGCACGGTCGAAGACCGGGTCGCGGCCGGCCTGCCAGTCCGCGAAGCTCTTGGTGAGGGTCTCCCGCGGCGCCAGGGTGTCGGTATGGGCAGGGAAGACCCAGTTAACCCAATAGCATTTGTCCCAGTCGCGGCAGGGATGCGCGTAGTCGTGCAAGCCCGTGGCGTAGTGGAAACAGAACGGCGCATTGGGCAGGCATCCGCCGCCGCCTTCCGCCCAGAAGGTCAGCCGGTCCCCGACCGGCTCGCCCAGGATGACGACCTGTCCGGGCGCCGCGGCCTGCTTGATGAAGACCGTCGTGGTGATGCCGGCCGAGAAGGTGTCCACGCTGGTCAGGAGATAGATGTGTCCGCCGGGCGCAACATGGGAGGCGAGGCGGCCGGCGAAGCCCGCCGTGTTGGTGTAGTCGCCGCCGCCGTTAGCGCGGTTGTCGAAGATGATGGCGCAGGGCTTGTTCGCCGCGAGGTCCGCCTCGGTGTCCGCGAGGAACTGGCCGATGCCGTCGCCTTCGTTGGCGCGGAGCTGGATGAGCATGACGCAGCTGTTCTTCAGCCGCACGCGGCGGAAATTGCTGTCGGGGTCCTGCAATGCGATCGGCGCAGTCCAACCCTCGGGCCGGAAGGAGAGCCACGGCGTCCTGTCGCCCTTCACCGGATCGGGCGACTCCCAGCGCCATAGATCGGGGAAAGGCGCCTCATAAGCCGGCTGCGAGCCCACCAGATCCCGCGTCACGGTCGCGCCGCTCCGTGTACGGAAGGTCCAGGTGGAGCGGTCGGTTGCCGGCGCGACGTCGAGACCGTGCAGAAACTCGGACGAATTCAGCACCAGCCGGGCATAGTTCAGGCGCCAGGCCTGGGTGCCGCCGCGCACGCGCGCGAGCTTCGCCAGCACTTCGTCGATGGGACGGCCGTCGATGGCCGTGACCCGGGCACCGAGAAGGTCGGCATTGTCCTTCATCGCCCGCATGACATAGATCCCGTCGCTAAACGCGGCGAGGCGCAGCGGCAGGACGACGGCGCGCGAGGGCTTTCTGGAATAGAGCGAGGTGTGGCCGTTGTCGGCCAGGGCCGCGATGCTTGCGAGGGTCACGCGCAAATGGGCGCGGTCCAGGACCGTGTTGCTCTTGGCCAACGCCTCCAGCCGGCGGTGCGCTTCGGCGCGTGTGCCTGGCGCGTAGGCGCGGTCCAGGTCGATCAGCTTTACGAAATAGTCCAGGTCCTGGCGCTGCGCCTCGAGCGGGTCCCTCGGCTTGGGATAGTTGGCATCGGGCGCCGCGGGAATGAATTTGTGCGAGAAGACATAGAACGCCGCGCCGCCGGTCGCCGCCAGCAAGACGGCGACGGCGAACACCCCGCCCAGAATCCGCCAGAAAATCCGCATGGCAATCCTCCCCGAAACCTCCCCGAAGATGGGCGCTGCGGGCTCCGTCTTCAATCGGCGACGAGGCCCCGATTTGACGAATGGCTTCGCACTAGCCACATCTGTACTGAAATTGCGGGTCTTGCATGAGCGACGGCAGCGACGACCTGACCTCCCTGCGCCTCAAGGTCGAAGGCTTCGTGCAGGCCGTCGGCTACCGGCATTTCGCCATCGCCGAGGCGACGCGACTCGCGCTCGACGGCTGGGTCCGCAATCGCAGCGACGGCACGGTCGAGATCCTGGTCTCGGGCCCGACCAAGGCGGTGGAGGAATTCGTCGGCGCCGCGATGCGGGGGCCCGGCGGCTCGCGCGTCACCAACGTCGAGATGCACAATGCCGAGCCGCCGGAGGAGAAGGGCTTTCGGCGAAGGCCGTCGGTTTAGAATTTTCCCCGCTCGTCATGGCCGCCCTTGAGGCGGCCATCCAGTAAGCGAGCGTCCGCGAGCGCAGAAGACGACTCTGGATGGCCGGGTCCCGCCTACGCTTTCAGCTTCGGCGGGCAAGCGTTAGCCTCACTCGGCCGCCGTAGCCTTGGCGAAGGCGGCAAACCCGGCCATGACGAGGATGTTTGAACCGCGAGAGCTAGCCGAAGAGCTCGGCGAATGCGGCCTTCAGGGCGACGTCGACGTCCGCCATGGTTGCCGTCGATCCGAGATCGCGCAGGCTGGTGACGCCATGCTCGCGCACGCCACAGGGCACGATGCCGTCGAAATGCGCAAGCTCGGGATCGACGTTGAGCGAGACGCCGTGAAACGTCACCCATTTTCGCACGCGGACTCCGATGGCGGCGATCTTGTCTTCGCTGTTGCCGCGCGCGACCCAGATGCCGACGCGACCGTCGCGACGTTCGCCTTTGATGTCGAACCGCGCCAAAGTCCGGATCAGCCACTCCTCGAGATCGCGCACGAAACCGCGCACATCCGCCTTCCGCCGCTTCAGGTCCAGCAGGACATAACCGACACGCTGGCCGGGCCCGTGATAGGTGAATTGCCCCCCGCGTCCGGTGCGATAGACCGGGAAGCGCGCGTCCAGAAGATCGCCGTCCTTGGCACTCGTGCCGGCGGTGTAGATCGGCGGGTGTTCGAGCAGCCAGACGAGCTCCGCGGCGGCACCCTCGGCGATCTGCGCCGCGCGCCGCTCCATCCGCGCCACGGCATCGGGATAGAGCACCGGCGCGCGCGCGATCTCCCACTCCCGCATTAAGCGATCCGAAACCATGAGGACGTCAGGATCGGCGCGGTTCTTCATGGGCTCCTTCATGGCTTCCAACCTGCACGCCGTCAAAGTCGAAATTTCCGTGGTCCTCGGCCGCTCGGTCATCCCGATGCACCAGCTGCTCCGGATGGGCCGCGGCGCGGTCATCGAGCTGGACTCGGCCCAGGACGATGCGGTCACCGTGCTGGCCAACGAAAAGCCCGTCGCCAAGGGCGAAATCGTCATCCATGGCGACCGGATCGGGGTCTCCATCACGGAACTGCTTTCCGGCTATCAATAACATCGGTATCAATGTAGTTCAAATTATTCTCCATGGTATCCTTGCATTTATGGCCTCCCGCTCGTACCTCTGAAAGGCAGCGGAGGTCGCCTTGCTTCCCATCGCCCTGGACCCTACCAAGCTTCGCATCGGTCTAACCGGTGAGGGAGATGCGCTGGCCCGCCGCAAGGCCTTTCTGCAGGCGGCGGGCGTGGAGCAGGCCCTTGCGGCGGACGCGGGCCGCCTCGATGTCCTTTTCGTCGTCGGCCTGCCGCGGGAGCAGAGCGCGGCTCTTGCCGCCCAGGCGCGCGCTGCGGGAACTCTCGTCAATGTCGAAGACGTCCCGGAACTCTGCGACTTCCACGTCCCGGCGGTGGTGCGCCGCGGGGACCTGGCGCTGACGGTCTCCACTAACGGAAAGGCTCCGGCGATATCGCGCCTGATCCGCGAATGGCTGGAGCGCGCCTTCGGTCCCCAATGGTCGGGCCGGCTGCAGATCGCCGCCCATGCGCGAGAGCGCTGGCGGTCGGAAGGATGCGCGACGGAAGAACTCTCACGCCGCAGCCGCGAGCTCGTGGCGCGCGAAGGGTGGCTGCCGTGAGCGTGGCGACCGTCATCGATACTGCGCGCGGCATCGTTCCGCCGCTGGCCGCGCCCCCGCCCGATCGGCTGGCGGGGTTGCAGGCATCGGCGCGCGGGCGCGACGCAATGGGCATCCTCGAACTGGCGTTGAAGGAGGAATTCGCCGGCGGCACGGCCGTGGTGTCCTCGTTCGGTTCGGAATCCGCTGTGCTCCTGCACATGGTGGCCGAGGTCGATCCCACCACGCCGATCCTGTTCATCAACACCGGCAAGCTGTTCGGCGAGACCCTGCGCTATCGCGACCGCTTGCAGGACGAGCTCGGCCTGGGCGACATCCGCACCATCGGCCCGCATCCGCTGGACCGCGCCGCGCGCGACCCCGACGGCACGCTGTGGTCGCGCGACACCGATGCCTGCTGCGGCTTCCGCAAGGTGATACCGATCCGGCGCGCGCTCGCGGGTTTTGACGCGCAGATCACCGGCCGCAAGCGGTTCCAGACCGAGTCGCGCGCGCAGATGCAGAAGGTCGAGTTCTTCGAGGGCCGCTACCGCTTCAACCCGCTTGCCGAATGGACGCTTTCCGATCTCGAGACCTATATCGAGCTGCACTGCCTGCCGCGCCACCCGCTCGCCGAGGACGGCTATCCCTCCATCGGCTGCATACCCTGCACCAGGCGCGTCGCGCGCGGCGAGGACTACCGCGCCGGCCGCTGGTCCGGCCTCGCCAAGGACGAATGCGGCATCCACGGCGTGGACGGGGAGGGGATTTGAGCCCGAGCGCTCGCGCCGCCGCGCCTTCGCATTGGCACTAGGGTTGAAAAACACTATTGATTGACGGGGCGGAAACGAGAAGACATGACCCGAATTTTCGTCGCAGCAACGAGCATTTGGTTCGGCCTGTTCGGCTCTGTGCTGGCCCGGAATAGCGACTGCTCGGACCGATTGGACGCGCCGGGGTCGCAAACCGATGGCAGCCCAGTTCTAGTCCTCGTGGAAACGAATCCATGGGCGATGGTTCTGGGATCGGACTCGCCCCGGTTCGTGCTCTACGACAACGGACTCGCAATCTATCAGGCCGAGGATGGCCTGCGTCAAATTCAATTGGACAAACGGAGCGTCGCCGACTTACGCAGCGCGGTCAACGTTGGTGCGCTTGCTTGCCTTGAGAAGCATTACTCGACTTCGAGCTGGACGGATCAATCGTCCGAGATTTTGTTTTTCGGTCGCGGTGGGAAGCTTTCAAGGATCTCGGTGTATGGCCCCATTCCTGACGATCGTGAAGGGACAGCGCTGCCCCTCCCGCTGGTCAGGGCGTATCAGCGCCTCGCGAAGTTTGACGAACCGAAGGCTCGGCCGTGGATGCCGGACTTTATCGAAGTCATGGTGTGGCCTTACGACTACGCTCCGGAACCATCCATTGTCTGGCCATCGAATTGGCCGGGACTAGATGACGCAAGAACGGTCAAGCATCGCGAGCTATACAGCATCCTTCTGCCATCCAAATACTATCAGGAACTGCGCGCGTTCCTCAGCACCAGGCACGAAAAGGGGGCCGTCGAGATCGGCGGCAAAAAATGGGCTGCAAGCTACCGCTTCCCGTTTCCTCAGGAGTCCAGTTGGCAATTCAAAGCGGATGATCCGGAATAGTCGGATCGTTAAGCCCGAAGCCCGAAGGGCGTAGGGTGGTGCGGTCGAGAAGACTCGAACTTCCACGGGTTGCCCCGCTAGCACCTCAAGCTAGTGCGTCTACCGTTCCGCCACGACCGCATCCTGAGGGACCGGGGGTGTAGCAAAGGACCGCGGCGAGGGCAACAGCGGCGGGCTCGGCGCGCTAGGCCACGTCCTGCGGCTTGTGGATGACCATGCGGTAGCAGTCCAGGCTGCGGCTCTGGAACTCGTAAGCCGCGCCCCACAGATAGAGCCGGAAGCGGCGGAAATTGAAGTCGCCGAACTTCTCCACCAGGAACACCTTGTGCGCGTCGAAATTCTTCGCCCATTGCACGAAGGTGAGGAAATAGCTGACGCGGTCGTTGAAGATCTCCTCGACCTGGAACGGAGTCCTGGCGAGCCTGTTGAGGAAATCGTCGAGCACCAGGAACGAGTGGTTGCCGGGATAGATGTACTTCACCATGAACGACGACAGCTCGTATTTCTTGGTGCAGGCGCTGCCGTCGAGGAAGATGCGGCCGCCCGGCTTCAGCAGGGCGAGGAACTTCGTGAGAACGCGCTGATAGTCGGGCAGGTGCTCGATCACGCCCATGATGACGATGGCGTCGTATTTGATCTTGGGCGCGTAGTCGAAGAGGTCGGACTCGACGAGCTCCCAATCGTGGCCGAGAGCCTTGCCACGCTCCGTCAAATACCGGATCGATTCCTTGGAGATCGAGATGCCCGTGCAGCGGATGCCGCGCGCCGAGGCGTATTCGAACCACGCGCCCCAGCCCGGGCCGACTTCCAGGATGTGGTCGCCGGGCTTCAGCTTCAGCTTCTCGAACGCATAATCGAACTTGCGCGTCGTCGCGACGTCGAGCGTCTCGTCCGCGCTTTCATAGACGCCTTGGGTATAGGCGGGGGTCTTGGGATCGAGGAAGGCGAGGAAGAATTCCGAATCGATGTCGTAATGGCTGCTGATCGCCTTTTTGTTGGTGTGCACCTGGCCGAACAGCAGCGGCTGGAGGTAGCGCCAAAGTTCCGTCAGCAGGTGGAAGTCCTTCATCGAGCCGCGCAGCTCGAACGGCTTGAGCATGTCGCCATCGAGATCGAGATCGCCGGCGAGATAGGCGTCGGCGATATGGCCTTCGTCGAGGCTGGAAACGGCGCGCAGGCCGTTCCTGTTGTTGATGGTCAGCCGGAAGGTCGCGGCGCCCTTGCCGAAGCGCTGGCGCGACCCGTCGGGCAGGACGACCTCGAACGGAGTCGCGACATCGGCATAGTGCCTGGCGAAACGGCTGAGCAGGCTGGTCTTAGCCGGTTCGCCCGGGGGGGCGAGGAGGGCGTCGTCGTCATCCTGGTGCAGGGCGTCGGTCATGCCCGCGATATTACGGCCTGCGGATGGACTTGTCATGATCCGGTTGGAACGGGACGGGCCGGTTCTATAGGATCGTTGCGCAAAGGCACGGGACATCCGCATGATTCCGAATTCCTACCCTTCTCTCGACCACGGACTGGGCGACACGGCCGACATGCTGCGCGACACGGTGCGCAGCTTCAGCGACGACAACATCGCCCCCATCGCCGACGAGGTGGACAAGACCAACACCTTCCCGCGCCACCTCTGGCCCATGATGGGCGCGCTCGGCCTGCACGGCATCACGGTGGAGGAGGAGTACGGCGGCGCCGGGCTCGGCTATCTCGAGCATGTCGTGGCGATGGAGGAGGTCAGCCGCGGCTCGGCTTCGGTCGGGCTGTCCTATGGCGCGCATTCGAACCTCTGCGTCAACCAGATCCGCCGCAACGGCAGCGAATTCCAGAAGCGCAAATACCTGCCCAAGCTGATCTCCGGCGAGCATGTCGGCGCGCTCGCGATGAGCGAGCCGGGCTCCGGCTCCGACGTCGTCTCGATGAAGCTGCGCGCGCGGAAGAAGGGCGACCGCTACGTCCTCAACGGCACCAAGATGTGGATCACCAACGGTCCGCTCGCGGACACCTTGGTGGTCTATGCCCGGACCGATCCGGATGCCGGGGCGCGCGGCATCACGGCCTTCCTCATCGAGAAGGGGATGAAGGGATTCTCGACCGCGCAGAAGCTCGACAAGCTCGGCATGCGCGGCAGCGACACCGGCGAGCTCGTCTTCGAGGATTGCGAGGTGCCGGAAGAGAACGTCATGGGCCAGGTCGGCGGCGGCGTGAACGTTTTGATGAGCGGCCTCGACTACGAGCGCGCGGTGCTGGCGGCGGGCAGTGTCGGCATCATGCAGGCCTGCATGGACGTCGTGCTGCCCTACATCCACGACCGCAAGCAGTTCGGCGCGCCGATCGGCTCCTTCCAGCTGATGCAGGGCAAGATCGCCGACATGTACGTCACGCTGTCGGCGGCGCGGGCCTATGTCTACAACGTGGCGCGCGCCTGCGACCGCGGCCAGACCACGCGCAAGGACGCCGCCGGCGCCATCCTCTACGCCGCGGAAGCCGCGACGCGTATGGCGCTGGACGCGATCCAGTGCCTCGGCGGCAACGGCTATATCAACGACTATCCGACGGGGCGGCTGCTGCGCGACGCCAAGCTCTACGAGATCGGCGCCGGCACCAGCGAAATCCGCCGCTGGCTCATCGGCCGCGAACTGTTCGAGGAGACAACTTGATCAGTCGTTGTCGGGGTAGAGTTGTGCCGTGTGAATGATGTTTAGGATTTCAAGCGTCGCTGCCGCTTCGTCGATGCGATACACGGCGATATAGGGAAGATTGCCAAAAACGAATTCTCGAGTCTCTGCGACACGGCCGGCGCGTCCCATCCTTGGATTCTCGCGCAACATTGCTGCGACCGAACGAAGGCGCGCAACGACCCTATTGGCGGCTGCAGGATTTTCCTTCGCGATGTAGGCGCGGATTCTTATCAAGTCCCGAATGGCGTTTGCGTGCCAGAGCGTCAGCACGAATTAACGCCAGATCGTGGTCTTTGGCGGGGGAAGTTCATTGTCGGTTCCCCAGCTTTCAATCCATTTCATCACGTCTTCATGCGCGGCGAAGGGGCCGCCTGCCTTCGCGCTGGCAAGGGAGTTCTTGATCTTCTGAATCTCCATCGCTTCGATCTCAAGGAAATTGGAAATGGCGATTGCGGCGAAAGAGGATTTTGAGCGCTTGGCCTGACGTGCGCGGCGCTCCAATTTGTCGGACAGTTTGCGGTCGATCCGGAGCGACAGCGTCACGTCCTTGGTCATGAGTAGCACTCCGAATTGCAATACAATGTATTACAAACTCGGTGCTCGTTCAAGCTGGCCTAAGGCAATCCCGCGTGCAGGGTGAGGACGTCGAGGCGCGAAATATAGCCCACCGGTCTGGCGCCGCGGAACACGATCAGTCCCTGAATGGACTCGCTCTTCCACAGTTCCTTCTGCGCGTCGCCGATGTCCTGCGCGCTCTTGATCGTGTCGTTCTGTCCCGCGCCGCCGATCTCCCGGACGGCCTCGGAATTCTCGGGGTTGTCCAGGACGCTGACGACATACTTGGAGATCTTGTCGGCGGCGTCGCTGCCCGTGAACTCCTTGAGCGCGCGCTTGCCCGGCAGGTAGGCGACGAACTGGTCGCGGTCGTCCAGCAGCAGCACATGCAGGAGATTGAACGGCTTCAGCATCAAGAACAGCTGCTGCAGCGTGACGGTCGGAAACGACATCCGCCGCGACCCCCTCAGCGTCACCATGATGTCCTTGTTGGTGTCGGAGGGCGGCCGCGAAAAGGTGCTGCCGAAGCGGGCCAGCGCCATGGCCAGCGACGTCTCCGGCTTCAGAGAGATCTGCGCGAGGCTCGCGCCCTTGAACGGAAAGATGTATTCGAGCGCCGGGTGTTCGTTCAGTTTGAGCGCCGCGCGTCCGCGGCGAAGCGTTGGCCGGTCGAGCGCCATGAGCGCGAAGACGCCGACCGCGCTTGCAAACGTCACCGCCGCCGCGCCGACCACGGCAAGGTCGGGCCGCAGTTGGCCGCCCAGGCGCAAGAAGGCCAGATAGGCGCCGAACAGCGCCAAGCCCGCGCCGACTCCGATCACTGCGGCAAGCAGCTTTTTCAGCATCCCCGATCACCCCCGAAACGGCCGGTTGGCCGCCCGCGTGGTTTGATGATAACCCATGTCCTGGAACGGGTCACCTGGGGGAGAGCCCGGTTAACCCCAAGCGCGGACGGCGAATCATGCAAGCCAACGATGTTGTTATCCTTTCCGGTGCCCGCACGCCGATGGGCGGCTTCCAGGGCGAGCTGGCGTCGATGACGGCGCCTCAATTGGGTGCCGGCGCCATCGCCTCGGCGGTGGCGCGCGCCGGTCTCCAGCCGGCTGACATCAGCGAGACATTGATGGGCAATGTGCTCAGTGCCGGCATCGGCCAGGCGCCGGCGCGGCAGGCGTCGCGCTACGCCGGGCTTCCGGACTCCGTTCCCTGCACGACGGTCTCGAAGGTCTGCGGCTCGGGCATGAAAGCCGTGATGATCGCCGGCGACGAGCTCGCGCTCGGACGCGGCGAAGGTTTCATCGTCGCGGGCGGGATGGAGAGCATGAGCAACGCGCCCTATCTGCTGCCCAAGGCGCGCGGCGGCTATCGCCTCGGCCATGGCGAGATCAAGGATCACATGTTCCTCGACGGGCTCGAGGACGCCTACGAACACCGGCTGATGGGGACTTATGCCGAGGATGCCGCGCGGCACTACCAGTTCACCCGCGAGATGCAGGATGCCTATGCCGTGGAATCGCTCGCGCGTGCGAAGCGCGCCGGCAGCGACGGCTCGTTCCGGGACGAGATCGTCGCCATCAAGATCCAGAACCGCGGCGGCGAGATGAACATCGCGCATGACGAACAGCCGAAGAAGGCGGATCCGGCGAAGATCCCGACGCTCAAGCCGGCCTTCGCCAAGGACGGCACGGTGACCGCCGCAAACGCGTCCTCGATCTCCGACGGCGCGGCGGCGATGGTGCTGACGACCGCCGGCACCGCGAAGGCGCGCGGCCTGACACCGCTCGCGCGCATCGTCGCCCAGGCCCAGCACGCACAGGAGCCGCGCTGGTTCACCACCGCGCCCGTCGGCGCGATGCAGAAGGTTCTTCAGCGCGCCGGCTGGTCCAAGGGCGAGGTCGATCTGTTCGAGATCAACGAGGCCTTCGCCAATGTCGCGATGATAGCGATGCGCGACCTCGGCCTCGATCACGCCAAAGTCAACGTCAATGGCGGCGCCTGCGCGCTCGGCCATCCCATCGGTGCGAGCGGCGCGCGCATCCTGGTGACGTTGCTCCACGCGCTCAAGAACCGCGGCCTGAAACGCGGCATCGCCTCGCTCTGCATCGGCGGCGGCGAAGCCACGGCGGTGGCGGTGGAGATGGTCTAGCTGCTACCAAGCTGGGGTCCTTGAAAACCCGCGAGCGTCATTGGCCCAGCACCGCCCAAATGAGCCAGCGGGCGCCTAGTTGGGCTTTGCCGCTTAGGTTCTCAATGGTACTATTACAGCGGGAGTTGGGGGGCACATGGCGATGGGGCTAGATCGAACTGTCGATGCGGAATTCCTGAAGCTTCTTGCAGCTCGAACACTCACCGAGAGCGGCGACGAGCACGGAGCCTGGGAAAAGCTCAGAGAACTGAAGTTGTCCTATCTGCCGCCGATGATCGCTGACAAAGTGGTGGACGGCTGGAAAATTCATCTCGGACCTAATCCGCTTAGCGGGCCAACGCAAGGTCCCGATGTCAGGCCCGTAATCGATGAAGCATTAGGGTACTACGGTGCGGTGAACAAGCTCGCCCAGGGCGGAGCAGTTTTTCCCGAAATGACCGAAGAACTTGCAGTCAATGCAATCAATCAGCATTGGATGAAATCGTATCTCTTCTACCTCGCCATCGCGCTGCTCATTCTGGTATTCGGGGGCACCATCGCAACCGACATCAAGTTCCAGGGACTGCAGGACAACATGGAAAAAACTTCCGGTCGCGTGGATAAGCTATCCGCAGACTTGGTGACCAATCAAGGCAAGGTAGACCAAATTGGCAGCGCGGTGACCTTGCTCGGTCTGCGAGCACAGGCCGACGAGACGGCGCTCGACAAGGCGCTACGCGAAACTGCGGCTAACGCTGCTACAGATTTGCAAGCGAAAGCCAAGGCATATGAGGAAGGAACCGTTCAGCCGGCGCTTGACCAGAGCCTAACTGATAATAAAACAAAACTGCAAAAATATGAGGAAACCCAGGAAGCACTGTTAGTCAATCAAGAATCTCTCGCGGCTGCCGCCCTTAGAAATAAAAGCGATTCCTTGAATACTGACATTTCGAGTTATATCGCAAAGATCGGCCAAGACGCAAAAGATGTGACTAAACAGCGAAATACCATCGACGGTCTCGTGACGGAGGCCGATCATATGGTTGTGGAACTGGGTAACCTAATGCAGATCAGTAAACCCAAAACGCCGACCACAAAGGGAAAGCGCCGTGGCACGCCGGTCAGCGTGACCGAGCAGAAATGACATAGGCGCGGCAGAGCGTTAACGAATCTGCATGTCCCCGCTGGGAGGTCAGGAAACCACGGCCATGGTGGGGAGATGGTTTGCAGAGTTGCTCCGGTCGCGCGAGAATATTCGATGAACGACCTGACATTTGACCTCGCAATCGCTGCGCTGTTCTGCGCGGTCGTCGCCGTGGTTGCATTTGTCAGGACCATGCGCAGGCCGCCTTCGCCGCCAGACCTGATGAAGGATTGGCTCGGCAACGACCCGCAGTAGCGCGCCTTACGGCGTCGCAACCGTATAGTCGACTTCCCAGCTTCCCAGCGTCGCGGTTCCCGTCTGGGTGATGAAGGTCTGGACCGTGTGGGTTCCTGCCGCCACCGTGAAGTTCTGCCGCCACGAGCCGACCAGATTGCCGACATTGCTGTCCTGGACCGGACAGGACGGGTTGGCGTTCTGGCCGTCGACGGTCGCGCACACCGACCAATGCACCTGGTTGGTGGTCTGGAAGATCGACACCGTGCTGGCGATGAAGATCGTGCATCCATTGGCCTTGGCGCATTTGACGGTGGTGGGGCCGTCGAGCGCCGTCGCGGTGTTTGTGGGGATGGAATCGCCGCCGTTGCCGGAGTTGCTCAGGATGAAGAGCGGCTTGTGCGTCGGCCCGGCCTGTGCGCCGGCGCAGGCCAGCGCCGCAAACAAGCCGACGGTAAGAAGAAAATTCGCGCTTTTGGCACCGCGCGCCTTGCACGCTAAGGACATGACATCCCCCTGATTTGCGGCTGAGCCGCGGCCCCTTTTGAGAAACATTGCCAGTTTTTGCGCTGGCGCGGAAGCCGGGCGCGCACAAATCGACCCGGGCCGAGGGCTTCTATATGGTGGAAGGCCGGAGTGAATCGATGCCGCAAATACGATCCGCGTTGTCCCCGTCGAGCGCCGCCTTCAAGGCCAACGCCGCCGCGATGGGCAAGCTCACAACCGAGCTGAAAGAAAAGCTGGCGCAGGCCGCGCTTGGCGGCGACGAGCGCTCGCGCAAGCGCCACACCGAACGCGGCAAGCTCTTGCCGCGCGACCGCGTCGAACGATTGCTCGATCCGGGCTCGCCGTTCCTGGAGCTGTCGCCACTCGCCGCCAACGGCATGTATGACGGCGACATCCACGCCGCCGGCATCATCACCGGCATCGGCCGAGTCGAAGGGCGCGAATGCGTCATCGTCTGCAACGACGCGACGATCAAGGGCGGCACCTATTATCCCATCACGGTGAAGAAGCATCTGCGCGCGCAGGAGATCGCGCGCGAAAACCGGCTGCCCTGCATCTATCTGGTCGACAGCGGCGGCGCCAATCTGCCCAACCAGGCCGAGATCTTCCCCGACCGCGAGCATTTCGGCCGCATCTTCTTCAACCAGGCGACCTTGTCGGCGGCGGGCATTCCGCAGATCGCGAGCGTCATGGGTTCCTGCACCGCGGGGGGCGCCTATGTGCCGGCGATGAGCGACGAGACCATCATCGTCAAAGGGCAGGGCACGATCTTCCTGGGCGGGCCGCCGCTGGTGAAAGCGGCGACCGGCGAGATCGTCAGCGCGGAGGATTTGGGCGGCGCCGACGTGCACACGCGCATCTCCGGCGTTGCCGACCATCTCGCCGACGACGACACCCACGCGCTGGCCATCGTGCGCCAGATCGTCGCCGATCTGAATGTGCGCAAGCAGCCGGACATTCCGCTGAAAGACCCGCGCGCGCCGAGCTACGACCCGGCCGAGCTCGACGGGGTGGTGCCGCCCGCGCTCACCCAGCAATACGACGTGCGCGAGGTGATCGCGCGGCTGGTCGATGCCTCCGAGTTCGACGAGTTCAAGGCGCGCTACGGCACCACGCTGGTCACCGGCTTTGCGCATGTCGAGGGCATGCCGGTCGGCATCGTCGCCAACAACGGCATCCTGTTCAGCGAGAGCGCGCTGAAAGCGGCGCACTTCATCGAGCTGTGCTGCCAGCGCCGCGTGCCGCTTCTGTTCCTGCAGAACATCGCGGGCTTCATGGTCGGGCGCAAATACGAGAACGGCGGCATCGCGCGCGACGGCGCCAAGATGGTGACCGCGGTCGCCTGCGCGCAGGTGCCGAAGATCACCTTGATCATCGGCGGTTCGTACGGCGCGGGAAACTACGGTATGTGCGGCCGCGCCTACGGCCCGCGGTTCCTGTTCACCTGGCCGAATTCGCGCATCAGCGTGATGGGCGGCGAGCAGGCGGCTTCGGTGCTCGCGACCGTGCACCGCGACGCCGACAAATGGACGCCCGAACAGGCCGAAGCCTTCAAGGCGCCGATCCGCGCCAAATACGAAGACGAGGGCAACCCCTACCACGCCACCGCGCGGCTCTGGGACGACGGCATCATCGCGCCCCGCGACACGCGGCGTGTTCTCGCGCTCGCTCTATCAGCTTGTTTGAACGCGCCGATCCCGGAGACGCGGTTCGGGGTGTTTAGGATGTGAGCTGTGCATGGCGGAAGAAAGCAAATTTGTTGAAATAGCGCAGGAAGCAGCAAGCAAAGCGCTGCAAGCGCCATTGGCAATCAAACGCAGCGCGTCACTGCTCTATGAAGTCACAGTCAACAACGTACTGATTGTAACAGTAGATCCGAAGCGTCCAATGCGCGGCACTTCCGCGTTTCAAACCGACCTGTGTGTCTTTGAATCAAAATCCATCGATATTGAGATTCCACGTGTCGTGCTGGAATTCAAAGAGGGCATTACTACGCATGATGTGCTGACTTACAGCGCCAAAGCACGGAAGCATAAACAGGTGTACCCTTATCTGCGCTATGGCTTGATCGTTTCTAAAGAGCCATCCGTCCCACGCCGTTTCTTCACTCACAACGAGTCTCTGGATTTCTTTGGTGCGCTACGCGATGTAGAGATGTCGGACCTAAGCGAGTTCTTTCGGAAATTGATTTTGGCGGAAGTTGATGCCTCCAAGCGGCTCGAAGCCATAGCGTTCGAAGGTTTGCGACCCAAACTATTTCGCTCCGAAGTAATGCTCGATTTCAAATAGCGTGCCATGTCTTAGTGGACAGATTTGACACTATACAGCTATACGTATAGTGCGTTCTCTTCGGAGAATATCATGTCCCAGACGACCTCCCAGCAATTCCAGCGCAAGTTCGGCGAGTACCAGCACAAGGCCCAGCGCGAGCCGGTGGAGATCACTCGCCACGGGCGGCGCGAACTCGTGCTCATGTCGGCGGAGCGTTACGACTGGCTGGTAGCGGCGTCGAAGCGAAGGCATGCAATCGAGAACTTGCCCGAGACCATCGTGAATGCCGTTCGCAGCGCAAAAATGGAAAAGCGGCACAACCATTTCAACAAACTGATGCAGTAATTCACCTCAATCGTCATGGCCGCCCTTGAGGCGGCCTTCCAGAGATTTGTTTCATGCGGAGTCGGTGTCGAGCTTTCCTCCGCGATCTCTGCGGCTCCGCGTGCAAAGTTGGATGGCCGGGTCAAGCCCGGCCATGACGAGTTAGGGATAAGCACGAAGCTCTACCCCCACGGCCCGTGGCGGTGATTTTCGGAGCCAGCTGGCGTTGATCCCTCGGCGATGATCGCAGCAGAAGCGGCAGGTGCGGTTTCAATCGTGTCAGTCACCCGCCCACCCAATTCCTCCAGCACCTTGATGCGTTTTTCGATCGGGGGGTGGGTATCGAAGAGGTGGGCGAGGGTGAAGGTCGAGGGTGGGTTCTCGATGAAGAGCTGCTGCACCTCGCTGCCGACATGGGGCACGTCGGGGTTGCGCGAGATCTTCATCAATGCCGAGATCAGCGCGTCGGGGTTCTTGGTCAGCGCCACCGAGCCGGCGTCGGCCTGGTACTCGCGCCGGCGCGAGATCGCGAAGCGCAGCACCAGCGCTAGGCCGTAGCCGATCGCCGCGGCGATGGCGGCGATCAAAAGGAAGATCATCACTCCGCCCTGGTTGCGGCCGCGCCCGCGCGAGAACGCCGCCACGCGCATGCTGCGCCATAAAAGCTGGGTCAAAAACGAGATCATGCCCACGAAGACGATGGTGACGATCAGAAGCCGCGTGTCGCGCTCCAGGATGTGCGTCAGCTCGTGCGCCAGCACCGCCTCGAGCTCGTCCTTGTTCAGCGCGGCGAGCAACCCGCTGGTCACGGTGATCGCATAGCTGCGCGTGTCGATGCCGCTGGCATAGGCGTTCATCGCATCGGTGTCGACGATGTAGAGCTTGGGCACGCTCAAGCCGCGGCTGATGCAGAGGTTTTCGACGAGGTTGTAGAGTTCGGGTTGCTCTTCGCGCGTCAGCGGCAGGGCGCCGGTGGCGCGGTGGATGATCGCGTCGTTGAACAGATAGCCGATCAGCACCCACACCGCCGCGATGCCCAGGATGATCGGCCAATAGGCTGCGATGGCCGAAAGCGCGAGGTCGAGCGCGCTGCCGGTGCCGAGCACGGGCTCGATCTGCAGGGAATAGAAGATCTCGCGCGGACCGACGAACGCACCGCCGGCGAAAAAAATCCCGCCGAGCAGGGTCAGCAGCAGCAGCGGGAACAGAAGCAGCAACACCGTCGACTTGATGTTGTTGTCCTGCCGGTAGGTGGTAAGGCCGAGGACTGCCACAATTAATGCCCAGATTCCGAATTGCCCTTCGTCGCCATAGTGCGCGTCATCCTGAGGTGCCCGCCCGCGTGCTTCGAGGCTCGCTTCGCTCGCTCCTCAGCATGACGCGGGCAGGCCTCGAAGGATGACGCCCTAACCCCCAAAACTCACCTTCGGCGCATTCTTCGTCTCGGCGCGTTCGCCCGCGTCGAGCGCGAACATCTCCGCCGGCTGGAAACCGAAGGGTCCGGCGATCAGCACGGCGGGGAATTGCTGGATGGCGCCGTTGTATTCGGCGACCGCGCTGTTCATGAAGCGGCGCGCGGCAGCGATCTTGTTCTCGATGTCGTTGAGCTCGTCCTGCAGGCGCAGGAAGTTGTCGTTGGCCTTCAGCTGCGGATAGTTCTCCGCCACGGCGAACAACCGGCCGAGCGCACCCGACAGCGCACCCTCGGCCGCGCTCTTTTCGCCGACGCTGGTGGCGCCCATCGCCGCGGCGCGCGCCTGCGTCACTTCCGTGAAGACGCCGCTCTCATGCGCGGCATAGCCCTTCACGGTCTCGACCAGGTTCGGCACCAGGTCCTGGCGCTGCTTGAGCTGCACGTCGATGTCGGCGAAGGCCTGCTTCCAGGCCTGGCGCAACCTCACCAGCCGGTTGTAGGCGAAGACCGCGAACAGCATGAGGACGGCAACGACGATCAGCAGAATGAGCATGCGACAGCTCCTCTAGAGAATCAGTGCCCGGCGCCCGCAAGGCGCCCGCCCAACAGCGAACATGGTACCGAAATAAGCACGAGCGCAACCGGATACCAGTGGCTGCCCATGCGCCACATCAGGACGGCGCCCAACAGAGTTGCGGTCGCGATGAGTCGGCGGCGATGCGGGCAATGCTGCGGTCGCCGATGCTTGCGCGTCTTATCCTCCCCCGCTTGCGGGGGAGGTGCCGAGCATAGCGAGGCGGAGGGGTGCAAGCGGCAGGCCCCCTCCGTCTCGGCGCCGACGCGCCGATCCACCTCCCCCGGAAACGGGGGAGGACGAGTACGCGCATAGGAACGGATTCGCTCTTCCCCCCGCGAACAAATGCCACATTCGTGCGTTTTGCTGATATTGGTTAACGCAACGGGAGGGAACCGTGCACGATTTTGCTTACTATCTCCATGACATCCTTGCCTTTTTCCGCGACGGCCTACGCGAAGGCTTTTCCCATGTTAACGGTGTGCTGGGCCTGGTGATCGCCGCCTATGCCGCCTACCACCTGTCCGAATGGAAGGGCATCTGGGCTTCCGCCTTCTTCGCCACCATCGCTCACCTGATCGCGGTTGTGCTGCTGCCGTTCCTGGTCAACGAGCGCAACTTCCAGCTGCCGCCTGACTTGCTCGAGCTCAGCTATTGGAAGACCGCGGCGGCGCTCTATCTCGGCTATCTGGTCGCGATCGCGGTGTTCTTCGTGCTCAAGACGCAGTTCCTGACCAAGGGCGGCGGCGCGGCTCACGCCCACCATTAGGGCTGCGCAAGGGGGACTAAAATGGAGCTTCTCGACACCTGGTGGGCCATCATCCGCGATGGCCTGCACCACATCAACACCATCCAGCTCGTGATCATCGCGCTGCTCATAGGCTTCATGGCCTCGAGCGTCGTCTCGGTGATCGCCGGCGCGCTGGCGGGCGCGGTCGCCTATATCGCGGTCGACGTGCTGTGGCCGGTGGTGTTCCAGCACCAGCCTTTCGCGATGCCGGTGATGGACCGCGCCTTCGGCCATTTCTTCGTCGCGCTTTACTTCGCGTTCCTGCTGGTCATCGCGCTGGTCTATGTCGTGCGATCGATCATCAGCGGCGTGCGGGGATAGCGCGCGCGCTTGCGACAGGCTAAAGCAGGCGGCGGGACAACCGCCGCCTGCCGTTCGCCATGTTCTCCGCACTTCTGATCGCCAATCGCGCAGAGATCGCCTGCCGCGTCATGCGCACGGCCAGGCGGCTCGGGGTCGCGACCGTCGCCGTCTATTCCGATGCCGACAAGGACGCCGCGCATGTGGCGATGGCGGACAAGGCGGTGCGCCTGGGGCCCGCCCCCGCGCGCGAATCCTATCTGCGCGGCGATTTGATTCTTGAAGCGGCGAAAGCGACAGGCGCGCAAGCGATCCATCCGGGCTACGGCTTCCTGTCGGAGAACGCCGAATTTGCGGAAGGCTGCGCGCGCGCGGGGGTGACCTTCGTCGGCCCGCCCCCCGGCGCGATCCGCGCCATGGGGCTCAAGGACCGCGCCAAGGCGCTGATGACGAAGGCTGGCGTCGCGGTGGTGCCCGGCTATCTCGGCGAGGACCAGTCGCCCAAGCGCCTGGCGCAGGAGGCGGACAAAATCGGCTATCCGGTGCTGATCAAGGCCGTCGCCGGCGGCGGCGGCAAAGGCATGCGCAAAGTGGAGCGCGCGGCCGATTTCGCCGCGGCGCTCGACTCCGCCAAGCGCGAGGCCAAATCCGCCTTCGGCGACGACAATGTGCTGATCGAGAAATATGTCGCGCGCCCGCGCCATATCGAGGTGCAGGTGTTCGCCGACAATCACGGCAATGCGGTGCATCTCTTCGAGCGCGACTGCTCGCTTCAGCGCCGGCACCAGAAGGTGATCGAGGAGGCCCCGGCCCCCGGCATGCCGGCCGAAATGCGCGCGGCGATGGGCGCGGCGGCGGTCAAGGCCGCGCTCGCAGTGGGCTACAGTGGCGCCGGCACCGTCGAGTTCATCGCCGATGCATCGCAAGGCCTCAAGCCGGACCGCTTCTGGTTCATGGAGATGAACACCCGCCTCCAGGTGGAGCATCCCGTGACCGAGGCGATCACCGGCTTCGATCTGGTGGAGTGGCAACTGCGCGTCGCCGACGGCGAGAAGCTTCCCGCCATGCAGACCGACATCCGCATCCACGGCCACGCCATCGAAGCGCGGCTCTATGCGGAAGACCCCGCGACAGGCTTCTTGCCGAGCATTGGAACTCTGGAACGGCTTCGATTGCCGGCTGGCGTGCGCGTCGACAGCGGCGTGCGCGAAGGCGACGCGGTGACGCCATACTACGATCCGATGATCGCCAAGGTGATCGCCCATGACGGCTCGCGGAAGAGCGCGGCGGCGAAGCTGGCTGGGGCGCTCAAGCAGACCCAGGTCGCGGGCCTGCGCACCAACAACGCCTTCCTGATCCGCGCGCTGCAGGCGCCGGATTTTCTCGCCGGCGAGATCGATACCGGCTTCATCGAGCGGCATCTGGACGCGCTGCTGCCGGCACGCGAGCCGGACGACGATGTGCTTGCCGCCGCGACGCAGTTCCTCGCCCAGGAGCACAAGCGCTCGGCGGACCCGTGGGACGCGCGCGACGGCTTTCGCCTCGGCGGAGTTTCGCGGCAGGCGATCGAGTTCGTCATTGCCGACGAACGTGTCGCGGTGCCGATCGCGGCGGGGGCGCCCGAAGGCATCGACGTCATGCGTCTCCAGAACGGCGACCTTGCCGCCATGCGCGATGGCGAGACCTTCGTGCTCAAACTTTACGATCCGATGGAGAGCGCCGGGAGCCACGGCGTCGCCTCCGACCGCATCGCCACGCCGATGCCCGGCAAGATCGTCCAGATCCTGGTCAAGGAAGGCGAGCGCGTGAAGAAGGGCCAGCCGCTGGCCGTGCTGGAAGCGATGAAGATGGAGCACACGCTCGCCGCTCCGGCCGAAGCGACGGTGGAAGCGGTGCAGGTGGTGGCCGGCGACCAGGTGGCCGAGGGCACCGTCGTCGTGCGTTTCGCCAAAGAGGCGGCATGATTTCGAACAGAGTGCGTCATCCTGAGGTGCCCGCCCGCCTGTACGGGAGCCTCCCGGGCGAGCCCGCGCGTGCTTCGAGGCTCGCTGCGCTCGCACCTCAGCATGACGCGCGGGCGAGACGAAAGACGCGGGCGGGCCTCGAAGGATGACGCTGCACATCATCAAGCTCTGCGTCGGCGTGGATTCGCTCGAGGAGTTGGCGCAGTGGCAGAAGCAGCGCCTGGCCGAGAAGCGCAAGAAGAAGCAGCCCCTCGTGCTGCAGCACGTCACCCGCATGACGCCCAAGCGCGCGGACGAGGTTCTCGACGGCGGCTCGCTCTATTGGGTGATCAAGGGCCAGATCGCGGCGCGCCAGAAACTGCTCGCGCTGAAGCCGGTGAAGAAGGGCGGCACGCCGCATTGCGCGCTCGTCTATGAGCCCAGGCTGATCGCTGTGATGCGCCGCCGCCACCGTCCGTTCCAAGGCTGGCGCTATTTCGACCCCAAGGACGCCCCGCCCGACATCCGCGACATCAAGGCGGGCAATCTGCCGGAGAAGCTCAAGATGGAGCTCTCGGAACTGGGGTTGCTTTGACCGCACCTTCGCGCTTGCGATATTGTCCCGTATATGAGAATAACCGTCATTCTTGCCGCGGCACTCGTTATATGTGGCTGCGCTCAGCATCCGAGTGCCGGCGGCACGCAATCCGATGTTGCCTCTAGTTGGTCCACCATCCTTGGCGAACAGTGCCGTCGGTGCGTTTCATCAAAGTCGGTACAAGAGTTCCTGCCATTTGCGCTGCCCAAGCGAGCGATTATTTTCGGCTTTACCGGCGAGTTTGCGAGCCGGGTCGACACTTGGATGGTCAATCTCGACACCGGGGAAATCACCAAGTACGAAGCAATTTCAGACAGCACCGGCAGCTGGAAAACAACGACGAGCCTTCTTGGAACTGTGGACCCCAGCGCATTGGAGCGGCTGCGCAACTCCGCCGCGGCGCTGTGGCGTTCCGAACGGTACGACCAGCTAAAGTGGCTTAGCCCCGGGACCTTTGAAGAGGACGAAGTGGTCTCCGGTTCACGACTGGTCGCTTTCAGCCGGTTTGCGCCGAATGATCATGACATCGTCGCCGCGATCCATTCCGCCCTTCCTCCCGATGCCGCAAGAACAAACGGCTCATTCGTGATTTTCGGGCACGACCATTAGTTCTCGATCGGTCAATGAGAATTTGCCTGCCGCGAGGCTGGGAATCAGTTCTCGATCTGGCCGAGCTAGGGCTTCCTGAGCTCGCTGATCCGGTCGCCGAGCCGCGGCACGCCGATCCTGTTCTTCTCGTCCCAGAAAACGCGTTGCGAGACGACCTCCAGCCCGGCCTCGTCCGCAAGGCTCGCGAACAGTTGGGCCGTCATCGGCGCGCGCCAACCCTGTGCACGTTCCTGGTCGTGCGCGTCGAAGTCCGCGACATTGGAATGATGAAGGACCGCGCTTGCGCGGGAGCGCAGCACGCGCGCGATTTCCTTGAGGTACGCGCCGATCACGCCTCGGTCCATGTGGACGAAGGCGTCGAATGAGAATACGAAATCCGCTTCGACATCCGGCAGCGACACTCCGTCCGTGACGGCGAAGTCGATGTTCGTCCGGCTCGCGAAACGCTGGCGGCAGAAGGCGATGCAGGAGGGGCTGAGGTCGACCGCGGTGACGTGGCCGAAAAGCGCCGCCAGATACTCGGTCCAGCGTCCATGCCCCGGCGCGATTTCCAACGCGTGCCGGCCCGGCGCTGCATGGGGCGCGATCAGGTGATCCACCAGCGACTGCTTCCAAGATGCATAGTCGATGCCGCAGGCAGCAGCCTGACGATTCCACTCATCGCCATCGGCGCGCCAGTCGTGCGTGCGGTCCCAGCGCTCGAGGTTCTTGGCGACATTGTCGTTCACGGCACCGCCATATTGTCGATCAGCCGCGTCGTGCCGACGCGCACGGCGGCGAGGATGCGCTTGGGGCCTTCTGACGGCGCGCCGAGGGTCGCGGCGTCGCGTATCGCGACGTAGTCGACGCGGTCGAAACCGGCGGCGAGCAGATCGCGCGTGGCGGCTTCTTCGCTCGCGGCGTCGCGCAGGACCGCGTTGAGCCGCCCGGCGATCGCGCGCTCGCGCGGGCCGAGATACGCGTTGCGCGAGGACATCGCCAGCCCGTCGGGTTCGCGCAAGGTCGGCGCGCCCACGATCTCGACCGGCAGCGCCAGATCGGCGACGAGGCGGCGGATCACCAGGAGCTGCTGATAGTCCTTCTCGCCGAAGATCGCGACGTCGGGCATGGCCGCGATCAGGAGCTTCGCCACCACCGTAGCCACGCCGGCAAAGAAGTGCGGCCGGAAGTCGGTCTCGAGCCCGGACGCGGGGCCGCCCACCTCGATCCGGCTGGCGAAACCCTCCGGATACATTTCGCGCACGCTGGGCGCAAAGACCAGCTCGGTGCCGGCCGCGAGCCGTGCGACGTCGGCGTCGAGCGTGCGCGGGTAGCGGTCGAAATCTTCGTGCGGGGCGAATTGAGCGGGGTTCACAAAGATGCTGACGACGACCTTGTCCGAGCGCTTTCGTATCTCCTCGACCAGCGACAGGTGCCCGGCATGGAGCGCGCCCATGGTCGGCACCAGCCCGACGCGCGCGCCTGCCTGCCGCCACTGTGCGACCCGAGCCCGAAGCGCATTGACAGTCGGGACGATTTCGGCGGATTCCATGCGGCCAACATAGCGTCGCGGACGCCGCCCGCGCTAGCATCGTACCGCAACCGGGATCCCTTCATGCCGCCCCAGAGCCTGCGCCAAGCCATCTCCAATGCCTACCTTGCCGACGAAAACACCGTCGTCGCCGAGCGCATCGCCCAGGCCCGTCTGTCGCCCGCCGAGGCTGCGGCCACGGAATCGCTGGCGCGCGATCTCGTCACCCGCATCCGCGCCGAGGGCACGCGCCGGGGCGGCGTCGACGCCTTCATGCAGGAATATGCGCTCACCGCGCCGGAAGGCGTGGCGCTGATGTGCTTGGCCGAGGCCTTGCTGCGCATCCCCGACGCCGAAACCCAGGACAAGCTGATCAAGGACAAGATCGGCTCGGCGGATTGGAGCCGCCACCGCGCCAAGTCGGACTCGGTCTTCGTCAATGCCTCGACCTTCGCGCTGATGCTCACCGGTCGCATCGTCAAGCTGGACGAGGCCGCGAAATGGGACCTGGAAGGGATTCTCAAGAAGCTGGTGGCGCGCTCCGGCGAGCCGGTCATCCGGCAAGCCGTGAGATACGCCATGCGCGTTCTGGGCACGCAGTTCGTCCTCGGCCGCAGTATCCAGGAAGCGCTCAAGGAGGCGCGCAGACAGGAAGAGCAGGGCTACCGCTATTCCTTCGACATGCTGGGCGAGGCGGCCTACACCGCCCACGACGCCGCGCGCTATGCCAAGTCCTATCGCGACGCATTGGCGGCGATCGCGCTCGCGCATCCCAAGGACGGGCAGTCCGTGTTCGCGCGGCCGAGCATCTCGGTGAAACTCTCCGCGCTGCACCCGCGCTACGAATGGGCCAAGCATGAGCGCGTGATGAACGAATTGCTGCCATTGGTGGCCGAGCTCGGCGAGCAGGCACGCGCCGCCGATCTCGCTCTCACCATCGATGCCGAGGAATCCGACCGCCACGATCTGATGCTCGACTTCTTCGAGGCGCTGGGCGAGCGGCTCCCCTCCTGGGACGGGCTGGGGCTCGCGGTGCAGGCCTATCAGAAGCGCGCCATGCCCACGCTCGCCTGGCTGATCGATCTGGCGCGGCGCCAGAAGCGGCGCATTCCCGTGCGGCTGGTTAAAGGCGCCTATTGGGACACCGAGATCAAGCGCGGCCAGGAGCAGGGGCTCGCCGACTATCCCGTCTTCACCCGCAAGCTCGCGACCGACACGTCCTATCTCGCCTGCGCGCGCACGATGCTGGCGGCGCCCGACGCGCTCTATCCGCAATTCGCCACCCACAATGCGCACACGGTCGCGGCGATCGATGCACTGGGTGCCGGGGGCAAGGAGTTCGAGTTCCAGCGCCTGCATGGCATGGGAGAAGCGCTGCACGAGCTCCATCGCGCCATCCGCCCGGAGGCGGCGACGCGCATCTATGCGCCGGTGGGAAGCCATGAGGATCTGCTCGCCTATCTGGTGCGCCGCCTGCTCGAGAACGGCGCCAACACCTCGTTCGTCAACCGGCTGGCCGACCGCGATGCGCCGCTGGACGACATCATCGCCGACCCGGTGAGCCAGCTCGCCAAGGAGTCGCCGCTGCGCAATCCGCGCATCCCGCTGCCCGCGGACATGCTGCCCGGGCGGAAGAACTCCTCCGGCTTCGTCTGGGCCGATCCGGCCATGAGCGAACCGATGCTCGCGGCCATGCGCGCGGTGCTGGAGAAGCCGGCCAGTGCGGGCCCGATCGTTTGCGGCAAAGAGACCGGCCGCGATGCCCATCCCGTGTTCGATCCCGCCGACCGCACGCGCCGCATCGGCGAGGTCGCGGATGTCAGCGAAGACGACGTGCGGAGTGCACTCGACGCCGCGACCCGCGCGCAGTTCGAATGGGATGAGCGCAAAGGGGTCGCCCGCGCCGAGATCCTCGACCGCGCCGCCGATCTCTTCGAGGAGAACAAACCGCTGCTCATGGCGCTCGCCGTGCGCGAGGGCGGCAAGACCTTGCCCAATGCGCTTGGTGAATTGCGCGAGGCCGTCGATCTCTTGCGCTACTATGCGGCGCAGGCGCGCGAGAAGTTCGAGAATCCGATCGAGCTTCCCGGCCCGACCGGCGAGTCCAATCAGCTTTCGCTGCATGGACGCGGACCTTTCTTCTGCGTGGCGCCCTGGAATTTCCCGCTGGCAATCTTCATCGGCCAGGTCGCCGGCGCGCTCGCGGCCGGGAACAGCGTCTTGTCGAAGCCTGCGGAGCGCACGCCGCTGATCGCGGCAGCGGCGGTGCGGCTGATGCACAAGGCCGGCGTCCCGGGCGACGTGCTGCATCTGCTGCCGGGCCGCGGCTCCAAGATCGGCAAGATCGTGCTCGCCGATGAGCGCCTCGCCGGTATCGCCTTCACCGGCTCGACCGAGACCGCGATCACCTTGAACCGCGCGCTTGCGGCCCGCGACGGCGCGCTTCCCGCCATCGTCGCGGAGACCGGCGGCCAGAACGCGATGATCGTCGATTCGACCGCGCTGCCGGAACAGGTGGCGCGCGACGTGCTCGCCTCCGCCTTCGACAGCGCCGGCCAGCGCTGCTCGGCGCTGCGCGTGCTGTTCGTCCAGGACGACGTCGCCGACAAGATGATCGAGATCATCCTCGGCGCGATGGACCAGCTCACGCTCGGCGACCCGATGAAGCTCTCCACCGACATCGGGCCGGTGATCGACGAGGCCGCGCGCCAGGGCCTGGAGGAGCATGCCGAGCGCATGACGCGCGAGGCCAAGCTGTTGCGCAAGCTGCCGCTCGGCCCGGATTGCGCCAATGGCGTGTTCTTCGCGCCGCATGCCTTCGAGCTCTCCTCTCTCGGCCAGTTGAAGCGCGAAGTGTTCGGGCCGGTGCTGCATGTGCTGCGCTATTCCGGCGACAAGCTCGACAAGGTATGCGAGGCGATCAACGCCACCGGCTACGGGCTGACGCTCGGCGTCCACAGCCGCATCGAAGAGACGGCGCAGTTCGTGCGCGAGCGCGTCCGCGTCGGCAACATCTATGTCAACCGCAACCAGATCGGCGCGGTTGTCGGCGTGCAGCCTTTCGGCGGCGAAGGCTTGTCCGGTACCGGACCCAAGGCCGGCGGCCCGCACTATCTGCTGCGTTTCGCGCTCGAGCGCACCTACACGGTCAACACCACCGCCGCCGGCGGCAATGCCGCGCTCATGAGCGGCGGCTGATGGCAGTCGTCGCGCTCGCGCTTCTCGGCATCGTCGCGGCGGTGATGCTGGGGCGCAGCGCCTCGGCGATGGACCGCAATTCGCTGCGACGGTTTGGCCGCATCGCGGGCATCGCTGTGCTCGGGGCGTTGACCCTGTTCTTCGCGCTCACCGAACGCTGGCTGCCGGCCGTCTTCCTGGCCGGAATCTGCTGGAGCCTCTACACGGGCGGCCGCGGGATTCCCCCGGGCTGGCAGCGGCGGGACGAGGCGCGGCCGCCGCCGCGCGGGCGCACGACGATGTCGCGCGCCGAAGCCCTCAAGGTGCTGGGACTGGAGGAGGGCGCCAGCGCGGCTGACATTCGCGGCGCCCACAAGCGGCTCATACTGCAGAACCATCCCGACCGCGGCGGCTCCGACTATCTCGCCGCAAAGATCAACGAGGCGAAGGACGTGCTGCTTCCTTGACCGCGACGGAGGCTTGCGCCACGTCTTGGCGGCTCGAGGCGGCGGCGTAAGGGGGTGGGATGTTCAAGGTTCTGTTGCCGCTCGCGGCGCTGATGCTTGCCTCGGCGCCGGCGATGTCCCAATGCACCGTCACGCCGATCGGCGGCCCGGGCGCGGCGATCGCGGAAGAGGGATCGAACCCCGTCGTTTCCGGGCACTGGGCCTATGCGGGATTTACCCACGGCTCGAAGGTCAGTGTGCTGGTCGCGACGGATGACGGCGCGCAGCTGCAGCCACTTCAGACCATTTTCAAGGGCGAGGGAGGCGTCAAGAACCTCCGCCTCGCCGCGGCCGGCGACAACCTCTATGTCGTTTGGCTGCGCAAGCGTGGCGCGGACGTCCATCTGATGTTCGCCGCCAATCACGATCACGGCGCCCCCGGTGCCTGGGATGCGGGGCGCGACTTCGGCAGCGTGCACCTCTTCCTGCCGCAGATTTCCGCGGACGGCGACAACGTCCATCTCGCCTATGCCTCGCCTGGCAAGGTCGTCGCGGTGAGCAGCAGCGCCGATGACGGCCGGACCTTCACACCGCCCGCGGTGCTGGATATTGCGTCCGGGGAAATGGTGATCGCCAGCCACGGCGAAGATGTCTATGCGGCCTGGGAGAGCAGCCGCCAGAACGATCCCCATATCGTCGAACTGGCCGCCAGCCATGACGGCGGCGCGAATTTCTCGACCGATCTCATCAGCGACGACGGCAAGCGTCGCGCCCGCGAGCCGATCCTGTCGCTCGCCCCCAATGGCGGCAGGCTCTCGCTGGTGTGGCGCGAGGAGATGCCGCTTCAAGGGATCTATTTGCAGAGCTCGGATGGTGCCAAGTCCTGGACCGCGCCGCTCGCGATCGATCAGCCCGCGCGGCAGTTCATGGTTCAGGACACCGGGAGGCGGATCTATGTCTCCTATCTCAAGCAATTGACCGTCGATGGGGCGGCGGACTGGCAGGTCTTCTTCACCTCGAGCGCCGATGGCGGACAGTCGTTCGCGGCGGCGCAGGATCTCAGCGGGCCGTCCGGCATCCGCCATATCGTTGCGGACGATGCGCGGCCGATACCCTGGGCCGGCTCTGGCAAGATCCGCATCACCGGCGTTCTCGCAGATGGCGTGCATGTCTGGAGCGGACGAAACGGCGTCATCGACGGCGAGAATGATCTCGGCGCCGGCATCTTGGCATCGCCGGCGAACCGGTCGGCGTTATGGCTGGCGCCGGATGGCGTCGTCACGTTCGGCTATTGCCCCTGAGCGCAGCCGTCAGCGCGTCGCCAGGGCGGCGAAGCAGGTCTGGCCGCGCTGCGTCAGGCGGGCGCAAATCTCGCGTGCCTCGCGCTCGACGAAGGGACCGAAGCGGGCGCGGAACAAGGTCTGCCCCTCCACGCTGCGGAACGGGATGATGATGCGCGCGGACTGCCCCAGGATGTCCATCGAGCGTTCCGCATAGGCGGCGAGTTGCGCGCGCGCGATGCTGCTGTCGGCGAAGGCGCCGATCTGGATCGTCCAATCCTGTGCCGTGAGCTTGCGGGTGGAGAGCGCCTGGTCGTCGAAGTCGCCTTCTCCGATCTCGGGCTTGGCCGTGGGCGATGGCGCGGGCGGCTCATTGCTCGCCACCTTCACCTGCGGCGGCTCCGATCTGGGCTTCGGCATCGGCAGCGGAACGTTCGCCGCCACGGCGGCGGGCGGCGCGGACCGCGGCGGTGCCGCAGGCGCTGCCGCCGGCGGCTGGCTGCGCGGCGGAGGAGGCGCAGCCGGCACAGGCGCCGGAGCGGCGGCGACTTCGTTGTCGGTACCGTCGGCGATGTCGGGCCGCATCTCCGCCGCTTCTTCGTCCTCGGCGTCGGCCGACGGCGCAGCGGAAGTCTGGCCCGGTGCCACGTTCAGGTTGAGCGAGGCGACAACGGTCGGGGTCCCTTGCCCGAACCCCTTCCAGGGCACGTTGACGGAAGCGACCAGCGTCGGGTTGGCCTGGATCTGGGTATAGGCGTTGTCGAGCAGGTTCATCATCTCGCGGTCGCGGCGGCGCGCGGTGCGGCCGCCCATGACGACGCCGATCACATGCGTCTTCCCGCGCGTCACCGACGAGACGAGATTGAAGCCCGATGCCTCGGTGAACCCCGTCTTGATGCCGTCGGCGCCG
Source organism: Alphaproteobacteria bacterium (assembly GCA_019245415.1). Classification (GTDB taxonomy): domain Bacteria; phylum Pseudomonadota; class Alphaproteobacteria; order Micropepsales; family Micropepsaceae; genus Rhizomicrobium. Next base: position 443,262 of record JAFARO010000003.1, on the reverse strand, counting down.
TCGTAATGGCCGATGAGGTTGTCGTGGGTGACATAGGACTGTCCGCGATAGGCGAAGCCGGGGGCCGAGAAGTAGTGGAAGTATTGCGGGAAATCGTACGCGAGATGGCGCGCCAGAACGGCGAGATCCGCCGCGGTGGTGATCTGCAGCGGGTCCGGCAGGCCCGAAGCGTTGTGGAAGAAGGTGTCCTTCATGCCGAGCTGGCGCGCCTTGGCGGTCATCATCTCGGCGAAATGCGATTCGGTGCCGCCCAGGGCTTCGCCGATCGCCACCGCGACGTCGTTGGCCGAACGCACCACGATGGCATAGATCGCGACCTCCACCGGTATCGAATCGCCGGCATAAAGATGGAGCTTGGTCGGGCGCTGCGCGGCGGCGTGCGCGGAGACGGGCAGGGCGCTGGCAAGCGAGAGCTGGCCCTTCTTCAGCGCGTCGAACAGCAGGTAGAGCGTCATCATCTTGGTGAGCGAGGCCGGATGGCGCAGCGCCGTGGAATTGCGGCTGTAGAGCACCTTGCCGGTGGCGCCGTCCTCGATCAGCGCGGCGTCCTTGCCCGGATCGGTGAGGCCAGCCGGCATGGAGCCGCCCCGGTGATGACGCCGGTGCGCATCCGCAGGGGTGGAGATGACGACGACTGCTGCCGCAAGTAGCGGCAAAACCCTCACGAGCATGCTGAATCGGGTCTTGGCCCGGTCTAGCATCGACTGCCTCAACGCGTGACGTTACGCCCCACCCAACGCTTCGATGGAACCAAAAAGCGCGGGGCGGCGCAAGCCATTTCCCAAATTGATCTTATGTTACTGGCATTTACGAAGCCTTAACGCTTCTGGCCCGGGATGAATCTTTTTTACGTTTCCATCCCTTGACAGTCGGATTGCTGCACTGCATATAAGCATTGTTGCGGTGCAACATACCCAGCGGCAAGTGCCCCGAAGCGCCGCAAAATCGATGGAGAGACGACTATGGCGAAGCACAAGACACACGGCGAGAAGACCACCGACGCCGCCCAGGACACCGTGAACCAGGGCGCCGAGGCCCTCAAGGCCAACTTCGAGAAGGCCTTCCGCGGCTACGATCACGTCCTTGGGTATGGCCAGGAGACGATGGACGCCTACCTCAAGGCCGCCAACGCGGCCGGCAAGGGCGCCGAGACCATCCAGAACGAGATTTTCGCCTGGTCCCGCCAGTCCGTCGAAGACAGCATCACTGCCGCCAAGGCCGTGATGGCCTCGAAGTCGGTCCATGAAGCCATCGAGCTGCAGACCGATTTCGCGCGCACCGCCTTCGAGGGCTACGTCAACCAGATGACCAAGCTCGGCGAGATCATGGTCGCGGCCACCCGCGACAGCTTCGCGCCGCTGCAGGGCCGCGTCCAGGCCTGGGTCGACACGGTCCAGACCACGCGCGCCGCCTAAGCGCGCCGCGACATTATCGTTCCGCGGATTCCTCCCCCTCCCAAGAAGCGGAACGGCGTAGAAGGGCTCGGACGGCAACGTCCGGGCCCTTTTTCGTCCATCAAGAACAATCCTCCCCCGTTTTACGGGGGAGGGTCCGCGGCGACAGCGTGCGGACCGAAGCGCCGCAGGGGGAATCGCATGGACGGCCCCCCCTCCGCCTCGCTACCGCTCGGCACCTCCCCCGCGAGCGGGGGAGGATCGGCGCGTTCGTAATTTTTCAGAGAATTCCCATATAAACGCTGATGGATGAAAGGTTATTGCATTTTCGAGGCCTGTTCCCGTTAAACTGAATGCATGGGTCGGTTTGGGCGATGAGAGACAAGCGCGATGGCACCATCGGCACGGGCGGTTCCGGCACCGGCACCGGGGTCGTGGCCAAGACGCGCCCCAAGACCAAGAAGCCGTCGCTCTACAAGGTGCTGATCCTGAACGACGACTACACGCCGATGGAGTTCGTCGTCCACATCCTGGAGAAGTTCTTCAACAAGGGGCGCGAGCAGGCGGTCGAGATCATGCTCCACGTCCACCGCCATGGCGTGGGCATCTGCGGCGTCTTCACCTTCGAGGTCGCCGAGACCAAGGTGGCGCAGGTCATTGAATTCTCGCGCCGCCATCAACATCCTCTGCAATGCACCATGGAGAAAGAGTAGATGCCGTCACTGTCGCGTAGCCTGGAGCAGGCGCTGCATCGCGCGATCCATCTCGCGAGCGAGCGCCACCACGAATACGCGACGCTCGAGCACCTGCTTCTCGCCCTGATCGACGATCCCGACGCGGCCCAGGTGATGAAGGCCTGCAATGTCGAGATCGAGCCCCTGCGCCGCGCGGTGCAGAAACACGTCGACGAAGAGCTGCTGACACTGGTGATCGAAGACGGCGAGGACGCCAAGCCCACCACCGGCTTCCAGCGGGTCGTCCAGCGCGCGGTGCTGCATGTGCAGAATTCCGGCCGCGACGAAGTCACCGGCGCCAACGTGCTGGTGGCGCTGTTCACCGAGCGCGAGAGCCACGCCGTCTATTATCTGCAAGAGCAGAACATGACGCGGCTGGACGCGGTCAGCTACATCTCCCACGGAATCGCCAAGCGTCCCGGCATGAGCCAGGCCAAGCCGGTCAAGGGCGCCGACGAGGACGAGGAGGGCGAGAAAGTCGTCAAGCAGGGCACCGACGCGCTCGAGGCCTATTGCGTGAACCTGAACGAGAAGGCCAAGTCCGGCCGCATCGATCCGCTCATCGGCCGCGACGCCGAGGTCGAGCGCACCATTCAGATCCTCTGCCGGCGCCAGAAGAACAATCCGCTGTTCGTCGGCGATCCCGGCGTCGGCAAGACGGCGATCGCCGAAGGCCTGGCGCGCAAGATCGTCAAGAACGAGGTGCCGGAAGTCCTGCGCGGCAACACGATCTACGCGCTCGACATGGGCGCGCTGATCGCCGGCACGCGCTATCGCGGCGATTTCGAGGAGCGGCTGAAATCCGTCGTCAAGGAGCTCGAAAACCTCAAAGGCGCGATCCTGTTCATCGACGAGATCCACACCGTGATCGGCGCCGGCGCCACTTCGGGCGGCGCGATGGATGCCTCCAACCTGCTCAAGCCCGCGCTGCAGGCGGGCCTGCTGCGCTGCATCGGCTCGACCACCTACAAGGAATACCGCCAGTATTTCGAGAAGGACCGCGCGCTGGTGCGCCGCTTCCAGAAGATCGACGTGGCCGAGCCCTCGGTGCCGGACGCGATCAAGATCCTCAAAGGCATCAAGTCGTATTACGAGGACTATCACAAGCTCCGCTACACCCAGGACGCGATCAAGGCCGCGGTCGAGCTCAGCGCCAAATACATCAACGACCGCAAGCTGCCCGATAAGGCGATCGACGTGATCGACGAGGTCGGCGCCTCGCAGATGCTGGTGGCGGAATCGCGCCGCAAGAAAGTCATCGGCGTGCGCGAGGTCGAAGAGGTCATCGCCAAGATGGCGCGCATTCCGCCGAAATCGGTCTCCAAGACCGACGCCGAAGCGCTGCGCACCTTGGAAGACGATCTGAAGCGCGTCGTCTTCGGCCAGGATCATGCCATCCATCAGCTCTCGTCGGCGATCAAGCTCGCGCGCGCCGGCCTGCGCCAGCCGGAGAAGCCGATCGGCTGCTATCTGTTCAGCGGCCCCACCGGCGTCGGCAAGACCGAGGTCGCCAAGCAGCTCGCTCACATCATGGGCGTAGAGCTGATCCGCTTCGACATGAGCGAATACATGGAGCGACACACGGTGAGCCGGCTGATCGGCGCGCCGCCCGGCTATGTCGGCTTCGACCAGGGCGGGCTGCTCACCGACGGCGTCGACCAGCATCCGCATTGCGTGCTGCTCCTCGACGAGATCGAGAAGGCGCACCAGGACCTGTTCAACATCCTTCTGCAGGTGATGGATCATGGCAAGCTGACCGACCACAACGGCAAGAAAATCGATTTCCGCAACGTGGTGCTGATCATGACCACCAATGCCGGCGCCAGCGACGCAGCCAAGGACGCCATCGGCTTCGGCCGCGGCAAGCGCGAGGGCGAGGACGAGGAGGCGATCAAGAAGCTGTTCACGCCCGAATTCCGCAACCGCCTCGACGCCACCATCACCTTCGCGGCGCTGTCGCGCGATACCATCGACCACGTGGTGGAGAAGTTCGTGCTCGAGCTCGAGGCCCAGCTCGGCGACCGCGACGTGACCTTCGACCTGACGCCGGAAGCCACGCGCTGGCTGGGCGAAAAGGGCTACGACGACGCCTTCGGCGCACGCCCCCTTGCGCGCGTGATCCAGGACAACATCAAGAAGCCCTTGGCGGACGAGATCCTGTTCGGGAAGTTGAAAGACGGCGGCACGGTGCGCGTTCTGCTCGACCGCGAGAACGACAAGCTGGCGTTCGAATTCCTCCCGGCATCGGAAGCCAAACCCCGCCCGCCTGCGTCGCGGAAGAAGAGGGCGGAGCCGGAGGAGAGCGTTTAGCCACCATTGTCATCCCCGGCGAGCGCGCCCTCGCGCGCGAGGGAAGGGGATTCAGGTGGAAGCTGTCGCACCTATCTTGGGGGCCCTGACATATCGCCACTCGAGCAGAATCCGTTCGTTGAACCTTGGCCTGAATTTGGTTAATATCGCTGTATGCATGAGGCCAAATCCCTTCTGAGCATGCTCGGCAGCATCAGTTCGGTGATTGCGGCATTGATCGCAATCTGCGGACTGTGGATGGCGCGCCGCGCGTCCAAGCGCAGCAAGGACCGAAGCTGACACCGCCAAATTGCGCGCATTCTACTTTATTGTCTTGGATTCTTCCCTGTTGCGATTCGTCAGATCGCGCTGCGCGTTTGGAACCGTCTAAACCGGATCTCTCAACAATTTGCGGCCGGTGGTGAACGCGTTTGAGAATTGGTCAAGCCCAAGCGATCCTCCGGTCAGCAACCTCATCGCCGATTTTAGATCGTTGGCCGCCAGCGCGGAGCGAATTTTCATTTCGTTGTTCTTGACGAACTGAGCCACAATTTCCGCCGCTACTTTGCCGTCGCAAGCCAGATCCGGATTACCCACCAGATCGACCCCGATCTGCTGACCGTATCGGCGATAAGCCTCCCGGCCGGTGATTTGCAAATAACCCCGGCCCTTGAAGCGGGCCCCATCGCCTGCCTCAACGTTGCCCAGTGCGCGCCCGATGTGAGTGCCGGGTTCATACAGTCCGAACGGCAGTCCGTTCGGAGGCGTATTGAACCGCGACTGCCCCTCGGGCACCGGCAGGAAGCTTGCGGTTTGCACGCGAATGGCTGCCAGTGCGTAAAGCGTCATGTCATGGTCGGACAGCCCACGCTCCTTCAGCGCAGCCAATACGAAAGGAAGATTGATCGCAATGTTTGATCGGGGGGTAAACGGAAACAGCTTACTCACAAAATCGACGTCGAAGGGATCGGATTGATCCGGCGGTCCGCTCGTTTGGGCGGGGACATGCGGAGGCGTCGGATCAGTCGGTGCTGCCGAATGAACGGAAACCGACGGACGCACTGCGGTCAAACCGGCGAGTAAAAGAGGCTTGTTCTTGACCTTGTCGACAGCGTTTTGCGCCGCGAACTGTTCTCCATAAGCATCATAGAACTCGACTTTCAACTTCTCCACCTGAACGAAATCATGCTTGTCGGTGGCCTCGTTGATTTGCTCGCGAAGCACAACGATTTTCTGATTGGCAATCGCCAGCCTGGCGCTTTCAGGGCTTCTTTCGGTGTCCAACGAGGCCTCGTACCTCGCGTTGTCTCTTTGATGCGACTTCACATCCAAATCGTATTGCCGCGCCTCTTTGTCCGCCCAGACGGATAGAGTGGTGCGCCTGCTCGCATTCCTCAGCACCTCGAGGACGCGACGCCGATCGTCCCCTGCTACATCTTTGCCGACGACCAGCTTCAAGAATTCAATCTCAATTTGCTGCTCCTGATTGGCGGCATTCGTTTCCCTCTCGTGCTTCTGATTGGCTTCGTTCAAACTCGACTCGTGCCAACTGCGAATGGCCTCGGTAATCGGAACAATCGAGGCAACGACGCCTATGATGATTGTGATGTTCTTCGCCACTGCCTCTACGATGGTGGGCGGCTTGTCGTTGGCGTGGAACATGGCGTCAAGCGCCGAAGGCGTCGGATCGGTCATTGGTTGTCTGCCCCAGATCAGCCCGCTCAACTGGAAGTAAGGGATATGCTAGCATGACCCTCGCGTGCTGTCGCGAATCACTGCTCCTTCCTCTCCACCCCGTCTTCTCCGATGTCGTAGTAGTCGCCTTTGTCGGCGGTGAAGATGTGGATGGCGAGTTTGGTGCCTGTCGGCTTGTCGAAGGCGCCCATCGAGAGGCCGATCCAGTCGCGGTAGAGCGGATCGAAGAACAGCGACGCGCCGCACACTTTGCAGAAGCCGCGCCGCACCTTGTCCGACGTGCGGTACCAGGTGACGTTCTCCTCACCCTCGACGCGCACGCGCGCGCGCGGGATGTCGGTGCCGGAGTAGTAGTGTCCCGACCATTTGCGGCAGATGGAGCAGTGGCAGGCGTCTGGCGGCACAAGCGCGCCCTCGACTTTGAACGTCACCGCGCCGCAGAGACACGAACCGGTGTGCATGACTAATCCTCCGCTTTCGCTGGTGCGCGCGATATTTGGACGTTACCCTATCGCGTCGTCCTGAGGTGCCCGCCCGCGTGCTTCGAGGGCCGCGCCGCGGCCACCTCAGCATGACGCGGGCGGGCCTCGAAGGATCGCGCGAAACCATTCTACCAGCGACAATGCCCATGGACCACGCCGACGCCATCGCCGCCGCCACGAGGTGCCTGGACGATTTCATGACGGCGTTCAACGCGCGCGATCTCGCCGCCTGGGAGGCGACGTTCAATTTCCCCAGCGTGCGGCTCGCCTCGAACGCGCTGGTGATCATCGACAAGCCGGGCTGGCATCCGCCGGATACGTTCAGCCGTGGCGCGCTGAAGGAGTGGCACCATTCGGCCTGGGAGCGGCGCGCGGTGATCCATGCCGGCCCCGACAAGGTGCATTTCGATACGCGCTTCGTGCGCTTCCGCGCCGACGGCAGCGTCATCGGCCATTTCGACTCGATCTATATCGTCACCCGCGAGAACGGCCTTTGGGGCGTGAAGGTGCGCTCGTCCTTCGCGCCGTGACTGCGCCCGCTATTGCTTGATCTCGTAGACGTTGCCGCCGCGCGTGAAGCCGCCGGGCAACGTTCCGAACAGGTTGTTGTGGGCGTCGACGATCAGCGTGCTGCGGTATTCGTACTGAGGCCCGGTGTAGCGCAATGCGGCGAACGTGCCGTCCGGCGCCAGTTTGAATACCGAATTGAGCGTCGTACCGTACAAAGACCCGTCGGCGCCCATGGCGAGGCGCGTCTGCGGATTGATGCCGTCGCCGTGGTCACTGAAGCCGTAAAGCACGCTTAGCGTGCCGTCGGGCGCGAACTTGAAGACTTCGCCGACCGGATTGCCGCCATAGTCCGTCGTGCCGTAGAGATTGCCGGCGCCGTCGCGGATCAAGCCCGCCATCGGGAACTCGCCATCGGCACAATCGCCGACGGAACAGAAGTTCCACAGGATCGTCTCCGTCCCGTCCGGCGCGATTCTGAACAGGGTGCCGGCGCCGATCAGACCGCCACTGCCGCCATACTGCGTGGTGCCGTAGAGATTGCCTTGCGCGTCGCCGACCAGGTCGCCGTTCGGATTCTGGCCGTCGGAGCAGTTGGAGCAGAAGGTGTGCAGGACCGTGAAGGTGCCGTCGGGCGCCAGCTTGTAGACCGTGCCGTTGCCGCCGCGCGCGACGCCGTAGAGATTTCCGTTCGCATCCGGCAGGAGGCTTCCCCACGGCGCGGCGCTGGCTCCGCCAAAGTCGTGCAGCACCGTCTCCGTGCCATCGGGCGCGAGTTTGTAGATGACTCCCACATTGTGCGCCCCGCCCGCGGTCGTGGTGCCGAAGAGATTGCCGCCCGCATCGCGGATCAGGCTGCCCCATGGCTCGCCGCCGTCATTGCCGCCCGTGAAGCGATACAGCACGCTGAACGTCCCGTCCGGCGCCAGCTTGAACACGCTGCCGCAGCCCTGATCTTCGTTGCAACCCGGCAGTCCGCGGTCGAAAGTCGTGCCGTAGAGGTTGCCGTCGCTGTCCGCGATCAGACTCGTGCGCGGATTGGCGCCTTGCGAGCAATCCGCGGTAAACACCGAAACGCCGTTGCAGAAATTGTGCAGGACGCGGATGCCTGTGGCTCGCGCATCGTCCGGCGAATGAAACAGCGCCAGCGCTACCGCGCAGCAGGAGAGGATTGCTCTGAAACGGGCCGGAGCAAGCTGCATGGAAGACCTCCCTGCGATACTGCCCAAGGCCGCATCTTATCGCCATACGGGAAGACAAGTCCATCTCGCGGGGCCGGGGAGGGCTTCCATCGTGGCCGCGTCAGTCCATCCAACCACGGCTGACAGCCCGCGAACCTGCGATTTGTTCGACATCAAGGAACCCGTGAACAATCCTTCGATACTGGCATTTGCGGCGATGGTTGCGCCGCTTGCCAAGGATGCAGATCATGAGATTCGAAGCGCAGAGCTTGCTGGGAACGGCGCTGGCACTCGTGCTCGCCACAGCGCTGCCCGTTCTGGCGACCACCGTGCCGCCGCCGGCCGGAACTGTCCATCGCCCGTTCCCCGCGCATGCGGTGAGGCCTGCCGCGCCGCAGAAGATGCCGCCCGAGGGCTTCCGCGCGCCGCCGCCGGGATTTCACGGCACGCTACCGAATGCCAAGTCACACGCGATGAATCTGCGACGCCCCGCGGCGGGACCCGGTCACGATCTGGGCCTGTTCCACGGTCACGACTTCCGCAATTTCACCCTGCGCGAACGCTCGCATTGGGAACGGGGCGAATGGCGGCACGTCTGGCACAACGGCCATCTCGGCTGGTGGTGGTTCGCCGACGGCTTCTGGTTCTTCTATCCACAGCCGATCTATCCCTATCCGCTCTATGTCGGCAGCGTCGAGTATTACGACTACGACGACGAATACGGCACGCCCGATTACTATTGGTACTGGTGCGCCGATCCGGAGGGCTATTATCCCTATGTGACGGAGTGCAGCGTCCCCTGGCAGGCCGTGCCGCCGGTGCCGCCGGCGGATTGAGTTTGTTTTGGCGGTTGGTCGGAGCGGCGGGATTTGAACCCACGACCCCCAGTCCCCCAGACTGGTGCGCTAACCAGGCTGCGCCACGCTCCGTCACCAAAGGAAGGCGAGCTTATAGGCGCCCTTTCCCGCCCGCGCAAATCCAAATAGAAGCGGTTCCATGAAGCTCGCCACCTGGAACGTCAATTCGGTCAAGGCCCGCCTGGAGCAGGTCACGGCGTGGCTGAAGGAGGCGGCGCCCGACGTCTGCGCGCTGCAGGAGATCAAGTGCACCGACGACGCCTTCCCGCGCGGGGCGTTCGAGGCGCTGGGCTATAATTGCGCCGTACACGGACAAAAAACCTACAACGGCGTGGCGATCCTGTCGCGCCGGCCGCTGGAGGACGTGACCCCGCGGCTGAAGGGGGCGGACCACGACGAGCATGCGCGCTATCTGGAGGCGGTGATCGCCGGCGACAAGGGTACGGTGCGCGTCGCCTCGGTCTATGCGCCCAACGGCAATCCCATCGGCACGGAGAAGTTCGTCTACAAGCTCGGCTGGCTGGCGCGGCTGGCGGCGCATGCGCGCGATCTCCTGGCGCTCGAGGAGCCGGTCGCGCTGATGGGCGACTACAACGTCATCCCGACGCCGGACGACGTCTGGGACGCGCGGCTGTGGATGAACGACGCGTTGTTCCAGCCGGAGTCGCGCGCGGCGCTGCGCCGGCTCGAGCATCTGGGCTATGCCGACGCCTTCCGCCTCTGCCATGCCGAGACCAACCGGTACACCTTCTGGGACTATCAGGCCGGCTCCTGGCAGAAGGACCATGGCATCCGCATCGACCACATCCTGCTGTCGCCGCAAGCGACCGACCGCCTCAAAGGCTGCGGCATCGACAAGCACGTCCGCGCCAACGAACGTCCCTCCGACCATGTGCCCGTGTGGTGCGAGATGGCGGTTTAAAGTCGAATTGGAAATGGTCCGGTGCACGCGGGAGAAACAGGGCCGCTCGATCTCCTCCAATAAGCCGTCATTGCGCGGCTCGTCCGGGCAACCCATTTTCGTTTGCAAAGAAGCAAAATTGGGTCGCCCGCATAAAACGGGCGATGACGGGTTGTCTTTATCAAAAAGCCGTCCGCGCCCCTACTTCACCGGCGCCATCAGGTGCTGATAGGGCGTGCCGGCCCACATGATGTAGGGCTTCGAGGTGTCGGGATTGGCGCCGCCGGGATAGGCTGCGTAGAACGCGGTGTCCGCGCCGACCACCATCACATGCGCTGCCGTCGTCACCCAATTCGCGCCGGCGGCCGGCTTGGTGGCGTAGGGATCGGTGTTGCTCGCGTCGCTGCCGCCCGCGAGCATGTAGATGAAACCGACCTGTTTCGCCGGCACCTTGTGCGCGGCCCAAGCGTCGAGCCACGCCATCGCCGGCTTGTCGGCGCACATCGGATCGACGCCGGGCGAGGAGGGATCGTCCGGCATGCAGGTGAAGCCGTTGGCGCCCTTGCGCAGTATGCGCATCTTGCCCGTCGCATCCGGCGCCACCACGGTCGCGTTGCTGCTGATCGCAGCCGGAGCCGCCAGCATCGCGCTGGCGATCGCGGCCTTGTCGGCGGCGGACGGCGCGGCAGGCTTGGCAGACATCATCGACGAAGCGGCGAGCGCCGTGCCCGACAGCAGCAGCATGCCGATCGACATCGCGGTCTTCGAAATCGTCATCCTTCCCCCCAAGAATTGGACGGCGGACTATAGCGAAGTTCGCGCGAGGGGAATACGCTACATTTCGAGCGGCGAATTGGGGACAGCTCCATGATTCGCAAGACGGCATTGGGCCTTGCACTGTTTTGCAGTGCCGTGTCCGTGGCCCATGCCAAGCCGGCCTATGTTCTGTTCGACCCGCCGGATTCCATCGGCACCTTTCCGATGCGCATCGGCGACGACGGCTCCGTTGTCGGCTTTTTCACCGACGAGCAGGCGGCGAACCATGGCTTCGTGCGCCATGCCGACGGCACCGTCGCCACGATCGATCCGCCGGACGCAACCGGCACCTGGCCGACCGCCATCGATTCCAAGGGCGTGATCGCGGGTTTCTTCGCGACGCGGAACCTGTTGCCGCACGCCTTCATCCGCCGGCTCGACGGCTCGTTCACGATCTTCGCGATCGCGCATGCCAGCCTGATCGAACCCAAGGGCTTCGACGCCGACGACAATATGGTCGGTTTCTTTTCCGACATGAACGGCGCCGATCACGGCTTCCTGCGCGACCGGAAGGGCGTTGTCTCACAGGTCGATTTTCCGGATGCGACGTCGACCGATCCCGCCGCGATCTCCTCCAACGGTACGGTCACCGGCTCCTATCGCGATGCGAACGGCGTGGTTCACGGTTTCCTTCAGACCCGTGGCGGTCCGTTCATGACCTTCGACCCGCCGGGCTCCGTGGCGACATGCCCCGTCGCCATCGACAATGACTGGACGGGTGCCGGAAGCTATGAGGATGCGTCGCACGCCGTGCACGGGTTCGTGCGTGCTTACGCCGGCGGCATCGTGACGTTCGATGTGGTGGGAGCCAGGGCGACATACCCTGAGGGCATCAGCGGCGGCGGAGACGTCGCCGGCCAGTGGTTCGATGCGCAAAACCATCTGCACGGGTTCGTGCGCCGGGCTGACGGCACGATCAGGACCTTCGACGTGCCGAAATCCTTGGGCACCTTTCCCCAAGGCATGAACCGCAAGGGCGCGGTGACGGGATGGTGGTACGACAGCAAGTCGACGCCGCACGGGTTCGTGCGGGTGCCGTAAGGGCGGGTCTGATCACCCTTTACATAAAAGATCGTCATCGCCCGGCTTGTCCGGGCGACCCATTTTCTGGATCAAAAGGAAATTGGGTCGCCCGCATGAAGCGGGCGATGACGGATATTTTATTGGGCGCTAGGGCCCACCCGCCTACACCTCCACGTCCTGCATGTCGCGCTGCATGATCGCCTCGAGGCTGGTCAGGTTCATGCCGTGCTTGAGGTAATTGTACGGCGTGAGGTTCACCGCCTTGATCAGCGCGCGCCGCACCTCGCCGATGCCGCCGAGATCGAAGTCGAGGATGTTGACGCAGCCGGTGTCCTGCTCGAACGAACTCATCGCGCGCAGGCCTGCGCCGCAGGCCCAGCTCAGGATCAGCCGGTTGATGCCTTCATGCGCCACGACCAGCGCGGTGTGCCAGTCGCGCGCTTCGAGCAGGCGCTCGACGGCGCCGACCGCGCGCGCCTGCGCTTCTCTATAGATTTCGCCGCCCTCGTGATTGGTGGCGCCGGGCTCGTGCGCGCGCTCGAAATAGGCGTTCATCCGGCGAATCAGCTCCGCGCGGCTCTTGACGCCTTCGATCTTGCCGCCGCGGATCTCGACCAGGCTTTCGTCGATTTCCAGCCGCGGCGCCTCCGGCACGAAGGCGAGAACGGCTTCCGCGGTTTCCTGGGTGCGCGGTAGCCCGGAACAGATGGCGCGGTCGAAGCGGACATGCGCGAACGCCCTACCGGCGGCTTCGGCCTCGCTGCGCCCGCGCCGGGTAAGCGTCACCGCGTGGCGCGCACCGCTTTCGATGACGTGCTTGGCGAAATAATCGACATGGCCGTGCCGCATCAGATACAGGCGGCGTCGGTCGCCGGTGCCGGGGAGAGAATTTGAGTTCATTGGCATTTTCTCTTTCCGTCATGGCCGGGCTTGACCCGGCCATCCAGAGTCACTTGCTCGCTATCGCTCGCGCTGGATGGCCGCCTCAAGGGCCGGCCATGACGGAATGAAGGACTAAATCGCCCCTGCATTCGCTAGCGCATCGATGTCGCCGCCCGAGAATCCCCATGCGCCGAGCGCGCCGCGGCTGTCGACGGCACGCGGAGGGCCCTGCACCTCGGCCTTCGTGCGGCTGAAGCGCGGCGCCGGCGCCGGCTGCACCACGCCCTCGAGCTCCACGAAGGTGCCGCGCGCGGCGTTGTGGGGATGCTTCGGCGCTTCCCCGAGCGACAGCACGGGCGCGTAACAGACGTCGCAGCCCAACATGATCGCGTCCCATTCTTCGCGGGTCTTGCTCTTGATCACGGTGGCAAGCTTGTCCTTCAGCGCCGGCCATTGCTCGCGATCCATCTGCGCCGCGAAGGCGGGATCGGAAATGCCGGTCTTCTCCATCAGCTCCTTATAGAATTGCGGCTCGATCGAGCCGATGGCGACGTGCTTGCCGTCCTTGGTCTCATAGGTGTCGTAGAAATGCGCGCCGCCGTCGAGCATGTTGGAGGCGCGGCTGTCCTTCCAGATGCCCATCGCCCGCATGGCATAGAACATCGACATCAGCGAGGCCGCGCCGTCGGTCATCGCCGCGTCCACCACCTGGCCTTTGCCCGAGCGCTGCGCCTCCACCAGGGCGCAGACCACGCCGAAGGCGAGATAGAGCGCGCCGCCGCCGAAATCGCCGACGAGGTTGAGCGGCGGCACCGGCTTGCCGTCGCGCGGTCCGATGGAATGCAGCGCGCCGCTGAGCGCGATGTAATTGATGTCGTGGCCGGCGGCGCTGGAGAGTGGTCCCGTCTGGCCCCAGCCCGTCATGCGCCCATAGACCAGGCGCGGATTGCGGCTCAGGCAGACATCGGGCCCGACGCCCAGCCGCTCCATCACGCCGGGCCGGAAGCCCTCGATCAGCGCATCGGCGCGCGCGATCAGCTTGAGGGCCGCTTCCACCGCTTCCGGCTTCTTCATGTCGAGCTGCACGGTGTTGCGGCCGCGCAGATAGACCTCGAATTTGCTCGGTTGTCGCGCACCCTTGCGGTCCAGGCGCAGCACCTCTGCGCCCATGTCGGAGAACAGCATGGCGGCGAAGGGCCCCGGCCCGATGCCGGCGAATTCCACGATGCGCAACCCCGCGAGCGGCCCCATGTCGTCTCCATCCAATTTGCGCCGCAATCCTTCTCTAGAGGCGCGGCGTCATCAGACGTTCCGGGCGCGATGGGCGCAAGACTTTTCGCAAGCATTGTCGCCGCGTCGCTGCTCCTCGCGGGGCAGGCGCAGGCCGCTTTGCGGCTGGTCTACCGCGTCGACGATGCGTCGGTGGTGCTGCAGGGCCGCCATCTGGTGATCACGGCGCGTGGCGCGGTGCGCACGGGCGGCTGGGACCGGCCGCTGGTGCGCTTTCGCAAGATTGCCGCGGCGGAAGCCAGAACGATCGAGATCGAGTTCCTGGCGCGGCCGCCTTCGCCGCGCGAGACGGTGGTGCAGGCGCTGCTGCCGATCTCGGTGCGAAAAGTCGTGCCGCTGCCGCATTACGGCGCCAAGGAGATTGAGATCGTCGCCGAATCCAACGCGCTGATCGTGCCCATCATGGGCTGTCCGCGGGCTCCTCGGTCTCGGCTTCCACCGCCTTGTCGATGACCTGCGCCAGCACCTCCGGCTCGCGCGCGCCGGAGAGCACGAATTTGTTGGCGAAGATGAAGGTCGGCACGCCGGTGATCCCCATCTCGGAAGCGAGCTTGGCCTCGCGCTCGACCGCGGCGCGGTCGGTGTCGTCGGCGAGCAGCTCCGCCACCTGAATCGAGTCCATGCCGGCATCGGCGGCGAGGAATTCGAGGACGGCCGGGTCGCCGATGTCGCGACCTTCCTCGAAATAAGCCGCGAACAGACGCTCGACGATCGTGTCCTGCAGGCCCTGCGCCGCGGCCCAGCGGATCAGGCGATGGGAGTCGAGGGTATCCGGACGCCGTTCGATGCGCGCGAAGTCGAACGCAATTCCTTCCGCGGCGCCTTGCGCGCGGATCGCCTCGGCCATCGCCTGGACCTTGGGCCCGCCGCCGAACTTGGCGCGCATGTATTGGGCGCGGTCGACGCCTTCGCGCGGCACCGTGGGGTCGAGACGGAACGGGCGCCAGCGCACGTCGAACTCGATCTCGGGGCGCAGCTCCAGCGCGCGGGCGAGACGGCGCTTGCCGATGAAACACCACGGACACACGGTATCGGAGACGACGTCGATCTGCATGCGCGCAGTTTAGCACTGCCGTGGGGCATTCCCTCAAGAGCGATCAGGAGCTCGCGGCCAATGCCGCCCCTTCTTGGACTTTCTCTGTCCCCCACAGCCAAGTCGCGAGCGCGAGGGCGAGGAGGGCGCCGGCGAGCTGGGCGGCGATGAAGGCGGCAACGCCGCCCGGCGCGATGCCGGCATAGGTGTTCGACAGCGCGCGCGCGATCGTCACGGCCGGGTTGGCGAATGAGGTCGAGGCGGTGAACCAGTACGCCGCGGCGATATAGAGGCCGACGGCATAGGGAACGGCGGACGGCGTGCGCGCCGTCACGCCCAGGATCGTGAGCAGCAATCCGAAAGTCGCCACGCCTTCCGCAAACCACTGGCCAGATCCGCTGCGCGCATGTTCGGAGAACTGCCAGACCGGAAGCTCGAACATCAGATGCGCCGCCCAGACGCCCGCGACGGCGCCGGCGATCTGTGCCGCCACATAGAAGAGCAGCGCGGGCAGGGCGAGGTCCCGCCTCAGCCACATCGCCAGCGACACCGCGGGATTGAAATGGGCGCCCGACACCGGTCCAAACGTCAGTATGAGGACGATCAGGACCGCGCCCGTCGGAATCGTGTTGCAGAGCAACGCCAGCGCGCCGTTGCCGCCGGCCAGCTTCGCCGCCATGATGCCCGAGCCGATCACGGCCGCGAGCAGGAATGCCGTGCCGAGGAACTCGGCCGCCAGGCGGCGCGCGCTCATGGATGCTTGCCGATCTCGTCGAGCCGGCGCTTCAGGGACAGCCGGTCGAGCTTCTCCACCGGCAGGCTGGCGAACAGCTCGATGCGCCGATGCAGCAGCACATGCGCGTCGCGGAAGGCGGTGGCGATCCGGGCTTCGTCGCCTTCGACCGCGGCGGGATCGGCGAGGCCCCAATGCGCCGTCATCGGCTGGCCCGGCCACGCCGGACAGGTCTCGTTCGCCGCGTTGTCGCAGACCGTGAAGACGAAATCCAATTGCGGCGCGCCCGCCTGTGCGAATTCGTCCCAGCTCTTGGAGCGCAGGCCGCCGGTTGCGTAGTCGAGCCGCCTGAGGAGCGCGAGCGCGTGCGGGTTCACCGCGCCCTTGGGCTCAGAGCCGGCGGAGTACGCGGCGAACTTGCCCTTGCCGATGCGGTTGAGGATCGCCTCCGCCAGGATCGAGCGCGCCGAATTGCCGGTGCAGAGGAAGAGGACGTTGTAAGGCATTGAGTCATCCTTCGAGGCCCGTCGCGTCACCCTGAGGTGCGAGCGTCCTTCGTCTCGCCCGCGCGTCATGCTGAGGTGGCCGCGCAGCGGCCCTCGAAGCACGCGCGGGCTCGCTCAGGATGACGGCGAGCCTCGAAGGGCGACGCGCCGGGCGCCTCAGGATGACGAAGTTGTTTCCAACAAATTTTACTCACGAACAGCAGGCCTCGGCTTTCGGCGTGGCGCAGGTTTTCGTTGCGGCGGCGATCGCTTCATCTTCTCCGTAGGCGGTCGCCTCGCCGAAGGTGAAAAACGTCTCCCAGCGGATGCCGGAAGGATCGTTGACCCAGGCCTTGTTCGACTGCGCGTAGCAGCAGGTGGTGGCCTCCTGGTCGCGCGTGCTCTCGCCCGCGGCCTTGAGCCGCCCCGCGAGCTCGCGCAGCTCGCCGTCGCTCTCGACCTGGATGCCGAGATGATCGACGCCGCCCGCGCGGCCGCGCGACGAGATCGCGAAGTTCACCTTCGGATCGTCGAGCATCCATTTGGCATAGTCGGGCTTTGTGACGCTGGGCGCAGTTGCGAACAGCGTGGAATAGAAGCCGATCGAACGTTGCAGATCCTCAACGGCGACGTGAACGTGCAGGCGCTTCATGGCGTGCTCCTTTGGATGGCGGACAACATTGGGCGGCAACGGCCGCGAGCGGGGCGCAGATCTCCGTGCGCCCGCCGCAGCAATCCTCGGTCAGGAACACGAGCAGCTTCGCCACCGCGGCGAAATCCACCGCGTAGATGATCGAGCGGCCGTCGCGCCGCGCCTTGATCAGGCCTGCGTTCGACAGCACCAGCAGCTGCGCCGAGGTGGTGTTCGCGGCAGTCTTCGATGCCCGCGCGATCGCACCCGCGGCCAGGCCTTGCGGCCCCGCCTTGACCAGCAGCCGGAACACCTCCAGCCGCGCTTCCTGGGCGAGGGCGGAGAGGCGCTTGACGGCGTCGTGTGGTTCCATATTTCAATGAATAATGAAATATGGAAGGATGTCAAGGCGGCCCGGCCCGCCGCACTTTGAGCTGAACCTGACCTCGGGCAGGGTTTATCAAAAAGCAATCTGGGCGAGGCCAGTTTCCGCCTGATTTCCGGGCTTCTGCTGTGCTAGCAATTTGTCAGGGAGCGGAATCTTCATCGCATGGTTTTTGGGCTGTCGCTATTCGGCCGCGGGTCGCAGCGCTCGCGGCGCAACGGGTCGATGGAGCAGCAATTCAGGCTGCTCGTCGACGGCGTCACCGACTATGCCATCTATATGCTCGATCCCGAGGGCGTGATCACGAGCTGGAACGCCGGCGCGCAAAGGATCAAGGGCTATTCGGCGGACGAGGTCATCGGGCGCCATTACAGCCTGTTCTTCACCGAGGAAGACAAGGCCGCGGCTCTGCCCTCGAAAATGCTGGAAGAGGCGCTGCGCAACGGCCGCTTCGAATCCGAGAGCACCCGGCTGCGCAAGGACGGGAGCCGCTTCCGCGCCCATGGCATCGTCAATCCGATCCATGACAGCGCAGGCCGGCCCATCGGCTTCGCCAAGATCACCCGCGACATCACCGAAAGGGTGGAAGCGGAAGAAAAGCTGCGCCGCACGCAGGAGCAACTCGCCCAGTCCCAGAAGATGGAATCCCTCGGCCAGCTGACCGGCGGCATGGCGCACGACTTCAACAACATGCTTTCCGTCGTGACCAGCGCGTTGCAGCTGTCGCTGCGCGCGCTCGACCGCGGAGAGACGGATCGCGCCCGGGTTCTCATCGGCAATGCCAATGAGGGCGCCGTGCGCGCTGCGGAGCTGGTGCGCCGTCTTCTTGCCTTCTCGCGGCAGCAGCCTCTGTCGCCGAAGCCGCTCGACATGAACGCGCTGGTCGCGAACCTCTCGGAGATCCTGCGCCGCACGCTCGGCGAGCATATCCAGGTCGAAACCGTGCTGGCCGGTGGCCTGTGGAACGTCAATGCGGATCGCAGCCAGTTGGAAAACGCCATCCTCAATCTGGCGACCAATGCGCGCGATGCCATGCCGGAAGGCGGCAAACTGACGATCGAAACCTGCAACGCGCATCTGGACGATCGCTACGCGGCCGCCCATGTCGATGTCCCGGCCGGCCAATATGTCCTCGTCGCGATAACCGATAATGGAATCGGCATGCGCAAGGAACAGATCGCCAAGGCGTTCGAGCCGTTCTTCACGACCAAGAAGGACGGGCGCGGGACAGGACTTGGTCTGGCGCAGGTCTACGGTTTCGCCAAGCAGTCCGGCGGCCACGCGCGCATCTATTCCGAACTGGGGCAAGGCACGACGGTCAAGCTCTATCTGCCGCGATACATGGGCGCCGTGACGCAGGAGACCGCCGGTGCTTCGCAGGGCCTGCCGCTGGCGGCCGGCCGTGAAATCGTTCTCGTCGTCGAAGACGAAGCGCGCGTGCGCCAGCTCACGGTGGAGAGCGTGCGCGAGCTGGGATACACAGTTCTCGAAGCCGACGGCGCAGACGCAGCGCTGAAGATCCTCGGCAGCCGCGATGACATCGCGCTGCTGTTCACCGACGTCGTCATGCCCAATGTCGATGGCCGCAAGCTGGCCGATGCGGCGCTCAAGCTCAGGCCCGGGCTCAAGGTGCTTTTCACGACGGGCTTCACGCGCAATGCGATCATCCATCGCGGCATGATCGACCCGGGGACGAATTTCATCGCCAAGCCGTTCAGTCTCGAGGAACTCGCGCGCAAGATTCGCGAGGCCCTGGCGAGCTGAGACTTCCCGCGACGTGGAGCGCGTTGGCCGGGGTGTCGTATCCATGTCACAACTGACAGTTATCTATTCGAGATAATACCCGTACTACTTGAAATGCTCTCTTCCGCGCTTATTTCGCCTGCGAGATCGACGGAGCGCGAACCCCATCAGGCCTCAAGGCCGCCAGCCAACAGCACAGGGACGACATACAGGACGAGGAGCCTCATGTGCGCTCCGCGTCGGAAAAGGGACCAAGCCCCGTCGGAGCGGCACGGAACGATGCCGGCGCAGGGCTCCCACACTCCGGCAGAGTCCGAGGGACGAGAACGGTGCCGGCGCTGCTCGGCTTGAGTGCGCGAGCGGTCCGCTGCCAAAACTCCGAGGATTCGAAGGCGGGTCTCTCAAACGCGGTCGATGGTCGAGGAAATGGAAGACCGCCGCGTGCGGGACATCCGCTTTCGGGCTGCGAAGAAGGGGCTCACGCGGAGCCGCGGACGATGCGGATGCAACGATTCTTTCAATTTCAAAATCGTCATCGCCCGGTCGCGCTTTTTTGCGCGATCCGGGCGACCCATTTTATTCCTGTGAGAAAATTGGGTCGCCCGCATGAAGCGGGCGATGACGAAATATGATGGGTTTGAGAGAGGTGCTTAGCCGCTCACGCCGCGTCGGCGACGACGCGGTTGCGGCCGGTGCGCTTGGCGCTGTAGAGGGCCTGGTCGGCGCGGCGCAGGAGCGCCTCGGCGCTGTCGCCGTCGCCTTCCGAGGCCGCGATGCCGATGGAAATGGTGATGTTGATCTTGCCGGGTGCGCGGCTGATCTCGATCGGCGTGGTCTCGATGCTGCGGCGCAGGCGCTCGGCCACGGCATAGGCGAAGCCGCAATCGGTTTCGGGCATCACCACCACGAACTCCTCGCCGCCATAGCGGCAGGCGAGATCGATGCCGCGGATATTGGCGTTGATGCGCTTGGCGAATTCGCGCAGCACTTCGTCGCCGACGTCGTGGCCGTGACTGTCGTTGACCGACTTGAAGAAATCGATGTCCATGATGACGAAGGCGAGCGGCTTCGCGCTGCGCGCGGCGCCGGCGAGCAGATTCTCCAGATGGCTCGCCATGTAGCGGCGGTTGTGCAGGCCGGTGAGCTGGTCGGTGATCGCCATCTCCAGGCTGAGCTGGACGTTGCGGCGCAGACGGTCGGCATAGCGCTTCTTGCGCAGCTGCGTGCGCACGCGCGCCACCAGCTCGTTGCGGTCGACGGGTCGGGTCAGATAGTCGTTGACGCCCATCTCCAGCGCCTGGTTCAGCTTGCGGCGGTCGCCTTCGCTGACCACGACGAGGATGGGAACGTGCCGCGCCTCGGGGATCGAGCGCAGCTGCGAGCACAGCCGCAGGCCGTCGAAACCGCGCACGCCGAGGCTGACGATGATGAGATCGAAGTCGCCGCCGCGCACGCGCACCAGCGCTTCCTCGAATGTGTCGACGGCGGAGAACTGATGGACCTGTTGCAGCGCGCTGGCGAACCAGGCGCAGGACTCCGGACGGTCCTCGATGATCAGCACGCGTCCCGACGGGTTGGCATCCTGCAAGGTGTCGGTGGGGTCGAGCAGGCCCATGTTCTGGCCGGTGGTCTCGCGCATCCGAAGCTCGTCGGTCATCATCTTGAGGCGGACCAGGCTGCGGACGCGGGAGAACAGGGCAGGGTCGTCCACCGGCTTGGTGAGGAAATCGTCGGCGCCGGCTTCGAGACCGGCGACGCGGTCGCTGGGCTGGTCGAGCGCGGTGACCATCACCACGGGCAGGTGCGCCGTCTTGGGGTCCGCCTTGATGCGGCGGCAGACTTCGAACCCGTCCATGCCGGGCATCATGACGTCGAGCAGCACGATGTCGGGGATGCTTTCCTCGATGCGCTTCAAGGCCTCGGCGCCGCTATAGGCCGTGACGACCTCGAAATACTCGGCGGAGAGCTTCGCCTCGAGCAGCTTGACGTTGGCGAGGATGTCGTCGACGACCAGAACGCGCGCGGTCATGACCTGCCTGAAGGTTGGCCGCTAGCCGATGAAGCGGCGCACGGTGTCGAGGAAGCTGGTGACGGAGATGGGCTTGGAGATGTAGGCCTCGCAGCCGCCCTGGCGGATGACCTCTTCGTCGCCCTTCATCGCGAAGGCGGTGACGGCGACCACCGGGATGGTCTTGAGCGAATCGTCTTCCTTGAGCCATTTGGTGACTTCGAGGCCGGAGACTTCGGGAAGCTGGATATCCATCAGGATCAGGTCGGGGCGGTGCTCGCGCGCGATGTCGAGCGCCTCCATGCCGTCCTTGGTCTGGAGGATGTGGTAGCCATGGGCGTCGAGCAGGTCGTGGAAGAGCTTCATGTTGAGCTCGTTGTCCTCCACGATCAGCACGGTTTTGGTCTTGGCATCCATCGTCTTCTCCACCCCGCCCGCCGCGGCCCGACTCGACCGGTGTCGCAGTATTAGAGGCGATGTCTTAACGCTCCCTTGACGCTTCCGGCTTGGACCGTGGAACCTCGCGGTTTCCCGGCACCGGTTTCCTTAAAACGCACTGGCGCGGCGATATGGTATGAGAGCGCGATGGTGCTGCGTTCCGCCACATCCGGATCGATGACAGAAGACGCCGCGGCGACCCTGGCGCTCGACGCGCTGGCCTTCGTCGCCGCCTCGGAAGGTGCCTTGGACCGGCTGGTGGCCGAATCGGGGATCGACGCGGCCGACCTGCGCGCGCGCGCCGCCGAACCGGAAGTCCTGGTGGCGGTCCTGGATTTTCTCCTGACAAGCGAGGCGCTTCTGGTCGAGTTCTGCGATGGCGGTTCAGGCGATGTACGCGCCGTCCACATCGCCCGTCACGTGTTGGCCCAGGTGCGGGGCGGGGCATGAGCGCGGCTTTCGGCATCGGCGAGGCGCTGGCCCGGATCGCGCCCGGCCGGCCGCTCGTCATCGCCGACGCCGACGAGGTGCTGCTGCGATTCGCGGACGGCTTCGACGTCTTCCTGCGGCGCCGCGGCCTGTTCTTGGACCTGGTGAGCTACCGCCTCCACGGCAACGTGCGCCGTCTGGACGACCGCTCGGCGCTGCTGGACGTGGAGGTGACGGCGCTGCTGGAGGAGTTTCGCGCCGATCTGGACTGGCTGGAGCCGGTCGAGGCCGCGGTCGAGACCCTCGCGGGCCTGAGCGGACGCGCCGGCATCGTGGTGCTCAGCAACGTCACAGAAGCCCAGGCGCCGGCGCGGGTCCGCAACCTGGCGCGGATCGGCTGGAAGTTCCCCCTGGTCGCCAATGCCGGCATGAAGGGCCCTGCCGTCAAGACGCTCGCGGCGCGGGCGTCGGGGCCGAGCTTCTTCATCGACGACATCCCCCAGCATCTCGCCTCCTGCGCCGAAACGGCGCCGGAGGTGCTGCGCATCCATCTGATCGGCGACGCGCGGCTGAAGCCTCTGCTGCCGCCTTCGGCGCATGCGAACCACTACGCCGAGGACTGGCACAGCGCCGGCCGCTTCATCGCGGAGCGGCTGTGATGCGCATCGGCATCGATCTCGGCGGCAGCAAGATCGAGATCCTCGCGATCGACCGCGAGGGCCGCGAATTGACGCGGCGGCGGGTGCCGACACCGCGCGACGATTACCACGACGTGATCCGGACGATGCGCGATCTGGTGCTCGAGGCGGAGGGGCAGCTGGGGCGGCGGGGCAGCGTCGGCGTCGCCATCCCCGGCACCATCAGTCCGTTCACCGGGCTGGTGAAGAACGCCAACGCGACGCGTCTCAACGGCCATCCGCTGGACAAGGACCTGGCAGCGGCGCTCACGCGTGCGGTTCGCGTCGCCAACGACGCCAACTGTTTCGTGCTCTCGGAAGCGACCGACGGCGCGGCGGCCGGCAAGGACGTCGTCTTCGGCATCATCGCGGGCACAGGCGTCGGTGGCGGCGTCTGCGTCGGCGGACGCGTGCTGACCGGCGCCCACGCGATCGCCGGCGAATGGGGCCACAACTCCCTGCCGCGCCCCTCGCTCGACGAAGTCCGCGATGCGCCTCACTGCTATTGCGGCCGCCGCGGCTGCATCGAAGCCTGGTGCAGCGGACCCGCACTGGCGGCGCAGTACGCGGCCGGCGCCGGCCGGCATGCCGACGCAAGCGAGATCGCGCGCCTGGCAGGGCAGGGCGACCGCGTTGCCGCGCCGCTGTTCGAAGCCTTCATCGACCGCTTCGCGCGCGCCATCGCCGGCGTCGTCAACATCCTCGATCCCGATGCAATCGTTCTTGGCGGTGGGCTGTCGAATATCGATGCGCTCTACCGCGAGCTGCCCAAGAGGGTCGAGAACCACGCCTTCTCGGCGCAGGCTCCATCGCTGATCGTCCGCAATCGCCACGGCGACTCCAGCGGCGTACGCGGCGCCGCCTGGCTATGGCCCAAGGACCGAGACCCTTGACCGCCTTCTGCCGCGATTGTCTGGGCGATGTCGTGGGGGCGACACGGCGCTGCCCGAAGTGCGGCAGCCGGCGCATCGCGGCGCATGAGGAGTTGCATGGTCTGAGCATCGCGCATCTGGACTGCGATGCGTTCTATGCCGCCATCGAGAAGCGCGACGATCCCTCGCTGCGCGACAAGCCGGTGATCGTGGGCGGGGGAAAGCGCGGCGTGGTCTCGACCTGCTGCTACATCGCGCGCATCGATGGCGTGCGCTCGGCGATGCCGATGTTCAAGGCGCGCGCCCTGTGCCCCCAGGCGGTGATCGTCAGGCCCAACATGGCCAAGTACGTCGAGGAAGGAAGGCGGGTGCGCGCCCTGATGCGAGAGTTGACGCCTCTGGTCGAGCCGTTGTCGCTCGACGAGGCCTATCTCGACCTCACCGGCACCGAGCGTCTGCACGCCATGAGCCCGGCGCGGGCGACGGCGCGGCTGGCGCTGCGCATCGAGCGCGAGATCGGGATCACGGTCTCCATTGGACTCTCCTGCAACAAGTTCCTGGCGAAACTCGCGAGCGAGCTGGACAAGCCGCGCGGCTTTGCCGTGATCGGCCGCGGCGAGGCGGTCTCGTTCCTGCGCGACAAGCCGGTCGCCATGATCCGCGGCGCCGGCGGGGCGCTTCAAGGCCGGTTGGCAAAGGATGGCATCACCCGCATCGGGCAGCTGCAGGATATGGAGCCGCGCGAGCTCGCCTCGCGTTATGGCGCAACCGGGCTCTGGCTCCATCGCCTGGCGCATGCCGAGGACAGCCGCAAGGTTGAACCGGACAGCGAGATGAAGAGCATCTCGTCCGAGACCACGTTCAACGATGACATTATGCGGTTCGCCGAGCTGGAGCGCATCCTCTGGCGGCAATGCGAGCGTGTCTCGGCCCGCGCCAAAGCGATGGAGCTCGGCGGCCGCACCGTGACGCTGAAGCTGAAGACCGTGGCCTTCAAGATCCGCACCCGCAGTGAAACGCTCGATGCGCCGACGCAGCTCGCCGACCGCATCTTCCGCGTGGCGCGCGCGCTTTTGCGCAAGGAAGCCGATGGAACCGCGTTCCGTTTGCTGGGCGTGGGACTGCACAACATCGAGTCCGCTGCGCTGTGCGATCCCGGCGACCTGGTCGACCGCGCCGCCGGCAAACGCGCCAAAGCCGAGCATGCGGTCGACAAACTCCGCGCCAAGTTCGGTGGCGCTTCCGTGGGGAAAGGCCGCGGCCTTGGCGGTGGCAAGCACGACCAGTTCTCGCCGAACAGGAGAGGGACGTAGTCCCGCGACTCAAACAAGTACGGTGTCGGCCGGGAAGACGGTTCAGTTTTCAGAGTTCCCGTCATGCCGGCCGATGGCGCCATAAAGCTCCGGCCTCCGGTCGCGGAACAGGCCCCAGGAGGTGCGGGCCTGGGCGATCGCGTCGAGGTCGAAGGTGGCGGTGGCGAAGCCCTCTTCGGCGCGGCCTAGTTCGGCGACGATGGCGCCGGTCTCGTCGGCGATGAAGGACGAGCCGTAGAAGGTCATCTCGCCGGCCAGTCCCTTCTCCACGCCGATCCGGTTGGAGGCGACGAGCGGCGTCATGTTGGCGGCGGCGTGGCCCTGCATCACGCGCCGCCAGTGATCGCGGCTATCGACCGGAGGCGCCGGAGGCGGCTCGCTGCCGATGGCGGTGGGATAGAACAGCACCTCCGCGCCCATCAGTGCCATGCTGCGAGCGCTTTCGGGAAACCATTGATCCCAGCAGATGCCCGCGCCCATGATCCCGAACTTCGTCTGCCAGACCTTGAAGCCCGTGTCGCCCGGCGTGAAGTAGTACTTTTCCTGATAACCGGGCCCGTCGGGAATGTGCGATTTGCGATAGACGCCGAGGACGCGGCCATCGGCGTCGATCATCGCCAGCGAATTGAAATGCGCCCGTCCGGCGCGCTCGAAGAAGCTGACCGGAAGCACGACGCCGAGCTCCTTGGCCAGCTCCGACATCTCCGCGATCAGCGGATTGCCTTCCGCGGGCGCGGCGAGCTTGAAATGATCGACAAGCTGGTCCTGACAAAAATAGGGCGTCTCGAACAGTTCTTGGATCAGGATCGCATTCGCGCCCTTAGCCGCCGCGGCGCGCACCAGCGCCTTCGCCCTCTCCACGTTTGCGCGCGCGTCCCAGGAACAGGCGAACTGCGTGGCGGCGAGGGTGATGGGTCTCATGTCGGCTGTCCCGGCCTTTCAAGCGCCGATTGATTCACGCGGAGGCGCGGAGACGCGGAGGGCTGTAATTTATTGACTACGCGCAGTAACCCTTCCCTGAGAGTTGGTGCGCCGAAATTGATCAATAAGCCCACGGGCAAATCCAAGAGGCGCAGGTAGGTGAGCAGCTGCTTAGAATGTACAGGAGCAAGCCTCTCGACGGATTTGATTTCCACGGGTACTCGGGCAGCAACTAAGATGTCGATCCGAAAGCAATCGGCAAAGCGCATCCCATCGTACTCGAAAGAAATCGACTTTTGAGTCTCGATCAACAAACCGCGGCGCGCGAGACCGCGCGCCAGAACCGCTTGATAGACCGATTCCAGCAGTCCGGGCCCCAGTGCAACATGCAGTTTATAGGCGGCGTCGACTATTTCGCCCGTGAGGTCGTCAAGTGGCAATTCGGACTGGCTCATCCTCCGCGTCTCCGCGCCTCCGCGTGCAAATATTATGCGGGCTCGCGTGTCGGCGATAGGCCTTCCAGCGCCGGATTGGCCTCGCCGTCGGCGGTGGCGATCAGCGCCCTCGGGATCAGGAGCAGCACCGGCAGGATGAGAGCATAGACCGCGGTTGTCGCCAGCGCACAATAGAGGAAGCCGTATTGCGGGCTGCTGTTGTAGATCAAGGAGCCGAGCCAATCGCCGCCCCGATAGGAGAGCAGGAACATGCCGTCGACCATCATCATCAAGGTGCCTTGCAGCCCCGGGGGGCAGGAGCGCATGGCGAGGTCGTAATAGGCCGCGGCGGCGACGCCGCCCATCATGCCGATGGGAAGCGCCAGCCACAGCGCCTGCTCGGCGGAGTGGACGAAGGCGAGCGGCATCAGCTGCGGCACGGTGATGACGGTGCCCCACCACAAAAGGGTTTTCAGCGAATAGCGCTTGCACAGCCAGCCATAGAGAAAAAATATCGGGATGAAGGCCGCAGCGAAGATCGCGTAATATTCGCCATAGACCGCGTTGGAGGCGTGCAGCTTGTTGGTGAGATAGAACTGCAGCGGCGTGTTGGAGCCTGGCGCGAACTGGAACATGAACATGATCAGCACCGCCGGATAGGCGGCGCGGTGGCGGACGAGACGCTTGATGTCGCCGATCAGATCGCTGCCCTTGGCCTGTGGTTTGTCATAGGCATGGGAGAACACCGCGCGCGGCTTCCACAGCGCGAAGGCCGCCATCGCCAGGGACAGCACCATCATCAGCAGAAAGGTCTGGTGGGGCAGAAGGTGCTGGGCGATCCAGCCTGAAGCGAAGGCGCCGACGATGTAGGGGATGCTGGCGACAATGTTCCATAGCGCGCTCAGGCGGCCGGACATCAACTGCTCCTGGCCGACCAATGCCAGCAGCGCCCACTGCGCCGCGGCGACGAAGCGCCAGAAAAACATCACCAACAGCATGCCGAAAAACAGGCTGGAGTAAGTGAGATTCGCGTAAGCCATCCAAAGAAAGACGATCGCCGTCAGCGGCGCGAAGATGAGGAAATAGCCGCGGTCGCGCATGCCCAGCGGATTCCATAGATCGCGCGTCAGTCCGAACACCACGGAAAGATAGACGGGGATGGCTGTCAGCAGCCTGAACGTGGAGACCTGCTCCGGATTGAGATGGAGCTGGTCCTTGAGCATGAAGGCGGTGGCGAAATCGAGCAGATAGCCATGCGGCATCACCAGGTAGACCAGAAAGGTGAGCGGCGTGAAATAGGCGAAGATGCTGGCGGTACTGGCAGGCTGTTCGGCCTTGGCGGTGTCGCTCATGTCGGAAGGGTGCCCCTGCTGATGGTGAAGCGTTGAAAGGCTGCAATGCGCGCGTTGGCCGCGCTGAATGTCCTGTTCACGGAGCCGCGGGTTCCTGTTGCGTGATGCAGTGAATGCCGCCGCCGCCTTCGACAATATCGAGCGCATCGATCTGCAGGATGTCGCGGCCCGGAAAGCAGGCGGCCAGGGCCTCGCGGGCCTTTTCGTCGTTGGGATCGTCGAAGGCCGGCATCACCAGTCCACCGTTGGCGAGATAGAAGTTCACGTAGCTCGCCTGAAGCAGGCGCCCGCTGCCGTCCATGCGCGTGCGCCGGGGTTGTTCCAGCTCGACCACCTCGATGGCGCGGCCTTCGGCATCGTGCGCGGCCGCGAGACGGCGCGCGGCTTCGCATGCCGGCTCGTAGTCCGGATGCGATCGGAAGGCAGGAATGCCGACGACAGCCCGCCCGGGCGCCACGAAGCAGGCGATGTTGTCGACATGACCGTCGGTCTCTTCGTCGGAAAACCCGTCGCCCAGCCAGACCACCCGCCGCGCGCCGGTGAACAGCGCCAGACACTCTTCCACGTCCTGCCGGGTGAGGTCGGGATTGCGGTTCGCGTTCAGCAGGCATTGTTCCGTCGTCAGAAGCGTGCCTTCGCCGTCGCCGTGGATGGCGCCGCCTTCGCAGATCATCGGCGCCACATAGACGCGCGCCTGCGCCGCGCCTGCGATCCGCGTGGCGAGCCGCGCATCTTCTGCATAAGGATGATACTTGTTTCCCCAGGCATTGAAGCGCCACTGCACCGCTGCGCGCGCGCCACCCGGACCGCGCAGGAATGTCGGTCCCATGTCGCGGGCCCAGGAATCGTCGAGCGGAACCTCGAACGTCTCGACCTTGCCGGCACAGGCGAGCCTGGCTTCTGCCGCATCCTGCGCGCGCACCGCCATCGTGACGGGCTCGAAGCTCGAGATCGCCCGCGCCACGCGGGCGAATGCCTGCTTGGCGCGCAGCAAGCCTTCCGGTCCGTTCCACACTTCGATGCGGCACGGCCAGCACATCCAGGTTCGCGCGTGCGGCGCCCATTCCGCCGGCCAGACGAAGCCGTCGCGGACGGGGCAGGGCTGGTCGGCGTCGAGGCGCTCGCTCATTCCCGTTTCTATAGCGCGGCGCGCTCCGGCACGATAGCTTGCGCCACTCGCATTCGGACAGGAGAACGCATGGCCGGCAAGATTGAAGCACGCCTGAAGGAACTCGGCATCGAACTGCCCGCGCCGCCGGCGCCCGTGGCGAGCTATGTCCCGACTGTCACCTCCGGCAACCTCGTCCATGTCTCCGGTCAGGTGACGCTCGGTCGCAACGGCCTCGAATATGTCGGCAAGGTCGGGGAAAATATTTCGCTGGACGACGGCAAGGCGGCCGCGAGGCTCTGCGCCATCAACGTCATCGCGCAAGTGAAGGCGGCGTGCAGCGGCGATCTCGACCGCGTGCGGCGCTGCGTGAAGGTGACGGTCTTCGTCAACGCGGTGCCCGATTTCACGCAGCATCCGGAGGTGGCCAATGGCGCTTCCGACCTGTTCCAGGCCGTGTTCGGCGAGGCCGGCCGCCATGCCCGCGCCGCTGTCGGTGCCGGCTCGCTGCCGCGCGGCGTAGCCTGCGAGGTCGAGGCGATATTCGAAATCGCGTGACGGCATCCGAGTTCACCGCGCGTCTTGTGGGACCTGCCGCGCGCATCGGCCGGGCGAACTGGAATGCGTGCGCCAATCCAGAAAATGCCGCACTGCCGAATCCTTTCACGCGCTACGAATTCTTCGAGGCGGCGGAGGAGAGCGGCTCGGCCACTGCCAAGACCGGCTGGCGGCCCTTGCACCTGGTCGTCGAGCGCGACGGCGCCATCGACGGCATCCTGCCGCTCTATCTCAAGAGCCACAGCCAGGGCGAATATGTCTTCGACCATGCCTGGGCCGATGCACTGGAGCGCGCGGGCGGCGATTACTATCCCAAGCTACAGGCGAGCGTGCCGTTCACGCCGGTGACGGGGCGACGCTTTCTTGTCCGCAATCCCGCGGCGCAAGCGGCCTTGATCGCTGCGGGACCGGCGGCGGTGGCACAGCTCGAGGCGTCTTCGCTGCATGTGACGTTTCTCACGGAAGCGGAATGGGGCGCGGCCGGCGAGGCCGGATATCTGCTTCGCACCGATCAACAATTCCACTGGCACAATCGCGGCTACAAGACCTTCGACGATTTCCTGGCCGCGCTGTCATCCTCGAAGCGCAAAAATCTGCGCAAGGAACGCGAGGGTGTCCGCGCCGCCGGCGTGGCATTCGACTGGCTCAGCGGCAGTGACCTTACCGAGGCGCACTGGGACCAGTTCTTCGAATTTTACATGGACACCGGCGGCCGCAAGTGGGGACACCCCTATTTGACGCGGGACTTCTTCAGCAGGATCGGTGCCTCGATGGCGAACCAGGTTCTGCTGGTGATGGCGAGGCGTGACGGACGGACGATCGCCGGTGCCCTGAATTTCATGGACGCGGGCACATTGTACGGTCGCAATTGGGGCTGCACCGAGTTCGTGCCGTTCCTCCACTTCGAGACCTGTTATTACCAGGCCGTCGAATTCGCTATTGCGAAGGGCCTGAAGAAAGTGGAGGCCGGCGCACAAGGCGCGCATAAACTGCTGCGCGGCTACCTGCCGGTGCCCACCTACAGCGCCCACTACATCTCGCATCCGGGCTTGCGTCGCGCGGTCGACGACTATCTCAAGCGCGAGCGCGAGGCCGTAGCCGCTCAGATCGAGGACCTTGCAGAGCACGGCCCGTTCCGGAAACCCGGGTAGCTCTTATGGTTTGAGAGTTTTCGTTCGTCTGTACGCTCGCGCTGCAGCCCGCTACGCTCTTCATTCGGCCAGGACGAGGTTCTCATGTACGATACCGACAACATCTTCGCGAAGATTCTGCGCGGCGAGCTCCCGAAGATGCCGGTTTATGAAGACGACCTCACGCTCGCCTTCATGGACATCATGCCCTCGACCGAAGGCCATACGCTCGTCATCACGAAGGAGCCGGCTGAAGGCATTCTCGATCTTTCGCCGCAAGGCGCGTCGGCACTGATCCAGACAACGCAAAAGGTCGCGCGTGCCGTCAAAAAGGCGCTCGCGGCGCCAGGTATCATGTTGGTGCAGCTGAACGGTGCTGCCGCGGGACAGAGCATCCCTCACGTTCATTTCCATGTGTTGCCCCGGGGCGAGGGCCTCAATCTTCAGCTGCACGGCCGCGGCATGGTCAAGCCGGAGACGCTGGAGCCCATCGCCGCCCGTATCCGTGCAGCCCTTTGACAAGGCCCCAAGCCCACCCCATGTCGCAGGTACGATGCTCTACCTGATCGGCTTTTTCTGTTCGCCGCTGGCTTTGCTCCTTGCGGGTAAGCCGTTCCAGGCGTTGGCGAATTTCGTTCTCTACATCCTCTCCATCGTCTGCTGGATCACCATCATATTCCACCATGCCGGATTTCTTCTCTGGGGCATCGGCGTTTTGCACGCTGTGCTTGCCATCAGCGATGCGCGCGAAGATCGCCGCATGCGACGGATCATTGCGTCGCGCGATCGCCCGCCGACGTAAGATTCTCCGGGCCGATCTCCAACTGCTTCAGCGCCGCCTTCAGTACGATTGCGCCATAGGCAGCGCCTGTGTGTGTGCGGTCCTCCTGACCATCGAGCGGCGCGTAAGCGCGTGCTGCACCGCGGAAAAACCGATCGGCGGTCGCGAGAGGCAGATCCTGGTCGAGGGTTTCGGCAGGTTGCTGCAGAAAGCGAGCGTTGCAGAGGTCCCTCAGCGTCCGGTCCAAGGCCGTCGCGTAAAGCGCGGAAAGATGGCGCTGAGTCTCAGGCGACGGACACCAGCTCGTCCATTTGGCCACGCGCTCCGGAGCGCGATAGGGCTGGCCTATGAAAAGCACCGGAGCATCGGTGATCCGCCGCAGCTTTAGAAGAAAAGCAGCCGCCTCCGTCTGCCGGAAATGCGCGTCCAGGGCGATATCGCAGGCGCGCTCAGCGTTCTGGTCTTGACCACCTTTGTACCAATTCTTCTTGAAGATGGTCCCCGCAGGCAAGAAGCTGACGTCAAAGCCCGAACACAGATAGGCATCGTAATCGCCCGTAATTTCGGTCTTGCCTTGCGAGGTTTGAAGAATGCGATTTCTAAGAAGCGCGCTGGTCGCTACCAGCTTGCCGTCACAAAGCGCGAAATCGGCCAGCGCCGCACGAATTGCCGCAAAGAACGTCATTTCCACCGAAGGAAACTCGTTACAAATTTCGTTCCAGCCTTGCTTCAGCGCGGCGACGTGCGAATCTCCCACAATGCAAATCCGGGCCATGTGCAGGCTGTAACAACAGCAAGGCAATCGGGCAATGGCGCCACGCCCTTGGAATCGCGACCGGTGCGTGCGAGGTTGCGGCAGGACAGGAGAGAGCTCAATGTATATCAAGGCAATGATTTTGGCCGTCGCGGTAGCGCTGGGCGCAGCCGGCGGGGCGCAGGCGCAGGACACCGGCAGCGGCGACGCGGCCGCCTATTGTATCAAGAAGGGCGGGGTGGTTCAGACCCGTATTCCGGAATTCGGCACCAACGGAGGCAATCCGCTGGTGCTCGCGCACAAGGCGGAGTTCTGCCAATTCACCTCAAGCAAGGACGGTAGCCAGATCAATGTGCTGCTTTCCACGCTGTTCACCCCGAAGCCAAGTCTGGCGGCTCTTGCCTATTACGGCCAGGTCCAGCTCGGATCGTGCAACGGCAATCCCGCATCGTGCTATTGCACGTTGCTCGGCGGCAGCGATCTTTTCGGCGGCATCAATGCCTCGGGCGGAGGCTGGGTGCTCGACAGCGATCCGAACGACGTGCTCGAGACCTGCATGTTCCCCGACATGTCGTCGATCGACTCCTGGGGCCTGGCATACCACTCCGTCGGCACGATCCGGGGCAAAGACCTCGCCAAGGTCCTGCGCTATGGAAATCCCTATTGAAGCGTTCGGAAGCACGGGAACCGGCCACGGGCGTTATCGTTGCGATCCGGCAGAGGAGCTAGCAATGTTCGAAGAGCGCGTGCGCGAGGGCTTCGACGTTTTCATTCGGGACGGAGCCCATGCATTCGGGGCTGTGCGCCACGTGCGGCCTGCGGAGCTCGTCATCTACATCGAAAATGCCGGCGACTTCGTCGTGCCGTTCTCGTCCGTCCACGACGTTCATTCCGAAAAAGTCATCCTCGAATATGCGAAGCTGGACGGTGCTCTGCAGCAGGCCATCGATCGCGCGCACCGGCGTGAGGACCCGAAGATCTAGGCCGCTTAGGGCGCTTGCCGGCGGAAATCGACTTTTGCTTACGCACGGGCCCGTCGAGCCGCATCCTCATTCCGTCGCGGCCTTTGCGGCCCGCAACAGATTGATGTGCCCATTGTGCTCGCCGATGCGCGCAAAACCCAGTTTCTCGCAAAGCCGCAGCGAGCCGACGTTGTCCGGCCGCACCTCGACGCGCGCCGCCCGGCCGCGGCGGCCCCATTCGTCGGCAACAATCTCGATGAAGGCCGTGCCGAGCCCTTGCGCGCGGCGCACGGGGAGCAGCGCGAAATCGACGAAGTAGACCCGTTCCCCTTCGTCCTCCTCGATCAGGCGGCCGATCGGCACGCCGTCGGCTTCGATTATGGAGAAGACCGCGTTCGGATAGACCGTGCGATAGGTCCGCGTCTGCGCCGCGAACTGCATCCGCATCAGGGGCTCTAGCGTCTGCGCTGGTATGCCGCCCTCCTGAAGCCGGCTTCCGGCGTGACTGAGCAGGAGCGAGAATAGAAACGCCTCGTCGCTGGCGCGTTCGGGGCGCAGGCTCACGCTGCCCCGCGCAGTTTCGTAACGGCGGACTGCCTCGCTCATCGCTCGGGCCGCGTCGGCGTGGGCGCTTCCATCGTGCCCGGGCTTGAGGCAATCTCGCCGCAAAGGCGAGGGCAAGGCAGATGGCGGAATTTCTGGAAGCGCGTCATTTTGAACCATTGGTCGGCAAGACCGTCCGTTTCGGCGGCACGACATTCGAGATGCCGCTGGTCAAGATCGTCAAGGGGCAGAAATTCATAGAGAGCGCCAAGCGCGAGCCCTTCATCCTGATATTCCGCTCGCCCAAGCTCAACGTCTACATGCCCGAAGGCCTGTACGATTGTGCCTTCGACGATGGGCCGACATACAATATCTACATCACGCCGATCCACACGATCGAACCCGAATGGCAGGACTACCAAGCCGTTTTCAACTAGGCGCGGCCGCTCCGGCGCAGTTCCTCGGCCTGGGTCTCGTCCACCTTGCGGGCGTCCCAACCGCCATCGGCGAGGCGTTCGATGAAAATATATTCGTCCGCTGCGAGGTCGCCCAGCGGCACGTGTCTGTTCGGCAGGATCACGAACGTCGACGCCCCCACGAACACCACGACCTGTCCATCGCGATAGAGCGCCATCGAGGCCAGTCTCTTCAGCTGGCTGTAGTAGGGCTCGCCGCGCCACGCATCGGGATGGCTCTCGTCCACATTGACGTTGAGCCTGCGGCCGTCGAGATCGAGCCACAGAACCATATGAGAGCGCTCGGGATGCCATTCGGGCCCCAAACTGGCATCCATCAGCCATACGCAATGGAAGTTTCGGCACACCGGCGGGCGGGACTCGTGGATGCCGCAGCCCTTTCCCAGCACGCAATGGCCGCACCAGACGTTCAGCGGCTTGTGCAGCGGCTCGTCGACGCGCATCACCTTGCAGCACAAGGTACAGCCGCCGCATTCGCGCGCGAGCGTGAACGGGCCGTTCGGCGTGTCGACCGTCAGGGACATCGTAGAACTATACGCGCAGTGCGTTCAGGTCTGCGAGGGGAAGATTCCCTGCAGAGCAATGCACATGCTCAGGCATAGATACGGCATGAGGTTGGAGTGCGGCTGGCTGCCGCCGGTGTTGGTGATCGTGCCCGGCGCCATCGTCTGATTGCCATTCGCGTTGCTGTAGAGCTGCATGGTGAAGGTGCCGCCGGGATTGGCGGATGCGACGGCCTTGGCCAAGTTGGTGTTGCTGGCAGGGGTCGCCGTGGTGCCGTCGCCCGTGTTGCCGGCGAATTGGTGGGTATGGGCCGGCATTTCGCTGATGATGACCGTGTGGGCCTCTTCGCCGCCGCGTTCGCCGAGCGTGAATCCGGCGCCCATGCCGATCGGCACGCGGCTGCGCAGGTCCGGCAGCGCGAAGTTCACCCGCCCGTCGCCGCCAAAGGTCGTTCCCAGGAGCGAAAACAGCGCCTGGTTCTGGTTGATCGGCAGGAGCTGGCCATTGCACAGGGCCCAGCCCTTGGGCGCGAAGTTGAACGAGAAGATCTCGATCTGTGCCAAGAACGGTGTCGACATGGTTCTGGTTCCTGTTCAGGGACGCGCCGGAAAGACGCCTTGCAGGGCGATGCAAAAATTGAGCGCCAGATAGGGCTGCATGTTGTTGTGGGGGAAGCTCGAGCCCGTGGGCGTCGTACAGCCTGGCGACATGGTGATGTTGATGCCGGCGGTATTCAGATAGTTGCCGGTATAGCTCGACTGCTTGCCGCCTGTCTGGGCCTTGGCCAACTGGTTCTGGTTCGAGATGAGGGTCGTGCCGGTATCGCTCCAGGCTGTGAACCCGTGATTGTGCGAGGGCATTTCGGTCGTCAGCAGCGTCACGTTCTGGACCCCTGTCGTTTCGCCGACGAAATACTGGGTGCCTGACGCCGAGCTCTGTCCCTGGCCGACGGCTGCATTGCCCTGCATGTCGGGCAGGCCGAAGGTCGATTTGCCGTCCCCCCCGTAGTTGGTTCCGAGCAGGGAGAATAGCGCCGTGTTCTGCGAGATCGGCAAAAGCTGGCCGGCGCAGAACGCCCATCCTTTGGGCGCGAAATTGAAGGCGTACATGGTGATTTCAGCGACGAAAGGTGCGGACATGGTTGGGTTCCGTTTTTGATGCCTCAGGCCGAAGTGACGATCAGGTCGGGCTGGGGTACACGCCGAAAAGCGAGATGCAGTAGCTGATCGTCAAGATCGGCTGAATGTTCTCGTGGGGCTGGCTTCCTCCCGTATTGACCACGGTGCCGGCCGGCATTGTGACCGAGGTGACGCCGCTGGCGGGGGGGAGATAGGCAAAGGCATTGCCGCCGGTCGGCTGGCCGGTGGTCACCTCGTCGGCGAGAATCGAGTTCGATTGCGGGACTGCGCTGGTGCCGCCGGCGCTCGAGGTCAAAGCCAAGTGGTTGTGAGAGGGGATCTGCTGCGTCGTGAGAGTCACGCTTTCTGTGCCGGCCTCCTGGCCGATGGTGTAGTTCGAGAGGCCTGGACCCGTTCCCTGGTGGATCGGGATACGGCCGCTCAGATTGGGAAGGCCGAAGGTGCTCTGACCGTCGCCGCCATAAGTCGTTCCGATCAGATTGAACAGAGTGTCGTTCTCGGAAATGGGCATGAGCTGCCCCTGGCAAAGCGCCCATCCGGCCGGCGGAAAAGTACCGGCGAACATGAGAATTTGGCCGACATATGGCTGAGACATGCGAAGGACCCTCCCTATGGGTTCTCCCTAACATTTGGGCGGCGCGTTTACAATCATATGGTGAATGAAGGGGTGGGCATGATGGTGCGTGCATCGGCAAGTCTAGCGCGGCCGCAAGAGGAATTTAAACAAGGCGTCACCGTGGAGCGGAGGGACAAGGCGTCACAACAACATTTCATGCTCACTTGGTTGCGACCTTAGTACCCGCGCCGTTCCTCTTACGAGGACCCATGGGCATTGGGGCGGTGTCTTTGGCTGCTCGGCGCGTTTCCCCACAAGGGCGAAAATTTACTTTGTTTTCGAAGACGAAAAACGGTGAGCGGGCGCGAAATAATTTTTTCGTGTCGTGCTGCGATGCAGCGCAGAAGATATCGCGCGGCGACAATTCCGTGACAAGAAATTCGTCAATAGTTCGCACATTCAACCGCTTGTAGCACGGCGAACCCAGTGCTAGCGTGCGTTCAACTAGGGGGCTCCGAGGCGATCTGCAGGTCGCCCGGTGGTGTGTCGGCCCCTTGCCAGTTCAAAGGGGTCAAGAAAAATGAGCTCAACCCGCAGCCGCAACGGTTCTTCGCCAACGAATTTCGGTCTGCAGGATTTCGGCGCCCTCGCGGCCGCCGATCGCGCGGCCCCTTCGCCGCACACCGCACAACCCTTGGCCGCGCACCACGACCTGCCCCAGGACTCGTTGCTGGCATCCGGTCATCCGCGCGCCGAGGGTGAGCAAGCGGGCGCCCGGTCTGCAGCCTCCGTGGACGTCGTGACAGCGCATCACGATGCGGAGTCACACTTCGCGACGCAGAGCACCGCGCGCGCATCGGCACTTTCGGTTGAAAACGAGCATCGCGACCTCTCTCGCGCGCCGTCCGTGACGATCGATTCGTCGGATCGCGGTCTCGTCGCCGACGTCTTTGCCGGATCGGCATCCAATCTCGCGCCGGCCACCATCTCGACGGAGGGTATTTCGTCCGCGAACATCCAGACGCAGATCGTCGACTTGGGCCATGTCCAGGGCGGCGGCGAATCGCGGCAGGGCGACGCAGGCTCAGGTGCGCTCGGCGCGGCACATCACTTCGTGCCGCCACCGACGGCCGCAGTTTCCGGACAGCTCTGGGCGGCGTTCGGCGGTCCGGGTGCCGGCGGCGGCAATCCGGACGGCCACACCGACTTCCGCGTCGAGCACGCGGATTCCGACGGCCTGGTGAACGATGAAGTCATTCAACAGCAGGGCGCAGCCGGCGGCGAATACGCGGCCATCGGCCTCGATACCACGGCAAATCTTTCCATCACGCTCGACGGCACCTTCCACATGCACGTCACCAATCTGGCGACGGGCACCGATCTCACCAGCACCGTCGTTGCCAGCGTAGCCGACAGTGACGTTGTCAATGCGTTCGCGGTGAACGCGTCAACCAACACGATCTTCATGGATCTCGATGGCTACGACTACGCCACCCATGGCGGCGACATTATCAAGATCACCTACAATCAGTCGACCGGCGTGATCACAAATCCCTACACCTTCAACGACACCACCCATACCGGCTCCGTCGACACGCACGGCATCCTCATCGACTCCACTTCGACCGGCCAAGTCTATCAGGATGGTCGCGCTTTCTATCTGACCAATGACGGCTCCACGCTCTATTACGTTGACGACGACGACAATAATCCTGGCGGATTCTTCGGTGCTAGCACCAACGGCATCTACAAGGTCAGCACCACCGGCGATGTCGGCGACGGCAATGCGCCGACACCGGTGCTGCTCTCCAGCCAGGCGCAATTCCCGGTCAACGACAGCGCCGGCTACATCACTGGCATTACCGTCTCTGAAGCCAAGGGCATCATCTACTTCACCACGGACGGCTCGGCGGAAGGCGTCAACACGTCGGAAGACGGAATCTGGTGGATGCCGATCGCGGGCGGCACCGCGACCAAGATGACCATCCCGGGCGGCGTCTCGGTCAGCTTCCCGGTGTTCTTCGGCAACGCGCTGACCCTCGATCCGCGCAGCCAGCAGCTCTACTATTCCGACAAGCAGACCGGCGAGGTCGTCCAATTCACGCTGAGCGCCGACGGCCACAGCTTCTTGTCGGGCACGAATTTCGCGGCCTTCGACACCAATGGCGGCACCAGCCATGACGGAGGCTTCGCCAATCAGCTCGCGTTCGACGTTCTGCCCACGCTTGGCTCCTTGAGCGCGACGACGACGGAAGCGGTGCAGGGCGGCAGCGCCATCACGCTTCTGACGGCCGGGCCGAGCATTTCGGATACCGACAATTTCGACATGCGCACGGCAACCATCACGATCACCAATGCGCAGTCGGGCGACATCCTCCTGCTGAGCGGGTCGCAGAGCGGTTCGGCTTCCGGTGTGAGCTGGAGCTACAACAGCACCACCCATGTGATGACGCTGACGGGGGAGGCCTCCTTCTCCACCTACCAGACGCTGCTCACCCAGCTCAGCTACCAGGACACGGGCACCGACAACAGCGTCGGCAGCCATCCGACGCGCACGATCAATTTCACGATCGGCGACGGCGTTTCCATCGTCCATCCCACGACCGCCGATTCCAACGAGCAGACGATCACCGTCGTCATCGACCGCCCGCCGACGGTGGTGAGCGACAGTTACAACGTGCTCGAAAGCGCGAACTCCTCCGGCACTTCCGGCACCGGCGGCACCGGCGTGCTCGGCAACGACAGCGACAAG
Source organism: Alphaproteobacteria bacterium (assembly GCA_019245415.1). Classification (GTDB taxonomy): domain Bacteria; phylum Pseudomonadota; class Alphaproteobacteria; order Micropepsales; family Micropepsaceae; genus Rhizomicrobium. The sequence continues at coordinate 404,494 of JAFARO010000003.1, read as the reverse complement.
GACGCGGATGCGATCGTCGTCAGCCAGGTCAACGGCAGCGCCGGCAATGTCGGATTCCAAATCGCCGGCACCTACGGCCATCTGACACTGAACGCGAACGGCAGCTTCAGCTACGACGCCGACCGTACCTCGAACATCGACAGCGCGGCCACGGGCTCGCATCCGGTCGACACCTTCACCTATCAGGTGAGCGACGGCCTGGGCGGACTTTCGACGACCACAGTCAGTTTCACCATCGACCGTCCGCCGACCGTGGTGGTCGATAGCGGGACCGCGGTGGAAGGTTCGTCCGGCAGCGGCAATGTGCTGACCAACGACAGCGACAAGGACGGAGACTCGCTTACCGTCAGCCAGGTCAACGGTTCGGCCGGCAATGTCGGCAGTTCGGTCGCCGGCACCTACGGCCACATCACCATCAATTCGAACGGCGCGTGGACCTATAACGCCGACAACATCTCGGCGATCGACGCGGCCGCGACCGGCTCGCACCTGACGGACACCTTCACCTATCAGGCCAATGACGGCCATGGCGGCTCTACGACCACCACGATCACCGTCACGCTCGACCGTCCGCCGACGGCGGTGAATGACAGCGACAATGCGGTGGAAAGCGGTAGCGCTTCTCAAAACGCGGCGAACGGCGTGCTCGCCAACGACAGTGACCGCGACGGCGACAGCCTGGTCGTCTCAGCGGTCAACGGCGTGGCCGGCAATGTCGGCTTCCAAATTGCGACCACCTACGGCCATTTCACGCTCAATGCCGACGGCAGCTACACCTACAACGCCGACAACACCGCGGCCATCAATGCCGCCGCAAATGGCTCCCATCCCGTCGACACGGTCACCTTCACCATCAGCGACGGCCATGGCGGCACGACGAACGAGACCATCAGCTTCACGATCGACCGCCCGCCGACGGTCGTAAACGACAGCAACGCCGACCTCGAAAGCGGCACGGTCAACGTCATCGCGGCCAGCGGCGTGCTGTCGAACGATTCCGACAAGGACGGCGACTCGATCACCATCTCCGCGGTCGCCGGCTCGGCCGGCAATGTCGGTGTCTCGACCGCAACAACCTATGGCCACATCACGCTCAATGCCGACGGCAGCTACAGCTATGTCGCCGACAACACTGCGGCCATCGACGCCGCCGCAACGGGCTCGCATCCGGTCGATGTGATCAGCTTCACGGTCGGCGACGGCCATGGCGGCACGACGAACGAGACGCTGAGCATCACCATCGACCGCGCGCCGACGGCGGTGAACGACAGCAACGGCGATGTCGAAAGCGCGACGCTGAACGTGTTGGCGGCGAGCGGCGTCCTCGCCAACGACAGCGACAAGGACGGCGACTCGCTGACCGTTTCCGCGGTCACCGGCGGCACGGTGGGAAGCTCCTTCGCCACGACGTACGGTCACATCACGCTCAACGCGGACGGCTCGTACACCTACAACGCCGACAATACCTCCGCGATCGACGCGGCGCCCTCAGGCTCGCATCCTATCGACACGGTCAGCTTCACCATCAGCGACGGCCATGGCGGCACGACCAACGAAACGCTGAGCATCTCCATCGACCGCACGCCGACAGCCGTCAGCGACAGCGGCAATGCCGCCGAGGGCGGGTCCGCGTCGCAGAACGCGGCCAACGGCGTGCTTACCAACGACAGTGACGTAGACGGCGATTCCCTGACGGTGTCGGCAGTGGGCGGTTCGGCTCTCAATGTCGGGACGAGCTTCGCCACGACCTATGGCCACATCACGCTCAATGCCGACGGCAGCTACAGCTACGCGGCGGACAACACTGCCGCCATCGACGGCGCGGCGAGCGGTTCGCACCCGGTCGACGTCATCACCTTCACGATCAGCGACGGGCTGGGCGGTACCACCAACGAAACGTTGAGCATCACCATCGACCGCCCTGCGGTCGCCACAGCGGACTCGCTCACGACGACCGAGAACGCCCAGGCCCAGAACGGTGTCGGCGGCAATGCCAATCTGCTCGCCAACGACAGCGATCCCGACGGCGACTCCATCACCATCACCGCCGTCAACGGCAGCGCCGGCAATGTCGGTCACCAGATCGCGCTGGCTTCGGGCGCACTGCTGACGGTCAATTCCGACGGTACCTACACCTACGACCCGAACCACGCCTTCGATTGGCTGGCCTCGACCACTTCGGGCGCGAGCGATACCCAGGCGACGGACAGCTTCACCTACGCGGTGGACGGCGGGTCGACAGTCACCGTGGTGGTCACCATCAACGGCGTGGATTCGAATGACGTGCTGATCGGCACTTCGGGCAACGACACGATCAATGGCGGCATCGGTGACGACATCTTCTATGACGACAACGGCACGCTGAGCACCCGGGACCCGCATGACCTCAGCGCGGGCAAATCGGGCGGCACGGACACCTTCAACGGCGGTTCCGGGAATGACGCCTTCGTCATGGGCGCCAATCTGACGGCGGCCGATCAAATCGACGGCGGCACCGGCACCGACCGCGTGGTGCTTGCGGGCAACTATTCCGCCGGCGTCACTTTCACGTCCACCACCATGGTCAATGTCGAGACCCTGACCCTCGGCGCCGGCTTCAGCTACCACCTGACTATGAACGATGCGACGGTAGCCGCCGGCCAGACTCTGACCGTTCAGGCGGGGCAGCTGGGCGCCAGCGATACGCTCTATTTCGATACCTCGGCGGACGTCAGCGGTGGCAAGTACACCGTCACGTCGGGCGCAGGAAACGATACCTTGTTCGGCGGGGCCGGAACCGACAGGTTCTTCACCGGCGCCGGCAACGACACCATCAATATGGGCGCCAATTTGGTCGCGGGCGACCAGATCAATGGCGGCGACGGCGTCGACACCGTGGCGTTGAGCGGCAATTACAGCGGCGGATTGAACTTCGGCGCGGGGACGATGCTCGATGTCGAGATTCTCACGCTCGCGGCCGGCTTTAGCTACAACCTGGTCATGAATGCGGCAACGGTGGCCGCGGGCCAGACGCTGAACATCGGTGCAATTGGGCTGGGGGCCGGAGACAGCGTCACCTTCAACGGCGCCGCAGTGACCGACGGCGGCAACTTCGTGTTCAACACCGGTGCAGGCAATGACGTGCTCACCGGCGGCACCGGCAACGACACGTTCCGATCTGGTGCCGGCAACGACACGATCCATGGCGGTGGCGGCGACGACACCATCAACATGGGTGCCTTCCTGACCGCCGCCGATTCGATCGACGGCGGCACCGGCACCGACACCTTGTTCCTGAACGGCGATTATAGCGGCCCGAACGCAGTGGCATTCGGAGCCGCCACGATGACGAACATCGAAACGATGACATTGGGCGCCGGCTTCGACTACAGCCTGACGCTCAATGCGGCGAACGTTGCAAGCGGGAGCACGCTGACGGTAAAGGCCGGCTCGCTCGGCATCGGTGATTCGCTGACCTTCGACGGCTCCGCGTTGGGCTCGACCAGCGTGCTGCACATTACCTCGGGCGGCGGAAACGACGTTCTGCTGGGCGGCGCGGCCAACGACACAATCGGAGGCGGCGGCGGCAACGACACGATCACCGGCGGCGGTGGTGGCGACAGCCTTACGGGGGGGGCCGGCTCCGACATCTTCGTCTATAACGCCGCGTCCGACTCGACGAGCACCGGCTTCGACAAGATCACCGACTTCGATGCCAGCCAGGACTTCATCAAGCTCAACGGGTTTTCAGTGTCGGCCATCGATTCGGAGGTTACGTCGGGCAAGCTCAGTTACGCGACCTTCGACTCCAACCTCGCCCATGCCGTCGGTGCCGGTCAGCTGGGGGCGCATGACGCGGTGTTGTTCACGCCCGACTCCGGCAGCCTTTCGGGCCATACGTTCCTCATCGTCGATCTGAACGGCGTCGCCGGCTACCAGGCCGGCCAGGATCTGGTGATTGACATTACGGGTGCCTCCCATCTGGGCAGCCTCTCGACGGGCGACTTCATCTGAGTTGTCATGAGACCGACGTCCTCCCTCCGCCTGCGGAGGGAGGATCGGCATCTCACAGGCCCGCCAAGCCCACGTGGAACGACTGCTCGCCACATCTGCCATTGCAGGCCAGCAACAAAAGAGCAGGGCGCAGCCCAACGCCGCTGGTCGATTTGCGGTCCGTTAGGATCACGGGGATACGCTACGCCCACGCCGGAGGAGACGCGTGGGACACGTGAGCGCAGGCTTTGCAAAAATGATCTTGGCCGCGGCAGCACTGACCCTTCCGGTGGCCGCCTGGGCCACGACCGCGGACGACATCGCGGCTGGAATGCATCGCGGGATGAACGTGCTCGACGACGATCCCTTCTGGCGCGATACGGGGAGAGAGCGCTTCCAGCCACGCCATTTCGCAGTGCTGCATGCCGCCGGCTTCGATACGGTACGTCTCAATCTGCATCTAATGTTGCATGCCACAGCCGACGGCGCCCCGAACGCTCGTGAGTTGGCCGCGCTCGACCGGCTGGTGGCAGCCGGGCTGGAAGCAGGCCAGACTGTCATCCTCGATGAGCACGACGATCAGATTTGCGCACGCGATGCCGACGACTGTCGCCTCCGGCTCAGGCGTATGTGGAGCGTCCTCGCGCCGCATTTTGCCGGCGCGCCAGACCGCCTTCTGTTCGAGATCCTGAACGAGCCGCACGGAGCGCTCACAGCGCCGGTCTGGAATTCGATTCTGCGCGAGATGCTGGCGGTGATCCGCGGGAGCAATCCCACCCGCGTGGTCGTCATCGGTCCCGCCGACATGAATAGCACCAGCGAACTGCCATCCCTGGATCTGCCGCCTGCGGACCGCAATATCCTGGTCACGGTGCACTATTATGCGCCGATCCGCTTTACCTTGCAGGGCGCGTCATGGGTGCCGTCGGCCAAGGACTCCGTAGGCGTCGAGTGGGGCAGCGACGCGGAGATCGCCGCCATGGTGCGCGACTTCGATCGCGTCCGGACCTGGTCTGAGAATCACCACCGCCCAGTGTTTCTGGGAGAATTCGGCGTCTATGAGAAGGCACCGATGGCGGCGCGCACGCGCTGGCTCTCGCGGCTTGCCCGAATCGCCGAGGCGCACGGATTTCCGTGGGCGTATTGGCAAATGGACACCGATTTCGCCGCCTATGATTTCAGCCGCCAGTTGTGGGTGCAACCCATTCTCAACGCCCTGGCGCCGCCTTGAACAGCCCTTGCCGCGACCCAATATGTCATGCGCGCGCCGCATGCTAGGTTTGGCGGCTCGAAGGGAAAGGGTTTTCGCGCCATGTCGATCTGGAAACGTGCCGGCTTTGCTGCGGCCTTGCTGATTGCAGCGGTGGGGCTCTCCGGCTGCGGCATCAACGCCATCCCGACGCAGGACGAGCAGGTCAAGGCGGCGTGGAGTCAGGTGCTGAATGAATATCAGCGCCGCTCGGACCTGATCCCAAATCTGGTGCAGACGGTGAAGGGCTACGCCAAGCAGGAGCAGACCGTGCTCATCGGTGTGACTGAAGCCCGCGCAAAAGCGACGCAGACGCAAATGACTCTGCCGCCTGACGTCACATCGAACCCGCAAGCTTTCCATCAGTTCGAACAGACCCAGGCGCAGCTCGGCGCTTCGATCGGCCGGCTTTTGGCCGTGAGCGAGCGTTACCCCGATCTCAAATCGAACGAGAATTTCCTGGCGCTGCAGAGCCAGCTCGAGGGCACCGAGAACCGCATCACGGTGGCGCGGCGCGACTACATCGAGGCGGTCCAGAAATACAACACCATGCTGCGCACCATTCCGACGCGCTGGACAGCGGCGATATTCTATCCGGACGCCAAAGTCAAACAGACGTTCACGATTTCGGAAAAGGCGCAGGAAGCGCCCAAAGTGCAGTTCTGACGCCATGGATCTGGCGCATCGCCTCCTGTTGCGCGCGCTGTGCGTCCTCACCGGCCTTGTCACGCTGGGCTGGCTGGGGTTGACGCAGGCGCACGCGGCGCTGAGCTATCCGCCGCTCACCGGCCGGGTGGTCGATGGCGCCGGCGTGCTCTCCGACGCGACGAAACAGGAGCTCGACGGAATCCTCGCCAAGGACGAACAGAAATTCGACAGCCGGCAGATCGTAGTCGTGACGCTGACATCCCTCGAAGGCACCACCATCGAGGATTTCGGCTATCAGCTCGGCCGTGCCTGGGGCATCGGACAGAAGGGCAAGGACAATGGCGCGCTGATCATCGTTGCGCCCAACGAGCACAAGGTGCGCATCGAGGTGGGCTACGGGCTCGAGGGCGATCTCACCGATGCCAAGAGCCGCATCATCATCGATCGTGCCATGCTGCCCGAGTTCCGCAATGGCGATTACGACAAGGGCGTTCTCGCCGGCACCAAGGCGGTGCTGGCGACGCTCGGGAACACTGATTTCAGCGCGCCCGACTACGACAAGATCCAGAGCGAGCAGGATCATTCGCCGCCGGGCTTCATCACCGCGCTGATCATCTTCGCAATCATATTTTTCTTCGCCGGCCGCTCGTTCTTCTGGCCGATGCTGTTCATGGGCGGCTGGGGCGGAGGTTGGGGGGGCGGCGGGCGCAGCAATTGGGGTGGCGGCGGAAGCTTCGGCGGTGGGGGATTCTCTGGCGGCGGCGGTTCGTTCGGCGGAGGAGGCGCGTCGGGAAGTTGGTAGATCCGCTGCATCTGTTTTCTGCCGGCGAGCGCGAGCGCATCCGTGCGGCCGTGGAAGAGGCGCGGCATGGCACGCGCGCCCATTTCAGCCTGGTCGCGGCACCCGCCAGCGATCACTACAGCTGGTTCCCGGTGGTCTGGGCCGCGATCGCGGCGCTTGTCGCGACCGGCGTGCTCGCCATCGCAAGACCCCATTGGAGCCTGGCGCTCGGCTTCGCCGTCGACGCCGGGCTGTTCGTGACGCTCAGCCTCGTCTTCGATTGGTGGCCGATCCGCGTGCGTTTGGTACCGCCGCATTTCAAGCGTATGGCGCTCGCCCATGCCGCCGGGCGGGCGTTCGCCGCGCAGGTTCTGGCGCATCCGGGCGGAACGCCCGGCCTGATGCTTTACGTTTCTCTCGCCGAACGGCATCTGGAAATCATTGCCAGCCGCGACGCCCATGCGGCTGTGCCGGAACAGCGCTGGTCCGACATCGTCCGCGCCGCCACCGGCACAATGCGAGCCCGCGGCCGCGCGGAAGGCCTGGTGGCCGCCATCCAGGCCTGCGGCGCCACGTTGGCCAAGGCGTTTCCGGTGGCCTGATTTCGCATTGATCCGCAGTGGGTTCGGCGGCATGATTTCGCCCCAGGGGGTGGGTCATGCAGTTTCGGACTTGGGCGGCCGCGGCCGCGCTCGCCATCGTGCTTGGCGAGGGTTTACACGCCGAGACGTGCAACCTGGGCCTGATGGCCTCGCTCGACATGACGATGCTGCCGGATGGCCGCTTTGCGGTGCCGGTGTCGTTGAACGGCAAATCCTTCGAATTCCTGGTCGACACGGGCGGGGTTTACACCGCGACGCACGATCAAATTGCGAAGGCGCTGAATCTCGAAGAGGTTCCCGTTCATGGGGACATCTACGGTTCTGCGGGCAAGATCAGCATGGCCGCTGCCAATATCGCATCGCTTAAGCTGGGCCAAGTCGAGCTAAAAGACTTTCATATCGCCATCGAAAAGGTATTGAGCCCAGTCGGAGACAAGGCACCGCCCTCTCCTGAGGCGGATCGCATAGCAGGTTTTCTGGCACCGGATTTACTGAGCTTATTCGACGTCGAACTTGATTTCGCTTCGAAGAAAATGAACCTGTTTTCTCAAGATCATTGTGCTGGAAAGGTCGTCTATTGGACTCAGGGCGGACATGCGGAATTGCCATTCCGGTTCATGAATGGCCGAATCGGGGGCGATCCTCACATCGACCTGGACATGACTCTGGATGGTCACACGGTCGAGACCATGTTGGACACAGGCTCGGCAGGGTCTTGGCTGATGAAGAAGCCGGCGGTTCAGATATTCGCCTTAGATGAACATTCTCCCGGTGTTGTCGCGTCGCCCTACGCGGCTGAGGGTTTCCCTGCCTTTCGGAAGCAATTCGGATCGCTTTCTTTCGGAGGGCTTGCGGTACAAAACCCGCTTGTCGACATTCTGCCGCCGTTGATGGAACAAGCCTATCGCATGTCGCATTCCGAGAAATCGCGCGATGATCCCATCTACGGCGACAATTTCAGGCCGGAGGAATTCATTCTGGGCATGAACGTGTTGAGCAAGCTCCACGTCTACATCGCCTACAAGGAGCGCAAAATCTACATCACGCCTGTGGATCAACACTGAGGCAGGGATTCCAATGAAAATCTGGTTGGCGGTGCTGCTGGCGTTTCTGACGCTGGCGACGCCGGCAAGCGCCGCCGGGTCCGAGCGCACGGTCGTGGTCGTGCTGTTCGACGGCTTCGCTCCGGCGGAACTGGACGCGACCCGCGGCACGCCCAATTTCGACCGGCTGAAGCGCGAAGGCGCCTGGTCACGGCATCTGGTGCCCGCATTTCCCACCATTTCGCTGATCAATCACACGACCTTTGCGACGGGCTGCTGGCCGGAGCACCACGGCATCGTCTCCAACGTCTTCTACGACCCCAAGCGCGGTTTGTTCGCCAACGGCCGCCATGAAGACGACGCGGACTGGCGCACCGGCTGCGAGACGATGTGGGAAGCGGCAGAGCACCAGGGCGCCAGGAGCGCGGTATTCAACTGGATCGACCGCTGGTCCACCCGACGGGGCCGGCTGGCGAGCTTCGTCAATCCGGAAGTGCCGTGGAAGCAGCGCGAGGACGACGAGACCATCGTAAACCGCGCGGTCGCGCTGCTGCACGAGACCAAAGCGGATCATCCGCGGCTGATCGCGCTCTATTTCAACATCCCCGACGACGTCGCCCATTACGACGGGGTCTCCGGCGCGAGGACTCAGGAAGCGGTTCGCCGTTGCGATGCGATCGTCGGCCGCTTGATGGCCGCGATCCGCTCCATGCCCCAAGGTCGCGAGGGTACGCTCGTCGTCGGCACGGATCATGGCATGATGGATGTCGGACCGGTGATCAATCTCGGTCGGCTGATGAACGAATACGACATCCATGCGCGTCAGGCGTCGGACGGCGCCACGGCATTCCTCTACCTCGACAAGGGGGAGAGCGCGGCTCGCGTGCAGAGGGCGCTCAGCGCTTATTCCTATGCGTTCAAGATCTACACCAAGGGGCATTATCCGCCGTTCGCACATCTCGGCAGCGGCCCGCGTTCGGGCGATCTCATGCTGGTGGCCAATCCGCCTTATTGGGTGGTAGGGCCCGAAGTGATGCCGTGGTGGGCCAATGCACTGGGCGTCAATCGCATCTGGCCGGCCATCTTCACGCCGTTCATGGGCGGATTGAAGGCCACCCATGGCTACGATCCCGCCATCGTCCAGATGCACGGAATCTTCTATGCCTGGGGCGCGGGGGTGATCCCGCATGAGATCCAGCGCCTAGACATGATCGACATCCATCCCACGGTGATGACGCTGCTCGGCTTGCAGGCCGGTCATCCGATCGACGGCAAAGCGCTCAAGCTTGGGGATTGAATCCCTTAGCCCGCTTCACTTGTCGTCCGGGGTACGCACCACATCGGAATAGAGCCACGGGTCGATCAGATGGTTGTTGCCGTGGAACAGGTCGACGAACCACGGCCCCACGCCGGCGAGGAAGCCGCGCTCGCCGCGCTCGTCGGTGCAATAGTTCAGGCTTTCGCGGATGTCGCCTCGCACACCGTCTCCGACGATGCAGCGGGAGTGGCGCGCCGAGATTCTGTTGTCGCGCACCGCACCCGGTGTCCCGACGTCCACGACGACTCCGGCCTCCTGCACGCGAGCGATGCGGTTGCCCTCGATGCGCGGCTCGCCGGCCGCGATGTCGGCAGCGCCATAGCCATGCATGTGGACACCGATGCGGCCGTGCAGGACGACGCTCTGCAGCAGCGTGAAGCCCGCGCCTTCCAGATTGATGCCCGTGTCGTAACTTCCGAACACCAGGATCTGCGATGCGACCGCGCGCGCGTGCGGCGCCGCCGCGATGCCGGTTGCAAATTCCTTGATGGAGACACGGTCGAGCGTAACCAAAGCGCTTCTCTCGTCCCTGGGCGAGCGCAGCGTCAGGCCGATATTGTCGCGGCCCCGCGTCGTCAGATGGGTGTTGGCGATCGCGACCACGCCGCGATCCGGCGCACGGATGTCGAGCGCGTCGCCGATGGCACGGATATGGCTGTCGGCAATCACGAACTCCGCCCCCTCCAGCACGAGATCGGCACCGTCTCCGCCACCCGCCATGTCGGCGTTGCGCAGCTCGACCTTGCCGCCGCGCATATGCAGCGTCGCGCCGGGAGACGAGACGTCCACATCCAGAAGCGTCAAGACTCCGTCGGTGGCACGGATGCAGTCCTGCTTCGGGCCGTTGTCATAGGAGAAAATGCGGATGTGTTCCATGACCAGCTCGGCGCCAGGCAGCACGTCGATGCACGGCCCACCGGGCGCGGCGACGATGTTTGCTCGATCCTCTCGACCAAAACCGATCAGGCGCACCGGGTGATCGATGACAAGCGGACCGATCAGAGTGCAGGCCGGGCCGGAGCCATGCAGCTCCAGCGCGTCATAATCGTGCAGTCGACGGACCACTTCCTCGAGGTGTCGCGGGTCGCGCGCGCAATCGAAGGGCAGGGGGTGGCGGAACAGGACGTCGTGGGCAAAGAGACCGCGCGGATAGAAATGGCGGTGAGGATAGTAAAATTCGATCTGGTCGCTCAAAGGGGGCCGCACCAGGGGTATCGTTCCGGCGCCCCACTGGGCGAAGGAGTTCGACGCCATGATCGTTGCGCAGGTCAGCGCGGCCAGGAACGCGATGCGCCTCACGGTTCCCTCGCTTCCTTGCCGCCCTGGGCCAGCAGCGTCGCCAATTCGGCGCGCGTCGGCCAGAAGCCGGCCTGCGCCGAGGCGACGGCCAGCGTCACCGACCTGTCGAGATTCTGGGGTGCTATGCCGTCCACGCCTTCGTCATAATAGCGTGACAGCGCATAGATCGCGGGCGCGGAGCCCTGCGCCGCGGCCCGGCGGAACCAGTACGCCGCGCGCGCATAGCTCTGGCCGCGGCACACGCCCACGCCCTTGGCGTACATCACCCCGAGAGCGGTTTGGGCATCGGCCGAACCGGCCACCGCGGCAAGCTGGACGGCGCGCAGCTGCAGGCGCGGCGAGAAACGTCCGTCCTCGAATCGATCGCGCAGAGCGATCTGCAGCCGCCGGACTGCGTCGTGGAAGTTCCCGGTACGGCCCAGAAAACCAAGTGCGCGCAGTGCATGTTCCTTTACGCGGCCGGGTACTTCGCGATCGATGCGGTCGAGGGACTCATTGCTGCCCTCGAAACAGTCGCAGCATTCGTCGCTCAGGGGCAGCGCCGAACTTTCGCCGTCTGAGGGATAGATTTCGAGAGGCGAAACCCATCGCATGGCCTTGTCGGCGGCGAACTTCTCCATCTCGCCGACTGTGGCGTCGAAGTCGTTCTGGTAGAGCTGCGCGATCGGGTCGCCCTCACGCGCCGCAAGGTAGTAGAACATCCAGGCATCGACATTGCTTTGCTGGAACGGCGACGCGCCGGGTGTCTTCTGCCGGTCCGGCTGGCCGAAATCGCCGAAGCGTCGGTCATAGACACGGCCCAGGATGATCAGCCCCTTGGGTCCGCGGCAGTCCAGAATATAGGTGACGCGATCGCGCACCTTATCGATCTCCTCGCCGGACATCTTTTCCATGAGATCGCGCAGATGCTCTTTTGCTCGGCGGGAGGAGGCATGCCGGCAGCTTTCGACAAGGTCTTCATAGGACCCCATCTTCTCGAAGCCTTCGGGATTGGAGAGCGCCATCGTCAGCCAGACGGCTTCCTCGATATGGTCGCGGTAAGGCGCATCGAGCGAATTGGAGGCATGATAGACATCGGCCAATTCGATCTGGGCGAAGAAGTCGCCGCGCCATGCCAGTTTGCGCAACGCCTCGATGCGCTGCTCGCTGGCGTTGCTGGGCTCCTTGGCGGCGTCACGCGAGAACGGCCAGTAATTATGGCTGCAGCTGGTGACCCTATCGCCCACCGGACTGTGCGGATCGGCCGGCGGCGGCGGGGGAGGCGGAGAGATATGCGCCGGGTAGCGCTGCGCGACAGGCTGCACCTGATACGCCGAGTGGTCGTCCCCGAACGGACATCCGACGAGAAACGCCGATGCCAAAACGCATACGGCTAGCCTGCCGGCAAAACGGCGTGCCCCGCGCCTAGAATTTCCGGCTTGCATTGGCCGACCCCACCCTTCAGCCCAGAGTTTACAATTAAGGTTTCGCTGTCAATCATGGCGGTTATCTGTCGGAAAACACTGCGTTTTGCCCGATTGCACGATTAACCAAGAATTCTCCGGCACCGCTTCGGCTTAGCGCGATTCCCGATACATCCAAGGCAACATCAAACCGATGGGAACGATCCACAGCGTGCCCGCGATCGCGTAGTAGGCGAAGGCCGCATACCAGGTTGCATGCGGCAATATAAGCCGCGCGAATCCCGCGGCGAAAACGACGTAGATGACCAGCCAGACGACCGTCAGCACCGTTCCAATCAGCTTTTTCACGCCCGGGGACAAATTCCGAATCTCTTAGGGGATCGAATGCCGGACAATCTTTGCACGGCCAGCGCGTTCCGGCCACGAGGTCCGGTTGCTCAAAATCGCGACGACACCAGCTTGACGTCCGCTCCCGACCAGACTTTGGCATATTCGGCACGCACCTGTTGTGCCTCGCCGTGCCTGCCTTGCGCATCGAGCGCCTGCGCGAGGCCGAACAGCGCCCAGCCGTCGATGCGATAGTGCTTGAGACTGTCGCGATAGACGGCTTCGGCCTCCACAGGCTTCTTCGCCTGCATGAGCACAGCCCCCAGGATGTGGCTTACCGGCTGATGCCAGTAGGGCGGCTCTGTGTAGGGGATCGTTAGCTCGATATCACGGGCCTTTCGGAACGACGCGACCGCCATGTCGAGATGGCCTTGGGCGCGCGCCACTTCTCCGTCGATCAGCGCCATGCCCACTTGTGCCATCATCGTGGCCGGTATGCCGAAGCCGTCGATCGCCGCGAAGTCGTGACGGTCGACCATCTGCTGCAGCATCTGGCGGTCGCGCGCGGCATGCTTGACGTCGTGCTTGGCGGCATGGGCGAAGCCGCGCGCGTAGAGCGACATCGCCACGTCGAGCTTCAGGTTCGGGCTTGGCCTGGGGAGTTTGAGCACGGCGTCCCATTTGCCGAAGCGGAGTTCGGTCATCAGGGGCACGAAGAGATAGAGCTGCACCGGCGGCAGACCGGCCGCCATGGGCACGCCTGCTGCCGCGGCCTTGGTCAGCCGCATCGAGGCATCCTTGGCCGCCGCGTAACGGCCCAGCATCTCCGACGACGTCCACAGGAAGTGGATGTTGTGCGAATAATAGGCGAGGGGGTAGAAACCCTGGGCCTGGCACGCTGCGATGTAGTCCTCATCCTTCTTCGCGGCCAGGGTGTTGACCTCCACGGCGTCCTCATAACGTCCGACGCGATAATAGATGTGCGAAGGCATGTGAACGATGTGTCCGGCCTCGGGCATCAGCGGCTCGAGCTTGTCGGCTGCCGCTTCCGCGCGTTCCGGCGTGCTCGAGGCCTCGACGGCGTGGATATAGAGATGCAAGGCGCCCGGATGCAGCGGCTCTTTCTTCAGCACAGTCTCCAGGGTGGAGACGATGTCAGCGCCGTGACCTTTTGAGGTCTGTGCGTCCGCCTCCCAATAGTCCCAGGGCTGGGTGTCCATCATCGCTTCGGAATAAAAGACGCCGGCGTCGAGATCGTCAGGATGGTTGTGCCATAGCTTGCCCATGGCGCTTGCGAAAGCTTCGTCGAGCGGATGGCGGTCGTCCGGCGGCTCTTTGGCGTAGCGCGCGCCAAGCGCTTCGATCCACGCCCGTTCCTCGGGCGAGGCGTTGGCCTCGAGAGCGCGGGCCATCTCCAGAGCCGCCCAGGCCGGCGCCGCCGCATCCGGCTGCATCGGCAGGTTGATATTGGGGCCGAGTGCGAAGGACACGCCCCACCAGCACATCGCGCAGTCTGGATCGAGCCGTGCCGCCTCGCGGAAGGAGCGGATCGCTTCTGCATGGTTGAAAGCAAACAGCAGGCGTACGCCTTGATCGAAGTAAGCCTGGGTCTTCGGGTTCTTGGTCGAGATCGGATGACGATGGTCGCCATAACCTTCGAACAGCGGAGCCCCGGGCTTGTCCGGAATGCCCGCATAAAGGGCCGGCATGGGCGGCAATGTCATCGCGGGCATCGCCATCCCCGACATGTCGGCGGCTCGCGCGGCACCCACGGCGAACAGCACTACGAACAAAGACAGAATCCGTTTCATGATTCGCTCCTGCATCGAATTCCAATTCGCATCGCGGCGCTCAGAAGTTTCTTCTGGCATGGCTGTGGGGCGCAAGCTATCACCGGCCCATGCCCGCCAATTTAGCAGGTCCACGCCGATTTTTCGCCAGCCGCCACGCAGTCGCGTATTGGCTGTTCGCAGTGGCGGCGATCGTCGTCTGCATGGTGACGTTGGGCGGACTTACGCGGCTGACAGGCTCAGGGCTTTCGATCACCGAGTGGGATCCGATCATGGGAGCGATCCCGCCGCTTTCGGATCGGGCCTGGCACGATGCCTTCGCCAAATATCAGCGGATCCCGCAATACCGGCTCGAACATAGCGGCATGACGCTCGAGGGCTTCCAGGCGATCTTCTGGTGGGAATGGACTCACCGTCTGCTGGGCCGCTTGCTCGGCATCGCATTCTTTGTGCCGTTTGTCGCGTTCGCCTGGACCGGAGTGATCGCGCGCCGCGACTGGGCGCGCATGGCATTGCTCTTCGGGCTGGGTGCACTGCAGGGATTCGTCGGATGGTGGATGGTGATGAGCGGTCTGGAGACGCGCGTCAGCGTCTCGCAATACCGGCTGGCGATCCATCTCGGCGTCGCGATTCTGCTGCTCGGCGCGATATTGTGGACGGCCTTGGAATACCTGCGCGGTTCTTCCGGCAGGACCAGCGGGAAAGCCGAAGCGCCGAAGATGCTTCGCATAGGTGGATTGGCGGTGGTCGCCCTGATCTACATTCAAATGCTGCTGGGCGCGCTGGTGGCGGGACTGCACGCGGGATTGATCTACAACACTTGGCCTTCAATGGACGGCCGTTTGCTGCCCGAGAACCCCTTCTCGGTGACGCCATGGTGGCGCAGCTTCTTCGAAAACCCGGGGCTGGTTCAGTTCGACCATCGCATGGCAGCCTACGTCGTTTTCGCATTGGCGCTTGTGTTTTTACTCCGCGTACGGAGCATGAAGCCGTCCGCCCAGGCCATGAATGCATCGGGCGCGGTCGCGTTTCTTGTCGTGTTCCAGGTCGCACTCGGTATCGTCACGCTGCTGGCCCAGGCGCCGCTGGAGCTCGCCGCCGCGCACCAGCTCACCGCAGCGCTGTTGTTCTCAGCTGCGATCTGGCTGGTATTCGAGCTTCATCTCGGCGGAGAGCTCAAGCCCCCAACGCCTGATCGAGATCGGCAATGATGTCCTCGACGCTCTCGATGCCGATGGAGAGGCGCACGACGTCGTCGCCGGCACCTGCGGCCTTGCGCTGCTCGGACTCGAGCTGGCGATGCGTCGTCGAGGCCGGATGGATGATCAGGCTGCGGGTGTCGCCGATGTTGGCAAGATGGCTGAACAGCTTGACGTTGTTGACCAGCGCTTTGCCGGCCTCGTAGCCGCCCTTGACGCCGAAGGTGAAAATGCTGCCGGCGCCCTTGGGGCAATAGGTGCGGTGCAGGCCGTAGCTCTCGTTGTCCTCGAGGCCGGCATAGTTCACCCACGCGACCTTGGGATGGCGCTGCAGCCATTGCGCGACGGCAAGCGCGTTGTCGCAATGGCGCTGCATGCGCAAGGGCAGGGTCTCGCAGCCGGTGAGGATCAAAAAGGCATTCATCGGCGCCAGCGCGGGGCCCAGATCGCGCAGTGAGAGCACGCGGCAGGCGATGGCATAGGCCATGTCGCCGAACGTCTCCCACAGCTTCATGCCGTGATACGAGGGGCAGGGTTCCGAAAGCGTCGGGTACTTGCCGCTGCCCCAGTTGAACCTGCCGGAATCGACCACGATGCCGGCCATCGAGTTGCCGTGCCCGCCGAGGAACTTGGTGGCCGAGTGGACGACAATGTCCGCGCCCCACTCGAAGGGGCGGATCAGGTAAGGCGAAGCCATCGTGTTGTCGACGATCAGCGGCACGCCTGCGTCATGCGCGACGGCTGCAATGGCTTCGATGTCGGTGATGAGCCCGCCGGGATTGGCAATGCTTTCGATATAGAGCGCCTTGGTCTTGGGCGTGATCTGCTTCTTGAAGCTGTCCGGATCGCGTCCGTCGGCCCATTTCACGTGCCAATCGAATTTCGCGAAGGAGTGGTTGAACTGGGTGATCGAGCCGCCATAAAGTTGGCGGCCGGCGACGAACTCGTCGCCGGGATGCATCAGCGGGTGGAAGGCGATGAGCTGGGCCGCATGTCCGGAGGCCACCGCGAGCGCCGCGCGTCCGCCTTCGAGCGCGGCGACGCGCTCTTCCAGCACCGAATTCGTCGGATTCATGATCCGCGAATAGATGTTCCCGAAGACCTGGAGATTGAACAGAGCCGCGGCGTGGTCGGCGTCCTCGAAGACATACGCCGTGGTCTGGTAGATCGGAGTGGCGCGCGCGCCGGTGGCGGGATCGGGTTGCGCGCCCGCATGGACGCTCAAGGTGTTGAAGCCGAATTCCGCCATGTCGCGATCCTCCAGTTTGGATGAAGAACGCGACTAGACCGCAATTCGTGCCGGGGCGGAAGATGGCGCTACAGGCAGAACGGGCTCAGTGCCCGGACGGCTTCTGCTGCGCATTCTGGTGCGCTTGCGTCTTCTGCTCTTTTGCCTTCTCCACGGCCAGGTGGTGCCCGACCGCACAGCCGGCGATGGCGCCCAGGACGGCATGATGATGCGCCAGATGGCCCGCCACCGCGCCGACCGCAGCGCCCTTCAGGCAGCCCTTGGCTTCGACCGCCGGCGCTGCAGCCAGTGCCGCGACCAGCGCGGCCGCGGGGATCAGTTTTCGCATGATGCTCTCCTACCTGAACCCATGAGATAGGAGGGCTCCGGCACTCTTCAACCGCGTTTCAGGCTGCCGCCTTTGCCGAAAAGCAGTGGCTTGCGGTTGTCGATGACGCCGCGGGAGACCCCCATCCAGCCGATCTCGCCCGACAGCCGGCCGTATTCGATCTTGGGGCAACGGTCCATGATCACGTTGAGACCGGCTTCGCGCGCCATCGCGGCCGCCTCCTCACTGACGACCCCAAGCTGCATCCAGATCGTCTTGAGGCCGAGCCGGGCCTTCTCGGTCAGCGCCTCGCGCACGATGCCGGGCGCCGCGTCGGAACCGCGGAAAATGTCGACCATGTCGACGGGCGCCGGCACGTCCTTGATGGCGCCATAAACGATCCGCCCAAGGATTTCCTTCCCCGCGAGCGAAGGATTGACCGGATGGATGATGAACCCCTTCGCCAGCAGATATTTCATCGCGAAGTAGGATGGCCGCATCTCGTTGCCGCTCGCCCCCACCATGGCGATGACCTTGATCGAGCGCAGGACTGATTTGATGAAGTCGTCGGTGTAGGCGGGCATCAGGACCTCAGAGTCACCTCCGGCGAGCGCCGAGGAGCGCCGCGAGGGAAGGGGATCCAGACGCATCGAACGTGCGCTCTCCTATTCCGGCCATTTGGGCTCTCGCTTCTCGACGAATGCGCAAATGCCTTCGTTCGCCTCGGCGTGGAGCATGTTCTCGGTCATCACGCGTGAGGCATAGTCATAGGCGTCGGCCAACCCCATTTCGAGCTGGCTGTAGAACGCTTCCTTGCCGATCTTGACCGTAGCGCGCGGCTTGTCGGCGATGCCGGCCGCCAGTGCTGCGGTGGCGGCTGCGAGTGCATCCGGCGCAACCACGCGGTTGACGAGACCGATGCGGCAGGCGTGCTCGGCATCGATCGCTTCGCCGGTCAGCAGCATCTCCATCGCCTGCTTGCGCCCCACATTTCGCGACAAAGCCACCATCGGCGTCGAGCAGAACAGGCCGATATTCACCCCCGGTGTCGCAAATCGCGCGGCGGTAGACGCCACTGCCAGGTCGCAGCTCGCGACGAGCTGACAGCCCGCCGCGGTGGCGATGCCCTGGACTTGCGCGATCACCGGTTTGGGATGCCGCACGATAGTCTGCATCAGCCTGGAGCACTGCGCGAAAATCCTCGCGAATGCCGCACGCCCCCGATCCGGTGTCTGGCGATGCGCCGTCATCTCCTTGAGATCGTGGCCGGAGGAGAACGCGGGACCCTCGGCGGCAATGACGATGACACGCGTATCCTGGTCGGCTGCCGCAGCGTCGAGCGCGTCTTGCAGCGCCGCCATCAAGCCTTCGCTCAAAGCATTGCGTGTGCCGGCCCGGTTGATCGTGAGCGTCACCACGCGGCCTTCACGGGCGGCGAGAACGAGCGGCGCGGAAGCGGGTGCATTCATCGCCGCCTATATAGACGCTTGGGCCTGCGGGCGAAACGTCTCTTTACCGCGACGGCGGCCAGGGCAGGATCATCCACACCCGGCGGCGATAGGCGACGTAGGTATCGCCAAAATAAGCGACCAGGTCGCGCTCCTCCAGGAAGATGCCGATGAAGATGTAGGCCGTCGTCGCCGCGGCGAAGACCAAATGGCCGACTGTCATCACCGGCGTCGCCCAGAAAGCGACGATGAATCCCAGATAGATCGGGTGCCGCACGAAGCGGTAAAACAGCGGCGTACGGAACTCCGACGGCGGAACGTCGCGGCCGTGGAAGCGGGCATGAACCTGCCTGAGTCCGAATAGATCGAAGTGGTTGAGCAGAAAGGTGCTGAGCAGCACGATCCCCCAGCCGATCCAGGACAGTCCGACCAGCAGCTGCGCCGCGAGCGGCGCGGTCACCAGCCAGACAACGCTGGGGAGCGGAGCCCAAGCCCAATAGATCAGGACCAGCGCCAAGCTCGAGAACAGCACGTAGGTGCTGCGCTCGATTGCCGGCGGCACGACGCGCGTCCATACAGCCTTAAATTCACGCCGCGCCATCACGCTGTGCTGGACCGCGAAGACGCCCAGCACCACCAGGTCGATGATCAAGCTGGGCCAGAAGGGGCCGGCGATGCCGCTGTCGATGGTCTTGGGGACGGGCAGATTTTCGACGAAGGCAATTGCGTAAAGGAACGATCCCAGAAAAACCAGGTAACAAACCGCTCCGTAGAGCAGCGCTGCCATTCCCGCCATCGCGGCCTCCTCCGATCGGGTGCGACTCGCAAAACGCGCGTCTTCATCATGCCACAGGGCGCGCATGCCGTCCGGAAACAAATTAGTCGGGCAGCAAGCGAATCAGCGCTTGCGCAGCAGCGGGATTGCGCTCCTTGGCAGCGGAGATGAAATAGACGAAGGCGTCCGTCGATGCCGGCTTGCGGGGCTTACCGAAGCCGCACAGGTCTTTGGGTACTTTGCCCTGCGCCCAGTCGCGGGCGCGTCCCGCCCAGGTTTTGAGCGCGGCCGTCGTATACCCCGTCGCGACTTTTGCTGCCGATTGCTGGAGCCGCGCATAGACGAAATCCGCTGTGACGTCGGCAATGGCCGGGTAGGTCGCATGGTGGGCATAGACGATGGCAGTCCCGTATTTACGTGCCAGCGCCACGAATTCTGCCACCGCAAAGCTCTCATGCCGGACCTCGATAGCGTGGCGCAAATTCAAGCCATCCAGCGTTTTCGGCAGTAGCGCCAAGAATGCTTCGAAGTCGTCCGGCTCGAATTTCTTATGATGCGCGAACTGCCAGAGGATGGGTCCGAGCTTGGACTTCATCTCGGACAAACCGCTGCCGAGGAAATGTTCGATCGAAGGCCCTGCATCGGCGAGCAGGCGGCGATTGGTGGCGAGCCGGTGCGCTTTTACCGAGAAAACAAAATCCTCCGGGGTCTCCTGCGCCCATTTGCGAAACGTGGAAGGCTTCTGCGTCGAATAGAAGGTACCGTTGATTTCGATGGTGGTCAGCGCGCGGCTGGCAAATTCGAGTTCCCGGGTCTTTGGATGGCCCTTGGGAAAGAACGCGCCGCCGCGCCACGGCTCGAACGTCCAGCCACCCACACCGACGCGGATTTGTCCCGAGGCTGGCATCTATCCGGTATTATGTTACCGCTATCGTCAATTGGCTCAAAACCGGGTCTTTCTCGCACATTGTGCTTGACGCGACAAGCGCGCACCGCTAGATGGCGCGCCTCACGGGAGAGTGCGCCATGAAAACCTACTCGGCCAAGCCGTCCGAGATCGAGAAGAAATGGGTCGTGATCGACGCCGACGGGCTGGTCGTCGGCCGGCTCGCTTCGCTCGTGGCGCTGCGCCTGCGCGGCAAGCACAAGCCGAGCTTCACGCCGCATATGGACTGCGGCGACAACGTCATTGTGATCAACGCCGCCAAGGTCCTTCTGACCGGCGACAAGCTGAAAAAGAAGGTCTACTACCACCACACGGGCTATATCGGCGGCATCAAGGAACGCACCGCCGGCATGATCATGCGGGGCAAGAACCCCGAGCGCATCGTCGAAAAGGCAGTCGAACGGATGCTGCCGCGCGGCCCGCTCGGACGGCGCCAGCTCTCCAACCTGCGCGTCTATCCCGGCGCGGAGCACCCCCATGCGGCGCAGCAGCCCGAGCCGCTGGACATCGGTGCGCTCAATCCCAAGAACCACAACTATCGTAGAACGGCGGCCTGACCATGGCAGACGACGTCAAGAGCTTCGGCGATCTCAAATCCACCCTGATCAAGGCAAAACCCGCAGCGGCCGCAGGCCAGCCACAGGAGCAGACCGCCTCCAAGCGCGATGCAAAAGGCCGGGCCTATGCGACGGGCCGGCGCAAGGACGCCATCGCGCGGGTCTGGATCAAGCCCGGCCGCGGCCAGATCATCGTCAACGAGAAGGACGAAAAGATCTATTTCGCGCGTCCCGTGCTGCGCATGATCCTGCGTCAACCGTTGATCGCGACCAATCGCGACGGTCAGTTCGACGTCATCGTCTCGGTCAAGGGCGGTGGCCTGTCGGGACAGGCGGGCGCCGTGCGCCACGGCATTAGCCGCGCGCTCGTGGCCTACGAGCCCGGCCTGCGCGCCGCGCTCAAGCCCGGCGGCTTCCTCACCCGCGACCCGCGCGCGGTGGAGCGCAAGAAGTACGGCAAACCCAAGGCCCGCCGCAGCTTCCAGTTCAGCAAGCGGTAGTCAGAATACGGATCATATTCGCTGGAACAGCGGCTTGCGGAAACGCAGGCCGCTGTTTCGCCGTTCAAGGCGTGAGCCTGTAGACGTTGCCCCAGACATCAATGTCTTCCAAGGCTTCCCGTTCTCGAAGCGCTGATCCGCGTTAAGTTGGCGCTAAACATTTCCGGACTTTAATGGGCACTCGCAAATCCGCACGCGGTCCCGATGGTCATTCTGATTTCCCAAGCAGCAAAGATGCGTTCTGAAGACCTGGACCAGCTCGGTCAGGTCAAAATACCGCTGAGCTCACCAGTGTCGCGGCTGATCGGTCGCAAATACATAGATGACGAGGGCGGCGTCGATTGCATGGGCATCTGGGAATGTTCTCCCGGCCGCTGGCAACGCACCATCATGGAAGAGGAGTTTGCGCACTTCATCGCCGGGAGCGCGAGGTTTATTCCCGACGAGGGCGAGCCGATCGATATCGAGGCTGGAGACACGGTGTGGTTCCCCCGCAATACGCGCGGCATGTGGGAGATCAAGCAAGACGTCCGCAAGGTCTATGTCGTCATCGGCCGGCCCAACGTGTGGCGTCGCTTGCGGGCTCTTTGTAAGAGGTTCCTTTCTCCGCCGGCGCAGAGGCGCGCCCCGGAAGCCCGCCAAGACAGCAATGGATATGGAAGGCTCGAGTTGAGCCGGCGCTGACTATCGCAAACGAAAAAGGACCGGGTGGACCGGTCCTTTTCCGGCACATGTCGCGTCAGGCCTCAACGGGGCGGTGGCGGATCTTGTTCGACATGATTGGGGCTGTCCGCATGGGTCTGCGGGCCCGGATGGGTGCGGGGGAGGCGCGTGGGGGTGGCGGCATTGGTCGGCGAGGCCATAGAATGGGAACTCTCCGCGGTGGTCACGGGCTCACCGGGTCGTGCACCCGAAATGGGTCCGCTGACATGCGATGCCGTATTGGGACTTGTTCCGCTCATATCGGCGTGCGAGCTGGTCGTCGTCGTTGCCGATTGCGGCGTCTGCGCGCCTGAGATCGGTCCGCTGATGTGAGATGGGGTCGACGTCGAAGCGGGTTGTGGCGTCGACGCGTTGGCAATGGGCCCAGGAATGCGCGTGCCTGTCATCGGGCCCATACTGCGCATTGCGCTGGCGCCGCTCATGCTGGTGCCACGCTGGGAATCGTTGGCCATCGCGCCGCGCGCTCCGCCCCCGCCAGCGGCGAAGACGGGCGAAACCATCAGCGCTGTCGCAAAGGTGCCGAGCAGCGCTGCGCGTTTCAGAGACGATTTTGTCATTGAACGTGCTCCTCTGTTTGCCCCCGCTGCGTACAAGATGAAAACGTCCCACCCGGGGGCACAGTTCCTTTCCGGAAGGTTGCTGGGCGATGGGCAAATTTTTTCGGGAACCTTTTCCGGCGCAGCTGTTGGTTCCGTCACTGGCGAAGCAGGCAAACTAAACCCCGGCCGATCAGGCGCGGGGCAAGAGTGTAAGGCCGCAAAAAGGCGCAGGCCGGCTGGGCCGACCGCCGGAGGGACGGATTGCTGAGGCGCTGCGCTTTCCGCTACAGCATTTCCATGCTCGTTATTTCCTACGGTATCCCGAAGTCCGGCAGCACGCTGGCGTTCGAACTCATCCGTGGCATTCTGGAAAATGCGGGTCACCCCCAGGAAGTGGTGCACAACAGCCGCACGCGCGGCGAGGACGGCGGCGAGGCACCCAAGCGGAACTTTCTCGCCAAGGCCGATCGCGAAATCGTCGCCGGTCTGATCGCCAAGATAGGGCCGGGGCGTATCATCGCCGTGAAATCGCACGCCCGCCTGGAGCGCGAGGATTTCGCGTGGTTCGAAGAACGTCAGCGGGCAGGGGAGCTCAAAGTCATCGCCTCGTTTCGCGATCCGCGCGACGTGGCGCTGTCGTTGGTCGATGCTGGGCGGAAGTCACGCGAGCTCCATGGCGGGGACCGCGCCTTCGCCCGGATCGGCGATCTCGATCAGGCGCTGCGGCGCGTGGAGAAACGCATCAAGGATTTCCGCCGCTGGGCCGCTCTCGAAGGCACGCTGCGCCTCAACTATGAAGACGTGGCGTTCCAGCCCGACAAGGCGATTGCCGCGGTCGAACAGGCGCTAGGGTTGAGCGCCGATCACGACGCGGTCAAGCGGCATGCCTTCGACGAAGCCAGCACGCAGCGCAACAAGGGAGTGTCCCGCCGGCACGAACAGGAACTCGACGAGGCTCAGGCAAAAATCCTTCGCCGCCGCTTCCGTTCGTTCCTGCGCAATGTCTGCGAGCGCGACCAGCAGCGCTGGTTCGATATCTGTCGCGAGCGGGTGCTCCACCCGAAGGCGCCGCCGGCCGGCGACGCCTCCGTGTGAGCAGATGTCCGCCTCAGTTCGGCGACCAGGGCGCGGGCGGCGGGCCGTAGGCGTTCGGGCCGGCCTCTCCAGGCTGGGCGCAGAAGTAGATGATCAGGATCGTGACGACGAGCATGGCCAGCCCCGCCAACGACAGCAGCGGCCAAAGCCCGAAAAATGCGAGAACGCCCCATGGGCCGCTCAGCGCCATCAACAGCACGACCACGTCATAGAGCGCGCCAATCAGGATCCATATCCATCCCAGCTGACCGCTGCGGCCGGTGTCCTGCATGCGGCGCGCCGCTGCGCCGCCGATGGGCAGTAGGAGCGCCAGCCCGACGATGGCGCGCAACAATCCGTAGGTCACGATGGCATCGATGATGGATGCGGCCAGCAGCACGCCGAAGCAAACCAGCATGAAATACCAGAACTTCGCGCGGTTCATGCGGCCGCCGAAATCCATGTAGTGGTTCTGGACCATGTCCATGAAGTTCTGCCAAAGCTTGTTGAAATCCATGTCGCTCTCCCTCGCGCGCGCTGCCGCGCATTGTGGCTGAAGCGGCCCGGGGCCGCGGATTCGGCACTTCCGAGGAGCTAAGAGCCGCCGTAATATCCTGTCAATCTGCCACCGGCTTTGAGTCACATCCGCGCATGGGAACCTCCATTTTTATCGACGGCGCGGCCGGCACCACGGGACTGGAGATTCGCGCACGTCTCGCGGGCCGGGGCGAGTTCGGGCTGCGCGAGCTTTCTGACGCCGAGCGCAAGGACGGACGTGCCCGCGCTGCCGCGCTCAACGAAGCCGACATCGTCATTCTCTGCCTGCCGGACCAGGCGGCGCGCGAGGCTGTGGCCATGATCGAGAACCCCGCCGTACGGGTGATCGACGCCTCCAGCGCGCACCGCGCGGCCGCCGGTTGGGTCTACGGCTTTGCGGAGCTGGAGAAGGATCGCCGGGCGGAGTTGGCGGCCGCCAAGCGGGTGAGCAACCCCGGCTGCTGGCCTACCGGGTTCCTGGCGCTGGTCCGTCCGCTGGTGCGAGCGGGCATCGTTCCTGCGGATTTTCCCCTCACGGTAAGCGGTGTCTCCGGCTATTCCGGCGGCGGCAAGTCGATGATCGAGGAGTTCGAGGCGAAGCAGTCCCCGCGCTACGTCGACACCGTGGTCCGCACCTACGCGCTGACCTTGTCGCACAAGCATTTGCCGGAGATGCGCGCGCATGCCGGGCTCGCTCACCCGCCGGTATTCTCCGCGAACGTCGGACGCTTCTATCGCGGCATGATCGTCGAGGTCCCACTGCAGCTCTGGGCGCTCCCCTCGAAACCGGGCGTGTTCGATGTCTATCGCGAGATCGAGGGCGCCTATCGCGGCGAGAAGCTGATCGAGGTGGCCGCTCTCGGCGATCTTGTCGGCACGGTGCGTCAGGCCGCTTCGGGCACGCAGCTTTCGGCGCCGCCGCAGAGCCTCGACGCGGAAATGCTCAAGCACACCAACGGCATGAAGCTGTTCGTGTTCGGCAACGACATGACACAGCAGGCGCGGCTCATTGCAGTCCTTGACAATTTGGGCAAGGGCGCCTCGGGTGCCGCGGTGCAAAATCTCAACATCATGCTCGGCCTGCCGGAAACGGCCGGGCTGGTGTAGCTCGAACAGCGCCAGCGCGATGAGCATGTATCGGCCGCGCCCTTATGCCATCGACGATGGCCAAATCTTGCGCGAAGTGCTGCGAAAACGGGTGTTTGCGACCCTGGCGGCGATTGTCGAGGGCAGGGTGGCGTTCGCCTATGCGCCGCTCGTGGTCGACGCCCGGGGCCTGCGCTTTCACCTCGCGAGGGCCAATCCGCTGGCGTCGCTTGACGACGGCATGCGCGTTTCGCTCTCAGTCCTCGCTTGCGATGCGTACATTTCGCCGGATTGGTACCGCACCACCGTAACCGTCCCGACCTGGAACTACATCTCTGTCGAATGTGAAGGGCCCGTGCGACGCCTTCCCGGGGAAGAGCTGCGCCCGCTGGTCGTCGAACTGTCGGCGCAGGAAGAAGCGAGGCTCGCACCGAAGCCGGAATGGACGCTGGACAAGGTGCCAGAGGCGCGGGTCGAGGCGTTGCTTAACGGCATCACAGGATTCGCGATGTCGTTCGAACGCCTTGAGGGCAAGTTCAAGCTTTCGCAGGACAAGTCGCCGGAGGATGTTGCCGGCGCGATCGAAGCGTTGGAGTCGCGTGGCGACGCCGCGGGTAGGGCGGTAGCCGAAGCGATGCGGAGGACCAGACAATGAAGATCGGGGCTCCGGGCATCGTGTTCATGGCGTTGCTGATCGTGTCAAACGCCGGCGCCGCCGACTATCTCCCTCCACCAGGGGAAGCGTGGAAGACTCAAACGCCTGCGCAGCAGGGAATAGACTCCACAAAACTTAAGGCCGCGATTGATTTCGCGGTCGCACATGAGGCCAAGCTCTCGCCGGAACTGGACGGCGTCATCGACCAGCGCGACCTGCGCCTGACCATTCCGTTGCAATTCGCGCAGGAGCCGTACTCCGACCCGATCGGTCCGCTCAAACCGCACGCGCCGGCGAACGGGCTCGTGATCCGTCACGGCATCATTGTCGCCGAGTGGGGCGATACCCATGCCGTCGACATGACTCATTCGGTGAGCAAGACCTTCCTCTCCGCCATTGCCGGCCTCGCCTTCGACCGCCACATGATCCGCGACGTGAACGACCGCGTGCTCGACTATGTCCATCCCTCACCCGATTTCGAACTGCCGCACAACCGGCCGATCACCTGGGACCAGATGCTGCGGCAGACCTCGGGCTGGGTCGGCACCATGTGGGGCAAGCCGTGGTGGGCCGACCGTCCGGGCAAGGAGCCGTGGGACGAACTCGCTGCGGGTCCGCCACCGGTCGGCCAGCAGTGGAAATACTCCGACGTCCGCGTCAATGCGCTGGCGCTGGCGCTCACTTATCTGTGGAAGCGGCCGCTTCCCGAGGTGCTCAAAGAGAATGTGATGGATCCGATCGGCGCGTCGGACACCTGGCATTGGGACGGCTACGACAATTCCTGGATCGAACTCGGCGGCAAACGCATCCAGGTCGTGCCCGGCGGCGGGCATTGGGGCGGGGGCATGTTCATCTCGGCGCGGGATCTGGCGCGCATGGGATTGCTCGGGCTGCACGAGGGGCGCTGGGGCCACCTGCAAATCCTGTCAAAGGCGTGGATCGCGAGATCGCGCGCGCCGACGCCGCAGAATCCTGAATACGGCTACATGAACTGGTTCTTGAACACCGGCCGCAAGCTCGCGCCGGCCGCGCGCGAGGACAGCGTCATGTTCCTGGGCAACGGCGACAACATCGTCTTCATTGACTATGAGCATGATCTGGTCGCCGTGGTGCGCTGGATCGACGATGCGCAGAAGGCGGAGTTCGTGCGGTTGCTGGAGGCTGCGGTTACGCGCTGACGGACCGCCGGTCGATGAAGGTTCGCCCTTTGGCCGTGACCGTCACCATCGCGGTACCGTCGCGCACCTCACGCGCCACCAATCCTCGTGCGTTCGCCTCCTCCCACACCGGCAGACGCGGGCAGGACGTTCGCCAGGCGTCCATCACCTCGGCGTAGCTGCGCTCCTCCTTCGCGATCCAGGAGAGCAGATCCGCGATCAGCGGTTCGATGGTGGTGGATTCCGTGGCAGCGCCCATGCCGCTGTATAGCACCAGTTCATGATCATCCATGAATGTCATCCAGGCACGCTTAACTCGCCCGGGATGACATTAAGGGGCTTTACCCTGCCTTCACCTTGACGTAGTCGCCTGGGGCGTCGCCCAGGACCTTGAGCTTGCCGTCGCCGGGTTTGCGTGCGGGCACCATCTTGCCGGAGAGCTTCGACAGCCAGGAATCCCAGTCCGGCCACCAGGAGCCTGGATGCTCGACCATGCCGGCCTGCCATTCCTCGACTGTGAAAGGGTAGGGGCCTTTGTTCTTGCCATCCGGCTGCGCGCCCACCGCGTCATTGGTCCAGTACTGATACTTCCTCGCGCTCGGCGGGTTGATCACGCCCGCGATGTGGCCGCTGCCGGCGATGATGAAGCGCACCGGGCCGCCGAACAGCCGTGTCGATTTATAGACCGAGCGGAACGGCGCTATGTGGTCTTCCTTGGCGCTTTGCAGATAGACCGGCACCTTTACCTTGGCGAGATCGAGCTTGACGTTGTCGAAGCTCATCTTGCCCAGCGCGAGTGCGTTGTTCTTGTAAAACTCGCGCAGATAGAACATGTGCGTCGCTTCGGGCATGCGCGTGGTGTCGGAGTTCCAATAGAGCAGGTCGAACGGCGCCGGCTCCTTGCCGAGCAGGTAGTTGCTCACCACGAACGACCAGATCAGATCGTTGGCGCGCAGCATGTTGAAGGTGGTGCCCATCTTGCGGCCTTCGAGCACGCCGCCCGAGGCTTCCATGGTCTGGCGCATCGACTCGAGCTGCTCGTCATCGATGAAGATCTGCAGATCGCCCGCTTCGCTGAAATCGGCCTGCGCCGCGAAGAAGGTCGCAGAGTTGACCCGGTCGTCGCCCTTGGCAGCCATGAATGCCAGGGTCGCGGCGAGCAATGTGCCCCCGATGCAGTAGCCGATGGTGTTGATCTTCTCGACCCCGGTCGCCGCCTCGACGGCGTCGAGCGCCGCGAAGATGCCCTCGCGCATATAGTCCTCGAAAGTCTTCTGCGCCAACTCGCGGTCCGGGTTCACCCACGACGCCACGAACACGGTGTAGCCCTGGCCCACCGCCCAGCGGATGAAGGAGTTCTCGGGCCGCAGGTCGAGGATGTAGAACTTGTTGATCCAGGGCGGGAAGATCAGTAGCGGTCGCTCATGGACCTTCTCTGTCGTGGGATCGAACTGCAGCAGCTCGATCAGCGCGTTGCGGAAGACAACCTTTCCCGGCGCCGTGGCGATGTTCTCGCCGATGCGGAAGGCGTCGGCCGACTGGCGTATCGAAAGCTGGCCCTCGCCGCGCTCCAGGTCTTCGAGCAGGTTGCTGAGGCCTTTTACGAGATTTTCGCCGTTGCTCTGCAGGGTGGCGCGCAGCACTTCGGGATTGGTGAGGACGAAATTGGTCGGCGCGATCGCGTCGGCGAACTGCTTGGTATAGAACTCGATGCGCCGGCGCGTCTTGGCGTCGAGGTCGCCGCTGGTCTTGGCGACGGTCTCCTGCATCCAGTTCGCGGTGAGCAGATAGCTCTGCTTGATGAAGTCGAAGACCTGGTTGTCCTGCCAGTCCTTGTCCTTGAAGCGCTTGTCGCCCGGGGCGGGCTCGATGCCGGGCTTGGCCTCGCCGCCCAGCATGCGGAAGGCGGTGCGCTCCCACAGGCCCATATAGTCCCGCCACAGCTTAAACTGCGCTTCAAGCACCACGGCAGGATTGGCCATCATGCTCTTGAGCAGGGCCGAAAAAGTACCTGTGAGGTTCAACGGGTCCATGGGCCCGTTGCGACCAGACGCTGCCTGGCGCTTGACGAAGTCCGCCAGCAGCCGCTGCGATTGCTGCGCGACTTCCACCATGTTTCGGGTGAACTGCGCTGGGTCACCCATGCGGTAGCGCGCATCGTTTTCTGGATTCGACATGGTTTTGCCCGGTGGGAGAGGCCAGAGGAGATAGACCTCTTGCTGCGCCGCCGCAAGGATGGCGTTTATCACAAGATTTCATGGATTTGCGGCCTGCCAGCGGCTTGGAACCCGGCTGGCGTCCCTGTATATGGACTCGGCTGGACTGGCGCTGAGGCCGGGGACGGAGGCTGCTTTCGATGTCGGATATGGGAAAGTTCTGCGTGCGCCTAGCCGTCATCGGGATGGTCGCGGTCGGTGCGAGCGCCTGCTCGAGCGTGCCGGACTGGGTTGACCCGACGACTTGGGTCGGCGGCAGCAGCGGACCTCCGCCGGAGGTGGCGGAAAATTCCGCCGGAGAAACGCCGGATCTTGCCTCGATTCCCGACAGGCCCGAGCCGTCTTCGACGCCCGCGCAGCGCCGCCAGGTTGCCGACGCCCTGGCATCCGATCGGGCCGATGCGAAGTACAGTGCCGATGCGCTTCGTGCCGGTACCGAGCCGATCACCGCGGAACCGCCGCCGCCTGCTCCTCCGCAGGAAAAGGTCGCGGAAAACGCCCCGCCGCCTGCTGCGACACCGGCGCCCGCAGCGCAAACCGAACCCGCGACACCGGCGGCTGCCAATGCGGACATCAATGCCAATACAGGCGAAGTGAGCGCGCCAGCGCCGCCAGCCGAACCTGCGCAGCAGACTACCCGCATCGCGGCTGCAGTTCCTCGGCCTGCGCCCGCTTCTTCGGGCTCTGCCGAACCGCAGACGGCAATGCCGACCTCGTCGCAGATCAGCCCCTCGGATGCAGCACTGGGGTTCAAGCCTTCGTCCGCGCCGCCGCTCGATGCGACGGTAGCTCAGTTCGTGCCGCAGCCGATCCTGAGCCGGTTCAAACAGACTTCGCCCGAGCCGACGGCCATAGATCGGCGCATCGCCGAGGTGGCTGCACCGGCACCTAAGCATCACGCCAGCAAAGCCATGGGCGGGCCCGAGATGAGCGGCTCAGTGGTCGCGAATCTGGAATCGCTCCAGAATCTGCCGGCGAATACGACTCCGAGCGTCTATGCCAACGCGCAGGGACTCCCGCCGACAGCGGTGGTTTTCTTCCCGGGTGACGGCACGCTGTTGAATGCCGAGGCGCGCGAGCGCGTGCGGACGGCGGTTGCGGAGTTCAAGCAGCGCGGCGGGACCGGCTACATCCGCATCGTCGGTCACGCTTCCAGCCGTACTTCCAACATGCCGATCGAAAAACATCTCGAGGTGATCTTCGACAAGAGCCAGGACCGCGCGGACGCAGTGGCCAAGGAGATCATCAAGCAGGGCGTACCGGCAAACCGCGTCCTGGTGGAAGCCGTCGGCGACAGTCAGCCGGTCTATTACGAATCGATGCCCAAGGGCGAAGACGGAAACCGCCGCGCCGAGATCTTTCTGCAGAGCTGAGTTCCATCGGAGATCCAACCGCGACTGCGGGCCTCCGTTCTGGTTTCTGCACCGTCTCAAAGGTATCGCGACTCCTATGCTAAGGTCGCGCGGACATCCTCTGGATGGGCCGAATTTGCGAGCCATGACTGTCGAATGAACACCGCCCCTCTACGAATCGCTGTCGCAGGCTTGGGCACCGTCGGCGGGGGTGTGCTCAAGGCGTTGCAGACGCGCGGCGGCGAGTTGGCGGAGCGTGCGGGACGCCGCCTCGACGTCGTCGCCGTCTCGGCACGCGAACGTGAGAAACCGCGCGCGGCCGACATTTCCGGCATTGCCTGGGTGGACGATCCGAGTGCACTGGCGAGCGCTGATGCGGATGTCGTCGTCGAGCTGATGGGCGGTGAGGACGGTGCGGCATTGGCATTGATCGAGGCGGCGCTATCGTCGAACAAACATGTTGTCACCGCCAACAAGGCGTTGCTCGCACGCCATGGCGCACGCCTTGCCGCACTGGCGGAGAGGAGCGGGCTGGCACTCAAATTCGAGGCGGCGGCGGCGGGCGGCATCCCCATCGTCAAGGCCCTGCGCGAGAGCCTGATCGCCCACGGCATCAACTCCGTATGCGGAATATTAAACGGAACCTGCAATTTCATCCTCACCGAGATGGAGAAGACCGGCCGCGGCTTCGCCGATGTTTTGAAGGATGCCCAAGCGCTGGGCTATGCCGAGGCCGATCCCGCGCTCGACATCGGCGGCGGCGACACCGCGCACAAACTCGCATTGCTTTCGAGCCTCGCCTTCGGCACCGTGCCCGACCTTGAGCACATGCATGTCGAGGGCATCGCGGCGATCATGCCGGAGGACATCCGTTATGCGCGCGAGTTCGGCTTCCGCATCAAACTGCTCGGCGTCGCGCGCCGCGTCGGCGCTGGCATCGAACAGCGCGTGCGGCCGGCCATGGTGCGCGCTGGCACGCCGTTGGGCGAAGCGAGCGGCGCCTTCAACGCGGTGGCGGTGGATGCAGGCGAGGCGGGGCCGTTCTTCTTCGAGGGCCGGGGCGCGGGCGCCGGCCCGACGGCGTCGGCGGTGATCGCCGATCTGGTCGATATCGCGCTCGGCTCGTTCGAGCCGGCCTTCGGCAAGCCGGCGCATACGCTGACGCCACTGGTGCCGGCGCCGGCGACGGATGCCAGTTCAGCCTTCTATCTGCGCTTCAATGTGCTCGACATCCCAGGCGTGGTGGCCGAGATCGCCGGCCATCTCGCCGACGCCGGGGTTTCGATCGAGAGCATGCTGCAGCGCGGCCGCAATCCCGGCGAGGCGGTTTCCATCGTGATGATCACCCACGACACGCCACAGGCGTCGGTGACGCGCGCCTTGAAGGCCATCGCCCGCTCCGACAAGGTTCTAGGCAGTCCGGGCGTGATTCCCATGGAATTGGGATAGCCCTCATCCCTCGACAAGCTCAGGATGAGCGGCTTGGGCTGGTGGCGAGGAAAATGAGAACTCCCTCATGCCGGGCTTGTTAAAGCATGAGGACAACGCGAGAACATGACCATGTCCAAACCTCTCGACCGCGTTTTTGCCTTGGAAGCGGTGCGCGTCACCGAGGCTGCGGCGATTTCGGCGGCGCGCCAGATCGGCCGCGGCGATGAACATGCCGCCGACCATGCCGCGGTCGAGGCGATGCGCCATGCCTTCAACATCCTGCCCATCGACGGCACGGTGGTGATCGGCGAGGGCGAGCGCGACGAGGCGCCGATGCTCTATATCGGCGAGAAGGTGGGCTCCGGCGGCGTCGAGGTCGATATCGCGCTCGACCCGCTCGAAGGCACGACGTTGACCGCGAAAGCCTTGCCCAATGCGCTGGCGGTCATGGCGATGGCGCAGCCCGGCACGCTGCTCAACGCGCCCGACACCTACATGGACAAGATCGCCATCGGCCCCGGTTATCCCGAGGGCACCATCGATCTCGACGCCGATCCGGGAGACAACATCGTCTCGCTCGCCAAAGCGAAGGGTGTCAGGCCCGGCGACATCACCGCGCTGATCCTCGACAGGCCGCGGCACGAGAAGATCATCGCCGCGGCGCGCAGGGCGGGCGCCTCGGTCCGGCTGATCACCGACGGCGACGTCGCCGGCGTCATCGCCACCACCGATCCCGAGACCGGCATCGACATCTATATCGGCCAGGGCGGCGCGCCTGAGGGCGTGCTGGCGGCAGCGGCGCTTCGCTGCGTCGGCGGCCAGATCCAGACCCGGCTGGTGTTCAAGAAGGACGACGAGCGCGCGCGCGCCGCCAAGCTTGGCATCACCGACCTCAATCGCAAATACACGCTGATGGATTTGGCCTCGGGCGACGTGGTGTTCTCGGCGACTGGGGTTACCGACGGCTCGATGCTCGAAGGCGTCAAGGTCGGCCGCGAATTCGTCACCACGGAAAGCGTGGTGATGCGCTCCTGGACCGGGACGGTGCGCTGGATCAAAACCCGCCACCGCAGGCGGGATGTCTGATCGGGACCCTGCACCCTGCGCGCTGTCATCCCGGGCAAACATCGCTTCGCGATGCGAGGGAAGGAGGACCCAGGCGGTGCAGCATATGAGACGTCGGCATATCGGCTCCGAGCGCCAATTGCGGAAACCCTGTGGGCGTGGCCACCTGAGTGCCCTTCCCCACGCTTCGCTCGGCCGGGGATGACAATGAGTTTGGTTGCGATATCTCAAGCTCTTTCCGCAAACGCCCTCGCGGTGGAGCGCTCCTACTCCGGCCGGCGGTGGCTGTTGAAGGAGCCGGATGCGGAATCGGTGCGGGCGTTGACCCGTAATGCTGACCTTTCTCCGATACTGGCCACATTGCTCGCGTCTCGGGGAGTCGCACCGAAGTCCGTGCAGGCCACGCTGTGGCCCACCCTTAAAGCAACGATGCCCGAGCCGTTTTTGCTGAAGGACATGGAGCGTGCCGTCGCCCGCGCACGCCGAGCGGTGGAGCAAGGCGAGGAGATCGCGATTCTCGGTGACTACGACGTGGACGGTTCGTGTTCCGCCGCGCTGCTGCACGATTTCTTTGGCGCCATCGGTATGAAGACGCGGATCTACATCCCCGATCGCATGACCGAAGGCTATGGCCCCTCGGCGCGTGCTCTGCTGACGCTGAAAGAGGAGGGGGCGCGTCTGGTGATCACCGTCGATTGCGGCGCTGCGGCGACGCAGGCGCTCGATGTGGCGCGAGAGGCTGGCCTCGACGTCATCGTGCTCGATCATCACCGCGCTGAGCACACCCTCGCGGCCTTCGCACAAGTCAATCCCAATCAGCCCGACGACCACGCGGGTCTCGGCCACCTCTGTGCGGCCGGCGTCGCCTTCCTGTTCGCGGTCGCGCTCAATCGGGCGCTCCGGCCGTGGTACGGTCCGCGCGGCATCGCCGAGCCGGACCTGCGCGCCGAGCTCGACCTCGTGGCATTGGCGACGATTTGCGACGTGGTTCCGCTGGTCCGCGCCAACCGCGCCTTTGTGCGCGCCGGCTTGGCGCAGCTCGAGAAGGGCGCCCGACCCGGGCTTGTGGCGCTGTGCGAGATCGCCCGCGTCAAAGCTCCGTATACGGCCTACCACTGCGGCTTCGTCCTGGGTCCGCGCATCAACGCCGGCGGACGGGTGGGGCGCTGCTCTCTCGGCGTCGATCTGCTGACGGCGCGCGATCCCGTTCCGGCACGCGCCCATGCGGAGCGGCTCGATCTGCACAACCGCGAGCGCCAGGCGATCGAGAAAGAGATGCTGGACGAAGCCGGCGCGCTTGCGGCCCAGCAGTACAACCGGCCTTTCCTCTTCGCCGCCAAGGAAGGCTGGCACCCGGGCGTCGTCGGGATAATCGCCGGACGTTTGAAGGAGCGCTTCGGCAAGCCGGCCTTCGTCGCCGGCTTCGAGGGCGGGATGGGGCGCGGCTCGGCGCGCTCGATCCCGGGGGCCGACATCGGGGCAGCCGTCCGCGCGGCGATGGACGCAGGCGTCATCGAGAGCGGCGGCGGCCATGCGATGGCAGCAGGGTTCTCGCTCGCTGCAGTCCAGCGCGACGGTTTTGAGGCGTTTCTCGCGGCTGAATTTGGTCGCGGCCTTCCGCCCGTCGCGCTGAATCTCGATATCGACGCGCTGATATCGCCCGCCGGGGCCAATGAAGCCTTGGTGCGAGAGGTGGCACTGGCGGGGCCGTTCGGCGCCGGCAATCCGGAACCGCTATTCGCGCTCGCCGACGTTCGTGTCGCCTTCGCCGATGTGATCGGCAAGGACCATGTGCGCTTGAGACTGGAGGGAGCCGGCGGCAGGCTGGACGCCATCGCGTTCCGCTCCGCCGCAGAACCCCTGGGCGAGGCGCTCCTGAACTCCCGCGGCAGGGCGATTCATGCCGCCGGCAGGCTGAGGGCCGAGGAGTGGAACGGGCATATCCGCGTCCAGCTTCATCTGGAGGATGCGGCATCCGCCGGCACCTGAGCGTTGCATGACCGGCGCTTGCCAAGCCGCCCCCGGAGCCGTATAGGCGCGCTCCGGTCCGCGAGTAACGCGGACCCGACCGCGCCCTTCGTCTATCGGTTAGGACTCAAGATTTTCAATCTTGCAAGAGGGGTTCGACTCCCCTAGGGCGCGCCACCGCCGATGATTTGAACAAAGCCGAATTCTTTCCGCCTGTTACTTGCCTTGACGCTATCGCGCCGTGGCGATGGAAGAGGAATGACATGTCCATTCATTCATCTACGAGAAAGCTGGGCAAATTGTGTGCGGCGTTGCGAAAGCCTATGCTCAAGAAGGTTGACAGGGGATTGGGTGTCGCTCTGTCGGCAGGGGTGTGACCTGCGCTGCGGGTCGCAATGGGGGACCTGATCATGCAATTTCATCACAGAATCTGGATCGCTTTGGCCGTGCTGTCGTGCGGCGTTGCCGCTTCCGGTTCAGCGTCGGCAACGTGCAGCAATGCGACCTTGAACGGCGCTTATGGGCTCATCTCCTCCGGCCTGATCCAAAATGACGAGGAGAATGCGGTTGCGGTCTATCGTTTCACTGCCGACGGCAATGGCAATGTGTCGGGGTCGGGCACATCGAGCGGCAACGGAACGATCATAACTGGACCGTTCACGGCCACATATACGATCGCCGGTAACTGCACCGGCACGATGGTGGTCACGAACCAGTTTGCCGACGTGAGCAATTTCAACTTCGTCTTCGACACCAAAAACAGTCAGCTCGAGTTTATCGAATCCGACAGCGGCACAAACGTGTCGGGCGAGGCTGTCGCGATCGGCACGGCGACCTGCGGCTTCTCCGGCAAGAAGGAAATCCTGGCTCTGCGCCTGAGAGGTCACGTCAACTCGGGGAGCCCGCTGGATGTCGTTGGGCAGATAATCCTCAACGGCAGCGGCAAGCTTACCGCCACGACCACGAGCAGCGAGAACGGCGGCGTGGTGACGTCCAACATCAAGGGCACCTATACGTCCAATAGCGATTGCACCGGGACCGCTCAGATCAAGGGCACGGGGTTCACCGACAATTTCGCGACTGTCGCCGTCAATAGCGGCAAAGAACTCCTGCTCGTCGAAACCGATACTGGGACCATTGTCGCCGGTACCGCGACGCAGTGAGAATGAGTTGGTTGCCAATACCGCTTTCTTGGCCGACGCGCGGAACTTTGGACGGCATCATGCGCGATCCAAAGACACCGCGATGGTTGTGCTGACAGCGCTTGGTTCTATTTCCCCGCGCCACGCTCGGCACTACTTCAGCTATTGTGGCGCCGGACGGTCATCGACCAGTTCGCAGTTTCATCCGGCTTGGGCGCCAATTGATCCAATTGGAACTGTTCGGCGCCGACATTGAAATTCCGGAGCAGGATTTGTTAAGGTGGGATGCTGCGGCCTGGGGCTCATCCTTTTCCGCGCGCTGTTCCAGAGAGAGGTTCGTTATGTTCCGCAGGCTTTCGACGGCGTTGGGATTTTGTCTTGGCGCACTCCCGTGCATGACGCACGCGCAGACCCTCGTTTCGCTCAATACACCTGAGCCCGGCGGAACGCTGATCGCGCTCCAACTGACGGATGGCACGGTGATGGCGCAGTCGGGCGACCAATCGGACTGGTACCGGCTGACACCCGATATCAACGGCAGCTATGTCAACGGCACCTGGACGAAGACGGCGCGCTTGCCTTCCGGCTATTCTCCTTATGCCTTTCCCTCGGCGGTGCTCGCGGACGGGCGCATGATCATCGAAGGCGGCGAATACAATCCGGGTCAGAACTTCAGCCTCACCAATCTCGGTGCGATCTACGACCCGGTGGCGAACACATGGACCCCGGTGGCGGCGCCCAGACACTACAAATATATCGGGGACTCGTCGTCGCTGGTGCTGCCCGACGGCAGATATGTGCTCGGCGACAAGCTGAACACCAGAATGGCGGCCTTCGATCCAAAGACCAACAAATGGAAAGATCTGCCCTCGACGGGCCATCTGGGCTTCGCCTCCGAGGAAACATGGACTCTTCTCCCCGACGGCACGATCCTGACCGAGAACGTCAAGAAGGCGCCGCACACCCAGATCTACGATCCGGCGACCGGCGTGTGGACCTCAGCCGGGCAGACGCCGGTTGCGCTGAATTCGCCGCCCTGCTGCGCCTGCTTCGATTTCGGCGCCAAGAAGCCGTACTGCCCACCCGGCGAGATCGGCCCCGCGCTGCTGATGCCGGACGGCTCCGTCTTCGCCACTGGCGGCATTCCGCAGGGCGAGCACACCGCGCACACGGCCATCTACCGCAACGGCACCTGGACCGCGGGGCCAGACGTGCCGAACCATGACGACATGGGCGACAGTTTCGCCTCCCTGCTGCCCAACGGACATGCTCTGGTCGAAGCCGCCAGCGGCGCTCTCTATGAATTCGACGGCACGAGCTTCATCACGACCCACCTCAATGCCGGGGGCAACAGCTTGATGGTGCTGCCGACGGGTGAAATTCTCATCGGCGGGCTGCAGGTGTACCGCTCGACCGGCACCTACAATGCCGCGTGGGCACCGACGGTCACGAATTGCCCTTCGAATCTGACCCGCGGCACGACCTTCACAATCTCCGGCACGCAATTCAACGGGCTCAGCCAAGCCAATTCATTCGGCGACGAACTGGAGACCTTCACCAACTATCCGCTGGTTCGCATCACCAACAATGCGACAGGCCACGTGTTCTATGCCCGCACCCACGACCACAGCAGCATGGGCGTGGCGACCGGCAGCGCGACTGTTTCGACCAATGTCGACGTTCCGTCGGGCATGGAGACCGGCGCCAGTTCGCTGGTGGTGGTTGCCAACGGAATTCCTTCGGTGGCTGTGCCGGTGACGGTGAACTAGGCGGACCGCTCAGTCGCCGCGGGGTTCGCCCAGCGGCGAGCGGGGATCGATGCTCCCGTTACGGCCTGCATGCAGGGCTCGGGCGCTGTCGGCCGACAGGGACGCAGCTGATATCCAAGTTGCGGCGGCCGACTGGCCCGACCTATATGGACCTGGGCTTTGGCCGACGTCACCTGTCGGCGGTGAGGCTGAATTTCCACGTCGCCCTGGGGTTCGATGCGTTACCGGATTTTGCTCCCCTCTGCGGTCTCCA
This sequence comes from Alphaproteobacteria bacterium, assembly GCA_019245415.1. Taxonomy (GTDB): domain Bacteria; phylum Pseudomonadota; class Alphaproteobacteria; order Micropepsales; family Micropepsaceae; genus Rhizomicrobium. The sequence continues at coordinate 366,114 of JAFARO010000003.1, read as the reverse complement.
TCGACTCGCGCTACCTGCCGAGCCGCTGGGACATGCTGGCGGCGCTCTTCGTGCTCGGCTTCCTGGTGCTGTTCGCGAGCACCAGCCAGATCCTGCTGGAGCCGCTCAAGCAGCTCGAAACCACGCCGATCTCGCTCTCGCCCTGGGTGCTGCCCGAATACGCCGTCCGCACCTCGCTGAGGATGCTGATCGCGCTCGGCGCCTCGCTCGCCTTCACCTTCATCTACGCGACGTGGGCGGCCAAGAGCCCGCGCGCCGGAACGCTGTTGATCCCTTTGCTAGACATTCTGCAATCGGTGCCCATTCTCGGCTTCATCTCGATCACCGTGGTGTTCTTTCTCTCGCTGGCACCGGGAAAGGTGTTCGGTGCCGAGCTCGCAGCGGTGTTCGCGATTTTCACCAGCCAGGCCTGGAACATGGCATTCAGCTTCTATCAGTCGCTGCGTACCGTGCCGCCGGAGCTCACCGAGGCGGGCAAGCTTTTCGGCCTCACCGGCTGGGCGCGGTTCTGGCGCATCGACGTGCCGTTCGGCATGCCCTCTCTGATCTGGAACATGATGATGTCGATGTCCGGCGGCTGGTTCTTCGTCGTCGCGGCGGAAGCGATCAGCGTCGGCCATACGACGGTGTCGCTGCCGGGCATCGGGTCCTATATCGCCGCCGCCATTGCCGCGCGCGACATGACCGCGATCGGCTGGGCGATCGGTGCGATGCTCGTCGTGATCCTGATCTACGACCAGCTCTTGTTCCGGCCGCTGGTCGCCTGGGCGGATCGCTTCCGCTTCGACCAGGAGGAATCGGAGGATCGTCCGCAGTCCTGGGCGCTGACAATGTTCCGCCGCTCGAATTTGATCGACGCGATGTCGGCGCCCTTCAGTCGGCTGATGCATTGGAGCTATCGCCTTTCGCTGCCGTCCGCGCCTGGGCAGCGCATAGGCCTGGGAACGGGCGGGCGTGAGGGCGACATCGGCTGGTATGCGATCCTGGGGCTGGTGGCATTGTATGCGACTTGGGAAACCGCGCTCTTTGTCGGTCCTCTTTCGCTCTCGGACATTTTTGCGGTGATTGGCCTGGGACTCATCACCCTCATGCGCGTGTCGCTGCTGATCGCGCTTGCCAGCCTCATCTGGACGCCGGTCGGCGTGTATGTGGGCATGCGGCCGAAGTTCGCGCGCCTGGTTCAGCCCGTGGCCCAGTTCCTCGCCGCATTCCCGGCAAACCTGCTGTTTCCGGTCGCCGTGTCGGCAATCGTCGCTTTCCACCTCAACGCCGATATCTGGCTGTCGCCGCTGATGGTGCTTGGTACCCAGTGGTACATACTTTTCAACGTCATTGCCGGCGCCTCGCTGCTGCCACGCGAGTTGCGCGATGCCAGCACCAATTTCGGCGTCAGAGGATGGCTTTGGTGGCGTAAGGTGGCGCTGCCAGGGGTCTTTCCATTCTACGTCACCGGCGCAATTACGGCCTCCGGAGGCTCGTGGAATGCCGCCATCGTGGCCGAGGTCGCGAGTTGGGGCAGCCATACGTTGCGCGCCCATGGGCTCGGCGCCTATATCGCAGATGCGACCGCGGCGGGTGACTTCCACCGCATCGTACTGGGCATCGCGGTGATGAGCTTGTTGGTGACCGCCGTGAACCGGGCCTTCTGGCGGCCGCTGTATCAATACGCCGAGCGCAAATACCGGTTGGGGTGATGGAGGTACAGGTGGACGCCGATACGCTGCTCGAGGTCAATCAAGTGGGGCGCGCCTTTCCGCGGCCGGGCGGAAGCGAACTTGTCGTCCTCGATGACGTGAATCTCAATTTGGGCGACGGGGAGATCGTAGGTTTGCTGGGCCGATCGGGCTCAGGCAAGTCGACCCTGCTGCGCATCATTTCGGGCCTCTCGCCCGCGACTCGGGGCCAAGTGAGCTATCTCGGCAGGACCGTGGATGGACCTGCGCACGGCATCGCCATGGTGTTCCAGAGCTTTGCGCTGTTTCCTTGGCTTACCGTTCTGGAGAATGTCCAGCTCGGTCTGGAGGCGCTCGCTCTGCCGCCCAAGGAGATCCGGGAGCGTTCGCTCAAAGCGATCGACCTCATCGGCCTCGACGGGTACGAGTCCGCCTATCCGCGCGAACTCTCAGGCGGCATGCGCCAGCGGGTCGGCTTCGCACGCGCGCTGGTCGTTCATCCCAATATCCTGCTCATGGACGAGCCCTTCTCGGCGCTCGACGTGCTGACTGCGGAAAACCTGCGCACCGATTTCCTCGAACTGTGGAGCGAAGGCAAGCTGCCGATCCGCGGCGTCATACTCGTCACACACAACATCGAGGAGGCCGTGTTGATGTGCGACCGGGTGCTCCTGTTCTCGACCAACCCGGGGCGCATCATGAGCGAAATCAAGATCGATCTGCGCCAGCCCCGCGACCGCCAGGATCCCGCCTTTATCGCCATGGTCGACCGCCTCTATGCGGAGATGACGGCAAGGCGGGCGGAGGCCGCGCAGCGGCCGGGCCGCTACGGCAGCGGCATCGGCTCGCCGCTCGCGCCGGTCTCGACCAATCTGATTTCGGGCCTTATCGAGGCGGTGGCTGCAGCGCCCTATGAGGGCAAAGCGGACTTGCCCGATCTCACCGCAGACCTGCAGCTGGAGGTCGACGAGCTTTTCCCCGTCGCCGAGGCGCTGCAGATGTTGCGCCTGGCGGAGGTGGAGGGCGGCGACATCAAGCTCACGCACATGGGCAAGCTGTTCGCCGAGAAGGACACCAATGGCCGCAAGGAGATTTTCTCGCGCGCGCTGATGACACATGTCGCGCTCGCTGCCCACATCCGCCGCATTCTCGACGAGCGCGGCAGCCACACCGCGCCGAAGAGCCGGTTTCTTGACGAGCTGGAGGACTACATGACGGCAGACGCCGCAGAAGACACCCTACGCGCCGTCGTTGCCTGGGGACGCTTCGGCGAGCTCTTTGCCTATGACGACGAAAACGCAATGTTCAGCCTGGAGAATCCGCAATAAAGCGCGAATGAATCGTGCTTACGCCTTCTCCCAAATCCCCGAAAAATGGGGTTTGCCGGAAACCACGAAGCCGCTGGCATCGCACAGGCGATAACCCTGCGCCGTCATCTGCGCACCGGTCCTCTGGAATTCGTGCGCTTTCATGAGGGGATTGGCGAGCCAGGGCCGGCCGCCATCGACGTCGAAGATCGCGGCGAGCGTGGCATTGCTGCCAAGCGCGGAAAGTGAGAGACGCGTCGGCCTTAGCCCATTTGCCCCGAGCGAACCGAACTGGCCGCGGATCTCGCCAGGCGTCAACGCCGAGAACCATTGCTGGGCGCCGGGATCGCGTTTTTCCCATACCGCGGTGTAGCTCTGACGGGCATCGACGTGCACGAGGCGGTATCCTTGCCGATTGAACTGGGCGCAGGCCGCCTCGAAGCCGCTGCGATCCATGCCGTGGCGCGAATGCCAGTCCGGGCCGGCTGCCTGCTCCCAGATGGCGGCATAGCGCACGCCCTGGCGGGTATCGAAGCCACTGACCCGCTTGAGCCGGAAGCCGTGCTTCTTGTTGTGGCGATTGAGGGCGGCGTACTTGGTCCCGTCGAGCGTGTCGATGGCGTACCAGCCGGTGTCCGGCGCGGCGATCGAAATCATCGCCGTGTGGGGCGCATGGCCGTCCTCATCATGGTGGATGAGAAGCTCCAGGAACCGCTGCGCGGTCTGCGTGCTGAGCTTTGGGGCGCCCCCGGCCGCGGCCAAGAGTGGCGCCGGCACCAACCCGTCCGCAAGCGCGAATGCGGACGCCCAACCCAGGGCCTCCCGGCGCGAAATTGTCATGACGTTCCCCAATACGGCGTTTGCCCAACACTATCAGTCCCGCGACGACCGCGCCAGCGCGCACTCCAACGGAAAAGCGATTTAAGCCCATGAAACAAGGCTTATTCTCGCTATGGCAGAGTACCGTCAGGCTGCAATGTTGGGTAGGATCGACAACCAAAATGGCCGCTTCCCGCTCTCGCGTTGCGACAGCTTGCGGCCCGCGTCAGGGTTGACTGCTGCTAATGCACCAACAGGCCGGCCTGCCAGGCGTATGCGGACGCGGCGACGAGCGCCGCTGCAAGCGTCAGCCATAACAGGCTGTGCCGCTTGTGGCCGCCATGCACGATGTCGATGTCGATGATCGAGGGCTGGTGGTTGCGAGTCGGGAACTTGTCCCGAACATAAGGTCCATACATCGGAGGTCTCCCTGGCGGCCCTTTCAGTTGCCGCTTCCTGGGTAGGAGCCGTCGTCGCTGATGACAGCGATGTACTCTGCAACCGCACATGGTCCTGATCGGCCCCCATGTCAAGCGAAATGTCACAATAGCGTAACAATAGATCGGCACAGTGTGCGTTTGGCCACGGCGCTAGACCCTCCGTACAAGGAGGAAACTCCGTCCACTTTTTTGATCTTGCGGGATGAAAAGTTGACTCGACGGATGTCCCATAACCCAGGCCAGGTCGAAACCTTGGCGGCCATGCTGCGGGCCGCCCGCCGCATCGTGGTCTTCACTGGCGCCGGCATCTCGACAGAGTCCGGCATACCGGATTTCCGCTCTCCGGGCGGCATCTGGACGAAAATGGCCCCGATCGACTTCCAGGATTTCGTCGCCTCGGCCGAGATGCGCCGCGAGGCGTGGCGCCGCCGCTTTGCCATGGAGGAATCCTTTGCCACGGCCGCGCCAAATGCCGGTCACAAGGCCGTGGCCAAGCTGATCGCAGCAGGCCGCGCCAGCCACGTCATCACCCAGAACATCGACAATCTGCACCAGGACTCCGGAGTGCCTGAGGAGAAGATCGTCGAGCTGCACGGGAACACGCGATACGCCAAATGCCTGGACTGCGGCACGCGCATGGAGATCGAACCGATCCGCACGCATTTCGAGCGCCGAGGCGAGCCGCCCGACTGCTCCCTGTGCGGCGGCATCGTCAAGACGGCGACAATCTCTTTCGGTCAGGCGATGCCCCAATCCGAGATGAGGCGCGCGGAAGCGGCGACTCTGGCCTGCGACTTGTTCCTGGTGCTGGGCTCGTCGCTGGTGGTTTACCCGGCGGCGGGCTTCCCGCTGATCGCCAAGCGCAACGGTGCTAAACTCACCATCGTCAACCGCGAGAGGACGGAGCAAGATCCTGTCGCGGACCTTGTCATCCACGACGCCATAAGCAAGGTGATGGAGGAGGCGATGGGATGGTCGTGAAATCTCGCGGCCGAGCGATTGTGCACTTGGCGAGGCGCAGCATGGCGATGAGCATCGCCATATTGGTGTTCTACATCTTGTGTTACGAAGCGCTGTGGCTGGCAAACGCGTTCTATGGTGGCGATGGCAGCTTCATCGTTTCCATTCTGCGCATGGCGGTAGTCTTGCCTTACGCGGCCTACTATGCCTTCGTTTTCGGCGTCCTGGCGGCCTTAATCCTTAATACGTTTGAGGCCATTCGTCGCCAGCGTGAGTAAAATTTCCCGACTTTTAGGGTGTGCGCTGGTCCCGTAGACCCTGCTAGAATTCTTCGAATCACTCTTTTGCCGGAGCACTCCCTTGCGCCTGTTGAACGACGATGAAGACGAGAAGGAAAAGCCCTCCGCGCCCGAGGCGCAAATCTCACCGGTGGCGCAGGCGCTGTTCAAGGCGCGCACCGTGCTGATCTTCGGCGAAGTCGACATGAAGATGGCCGAGCGCGTCTCGGCGCAGCTGCTTGCCTACGCCGCGGAAGGCGAGGGCGACATTCGCGTCCTCGTCAATTCGCCCGGCGGGCATGTGGAGAGCGGCGACACCATCCACGACATGATCCGTTTCGTCGCGCCGCGGGTGAAAATGATCGGCACCGGCTGGGTGGCGAGCGCCGGCGCCCACATCTTTCTGGGTGCGAAGAAGGAGAACCGCTTCTGCCTGCCGTTCACGCGTTTCCTGCTGCACCAGCCCTTGGGAGGCGTGCGCGGCCAAGCTAGCGACATCACCATCGAGGCGGAAGAGATTCTCAAGATGCGCGAGCGGCTCAACCGCGAGATCGCGGCGGAGACCGGCCAACCCTTCGAAAAGGTCGTCGCCGACACCGAACGCAACTACTGGCTCGGCGCCGACGACGCGGTGAAATACGGCCTTGTCAGCCGCGTGATCCAGAATGAGCGGGAGATTTAGGCTTCGCCTTCGCGCCTAAGATTTCGCCGCGGCTCCGCTTGTGGCGCCGAGAGCTTGCGCTCAGGGCGAAAGAGCGAACGCGTAGAGCTGTCCCGCGGCGAAATAGACCATGCCGTTCGCGACTGTCGGCGAGGCGTACACCGCCGATGCAACCGGCGCCGACCACAGAAGCTTGCCGTCCTTCGCATTGAAGGCATTGGCTGTTTTGCTTTGCGTTCCGGCATAGAGCACGCCGTTCGCGACCGCAGGCGAGGTGTTGATGAAGACATCGTCCTCACTGCTGCCGATCACGCTGCCGTCGGCGGCCCTCAGGTTCCAGAGCGCGGTATCTTCCGCAATGTGGACATGGCCCTTGGCGAGCGCGATGGAGCCTAAGCTGCCGATGTTCTGTTCCCAGAGGCGCATGCCGCTCACCGCATCAATGCCGGCGATCGCATTGGAGGTGCTGACGACGGCGATGCCGCGCGAGATCGCGGGCGAACTGGGCGCGCTGTCGGTGGCATGCACGAAAGTGCTCCACATCAGGGCGCCGCTCGCAGTGCTGTAGGCGTTAAGGTATCCCAACTCCGAGAAGGAATAGACCAAACCGTTCGCGACCGCGGGCGTTCCACCGGTGCCTGCGGCAAAGCGGTCGGTCGACCATTGCAGCTTGCCGGTGCGCGCGGCGATGGCATAAAGCGTTCCGGAATCGGGCGCGAAGAAGACCTGGCCATTCGATACCGTCGCCGATCCGCTTCCCGTTCCATCGGTCCTGTAGGACCACACTTCGGTGCCGCTGGCCGCGTCTACGGCGTAAACTGATCCCTTCGAGGACGCGGCGAACACCAGGCCGTAGCTTACTGCAGGTGAGGCGTGGATGGCGCTGTCGGTGATGAATGACCACAGGCGCGTGCCGCTCGCGGCATCCATTGCATACAAATGGCCGTCGTCGGAGCCGGCATAGACCACCCCGCCGACAACGGCCGGCGCAGACCTTGTGTCGCCGATGTTGGCCTGCCAGACGAGCTTGAGACTCTTGACGTTCTTGCGGTTCAGAACCGTCTCATAGGGGTTGTAGCGCGTGCCCGCGGCGTCAAAGCCGAGCATGGGCCAATCGCCCTTGAGGGCTTTGGCGTATGTGCCGGAAGACAACGCTGCCGCCGCCAATGTGGCCGCCAGAGCAAAGGCACTCAGAGCGCGCATTGCTGTCTCCCGCAAATTCCAACGCTGCGTTGCAGGTCTGAACGGCCGCCTTCAACCGCTTGCGTGAATCTATTTCCGCACAACATTAGAGGCTGTGGCCGTTAAGATCGGATTAAGAATTTCGGGATGTCCGGGAGTTCCTCATGGGCGGGCGGGAAAGCGAACGGCGGGCGGCGTCGCCAGCAGCGTCCGCATCACGGCAGGCCATAGGCGTTGAGCGTGGCGGCGCCGGCATAGAGCATGCCGTTCGAGACGGTGGGCGAGGAAACGACGGAACCGCCGATCTGCGCAGACCACAACGACATCCCGGTTTTGGCGTCGTAGGCTTCGACCGTCCCGGCATCGCTGCCGATATAGAGGACTCCATTTGCGAGCGCCGGTGTAGAGCGCGTCGTGTTCTGCACAGTCGCGTCGTAAAGGAGCGTCCCGTTCATCGTCGCGAAATCGAACAACAAATGGTCGAGGGATCCCGAGTAGACTTGGCCGTGGGCGACGGCGATGGAAGATTGGATCTGGCCTGCGCCGACTTCCCATACTTCGCTGCCGGTCGCTGCGTCCAAGGCCTTGAGTCCCGAGTCTCCAAGGATATAGACATTGTCGGCATCCACCGCGGGCGCGCCGGCGAACTGGTGGCCGAGGAAACCGTTCATCCACGCGACCTGTCCGCTGTCTTCGTCATAGGCGTAGATGAGCCCGCCTGCATCGGCCGCGTAGACGAGTTCATGGGCGACGGCTGGGGTCGAAATTGCGCCGTTGGTGACGCGGCTCTGCTGCCACTTGATCATGCCCGTCTTGGCATCGAGCGCGAAGACCGTACCTTGGGTGTTACCGACGAAGACTTTGCCGTGCGCGATAGTTGGCGAGGACACGACGGGAGCACCAACGATCACAGACCAGCGCAGCGCACCCGACTCCGCATTGACCGCATAAAGGCTGCCATCGTCCGATCCGACATAGACGGTTCCGTCGGCGACCGCGGGCGAGGAGTCGAGGTGGCTGCCAACTTTGGCGGACCATGCCGGCGTACCGCTGATTGCGTCGAAGGCGCGCAGGCTGCCGTCCAAACAACCGATATAGAGCATTCCATTGGCCACCGCCGGCGAGGAATAACTGATCTCGACGGGTTGGCTCCATTTGAGAACCAGATGCGGCACGGTCTTGCGCGTCAGCTGGGACTCATGCGTGTTCTGGCGCAGTCCGCGCGCCGTATATCCCCATTGCCGCCAGTCGCCGCTGGCGGCATTTGCGCTCTGCACGAGTCCGAACGTCGCGAGAGCGATAAGAAGGACGGCACTCCGCATCACAAAATCCGGAAAGTGAGCGCCGGCTTTTCCGCCTATGGGATCCATCGGAACTACCCCGGGAATGGTACAGCAGTGAAGCGCGCGGCGCGTTAAAGTGGAATTAAGAATTGCTCTAGGTTTGGAGTTGTCCCACTCCGTTAAACTCAAATCCATAGGGCGGCAGGTTGTGCCCCTCGAACTTCGTCTCGTCGCCGCTCATGTTGAAGATGCAGCGCACGCGCTCGCCGCCATGCCTGCGGATGAAGGCGAGCACCGGCGCGTTCGTGACTTCCGCTTCGATCGCGCCCAGCCGGAGCGCAGCATTCTTGCGGCGTCGTGCCAGGAAATCGCGCGCGAATGTCAGCACCGATTGCGCATCGCGCTCCTGCTCTGAGACTGCTAGCGCGCGATGCGTCTCGCCCAGCGGCAGCCAGGGCGTGCCACTGGTGAAACCGAGGTTTGGCGAGTTCGCATCCCATGGCATCGGCGTACGGCAGCCGTCGCGCCCCTTCGCAGCGGGATAATAAAGATCGCCGACGGGATCGCGCAGTTGGTGGCGTGCGAGATCGACCTCAGGCAAACCGAGTTCCTCACCTTGATAGAGCAGCACGGTGCCACGCAGCGAGAACAGCAGCGCCAGCATCAGCTTGGCGAACGCCGGATTTCCGCCCGCACCTCCGCCAAAGCGGGTCACCGTGCGCACCACGTCGTGGTTGGAGAACGAGACGCAAGGCCAGTAGTCCGGATGGCGGGCGAGAGTGGCGATCTCCTTGAGAACGAAATCGGGGCTCAGTTTGCGAGCCCGCAGCAGCTCGAACGTGTAGTTGGCATGCAGTCCATCGGAGGCATAGGCGCCAGCGCGCTCGAAGCCTTCGGAGAATTCGCCCAGCACGAAGCGGTCTTTGTATCGCTCGACCAGGCCGCGGATCTCGCGCAGTGCGTCGATGTTGTCCGGCAGGTTGGAGTCGTGGAGGTGGCGCTGCAGGTTCGCGGCATGACTCCAGATCGCCGCGCTGCGCTTGTCCATCTCGACTGGGGGATTGTCGGCCAGCGCTGAGTCATGGAGATAAGCATTGGCGACGTCGAGACGGAACCCGTCGACTCCCCGCCGAAGCCAAAGATCGAGCACCTCGAGCGCCGCGCGCTTGGCGTCGGGGTCGCGCCAGTTGAGCTTGGGCTGCTGGCGCAGGAATTTGTGGTGGTAGTGCTGGCGACGCTCGGGTCGGTACGACCACGCCGGGCCGCCGAAGGCGCTCAGCCAGTTGTTGGGCGCGATGCCGTCGGGCTTGGGCTCGGCCCACACATACCAATTGGATTTCGGACCGCGTGCCAGCGAATCCGCGAACCAGACATGCTCGTCCGAGGTGTGACAGAGCACCTCGTCGATCAACACCTTGATGCCACGCTCATGGGCGGCGGCGAGCAGTGCGGTGAAATCCTCGAGCGTTCCGTAGTCGGGGTGGACGCCGTCATAGTCGGAGACATCATAACCCCAGTCGCGATTGGGCGAGGGATGGATAGGCGAAAGCCAAAGCGCGTCTACGCCCAGTCGGGCGATGTAGTCGAGCTTTTGGGCCAGGCCCACGAAATCGCCCTGGCCGTCGCCGTTACCATCGGCGAAGCTGCGGATATAGACCTGGTAGACAGTGGCACCGCGCCACCAGGGGACGGTGTTTGGATCGGATTTGTCCGTGTCGCCGGAGCAATTCACGTTTCACCAAACGCCGCCAGCACCGCTTCGATGGGCAGCAGTACGCAGCGGTGGCGGTTCTTGTGCTCGGCGACGCCGTCGAAATGGGCATAGCATTCGAAAGGCGCGTGCGGCGGATCGGCACCGCCCGACAGCATGAGCCTCACGGCATCGCGCAACGAGACGATCTCGTCGCGGTTCAATCCGACGGCGCCGGAGCCCAGGATCGATGCCGACGCCTGGGTGAGCACGCAGGCTTTGGTCTCCAGGCCGATGCCAATGATGCGATCGGCCTCGAGCGCGATGTCGACGATGACGCGGTCGCCGCAGGCGGGATTGTGCGCCGTCCCCGTGACGCAAGGCTGCGGCAGGCGGCCGGCGCCGGCCGCGTCGGCGGCGAGGCGAAGCAGCGGCTTCTTGTAGAGCGGGTCGCTCATCGGCTGCGATAGGCCTCCAGCGCCTGTTGCGTGTCGATGTCGATCAGGGAGCCGTCGTCAGCGGTCTCGACCTCGCACACCAGCTCATCATACGCCGCGAGCAAGGCTTTGGCTCCTACATCGCCTTCCAGCTTGAGCATGTCCGGGAAGAAGCGTCGCGCCCACAGCACTGGGTTGCCGCGCCGCCCGCCGCTGACGGGGAGGCAGATTGCCCGGCCTTCCGCGGGATCGAAAGCCGCGATCAGGGCGTCGATCAGCCCAGCCGTGACCGCAGGCATATCGCCCAGCAGTATGATTGCAGCATCCACCCCCTCTGGAAGCGCCCTCAAACCGTACTTCAAGGATGTGCTCAAACCTTTTGAATAGTCAGGATTATCCACGAAACTGATGTCAAGGCCGGATAGCGCCTCGCGAACGTTCAGCGGATTGTGACCAGTGACAACAAGGACGGGCCGCGGGGCGCTGTCGAGCGCGGCCTCCACCGCATAGCGCACAAGCGGCTTGCCGGCGACCTCTTCCAGCAGCTTGTGCGATCCCATGCGCGAGGAGAGCCCAGCCGCCAGCACCACGGCGGCGACCTTTGGCAGTTGCGGCGGATGCTCGTCGCGCGGCTGCGGTCGCGACGGAATCTCGGTCAGCAAGCCGCCCACGCCCATGGCCGCCAGTTCGCTCCGGCCCAGGGGCAGTCCCGCCGCCAGCCGCCGCAGCACGAAGTCGAAACCGTTGAGCTTTGGCGAGCGTGCGCAGCCGGGCAGGCCAATCACCGGTGCATTTCCGAGCTTCGCCGAGAGCAGCAGGTTCCCAGGATCGACCGGCATGCCGAAAGCGAGCAATTCTCCCCCCGCAGCCTCGATGGCGGCGGGGATGACGTCGCGGCGGTCGGTGATGGCGCTGGCGCCGAAGACGAGGATCGCGTCCATGCCCCGGGCCTCACCGATGGCCTGGGCCAGCGGCGCGACCGCATGGTCGACGCGAAGCTCGAGAGCGAGGGCAGAACCAATGTCGTTCAGCCTGGCTTCGATCGCGCTACGATTTTTGTCGAGCAGTGCGGGCTTGGTACCCGGGAGCACGGTCGAGATCAGCGCGACCCGCTTCGGCCTGAACGGTGCAACGCTCACTGGCGGTGTCCGCAACATCTCCTCTGCGGCCTCGACCGCGGGACGGGTCACGGAGAACGGGATGATCTTGACCGTCGCCAGCATCTGCCGCTCCGCCAGGCTGGCGAATGGCGGCAGCGTCGCCAGCGTGATCGCCTCATGCAGCCTGTTCAGGGCATCGATCTTGGCGGCATCGACGATCGCGACGCCATGTGTTTCGGCATAGAGATTGGCGCGGCCGGTAAAGGCGGCGCCGATGCGCACATTCGGACCGGCACAGGCGCGCGCGATGCGGCCGGCCGCTTCGTTTTCCGCGACGTCGTCCGATTCGAGGCGCGCCGCCGTCACAGCGCTCAAGCCCAGTTCACGCAGCACTTCGATGTCCGCGGCGGACAGCACGCGCCCCTTGCGGAACGGTCCCGCGCGATGGGCGAGGATGGCGCCCCCTGCATCGTCGATGGCGATTGAGCCGAAGATCACGGGTGCAGAGTAGAGCAGGATCCTCCATCGTGCACGCGCGCGGCCGAGGTTTCAGGAAGAAAGTCTCTTCCTTCCGCAAAGGGACAGGACAGTCCTTGTTTGGTGCGCTGCTCGATGGGCTCTAAACAGCCACCCGATCCCGGGGCAGGCAGAGCCGCGCGCGCAGTCCGCGTTCGCGGCAGTTCTCGAGCTTGATGGAGCCGCCATGGCCTTCGGCGATCGCCTTCACAAGAGTGAGGCCAAGGCCGCTGCCGCCTGTGTCTTCATTTCGCGAGCTCTCCAGACGTACGAAGGGCTCGAAGACGCGTTGCTGGTCGGGTTCGGGGATTCCTGGACCCTGGTCCTCGACGACGATCTCATAGGCGCCGTCCTCCCGGCCGAGGCGCACCTCGGCCCGACCACCATAGGCGACTGCATTGGCGACCAGATTGCGCACCGCGCGGCGGATCTCATTCGGCCGGCAAACCAGTGGCGCCGGCTCGTCGTCGACTGCGAAATGCACCTGTTCGCCCTGATCGTCCATGTCGGCACAGAGGCTTTCCAGCAGGGAGGAGAGATCGATGGCGCGCTTGGCTTCGCCCCCGGTGCCGCGCGCGGCAGATAGGACGGCCTCGGTCAGCTCCTGGAGTTCGGCCAGGTTTTTCTGAAGATTTGCGCGCAGCTCTGGATCGGAAACGAATTCCAGGCTGATGCGCATTGCCGTGATCGGCGTGCGCAGATCGTGGCCGACGGCCGACAGAAGCTGGCGCTGGCTCTCCAGCGTGCGGCGCACTTCGTCGGTCATCGCATTGAAGGCGAGCGCCGCCTCACGCACATCCTGCGGCCCGGTTTCGTTGAGCCTCGGCGCGTTACCGCTGCGGGCAAGCGTCGAGGCGGCGCTGGCGAGCTCCGCCAAGGGGCGGGTGAACCGACGAGCAAAATAGGCGGCGGCGAGTGACGCCGCCAGAATCGCGACCATCGCGGCGGCCAACGCCTCCACCTGCCATGGGGTGGAGGCAGGCCGATGAAACGTCGCGACAAGCTCTGTGCCGGGCGCGACCGGCACGACGAATTGGAACGCCTGCCGGCGAGCGTCGCGCAGATTTGCAAGGACGGGAAACCGCGCCAGCGCGGCAGGGAGCTCGGAGCGCAGCTTGGCGGCCAGGCGTCTCTCGTCGTCGTTCATCGGCCGGGACCGGGCGTTCCCGTTGCGTAAGACGAAATCCCACGGGTATGCGCTCATCGTCTCGGCCGCGCTTTTGCGGTAGGCCGCGGGAATTGCACTCAGCAATTGCGCGCTCGACGCCGCGCGGTCCACCACACGATCCATCAAGGCGGCTTCGTTCTGCTGTTCGGTGGTGAGTTCGAACCAGGCGACCACCGCGAGATTGGAGAGCAGCACCGCCGCGGCCGTAACCGCGACGAGCTGCATGCCCAGGGTCCGCGGTATCAGCCTCATTCCGCCTCCGGCTCCACCGCGAAGATATACCCGCCTCCCCACACTGTCTTGATGTAGCGCGGATTCTTGGGATCGGGCTCGATCTTCTTGCGCAGACGGCTGACGTGATTGTCGATGCTGCGGTCGAACAACTCCGCGTCGCGGCCCTTGGTCAGGTCGAGCAACTGGTTGCGGGTGAGGGCGATCTTGGGCCTCTCGAGCAGTGTCATCAGCAAGCGGAACTCGCCGCTGGAAAGCGACATCGCCACGCCTTGTGCGCCGACGAGTTCGCGCTGGCCCGTATCGAGCACCCAGTCGCCGAAACGAACCCGCGCGGCCGCAGGCGCCTTCTGGCGCGGCGGCAGGGCATGGGTGCGCCGCAGAACGGCAGCGATGCGCGCCACCAATTCCCGCGGCGAAAAGGGTTTGGCGATGTAGTCGTCTGCGCCCATCTCCAGCCCCACGATGCGATCGACTTCTTCGCCCTTTGCGGTGAGCAGGATGACGGGGATCTGGCTGGTCTCGCGAATGGAGCGGCACAGGCTCAGGCCGTCCTCGCCCGGCATCATGATGTCGAGCACCACGAGATCGATCGCAGCGCTCTTCATCACCCGTCGCGCGGTCGCGCTGTCGGGCGCCGTGGTCGTGCGATAGGAATTCTCGCGCAGATACCGCGCCAGCGGCTCGCGAATGTCGCGCGCATCCTCGACGATGAGGACGTGAGGCTTGGTTTCGTCCTTGATCATGCAAACAGGCTTAAGCCCCTCAGCCGCCGCGATAAACCGCCAAATTGGCGCAAAGTCTCTCAATTCTTGCTGAAGAAGGCCGAGAAAGATGGCGCTTGCCATGCGATCCCGTTTTGTTCTAAACAGCCTTACCGGGTGAACGAAATTGGAACAACCTTGGGAAGGAGGCTTTGATGCGGTGGCAGGTTCTGGTCCCCCTGATATTGATGTCGGGCGCGGCCCATGGTCAGACCCAAAGCGTCGGCGATGGTCGTGCCGATCGGTTTTTGGCGACCTTCGACCTCAACCATGATGGACGCGTGACGCGCGACGAGTTGAACCGCGCGCTCAGCGTTCAATTCCAGTCCCATGCGCGCTATGGTGCCTTGAGCCTGGAGCAGTTCGTGAGCCTGCGCGAGGAAACCTATCGCGCGTCGCTCCTGCGGCGCTTCAAGAGCCTCGATTGGAACAACGATGGCCGGCTGACGCTGGAGGAGTTCGCGACGCCCTTGCGTGCGCGCTTTGAGACATTCTCTGGCAGCACGGGAACGGAGAATTGCGCCGGAGGCGAGCATGCTTCCTTCAACAAGGCACGGTTTTGCCGAGAAACCGATCTCAACCACGATGGCCAAGTCACGCGCACCGAACTAGACCAAGTGACGGCCAAGCGCTTTGCTGCCATGGCCGGCACCGCCAAATCGGTCAGCGGAGCCCAATTCGTCGCGGACGCGCTGAGGCGCGGCGCTGCCAGCGACGCTGGGTATTTCCGCAAGCTCGATCGCGACGGCGACGGCAGGCTCTCCTTTGCCGAGTTCGCGGCCTCGGGGCGGGCGCTTTTCGCACGCCTCGACCGCAACAAAGATGGTGTGCTGACGCGCGACGAGCTTGCGACTCCGAGGGTCTATGCTTCGCGGCGAACGGCTTCGGGGGGCTGACGCAGGGCCGCCGTGATCTCGGCCAGGATCGCGACCGCGATCTCGGCTGGGCTCTTGGCCCCTATGGCGAGACCGATAGGCCCCTTGATGCGCGCCAGCATGGTGTCGTCAAAACCCTGCGCCCTCAGCCGTTCCAACCGAGCAGCGTGCGTTTTTCGCGAGCCCAGCGCGCCGACATAGAAGCAGCCGGAATTGAGCGCCGCGGCCAGCGCCGGATCGTCGATTTTGGGATCGTGGGTCAGGGCGGCGAGCGCACTGCGCGGCCCGAGCGGCTGTTTCGCCAGCGCTTCGTCCGGCCAGTCATGCGACAGCGCCACGCCCGGAAATCGCGCCGGTGTCGCGAAGGAGACGCGCGGATCGATCACGCGGACGCGATACTCCATCAGCATCCCAATCTGCGTCAGCGGCTGGGCGATGTGCGCCGCGCCCACCACCACCAGCTCCAGGGGTGGATTGAAGATGCTCAGGAACCAACGCCGTCCTTCGGCATCGACCGTCATGCTTTGGTCCGCGCGCGCAGCTTTGGCGGCGGCGTCGGCGAGCGCATCCACTCCGCCCGGCGCAATCAGCCGCTCATCACCATTGTTCAAATCCGTCGCGAGCACGACGCCGCGGCCCTCGCGCCGAGCTTCATTGATGGCTTTGAGGGTGGCCAGATGCATGGGTCAGATCCGGGCGCTGTCCATGGCTGTCGAAGCTCAGCCCACCGGTTCGACGAAGATCTCGACCCGGCCGCCGCAGGCGAGGCCCACGCTCCAGGCCTGCTCGTCGCTGACGCCGAATTCGAGGACGCGCGTCTTGCCGTCGGCGATTGCGGCTTGCGCCACTTCGATCACGGCGCCTTCGACGCAGCCGCCGGAAACCGAGCCGACGAATGCGCCGTCGTCGCGCACGGCGAGCCGGCTGCCCGCGGGCCGCGGCGACGAGCCCCAGGTCTTCACCACCGTCGCAAGCGCGGCTTTGCGCCCCTCGGCGAGCCAGCCTTCGGCCGCCAGCAGCGGATCGTCATTTTCGGCGCTCACCGCAGCGCCGTTTCGACGGCGCGCCGCGCCATCACGCCAACGAGATGGGCGCGATATTCCGCCGAGCCGTGCAGGTCGGAATTCATCTCCCCCGGATCCACCTCGATGTCCTCGAGCGCATCCGGCGAGAAGTTCTTCGCCAGCGCGGCTTCCATCGCCGGTATGCGAAATACGCACGGGGCCGCGCCCGTCACCGCGACGCGCACCGCTGGGCCCGCCTTGGCGACGAAGACGCCCGCCATCGCATAACGCGAGGCCGGATTGGCGAACTTGGCGTATCCGGCACGCTCCGGAACGGGAAAGCGCACTTCGGTGACGATCTCGCGCTCCTCGAGCGCGGTGGCGAACATCCCAGTGAAGAAATCGCCGGCGCGGATCTCCCGGCGATTGGTCTTGATGGTGGCGTCCAGCGCCAGCACGGCGGCAGGATAATCTGCGGCCGGGTCATTGTTGGCGAGCGAGCCGCCGAGGGTTCCCATCTGGCGGACCGCAGGATCGCCGATGGAGCCGGCGAGTTCAGCCAGCGCCGGGATCGCGCGTCTTACCTCCGGAGAGGTCGCAACCTCGTGATGCCGCGCCCCGGCACCCACCACGACCACGCGGTCCCTAACCGCGAGGAAACGCAACGCCTCGAGCGCGGCGATGTCGATGAGCTCCGAAGGATTGGCGAGGCGCATCTTCAGCGCAGGGATCAGGGTCTGCCCTCCAGCCAGCAACTTGGCGTCCGGGGACGCCGCCAGCATCGCTTCGGCATCGTCGAGCGACTTCGCCCGGCGGTACGTGAAGGCGTAGGGGATCATGCTCATGCCGCCCGCTCTTTCCCGGTTCCGTTAATGCGCTTGGCCGCATCCTCGATCGACGAGACGATGTTGTGATAGCCGGTGCAGCGGCAGATGTTCCCTTCCAATTCGTGACGAATGCGGGCCCGATCGAGTTCCGACGCGGGCACTCGGCGGATCATGTCGACGGCCGTCATGATCATGCCGGGCGTGCAAAAGCCGCATTGCAGGCCGTGATTGTCGCGGAAAGCCTCCTGCACCGGATGCAGCGCGCCGTCTTTGGCCAGCCCTTCGATCGTCGTCACGTGCGCACCGTTGGCCTGCACCGCGAAGAGCGTGCACGCCTTCACGGCGCGTCCGTCCAGATGCACGACGCAGGCCCCGCACTGGCTGGTGTCGCAGCCGATATGCGTGCCGGTGAGGTTCAAATCCTCTCGCAGGAAATAGACCAGAAGCGTGCGATCCTCGACGTCGCGGGACACAGGCTTGCCATTCACCGTCAGGCTGACGACCGTCATGCGTTGCTACCTCGATACGATGCGGTTGGAGCGCCGACTATAGCACCCGGCCCAAGAGAACGAGCAAGATCGCCACGATGCCGATCACGCCGAGGATCCAGACCTCCGATCCCTTAAGTTGGCGCTCGGTACTTTCCGTTGCGGGAAGCGTCGCAACGTCGCCTTCCGGATCGGGCGTAAGTTCGGCTTTCGGCGCGAGCGCCTTGCTGAAGCGTGCAAAAAAGTCGTCGGCCATTTGCCGGGCTGCGCCGTCGAGCAGTCGTTGGCCGATTTGCGCGAGCTTGCCGCCGACTGCGGCGTGTGCCTTGTAGGAGAGCAGGGTGCCGGCGCCCTGCGGCTCGAGCTCCACTTCGGCATTGCCTTTTGCGAAACCCGCGACACCGCCTTGTCCTTCACCCACCAGTCTGCAGTGCCGCGGGGGCTCGAGGTCCGTTAACGCAATCTTACCGCGAAACGTCGCTTTGACCGGACCGATCCTGAGTGTCGCCACGGCGCGAAACTCGGTTGCGCTCGTCTTGTCGAGCTGCTCGCAACCCGGAATGCAGGCCTTGAGAACATCCGTGTCATTGAGGGCCTGCCACACCATTTCGGGCGGTGCCGGGATGGCGTAACGGCCGGTAAAATTCATCTCCTGCTCTCCTGGTGCTGAGGTTCCCGTTTCGAATCAAAGTCTTGGCGCAATGTGCCCATTCGGGCAAAAATGCGACGTAACCATGACGGTTCTACTTCCACGCTCGCGTGCATTGTGTTAACCTTATTTTTACCATCAAGCGTGGGGCAGACAGGGATGGACACGAGCGTAGCGCCGCTTCCGGGTGACGTCGCACAGGAAGTGATCGGTCAGGTGAAGTGGTTCGACATGACAAAGGGCTATGGGTTCATCAAACCCGAAGACGGTGTACAGGGCGACGTGTTGCTGCACCAGACATGCGTGCGCCAATCTGGCTTCAAGGCCGCCTATGAAGGGGCGAAGGTCGTTTGCGAAGCCGTACAGGGTCCGCGCGGGTTGCAGGCCCGCCGCGTGATCTCGCTCGACAACTCGACGGCTGCCCCGCCGGCACTACCGCAGCGTGCACGCTTTACAGCCGAGCCGAAGGGCGCCGCGTTCGATGCCACGGTGAAATGGTTCAATCGGGGCAAGGGCTACGGTTTCGTCTCGCGCGGCCCGGACACGCCGGACGTCTTCGTCCACATGGAGACCTTGCGCCGCTACGGCATCCGCGAGCTGATCCAGGGCCAGCGCGTGCGCGTCCGCGCCGGCGACGGCCCCAAGGGCGAACTGGCCGCCGAGATCACGGTGGTCGACGCGTAATCCGTCAGGGTGGTCCGCCTTTGCGCGGTTCACGCCGATGCGGCATGCTTCGCCCATGCGAACCCTCCTGATCGCTTTTCTATTCGCGTTGGGCGCGGCACAGGCTGCGCCATTGCCGCATTCGACGGTCGCCATCGACACGCCCAAAGGCCCCGTGCAGTTCAAGGTCGAGATGGCCAACGATCACGCCGCCCAGGAACGCGGACTGATGTATCGCAAGAGCCTCGCGCCTGATGCCGGCATGTTGTTCGACTTCCACACCACGGTGATGACCAGCTTCTGGATGAAGAACACGCTGATCCCTCTCGACATCATCTTCATTCGCTCGGACGGCGTGATCTCTTCCATCGCCGGCAATGCGGTGCCGATGTCGGAGGCGCAGATCCCTTCCAGCGAGCCTGTGCGCGCGGTGCTCGAGATCGCGGGCGGCCGGGCCCGACAACTGGGCATCGAGCCCGGCGAAAGGGTGCACGCCGCTATCTTCGCCCCCGCCCGTTGAAGGAGAGGTCAGGGCGTTGTAAGCACGCACACCGTTCGGCAGGTTCCGGGGCGTAGCTCAGCCTGGTAGAGCACTAGCTTTGGGAGCTAGGGGTCGCGAGTTCGAATCCCGCCGCCCCGACCAGCCTTCGCGCACGCTGCGCGAGGGACGCCGCGATGGAAGGACGATGCCGGCCCGTGGCCTCCTGCCGCGGCGCGCCACGGCCGCTTGGAGACGAAGATGCGCGCGCGAATCTATGTGCGGGCGAGAAACGCCATGCAGTCGGGCAAAGCCCGCAGCAAGAGCTGGGTGCTCGAATTCGAGCCCGAGAAGCCGCGCGGCATCGATCCGCTGATGGGCTGGACGAGCTCCTCCGACATGCGCCAGCAGATCGCGCTCGAATTCGGGACGCAGGAAGAGGCGGTCTCCTATGCCGAAAGGCATGCCATTCCCTATCAGGTGTTCGAGCCATTGAGACCCGCACCCAAGGCAAAGTCCTACGCCGACAATTTCCGTTTCGACCGTAAGATACCCTGGTCGCACTGACCCCGTAGCTCAGCTGGATAGAGCATCGGATTTCTAATCCGGCGGTCGCAGGTTCGAGTCCTGCCGGGGTCGCCAGTCAGAAGACAGAATCAGAATACAGAAATCAGGGATCAGATCTTCTTCTGCATCTGATACCCGTTCTCCGTGGTCCGCATTCCGAAAAGAAAAGCAGCGCGCCGGGGGGCGACGCTGCTGCTTTTCTCCAATCGCGGTCCGCGATTGATCCGAAACCTGCCTCAGTACCCAGGAGGCGGCGGGGGCGGCGGCCCGTACATCCAGCGCCGCGGACGGCGCGGTCCCGGAACGTCATTGCCGCGCGCGCGCATGCACTGCGCGTAGGAAATGTCGTAGAGCCGCTGCACGTGATACTGGTCGCCGCCGGCGGTCGCCGTGGTGCCGATCGCGCCGCCGATCAGGCCGCCAGCAACCGCGCCCTTGGTGTTGCCGGCGAGCGCGCCGAGCCCTGCGCCCAGGGCCGCGCCGAGCACGCCGTTGCGCAGTTCGTTGTCATTGGCCTGCTGCACACGTCCCGACGCGCGGTTCGCGGCATAGTCCTGGCAGTACTGGTCGTCCTTCTCGAAGGCCTCCATCGATTTGCCCTGACCCGGCATGGCGGGGACGCTGGGGCCGAGAGGCTGGGTGGCGCAGCCGCCGAGCAACGCAGCGGTGCAGAGTGCGGCCATCGCCGCCATCCGAGTCGTCATGTCGAATATCCCTTTGTTACGCATCACGCGTTCCGCGCGTCATTGGGGCAGACTGCGAAACAACCGTGCCGAAGTTGTGGCAGAATGCCTGAACGGCACCTGAACGCGACGCGCCGGCTGATGAACAAAAGGACAGGAACGTGACTTTCAGGCCGCGCTGGCACCTTGGCTTTGGTGCCACCACGCACCTATAGTCCGGCCGGATTCCCGGGGGTCGAAATGCCCTTCTTTTCGATGATCTTTTCCTGGTGGAAGTCTGCGACCTACGGGACGCTGCTGACCACCTGGCTGACGGGCCACCTGGTCGGCGACGATCAGTTTGGGAACCGCTACTACCAGAGCAGCGACGGAAAGCGGCGCTGGGTGATTTACAACGGCACCGTCGAGGCGTCGCGCGTGCCGCCGGACTGGCATGGCTGGCTGCATCATACTTATGCCGAGCCGCCGACGCGCGCGCCGCTGAAGGCGCCCGTTTGGGAAAAGGCCTATGCGCCCAATCCCACCGGCACAGTTGCGGCCTATCGCCCGGACGGATCGCTGGCGAGGGGTGGTGTCCGCGCCGCCGCGACCGGCGACTATCTCCCCTGGAAACCGGAATAGTGCGATGCAGAACAACACATTCGAGACACTTGTCGGTGCCATCGTCGTCGTGGTCGCGATGGGATTTCTCTACTATGCGTACTCCAGCACCAATTCCACAGGCCTGACCGGCTACGACGTCAGCGCCAGGTTTCAACGCGTGGATGGGCTGAACGTCGGCACCGATGTGCGCCTGTCCGGTATCAAGATCGGCGCTGTCTCGTCGCTGGATCTCGATCCCAAGACGTATCAGGCGACCGTGCATCTCAACATCCGCAACGACGTGAAACTGCCGGAGGATTCCTCCATCATGGTGACATCCACCGGGTTGCTCGGAAATTCCTACCTCTCCGTTTCGCCGGGCGGCAGCGACACGATGATCGCCGCTGGGGGCGCCATAAAAAACACGCAAGGCTCGGTCGATCTGATGAGTCTGATCGGCCGCTTTGCTTCCGGCGGCGGTGCCGCCGGCGGTCAGACTCCGGCACCGCAACCCGCTACGCCACCCAATCAGGGAAGCCAGCCGTGAAGCGGTTTGCGGCATCGCTCCTGGCGCTCGGCGCCATCGCGGCCGCGCCCGCGCCGAACGCGACCCTGAACCAGCGGGCGTTGGCGAACGTGAATGTTCATCCGACGTTGCTGATGCGCGGACTCGACAAGATCACCGGCCGCGCGTTCGATATCGTCGCTCCACTCAACACGCCGGTGAAATTCGCGACGCTCACCATCACCGCGCGCTATTGCTACTCGACTCCTCAGAGCGAGACGCCGGAGACCGCGGCCTTCGTGCAGATCGAGGACGCGCGCCCCGACAAGCCGAAACGCAGCGTCTTCTCGGGCTGGATGTATGCGTCCAGCCCGGGACTCAACGCCGTGCAGCACCCGCTCTACGACGTCTGGGTGATCTTCTGCAGGACCAATGCGCCGGGCCAGGCGCTGCCGGTGATCGCTTCGCATGGCGCCGCCAAGG
Organism: Alphaproteobacteria bacterium; assembly: GCA_019245415.1. Taxonomy (GTDB): domain Bacteria; phylum Pseudomonadota; class Alphaproteobacteria; order Micropepsales; family Micropepsaceae; genus Rhizomicrobium. The sequence continues at coordinate 343,801 of JAFARO010000003.1, read as the reverse complement.
TGCGCTCGCCGGATTCGACCGACAAGGAGGGGCTGGCAGCGCTTCCCGAAGGCGCCGACCAGTAGGCCTGCTGCGCGATCGCCTCGTGAAGGCGCGACAGATATTCCGCACGCTGAATTTCGACCGCGCCGAACCGCGCTAGGTGCGGCGTCAGGAACTGCGTATCAAGGAGCACGAAGCCCCCTCCGATCAGCCGCGCCACGAGATGCACGAGCGCCACTTTGCTGGCGTCGGTCTCCCGGCTGAACATGCTCTCGCCGAAGAAGGCGCCGCCCAGAGTGACTCCGTAGAGGCCGCCGACCAGCCGGCCCTCGCGCCATGCTTCGACGGAATGGGCGTGGCCGCCGGCATGCAGCCCGCTATAGAGGCGCAGGATTTCCGCGTTGATCCAGCTCTCCTCGCGCCCCGGCGCCGGTGCGGCGCAGGCCGTCATGACATCGACGAATGCCAGATCGCTCGTCACCGCGAAGCGATCGCTACGGACGATGCGCGCGAGACGCTTGGGAACGTGAAACGCGTCGAGCGGGATGACGCCCCGCCGTTCAGGCGAAACCCAGAACAAGCTGTCGTCCCCGCGCCTCTCCGCCATCGGAAAGATGCCTTCGGCATAGGCGCTGAGGACGATTTCCGGCGTGAGCCTCGGGGTGCCGTGCATGGGGCCACATTAGCATCATCGGCCGACCTCGTCAGAGGGCGCCTAACCCTGCTTGTTCTTGAGCCACTGCTCCAGCCAGTGGATGTGGTAGTCGCCGTTGAGGATGTCGTGTTCGCGTATCAGCGCCTGGAACAGCGGAATCGTGGTCTCGATGCCGCCGACGACGAGCTCGTCGAGCGCGCGGCGCAGGCGCATCAGGCATTCGTTGCGGTTGCGGCCATGCACGATCAGCTTGCCTGCGAGGCTGTCGTAATAGGGCGGGATCTTGTAACCGTCATAGATCGCGGAATCGAAACGCACGCCCAGTCCACCGGGCGAGTGGAACTGGGTGATGAGGCCCGGCGAGGGTTGGAAGGTGAACGGGTTCTCGGCGTTGATGCGGCACTCGATGGCATGGCCGGCGAAGACCACGTCCTCCTGGCGGAGCTCGAGCGTGCCGCCGGCCGCGATGCGGATCTGCTCGCGTACGATATCGATGCCAGTGATGGCTTCGGTCACCGGATGCTCGACCTGGAGGCGGGTGTTCATCTCGATGAAATAGAAGCGCCCGTCTTCGAACAGGAATTCGATGGTACCGGCGCCGAGATAGCCGAGACTTTTGAGCGCCGAGGTCACGACGGCGCCAATCTCGTCGCGCTGCGAGGAGTTCAAGGCAGGGGAGCCTGCCTCCTCCCAAACCTTCTGATGGCGCCGCTGCAATGAACAATCGCGCTCGCCCAGATGGACGACGTTGCCGTGACCGTCGGCCAGCACCTGCACCTCGATATGGCGCGGCTTCTGGAGATATTTCTCCATATAGACCTGGTCGTTGCCGAAGGCGGTCTTCGCCTCGTGGCGCGCGGTCGAGAGCGCGAGTGACAGCTCGGCGTGGCTCTGCGCGACCTTCATGCCGCGTCCGCCGCCCCCGGCGGTCGCCTTGATGAGAACGGGATAGCCGATCTCATCGGCTGCGCGCGCCGCGTCCTCGTCCGAGACCGCGCCGTCGCTGCCCGGTACCGTCGGGATGCCGGCGGCCTTTACCGCCTGCTTGGCGGTGATCTTGTCGCCCATCATGCGGATGTGCTTGGGCTCGGGCCCGATGAAGGCGATCTTGTGCTCCTTGACGATCTCCGCGAAACGCGCGTTCTCGGAGAGGAAGCCGTAGCCGGGATGGATCGCCTCGGCGCCGGTAATCTCGCAAGCCGAGATGATCGCCGGGATGTTGAGATAGGACTGCGACGCCGGCGGGGGGCCGACGCAGACGCTCTCGTCAGCGAGGCGGACATGCATGGCATCGGCATCCGCAGTGGAATGGATCGCGACCGTGGCGATGCCCATCTCCTTGCAGGCGCGGTTGATGCGCAGCGCGATCTCGCCACGATTGGCGATGAGGATCTTCTCGAACATCAGGCGATGACGAGCAGCGTCTGGCCGAATTCGACCGGCTGGGCGTCGTTGATGCAGATCTCGAGCACCTTGCCTGCCCGCGGCGCGGTGATCGGATTCATCGTCTTCATCGCCTCGACGATCAGCAGCGTGTCGCCTTCCTTGACGCTATCGCCGACCTTGACGAAAGGCGGCTTGCCCGGCTCCGGAGCGACATAGACCGTGCCGACCATGGGCGATGGCACAGCGCCCGGGTGCGGCCCTTTGACCGCCGCGGTCTGCGCTTCCGTCGATACCGGGGCGGTTGCGGCCCCGGACGGCGCGGTCGGCGCGTGGACGATCGAGGTTGTCGCTTGCCGCGCCACGCGGATCCGCGCGCCGTTGTGCTCGATCTCGATCTCCGTCAATCCGGTCTCGGTCAGAAGCAGGGCGAGTTCGCGCACGGCATCGGCATCGATCCCGGCCTTGGCTTTCTCTCCGTTGCCGAAGCGGGCGCCAAGCGATTTCATGTTTTTCATGGGCATGCGCTATTCCTCGAGCAGGGCGGCGAGCGCGTCCACGGCAAGTTCATAGCCGTGCGCGCCGAGACCGGCGATCGACCCCGTTGCGGCACGCGCGACGAAGGAGACATGCCGGAACGGCTCGCGCGCCGCGAGATTGGAAAGATGGACTTCGACGATCGGCTTGCCGAGCGCGCGGCAGGCGTCGTGGATCGCGATCGAGGTGTGGGTCAGCGCACCGGCGTTCAGGATCAGGCCCGAACCGCTGCTGCGGCACTCGTGGATCCAGTCGATCAGATCGCCTTCGTGGTTGGACTGGCGGAAGCTGACTTTGAGCCCGTGACCGCGGGCTCGGGCGGCGGAGCGGCGCGAAATCTCGGCCAAAGTCGCGGTGCCATAGACCTCGGGCTCGCGGGAGCCTAAGAGATTGAGGTTCGGCCCGTTCAGGATGTATATGGGCAACGGCTTGGATTTGCTCGGCATTTCCTGGTTCTGGCGCGGCGGGACGGAGCGGATTCGCCCCTTATACTGGCCCTTTGGACTTACGGAAACCTCTCATGTCGCTCAACCTGACCATCAACGGCGAACGGCGCAGCGTCCAGCAGGGCAACCTGTTCGAACTGCTCAAGGCGCTTGGCATGGATCCGGCCAAGATCGCCGTCGAACGCAACCTCGAGATCGTGCCGCGTTCGCAATACGCCAAGGTCCACCTCCGCGAGGATGACAGGCTCGAGATCGTGCACTTCATCGGCGGCGGCAACACCGCCTCGCCGCAGGATAAACCGTTCGTGGTCGCCGGTCATGCGTTCGCCTCGCGTCTCATCATCGGCACCGGCAAATACAAGAGCTATGCCGAAAACGCCGCTGCGCTGGAAGCGAGCGGCGCGGAGATGGTCACGGTGGCGGTCCGGCGCGTGAACCTGACCGATCCGGATCAGCCCAAGCTCGTCGATTTCATCGATCCAAAGAGATACATCTATCTACCCAACACGGCCGGCTGCTTCACGGCCGAGGATGCCATCCGCACGTTGCGGCTGGCGCGCGAGGCCGGAGGGTGGTCGCTGGTGAAACTCGAGGTATTGGGCGACCGCAAGACGCTTTATCCCGACATGATCGAAACCTTGCGCGCCACCGAACTTCTCATCCGCGAAGGCTTCCAGGTGATGGTCTATTGCAGCGACGACCCCTTGATGGCCAAGCGGCTGGAGGAATTGGGCGCCGCGGCGATCATGCCGCTGGCAGCGCCGATCGGGTCCGGGCTGGGGGTGCAGAACCCGGTCAACATCCGCATGATCGTCGAAGAGGCCAATGTGCCCGTGATCGTCGATGCGGGCGTCGGCACGGCCTCGGATGCCGCCGTGGCCATGGAGCTCGGCTGCGACGGCGTGCTCATGAACACCGCGATCGCCGAAGCAAAGGACCCGGTCATGATGGCAAGGGCGATGAAGCATGCCGTCGAGGCTGGCCGTCTAGCCTACCTCGCCGGCCGCATGCCCAAGAAGCGCTACGCCGATCCTTCCAGCCCGCTGGCGGGGCTGATATAGCGGCCTCTATCCCTTCACCTTCTCGATCCAGGCGGAAAACGCGTCGAGGAATTTCTTGAAAAAGTCTCGCGTGCCGTCGTTGGTCAGCTTGCCCTCGGCGTCGAACAGTTTGTTGGCGCCGCCGACGTACATCTCGGGCTGCTGCAGCACGGGCACGTCGAGAAAGACGAGCGACTGGCGCAGGTGATGGTTGGCGCCGAAACCGCCGATGGCGCCGGGAGAGACGCTGACCACCGCACCCGGCTTGCCGGCCCATGCGCTCTTGCCATAGGGCCGCGAGCCCACATCGAGCGCATTCTTGAGCACGCCGGGGACGCCGCGATTGTATTCCGGCGTCACGAAGAGCACCGCATCGGCGCGGCGCATGCGTTCGCGAAAGGCGGTCCACGCCGGGGGCGGGTTCCCGTCGAGATCCTCGTCGTAAAGCGGCAGGTCGCGGATCTCCACGATCTCCAGCTTGAGCGGTGGGGGCGCGAGCGCTGTCAGCGCGTTTGCGGCTTTGCGGTTGAAGGACTCTTTGCGCAAACTTCCGACGACAACGGCGACGTCACGGACCATGGCCTGCCTCCACGCTGCAAACGCCTCAATGCCCAGTCAGTTGCTCGAGTTCCTTGAGTGCAATCTCGCCGGAATGGACCTTGCCGTTGACGATGAATAGCGGCGTGCCGTCGAGCTTGATCCGCTCGGCGAGGGCGTGCGCGGCGTTGAGCTCGACGTCGACGGCAGGGTCTTTGAGCGCCGCCATCAACGCGTTCACGTCGAGACCGGCCTGCTTCGCGGCATCGATGGTGTTGGCAGGATCGATGGCGCCGCGCTGCGACATCAGCGCGAAATGAAACGCGACATACTTGTCCGGCTGACGACGCGCCGCCAGCGCCGAGCGCGCGGCATTGTTCGATGCCGGCCCGAAGATGGGCAATTCAATGAAGGCGAAGCGCGTGTCGGCCTTGTGAGCCTCATAGAATTTCATGACCGCCGGAAAGGTATTTCGGCAATGAGCGCAATTGTAGTCGAAGAACTCGACCACCGAGTTGCGCGCATTCGCGGGCCCGCTGACGAAAGCGACGCGCGGATCGAAAAAGGTCTTTAGGCCCAGCCTGTCGACCGCGGCTTGCGATTCTTTCAGGGCTTGCTCGTCGCGTTGATCGCTTTTGCGCTGATAGGCCGCCTGCATCTCGAACAGGACTTCCGGATGCGCGACCAGCCACGAATGAATCTGCCGATCCGACGAAGCCGTTGCCCGGCTCCAATGCAGCATCGCAAACGCCACAGCAACGGAGACGAGGGCCGCAACCGCGGCGCTTGCGACAAGGGATTTCCAATTTGCGCTCATCGGCGTTGCTGCTGAACCAGAGGGGTCACGATGGAGACGATGTCGTTGGCGCGTTGCCATTCCGCCGAACCTTCCGGCAGCGCCTTGGCGGCGCGTTTGGCGAAGAGCAGGCAGTTGATGCTTCCTTGCGAATAGTAGCGCTCCGCGGTGGCAAGATCCGCCATCGGCTGGTTTCCGAGCAAGCTGTAGCCCTGCGCCAACTCATACCAGCCGAACGTGTCCTCATCGTTCTGCTGCATGGCGATCTTGAGGTTGTCGACGGCTTTTTGCGCCAGCTCTTTGCGCTCCAGCGCCAACTGCGCCGCCGCCAGCGCCACGCGCAGTTCCGGGGCATCGGGGAGAAGGTCGACCGCCTTCTGATAGGGCGCGATACCCTTTTCCGGCTGACTCATTTCGACATAGGCTTGACCGAGTACTTCGTAGAAATAGGGGTTACCGGGCTCGTCCTTGATCAGGCCCTGGGCTTCGTCGAGCGCCGCTTTGAGATCGGGCTTGCGCAGATAGGCCATCGCGCGCGCATAGCGCGCAGGTTTGCTGAGGTTTTTGAGCGGGTAGAGTTTCAGCACGTCCGGAACCGCTGAAAGGTAGCCGATCATCTTGGCCTTCAGCATGTCGAATTCGTGCTGGGCTTCGGGCGAGTCGGGCACATTGGCGTAGGGCGACGAGTCGGCGATTTCCTGCAGCTCCGCCACCCGGTCGCGATCGGCGGGATGGTCGGTGGCCATCGCGTCGGGGTGGCGCATGGCGCGCGCGGCCTCGTCCGCCATGCGCTCGAAGACGTGCACCATGCCTTCGCCGGACTGGTGGGTGAGGCGCAGATATTTCTGACCCATCTGATCGGCGGTCGCCTCTTGCGCACGGCTGAACTGGTTGAATTGCGCCTGGGCCAAGGATTGTCCACCCATCATCAGCAGCATGCCCGCGTCACCCGCGCCCGCGACCGCCGCGGCGATGCCCGCGACCATCGAAAGCAGCATGGGAATCGTCGCTTTGCGGATGGCTTCTGTATCGCGGGCCAAGTGACCGCCGGCGATGTGACCGGTCTCGTGCGCCATGACGCCGATAAGCTCATTGGGCGTCCGCAACTGAATGAACAGGCCGGTATTGATGAAGATGTTCTGGCCCTCGGCGACGAAGGCGTTGATCGTGGGATCGTTGACGATGTAGATGTGCAGCACGGCGGGATCGAGTCCTGCCACCTTGTAGATCGGGTCCTCGTAGGAATGCAGGACGCGCTCGGTCTCCGTGTCCTGCAGCAGCATGACGGCCTGGGCGTCCGCGTGTCCGGCAAGGGCGACACAGCTCAGCATCGCGGCACAGGTTGCGCGGCCCATGCGCGCGATGGGGTTGCAAATCGACAAAGCTTGCACTCTCCTTCGGCCCGCCGCCCGGCTTCGGACCGTAGGAGCGTGGCTGCGGGGCGTCAATCTGTGGCGCGTCGCCGGTTCTTTCCGTCGCGAGACCGGGCTCAATATGGACGATTCTTCATCTCCGCGCCGGTGGAGACAAGGCTGGACCGCATCGCCATGAACACTCGCCGCATCGGGGCAGCAGCACTCGTCGTCCTTCTCGGCGGCTGCTCCTTAGACGTCACCGATTTCGACGTCTCGGATTTGCGATTCTCGAAAAAGTCATCCAACAAGGCCTTCGTGGTCGGCGACGAACCTTACGCCGTGCGCACTGCGGCCACGCTGATATCTCAAGGCGGCAACGCCGTGGATGCGGCCGCCGCGATGTATTTCGCGCTCTCGGTCACCTATCCGGTGTCCGCCGGACTGGGCGGAGGGGGCATCTGCCTGGTGCACGACCCCAAGACCCACCGCAATTTTGAATTCGACTTTCTTGCGCGCAGCGCAACCTCCAACGGCACGTTTGCGGTGCCGGGTGCGGTGCGCGGCATGGCGCAGATGCAGACGTCGTTCGGCGCGCTTCCGTGGCAACGCGTGGTCTCCCCTGCCGAAGGCTTGGCTGCTGTGGGCTTCCCGATCTCCCAGGCGCTGGCTGCGCGTCTGAGCGCTGCCTCGGACGTCGTGCGTCTCGACGCAGGGCTGGCCGCCGAGTTTCTGGACGAGTCCGGCAAGGTGCGCGAGGCCGGAAGCGTGGTTGCCAATCCGGCGCTCGGCGAGACGCTGGCGGCGATCCGCGTGCAGGGCTCTGACGCATTGTACGCCGGTCCGATCGCGGAGCGCATTGCGGCCTATGCGGCGTCGCAAGGGGGGGCGATCACCCAAGCGGAAATCGCGGCCTACCGGGCACAGCGCTCCAAACCGCTGGAACTGTCGATGGGCGAGACGCAGATTGCCTTGCCTGGGGCGAGCACCGGAGCCGGTATCTTCGCCGGCAAGCTGTTCGCTGAAATCCTTCGAGCGGAATTGGCGCAGAGCGGCAACGCCAACACAGAAGCCGCGGTGGTCGAAGGCACCAAGCGCGCCCTCAGCGGTTTTGCCGTGTCCGACCTGCCGCACGACTTGGGCGCCACGGGATTCGCTGCCACCGACAACAGCGGCCAGGCGGTGGCCTGCGCAATGACGATGAACGGCCCCTTTGGTTCCGGCCATAGCGTGCCCGGAGTTGGAGTGACGCTGGCGCGTGCGCCCGCAAGCAGCACAGCAGGATTGGCGTCAGCGTTTCTCACGCCGGTGCTCGCAACGGATGCGCAGGGAAACCTGGCGCTGGCCGGCGCTGGCGCGGGCGGGCCGGTCGGGACCGCATCGATCGCGGACGCGCTGGCAAGGCTGGCAAAGGGCGAAGCCGTCACCCGACGCGCCAGCAACGCCGCCAACGGTGACACGCTCTACGACACCGTGAACGCCATCCTCTGCCAGAACGACAGCTGCACCGCGCTTCCCGACGCGGGCGCCAGCGGGCTGGGTATGGCACCATAGGAGAGCAGCGCGCGACGCCGCTCACTCGCCGCGGAAGGTCCTCTGCCACCAGCCCTTCTTGGACTGCTCGGGCGGCGGAGGGGCCGATGCCGGTTTCTCTGCAGGCAGAGCGTCCGGCGCTGCGGCCGACTCTTCCCGCGCATGCATGATCGGCACATCACGGATGATGGCTTGCGGAATCGGCGTCACCGTCTGCACGATAGGCTCGGGCGGATGCGAAACCGGGCCGCCGCCGTCGCTTCCGAGCGACCACACGGGCATCGATGAACCGTTCGGCGTCGCGATCGACCCCGTTCCAATAGGGTGGACGATCTCGGTCTGGTTTTCGGCGGTCGCCTGTTCCGTCGCTTCGCCGTTCATCGCCTCGTGGTGCAGCAGCGGATTTTCATGCCGCCCGCTGCCGCCCCTACGACCGCGCCGGCGGCGGCGCTTCTTGCGCGGTGGGCCCTGGTCGATCCCGGGTGGCTGCGCAAGGGCCTCGTCGTCGGAGACCATCTTCGGAGCGGACACCTCGGTGCCCTCCGTGTCGGCGGCCTGGAGCGGCTGCGCAGGCAAGTGATGATGCGGTGCTTGCTGGGGCGGCCGATCGCTGCCGTGACCGCGGCCGCCGCGGCGGCGCCGGCGCCGGCGCGAACCCGGTTGCGGTCCACTGGGCTGCGGCGTCTCAGGCGCGGCAGACTCTTCCGTCACCGCATCTTCGGTTTCGACGTCCATGTCGGTTTCGACCGCAATTTCCTCCGGCTCCTCTTCGGCTGGCGGAGAGACGAACTCGGCGTGCAACGTCGCCGCCAGTCGCGCGGTCTCTTCCGCGCTCTTTTGAATCGTGCGCTCGATCTCGAACGTCCCGACGATCAACCCCTCTTTGGGCTCGAACGCGATGGACATCTGATAGTCGGACTCGATGCGCGCGATCTCGCGCCGCTTCTGGTTGAGGGTGTAGATCGCAACATCCGGCGCCACGCGCACCAGGACCGCGGACGCTTTGAGCTTCTGACCCTCTTCCTCGAGCCCGCGCAGCACGCGCAAGGCGGTCGACTCGACGGAGCGGACGATGCCCTGGCCGCCGCAATGCGGGCAGGACACGGTCGATCCCGCGATCACGCCGGCGCGCAGCCGCTGGCGCGACATCTCAAGCAGGCCAAACTGGCTGATCTTGCCGATCTGCACCCGCGCGCGATCGTTCTTCACCGCATCGCGCAAACGCTTTTCGACTTCGCGGTCGTTGCGGCCGTCTTCCATGTCGATGAAGTCGATGACGATGAGGCCCGCCAGATCCCGCAGGCGCAGCTGGCGCGCGATCTCGTCGGCCGCCTCGAGATTGGTCTTGCGCGCGGTGTCTTCGATGGAATGCTCGCGCGTCGCGCGGCCGGAATTGACGTCGATGGAGACCAGCGCCTCGGTCTGATTGATGACGATGTAGCCGCCGGATTTAAGCGTCACGGTCGGCGAGAACATCGCGTCGAGCTGCGCCTCGATGTGATGGCGCTGGAACAGCGGCACCGGCTCCTTATAGAGCTTCACGTTCTTGGCGTGGCTGGGCATCAGCATCCGCATGAAGTCCTTGGCATTGCGGTAGCCTTCGTCGCCTTCGACGATCACCTCGCCGACGTCCTTATTGTAGAGATCGCGGATGGCGCGCTTGATCAAGTCGCCTTCCTCGTAGACGCATGCCGGCGCCGTGGACTGAAGCGTCAGTTCGCGGATCGCGTCCCAGCTGCGCAGCAGGTATTCGTAGTCGCGCTTGATCTCGACTTTGGTGCGGCTTTCGCCTGCGGTGCGGATGATCAGCCCCATGCCCTCGGGCAACTCGAGCGACTGCGCGGCGGATTTGAGCCGCTTGCGGTCGTTCGCGTTGGTGATCTTGCGGCTGATGCCGCCGCCGCGGGGCGTGTTGGGCATCAGCACGCAATAGCGACCCGCCAGCGACAGGTAGGTCGTCAGCGCCGCGCCTTTGTTGCCGCGCTCCTCCTTGACCACCTGCACCAAGATGATCTGGCGGCGCTTGATGACTTCCTGGATTTTGTAGTGCCGCTTGCGCAGGAAACGCTGCGGCGGACGCGGCGCCCGTAGCGGCCGGGCAGAACCGCTGTCCGGCTGCGAACGCTCCTCGCCGCCTTCTTCCGTCGTGTGCTCTGCGGATTCGCCGTCTTCCGGCGTGTGCTCATCGGAAGATTCGAGAGCTTCGTCCGATTGCGGCCCATGCCATTCCTGATGGTGATCTTCCGGCAGATGCTCGTCCGATGCCGATTGCTCCGAGCCAGCCTCTTCGCCCGGTGATGCAGGCCTGTTCTCGAAAATCTCATCGTCGGGTGCGGATTCGGCCTGCTGGTCGACGGCCCCTTCCTCAGCAAGCCTCTCTCGGAGCGGTTCCTCGTCGGAAGATTCCGCCTGTGCGTCGTCGTCCGAGTCTTCGCCGCTCTCCGGCTTGGGGCCGGGCGCGATGTCGAAGGATTCGATCTCCTCGTCGGCGCGCCGGCGCGCTTCGGCTTCCTGCTCGGCGAGCAGCGCGATGCGGTCGGCGACCGGAATTTGATAGTAGTCGGGATGGATTTCCGAAAAGGCGAGGAAGCCCTGCCGGTTGCCGCCATATTCGACGAAGGCCGCCTGGAGCGAGGGCTCCACCCGCGTCACCTTTGCGAGATAGATATTGCCTTTGAGCGGCCGCTTGGCGGCCGCCTCGAAGTCAAATTCCTCGACCTTGTGTGCGTCGAGGACGACCACTCGTGTCTCTTCGGGGTGGCTCGAATCGATAAGCATGCGCTTGGACATCGTGTTCTCCGCGCGTGCGCCAGCCTTCCGCCGCGCGCCAGGGCGCAGGCGATGACAGGTTGGGCCGCGTTGTTGGGGACAGACGGCGCGGACACTTTCCCCGCTGCGGAACCGCAGCTTTCGGAAAGAGGGCGCAAATTCTGTCGTGCATCGAAAAATCTTAAGAGTCGTGCCGGCGAACCGGCTGGTCGTCGTGCGGCCGCCCCAAGGACGACCCGTCTGCCCGCCCCCGGCCAACCGGCCTCGGCGAAGCAGCATATGTGGCCCTTGTAGGGTGCGTCGCACCCCACCGCAAGGGAAAAGCCGGCGCACACTGGACGCATACGGTGAAGAGCAGGTTAAGGGCCAAACCGGATATTTCCGGCCCTTTGCGCCTTGGCAATCGCGCTTCCGGCTCTCCATGAAATCACTGTAACGGACAGCATTGACGGCTGTTAAACTTTGCACGATCGATTTGGCCCACCATAGTTTCCTAGCTCAGGGCATCGTGTCCGACAGTTTCGAGGCATTGCTATTGGGCTCAGGGCGCACATTGCTGCGTCTATGGCACGACGGTGAACGGCGGTACCGCGAGCGGAGGCACGGTCTTCGAAACTGTCGGGCAGCACCGAGACGACTCCGCCGGCAATCTCCACGGGACCACGCGGGCGGTAGCAGTGGAAGCGTTCAAAGCCAATGCGCAGGTTGCGGCGTCGTTTTTCAAGCTGAAGAGTGGCGGGACTGAGACAGTGTTGCACGCCTTCTGCTCCAAGAAGGATGGGAGGGACGGGGCCAGCTTTCTTGCCGGCGTGGTCTTTTCGCTGCCTCAGTAGCTTAAGCTTTCGCCTCGGTCCCGGCATTCGATTGTGCTAACCAAGGCTTGATGGTTGGGCGCGATTCTTCGCCGATGACGAGAGCTGCGATTGCTGCCGCGATGCTGCTGCTGATGCTGAGCCCGGGCGCGCTCGGGCAGGGCAATCCGCCCCCCGACGATCTCGACGCGATGATCAACCAGGTGCTGAAGAACAATCCCGTGCCATCGGCGAAGGACGCCGCGCCCGCGCTGCCGGTGGTCATGGGAGCGCGCATCGGCGAGCATCCCGACCGCACGCGGTTCGTGCTCGAACTCTCCGATCCCTTGAGCCTGCGCACCTTTACGCTCAGCAATCCCGACCGCGTGGTGATCGACATGCCGGCCGTGACCTGGCACCTGGAGGGCCCGCCGCGGCCCAGCGGCCACGGCGCGATCAAGAGCTACCGCTACGGCCTGTTTCGGCCCGGCAATGCACGCGTGGTGATCGACCTGAATCAACCGGTCACGGTCTCCGACGCGCTTGTGATCCCTCCCGACCACGGCAATGGCTACCGCGTGGTGCTCGATCTGTTTGCCACCAGCCGCGCCAAGTTCGACCAGACCGCGGGCTGGCCGGCGGACCTGAAAGCGCGCGAGACCCAGGCCGAACGCGTTGCGGCGTTGCCGCCGGCATCGCCCTTGCCCGTGTCGAAAAACCGCAAGGTGGTCGTCATAGATCCGGGCCATGGCGGCATCGACTCCGGAACCAGCGGCGTCAACGGCCTGCTCGAGCGGGATCTCGTGCTGGACGAAGGACTGCGGCTGGCGAAGGCGCTGCGCGCCGATCCCAATTTCACCGTCTACATGACGCGCGACAGCGACGTGTTCATTCCGCTGCGCGAGCGCGTCAACATCAGCCGCGCCCACAAGGCGGATCTCTTCGTCTCACTGCACGCCGACTCCAACCCCGACAGCGCGGTTCTGGGCCTTTCGGTCTACACCCTGTCCGAGTCCGGTTCGGACAAGGAGGCGGCGGCGCTGGCGCGCAAGGAGAACCAGTCCGACATCATCGCGGGCGTCGACCTGGGCGGCGACAATGCGGCCGTGGCGCCGATCCTGCTCGACCTGGAACAGCGCGACACGATGAACAAGTCGTCACGCTTTGCCCAAACCGTCCTGGGCTCCCTGAGCGGCGCCACCGATGTCCTGGCGCGCCAGCCGCACCGCTCGGCGGCGTTCGTCGTGCTCAAGGCGCCGGACGTGCCTTCGGTCCTGATCGAACTTGGTTACCTTTCCAACGCGGGCGATGCCGCCCAGATGAACACGACACGGTGGCGCAACGCTGTCGCGGCTGCTATTGCAGGGGCAGTGGAGCGACATTTCGCTCTGCCTGCGGCAACGGCGCAGCGGCCCGCGTCACCGGTCGTGGAGTGACGGACGGCGGCTTCCGAGCCATAATTTGCGGCGATGAGCGAGATACAGGACAGCGACGACACATCCGCCCCCCGGCCTGAGGGCGGCATCCGGATCGGGCGGTCGGACCGGGTTTCTCCTCGGCCGCCGGAACCGCATGCGCGCCGCAGGCTCGATGAGCCCGAGGCGGAGCCGGTAACGGCCGCCCCTGCCGGCGGCGGAGGACCGCCCAGGGGGCGTAGGCCGTTCACCTGGCGGCGCTTTCTGGTCTATTTCGGCCTATCGGCCGCCGGCGCCGCGACAATCGCGGCGCTGGGCGTCGTGATCTGGATCTGGTCGCTCACCCGCGACCTGCCGAGCCTCGAGACGCTGCAGAATTACACCCCGCCGGTCACCACGCGGGTCTATGCGGGCGACGGCACGCTGCTCGGCGAATATGCCCGCGAGCGGCGCATCTTCGTGCCCATCGCGTTCGTGCCAAAGCGGGTGATCGACGCCTTCACCTCGGCCGAAGACCGCAACTTCTTCAACCATCCGGGCATCGATCCCGGCGGCATTCTGCGTGCCGGCGTCAAGGACGTGTTCAACGTCATCGAGCACCGCCGCCTCGAAGGCGCCTCCACCATCACCCAGCAGGTGGCGAAGAACTTCCTGCTCAACAGCGACGTCAAATTCTCGCGCAAGATCAAAGAGGCGATCCTCGCCATCCGGATCGATGCGACATACCCGAAGGACAAGATTCTCGAACTGTACCTGAACGAGATCTATCTCGGCGAGAACTCCTATGGCGTGGCGGCGGCGGCGCTGAACTATTTCGGCAAGTCGCTCGACGAGCTCGACATCGCCGAGGTGGCCTTCCTGGCAGCGCTGCCCAAGGCGCCGAGCAACTACGATCCGATGCGCAACAATCACGGCGCGCTCGAGCGGCGCAATTGGGTCATCGGGCAGATGGCCGACAACGGCTACATCGCCGATGCCGAGGCCAAAGCCGCGATCGCCGAGCCCCTGGTGACCCGCACGCGTCCCATGGGCAGCCAGGCGCAGGACGTCGATTATTATGTCGAGGAAGTGCGCCGGCTGCTCTATTCCAAATACGGCAAGGACAAACTCTACGACGGCGGCCTCCAGGTTCGCGCCTCGCTCGACACGCGCCTGCAAAATGCTGCGGTGAGCGCCTTGCGCAGCGGGCTGGTTCGCTACGACCGCCGCCACGGCTGGCGCGGGGCGACCGCGCATCTGGACGTTGCGAGCTGGAAGCCGGCGTTGGCCGCGATGCCGAACCAATCGGGTATCGACACCTGGCGTCTGGCGGCAGTGCTGGACTATGGCGACGCGAAATCGGTCGAGATCGGGCTTCAGGACGGCAGCACCGGCTCCATTCCCTTCAGCGAGATCGCCTGGGCGCGCCGGCAGATGCCCGGCATGTTCCTGGGACCGGCCGTTGCCAAACCGCAAGACGTCGTCGCACCCGGCGACGTGATCTATGTCGAGCCGGACGGCAAGGGCGGCTACGGCCTGCGGCAGGTGCCGCAAATCAACGGCGCCATCGTGGTGATGGATCCCCATACCGGCCGCGTGCTCGCCATGTCCGGCGGCTTCAGCTACGCATCGAGCCAGTTCGACCGGGCCATGCAGGCGATGCGGCAGCCGGGTTCGGCCTTCAAGCCTTTCGTCTATGCCGCGGCGCTCGACAACGGCCTGACGCCGTCGAGCCAGGTGCTCGACGCGCCGATCGTCGTCGACCAGGGCGCCGGCCTGGGGCTTTGGCATCCTGCGAACTTCAGCCACAAATTCCTCGGTCCCGTGACCCTGCGCCGCGCCATCGCGCTCTCGCTCAACAATGCGACCGCGCGCCTTGCCCAGGACATCGGCATGGACAAGATCGTGCCCTATCCGGAGCGCTTTGGGGTCTACGACCATCTGCCGCCCTATCTCGCCAATGCGCTGGGCTCGTACGAGACCACCCTGATGCGGTTGACCACCGGCTATGCCGAATTCGACAACGGCGGCAAGAAGATCGCCGCCTCTTTGATCGACCGCATCCAGGACCGCAACGGCAACACGATCTGGCGTCATGACGGGCGCGTCTGCGACGGCTGCAATGTCGGCAACTGGCAGAACCAGTCCGAGCCGCTGCTCGCCGATCCCCGCCAGCAGATCGTCGATCCCCGCACCGCCTACCAGATCGTGTCGCTGCTCGAAGGCGTGGTGCAGCGCGGCACCGGACGCTCGATCCTGGCGGTCGGCAAGCCGCTTGCCGGCAAGACCGGCACCTCGAACGAGGCCAAGGATCTGTGGTTCGTCGGCTTCTCGCCCGATCTTGCTTGCGGCGTGTTCGTCGGCTTCGACAATCCGCGCACCCTGGGCAAGTTCGAGCAGGGCGCGACCGTGGCGGCGCCGATCTTCCGCGATTTCATGAAGGAGGCGCTGGCCGACGTGCCACCGATCCCGTTCCGCGTTGCGCCGGGCATCGAGCTGGTGCAGGTCGACGCCATCACGGGCCAGCCGACCTCCGCTGGCGATCCCAACGCCATCATGGAAGCCTACAAGGCCGGAACGGCGCCGGGCGAGCCCAACGCGCCGCCCAATACCGTCATCGGCATGAGCGCGGCGCAGGAGGCGAACCAGCCCACCGACGTCGGCGAAGGTACGGGCGGGTTGTACTAGACCAGCGAGCGAAAAAACGGATGACTGCGGGGCGATGAAGACAGAGAGCGACGCCGCCCCGCAGGAGCGCCAGGCTTCCAGTGCCTGGGCGGAACTCGCGGCACGTCTCGAATTCCTTCAGCGCGGCCTGCGCGAGAGCGAAATCGCCCAGATCGCCGTGTGCGGATTGCTGGGCGCGGCGACCGGCGTCGCGGTCGCACTGCTTCACCAGTTCGTGACGTTCCTGCATACGATCTCGTTCCTGTTGCCGCCGAACATGTTGCTCAGCGAAGGCCGCGGCATTTCGCGGATGCGCATTCTCCTCGTGCCGGTCTGCGGCGCCCTGGTGCTGGCGCTCTTTCGCAAAGCCTGGTCCCGGCGCACCGCCGACATCGTCGATCCGATCGAAGCCAATGCGCTTTATGGCGGGCGGATGTCGTGGTGGAATTCGGTGCGGCTAGCCATCTCGACGGTGATCTCGAACGCGGCCGGCGCGTCGGTGGGCATGGAAGCAGGCTACACCCAGCTGGGTTCGGCGTTCTTCTCGGCCTTTGGGCAAGCCGCCAAGCTCAGGCGCGCGGATCTGCGCGTCATGGTCACGGCCGGTGCGGCCGCGGCCATCGCCGCCGCGTTCAACGCGCCGCTGGCTGGCGCCTTCTATGGGTTCGAGCTGGTGCTGGGCAGCTACACGCCGCGGGCGCTGGCGCCGGTCGCGGTCGCTTCGGTCTGTGCGGCCGTGGTGCAGCGTTCGGTCCTGCACGAACGGGCGCTGTTCGACACCCAGACCACCTTCTCGGTGGTTCCAGAAGCTTACTTTCTCTGCGCGCTCATGGGCCTGATCGCGGCGGGCATCGCGGTGGTGACCATGCTCACCGTCACCTGGACGGAGCGCTCGCTGCGCGAGGCGCAGCTGCCGGTCTGGCTGCGGCCGGTGATGGGCGGTGCGGTGCTGTCGGCGATCGCGCTGTTCCTGCCTCAGGTCTTGGGCAGCGGACACGGCGCCATCCAGCTCCAGTTCGAAGCGAGCACGGGCTGGGCGCTGTTGCTTGCGCTGCTCGCGGGCAAGCTCGTCGCCTCGGCGGTATCGGTGGGCTCGGGATTCCGCGGCGGGTTGTTCAGCTCGTCGCTGCTACTGGGCGTGGTCTTCGGCGCCTTGTTCGCCAAGGCGATGGAATTCGCGCTGCCCGGGATGGCGCCGGAGCACAAGGTGTTCATGCTGGCCGGCATGGCTTCGGTGGGCGCCGCGATCATCGGCGCGCCGCTCGCGATGGTCTTTCTGGTGCTGGAGGGCACGGGAGACTTCCCGGTCTCCATCGCGGTGCTCATCGCCGTGACCATCGCTTCGACGATCGTGCGGCTGACCTTCGGCTATTCCTTCTCGACCTGGCGCTTCCACCTGCGCGGGCTGACCATCCGCGGGGCCTTCGACGTGGGCTGGATCGCGGAGCTCACCGTCGGCCGGCTGATGCGCTCCGATCCCAAGGTGGTCGTCAACAACATGGGCCTGCGCAGCCTGCGCCATCTCATCCCGCCAGGCGCCGCCAAGCGGATCTATGTCGTCGACCAGCAAGGCGCCTATGTCGGCGCCATCGACGTGGCCAGGCTGCACGACCCGGAGATCGCCGACGCCATCGACGTCCTGGTCGCGGTCGATCTCACCCAGGACCGCGACCTGTTCCTGCTGCCGGGGGACAATGTGCGCACCGCGCTGCGCCGCTTTGAGGAGCTGCAGCTCGAGACGCTGCCGGTGCTGGCCTCGCCGACCGACCACAAGATCGTCGGTTATCTGAACGAATCCTACGCGCTGAAACGCTATGCCCAGGAGCTCGAGGCCATGCGCTCCAGCGAGATCGGCGCCTGAAACGTTGCGCTTGCGACCCGAAATCCCTATATCGCCGCGCGGAGAACGACCATGCGCCCCGAGATCGAACGCAAAGCCGAAGACATCAGGCAGGCCCTCGCCCTGCTGAGGAGGCATCTTTGACTGGGACAAAGCCCTTCGCCGCCTCGATGAACTGAACGCCAGGGCGGAAGACCCCGCCATCTGGAACAAGCCGCAGGAGGCCCAGGCCTTGATGCGCGAGCGCCAGCGTCTCGACGCCGCGCTGGGCAAGGTGCGCGCCCTGGAGAACGAATTCGCCGACGCCACCGGCCTCATCGAGATGGCGGAGGCCGACAACGACGCATCGATGGTGGCCGAGGGCGAGCGCGCCATCGCGGCGCTGGCCGAAAGGGCCGAGACGCTGCGCCTGGAATCGATGCTCTCGGGCGAGGCCGACGCCAACGACGCCTATCTCGAGATCCATGCCGGCGCCGGCGGCACCGAAAGCCAGGACTGGGCGGAGATGCTGTTCCGCATGTACACGCGCTGGGCCGAGCGCCACGGCTACAAGCTGCAGCTCATCGAGGAGAGCGAAGGCGAGGGCGCCGGGATCAAGTCGGCGACCTTGCTCGTTAAAGGCGACAACGCCTATGGCTGGCTGAAGAGCGAGGCCGGCGTGCACCGCCTGGTGCGCATCTCCCCCTTCGACGCCAACGCGCGGCGTCACACCAGCTTCTCGTCCGTCACCGTCTATCCGGTGATCGACCAGTCGATCGAGATCGACATCCCGGAGAAGGAGGTGCGCATCGACGTCTATCGCGCCTCCGGCGCCGGCGGCCAGCACGTCAACAAGACGGAAAGCGCGGTGCGCATCACTCACATCCCGACCGGCATCGCCGTCTCCTGCCAGACCGAGCGCTCGCAGCACCAGAACCGCGCGATGTGCTGGGACATGCTGCGCTCGCGCCTCTACGAGATCGAGCTGGAGAAGAAGCGCGCCGAGACCGGCGCCTTCATCGGCGAGAAGACCGACATCGGCTGGGGCCACCAGATCCGCTCCTATGTGCTGCAGCCCTATCAGCTGGTGAAGGACCTGCGCACCGGCGTCGAAAGCCGCACGCCGCAGGACGTCCTCGATGGCGACCTCGACCCCTTCATGGCCGCGGCCCTCGCCCAGGCCATCGGCGGCAAGAAGGGCGAGGCGGTCGAGGATCTGGAGTAGATCGTCCTTATACGGATTATCTCTTTCTTATCCTCCCCCGTTTACGGGGGAGGTCCACCCGAAGGGCGGGGAGGGGGCTCGTCCTATTCCGGCCTAGGCTCTCTCCGCCGTCCGCCCACCGGTCTGCTTCGAGATTGTCTCGTCATTTCCTTCCCTAGGGTCAGCGGCGTGCGCAAAAACCTCAAAATCTCCATTCAATTCGGATTGCTGCAGCTATCACATTGATTGCCCGAGGTAATCGCCTTCAATCGCTGCACCGCAATAACGGCGTGTCCGTTTTTTTCCGGTCCGATGTTCGTGGGGTGCCTACCCAAGAAAGCGTTTCTCCGGTCCCAAGTTTCGAATCCACTGACATGGTGGCCGGAAACCTCGTTTCAAGTGGCAGTAGAAGAAATCTTATTGCTATTTTTTTCAGGATGGAGATGTCGCGTCGTGCGTCCTCTTCCCGCGCAATGGTCGTGGCACGTCCGCTGAGTTTCGCAGAGTCACACCCAAGCCGTCATGGCCGCCCTCGTGGCGGCACTCACGGTTTCACACTGTGCGTATGGATGGCAGGGCCAAGCCCGACCATGACGATATTGAAGTTTCAGCATCGCTCAAACTGCTTTAGCGGAGGTCGATGCAAGTGTTTGGGATGGTAGTATATAAGCGATCCGCTCTGACGGAATCGAAGGTTATGTGCAAGCCTGTTCCACATTATCCGGACAATTCGGTCATCTACGCCCGCAAGGAGGAAGGGCGCACTCGGCGCGCGAAGCTGTCCTTCGGCGAGAAGCACGCCGCGGCGGATGCGCTGCGTGAGCGCGTCGCGCCGATCGTGCCGGCGCGCGAGGCGCGCAAGAAGGCGAGGCAGCCGGAATAGAGCTCCTATGCCGCCGGCATAAAAACTTACCCCACCAACGGCCGTTGCCCCCGCCCTTTTTGACGCGCCTGAGCACGTATGGTTGAATAGTGCCGAAGCCGGAACGCGGTTCCGTTACGGGAATGCGGTCGGGAAGGGGAACGAAAAATGAGAGTTGCTTTACGATACGCGCTGCTGGGCGTGGCCCTGCTGGCTGCGCAAAACGCGTCCGCATTCTCGAAACCGCCCGACATCGCGGCCGAGTACGCCACCACCTACAACATGAACCCGGAGCATACGGGATCGGTCGATTTTTCGGAGCCCTTCGCGCCGCCGTTCACCAGGCTCTGGGATGTCCAGTTGAACGGCCCGGCATCCTATCCCCTCATCGCCGAGGGCAATGTCTATGTGGTCTCCGGCAATATCGATCTCTTCGCCTTCGATCTGGCGACCGGCAAGCAGAAGTTCGAGCATGCGCTGAGCGTGTGGAACAATCTGGGCGCCTATGACGCCGGGCAGATCTTCTACGTCAATCAGACCGGCATGATGGTTGCGCTGGACGCCCAGAAGGGCAAACAGAATTGGGCGGTCCAGCTTCCGAACCAGAGCAGTTTCAACTCACCCCCTATCGCGGTGAACGGGAGAGTCTATGTTTCCGGCGCGGGGGAGGGTGGGGATCTCTATTCGGTCGATCAGGCCACGGGCAAAATCGCGTGGGACATCCGTGGAATGATGAACGGCGGCTGGGGCTCGCCCGCCTTCGGCCAGAAAAACGTCTATTACAATGCCGGTTGCCAGTACTATGCGTTCGATGCCGATAAGGGATCGGTCAGCTGGATTGAC
This sequence comes from Alphaproteobacteria bacterium, assembly GCA_019245415.1. Taxonomy (GTDB): domain Bacteria; phylum Pseudomonadota; class Alphaproteobacteria; order Micropepsales; family Micropepsaceae; genus Rhizomicrobium. The sequence goes on along the minus strand of JAFARO010000003.1, from coordinate 323,191 downwards.
GATTCCCTCTGCAGTTCGGGGGGCAAGGGCACGACCTATTACAACAAGCAGGTTTATATGCCCTCCGACGATCCGGGCAACAGCGTGCTCAAAGCCAAAAACGGTGCATTGACAGGTACTTTTCCCGGAGACTTCACGCCGTCGATTTTCGCAATCGGCAAACGCAAATATATGCTGACGGTCACCTATCACGACGGCACCGTCTATTGCACCTCGCTCGGCAGCGGCAATGTGGTGTGGAAATTCACGGCGCCGGCCATCGTCTTCACGCCCGCCGTCTATGCCAACGGTTACGTTATGATCGGAGACTACGCCAACAACGTCTTCGTGCTGAATGCGAAGACCGGCGAGCAGGTCTGGACGACAACCATGTCGCATCCCATCTACAATATCGCGGCCGGGCAGGGCACGTTCGTGGTCTCGGCCAGCGACGTCTACTCGCCCGGCCTCGGCGAGGTGGCGGCTTTTGCGCCGCAATGACGAGCTTATCTACGTAAATGCACAAAAGCCCGCGCCGGACAGGTTCGGCGCGGGCTTCAATATTTCTGCGAACGCGAAAGGGAATGCCGCAATGAAGTGCCATGTGAAATGCGCGCTGCTTGGCGTGGCCCTGCTGGCTGCGCAAAGCGCGTCCGCATTCTCCAAACCGCCCGACATCGCGGCCGAGTACGCCACCACCTACAACATGAATCCGGCGCATACGGGAGCCGTCGATTTCTCGGAGGCCTTCGCGCCGCCGTTCAAGATGCTGTGGGACAAGTCTTTCGACGTGGAGGCCGGCTATCCACTCATTGCCGAGGGCAATGTCTACGTCGTCACCGGCGAGGTCGATCTCTTTGCCTACGACCTTGCCACAGGCACGCAGCAATTCGAGCACCTGCTCAGCGTCTGGAACAATGAGGGCGCCTACGACGCCGGACAACTCTTCTATGTCAACGAGGATGGGTTGCTGGTCGCGCTGGATGCCAAGAAGGGCAAGCCGCAATGGTCCGTCCAATTGCCTCATCAAAGCAGTTTCGACGCGGCTCCGATCGCGGTGAATGGCAGGGTCTATATCACGGGCGGCGGCGGCGGCGGCGACCTCTATTCGGTCGACGAGGGCACCGGCCACATTGCATGGGACGTTTCGGGTTTGATGACCGGCGGCATAGGCTCGCCGGCTTTCGGCAACAACGGCGTCTACTATGACGCAGGGTGCCAGTTTTACGCCTTTCAGGCGACGACAGGAAAGGCGCTCTGGTTCGATGGCAGTCTCTGCAGCAGCAGCCCTTCGACAACGGCCTACTTCGCCAAGAAGGTCTATATGATCACAACGCAGGGCAATGATGTGCTCAGGGCCAAGACCGGCGAACAGATAGGCAGTTTCCCCGGCGATTTTTCACCTTCGATCTTCAAGGAGGGCAAGCGCAGCTTCATGCTGTCGGTGGACAACAACGAAACCGTCGCCACGGTCTATTGCACCTCGCTCGGCAGCGGCAATGTGGCCTGGAAGTTCGACACTCCCAATATCGTTTGGACACCTCCCGTCTATGCGAAAGGCTATGTGTTGGTCGGCGACTTCGACGGCAACGTCCACGTGCTGAATGCCAAGACCGGTGTGCAAGTCTGGACGACCAAACTGTCCCACCCGGTCTTCTACATTGCGGCCGGGCAAGGCGCGTTTGTGGTCTCCGCAAGCGACGAGCTCTCACCCAATCACTCCGAGGTGGCTGCCTTCGCGCCGCAATAGCTGGACGCAAAAACAAACCCCGCCGGCGAAATCTCCTCGCCGGCAGGGCCTGTCAACTTCCGTTTTGCGGACGTCCGCTTACGACCCCGTCTTGATCGGGGCGAAGGTGGCGGCGCTGGGGCGCTGGGTGGCGTCGGCGGCGGGACGCGCGATCGGCGTCACGGCGGCGGCGACCTGCGACGGCTGAGCGACGGCGCGCATGGGCTCGGCGGCGAGGGGGTTGTCGGCATGGCGGCAATTGCCCTCGAAGAACGCGCCGGTCTCGACCGCGAAGGCCTCGTGCAGGATGTCGCCCTCGACATGGCAGGTGGCGGCAAGGAGCACCTTGCGGGCGCGGATGCTGCCCTTGACTCGGCCGCGCACGGTGACGTCCTCGGCCATGACGTCGCCCTGGATGAAGGCCTTGTCGCCGATGACGAGGCCGGTCGAGTTGACGTTGCCCTCGACCTTGCCGTCGATCTGGATGTCGCCGGTGGAGCTCAGCGTGCCGCTGACCACGAGGTCGCCGCTGATGATCGACGGCGCCGAGGAGGAGCGCATGGGACGCTTCTGCTGCGTGCTGGACGACGCCTGGGGCGGCGGGGGCGGGGGAGTTTCCTTACTCTTACTAGAGAACATGGTGGCCAGCCTCGATGAATTTGCTCGGGTTTCTCACGACATCGTCGTACCAGATCTCGTAATGCACGTGCGGGCCCGTGCTGCGCCCGGTCGACCCGAGTTTTCCGACCGGAGCGCCTTTCGCTACCCTGGCGCCGACATGCACCAGCACCGCCGACAAGTGACCGTAGCGGGTATGAATGCCCAGACCGTGGTCGATCTCGACGAGATTGCCGTAGGCACCATGCGGCCCGGCCCAGACGACGACGCCGGGCGCGGTCGAATGCACGGTGGCGCCCCAGGGACCCGCGAAATCGAGGCCGGGGTGGAACGCATAGCGGCCGGTGAACGGATCGACGCGCGCGCCGAAGCCGCTGGTGCGCTCGAATTCTGGGCCTGAGACGGGAACCGTCAGCGGCACATGGCGCAGCGCGCCCAGAAACTCGTCCATCTGGTTGAGCACCGCCGAGGCTTTCAGATAGGCCTCCTGGAAAGCCGCATCCGCGATGCCCACGATATGCACGTCGTTGAGCGGGATGTCGGGACCGCCGACGCCGAAGGCGCTCTCGTATTTCTGCGCGAACTGGTCGGGATTAATGCCGGTGTTCGCCATCAGCGCGCGCACGGTCTGCACGCCGCTGGAGACTTCATTCTGCGCCTGTACCATCAGCACGGTCTCGGCGGTGCCGATGCGGCGGACGCGTTCGGTCTGCTCGGCGAGAATCTTCAGCGCGGGATGGCGCACCAGCGTCGCCGCGGCGCTCTGTCTTGGCGCATGCGCGCCGAAAATGGCGCCGGCGATGCGGCCCAGCGCGCCGCCGCCCATATCGAGCAGGCTGGCGCGGGTCGGCTTGGCGGTGCGCGGCTGCGGCTGCGCGGGTTGGGGCATCATCTGCAGCGAGGTGCTGCCGGCCGCGCTGTCGTCGGTATCGGCATCGCTGCCGCCCGACGTGCCGCTTGCGGGCGCTTGCGTCGCGGCGCCGTCGCCCATGGCCTTCGCGTCCGGCGCGGAGAGAATCTGCGACGCGGACGATCCCGAGACCATCGCGTCGACCTGATGCTTGCGATCGAGGAATTTGAGGATCGTGTTCTGCTTGTTCTGCAGATCGTCGGCGGTGGCCTTGAACTTGTCCTCGGCGGAGACCAGCGAGGTCTCGAGCTCGTCGTGCGAAATCTGCAGGTCGGCGACGCGGTTCTCATACGCCATCTGCATCTGCTGATAGCGATGGTCCTTGGCCGCGATGATTCGGTCCTTGAAGATCACATTGACTGTGGAAAACGCGACCCAGCCGAGGAAAACCAGCGTCAAAGCCGCGAGCGTGGCTTGCAGCGTCGGACTGAATGTGAAGAATTGCACCCGCCCATCGCTGCGGATGTAGATCTGCCGTTCCGGGAAAGTTTCATGGAGCCACGCCCAGGCGCGCTCCACGAGCGTCTCCGTCATCTGCGATCGTCCCTTCGCGGCGCTTTCTTCGGCGCCAACCCCAATGGGCTCCATTTCACCCAATTGTCGGCGCTTGATCAAGCTCTTAGCCCAGAAAAACGACCGGGAGGTTAACCGCGGGCCAAAAGCTTTGCGCGGATTCAAAGCGCTTTCGCCGCGGCAAGCACGGCCTCCACATGCCCGGCGACCTTCACTTTGCGCCAGATTTCCCGCACGGTGCCCCGGGAATCGACCAGGAACGTGGCTCGTTCCATGCCCATGAATTTCCTTCCATAAAGCGTCTTTTCGCCCCAGACGCCGTAGGCCTTGGCGGTCTCGACATCGGGGTCGGACGCCAGCACCAGCTTGAGCCCGTACTTGGACTTGAAGCGCTCATGGGAGGCAACATCGTCTTTAGAGATGCCCACAACTTCGACGCCCAAGCGCTGGAACTTCTTCACATTTTCGGAAAAGCCCTGGGCTTCCAGGGTGCAGCCCGGCGTATTGTCTTTCGGGTAGAAATAGAGGACGAAGGGCCGGCCTTTGAGCGCGGCCAGACTGACGGTGCCGCCGCCATCGGTCGAAAGCTTGAACGGCGGTGCTTTGTCGCCGGGCTTGAGGTCCATGCGGTCGCCCCTGAATCGCAAAGAAGTCGGCGTCCAGAATGGGTTAATGCGATGCGCGAGTCGGCGCAAGTGCGCCGTTCAGCCCCTGTTTGGCTTTGATGGGCCATGGTCGCGGCCCAGCTTCGGCCCCAATCGGCCGCAATAGAACCCGCCCCGCCGGCCCGACCGGCGCCAATCGAGTATCGCTGCCCGTGATCGCCTTCCTTCGCCGCACCATCAAGGCTCACCATATCAGCCGCGCGGCCCTGATCGCGGGCGGGCTGGCGGCCGCGTTCGTGTTCTTTGTGGCCGGAGCGGCGATCCGCCTCCTGATCGGCCCGCTCTCGCTGGGACCGTTCGGCTCCGCGCTGCCGGACGCACTGGCGCAGGCGCTTCCTGGATTGGCGGTGCGCTACGACCAGGCAGCGATTCAGTGGTCGCGCGACGAGGGCCGGGTCGATCTCGTCATCCTGGGGGCCAAGGTCTACGACTCCGAGGGCCGCATCATCGCCCAGGCGCCCGAAGCCGACATCGACCTCGCCGCCGGGCCTCTGCTGCACGGCAAGACGGTGGTGCAGCGCATCACGCTGGCCGGTGTCGAGCTGACCCTGGTGCGGACCCGCAGCGGACAACTGCGCCTCGGCGTCGAGACCGACAAGGACCAGCCGGACCTCTTCAAGCGCATCGCCGATGCCGTCACCAAGAGCAACGGCAATACCTCGTCGCTCAAGGAATTCGCGGTGCGCAAGGCCCGCATCGCCTTCCTCGACGAGGGCACGCGGCTGTTTCTCGTCGCGCCCGACGCCAATCTGCGCGTGACGACCGCGGGGCGCGATCTCAAGGCCACCCTCGATGCAGCGCTGGAGGTGTCCGGCCAGCCGGCGCACATCACCGGTGAATTCAATTTTCCGGCGGACCGCAAACCGATCAGGGGAGCGGTGGCGATCGCAGGCCTCGATCTGCGCGCGCTCGCCGGCAATGCCGAAATCTTTGCGGGGCTGAAGCCCTTGGCACTCACGATCGACGCCTCGACGACCTTCACGATGCAGGGCACGCATCTGATCGACGCCGAGTTCGGCATCGGCGGCAAAGGCGCGCTGGCGATCGCGGGCTTGCGGGGCGGCCCGCTCAAGGTCAAGGCGATGCAGATCGACGGCCGCTACAGCGCCTCCTCCAACCGCGTCCTGATCGAGGAGGGCACGTTTACCGCGGGCGGAACGACCGCGCATCTCGTCGGCCGTTTCGACCTGCTGCGCGATGCGGGCGGCGTGCTGCACGGCGTCGCCTTCGAGGATCATCTCGACAAGGTGACCGTCGACATGCCGGGCGTGCTGGCCGCGCCGCTGGCGTTTCGCGACGTGTCGGCGCGCGGTACGTATGTTCCAGGTTCCAGGGACATCGTGCTCGAGCGGGTATCCCTGGCCGGCAACACGATATCGGCCGAGGCCTCCGGAAGCATCACCTTGGCCGCGAGCCGCGCTCCCGCCATCGAGATGAAAGGCCAGATCGCGTCTCTCAGTCTGCGCGATCTGCTGCACGCCTGGCCGCTCGGCTTGGCCTCCGGTGCGCGCGACTGGACCGAGAAGAACATGGCGCAAGGCAAGGTCGGCCCCATCGCGTTCGAAATGCACATGCCGGCCGGCCTGCTCGATGAAAACCAGCTGCCCGACGGCGCGCTCAAAGTGGCGTTTCCCGTCGCCAATGCCGAGGTCAACTATATCGACGGCCTGACTCACGCGACCGGGATGAACGGCCGCATCACCTTGCTGGGTGACACCTTCGGCGTCGATATCGACGGCGGCCGTGTCGGCGCCATCGCGCTGGGCAAGAGCCGCGCGGTCATCGCAAACCTGCATCTTCCCGCTGCTCCGGCGCAGATCGAGGTGCATGCCGCGGGCAGCATGACCGACATCCTGACGCTCGTCGACAAGAAGCCGCTCGGCTACCCGTCGCGCTTCGGCATCGACGTGACGGCGACCAAGGGCGCGGCGCAGATGGATCTGTCGCTCAACGTGCCGACGCGCAAGAACCTCAAGGTCGACGACATCCAGATCGGCATCAAGGCAGCGGTGACGGGCTTTGCCGTGCCGCTCGGCAGCAAGATTCATCTGAGCGACGGCACGATGAATTTCGCCATCGGCAATGCGGCGTTGCACGCCACAGGCACCGCCACCCTTGCAGATTCCAAGTTTTCGCTCGACTGGCAGGAGGATTTCCGCACGCAGGCCCCCATCACCACGCGGGTGACGGTCAAGGGCATTCTCGACAATGGCGGGCGCGCGGCGATCGGCTTCCCCTCGGCCAGCGTGATCGACGGCCCCTCCAATGTCGTCGCGACGCTGACCGGCCATCGCGGTTCGCTCTCGGCGGCCGACATGACCATGGATCTGGCGCCGACCCGGCTGACCTTCGATCTCATTGGATTGAACAAGCCGCAGGGCTTTCCCACCTCGGCGCGGATCGCGGCCGAGTTCGGACCGCAAAGCAGCCTGCGCTCCGGCTCGATCAAGCTGTCTGGCCCGGGCGTGACCGCGAACGGCAGCGCCAATTTCGACAAGGACGGGCATCTGGTGCAGCTGTCCTTCCCCGTCATCCGTTTCGGCGCCGTCGACGATTTCTCCCTGGGGATGACGCGCGGACCCTCCGGCTCCGACATCATTCTGCGCGGCCGTTCGCTCGACGGCACGCGGCTGGCCGCGGAAGGCGACAGCAGCGACGCCAAGCTCGAAGGGCCATTCCACATCAACGTCCGGCTCGAAAAGCTCGCGCTGCGCGAAGGCGTTGCGATCGCGCCGCTGACGATGGACGTCGCCGGCATCGGCGAGAGGCTGTCGGCGCTGACGCTGAACGGCGCGATGGGCAAGGCGTCTCTCCAGGGCGCGATGATGCCCCAGGACGCGGGCCGGCGGCTGACCTTCACTGCCGGCGATCTCGGTCAGATATCGCGCGGCTTGTTCGGGTTTAGCAGCATTCGCGGCGGCAAGCTCGACATGGCGCTGAACTTCCCCGGCAGGGCCTCCGATCCCCCCGTCGCCGCCGATCAGCCGGACTTCCAAGGCAAGCTCACGCTCCGCGATTTCAAGGTGATGAACCAGCCGTTTCTGGCTCGCCTGTTCACGGCCGGATCGCTGGGCGGGCTGATCAACCTGATGCAAGGCGAAGGCATCGCCATCGACAAGCTCGAGGCGCCGTTCTCCTCCAAGAACGGCGTGCTCGACATCAACAATGTGCGCGCCAGCGGCCCGGCGATCGGCTTCACCGCCGACGGCTATATCGACCGGCCGAAGAACGCGATCGCGATCAAGGGCACCCTGGCGCCGCTGTTCGGCCTCAACAGCTTTCTCGGAAATGTCCCGCTGGTCGGTAAGGTGCTGATCTCCAAGGAAGGCGAGGGCGTTTTCGGCATGACGTATTCGGCGCACGGCAACGCCGACCAGCCCGACGTCAACGTCAATCCGCTTTCGGTCCTGACACCTGGGATCCTGCGCCGCATCTTCGAAGGCAAAATGCCCAACGTCGCGCAGGCACCGTCGAATGCACCGGCGCCGCCTGCGACGCAGCCGGCACCGCAGCCTGTGCCGCCAAAGCCATAGTGGCCACCCCTGTCATCCCCGGCGAGCATCGCTTGCAACGCAAGTGATCCGAGGGAAGGGGACCCAGGAGTCAGAACACAGATCACAGGTGTCGGGGATCAGACCGGTTCTGATTTCTGATACCCGATACCTGTCGTCTGACTCCTGGGTCCCCTTCCCTCGCATCGACGCCGATGGCGTCGATGCTCGCCGGGGATGACAAGCGGCGAAAGCTAAACCGGCTTCACCAGCACGATTTTTTTCTTGCCGTATTGGACCTTGAGCGCGCCGGTCTCGGGTTGGGCGTCCGATGCGCGGTACAGTTTTTCGGGGTCGGAAATCGAAGCGTCGTTGATGCGGACTGCGCCCTCCGCAATCTTTCGCCGGGCATCGCTGAGAGACGTTGCCAAGCCGGAGCCCTTGAGGATTGCGGCAGCGCTGCGCTCTCTAAATCCACGTTCGCCGGAAATGTCGCCCGCCGACCAATCCATTTCCACCACAGGAAGCCCCGCCGCCGTCACACCTTCCTCGAACGTCCGGCGCGCGGTTTCTGCGGCGTCCTCGGCGGCCTTGCGGCCGTGGCAGATGGCGGTCGCTTCTGTGGCAAGGATCTTTTTGGCCTCGTTCAGGTCCGCGCCCTGAAGCTTTTCGAGCCGCGCGATCTCGTCGTCGGCCACATCGGTGAAGATGCGCAGGAAGCGGCCGACATCGGCGTCCTCGGTGTTGCGCCAGAACTGCCAGTAATCGTACGGGCTGCGCATTTCGGGATTGAGCCACACCGCGCCCGCGGCCGTCTTGCCCATCTTGGCGCCCGACGAGGTGGTGATCAGCGGCGTCGTCAGGCCGAAGAGCTGCACGTTCTCGACGCGGCGCGCGAGGTCGATGCCGCTGACGATGTTGCCCCACTGGTCCGAGCCCGAGGATTGCAGGCGGCAGCCATAGCGGCGGTAGAGCTCCAGGAAATCGTAAGCCTGCATGATCGAGTAGTTGAACTCGAGGAAGGAGAACGGCAGGTCGTAGTCGAGCTTGGCGCGCACGCTCTCCATCGACAGCATGCGCCCGATGGCGAAGTGACGTCCGATCTCGCGCAGGAAGGGGATGTATTCGAGCTTGTCGAGCCATTCGGCATTGTCGACCATGATCGCATCGCCTGGCCCGTCGCCGAAGGTGAGGAAGTTGCGGAACGACTTCAGGATCGCCTGCTTGTTGGCCGCGATTTCCTCCTCGCTCAACAGCGGCCGCGCCTCGTTGCGGAAGGAGGGATCGCCGACCTTTGTGGTGCCGCCTCCCATCACAACGATCGGGCGGTGGCCGGCCTGCTGCAGCCGGCGCAACGTCATGATCTGCATGGCGTGACCGACATGCAGGCTCGGCGCGGTGCAGTCGAAACCGATATAGGCGGTGACGCGCTCCTTCCGGAGCAGGCCGTCCAGCCCGTCGCGATCGGTGCAGTCGTAGTAATGCCCGCGCTTCACGAAATTGCGCAGGAATTCCGATTTGAAATCGCCTGTTTCTGGCATGCTCTTCAGTCCGCCGCGAAGGGCGCCGTCTCTAGCACGGGCCCGATGCGGCGTCGATGCGGAAGATCACGGCTGGAGGTGGTGGCGCGCGGCGCTCTCCTCGACTTTGGGATCGAGCGCCAGAGCGGCCTTGCGATCTTCGTCGGCGCCCTTGTCGCTCTGTTTCAGCCTCACCAGGAAGCGCAAATAGAACGGGGCGGCATCCTTCGAATCCGTTTTGAGCACCTGGTCGAGATCGTCGCGGGCCTGCTGGTAGCGCTGCTGGCGGAACTCCACATAGGCTCGGGCCATGTGCGCGGCCGGCAGCTCCGGCGCCATCGACACGGCGAGATCGCAATCGGATGCGGCTTCGTCGAGATCGTTGTTGTCGGCGCGGTACACGCAGCGCCGCCTGAGCGCCGTTGAAAGATCCTGCTTCATATCGGCGAGAGTGGCGTTAAACCGCTCGTCGATATCGGCTTGGTGCTTCAAGAGTCCCCTTTCGCGCGAATACAGGCGCTCGCGCCAATCGGGATGCTCGAGAGCGAATTTTGCAGGATCGATGGCCGCGAGTTTCCTGAAGTCGTCCAATGCAGCATCGATATTTTGCTGCTTGAGGAGCAGCAAGATACGGTTGTTGTAGAGCACCCAATAGTTCGGCTCGATGGCGATGCCCCTGGACAACGCTTCGTTCGCCGCGACGTAATCCGCCTTGGCGTTGAAAGCCGCCGCCAGATCGGCATAGGCGGCCGCCTCCTCCATGGAAGTGGTTCCCGAGGCGCTCAATAACATTTTGCAGGCCGCAATGCGGGTGTCCGGCGGCGAATCCAAATCCGCGCAGCGCGCGAACTCCAAGCCGAGCGCATCTCCGAGAGCGGCCTGGACCGGCCATTGCGGGCCGCCCGACGACAGCATTGCTGCCAGAACAAGTCCGTGAAGCATCCCGCCCGCCGTTCCGCGCGCCCGATACTCTCCTTAGCATCGAAGAGAAGTCGGGCCAAAGCGCAAAGATTTGGGCCGGGGAACCGATCAAATGGTATCCAGAATGCGCTCGTCCTCGGACTCCTGCGGCGGCCGCGCGGATGAGCGCTGCAGCTTCAAGGGCCGCCAGCGGTGGCGATAGTCGCGCGAGGAATCGAGCTGGCTCTCGCGATCGCGTTCGGCGAACAGCATGCCGTGATAATCGTCTTCGAGAGCTGTACTCATGCCGGACGCATTTTGGTCACAGCTCTGAAACGCGCGACGGGTAAATTGGTTGAAGACGGGACGCGAGTCCCCACCTTCGCATCTGAAATATTTCCGGCTGCGGAATTTCCTAGCGGCCGACGCGCGGCGAGCTCATCAACTTGGAGACATATTCCTTAACCACGTCGACGACGTCGCTTTCGTGCTTGTCGAAGAAATGATTGGCGCCCTCGATCTTGTTGTAGGTGATTCGAATCCCCTTCTGCGCCGTCAGCCGGTCGACCAGCTTCTGCACGTCGACTTCCGGCACGACCTGATCGCGGGTGCCGTGCACGATCAGCCCGGATGCAGGGCAGGGCGCCAGGAAGGCGAAGTCGTACATGCTGGCCGGCGGGGCGATGGAGACGAAGCCGGTGATCTCGGGCCGGCGCATCAAAAGCTGCATGCCGATCCAGGCGCCGAACGAAATGCCCGCGACCCAGACATGGGACGGGTTGGGATAGAGCGTGTTCATCCAATCGAGCACGGCGGCGGCATCGGAGAGCTCGCCCGCGCCGGAATCGAAACTGCCCTGGCTGCGGCCGACCCCGCGGAAGTTGAAACGCACCGCCGTGCAGCCCAGCCCGTGGAACATGTGGAAAAGGTCGTAGACCAGCGGATTGTTCATCGTGCCACCGAACTGCGGATGGGGATGCAGGATGAGCGCCATCGGCGCGCCCACGGCTTTCTGGCGCTGGTAGCGGGTCTCGATCCGGCCGGCCGAACCGGGCAAGATAATGTCAGGCATGGATCTCCCCATTGCGCCCGAATCCGGCCTCGCCGCTCAATTCCGAGCTTTTTACAACACCAATTAAGCCGAGTTTTTGCAGGACTTTGGCTACCTTTTCGATCATGTTCGGCTCAATACTTGACCATGGCACTCGGGAAATCTATATCCGGAGGGTGGTTTGGACCGTGCGCGCGGGCGTGCTTGTACACCAAAGCGGCCCCTGTAAAGCAAGGAAAACGCGCATGTCTACCGGGAGTTAAGCGATGCGCCTCAGCACCAAGGGACGATACGCCGTGATGGCGATGGCCGACCTGGCCGGCAACGAGGCGGGGGGCCGTCCGGTATCGCTGGCCGACATCGCGTTGCGCCAGGAAATCTCGCTGTCCTATTTGGAGCAGCTTTTCGCCAAGCTCCGGCGGGGCGGATTGGTCCGCAGCGTGCGCGGGCCGGGCGGCGGCTACCGGCTCAGCCGGCCGGCGGCCGACATCCGCGTCGCCGATATCATCGTCGCGGTCGACGAGCCCATCTCCGCCACGCGCTGCCGCACCGGCAGCCCCAAGGGCTGCACCACCACGGGGATGCGCTGCGTCACGCACGATCTCTGGGAGGAACTCGGGCGCCAGATCCATGTCTTCCTGGCATCCGTGTCGCTTGCCGACGTCGTCGAGAAGCGGGTGCTGGGGCGCGCGCGCACCGAGCCGGCCAACAGCGACCGCGCCGCAGCCTGAAAGAGAGTTTCCCGTGGCCTATCTCGATCACAATGCGACGTCGCCGCTGCGGCCCGAAGGACGCGCCGCGATGGAACGTGCGTTGGAGATTGCCGGCAACCCCTCCTCGATCCATGCGGCCGGACGCGCGGCCAGGGGTGCGCTCGACAGGGCCCGCGCCCAGGTCTCGGCTCTCGTCGGTGCGCCAGCGGGCCAAGTCATCTTCACCGGCGGCGGCACTGAAGCCAACGCCCTGGCCTTGCGCGGCGCCGTCGAAGGCGCTGCGGCGAGCGGCGAGCGCATCACCCGCCTTTTCGTCTCGGCCATCGAGCACGACAGCGTTCTGGCGACGGCGCAGGCGCTGGCGGAACAGACGCCGGGGCTGCGTCTCCAAAGCGTTCACGTCGACAAGAACGGTGTCGCCGATGTGGCCACGATTCGCGCGATGTTGCGCGAGGGCAAGGGCCGCGCGCTGATCGCGCTGATGGCCGCGAACAACGAAACCGGCGTGGTTCAGCCGGTGGCCGACGCGGCCGCACTGGCGCGCGAGTCCGGGGCGCTGCTGTTCGTCGATGCGGTGCAGGCGTTCGGCAAGAGCGCAATGGATTTTACCGCCGACTACATTTCGCTCTCCGCGCACAAGATCGGCGGGCCGCAAGGCGTCGGCGCTTTGATCGTCAACGACGCGGCTCCGCTGGCGCCCCAGATGCTGGGCGGCGGACAGGAGCACGGCCTGCGCGCCGGGACGCAGAATGTCGCCGGCATCGCAGGCTTCGGCGCGGTGGCTGCCGCATGCGTTCCTTTGGACAGCACCCTGCGCGACCGCTTCGAGGAAGAGCTGAAGCGCATCGTGCCTGGCGTCACGATTTTCGGCGAGGACGCCGCGCGCTTGCCGAACACGTCCAACTTCGCGCTGCCGCATATCGCCGCCGAGACCTCGCTGATCGCGCTCGACCTCGATGGCGTGATGGTGAGTTCCGGCGCCGCCTGCTCCTCCGGCAAGGTGAAGCCGTCGCATGTGCTCGAGGCGATGGGAGTGAGCGACGACTTGGCGGGCTGCGCCTTGCGCGTCAGCTTCGGCTGGAACTCGACGCAGGCCGATGTCGACGCGGCGATCGCAGCGCTTCGCCGCCTTGTGGCGCGCGCGCCGGCGCGGGAGGCCGCATAATGGCCGCCGTCGAGACCCGCGAGAAAGTCTCCGCCCTGGCGGAGAAGTACAAATACGGCTTCGTCACCGACATCGAGATGGAGCGCGCTCCCAAGGGCCTGTCGGAAGACACCGTGCGCTACATCTCCGCCAAGAAGGGCGAGCCGGACTGGATGCTGGCCTGGCGGCTCAGCGCCTTCCGCCGCTGGGTGGAGATGCGCGAGCCGAACTGGGCGCGGGTGCACTATCCCAAGATCGACTACCAGGACGCTTATTACTACGCCGCGCCGAAGAACACGCCGGCGAAGCAGAGCCTGGACGAGGTCGATCCCAAGCTGCTCGAGACCTACAACAAGCTCGGTATTCCCTTGTCGGAGCAGATGCTGCTGGCCGGCGTCGCAGTCGACGCGGTGTTCGATTCCGTTTCGGTGGCGACCACCTTCAAGGCCAAGCTCAACGAGGCCGGCGTGATCTTCTGCCCGATCTCGGAGGCGATCCGCGACCATCCCGATCTGGTGCGCAAATATCTGGGCACGGTGGTTCCGGTGACGGACAATTTCTTCTCCACGCTGAATTCGGCGGTGTTCTCCGACGGCACTTTCGTCTTCGTCCCCAAGGGTGTGCGCTGCCCGATGGAGCTGTCGACCTATTTCCGCATCAACGCCAGTGAGACCGGCCAGTTCGAGCGTACGCTGATCATCGCCGACGAGGGCTCCTATGTGAGCTATCTCGAGGGCTGCACCGCGCCCAAGCGCGACGAGAACCAGCTCCATGCCGCGGTGGTCGAACTGGTGGCGCTGGACGGCGCCGAGATCAAGTACTCGACGGTGCAGAATTGGTATCCCGGCGACGAAGAGGGCAAGGGCGGCATCTACAATTTCGTCACCAAGCGCGGCGACTGCCGCGGCCGCGATTCCAAGATCAGCTGGACCCAGGTCGAGACCGGCTCGGCGATCACCTGGAAATATCCAAGCTGCATCCTGCGCGGCGACAATTCGGTCGGCGAGTTCTATTCCATCGCCATCGCCAACCACTATCAGCAGGCCGACACCGGCACCAAGATGATCCATCTGGGGCGCAACACGCGCTCGCGCATCGTCTCGAAAGGCATCAGCGCCGGGCGCGCGCAGAACACCTATCGCGGCCTCGTCAGCGTGCATCCCAAGGCGGCGAACGCGCGCAACCATACCCAATGCGACTCGTTGCTCATCGGCAAGCAGTGCGGCGCGCATACCGTGCCCTATATCGAAAGCCGCAATCCCTCCGCGCGCATCGAGCACGAAGCGACGACGTCGAAGATCGCCGAGGATCAGCTCTTCTATTGCCTGCAGCGCGGCATCAATCCGGAAGAAGCCGTGGCCCTGATCGTCAACGGTTTCTGCAAGGAGGTGCTGCAGCAACTCCCCATGGAATTCGCCGTCGAGGCGCAGAAGCTTGTCGGCATTAGTTTGGAAGGCAGTGTCGGATAATGCTGGAGATCAAAGACCTGCACGCCGCCGTCGACGGCAAGGAAATCCTCAAAGGCCTGAGCCTGACCGTGAACGCGGGCGAGGTGCACGCGATCATGGGGCCGAACGGCTCCGGCAAGTCGACGTTGTCCTATGTGCTCGCGGGACGCGCCGGCTACAAGATCACGTCGGGCAGCATCCGCTATCGCGGCGAGGACTTGGCCGCGCTGGCGCCGGAGGAGCGCGCCGCGAAAGGCATCTTCCTGGCGATGCAGTATCCGGTCGAGATCCCGGGCGTCACCACGCTCACCTTCCTCAAGACCGCGCTCAATGCGCAGCGCCGGGCGCGCGGCGAGAGCGAGCTGGATGCGATGGGCGTGCTCAAGCGCGTGCGCGCCAGGGCGTCGGAGCTCAAGGTTTCAGAGGAGATGCTCAAGCGCGCGCTCAATGTCGGCTTCTCCGGCGGCGAGAAGAAGCGATTGGAAATTCTTCAGATGGCGCTGTTCGAGCCGCGCCTTGCGATCCTGGACGAAACCGATTCCGGCCTCGACATCGATGCGCTCAAGCTTGTGGCCGAAGGCGTCAATGCGCTGCGCGCCCCTGAGCGCGCGATGCTGGTGATCACGCATTATCAGCGCCTGCTGCAATACATCGTGCCCGATCGCGTCCATGTGCTATCGGCGGGCCGCATCGTGCGCGAGGGCGGACCGGAGCTTGCCCACGAGCTCGAGGCCAAGGGTTACGAGGACATCGTGCGGAGCGCGGCATGAACGTGGCTCTCGACGCGCGACGGCTGAAGGCGGCGGAGGAATTCCGCGCCGCCGGCGTGCCGCATCGCCGCATGGAGGCGTGGAAGTATTCCGACCTGCGTCCGCTCATCGACGCCGAGCAGGTCGCGTCGGCTCCGGCGGCGCAATGGTCGATCGAGGCCGAGGGCGTGGAGCTGTTCGATCCGGCGGCGGGCGAGGGTGCCTTCGCCGGAATCATGGGCGAGGCATCGCTGGCGTTCGCCACGGCCACGCTCGGTCTGCGCGTGAAGGCGGCGGGCAGGGTGCGCATCGCGTTCGCGACGCCTGGACAGGCGCGGCTGCGCATCGTGCTCGATGACGGCGCGCGTTTGGACTATGTCGAAAGCGCGCCAGGCGGCGGCTTGCAGAATATCGGCACCGAGATCGTGCTCGGCCGGGGCGCGCGGATGACGCATGCGCGGCTGGCCCAGAGGGCCGGCGGCGCGCGCATCGGCGATGTCAGCGTGACAGTCGCCGAAGGCGGTTGCTACCGGCTGCATTGCGCCGATTTCGGCAGCGACCTGTCGCGGCTCGAATTGGATATCAAGCTGCGGGGCATAGGTGCGCAAGCGCATCTCTCCGGCACCTCGGTCCTGGCCCAGGGCCTGCATGCCGATGTGACGACCCATGTCGATCACGCCGCGGGCGATACCTGCAGCACGCAGCTATTCAAGCTCGTGGCGGCCGACAAAGCGCGCGCCGTCTATCAGGGCCGGATCACGGTGCGACAAGGCGCCGACGGCTCCGACAGCCGCCAGACCGCGAAAGGCTTGCTGCTCGCCGAGCGCGCCGAGATCGACCTCAAGCCGGAACTCGAGATTTTCGCGGACGAGGTCAAATGCGCCCATGGTGCGGCAGTCGGCGATCTCGACGCGGATTCGCTGTTCTATCTGCGCAGCCGCGGCATCGCGGACGACGAGGCCCGTGCGCTGCTGATCCGCGCCTTCCTGGCGGAGCCGCTGGACGAGGTCGAGGACGAGGCGATGCGCGCTGCGCTTTGGGCGGCGATCGAAGACGCGCTGCCCGGCGCGATGGGGCAGCCATGAACGCGCCCGCCCGGATCGCCTTCGATGCGCACGCGGTGCGCGCAGATTTCGAGATCCTCTCGCGCGAGGTCTACGGCAAGCCGCTCATCTATCTCGACAACGCCGCCTCGGCGCAGAAGCCGCGCCAGGTGCTGAACGCCATGCGAGATTTTGCCGCCATCGATTACGCCAATGTCCATCGCGGCGTACACTATCTTTCCGCGGTTTCGACCGAGCGCTACGAGGCCGCGCGCGAGACCGTGCGGCGATTCGTGAACGCCGCGCATGCCGAGGAGATCGTCTTCACCAAGGGCGGGACCGAGGCGATCAACCTGGTGTCCTATTCATTCCTGGCGCCCCGCATCGAGCCCGGGGACGAGATCGTGCTCAGCGTCATGGAGCATCATTCCAACATCGTGCCGTGGCATTTCCTGCGCGAGCGGGAGGGCGCGGTGCTGCGCTGGGTCGACGTCGGCGACGACGGCTCGCTGGATGCGGATGCCGTCGATGCCGCGATCGGCCGGCGCACGAAGCTCGTCGCGGTCGCGCATATGTCCAACGTGCTGGGCACCGTGTCGCCGCTCAAGGACATCGTCGCGCGCGCCCACGCCAAGGGCGTGCCGGTGCTGGCCGACGGCTGCCAGGGCGCGGTGCATGAGGTCGTCGATGTGGCCGATCTCGATGTCGATTTCTACTGCCTCACCGCGCACAAGCTTTACGGCCCGACCGGGATCGGCGCGCTCTATGCCAAGCGCGGACATCTCAAGTCCATGCGGCCGTTCAACGGCGGCGGCGAGATGATCCGCGAGGTCAGCCGGCACAACGTCACCTATGCCGATCCGCCGGCGCGCTTCGAGGCCGGCACGCCGCCGATCATCGAGAGCGTCGGCCTCGCCACTGCCATCGACTATCTCTCGGCCCTGGACCGCGAAGGCGCGCGCGCGCATGAGCACGATCTGCTCGATTACGCGCGCGAGCGGGTGCGGGAGCTGAACTGGCTGCGCGTCATCGGCGACGCGCCGGGCAAGGGCGCGATCCTCTCCTTCGAGGCGGAGGGCATGCACGCGCACGATCTGGCGACGATCCTGGACCGCGAGGGCATCGCGGTGCGCGCCGGCCATCACTGCGCGCAGCCCCTGATGGAGCGTTTCGGTGTCGGTTCGACCACTCGGGCCTCCTTCGCGTTCTACAACACGCGCGCCGAGGTGGACGCGCTGATCGAAGCGCTGCACAAGGCGCGGAAGATATTGGGTTGACGGCGATGGACGAGTCCTTGCGCGAACTGTACCAGGACGTGATCCTCGATCACTCGCGCCACCCGCGCCATTTCGGGCCGCTCGCCGGCGCCACGCACAAGGGCGAGGGCTACAACCCGCTCTGCGGCGACCGGGTGACGATCTATCTGCTGCTGGACGCGGACAAGCGCATCGCCGACATCAAGTTCGAGGGCAAGGGCTGCGCCATCAGCCAGGCCTCTGCCTCGCTGATGACGGACATGCTGATCGGCCGCACCAGCGACGAAGCGCAGACGCTGATGGGCGGCTTTTTGCATCTGGTGAAAGGCGAGGTGGACGCGGGCGAGCTTGGCCCCGACGACCGCGAGACGCTGGAAGTCATGGCGGGCGTCAGCGCCTTTCCCATGCGCGTCAAATGCGCGACATTGGCATGGCACACGATGAAATCGGCGCTGGAGGGCGGCGAGACCGCAAAGAACTCATGAACATCCAGCCCATCGCCGCGCCCCAATCCACGCTGCCTGCCGAGGAGCTCGCGGCCTTCACCCAGAAGCTCGTGGCCGCCTTCAAAAGCGTCTACGATCCGGAGATTCCGGTGGACATCTACGAACTCGGGCTCATCTATAAGGTCGACGTCGCGGACAACATGGACGTCGCCGTGGACATGACGCTCACGGCGCCGAACTGCCCGGTTGCGGGCGAGATGCCGGGCATGGTGCAGAAGGCGCTGGAAGGGGTCGAAGGCATCGGCCAGGTCAAGGTGAACCTGACCTTCGACCCGCCCTGGACCCCGGCCAATATGAGCGAAGAAGCCAAACTCGAATTGAACATGTTCTGATGGAAGCGCAACTGACATCGAAGCCCCGCCGCGAACGTCCCAAGGCCGTGCGCCTGAGCGATGCCGCCGCGGCGCGCATCCGCGAGATCGTCGATGCGGCGGACGGCAGGGTGCTGGGCGTGCGCGTCGGCGTCACCAATGGCGGCTGCGCCGGCATGAGCTACACGATGGATTACGCCGAAGAGGTGAAGCCGCTCGACGAGGTGGTCGAGGACAAAGGGGTGCGGATCTTCATCGAGCCCAAGGCGATCCTGTTCCTGATCGGCACCGAGATGGATTTCGTGCGCGAGAAGTTGGGCGCGCGCTTCGTCTTCAACAACCCGAACCAGACGGCGGCCTGCGGCTGCGGCGAAAGCGTGTCGATCGAACCGGCCAAGGCGGAATGACGCCGGCGAGCGATCCGCGGCGCTTCGACGATCTGTTTGCCGAATTCGGACCGATCCGGCTGAAGCGCTTCTTCGGCGGCGAGGGGATCTACGCCGGCGAGACGATGATCGGCATGGTGTTCGACGACCGTATATACTTCAAGACGGATGAGAAGACGCGCAAGCCGTTCCTCGCCGAGCGCTGCGCGCCCTTCAGCTTCCTGAAGCGCAGCACGGGAGAGACGATCGTGACCGGGTGGTATGCGCTGCCGGACCGCCTCTACGACGACCCGGAAGAACTCGCGCGATGGGCGCGCGCGGCGTTGAAGGTCGCCACGGCGACGCCCACCAAGCGACGCAAGACTCCCTGATGCGCCGTTCCTACTGCTGCGTCAGATTGCCGTTCATGTTCCCGATATTGTTGAGCGAAAGGCTCGTCGGCTGATTCGATCCGCTGGAGCTGCGGCAATAGGCGGATAACGTCACTATCGGACCATCGATGAGAATTTTTATCGATCCGCAGCTCTGCTGGAACGTGGAGGCGCCGGTGCCCTGGGTAAGCCTTCCGTTCTGGTTGCTGATACCCATCAACACCAGGCTGGTGGCATGCGGCGAGCCGTTCGCCTGCAGGCACGTCGATTGGATGGTCGGCTGGCCGCTGGCGTTCCACTCGAAGCTCGTGTTCGAGCAGGTGTACGGGAAGGTGCTGTTGGCGAACGCCGGCGTCCCGGCGGTCGCAGCGAAGACCATGGCGGCCGAAGCCGCGAATAAGATGTTTCTCATATCGCGATCCCCTAAGGTAGAGGACGACGCTACCACGACCATAGACAAGCGCAAAACAGAAGCTGAACGAGAAGGGCGCCGCGTTGCCGTGGCGCCCTTGCTCTTACCAGAGATGTACGCGCTGGTCCGGAGCGAGGTAGTACTTGTCGCCCGGCTTGACGCCGAACGCCGCATACCATTCGTCCTGGTTGCGCGTGGCGCCGATGGCGCGGAACTCGGCCGGGCTGTGCTCGTTGGAGAGCACCTGCTGGCGCATCGCGCCGTCGCGGATCTTTGCCCGCCAGATCTGGCCGTAGCTCAGATAGTAGCGCTGGTCGCCGGTGAAGCCATCGAGCACCGGGGCTGCGTGGCCGGCCAGCGAGATGTGGTAGGCCTTGAGCGCGATGGCGATGCCGGCGTTGTCGGCGACGTTCTCGCCCATGGTGAAGGCGCCGTTGATGTGCAGGCCGGGCAGCGGCTCATAGCTGTCGTACTGCTTGCCCAGCGCCGCGGTCTTGGACTCGAACACCTTACGGTCCTCGGGCGTCCACCAGTTCTCGAGCCGGCCGAGGGAATCGAACTTGGAACCCTGGTCGTCGAAGCCGTGGCTGATCTCGTGCCCGATCACCGCGCCGATGCCGCCATAGTTCACCGCATCGTCCGCATTGGGATCGAAGAAGGGCGGCTGCAGGATCGCGGCCGGGAAGACGATCTCGTTCCACTGCGAATTGTTGTAGGCGTTGACGGTCGGCGGCGTCATGCCCCACTCGGTCTTGTCCGCCGGCTGGTCGACCCGTTTGGCCTGGCGTTCCCATTCGAAAAGGTTGGCGCGCTGGATGTCGCCCAGCAGGTCGTCGCGCTTGATCACCAACGCGGAGTAGTCGCGCCAGGTGTCGGGATAGCCGATCTTGATGGTGAAGCGGTGGATCTTGTCCTCGGCCTTCTCCCGCGTCGCGGGCGTCATCCACGACAAGGTCTTGATGTCGGCTTCATAGGCCTTGAGCAGATTGTGCACGAGCTCTTCCGCCTTGGCCTTGGCCTGCGGCGGGAAGTATTTGGCGACGTAGAGCTTGCCCAGCGCCTCGCCCATGGTGCCGTCGAGCAGATGCGCCGCGCGCGCGCCGCGCGGAAGCTGCTGCGAATTGCCCTGCAGCACGGTGCCGTAGAATGCGAAGTTCTCGTCGTCGAATTTCTGCGGCAGATAGGCGGCGTAGGTGTGGATGTAATGCGCGGTCAGATAGTCCCGCCACACCGCGACCGGGGTCTCGGCGAAGATCGCCGCAAGCTTGGGAAACGCGGATTTCTCGGCCACGATCACCTGGCGCTGCGGGCTGAACGAGACGCCGCCCTTCGCGAAATAGGCATCCCACGGGAATTGCGGCGCCAGGGCCTTCAATTCCGCGTAGGTCATCGGATTGTAGACCTTGTCCTCGTCGCGGCGGTCGGCGTTGGGCCAATCGGCTTGCGCCATCTTGTACTCGACGTCGTAGACGGCGGCGGCGCGCTTGTCCGGATCGCTCAGGCCCACCATGGTGAAGACGGTGGCGAGGTGCTTCTTGTAGGCGTCGCGGGTCTTGGCCAGCTCGGCGTCGTCGCGCAGATAATAGTCACGGTCGGGCATGCCCAGTCCCGACTGGCCGAGATCGATGGCGTAGGCGCCGGGATTCTTCTCGTTGATGCCGAAGCCGTAGCCGATGGGGCCGTCGAGCGACAGCATGGGATCGCCCATCGCGGCGGCAACCTGGTCGAGCGTCTTGAGGTGGGCGATCGTCGCGAGGTCGCGCTGCGCCGGCTTGAGGCCGTTGGCGTCGATCTGCTTCTGATCGAGGAAGGCGTCGTAGAGATCGCGCAGTTTCTTGCCTTCGCCGTCGAGCTGGTCATAGGGGCGGGCGTCGAGCGATGCGGCGATCTCCTGCATGCGCTTCTCGCTCAGGATGCGCAGATCTTGGAACGAGCCCGTGCTCGCACGGTCGGGCGGGATGACGGCGGTCTTGTACCAATTGCCGTTGGCGAACTTGAAGAAGTTGTCTCCCGGCCGCACGCTCCTGTCCATGGCGGCGATGTCGAAACCCCATGTCCCGTACTGGGTCTTGGGGGCGTCGCTGTAGGCCGCAGTAATCACCGCACTGGCGCCGAGAAGCGCCATCAGGGTCCGTCGCATTCAGTCCTCCGGGGAATGTCTGGCGCCAAATGTCAGGGAATCGGCCCGAGTGCAAGTCACGCCCCTGCGAGCGCCGCGGCGGGTTTGGTTAACGCGGAACGGCTATGCGTGGGCTACTTGCCCGTGAACTTGGCAGGCCGCTTCTGCAAGAAGGCGCCGACGCCTTCCATGAAATCCGCAGAGCGGCCGGCGCGGCCCTGCGCCATGCGCTCCTGCTCGATCTGCTGCTCGAAGCTGTTGTGCGGGCTCTCCCAATAAAGCCGCCGCACCATGCCGAGCGAGGCGGGACCTTCGGCCAGGCGGGTCGCGAGCTTGAGCGCCTCTTCCATCATCGTCGCATCGTCGAAGACGCGGTTGATCAGGCCCCAGGCGAGCGCGGTCTCCGCCGGCAGCTTCTCCGCCAGCAGCGACAGCTCGCGCGCCCGCGCGAGACCGATCATGCGCGGCAGCATCCAGGTCGAGCCGCCGTCCGGCACCAGTCCGACGCGCGCGAAGGCCTGGAGGAAATAGGCCGAGCGGGCGGCGACGATGATGTCGCCCATCAGGGCGATGCTCATGCCGATACCGGCGGCGGCGCCGTTCACGGCCGTGACGATCGGCAGGCGGCAGTCACGAAAACGCCTGAGCAGCGGATGATACGCGGTCTCCAGCGCGTCGCCCGCGGTCTCCGGCGATGAGCGGCGCTCGGCCGCCTCGGCGAGATTGGCGCCGGAACAGAAGCCGCGGCCCTCGCCGGTGACGACGATGGCGCGGTAACCGGAATCCGCATGCTCGATATGCGACAGTGCCTTCATCGCGCCATGCACCATCGACACCGAGGCGGCGTTGAGCGACTCGGGATGATTGAGCGTCAGGACGGCGACGGCGCCCTGCTTGGTCACATGGACGCGGTCGAATTCGGTGCGCATGGCTTGCCCTCGCTGCGGTTGCGGCGAGTCTGCCAGACCTTGGAAGGGCGCCGCAACCCGTTACGCGGCGTCAATCTGGGGCGCGGCGATGTCGGCTTCGCAGACCACGCGGTTGCGGCCGGTGCGCTTTGCGCGATAGAGGCATTCGTCGGCGCGCTGGACGAGGGATGCCGGCGTATCGTCCGGCCAGAGCCGCGCCGCGCCGATGGAAATGGTGATGGTGCCGAGGACGTCGCCGCTCGACTTCTTCACCAGCCTTTTGCTTTCGACATAAGAGCGGATCTGGTCGGCGATGGTGACGGCGTTGTCGAGCGAGGTCCGGCGCAGCACGATGGCGAATTCCTCGCCCCCGAAACGCGCGACCGTATCGCGCCCTTTGACGTTCTCCGACATGCACTGAGCCACCAGGCGCAGGACCTGATCGCCGGTCTGGTGCCCCCAGGTGTCGTTGAACTTCTTGAAATTGTCGATGTCGAGCATCAGCAGCGCCAGCGCGTCGTTCGTCTCGTGCGCCTCCGCCACGGCCGCCAGCAACTCGGTATCGAAGGCCTTGCGGTTGGCGATGGCGGTGAGGCCGTCGGTCAGGCTCTCCTTGCGCACGTCGTCGAGCTGCGACTTGAGCATGCTCACCTGCTGCGAGGAACGTTGCAGCTCGGCTTCCAATGTCGCGGTGCGGTTTTCCATGGTGTGGGTCGCGGCGATGAGCGTATCGACGAAGGTCCTCAGTTCCGCCGGAGAGCGCTGTCCGCCGAGCTCGCCGCTGGCGCGCGACAGGGTGCGCCCGTAATCGCCCGCGTCGCGGCCCGCGATCTCCAGTTTCTCGAGCACGGCGCTCAACGTGGCCGAGGCCTGCTGGCTTGCGTTGTCGAGCGCCTGGGTGGTGCGCGCGCTCGAAAGACAGGTCTGGCGAAGGCGGTCGAGGACGTCGCTGGTGAAGGGCCGCCGCGCCGAGATGATCTCGTCGATGGTCTGGCCGAGCGACAGGCTGCTGCCGCTCGCATAGGTGTAGAACAGCTCGAAATTGTCCGGCGTCGGGGCCACGCCCAGCTCCCCCATGAGCGCGAGGGCGGTCTTGGCCAGGGCCTGTTCGCGTTCCTGCTGGAAGTCCTGCATCTTGGATGTGCGCTCGAACGGTACCGGCCGGCAGTGTGCGCAAGGGATTGAAAGAAACGGTTAACCCGGCCATTGCCGCTGCCGGATGCGGCTGCTTTAATTTGACAAATTATCATTGGAGGCATGCGAATGAGCGCGGCGGCGATCAGGTCGGAACCGGCGGCGGACACCAAAAGGATGCAGGAGGTGCTCCTGCGCCAGCGCGCCGCCCACATCAAGGACGGCCCGCCCAGCGCGGAGGTTCGCATCGCGCGCATCGATCGTGCGATCGGTCTGCTGGTCGACAATCGCGACGCCATCGCCGAAGCGCTGCGCGAGGATTTCGGCCACCGCTCCGTCGATGCCAGCCTGTTCACCGACGTCTCCGGTTCCATCGGCCCGCTCAAGCATGCCCGCAAGCATGTGAAGAGCTGGATGAAGCGCGAGCGGCGCAAGGTGACGCCCGCGGCATTGGGGCTGTTCGGCGCCAAGGCGCATATCGAGTATCAGCCCAAGGGCGTCGTCGGCGTCATCAGCCCGTGGAACTTCCCCTTCAATCTCACCTTCACCCCGCTTGCGGGCATCTTCGCCGCCGGCAATCGCGTGATGATCAAGCCCAGCGAGTACACGCCGCGCTCGTCCGAATTGATGGCGCGGCTGTTCCACCAGGCGTATGACGAAAGCGAGGTCGCCGTAATATTGGGCGGACCGGAAGTGGGGCATGCGTTCTCCTCGCTGCCGTTCGACCATCTTCTGTTCACCGGAGCCACAGCGATCGCCTATCACGTGCAGCGCGCGGCGGCGGAGAACCTCGTGCCCACGACGCTCGAACTGGGCGGCAAGTCCCCGGTGATCGTCTCGCGCAGCGCCGAGCTGCCGCTCGCCGCCAAGCGGGTAATGAACGGCAAGACGCTGAACGCCGGACAAATCTGCCTGGCGCCCGACTACATGCTGGTGCCGAAGGACAGGGTGCAGGACTTCGTCGGCGAGGCGGTCAAGGCCGTCACCACGATGTTCCCGACGCTGAAAGACAATCCGGACTACACCTCGGCCATCAACCAGCGCCATTACGACCGTCTGATGGGCTATATCGACGATGCGCGGGCCAAGGGCGCCGAGATCGTCGAGATCAATCCGGCGAAGGAGGATTTCCGCCAGCAGCCGTTCCACAAGATCCCGCCGACCCTGGTGCTCAACCCGACCGACGACATGAAGATCATGAAGGACGAGATCTTCGGTCCGCTGCTGCCGGTCAAAGCCTATGACAGCATGGACGAGGCCATCGCCTATGTGAACGAACATCCGCGTCCGCTCGGGCTCTATTACTTCGGCAACGATGCGGCAGAGCAGGAGCGCGTCGTGACCCGTACCACCTCGGGCGGCGTCACCGTCAACGACGTGGTGATGCATGTGGCGATGGAGGATCTGCCGTTCGGCGGCATCGGCCCGTCCGGCATGGGCGCCTATCACGGCGTCGACGGCTTTCGGACATTCAGTCACGCCAAGGCGGTGTTCCAGCAGGCCAAGTCCGATCTCACCGCGATGCTGCGCCCGCCCTTCGGCGCGAAGTTCCGCAAGGTGGTGAGCGGCGGCATCAAGCGCTGAAGGTCAATACGTCTCCGGCCTCTTCGCGTCGCCGCTCTTGACCTTCTTCTCGGCCGCCTTCACGGCGCCGCTTTCGGCGGTCTTGGGCTTGGTCTTGCGATCTTCCGGCGCGCCGATGGCGCCCGGGGAAAAGGACGGCGGGTCGCTGGCCGGGAAGGTGTCTTCCATCTGCTGATCGACGGAGCCCGGTTTGTGATGGGTCACGCCATCGGCTTCGCGCTTTGCCTTTTCGCTCACGAATCCAATCCTTCTGCTGGCCAGAAGGAAACACTTCGCGCCGTCACAGGTTCCGGTGCCGGGCGCAGCTTTGCCAGAAGCGAATGACGGCTTACGAGTCTGCTTCCGCCTTGTTCCGGGGCTTGGGAGGGAGCTTCTCCGGCGCCTTCGGCAATTTCACCGGCCGCAGCAGGAATGCGGGCAGCTGGCTGCGCGTGTCCTCCGCCGGCTCATGCGGCTGCTGGGGTTTCCTTTCGCGCGCGCGATGGTCCTGGCGGTGGTCGTGCTGGTGCTTATGCCGATGGTCCGGACGCGGTGGCGTCGGCAGCGGCGCTTGCACCGGCGCCGTCTGCACGGGCGCTGATTGCACTGGCGCCGATGGCACCGGCGCTGCCACGGGGGCCACAGGCTCCATCGCCGCGACCTGGCCGTGCGGCTTGATCGGGTAATCGCGCTTGCGGTCGCGGTCGTTGCGCGCCGGCGGTCGGCCCCTGCCGCGGTCGCGGCGCTCTTCGCGCGGACGCGCCTGCACGGCTTCGCTCAAGCCTTCCAGCGCGCGGGCTTCGAGCTTCTTGCCGATCAGCTTCTCGATGGCCTCGAGATATTTGCCGTCGCGCGGCGTCACCAGCATGAAGGCGTGTCCCGAGCGCCCGGCGCGGCCGGTGCGGCCGATGCGATGCACGTAGTCGTCGGGATGATACGGCACGTCGAAATTGAAGATGTGGCCGACGGCAGGGATGTCGAGGCCGCGCGCGGCGACGTCGCTCGCCACCAGGATGCCGATGCGGCCGGCGCGGAACCCGTCCAAGGTCCGTGTACGGACGGACTGGTCGAGATCGCCATGCAGCGGCGCGGCATTGAAGCCGTGCTTGATCAGCGACTTGGCGACGATGTCGACATCGGTCTTTCGGTTGCAGAAGACGATGGCGTTGGTGACGGCGTTGTCGCGTATCAGCCGGCGCAGCGCTTCGCGCTTGGCCCAGTCATTGGCCGGGACTTCGATCGCTTCCTGGGTGATGTTGGCTGCCGTGGTGGCAGGTCGCGCGACTTCGACGCGCACCGGGTTGTGCAGGAACTTCTCGGTCAGCCGCTGGATCTCGGGCGGCATGGTCGCGGAGTAGAACAGCGTCTGCCGGGTGAAGGGCAGCTTCTTGCAGATCTCCTCGACGTCCGGGATGAAGCCCATGTCGAGCATGCGGTCGGCCTCGTCGACCACGAGGATCTGCACTTGGCTCAGCATGAGCTTGCCGCGCGAGAAATGGTCGAGCAGGCGGCCTGGTGTCGCGATCAGTACGTCGACGCCGCGGTCGAGCTTGCGGTCCTGGTCGTCGAACGAAGTCCCGCCGATCAGCAGCGCCATCGAAAGCTTGTTGTACTTGCCGTATTTCTCGAAGCTCTCCGCCACCTGGGCGGCGAGTTCGCGCGTCGGCTCGAGGATGAGCGAGCGCGGCATGCGCGCCTTCGCCCGGCCGCGCGCCAGCATCTCGATCATCGGCAGCGTGAAGCTTGCGGTCTTGCCGGTGCCCGTCTGGGCGATGCCGATGACATCGCGGCGCTTGAGCACCTCGGGGATGCCCTGCGCCTGGATGGGGGTGGGGATGGTGTAGCCGCTCTGTTCGACGGCCTTGAGCAACTCGGCAGACAGACCCAGCGCCGCAAATCCCGATGGGGATGGCGGCGAGGGCACGGCGTCCGCGTTGTCCAGCTCTGTTCCCTCCGGGGAGGGAATTCCTGAAGTTTCCGAAAGGCTTACTTCAACACCGGCTTGCGCGCCGGCACTCGTCACGTTCGTCATGCGCTCCTGTTACGGGCGCATGGTCG
Source organism: Alphaproteobacteria bacterium (assembly GCA_019245415.1). Lineage (GTDB taxonomy): Bacteria > Pseudomonadota > Alphaproteobacteria > Micropepsales > Micropepsaceae > Rhizomicrobium. Next base: position 295,694 of record JAFARO010000003.1, on the reverse strand, counting down.
CGCCCTGTCGGTCCCCCGAATTGGCGACCGAATCCTATATCGAGACGATATATGGTGTTGGCCTCCCTGAAGTCAACAACAGTGTCGCGATTGACCCCGGCTGCCGGAAAAGTCTGGATACCTCCGGATTCGGGGGCAGGCCAATGGACAGATCGGATATCGCGTCGGTATTGCGCGTGCTGTTTCTCGCGGCACTCGCGATCGCCGTGTGGTTCGTGACGAAGTACGACTATGCCAAGCCCGCGGTGCTTGGGCCGGATGCACCGGTGGAGCAATTCTCTTCGGGCCGCGCCTACGCGACGCTGGGCCGGCTGCTCGGTCCCGAGCGGCCGCACCCGGTGTCGAGCGACGAGAACGCAGCGGTGCGTGCGCGCATCATCGCCGAGTTTGCGAAGATCGGCGTGAACGCCAGGACCGTGACGGCTTTCACCTGCAACGTCTGGCGCGGTTTCGCCTATGTGCCTTGCGCCACGGTCACCGACGTGATTGCGGACGTGCTGCCGGGGCAGGGCAAAGCCGTGGTGCTGCTCGCCCATTACGACTCGGTCCCCGCAGGCCCCGGTGCTTCCGACGACGAGTCCGGCGTGGCGACCGTGCTCGAGACCGCGCGGGCTTTGCGCGCGCATGGCGCCAAGACGCTGCATCCGGTGCTCGCCGTCATCACCGACGGCGAAGAGGCGGGCCTTTTGGGCGCGGAAGCATTCCTGGAGAACAAGGCGCTGAGCGCGCGCGTCGGCGTCGTCGTCAATGTCGAGGCGCGCGGCACGGAAGGACGCAGCCTTCTGTTCCAGACCAGCCCCGGCGACTCCGCGCTGATCGACATCTACGCGCATGCCGTGCCGTTCCATGCGACCAGCTCCCTGTTCGCGGAGATCTACAAGCGCCTGCCCAACGACACCGACCTGACGCTGTTCTTGAAGCGCGGATATCCCGCGTACAATTTCGCGTTCTCCGACAACGTCGCGGATTATCACACCCCGCTCGACACGCGCCGCAATTTGAGCCGGCTTACGCTGCAGGAGCAGGGCGACAACATGCTGGGGCTGGCGGCCGTGCTGGCGCAGACGCCGTTCGACAGGCTGCGCGGCCATGACGAGGTCTATCTCGATCTGATGGGCTATGGCGTGCCGCGCTTGGCGGCTGCGTGGACCGCACCGCTGGCCTTTGTCGCGCTGCTGATCCTACTGTTTACCGCCTATCGCGAGAAGACTGTCGGCGGGCGTACATGGTTGCGGGCAGGGTTGTTGCCGCTCGTGCTGATCGTTGTCTGCGCAGTGCTGGGTTGGCTCCTGCACGGCGCGGCGCAGCTGATCTCCGGCCAGCCCGACCCGAGCTATGCCTACCCGATTGCGCTGCGCGAAGGATTGACGCTGGGCATGATCGCCGCCGCGCTGTTCTTCGGACGCATGGCGCCGGCGCGCGCGACGCTGTTCGCGGTATGGCTTTGGTTTGCCGCACTGGCGCTCATCACCGCGCTGTTGGTCCCCGGTCTCAGTCCGTATTTCCTTTTCCCGGCGCTCGTGGCGGCGTTCGCAGCGCTGGCGTCGTGGACCTTGCCGGAGCGAATGCGGCTTTGGCCCTTCGCCGTGCCGGCGCTTCTCGCTCTTATCGTGTGGATCGGATTGGTCGCGGCCGGCGAAGGCTTGATGGGCCTGCGGCTCAATCCGCTCTTCACCGTGCCGGCGGCGTTTGCCGCGATGACTCTGTTGCCGTTCCTCGACGCGCCGGCCATGTCGCGCAGCCTCTGGACAGGCGCTGTGGGATTTGTTGTGGGAGCGGCCCTGATCGCCACCGGCATTGCCGGGGCGCAGCCGGCCTACAGCCGAACCAAGGCGCAGCGTCTCAGCATCCGCTATGCCGAAGACTCGTCCACGCACAAGGCGTACTGGGTGCTGGATGCAAACGCACCGCTGCCGGCTGCGCTGCGCAATGCTGCTCCGTTCGCGGCCGAGCCCGCACCCGTGGTGGAGGGACCTTTCCCGGTGACCTACAACGCGGCCGCGCCCGGTCCGCTTCGCTTCCCGCCGCCGTCGGGGCAGGTGACGCAGATTGCGCCGCTTGCCGAGGGGCGACGGATCAGCGTGGTGCTTCACGGCTCCGAGCAGACCTCATCCCTGTTCGTCGTCATACCCAAAGCCGCGCGGCTTCGCCGAGCCGTTGTCCGCTCCGCGCGTCTCGATGTGCCGAAGGATTTCTCGAGCGACACCGTCCTGCTGTGCGACTCCGGCGATTGCCGCGACTTGAGCTTGACGCTCGATGTGGCCAGCAGAGATGCCTTCAAGTTGACCGTGATCGAGCAGCGCTTCGGCTTGCCGGCCTTCGCGGCAAAGCTGGTCGCGGCGCGGCCGGCGAACGCAATTCCATCGCAATCCGGCGACGTCACCGTCCTGGCGGCTGCGATCGCAATTCCCGCTAAGGATTCGAAATGACACCGCACGGACCGATCTACTGCGAGACCGGACATCCTTGGCTGTTCATGGCGGAGCCGGTGAACACGCTCACCAACATCTTCATCATCATCGCCGCGATCCTGGCATTGCGCGAGGTGCGCCGCGCCCGCATCGGCATGCCTTTGGATCTCGCAGTGCTGCTGTTCCTGCTGTTCGCGACGGGCATCGGCAGCTTCGCCTGGCACGGCCTGCGCGTGCCGCTCGCGCTGGCCTTCGACGCACTGCCGGGATTGCTGTTTCTGTTCGCGATGGCGGGTTTGTGGTTCCGGGCCTTGTTCGGTTCGCTTGCCGGTCTGCTGGGGGCCGTCGGCACGATCGCGTTGGCCGCCGCTTCGATCTTCCTATGGCGGCGCTACGGCCCGAACATGCAGGGCATGCCGCCGGCGTTCGGGTTTCTGCCGGCGTTTTTCGCGATCGCAGCACTCGGCTTCGTTCTCGCCGCCGTCACGCGCGCGCGCTTCGGTGCCGGCGTGGCCGCGCTCGGGTTCGTCGCCGTGCTGTGCGGCGTCGCCGCCGCGACCGCGCGTTCCGTCGATCTGTTGACCTGCCGCACGATCCCGTTCGGCACGCATTTCCTCTGGCACATGCTGCTCTCGCTCGCAGCCTATCTGGGCATCGTCATGCTGACGCGGATGAAGAATTCGACGCCGATCCAGTGACGCGAAGAATTTGGTTCATATATCCACCGCCGCGGCGGCGAATTGGGCGTTCTCCTGGATGAACTGAAAGCGCAGCTCCGGCTTCTTGCCCATCAGCCGCTCGACCAGGTTCTCGGTTCGCGACTTCTCGGCTTCCGCGATCTCGACACGCACCAGGGCACGCTTGCCGGGCCTCATCGTCGTCTCCTTGAGCTGCGCCGGCATCATTTCGCCAAGCCCCTTGAAGCGGGACACTTCGACCTTCGCGTTGGGCTTGAAGGCGCTCTTGAGCAGCCGGGCGCGGTCCGCCTCGTCGCGGGCATAGACGATGGTGCCGCCATGGCTGAGCCGGTAGAGCGGCGGCATGGCGAGGTGGAGATGGCCTTTGGCGATCAGCCGCGGCATCTCGCGATAGAAGAAAGTCAGCAGCAGCGAAGCGATGTGGGCGCCGTCGACGTCGGCGTCGGTCATGATGATCACCCGCTCGTAGCGCAGATCGTCGTCGCGGTATTTCGCCCCCGTGCCGCAGCCCAGCGCCTGCACCAGATCGCTGAGTTCCTGGTTCTGCGCGAGTTTGCCCGCGGCGGCGCTGGCGACATTGAGGATTTTGCCGCGCAGGGGCAAAACGGCCTGCGTGGCGCGATCGCGGGCCTGCTTGGCGGAGCCGCCGGCGCTGTCGCCCTCGACGAGGAATATCTCGGTCCCATCCTGCCCCGACTTTGTGCAGTCCGCGAGCTTGCCGGGCAGGCGAAGCTTGCGCGTCGCCGATTTGCGCTGGGTCTCCTTCTCCTGACGGCGCCTGAGACGGTCCTCCGCCAGATCGAGGACGAAATTGAACAGTCGGTCCGCATCCGCGGGATTTTCCGCCAGCCAATGGTCGAAGTGATCGCGCACCACGTTCTCGACCAGGCGCTGCGCGTCCGGCGTCGACAATTTCTCCTTGGTCTGTCCTTGGAATTCCGGCTCGCGGATGAAGACGGAGAGCACCGCGCAAGCCTGCGCCATCAGATCGTCGGGCGTGACCAAAGCGGTCTTGCGGCTGTTGACGCGTTCGCCATGGGCGCGCAAAGCCCGCGTCAGTGCATTTCGCAAGCCCTGTTCGTGGGTACCGCCCTGGGGCGTGGGAATGGTGTTGCAATAGGATTGCAGGAACGGCTCGATCGCCGGCGCCCAGGTGATGGCCCATTCGACGGCGCCCTTGCCGTTGCTTTCGATGCGGCCGAAGAACTCGCGCGGCGTGACGGTCTCGCCGGCGCCCACTTCGCCGCGCAGGAAATCGAGCAGACCCCCGGGGAACTTGAGCGTCTCCTCGGCCGGTGTCTCGCCGCGGACCAGCGCGGGATCGCAGCGCCAGCGGATCTCGACGCCGCGAAACAGATAGGCCTTGGACTTGACCATCCGGTAGAGCCGCGCGGCCGAGAAATGCGCATCCTTGAAGATCTGCGGATCGGGATGGAACCTGACGATCGTGCCGCGGCGATTGACTGCGCCGATGTCTTTGAGCTTGCCCACCGGCTTGCCGCGCTCGAAGCGCATCTGGTGGCCGCGGCGGTCGCGATCGACTTCGACCTCCATCCATTCCGACAGCGCGTTGACCACCGACGAGCCGACGCCGTGAAGTCCGCCCGAGGTGTCGTAGACCTTGCCGCCGAACTTCCCGCCCGAATGCAGGGTGGTCATGATGACTTCGAGGGCGGACTTGTTCTTGAACTTGGGATGCGGATCGATCGGTATGCCGCGACCGTTGTCGCGAACGGTGAGGACGTCGTTCGGCTCGAGATCCACTTCGATGCGCGTCGCGAAGCCGGCGACGGCTTCGTCCATGGCGTTGTCAAGGATCTCCGCCGCGAGATGGTGCAGAGCGGCCTCGTCGGTGCCGCCGATGTACATGCCGGGGCGGCGTCGGACTGGTTCCAGTCCCTCCAGGACCTCGATGTCCTTGGCGGTATAGGCCTTGGAGGAGGCGGGGGCGGAATCGAAGAGATCGGGAGCTTTTGCCATGGTTTCGCGATTCGAATGATTTGTTCAGGTTAACGAAAAGCTGCGGGTTGCACACCTTCGCATGGAAGGCCTCCGTTAACGCGCGGTAGGTAACCTGCGAGCGTGGAGACGAACGCAACTCGCACTACGCTTGAACCCGTGCCGCGCAAGGAAGACCTGCGCGACCTCGATGCGCGCCTGAAGCAGATCGTCGCGAGCCTGCCGGCCTCCATCACCTACAATCCCCTGATGACCGTCTTCGCGGCCATGGCGTTCGTGCTCGGAGCGGACAATTTCGGCCATGTATCGATCTTCTCGCTGGCCGCCGCCATCGGAATCCAGATCGCGACCTCCCTGGTGGGACGCATCGTCTATCTGCGCAACCGCGACAAGGTGCGCGATCCGAAGAGCAAGGAACACGAGCTGATCGCGTTCCAAATCCTCTACTCCGCCGGCTGCGGGGCGATCGCCTGGTGCTTCTGGTGCGACGGAAACGCCGTCAACAACATGTATGTCGTGCTGCTGATGGTCTGCGTCGTGTGGCAGGGCGCCTTCACCCGCGCCGCGCACCGGCCGATCCTTGTCGTCGGCACCCTTACGGCGGGCCTGGTCTTCACCTCCCGCTTCGCGATGGCGCCCGGCGTGACTGCGCATGTCATGACGCTGCTGGCGCCGGTGTGGCTGCTCTATATCGTCGGCGTGGGCGGCATCGCGCGCGACCGCGTCAACGAAATGCTCGCAGCCCGGTTCGCCAACGAGGATCTGACCGATGCGCTGCGGGTGGCGCGCGACGACGCGCTGCGCAAGCGCTTCGAAGCCGAAGCGGCCAACGCGTCGAAGACCGTCTTCCTTGCCAATATGAGCCACGAGCTGCGCACGCCGCTCAATGCCATTCTGGGATTCTCCGATATCATCGCGGAACAATCCTTCGGCGCGGCGATCGATCGCTATCGCGAATACGCCCGCGACATCCACACCTCCGGCGCGCACCTGCTCAGCCTGATCAACGACCTGCTCGATGTCGCCAAGATCGAGGCGGGCAAGATGGAGATCGACCCCCAGCCCGTCGATCTCGCACCGATCCTCGAGGCCGTGCAGCGCCTGATGGGTGGGCGCGCCGCGGCCAAGGGACAGAGCCTCGAATTCTCCACCAGCGCGAACATGCCGGTGGTGATCGCCGATCCGCGCGCGCTGAAGCAGATCGTGCTCAATCTCGTCTCCAATGCCGTCAAATTCACGCCCAATGGCGGCCGCATCCGGGTACAGTGCAACCTTGCTGACAATGCGGGCTTCTTTATCCGCGTCGAGGACAACGGACCCGGTATCCCGAAGGAAAAGCTGGCGAAAGTGTTCACGCCCTTCAGCCAGGTCGATAACCGCTACGATTCCAACGGCGGCGGCACCGGCCTGGGGCTCGCTCTGGTGCAGGGACTGGCACAGCTCCATGGCGGCTGTGCCACGCTGGAAAGCGAAGTCGGCGCCGGCACGGTCGCGACGGTACAATTCCCGCTGGCCGCGGTGGCATCGCCGGAACTCAGGCGCGCCTTCGCCTGAACTACGGACTTTTTCTCAGTAAATTTTAACGGTGCGTCCTTACCATCCCTGTCCACCGCCCAAGGCGGAGCAGGATAAGCAAGGGATTGGGCCGTGGGTTTTGGCAAACGGTTGCGGGTTCAAAGAAGCGCCGACGGCCGCGTTCTCAAGTCGCAGCTCGATCTGACAGCCGAAACGTTGCGCGCCACGCGCGTCACCGCGCCGTTGTGGTCGCTGTTCATCGCATTCCTCGCTTCGGACGAAGTCGGACTGGTGGGCGCGACGCCCTTCAGCCGCGCCCTGGTCGCACCCGCCCTGATCGCCGCAACCATGTTCGCGCTCGACCGGGTCGTGTCGTTCTATCATCGCGAGACGGATGGCAATGGTGGGCTGGCGCGCACCCATAGCTGGTTCGGCCGGCTGGTGGCGATGCAGGTCGCGATCAGCGTCGCCTGGGGGCTGATGCCATGGCTGTTGTGGGACGGCGCAAGCCAGCTCAATCACCTCTTCATCGCGGCGGCGACGATCTCCATCCTGGCCGGGTTGGTCGTCAGCCGCGCCAGCCACATGGACATGTTCCTGGCGAGCCTCGCGCCCTTCGCGGCGCTCGCATCGCTGCGCTTTGCCTTCGGCAATAGCGCGCTCGACTACGGCATCGCCATCGTCATCCCGCTGGTCGCGATGCAGCTTCTGTTCGACGGCAGGCGCATGATGCACCGGCTGGACGAGGATTCGCGCCTGCGCTTTCAGGTCGAGGATTTGGCGCGCGAACTCGAAGAGACCCGCGACGACGCGCTGCGCAAACGCTTCGAGGCGGAGACCGCGAACGCTTCCAAGACCGCGTTCCTCGCCAATATGAGCCACGAGCTGCGCACGCCGCTGAACGCCATCCTCGGCTTTTCCGAAATCATCGCGCAGGAATGCTTCGGTCCGACGGGCTCGCCGCGCTACAAGGAATATGCCGGCGACATCCATTCCTCCGGCGCGCATCTGCTCAGCCTGATCAACGATCTGCTCGACGTCGCCAAGATCGAGGCCGGCAAGATGGAGATCGAACCGCAGCGGCTGGAAGCCCAGCGCACGTTCGAGCTGGCGCTGAAGCTGTTGGGCGCGAAGGCGCGGGAAAAGCATCAGGAGCTGAACATTTCCGTCGACATGTCCGCGCCGCCGCTGTTCGCCGACGAGCGGGCACTGAAGCAGATCCTGATCAATCTCGTTTCCAACGCGGTCAAATTCACGCCGGAGGGCGGCCGCATCACGGTGCTCGGCACTGCGGCACGCGGCGGCGGGTTTCAGATCTCGGTGCAGGACAACGGCCCCGGCATCCCGCGCGAGAAACTGGACCGGATCTTCACCCCCTTCAGCCAGGTCGACAACCGCTACGATCGTCAGGCCGGCGGAACGGGCCTGGGCCTCGCGCTCATCCGCGGCCTCGCGGAGCTGCATGGCGGCCGCGCCTGGCTCGAGAGCGAACCGGGCAAGGGCTGCTGCGCCTATGTCGTGCTGCCGCTCGAAGGCGAACGCGACAAGTTCGAAATGGCCGCTGCGGCGGCTTAGCCCGGCGCGATGTCCGTGAACACCCTGCTCGGGTGCTCGCGCAGGAAGGCCGCGACGAGCCCTTGTTTGTCGCCCGGCACGGGTTTGGTCAGCGCGACCCAGGCGTCCGCGTCCGCCGCGGTGACGCCAGCCGACGAGGCGAGGGCGACGCCGTCCAGTCCACTGGCCTTCAGCCCTTCGGCGAGCCCGACCGCCCAGCGATCCGGCGGGCCGTCGCCCTTAATCTTGAAGGCGCTCTCGCCCATTTCGCGCATCCATTGCGTCACGCGGTCGGAGAGATAGCCGCCGGTGATGCCAAGAAATGCGATGAGATAAGGGCTCATGTCGGACTGCGCGCCGCTCTTGGTTTGCGCCATCGCCAGCATCCCTGCCGCAGCAAAGAAGAACAGGGCGAACGCGACGCCGGCGCCCAGACCGATGCGGAAGACGATCCCCCAGAACCCGCGACGGTCGGGGTCCTGCTGGAAATCCCTGGTGATGTAGATCAGGCTGCCCAGGATGCCCATGAAGATGGACAGCAGCAGCACCAGCATCATCCGGGGTAGGGCGATGATGTTGTAGGCGGTCTCGCCCACCAGCGATTTGAAGGTCATGAAGTCTTCGGTCAGGCTCCAATAGGCGCCGTCGGCGAGCGCCGTGCCCTTGGCCTGCGACTTGTCGTCGAGTTGCTTGGCCTGGGATTCGAGCGCGGCAATTTCGACGTTCAGACCCCGAATCTGGCTGGAATCGGCTTCGAATTGGGCCCTGGCTGCGAAATAAGGCTCCATGCGTTTGTATGTCTCGACCTTGAAGGTATTGAGCGACTTGCGCGCAGCATCCGCATTCTGTGAGCCGGCGAGCTCTGCGTAGTACGCGTCGAAGTAATCGTCGACGGTGTTGCCGAAGCCGTATGAGATCGGTGGCGGAATGGCCACCTGATATTTGGTAGCCGCGGCGGGAGAGGGATTTGACGCAGCGCCTTCGGCCGGCGCCTGGGAAGCCGATGTGTCTTGCGGGTTGTTGGAGCTTCGCTGAAGTTGGCTTGCGCCGCGGCCTTCCTCGATCGCCGGCAATGGAGGGGGTGACGACGGTGTGGGAAAGGCGTGCAGCTTCAGAGGCGGGAGAATGTAGGCCGTGTCGTTGAGATCTATGAAATTGCGCGTCACCTCGGCAGTGCGAGACATGTCGGCGCGAATTTTGGCACCTCGTTGTCCAACAGCAAATTTCTGCGCCTCGGCCTCAGCAAGCTTATTTTTTATCGCGCTCCGTTCTTGCCAATAATTTTCAAGATAGGAGACGTCCTGGCGGATCCAGCCGGTGGAGATCTGCAACGAAGTGAATTCCGGCGCTTCGAGTGCGTTCTGGAACTGGATGGCGGTGACGAGGAGGAGCAGCACCGCCCCCGTCGCCGCGAAGGTCGCCACGAGCAGGAGCCCGATCAGCTCGCGCCGCACCGGCGGCCAGTCGATGCGGAACGACGGCGCCGCGCCCGCCCGCGAAATCGTCTCCGCCACCATGACCGCCCAGCCCAAAGGTTGCAGGGATGGTGTATCACGTTTTGATGGATTTCGGCGAGGGCCGACAAAGGCTCCGTCAATTCGGGGAGGCCCTACACCCAGGCTGGGCCGATGCCGTTGGCAGAGTTGGGCGCCGTTTGCGCGCCGGCACCGATGTGTATATATTTCCTTTGGCATACACATCAATGGTGTCCGATGCGGACGAACATAGAGATTGACGACCTGCTGCTGTCCCGCGCAATGGCCGCGTCAGGCTTGACCACCAAGAAGGCCACGGTCGAAGAGGGGCTGCGGATGCTGGTGAGGGTTCGACGCCAGATCAAGGCGCTGGCGTCTATCAAAGGATTGGGCTGGGAAGGTGATCTCGGCGACATGCGTCAGGGCCGCCGGTGATCCTTGTCGACAGCTCTGTGTGGATTGCGCAGCTGCAGGGCCTAACGACACCGGAAACGGTCAAACTCCAGGAAGCCGCGGCGCGCGAGCCTCTTCTGATCGGCGACTTGATCTTGCTGGAAGTCCTGCAAGGCGCGCGTAACGAGGCTCATGCCGATCGGATAGTGCGAGGATTGCGCCAATTCGCCGTCGTGCCCTTGCTGAACGCAGATTTGGCCCCCAAAGCGGTGCGCAACTATCGCAAGCTGAGAGAGCTGGGCATCACCGTCCGCAAGACCGCCGACCTGATCATCGGCACGTTCTGCATCGAACACGGCCATTCGCTCTTGCACGACGATCGCGATTTCGCGCCGATGCAAGAGCATTTAGGGCTTCAAGTCGCCTGAGGAACTCCGAGTTCACCGCCGCTGCTACTGGGCGACAAAAAAAGAAGAGAGGCCGGGATAGCTCCCGGCCCCTTCGTATCGATGAAACGATTGTTGCTCACACCGAATAGTACATCTTGAACTCGATCGGATGCGGGGTGTGCTCGAAGGCGTGGACTTCGCCCATCTTCAACTCGAGATAGCTGTCGATGAAGTCGTCGCTGAAGACGCCGCCTTTCTTGAGGAAGGCGCGGTCGCGGTCGAGGCATTCGAGCGCCTGTCGCAGCGAGCCGCACACGGTGGGCACTTCCTTCAGCTCCTCGGGCGGCAGGGCGTAAAGGTCCTTGTCCATCGGATCGCCGGGGTGAATCTTGTTCTCGATGCCGTCGAGGCCGGCCATCAGCAGGCCGGCATAGGCGAGATAGGGATTGGCGCCGGCATCGGGGAAGCGCACCTCGATGCGCTTGCCTTTCGGGCTCGCCGAGAACGGGATGCGGCACGAAGCCGAGCGGTTGCGCGAGGAGTAGGCGAGCAGCACCGGCGCCTCGAAACCGGGGATCAGCCGCTTGTAGGAATTGGTCAGCGGATTGGTCAGCGCGTTGAGCGCCTTGGCGTGCTTGATGATGCCGCCGATGTAATAGAGGCAGGTGTCGGAGAGATCGGCATAGCCCGAGCCCGCGAACAGCGGCTTGCCGCCCTTCCAGATCGACTGGTGCACATGCATGCCCGAGCCGTTGTCGCCATAGATCGGCTTGGGCATGAAGGTCGCGGTCTTGCCGTAGGCCGCGGCGACCTGATGGATGACGTATTTGTAGATTTGCATGTTGTCGCCGCACTTGGTCAGCGTGTTGAACTTGAAGCCAAGCTCGTGCTGCGCGGTTGCGACTTCGTGGTGGTGTTTCTCGGGCGCGATGCCCATGTCGCCCATGATGGCGAGCATCTCGCTGCGGATGTCCTGCGCGGAATCGACCGGCGGCACCGGGAAATAGCCGCCCTTCACCGCGGGACGGTGGCCGAGATTGCCGCTCTCGTATTTGGTGCCGGTGTTGTAGGCGCCTTCCATCGAATCGATGTGATAGAACGCCCCGTTCATCTGGGTGTCGAAACGCACGTCGTCGAAGATGAAGAATTCCGCTTCCGGCCCGAAATAGCAGGTGTCGCCGACGCCGGCCGAGGCCATGTATTTCTCCGCCGCCTTGGCGATGGAGCGCGGACAGCGGTTGTAGCGCTGGCCGGTGGTGGGCTCGACGACGTCGCAGGTCAGGATCAGCGTGGTCTGCGCGAAGAACGGATCGATCACCGCAGTCTCGCAATCCGGCACCAGGGTCATGTCGGACTCGTTGATCGCCTTCCAACCCGCAATCGAGGAGCCGTCGAACATCGTGCCGTTGGTCAGGAAATCGTCATCCACCAGCGACAGGTCGAAGGTGACGTGCTGCCACTTGCCGCGCGGGTCGGTGAAACGGAGGTCGACGAACTTGACCTCCTTGTCCTTGATGGTCTTGAGGACGTAGTTCGCGTCTTTCTTCTCGGCCATTGGTGTCTTCCCTTGGGTCTCGTTGTCAGATGGCGTCCGTGCCGGTCTCGCCGGTGCGGATGCGGATGGCTTCCTCGACATCCATGACGAAGATCTTGCCGTCGCCGATGCGCCCGGTGCGTGCCGCTTTCTGGATCGCCTCGAGGCAAGCCTCGAGCCGCTCCTTGGGGACGACGACTTCCACCTTCACCTTCGGCAAAAAGTCGACAACGTATTCGGCGCCGCGATAGAGTTCGGTGTGGCCCTTCTGGCGGCCGAATCCCTTGGCCTCGATCACGGTGATGCCCTGCACGCCCACCGCCTGCAGCGCCTCGCGGACCTCGTCGAGCTTGAACGGCTTGATGATGGCTTCGATCTTCTTCATGGCAATCTCCTGGGCGTGGGTTTACACCTGCCGGCAGGCGGAAATGCAGCCGGCAAGCGCATCCCGGCCGGTTTGACCACAGGATTCTGGGCATGCGATGGCGCAGGCCCAGGGCGCGCTGCCCAAACTTTGACCATCCAGCCCAGGGAATGTGCAACGAGACATGGCCAATCCCGTCTTCGCCGACCTCCCCACCACCATCTTCACCCACATGTCCGCGCTGGCTGTCCAGCATGGCGCGGTCAATCTGGGGCAGGGGTTTCCGGACGAGGACGGCCCACTCGCCGTTCGCGAGGCCGCGGCGCAGGCGCTTGTCGAGGGCCCCAACCAGTATCCGCCGATGCGCGGCCGCATCGAGTTGCGCCAGGCGCTGGCGCGGCACGCCAAGCGCTTCTACGGCTTCGATCTCGATCCCGAGACAGACATCGTTGTGACGTCCGGCGCGACCGAAGCGCTGACCGCGTCGATCATGGCGATCGCGGGCGAGGGCGGCGAAGTCGTGCTGATCGAACCGTCCTACGATTCCTATCGCCCTATCGTGGAAGCGATGGGCGCGCGCGTGCGCGTGGTGAAGCTGGCGGCGCCCGGTTGGCGGCTCGACGAAACCGCCCTGCGCGCGGCCTTCACGGAGAAGACGCGCGCCGTGCTGGTCAATTCGCCGCTCAATCCGATCGGCCGCGTCTTCGACCGCGCGGAGCTGGACGGCCTGGCGCGCGTGCTGCGCGAGCACGATGCGGTGGCGATCTGCGACGAGGTCTATGAGCATCTGGTCTTCGACGGCCGCGCGCATGTGCCGCTCGCATCGTTGCCGGGGATGTTCGAGCGCTGCCTGCGCATCGGTTCGGCGGGCAAGATGTTTTCGCTCACCGGCTGGAAGATCGGCTGGGTGACGGGGCCGAAGGAATTGATCCGCGTCGTCGCAAACGCGCACCAGTTCATCACCTTCACCACCGCGCCGGCCCTCCAGCTCGGCATCGCGCATGCGCTGGAACACGAGATGGAGTTCACGCTGAACCTGACGCGCAGGTTCGAGGCCAACCGCGACCTGCTGCGCGACGCGATCGTGAAGCTCGGATTTCAGCCCTTGTCCTGCGAGGGTTCCTACTTCCTCACCGCCGACATCTCCGCGCTCAGCAACGAGCCCGACCGCGCCTTCTGCGAGCGCCTGGTGCGCGAGGCCGGCGTCGCGCTCATTCCGCTCAGCGTCTTCTTCTTCGACGGCAAACCCGACAACCTGGTCCGCTTCGCCTTCTGCAAGCAGCGCGCGGTGATCGAAGAGGCGGTGGCGCGGTTGGGGAAGTTTTTCTGCTAGCTGTGCTATTGCTTCGCCCACGCCCAGCTGGCGATGCGCCATCCGTGGGCGGTCTTGACCAGCGCGAAAGTGAAGATGCCCTTCTCCTCGTTCGCCTTGCCGTCGATCTTGGCGGTGATCGTGTTGGGCACGACTTCATAGGCGTATTTCGCGCCGACCGTGCTGGTCGTCGCCGGCTGCAGGGTGACGTGCACATCCGTCACTTTGTTCGCCTTGCTGTCGGCCATGAAGCCCTTGAGCCAGGGGCCGAAACCGTTCCAGTGATGCGGCGCAAATTCGTCGATGATCGGGCTGCCCGGCATGTGCGCGGCCGCGGCCTGCTTGACGTTGCCCGCATTGAGCCCGTCGATGAACTGATTGACCGGCGCCATCGCGGCATCTTCGGCCACCGCCCCTCCCGAGACGAGGGCTGCGCATACCGCTACGGCAAGTGCCAAGGTTTTCATGGGCGTTCCCCCTTTAGTGCGGCGCCACTATCCGGCTAAATGCCGCCATGAGCAACATCGATCCGCGCATGCCCATCCTCGTCGGCGGCGCGCAGTTCACGCAACGCACGGCGCGCGAGGGCAAGCTCGCGCAAAGCCTGTCGCCGATCGACATGCTGGCGCGGGCGTCGCGAGGAGCCTTCGCGGATGCCGGCATCGCGCCGCAGGCCGACACGGTCGCGGTGGTGCGATTCACGGCCGACTCCCCGGGCGATCAGGGACGTCTGCCCAAACGGATGTTTCGCAATCCGCCGCTGTCGCTAGCCAAGCGCTTGGACGTGTCGGCACGGCGCATCTTCTACACGGCGACGGGCGGCAACACGCCGCAATGGCTGGTCAACCGCACCGCGGAAGAAATCGCGCGCGGCGAGTGCGAGATCGCGCTGCTGGCCGGCGCCGAATACATCGCGACCCTGCTGGGCGCGATGAAGCAGGGCGTCGATCTCGGCTGGGCGAACGGGCCCGACCATGATCCGGGCAGCGATCCCGAGGAGATCGGCGATCAGCGCGCGGGCACCAGCGAGTACGAACGGCGCTACGGGCTGCATTTCCCGGTCAATGTCTATCCGCTGTTCGAGAATGCGTTGCGCGGCAAGGCCGGCCGCACGCCGGAGCAGCACCTGAAATGGCTGGGAGAATTCTTCTCACCGTTCTCCAAGGTCGCGTCGGAAAATCCGCATGCCTGGTTTCCGATGTATCGCACGCCGGATGAGATCTCCACGCCGTCGGAAAAGAACCGCTTCGTCGGCTATCCGTATACGAAGTATCTCAATGCGGTGATCGAAGTCGATCAGGCGGCCGCGGTGCTGATGACGAGTGTAGCGAAGGCGAGAGAGCTCGGCATCGCGGAATCGAAGTGGGTCTACCTCCATGGCTGTGCCGACGCCAACGACATCTGGCATGTCGGCGAGCGGGTGAATTATCACTCCTCGCCGGCCATACGCGAAATCGGCCGACGCGCTTTCGGCATGGCGGCGATCGGGGCGGCGGATCTCGCCGTCATTGATCTCTATTCCTGTTTTCCGAGCGCGGTGCAGATTGGCTGCGCCGAGCTCGGCATCGCGACCGACGATCCGCGCGGGCTGACGGTGACCGGCGGACTTCCCTATTTCGGCGGCGCCGGCAACGACTACGTCATGCACGCGATCGTGACGATGATGGAAAGATTGCGCGCCAGGCCCGGCGCGTTCGGACTGTGCACCGGCAACGGCTGGTACGTGACCAAGCATTCCGCCGGCATCTATTCCACGAAGCCGAAACCTGGTCGGTGGGAGCGCGACGACCCGAAATCCTATCAGCAGGGCATCGACGCGATGGCGCATCCCGCATTCGTCGAACAGGCGTCCGGCCCAGCGAGAGTCGAGACCTATACCGTGGTCACCGACCGCAAGAGCAAGCGCTTCGGCATCGTCGTAGGCCGCGACGCGGAGGATCGCCGCTTCCTGGCGCACACGCCGGACGACGATGCGAGCCTCGACCGCATGATGCAAGAGGACATGCTGGGGCGAGTGGGCGACGTGACGACAGGACCGACAAACCTCTTTCGGTTTGCCTGAACGATAATGCGTATCGAGGTCTTAGACGGTGATTCAGCCTGGCCCCTGGCGGAGCCGCTCGATCGCGAGGTGTATCCGCCCGAGGTGATGGCAACACTTCCTTGGCGGGACGTTGTTTGGGCGCATGCCGACCGGCGCGTCCTCGTCCGCGAAAGCGGCCGGGTCTTGTGCCATGCGGGTCTGTTTTTCCGCGATGGTCTCGTCGACGGCCGCAAGGTCCGCATCTGCGGCGTCGGCGGCGTGATGACGGCGGCCGATGCGCGCCGCCGCGGTCATGCGAGCGCGGCGATGAAGAGGGCCGCCCAGGTCATGCGCGAGGAAGGCGTCGATTTCGGCTTGCTGTTTTGCGAAGAACACAATGTGGGCTTCTATGGGACGTTGGGCTGGCTCGCATTTCCGGGCAAAGTCCGCTGCACGCAACCGGGTGGACCGATGGTCTTCGATATCATCCCCGCGATGATCCTTCCTCTCGAAGCGGCGCCGCGCGGCGGCGTCATAGACCTTTGCGGCTTGCCATGGTGAGCCGACTCTACATGGTGCGCCACGGACGGGCGGAAGCGGGGTTCGGGGAAGCGATGGACCCGGCTCTCGACGCGCTCGGCCGCTCCCAGGCCGAGGCCGTGGCCGCAAAGCTTGCGCCCCTGGGACCTCTGCCGATCTTCTCGAGCCCCTTGCGCCGCACGCGGCAAACCGCGGCACCGCTGGCCGCTCTTTGGAACAGGCCACCGGTCATTGAAGACGCGGTGGCCGAGATTCCGTCACCCAAAGGCATGACGCTCGAAGAGCGTGTGGTGTGGCTGCGCACGCTAATGGCGGGCACCTGGCGCGATGTTCCGCGCGAGCTCGCGCAATGGCGTGAGGCCTGCATCGCGGCCGCGGTTGCAAAGCACGACGACTGCGTGATCTTCTCGCATTTCATCGCCATCAACGTCCTTGCCGGCGCGGCGACGGATGACGATCGCCTGGTCGTGTTTTCGCCGGACAATTGCTCGGTGACGGTGTTCGAGACCGGCGGCGCGGCCTTGCGCCTGGTCGAGCGCGGCGCCGAAGCTTCATTGACGAAAGTGAATTGAACGATGAGCGAACCGCACACGATGACCGCCGCCGAACTCTCAGCGGCCTATGCATCGAAAGATTTATCCCCCGTCGAGGTCACGGAGGCACTGCTTGGCCGCATCGAGGCGCTCGATGCCGAGATCAACGCCTTCTGCCTGATCGATGCGCCGGAAACGATGCGCCAGGCAGAGAAGTCCGAACAACGCTGGCTGGAAGGCGAGCCGCTGTCGCCGCTGGACGGCGTGCCGGTGGCGGTGAAGGATCTTCTGCTCACGAAAGGCTGGGCGACGCGGCGCGGATCGCGGACCGTCGACCCCAACGGTCCGTGGACGGAGGATGCCCCGGCGGTGGCGCGGTTGCGCGAGGCGGGCGCGGTGCTGCTCGGCAAGACCACGACACCAGAATTCGGCTGGAAGGGCTCGACCGACAGCCCGCTCACCGGCATCACGCGCAATCCCTGGAACGGGGCCAAGACTCCAGGCGGCTCCTCCGGCGGATCCTCGGCGGCGCTGGCGGCGCGCTTTGCGCCGCTCGCGCTCGGCACCGACGGCGGCGGCTCCATCCGAATCCCGGCGAGCTTCACCGCGACCTACGGCCTGAAGCCCAGCTTCGGGCGAGTGCCGGCCTATCCGCTCTCGCCCTTCGGCACGGTCGCCCATGTCGGCCCGATGAGCCGGACCGTGCGCGATGCAACGATGCTGCTGAACGTCATCGCCGGCCCGGACGCGCGCGACTGGTTCGCCGTCCCAGGCCGCAGCGCGGACTACACGGCGAGGCTGGCCGAAGGCGTGAAGGGCAAGCGCATCGCTTTTTCGCCGCGGCTCGGCTACGCGCCGAAGGTGCTGCCCGAGGTCGAGGCGCTCGCCGCCGCCGCCGCACGGCGATTTGAAAGCCTAGGCGCGGTCGTCGAACAAGTCGATCCGTCCACGGACGATCCCTCGGAGATCTTCCAGACGCTGTGGTGGGCCGGGGCGGGATATCTTCTCGGCGACCTGCCGGCGGAAAAGAAAGCGCTGCTCGATCCCGGGCTGGCCCAGATGGCGGAGGAGGGGACGAAGATCCCCCTGGTGAAATTCCTCAGCGCCAATGCGCGGCGCGGCGCCTACGGCTCGAAAATGCGCCAGTTCATGGAAGGCACCGACTTCATCCTGACGCCCACGACCGCGACCGTCGCCTTCGACACCGGACAATTGTCGCCGATGGGCGACGACGGGCGCGCCTGGATGCAATGGACGCCGTTCAGCTTCCCCTTCAATCTGACCCAGCAGCCGGCGGCCAGCATCAACTGCGGCTTCACTCGCGAGGGCCTACCTGTGGGGCTGCAGATCGTCGGCCGCATGTTCGACGACGAGGGCGTGCTTGCGGCCAGCGCCGCCTACGAAGCCGCCGATCCGCATTTCGACAAGGTGCCGGCGGGGTATTGATGCCCAACGAAGTCCTCACCGTCGCGCAGAGCTACGAGGCGGACCGCTATGCGCAGGCCCATGGCGTGGCATCGCTGACGTTGATGGAAAACGCCGGGCGCGCGGTGGCGGAGGAGATCTGCAAGCGCTGGTCGCCGCGGCCCATCGCGGTGCTGTGCGGCCCGGGCGGCAATGGCGGCGACGGCTATGTGGTTGCGCGCGTGCTGCGCGAGCGCGGCTGGGCGGTGACCGCAGCGGCGCTGGGCGAGCGCGCGAATCTCAAGGGAGACGCCGCCGCGATGGCGGCACGCTGGACCGGCCCGGTGCAGACGCTTCAGGAAACGCCCGACGCAGAGCTCTATGTCGACGCGCTGTTCGGCGCCGGTCTGTCGAAGCCGCTCACCGGAGAGGCTGCGCGCTTTGCACGCGACACGCTGCAGCGCCGTGTCCCCGTTGTTGCGGTCGACGTGCCCAGCGGTCTTCACGGTGATCGCGGGCGCGGGTTGGACGATGCCATCGTTCACGCCGATCTGACCGTCACATTCTTCCGCAAGAAGCCGGCCCATCTGCTGATGCCCGGCCGGGAGTTCTGTGGCGAGGTCGTCGTCGCCGATATCGGCATCGCCGACGAAGCGGCAAGCGCGGCGACACTGTTCGAGAACTCGCCGGCACTGTGGTCCTACCCTTGGCCCGAGGCCGGTGCGCACAAATATGCCCGCGGGCATTGCCTCGTCGTCAGTGGGCCCGCGCATGCGACGGGCGCGGCACGGCTGGCGGCGCGCGGCGCTCTTCGGGTGGGGGCAGGGCTGGTGAGCGTCGCGAGCCCGCCCGACGCGGTGCCCGTGAATGCGGCGGCGCTCACGGCAATCATGGTCAAGCCGTTCGATGGTGCGGCCGCGCTGGCCCGGCTGCTGGGCGACCGGCGCCTCAACGCGGTGGTGATCGGGCCGGGCTGCGGTGTGGGCGAAGACACGCGCGCGAACGTGGGCGCCGTGCTCGGTTCACCTGCCGCGATTGTGCTGGATGCGGACGCGCTGACCTCTTTCCAGGACAATCCGGAGGTGATGTTGGCGCTGCTTCGGGCGCCATGCGCTCTGACCCCGCATGAAGGCGAATTCGACAGGATTTTCCCGGGGTTACTCGCCAATTCTGACAATAAGGTCGAAGCGGCGCGAACGGCCGCCGCGCGTGCCGGCTGCACCGTGCTGTTGAAGGGGCCAGACACGGTCGTGGCCGATCCCTCCGGCCGGGCGGTCGTCAACAGCAATGCGCCCGCAGCATTGGCGACCGCCGGTTCGGGCGATGTACTCGCCGGCCTGATCGGTGGTCTGATGGCGCAGCACGTCGATTCCACAAGAGCGGCCGCCATGGCCGCCTGGCTGCACGGGGAGGCAGCGTCACGGTTCGGGCCCGGATTGATCGCGGAGGATCTGCCGGACGCGCTTCCGGCTGTCCTGCGCCGCTTGAAGGACCTTGCCGATGAATCCACCCACAATCCGCCCCGCCAGAGCGTCTGACCTTCCGGCGCTGCTCGACATCTACAACCACTACATCCTCACCACGCCGGTAACCTTCGACATCGAGCCCAGGACCCTTGCGCAGCGCCAGGAATGGTTCGCGCAGTTCTCGCAGACCGGACGCTATCGCTGCTTCGTGGCCGAGGAGGCCGGACAAGCGGTGGGCTGGGCGTGCTCGGCGCGCTTCAAGGACAAGCAGGCCTACGAGACCACGATCGAGAGCAGCATTTACCTCGCGCCCGCCGCGGCCGGCCGCGGACTGGGACGCCGGCTGTACGAGACCTTGTTCGAAGCTCTGCGCGGCGAGGACATCCACCGGGTCTTCGCCGGCGTGACGGTGCCGAACGACGCCTCAGTCGCGCTGCACAGGGCGATGGGTTTCGAGCTGGTCGGTACGTACAGTGAAGTCGGGCGGAAATTCGGCCGCTTCTGGGACACGGCACTGTTCATGCGCGACTTCGAGCGGGAATTCGCGGCGCAGTGATTTCGCCTTCGCCGTTCTGTCGAGCAACTTTCTCCAATCAATTCAGAGGAAGCGCCTCAGTCGCGTGAGAAAACGACAGGCCGCCGGTATTTTCCCTGCCGCTAGCTTTCGGCGAATTGCGATCCATGCTATTTACACGCGATCTTCGCCCCTAAGAAGTGTATAACCTGCTTCGATCAAAACACGAAGGGCGCAATTCCAGGGGCGTGATTCAGGCGAAGGGAAAATTGCCATGGCGCAGGACGTCTTCAAGATTTTTCGCGACCTCGAAATGAAGGCTGTGGGCCTCGACCCGCAGTCCAACAAGATGCAGGAAGGTTACTACTGCGCCTTCCGCAGCATCGGCCTGCCCATCCACAAGGACGATTTCTCCAATCCCTACACGCCCTCCGGCTCGAGCCTGCAGGGAGACGCGCCCAAGACCGATCCGGTCGATCCCAAGGACGCGAAGTCTCCGTCCGCGAGCGGCGGACTGACCCCCGCTCAAATCTATTCCGCGAACATCGCGAAATCGCAGCAGAACTACCTCAACATGTTCCTGCTGGTCGACGACAAACTGAAGATGAACAACGATTACGCCGTCATGCCGGGATCGAGCAAGGTGAGCGATTCCTGGTTCGCCATCATCAACGGTTCCAACGGCATCCCGCCGACCATGGAACTCAACGACCAAATGAAGGCGTCCTATGCCGCCGCGACGGCGAAGCTGGTCGATGCCAATGGCGATCCCACGACGCATTACCAGGCTTATATGCAGTACGAGGACGAGTGGAAGAGCAAGGTGAAGGCGCTCAACAAAGCCTATGCCGACGCCTTCACCGATCCGATGAAATTGCAGGCCTTCCCCGTCCAGGGCGTCGTCTATCAGGACGATGTCGACGAGGCCTGGGACCGTTGGAACTCCCTGGGCTTCAAGACGGACATCGAAAAAGCGATCGCCACCCTGGCCGCCGTGGGAACGGACCCGGCCATCATCCTGATCGCGCGCGCCAAGAAGAAGTACCAGAACAGCCTGCTCGAATTCATGGGCATCGGCCAGATCCCGTACACCCTGCTCAGCCCGGCGACCTGGTACGACGTCGACAACGACGACGGCTGGACCGAGTACTCGAGTCACGATTTCGAGTCCGAGAGCCATTATCAGGCCTCCCAAACCTCCTATAGCGGAAGTGCCGGCGTGAATGCCGGCCTGTGGTCAGCGAGCGCGAGCTTCGACCATTCGAGCCAGCAGGCGAACGCGAACGCCTCCGTCAAGAACATGAAGATCCGCTTCAACTACTGCAGCGTCGACATCAAGCGGCCCTGGCTGGACACCTCGCTGCTCAATCTGAGCAACTGGTTCCTGGTGGGCGATTACAAGAAGAACTGCATCTCGACCGGCAAAATGGCGCAGGAGCTCGCGGCCGGCAACATCGAGCCCACCTTCCTGCCGTCGATCGTCACCAGCCTGATCCTGGTCAAGGACGTCTACATCTCCTGGGACGACTGGAAATCCCAGTGGCAGGCGCACAAAGAGTCGACTTCGGCATCGGCTTCGGTGGGCGTGTTCTGCTTCACCGCCAGCGCGAAATACAGCGCCGGCAAGCAGAGCCGCGACTTCCAATGCGAGGACGATGGCGAAGAGCTGCACATCCCGGGCATCCAGCTCATCGGCTATGTGTCGACGATCAATCCTGCCTGTCCCCAGCACGATTCCAGCGAGTTCGAGCAGAAGGCGTCCACGACGACAACCACGGCGCCGGCGAGCAAGACTTGAGCGGCCCGGCGCCGTCGCGGTAAAGCCACAAGGGAGGCCATCGCCCCATGGCGCTGTCGCTCGACTCGATTTTTCAGCCGTTCAACACGTTTTTCCAGGCCAAGTTCGCCGGCGGTGCGGGCTCCGGGACGGCAGACTTTCGCTTCTCGCATGCGCCGGTCAGCTTCGTCGACAGCGATTTCCTCTCACCCGTGCAGCCGGAGGCCGGCCCGTCCGCGACGGTCGCGCAGGAGATATTCTCCGGCATCGTGGATAAGATCGTCAAACGCGATCCGGACGGGCGCAATGTCTGGTTCGCCGCGGCCCTGGCAAGCGATCTCTATCGCGACGAAATCGTCGGTCCTTCGTTGCCGCTCAGCTCAGCGGGGGTCTCGGCGGAAGATGGTCAAGCCCTGATCGACGCCTTCAATCAAATGAAGAGCGACGCGATCGGACGTCTGCAGAAGAACAGGGCAGCTTCGATCCTGGCCGGTCCCGGGGCGCAATACCTGCTGTCGACGGCGCTGCCGGCGCGCTGGTGGGACAAAGGTGCGAATGACATTTGGATTTCGCAGAGCTTCAAGATCGACGATGCGCAGGCAAAGACACCGGCGCCGGGTACCGGGCTGGTCTTCAAATTGCGCTCCGACGATGACCGCGTGATGAGCGTGCTGCAGCCCTTGATGCAGCCTGTGGCGGCGCCCGTCGCCGCGCCAATTCGCGCCGCCATCGCTCCCGCAGCCGCGCCTACGCCCAGGCTCAACATGGCGACCTTGAGCGCGCTCCGGCCGATGATCCTGACCACGATCCCACAGCGTCCGCCACCGGCCGCGCCCCAGCTTGCAGGCCGCTTCGCGTTCAGGCCCGGAGCACGGTTGCCGATTCCGCCGCCGGCGCCCCCGCCGCAGGTTCAGCCGCAGCAGCCGCCACCCCCGCGCTTTCAACTGATGCAGCAGGTTTCGCACCTTCCGGTGCAGCAGCGCATCGAGGTGCAGTCCGCGCTATCTCATTCCGCCCCGACGGCGCCGGTGACCAGCACCAGCGTAACGATCGGCTTCGATTACTGCCTGGTGACGATCAACCGGGCGTGGCTGCACCAGGGGTTCATCAACAATACCCATTGGTACATCCCTGGGCAGGACAAGGGCACGCTGTCGGCCGACGACGGCCACGGCTTGCCGGCGATCCCGGTTGCGTTCGTCGCCATCAAGAATCTCCGCATTCAGGCCAACTGGTCGGCGGAAGACATTTCAGCGCTGGAAAATTCCGTTCAGTTCGGGCCATTCAATTTCGACTCGACGGTCGTCAACAACACGATTTCGCACGATGGCATCCAGATCGTGGGTTGGCTGCTCAGCCCGTCGCCGCCGCTGCCCCCCAATCCGCCGCCCGTTGCCGCTGCGGTTTCCGCGGGCACCTCCGCCTCAACGGCGACAACCGACACGACGGCGCCTCAAGCGGCAGGGTCTCCATCGGCATCGGATCCGGGCGCAACGAACCAACCAGCAAACACGAGCGACACCCCGAACAGCACGTCATCCGCCAGCCCGCCCGTAAGTGCAGCTCCGGAAGGGGGCTGATCACGGCGGAAGGTGCCGCGCGTGCGGCTTCGGCGAAGCTTGCCTCACAGAAACGGGGAGCCCGCGAGCGGCCCTTTCCCACGCCCAAATCCCCTGTTATAGGGGCGCCCTTCCGGCCGACATGCGGTCCGGAGCCCTCTGCGGCGGGCGTGGCGGAACCGGTAGACGCGCTGGATTTAGGTTCCAGTGACGCAAGTCGTGGGGGTTCAAGTCCCTCCGCCCGCACCAGCCTTCGCCCGCGGAGCGGGAGAAGGCTGTCGCGCCGAAGCCCGAAGGGCGAAGGCGGACTGGCGTCCCCGGGCTACGGCTCGGCAAGCCAGTCTCATTTGTTCTTAAGGACCGAGCACATGCAGATCACCGAGACCGTCTCCGAAGGCTTGCGCCGGGAATACAGAATTGTGGTGCCGCAGGGCGACCTCGACGCCAAGGTCACCGCGCGCCTGGAAGAGATGAAGCCCAAGATGCACTTAAAGGGCTTCAGGCCCGGCAAGGCCCCGGTGTCGTTCCTCAAGAAGCAGTTCGGCAAGTCGATGATGGGCGAGGTCGTCGAGCAGGTCGTCAACGAGGCCAGCAAGAAGGCGATCGAGGACAATTCCCTGAAGCCCGCTTTCGCGCCGCAGGTCGAGCCGGTGGGCGAGCTCGAGCAGGTCGTCGACGGCAAGGCCGATCTCGAATTCACCATCAAGGTCGACCTGATGCCGGAGTTCGAGCTGACGGATGTGTCGAAGCTCAAGATCGAGCGGCTCAGCGCCGAGGTCACCGACGCCGACGTCGACGAAGCCCTGCGCCGACTGGCCGAACAGACCCGAACCCATTCGCCCCGCGGCGGCGAGGGAGCGGCCGAGAACGAAGATCTGGTCACGATCGATTTCATCGGCCGCGTCGACGGCGAGGAATTCCCAGGCGGGAAGGCCGACAACTTCAACCTGACGCTCGGCTCCAACCAGCTCATCCCGGGTTTTGAAGAGCAGCTCGTGGGCGCCAAGCCCGGCGAGACGCGCGAGGTGAAGGTCAAGTTCCCGGAAGAGTATGCGCAGGAATCGCTCGCCGGAAAGGACGCCGTCTTCACCGTGACGGTGAAGGAGGTCAAGGCGCCCGACCCGATCGCGATCGACGACGAGCTTGCCAAGCGGCTCGGATTGGAATCGCTGGGCGTGCTCAAGGATCGCGTGCGCGAACAGGTGAAGCAGGACTTCGCCCGCGCCAGCCGCACGCACCTGAAGCGCCGCATCCTGGATGCGCTCGACGAGCGCCACTCGTTCCCGTTGCCGCCCGCGATGGTGGAGGGCGAGTTCAACGGCATCTGGAGCCAGGTCGAAGCCGAGCTCAAGCGCGAAGGCAAGACCTTCGCCGACGAGGGCAAGAGCGAAGAAGAGCTTCGCCAGGAATACCGTGCCATCGCCGAGCGTCGGGTGCGCCTCGGCCTGGTGCTGGCGCGGCTGGGGGAGCAGAACGGCCTCACCGTGGCGCCGGACGAGCTCCAGCGTGCGATCGCGCAGCGCGCGCGCCAGTTCCCCGGTCAGGAGCAGCAGGTCTTCGAATTCTATTCCAAGGACCCGCGCGCCCAGGCCGAGATCCGCGCGCCGATCTTCGAGGACAAGGTCGTCGACTTCATCGCCGAACTGGCCGACGTCAGCGAGCGCAAGGTTGACCGCGAGACCCTGTTCATGGACCCGGACGAGGCGGCGGAGAAGCTCAGCAGCTGACCGCGGCTGGCGCTGCGTCGACGCTTCGGACGCAGACGCGCTGCGATCTCGCCCAAATCGGCTCGCGGCCGAATAACCTCGCGCCGTGCAAGGTCGTATTGCCGCCGCCAAAACCCTATATGGCGTTGACAGGGCGCGGCGGCGTCCTAGTCTCTTTTGCAACGAATCAGGGAAATCGATGAAGGATCCGCGCGACGTCTACATGAATACGCTGGTGCCGATGGTGGTCGAGCAGACCGCCCGCGGCGAGCGCGCCTATGACATCTATTCGCGGCTCCTGAAGGAGCGCGTGCTGTTCGTCACCGGCCCCATCGAGGACTACGGCGCCAGCCTGATCACGGCGCAGCTTCTTTTCCTGGAGGCCGAGAACCCCAAGAAAGAGATCTCGATGTACATCAACTCGCCGGGCGGCATCGTCACGGCGGGGCTCGCGATCTACGACACCATGCAGTACATCCGCCCCGCGGTGCAGACCTATTGCGTGGGCCAGGCGGCCTCGGCGGCATCGCTGCTGCTCTGCTCGGGCAAGAAGGGCGAGCGCTACTGCCTGCCCAATTCGCGCATCCTGGTGCACCAGCCCTCGGCATCTTATTACGGCCAGGCGGCCGATATCGCCCGCCACGCCCAGGAGATCGTCAAGCTCAAGAAGCGGCTGAACGAAATCTACGCCAAGCACACCGGCCAGCCGGTGGCGGCGGTGGAAAAGGCGCTCGATCGAGATACCTATATGACCTCGGAGGAAGCCAAGGCGTTCGGCCTGATCGACACGGTGATGGAACGGCGGCCGGAAATCTCGGATGCGCGACCCTGACGATGGCTCCGTTTTCGCGCAAAAAGGCCGGTTTTCCGCGGATTAAACAAATCTTGATCCGCCCGGCGCTAACGTGGTCGAATGAATCCGGAGGCAACCCGGAAGGCATGGCGCGTTTCATGCAGTGCGCAGTGCCGGTAGCGGATTGGGTCAATGCGGTGTTTCAGGGACGGGCTCACGCCCGGGAGAGCCTATGAGTAAGGCGGGCGGCGGCGAGTCGAAGAATACGCTCTACTGCTCGTTCTGCGGGAAGAGCCAGCACGAGGTCCGCAAGCTGATTGCGGGGCCGACCGTATTCATCTGCGATGAATGCGTAGAATTGTGCATGGAGATCATCCGCGAGGAGAACAAGACCTCCTTCATGAAGTCCAAGGAGGGCGTCCCCAGCCCGCAGGAGATCTTCAAGGTCCTCGACGATTACGTCGTCGGCCAGGGCCACGCCAAGAAGGTGCTCTCGGTCGCGGTCCACAACCACTACAAGCGCATCAACGCCACCGGCAAAAACCAGGACGTCGAGCTCGCCAAGTCCAACATCATGCTGATCGGCCCCACGGGCTGCGGCAAGACCTTGCTGGCGCAAACCTTGGCGCGCATCCTCGACGTGCCGTTCACCATGGCGGACGCCACGACGCTGACCGAGGCCGGCTATGTCGGCGAGGACGTCGAAAACATCATCCTCAAGCTGCTGCAGAACGCCGACTACAATGTCGAGCGGGCGCAGCGCGGCATCGTCTATATCGACGAGGTCGACAAGATCAGCCGTAAGTCGGACAACCCCTCGATCACCCGCGACGTCTCGGGCGAGGGCGTGCAGCAGGCCCTGCTCAAGATCATGGAAGGCACGGTCGCGAGCGTCCCCCCGCAGGGAGGCCGCAAGCACCCGCAGCAGGAATTCCTCCAGGTCGACACCACCAACATCCTCTTCATCTGCGGCGGTGCGTTCGCCGGGCTGGAGAAGATCATCTCGGCCAGGACCAGCGGCACCTCGATGGGCTTTGGCGCCACGGTGCGCGCGCCGGACGAGCGCGGCACGGGCGAAGTACTTCGCGAGGTCGAGCCCGAGGATCTGCTCAAATTCGGCCTGATCCCGGAATTCATCGGCCGCCTGCCGGTGCTCGCCACCTTGGGCGATCTCCAGGAAGCGGCGCTGATCGAGATCCTGACCCGGCCCAAGAATGCGCTCGCCAAGCAGTATCAGCGGATGTTCGAAATGGAGAACGTCAAGCTGCGCTTCCAAGACGAGGCGCTGCACGCCATCGCCCGCAGGGCCATCGCGCGGCGAACCGGGGCGCGGGGCCTTCGCTCGATCATGGAGAACATCCTGCTGGAGACCATGTTCGAGCTGCCGACGCTGAACGGCGTGCAGGAAGTGGTGATCACGGCCGATGTCGTCGACGGCCGCGCCCGCCCGCTCTACACCTACTCCGACAAGGGCATGCGCGAACAGACGGCGAGCTAGCGTCCACCCGCGAATGATCGGCCCATGCCATTGCTCTAGCTGGGGCGGTCTACGGCCGGGTTCCATAAATCCGCGTCCATGAAGTCTCAAAATCTGGCGGAAAACCGCCGGATGGCTACAAAGCCTTGAAACGGGCCAGGCGGCGCCCCACTTTTCTGCGACGGAGTCGGCCCATTTGGGCGGCTTGAATCAAAGTTTCATACGCCAAAGCCGGGTATGATGCTTTTACAAGGAACCGGCCCGAAGACGGCCGGACAGGAGAACAAATGACGGATCTCGTGAGTATCTCGAAGGGCGACCCCGGACCTGTGGCGGCCGTGCTGCCGCTCCGCGACATCGTGGTGTTCCCGCATATGATCGTGCCGCTGTTCGTCGGCCGCGAAAAATCGGTACGCGCCCTCGAAGAGGTGATGGCCGAGGAGAAGCAGATCCTGCTTCTCACCCAGAAAAACGCCGCCGAGGACGACCCCACGACCGAGGGTCTGCACCAGGTCGGCACGCTGGCCACGGTGCTTCAGCTCCTCAAGCTGCCCGACCAGACCGTGCGCGTGCTGGTCGAGGGCAAGTCGCGCGCCCGCGTGGCAAGCTTCCTGCCGCGCAGCGACTTCTTCCAGGCCAACATCGAGCGCATCCCGGAGAACGTGGGCGAGAGCCGCGAGACCGAGGCGCTGATCCGCACGGTCAAGACCAATTTCGAGCAATACATCAAGCTCAACAAGAAGGTGCCGGCCGAGACGCTGGCCTCCGTCGCCCAGATCGACGAGCCGGCCAAGCTCGCCGATATCGTCTCCTCGCATCTGTCGGTGAAGATCGCCGACCGCCAGGCCCTGCTCGAGACCTTGAACACGGCCGAGCGGCTGGAAAAGGTGCTGTCGCTGATCGAGGGCGAAATCGGTGTGCTCCAGGTCGAGCGCAAGATCCGCTCGCGCGTCAAGCGCCAGATGGAGAAGACCCAGCGCGAGTACTATCTCAACGAACAGCTCAAGGCGATTCAGAAGGAGCTCGGCGAAGGCGAAGAAGGCCGCGACGAGATGAACGAGCTCGAGCAGCGCATCCGCAAGACCAAGCTGAGCAAGGAAGCGCGCGAAAAGGCGATGGCCGAGCTCAAGAAGCTGCGCTCGATGAGCCCGATGTCGGCGGAAGCCACGGTGGTGCGCAACTACCTCGATTGGATGCTGTCGCTGCCCTGGGGCAAGAAATCCAAGGTCAAGAAGGACATCGCCCACGCCGAACAGATCCTGCACGACGACCATTACGGTCTGGAGAAGGTCAAGGAGCGTATCCTCGAATATCTCGCGGTGCAGCAGCGCGCCGGCAAGATGAAGGGACCGATCCTGTGCCTCGTGGGGCCGCCCGGCGTCGGCAAGACCTCGCTGGGCAAGTCGATCGCGAAGGCCACCGGGCGCGAGTTCGTGCGCATGTCGCTGGGCGGTGTGCGCGACGAGGCCGAAATCCGCGGCCACCGGCGCACCTATATCGGCTCGATGCCGGGCAAGATCATCCAGTCGATGAAGAAGGCCAAGAGCGCCAATCCGCTCTTCCTGCTCGACGAGATCGACAAGCTCGGCGCCGATTGGCGCGGCGATCCGTCCTCCGCTCTGCTGGAAGTGCTCGATCCGGAGCAGAACTCGACCTTCAACGACCATTATCTCGAAGTCGATTTCGATCTCTCGGACGTGATGTTCATCACCACGGCCAACACGCTGCGCATGCCGCAGCCCCTGATGGACCGCATGGAGATCATCCGCATCCCCGGCTACACCGAGGACGAGAAAGTCGAGATCGCCAAGCGCCATCTCATCGACAAGGAGATGAAGGCGCATGGCCTCAAGGCCGAGGAATGGAACATCACCGACGACGGCCTGCGCGACCTCATCCGCTACTACACCCGCGAGGCGGGCGTGCGTAACCTCGAACGCGAAATCGCCAACCTGACCCGCAAGGCGGTGAAGGAGATCGTCTCGGGCAAGGCGACCTCGGTCACGGTGTCGCCGGAAAATCTCGGCACCTATGCCGGCGTGCACAAGTTCCGCTTCGGCGAGATCGAGGGCGAGGACCAGGTCGGCGTCGTCACCGGCCTGGCCTGGACCGAGGTCGGCGGCGAAACGCTCCAGATCGAATCGGTGATGCTCCCGGGCAAAGGGCGCATGCAGACGACCGGCAAGCTCGGCGACGTGATGAAGGAGTCGATCGACGCGGCGCGCTCTTATGTGCGCTCCAAGGCGACGAGCTTCGGCATCAAGCCGCCGATGTTCGACAAGGTGGACATCCACGTCCATGTGCCCGAAGGCGCCACTCCCAAGGACGGCCCGTCCGCGGGTATCGCCATGGCGACCTCCATCATCTCGGTGATCACGTCCATCCCGGTGCGCCGCGACGTGGCGATGACGGGCGAAGTGACCTTGCGGGGCCGCGTGCTGCCGATCGGCGGATTGAAGGAGAAGCTGCTCGCCGCGCTCCGGGCCGGCATCAAGACGGTGCTGATCCCAGAGGAGAACGAGAAGGACCTCGCGGAAATCCCGGACAATGTGAAGTCCGGCATGACTATCGTGCCCGTGAAATCGGTGTCCGAGGTGCTCAAAGTCGCGCTGGTGCGCCAGCCCGAGCCGATCGATTGGGTCGAGCCGCCCGAGGTGGTGACGCCCGCGATCCGCGAGGACGGCGGCAGCGACGCGGTGATGACGCACTAGTCACCCAAAGCGACAGATCGGGCCCGGGCCGAATGCGGCTCGGGCCCTCTTTTCACCACAAACTCGGCTGATTCCCTCGGTTTTTCGCTTGGGGGCTGCTTCCGGACGCCCTAAAGTCCGTTGACCGGAGGACGAATCGCGCCTCCCGCGAGTTTCGCTGGCGTCCGCTGCAACAGGAGACCCCGATGAACAAGAACGATCTGATCCAGAAGCTGTCCGATACAACGGGCCTGGCCAAGAACGACGCCATGAAGGCCGTCGAAGGCGTGTTCTCGCTGATCGAGCAGGCGCTCAAGGCCGGCGACGAAGTGCGGCTGACCGGCTTCGGCGTCTTCGCCGTGGCACAGCGCGCCGGCGGGAAGGGCCGCAATCCACAGACCGGCGAGGAAATCACCATCAAGCCGTCCAAGCAGCCTCGCTTCCGTCCCGGCAAGCAGCTCAAGGACGCCTTGAATTAGGCTTCCGTCCCGAACGGTGACGGATTGAAGCCGGCCGCACGCCTCGGCCGTCTCCGCGCATTATCCGCATTATTGTGCTGAACCGGTCGGGATGGCCCGCCGACGCGGGCCACGACCATTCACTTTCTCCAGGGCGCGTGGACGATGTGCACCGGAATCGCAGTAGCCGATGTGCGCGTGCTGGAGATAAAGCCCCGGCCCGTGAGCCGCCGCAGCGCGGACTGAACCGACGACTTCGACAGTCCGGTGTCGGCCGCCAGGGTCGACAGGCTCACTTGGATGCGCCGGCCCACGCCGCCGGCATCGTGCCACAGCTTGACATAGACGATGAAGGACGAGGGCGAGCGGTCGTGACCTACGAGATCCGGCAGCAGGGTCTCCACCACGTAATCGTCCAGCACCACTCTACGGACCATCGCTATAGTAGGCATTGCGCGGCTTGAGCGCGCAAGGGGCCGCCGCCATGCTGCGGAGGCCAACTCCACCCCGAGCCCTGCATGATCACGCATTTGAAATTCATGAGCATCCCGGTCGCCGACCAGGAGCGCGCGCTGAAGTTCTATACCGAGAAGCTCGGCTTCAAGGTCGCCACCAACCAGGAGATGGGCCCGGGCAAGCGCTGGATCGAGCTGCGCCTGGGCAAGGCGGAAACGCGGCTCGTGCTCTTCACCATGGAGGGCGAAGAGGGCCGCGTGGGTACGCAGATGAACTGCTCGCTTGCCTGCGACGACGTCGACGCGACCTACCGCCAGCTTTCCGAGCGCGGCGTGGCCTTCGAAGGCCCGCCGCAGAAACAGCCCTGGGGCGCATTCGTCATCATGAAGGATTCGGAAGGCAACCGCCTGGTGCTCGGTTCCGATTGAGCAATACCGCCGACCGCTCTATAAGCCCGCGCTGGGGCGGTTAGCTCAGCTGGTAGAGCATATCGTTTACACCGATAGGGTCGGCGGTTCGATCCCGTCACCGCCCACCAGCCTTCATCCGCTCTCTCAGAACAGCCCCGCGGCCAGGTTGATCATTGTCGCGAGGATGGCGGTGTTGAAAGCGAACGCGACGAGGGTATGCAGCGTGCCGACACGGCGGGTCTGCTTGGTGGTGAAGGTGATGTCGGCGGTCTGCGAGGTCGCGCCCAGCACGATGGCGAAGTGGAAGAAGTCCCAATAATCCGGCTCCCCGCACTCGCCGAATTCCAGGCCGCCCTTCAGCCGGCCTTCTTCCTCTTCCAGGTAATAGAGATGGGCGTAGTGGATCGCGAACACGACCTGCACAAAGAGCCAGGAAAGCACCACGGTGCCGGCGGCTAGGGCGACATGCCACTGGGCGCCGGGATGGTCCTTCATCGCGGACAGCTCGGCCACCAACGCGCCGACGCTTGCGACCGCCGCCAGAATCGTCAGCACCAGGATGATCCGGCCGCCTTCGTCATGCGCCAGGGCGCGCCGCTTCATGCGTGCCGCATCCCCCCCGCTCATGAAAACGAAGACAAGACAGAGGAACGCGACCACACCCGCGTCCCAGCCGATCAGCGCCCGCGTCACGTCGCGCTCCATCCAGCCCCGGCTTGCGAAATACACCGCGACGCCGACCGCGATGGCGGTCATCAGATAGGGCCGGCCGAGCAGGCCGCCGACAATTCCCATTCCGCTTCGCGGCGCCGCCATGTTCTTCGCGCTCCTGGAGCTGCATCAGGCATAGCCAGAGTCGTGCCCTGCGGCCAGCGGCGCCGGCGATTCGCACTCCATTGGCGACGGAGCTAGGTTGCCGTAGCGTTTACGGGCGCAGACGGGAGTTATGCATGAGCAGATCGGGAGTTCTGGTCGTGGTCGGTGCCGCGGCGGCAATCCTTGCCGCGTGCGCAGGCGATGAACAGCAGGAGCCCAGGGAGAAGCCGAAAGCGTTTCATCCGCCGGTCGAGATCCTGGAGCGATACGATCTCGACCATGACGGCACGCTGACGCGGGCGGAGATGGAAAAGGGTCTGCGCGTCGAATTCGATGCCGCCGACAGGAAACACACAGGCTGCCTGGATGCGGACGAGACGGCGGCCGTCAACGAGTCGCGCTGGGCCGAGGGCTTGTCGACCACTTCCACCATCGTCGATTGGAACCATGACGGCTGTGTGGACTTCAACGAATTCGCCAACACCGCCCGCTCGCTGTTCGACCAGGTCGACCGCAAGGGCACGGGCGTTCTGACACCCGAACTGCTCCACCCCGAGAAGCGCCTCGACAAGAAGTCCGCGCCCATGCAAACGCCCTAGGCCGCGGAAAGCGCAGTCTTTTCTTGACAGGGGCGGGAGCGCCGCCTACATCGGCCCTCTTTCGCGCAGGCTTTCCTGCGGAAAGCGCCCGCGGGGGCGTAGCTCAGTTGGTTAGAGTGACGGCCTGTCACGCCGTAGGTCGCGGGTTCGAGCCCCGTCGCTCCCGCCAGCCTTCGCTCGCGAAGCGAGAGATGGCTGTCGCGCCGAAGCCTGAAGGGCGAAGGCGGACCGGGTGCCACGAGCTACGGCTCGGCAAGCCCCGGTTTTATCCTCAGCCCACGCCGATTTTTCCTGTTTTCCTGCGGCCGTTCTTGCTCTAAACCCCTGGCGCGCGCGGGTGCCGCCTTCCTCCTTCCGCACCCGCGAAATGACACAAAAGGCGGCGCGACGGCGATGGACAGGCTACTTCTCGAATACCTGCCGATCGTGATCTTCATCGCCATCGCCGCAGTCATCGCCTCCGCCCTGGTGGTCATCCCTTTCCTGATCGCGCCGTCCAAGCCTGATCCCGAGAAGCTTTCCGCCTATGAGTGCGGATTCAACGCCTTCGGCGACGCCCGCATGAAGTTCGACGTCCGATTCTATCTGGTCTCGATCCTGTTCATCATCTTCGATCTGGAGGTCGCCTTCCTGTTTCCCTGGGCGATCACCCTCGGTGCGACGGGGGTGTTCGCATTCTGGTCCATGGTCGTATTCCTCGCCGTGCTGACGGTCGGCTTCATCTATGAATGGAAGAAGGGAGCGCTCGAATGGGAGTGATCCCGGTTTCCCCCAACGATCCCTATTTCCAGGCCGCCCAGGCCGAGATGCAGGACAAGGGCTTCGTCGTCGCGAGCCTGGATTCGCTCATCAACTGGGCGCGAACCGGCTCGTTGCATTGGATGACATTCGGTCTGGCCTGCTGCGCGGTCGAGATGATGCAGGCCAATATGCCGCGCTACGACCTGGAACGCTTCGGCGTGGCGCCGCGCGCCAGCCCGCGCCAGTCGGACGTGATGATCGTCGCGGGAACCCTCACCAACAAGATGGCCCCGGCGCTGCGCAAGGTCTACGACCAAATGCCGGAGCCGCGCTATGTCATTTCGATGGGGTCGTGCGCAAACGGCGGGGGCTACTATCACTATTCCTATTCGGTGGTGCGCGGCTGCGACCGCATCGTGCCGGTGGACGTCTATGTGCCGGGCTGCCCGCCCAGCGCCGAGGCGCTGGTCTACGGCGTGATGTTGCTGCAGCGAAAAATCCGCCGCACCGGAACGATCGAGCGCTAGAGACCATGGAACAGCTCGCGCAACTCGGCGAAACCATCGCGGCTGCCCTGCCGGGCGCGGTTGGAGGCCAGTCCGTCGCGCTGGACGAACTGACTTTGGAGATCGAGGCCGGCGCGATCGCGGCCGTGCTCGCACACCTGCGCGATGTGGAAGAATTCCGTACACTGATCGATATCTGCGGCGTCGACTGGCCCGAGCGCGAGAAGCGCTTCGACGTCGTCTATCACCTGCTGTCCTTGACGAAGAACCGGCGCATCCGCGTCAAGTTGCAGGTCGGTGAGGACACCGCGGTGCCGACCGCAGTCGGGGTCCATCCCGCGGCCAACTGGTTCGAACGCGAAGTCTTCGACATGTACGGCATTCCTTTCGCGGATCATCCGGATCTGCGGCGGATCCTGACCGATTACGGCTTCTCGGGCTTTCCGCTGCGCAAGGATTTTCCGCTCACCGGCTATGTCGAGCTGCGCTACGACGACGAGCTCAAGCGGGTTGTCTATCAGCCGGTGCAGCTGGTCCAGGAATTCCGCAATTTCGATTTCATGTCGCCGTGGGAAGGCGCGCCGCATGTCTTGCCGGGCGATGAGAAGGCGGCGATGGCGCCCGGCGCGACCTCCGGCAATCCGGGGAAGAAGGCGTGATGGACAATCCCGCGGTCTCCGCAAAAGAACCCACTCTGACGGTCAACTTCGGACCTCAGCACCCGGCTGCGCACGGCGTGCTGCGCATGATCCTGGATCTTGACGGCGAAATCGTCACCCGCGTCGATCCGCATATCGGTCTGCTGCATCGCGGCACCGAGAAGCTGATGGAGCACAAGACGTATCTGCAGGCGATCCCGTATCTCGATCGCCTGGACTACGTCTGCCCGATGAATCAGGAGCACGCCTTCTGCCTCGCCATCGAGCGGTTGATCGGGCTCGAGGTTCCCAAGCGCGGGCAATACATCCGCGTGCTCTTCTGCGAGATCGGCCGGCTGCTCAACCATCTCCTGCAGGTGACCACACAAGCGCTGGATTGCGGCGCGATGACGCCGCCGCTGTGGGGCTTCGAGGAGCGCGAGAAGCTGATGGTGTTCTACGAGCGCGCCTCCGGCGCTCGCCTGCATGCGAACTATTTCCGCCCCGGCGGAGTGCACCAGGACCTGCCGCCCGGCCTGCTCGAGGACATCGCGAAGTTCTGCGAGCATTTCCCCAAGGTGCTCGACGACATCGAAGGCCTGCTGACCGAGAGTCGCATCTTCAAGCAGCGCAATGTCGACATCGGAGTCGTCAATCGCAAGGATGCGGAGGACTGGGGCTTCAGCGGCGTGATGCTGCGCTCGACCGGCGTCGCCTGGGACTTGCGGCGCGCACAGCCTTACGAGTGCTACAATGAGCTCGACTTCCAAATTCCCATCGGCAAGAACGGCGACAACTACGACCGCTATGTGCTGCGCGTGGAAGAGATGCGCCAGGCAACCCACATCATGCAGCAATGCGTCGCCAGGATGCCGTCCGGCCCAGTCGTCTCCGCCGACAACAAGGTCGTGCCGCCGCGCCGCGCCGAGATGAAGACCTCGATGGAAGCGCTGATCCACCACTTCAAGCTCTACACCGAGGGTTTCCGTGTCCCGGCCGGCGAGGTTTATGCGGCGGTCGAGGCGCCCAAGGGCGAGTTCGGGGTCTATCTCGTCGCCGACGGCAGCAACAAGCCCTACCGCGTCAAGTTCCGCGCGCCGTCCTACGCGCATCTGCAGGCGATGGACTACATCTCCAAGGGCCACATGCTGGCCGACGTCTCCGCCATCCTGGGCTCTCTCGACATCGTGTTCGGCGAGGTGGACCGGTGAGCATCCGCCGCCTGCGCCTCGAACAACCTGCGAGCTTCGCGTTCAGCGACGAGAACCGCGCGCGATGCGAGCGCGAGATCGCGAAGTATCCCTCCGGGCGCCAGGCGAGCGCGGTGATTGCGCTGCTCTGGATCGGGCAGGAGCAGGAGGGTTGGGTCACCAAGCCGATGATCGAGGCGGTCGCGCGGATGCTCGACATGCCGTTCATCCGCGTCCTCGAAGTCGCGACATTCTACACCATGTTCAATCTCGAGCCGGTGGGGGAACATCTGGTGCAGGTCTGCACCACGACGCCGTGCTGGCTGCGCGGCTCGGACGATATCGTCGCTGCCTGCAGGAAGCACATCGCGCCGGCGCCGCACACCGTCTCCGCCGACGGCAAGTTCTCCTGGATGGAAGTCGAGTGCCTGGGCGCCTGCGTCAACGCGCCGATGCTGCAGATCGGCAAGGATTTCTACGAGGACCTCGACGGGGCGAAGACCGAAGCGCTGCTGGAAGCGTTGCGCCGCGGCGAACGTCCCAACCCCGGTCCGCAGAACGGCCGCCACACCTCGGAGCCGATGGGCGGTGCGCTGACATTGAAGGACCCGCAACTGTACAATGGCGGCTACGGGCGTCGCAGCGAGGGCGGCGGCGCCTCCGTGACCGATACCGAGGCGAAGAAACCCACAACCGCCGCTTCCGATCGCGAAGCGCCCGCACAAAAACCGCCGGGAGCGGCGACCTGATGCTGCAAGACCGCGACCGCATCTTCACCAATCTCTACGGCTTGGAGAGTTCCGGCCTCGATGCGGCGCGCAGACGCGGCAATTGGGACAACACCAAGGCGATCATGGATCTCGGCCCCGAAGGCATCGTCGACATCATGAAGAAGTCCGGCCTGCGCGGCCGCGGCGGCGCGGGCTTTCCGACCGGCCTCAAATGGTCGTTCATGCCGAAGGAAGTGAAGGAGCGGCCGCATTATCTCGTCGTCAACGCCGACGAGTCCGAGCCCGGCACCTGCAAGGACCGCGACATCCTGCGCCACGATCCGCACACTTTGATCGAGGGCTGCCTGATCGCGAGCTTCGCGATGCGCGCGCAGGCCTGTTACATCTATGTGCGCGGCGAGTTCATTCGCGAGCGCGAGGCGCTGCAATGGGCGGTCGATGAAGCCTATGCCGCCAAGCTGATCGGCAAGGACAACATCCATGGTTGGCCGTTCGACCTCTACGTCCATCACGGCGCCGGCGCCTATATCTGCGGCGAGGAGACCGCACTGCTCGAAAGCCTGGAAGGAAAAAAGGGCCAGCCGCGCCTGAAGCCGCCGTTCCCGGCCAATGTCGGGCTCTATGGTTGCCCCACCACGGTCAACAATGTCGAGAGCATCGCCGTGGCGCCGACCATCCTTCGCCGCGGCGCGGAATGGTTCGCCGGCATCGGCCGCCCGAACAACACCGGCACGAAGGTCTTCTGCATCTCAGGGCATGTGAACAAGCCGTGCAATGTGGAAGAGGAGATGGGCATCCCCCTGCGCGAATTGATCGAGCGACATGCCGGTGGCGTGCGTGGCGGCTGGGACAATTTGCTCGCGGTGATCCCCGGCGGCGCGTCCGTGCCCCTGATCCCGAAATCCATCTGCGACGACGTGCTGATGGATTTCGACTCGTTGAAGAATGTGCAATCGGGCCTCGGCACCGCCGCGGTCATCGTGATGGACAAGTCGACCGATGTTGTGAAGGCGATCCAGCGGCTCGCCTATTTCTACAAGCATGAGAGCTGCGGCCAGTGCACGCCCTGCCGCGAAGGAACCGGCTGGATGTGGCGGGTGATGACCCGCATGGTAAAGGGCGACTCGCGGCCGGAGGAGATCGATCTACTCTACGAAGTGACCAAGGAAGTGGAGGGCCACACGATCTGCGCGCTGGGGGACGCCGCGGCATGGCCGATCCAGGGCCTGATCCGCCACTTCCGGCCCGAACTCGAGCGCCGTATGGCCGAGCGCGCGAACAAGATGGCGGCGGAGTGAAAGCGATGTGGAGACCGGTCGTTCGCGTCGAGCCGCCGATGCCGCTGATGGTGGCGGGGTTCGCTGCGCTTTCGATGGGCATTTTCACCATGCTGTCGTGGCGCGAAGCCAAGGCGAAGGAGCTTTATCTCGGGCATTGCGATGTTGCGCTGTCACATCCGAAATTCTCGAACCCCGAGCTCGCCGCGCTCGACCTCGACGCGCGCACGCTCGACGGCAGCAGGGAAGCGTTCGAGCAATATGAATGGTACGTCGCGCGGCTGGTCTACACGCTGGACGAATGCCTGAAGCTTTCGTCCACGCGCCATTGGTACAAGACCGCGCAGACGCAGCTCGCCAACCACAAGGACTATCTCTCCAGCGACTACTACCGCGACCAAGGCTATCTGCCTCACTACTCCAAGCGCATGCAGATCCTCATCGCGCACCAGCAGAGGGCAGCGTAATGCCCTCCAGGAAACTCATCGTCGACAGCAAGGAAATAGAGGCCGATGACGGCCTGACCTTGCTGCAGGCGTGCGAGCTGGCGGGAGCGGAGATTCCACGCTTCTGCTATCATGAGCGGCTGTCGGTGGCTGGCAATTGCCGCATGTGCCTGGTCGAGTGGGTCGGCGCACCGAAGCCGCAGGCGTCTTGTGCGCTTCAGGTACGCGACATCTTTCCCAACAAGGACGGCACGCCGGCCAAGATCAACACGAAGTCGGACTACGTGCGCAAGGCGCGCGAAGGCGTGATGGAGTTCCTGCTCATCAACCATCCGCTCGATTGCCCGATCTGCGACCAGGGCGGCGAATGCGATCTGCAGGACCAGGCGTTGCTCTACGGCCGCGCCGCATTCCATCGCTTCAACGAGAACAAGCGCGCGGTCGAAGACAAGCACATGGGCCCGCTGGTCAAGACCATCATGACCCGCTGCATCCAGTGCACCCGCTGCGTGCGCTTCGCTACCGAGGTGGCCGGCGTGCCCGATCTCGGCGCCACCGGCCGCGGCGAGGACATGGAGATCACGACCTATCTCGAGAAGGCGTTCGCATCGGAGCTATCGGGCAATGTCGTCGATCTGTGCCCAGTCGGCGCGCTGACGTCCAAGCCTTATGCCTTCAACGCGCGACCCTGGGAGCTGGGCAAGACGCAATCCGTCGACGTGATGGACGCGCAAGGCTGCAACATCCGTGTCGACACGCGGGGGCCGCAGGTCATGCGCGTGTTGCCGCGCCTGAACGAGGCCGTCAACGAGGAGTGGATCGGCGACAAGACGCGCCACGCCTGCGACGGTCTGATGCGCCAACGCCTCGACCGGCCGTATGTCCGCAAGAACGGCAGGCTGCAACCGGTCTCGTGGGGCGAAGCTTTCACCGCGATCGCCAAGCGCGTCGCGGATACGAAGCCCGAGCGCATGGCCGCCATAGTCGGCGATCTGGCGGCGGCGGAAGAGATCAAGGCGCTCAAGGATCTGATGACTGCGCTCGGCGTCGTCAATCTCGATTGCCGCCAGGATGGCGCAAAATTAACACCGGCGTCGCGCCAGGGCTATCTGTTCAATACCACCATCGCCGGAGTCGAGGCCGCGGACGCGCTGCTGTTGATCGGCAGCAATCCGCGCTGGGAAGCGCCGGTGCTGAATGCGCGCCTGCGCAAGACCTGGCTGAACGGCAATCTGACGGTGGCCAACCTCGGAGAGCCGTTCGATCTGACCTATCCCGTGGAGCAGTTGGGTTCAAGCCTCGGCGTTCTCGAAGCGGTCGCCAATTGCAGCCATGGCTTTGCGCAGGTCCTGAAGGACGCCAAGCGACCGATGCTGATCCTTGGGCCGGGCGCACTCGCGCGGGCGGACGGCGCGGCGATCCTCAAGCTTGCCGCGCGCATCGCATCCGATACCGGCATGATCGGTCCCGCCGGAAGTGCGGCGGAAGGCGGATGGAACGGATTCAACGTGCTTCACACCGCCGCTTCGCGCGTCGCGGCACTCGATCTGGGATTCGTGCCGGGCGAGAGCGGCCGCGACGTGGCCGGCATCGTCGACGGCGCGCAGAAGGGCGAGATCGACTTCATCTACCTGCTGGGCGCAGACGAGTTCGACGTCGGCCATCTCGGTCGAGCCTTCGTCGTCTATCAGGGCAGCCATGGCGACGCCGGCGCGCACAACGCCGATGTGGTGCTGCCCGGCGCCGCGTATACCGAGAAGGATGGGCTCTACATCAATTTCGAAGGCCGGGTGCAGCTGGCCGAACGCGCGACGTTTCCGCCGGGCGAGGCGCGCGAGGATTGGGCGATCCTGCGGGCGCTGTCCGATGTGCTCGGCAGGAGGCTCCCTTACGATTCGCTAGCGGCATTGCGCGCGGCTCTCCTCCGCCAGTACCCGCACATGGGCGAGATCGGAACCGTTCCCCGGCAAGCGGGCGCCGATCCCGCGGTGTGGGAAGCCATCGGCAGTGGCGGTCCGCTCGATGTGAGCCTGCCGCTCAAGAATGCGATCGCAGATTACTATCTGACCAATCCGATCGCGCGGGCGAGCCAGACCATGGCGCTGTGCTCGCGCGAATTCGTGGGCCCCGCCCACAAGATGGCGGCGGAGTAGCGCATGATCTTCACGCACTACTTCCAGCAACATATGCCCTACGCCTGGGCCTGGGCGCTCAGCCAGGTGCTGTCGATCGGGATATTCCTCGTCTGCCTGCTGGTGATGGTCGCGTTCATCCTGCTCTACGACCGCAAGATCTTTGCCGCCGTGCAGATGCGCCGCGGCCCCAATGTCGTCGGCGTCTTCGGCCTGCTTCAGAGCTTTGCCGATCTCGGCAAATACCTGATCAAGGAAGTCATCATCCCCGCCGGCGCCAACAAGGTGATCTTCATCCTGGCGCCGCTGGTCAGCGCGACGCTGGCTTTCGCCGCCTGGGTGGTGATCCCGATGGACAACCACTGGGTTTTCGCCGACATCAATGTCGGCATCCTCTACCTCTTCGCGGTGTCCTCGCTCGGCGTCTACGGCATCATCATGGCCGGCTGGGCGTCGAACTCGAAATATCCGTTCCTCTCGGCCTGCCGCGCCGCGGCGCAGATGGTGTCGTACGAAGTCTCCATCGGTTTCGTTCTTGTGACCGTGCTGCTTTTTGCCGGCTCGCTCAACCTGTCCGACATCGTGCGCGCGCAGCAGAGCGCCGGCGCGCTCGCGTTCCTGCACTGGAACGTGTTCTCGATCCTGTTCCCGATGCTGCCGATATTCTTCGTTTCGGCGATCGCGGAGACCAACCGGCCGCCCTTCGACCTGGTCGAGGCGGAATCCGAATTGGTCGCCGGCTATTTCGTCGAATATTCGTCGACGCCGTTCCTGCTCTTCTACCTGGCCGAGTTCCTCAACATCTGCCTGATGAGCGCGATGGTGGCGATCCTGTTCTTCGGCGGCTGGCTGTCGCCGATCAACATCTGGCCCCTGACGGCAATCCCAGGCATCGTGTGGCTGATCCTGAAATTGTGGTTCTTCTTCTTCTGTTTCGCGCTGGTGCGCGCGTTTGTGCCGCGCTACCGCTACGACCAACTGATGCGGTTGGGCTGGAAGGTGTTCCTGCCGACGACGTTGCTCTGGGTGCTGGTCACGGCCGCCTGGGTCGTCTATGTCCGCCACGGAGGCGCTTGATGGCTTTTCTCGACCGCACCGCACGCGCGATATTCTTCTGGGAATTCCTCAAGAGCTTCGGCCTGTCGCTGCGGTATTTCTTCGCGCCGAAAGCGACGGTGAACTATCCGTTCGAGAAAGGTCCCATCAGTCCGCGCTTCCGCGGCGAGCATGCGCTCAGGCGCTATCCCAACGGCGAGGAACGCTGCATTGCCTGCAAGCTGTGCGA
Source organism: Alphaproteobacteria bacterium (assembly GCA_019245415.1). Classification (GTDB taxonomy): domain Bacteria; phylum Pseudomonadota; class Alphaproteobacteria; order Micropepsales; family Micropepsaceae; genus Rhizomicrobium. Next base: position 253,923 of record JAFARO010000003.1, on the reverse strand, counting down.
GGCGGTGTGCCCGGCGCAGGCGATCACCATCGAGGCCGAGCCGCGCGACGACGGCTCGCGGCGTACGACCCGCTACGACATCGACATGGTGAAGTGCATCTATTGTGGGCTTTGCCAGGAAGCCTGTCCGGTGGACGCCATCGTCGAAGGCCCGAACTTCGAGTATTCGACCGAAACGCGCGAAGAGCTCTACTACAACAAGGAAAAACTCCTCGCCAACGGCGACCGCTGGGAGCGCGAACTCGCCCGCAACCTCGAACTGGACGCGCCGTACCGATGAAGATGAACTTACTCCGTCACCCTGAGGTGCTTCGCGCGCGTGCTTCGAGGCTCGCTTCGCTCGCACCTCAGCATGACGCGCGCGGAGCCTCGAAGGGTGCCGCGCCATGATCCAGCAGCTCGCGTTCTACCTCTTCTCCTTCATGCTGCTGCTTGCGGCATCGATGGTGATCGCCGCGCGCAATCCGGTGCATTCTGTGCTGTTCCTGATCCTGGCCTTTTTCAACGCCGCAGGACTGTTCGTGCTGCTCGGCGCCGAGTTTCTGGCCATGATCCTGGTCGTCGTCTATGTCGGCGCGGTCGCGGTACTGTTCCTGTTCGTCGTGATGATGCTCGACGTCGACTTCGCCGAGTTGAAACGCGGCCTTCTCGACTACCTGCCGACGGGGCTGCTTCTCGGCTTTGTCCTGCTCGCCGAACTGGTCGTCGTGGCGTTGTTGTGGAAAACCTTGCCCGCCGCGCACACGGCGCTCGCCAGCGCGACGCCCAATGGACTCTCCAATACCGCCGTATTGGGCCGCATTCTCTATACGGACTATGTCTACTACTTCCAGATCGCCGGCCTGATCCTGCTGGTCGCGATGATCGGCGCCATCGTGCTGACGTTGCGCCATCGTCCCGGCGTCCGCCGCCAGAGGATCGACGTCCAGAACGCGCGCACGCCGGCAATGTCGATGAAGCTGGTCGATGCCAAGCCGGGGGAGGGTGCCTGATGTCCGTCGGACTTGGAAACTATCTCGCCGTCGCCGCGCTTCTCTTCACCATCGGGGTGTTCGGGATATTTCTGAACCGCAAGAACGTCATCATTATCCTGATGTCGATCGAGCTGATCCTGCTCGCGGTCAACATCAACTTCGTCGCCTTTTCCGCGTTCCTGCACGACCTTGTGGGGCAGGTCTTCGCCATGTTCGTGCTGACCGTGGCGGCGGCGGAAGCTGCGATTGGCCTCGCCATCCTGGTGGTCTATTTCCGCAACCGCGGCTCCATCGCGGTCGAAGACGTCAATGTGATGAAGGGCTGAGATGTATCAGGCGATCGTCTTCCTCCCCATCGTCGCATCCGCCATCGCGGGCCTGTTTGGGCGCATTCTCGGCGCCAGACCGTCCGAGCTCATCACCACCGGCGCGCTGTTCGTTTCGGCGGCGCTGTCTCTCTATGCCTTCTACGACGTCTGCTTCCTGGGCCATGGTGCGATCATCACCATCGCGCCCTGGATCCGTTCCGGCGGCTTCGCGGCGGACTGGACCATCCGCGTCGACAGCCTCACCGCGGTGATGCTGGTGGTGGTGACGGGCGTCTCTTCGCTCGTCCATCTCTATTCCATCGGCTACATGGCGGAGGACGACAGCCGGCCGCGGTTCTTCTCCTATCTGTCGCTCTTCACCTTCGCGATGCTGATGCTGGTGACGGCGAACAACTTCCTGCAGATGTTCTTCGGCTGGGAAGGCGTCGGGCTGGCGTCGTATCTGCTGATCGGTTTCTGGTACAAGAAGCCGGAGGCCAACGCCGCCGCGATCAAGGCCTTCATCGTCAACCGCGTCGGCGATTTCGGCTTCGCGCTCGGCATCTTCGGCGTCTGGTTCGTCTTCAAGACGCTCGACTTCGATGCCGTGTTCGCCGCCGCGCCGGCGATGGTCGGCAAGACCTTTCTCTTCGGCAGCTGGCACGTGGACATTCTCACCACGCTCTGCCTGCTGCTGTTCGTCGGCGCCATGGGCAAGTCGGCGCAGATCGGGCTGCACACCTGGTTGCCCGATGCGATGGAGGGCCCGACGCCCGTCGCGGCCCTGATCCATGCGGCCACCATGGTGACGGCGGGCGTGTTCCTGGTCTGCCGCTGCTCGCCGCTCTACGAGCTGGCGCCGTCGGCGCGCGAGTTCGTCACCTTCATCGGCGCCACCACCGCGTTCTTCGCGGCCTCGGTCGGCTTATTTCAGAACGACATCAAGCGCGTCATCGCCTATTCGACGTGCTCGCAGCTCGGCTACATGTTTGTGGCCGCGGGCGTCTCGGCCTATGGCGGCGCGATGTTCCACCTTTTTACCCACGCCTTCTTCAAGGCGCTGCTCTTCCTGAGCGCCGGCTCGGTGATCCACGCCATGCATCACGAGCAGGACATGCGCCGGATGGGCGGCCTCGCGCGGGCCATCCCGTTCACCTGGGCGATGATGCTGATCGGCAATCTGGCGCTGACCGGCTTCGGATTGCCGCTGCTGCATATCGGCTTCGCAGGATTCTATTCCAAGGACTCGATCATCGATGCGGCTTATTCGTCGGCTTCGGGCATGGGCCATTACGCCTTCATGCTCACGCTCGTCGCCGCATTGATGACCTCGTTCTATTCCTGGCGCCAGTTCCTCATGACCTTCCACGGCCGTTATCGCGGCGCCGACAGGGTGCAGGCATCGCCGCATTCCGATTCCCACACCCAGGACGAGCCGCTCGATCACGGCGACCATCATGCGCCCGCGCTGGAGGAGGTGCATGAATCGCCGCTGACGATGCTCGTGCCGCTTGGCGTGCTGGCCATCGGCGCAGCGTTCGCCGGCATGGTCTTCGACCACTTCTTCATCGGAGCGGATTCGCGCGGCTTCTGGCACGGCGCGGTCGCGGCGATCGCCGGACGCGGTCTCGAGCCGCAACTCGAGGGCTTCCCCGCCTGGGTCGAGTTCGCGCCGTTCGTGCTCACGGTCGCGGGCTTCGTCGTCGCCTGGTACTACTACATCCTGCACCCCGAATTGCCGGCGCGGATGGCGGCGCGCAAGGGGCTGCTCTACACTTTCGTCTACAACAAATGGTATTTCGACGAGCTGTACGATTTCCTCTTCGTGCGGCCGGCGAAGCGTATCGGCCGCTTCCTGTGGAAGGGAATCGACGGCGCTCTCATCGACGGGTTCGGGCCCGACGGCATCTCGGCGCGCGTGCTCGACGTCACGCGTGGGGCCGTGCGGCTGCAGACGGGCTATCTCTATCACTATGCCTTCGCGATGCTGATCGGGCTGCTCGCGCTCGCCACCTGGTTCCTGGTCGCGGGAGGCGTGCGGTGAGCCATCTTCTCAGCATCATCACCTTCCTGCCGTTGGTCGGCGCGCTGCTGATCCTGGCGATCCGCGGCTCGAGCGGGACGGTGGCGCGCAATGCGCGCTGGATCGCGCTCGCCTTCACGGTCGCCGATTTCGCGCTGACCGTGGTGCTGTGGGCCAAGTTCGACGGCAGCACAGCCCAGTTCCAGTTTGTCGAGCACGCCGCCTGGCTGACCAACGGCATCTCCTACCACATGGGCGTGGACGGCATTTCCATGCTGTTCGTGGTGCTCACCGGCCTGTTGATGCCGTTCTGCATCCTGGCGAGCTGGGAATCCATCGAGACGCGCGTCGCCGAGTACATGGTGGCGTTCCTGGTGCTCGAGACCTTGATGATGGGCGTGTTCACCGCGCTCGACCTGTTCCTGTTCTATCTCTTCTTCGAAGGCGGCCTGATCCCGATGTTCCTCATCATCGGGGTATGGGGCGGCAAGCGGCGCGTGTATGCGAGCTACAAGTTCTTCCTCTACACGCTGCTCGGCTCGGTGCTGATGCTGCTGGCCATCCTGGCGATGTATCTGATCACCGGGACGACCGATATAGAGACCATCATCGATACGGCGCATTTCAGCCCGGCACTTCAGGGCTGGATGTGGCTGGCGTTCTTTGCGTCTTTTGCGGTCAAGATGCCCATGTGGCCGGTGCACACCTGGCTTCCCGATGCCCATGTCGAAGCGCCGACCGCGGGCTCGGTGATTCTGGCCGGCATCCTGCTCAAGATGGGCGGCTATGGCTTCCTGCGCTTCTCGCTGCCGATGTTCGCCAGCGCCTCGGTGAGCTTCGCGCCGCTCGTCTTCGTGCTCTCCATCGTCGCCATCATCGCGACCTCGCTGATCGCGCTGGCACAGGAGGACATGAAGAAGCTGATCGCCTATTCTTCCGTCGCCCATATGGGCTTCGTCACCATGGGCATCTTCAGCCTGACGCATCAGGGCATCGAGGGCGGCATCTATCAGATGCTGAGCCACGGAATCGTCTCGGGCGCGCTGTTCCTCTGCGTCGGCGTGGTCTACGACCGCATGCACACGCGCGAGATCGCAGCCTATGGCGGGCTGGTGAAACGCATGCCGCTCTATGCCGCCTGCTTCATGGTGTTCACGCTGGCCAATGTCGGGCTGCCGGGGACCGGCGGCTTCGTCGGCGAGTTCCTGACCATGCTGGGCGCGTTCATCCACAACACCTGGATCGCGATCTTCGCCGCGACAGGGACGATTCTCTCCGCGGCCTATGCGCTGTATCTCTACCGACGTGTCATCTTCGGCGAGCTGGTCAAGCCCGCGCTGCAGACGATCAAGGACCTGTCGCTGCGCGAGTTCGCGATCCTGGCGCCGCTCGTCGTCATCACCATCGTCATGGGGGTCTATCCTAAGCCCATCTTCGACGTGACCTCGGCCTCGGTCGCCAATCTGCTGGCGCAAAACCGCGCCGCCCTGGCCTACGACCACGCGCCGCCCAAGCTGGCCATTTCTCCATCGGTTCGGCCATCTCGGCGCGCCGACGTGCGCCTGCCGGATGCCAGTGTCCAGCCCGGCCATGGTGAATTGCTTGGAGGAATTGCCATCACGTCCGTGAACGGCGCGCCATGAATATCCAGCACGACCTCTATGTCCTGCTACCCGAGCTGGTGCTCGCCATCGGCGCGATGGTCCTGCTGCTGGTCGGCGCAGTGCGCGGCGATCGGAGCGCCAAGACGCTCACCATCCTTTCGGTGATCCTGATCGCGGTATCGGCCTATCTGTCGATGACCATTCCGGACGGCACCGCCTTCAGCGGCGCCTTCGTGATGGACAGTTTCGCGCGCTTCAACAAGGCGGTGATCCTGTGGTCCTCGGCGGCCTGCATGCTGATGGCGCACCGCTTCTTCGATCTGGAGAGAACCGCCCGCTTCGAGCTGCCGGTCCTGATGGTGCTGGCGAGCCTCGGCATGACGTTGATGGTCTCGGCGTCCAACTTCATCGCGCTTTATATGGGACTCGAGCTGCAGAGCCTGGCGCTCTACGTGCTGGCCGCGTTCAACCGCGACTCCGTACGCTCGTCGGAAGCAGGGCTCAAATACTTCCTGCTCGGCTCGCTCTCCTCCGGCATGATGCTCTACGGCATCTCGATGATTTACGGCTTCACCGGCTCGCTCGACTTTCATGTCGTCGCCAGGGTCCTCGCGCCCGGCGTGCAAACCGGTCAGTTGATCGGATTGATCTTCGGCCTCGTCTTCCTGCTTGCCGGCCTCGCGTTCAAGATCTCCGCGGTGCCGTTCCACATGTGGACGCCGGACGTCTACGAAGGCGCGCCGACCCCGATCACCGCCTACCTCGCAACCGCCTCCAAGGTCGCGTCGCTGGCAATGGTGGTGCGCGCAGTGGTCGTCCCGTTCCCTTCCGTTTTCCATCAATGGCAGCAGATCGTCGTCGCGATCTCGGCCTTGTCGATGGCCCTGGGCGCCTTCGCCGCGATCGGCCAGACCAACATCAAGCGGCTGATGGCCTACAGCTCCATCGGCCACATGGGGTATGCGCTGTTGGGACTGGCGGCTGGCAGCCAGCTCGGCATCCGCGCCGTGCTGTTCTATCTCGCGTTCTATTCGTTCACCAATATCGGCGTCTTCGCCTGCATCCAGGCGATGCGTCGTGCCGGGCGCGCGGTGGAAGGCATCGCCGATCTCGCGGGCATGGCGCGGACACAGCCCGCGCTGGCCTTCGCCTTGTCGGCGCTGATGTTGAGTCTCGCGGGCCTGCCGCCGGTCGCCGGCATCGTGGCCAAGGCGCTGGTCTTCCTGGCCGCGCTGGATGCGCATCTCTATGCGCTGGCGATCTTCGGCGTGCTGACCAGCGTGGTCGGCGCCTATTACTATCTGCGCATCGTCAAGGTGATGTATTTCGACGAGGCGGCGGCGCCGTTCGATCGCACCATGGGTTGGAGCGTGGCCGCGATCGCGGGCATCGCCACCGTGTTGACATTCGCCTTCGTGGTACGCATCGGCGTGCTCTACGACACCGCCGACTTTGCGGCGCGGAACCTGCTCAAGTGAGCTGGCCTGCGGGCTACGGCCTCAAGGAATTCGACGAGATCGACTCGACCAACGAGGAGGCGCGCCGCATGGCGTCGCGCGGCGAGACCGGGCCTGTCTGGATCGTGACACGCCGCCAGACCGCGGGCCGCGGACGGCGCGGACGCCAGTGGATTGCGCCCGAAGGCAACCTTTCCGCCACGCTGTTGCTCGCGCCTGGACGTCCGGCATCGCAATGCGCACAGCTCTCCTTCGCAGCCGCGCTGGCGGCCAGCGACGCCTTGTTCGTGAGCGGCGCCGAGAACAAGGTCAAATGGCCCAATGACGTGCTGGTCGACGGCCGCAAAATCGCGGGCATCCTGCTGGAGTCCGCCAGCCAGGGCACGGCCGATCCGCCATGGCTCGCCATCGGAATCGGTATCAATTTGAAGCATTTCCCAGCCGACACCGAGTTCCCGGCGACCTCGCTTGCCGCAGCGGGCCTGGTGGCGCCGGAACCTATGCAGGTGTTGGAGCGGCTCGCTGGCGCGCTGGCCAAATGGTATGATGTCTGGCGGACGACCGGTTTTCCGCCGGTGCGCGAAGCATGGCTGGCGCGCGCCGCTGGCCTTGGATCGCGGATGCGCGCGCGTCTTGCCAACGGGGAGATTTTGGGCGTGTTCGAGGGCATCGACGACAGCGGCGCGCTCCTGCTGCGCGAAACGCAGGATCGCTTGCGCGTCATTTCGGCGGGAGAGGTCTTCTTCTAATGCTGCTCGCCATCGATGCCGGCAACACCAACATCGTCTTCGCCATCCACGACGGCAAGGAAATCCGCGCGCAGTGGCGGGCGATGACCAGGACGGTACGCACCGCCGACGAATACGCGGTGTGGCTCAGCGCGCTTCTCGCGCTCAAGGGCATGTCGTTCGCCGACCTGAGCGATGCGGCGATCGCCACGGTCGTTCCGGCGGCGCTGTTCGATCTGCGCGCGCTTTGCCGGACCTACCTCGATTGCGAACCGCTGATCGTGGACAGTTCGCTCGATCTGGGGATCGGCATCAATGCGGACCGGCCCGCCGCCGTCGGAGTCGACCGCCTCTGCAACACCGTCGCGGCCCATGAGCGCTATAAAGGCGCGGTGATCGTCGTCGATTTCGGGACCACGACGAATTTCGACATCGTCGCCGAAAATGGCGATTTCGACGGCAGCGTGCTCGCCCCGGGCGCCGCCCTGTCGGTCGAAGCGCTGCACCAGGCCGCCGCCATGCTGCCGCGCGTCGCCATCCACCGTGCGCAAAAGGTCATCGGCCGCGATACCATCCCGGCGATGCAATCCGGCATCTATTGGGGCTATGTCGGTCTGATCGGCGGTCTTATCGACCGCATCAAGCACGAATACGCGAGGCCCATGACCGTCGTCGCAACCGGCGGGCTCGCTCATCTCTTCCAGCCGGACATCCCCGCGATCGATCACGTCGATCCCGACCTGACGATCCGCGGCTTGGTGCACATCTTCCATCGCAACGCCGGCGGCCTCGGAAAGCATCCGGGCTGATGGCAAGACCGTTCGAGGACGAGCTCGTTTTCCTGCCGCTGGGCGGCGCGGGCGAGATCGGGATGAACTTCAACGCCTATGGCTACGGCCCCGCCGACGAGCGCAAATGGCTTATCGTCGATTGCGGCGTGCTGTTCGGCCGCGAGACCACCTCGCCTGGTGTCGACGTCATCATGCCCGACATCCGCTTCCTCGCCGAGCAGCGCCAGAACATCCTGGCCCTGGTTCTGACCCACGCTCATGAAGACCACATCGGCGCGATCGGGCATCTGTGGCCGATGCTGCGCTGCCCGATCCATGCGACGCCGTTCACCGCACGGCTGATCGAGCTCAAGCTCGAAGAGGCGGGGCTCAGAGACCGCGTGCGCGTCAACCCGGTTCCACTGGGCGGGAGGATCGACGCGGGTCCGTTCAAGGTGGAGTTCGTCTCGATCACCCATTCGATTCCCGAGCCCAACGCACTGGCGATTCGAACGCCGCTGGGCACGGTGGTGCATACCGGCGACTGGAAGATCGATCCCGATCCTCTGGTTGGCGAAACCACCGACGAGAATGGGCTGCGCCGGCTGGGCGACGAGGGGGTGCTCGCCACCGTCTGCGACTCGACCAATGCCTTGGTCCAAGGTCACTCCGGCTCCGAAGCCCGCGTTCGCCAGGGCCTTTCGGCGCTGATCGGCGCGCTGACAGGCCGCGTCGCGGTGACGGCCTTTGCCTCAAACGTCGCGCGTCTGGACTCGATCGCCAAGATCGCGCGCGAGCATGGCCGCGAAGTCGCGCTCGTCGGCCGGGCCATGCACAAGATCGTCGCGGCGGCGAGGGAAACGGGCTACCTCAAAGACTTCCCCCGCGTCCTCGACGAATCCGAGGCCGCGCAATTGCCGCCGCGGCGCGTGCTTTATCTCTGCACCGGCAGTCAGGGCGAGCCCCGCGCCGCCCTGTCGCGCATCGCCTCGGGCGATCATCCCACCGTCAGTCTCGGACCCGGGGATGCGGTGATCTTTTCCTCGCGCATCATTCCGGGCAACGAGCTCTCCATTTTCGAGCTGCACAACCGGCTCGCGGCCATCGGCGTCGAGGTGCTGACGGAACAGGACCATTTCGTCCATGTCAGCGGACATCCCTGCCGCGACGAGTTGGCCGAGATGTACCGCTGGACACGGCCGCGCATCGCCGTTCCGGTCCATGGCGAATTGCGCCATATGAGCGAGCATGCGCGGCTGGCGCGCAGTCTGCAGGTGCCGCAGGCCGTAGTGGTCGAGAACGGGCAACTGCTGCGACTGGCTCCGGGGCCAGCACAGCTGATTGACAAAGTGCCGTCCGGCAGGGTGCATCTCGACGGCAGGGTGCTGGTGGAAGAGGGGGCCGGACTTGCGCGCGCGCGCCGCGCCCTCGCCTTCGCCGGCATCATCGCGATAACGCTCGTGCTGGACTCGAAGGGCAGGGTGGCCGCGGACCCGGCCCTGATCGTCGACGGCATTCCCGAACCGGTGCAGGCCGCGATACGCGCGGCGGTCGAGGAAGAGGCCGGCCGCCATAGGGGCCGCGGCGGCGACAAGCTCAAGGAAAATGTCCGCCGCACCGCCCGCCGCGCCGCCCAGGAGGCCTGGGGCAAGAAACCGGTGACGCGGGTGGAAGTTATTGAAATCTAGGCTAGCGTTCCATAATCCATCACGATCTCCGAGGATGAACAAATGATCGGGCGCCTCAATCACGTCGCAATCGCGACCGGCGACATCAAGAAGGCCGCGAAGCTCTATCGCGAGACGCTGGGTGCGCAGGTGTCGGATGCCGTGCCGCAGCCCGACCACGGCGTGACCACGGTATTCGTCGATCTCGGCAACACCAAGATCGAGCTGCTGGAGCCGCTGGGGGAGAATTCTCCGATCGCCAACTTCCTCAAGAAGAATCCGAACGGCGGGGTGCACCACGTCTGTTACGAGGTCGAAGACATCTATGCGGCGCGCGACCGGATGCGCGCGGCAGGCGCCACCGTCACCGGCACTGGCGAGCCGCGCATCGGCGCACACGGCAAGCCGGTGATCTTCCTGCATCCGAAGGATTTCGTCGGCACCCTGATCGAGCTGGAACAGGCGTGAGCGCGCTGGCCGTCCATTGGGCGGTGCTGATCAGCGCCTTCGGCATATTCTGGTTCCTCGCCTTTTTCAGCCTGCTTTCGGTGGGGCTCGGCGAAGTGGACGCCGAGACCGGCGCTCCCGGTAATCCACGCCTCGCTCGAAAGGCGCTGTGGGCCGCCGCCATTGCTACCCCGCTGTGGCTCGCGTTTTACGGCCTGATCCTCGCCAGGGTGCTGGAACTGTAGCCAGCTCAAATGGTTAGCAGAGGCAGTTGACAAAAGGCGGGCACGGCCCCAATGTAAGTGAACGCTCACTTCAAAGTGGGACCGATGAGCCGAACGTCTGCGATCGCGCGTATCAAGGAGGCGGCCCTGAGCCTCGTGGTCGAGCGCGGCGTCGGCCCAACAACCATCCGTGATCTCGCCCACGCGGCCGGCGTCTCCGAAGGCGCGCTCTATCGCCACTACGCCACCAAGGAAGACCTCATCCGCGAACTGTTCCGCGAGCGCTATGGGGCCTTCGCGCATCGGCTCGAGTTGGTCCAGGCCAAGGAGAAGGGCTTGCGGGCGAAGCTCAGGGCCATCGTGCGCGATACCTGCCGCTTGTTCGACGAAGACCAGATTTCCTACCGTTTCCTGCTGCTCGCCCAGCACGAGGCCATGCGCCTTTTCCCGCCGGGGCCGGAAAGCCCGGTGCCGGTGCTGCGCGGCATGATCGCGGCCGCCATCCGCACGGGCGAGATCAAGTTCCGCAACGCCGATCTCGGCGCCGCGCTGATCCTGGGCCTGATGATCCAGCCCGCGGTCTCGGTGGTGAACGGCACGCTGAGCGGCCCGCTGTCGCGCCACGCCGACGAGATGGCCGGCGCCTGCGAGCGCACACTCTTCAAATAGCCCAAGCGCGAAGGAGGACCTGCCATGTCGACCCCCGCTGCCCAATATGTGAGTGAATGTTCACTTAATGCGCCGCGTATCCGCTTCGCCGAACGCGACAGCCACGGTTTCCGTCGTGTTCTCAACGCTCGCGTCGACGCCTATTTCGCGCTCACCGGCAAAAGCCGACTTGCCGGCCGCGCATTCTATGTGCAGGCGGCCGTCCTTGTCGCGGTCATGATCGGCAGCTACGTCGCGCTCCTCGCAATTGTTTTCGGCGGCTGGGGCGCCTTCGCCATTGCGCTGCTCTACGGGCTCGCAGTGCTGCAGCTGGCGATGAATGTCGCCCATGACGGCGCGCACCTGGCGATCACCGGATACAGGCGCGTCGACACCACGGTGCAGCGCGTGCTGATGGCGATACTCGGCGTCGACGGCTATCTCTGGCGCATGCGGCACGACGGCTCCCATCATGTCTTTCCCAACGTCAACGGCAGCGACATCGACATCGACGAGAACCCGGTGCTCAGGCTCTCGCCCAACCATCCCTGGCGCCCGCGCCACCGCTATCAGCACCTCTATGCGCCATTCGCCTACATGCTGACCCTTTGGGACTCGGTCCTCATCGGCGATCTCAAATATCTGCTGAAGAAGGATCTCGCCAACATGCGCGGCATCGTCCACCCACCGCGCGAATACGCGGCGTTTTTCCTGCTCAAGCTCTTCTATCTTGTCGTCAGCATCGTTCTGCCGCTCGTCTTTATCCGCCTTCCCTGGTGGCAGATCCTTCTCGGCTATGCGGCGGTAAATGCGCTCGTGTCGCTGGTGTTCGTCGTGTTGCTGGCGGGAACGCATTTCTCCACCGAGGCGAGCTTTCCCCTGGCCGATGCCGAGGGGCGGCTGCCGACGAGTTGGGCCGCGCACGCGCTCGAGACCGCACTTAACTGGGCGCCTGAAAGCCGCATCGCCTTTTATCTGACCGGCGGCGGCAATTGCCACGCCGCACACCATCTATTTCCCCGGGTCTCGCACTCCCATTACCGGGCGCTCAGCCGGATCATCGAGGACACCGCGCGCGAGCACGGCCTCACGTTTCACAGAGCTAGCTTCCCAGGCATGATCGCCTCGCATTTCGCGCACCTGCGACGACTCGGTCGTGACGGAGCGCCGCCGCGAGACGCCGGTGTGCCGCGCTGGTTCGCGCACCTCTTTGTGAGGGCCTGGAACGCGTACCCGCCGACGCCCCGGCTGTTCTTCGCGCTGTATCGCTATTTCGCCTGCTACTGACGCTACTGACGCGCCCCGAACAGGAAGGCGAACAGATAGAGTACTGTGCCAGCTCACGAATTCCGGGGTAAACCATCCCTTCCGCAATCACCTTGACTTCGTGCTCTCAGCCCAAGAGCGTGGTGCCATGGTGGGGAAATTCGTCCTGGCGATTTTGGCCGTATGGCTGGCCTGCGCACCGGCGCAGGCGACCGGGACGTGGCGCATCCTGAAGGATCATTGGAGCGCGCAGGACGAGGCTGGCTTCGGCCGCTTCGTCGCCGCGCTGGGCGAAAGCGATTGCAGCTCGTCGGAGAGCTGCCTGCGCGATCCCGCCAATCCCTATCGCAAGACCGACCAGCATTTCCTCGACATCGACGTCGACTGCGCCAAGTGGCCCTATTTGCTGCGCGCCTATTACGCCTGGAAGAATGGCTTGCCGTTCTCCTATGTCGACGGCGTCAGCGGAGAGGGTGGCGACCTGCGCTTCACCAAGACCGCCAACCGGGCGACCGGCCGCCGCGACATCGTCGACGGCGGCGAGGGCATCGATGCGCCCGCTGCCATCCGCCACATGCTCGACAGCGTCTTCTCCGCGACCTACCGCACCGACGCGTCGGAGACGCGGGGTGTCTTGTCGGATTTCTTCTCGCCGGCGATGAAGCCCGGCACGATCCGTCCCGGGACGCTGATCTACGACGTCAACGGCCATGTCGCGATCGTCTACAAGGTCGATGAAGACGGGCGCATCTTCTACATGGATGCCCATCCCGACTTCACCGTCACCCGCAGCGTCTTCGGCGCGCAGTTCGGTCAGAGTCCGGCACGTCTCGGCGGCGGACTGAAGAACTGGCGCCCGTTCAAGCTTGTCGGCTTTCACCGCGATGCGGCGGGCCATCTGATCGGCGGCCACATGGCCTATGCGGAGAACGACCAGATCGCGGACTTCTCGCTCGTCCAGTATGCGGGCACCGAGCCCAATCCCAAGCTCGACGTCAAGAAGGCGCGATTCGTCTATGACGGCGCGCAGCTCGGCTTCTACGAATATGTCCGTGTCGCGGTTTCGGGAGGCAGAATGTCGCTCACCCCCCTCTACGAGCTTCAGGCGACGATGAAGACCTTGTGCAACGATCTCAACGACCGCGCGCAATACGTCGACCTGGACATCAAGGACGGGATTTCCGTCAAAGACCATCCGCGCCGCCTGCCGGACAACATCTACGGCTCGAACGACAACGAATGGGAGACCTATTCCACGCCGTCGCGCGACGCGCGCATCAAAGCGGCGTTCGTGCAGTTCTACAAGGACCTGAAGGAGATGATCGATCTCTGGGTCAAGCGCGACCCGCGCATCGTCTATGACGGCCTGTTCCTGCAGAAAGATCTGCGCGAGACCTATGCGGCGCAGTCCAAGGCCTGCCCCATCACCTATCTCAATTCCGCCAAGCAGCCGGTGCCCATGAGCTTCGACGACATGATGCACCGGCTCTTCCGGCTCTCGTTCGATCCCTATCACTGTATCGAGCTGCGCTGGGGCGCCGTCGGGGAGGAACGCGCAAGCTGCCCAGACCAGAAGATGAAGCTCAAATGGTACGACGCGGAGCAGCGGCTGCGGAACCAGCCTGACCGAACCTACGACATCCAGATGGGCTTCGACATCGACGAGTTGAACCGCCACGTGAAAGGCAGCGGCATCGACGCGCCGCCGCCGGTCGACATCAAAGCTCTGATCGACTCCATGCCCGACCAGGTCGCCTTTACCCCCATGAAACCGGGGGATAGGTAGCTGTATATACAGGTATTGACATTACTGGCGGTATGTGATACCTTGGAAATATGGCGACGACGAAGGTCTTCAAATCCGGCAACAGCCTGGCGATCCGCATGCCGGCTGAGATCGCTTATGCCGAAGGGACCGAACTAACCATCAATCGGTCGGGCGATGTCGTCACGGTCTTTCCGAAAAAGCGCACTCAGAATATGGCTGAGATGGTAGCCGCGCTTCGGGCCCTGCCAACGCCTTCCGAGATCGAGATACGCGAGCCAATCGAAATGCCCGACCGCGAATAAAGGCAGTCTCCTTGGCGTTTATGCTCGACACCAGCATTGCGATTCATGCGCGCGACAGCAATGTCGCGGTACTCGACAGGCTCAATCGCTACGACGGTACGGCGCTAATATCTGCACTCAGCTTGGCGGAGTTGCAGCGCGGCCTCTACAAGAAATCGGCCGACACGGCCATCCGGCAAAGCCGACTCACACTCTTCCTGGAGCAGGTTTCCGTTCTGCCTTTCGATACGGCGGCCGCCCTGGCTTACGGCGGCATCATCGCGAAACTAGGCTGGGTCAGAGGCCGCGATTTCGACAGGCTGATCGCCGCGCACGCGATCAGCGCGCACTCGACCTTGGTCACATCCAATGAGGCCGATTTTCGCGACATTCCAGGACTATTGCTCGAGAACTGGCTGACGGCACCATAATTTGCCCTCGGCCCCGGGCTTCCGTATGAAGGTGCGCCGCAGCAATCACCGGTAGCCCATGCGCCTGTCCCGTTACTTCCTGCCCCTGCTCAGGGAGACGCCTTCCGAGGCGCAGATCGTCTCGCACCGGCTGATGCTGCGCGCCGGCATGGTCCGCCAGGAGGCGGCCGGCATCTATGCCTGGCTGCCGTTGGGCTTCCGCGTGCTCCAGAAGATCGAGCAGATCGTGCGCGAGGAGATGAACCGCGCCGGCGCCATCGAAATCCTGATGCCGACTTTGCAGCCCTCAGACCTGTGGAAGGAAACCGGGCGCTACGATGCCTATGGGCCTGAGATGTTGCGCATCAAGGACCGGCACGAGCGCGAGCTGCTCTACGGCCCCACCAATGAGGACATGGTCACGGAAATATTCCGCGCCTATGTGAAGTCCTACAAGGCGCTGCCGCTCAATCTCTATCACACGCAGTGGAAGTTCCGCGACGAGGTACGTCCGCGCTTCGGCGTGATGCGCGGGCGCGAATTCCTGATGAAGGACGCCTATTCCTTCGACCTCGACATGGGTGCGGCGCGGCGCTCATACAATCGCATGTACGTCGCGTATCTGCGCGCCTTCACCCGCATGGGCCTCAAGACTATTCCGATGCGGGCGGAGACCGGGCCCATCGGGGGCGATCTCAGCCACGAATTCATCGTCCTGGCCGACACCGGCGAGAGCGAGGTGTTCTGCCACAAGGACCTGCTCGACATGCCGGTGCCGGACGAGAGTGTCGATTTCAGCGGCGACCTGGAGCCCATCGTGCGGCAGCGCACCTCGCTTTACGCTGCGACTTCGGACGTGCACGATGCCCAACGCTTTGAAAGTGAAGTGCCACCGGACAAGCGCCTCACCGCGCGCGGCATCGAGGTCGGGCAGATCTTCTATTTCGGCACCAAATACTCCGTACCCATGAAAGCGACGGTGACGGGCCCCGACGGCAAGGAAGTACCGATCCATGGCGGCTCCTACGGCGTGGGCGTATCGCGGCTTGTCGGCGCCATCATCGAGGCCAGCCATGACGATGCGGGGATCGTCTGGCCAAAGCCGGTGGCGCCGTTCGACATCGCGCTTATCAACCTCAAGAGCGGCGATGCCAAGACCGACGCGGCCTGCGAAGACCTTTACGCCAAGCTGACCGCTGCCGGTCACGACGTGTTCTATGACGATACCGACGAGCGGCCCGGCGCAAAGTTCGCCGGCATGGATCTGATCGGCATCCCGACGCAGGTGGTGGTCGGCCCCCGCGGCCTCGAAAAAGGGCTGGTCGAGATCAAAGACCGGGCCACCGGAAGAAAAGAAGAGCTTGCTCTGGACGCCGCCATGAACAGATTGTCGAGCCGCTGAGGCATTGATGACGTCCGCCACCCGACCCTTTGCCCGCTTCGAATGGATGCTGGCCGGACGCTATTTGCGCGCCAAGCGGGCAGAAAGCTTCGTCTCGGTGATCTCGGGGTTCTCGCTGGTGGGCATCGCGCTTGGCGTGGCGACGCTGATCATCGTGATGTCGGTGATGAACGGCTTCCGCCACGACCTGCTGTCGCGCATCCTCGGCCTCAAGGGTCACATCATGATCGAGGGTGTACAGACCGCGCTGCCCGACTACGACGCCATCGCCGCCAAGGTGCGCGAGGTCCCGGGCGTGGTCCATGTCGCCCCGGTGGTCGAGGGGCAGGTGATGGCGACGGCGAACGGCGCGTCGCTCGGCGTCATCGTGCGCGGCATGCGGCGGGACGATCTCAAGGTGATGAGTGTGGTCTCGAAAAGCCTCGCGCCGGGAACGCTGGCGGCATTCGCGGGCGACGACAGCGTGGTCATCGGTCAGCGGCTCGCCGAGCGGCTGCGGCTCGCGCCCGGCATGAGCATCACGCTGATCGCGCCGCGCGGCAACGTCACGCCCTTCGGCGTCACCCCGCGCATCAAGACCTATCGCATCGCAGGCACATTCCGCATCGGGATGTCGGAATACGACCAGAGCTACATCTTCATGCCGTTGGCGCAGGCGCAGCTCTATTTCAATCTCGCAGACGCGGTGAGCGGCCTGGAAGTCATGACCGACGATCCCGACCGCGCCGATGCGCTCGCCGGCCCGGTGAGCCACGCCGCCGGACCGGGGACCCGTGCCTACACCTGGGAGGACATCAACTCGTCGTTCTTCGGCGCCATCGAGGTCGAGCGCAACGTGATGTTCCTCATCCTCAGCCTGATCATCCTGGTGGCGGCCCTGAACATCGTCTCCGGACTCATCATGCTGGTGAAGGACAAGAGCCAGGACATCGCAATCCTGCGCACCATGGGCGCGTCGCGCGGAGCGGTTATGCGCGTCTTCATGATCGCCGGCGCCAGCATCGGAATCGTGGGGACCCTGGCGGGCCTCGTTATCGGCGTCGCCTTCTGCGCCAATATCGAGAGCATCCGCCAAGGCCTGTCGCGGATCAGCGGAACCACGATCTTCGACCCGACGATCTATTTCCTGGAACGCATGCCGGCGCGGATGGACACCGCTGAGGTGGCCGCGGTGGTGCTGATGGCGTTGACGCTGTCGTTCCTGGCCACGCTCTATCCCGCCTGGCGGGCGGCGCGGCTCGATCCGGTGGAGGCGCTGCGCTATGAGTAGCGCGCTCGCCGAAGCGGCGCTGCGTCTCGACAGGGTCGCGCGCAGCTATGCCGAGGGCTCCGGCACGCTCGAGGTCTTTCGCGATGTGAGCCTGGCGCTGCGGGAAGGCGAGGTCGTCGCTTTGGTCGGGCCGTCGGGCGCGGGCAAGTCGTCGCTGCTTCACATGGCCGGGCTTCTGGAAGCGCCGACCGCGGGCGACGTCATCATCGCCGGCGTGCCGTCATCCTCGCTTTCGGATACGGAGCGCACGCGCCTGCGGCGCGAAACCATCGGCTTCGTCTACCAGGCCCATCACCTGCTGCCAGAATTCAGCGCGCTGGAGAACGTGATGATGCCGCAGCTGATCGCGGGCCAGAGCCGCGCCGCCGCGGACGCCGAGGCGCGTCGCCTGCTCGATCTCGTCGCCCTGTCCCAGCGGCTCTCGCACCGCCCCTCGCAACTTTCCGGCGGCGAGCAGCAGCGCGTCGCGATTGCGCGCGCCCTGGCCAATCATCCGCGCGTGCTTCTAGCCGACGAGCCTACCGGCAACCTGGACCCACGCACCGCCGGCAGCGTATTCGACGCCTTGCTGGCGATCGCGCGGCGCGAGAAGACTGCGGCGCTGGTCGCCACCCACAATCTCGAATTGGCCGCGCGCATGGACCGTGCGCTGGTCCTGCACGAAGGCCGCCTGCTCGACGGCGGCAAGCTGGGACAAAAGACATGAGCGAAACGCTCTGGCGCGATGTCGATTCCTACTTCGACGAGGTGCTCGTCGCGGAAGACGAGGCGCTCGTTGCGGCACGCGACAACAGCCGCGCCGCCGGTCTTCCCGACATCGCGGTGGCACCCAACCAGGGGAAGCTGCTCCACCTGCTGGCTCGCACGGTCAAGGCGCGGCGCATTCTGGAAGTGGGCACGCTCGGCGGCTACAGCACCATCTGGATGGCGCGGGCGCTGCCGCAGGACGGCGAGCTGATCACTCTCGAACATAATCCGCATCACGCCGAGGTTGCGCGCGCCAACTTCGCACGCGCCGGCCTGGCGTCGAAGATCCAGGTGATCGTGGGACCGGCGATCGAGGCGCTGCCGTCGCTTTCGGGGCCGTTCGATCTGTCGTTCATCGACGCCGACAAGCGCTCCAATCCGGATTATTTCCGCTGGGCGCTCAAGCTCTCGCGCCGGGGGAGCCTGATCGTGATTGACAATGTGGTTCGCGGGGGCAGGGTGCTGGATGGTGCCAGCAGCGATCCCGATGTCCAAGGCATCCGCCGCTGCTACGAGGCCCTCGCAGCCGAGCCGCGCGTCGTGGCCACCGCAATCCAGACCGTCGGGATCAAAGGTCACGACGGCTTGGCCATCGCCCTTGTGGTGGGCTAGCAGCCGGCGACTACATATTGTTCGTCTTATGTTCCTCTATTGTTCTTGACAGAACATTTGAAGAACCAATAGCATGGCGCCATCGTTGGAAGGAGATTGAGACCATGCTTTGGCTGAAAGATGCGGCCGCCGGAATAGGGCTGGTGTGCTTCGTGGCATCCTCTTTTGCGCTCACTTCGGCGCTCCAGGCCCTGATGGCGGGCTAGGCTGTGGACAAGGCGGCACGGTGGCTGTCGTGGCGCCGCGGGCCGCGGCATAGCTAGGCTGGCTTGGAATCCCCAGAGGCGACGATGGCAGACAACCGCAAGAGGGCCGGATTTGTGCACCTGCGGGTGAAGAGCGCCTATTCGCTGCTCGAAGGGGCGCTGCGGCCCAAGGAAATTGCCCAGCTGGCCCGCGAGCACGCCATGCCCGCGGTCGCTGTAACCGACGTCAACAACCTGTTCGGCGTCTATGAGATCAGCGACACGCTGGCCAAGCAGGGCGTCCAGCCCATTGTGGGCGCGCTGCTCTCGGTGGAACTCACCCGGACCGATGTGCCGGTGGGTTTCGGCGCCAGGCGAAAGCCGCCGGGACTGCCGCTGCTGGTCCAGAACGAGCAGGGCTATCGCAACCTCAACAAGCTGCTGAGTGCTGCCTATCTTCAAGCCGAGCCCGGCGACTATCCCCATGTCGGCCCGGCTTTGCTGGCCGCGCATGCGGGCGGGCTGATCGCGTTGACGGGCGGCCCAGGCGGCCCGCTGAACAGGCTCATTCTGGAGGGGCAGTCGCAGGCCGCGGAAGACCTGCTGAGGACGCTCGCCGGGATGTTCCCCGGCCGCCTCTATGTCGAGCTGCAGCGCCACGGCCTTGCCGAGGAGCGCGCGGCGGAGGGAACGCTGATCGATCTCGCCTACGCGATGAGCCTGCCGCTGGTCGCAACCAACGATGCCCATTTCGGCGGCGAAGACATGTACGAGGCGCACGATGCGCTGCTTTGCATCGCCGATGCGACCTTTGTCGGACAGGAGGACCGCCGCAGGCTGACACGCGAACATCGCTTCAAGAGCGCTGCCGAGATGGCGGCGCAGTTCGCCGACCTGCCGGAGGCGTTGGAAAACACGATCGAGATCGCGCGGCGCTGCGCCTACCGGCCGAAAAAGCGCGATCCGATCCTGCCGCAATTCGTCCCCGAGTCCGGCCGCTCGCCGGAAGAGGAAGTGCGCGTGCTCGCAGAAGAGGGGCTTTCCGCGCGGCTGAAACGCCATGGCCGCCACGCAGAGGACATGGTCTATCGCGAACGGCTGGAATACGAGCTGGGCATCATCACCACGATGGGCTTTGCCGGCTACTTCCTCATCGTCTCGGACTTCATGAAGTGGACGCGCAGTCAGGGCATCCCGGTCGGCGTGCGCGGCTCCGGAGCGACGTCTCTGGTGGCCTGGGCGCTCGACATCACCAACCTCGATCCCATCCGCTTCGGGCTTCTGTTCGAACGGTTCCTCAATCCCGAGCGCATCTCGATGCCTGATTTCGATATCGATTTCTGCCAGGAGCGGCGCGACGAGGTGGTGCGCTATGTGCGCCACAAATACGGTGAGGACCGCGTCGCGCACATCATCGCGCTCGGTTCGCTGCAGGCCCGCGCGGCCGTGCGCGATGCCGGTCGCGTGCTGCAGATGCCGCTTGGCCTGGTCGACCGCATCGCCAAGCTGGTGCCCAACCCCATCGGCGGCAGGAACGTCACGCTCAAGGACGCGGTGGAAAGCGAGCCGCGCCTGCAGCAGATCGCCGAGCAGGAACCGGTCGTGCGCCGTCTGTTCTCGATCGTGGAGCGGATCGAAGGTCTTTACCGCCACGCCTCGACCCATCCCGCCGGCGTGGTGATCGGCGACAAGCCGCTGGACGAGATCCTGCCGCTCTACCGCGACCCGCGTTCCGAGATGCCGGTGACGCAGTTCGACTACGAGGACGCGGAAAAGGCCGGCCTCGTCAAATTCGACTTCCTGGGCTTGAAGACGCTCACCGTCATCGCCAAGGCGGAGGCGCTGCTCCAGAGGCGTGGCATCGCGCTTGATACCCAGAACATCGATTTCGACGATCGCGCGACCTACGACATGCTGGCACGCGGCGACAGCGTCGGCGTGTTCCAGCTCGAAGGCCAGGGCATGCGCGATCTCCTGCGCCGCATGAAGCCGGACCGCATCCAGGACCTGATCGCGCTGGTCGCGCTCTATCGCCCCGGGCCCATGGATTCGATCCCCAAATACATTGCGGTCAAGAATGGCAAGGAGCCGCCGGAATATCTGCATCCGCTGCTCGAGCCGATCCTGAAGGAGACCTTCGGCGTCATGACGTACCAGGAGGACGTCATGAACATCGCGCGCGAACTCGCAGGCTATTCGCTGGGCCAGGCCGACCTGCTGCGCCGCGCCATGGGCAAAAAGATCAAGGCGGAGATGGATATCCACCGCGAGCGCTTCATCGAAGGCGCGGGCAGGAAAGGCATCCTCACCTCCGTCGCCGAGCAGATCTTCGAACAGGCGGCCAAGTTCGCGGGCTACGGCTTCAACAAGGGCCACGCCGCCGCCTATGCCCAGGTCGCCTACCAGACGGCTTATTTGAAGGCGAATTTTCCGGTCGAGTTCCTGGCCGCGTCGATGACGCTCGATATCGGGAACACCGATCGCCTCAACATCTTCCGCCAGGAGGCGCAGCGGCTTGGCATCAAGGTATTGCCGCCGGATTTGAACCGCTCCGATGCCGCCTTCGCCTGCGACGCGGAAAAAGGTGTGATCTACTACGCGCTCGCCGCCGTGAAGGGCGTGGGTTATCAGGCCATGGAAAGCATCGTCGCCGAGCGCCAGGCAGGCGGTCCCTTCCGCAGCTCCGGTGATTTTTCGCGGCGCGTCGATCCGCGCCATGTCAACAAGCGCGCCTTCGAAAGTCTCGCGCGCGCCGGTGCCTTCGACCGGCTCAATCCCAATCGGCGCCAGATGGTGGAATCCTCCGACATCCTGCTCGGCAGTGCGCAGCGCAATGCGCGCGAACGCGAGATGGGACAGACCGCGCTGTTCGGCGACGCATCGGACAAATCCGACGACATCCGGCTTGCGCAGGTCGCCGACTGGCCCATGCACGAAAGGCTGAGTGAGGAATTCAGCGCGATGGGCTTCTATCTTTCCGGCCATCCGCTCGACGCTTATGCCGCGGCACTGAAACGGCTGGGAGCGGTGAATTACGCCGCATTGCTCGAGGACCGCCGCCGCTCGGGCTTCAAGGCGGTGCTGGCCGGGACCATGATCAAGAAACACGAGCGCCGCAGCCGCAACGACCAATCCTATGCCTTCGTCTCCTTCTCCGATCCGAGCGGCATGTTCGAGGTGATGCTGTTTCCGGAAGTGTTGGCGGCGTCGCGGCCGCTGCTGGAGGCCGGCAAATCGGTGCTCGTCACCTGCAGCGCCGAATGGGACGGCGACGATCTGAAGCTCCGCGCCGCGAGCATCTCCGATCTCGACCGCGCCGCAGAGCAGGCGGGGGAGGGGCTGCGCATCCACATCGAAAACGAAGACGCGCTCGGTCCCATCGCCGCGAACCTCAAGCAGCAGGGAAAGGGCATCGTCACCGTTGTCGTTCCGGGCGCGCGCGGCGAAGAGGTCGAGATCCAGCTGCCCAAGCGTCACCTGGTCTCGGCCGCGGTCAAGAACGCGATCAAGACCATGCCGGGCGTGACCATGGTCGAGTCGGTTTAGCGCGAGAGGGTCCGCCTCAGCGCACCGCTCCGGCGATGCGGTTGAGGCCTTCGTCCAGCAGAGCCGGGTCCTGCGCAAAGCAGATGCGCAGATAGCCGTCGGCGGCGCGGTCGTCGGGCGCGCTGAACGCCGAACCGGGCGCAACGCCGACGCGGGCGCGCAGCAGGAGATCTTCGGCGAACGCCAAACTGTCGGTCATGCCCTCGATCTTGAGGAAGCCGTAGAAGGCGCCCTCCGGCCGCATCCAGCGGATGCGATTGTTGCGGTCGATGAAGCCCTCCACCACGTCGCGGCCCGCGGCGCAGCGCGCCAGCATCTGGGCGCGGAAGGCGTCGCCCTCGGGCGACAGCGCGGCGATCGCGCCGTATTGGGCGAAGCTCGTGGGTCCGGTGTTGTTGGCGATGCAGATGACCTTCATTTGAGCGTCGAGGCTCAGGGGGTGCACCAGCCAGCCGATGCGCCAGCCCGTCATTGCCCAAGGCTTGGAGAAGCTGTTGATGACGAAGAGATTGTCGTCGGGGTCGGCGAGCTGAAGAAAGGACGGTGCATGGAGGCTGCCGTCATAGACGATCGTGCCGTAGACCTCGTCGCTGATGATGGCAATGTCCTTCTTGCGCGCGAAGTCCAGCACCGCGCGCTGTTCGTCGCGACTCATGACCCAACCGGTGGGATTGCCGGGCGAGCAGACGAAAATCGCCTTGGTGCGGCCGTCGCAGTGCGCAAACAGCCGATCGAGATCGAGGTGCCAGCGTCCCCGTTTCCAATCTTCCTCAAGCCGCTCGAAACGGATCTCGGCGCCGACCAGCGCCGCAGCTTCGAAGATGCTGGGCCAGATCGGAGAAACGATGA
Organism: Alphaproteobacteria bacterium; assembly: GCA_019245415.1. Taxonomy (GTDB): domain Bacteria; phylum Pseudomonadota; class Alphaproteobacteria; order Micropepsales; family Micropepsaceae; genus Rhizomicrobium. The sequence goes on along the minus strand of JAFARO010000003.1, from coordinate 230,737 downwards.
CGATATTGTCGCCGCGCTCGATCAGGCACTGCAACGCCGTCACCATCGCCAGGGTCGCTGCACCCGGAAGCGAGATCCGCTCCACGGCCACATCGACGCCGACGGTGCGTTGGTGGAAGGCTCGCAAAGCCTCGCGCAGCGGCAGGATGCCGCGCTGGCCGCTGTAAAAGGTCTTGCCTTCCTCCAAGGCCTGAATGGCGGCATCGCAGATAAATTTGGGCGTGACGAGATCGCTCTCGCCGAACCACAGCGGTACGATGTCGGGATCGCCCAGGCCAAGGCCTGCGACCTGGGCGATGCCGTTGACGGCGAGGTTGCGGATGGCTGGGCGGATAGGGCTCATAGGCGCAGTTAGCATATTCGCGCGAACCCCGGGAACTGTGACATTTCGGGGGTCTGCAATGCTTGCGAAGTCACGGCCGGCATCCTATAAGCCGCGCCATCTCGCACATGCGGGTGGGTTTCGGGAGGTGTTCTCCCGTCCCCGTCCGGTGTCCCGGTTTCCGGGATGACCCGCATGTCTGGCCAACCGGTAAAGGAGACGTCTCGTCATGGCTTTGCCTGAATTCACCATGCGTCAGCTCTTGGAAGCCGGCGCCCATTTCGGCCACCGCACCCAGCGCTGGAACCCGAAGATGGCGCCGTTCATCTACGGCTCGCGCAACGACATCCACATCATCGATCTGACCCAGAGCGTGCCGATGCTCCATCAAGCCCTGGTCGCCCTGCGCGACGCGGCCGCGGGTGGGGGACGAATCCTTTTCGTCGGCACCAAGCGGCAGGCCCAGGAACCCATCGCGAGCGCCGCCAAGCGCTGCGCCCAGTATTATATGAATCAGCGCTGGCTGGGCGGCACGCTGACAAACTGGCAGACGATCTCCCACTCGATCAAGCGCATGCGCGGGATCGAGGAGACGCTGGAGTCGGCGCAGACTTCGGGCCTCAAGAAGAAAGAGTTGCTGGGCCTGTTGCGCGAGCGCGACAAGCTCGAGCGTTCGCTGGGCGGTATCCGCGAGATGGGCGGGCTTCCCAACATGCTGTTCGTGATCGACACCAATAAGGAAGCGATTGCGATCTCCGAAGCCAAGAAGCTCGGCATCCCGGTGGCGGCGATCGTGGATTCCAACAGCGATCCGGACGGGATCGCCTTCCCGATTCCGGGCAATGACGATTCCGCGCGCGCGCTCGTTCTCTATTGCGATTTGGTCGCTCGCGCCATCATCGACGGCTTAAGCCAGGGTCAAGGCGCGGCCGGCGTCGATCTCGGCGAACAGTCCGACGTGCCGGACAACATTCTGGCAACGGCGCCCGCCGAAGCCGCGCAAGCCAGCGCCTGAACGGAGCTCGGAGAACGACGATGTCGAACATCACCGCGGCGATGGTGAAGGACCTGCGCGACAAGACCGGCGCAGGCATGATGGACTGCAAGGCCGCGCTCAATGAGAACGCAGGCGACATGGAAGCCGCCATCGATTGGCTGCGCAAAAAGGGTCTCTCCAAGGCCGCCAAGAAGGCCGGGCGCGTCGCAGCGGAGGGGCTGATCGGCGTCGCTGTCGGCGGCGATGCCGGCGCGCTGGTCGAGGTCAATGCGGAGACGGATTTCGTCGCCCGCAACGAGCAGTTCAAGGACTTCGTCGCGCGCACCGCAAAGATCGCTCTCGAGGAAGCCGGAGACCTCGACCGCCTGCTCAAGAAGACGATCGAGGGATCGCGTTCGGTGTCCGAGACCCTGACCGAGATGGTCGCCAAGATCGGCGAGAACATGAGCGTGCGCCGGGCCGTGATGCTGGGTGTCTCCGAAGGCGCCGTCGCTTCCTACGTCCACAACGCGGCGTCGCCAGAGCTCGGCAAGATAGGCGTGCTGGTGGCGCTCAAGTCGAAGGCCGACAAAGCCAAACTCGCCGCGTTGGGCAAGCAGATCGCGATGCATATCGCGGCCGCCGCGCCGCTGGCGCTGACGCCGGAACATCTACCTGCCGAGGTGGTCGCGCGCGAGCGCACGGTTCAGGCGGACATCGCGCGCCAATCGGGCAAGCCGGAATCCGTCGTGGAAAAGATGATGGAAGGCCGCATGCGCAAATTCTACCAGGAGACGGTGCTTCTACATCAGACCTTCGTCATCGACGGCGAGACCTCGATCGCCAAGGTGCTGGAGAAGGCGGGCAAGGACTTCGGCGCGCCAGTCGAGATCGAGGGCTATGTACGCTTCCAAGTGGGCGAGGGCATCGAAAAGGCGGAGAGCGATTTCGCCGACGAGGTGAACAAGATGGCGGGGAACTAGCCCGCCTCGGCTCCCGGTGCCGCTGCTGCATGTGGGCGGCCACCTTGGAGTGACGAAACGGTTTGAGTACGTCATGCTGAAGGCCGCTCCCGGTGGGGCGACTTGAAGCACGCCGACTGCGAAGGACGGCCCATGCCTGCCACGTCCAAATATCCGCGCGTACTGCTCAAGGTGTCCGGCGAAGCGCTCATGGGGGAGCGCTCCTACGGCATCGACCTGGAGACGGTGGAGCGCATCGCGCGAGACGTGAAGGACGCTTTCGAGGCCGGCACGCAGATCTGCATGGTGATCGGCGGCGGCAACATCTTTCGCGGCCTCTCCGCCGCCGCCAAGGGCATCGACCGGGCGACGGCGGACTACATGGGCATGCTGGCGACGGTGATGAACGCGCTGGCGGTTCAGGGGGCGCTGGAGCGCATCGACGTGCCCTGCCGCGTGCAATCCGCCATCCCCATGGCGTCCGTCTGCGAGCCCTATATCCGCCGTGTCGCCATCCGCCACATGGAGAAGGGGCGGGTGGTCATTTTCGGCGCCGGGACCGGCAACCCGTTCTTCACCACCGACACTGCCGCAGCGCTGCGAGCGGCCGAAATGGGCTGCAACGCGCTGCTCAAGGGCACGCAAGTTGACGGTGTCTACAGCGCCGACCCCAAGAAGGTGGCGGGTGCCGAGCGTTACGATTCCTTGAGTTATCACGAGGTCTTAGCGCGCGATCTTCAGGTCATGGACGCGTCCGCCATCAGTCTCTCGCGGGAGAACCGCATTCCGATCCTGGTGTTTTCGATCCATGATAAGGGCGCCCTTGGCGCGGTCCTGCGTGGCGAAGGCCGCGCCACGATCATCAGCGGCTGAGCGGAGGAGGACATGAGCGAGACCTTTAACAAAGACGAACTGAACCGGCGGATGAACGGAGCGATCGCGACACTCAAATCCGAGTTTGCCGGCCTGCGCACCGGCCGGGCCTCGCCCGCCCTGCTCGATCCGGTCCATGTCGATGCCTATGGCACGGAAATGCCGGTCAACCAGGTGGGGACCGTTTCGGCGCCGGAGCCGAGGCTGTTGACGGTTCAAGTCTGGGACAAGGGTCTTGCCAAGGCCGTCGACAAGGCCATCCGCGATGCCGGGCTGGGTCTCAATCCGCAATTGGACGGTCAGCTGCTGCGCATCCCGATCCCGCCGCTGAACGAGGAACGGCGCAAGGAACTCGCCAAGCTCGCGTCCAAATATGCCGAGCATGCCCGCGTGGCCGTGCGAAACGTTCGCCGCGATGGGATGGAAATCCTCAAAAGGCTCGAAAAAGACCACAAGATCGGCCAAGACGAGCATCACAGCAAAGGCGACGAATTGCAGAAGCTGACCGACGCGCACATAAAAGAGATCGACCAGGTGCTCCACGGCAAGGAGCAGGAAATCATGCAGGTGTAAGGTTCTTTGCCGGAGTAGGAAGGTATCCTCGTTCATGGCCGCAGTGTCGACAACTTCCAGTCTTCCGCGCCACGTCGCCATCATCATGGACGGCAACGGCCGCTGGGCGCGCAAGCGCCATCTTCCGCGTCAGGCCGGCCACGTCGCCGGCGTCGCCACGGTCCGCGAAGTCGTTCGCACGGCAACCGATGTCGGACTTTCCAATCTCACGCTCTACGCGTTTTCCTCCGAGAACTGGAAAAGGCCCCAGACCGAGGTCGGCGCGCTGATGGGTCTTTTCCGTCTTTATTTCCGCAACGATCTGGCGGAGATGGTGGAGCGCGGCGTGCGCGTGCGGGTCATCGGCAACCGTTCCCGCGTCGCCGACGACATCCGTCAGATGATCGAGGAGATGGAAAAGAAGACCGTCGCCAATACCGGGCTCAATCTCACCTTCGCCTTCGACTACGGCGGTCAGGAAGAGATTGTCGCTGCCGCGCGCGAATTGGCCCGCGCGGCGAAGGAGAGCCGGCTCGATCCGGAGACCATCACGCCGGAATTGTTCGCGACCCGTCTGTTCACGAGCGGCCTGCCCGAACCCGACCTGGTGATCCGCACCAGCGGCGAGCGGCGGCTGAGCAATTTCCTGCTCTGGCAATCGGCTTATGCCGAACTTCTCTTCGTCGACACGCTGTGGCCGGATTTCACGCCCGCGCTCTTCCTCGAGGCGATGGGACAGTTTGCCAACCGCGAGCGCCGTTTCGGCTCGCTTCCGGAAGCCGTCGCGTGAGCGTGACGCGCCCCATTCCCGACGGCGACAAGGTGTTCCGGCGCGGCGTCGGTCTCTCTTCGGACTGGATCACCCGTCCCTTGTTCGGCCTGCTGTTGGCCGCTCTCGCCATTGCCGCCGATTTCGGCGGCGAGACCATATTCGCATTGTTCATCGCAGCCGGCGCGGCCTTGGCCGCCCGCGAATGGCATCGCATGGTGATCGACGCCGACATGCCGCCGCTGCCGGAGACGGCGGCCTCGATCGTGGTGCTCCTCGCGGCGCTGCTGGTTCTCGCTCTTGCACCTTACGGTTATTATAGTTGGGCGATCCTCGCAGCAGGTGCGATCGGCATCGCAGCACTGTCTTCAGCGCGTGGCGGCGACCCGGCCTGGCAGGGTGCGGGCATCCTATATGTCGGCGTACCCGCTTTGGCGTTGGTCGCCTGCCGTGCCGTTCCGGCCCACGGAGCCTGGATCGTGCTCGGCGCCTTCCTCGCCGTCTGGGCGTCGGATACGGGCGCGCTGGTCGCCGGCAATCTGGTGGGCGGGCCGCGTCTTGTGCCTGCACTTTCACCCAACAAGACATGGTCGGGCACGGTCGGCGGTATTGCCGCAGCAGCCCTCTGCCAAGCTGCCTACATCGGCGCGATCGGTGGCAGTGCCTGGCGTGGCGCAATCTACGGCGCGGCGCTTGCGGTGGCGGCCCAGGCGGGAGACCTGTTCGAGTCGTTCGTCAAGCGCCGATTTCACCGCAAGGACAGCGGCCACATGATCCCCGGTCACGGCGGCGTGCTCGATCGCATCGACAGCCTTCTCGCAGCAGCATTGGGGCTAGCAGCCTTCCTCCTGCTGATGCGCCTCGATCCGCTGTTTGGAGCAAAGCCATGATGGCGCTGGCGGCGCAGCGCAGCGATTGGACGATGCCGGCGCTCGAGCCGGTCCTCGGCCGGCGCATCACGATCCTGGGTTCGACAGGCTCCATCGGGGTTAGCACCCTGAGCGTGATCGAGCACGCACGCGCACTGCATGGAGCGGACGCGCTGCCGGTCGAGGCGCTGACGGCCGGCTCCAATGTCGATGTCCTGATCGCGCAGGCACTCGCGGTGCGCCCGAAGATCGCCGTCATCGCAGACGAGGGGAAGCTTGCGCTCCTTGAGCAGGGGCTGAACGGCAGCGGCATCCAAACCGCCGCAGGCCGCGCCGCGGTGATCGAGGCCGCATCGCGTCCGTCGGAGGTGGTGATGGTCGCGATCATGGGAGCGGCGGCCATCGAGCCGGCGCTCGCGGCGATCGCGCGCGGTGCGACCGTGGCTCTCGCCAACAAGGAGTGCGTTGTCGCCGCGGGCAGCGTTTTCCGCGACGCCATTCACAAGAGCGGCGCGGCGGTGATACCCGTCGATTCCGAGCACAATGCCGTGTTCCAGGTCCTGGGCGGCGGCGATGCCGGAGATGTGGAGCGCGTGACGCTGACCGCTTCGGGCGGTCCGTTCCGCGAATGGCCGCTCGAGCGTATGCGCGTGGCGACGCCGCAGCAGGCCGTCGCCCATCCCAACTGGTCGATGGGCGCCAAGATCTCGGTCGACAGCGCCACCTTGATGAACAAGGGACTCGAGCTGATCGAGGCGCACTTCCTGTTCGCGCTGCCGCCGGAAAAGCTTGCGGTGATCGTGCACCCGCAGTCGGTCGTGCACTGCCTGGTGTCCTATGAAGACGGATCGACGCTGGCGCATCTTTCGGCGCCGGACATGCGCACGCCGATCGCGCATGCGATCGGTTGGCCCCGGCGCATCTCCTCGCCGTCGCGTCGGCTCGATCTCGCCGAAATCGCGCAATTGACGTTTCAGGCGCCGGATCATGACCGCTTCCGCTGCCTGGGCATCGCGGTGGACTGCATGCGCGCCGGCGGCCTCGCGCCGACGGTGCTGAATGCAGCCAATGAGATCGCGGTCGAGTGCTTCCTGGGCGGACAGATCGGCTTTCTCGACATCGCGCGGATCGTCGAGGAGACCCTTGACGTCGCGCAGCGCTCCAACGCCCGCGACGACGATGCGCTGGAGGGGATCCTTGCCGCGGACGCAATGGCGCGCGCCACCGCGCGCCAAGCCTGCCAACAGGGACATTGAGGACATCCGATGTTCAGCTCGCTGCTCGATATCCTGATCTATTGGGTCGTCCCCGTGGCAGTGGTCATTACCGTGATCGTGTTCTTCCACGAGCTCGGCCACTATCTCGTCGGCCGCCTTTTCAGGGTGAAGATTGAGACCTTTTCCATCGGCTTCGGTCGCGCCGTCGCCGGCTTCACCGACAGGCGCGGCACCTACTGGAAAATCGGCTGGCTTCCGGTGGGAGGCTATGTCCGCTTCTTCGGCGACCTCGACGTGGCCAGCCGCCCGGACCAACAAGGCGGTCAGGCGATGACGGCCGATGAGCGCGCCTTGGCTCTTCAGTTCAAGCCCTTGTGGCAACGCGCCTTGGTGGTCGCGGCGGGCCCGATCGCCAATTTCGTGCTGGCGATCGCTTTCTTCATGGTGCCGCTTCTCATCCTGGGCCGCGCGCTGCTCGAGCCTTTGGTCGGGAGCGTCACGCCCGGCAGTCCGGCCGAGCGGGCAGGCATCCGCGCCGGCGATCTGGTGCGCCAGATCGACAATACGTCGATTTCGGACTTCGGCCAGATTCCAGAGATCGTTCAGACGGGAGGCGGCCAGCCTCTCACCATCTCACTGCAGCGCGGCGCCCAGTCATACACCGTGCATGTGACGCCGGTCCTGGCGCAGCGAAATCAACTGGGCAGCACGGAGACCGTGCCCTTTCTAGGGATTGGCAGTGCGCGCAATGCCAAGGTGACGGTGGTCTCTTACGGGGCGCTGGCGGCCTTCCGGGAAGCCGCGCATGAGACCTGGCAAGTGGTTGCCGATAGCGGCAAAGGGCTGGCCCAGCTCGTCACCGGCCAGGCAGGGAGCCGACAGCTGCATGGGACGGCGAGCATCGTGGTGATGACCGGCCATGTCGCCAAGCTGGGCATACTCCCGCTTGTCCAGCTGATAGCTTTCCTATCTGTAAGCATCGGGCTGATAAACCTTTTTCCCATTCCGGTGCTCGACGGAGGCCATCTTCTGTACTATGCATGCGAGGCTGTTCTGGGGCGGCCGCTCGGCGAGCGGGCTCAGGAAGTCGGGTTTCGGGTAGGGCTGGCGTTGATCCTGGGGTTGGTTTTGTTCTCCTTCTGGAACGACTTGGCACATCACCTGAATCTATTTTGACTGCGGCTGGTTAGTGCACGCCGTCTTTGCGTGCCCAAGAGATCGAGTGGGATGAGCTTGAACGGCGTGTTTGCCCGGGTATCGCGCATAGCCTGGGCTGCGATCTTGCTTGCGGGAGTGGTTCAGGCCACGCCGGCTTCGGCGCAGCTTGCAAGCGGGCCGTCCTCTGCACCGGCGGCGACCACGGCTCCCACGCCGGCGCCGGCGCCCACGATTCAGCGAATCATGGTGCGCGGCACGCAGCGCATCGAGCCCGCCACCGTGCTGTCCTACATCTCGCTGCGCGAAGGCGATCCCTATACGCCCGCATCGTCCGACCGCGCGTTGAAAGCTCTGTTCGCGACGGGACTGTTCTCCGATGTGCGTCTCAGCTGGGACGCCGCCAAAGCGACGCTGACGGTCAACGTCGTCGAAAGCCCGATCATCAATCAGATCGACTATGAAGGTAACAGCAAGGTCTCGACCAAGGACCTGGAGAAAGAGGTCCAGCTCAAGCCGCGCATGGTGTTCAACCGCAGCAAGGTGCAGGGGGATGTCCAGCGCATCATCGAGGTCTATCGGCGCAACGGCAAATTCGGTGCAACCGTTGAGCCCCAGATCATCCAGCGGCCGCAGAATCGCGTCGATTTGATCTTTTCGATCCATGAAGGTCCGACCACCGGCGTCGCGCGGATCAGCTTCATCGGCAACAAATCCTTCGACGACGACACCTTGCGCGAGCAGATCGCGACAGAGGAAAGCACCTGGTGGCGCATCCTCGCCGCCAACGACAACTACGATCCGGATCGTCTAACCTTCGACCGCGAGCAGCTGCGCCGATTCTATACCAGCCACGGTTTCGCCGACTTCCACGTGGTGTCCGCCGTGGCGGAGCTGACGCCTTCCCACGACAGTTTCTTTGTCACCTTCACCGTGGACGAGGGCCCGATCTATCATTTCGGCAAGGTGGAGATCGATTCCACGATCAAGGAGCTGGATCCGCTCACCTTGCGTCCACTGGTCAAGATCAAGGACGGTCAGCTTTTCAACGGCGAGCAAATTCAAAAGGCGATCGACACGCTGACCAATGCCGCGGGCACCCGAGGTTACGCCTTTGCCGAAGTCCATCCCCGAATCAAGCGCGACCGCGATCACCGTATCGTCGACCTGATCCTGAAAATCGAACAGGGTCCGCGCGTCTATGTCGAAAACATCAATATCACTGGCAATAATCGCACGCTCGACAAGGTCGTCCGCCGCGAGTTCCGCCTGGTCGAGGGCGATGCCTTCAACCGCGTCATGGTCGATCGATCGCGTACCCGCATCCGAAGCCTCGGGATATTCAAGGACGTCGACATCAAGCAGGCGCCGGGTTCGCAGCCCGATCGGGTGAACTTGAACGTCCATGTGACGGAGCAATCGACCGGCGAACTCTCGCTCGGTGCCGGCTATTCGTCGACCAGTTCGCTTGTCGGAGAGTTCAGCTACACCGAGCGGAACCTGTTCGGACGCGGACAATTCATGCGCGCAAGCGTCTCCGTGTCATCGATCAACAAGCAGTTCCAGTTCAGCTTTACCGAACCCTATTTCCTCGACCGTCCGCTCGCAGCCGGCTTCGATCTGTACAAGGTGCTGACGAACTATCAGCAGGCCACCTATCAGGCCGACATCACGGGAGCGCAGATCCGCGCCGGATTCCCGACCTCCGAATTCGGCTCCGTCGGATTGCGCTACACCTATAAGATCCAGACCATAAATCCCTATTTGAATGCGCCGCCCGAAGTGCTTCTCGCGGCCGGAACCACCACGACTTCGGGCCTCGGCTACACGTTTTCCTACAACACGCTGGACGACTACATCAAACCGACTCGCGGCCTGACCTTCAATTTCTCGCAGGACTTCGCCGGCCTCGGCGGATCACTCAAATTTCTGAAAACCGAAACCAACTTCACCACCTATCGAAAGGTGCTGTGGGAAAAATTCGTCGCCTCTCTGGCGCTGAACGCGGGCTACGTCACCGCCTATTCCGGGCAAACCTTGCCGATTAACGAGCGTTTCTTCAAAGGCGGCGACACGTTCCGCGGCTTCGCGCTTGCCGGCATCGGTCCGCGCGACCTGCGCGTCAACAAGCAGGTGGGCGCGCTGGGAGGCGATGTCTACGCGATCGGCACGGCCCAGCTTCGACTCCCGGATTTCCTGCCGGAGGACTACGGCATCAATCTTTCGCTTTTCAGCGACTTCGGCACGCTCGGCCACATCGACGACAAGCATCTGATCTGCGGTAACAACGCGCAGTGCCTGGCGCTCATCAAGGACAATCTCGCCCTGCGCGCTTCCGGCGGTTTGGCTCTCGGCTGGAAATCGCCCTTCGGGCCGATCGAAATCGACATAGGCATGCCGTTCGTGAAGACCAGCTACGACCGGCCGCAAATCCTTCGCTTCAGTGCTGGCACGGGATTCTGATGATGAGAAAGACTATTCTGTTGGCGATCGTCGCGGCCGTCTTTGCGGCCTCCGCAGCCCAAGCCGCGACTCCGGCGCCGCGCATCCTGGTCATCGACCGCACCATGGTGTTGCGCCTGTCCAAAGTCGGCCAGGACGTGGTGAAGCAGGTCAATGCCTATACCCAACAGGCTGAAAGCCAGCTTCGCGGCGAAGGCCAGGGTCTGCGCCAGCAGGGCGAGGCTCTGAAGCAGCAGCTGGCCATACTCTCGGCGGACGTCAAGGCGCGCAAGGTGAAGGAGTTCGAGGCGCGACAGAAGAACCTGCAGGAAGAGGCGCAGAAGAAACAGACCCTGATCCAGGGCGGGTTCATCAAGGCGCGCATGACGATCGAAAACACCCTCGGCCCCATCCTCCAGGGCATCATGGTGGAGCGCAATGCGAACCTGCTCCTCGACAAGACCTCGGTCTTGATGGGAACCGACCCCTCTCTCGATATCACGCAGCTTGCGGTCCAGAGGCTCGACCAGAAATTGCCATCCCTGCATGTCGATCTGGTGCCGCCGCCGCCGGGTATGGTTCCTCAGCAGCAACAACAGCAGCAGCAGTGACGGCCGCACCGCATGGCCGATCCGCGCTTCTACGACAATCGCGGGCCGTTTCGCCTGGTGCAGATATGCGAGGCTTCCGGCGTCCGCGTCTCTGTCGAAGCACCGGCCGACGCCTGGATCTTCGACGTCGCTGACCTGGAGGGTGCGGCGCGCCAGCATCTGACGTTCTTCACCGGCAACAGCAATACCGCCGAGCTGCTCGCGCAGACGCAGGCGGGATTCTGCTTCGTCGGGGAGAATGGAGCACACGCCCCGCCACCGGGCTGCATCGCGGTCCGCTGCCCATCCGTGCCCCATGCATTTTCGGCGGCCGCTTCCCTGTTCTATCCCCAATCCGGTTTGGCGGAATGGCGGCAGGAGGAACAGTTCCATCCGTCGGCCAAGCTCGACGAGGGCGTCGTTTTGGGGCCCCATGTCGTTGTTGGTCCGGGAGCGGAGATCGGCCGGGGCACGCGGATCGGACCCAATACCGTCATCGCGCGCGGTGTCGCCATTGGGCGCGATTGCGAGATCGGCAGCAACACCTCCATTTCCCATGCCCTGATCGGCGATGGCGTGCTGATCCTTTCCGGCGCGCAGATCGGCGGCCCGGGCTTCGGCTTTGCCTCGTCGGCTGCCGGCCATCTCAAGATTCCGCAGCTGGGCAGGGTCATCGTTCAAGACCGGGTCGAGATCGGCTCCTGCACCGCCGTCGATCGCGGTGCGCTCGGCGACACTGTCATCGGAGAAGGTTCGAAGATTGATAATGTGGTACAGATTGGGCACAACACCCGCATCGGACGCCACTGCGTGATCGTTGGGCATGTGGGCATCTCCGGAAGCTGCCAGCTGGGCGATTTCGTCATTGTTGGCGGCCAGGCCGGAATCGCCGATCATGCCAAAATCGGCGAGGGAGCAAGACTGGCGGCGCGTACCGGCGTTGTTCCAGGTGAGCTCCCAGGTGGCCGGGACTATGGCGGCATGCCGGCCAAGCCACTGCGGGAATACGCCCGCGAGCTCGCCGCCTTGAAATTGCTTGCAAGAGGCAAGAAGAAAGCGTGATGGACAGGAAAGTCGAAAAGGTCACGCTGGACGTGGAGCAGATCAAGAAGCTCCTGCCGCATCGTGCCCCATTTCTCTTCGTCGAGCGGCTGACCGACATCGTGCCCAACCAGAGCGCGGTGGGTCACAAGGCGGTCAGTTTCAACGAGCCCCATTTCCAGGGCCACTTTCCCGACTTCGCGGTGATGCCCGGCGTCCTGATCGTGGAGGCGATGGCGCAAACCGCCGGTGCCTTGGTGGTGCATTCTCTCGATCAGACCAAGCCTTCCCGCCGCGTGTACTTCATGACCATCGACAAGGCGCGCTTCCGCCGACCCGTGCGGCCCGGCGACATGTTGAGCTTCCCGGTCAAGGTCCTGCGCAATCGGGGACCGGTCTGGCGCTTCACCGGCCAGGCTTATGTCGGCGGCGAACTCTGCGCGGAGGCCGAATTCAGCGCCATGATCCTGGACCGCGACGATGCCAATCCATCCGACGGCGATCGTTGAGGACGGGGCCCGGCTGGGCGCAGGCGTCGACGTCGGGCCCTTCTGTTTCGTGGGAAAGAGCGTCGCGCTAGGAGACGGCGTGCGTCTTATATCGCATATCAGCGTGCAGGGCGTAACGGATGTCGGCGCGCGTACCGTGATCCATCCCGGCGCCATGCTCGGCGGCGAGGCGCAAATCCGCGGCGATGATGCCCAAGGCGCCCGGCTCACCATCGGCCAGGATTGCGTGATCCGCGAACACGTCACCATGAGTCTGGGGAGTGCGCGTGGCGGCGGCGTGACCAGTGTCGGCGCCCGCGGCTACTTCATGGGTTACAGCCATATCGGTCACGACTGCCACGTCGGCGATGGCGCGACTTTCGCCAACGGCGCCCAGCTCGGCGGTCATGTCGAATTGGGCGAGGGCGTCATCATGGGCGGCCTGTCCGCGGTTCAGCAATTCGGCAGGGTCGGGCGCGGCGCGATGATCGGCGGTATCACCGGAGTCAACACCGACGTGATCCCGTTTGGCATCGCCGCCGGTGACCATGCCGAGCTCGGCGGGCTGAATCTCGTCGGTCTCAAGCGGCGCGGTCTGCCGCGCGAAAGTATCAATGCCATGCGGGCGGCGTATCGTTTCATCTTCCTGGGCGAGAGCGGCTCGCTCGCCGATCGCGCTCGTAGAGCCAGGGAGCGATGGTCCGAGATCGGCGAAGTACTGGAGATCGCGGACTTCATTCTGGCACCGGCCAAGCGGCCGATCTGTCTGGCGCGGCGCCGCCCCGACGCACACGAGAACGCGTGATGGGCGCTCTGGGCGTCATTGCGGGCGGTGGCGCGCTGCCCCGTTCCATTGCGGAAAGCGCGCGTACCGCCGGCCGCGAGGTATTCGTCCTGGGTCTGGGTGGATACGCCGAAGGCTGGATCGCGGGCTTTCCGCATGAGACCGTGGCCCTCGGCGAGCTCGGCAAGGCGGTAAAGGCGTTGCGAGCCCACCACTGCGACGACGTCACTCTCGCGGGCAAGGTTTCGAGACCGCGCTTTGCGGAGATCCGCCTCGATGCGAAGGCCGTGCTGGCCGCTCCGCGCGTGATTGCTGCGGCGCTCAAGGGCGACGATGCGCTGCTGCGTGCCGTGATCGACATGTTCGAGCGCGAGGGCCTGCGCGTCATCGGCACGGCGGAAGCCGCACCCGACCTGATCGCGAAGGCCGGCACGATGGGCCGTATCGCGCCCAGCACCCAGGCGAGGAGCGATATCGCGGCCGCCCTTGAGATCGTGCGTGCGATGGGGACGTTCGATGTCGGCCAGGCAGCGATCGTCTGCGACGGCCTGCCGCTCGCGGTCGAAGCCGCGGAAGGCACGGATGCGATGATCGCCCGCGTGGCGTCCCTGCCGGAACAAATCCGCGGAACGCGGGACAAACCGCGCGGCGTGCTGGTCAAGGCGCCGAAGCCGACACAGGATCGCCGGACGGACCTGCCCGTCGTCGGCATCGAAACGGTGCGCAATGCCCATGCCGTCTTCCTCACCGGTCTCGCGGTCGAGGCCGGTGGCGCGCTGATCGTCGATCGTGAAGCGGTGGTCGCGGAAGCCGACCGCCTGGGTCTGTTCCTGCAAGGCATCGCGAATTGACGCCCCGGTTGATGCTTGTCTGCGGGGAACCTTCCGGCGACTTGCTCGGCGCGGAACTCATGGCGGCGCTCAGGTCGATTTCACCGGCCATCGAGATCACCGGCGTGGGCGGACCGGCTATGACGGCGCAGGGCCTTCGCAGCCTGTATTCGCTGGGCGCCACGGCCGTGATGGGACTGCGCGAAGTCGTCCCCCGCATCCCCGCGATCCTGGCGCGCGTGCGCGAGGCGAGCAACTTCGCCTTGACGACGCGGCCCGACGCCGTGGTGCTGATCGACAGCCCCGATTTCACCCATCGCATCGCGCAAAGGCTCAAGCGCATCGCGCCGAAGATCCGCACCATCAACTACGTGGCCCCCCAGGTGTGGGCCAGCCGGGGCTACCGCGCACGCAAGATGGCGCGCTATTTCGATCTTGTCCTCGCGCTCCTGCCTTTCGAGCCGCCGTTCTTCGAGCGTTACGGTTTGAAAGCGGTCTTTGTCGGTCATCCGGCGATCGAGCGCGCGGCCCGCATGGCCGGCGGGGCCGAGCTGCGCAAGCGTCTTGGGATCGCACCCTCGGCGCCCCTGCTCGGCGTCTTCCCGGGCAGCCGCAGCAATGAGATCCGCTTCATTCTGCCGGAATTCCGCGAAGCCGTCGCGCGGATCGCAGCCGAGCTGCCCGGCCTCGTCAATGTCTTGCCGACCGTCCCACATGTCGGCGCGCGCGTGCGTGCGGCCACGCAAGACTGGCCCGCGCCCTTGCATATTCTCGAAGACGAAGTCGACAAGTTCGCGGCCTTCGATGCCATCGATGCCGCGCTGGCCGCCTCCGGCACGGTAACGACGGAACTGGCGCTGGCCCGCAAGCCGATGGTCGTGGCGTATCGCGTCGGCAGGCTGACGTTTGCGCTCGCCCGACACCTCATGACGGTGAAGCATATCGCACTGGTCAACGTCCTGCTCGAGCGCGAGGCGGTGCCGGAATTCCTGCAGGACCGCTGCCGCGGGCGGCTTCTCGCCGATGCGGTCTTGCCGCTGCTCGGCGACCCGCAGGCGGCGGCCCGGCAGCGGGCCGATCTCGACGCCGCGACCGCCTTGCTCGGCCGCGGCGGCGACGCGCCGAGCCTCAGGGCCGCGCGCGCCATTCTCGATTTCGTCTCGAACAGCTGATCTTACCGCTTCGACACCGGAACGTAATCGCGTTGCTTGGCGCCGGTATAAATCTGCCGCGGCCGGCCGATCTTCTGCGCCGGGTCCGCGATCATCTCGCTCCATTGCGCGATCCAGCCCACGGTGCGCGCCAGCGCGAACAGCGCCGTGAACATGCTGGTGGGAAAGCCGAGCGCTTTGAGCGTGATACCCGAATAGAAGTCGATATTCGGGTACAGTTTCTTGGAGATGAAATAGTCGTCCTGAAGCGCGATGCGCTCCAGCTCCAACGCCACTTTGAGGATCGGATCGTTCTGGTGGCCGACCTCTTCCAGCACCGCGTGGGTCTGCTGCTGCATGGCGCGCGCGCGCGGGTCGTAGTTCTTGTAGACGCGATGGCCGAAACCCATCAGGCGGAAGTCGTCGTTGGGATCCTTGGCGCGCTTGATGAATTCCGGGATGCGCTCGACGCTGCCGATTTCCTGAAGCATCTCGAGCGCCGCCTCATTGGCGCCGCCGTGTGCCGGACCCCACAGACAGGCGATGCCGGCCGCGATGCAGGCGAAGGGATTGGCGCCGGACGAACCCGCGAGTCTCACGGTGGAAGTCGACGCGTTCTGCTCGTGATCCGCATGCAGAATGAAGATCGTGTCGAGCGCCTTCGCCAGTACCGGGTTGACCTTGTATTCCTCCGCCGGCACGGCAAACGACATGCGCAGGAAATTTTCCGTGTAACCGAGGTGGTTCAGCGGATACACGAAGGGCTGGCCGATCGTGTATTTGTAAGCCATCGCCGCGATCGTCGGCATCTTCGCGATCAACCGGTGGCTGGCGATCTCGCGCTGCCGCGGGTCGTTGATGTCCGTCGAGTCGTGATAGAAGGCCGAGAGCGCACCCACCACGCCGCACATCACGGCCATGGGATGGGCATCGCGCCTGAAGCCGCGGAAGAACGACGCCAGTTGCTCATGCACCATGGTGTGCATGGTGATGGCGTGGATGAACTTCTTGGATTGCGCGGCATTGGGAAGCTCGCCGTGCAGCAACAGATAGCAGACTTCCAGAAAGCTCGAATGTTCCGCGAGCTGGTCGATCGGATAGCCGCGATAAAGCAGCACGCCCTTTTCGCCGTCGATGAAGGTGATGTCGCTTTCGCAGCTCGCCGTCGAGGTGAAGCCCGGATCGTAGGTGAAGACATCGGCATCGCCATAGAGCTTGCGGATGTCGAGCACGTTGGGACCTTCGGAGCCCGCAAATGCAGGCAGCTCGAACGACTTGTTGTCGTAGATCAGCGTCGCCTTGCCGGCCGGTATCAGCTTGCTCTGCTTCATGGGAATGCTCCTCGCCCCGCGGGCAATCGAGAGTCGTTTTGCACTGCACAATCCTACGCCAACTTGCTTAATTCCGTCATCACTTTCCCGCGCAAAACGCTACCGGCGATGACGCTGTGTCACGAGACATAAGCCATTAATCGGACAAGAGATTCCTCCCTTCCCAAGACCGCCATCATGTCAAAAAGCGGGGGCGAGGCGGTGCGCCCGGTGAGGGCGGCCCGCAGAGGCTGGGCGACCTGGCCCAATTTCATTCCTCCCGCATCTGCGAAAGCCCGCGCCGCGGCCTCCAGCGCCGCAGGTGACCAATCCGTCGATTCCAGTGCAGGGAGCACACCTCCCAGTATCGCTCGTCCGTCGCCGGTCAGGATTTTCTGCGCCGCTTCGTCCGGGGCAGGAGGCCCGTCCTGAAACAGGAACGCGGCCGCCTCGGCAAGCTCGACGATCGTCTTGGCGCGTTCCTTGAGGCCCGGCATCGCAGCCGACAAGCGGCGTTTCGCCAAGTCGCTTAGCGGCCGCAGCTTGGCGACTTCGTCCGCGAGCGCGGCGTCGTCCATCGCGCGCATGTAATGCGCATTGAGATTGTCGAGCTTCTTGAAATCAAGGCGGGCGGGACTGCGTCCGATATTCCGCAGATCGAACCAAGCGATCGCCTGATCCGTGGGGATGATCTCGTCGTCGCCGTGGCTCCAGCCCAGACGCAGCAGATAATTGCGCATGGTCTGCGGCAGATAGCCCATGTCGCGATAGGCCTCGACGGCAAGCGCGCCATGCCGTTTGGAGAGCTTGGCGCCGTCGGGGCCGTGGATCAGGGGCAGGTGGCCATAGGCCGGCTCGGGCCAGCCCATTGCGCGGATGATCTGGAGCTGGCGCGCCGCATTGTTCAAATGGTCGTCGCCGCGAACGACATGGGTGATGTCCATGTCGAAATCGTCGACCACGACCGCCAGCATATAGGTCGGCGTGCCGTCGCTTCTGAGCAGCACCATGTCGTCGAGCTGATCGTTGGCGAAGCGCACGTCGCCTTGCACCACGTCGTGGACGATGGTCTCGCCTGTCTGCGGCGCCTTGAGCCGGATGACAAAGGGCGCGCCGGCCGGTGCCTCCGACGGATCGCGGTCGCGCCAGCGGCCGTCGTAGCGAGGCGGCTTTCCCTCGGCACGCGCCTTGGCGCGCATCTCCTCCAATTCCTGTGGCGTAGCGAAACAGCGATAGGCCTTGCCGGCGGCCAGGAGCTGTTCGGCGATCTGGCGATGCCGGCCGGCCCGCGCGAACTGATAGACCGCCTGGCCGTCCCAGTTCAGGCCCAGCCACTCCAAGCCGTTCAGAATCGCAGCCACGGCTTCCGGCGTCGAGCGCTCGCGATCGGTGTCCTCGATGCGCAGCAGGAAGGTGCCGCCGGTATGGCGCGCATAGAGCCAATTGAACAGCGCCGTCCTGGCGCCACCGATATGGAGCATGCCGGTGGGCGAGGGCGCGAAACGCAGGACGGGCTTCTTGGGCTCGGGCATGATAGAAGAGGTTGGGCCGGTGTTTGGCGGCTGGAGTTTCTGGCGAGGCTTCTAGCAGGCCGAATTCCATGGTGGTAGGTCCGCTCACCGCCGCGGTCCGGATGCGGCCCGGTACGGCAGCGATCTTGCGCATTGCGCGCGGCATTCCCGGCTCCCTTCGGCGCACCGTTCTCGCCGACCGCGAGCGATGGCCGCTGTGGTTGCCAGTCGGCTTCGGGATGGGCATCGCGCTCTATTTCGCCCTCCCGAGCGAGCCTCGGAGCGCCGTTGCGCTGGTGGCGGGCGCCGTCGCGGCATTGGCTGCTGCGGCCGCGGTGCGGTTGGACAATACGGCTTTGCGGGTTTTCTGCGCGGCCACGGCGGTCGTCGGTCTCGGTTTTGCGCATGCCAAGTTGCGCAGCGACCGGCTCGCCGCGCCCGTCATCGCGCACAAGATGGGCCCGCTTGCGATTTCCGGCCTGATCGATTCCGCGGAGCCGCACGGCAAAGGCATTCGGATCGTGCTCTCCGCGCTCGCGATGCCGCGGTTGCACGACGCTGCACCGGCGCGGGTGCGTATCGTCGTCCGCGGCGCCCCTGACGCGCTCGTCCCCGGAAACTGGATCCGGCTCAAGGCCGTCTTGATGCCGCCGCCGGCGCCTGCAGCGCCGGGTGGATACGACTTCGGACGGGCCGCCTGGTTCGAGCGCATCGGCGGCGTGGGCTTTGCCTATGGCCATGCCGAGACGATCCCACCCTTGCAAGAACTGACTTGGCGAGAGCGCCTGACGGCGGCCATCGCGGCACTGCGCTGGCGGATGACCGGGCGCATCCGCGCCGCGTTGCCCGGAAGCACAGGCGGGATCGCGGCCGCGCTCATCACCGGCGAGCGCGGCTCCATCTCTGACGAGGACGAAGCAGCCTTGCGCGATTCCGGCCTTGCCCATGTGCTGGCGATCGCCGGACTGCATATGGGCCTTGTGGCGCTCGGCCTGTTCTGGCTGCTGCGCGCCATCCTCGCGGCCATCCCGGCTGTGGCGCTGGCCTTCCCGATCAAGAAATGGGCCGCAGCCGCGACGCTTTTGTGCGCCACGTTCTATCTGGTGATCAGCGGCGCGGGCACGCCGTCGACGCGTGCCTATGTGATGCTGTCGACCATGCTGGTCGCGATCCTGTTCGACAGGCCGGCCCTGTCGATGCGCTCGCTTGCCTTGGCCGCGATGGTCATCCTCGCGCTGCGGCCCGAGAGCCTCGTCGAGCCCGGCTTCCAGATGTCGTTCGCGGCGGTCGCGAGCCTTGTGGCCATTGCCGAATGGGAGTTGCAGCGCCGCGCAAGCAAGGAGCGCGTGCCCAAGGGCCGCTTTCACTCCGTTTCGCGCTATCTGCGCGGCATCGCGATCACCAGCTTCGTCGGCAGCATCGCCACCGCACCCTACGTTGCGTATCATTTCGACCGTTCGACGCATTATGCGGTGTTGGGCAATCTTCTGGCGATGCCGGTGATGGGATTCATCACCATGCCCGCAGCCGCGCTTGGCGTCATCGCGATGCCGTTCGGGCTCGAGGCGTGGCCGCTCAAGATCATGGGATTCGGCATCGAGATCATGCTGAGCGTCGGGCGGTTCGTATCGGCCCTGCCGGGTGCGATCTCTCCGGTCACGGCGTGGCCGGTGTCGGCGATTGCTCTCATCTCGATCGGTGGACTGTGGATCTTTTTATGGCGGCAGCCATGGCGCTGGTTCGGCCTGGCGCCGCTCGCTCTGGGTTTCGCCGCCGCTTTCTTGGCACGGGGTCCTGACATTCTGGTGGCCCGAGACGGCGTGACGGTTGCCGTGCGCACGGCGGATGGCGCCCTCAAGCTGCTTCGGCCGCCGGCCGATCGCTATTCGGCCGAGGAATGGCTGAAGCGCGACGGCGAGGCGACGCCGCCGGCCGAAGCCGTCGCTACATCTGAGGACGGTGTCCGTTGCGACGGTGTGGGCTGTGTCGTCCACGCCCGCGACACTGTGATCGCCGCCGCGAGCCGCATCGAGGCTCTGGCGGAGGACTGTGCATCGGCGACGATCGTGATCAGTTCCGTCCCGGCGGATCGCAGCTGCCGCGGTCCGCTCCTCGTCATCGACCGTTTCACGATCGAACGGGCCGGCGGCTACGCCATCCGGCTGAGCCGGCCGCTGCAGGTCGAAACGGTCGCCGGCGAGCGTGGCGCGCGGCCATGGAGCATGCCGCCGCCGAAACGCGGCTCGTCTCAGTACCGCCGGATCAATCCCACCAGCTTGCCCTGAACCCGCACGCGGTCCGCCCCATAGAGACGCGTCTCATATGCGGGGTTGGCGGCTTCCAGCGCGATGGAATCGCCGCGGCGGCGCAGCCGCTTCAAGGTCGCCTCGGATTCGTCCACCAGCGCCACGACGATGTCGCCGGTATTGGCGCTGTCGGATTGCTGGATGATCACCGTGTCGCCGTCGAGAATGCCGGCATTGATCATGGAGTCCCCCGTCACCTCGAGGGCGTAGTGATCGCCGCGGGCGACCATGCCCCCCGGCACCGGCACGTCGGAGATCTTGTTCTGCAGCGCCTCGATCGGCGTACCCGCCGCGATGCGCCCGACGAGCGGCACGTTGACCGCGCCTTCGCTCTCGCCGCCGGAGCGGCGGGGGCTGCCGGCGACGCGGGCATCGCCGTTGCCGCGTGCCTCGCTGCGGCCATGGCGGCTTCCGGCGGGACTGAGGCGCATGGCCTGGGTCCGCGTGGTCGCCGGCCTGAGCGTATCGGCGACGTTGTCCGGCAGCTTGATGATCTCCAGCGCACGGGCGCGCTTCTCCAGACGCCGGAGAAACCCGCGTTCCTCGAGCGCCGTGATCAGGCGATGGATGCCGGACTTGGATTTCAGATCGAGCGCGTCCTTCATCTCGTCGAAGGAGGGCGGCACGCCGCTTTCGCGCACGCGCTCATGGATGAACATCAGGAGTTCGTATTGCTTGCGCGTCAACATTGCCACGTCTCTCCCTTGGGTCCGCGGCTCTGCGCGAACAAATCCGAAACATGGAGAATCGTTCTAGTTTAGTTCTTGGGGCCCGTCAATCCACAAGATGTAGGATCAAAGCGGAATCACCTCCACGCGCGCACCTGCGGGAATAGCGGTCGCATGGGGCGGTCGCACGATCAGTGCGTCGGCTTTGGCGAGTCCGCTCAGCATGGAGGAGTCCTGAACGTCGAAGGCGCGCACCCAAAGTTCGCCGTCGCGCGTGGTGGTTTCGCAGCGCAGATAGTCCTGACGGCTGTCGTTGGGTCCAAGCGGCTGCGCCAACTTTGCGGCACGCGTGGCGATCCTTGTCTCGGTCCCGAGCAAGGCCGAGATGGCCGGCTGCACGAACAGCGTCGCGCAAACCAGTGCCGACACCGGATTGCCGGGCAGACCGATGAGAGGCACGCCGCCCAGCCGGCCGAATATCAGTGGCTTTCCGGGCCGCATGGCGATCTTCCAGAAGTCCAGCTCGAAGCCCCTGGGACCCAGCGCGTTCTGGATCAGATCGTGGTCGCCGACCGACGCGCCGCCCAGCGTGACGACGAGATCTGCGCCCTGGGCCGCATCGGCGATGCCCTGAATGGCCTCGATGCGATCGGGCAGGACGCCGAGATCGCGCACGCCTCCACCCCAGCTTTCGATCATCGCCTTCAGCGCAAAGCCGGAGGAGGCGACGATGCCGCCGGCGCTGCGCGGCTGTCCGGGAAGCGACAACTCGTCGCCCGTGGCGGCAACGACGACGACGGGTTTGCGCCGTACACGGACTTCCGCGACATCGCCTGCAGCGATCAGCGAGAGATCGCGCGCCGTCAACCGTCTGCCGGGCGGGGCCAGAAGATCGCCTTGGCGGAAATCCATGCCGGCCGGGCGGATGTGCTTCCCGGGCTTCGCGGCGACCTTCATGACGATGCGCGCGCCCTGCGCCTCCGTGTCCTCCTGGATGACGATGGCATCGGCGCCGTCCGGAACCACACCGCCGGTGAAGATGCGCACGGTCTGGCCCGCGCCGAGCGATCCGGCAAAGGGATGGCCGGCGGGCGCGCTTCCGGCGAGCTTCAGCGTTCCTGGAACATCGGCGGCGCGCACAGCATAGCCGTCCATCGACGACATCGGGGCAGGGGGCTGCGTCATCCGCGCCTCGACCGGTTCGGCAAGCACACGCGCGAAGGCCTCGCCGACCGGCACGGTTTGCGATGCCACGGGAGCGAAGACGGCGACGACGCGCTGGGTGGCCTCGGCGACCGAGATCACCGGAACATGTCCTCGACGCGGACATGGGCGGCCTGTGCCAACCGCTCCGCGACACCGTCGGAAAACCCGGGTGAGCGTGCGGTCAGAAAGGCATAGATCTCGCCGGACGGAATTCCGGCGCGCTTGGCCCATTCGGTCGCGCGCAGGCGGCGCGAGGTCATGAAAGCGCGAAAGGCTTCGCGCTTGGCGCCTCTATCCTGCACCGGCGCCGCGTCGGGTGCTGCGCGCGGCCGCACGCGCGGCGCGCCGGCCGCCTTGTACCTGCCGCTCTTGCCGCCGGACTTCGAGACCAGGCGCACGCCTTCGATCCGCGATCCTTTGTCGATGCCCTTGACCATGTCGTACACGGTGAGCGCCGCGACGGTGACCGCGGTGAGCGCTTCCATCTCCACTCCCGTCTGCGCCGCCGTCGCCGCCGTCGCCGCAATACGCAAGGCGGACTCGGTGTCGCGCCATTCGAACGCGATGTCGATCCTGGTCAGCGCCAAGGGATGGCAGAGCGGGATCAGTTCGGCCGTCTTTTTCGCGGCCATGATGCCGGCGATGCGGGCCACGCCGAGCACGTCGCCCTTGGGCGCATTTCCCTCCTTGGCCGCGGCATAGGCATCCTTGGGCATGACGACCAAGGCTTCGGCCTCTGCCTCGCGCGCGGTCACGGCCTTGGCCGAGACATCGACCATGTGGGCGGCGCCGGATTCGTCGAGATGGGTGAGCCTGCTCATGATCCTATGCTAGCGCCGATCAGCGCCCGCGTCGCGGCGGCGACGTCCTGTTGGCGCATCAGGCTTTCGCCGATGAGGAAGGCGGTGACGCCAATCTCAGCCAGCCGTTCGAGGTCCGCCCTGGTCGAAAGCCCGCTCTCGGCCACGACCAGAATGTCCGGCGGTATGCGCGGCGCAAGCTTCACTGTGACGTCCAGATCGGTCTCGAAATTGTGCAGGTCGCGATTGTTGATGCCGACGAGATCGGCGCCCAGGCCCAGGGCGCGCTCCAGCTCCTTCTCATTGTGCACTTCGACCAGAACGTCCATGTCGTGATAGTCGCGTGCCAGCGAATTGAGGTCGCGCGCCGTCTCGTCGTCCAGCATCGCCATGATCAGCAGGATGCAGTCGGCACCCAAGGCGCGAGCCTCGGTGACCTGGTACGGATCGATCATGAAGTCCTTGCGCAGCACGGGCAGCGACGTCGCCGCGCGCGCGGCCGTGAGAAATTCCGGCGCACCCTGGAACGACGGCGCATCGGTCAGCACCGACAGGCACGCGGCGCCGCCGTCCTCATAAGCGCCCGCCAGCGCCGGCGGATCGAAATCGGCGCGGATCAGACCCTTCGACGGGCTGGCCTTCTTGATCTCGGCGATCAAGCCGAAACGATCTTGTTCGCGCGCCGCCGCCAGCGCGTCGCGGAAACCCCGCGGCGCATCCATCTCCCAGGCCCGAGAGTCGAGCTCGCGCTCCGGGAGGCGGGCCTTCGCCGCCGCGATCTCCTCGCGCTTGTAGGCGGCGATGTCGTCGAGAACGGTCATGGCGCCATGTTGGAGGTTTCGATCAGTTTGTCGAGCGCCGCCTGCGCCGCGCCGCTGTCGATGGCCTCTGCCGCCAGCGCCGCGCCCTGCGCGAGGCCGGCCGCGCGCCCCGCGACAATCAGCGTCGCTGCCGCATTGAGTAAGACGATGTCGCGATAGGCATCGCGCTCGCCGCCGAGCAAACGGCGGATGGCGGCCGCGTTGAAGGAAGCATCGCCGCCGCGAATCTGTTCGATGCCGCCGCGCGCAATGCCGGCGTCTTCCGGCCTGACGACGCGCGCGCCTTCCTGCATCACGAAAGCCAGGCTATCTCCCGTGGTGCTCAGTTCATCCAAGCCGTCCGCGCCATGGACGATCCAGGCGCGATCCGCGCCGAGCGCCGCCAGGACTTCAGCGAACGGCGCGAGCCATTCCGGCGCAAATACGCCGATGAGCTGGCGGCGCACGCGGGCCGGATTGCAGATCGGGCCCAGCAGATTGAAGATCGTGCGCGACTTGATGCGCTTGCGGATCTCGGCCACGTGGCGCATCGCCGGATGATAGCGCTGCGCGAACAGGAAACAGAGCCCGGCTCGGCGCAGGCATGCCTCCGCTTGCCGCGGCTCCAGCTCGATCTTCACGCCCAGAGCGGCGAGCACGTCGGCTGCCCCACTGTGCGAGCTGGCGCCGCGGTTGCCGTGCTTGGCGACGGGAATGCCGGCGCCCGCGACCACGAACGAAACCGCCGTGGAGATGTTCAGCGTGTCCTGGCCGTCGCCACCGGTGCCGCAGAGATCGACCGCCTCCGCCGGTGCCTCGATCGTCAGCATGCGTGCCCGCATTGCCTGTGCCGCGCCGATGAGCTCGTCGACGGTGGGCCCGCGCGCCGCCTGCGCCGCGAGAAAGGCTTCGACCTGCACCGGATCGGCATGGCCGGACATGATGACATCGAAAGCGTGCGCCGAGTCCTCGGCATCGAGCGGCGTGCCGCCGATCACGCGCGCAAACAGCGCATTCATGCCGCCCGGCGCTCGCGCGCCAGCTCCAGGAAATTCTTGAGCAGCGCGTGACCGTTCTGCGAGGCGATGCTCTCGGGATGGAATTGCACGCCGTGCACCGGATGGGCCTTGTGCATCACGCCTTGGATCACGCCGTCGTCGCTGGTCGCGGTGATCTCGAGCGCGTCGGGCACGCTTTCCGGCGCGATGGTCAGCGAGTGATAGCGCGTCGCCAGGAAGTCGTCATTGAGACCGCGGAAGACGCCCTTCGCGCTGTGGCGAATGCGAGAGACCTTGCCATGCATCGGCATCGGCGCGCGCACAATCGTCCCGCCATAGGCTTCGGCGATGGCCTGGTGACCGAGACAGACCCCGAGGATCGGCATGGCGCCGTCCGCCTTTCGAACCAAGTCGATGCAGATGCCCGCCTCGCGCGGGGTGCAGGGGCCGGGCGACAGCACGATGGCGTCGGCGCCGCTGTGCAGCGCCTCGGCGGCGGTCAATTCGTCGTTGCGCTTCACCACCACCTCGGCGCCGAGCTCGCCCAGATAGTGGAAAAGGTTGTAGGTGAAGCTGTCGTAATTATCGATCAGAAGCAGCATGCGCGGCCCGTTTGCGAAGGCGTCATTGTCGCCAATCCCGGCGCCGATGGAAAGCGCGATTGACAGCGGCGTTTGCGCGGGACGAGATCGGCCATGGCCCGCAGGTCCGCGCGTCTGAGATCGCCCTTGGGCTTCGGCCTGGGAATGAGCGCGGCCGCCTTGATCGTGGCCACGGCCGCGATCGTGCTGGGCCTGCAGGTTCCAGAGCCGCCATTGCCGCCGGCGGCCCATCGATCTCTCTACGAAGCAAGGCTGACAGCACCGGCGGCGCATCTCGCGCAAGCAAACGCCGCGAGGCGCGGGCCGATGGTCGCCATCGTCATCGACGATCTCGGCATCAACGTGGCGATGACGCGCAAGGCCATAGCTCTGCCGCCGACGGTGACGCTGGCGTTCCTGCCCTACGCGACGGCGACGCCAGCGCTTGCCCGCGAAGCCGCAGAGGCCGGCCACACCATCCTGGTCCATGTGCCGATGGAGGCCGTGGGTCCTCAGGATCCCGGACCGATGGCGCTGCGCATCGGTTTGCCGCCTTCGGAAAACCTGCGCCGTCTCACATGGGATCTGGAACGGGTGCCGGGATTTTCCGGCATCAACAATCACGAAGGCAGCAAGTTCACCGCCGATGACCAGGCGCTTGCGTCGCTGATGCCGATGCTGGCGGCGCGGCACATCTTCTTCTTCGACTCGCGCACCACCGCGGACACCAAAGTCGTCGCCGTCGCCCGAGCCCATGGCGTGCTGAGCGCCGAGCGCGACGTCTTCCTCGACGACGTACCGACTGCGGACGAGATCAAGGCGCAGCTCGCGGCTCTGGAAGCCAGGGCGCGCGCGAACGGCATCGCCATCGCGATCGGCCATCCGAATCCCGCGACGCTGAACGCCGTCGCCGCCTGGACGAACCGCGAAACCGGATTCGAACAGATTCCGCTGGAGCGCGCGCTCGAAGCTAAAACCCGGTCACTGTCCCTTGCGCGCCGCTGAGGCCATGCGCATGGCTTCGTCTGCCGCCGCCATGAGGGCCTTGGCCTTGTTGACCGACTCCTGATACTCGGCTTCCGGATCGCTGTCGGCGACGACGCCGCCGCCAGCCTGGACGTACATCGTCCCGTCTTTGACCAGCGCGGTGCGCAGCACGATGCATGTGTCCATCGACCCGTCGGCGGCGAAATAGCCGACCGCGCCGGCATAGACGGCGCCGCGCTTCTCCTTCTCGAATTCGTCGATCAGCTGCATGGCGCGGATTTTCGGCGCGCCGCTCAAGGTGCCCGCGGGCAATCCCGCCGCCAGCGCATCGATGCAATCGAGCCCGCCGCGCAGCGCTCCTTCGACATTGGAGACCAGATGCATCACATGGCTGTAGCGCTCGATGAAGAAGCTCGCGGTCACGCGCACCGTGCCGGTCTTCGCGACGCGCCCGACGTCGTTGCGGCCGAGGTCGAGCAGCATGAGATGCTCGGCGCGCTCCTTGGGATCGGCCATCAGCTCCTCGCCGAGCGCCACGTCCTCTTCCGTCGTCGCGCCGCGCCGGCGGGTTCCCGCGATCGGCCTGATGGTGACCTTGCCGTCGCGCAGGCGCACCAGGATCTCCGGGCTCGATCCGACGATGGAGAAATCCGGAAAAGCCAGATGATAGAGGAAAGGCGACGGATTGAGCCGCCGCAGCGCGCGGTAGAGCGAAAACGGCGGCAGCGCGAACGGCCGGCGGAAGCGCTGGCTGGGAACCACCTGGAACACATCGCCGGCACGGATGTATTCCTTGGCGCGCTCGACGATCGCCAGATATTCGTCGTGGGTCGTGTTCGATTGCACCTCGGCGCCGCTCCCCAGCGCCTCCACCGCGACCGGCATCGCGGGAGCAGGCCGTTCCAGATCAGCCACCGTATCCGTCAGGCGTTCGCACGCCCGGGCATAGGCGGCGCGGGCGTCCAGTCCCTCCTCGGGCCGCACCGGCGTCACCACGATGATCTCGTCGCGCACATTGTCGAAGATCGCCGTGATCGTGGGGCGCAGCAGCACCGCGTCGGGCAGATCGAGCGGGTCCGGCGGCGGCGGGCCGAGATTCTCGATCAAACGCACCATGTCATAGCCGAGATAGCCGAAGACCCCGACCGCCATCGGCGGCAGTCTCGCGGGCAACAGCATCCGCGTTTGCGCGAGAAGGGCGCGCAGCGACTGCAGCGGATCGCCGGCCAAAGCATCGGCCTCGAACGCGTCGGGCTCGGACCGCGCCCGGCGGTTGATCTGCGCCCGGCCATTGCGGCAGCGCCAGATCAGGTCGGGCTTGAGACCGATGATCGAATAGCGCCCACGGCTCTCCCCGCCTTGCACGCTCTCGAACAGAAAGGCGTTGTCGCGCCCGACGCCGAGCTTCAGGAAGGCCGAGACCGGCGTCTCCAGATCCGCGACCAGCCGCGTATGCACGGCCTGGCCATGGCCGCCTTCGTAGGCGCGCGCGAAGGCTGCGAAATCCGGCTCGATCGCCATCGCGCGCTCACGACCCCTCGCCGCCGCCCAGGGCCTGCTCGAAGTTCTTCTGGTTGATGGTGACCTTGGCCTTGCTCTTCTGCAGCGCGGCCAGGGATTGCGAGAGGTCCTGACCGGTCTGGTTTCCCATGGCCGCCATGAAGCGGCGGAAGCGGGCATCGGCCGGCGAGATCGCCGGGTGCTGGATGCCGGTCAGGCGCACCACCACAAAGCTGTCGCTGCGCAGGACCTTTCCGTAGGTGCTGCCGTTGGGCGAGAGGTCGAAGATCTTCTGCATCAGCGCGGGCGGGAACATCTGGCTGGGCTGCGTGCGCGAGAGCGCGGGCCCGCTCTGCACCGGCGCGCCCAGCGCGCGCGCCGCGCCGGCGAGCGAACCTTCACGCTGCGCCTGCTGGGCGAGGGCGGCGGCCTTTTGCTGCATCATCTTGGCGCGCTGCCGATCGGTCCAGGCGCGTGTCGCCTGCGCGCGCGCCGCCTCGAGCGATTTCGGCTTCGGCGGCGTGATGCCCTCAACGGCGATGACATACGTGTCCCCCTTGGTCGTCGTGAAGGGGTCGGAAGGCTCGCCCACTTCGGTCGAGAAGATGTGGGCCAAGAGCTCCGGATCGGTCGGCATGGCGGCGGGCTTGCCGTCCGGGGCAAGACCCTGGGTGTCCACCGCCACGACGCGGGTGACCTTCATGCCCGCCTTCTTCGCCGCCACGGCTACCTCCGCGCCGGATTCGTAAGCCTCCCTGAAGGCATTGGTCACGTCGTCGATCTTGGACTTGGCGAGCTTGTCCCTCAGGTTCTTCTCGAGCTCCGGCTTCGCCTGTTCGAACGACACCGATTTTCCCGGCGTGATCTTGGTGACCTTCAGCAGCACCCAGCTCGCGAAATTCTTGATCGGCTCCGACACGCCGTTGACCGGCAGGGCGAACGCCGTGTTGCCCAGCGGGCCCAGATCCTCCTGCGATTGGTCCGCGCGGTCGTCCACCGTGGTCTTGGCCTGGAACGCAGCCGCCTCGAACGCCAGGCCGGCGTCGATCTTCGCTTTGGCGGCCTTGGCAGCGGCTTCGCTCGGGAACGCGATCTGCTGCACGTCGCGTTTCTCGGGCACGACATAGGTCGCCTTGTCGTCCTCATAGGCCTTCCGGAGCTCAGCATCGCTGACGGTCAGCGCCGGCGCGATATCCTCCGGACCGATCGTGGCCACCGTGACCGAGCGGTACTCGGGCGTGCTGAACTGTTCGGGACGCGTCTTGATGAAAGCGGCAAGCGTCGCGTCGTCGGGAGGCGCGATGGGACCGATCGCTTGCGGCGACACCGTGACGAACTCCACCGCGCGCGTCTCCGTCGAAAAGGCGAACAGCGCGCGCGCATAACCCGGCGGAATGACGAAGCCGCCCTGCACGGCCGATTCAAGCTCGCTGCGGGCCATGTCACCGCGCACCAGCGCGATGAACTCCGGCTCGCTGTAGCCGCGCTGCCGAAGCGCCCTGTCGAACACCGACTTGTCGAACGTGCCGAGCGGGCCGTTGAAGCTCTCGATGCGCCGGATCCGGTCCGAGACGACGTCGTCGCCCACTGTCAGGCCGAGATCGTGGACGAGGTCGTCCAGCGCCAGGCGATCGATCTCCTGGTCGAGGATCGCCTTGGCCATGCCGGTTTTGCGGGCTTCTTCGGTGGTGATCGTGCGGTTCTCGCGCTGGCTTTCGTTGGTCAGGATGTTGCGCACATCGCGCGAGAATTCGGCCTGCGAGATCTCGGTCGAGCCGATGGAGGCGACGTTGGTGTCGGTGTTGCCGCGGATCATGTCGCCGATGCCCCAGGCCGCGAAGCTCAGCACGATCAGCAGCAAAAGGACGTTCGCGGCCCACGACTTGGTGAACGATCGCATCTGCTGAAGCATGAAATCCTCGGGGTGGCGGCAAAAGGCGGCGGATGATAGGGAGGGGACCTGCCGCGGGCAAGGCTGAATGCCCGCACGCAACAGGGGAATCACGGCACATGCGGCAGCTCATCGCCGGCAATTGGAAAATGCACGGACTTTCGGCGCAGCTGGCCGAGATCGAGGCGATCGGCGCGGCAAGACCCACCAATTGCGACATCTTGATCTGTCCGCCCGCAACGCTGATCGCGCGCGCCGTGGAGCGCGCGAAGGGCCTGGTGCCGATCGGCGCGCAGGACTGCCACGCCGAAGCGTCGGGTGCCTTCACCGGCGACGTCAGCGCGGAGATGCTGGTCGATGCCGGCGCCGTCGCCGTGATCGTCGGCCATTCCGAACGGCGCCAGTTTCACGCCGAGAGCGATGCAGCCGTCGCGCAGAAGGCTCGCGCGGCATGGCGCGCCGGTCTGCTCACCATCGTCTGCGTCGGAGAGACGCAAGCCGAGCGCGATGACGGACGGATGCTCGAGGTCGTCGCGCGGCAGATCGCGGCCAGCCTGCCCGATGGCGCGACCGTGCAGAACACGACCATCGCCTATGAGCCCGTCTGGGCCATCGGCACCGGCCGCACGCCCACCGCCGCGCAGATCGCCGAGATGCATGGCCATATCCGCAAGCTCCTCATCGATCGCTTCGCCACGGGCAGGACGATGCGCATTCTCTATGGCGGTTCGGTGAAGCCTTCGAACGCAAATGAGATCCTCGGCATCGCCGATGTCGACGGCGCGCTGGTCGGCGGCGCCAGCCTCAAGGCGGCCGACTTCCTCGCCATCGCGGCCGCTGCAGCGCCCCCTTAACCACGTCCTGCCACGCTTTCTTAAAGACCGCCGTGCCAGTGTTTAACCGGCCCGAAAGGATTGCGGCGCGCCCGCCATGAACCGACTTCTGTACGATACGGCCGAAGCGCTGGTGTACGACCCGGTCTCCGCCAACCGGATGGCGACGCGCGCGGTGCTCTACACGCTCGGCTTCCGCAAGATCGAAACCGTGGGGACGCTCAAGGCCTTCGCCGAAAATCTGAAGCGGCGGCCGCCCGACCTGGCGCTGTGCGAAGTGCAGGGCGTCGACAACGAGCTCTGCGACCTCATCCAGTCGCTGCGCCAGGGCGGCGAAACCTACAACCCCTTCGTCGTCGTCATCGCCACCGCCTGGGACAAGAGCGCGGCGCTGATCTCGCGCGTCGTCAATTCCGGCGCCGACGATCTCTTGCTGCGGCCGTTCTCGACCGCGTTGCTGGGCAGCCGCATCGAAACCCATATCCGCCGCCGCAAGGGCTTCGTGGTGACCACCGATTACGTCGGCCCGGACCGCCGGCGCGACACCACGCGGCCGTCTAATGTCGATCTCTTCGAAGCGCCGAATTCGCTCAAGCTCAAGGCGCAGGAGCGCCTGACGCCGGAGGAAACGGCGCAGCGCCTGGAGAGCGAATTGCGCGCGGCGAAGGAACTGCTCAACGCCGAGAAGTTGCGCCGCGATGCCTTCCAGGTCTGCATCCAGTGGCGGCTGATGCAGGACAAGCGGCCGGGCAGCGCCGGCTTGGGCGGCGAGCTCGAGCGCATTTCGGCGCTGGTGCGCTCGATCGCCAAGCGCTGCCTCGACACGCGCTTCGACCAGGTGGGCGAATGGTGCCAGTCGATCCTGGCGGCGGTGGAGGGCCTCGAACTCGGCGTCGACCGCAACGCCTCGATGCACCTGCTCGGCCATGCCGCGCTCAGCCTCAACCAGGTCTTCCGCCCCGAAAGCTCCGACCAGGAAAGCCTGAGCGAGATCGACGCCACCGTCGCCCTGATCCGCGCCCGAGAGGCCCAGAAACTGGCGTCCTGAAATAGGCGCGTCATCCTGAGGTGCCCGCCCGTCGCCCTTCGAGGCTCGCCGTCATCCCGAACGTCGCGTCGCCCTTCGAGGCTCGCTCCGCTCGCACCTCAGGGTGACGCGCCGGAGGGACGCTCGCACCTCAGGGTGACGGGCGGGCCTCGAAGGATGACCTGGGCCGCTTCCCTCAGCAGCTCTTTTCCTCTACATCCCGCCCGGACTTGGAGCCCGGCCTATGCAAACCATCCTGATCCTTGTGGAATTGTTCGTCGCCTTCGGCCTGATCGGCGTGATCATGCTGCAGCGTTCGGAGGGCGGCGCGCTGGGCATGGGTGGCGGCGGGGGCGGCGGCATGGGTGGTCTTTTCTCGCCGCGCGGCGCGGCCGACACGCTGACCCGCACCACCGCGATCCTGGCCATCGTCTTCTTCCTCACCTGCATGGGGCTGACGCTGTTGTCGCTGCGCGGCCGCGACGAGCGCTCGATCCTGGACACCTCGCCGGCCGCGGCGGTCGCCCCCAAGATCACGCCTGCGAAAGCGCCCGCGCCGCTGCCGCACTGATTCGCGCCCGAGTTCCACAGAGCGCCGTCCGATCGCCGCGCATTAACCGTCGCAAAGGCCCGCGTGCGGCGGGTTTTCTGCGTCCGATCTTTGTGCTTGAGCCCGCGACCCCTTTCGGACATGGTGGCCTTCCATGGCGCGGTTGATCTTCATCACCGGCGGCGTGGTCTCCTCACTCGGGAAAGGTCTCGCCTCCGCAGCACTCGGTGCTTTGCTGCAGGCACGCGGATTTTCGGTCCGCTTGCGCAAGCTGGACCCCTATCTCAACGTCGATCCGGGGACCATGTCGCCGTTCCAGCACGGCGAGGTCTACGTCACCGACGACGGGGCGGAGACCGATCTGGACCTCGGCCATTACGAGCGCTTCACCGGCGTCTCGTCGTCCAAGGCGGACAACATCACCTCGGGCCGCATCTACAGCCAGGTGATCGAGCGCGAGCGCAAGGGGCTCTATCTCGGCCGCACCGTGCAGGTGATTCCGCACGTCACCGACATGATCAAGGAATTCGTGCTCTCGGGCAGCGACGAGGTCGATTTCCTGCTGGTGGAGATCGGCGGCACGGTCGGCGACATCGAGGGCCTGCCGTTCTTCGAGGCCATCCGCCAGCTCGGCAACGAGCTCGGCCGCGACAAGACCGCGTTCATCCACCTCACCCTGGTCCCCTATATCGAGGCCGCGGGCGAGCTCAAGACCAAGCCGACGCAGCATTCCGTCAAGGAGCTGCGCGCCATCGGCATCCAGCCCGACATCCTGATGTGCCGCGCCTCGCATCCGATCCCCGAGGAAGAGCGCCGCAAGATCGGCCTGTTCTGCAACGTCTCGCCGGAGCGCGTCATCCCCGCGCTCGACGTCGACACGATCTACCGCGTGCCGATCGCCTATCACCAGGTCGGACTCGACACCCAGCTGCTCAAGCATTTCCGCATCGACGACGCGCCGCCGCCCGATCTGGCGCGCTGGGCGCAGGTGGTCGAGCGCGTCAAGAATCCCGAAGGCGAAGTGCGCATCGCCGTCGTCGGCAAGTACATGCAGGTCAAGGACTCCTACAAATCGCTCGGCGAAGCGCTGACCCATGGCGGCATCGCCAACAACGTCAAGGTCCATATGGACTGGATCGACAGCGAGATCTTCGAGCGCGACGACGCCGCCGCCTTCCTCGACGACGTCCACGGCATCCTGGTGCCCGGCGGCTTCGGCGAGCGCGGCACCGAGGGCAAGATCCGCGCGGTCAAGTTCGCGCGCGAGCGCAAGGTGCCGTTCTTCGGCATCTGCTACGGCCTGCACATGGCGGTCATCGAGGCGGCGCGCGACCTCGTGGGCCTGGAGGGCGCCGGCACGACGGAGAACGGCAGGCCCAAGCATCCGGTGATCGGCTTGATGACCGAATGGGTCAAGGGCAACACGCTCGAGAAGCGCGACGAGGGCGGCGATCTCGGCGGCACGATGCGCGTCGGCGCCTACGAAGCCGTGCTGGCGCCGGGCAGCCGGGTGGCGGAGGTCTATGGCGCGAGCAGCATCAGCGAACGCCACCGCCACCGCTTCGAGGTCAACACCGAATACACCGCGATGCTCGAAAAGCGCGGCTTCCGGGTCTCGGGATGGTCGCCGGACGGCAAGCTGCCGGAGATCATGGAATTCCCCGACCATCCCTGGTTCATCGGCGTGCAGTTCCACCCCGAACTCAAGTCGCGCCCCTTCCAGCCGCACCCGCTCTTCGCCTCCTTCATCGCCGCGGCGGTGCACCAGAGCCGGTTGGTTTAAATACCAACTCGCCAATCTGCCTCATCCCGTCATGGCCGGGCTCGACCCGGCCATCCAGAAGTTCACGCGGAGCCGCGGAGTCGCGGAGAACATCGCCGGCCCTCCGCGTCTCCGCGCCTCCGCGTGCGCACTCGTGTTGAAAGCTGGATGGCGTCCGCACGCTGACGCTACGGACCAAGAGCGGCCATGACGAGTTGGGAAGCGGGGTTCAATTCCCGTCCATCAACTCGTCATGGCCGGGCTCGACCCGGCCATGCAGGAGTTCACGCGGAGGCGCGGAGTCGCGGAGAACATCGAAGCCATCCGCGTCTCCGCGCCTCCGCGTGCGAACTCGTGTTGAAAGCTGGATGGCGTCCGCACGCTGACGCTACGGACCAAGGGCGGCCATGACGAATAGGGGGGAATCCCAATTCAATCCTGTCCATCCTCTCGTCATGGCTGTTAGAGGGAATTTCGAATTCAATTCGCCAACTTCAAACTCCAGGCTCGTTTCGGGCATAGCTCCGCCGCCGAGGGGAGCGAGGTTTTTTCGCGGGCGCCTGAGCGCGGATGTCCATGCGAGGCATTGCGGCCTCGTTTCTCTGCTGTCGCACCTGTGGGGATGTAAGCGAAATGGGATTTCGACCGTGACGGTTCAAGAGGGGGTGCGGAAAATATTTCCGCTGCCATTTTTCCACTGCAAGCCTTTGAGCCGAAAGGCGGAACAAAAATGACGCCTGCGAGAATTGTGCGTCGCAGCAAGTGGCGAAAATTATTTTCGTGCGCCGATTTCGCACCCGGCATCGACCATCCTTAAGGCGCTCCGTCGGCGGAACCCTTGCAGGTCTCGCGCGTTTGCACACGTCTAGATGCGTCGAAAGATCGGGGTACGTGATGTCGGAGGGGTTGCTGGCCAGGCCGGACAGCGAATTCCCGGGCGAACAATCGGCGGGGGGCGCTGCGGGCAAAGCCCTGCTGCGCGACAGCGAGCGCAATTTCCGCCTGCTGGTGCAAAGCGTCACCGACTACGCCATCTACATGCTCGACCCGGAAGGCACGGTGGTGAGCTGGAATGCCGGCGCGGCCCGCATCAAGGGCTACGCGGCGTCCGAGATCGTCGGCAAGAACTACGCCGAATTCTTCAGCGCGGAAGACCGCGCCGCCGGCATCCCGGCGCGGGCGCTCAAGATCGCGCGCGCCAACGGCCGGCACGAGACCGAAGGCTGGCGCCTGCGCAAGGACGGCACGCGCTTCTGGGCCTTCGCGGTGATCGATGCGGTGCGCGACGAAGAGGGCGAGCTTCTGGGCTTCGCCAAGATCACGCGCGACATGACCGAACGCCGCGAAGCGCAGCTCCGCCTCGAACAGGCGCAGCGTCAGCTTGCCCAGGCGCAGAAGATGGAGGCCATCGGCCATCTGACCGGCGGCATCGCGCACGACTTCAACAACTTGCTGATGATCGTCAGCGGACAGGCGCAACTGATGCGCATGCGCGCCAAGGAGCCGAAGGACATCCGTGCCCTCGACGCCATCGAGCAGGCGGCATCGAGCGGCGCCAATCTGACGCGCCAGCTTCTCACCTTCGCGCGACGCCAGCGGCTGAACTCCATCAGCATCGATCTTGCCGAGCGCATCGCCTCCTTTCACGACCTGCTGTCGACCTCGCTCGGCGGCGCCATCAAGCTCGCCTTCGACATCGCGCCGGACATCTGGCCGGTCGTCACCGATCCCGGCGAGCTCGAGCTGGCGCTGGTCAACATCGCCGTCAACGCGCGCGATGCGATGCCCCAAGGCGGCACGCTGACCTTGAAGGCCCGCAACGTGCAGCTCGAAGCGCGCGCGGACGGCGTCGGCGGCGACTATGTCGCGCTGTCGCTCTGCGACACCGGCTGCGGCATCGCGCCGGACGTCCTGCACAAGGTGTTCGAGCCTTTCTTCACGACCAAGGCCGTCGGCAAGGGTACCGGCCTCGGCCTGTCGCAGGTCTACGGCTTCGCGCGCCAGAGCGGCGGCGACGTGCAGGTGGCGAGCGAACCGGGAAAGGGCACGACCGTGACGTTGCTGCTCCCGCGCGCGACCGCGCCGGCGGTGAGCCTGGCGCCGCAATCGAAGGAGGACGCTTCCATCCGCGGCAAGGGCGCCGTGCTCCTGGTCGAGGACAACGTCGCGGTGGGCGATGTGAGCGCGATGCTGCTCGATCAGCTCGGCTATCGCGTGATGCGCGCCGAAGGGCCGCAGCAGGCGCTGGAGCTGCTCGACCGCGAGAAGGACGTCGTGCTCGTCTTCAGCGACATCGTCATGCCCGGGGATATCGACGGTTTCGCGCTGGCGCGCGAGATCCGTAGCCGCTTCGCCGGGATGCCGGTGCTTCTGGCTACCGGCTACAGCAGCGCCGCCGAGCGCGTCGGTGCCGAGTTTCCGATCATCCGCAAGCCCTATGACTACAACGCGCTCGGCGTAGCGGTGAAAGTGGCGATGGCGCAAGGCGCCCGGCGCACGGGCGCACAGCAGCTCCGCCGCGCCTGACTACCGCCGCCGCAGGACCGCGATGGTGCTCGCCGCGACCAGCAGGGCTATGCCCAGAACGGCGCATTCGATCGTGAAGCTCTGGTCGATGCCGGTTTCGGAGATCGGCCTCTGTGTAAACGTGCCCAGCACCTGCGCCCACCAATAGGCGAACAGGCCGATGTCCATCAGCGTGTGACCGATCATGCCGAAGACGAGGCTGCGCGACGCCCATGCCAGCGCGCCGTAGAGCAGTCCGGCGCCGAAAACGATGGGCACCATGCCGATCAGCGCCCAGCTCTTGGTCAGGTGGAGCAGCATGAAGAAGAAGGACGAAACCAGGATCGCGGGGAGGGCACCCATGCGCCGCTCGATCGGCACCTGCATGTAGCCGCGAAAGCCGGTCTCTTCGCAGATGCCGGCCGACGCCGCCGAGACGACGCAGGCGAGAAGCTTGAGCGGCGTGGTGGGAATGAAGGAGAGATCGTAGCCCTGATGGAAGGCCTCAGCCGGGAACGGCACCAGGCGGAACAGCACGACGATCGCCGCATGCACGCTTGTGGCGATGGCGACCGCGGCGATCGCGCCCCAAGCCCAGTCGCCCCCCGACAAAGTCCGGACACGGAAGTTCGCGGCGCGGGCCGCCTTCCACGACCGCGGCGGGCCGCCGCCGCGCACCCACCAAACATAGAGGGCCAGGAAAAGCGCCTCTGCGGCCGCCGCCAGCGGCATTCCGATCTTCAGCAGCAGAATGGGCCAGACATTGGCCGCGATCATCCCGACCAAAAGGCCGGTGATGATCGCGCGCAATACTACCCAAGCCTTGTTCGCGTCCGCGTCCGCCATGACAGCCCCCCGTGCCAAACGACAGCTTGTCATGGACCGCGGACATGGGCCACCTCGTTTAGATCTTCTCCTATCCCTCCCTACGTCATTGCCCGGCTTGTCCGGGCAAGCCATTTTCCAATGCGAAAAGAAATTGGGTCGCCCGCATGAAGCGGGCGATGACGGTTTAGGGAGGGAATCTGCAAAACTCGCGGCCAGGTTCGGTGCCCCCATTCTCCTTATTGCCTCCCGCGCGGGCTTTTGGCATACGTCGCGCGCCCTTGAAGCGGTAGGTCCATTCCGGCCGGCCATAGGGATCGGCGGCGTTTTCGCCGACAGGGCAATTTCCGCATGAGGGATTCGCGATGAGCTTGGAGCTTTATCTCGTCTTGGGAGCCGGCGTGCTGGCGCTCGTCTACGGCATCTGGACCATCCGTTCGGTGCTCTCGCTGAGCCCGGGAAATGCGCGGATGCAGGAGATCGCGGCCGCCATCCAGGAAGGCGCCGCCGCCTATCTCAATCGCCAATACACCACGATCGCCATCGTCGGCGTCGTCATCTTCGCGCTCGCCTGGGCCTTCCTCGGCTGGCAGGAAGCCGTGGGCTATCTGATCGGCTCGGCGCTTTCGGGCCTGGCGGGCTATGTCGGCATGAACGTCTCGGTGCGCGCCAATGTGCGCACGGCGGAAGCCGCGCGTCACGGCCTCGCGCAGGGCCTCTCGGTCGCCTTCCGCTCCGGCGCGGTGACCGGCATGCTGGTGGTGGGCCTGGGCCTTCTCGGCGTCGCCGGCTATTACGCCTTCCTCGTCTACGGCCTCCATCTCGACGCCAACGACGACCATCAGGCACGCATCATCGTCGATTCGCTGGTGGCGCTCGGCTTCGGCGCCTCGCTGATCTCGATCTTCGCGCGGCTTGGCGGCGGCATCTTCACCAAGGGCGCCGACGTCGGCGGCGACATGGTCGGCAAGGTCGAAGCCGGAATCCCCGAAGACGACCCCCGCAACCCCGCCACCATCGCCGACAACGTGGGCGACAATGTCGGCGACTGCGCCGGCATGGCGGCGGACCTGTTCGAGACTTTCGCGGTGACCACGGTCGCCACCATGGTGCTTGCCTCGATCTATTTCGTCGGCGCCATCAAGGCGGCGCTGATGCTCTATCCGCTCGCCATTGCGGGCATGTGCATCCTGACCTCGATCATCGGGACGTTCTTCGTGCAGCTCGGCCGCTCCGGCAACATCATGGGCGCGCTGTACAAGGGCGTCATCGCGACCGGAATCCTGTCGCTGATCGGGCTGTGGCCGCTGACCGAATGGATCATCCCCGGCGGCATGCACGCGATCCTGACGACGAATGGCGGGCTCGAGTTCACCGGGCTGCAGCTGTTCGAGTGCGGCGTGGTGGGCCTGGCCGTCACCGGCCTGCTGATCTGGATCACGGAGTACTACACGGGCACCAATTTCCGTCCCGTCCAGTCCATCGCCAAGGCCTCCATCACCGGTCACGGCACCAACGTCATCCAGGGCCTGGCGATCTCGATGGAATCGACCGCACTTCCGGCCATCGTGATCTGCGTCGGCATCATCGTGACCTATCTGCTGGCGGGCCTCTTCGGCATCGCCGTCGCGGTGTCGACCATGCTGTCGCTGGCCGGCATGATCGTGGCGCTCGACGCTTTCGGTCCGGTCACCGATAACGCCGGCGGCATCGCCGAGATGAGCGGCCTGGAAGGCGACGTGCGCAAGACCACCGACGCGCTCGACGCGGTCGGCAACACCACCAAGGCCGTCACCAAGGGCTACGCCATCGGCTCGGCGGGGCTGGGCGCGCTGGTGCTGTTCGCGGCGTATACGGAGGATCTCAAATACTTCGCGCACCACGCCGACATCTACACCTACTTCGCCGGACTCGACATCGCGCGGATCGACTTCAGCCTCGCCAACCCCTGGGTGGTGGTCGGCCTCTTCATCGGCGGCCTGCTGCCCTATCTGTTCGGCGGCATCGCAATGACGGCGGTGGGACGCGCTGCCGCGGCGGTGGTGGAGGAAGTGCGCCGCCAGTTCAAGGCGATGCCGGGCATCATGGCCGGCACCCAGAAACCCGACTACGGCCGCGCCGTCGACATGCTGACCAAGGCGGCGATCCGCGAGATGGTCGTGCCCTCGCTGCTGCCGGTGCTGTCGCCGGTCGTGCTCTACGTCGCGGTATTCTACATCACCCACGACAAGGCGCAGGCGTTCAATGCGCTGGGCGCGATGCTGCTGGGCGTCATCGTCACCGGACTGTTCGTCGCCATCTCGATGACCTCGGGCGGCGGCGCCTGGGACAACGCCAAGAAGTACATCGAGGACGGCCATTACGGCGGCAAGGGCTCCGATGCGCACAAATCCGCGGTGACCGGCGACACCGTCGGCGATCCCTACAAGGACACCGCCGGTCCGGCCGTCAATCCGATGATCAAGATCACCAACATCGTGGCGCTGCTGCTGCTCGCCACCCTGGCGCACGCGTTCTGAGGGAGCACGCCATCCTTCGAGGCCCGCCCGCGTCATGCTGAGGTGCGAGCGTTAGCGAGCCTCGAAGCACGCGGGCGGGCACCTCAGGATGACGGCGTTGTTTACGGATACCCGCCTCTGCCGCCGCCGCCGCCAGGTCCGCCGGAGCCGGGGTTGCCGGCAGGTGCGCCGATGGGCACGCCGGGCGTGGCGTTGAAGAGCTGCTGCAGGAACGTCAGTTCCTTGCCGCGGCTGGGCGTCTCGCGGGTCTCGAAATCGACCACGTGCCC
The DNA here is from genome assembly GCA_019245415.1 of Alphaproteobacteria bacterium. Classification (GTDB taxonomy): domain Bacteria; phylum Pseudomonadota; class Alphaproteobacteria; order Micropepsales; family Micropepsaceae; genus Rhizomicrobium. The sequence continues at coordinate 190,868 of JAFARO010000003.1, read as the reverse complement.
ATCCTGCAATGTGTAGTGCTTGATGTCGGTGACCTTGCCGTTCTTGTCGAAATAGACCGCCAGAATGGCGCGCGACTCGACGGTGGGATGAAAGAAGGCGATCTGCTTCTCGACGCTGGAGATGTAGTACCAGGCGTCGGACTGGAACGTCGCCTCGGTCGAGGGATAGCCCAGGCGCTGCTGGATGCTGGTCTTGGTGTCGCTCACCGGATCGATCCCGGCCTCGACGTCGAGGTCCTGGAGATAGCCGCGCTGGCTGACGACGGGCGTGCATCCCATCAGCAGGGCGAACAAGGCAAGGTAGCTGGCAGAGGCTTTCATGACGGCAATTTCCGGAACCCCGACGGGCTTGTGCTAGACTGGCCCCAATGGCGATGCAAGCGGACCCTGGACCAAAACTATCATCATGTTGAACGTCTTACGCAAAACCCGCAACCGGGACGCCGCCCGGCGGCTCCATGCTGCAATCGTGGCCCGCGCGCGCGAGCCGGTCTTCTTCCGGGATTTCGCCGTCGCGGACACGCTCGACGGCCGCTTCGACCTGATCGTCCTGCATGCCTGGCTGGTCTTTGACCGGCTGCGCGCGGCCGGCCTTAACGATTTGTCACAGGCGCTGATGGACACCTTGTTCGTGAATTTCGACGAAGGCCTGCGCGATCTGGGTGCCGGCGACATGGGAATGGGACGGCGCATGAAGACGCTCGCCGACGCCTTCTATGGGCGCCTGGCCGCCTACGACGCGGCGACGGACGGCGACGGCATGCGCGCCGCGCTCGTCCGCAATCTCTATCGCGGCGAAGAGCCGGACTGCGCGGCAGCCATCGCCAGGTACGGGATGGAGATCAAAGAACGCCTCTCCAAGGCCGATCTGTCCGAAGGGCAACTCGATTTCGGGCCGTTGCCATGATCGATTTTCCGCTCAGCCATCCCTACGAGCTCGGGCGTCTGGGACATGCGGGCGCCAAAGTGGAGATCGCCGCCACGCCGGAAGAGTGCGCGCGCATTGCGGCATGGGCCGGAGTGGAATCCGTCGAGTTGTTCCGCGCCGGGATCGCTCTGAGGCGCCTGTCTTCCACGCATTTCGTTTACGAGGCGGCGCTGGACTGCATGCTGGTTCAGAGTTGCGTCGTGACCCTTGATCCGGTGCCCAGCCGCATCGAACGCGATTTCAAGCGCGAACTGGTGCTGAGCGAGGCCGCCAGCCACGCCGCCGAGCCCGCAGCGGTCGACGAGGACGGGCGCGAGGAGATCGGCTCGCTGCGCTACGACCTCGCGGTTCCCCTGCTGGAGGAATTGGCGCTGGCCATCGACCCTTATCCCCGCGCCCCCGGTGTGGAATTCCAGCCGCCGGCGGACGCGGCCGATGCCCCGGCGCCGGCTTTTGCCGTCCTGAAGCAGCTCAAGCCGGGCTCCTAACCGGGATTTCCCCGGCTTTTTCCCGCTTGAATCCCAAGGCGGTTTCCTGTTCACTCCGCGCCTCGTTTTGCCAGCCCTCCCGAATGGCTTGGCCGTGCCGTAAGGGCGCGGTGTTATGCGATTCGGCCGAAAGGGGCGATTTCAGGAGTTCCCGCGATGGCGGTCCCCAAACGAAAAACCTCTCCGTCCCGGCGGAACATGCGCCGTTCGCATCACCGGCTGGCGCCCGCTGCCTACACGGAATGCCCCAACTGCGGCGAGCAGAAGCGTCCGCACCATGTTTGCGGCTCCTGCGGGCAGTACCGCGGCCGCGAAGTGGTGGCCGGCAAAGACTGACTTTGCGGCATAGTCGGCCCGGTCCGTCGAAAGCTTCAACGATTTGGCGCGAGAACTGACAGTTTCCATCGATGCCATGGGCGGCGATTCCGGCCCCGGCGTCGTTGTGGCCGCGCTTGCGCGCTCGGTCCTGCGCCACCCGGCGGCGCGCTTCCTGCTGCATGGCGACGAGGCCACGCTGAAGCCGCTGCTGGCCAAGCGTCCGAAGCTCGGACCGAAGGTCGAGATCCGCCACGCCCCGGAACAGGTGCGCATGGAGGACAAGCCCAGCACGGTGCTGCGCCGCGGCCGCAACACCAGCATGTGGCACGCCATCGCCTCGGTGAAGGCGGGCGAGGCCGAGGTCGCGGTCTCCGCCGGCAACACCGGCGCGCTGATGGCGATGTCCATGTTTCAGCTCGGCGTGCTGGACGGCATCTCGCGTCCCGCCATCGCCTCCATCTGGCCGACCAAGCGCGGCCAGAGCATCGTGCTGGACGTCGGGGCGAACATCTCGAGCGACAGCGACCAGCTCGTCGACTTCGCGGTGATGGGCGAAGCGTTCGCGCGCGCCATCCTGGGGCTCGAGCGCCCCAGCGTCGGTCTGCTCAATGTCGGTTCCGAGGACGTCAAGGGCCACGACGCCGTGAAGGCGGCCGCCCATATCCTGCGCGGCGCCTCCCTGCCGATCGAATTCCGCGGCTTCGTCGAGGGCGACGACATCGCCGAAGGAACCGTCGACGTCGTCGTCACCGACGGCTTCAGCGGCAATATCGCGCTCAAGACGGCGGAGGGCACCGCCAAGCTGGTCGTGACCTATCTGCGCGGCGCGCTCAACCGCTCGCTGTTCGGGCGGCTGGGCGGCTTCATCGCCGCCGGCGCGCTGAAGGCGCTACGCCGCAAGCTCGATCCGCGCGCGTCCAATGGCGGCATCTTCCTGGGCTTGAACGGCATCGTGGTGAAGAGCCACGGCGGAACCGACGCGATCGGGTTTGCCAGCGCGCTGGACATGGCGATCGACATGGCGCGCTCCGGCGTCATCCGCCGCATCATCGCCGACCGCGCGAACCTGATCAGCGCGATGCCCGAGGCGGCGGCTTCGTGATCCGCTCGGAGATCATCGGCACCGGCGTATTCCTGCCAGAGACGATCGTCACCAACGACGCGCTGTCGCGGCGCGTCGACACCAGCGACGAATGGATCCGCGAGCGCACCGGCATCCGCGAGCGGCGCATCGTGCGCGACGGCGAAACCACCTCGATGCTTGCGGTGGCAGCGGCGCGCGCGGCCCTGATGGACGCCGCGATCGATGCCGGCGAGCTCGATCTCATCGTCGTCGCCACCACCACGCCCGACGAGACCTTCCCGGCCACCGCGACGACGGTGCAATCGCGGATCGGCATGGCGCATGGCGCGGCCTTCGACGTGCAGGCGGTGTGCTCGGGATTCATCTACGGGCTTTCGGTCGCGGACAATTTCATCAAGGCGGGCCAGGCGCGCACCGTACTGCTGATCGGCGCCGAGACGATGTCGCGCCTGCTTGACTGGACCGACCGGGGGACCTGCGTGCTGTTCGGCGACGGCGCCGGCGCGTTCGTGCTGCAGGCCCGCGAAGGGGAGGGCACGATCAAGGACCGCGGTGTGCTCAACACCAAACTTTATTCGGACGGCAGGCTGCACGATCTTCTCTATGTCGATGGCGGCCCATCGCTGACCCAGACCACCGGGCATCTGCGCATGAAGGGCAAGGAAGTCTTCAAGCACGCGGTGACCAATATCGCAGCCGCCATCGAGGCGTCCGCGGCGCAGGCGGGGCTGAAAGTCTCCGACATCGACTGGTTCGTTCCCCACCAGGCCAACCAGCGCATCCTGGACGGCACGGCAAAAAAGCTGGGGATCGATCCGGCCCGGGTGATCTCGACCGTGGCCGTCCACGGCAATACCTCGTCGGCCTCGGTCCCGCTGGCGCTCCAGACGGCCCTGGACGACGGCCGCGTCAAGCGCGGCGATCTGGTCCTGCTCGAGGCCATGGGCGGGGGCTTCACCTGGGGGGCGGCGCTCGTCCGCTGGTGATCCTAACCTCAAGGTCGCCGTCCAACCCCTTGACGTTGACGGCATATTCCCTTGCCCCTAACTTTAGGGTGTCGTTGGGGAGTCGCCAGGAATCATGTCCGACCAGACCCTTACCCGCGCCGATCTGACGGAGGCCGTGTTCCAGGCGGTCGGGCTGTCGCGCAACGAGTCCGCCCAGATGGTCGAAGACATCCTGGAAGAGCTCTGCGCGGCGCTGTCGCGCGGCGAAACCGTCAAGCTCTCCTCCTTCGGCACGTTCGCGGTGCGGCAAAAATCGCAGCGCATGGGACGCAACCCCAAGACCGGCGACGAGGTGCCGATCGCGCCGCGCCGCGTGCTCGTCTTCCGCCCGAGCCATGTGCTCAAGGCGGTTATCAACGGACAGCCGCCGCTGCAGGCCGCCGCCAACGGACAAGACGGATGACCCTGGCAGCGCTGCGCGACAAATCGCCCGAAGCGTTCCGCACGATCAGCGAGGTCGCGGCCGAACTCGACATGCCTCAGCACGTGCTGCGCTTCTGGGAAAGCCGCTTCACGCAAGTGCGCCCGATCAAGCGCGCCGGCGGCCGGCGCTATTATCGTCCCGAGGACGTCGACCTGCTGCGCGGCATCCGCACGCTGCTCTATCGCGAGGGCTATACGATCAAGGGCGCGCAAAAGGTGATGCGCGAAAAAGGTCCGCGCCATGTCGCCGAACTGGGCCGTGCCGCCTTTGCGGCGAGCGTCGCACCGTCGAATATCGTCTCGTTCGAGGAGGCGCAACGCCGCGACGAGATGCCCGACGACGAACCGCGCCACGCCCGCGCCGCGCTGGCGATGCTGGAGCGCGCGCATGCGGAGACACCGTTCGTGGCGGCAAGGGACGAGCGCGGGAAACTCGAAGCCCTGCTCGCGGAATTGCTCGAATTGAAGTCGCGGCTGCGCGCGGCGCGGGCTGCCTCTCGATAGCCGTCATCGCCCGCTTCATGCGGGCGACCCAATTTCTTGCTTCAAAAAATGGGTCCCTTCCGGACAAGCCGGGGGATGACAAATTATGGGGTGGGGAACTCTACTGCGGGCACTGGCCCATCTGGGAGGGCGCGACTTTCAGCAGTTCCACCTCGAAAACGAGCGTCTCGTTCGGCGGGATGGTGCCGTCCGGCGTGCCGCTCCTGCCGTAGGCCAGGCCCGGCGGGATCACCAGTTCCCACTTGTCGCCCTCGTGCATCATCTGCAGCGCCTCCGTCCAGCCCGCGATCACCTGGCCCACGCCGAAAGTGATCGGCTGGCCGGGCTTCGACTGATCGAAGATTTTTCCGTCGATGAAAGAACCCTTGTAGTTCACGGTCGCACAATCGCGCCGCCCGGGCTGCGCGCCCTTGCCCGCTTTCAAGACGCGATACTGAATCCCCGGTACCACGACGACGCCCTTCTTCTTGGCGTTCGCGGAAAGGAACGACTTGCTCGCCTGCTCTGTCGGCGCGGCTTTGGAGGGAAGGGCGGCTGCCGCCATGAAGGTTGCCACGAAAATTACCGTTATCGATCGCATGAACCGCTCCGCGCGCTATCTCGTCCTACAGCTTGTGGCACAGCAGATTGGGCGACGCGAGTCCCTGGCGATGGCGCGCCCGCGACGGCGATTTCTGCAGGACACTCTTCCGTTTCAGTCTAGAATGGGACCCGGGCGAGGGGCGGAGGAGACGATTCCATGCGACCAGCAGTGATCGCGACGCTCGTTGTTTGCATCGTTTCCGACCCTGCAAGTGCGCGCAACTGGACCCAGTTCCGCTTTACCGACAGCCACACGGGCGTGAACAAATTCGAGAAGACGCTCGACCCTGGCAACGTTCCGAAGCTGGCACTCGATTGGCAGGCGCAACTCGGCGACATCGTCGATCTGTCCTCGCCGGCCGTCGTGGGTGGTGTCGCCTACATCGCCTCTGCCGACGGCACGCTCTGGGCCTATCCGGTTAAGGGCTGCGGCCGCTCGCTCTGCGACACGCCACTCTGGCAGTCGACAAACCTTGCGCAGATCGTGGACTCGCCCACCATTGCCGGCGGCGTCGTGTATGTCGGTTCTCAAACTGCGCCCGACGACAATGACGGCAAGCTCGATGCCTTTGCGGCCGCAGGCTGCGGCCAAGCGGTTTGCGCGCCGATCTGGCAGGGTCTGGCGGGAAAAGAATCCGTCTTGAGCTCGTCTCCTGCGGTGGCCGACGGCGTCGTCTATATCGGCACCTTCGAAGGCAAACTGTTCGCCTTCGACGCCGCGGGATGCGGCCAAGCGCAATGCCAGCCTCTGTGGACCGGTGCGGCGGGTGGTTCGATTGAATCGACACCGACGATCACAAAAAACTTCGTCTTTATCGGTTCGGATGATGGCAAGCTCAACGCATTCAAGGTCGGCGGCTGCGGCGGCAAGGCGCTGTGCAAACCGAAATGGACCGGCGATTTGGGCAACCCCGCTTTCGCCTCCACGCCGGCCATAACAGACGGCGTGGTCTACATCGGATCGGCTCATGCGCTTTCGGCGTTCGATATGCATGGCTGCGGCGCAAAGTCCTGCGCGCCGATCTGGCAAGCGGTCGACGAGAACGAATTCTTCAATGGATCGCCGGCGGTGAGCAACGGACACGTGTATATCGGCTGGTCAACGGGACTCGCAGCCTACGCAGCCGGCGGCTGCGGCCAGGCGCAGTGCGACAAGGAATGGATCCTGTTCGGCGACGGTGCTCAGGCTGCCGTGCTGTCCTCGCCGACGGTGGCGAACGGCGTCGTCTATGCGGGACGCAATACTGGCCAAGTGCTGGCCTGGGCCGAAGGACCATGCGGCGATTTTGTCTGCCACAACATCTGGAGCGCTTCGTTCAACGAGCCGATCGTCAGCTCGTCGCCGGCCGTGGTGAACGGCAAGCTTTATATCGGCAGCGCGGACCAATCGGTTCCGGAAAACATCTCAGGGCGCCTCTTTGTCTTCGGTCTGAGGCACTAGACCGAAAAACTGGTCCCGCAGCCGCAGGACGCGGTGGCGTTGGGGTTGTTGACCTTGAAGGACTGGCCGATCAGGTCGTCGACGAAGTCGATCTCCGCACCTTTGAGGAAATCGAGCGAGACGGGATCGATCAAGACGACGGCGCCGTCGCGCTCGACGACCAGATCGTCGTCCATCGGCGCATCGTCGATGGCGAAATTGTACTGGAAGCCCGAGCAGCCGCCGCCCGTCACCGCGACGCGCAGCTTCGCCGCGCCCGGCTCGGATTTGAGGATCTGGGCGATGCGCTTGGCCGCGCGGGACGAGAGCGTGACGGGCTGGACGGTGTCGGTCTGCATCTAGCTTCCGGATGGAGTCGCCTGCGGCTTGGGCATGCTGCAGGTGGTCTGCTTGAAGGCGCCGAAGCAATCGACCTTGGCGTCCTTGCCCACATACACACGATAACGCGTGAAGAATATGTAGTCATCGAAGGTGTCGTTGCCAAACAGGCCGGTCAGGTCGGTGGCGACGGAGCCCACGAACGTCGTCTTTCCGGCGAAATCCGAGGCGGCGGCATGCAGATCGTCGCGGCTCGGCTTGGTATACGCGGCCCCACCCAGAAGTGTGGCCATGATGACGGCGATCCCCAGGAACTTCAGCATCTTCCCCTCCGCTTTGGGTCGTCCAGGTCGTCAGATATGGTTACCGCCATGCGGCAAGATTTTGACCGACCCTGCGGGCGCCTGATCGGGCCCTATCTCGAACCGGACCGCGTGCGGGCGCCTTATGCCGTCAAGGCCGCGGAAAGCCTGGGCCGTTTCCATGCCGAGAGCGAAAGCCGCACCCGCACGCCCTACCAGCGCGACCGCGACCGGATCATCCATTCGACCGCCTTCCGGCGCCTCAAGCACAAGACCCAGGTCTTCGTGCAGGACGAGGGCGATCACTACCGCACCCGGCTGACGCACTCGCTGGAGGTGGCCCAGATCGCGCGTTCGCTGGCGCGCGTTCTGCAGCTGGACGAGGATCTGGCGGAGACCGTCGCGCTGGCGCATGACCTCGGCCATACGCCTTTCGGCCACGCCGGCGAGGAAGCCTTGAACGCGGCCACGGCGTCGATCGGCGGCTTCGATCACAACGCGCATGCGCTTCGGCTGGTAAGCAAACTCGAGCATCGCTACGCGCAGTTCGACGGCCTGAACCTGACCTGGGAGACGCTGGAGGGTCTGGTCAAACACAACGGCCCGCTGACGCCGCCCCATGCCGCCCCGATCGCGAGCTTCGACCGCCGATGGCCGCTCTTGCTTTCGAGCTGGCCGAGCCTCGAGGCCCAGATCGCCGCGCTTTCCGACGACATCGCCTATGTCAATCACGACCTGGATGACGGGCTGCGCGCCGGCCTGTTCCGCATCGACGATCTCCGCGCGGCGCCGCTGGCGGGGCCGCATACCGAGGCCGTGCTGGCACGCTTCGGGGCGCTGGAGATCGGACGCTTCATCGGCGAGATGGTGCGCACCTTGATGAGTGCGCTGGTCGACGACCTGCTCGAGGAGACGCGCCGCCGCATCGCTGCGGCGGGGCCGGCCGATGCTGCAGGCGTTCGCGGGCAGGGCGGTGCGCTGGCCGCATTTTCGCCGGCGATGCGCGAACAGCTGGACGCGCTGCAGAAATTCCTCTTCGTGACGATGTACCGCCACGAACGCGTCATGACGACGATGAACCGGGCCAAGGAGGTGGTGACGGCGCTGTTCGAGGCTTTCAGCGCGGAGCCGAAGCTCCTGCCGGCGGACTGGGCGAAGATTTGCGGCGCGCCCGGCGATGCCGTGACGTGCGGGGTCGCACGCGACTATATCGCCGGGATGACCGACAGCTTCGCGCTGGCCGAATATGCCCGGGTTTTCCACAGGGAGATCAGCCTGTCCGCGCCATGATTTGGGCGCGGCGCGGTGCTAGATTCGGCGCGAGATTCGGAGACGCCTATGGCCAATCAGGGGCGCGGCACCTATGAGCCGCCGGACGACGTCCATATTTTCGATGCATCCGAGGAGGATGACACGGAGGGCTCGCGTCTGCCCTTGCTGATCGTCATCTCGCTGGTCGTGATCGCGGCGTTCGGCGGCGTCGTCTGGCTGGCCTATAACCAGGGCGTCGCGCGCGGCCGCACCGACTCACCCAAGCTCATCACCGCCCAGTCCGGACCGGCGAAGGTTGCCGCCGATCAGGGCGGCGCGGACAATGCCTACAAAGGGCTCAAGATCTACCAGCAGCCCGCGCCAGCGGACGATCAGGCCGACCAGCGTCCGGCCCCGCCGCCGTCGCGCAGCGCGCCCGATACGACCGTGGTCACGCCGGCCGTCACTGCGCAAGACACCGCGCCGGCGCCGCAAAAGCCTGTCCAGCAAGCCGAAGCCGCCAAGCCGAAGCCGGTGGAGCCGCCGGCACCGGAGATCCGAAGCACGACACCGCCTTCGACGGATCAGACGCCGACCGCGCCGCCGCAACAGCTCGGCCTCAAGCCCAAAGCCGAGTCTGCCGCACCGCCGGCCGCTGCGCCATCGGCCCCGGCGAGCGGCGGCTACGTCCTCCAGATCGGCGCCTACAAATCCAAAGCCGAAGCGGAGGCCGCCTGGAAGACCTATCAGGCGCACCACGCCGCGACGCTCGGCGGCTATACGCGCGACGTGAAAGAGGTCGATCTGGGCGCCAAGGGAACCTGGTACCGCCTGCGCGTCGGCGCGTTTGCAAGCAAGGCGGATGCGGCCGCGTTGTGCCAGAAGCTCACGGCGGAAGGCGGCGCCTGCTTTCCGGCGAAATGAGATGAAGCCACGCATGCGCGCGATTTTCGGCTGTGCGGGCACCACGCTCGGCGCGGAGGAACGCGCATTCTTCCGCGACACGCTGCCCTGGGGGTTCATCGTCTTCGCGCGTAACGTCGAGAGCCGCGAGCAGCTGACCCGGCTGGCGGGCGATCTGCGCGAGAGCGTCAACGATCCTTTCGCGCCGGTGCTGGTCGATCAGGAAGGCGGACGCGTCATGCGCCTCAAGCCGCCGCACTGGCACGAGCGGCCGGCTGCGGCGCGGCTAGGCAGCCTCTATTCCGATTCTCCCGACGCCGCGCGCGAGGCGGTGTATCTCAATGCACGGCTGATCGCGTTCGATCTCTGCGAAGTGGGCATCACCATCGATTGCCTTCCGGTGCTGGACGTGCCGGTGGAGGGCGCCGACGCGGTGATCGGCGAGCGTGCTTTCGCGCGCGACTGCGCCACCGTCATCGATCTCGGCCGGGCTGCGATCCAGGGCCTGCTCGAGGGCGGCGTGCTGCCGGTGATGAAACATGCGCCCGGCCATGGCCGCGCCACGGCGGACACGCATCTGGCGCTTCCCCGGGTCGATACGGCGCAGGACGTCTTGAGCGCGACCGACTTCGTCACGTTCCGCAGCCTCAATCATTGCCCGCTGGCGATCACCGCGCATGTCGTCTACGAGGCGATCGATCCCCAGCGGCCCGCGACGACGAGCCCGAAGGTGATTCGCGACGTGATTCGCGGCGAGATCGGATTCGACGGGCTTCTGATGACCGACGACATCTCCATGAACGCGCTTTCCGGGCCGATTTCCGTGCGCGCCAAAGCCGCCCTGTTCGCGGGCTGCGATGTCGTGCTTCACTGCAACGGCAAGATGGAGGAGATGCGCGAAGTGGCCGACGAAGCGAAGCCGCTGGAGGGTCTTCCGCTCAAGCGCGCGCAGTCCGCGCTGGCGCAGCTCAGGCCGGCGGAGCCCTTCGATCCGGCGGCCGCGCAGCAGCGCCTCGCGCAATTGTTGAAGGCGGCATGAGCGAACTGGCCGACCCGTTCGAATCCTTCGAAAGCGCTCCCGCCGAGGACGCGCTGGTGGTCGCCGTCGACGGCTTCGAAGGGCCGCTCGATCTGCTGCTCAACCTGGCGCGCAGCCAGCGCGTCGACATCGCAAAGATTTCGGTGCTGGACCTCGCCGAGCAATATCTTCAGTTCATCGAATCGGCCAAGGGACGCAATCTCGAACTTTCGGCCGATTACCTGGTGATGGCGGCGTGGCTCGCCTTCCTCAAATCGAAGCTGATCCTGCCGCAGCCGCCGGGCGCCGATGGCGAGCCGACCGCGGACGAGATGGCGGCGCGGCTGCGCTGGCGGCTTCAGCGGCTGCAGGCGATGCGCGACGCCTCGGTGCGCCTGATGGGCCGCGACCGTCTCGGTCGCGACGTCTTCTCCCGCGGCATGCCGGAGGCGGTGAACGTCGTCAAGCTGCGCACCCACACCGATACTCTCTACGACCTGCTCACGGCCTATGCGACCGAGCGCACCCGCAAGCTGGGCGGCAAGGCCTACAAGCCCAAGCACATGCCCATCCTGCTGATCGAAGAGGCCCGCGAGCGGCTGGAGCGAATGCTGGGACGCATATCGGACTGGAGCGCGCTGGCGCGGCTGATCCCGCCCGACTGGTCGAGCGGATATCGCCGCCGCTCGGCGCTTGCCAGCACCTTGCTCGCCTGTCTGGAATTGGCGCGCGACGGCCGGGTGGAGATTCGCCAGCTGCGGCCCTTCGACGAGATCTACGTCAAGGACCGCCTTCCGGCTAAGGAGGCAATCGCATGAGGACCGTGGCCCGCCTGATCGAACGAATTGAAGACGAAATGCAAGCTGAGACACCAACTGAAGATTCCGCGGTAAACCCCGAGCATCTGCGCATGACCGAAGCGCTGCTGTTCGCGGCAAGCGAGCCGCTCGACGAGAAGGCGCTGGCAACATCGCTGCCGGAGGGCGCCGACGTGCCGGCGCTCTTGGCCGAACTTCAACGCCGCTATGAGAAACGCGGCGTAAACCTTTTCAATGTCGCGGAAAAATGGCAGTTCCGGACGGCCCCCGATCTGGCATTCCTTCTGCGCAAGGAGAAGCCGGAGCAGAAGCGCCTGTCGCGTGCGGCGCTCGAGACGCTCGCCATCATCGCCTATCACCAGCCGGTGACCCGGGCCGAGATCGAGGACATCCGCGGCGTAGCGCTGTCCAAGGGGACGGTGGATTCCCTGATGGAGATCGGCTGGGTGAAGATCCGCGGCCGCAAGCGCACCCCGGGCAGGCCCGTCACCTACGGCACGACGGACTCCTTCCTGGTGCAGTTCGGGCTGGAGAGCGTCAACCACCTGCCGGGCTCGGACGAGCTGCGCGCCGCCGGCTTCCTCGACGCCCTGCCGCCCTCGGGGTTCGATGTCCCCGCGCCGACGGATCAACTCGGCCCGGACGAAGACCCCTATGTCGAAGGCGAGGATGAACTGGCCACGGGCGAAGGGGAGCTGCCCTGAGCGCGAGACCGTGCTAGGATCGCGCGCATGAGCAAACTCTTGGAGCGAGCTATCTCGCGAGTACGGGCACTGCCTGAGGAGAGGCAAGAGGAACTCGCAGAGATCATGCTGGACTTGGCAGAGAACCAAAGCAACTGGGAGCCTTCCTCTTCGGAGCGCGCCGAAATCGAATTGGCGCAGCGCGAAACGCGCGAAGGTGATTTTGCCAGCGATCAAGAGATGGCGGAGCTGTGGCGGCACCTCGCCCGCTAACGCTGCGCGTGTCGAAGCGCGCCAAACAGCACCTGCTATCGATCGACGTCTATATCCGAGAACGAAATCCACGCGCAGCGAGGAGAGTGGCCCAAACCTTCAGGTCCGCCTTCGAATTGCTGACGCATCACCCTTATGCCGGCAGGCCAAGTCATGTCGCCGCGACCCGGGAACTTAGCATCGCTCGCTATCCATACGTGGTCGTCTATGAGATTTTGCCCGACGCACCGGATATTGTCGTCATACTTGGCGTGTTTCACACATCCATGGCTGTTCGCAAACTCTAGCCTGCAAACGCCTTCTTCATCGCCTCCGCGCCAAGCTCCATCTGGCTGGAAACGTAGTCGGCAAGCCTGTCGGGCAGCAGATCGACGGTCCAGACGAAACGCGTGCCTTTGCCGTCGGCGAGCACTTCCGCGCTGCCGTTGTAGTGCGCGATCCGCTCATTGGGCGCGATGCAGTAAACGAGGCGCCGTCGCGCGGCGTCCGAGCTCACCAGCGTCTCGCGCGCCACGGCGCCGTTGGCGAAAGTGACGATACGCGCGTTACCGTCGAGCCTGGTGTCGATGACGAAACCGGGCACCAGGCGCTCATGCAGCGCTCCGAAATCCGCGAGCGCGTCCCACACCGCCTCAGGCGCCGCGGCCAGATGAAACTCTTTTCGGATCGACGCCATGGGGCTCTCCTGGTTTGGCGGCAACCCTAATGCGGCACGATCCGATCGTCTGGCCGTTTTCGGACGCGGTCACCGGGCTCCGATCGAGATCGCGCTAGCCGTCGAGCTCGATCACGCCGGCGTTGCCGTTCTCGACCGTCAGCGCGATTTCGCCGTTGCGCAGGGCGATCGCGTCGTGGCCGAAGACCTCCGCCCGCCAGCCATGCAGCGCGGCGACCCCGTCGTCGTCGCCGGCGGCGAGCCTTTCGATGTCGTCGGTGTCGGCGATCAGGCGCGGCGCCACGCCCACCTGGTCGGCCTTGAGACGCAGGAGTGTCTTCAAGAGGTCCACCGTTCCCGGCGAAGGCTCGCGCCGGCGGCCCTGGGCCCGGTGCTCGATACCTTCTGGCGGGGCGGCGTGGCGGCCTTCGGCAATGGCATCCATCAGGCTCTTGCCGAGCTTGGAGCCGGCAAATCCCTTCGGGACGGCGCGGATGCGGTCCAGGCCTTGCGGATTCTCCGGCGGATGCGCGGCGATCTCGGTCAGCGCCTCGTCCTTGAGCACGCGTCCGCGCGGCATGTCGCGAGCCTGGGCCTCACGCTCGCGCCACTGCGCCAGCGATGCAAGCATGGCGAGGAAGCGCTTGTTCGTGGTGCGCGGCTTGATCCGCTTCCAGGCATCCTTGGGATCGAGGCGGTAGAGCTCCGGATCGCGCAGCGCCGCCATCTCCTCCTCGACCCAGCTCGAGCGGCCGCTGCGCTTCAGCATGGCCACCATCGCCTCGTAGATCGTGCAAAGATGGGTGACGTCCGCCATGGCGTATTCTAGCTGGCGCTTGCTGAGCGGGCGATGGCTCCAGTCGCTGTAGCGCGCGGATTTGTCGATCTCGGCGCGCGCCAGCTTGCGCGCCAGCGTCTCGTACGAGGCGGCATCGCCGAAGCCGCACACCATCGCGGCGACCTGGGTATCGAACAGCGGGTAGGGGATCAGATTGCCCTGCTGGGCGAAAATCTCGATGTCCTGGCGGGCCGCGTGCAGCACCTTGACGATGTTGGGCCGCGCCAGCAGCGCGTAGAACGGCGCCAGATCCATTCCCGGCGCCATCGGATCGATGATGGCGGCGGTACCGGGCACCGCGATCTGGATGAGGCAGAGCTTCGGCCAGTAGGTCTGGTCGCGCATGAACTCCGTGTCGAGGGCGAGATAGGGGGCCTCGGACAACTCGTCCGCGAGCGCCTCGAGCGCCGCGGTGCTCTCAACGATCCGCATGCGAAAGCCTATAGCGGATTCGGCGGCGTTTGGCAGCCGTTTCAGGGCCGCGAAAGACCCACCACCCGGCCGGGGAAGCCGGCGGCATCGAAATAGCGGGTGGCGCCGACGGTCTGATACTCCAGGACTGTTGTCCGGCCGTTCGCCGCCGGCGCCGAGACCAGGCGGCCGCGGGTCGATTTGAGCGCAGGCCCGCCCTTGAGCGCCTCGATCAGCGGCCTGCCCACCAGGCCGCCTTTGGGCGCGATCATCAGGCCGAGGATTTTCGCGAGCGTGGGTGCGAGGTCCGCGTTGCCCACCGGGGTCCTGTCGGCGAAGCGGGTTTTGAAGTCCGGCCCCGTCGCGGCCATGAAATTGCGCGTGTCGGCGCGGCTGAAGGTGCCGTGCATGCCTTGTCCGGTGGCAAGCGAGGTATCGGCGACCTCGGCCGCGCAGAGCAGCACGGCTCTACAGCCCGGCATGACATGGGAGGCGAAACTCACCACCATGGCAGGGCGCGGCGTCAAGGCGGTGCCCCGCCAATCGATCGTACTCATCGCCAGTGCGCCGGGAAAATCGCCGAGCGCGTCGTCGACGAAGATGCCGCTGACATATTCGAGCTTGGTCAACGCATCGACGACGGCCGCGGCGCTCTTCGCGTCCGACAGGTAGATGAGGTCGGAGCCGCCATTCGCGACGACCCTGACCGCGGGAAAGGCCTGGAGATCCTTCGCCAGGAAATCGGCAGGAAGCTCCGTGCCGCCGATGCGCTTGTCGATGGTCGAGAAACCGTGATCGGCGGTGACGAAGACGTCCGTCGTCCGGTCCAGCCGGTTGGCCTTGAGCCAGGCCAGCAGCGCGGCAAGCGAACGGTCGGCATCGCTCAGGCCGGCGAGGCTCGTCTTGCCGTTGATGCTGCCGTCCTTCTCGACATGCTGGCTGAGATCGGGGTCGCGAGACCAGAACAGGATCGCGAAGGGTTTTCCCGACTGCGCGAGGCTCGGCAGCACGACCTTGGTCGCCAACTGGACCATGTATTGCTGCTGTTCGTCATTGGGCACATTGGGTTTCGGGGCAGAGGCCGCGAAGCCCGCAGCCCTGATGGCGGTGAGAACCGCAGGCGCAACGGCGACGCCGTAGCCGTCATCGATCACGACCGTGCCGCTGCCGTCGCGCTCAGTGACGTCCTGTATCGCAACCGGTCCCACCTTGCCCAGGACGGCGGTCGCAAAGCCTGCCTGGCGCGCGGCGGCGAGAAGGGAAGTCTCGTTCAGATAGTTGCCGCCGAACTGTTCGTTGGCCTTTGCGAGCTGATCGTCGTCCTCGAGCTGAATGACGCCGCTGCCCGACCAGATGCGGTTGCCGTAATTGCCGGTGTCGCCGGGGTAGTGGCCAGTGGCGATGGCCGACGCATTGACGGTCGTCAGCGTGGGGAAGACCGAATGGCTGTTGGTGAAGTCGACGCCCTCATGGCGAACACGCCACAGCGCCGGCGCGGTCTTGGCCGTGACGCTGTCGTAGCGCAACCCATCGGCGACGAAGATGAGAACGTTGTGCGGGCGCGGCGCCGGCTCAGGCGCGATGTTCCGCGCCTCGGGGGTGCCGGCTGCACAAACAAGAACCAGCGCCGCGGCGGCGAAGCACGACTTCATCCGACATCCCCTCAGATTGGCGGCCATTATGGCGCCGGTATGCGACACTATCAGCGCCATCGGCCGGGCTTGACCGGGGGCGGGGTTCCCCGCCACATACCACCCTTTTTCGAGGAATCCATGGTCTCTTCCGGCAACCCCTACCGCTCGCGCGGCCCCGGCGGCGCGATGGACACCTGCGGCAGCCTCAGGCGATCCGATGTCGGCCGGCAGGTAACGATCTCGGGTTGGGTCAATCGCCGGCGCGACCATGGCGGGCTGCTGTTCATCGACCTGCGCGACCATTACGGCATCACCCAATGCGTCGTCGAGCCGGACGAGAAGGCCTTCGCCGCCGCCGATCAAGCGCGCTCGGAATGGGTGCTGTCGCTGACGGGAAAGGTGGTGGCGCGCACGGCGGAGACCGTGAACTCCGACCTGCCGACCGGCGAGATCGAGATCCGCATCGAAGAGGTGGCCGTGCAGTCGCGCGCGCAAGAGCTGCCGCTGCCGGTGTTCGGCGACATGACCTACCCGGAAGACACGCGGCTCAAATACCGCTTCCTCGATCTCAGGCGCGAGCGGCTGCACCGCAACATCACGTTGCGCTCCAAGGTGATCTCGTCGATCCGCCGACGGATGATCGACGGCGGGTTCACCGAGTTCCAAACGCCCATTCTCACCGCTTCGTCGCCCGAAGGCGCGCGCGACTTTCTCGTCCCGTCCCGGCTCCATCCGGGAAAGTTCTACGCGCTGCCGCAGGCGCCGCAGCAGTTCAAGCAACTCATCATGGTGGCGGGCTTCGACCGCTATTTCCAGATCGCGCCCTGCTTTCGCGATGAGGACGCGCGCGCCGACCGCTCGCCCGGCGAGTTCTACCAGCTCGATCTCGAGATGAGCTTCGTCACCCAGGACGACGTATTCGCGGCGGTCGAGCCCGTGCTGCACGGCACTTTCAGCGAGTTCGCCGACGGCCGCGACTGCGGCCCGGCGCAGTTCCCGCGCATCGCCTATGACGAGTCGATGCTGAAATACGGCAACGACAAGCCCGACCTGCGCAATCCCATCGTCATCGCCGACGTCAGCGGCGTCTTCGCGCGCGAGGACGTGGCGTTCAAGGCCTTCAAGGGCAAAACCGTGCGCGCCATCCCCGCGCCGGGCTCCGCGTCGCAGCCGCGCTCGTTCTTCGACCGGATCGACGGCTGGGCAAAGAGCGAAATGGGCGCGGCGGGGCTCGGCTATATCGTGCTCGAGGGCGAAGGGGGCAAGGGGCCGATCGCCAAGTTCTTGCCGCCTGCCGCGCTTCAGGCACTGATGGAAAAGTGCGGATTGAAGGCGGGCGATTCCGTTTTCTTCTCCGCCGATGCCAAGCCGGAGCGCGCGGCGTTGCTCGCCGGGCATGCGCGCACGCGCATCGGCCGCGATCTCAATCTCATCGACGACAAGCTGTTCCGTTTCTGCTGGATCGTCGACTTCCCGATGTACGAATGGAACGAGGACGAGAAGCGCATCGACTTCTCGCACAATCCGTTCTCGATGCCGCAATATCCGCGCGAGAAATTCCTGGCGCTCGACAGGTCCGACCGCGATACGATCCTGGGGCTCAAGGCCTATCAGTACGACATCGTCTGCAACGGCATCGAGCTGTCGTCCGGCGCCATCCGCAACCACGATCCCGACGTGATGCTCAAGGCCTTCGAGATCGCCGGCTATGCGCGCGAGGAGACCGAGACGAAATTCGCCGGCATGCTGAACGCCTTCCGCTACGGCGCGCCACCGCATGGCGGCACCGCGCCGGGCATCGACCGCATCGTCATGCTGATCGCGGGCGAAGAGAATTTGCGCGAAGTCACCATGTTCCCGATGAACCAGCAGGCCCAGGACCTGATGATGAACGCGCCGAGCGAAGTCTCGCCGCGCCAGCTCAAGGAACTGCACATCCGCACGGTGATGCCGGAGAAGGGCTGACGCCGTGAACCCCATCCGAGGCCACGTGTCGATCAAGGTCGGTGACTATCTGCGAATCCAATTCTTACGATATTGGTGGCTCGTGCCGTTGGTCTTTGTGATTGTTGCATTCGACCTGTACAGATCAATTCTTCAAAGCTTTTCGTTACAGGACGCGCTGATCGGCATCCTGATGTATCTCGTTACTGCCGTCGTTTTGATGCTGTTCGTGTTCGGCGTGCTGCTATCGATGACTGCAATAGCCGCGCTCCTCATGAGCAAGCAGCAGAGAGACGTCATCTACGAATTTGACGAGCGTGGATTCACGATTCGAGATGCGGGGGGAGCGATGTTGTCCTATCCTTGGAGCCTCATCCGCGGGGCCCGCGAGGATCGTCGCGCGTTCTGGCTCAAGACAAAAAGAGTGATGGGCTTTCGATATTTTCCAAAGCGGGCTTTTGGCCAGGAGGAATTGTCGGCGTTGCGCGCCCTTCTAATTGCTACGCTTGGCACGTCGGCAAGGCTTAAAGGGAAGTAGCGCGCCTTCGCCAAGACCGTTCTCGAAGCGGAACTCAATTCAGCTTCGCGCCCAGATCCTTGATGCCCGCGTCGATCAGCGCCGAGGCCTGGGTTTCGCCGAGCTTGGCGGCGATGATCTTGGCGGATGCCGACGCTGCGGCATCGGCTGCGAGCGCGCGGATTTCGGCGAGCGCCTGCGACTCCGCGCGGGCGATGCGGTCCTGGGCCATGCGCGCGCGGCGCTCGACCAATGCCTTGAGCTGCGCTTCGGATTCCTGCTTGATCCGTGCGGCGTCTTCCGTCGCCTGGCTCAGGATGCTCTGCGCTTCGGCCTCGGCGCGGCCGGCGCGTTCGGTGTAGCGCACCAGCACCGCTTCGGCCTCCTTGCGCAACTCCTGCGCCTGAGTCAGCTCGCTGCGGATCGCGACGGCGCGCGCGTCCAGCATCTTCGCCAGCATCGCCGGCACCTGACGATAGATGATGAGCAGGACGACGACGGCGAGCCCCAGGCCTTCCCAGAAATCGGTTTCCTTGAGCAGTTCCACCTCAGGCTCCCTGCAGCGACCGCACCGCGGCGGCCGCTTCGGCTTCCGAAATTCGCTCGCCGGTCAGCCGCTCGACGATCTCCATGGCAGCATCGCGCGCGGCATTGGCGATGTGCGTCTTGGCTTCCGACCGCACGCGCGCCAGCCGCTCCTCGGCCTCCCGGGTCGCGCGCTCGGCGCTGGCCTCGGCTTCCGCTTCGGCTTTGCGCGCTTCTTCGGCCGCCTGCTCGCGGACTTGGGTGTTGAGCCGCTTGGCGCGCTCGCGCGCCTCGAACAAGGGCGTCTCGTAGGCGACCGTCGCCTGTTCCGCCTTGCGGCGGTTCTCCTGCGCGGCGGCGAGCTCCTGTTGCACCAGCGCGCGCCGCTCCGTCAGCGTCGCGCGGATGCGCGGGCCGGCATAGCGCCACAGCACGACGAACAGGAACGTCATCGTCACCACCAGCCAGAAGATCTGGCTGGGGAATGACTCGGTCTTGAACGGCGGGAAGCCCGCGCCCGAAGGCTGCTCGGTCCCCGCCGTCGTCGCGGCGGCCTCGGCCGTCATTTCGCGTAGAGAATGATGAGCGCGATGACCAGCCCGAACAGCCCGGTCGCTTCGCACAGCGCGAAGCCGAGCAGCAGGTTGGTGGTCTGGCTCGCGGCGGCGCCCGGATTGCGCAGCGCGCCTTCCAGATAGCTACCGAACACGTTGCCGATGCCGATGCCGGCGCCGACGAGCGCGATGCAGGCGAGGCCTGCGCCGATCATTTGTGCAGCTGCGAGTCCCATTGTCGTTCCCTTTTTCAGTGATGACCGTGAAGGTGCAAGGCTTCGTTCAGATAGATGCAGGTGAGGATGGCGAAGACATAGGCCTGGAGCGCCGCGACCAGCAACTCGAGCGCGGTGATCGCGACGATCAGGAAGAAGGGCGCCACCGAGAGCAGCGAGAGAACGCCCCCAGCGCCACCGAGAAGGATCACGAAGCTCGCGAACACCTTCAGCAGGGTATGTCCGGCTAGCATGTTGGCGAACAGACGGACCGAGAGGCTGATCGGCCGCGTGGCGAACGAGATGAACTCGATCGGCACCAGCAGCCAGAGGATGTACCAAGGCGCATGAGGCACGAAGAGCTTCAGGAATCCGATCCCGTGCTTGATGAAGCCGGTGACGATCACCATGGCGATGACGAAGGCTGCCAGACCGAAGGTGACGCAGATCTGGCTGGTCACCGTGTACGCGCCGGGAAGCAGGCCCAGGAAATTCGAGAACAGCACGAACATGAAAAGCGTGAAGACGAAGGGGAAGAACACCAGCCCGTCCTCGCCCGCCGCCGTGCCGATCATAGTGGCGACGAATTCGTAGGAGATCTCGGCCATCGACTGCACGCGGCCGGGAACGACGCTGCGCTGCCGCACCGCGAGCGCCATGAACAAGCTCACCGCGCCGACGACGATGCACATCCACAGCGACTGGTTGGTGAAGGAGACATCGTAATGGCCGATGTGCAAGGGCACGATCGGCTTCACCGCGAACTGTTCCATCGGGTTGATGGCCAAGTCAGTCTCCGTCCTTCTTCGCCATCTCGGCGTTGATCTCATTCGCGGCGCGGATCACGTTCAATATGCCCGCCGCCGCGCCCAGCACGAACATCGCGATCATTCCCCAGGGCCGGGTATGGACGTGTGTCCAACGATCGAACGCCCAGTCGATCCCGTACCCGATTCCTCCGCCCACCAGCAGCGCCGACACCAGCTCCGTCGTGAAGCGGAATGCGATCCCCATCGTGCTTGCGGCCGGCGAAGGCCGCGGCACCTGGTTGCGTTTCTCCGCGGCATCCAGCCGTTCGCCGAGCGACTGCAAATCCTCACGCTTGGGAGCCGTCATTGCCTGCCCATGATTTGCTTCGCAGCCCCCGCGAAAGCGCGCGGACCATAGGGGCGGCGCAATTTTATGTCAAGGACGGCAATGAACTCTTAAGCGACTGAAAACACGGGATAAATTCGATTGTCTGGATGGCCGCTAGTCCAGTGCGACAACCCTGTGGCCAAGATCGATCAGCTTCAGAATCTCGGGCAGCTCGGCGAAAAAGCGGGTCATCAGCGCCTTGTTGCTGGAATTGCCCAAGCGGACATGGATCACCGCTGGACCGGTCCGCGCGGACGCCAGGGCGGCGAAATCGGCATCCTTTGTGACGATAAGAGCATCATGTTGGCTCGCGTAATTCCAAACATCCATATCGGTCGCGGCAGCGAGACCGATCGCATAACAGTGGTCGGCTTCGTGACCGCTCTCTTTGAGCGCACGGACCAGCTTGGGCGGAATATGCACGTCTCAAACGAAATGGCGGCTCATTATTCCGCTGCTTGCGAATGCTTCAGATTCTCTGCGGCATAAGCTACGGCGGCGCGGATATCGTCAGGCTCCAGGTAGTCGAAGTCAGCGAGGATTTCTTCCGCAGACGCTCCTCCTGCAATCATCTCCAAAATGTCGATGACGCGAATTCGCATGCCCCGAATGCAAGGTTTGCCGCCGCATTTTCCAGGTTCGACTGTGATGCGCGACAGGAGATCGCTCATGGCAAGTAGACTGCCACAGAAACGCTGACGCGCCTACTCCGCCGCCACGCGCTCGGCTTCCGCCAGCGAGACCGAGACGAGCTGGCTGACGCCGCGTTCGGCCATGGTGACGCCGAACAGGCGGTGCATGCGCGACATGGTCAGCGCATGGTGGGTGATCACCAGGAACCGGGTGTTGGCGATCTCCACCATCTGGTCGAGCATGTTGCAGAAGCGCTCGACATTGGCGTCGTCGAGCGGCGCGTCCACTTCGTCCAGCACGCAGACCGGCGCCGGATTGGCGAGGAACACCGCGAAGATCAGCGCCATCGCGGTCAGCGCCTGCTCGCCGCCCGAAAGCAGCGACAAGGTCTGCAGGCGCTTGCCGGGCGGACGGGCGTAGATCTCCAGACCGGCTTCGAGGGGATCTTCGGATTCGGTGAAGGTGAGCTTGGCTTCGCCGCCTTCGAACAGTTTGGTAAAGAGCTCCTGGAAATTCTTGTTCACCCTCTCGAACGACTCCAGCAGCCGCTCGCGGCCCTCTCGGTTCAAGGTGGCGATGCCGCGGCGCAGGCGTTCGATCGCACCGACGAGATCGTCGCGATCGGCGGTGAGCGTCGTCATGCGCTGCTCCAGCTCCTGCGCTTCCTCCTCGGCGCGCAGATTGACGCCGCCGAGCTGCTCGCGCTCCTGCTTGAGCTTCTCGACGCGCTTTTCGGCCTGTTCGAGCGGCGGCAGCTCCTGATCGGCCTCCAGCTCGGCGCGGTCCAGCAGCTCGTCGGGCGCAATGTCCAGTTCGTCGCGAATGCGGCCGCGCAACTCGTCCATGCGCGTGCGCTCGCCATCGAGCATCGCTTCGGCGCGGGCGCGTTCTTCGCGCGCGGCGGAGAGCGCGGTGTGCGCGGCTTTGACGGTCTTGTCGGCCTCGGCGAGGGCATTTTCAGCCTCTGCGCGCGCATCGGACGCAGCGGCGCGTCCGGCTTCGGCGACGCCGATGGCGTCGAGCAGGGCGCCGCGCTTGAGAGCGATGGCGGCGGGAACGGACTCCGACTGGACCAGCGCCCCCTGCAGTTCGTCGCGGCGGCGAACGAGTTCCTGGATCTGGGCCGATGCGGCATCTCGGCGCGACTGCCAGCGCGCGCTTTCCTCGCCGATGGCTGCAAGGCGGCGTTCGCGGACATCGCGGTCGCGCTTCAGTCCGTCGAGCAGGGTTCGGGCTTCGCTGCTCGCGGCGCGCGCGTCGCCTGCACGTTGCCGCGCGTCGACGACCGACTCGGCAATCGCCGCGCCGTCGCCAAGCTCGGCGAGTTGCGCGACGGCAGCCTGCGTGGCCTCGCGCGCGGCATCCACGGATGCGGTCAACCGGCGGATTTCGGCTTCCAGCAGGGCCAGACGCGAGGCACGCTCGGCGGCCGCGCGTGCCGTGCGTGCCGCATCGTCCTGCGCATCGATCAGGAGCCGTTCGGTGCGGCGATCCTCCAGTTCCGCGGCCGCCGCCGCGGCGCGCGCGGCCTCGGTGGCGACGCGGGCGTCCGAATAGAGCGCAAAGGCGTGGACGCGCTCGTTCCTGGCCAGGCCGATATCGGTTTCCAGCGCGGCAAGCCGGTTGCGCTGGGTCAACCGCGCAGCAGCCGGCGAGGGCGCATCGGCGGACGCCGCGTAGCCGTCCCAGCGCCACAGGTCGCCGCGCGGCGAAACCAGCCGCTGTCCGGGATGAAGGGACTTTTGCAGATGAGCGCCCTGATCCGGGAACACGACGCCGGTCATCACCAGACGGCGGTCGAGCGCGGACGGCGCGGTGACGAACTCCTTCAGCGGCTTCACGCCCTCGGGCAGCGGAAGCAGGGCGTCGAAATCGCCGAGATCGCACCAGTGATGCGGCGCGGCCTCGTCCAGCGGCGCCTGCAGATCGTCGCCCAAGGCCGCGGCCAGCGCCGCCTCGTAACCGGGCTGCACCGTGACCGCATCGACCATCGGCGGCCACAGGCCCTGACCCTCCGGCTGCAGCAGATCGGCGAGCGCCTTTGCTTCCGCCGAAAGTGTTTGTACCCGCCGCTCGGCATCTTCCAGCGGGGCGCGCGTCGCAGCCTCCGCGCGCTCGGCCTCCTCGAGCCTTGCCCGCGCCAGTCCCAAGGCCTGACGCGCATCCTCAGCAAGGCTGCGCGCCTGTTCGGTCGCGCTTTGCGCCAGCAGGACATCGGGCACGTCGATCACGCCGGCCATGGCCTGGTCGAGGCGCTCGCGCGCTTCCAGGAGTTGCGCGGTGCTGGCTTCGCACAGCCCGGCAGCGACATCGCGCGCCCGTTCCTGGCTTGCCTTCGCCGCATTCCATTCCGCCAGCTCCGCGGTCAGCCGCTCGAGCGTGCGTTCGCATTCCACCAGAGCATCGGAGAGTTCGATCGCGCTGGCTTCGGCCGAGGCGAGTTCCTCGACCGCGCGCTCGGCGGCGGATGCCAGCTCCGCGGCTTCCGATCCCAGCGCCGCAAGCGCCGTTTGCGCGTCGCGGTCGTGGCCGCGCTCGCGTTCCAAATCCTGTTCGGTCTGCACGATCCGCAGCCGAAGACTTTCCGCGGCCTCGCGCGCGCGTGCTTCTTCGGCATCGAGCGCGTCGCGTTCCACCATCAGCCGGTGCAGGGCGGCCGACTTCTCCGCTTCGGCTTGCCGCAGGGGTGGCAGGATGCTGGCCGCCTCAGCCTGCGCGGTGGCGGCATGGGCCGCATGGGCGTCGCATAGCGACACCGCGGACGCGGCAGCCGCAAGCGCTTCCTCCGCCGCGCGGGCCCGCAGTTCCGCCGCGGTCCAGCGCAGGTAATGCGCCAGCGCCTCGGCCCGGCGGATATGGCCGGAGAGGTTGCGATAGCGCGAGGCTTGCCGCGCCTGGCGCTTCAGGCTCTGCAGCTGGCCTTCGACCTCGCGCACGATGTCTTCGAGGCGGCCGAGATTGGTTTCGGCGGCGCGCAGGCGAAGCTCCGCCTCGTGACGGCGTTGATGCAGGCCCGCGATGCCGGCGGCTTCTTCGAGGATGGCGCGGCGCGCCAGCGGCTTGGCGCTGACCAGCATCCCGATCTGGCCCTGGCGCACGAAGGCGGTGGAGGCCGCGCCCGACGACGCATCGGCGAAGAACAGCTGCACGTCGCGCTGACGGACGTCGCGGCCGTTGATGCGGTAGACCGAGCCGGCTTCACGCTCGATGCGGCGCGAGACCTCGATGGTCTCGTACTCGTTATGCGCAGGGCTGGCGCTGCGGTCGGTGTTGTCGATGATCAGGGTGACTTCGGCGACGTTGCGCGCCGGCCGTCCGGCGCTGCCGGCAAAGATCACATCGTCCATCTCCG
Source organism: Alphaproteobacteria bacterium (assembly GCA_019245415.1). GTDB lineage: Bacteria > Pseudomonadota > Alphaproteobacteria > Micropepsales > Micropepsaceae > Rhizomicrobium. The sequence continues at coordinate 166,112 of JAFARO010000003.1, read as the reverse complement.
AGCCGCGCACGGAGGTGGGCCGCGTCTCGCCCATCACCCAGCGCAGCGCATCGAACAGGTTGGACTTGCCGCAGCCATTGGGGCCGACAATCGCCGTCAGGCCGGGCTCGATGTAGAGCTCCGTCGGCTCGACGAACGATTTGAACCCGGAAAGCCTGAGCCTGGTGAATTTCAAGAGAGGCGCGCCGCCCAGCGCAGTTGGGTCCGCCCCTTACTTCTTCTTGGCAAGAAGCGCGTCCAGCGTGGCCTGCATGTCGGACGGCGTGAAGATGTCGCCCGCCTGATGGACCACGCCATCGATGACGAAGGTCGGCGTGGCCTGGATACTGTAACGCTTCTGCCCATCCTCTGCGACCTTGTTGATGTGCTCCTGCGCGGCGCGGTCGCCGATGCAGGCATCCACCTTATCGGGATTCATTCCGGCGAGTCGGCCCATCTTGACAAGGCCACCATGCACGTCCTGGACGCCGTTTTCCCAGTCCCACTGAGCCTGATTCCGGAACAGAAGGTCAATGAACTGAAAATAGTTATCCGCAGGAAGACAGCGCGCCATCGCTTCCGCCGCGACGTCCGAGGGGTGCAGCGGAAAGACCCGGAAGACGTAGAACACCTTGCCGGTGTCGATATAGTTCGACTTGAGGAACGGGAAGACCGTCATGTCGAATCGGGCGCAGTGCGGGCAGGTGGGGGCGGCGTATTCGATCATGGTGATCGGGGCTTTGCGGGAGCCTAAGGTGTGGTCATCGGAATTCAGGGTGAAGCCGGCCGAGCCGACGGTGTCGGGAATGGCGTCGGCCGTGCTGCCGCCGAAGGGGTTCACGTAATAAAGCACCGCCGCCACGAGGATGATCGCTGCGGCCACGGCAATGATGATGGTCTGGTTGCGGCTCATCTCGGTGGACTCCCTGCCTCGCCGCGCCGCTTTTGGCAGAGCGCGGGATTTCCTTCAATCCTTGGGTCGTTAATGCTGCGCGCGGCGGGCCCTGGCGAGCCTGAGAAGGGCATCTCTCAGCCTTTCCGGACCGTCATAGGCCTGGGCGGGATCGCTGGCCGGCAGCGATGATGGGACCTTTCCGCGCCTTGCCGGCTGGGGCCGGGCGGTAAGCGGAGCGGAGACGAACTTCAGCCGGCTGACCGCCGGGCGGCCCAAATAGGCATTGATTCGCTCGCAAAGCTGCCGGGTCTCGTGTTGGAGAAAGACCGCGGCGCCCGGCTCGGCCAGAAGGGTCAGGACGCCGCCCTGGGGGCCTTCGCCCAGCTTGAGCGGACGGGAAAGCCGCGCGGTCTCCGCGCCGGCGATCTCAGCCCAGCGCAGCACCAGCGTGGCGTCCGCGAAGCCGGCACGGGCCAATGCCGCGCACCCCAAATCCCGGGCATCCTCGCCCAACGCAGCCGCCCACCCTCGCCGGCGAGGCGGGGAGTCCGGTTGTCGGCCCTTGGGGCTCTGAGCCATGGTCGCAGTATGCCGCGCCAAGCCGTCCCGCAAAAGCTGCTTCGCTGGTACGACCGCCATGCGCGCGTGCTCCCGTGGCGGGCGCGCAGGGGCGAAGTGGCCGATCCCTATCGCGTCTGGCTGAGCGAGATCATGCTGCAGCAGACGACAGTGCGCGCGGTGGCGGAATATTTTAGCACCTTTCTCATCCGCTGGCCGCGCGTCGAGGACCTCGCCGCCGCGCCGCTCGATGAAGTGCTCGCGGCGTGGGCTGGGCTTGGCTACTACGCGCGCGCGCGCAATTTGCACAAGGCGGCCCGAACGATCGTGGAGGAGTGGGGCGGCAAGCTGCCTGCCTCACATGAAGACTTGCGCACGCTTCCGGGTGTCGGCGACTACACCGCAAGTGCCATCGCCGCCATCGCCTTCGACCTTCCGCATGCGGCGATGGACGCGAACGCGGAGCGGGTCGTAGCGAGGCTCTTCGCGGTGCGCGAAGTTCTGCCCAAAGCGAAGCCGGCCCTGCGAAAACTCGGCCAATCGTTGGTGCCGGCCAAGCGCGCCGGCGATTTCGCCCAGGCGATGATGGATCTGGGAGCAACCCTGTGCACGCCCAAGCGCCCGGCGTGTCCGGCATGTCCGCTGAACGGCAACTGCGAAGCGCGCCGCCTGGGCCTCCAGGACGTCCTGCCGATGAAAGGGCGCAAGGCGCCGCGGCCACTGAAGCGCGGCGCTGCCTTCGTGGCGCGGGACGCAGAAGGTGCCGTGCTTCTCGTGAGGCGCGCTTCCACGGGATTGTTGGCCGGCATGGACCAGCCGCCCTTGGGTGCATGGAGCGACCGGTTTCCATCGCGGGAACAGGCATTGTCCGAGGCGCCTTTCAAAGCGCCATGGCGCAAGCGAGCCGGCCTGGTCCGCCACGGCTTCACGCATTTCGAATTGGAAATCGAAGTCTATGAGACCGTCGTTGCGCGACGTCCGAAATGCGAAGGCCGCTGGGTCGCCGATCTGGACAAAGCCGCGTTGCCGACCGTCATGCGCAAGATCATCGGCGCGGGGCCGAGGCGTCGTTGACGCTGCAGGAGAGCACGGTCCCATCGCTCTTGGCGACATGCGCCTCGATCGTGTTCTGGCCGTTCGCCCAATGCACGACCCAGATGTCGCCGTCGCGATGGACGCGCCAGTGGCCGCGATCGTCCGCCTCCTGGCCGCAATGGACGCCGACGGCAAGGGCCTGGGCCTTGGTCTTGATCCGGTCGGTGGGATACAGCGGATGCATCCTGTTGCTGTCCTCGGTGATCGGGAAAAGCTGCGTGTCGGCTTCGTCGTCGGACAGCACCGGCTTGTCGATCTGCCACCAGCTGCATGCCGCGAGCGGCAAGGCGAGCAGGACGGCGAAAAGCGCGATGTGCTTCATCAAACCAGGTCCGCGCGCAGGCGCTGGCGCAGATAGTCGATTGGGATGAGCTTGCCGCCTTCCTCGTACTGCCAAAACGTCCAGCCGTTGCAAGCCTCGATGCCCTGCACATGGGCGCCGATCTGGTGGATCGAGCCGGTGGCGCCCTCGCACACCAGGGTGCCGTCCGCGCGCACTTTGGCGGTGTGACGCGTCAAGGGACCGCGCAGCAGCGTTCCCGGCGGCAGCAGACCGCGTTCCACGACCCAGCCGAACGGAATGCGCGGCTCCGCCCGCTTGGAGCGCGTCACCGCCACGGACTCCATTTCCGCTTCAGCCACGCCGGCGATGCGTTCGCGCGCGATGCGGACATATTCCGGATCGCGTTCGATGCCGATGAAGCGGCGGCCGAGCCGTTTGGCGACTGCGCCGGTGGTCCCCGAACCGAAGAAAGGATCGAGCACGACGTCGCCCGGTTTCGTGGAGGCAACGATGACGCGATGGAGCAGGCTCTCGGGTTTCTGCGTCGAATGCGCCTTGGCGCCGTCCGCGCTCTTCAGCCGCTCGCCGCCGGAGCAGATCGGCAGGTTCCAGTCCGAACGCATCTGCAGATCGTCATTGAGGGCCTTCATGGCTTCGTAGTTGAAGGTATAGGCATGCTTCTCGCCTTTGGCGGCCCAGATCAGCGTCTCATGCGCGTTGGTGAAGCGGCGGCCGCGGAAATTCGGCATCGGGTTGGTCTTGCGCCAGACCACGTCGTTGAGGATCCAGAACCCCAGATCCTGCAACGTCGCGCCGACGCGGAAGATATTGTGATAGGAGCCGATCACCCAGATCGCGCCGCCGTCCTTGAGCAGCCGCCGGGCCGCTTTCAGCCAGGCGCGGGTGAAGCGGTCGTAGTCCTCAAAGCTCGCGAAGCGGTCCCAGGTGTCGTCGACCGCGTCGACCTTGGAATTGTCGGGCCGCCGCAACTCGTTCTTGAGCTGAAGATTGTAGGGCGGGTCGGCGAAGATCAGGTCGGCGCAGCCCGCGGGCAGGGCGTCCATGGCCTCGATGCAGTCGCCCGCGATGATCTCGTCCAGCTTGAGTTCGGCCATGTCCCGCCCGTTTCATCCACAACCGGCAGGACAGTGATTCGGCGGAGTCCACAGGTCAAGAGTCTTGTGGAGTCAAAGCGTTACGTTTGAGTCCTCAAGATTCCCACCGTACAAGATGTTGTGGACGGGGGCGAAGCTTCGGCGGTGATGGGGTGTCGGCCCGTGACGAAGCAGCGCGGCCAGGTGCTCTTCGGTGCCGTAGCCCTTGTTGGTGACCCAGCCGTAGAGCGGGTGTTCGTCGTGCAGGGCGCGCATCGTCCGATCGCGCGTCACCTTGGCGACGATGGAGGCGGCGGCGATGGAGAGCGAGCGCGCGTCGCCATCGACCAAGGTGTCGCAGGGGCAGGGCAGCGGCGGCGGATCGTTGCCGTCGACGAGCGCAAAGGCAGCCGCCACCGAAAGTGCCCGCACCGCGCGCGCCATCGCCAGATGCGTCGCCTGGCGGATATTGACGAGATCGATCTCGTCGACGCTCGCCTCTCCGACGCCGACCGCGACCGCATATTCCAGAATGCGCGAATAGAGCTCCTCGCGGATCTCCGGCGTGAGCTGCTTGGAGTCGTTCAAGCCCTTCGGGATGCGACGGTGCATCAGGATGACCGCCGCCGCGACGACCGGTCCCGCCAGCGGCCCGCGGCCGGCTTCGTCCACACCCGCCACGGGCCCTGGAGCGGTCTTCAGGTATTGCAGCTCGTAACGATAGTGCGGCGGCATGGTAGCCAGTTTCAGCGCAAGAGACCGCTTTGCTCAATGGCCATTGCGCCGCCACTCCACAACTTATTGGCGGCGGCTTGGCATTTCGTCCTTGAGCGGAAGGTGGTGGGCGAGAACGATGGCCTTCAGGGCCTCCTCGTCCCAGTCAACCGATCGCTTCGGAGAACCCGGGACTTCGCTCGGATATACGCTCCCGCACAGACACTGAAAGCAAACTTCCAGGACTCCGAGCGGTCTCCTGCCCGGTCCATAGAAGACGAAGCTGTGATGCGGGATGCAGCACAAGAAAAAAGCGTGGCGAGGCGGGGCGTAGAACACCGAACGCCGCAGAAGTACGACTTCCGGCCCGGTAAGCGCTCCGCCGTCTATCGTCGGGATATGCAGGAACCGGATGGGCTGGCCGGCAATGACCCGCACTTCCACTGCTTTGGGAAACAATGGAGCAGCGGTCCTGCCCACCATGTCGCGCGCTTGTTCCCAATTCGCCCGCGGATCGGGACCGCGCTCGCTCACGAACGCAAGCAGGCCGTACAACCATGCGATGCTCACGGCGATCGCCAGCACAATGCGGACAATAAGGTTCATGCCCGCTCTTGCAGCGAGCGGTCCAGCGACAGGGTGAGGGCCATGATTGCCGCCGCGAAAGCAAGCGCGCCGGAGCCCGCAATTTCCGGTGAGATGCGCTGAACGGCAGCGCTCAACTCTTGAACGGGCAGGAAGGGGATCGCGACCGCGGCGACCGCGAGCGGCGCCCAGAACATCGCGCTGTCCAGCCAGGCTGCGCGCCGCTCGATCCGCGCGGTCACGCGAGCCGAGAAGCCGCGATCAAAGACCTCGGCGAGAGGTTCTGAGAGAAGGGCGTCCAGCTCGCGATCGTCCGTCATGACTGTGCCTCAAGCATGGCCTTGAGCTTCTCGCGGCCGCGGCCGACATGCGATTTCAAGGTGCCCAGCGGCAGCGCCAGGATCGCCGCGGCCTCGCCGTGGCTGTGGCCGAGAGCGTAGCACAGCGTCAGCGCCGCGCGCTCTTCCGGGATCAGGCGCGCCATCGCGCGCTCCAGATCGATGCGCGGGCCGGCTTCCTGGACGAGCGAGGTGTCGCTGCCTTCCGACAAGGTATCGACCGTTTCCTCCTTGCGCCGCCGCCGCTCCATCAGGAAGCACGACCAGCCGATGCCGAGCAGCCAGGAGGAAAAACTTCCCTCGCCGCGATACTGCGCGAGCTTGCGGTGCGCGAGCAGGAACGTCTCCTGCGCCAGGTCGTCCGCCAGCGCCGCGTCGCCACGCGTCAGCCGTCTGAGAAATCCGCGCAGCTTCGACTGGTGCTGCCGCACCAGCGCCGCGAACGCCGCGCCGTCGCCGGCCGCGGCACGGCGCGCAAGTTCCCCCTCCTGGTCCATCGCCACGCTGCATTACTTGTCGCTGCGCCTGTCGAACAGCCCTCCCAGGAATCGCGCCAGACCGACCATGAAGGGGAAGATGCCGACGGCCGGAAGCCAGTTGGGCATATGGCCGTGGGCCTCGAACAGATTGCCGCCGCCGTTCATCGCCCAGAAGAACACCGCCAGCGCGATGCCGATGCACATCAGGAACAGTCCCGACTGAATGGGGCTGTGGACGCGGTGGTAGCCGCGGCCGGCGATCATGAAATCCGGGGGAATGGTTTGCCCCTTCTCTGCGAGCGTCTCCATCAGCCGGTGCCGGCTCTGTTGGCTCTTGAAGGAAAAATAATTGACCACCACGACCACGATCACGATGGCGACCCACATGATCAGGTTTCCGTATGCGTGCAAATCCATCAACCTTGCTCCTTGCAGCCGGGGACCTCGATGAAGCCGCTTTCCCAGTCGAAATAGAAGTGCCTGAGCGCCGCCAGCGCCAATATGGCGCCGCCCCAGGCGATCATCATGGCGTCAAACCCCAGCATCGTCATCGCGCGCTCCGCTTGCACTCCCCTGTTGGATGCGGCCGGACGGCCATTTGGATGCAGACCGGAGTATTTTTTCAGCGCGGCACGGCGACAATGCCCTGGGAAGCCTTGGAAATCCCCTGCATCGCCACGACCGAAAAGCCGGCCCGCTCCAGGGCCGCGCAAGCCTCGGCGATCTCATTGCCGGAGCGGCTGAGGGGGTTGGGAATCCACTTTGCGGCTCTGCGGGAGACATGCATCCGCAGCACCAGGATGAGACGGCCCCGCGGCGTCAGTCGGGCGCGGACGCGAGCAAGGGCGGCGTCGGGATCGCTCCAGAACTGAAAGGAATGCAGCGCCGCGATGGCATCGAAAGGCCCCTCGGGCAGATGCGTGTCATCGCCCTGGTGGATGTCGAGGGCGGTTTTCTTGGCGTATCTCCGCAACCTTTTGGCGGCAGTTTCGACCATCAGCTCGGACGGATCGACGCCGCTGGCGTGCTCGAGCTTGAAGGTCTTGATCGCGCGCTTGAGCAGGTGGCCGGTGCCGAACCCGATCTCCAGGAAGCTTCTGGGATTGTCGGCGCGAAGCTGGTCGACGGTCCAGGCATAGGAGTCCCGATTCAAACGCGCCATCAGCCAGCCGAAGACGCGCCCAACGCGTCCGCTTGGCCTCATGGCCTGAGGAAGTCTCGCCCGATCCGCCATGCGCCGGATTTAGCAAATCGGCCTGCCGTGCGGGAGTGCAGGCCGGACACGACCTGCGGCAAATCGAATCCTACAGCAGCGACAGCTGATCGCCGGCACGCGCGGGCCTGCGGAATTGCGCGGTGTCGAGCGGCTTCGACGGCTGATTGAGGCCGAGCCGCTTCACCGCCATCTGGAAACGGCGGCCGAGCATTTCCGCATAGGGGCCGGTGCCGCGCATGCGAACATTCCATTGGCTGTCATAGTCCTTGCCGCCGCGCATCTGGCGCACCAGCGACATCACATGCTTGGCTCGGTCGGGCACGTTGGCGTCGAGCCATTCGCGAAACAGATCCTTGATCTCGAGCGGCAGGCGCAAGAGCACGTAACCCGCACTGCGCGCGCCCATTTCCCGCGCGGCCTTGAGCACCGCTTCCATCTCGCCGTCGTTGAGCGCCGGGATCGCGGGCGCGAACATCACGGCGGTGGGGATGCCGGCGTCGCTCAGCGCCTTGATGGCCTGGAGCCGGCGCTGCGGCGTTCCGGCGCGCGGCTCCATCATGCGCGCCAGCCTGCGGTCGAGCGTCGTCACCGAGAGCGCCGCCTTCGCCAGACCCATCGACGCCATCTCCGACAGGATGTCGATGTCGCGCAGGATCAGCGGCGACTTGGTGACGATGCCGACGGGATGGCGGAATTCGCGCAGCACTTCGAGCACCGAGCGGGTGATGCGCATCTTCTTCTCGATCGGCTGATAGGGGTCGGTGTTGGTGCCCATCGCGATCGTCCTGGGCACATAGCCCGGCGCCGACAATTCCTTCGCCAGCAGTTCGGCCGCGTTCGGCTTGGCGAACAGCCGCGACTCGAAATCGATGCCCGGCGACATGCCGAGATAGGCATGGTTGGGCCGCGCGAAGCAGTAGATGCAGCCATGCTCGCAGCCGCGATAAGGATTGATCGAGCGGTCGAAGGAGACGTCCGGTGAGTTGTTGCGCGCGATGATGCTGCGCGTCGCATCGCGGATCACCTCGGTACGCAGGGGAGGCGGCGCCAGATCGCCGTCGCGCCAGCCGTCGTCCCACCCGTCATCGACCAAGACGCGGCTCTGCCGCTCGTACCGGCCCACCGCATTGGACACCGCGCCGCGCCCTCGCGCCCGCGCCGGATCCGCCGTTCTCTCCAGGACCACAGTCATGGAGGGAGACTACTCTCCCGACGAGAACAAATCAAGTACGACTTAATTCACGAATATCATCTGTATTTAATGCGGCCCTGCAAACTCGATGCGCCATCCTTCGAAGTCCGCCCGCGTCATGCTGAGGTGCGCGCGTCCCTCCGGCGCGTCATCCTGAGGTGCGAGCGCAGCGAGCCTCGAAGGACGACGCGCCGTTCGGGATGGCGGCGCGCCTCGACCCGCCTACGCTTTCAGCTTCGGCGGGCGAGTTTTATTCTCCAGGTCCGCCGTAGCCTTGGCGAGGGCGGAAGCACGCGGGCGGGCACCTTAGGATGACGCGGCGCGGGTATTTTGAACTCGCAGCAGCGGCGTCAGTTCGTCAGCCCGAACACCGTCACCGTCTTGAACGCTCCGACATAGACGCGGCCGTTGGCGACCAGCGGCGTCAGGTAGGAGCGGCTGCCGTTGGACCAGTTGCCTGCGTTGGCCGCGAAGAGCGGTGCGCCGAGGGTGGCGGCGTTGTAGGCCTTGATCTGCTCGGTCGGATTACCGCGCTCGATGGCCCAGACCACGGCCGTGCCCGACGTCGCGCCGTTGGACGAGACCACCGGGAACGCGCCGCCGGAGCCAGCGCCATCGCTGCTCGCGGCGACCTGGGTCAGGCTTGGCGTGCCGTCTATGGCAACGCTGAAGGCGCGCAGCAGGTCGCCATTGCCCTGGTAATAGACCACGCCGCCGGCAGGGCCCGCGTAGTAGGCCGCTCCGCACCAGCAGGCCGAAAGCTGGATCTTCTGCAGCGCTTGATAACCGCCCTGGCCTTCGAGGCCCCGAAGGCTGCTGGCGTCGAGCAGATACATCGTGCCGGCCTTGCCCATGCCGACCAGCATCGGCGGCGCGGTCTGGCCCGGCGCGACGGGCAGCAGCATGGCGCCTCCGGATCCGAAATCGGTGTCGCCGTTGTTCAGGCTCTGCCAATTGCTCGGCGTGAAAGTGCCGATGGGCGTCCTGTTCAGATCGGGCGCCAGCGCGATCACGCTCTCGCCGTAACCCTTGTGGCCTTTGGTGAGGCTGTAATTGCCGTTGCCGGTGATCGCATAGACGTTGCCGGCCGGATCGAGCGCCACGGAATAGCCGCTCATCCACACGCTCGAAAGCTCGTAGCCGGCCGCGGCTTCGATGGTGTTGAATTTCCCGGTGAGCTGAAGTGTCGCCGCATCGTAGCGCAGCACCCAACCCGAAATGGCTCCGGCGTTGCTGTCGCAATGCGAGCCGATGCCCATGTAGATCGCGCCGTTGGCGTAGGCGAGGGAGGAGCGGCTCCACTGGTTTTGCGGATCGAAATGGATCTTGCCGCCGGTCTCGAGCGACGCCGCCGGCGCGATCTCGTGCGGCCTCATCAGATCCTTACCCGTGCCGAGATCGATCGCGTGCAGCTTGGTGTGGAAGGACAGATGCGCCGGCTCCGTCGCCGCGACCACATAGATCGTAGCCGCGTTCTGCGCGCTCCTGACGATCACCGGCGTGCTGGAGATGCCGTATTCCGGCTTGATGTCGCTGCAGCCGACATCGCCCGTCGATTGCGGCGTGCCTAGGCTGCGCTGCCAGAGCACCGCATAGGTCTGGGCGTCATAGGCGTAGATCGTGTCGTGACCCGTCGCAACGATGAGGACGTCGTGCGTCGAGTTGTCGGGCATCTGGAAATTCGACACCAGCAGCGGCTCGGCCATCACGTTGCCGTCGACGTTCAGCGTCGTGATCTGGCCGAAGCTCGCCGAGGCGACGCTGGCCGGGGTGAGGTCGGTCTCGTTCGGGTTCCAGCCCGTCGGATAGTTGTCGTTGTGATAGCGAAGGACATCGGTCGGCGTGCCCGCATAGGGGCGCTTCAACCAGAGGGCAGCGCCGGGATGCAGTCCCTTGTCCGGCAGCGGCGCGAGCCTGATCTCCTGGGCGGGCATGCGGGCATGCGAGACCTTTTGCTGCGCGACGCCGTTGACGGCCGTGCTGTCTGGGGGGAGGGGATAGTGCAGCCTCGCCGAGGCACCTGTCGCCAGGGTCCCGGTCAGCGCCAGCGACGCGCAAAGTCCGAGCAGAATTGTACGTCGAGCCGCCATGGTCATCCCCTTCGAAGCGCCATTCGAACCCTGCTTGAGGCGCGCCGCAATGTCGATGACCAAGGCAGGCTTACGGCTGGTTAATGAGCCCTCGAATCTTGAACCGGACCTCGCCCCCTCCGCCGCGAAGATGTAGCGTGTCTGCCGCGAAGTTGGGGGGACGTCGTGAAAAAAGGGATTCTCTGCCTTGGGGCGATCGCGGCCGGCTGCATGGCGGCGCCCGGCCTCGCAGCGGCGCAGCGCGCAATCGAGACGGTAGTCGTGACCGCGGCGCCGCCCGATCCGGTCGGCAACGACGTCTTCTCCTATGTGCGGGTGACCAAAGAGAAACTGCGCAGCGCGCATCAGCTCGACCAGGCGCTGCGCCAGGTCCCCGGGCTGTCCTTGTTTCGGCGCGACAGTTCTCTTTCCGCGAACCCGACCGTGCAGGGCGTGAGCTTGCGCTCCATCGCGCCTTCGGGAGCGGGTCGGGCCCTGGTCACTCTCGATGGCGTGCCGCAGAACGATCCGTTCGGCAATTGGGTGATCTGGAGCGCGCTTCCGGGCGAGGACATGGGCGCGGCGCAGGTCGTGCGCGGGGCAGGGGCGGGCCCTTACGGCGCAGGCGCCTTGACCGGAGTGATTGCGCTCGACGAGGCGACAGGTTCCGGCATTGTCGCGGCCGATGCATCCGCCGGCTCGCTGTGGCAGCGGCGCGGCGCGGCCGCAGGCGGGGCCGAAATCGACCGCTTCGACATCTTCGCCAGCGCCTCCGCGGAAGCCTCCGACGGCTGGATCCCAGTTGCGCCCGACCAGCAGGGCGCGGCGGACGATGCAGTCACTGTCGATGCGCGAAACGCTTCGCTGCGCGTCCAGACGATGGCGCAAGGCGACACGCTGATCTCGGCGCGAATGAGCGCCTATGAAGAGCATCGCCATTCGGGCCTCGTGGGCGCCGAATCCTCCGCAGCCGGCGAGACCGCAAGCCTTACCGTGGCGAGTCCGGCAAGCAAGGGCGACCTTGGATGGCGGGCGCAGATCTGGCTGCGCGACGTCGGGCTGACCAATACCTCCGTCTCGATCGGAACCGGCCGCGCGAGCACTACGATTACCAACGAGCAATATGCGGTGCCGGCGACCGGATGGGGAGGCAACGCGGCGCTCCGGGGACAGTGGGACTGGCTCAACTGGGAGATCGGCACCGATGCGCGCTTCGCCGAGGGCGAGTCGCGCGAGCTGTTCAGCAGCGGCCTTTCCATGCGGCGCATCTCCGGCGGACGCAGCATGGTGGCCGGCGTCTACACCGAGGGCGCCGCGCATTTCGGGAGCCTGCTGCTCACGGCGGGCCTTCGGGCCGACGAATGGCAGACCGCGGACGGCCATCTGGTGGAAAGCCAGGTCTCCGATGGCACGATCACCAAGCAGCAATCCTATCCGAGCCGCAGCGGCACGCTTCCCACGGCCCGCGCCGGCGCGCGCTACGATGTGGGCGAGGAACTCTATCTGCGCAGCGCCGTGTACGAAGGCTTCCGCGCACCGTCATTGAACGAACTCTATCGCCCGTTCCGGGTGGGCCAGATCACGACGCTCGCCAACCCGGCGCTGACGCCCGAAGAGCTCCATGGCGCGGAAATCGGCGCCGGCGGAAAATTCGGGCGATTTTCATGGGATGCCACGGCCTTCTACAATCAGCTGCACGATCCGGTCGCCAATGTCACCGTGGGCGTGAATACGCAGATGCGCGAAAACAGTTACGACATCAACGCATCGGGTGTCGAAGCCCAGGCACATTTCGATCTCGGCGAACATGTGTCGTTGTTCGGCGCGATGGACTATGTCGCGGCCCGCACCAAGGTGCGTGACCCGTCGACAGGTCTTCTCGACGACACGCGCCCCGCCCTGGCGCCGCGCTGGACGGCGACGGCGGGCGCCGAAGCTCACCCGCTGCCGCGGCTTACGCTGACCGCCGATCTGCGCTTCGAGAGCCGGCGCTTTTCGGACGACATCAACACGCCCGCGCTGGCTCTGCACCCGGTGACGACGGCGGATGCCCGGATCAGCTATGCCCTGAACGACAGGCTGTCCGTCTACGCGTACGGCGATAACATCTTCAACGCCCGGGTCGGTTCCACCGCGCAGAACCAGCCGTTGCCCAACGGCTCGATCGGCGCAGTGACCGTCTACGCGGCGCCAAGGATCATCGGCGGCGGACTGAGCTTCGCGCAGTGAACTCTATTCAAGGACGCCGTCGAGAAAGTCGAACACGGCCGCCTTGAACAACGCGTGCGGGATGGCCGAGAAGTGATCGCAGCCGGGCAGGGTCACCGACCGCGCACCGGGGATCGCAGCGGCCAGCGTGCCTGGATCGCCCGCCAGTTCGTCGCGGCTGCCGGCGACGACGAGCACTGGCATCGCGAGATGTCCGACAATGTCGCGCGTCAGCGATTCATCGCGCTGCCGCGCCATGGCGGCCAGCGCCAGCCTGTCTTCCTTTTGCTCGTCGGCGAAACGCCGGAAACTGCGCAGCAGCGAGTTCGGGATCGACTCCGGGTCGTCGGCTTCCATCGCCTCAGCCATCGGTGTGCCGGGAGGAGCAGGCTCGAACAGCCGCCCGCCGACGCCACCCAGGACCAGCAGCGGAAAGCGCTTCGGCGCCAATAGCGCGGCCGCGACAGCGACCCGCGCGCCCAGGGAATAGCCGACAAGATCGGCGCGCTCCGCCCCGAGGCGATCCAGCAGGGCCACGACGTCGGCGGCGAGCGCACTGCGCGCATAGGCGCCGGGCTCGTGGGGCTTGGCACTCTCGCCGTGGCCGCGCAGGTCGAGCGCCGCCATGCGCATACCCCGGCGCTCGAAGGCGCCGTACCAGCCCAGGCGTTTCCAGTTCTCGGCGCGGTTGGAAGCGAAACCGTGGATCAGGACGACCGGCCGGCCGTCGCCCGCGATCTCGTCATAGGCCAGCGAAAAGCCCTGCGATTCGAAGAAAGCCATCGCCAATAGTTCCTCGATTTTGCAATCGGATCAAAAGGTTAAATTCGAGGTCTAAGATGTTGCATGGGCGTCATTGGTGTTTCTTAAGCCGAAGGCCATATTAAGGGCGCCGCTTCCGCGCGTGCACTCGAAAGGTTTGTTTCCATGGTTGCGTTCCTGCGCTGGCTCAAGGCCATCGCCCTCGGCACCTTGAATGGCATCGCCCGCTTCGCGTTCGTGCTGGTCCTGCTGTTCTTCGGGTTGTTCCTGATCGGGCTGGTGGTCGGCGACGGAATGCCGAAGAACATGGTGCTGTCGCTCGACTTGCGGCAGCCCTTGCGCGACTCCGCGCCCAGGGCCTTCAGCCTGTTCTCGCGGCCGCTGACCTTGATGGACATCGTTCTCGGTCTCGACGCGGCGGAGCACGATAGCCGCGTCAAGGGCGTCATCCTGCGCGTCGGCAATGCCAATCTGCCGATCGCGCAGGCGGAGGAAATCGGCGCGGCGCTCAAGAAATTCCGCAAGTCCGGAAGGTTCGTCATCGCGCACAGCCAGGGCTTCAATGCGCCGGGTCTGGGCGACTACCTGACCGCCGCATCGGCAGACGAAATCTGGATGCAGCCGCGCACGCCCTTCGGCGCAGCCGGCGAAGGCGGCGGCGAATTGTTCCTGCGCGGGCTGCTCGACAAGATCGATGCCGTGCCCCAGATCGCCAAGCGTGCCGACTACAAATCCGCCGCCGACATGTATATGGAAAAGAACATGACGCCGGCCGATCGCGAACAGATCACGGCGCTGATGCAGTCCTGGTACGGCACCGCGACCGCCGATGCCGCGGCGGACCGCAGGATTTCGCCCAAGGTGTTGGCCGCGGCCTTCGATGCAAGCCCGCAGTTCGGCGAGGACGTCAGGAAGATCGGCGTCATCGACAAGATCGGCTACGACGACGATGCGCTCGATGCCGCGCTCGGCCGCGCCGGGAGCGGTGCCAAGGCCGTCCCCATGACGGAGTTCGTGCGGAGCAAGGAGACCATGCGCGAGATCGGCAACGGCACGCGCATTGCCGTCGTCGAAGGATCCGGCGAGATCGTCGAAGGCACGGACCATGGCGGGATGCTCGACGGCAGCGACCTGATGGCGGGCGACGACATCTCGCACGCCATCCGCCAGGCCGCTCAGGATTCATCGGTCAAGGCGATCGTGCTGCGGGTCGACTCTCCCGGCGGTTCGGTGAGCGCTTCCGACCAGATTCTGGATGCGGTCAAGAAAGCGCAGGCGCGGGGTATCCCCGTCGTGGTCAGCATGGGGTCGGTGGCTGCGTCCGGCGGCTATTACATCTCCACCTCCGCCGACCGCATCGTCGCCGAGCCCGGCACCATCACCGGCTCGATTGGCGTGTTGACGGGCAAGGTAGCGCTCGGAAAATCGCTGCAGCTTCTCGGTGTCGGCACCGATGAAGTCGGCGTGGGCAAGAACGCGCTGATGGATTCCGCGCTCGTCCCCTACACGCCCGAGCAGTGGGCGGCACTCAACGCGCAGGCGGATGCGATCTACGCGGACTTCAAGCAAAAGGTCTCGGCCGGGCGCAAGCTTCCGCCGGACAAGGTGCAGGAGCTCGCGCGCGGCCGCGTCTGGTCCGGCAGCGACGCCAGCAGCCGCGGCTTGGTGGACAGCCTGGGCGGGTTCTGGACGGCCGTGGACACCGCCAAACGGCTGGCCAAGATCGCGCCGGATGCGCCTGCGGTCCTGAAGGAATTCCCGCGCCAGCGCGGCTTCTTCGAATCCTTGAGCGAAACCTTCGGCGGGAGTTCGGCCAGCATGAGGGCGCTGCAGGGTCTGGTGATGCTGATGAACACGCCGGCGGCGCAGACGGCGGTGCATGTGAGCCGGGAGCTGCCGCGCGGCGGCGTCGAGATGCGCGTAACGAATCTGCCGCATTGATGCAGGATATCGGGGCCAGCGCGGCGCTTTATCCGTTCGCCTATGACCGCGCGCAGGACCGGCTGATGTTGGTGCCGATGGATGCTGACGCCTATCGCGAGGCGAGCTTCCTGGACGCACGCCTTGGCAGGACGGGCCGCTGGTTCTCAGCCGCGAGCATCGAAGCTGCGCTGGCCGATGGCCATGAGGTCCGGCCGCTGCATTTCATCTTCCATGCCGGACATGTCGGTTCCACCCTGTTGAGCCGGCTGCTCGATCAGGCGGAGGGGGTGCTGTCGCTGCGCGAGCCGATGCCGCTGCGCGAGCTGGCGGAGGCTCACGACAGCGGCGACCCGGCCTTCGCGTCGCGCCTCGAACTGCTGATGAAGCTTTGGGAGCGCGGCTTTCCCGAGACCCGCACGGTGATCGTGAAAGCCACCAGCGCGACACAGAGGATCGGCGCCGCCCTCCTTCGCGCCAGGCCGGCGGCGAAAGCCGTGGCATTGAACGTCTGCGCGGAAACCTATCTTGCGACCATGCTGGCGGGAGAAAATTCCGCCGGCGATCTCAACGCTCTTGGACCCGAGCGCTGGGGCAGGCTGCAACGCTTGCTGGGAAAACCGGTGCCCGCGCCGAACAACCTCGGTGAACTCATCGCGATGAGCTGGGCGGCGGAGAGCTTGACGCAGCAAGATCTTATCGGCGAGTTCGGCGCGCGGGTCCTTGCGATCGACTTCGATGAAATGCTCGAAACGCCGGCCGAATTCATTGCGGCAGTCCTGGATCATTTCCAGATCGAGGGCGATGCGCACGCGATCGCCGAGAGCAGCGTTACCCGCAGCTATTCCAAAGCGCCCGAGCATGCCTACTCATCGGAGCTCCGCGCGCGGCTTCTGGAGCAGGCCCGCACTGCCTATGCTCCCGAGATAAGCCAGGCGCTGTCTTGGTTAAACACACTTTCGCTGCCGGAGAATGCGCGGCCACTGCGGCAAATTGCGACAAATTGACAGCGCGAAAGCAGCACGTCCGGCGCAATCGTGATCGAAACTAGCTTTCAAAGCTTACAGCTCTGGCCATATAATTGTGCAAGGTCGAAGGGAAAAGGCCCTGGCCAAGCCATTGGGAGTATACACGTGCGCAAGATCGGATTTGTTCTCGTCTGCCTGGCCGGACTGCCTTGGATCGGCGGCGCCTCCGCCGCAACGACGGCGATGTCTGCCGACCCGGTGTCGACGACCACGCCCAACGCGGCATCCACGACGCCCGATTCGGACCCGGACAAGATCGTCTGCAAGCAGATGCCCCCGCCGACAGGTTCGCGTATCGGTTCGCGGCGCGAGTGCCATACCCAGGCGGAATGGGATCAAATGGCGCGCAACGATCAAGAGGCGCTCGCCCGGTCGCAGGCCATGGGCTACCAGCAGAATCCCGGCTCCGGTCACTGAACGGCCGGACTGGGACGATTTAGGTCGATCGCCGATGCCCCGCATCGGCGATTTGCCTTTCTGCATGAGCGCCGGATAGCTTGCGTCGTCGAGAACAGGCTGGGCAGCGCTGGTGGCTTCAGGCATCTCCAATTCTACCGGCGACAACCGCGCGGCGGCACTGGCGCAGACCGCACAACAGTTGATGCGCGAACGACGGCTGGACGAAGCCGCGGCGGCCTGGCAGTCGGTGTTGGCGCTGGTGCCGGATCACCCGCAGGCGCTGCTTCATCTCGGCCAGCACCACCTTTTCCGCAGGCAGCGCGACCAAGCCCTGGCTTTTCTCCAGCGCGCCGAGGCGGCCGACCCTCGCAACCCCGTCGTTCCGCTGAACATCGCGTTCGTTCATCGCGCGGCCGGCGAGGCGGACAAGGAAATGGCGGCGCTCACCCGCAGCCTCGCTCTCGATCCCTATTTCTTTCCCGCACTGCTCGCCAAGGCCATGCTTCTGGAGCGCGGGGGAGAACGCCGGCGCGCGGCACAGGTCTTCAAGGATGTGCTCACCATCGCGCCGCCCCGCGAACAGCTGACACCGGAGCTTAGCCAAGCGCTCGATCACGCGCGCAAGGCGGTCGACGACAACGCCGCCGAACTCGACGCCCATCTATCGCAGGCGCTCGAACCGGTGCGCGCGCGCCACGATGGGAACGCTTTCGAACGCTTCGACGAATGCAGGGACATCATGCTCGGCCGCGCCAAGGCCCACACGCATCAGCCGACACTGCTGTTGGTGCCGCGACTTCCGGCAATCCCGTTTTATGACAATGCGGATTTCCCCTGGCTCGCCAAGCTCGAGGCCGCAACCGAGACGATCCGCGAGGAGCTCATTGCGCTGGCGCGGGAAGACGGGCAGGGGTTCGCACCTTACGTCGATCATCCCGAGGGTTCGCCCTTGAACCAATGGGCGCCGTTGAACCGCTCGATGAAATGGAACGCGTCGTTTCTCTGGAAGGACGGCGAACGCATCGAGGCGCATTGCCACCGTTGTCCCAAGACCGCAGCGCTGCTTGATGGCACGCCGATGGCGGAAATCCCCGGTTACGCGCCGACCGCGTTCTTTTCCGTGCTGCAGCCGCGCACCGAGATCCCGCCGCACACCGGCGTGACCAACGCCCGGCTGATCGTGCATCTTCCGCTGATCGTGCCTGGAAATTGCCGGTTCCGCGTGGGCAACGTCACGCGGGAGTGGCGGCAGGGCGAGGCCTGGGTGTTCGACGACACCATCGAGCACGCCGCCTACAACGACAGCGACGAAATCCGCATCATCCTGATCTTCGATATCTGGAACCCGCTGCTGTCCGCGGCGGAGCGCGAAATGATTTGCGGCCTGCTCTCCGCCACCCGGCGCTATTACGGCGAGCTTCCGGCAGCGTCGTTCTGAGCCTCAGAACCGCTCATAGCCGAACGCGTCGATCCAAGGCCGCAGGATCGGCATCGCGGGCGCGAGCTGTTCGCGGTAGTGGCGCCATTGCTCGACGCCTTCCGCATTCAAGCCCTTGATCACCTGCGTCGAGCTCGGTGTCCAGATGTCGCGCTGGCGCGCCGTCTCGGCAAACGCGCGCAATTGCTCGCTCCATTCGAGACCCAGGAACGCAAGCACGCGCGCCATTTCGCCGTCGAAATCCGCGACCAGGGATTCGTGGCGCGTTTCCAGCCATTGCAGTCCCGAACGCGCGCGGAAGATCTTCGCCAGCCGCATCAGCTGGCCGTAGAAAAGGGCGGCGCCTCGCAGGTCGAGCAGTTCGTACATCGACGGGTTCAACAGAAACTGGCGGCGATAGCAGCTCAGAATGACGTCTCTGGGATCGCGCAGGGCGAACAATATCTTCGCGCTCGGAAACAACTTGACGATCAGGGGCAGCTTCAGCGCACCCATCGGTCTCTTGTCGACGAAGACCTTTCCCGCGAGCGGGCCGCAATGGCCCTCCGCACGCCGCCAATAATCGCGGCGCAATTGCGAAAGCCTGTCCTCGGTGGCCGCGGCCAGCAGATCGAGCCCCTTGTCGGTGGACAGGTATTGTTCGTTGGCGGTCGCGAGCAGCTCCTTCTCGCCGACCGCGGCGACATCGGGGTGCGCGGCCAAGACGTTCTCGAGCAGGGTCGTGCCGGAGCGCGCGAAACCAATCAAAAAGACATGCGCGCGCACCGCCGTGTTGCCTTCGCCTTCGGCATCGGACGCCCTCCAGTGCAGAGGTGGAGCGCGCTCCATGAAATCGATGAGGATCTGGGCAAAGCTCGCGGCGGTCTCGCGACCCGGAGCCGCGAATTGCGGCGCGTAGAGCTGGCGGCGGAGTTCGTTGCTTTGGCGGTAGGCCTCGAAAGCTTCAGAATAGCGCTGCTGGTCGTGGCGCAGGTCGCCCAGAGTGGTCAGCATCATGGCGCGGTGCGGCCCGGCAAGCTTGGCATCGCCGAGAGCCGAGCCGATCAGAGCGTCAGCGCCGGCGCGATCGCCGGTGGAGACTGCCACGCTCGCAAGCGTGACCAATGCCAGGGACTGCCGGGGATCTGCGGCCAAAGCCTGTTCCGCAAATTTCCGGGCGGACTCCCAGTCGGAACGACGGGCCGCCAGGTTGGCCAAATGGGACAGCGGCTCGGCGTCCTCGGGCGCAAGCTGGTAGGCCTGCTCGAAAGCCTGCGCAGATCCGCGCAGATCGCCGATGCCTTGGCGCGCATATCCGAGATTGCGATAGGCGGGCGCGAAGTCGGGCCGCAGCGCGACGCAGCGCTCGAACGCTTCGACCGCCTCGTCCCAGCGGCCGGCCGAACTGAGGATCTGGCCGTGGGAGTTCCGCAGCGGGGCGTCCTGCGGCGCCAAACCGATCGCCGTCTCGATATCGGCCAGAGCTTCGCGCGTGCGGCCTTGGTCGTCGAACCAAAAGGCGCGCAGGCCCAGGAAGAGAGGGTGGACAAGTCCCCGCTCCAGCGCTCCACGGGCCAAATCCGTGGCGAGGGGGATATCTCGGGCACGCACGGCGTCGCTGACCTGGCGTACGAGCCGGTCGCGGTCCTGCGCCATGGCAGACGCGGCTGGGTCGGTTCCTGACATGGAAGTCCTTTAGCAGAACGGCGGGCAAAAAAAGAGCGGCGGCCTTTTGGGCCGCCGCCTTTCAGATGATTTGCCGCGAGGCTTAGTACTTCACGGTCACGCCCAGGAAGATGGTGCGGCCGAGAGCATCGTACACCTGCGGATAGGTGTTGCCGTTGCCGAACGGAGGCGAGGCGACGCCCAGGGCGTTCGAGTCGAGGATCGGCGGATCCTTGTCGAACACGTTGTCGATGCCGCCATGGATGCTGATTCCCTGACGCACGGTGTAGTCGGCCGAGATGTCAAAGTAATCATACGCACTGATCTTGGCGTCGGAGAGGTCGCCGCAAGGTCCACCGCACGGTCCACTGAGCGTCGGATCGTTGGTGTTCGCGTCGAACTTGACCTCCGACATGTGTCGCCAGTTGAGCGACAGGTCGAAGTCCCAAGGTGCCGTCCAGGTGACGCGCAAGCGGTGACGCCACTTCGGAATCGGCGTTCCGCAGGTGAGACCGAACAGGCCGGCGCAATCGTACTCGTGATCGCCCGGAACCGGCGTGACCTTGAAGGACTGGGTGTAGGTGCCCAGGAAGGCGAACGCCAAGCTGCCGTTCGCGCCCATGCCCCAATCCTCGAGGTGGCTGGAGTAGTTGGCCTCGAAGTCGACGCCCGACGTCTTCTCGGAACCGGTATTGACGTTTGTGGCGACGATGTAGCCCGCGTCGGCGCCCGTACCGAAGATCGCGCCCTTGAACTGCCCCGGACCCGGCGAACGATGGATCAGGTTGCAGAAGAACGGATCGCCGCTGTTGGCACAGTTCGTGAGCGTTTCGGCTTCCGGAATGACGTTGATCGCGCCGGTGAGCGAGATGTTGAAGTAGTCGATCGTCGCCGTGAAGCCCTGCAGGAAGGTCGGGGTCAGCACCACGCCGAATTCCGTGGTGTTGGACGTTTCCGGCTTCAGGGTCAGGTTGCCGCCGAAGAGGCCGCCGCACTGACCGGAGATGCACTGCAGGATGTTGCCGTATTCGCCCGGGGTCACGCCGGTGTTGGCGCACTGGGCCGGCGTGTCAACCGGAACAGGACCGGCGCAGGGATCGGTGCCGCCCCAGAGGCCGAGGCCTTGCGGGGTAAACAATTCGACCACGTTCGGCGCGCGGACGGCATGCTGATAGCTGGCGCGCAGGCGGAAGTCATCGATCGGCTGCCATTCCGCACCGTACTTGAACGACTCGACCGAGCCGGCCAGGTTGTACGATGAGTAGCGGTAACCGGCGTTGACCGAGAGGTCCTCGAACATCGGCATGTCGGAGACGACCGGCACGCGGATTTCGCCGAAGCCTTCGGTCAGGTTGTAGCCGCCGTTCGTGCTCAGGGTCGGACCGCCCTGGCCCGCCAGGTCGCCCGTCGAGAACTCGGAGTCGACGCGCAGATTCAGCTGTTCCTGGCGATATTCCGTGCCAAGAGCAACTGCGACCGGGCTCTTCGCCCATGGCGACTGGACACCCCAGGCGCCAAGGTCACCGGTCAAGCTGGCGCCGGCCACCCATTCCTGGGTCGAGCCTTCCTTCATGCCCGGGACGCTCAGGTAGTTCGTCGCGGCCTTGGTCACGCCGTTCGGCACGAAGATGTTCCAGGGAACGCAATTCGGATCGGTGCCGTCGTCCGCAGACGCGCAGTTACCGTCCGGATTGACGATCAGCGAACGCTGGATGCGGGTGATCGAAAGGTCGTTCAGGTATTCTTCCTGATAGACCGTGTCGCCGTATTGCGCGAACGCGTCATACGCCCAACCGCCGCCGAGATCGCCCTTCACGCCAACCACCATGCGGTAGGAGGTGTGACGCAGATCGTCCTGACGGTTGCCGCCTTCCTTGTTGCGGCGGCCGATCAGCATCGTCGCGTAGCCCGGACGGATCACGTTGGTCGCGCTGGTGCAGAACGCCGAGACTTCCTGAGCCGTCAGCTCGGGGTTGTCGCAGTTCGTCTGCAGCACGGTGCCGAAGAACGCGCCCGAGGGAGCGATCTGCGCCACGGTGTGATCGTCCATGAACATCAGCGACGAATAGATGTCGATGGCCTTGTTGAACTCGTAATGGCCCATCGCACCGAAGGTGTAGCGCTGATCCGGACGCTGCAGGTAGTTCAGAGGCGCGAAGTTGAACCGGTCAGCCTGGGTGAAGCCGCGCAGCAGGCCCGTCGTCGGGTCGACCGTGCAGTTTCCGCAAGAGCCGCCGTCCAAGCTGATGAACCGGCCACCAGCCGTCTGACCGTTTTCCGTACGGGCCGCGGTGCTCGAGCCGGCGCAGATGAAGCTTCCGCTTCCTGTCGTGGCCGTTCCGCAAGCCGACACGTCGCGGGTGTCTTCGGTCACCGCATTCAGGTGACGGAAGCCGCCATACATCGTGATGTTGCCCTTACCATCGGGGCTGTTCACGCCGAGAATGCCGTTCAGGTCGACAGTGTCGCCGTCCCAGATGCTGCCGGGCGCTTCCGGGATCGAGCCCGGTGTCGAGCCGCCGAGACCCTGGGCGACGATGCCGCGGTCGAAGGCGTTGTTGTTGGTGTGCTGGTAGCCGAGCCACTGACCGTCGAACTCGAAGCCTTCGAAGTCCTTGCGCATGATGAAGTTCACGACGCCGGCGATGGCGTCCGAGCCGTACACGGCGGATGCACCACCGGTCACGACGTCGACACGTTCGATCAAGGCAGCAGGAATCTGGTTCAAGTCAGGAACGGGGTCGGCGGGGTCGCCTGGCATCAGGCGCTTGCCGTCGATGAGCACGAGCGTACGAGCTGGGGCCAAGTCGCGAAGATTGACGGTCGCGATACCCGGAGAACCGTTCGACTCATAGGAGCCGAAATCGGCGAAGGCCGACGGCAGGTTGTTGAGGAGGGTTTCGACGTTGGTCGTGCCCTCGTACTTGATTTCCTGATTGGAAACCGCAGTCACCGGGCTGGAGCTGTAGACGCCAACCTGTGGAATGCGCGAACCCGTCACGACGACGGTTTCGACTTGCTCTTGCGCCATGGCTGCGCTTGTCAGGCTCATGGCGGTCGCGGTCGCTGCTCCGAGGAGCAGAGCCGTCTTCAGACTGCTCTTGCTTTCGATTTGAAACACTGTGGAACCCCCTTGGTTCGTAACGACGTTCGCTCGCGGGTATCAGCCGAAGCCAAGAAAGCATCGACTTTTCGCCCCGCAATTGCTTTCGCGGCACGAAACTCACCCGTTCGAAGCGAGGTTACGAGTCTGAGAGGCGTGGGTCAAAACGGAATCGGGCTTTGCGAAGATTCGCGGCGGCACTGTGGTATTTTGGTGTCAACGAGCAGGATCGAGATATTTAGTTGCTCGTCGGCACGGCAAGTAATTCCACAACATGCTGAAATCATTGTATTTATGTACTAAGAGAATAAAGAAGGGGCTTCTCCACCGGACGGCCGAAATCGTGCCGCGATGGCGTTGCTCCACTTAAATCGCAGGAAAGTGACAATTGGATCGCAGTGGCCGCGCTGCACCGGTGATTTTGATGGTAATTCGTCGCCATGACCTTGGGACTTCCGCCAGACTCGGCCTCTACCCAGCGAATCGCGGCCGGACTCCAGGCGGCCGAGCGATTGCGCCGCGCTGGAAGGGCTGCTGAAGCGGAAGCCGGGTGCCGCCAACTGCTGGCAGCCCATCCCAACGCGGCACCCGTCCTCAATTTCCTCGCGCTTCTCGTGCGCGATCGCGGTCAACTTGACGAAGCGAGGGCTTTGCTCGAGCGCGCCGTGAGCGCGGCCCCCAACGATGCGTTGCTCCACAACAATCTCGGCAATCTGAGACTGCGCTTGGGCGACGCAAAGGGAGCCGAAGCCGCATATCGCAATGCCGTGGCCCACCGTCCGGATTACGCCGATGCGCATTACAATCTCGGGATCGTGCTGAAAGCCGCGGGGCGTTCGGCCGAGGCGGCGGATGCCTTTCGACAAGCTCTGCAGCATCGTCCGCAATATCCCGAAGCGATGGTGCAACTCGGAACGCTGCTGAGCGAGAGCGGCAGCAAAGAACAATCCCTGGCGCTCTATGACTCGGCCCTTGCGATCAATCGCGCTTATTTCGACGCGCATTACTATCGCGGCATCGCATTGACGGCGTTGGAGCGGATGGACGACGCGATTGCCTCGCTTCGCAGCGCGCTCTCCGTCAATCCCAACAGCGCCGAGGCGCATTACGCGCTCGGCAATTGCTACGAGCGCTCGCAGCGAGAAAGCGAGGCCTTGGAGGAATTCGACAAGGCGGTCGAACTCGCGCCGGCTCTGGTAGAGGCGCACAGCCGGCTCAATGCGCTCGCCTGGCAGATGGGCCGCAGCGATCTCACGCATCAATCCTATGCGCGCGCGCGTGCGCGCATCGGCGACACGCCCGACCTGTTGCTGGCAGAAGCCGACCAGCGCTTGCGTCAGAACGAGCTGGAGCATTCGGAACGCTTGCTGCGGCGGGCGCGCGAGATCGCCCCGCAGCGAAACGACATATCGAACGTTCTGGCGCGCGCGCTGGTCATGCAGCATAAATTCGACGAGGGCATCGCGCTGCTGGAGGACGCGGCGCGGCTGGAGCCGAAAATCGTCCACCATCATCGCGGCTTGGCGAACGCGCTGCTGCAGGCCGGCCGCGCCAAGGAAGCGATCGCCATCGTGGAGCAGGGATTGGCGCTGGCACCGCATGACCAGCTGCTTCTCGCGTTCGAGCTGCTGGCGTTCCGCGAGACGGGGGATAGCCGCCTTGCGCGGCTCGGCGATCAGGAGAAGCTCGTGGGGGTTTACGAACTCGCGCCCCCGCCGGGCTACGCCGACATCGCCACGTTCAATCGTGCGCTCGCGGAAGAGCTTGCCGCGCTTCACACCCGAAACGTCGAGCCGCTGGATCAGACGCTGCGCAATGGAACCCAGACGCCCGGACATCTTTTCGAGCGGCCGGGCAGGGCCGTGGAGGCCATACGCGAGCGCATCCGCGAAGCGGTCGGCGACTATGTGGGCCGGCTGCCCAACGATCCGGGGCATCCGCTGTTCGGCCGCAAGCGTGAGGCTTTCGACTTCTCCGGCTCATGGTCCTGCCGATTGCGCTCAAGCGGCTATCACTCCAACCATGTCCATCCGCAAGGATGGATCAGCTCTGCCTATTACGTGGCGTTGCCGGAAGAAATCGAGGACGCCCAGGCCCGCCAGGGCTGGCTCAAATTCGGCGAGTCCAACCTGGCTCTCGGAGAACGCGACCGGCCGGAGCGGGTGGAAAAGCCCGCCGTGGGGAAATTGGTTCTGTTCCCGTCCTATTTTTGGCACGGTACGGTGCCGTTCGCGTCGGACGATGTGCGGCTGACCATCGCCTTCGACGTCGTGCCGGGTTCCGCCAAGAACATGCCCCGTTCGTCGGGATATTGAGGTTTCATGAGCGACAAAGCCAAATCCAAGCCCGTTCCGGTCGAAACCCTGACGTTCGAGGCGGCGCTGAAGGAACTCGAGCAGATCGTGGCGCGCCTCGAACAGGGCGAGGTCGACCTCGAGGATTCAATTGCCCTTTACGAGCGCGGCCAGGAGCTGAAATCCCACTGCGAAAAGAAGCTCAAGGCGGCGGAAGGCCGTCTCGAAAAGATCGTGCTGGGCTCAACCGGCCCGACCGGCACCGAAACCATGGATGTGGGCTAAAGGCCCGAACCGCATGGCCGGCCCCGACTTCGCAAAGGATAGGATGGCGTCTAAAAGGTACGTCAATGGTCCGGGCATCGCCGAGGGTCTGCCTTGATTTATCCGGGAAAACGGCGGACTTTGCGCCGCTGGGCACGTTATAGAGCTGTGGGGGGTGCGCTTCTGGCGCGCTGTTAGTGGGTAGGTATGACTGCTTCCAAGACTCCGTTGCTGGACGGGATTCGCGAGCCGGCGGCGTTGCGCGCGCTGCCGAAATCTCAGCTGCGCCAACTGGCCGACGAGTTGCGCGCGGAGCTGGTCGACGTCGTCTCGGTCACGGGCGGGCACCTGGGCGCCGGTCTCGGCGTCGTCGAGCTGACAGTGGCCCTGCACTATGTCTTCAACACGCCGGACGACCGGCTGGTGTGGGACGTCGGCCATCAGGCCTATCCGCATAAGATCCTCACCGACCGCCGCGAGCGCATGCGCACCCTGCGCCAGGGCGGCGGCCTGTCTGGTTTCACCAAGCGCGCCGAGAGCGTCTACGACCCCTTCGGCGCCGCCCATTCCTCGACTTCCATCTCCGCCGCTCTCGGCTTCGCCGTCGCGCGCGACATGAAGGGCGGCGACAACAACGTCATCGCGGTGATCGGCGACGGCGCGATGAGCGCGGGCATGGCCTATGAAGCGATGAACAATGCCGGGGCGCTGAACGAACGGCTGATCGTCATCCTCAACGACAACGACATGTCGATCGCGCCGCCGGTGGGCGCGATGAGCGCCTATCTCGCGCGCCTGGTTTCCAGCCGCTCCTATCGCGGCTTCCGCAAGCTGGGCAAGAAGATCGCCCACTGGCTGCCGCGTCCGATGGAGAAGGGCGTCGAGCGCGCGGAGGAGTTCGCTCGCGGCATGGTCACCGGCGGCACGCTGTTCGAGGAGCTCGGCTTCTATTATGTCGGCCCCATCGACGGTCACAATCTCGACCACCTGATCCCTGTGCTCGAGAACGTGCGCGATACGAAGAACGGCCCGATCCTTGTTCATGTCGTGACCAAGAAGGGCAAGGGCTATCCGCCGGCCGAGGCCAGCGCCGACAAATATCACGGCGTCACCAAGTTCAACGTGCTCACCGGCGAGCAGAAGAAATCGAACTCCAAGGCGCCCGCTTACCAAAAGGTGTTCGGCGAAGCGTTGATTGCGGAAGCCAAGAAGGACGACCGCATCGTCGCCATCACCGCCGCGATGCCATCGGGCACAGGCGTGGATCTGTTCGCCAAGGAATTCCCGCGCCGGACCTTCGACGTCGGCATCGCCGAGCAGCATGCGGTGACGTTCGCCGCCGGCCTCGCCGCTGACGGCATGAAGCCGTTCTGCGCCATCTATTCGACGTTTCTCCAGCGCGCCTACGATCAGGTCGTCCACGACGTTGCGATCCAATCGCTGCCGGTGCGCTTTGCAATGGACCGCGCAGGGCTGGTGGGCGCCGACGGTCCGACCCATGCCGGCTCGTTCGACATCGCGTATCTTGGGGCGCTGCCCAACTTCGTGCTGATGGCCGCCGGCGACGAGGTCGATCTGATGAACATGGTTGCGACCGCGGTGCAGATCGACGACCGGCCCAGCGCCATCCGCTATCCGCGCGGCGAGGGCATGGGCCTGGAGCGGCCGCTGATCGGCACGCCGCTGGAGATCGGCAAGGGCAGGGTTCTGCGCGAAGGAACCTCGATCGCGATCCTCTCCTATGGCACGCGTCTGTCCGAGGCGATGGCCGCGGCCGACAAACTCGCCGGCTATGGGCTGTCCGCAACTGTCGCGGACGCGCGCTTCGCCAAGCCGCTGGACAGGGATCTCGTCAACCGCCTGGCGCGCAACCACGAGGTGCTGATCACCGTCGAAGAAGGTGCGGTCGGCGGCTTCGCGGCGCAGGTGATGCAGCATCTGGCAATGCATGGCGCTTTCGACAAGGGCCTCAAGATCCGCCCCATGATCCTGCCCGACCGGTTCATCGATCAGGACACGCCGGAGAAGATGTACGAAAGCGCCGGCCTCGACGCCGCCGGCATCGTCGCCACCGCGCTGGGCGCGCTCGGCCGCGAACAGGAAGCTGCGGCGGCGCGCATGGCGATCTCCGGCTGACGGCGCGTCCTTGCGCATTATAGTCCACGCCCGACAAAGAGACCGCTCCTCTCGAAGCCGCAGATGACCGCTTCGCCGTCTGCACGGGCCGATGTGTTCCTGGTCGAGCACGGCTATGCGCAGACGCGTGCCGAAGCGCAGGAGGCGATCGCGGCGGGTTGCGTCAGCAGCGGCGGCAAGCTGGTCACCAAGCCGTCGCAGCGGCTCAACGAGAGCGCCCACATCAAGTATTCTCGTGCGCATCCCTTCGTGTCGCGCGGCGCTCTCAAGCTTTCCGCGGCGCTCGACACATTCGAATTGTCGCCCCGGGATAGGATCTGCCTGGACATCGGCGCTTCGACCGGTGGATTCTCGCAGGTCCTGCTGTTGCGCGGCGCGCGAAGGGTCTACGCGGTCGATGTCGGCCACGGCCAGCTCGCACCGAAGATCGCCGCCGACCACCGTGTCGTGGTTCTCGAAGGAACGAACGCGCGCGATCTGACGGAGGCGGCGATCTCCTGCCGGCCGCAAGCGGTCGTCGCCGACGTCAGCTTCATCAGCCTGACCCTGGTGCTGCCCAATGCGCTGGCGTTGGCAGATCGTGGCGCGTGGCTGGTCGCGCTCGTGAAGCCGCAATTCGAGGTCGGCCGCGCGCATGTGGGCAAGGGAGGCATCGTCAAGGATGCGCAACGCCAGCGCGACGCGGTGGACCGCATCGGGCAATGGATCGCGAAAGAGCAGGGCTGGAGCGTGCTCGGGACGATGGAGAGTCCCGTCAAAGGCGGCGACGGCAACCGTGAGTTCCTGATCGCGGCCCGCAAGCCGTGAACGCGCTTTGCGCACATTTCGGAACCTGCGGCGGCTGTGCCTTCCAAGACCTTGGCGATGCAGAATACCGGGCGCGCAAGCGTGCGCTGGTCGTCGATGCGCTCGAGCGCCACCATCTGCGCGCGGAAGTCGCGGACACCGTCGAGGTTCCGGCGGCGTCGCGCCGGCGCTGCGTCTTCAAGATCAAGAAGACGGGTTCGGCCGTCGCCATCGGCTTTCATGCCCGAGCGTCGCACGACATTGTCGATATGCGCGAATGCCGCGTGTTGACGAAGCCCCTCGCTGCACTGGTGCCGCGCCTGCGAGACATCATGGGCGAAGTCTTGAGCGACGGCGAAGCCTGCGAAGCGCACGCGACACAGGCCGCGAACGGCATCGATCTCATGCTGCGCTGGCGCAGGCGCGTGACGACGGCGACCACCGGGGCGCTGGCAAGATGGGCAGGCCGAAACGGCGTCGTGCGGATCACCGCGGGTCAAGAGATCCTGGTCGAGTTGGAAAAGCCGTTCGTAAAAATCGCGTCCGCCCGATTGCAGCTTCCGCCGGGCGCATTCCTCCAGCCGACGCAGGCGGGCGAGGCTTTGCTGCAGGCGCATGTCGCCAAGGCCGTGGCGGGTGCCAGGCAGGTTGCCGATCTCTTTGCCGGTTGCGGCACATTCGCGTTGTCGCTTGCCGCCAAAGCGAAAGTTCACGCTGTCGAGAGCGAACAGACGCAGCTCGACGCCCTGGCGCAGGCCGTTCGCGGCGCGCGCGGCCTCAAGCCCGTGACCACCGAGCGGCGCGACCTGTTCAAGCATCCGCTCTCCGCCGCCGAGCTCGGCCGGTTCGAGGCCATCGTGCTCGATCCCCCGCGTGCAGGGGCGTCCACGCAAATTGCCGAAATCGCCGCGTCCAAAGTCGCCCGGGTCGCTTAT
Source organism: Alphaproteobacteria bacterium (assembly GCA_019245415.1). Taxonomy (GTDB): domain Bacteria; phylum Pseudomonadota; class Alphaproteobacteria; order Micropepsales; family Micropepsaceae; genus Rhizomicrobium. The sequence continues at coordinate 136,698 of JAFARO010000003.1, read as the reverse complement.
GTGTCGTGCAATGCGCAGAGCTTTGCGCGCGACGCCGCCACGCTGGTGGCGGCCGGTTGGATACTGCGACGTGTCGTCCCGGTGGACCAATTCCTTTGGTCGGAGCATATTGAAATCGCCGCCGATTTCGTGCGCAATTGAGTCATGCGTCTTCTCCTCGCCATTTTTCTGGTCGTTGCCGAAACCGTTCTCTGGAGCGCGGCGCGGGCCGCCGGCTACGCGGACTGGGCGGCCATCGTCGTGGCCGGCGACTTCCATGCCCATTCGGGCGCCGAGAGCGAGGTCTTCGACAATGCGCGGCGCGACATCGCGGCCGACCTGATGTCGGTCGGCTTCGCGCCGGACAACATCATCCAGTTTTCCGTGCGGCCGGAGGGCTATCCGCTTCAGCATCCGCGCCATTCGGACGGGCAGACGATCGGCACCACGATGTGGGACCTGTCGAACCGCACCAGCGGCGGCTGTTTCGCCTATCTCACCTCGCACGGCTCGCCCGACGGAATCGTGGTGGGCGACGACACGCTGTCGCCGGTCAAACTGAAGAGCATTCTCGACAATGCCTGCGGCGACAGTCCGACCGTGGTGTTCCTCTCGGCCTGCTATTCGGGCGTGTTCATCCCGGTCCTTGCGGCGAAGAACCGCATGATCGTCACCGCCGCGCGGCGCGACCGCACCTCCTTCGGATGCGGCGAAACCTACAAGTACACGTTCTTCGACGACTGCTTCCTGCAGTCCTTCCGCAAGGCCGGCAACTTCCCCGACGTGGCGCGCGGCGCCGCAAGCTGCGTCGCGGCGCGCGAAAAAAAGGAGGGCTTCCGCCCGCCGTCGGAACCGCAAATCTCCATCGGCAGCGACATCGCCGCGACATTGGCGGCATGGGGCAGCTCCGCGCCTATGGTTGCGGGCGACGCGCCAGCCAGGCGCGGCGCGCCGTCATCGGCGTCACCTGCATCCAGGCCTCGATGACCAGCGCCTTCAGGTCCTTGTTGCTCAGCTTCGCGATCTCGACATAGCTCCAGGTGCCGGTGCCGACCCTGCAGGGCGAAAACACCTCGGGCCGCACCTCGAACAACATGCGCTGATGCTCGCGTTCCAGCTTCATGATCGTGATCTTGCTGGGAGGCCACCACACCGCAAACATCCGCCCCCGCACGCGCAGCGCCGGCTCGCCCCTGTGGCGGAATTCTTCGACGCCCGGAAGGGCGAGGCCGACGCGCTTCAGCTCGGCGAACGACGCCATCCTGCAGCCCGGCTACCTGCCGCCCATCTGCGCGCGATGGCGCAACGCATGGTCGGCCAAGACCAGCGCCAGCATCGCTTCGCCCACCGGCACCGCGCGGATGCCGACGCAAGGATCGTGACGGCCCTTGGTCGCGATCTCCGTGTCGTGGCCGGAGGTATCGATGGTGCGTCGGGGCGTCAGGATGGAGGAGGTGGGCTTCACCGCAAAGCGCGCCACGATCGGCTGCCCGGTCGAGATGCCGCCCAGGATTCCGCCGGCATGATTGGAAAGGAATTTCGGCTTGCCGCGCGCGCCCTTGCGCATCTCGTCCGCATTGTCCTCGCCCGACATTGCCGCGGTGGCGAAGCCTGCGCCGATCTCCACGCCTTTGACCGCATTGATGCTCATCAGCGCCGAAGCGATATCGGCGTCGAGCTTGCCGTAGATCGGCGCGCCGAGGCCGGCGGGAATTCCCTCCGCCACGACTTCGACCGCAGCGCCGACCGACGATCCGCGCTTGCGCACGCCGTCGAGATAGACTTCCCATTGCGCGGCGCTCTTCGCATCCGGACAGAAGAAGGGATTGCGCGCGATCTCGTTCCAGTTCCAGCGCTTGCGGTCGATCTTCTCGGTGCCGACCTGGATCAACGCGCCACGAATGCGCACATTCTTGTAGAGCGACGCGAGCACCTTGGCCGCGACCGCGCCGGCTGCGACGCGGCTCGCCGTCTCGCGTGCGCTCTGCCGCCCGCCACCGCGATAGTCGCGCACGCCGTACTTGGCCCAATAGGTATAGTCGGCATGGCCGGGGCGGAATTTGTCGCGGATGTCGCCGTAGTCCTTGGCGCGGGCATCGACGTTCTCGATCAATAACGCGATCGGGGTGCCCGTCGTCACCTGCTGCTTCATCCGCTCGTCCTGAAAGACGCCGGAGAGGATTCGCACCGTGTCGGGCTCGCGGCGCTGACTGACGAAGCGCGACTGGCCGGGCCGCCGGCGGTCGAGCTCGGCCTGGATGTCGGCTTCGGTCAATGGGATCAGCGGCGGACAGCCGTCGATCACGCAGCCGATCGCCGGACCGTGGCTTTCGCCGAAAGTCGTGACGCGAAACAGCTTGCCGAAGGTGTTGTGGGACATCGCTCGCCGCCCTATGCGCCGAACCAGCATTCGGCGCCGCCGCACACTCGCATGATTCCGGCGTTCGGCGGATCGAATTCGAGCGCGGCCGTCTCGCTCAGGCCGAGCAATCGCTTGCGGATCATGCGCAGCGGTCCGGCGTGGGTGACGATCACCGTGTCGCCCGGAAGCGAGCCCAGGAAATCCAGGACCCGCGCCTCCAGCATGGCGAGACTTTCGCCGCGGGGATGGACATAGTGCCAGCGGTCGCGCTGCCACATCGGATCCTTGGAAGCGCGCGCCTCGATCTGCGGCCAGGACGCCCAGGTATTCTCGCCGCAGTCGATTTCCATCAGCCGGCGATCCGCAAGATATCGAAACGGGTCGAGACCGGCCGCTTCGCGCATCAATTCCATCGTCACGCAAGCGCGGTGCAGCGAACTGGAGAAATGCGCGAGCCGCGACGGGTCAGCCACCAATTCCTTCAGCACAAGTCCGTTGGCGCGCGCCTGCTCGCGGCCGAGCGGCGTCAGCGGCGAGTCGTTCTGTCCCGCGATCCGGCCTTGCAGATTGTGCTCGCAGGCGCCGTGGCGCAGGACGTAGAGCGTGATGTCCTCTCTCACGGCGCATTGAACCGTTTCACGCTGCTGCCCTGCACGCGGAAAACGACGCCTTGCGGTTCATCGAGGTCGGATATCTCTTGGCCGCTCAGCCCTTGGAACAGGCCTCGCAGAATGCGGGTGAACGCGCCATGGCTGACGGCGAAGGTGTCGCGGGTCAGGCTGTCCAGCCAAAGCTGCGCGCGTCCGCTGACATCGCCGTAGTTCTCGCCGCCAGGCGGACGGACCGACCACTTGTTCTTGTCGCGGCGGTCGAACAGCTTGGGATCGAGCGCACGCGCCTGTTCATGGGTCAGTCCATCCCAGAGGCCGAGATCGATCTCGGTGATGCGCGCATCGGTCGAGAACCGGCCGGGCTCGAGACCCAGCTGCTTGCGCACCAACTCCATTGTCTCGCGGGCGCGCTGCATCGGGCTGGCGACGTAGGACAGCGATTTTGGGCGGGCGCGCTCTTCGAGGATGCGCGCGATTTGCTTGGCCTGTTTGCGGCCCTCATGGGTCAGCGGCGTGTTCAGCGAATGACCCTGGAAGCGTTTCTCGACATTGGCTTCCGTCTCGCCATGGCGTGCAAAATAGAGCGTGATACCGTCCGCCAACTTGAACTTGGCCTTCATGGCACGGGATAATTCTTCTTGAACAGCAGCACGGACCATTGTCCCGCCTCGTAGGCGAGCGGCGCGCTCGCGGCCGTGCTCGAAGCCGAATAGCGAACCGTGTAGGTCTGGCAGTCCGCGCCTGGCGTGACGGCGCTCACCGTCACGCGCACGTTGCCTTCGTCCGCGCCGTAGATTTGGTTGAGCGCGGATTTGATCGCTCCCGCGACCCTGCTGTTGGACGGCACTGGCGGGCAGGAAGAGAACAGTCCCCCGCCGGAGCTTTGCGGCGCCGGCGCCGAGCTCTGCGCTGCATTGGAAGAGCCTTGCGAGCTTGCCCCCTGCTGCGCATGCCGTCGTGAACAACCGCTCGCGGATGCAAGTGCCAGCAATGCGAGTAGGATGGCGGCCGAGGCCCGCATCCTATTCGCTCCTGCCGACGGCGATGTCGGGCGCGTCCTCCGCCTTCATGCCGACGATGTGGTATCCCGCATCGACATGCAGGCACTCGCCGGTGACCGCGCTGCCGAGATCGGACAACAAGAACAGCGCGGACTTGCCCACCTCTTCCGTGGTGACGTTGCGGCGCAATGGCGAATTGTACTCGTTCCACTTGAGAATATAGCGGAAATCGCCGATCCCCGAAGCGGCCAGCGTCTTGATCGGGCCGGCGGAAATCGCATTGACGCGGATCGCGCGCTTGCCCAGGTCCTCGGCCATGTAGCGCACGCTGGCCTCGAGCGCGGCCTTGGCAACACCCATCACATTGTAATGCGGCATCACGCGCTCGGCGCCGAAATAGGACAGCGTCAGAAGCGAGCCGCCCTTGGGCATCATCTTTTCGGCCCGCTGCGCGATCGCGGTGAAGGAGTAGCAGGAGATGTCCATCGTCATGCGGAAATTGTCCGCCGTGGTGTCGACATAGCGGCCCTTGAGCTGTTCCTTGTCGGAATAGGCGATGGCATGGACCACGAAATCGATGGTCTCCCAGGTCTGGCGAAGTTCCGCGAACAAAGCGTCCAACGAGCCCTGGTTGGAGACATCGCAATCGACCAGCACCGCCGGATCGAGCGGTGCGACGAGAGGGACAACCCGCTTCTTGAACGCCTCGCCCTGATAGGTGAACGCGAGCTGGGCGCCGGCCTCATGAAGCGCCTCGGCGATCCCCCAGGCGATCGAGCGATCGTTGGCCACGCCCATAATGAGGCCGCGCTTGCCCTGCATCAGGCCTTTGATGGACATGGAACAGCTCCTGGGACGGCGGGCGAACCGGCTTCGGCTAAGGCGGATCGTCATGGAAATCAAGCAAGAACGCTTAGCTGACGGAAGCGTCATCTCCGATTTGACTGGCGCGGCAGGCACCATAGACTACCGGGCGCGAGGGCGGGCGAGGTCATTGCGATGAGAGATTTGTTGCTGGGCATCGGCGCCGCCGCCGCTGTGGTGTTCGCAACGGTACCTGCGAATGCGGCATTGACCGTTTCAAACGATCCTACTTCCGGGGTGTCTTGCCTCTCAGGGGTCTGCACGGCGACGGCTTCGCATGCCGTCCTCAATGTCTCCGATGTCACCACCATGCTGGCGAATGCCAACCTGACCCTGGTCAGCGGCAATAAGGCGAAGGACATCGTCATCGCGGCGGCGTTCAGCTGGACGAGCGCGAACACGCTGGAGTTGGATGCCAATCGCGGCATCGCGGTGAACCAAGCCGTCGTCGTCGCCGGCCCCGGCGGCTTGACGGTGACACTCAATGACGGTGGCAGCGGCGGCGACTTGCGCTTCGTCAGGAAGGGCCATGTCGAATTCTGGGACACGTCCAGCAATCTCACCATTGGTGGGCATTCCTACACCCTGGTGAAAAACATCAAGCAGCTGGCGGGGAAGATCGCGAACAATCCGACAGCGTTCTATGCGCTTGCGCAGAAGTACAATGCCGCCAAAGACGGAACCTATGGCGGCTCGCCCGTTTCCACGGCCTTTTCAGGGGTCTTCGAAGGCCTCGGCAATCCGATCGTGGGACTGACCGTGGCGGACCAGACGGCTCCTCCCCATATCGGCCTGTTCGATCAATTGAACCCTTCCGGAGTCGTTCGCGACGTCGCCTTGTCGAAAGTCAGTTTCAGCGATTTCGCCCAATCGGCGATCGGAGCCGTGGTCGGAGACAACCAGGGAACGGTGGCGAATTCGAGCGTCAGCGGCCAGGTGACGAACATGTTCGGCGCCTGCGCCGGGACGCTGGTCGGATTCAACGAACGCGGCGCAATGATCTCGAACTCGCAGTCATCCGCCCCGCTTACAGTGAATTATGGCGGCAGCGTGGATGCCGGCGGACTAGTCGGCTGCACCGATGGGACAATCCAATTCTCCGCCGCCGCAGGAAATGTCCAGGCGCAATGCTGCTCGTTTGTCGGCGGCCTGGCCGGATACAATTTCAGTCACGGCATCGTGCTCTCTTCGTCGGCCAGCGGGAAAGTGTCGGGAACCGATACGAACGGCTTGATCGGAGGGCTGGTGGGCCGCAACGACGGCGCCATCCAGTCCTCATTCGCCTCCGGAGACGTCACAGGTGCGGATCAATGCGGCGGACTGGTGGGGGGAACCATCAACGGTTCGATCACCAAATCCCACGCATCGGGAAATGTGACGATGCTTCCCGAAAGCGGAGGCCTCGGCGGCGGCTTGGTAGGCCAGAGCGGCAGTTCGATAACCCAGTCCTACGCGACCGGCAACGTCACCGGAGACACCGGACAGGAGGTCGGCGGACTGGTCGGCTATAACCTCAGTTCGCTCCAGGACTCCTATGCATCAGGGAATGCAACGACGTCCGGCACCAGCACGGGGGCGGGCGGTCTTGTCGGACTGAATATCGGCACTATCGCGCGCACCTATTCCACGGGCGCGCCCCAGAACAACGGCGGCAAGATCGGCGGTTCCGTCGGCTGGGACAATGCCGCCTCGGGCAACATCACGTCGGACTATTGGGATACCTCGACGAGCGGCGTCTCCAACTTGAGTCAGGGCGCAGGCAACATCGCCAACGATCCCGGAATTGCGGGTCTCACGACGACCCAGTTGCAATCGGGACTTCCCTCTGGTTTCAGCTCGTCGATCTGGGGAGAAGATCCCGGGATCAATGGAGGTCTGCCGTATCTCCTGGCGCTGCCGCCGCGCTAATTCGTCGCCGCACCGGTGGGATCGACGCAATGTGCCGCTTTGGCGTCGAGCTTGCAGACATCGACCATTTCCGGATTGCCGGGCTGGAAAGCAATGGCAGCCCCACCCGCGATCGAGAAGCCGTAGGCGTGCGGATTGCCGTCGGGGACCGAGACCGTGCAGGTCGCGCCTGCGGCCAGCGCACAGACCTGCTTGCCGTCCAGCGTCAGCGTCGCCGCCGATCCGGAGGCGTTCTGGACCTTGAATTCATAGCGGGCATCGTCGGCGCTCGCCCCAAAAGCGAGGCCACAGCCTGCGATCAAGGCTGCGACAGCAGCCGGTGTTCTTGCCATCGTCGACCTCCCGCCAACCGCCGCCTCGCCGCCGCAGTCGCGTCAGCGCAGCTTTGCGCGCGGATCGTAGCGCGTCTTCCAGCTCTGCGCGAACGACTGCAGATCCGGGTCGGCCCGCTCCGGCAGGGACACCACCAGTTTCGCATAGAGATCGCCGGCCGCTTCGCTGCCATGAGCCGGAATGCCCTTGCCCTTGAGCCTGAGAACCGTGCCGGTGTTCGATCCGGCAGGCACGGAGAGCGATACGGCCCCCGTCAGCGTGGGGACAGGCACCTTGCCGCCCAGAACCGCCTCCTGCAGCGTGACCGGAAGATCCATCCGCAAGTCGCGGCCATCCCTGGTGAAATAGGGATGGGAGGCGACGGAAACCTGGATCAGAACGTCTCCCGACGGGCCGCCCTTGCGGCCGGCGCCGCCCCGCCCCTTGAGGCGGATCTGCTGGCCATCGCGCAGGCCGACGGGGATCTTCACGTCGATCTGCTCGCCATTGGGAAGCGCCACGCGGCGCGACCCGCCGCGGGCGGCTTCCTCGAAACTGACAGTCATCGCGACATTGAAGTCCTGGCCCTGGCGCGGCTGCTGGCGGCCGCGCGCGCCGAGCCCGCCCAACAGATCGCTGAACAGGTCTTCGGCGCTGAAACCCTGTGCCGCTTCTCCCGGCTGGTCCGTCCAGTTGAAATGAAAATCCCTCGCGCCCTGGCCGCCGCCATGAGGCCCGCCGCGAAACCCGTGAGGGCCGGGATCGAAGCCTCGGGGATTGCCCGAGGCATCGATCTCGCCCGCATCGAACTTGGCGCGCTTGGCCTTGTCGCCCAGGATGTCATAGGCGCCGCTGATCTCCTGGAAGCGTTTCTGCGCCGAGGCATCTCCGCCCTTGGTGTCGGGATGGTGCTTCTTCGCCAGCGAGCGGAAGGCCTTCTTGATCTCGGCCTCGCTCGCGGTGCGGGATACTCCCAAGACGTCGTACGGATCGCGCATGGTCTCTCTTGCCCCGGCCCTGAATCGCCGGCGCGGTCCATCATATAGGAAGGCGGTCCGTCCAGGTTAAGACCGGATCAGCGCCTGGACTCCATCAGCACCATCACGCCGAGGACGAGAGTGACCGTGCCGCCTATCCAGCTTGCCATCATCGGGATGCTGTGGCCGCCGGCAATAATGTCCCACCCCGCATAGATGCGATAGAAATGAGCCGCCGCGACGACGAGAAGCAAGAGTCCGGCGATGACCGTGAACGGCTTGGACATGAGAACCTCCCCTTCAGGGGCGAAGACTATCACTTTGCGGGACCGGCGGGCAGGGCGGCGAGGCGCTTGGCCGCCTCGTCCATGCCGCCATCGGCCGCCAGCCGGTAGAGCTTGCGTGCGGTCTCCACGTCCTTGGGCACGCCATTGCCGCTCTCATACATGGTCGCGAGTTCGAACTGGGCGATGGGATGGCCTGCGGCCGCCGCGCCGTTGAGCCAGGGGAACGCCGCCTTGGCATCGGGTGCCCCCGCCTCGCCATTCAGCAGCATCTCGCCCAGATCGGCAGCGGCCGTCGCCAGGCCGCCCTGTGCGGCGCGGGCATACATCTCCTCCGCGGCCTTGGGGTCCTTTTGTGTGCCTTCTCCCCGCCGCAGCATCAGCGCAACATTTCGCATCGCCGCCAGATCGCGGTCGTCGATCGAGGAGAACAACTGAAAGGCCTTTGTGTAATCCTTCGCATCGTAGGCCGCGAGGCCCCGGTCGAAGATCGCCTTGGTCTCTTCGGGGGCGTCAGCAGGTGCCGAGGCGCAAGCCGAAGCGAGCAAAGCGCAAAGGCACAGGCAGGACAACAAGGCCGGACGCATCGTGGACCCCAAGGACGCTTCCAGCTTATACGCGCAGCTTCCGCCTGCAAAAGGGAGGTGGTAAGCGGTAGCCATGAGCGAAATCGGCGGTCCCCTGGACGACGGCGGCATCAAGGCCGGCGATCCCTTCGCGCTCCTCGATTCCTGGATGGAAGAGGCCAAGAAGACCGAGCCGAACGAAGCCAATGCCATGTCCATCGCCACCGTGGACGCGCAGGGCAGGCCCAATGTGCGCATGGTGCTGCTGAAGGACATGGGGCCGGACGGCTTCGTCTTCTACACCAACACCGAGAGCGCCAAGGGCAACGAGCTGAGCGCCAATCCGTTCGCCGCGCTCTGCCTGCACTGGAAGACCCAGCGCCGCCAAGTGCGCGCGCGCGGCAGCGTCCGCCGTGTCGGCGATGCCGAGGCCGATGCCTATTTCGCCACCCGTCCCAAGGATAGCCAGATCGGCGCCTGGGCCAGCGCGCAGTCCCGCCCGATGGAGGGCCGCTTCGCCTTCGAAAAGGAGATCGCGCGCCACGCGGCGAAATTCGCGCTGCAGAAAGTGCCGCGGCCGCCCTACTGGTCGGGCTATCGCATCGTGCCGTTCGAGATCGAGTTCTGGCGCGACCGTCCGTTCCGCCTGCACGACAGGCTCGTCTATCGCCGCGACGCGCCGGACAAGCCATGGCGGACCGAAAGGCTGTTCCCGTGAGCGCAGCCGCCATGGCGCAGAGCGACCGCACGCTGATGACGCGCGCGGCGTGGGCCGCCGTCGGCGTCGCCGCGTTGCTCATCGTGCTCAAGACCGTCGCCTATATAGTGACGGATTCGATCGCGATGATGGCCTCGCTCGCCGATTCCGCACTCGATCTCTTCGCGTCGTCGATCAATCTTCTCGCCATCCGCGCCGCCTTGACCCCGGCCGACAACGAGCACCGCTTCGGCCACGGCAAAGCCGAGCCGCTCGCGGGAATGGCGCAGGCGGCCTTCATCGCAGGCTCGGTCGCATTCCTCTCCATTGAATCCGTCAGCCGGCTGATCGCGCCGCATCCGATCGAACAAAGTTGGCTCGCTCTCGGCATCATGGCGGTGTCCATCGCGGCGACGCTGGGACTCGTCACCCTGCAGCGGATCGCCGTGATGCGCACCGGCTCTGTCGCGGTCGGCGCCGACCGCGTCCACTACCTGGGCGACCTGCTCACCAATGTCGGCGTGGTGATCGGCATCGTGTTGTCGACGCAGTTCCACCTGCTCGAGGCCGATCCGGTGATCGGGCTTTGCATCGCCGCGGTGCTGGCCTGGAGCGCCTGGCATGTCTTCGGCCAGAGCTACGACCAGCTGATGGACCGCGAACTGCCCGACAGCGACCGCGAGCGCATCAAGAAAATCGTCATGGCGCACAAGGAGGTGCGCAATCTGCACGATTTGCGCACGCGCGCGGCCGGCATCGCCACCTTCATCCAGCTGCATATCGAGCTCGACCCCGCGATGAGCCTGATCCGCGCGCATCAGGTGAGCGACGAGGTGGAGGCGGCGCTGTGCGCCGCATTCCCCCGCGCCGAAGTCCTCATCCATCAGGATCCGTTGGGCGCGGAGATGCCGGCGCCGCTTGCGACGCATTGAGGCGCCGATGCCGCTGGTGAAACTTTCCGGCAGCGAGGCCATCGCCAATCTGCGAGGCAATCCGGCCGCCGCATGGCCTGCGCGTCACCCACCGGATCGCAACCGTCTCGAGCCGGTGTGCAAGCCTTCCTTTTTGCCCCGTTTCAGGTTGGTTCCGGGAGAGAAGATCTTCACCATCGGATCCTGCTTCGCGCGCAACATCGAGCGGGCGCTGCTGCAGCGCGGTTTCGACGTCGTCAGCGCGAAGGTGAAATGGCCCGAAGGTGTGCGTGACACCGTCGAGAACGGCGTCCTCAACAATTTCGGCGTCCCATCGATCGAGAACGAGTTGCGCTGGGCACTCGACAAGGACCATCCGTTCGATCCCGACCGGCATCTGATGGAAGTGGCATCGGGCCGCTTTGTCGATCCCCACATTCCGATGCGCCCCGGCCCGCGCGAGCGCGCGCTTCTGATGCGCCAAACCGCAACCGAGGTGACGCGCCGGGTCGTGGAGTGCCGCGTCGTGGTCATGACGCTGGGCTTGAGCGAAGTATGGTTCGACGTCGAGACCGCCACCTATCTCAATCGCGCGCCGCCTCGCAGGCTGGTGGAGCGCATCCCGGAGCGTTTCGAGCTGCACGTCCTCGACCATGACGAAACGCTGCGGGCGCTGGAGGCGACGATCGCGTTGCTCAAGGCGCATTGCCCTTCGCAGCAGCGAATCCTGCTGACGGTGTCGCCGGTGCCGCTGGGCACGACCCATACCGCGGGCGATGCCATCGTGGCGAATTCCTATTCCAAGTCCGTATTGCGGACGGCGGCGGAGCATGTCGCCGCGCGCCATGCGCATATCGACTATTTCCCCTCGTACGAAAGCGTGATGCTGAGCGATCGCTCGCAAGCCTGGATGGACGATCAAATCCACGTTCAGCCGGCACTGATTCAGCTCAACGTCGCGCGCATGCTCGAGGCCTATCTTCCCAGCTCGGAAGCGGACGCGGCAGCAGACATCCCGGCCCGGCTTAAGGAAGCGCAGGAGGAGGCCCAGGCGCGCAATGTGGACGGTGCGCTTGCGATTCTGGATGCTGTACGCGAGGCGGGGTTGCGCGATGCCTCGTTTGCGCTGCTCTACGCCGAGCTCTGCTTGAAGAAGGACCGGCTCGCGGATGCACGCGCCACGCTGGCATACTTGCCGGAAGATGCGGCCGGCTGGCGGCGGGGATTGGTCGAAGCCGGCCTCGCGATGCGCGGCGGCAGGAGCGCCGAGGCGCTTGCGGTTCTGGAGGCGCTGGCGGAACGGCATCCCAAGATCCCTGCCGTTTGCCGCGCACGGCTCGACGCCCATGAACAACTCGGCCAATACGAGCAGGCGCTCGCCGCCGCCAAACGGTGGGCGGAGATCCTGCCCCGATCCTCGCCCGAACCGATCCACCGCGCGGCGCTGATCCATCAGGCGCGCGGCGACGCCAAGGCGGCAGAAGCGGCATTCCGCACACTGCTGCAAATGCCGCAGATGCGCACTGGTCATGTCTTGGACTACATCGAGTTCCTGATCGCGCAGGGACGTCTGGACGATGCGGCGCGCGAAGCTGCCCTGCTCAAGCCCGATCTTGCGGCGGACCGGCGACGCCTTCGCCTGCTCGAAAACTTTCTGCCGACGGCGACAGGCTAACCGGCCTTTGCTAGGCTGGCCTCATGCCCAACCCGCTTCCCAACGACGAGCAGCGCACGCTGATCCTGACCGGCGCCAGCCGCGGCATCGGGCACGCGACCGTCAAACGCTTCTCGAGCGCGGGCTGGCGGGTGATCACCTGTTCGCGCCATGCCTTCCCCGAGAACTGTCCCTGGGCCGCGGGGCCCGAGGACCACATCCAGGTCGACCTCTCCGATCCCGACGACACGATGCGCGCCGTGCGCGAGATGCGCGGGCGACTGAAGGAGGGCAGGCTGCACGCGCTGGTCAACAACGCCGGCATCAGCCCCAAGGGCGCGAACGGCGCGCGGCTCGACACCTTGTCGACTCCGATGGCGGCTTGGCGGCAGGTGTTCGAGGTGAATCTATTCTCGACCGTCTGGCTGGCACAGGGCCTGCGGGCGGCGCTCGCGGCCGCCCATGGCGCCATCGTCAACGTCACCTCCATCGCCGGCGGCAGGGTGCATCCCTTCGCCGGCAGCGCCTATGCCACCAGCAAGGCCGCGCTCGCCGCATTGACGCGCGAGATGGCAGCGGATTTCGGACCCCTGGGCGTGCGCGTCAACGCCATCGCGCCGGGAGAGATCGATACCGCGATCCTTTCGCCCGGAACGGAGAAGATCGTCGAGGCCATTCCGCTGCGCCGCCTGGGCCTGCCTGAAGAAGTCGCCAAGGCGATCTATTATCTCTGCACGGAGCAATCCTCCTACGTCACCGGCGCCGAGCTGCACATCAACGGCGGCCAGCACGTCTAGTGTCCGGTCAGAGCCTTACGACCAGACTCACTTCGGCGCTGGGTGTCCAGCCGAAACCGTTACTGGCCCACTGATAGCGCCCGAGCGCGCGCAATCCCCAAGACGAATTGAACTGCAGCTGCGCGCCGCCGCCAAGTCCCGCCATGAAGGCGCTCTGGCCCGCGTGAAACCCGCTGATCGTCGCGGCGGCGTCGGCATAACCCAAATTGACATCGCCCATCAGCGCGAACGGGGAATCGTAGAACGGGAGATAACCCATGAAATCGGTCTGGATTCGCTGGAGGCGCTCGTTGACGCCGGCAACCGAACCTCCGGTGTAGCTGTAGTTCACTTCGGCGGTATAGAACTCATCGAAGCGATACCCCACGCCGGCCATTCCGCCGGTCAAGGTGCCGGCATTCGAGGGCCAAGCCACGGCGCCGCCGGCGACGAGGTAAAGACCGGGGCTGAAATAGTATGACTCGGCTCTGGCGCCCGAGACGCCGATCCCGATTGCCAGGGCACTCGCGGCGAAGACGGTGCTGAAGTTCCTCATGATCCCCCCTGAATGCACACAACCTAAGCCCAGAGTTTCGCTCTTAGCAAGAGAGAACGGGCTTCTGGCGCGCGGACGCATTTTCGACCCGCGCTTGCGACAGGCACTATCATGGAGGCCTGGATGCGATATGGTTCGGCCATGCCAAAGCTCTCGCGCGCGCCGACGCGCCTTTACATCAATCCGGTGATGGACAGCCGGCGCTGGGACTTTTTCGAGCTGCGCGACGACGACATCGTCATCGCCACCTTTCCCAAATGCGGCACCACCTGGACGCAGCGGATCGTCGATCTTCTGGTGTGGCAGTCGCCGGACATCCGGCCGTTCGGAGACATCTCGCCCTGGCTGGACGCCACGTTCTTCAATCCGCTGGAGGAAGACCTCGCGACACTGAAGACGCAAACGCACCGCCGCTACATCAAATCGCACCTGCCGTTCGACGCGCTGCCGGTGTGGGACAGCGTCAAGTACATCCATGTCGCGCGCGACGGCCGCGACGCGCGGCTCTCCTGGAAGAACCATGAGGCCGGCTTCACGCCCGAGTTCCGCCAGCGCATCGGCGAGCGCGCGATGGCGCTTGCCGCGCAGAGCGGCGCGCCGCCCGCGGGGCCGCCTCCGCCGCCGCCGGAAGACCAACGCGAATACCTGCTGCAATGGATGGACCAGCTCGAAGCCGCGCCGCCCGACGGGCCGCAGGGCGAGCTCACCTATTTCGGTTTCGAGGGGACCTATTGGCGCGAGCGCGCGCGGGACAATCTGCTGCTCGTCCACTACGACGACCTCAATACCGACCTCGCCGGCGAGATGCGGCGGATTTCGGAGTTCCTCGAAATCGACACGCCCGCGAGCCTGATGCCCAAGCTCGTCGAAGCGGCGCGCTTTGCGACGATGAAGCAGGGCGGCGACGCCTTGTTTCCCAGACTGAAACAAGCCTTCGACCGCGGCGCCGAACGCTTCATCCACCAAGGCCGCAGCGGCAGATGGCGCGAGGTGCTGACCGCCGAAGACGCACGGCGGTACGAGGCGATTGCGCGGAAACGTGCGACGCCCGACCTGGCGGAGTGGCTCGAATGGGGAAAACGCGCAGCGGGGGAACCTGGGAAAGGATAACTAGACGCTGGGCCGTCGCCACTCCAATCCATCGAACCGGGCATAATCGCGATCGAAGGTGATGAAGGTGCAGCCGTGCTCGATCGCTAGCGCAGCGAACCAGGCATCACTGATGCGTGATCCACGTGTGTGCGTCTTCAGGCACAAATCGCGAAAGATCGACCAGTGCCGCTGGCCGGGATGGACGATTTCGCAAAGCGGCTGGCCGAGGAGATTGTCGCAATATGCAAAAACCTCCTCGGAAGGATTGGGGCTTGAATAGATACGAGAATCTGTGGTGATGCGCACAACGGCCGAAAGCACAAGCGGTGAAATCGCAAAGCGAGCATCTCCAAAAACGACAGCGTCCAACCACTTCTTGCTTGTGAGGTGGTGAGGCGATTCCGTCCGAAACGCATAGATCAAGACATTGACGTCCGGCAGCATCATTTCTGACGCGCCATATAGGCGAGGTCGTCCATTTCCTGGATTGCCGAGAAATCGTCGAGATCAATCCCCGGCCGCAAGCCGCCCTTGGCGCGGCTAACCGGCGGCGCAATGCGTTTGGCCGAGGCAGCGCGTTCCTCCAAAGTGCGGCGCAAGCCTTCTTCGATCAGCGCAGTCAATGTGCGCCCTTCGCTTGCGGCCTTTCGCTTTGCGCGCCGCATGAGTTCCTTTGGAAGCCGAACCGTTGTCCGCTCGATCATATGTCAAGACATATCACTCGGGACGAGACATGTCTAGTTCAGACGCCCACCCTCCAGCCAACTCTTAAGCTCGGGTGACAATCGTTCGCGCGAAACTTTCTCGTAGAACGCCTGGTTTTCCGGCGACAAGACTTCGCGCCATTCGCCCCGGCGGGCTTTGCGGAAGAAGTCGCTGTCGCTCTTCCATTCGCCGAAATGGGCGCCGGGAGCGTTGCGGGCGGCGTTTTTCTTCATCGTTTCGAAGCGGGCGGCGTCGACCAGCGCCGGCCAGCGCGTCTCGTCGATGGGAATGCGCAGCGCTGCCGACAGCCTTCGCATCTCGCCGTCGAGGTCGCGCGTCAGATCGCTGTAGTGCAGGAAGTGGATGTTGGGCTGGTCTCGATGGCGCCAATAGCTGTCGGTCAGATACATCACCGAGCCCACTGGAAATCCGTCCCACACCCAGGGAAACGGGCTGCTGGTCAGCCAGATGGGAAACAGCACGTTCGGATCGCGCGGAAAATCGGAGTCCGGCGGCAGGCCGGCGCGCTTTAGCGCATCGAGGCGCGTGTGCTCCGAGATGTTCGCCAGATGATCGAGCACGGAGAGGAACGCGTCGCGCGGATCGCGGCCGCAGAAGACGTAATCGACCTCGTCATAATAGGGCAGGCCGTCGAGCGGGGTGTGCGTCTTGACGATGCGCCGCCACGGCTGCGCCTCGTAATCGGCGACGATGTTTTCGGCCGGCTCGATGTGGCGTTCCAGCCAGCGCGAGAGTTGCGTCAAGGGCAGCGGCAGCTCGGGCGTCTGATGCACCAAGAGCGCGCAGATCATCTGTGTCCAGGTCGTGCCGCATTTGGCCGGCGTCGCCACCACGATGTCGCCTTTGCGCGGCCGGAAGCTGTCCCAGCGCGTGCTATCGAAGATCATGTCGGTATAGGTGTGCGTGCGCTCGGGTCGCGTCATGCGATGAACCTCGTTGCGGACAGTCTATCCTCGGCACGCATCAATGGTCAGGCCCCTTTCCTGAGATCGGGAAGAAACGCCGCGAGCAGTCCCAGCGCCGGCAGGAACGCACACACGCCATAGACGAACCCGATGCCCTTCAAATCCGCGAGCCAGCCGAGCGCGCCCGCACCAAGCCCGCCCATGCCGAAGGATAGTCCGAAGAACAAACCCGAGATCGTGCCGACCTTGGCCGGCACCAGCTCCTGACCGTAGACGACGATGGCGGGAAAGGCGCTCGCCAGGGTCACGCCGGCGCAGGCGCTGAGCACGCTGGTCCAGAACAGATTGGCGTGCGGCAGCATGAGGGTGAAGGGCAGGGCGCCCAGCACCGAGAACCAGATGAGGTGCTTGCGCCCGAAGCGGTCGCCCAGCGGGCCGCCCGCGATCGTTCCGACTGCGACCGCCGCCAGGAAGACGAAGAGATGCAGCTGGGCGTCGCGCACGCTCAAGTGAAAGCGCTCGATCAGATAGAAGGTGTAGTAGCTCGACAGGCTCGCCAGATAGACGAATTTCGAGAAGATCAGGATCACCAGGATCGCCAGCGAGCGGGCGACGACGCGCTTGGGCAGCGGCGCGCGCGCCTGTGCCTGGATGGCGCGCTTCGCCCGCGCCATGCCATGATGGCGGTACCAAATGCCCACCCAGCTCAAGACGCCGATCGCGATCGCTGCCATGACGCAAAACCACGCGATGCTGCGCTGGCCTTCCGCCGCGACGATGGACGCCGCGCCCAATGCGCCGAGCGCGCTGCCCGTGCTGCCGCCCCATTGGAACATCGACTGGGCGAAGCCGCGGCGCGGTCCCGCCGCCATATGCGCGACGCGCGAGGATTCCGGATGGAACACGCTCGAGCCCATGCCCACCAGCGCCGCGGCGATCAGCAGCACGGAATAGGACGCGGCGAAGGCCAGCAGCAGCAGGCCGACGAACGTCCCCACCATGGCGATGGGCAGCGCGAAAGGCACGGCGCGGCGGTCGGTGTACAAACCCACCAGCGGCTGCAGCAGCGACGAGGTGACCTGGAAGGTCAAAGTCACCAGCCCGATATGGGCGAAGTCGAGATCGAAGGTGCGCTTGAGATTGGGATAGATCGCCGGCAGCAGCGACTGCATCATGTCGTTGAGCATGTGGCAAAAGGCGATGGCGAAGATCACCGAATAGACCGTCGGCAGAACGGCCACTGAGCTTGCCCGCTCCGCGATCGAGGATTGTGCCGGCGTCGGGGAGAGTTCGCTCTGGCTCGTCATTCGTCTTCGCCGCGCGCTTCGTCCCTGGAGATCGGCCGGTAGGCGGAGCGCGGATATTGCTTGCCGCGCTTGACCGTCATGGTCACGCTCTTGATGTTCGCGATGTCGTCCAGCGGGTTTTTCGCGAGGAACACGATGTCGGCGAACTTGCCCTTCTCCAGCGTCCCGCGCTCGCGTTCTTCGCCGATGGTGCGCGCGGCAATGGCCGTCGCGGCGCGGAGCGCGTCCATGGGAGACAAGCCCGCCTGCTCCAGCAGCGCCAGCTCGTCGGACAGTGCCGGCCATGCGTCGCGCCATCCCGTTTCGCCGTCGGTGCCGGCGCTGATGGGAATGCCGGCGCGATAGGCTTGGGCGGTTATGATCTGCGCCAGCTTGAGCGTGCAGTATGGCGGCGGGCCGGCGCCCTTCGTGCCGTCGAGTTCCTTGTACACATAGAGCGTGGCGTCGAGGATCGTGCCGCGCCGCTTGATGTCCGCGAGAAGTGCGTCGAGCGCCGGGTTGCCGCGCAGAATCCGGTCCGCATCGACCGGCGCGCGGTTGTGATAGGCAGCCGGCATCGACCGCGATGCCTGATAGCCCAGCATGCAGGCGTGGCTGACGACGTCCGCGCCCGCATCCACAACCTCCATCGGGCTCGCGGGAAACACGGCCGCATGCGCCCAGACGAGCAGGTGCTGGCGGTGGGCTTCCGCCGTGATCGCCGCCACCAGCGGCGCCGCAAGATCGGCGTAAATCTTGATCGCGCCTGCGCCGGTGCCCTTTGCTTCGGCCACCGCGAGACGGAGGTCGGTGACCGGCGTCACCACACGCATCCACGGCGTTTCGCCGGGCACGCGGCCGCGCGTCGACTCCACCGTGCGCGGGTCCTTGAAGAACTCGGGGCCCGCCATCAGCGCGGCATAGACGATATCAGGACCTTCGGTTTCGCCGATTTGCGTCGCGCGGGAAAGGTAGCCCAGCTCGCGGGTGTCGCCGGCCATGTCGCGCACCGCCGTGATGCCCGAATAGAGATCGCGGCGCAGGATGGCCTCGGGATAGGCCAGTCCAGGCGAGGTCGCCAGATGGACATGCGTATTGATGAGGCCGGGAAGGGCAAATGCGCCATGCATGTCGACGACATTTGGGCCGGCCTTCACCGTCGATGCCGGCACCAGGCCGGCGATGCGTTCGCCCCGCAATACGATCGCCATGTCGGGACGCGCGGATGCCGCGACGCCGTCGATGAGCGTCACGTGGTCATAGGTGACGGATGGTTCGGATGCATTCGGGAGTGTCGCCGCACCTTGGGCTGCAGTCGCGGCGAGCAGCGCCGCGAACCCGATCTCAAGCGCTTTGGCTCTTCTCGGCATCTTCCAGGATCTCTGCGACCTTTTCCTTGCCGTCCTCGCTGTGCAGCCAGCCCTCGGCGGCGTGCTGGGAAGCGAAATTGCCGGCGGCCCGGTGCGGCTTGTTGCGCCCCGGCACCGGCACGAGCACTTCGAAGGTCCCGGCAAAACGCTGGTCCCTGGTTTCGGTGACGTAGGGCGGCGGCAGTTTCTTGTTCTTCTTCATGGTCGAATCCTTCAAGAGCGTGGGCGCGCTCCTATCATCTTTCCCAGGGTTTGCGCACTTCTTCTTTTGCGGGGCGCTTCTTGCGTCCGATGCCCAGGTGCTCGCGCCACAGCTTGGCCGGAATCTCCTCGACCTGACCGGGCTCGAGTTGACCGAGATGGAAGGGCCCGAACTGCACGCGGATGAGACGCGCCACCTTGAGTCCGAGACTCTCCATCACCCGCTTGACCTCGCGGTTCTTGCCCTCTTTCAGGCTGACGATCGCCCAGGCATAGACCCCGCGGGCGCGCTCCAGGTCGGCGATCACGGGTCCGTATTTCACTCCGTCGATGGTGACGCCGGTGGCGAGCTTGTCGAGGTCGGCCTGCGTCACCTTGCCGAACAGGCGCGCGCGATAGCGCCGCGTCCAGCCGGCGGCCGGCAGTTCCAGCCGGCGGGCGAGATCGCCATCGTTGGTCAGCAGCAACAGGCCTTCCGAATTGAAATCGAGTCGTCCCACCGACACGACCCGCGGGAGCCGCAGCGGCAGATGCGCGAAGACGGTGGGGCGGCCCTGAGGGTCCTTGTGTGTGGTGACCAGGCCTGTCGGCTTGTGATAGCGCCATAGCCGCGCCGGCTCGGCCGCGCCGATGGGCTTGCCGTCGATGGCAATGACATCGTCTTCGCCCACGTTCAGCGCCGGGGTTTTCACCGGCTCGCCATTGAGCGCCACCCGGCCTTCGACGATCATCTTCTCCGCATCGCGGCGGGAGCAGATGCCGGCGCGGGCGATGACCTTTGCGATGCGCTCGCCGCTCGGCTTATGGTCGGACAAGAAGGGCTCCCATGACGGACGACGAAGCCATAGCACTCGCGCTCGCCGAAGCGGAAGCCGCCGCCATGCGCGGCGAGGTGCCGGTGGGCGCGGTCCTTGTCGACGGCGAGGGGGCGGTGATCGCGCAGGACGGCAACCGGATCCTCGAGCTCAGCGATCCCACGGCGCATGCGGAGATGGTGGTGATGCGCATGGCGGCGCGCAAGCTCGCCAACGAAAGGCTCATCGGCACGACCCTCTATGTGACGCTGGAGCCCTGTGCCATGTGCACCGGGGCCATCAGCTTGGCGCGTGTCGCGCGGCTGGTCTTCGCGGCGGACGATCCCAAAGGCGGCGCCGTGCTGCATGGGCCGAAGTTCTTCGAGCAACCGACCTGTCACCATCGGCCCGTCGTCGCGCGCGCCGGCGACGCGGTCCAGGCCTCCGAGCAGCTCAAGGCCTTCTTCAGGGCACGCCGGACTCCCTGATCCCTGTCGTATTCGCGGGCAGCCGGACGATCAATCCGTCATGCGCCATTTCGACTCCGTCAGGCCGAACGTCGGAGACACCGTGCAGGAACAGCCTTTCGGCGAAGCTGTTGGGCAGCATCGGGATGATATGCGTGAAGACCAGCAGGCGCACCTGGGCCTGGTTTGCAATGCGCGCGGCATCGACCGGACTTGTGTGATAGGGCGGAATGTCGTGAAAGATCTTCGCCTGTCGCGGATGGCCGCTGGCCGCGAGTGCATCGCGCATGATCGCCACCATCTCCGGCGACAGGCCTTCATGCACCAGGACGTCCGCGCCATGCGCAGCCGTGGTCAGATTCTGGTCAGGTGCCGTGTCGCCACTGACCACGATGCTGCGCCCGCCATAGTCGAAGCGATAGCCATAGGCCGGGGTCGCAGGATCGTGATGCACCTTGATGGCGGTGACCTTGAGCCCGTTCAGTTCGAGGACGGTTCCCGCATCGATGGGGCGCGGCACCATCGCCACCGCGTCGGGGGGCAGCATCGCCGCGCCGTGATGCGCGGTGCGGTAGCCCGCGTCGAGCGCATACGCCTCGTTGAAGCCGCCGACGACGCGCTCGATTCCCGGCGGCCCATACACGGCGAGCGGCTTGTTGCGGCCCGCGACCCAGGTCTGCAGGCGGATCTCGCCGAGCTCGCCGATATGGTCGGAATGGAAATGGGTGATGAAGACGCCTGCGATCTTCTCCAGTGGAATGCGCCAGAGCATGAGATTGCGCGCGCTGTCTATCCCCGCATCGACGAGATAAAGCCTGTCGCCGGCGGCGATCAGCGTGCACGGCCCGCCGCGCGA
Source organism: Alphaproteobacteria bacterium (assembly GCA_019245415.1). Classification (GTDB taxonomy): domain Bacteria; phylum Pseudomonadota; class Alphaproteobacteria; order Micropepsales; family Micropepsaceae; genus Rhizomicrobium. The sequence continues at coordinate 115,543 of JAFARO010000003.1, read as the reverse complement.
CTTATCGGGCAAAGGCGATCCTGTGCCACAGAACAGCACCGCGAGCTCGTTCTTCTCGGCCAGCACCGGCTTCGGCTGCGAGACCGCATGGAACGCGATCCGCCGGAACAGCCAGGATTCCACCGGTGCCCTCTCCAGCGCCGCGAAGACCACACCGGCAAGGACCATGAGCGCGCCGAGGAAGATCGCCAGACGTCTCATCGGTTCTTCAGCCCCCGCTGCTTCAGCCGCCATAGAAGGACGTCGAGCCGGTCCTGACCGAAGAACGGTTCGCCTTCGAACACGCAAGTGGGCACGCCCCAATGGCCGGCTTGCTGGTGCGCCTTTTGATTCGACTGGACGATCGCTTCGTATTTGTCCGGATCGGCTGCGATCTTTGCGTCGAGATCGGTAAGGTCGAGTCCCGCGCGGTGGGCAGCCTGCGCCAGATGATCGCCCTCATGCCAGTTGTCGACGCGCCCGGACCACAACAATCTGCTCACTTCATAGAGGAACGAAAGCCCGCGACCCGCCTCCGCCGCCGCGCAACCCAATCGCGTCAGGCGATGGATGTGAGGCTGGTTGGGGACTGCGGCGCGCGTGGCAGGATCGACCACCACCGGGTCAGGCCTCGGCCAGCGATAGGGCAGACCCAGCATCTCGGCAATGCGATAGGTGTCGCGCAGCAGATAGGGAATCCAGAGCGGATTCTGCTTCTCGAAGAAATCGCCGGATCGCACCGCGAGCGGATAGACCGGACGCACCTCGATGGCGAGATCGTATTCGCGCTCCATCTCCACCAGCCGCGGCGTCGCCAGATAGGAATAGGGGCTGCGGAACGACCAGTAGAGTTCGACGGACAGCGTCATCGCGGCACCATGGATTGAAGATAGGCGACCACGGCATCGGCCAGGCCCTTCACGGCCTGCGTGCGGTTCTGCCGCGTGGGGGCGTGCGGGTTGAGGATGCCGATGAGCAGGAAGCCGTAGATCATCTGGGTCGCGACGCGGATGGCGTCGCCGAGCGCTTGCTTGTCGCGGACGCGCGCGGAAAGTGCGTCCTGAAGCGATCGCGCGATCTCGTCGCGCAGGGCAAACATGATATCCAGCACCGGCTTGTGCTCGAAGCCGCGCTCGATGATTGCCCGGAACAGGCCGCGATGGGCGGCGAAATTCGCCGCCGTGCGCATCACGAAGGTCCGCACTACTTCGTCCAGGGGCCGCGTGGCATCGTCCACCACGAATTCGCCGAGCCGCGCGCGCGCCTCCTGCACGAATGTCTCCGCCACGCCGAGGAACAGCGCGTCCTTGTCCTTGAAGCGGAAATAGACCGCGCCGACCGAGACACCGGCCTCTGCCGCGATATCGCTGAGCTTGGCGCCGTCATAGCCTTTGTCGGCAAAAGTTTTTTCCGCCGCCGCGAGCAGCCGCTCGCGGGTGGCGAGGCTGCGGGCCTGCTGGGCCGGCAACGCCCACTTCTCGGCCGGAGTTGCTTTCGCCTTCGTCATGGCCTAAATCTGAATTTTCGTTCAGTTTTATCGGCATTCGCAGCGAAAGGCAAGGCATGCGCGCGGACATTTCTCCCAGCCCGGTGCAGATCAGGAAATTCCAGGAGGAGGGGCCGGGCGGCGCGATCGTCATGGTCAACCTCCTCAAGTTTCGCGCTCGCGCGGAATATGAGCCCGCGCGCGAGGAAGCCGCGCAGAACCTGACCGGCCGCGAGGCCTATCAGCGCTATGGCGCCATCGCGTTCGCCTTCGTGCATGGCCTCGGTAAAAGCATCGTCTGGATGGGGCCGCAGGCGCTGGTCTTCATCGGTGGCGCCGAGCAGGATTGGGACGAGGTCATCTGCGTACGCTATCCCTCGCGCGCCAAGTTCCTAGAGATGGTGTCCAATCCGGATTATCTCGCCGTCACCTACCATCGCGACGCCGGCCTCGAGCGCACGGCATTGCTGTGTTGCAGCGCGGGGAGCGCGGCGTGACCTACACCATCTATGGCGGGCTCGGTTCGCCGTATTCGATGAAGATGCGCGCGGTGCTGCGCTACCGGCGCCTGCCGCATGTCTGGCGCCAGATGCAGGCGGGCGACGACCGCGTGTTCCAGCACGTCAAGGCACCCGTCATACCGGTGATCCAGTATCCCGACGGAAGCTGGCACAACGACTCCACGCCGATGATCTTCGATCTCGAGCGGCGTCACGGCGAGCGCTCCATCGTGCCCCCGAACGAGACCGACGCGTTCCTGGCCTTCCTGCTCGAGGATTTCGCCGACGAGTGGGGCACCAAGGCCATGTTCCACTACCGTTGGTATCGCGAGCGCGATCAGAAGCAGATGTCACAATGGCTGGCGTTCGATCGCCTGCGTGGCAGCGGCCGCGAGACCGTCCTCAAAGCTGCGCACGTGTTCCGCGAGCGCCAGGTGGGCCGCATGGCGCTGGTCGGCTGCACGCCGCAGAACGCGCCGGTCATCGAGGAGAGCACGCGGCAGATCCTTTCCGTGTTCGAGACGTTGGTGACGGAGCGGTCCTATCTGTTCGGCGGCCGGCCATCCCTGGCCGACTTCGGCTGGTTCGGGCAGCTTTCCCAACTTGCCATCGATCCGACGCCGCAGGACATGATGCGCGCGGAATTTCCATTCACCTTTCGCTGGATCGCCAATCTCGACGATGCTTCGGGTGTCGAAGGCGAATGGTCGCCCGCCGGCGACGCGGTGAAGACGCTGGTTCGACTGGCGGGCAAAATCTACTTCCCCTTCCTCCTCGCAAACGCCGCTGCCGTTGCGCGGGGCGCGCCGACGTTCACCGTCGACCTGCTGGGCAGGCCCTACAGCCAGGGCGCTTTCAAGTATCAGGCGAAATGCCTTGCCGAATTGCGTGCCGCTCATGCGGGACTGAAAGACAAGACAGCAGTCGACCCGCTGCTTGCCGATGCCGGATGTCTGGAGGCGCTGCGTGGGACGTAAAATCCTGTTCATCACCACCGACCAGCAGCGTTTCGACTCCCTCGGCTGCAACGGCAACCGCTTCTGCCGCACGCCGAACATCGACGCGTTGGCGCGCGATGGCATCAACTACCGGCGCGCCTACAACCAGAACACCGTCTGCATGCCGGCGCGCTCGACGATGCTGACGGGACAATATGTGCGCACGCACGGCGTCTTCGCCAACGGCGTGCCGCTGCCCGAAGACGCGCCGAGCGTGGCGCAGTATCTGAAGGACAAGGCGGGCTACAAGACCGCGCTGATCGGCAAGGCGCATTTCGAACCCGGCTTCGACCTCAAGGGAAAATGGCGCGAGAACCGCCGCCAGATCGAGGGCGATCTCGGTCCCTGGCGCGGCTTCGATTACGCGATCCACGCGATGCACATCACCAGCTTTCGCGGCAATCCCACCGGCCATTACGGCCGCTGGGTTCAAAAGAACTGGCCGCAATATTTCAACATCTCCGCGCCGCTGCTGAACGCTTCTCCCGGCGGCGACACCGGAGCGCCCGAAACCGCGAACAATCCCGTGCCGCGCGAGGTCTATCACACCGATTGGCTCGCCGGCCTTGCGGAGGATTGGCTCAAGAAGCTCGATGCCGACGACGACTGGTTCCTGTGGCTCAGCTTTCCCGATCCGCACCATCCCTGGGATCCGCCGGCGGAGGAGAACAAGCGCTGTGGCTGGCGCGACCTGCCGCTGCCGGACGGCTATCCCGGCTCGCCGGAGAAGATCCGCGAGATCCTGGCGCGCAAGCCGGCGCATTGGCTCGCCTATTACGACGGCATCTTCGCCAACATCGAAGGCGGCCCGATGAACTTCACGCCGCAACAGCTATCGCCCGACAACATCCGCGAGATCAACGCCAAGGTCCATGTGATGAACGAGCTGATCGACGAGGCGGTCGGTCGCGTCATGCGCGTGGTTGCCGCGCGCGGCTGGGACGCGGACACCGACGTCATCTTCACCACCGACCACGGCGAGCTGCAGGGCGATTTCGGTTTCGTCTACAAGGGCCCGTTCCATGTGGATGCGCTGATGCGCCTGCCTTTCATCTGGCGGCCGGCGTCGATCACAGGGACTGCGCCTTCCGTCGTGAAACAGCCGGTGGAGCAGGTCGATCTGGCATCCACCTTCTGTGCGATCGCCGGCATCGAGCAGGCGCCATGGATGCAGGGCAAGGTCCTGCCGACGCATGACGACGGCTCGCGCCAGCGCGCGATCTGCGAATGGGACAGCCAGTTCCCGGGCTACGGTTTCCACATGCGGAGCGTCTATCGCGACGGTTACATGCTCACGCGCTACGAACCGTCGACTCCAGGCCAGCCCAACGGCTTGGAAGAAAGTTGGCCGCAATTCGCCGCGGCCGGCTCGCGCATTAAATATGACGGCACGGAAGGCGAGCTTTACGATCTGCGCAACGATCCCCTGCAATGGGAGAATCTGTGGGGCGATCCGAGCAAGCAGGGCTTGAAACGCGACCTAATCGCCGATCTCTACGACAATCTGCCCGCCGAGCGTTCGCCGAAGCTGAAAGTGGAGGCGCCGGCTTGAGATGTCACCCTTCGAGGGCCGCTGCGCGGCCGCCTCAGGGTGACGAATTTGAATGCTCCAGTAGCGTCATCCTGAGGTGCGAGCGTCCTTCATCTCGCCCGCGCGTCATGCCGAGGTGGCCGCGCAGCGGCCCTCGAAGCACGCGCGGGCTCGCTCAGGATGACGGCGAGCCTCGAAGGATGGCGCGCAGCTCGGCCGGGAATGACAATTCAGTTTTGATCTGACAGGCTGGACGCCGCAGATATTGCGAAGGAGCTCTGCATGGCATTGATCGTCTACGGGAGCGGCGTGTCGCCGTTCGTGCGCAAGGTGCGCGTGGTGCTGGCGGAGAAAGGTTTGGACTACACGCTCGATCCCGTCAGCCCGTTCGCGCCGCCGCCGGAATTCCTGGAGATCAGTCCCCTAAAGCGCATTCCGGCCTTTCGCGACACCGACGTCCCGGAGCCGAACCATCTCGCGGACTCCTCGGCGATCTGCGACTATCTGGAGAACAAATTTCCCAAACCCGCGCTCTATCCGCGCGATCCGTTCCAGCGCGCCAAGGCGCTGTGGTACGAGGAGTATGCGGACTCCGTATTGGCCCAGGCGATGGGCCGCGGCTTCTTCTTCGAGCGCGTGGTCAAGAAGATCATGCGCGCGCCGGTCGACGAAGAGCTGTGCCAGAAGACGCTGAGCGAAACTCTGCCGCCATTGTTCGACTATCTGGAGAAGGAGATCGGCGGCAAGGAGTGGCTGGCCGGCGGGGCCTTCTCCATCGCCGATATCTCGATCTGCACCATGGTCGTCAATTTCGAGCATGCCGGCGGCGCGGTCGATGCGTCGCGCTGGTCGAAACTCGCGGCCTACGTGGCGCGCATCCTCGCACGTCCGTCGTTCAAGGCGTTCATCGACGAGGAGCGCCCCTACGTCGAAAAGATGCGCGCCCGCTAGCGACGATTTTTTTTGCCCTCGACGCCGGCCTTGTTTCCCGCCACACGCTGGTTGAGGAATTCGACGAGGCCGGAGAAGGCGACGGCGAAATAGAGGTAGCCGCGCGGGATGTGGAAATGCGCCGCGTCCGCCACCAGCGACGTGCCGATCAACAGCAGGAAGCTCAGCGCCAGCATCTTGACGGTGGGATGGCGCTCGACGAAATCGGCGACCGGGCCGGAGGCGAACATCATCACCACCATCGCCAGCACGACGGCGGCGATCATGACGGGGAGCTGCTCCACCATGCCCACCGCCGTGACCACGGAATCGACCGAGAACACGATGTCGAACATCGCGATCTGGATGACGACTGAGAGCATGGTCGCGCCAGCGCCGGTGTGAGCGTGCTCCTCGCCTTCGACCATGCCGTGGATCTCTCGGGTGCTTTTGGTCAGCAGGAAGAGGCCGCCGGCGAAGAACACGATGTCCTTCCAGGAGAACCCCATGCCCCAAACTGTCAGCACCGGATGAGACAGCGAAATGATCCAGGCGATGCTCGACAGCAGAATCACCCGCATGACCAGCGCCAGGCTCAATCCGATGCGCCGCGCCGTGGGCCGTCGCGGCGCCGGCAGCTTGTTCGCCGCGAGCGAGAGAAAGATGATGTTGTCGATGCCGAGCACGACCTCGAGCACGATCAAGGTCAGAAGCGCGACCCAAGCGTCGGCGGAGAAGATCAGATTCAGCATTAGAACCAGCCCGGCGTCTGCGCCAGCAGAAGGAGCGACGCCTCGCGCGCCGCGATCATGCCGATGCCGGCACCGACGAGCACGTCGCTCAGATAATGCGCGGTGAGCAGGGCTCGCGTCAGCGCCAGCCATGCCGCCACGGCGAACCAGAGCGGCCACAGCATCGGCCAGATCGCGCTCGCGACGACCGCGACGCAGGTGATGGTCAAGGCATGGCCCGACGGAAAGGAATTGTGGTCGAGATCGAAGGCCAGGAATTCGAAGCCGTACAAACCCATCTCGATGTCATCGCGCGGCCGGCGCCGCCCCAGAACCAGCTTGATCGCATGCAGGATGACGCTCCCCGCCGCCACGCTGGCGACGAAGGCGAGCGCCACCCGCTGCGCCGCCGCGAAGTGCCAGAACCATGCGGCGGCGTAGAGGAGCGCGGCGGCGATCAGCCAATGAGACGCTTTGGCGAGGTGGGTGGTGGCGTCCAGGAAGCGCCAGAACCCCGCGCCCACGCGATCGTAGATCGCATGCGAGCTTTGCCGGTCGACGGCGATCGCCGCCAGTCCCGCCGCGATCAGGAGAATTCCCATCCACAGAAGCATGGCGGTTGATGCCGGGGCCGCCCGGCGCTGTCAAATACCGTTTGGCCGGCTTGGCGATAGAGCGCTAGACTTGCCCCATCGCTATCCCACGCATCGAGGAGCCTGCCATGGATTTCGACTATTCGCCGCGCCAGAAGGAATGGATGAGCCGCGTCCAGGCGTTCATGGACCAGCACGTCTACGCCGCGGAGGCGGTCTACACAGAGCAGATGGCGGCGGCGCGCGCCAAGGGCGATCCCTGGATCGTGGTGCCCGTCGTCGAGGACCTCAAAGCCAAGGCGCGCAAGCAGGGCCTGTGGAACCTGTTTCTGAACGAAAGCGAACACGGCGCCGGTCTCTCCAACCTCGAATATGCGCCGCTGGCCGAGATCATGGGTCATGTCGGTTTCGCCTCGGAAGTGTTCAACTGCTCCGCACCCGACACCGGCAACATGGAAGTGCTCGAGCGCTACGGCAGCCCCTATCAGCAGGACAAATGGCTGAAGCCGCTGCTGGCCGGAGAGATCCGATCGGCCTTCCTGATGACCGAGCCCGCGGTCGCATCCTCCGACGCCACCAACATCGAGACCCGCATCGAGCGCCGCGGCGACCACTATGTGATCAACGGCCGAAAATGGTGGTCGTCCGGCGTCGGCGATCCGCGCTGCAAGGTGATGATCGTCATGGGCAAGAACTCCGTCGACGGCGACCGTCACAGCCAGCAATCGCAGATCCTGGTGGAGCGCGATATGCCCGGTGTCGAGGTCAAGCGCATGTTGCCCGTGTTCGGCTATGACGACGCGCCGCACGGCCATGCCGAGGTCGTGCTCAAGGACGTCAAGGTCCCGGTCGAGAACCTGCTGCTCGGCGAGGGCAGGGGCTTCGAAATCGCGCAGGGCCGCCTCGGGCCCGGCCGCATCCATCACTGCATGCGCACCATCGGCGTCGCGGAACGCGCGCTCTCGATCATGGTCAAGCGGCTGCTTTCGCGCGAGGCCTTCGGCAAGAAGATCGCGGACCACTCGGTATGGGAACAGCGCGTCGCCGAAGCGCGCACCAACATCGACATGTGCCGGCTGCTGACTCTCAAGGCCGCCGACATGATGGACAAGGTCGGCAACAAGGTCGCGCGCACCGAGATCGCGATGATCAAGGTGGCGGCACCGCGCATGGCGCTGAAGATCATCGACGATGCCATCCAGGCCTGGGGCGGCGGCGGCGTCACGACGGATTCCGGCCTGGCGCGCATGTATGCAAGCCAGCGCACCCTGCGCATCGCCGACGGCCCCGACGAGGTGCACAACCGCACCATCGCGCGGCTGGAATACGGCAAGCACGTCCCGCGTCCGAAGCGCGTGGCGGCGGAGTAGAAGCGTAGCACCGGACTTACGCCGCGGCGCGCTTGGCCGGCATGAGTGGGAACTCGACCGTCACCTCGGTGCCGATGCCTTCCTCGCTCTCGATGCGCAGCGTGCCGCCGTGCTTTTCGACCAGCGCGCGCACGAGCGCGAGGCCGAGGCCGGTCCCGGATTTGGCCAGCATCGGGTCGCCGCAAACCTGCTCGAACGGCCTGCCCAGGCGCGGCAGTTCGTGCGCCGGGATGCCGACGCCGGTATCGCGCACGCTCAAGCTGACCCGGTTGTCCTTGGTGCGCACGACGACGTCGATCTGGCCGCCCGCGGGGGTGAACTTGATGGCATTGGTGAGCAGGTTGAGCAGTACCTGCTTCACGGCTCGGCGGTCCGCCACGAACATGAGCGGCTGCCTCGGCAGGGATACCGAGATTTCCAGACCGTTATTCTCCGCACGGTCCGTCAGCAGACGAACGGCGTCTTCGACGGTGCCCGTCAGGTCGACGCGCTCGAGGTTCAGCTCCAGCTTGCCGGCCTCGATCTTGGCCATGTCCAGCATGTCGGTGATCAGGTCGAGGAGAAGCTGGCCCGAGTCATAGATCAGGGTGGCATATTCCTCGTAGCGCGGGCTGCCGAGGTGGCCGAAGGTGCGCTGACGCATCAAATCGGTGAAGCCGATCACGGCATTGAGGGGGGTGCGCAGCTCATGGCTCATGTTGGCGAGGAAGCGCGACTTGGCCTTGCTCGCGGCCTCGGCGCGCTCGCGCGCGGCCCTGGTCTCCAGCTCCTGCAGCTTGCGCTCCGTGACGTCGCGCGACACGCTGACCAGATTGCGGAAGGCGCCCGTCTCGGCATCGTAGATCGCGCGCGTCGTCACCTCGATCCAGACATAGTGTCCGCGCGCATGGCGCAGGCGGAAGGTCGCGGTCGTCGTCTTGCCGGCAGGCGGGCGCTGGTCCAGCGCATGCGCCGCTTCGAGATCGTCGGGGTGCACCAGATCGAAGAAGCGGCCCTGTTCGATCTCCAGGACGTTGCGGCCCAGGACGCGTTCAAGCGCCTGCGAGGCGAACAGGATGCGGCTTTGGTCGTCATAGAGCAGGATGATGTCGGAGGCTTCCTCCGTCATCAGCCGGTACATGCGTTGCGCCTGCTCGCGCGCCTGTTCGGCCTTGACCTGCTGGGTGACGTCGTAGCAGACCCCGATCACCGCGACGACGCGACCGTTCTCGGCAACCGCCACTTCGCCCTGGGTATCCACGATCTGCACCGGCGACTGGGGATCGCGCGTCTGCGTGCGATAGGAGAACGGCTTGCGGCTGCGGATGGCGTTTGCGATCACGGCCTGCACCGCAGCCTTGTCCTCGGGGAGCATCTGCTCGAGCAGCCAATCGCTGTCCGGTTGCCGCTCGGAGGGCTCGAGCCCCAGCAGCCGGTACATGCCCGGCGACCAGAACGTCGTGTTGGTGACCATGTCGAAGCGCCAATAGCCGAAGCGCGCGGCGCGCTCGGCGAGATCGAAATGCGCACGCTCCTGCGCCAGGCTCTGCTGGATTTCGGTCCCGGCCATCTCGTCGGACATGCTCCTGCGTCCCGCCACTGCGGCGACGCACCTTAGGCTCATCGCGTTAAGGGAGGCTTCCGCAGCGTGGCTAACGCCCTGTTAACCCGGCGCGCCGGCCCGCTTGGCGAAATGCCAGCCGCGCTCGGCGAGGGGACGGACCGCGGCGGCATTCTGCGCCGCGTTGGCGTTGGACGCCGTTCCGTCGCGCACGCGGCCGACGATGCCCTGGAGGATGCCCGCCAGCCGGAAGAAATTGTAGGCGGCGTAGTAGTCCATGTTGGGAACCGTGGGCCTGTTGGTGCGCCGGCAATAGGCCTGCGTATAGGCCTCCAGGGTCGGAATCCCCATCGCGGCGAGATCGACGCCGAGCAGGCTGCCGGTGCCGCCGCCGGTGCCGCCCTCCGGCATCATCCACTGCATCAGGTGATAGGTGAAATCGGCCATCGGGTCGCCGATGGTACAGAGTTCCCAGTCGAGCACCGCGATCACCTTGGGCTCCGTGGGATGCAGGACCATGTTGTCGAGCCGATAGTCGCCGTGGACGATGGAGTCGCGCGCGTCGGCGGGCAAATGCTGCGGCAGCCACGCGATGAGCTTTTCCATCTCGTCGATGCGTTCTGTTTCCGAAGCCTTGTACTGTTTGGTCCAGCGCGCCACTTGGCGGCCGACATAGTTGCCGGGCTTACCGAAATCCTCCAGTCCCAGCTTGCGCCAATCCATGTTGTGCAGCCGCGCGAAGGTCTCGTTCATCGCATCGTAGATCTCGCCGCGCTGCCTGGGCGACTGGTCCGGCAGCAGCGGTCCCCAATAGATGCGGCCCTCGACGCAATCCATCACATAGAACATCGTGCCGATGACGCTTTCGTCCTCGCAAAGCAGATAGGGCTTGGCGACCGGGAAGCCGGTGGGATGGAGCGCCGAGATGATGCGGTACTCGCGGTCGACGGCATGGGCGGACGGCAGCAGCTTTCCCGGCGGCTTGCGGCGCAGGACGTAATTGCGGTTCGGAGTGACCAACTGGTAGGTCGGGTTCGACTGCCCGCCCTTGAACTGGCGGACCTCGAGCGGGGTCCGGAAGCCTTCGATCCTGCCGGCGAGATAGGCCTCCAGCCTTGCGACATCGAAGCGGTGCGCCTCGCGCACGTCCTGGGTGCCGGAGAATTTCTGCTGGCGGTCGTCCTGAGGAGCGTCGGCCATGTGGTTTCCCTTGTAAATCGATCCCGGCAGCCGGTCATAAAGCGATAAAATGAGCGCGAGGCCATTGCAACCTGCCGCAAGGCCAACCTAGCGTTCGCCCAGGCCTTCACGGGGAATTGCATGCCGCGCCGTCTCTCCCTGGGGATCGTTCTGCTCGCCTGCGCCGCATCGAGAGCCGAGGCCACGCTGACCATATCGGCCGCGCCGACGCACAATGTCTCCTGTTCCGCGGGCCTCTGCACCACGACTTCCGCACGGGGCGTGTTGAATGCCGACGAGCTGACGGCGATGCTCGCGTCAGGAGACATCGCGGTCCAGTCGACCTCGCGCTCCAAGGACATCGTGGTCTCGGCAGCGGTCGCGTGGTCGAGCACGCATCGGCTCACGCTGGAGGCCTTTCGCGCGCTGATCGTCAAGCAGCCGATCGCTGTCAACGGCACCAGTGCCCTGACCATCGACACCGACACGTCGTCCGACTCGAATTTCGCGTTTGCCGGCAAGGGAAAAATCTCGTTCCTGGATACGGCAAGCGATCTCGTCATCAACGGCGACGATTACGCGCTGGTCGCCGATATCTCGCAGCTGACAGATTCCGTCACGCAGCACCCGACGAAGGATATCGCCTTGGTGCGCGACTATGATGCCGGGCCCGATGGGATCTATCCCACCGACCCGGGCATGATATTTCAGGGCACCTTCGAAGGCCTGGGCAACACGATCAGGAACCTCAAGATCAGCGTCTCCCTGCGGGGCGTGCATGTAGGACTGTTTTACCAGGTCGGCGCGGTCCGCCACTTCCACCTCGATCATGCCAGCGTCAAATCGACGGGCACGAATGGGACCGTCGGTTTGCTGGCCGGCGGCTGCGTGCAGGTGAGCGATGTCAGCGTCTCGGGCAGCGTCGCCGCCGCGCCGGGCTCGTTCGTCGGCGGCATGTGCGGCCTGCTGGGCGGCGGTACAGTCAGCAACGCTCGCGCCGCCGGCACGGTGACGGGCAAGGGCGACAGCACCAGCGCCGCGAATGGCGCAGGGGGCCTCGTCGGCTTTCTCGATGGAGGGCTTATCGAGAATTCGTCTTCCAGCGCGAAGGTCGCGGGCGACAAGGGATGGATCGCCGGCGGCTTGGTCGGTTCGACGGAGTTCAGCGTCTATCGCATCACCGGCTCCTTCGCGACCGGGACCGTGACCGTCGGCGACGACGGCGTGGCCGGCGGCCTTGTCGGCGACAACGAGGGCCAGCATCCGGTCGACAATTCCTATGCGACGGGGTTCGTCGGTGGCGGCGTGAACTCCACCGTCGGCGGCCTCATCGGCATCAACGATGCGCCCGTCGCCGATTGTTATGCCACGGGCGCCGTCTCCAGCGGCTCCGGCAACGCGGTGGGCGGCCTCATAGGCAACGACATGGGGCCGAACGATTTGACCGACACCTATTGGGACGTCGAGACCAGCGGGCAAAGCCACGGCGTCGGCAACAACACGAACTATCCCGGCGTCACCGGCCTTACGACCGCGCAATTCCAGAGCGGACTCCCGAGCGGATTCGATGCGACCATCTGGTCCGAGAATGCAGGCGTCAACGGCGGCTTCCCGTACCTGATCGCCAATCCGCAGTAGATCAGGCGGCCTTGAGCTCCTGTGCGACCGCCACCTCTGCGCTCCCGACGCGCACTTTCCGGCACGCCTTGGCGTGGCCGAGCGCGCGCTTGAGCACCGGGAAATTGCGCGCGTACATCGCCATCATCGACAACGCGACGAGCCCCTGCTTGCCGAAACGCTTCTGCACGGCGTCGCGCAATTCCTCGAACCGCTCGCCGCCGGCGAGAAGGGCGCGGGCATAATCGAAGCCCAGCTGTGCATCGGGATCGGTGGCCGCGCCCGAGAGCAGCGCCGCAATCGTCGCCGGCGGCATCCCCGCTTCGAGCGCGATATCCGAGGCGATCTGCACGCAGGGACCGCAATCCTCCACCAGCGCCCCGCCGATGGCGGCGGCATGCCACGCGTCGCGCGGCGCCGGTCCCTGCCAGCGCCCGGCCGTCTGCGCCTTGACATAGCGGCGCGCGGCGGACGGGGAAATGTCGACCAGCTCGTGCAGATAGGTCGCATCGTAATCGTAGCGGCGCTCCATGCGCGCGACGATGCGATGCAAGAGATATTTGATCATGCCCGCTCTCGCTGCAGGCGCATCCAAGCCAGGACGGCGCCGAGGAAGCTCAAGACCACCACGCCGACCACTTCGGACGTCGCCACCTGGCTGTCGCGCGGAAAGCCCATTGTCAGCCAGCCATCGATGTGGATCAGCGCGTGCAGCACCGGCCAGATCGCGCCGGTCATGGCGACGATGGCGGCAGTACGTCCGCCGCGAAAGCCGTACGCCAGGAAGATGCCGCTGGCGAGGTACGCCATGCCGACGTCGTAGACGAAATGCGCATTGAAAGCGCCGGTCGCGGCCACGCCCGGAACCATCGCGAACCAGGCCCCCGGCGCGGCCAGCATGAAGACGCCGTTGAGCACGTTCAGCAGACCCAGGATCAAGAGCAACACTCGACCGGCCATCTGTTCCCCCCGCTTTCAGAGCGGGGCATTTTCGGCTCTGCGCGAAGCCTTGTCACGCGCCATCGGACAGCTCCCTTCCGCCCGCAGCGGCGAACCAATGTTGACAGAAGGGAAGGTCTTCGCCACTTTCCCGGCCCTTTTGGGATATAACCCCTCTCCATGCACGCCTTTCTCGATTTCGAACGGCCGATCGCCGAGCTTGAAGGCAAGATCGTCGAGCTGCGCCAGCTCGCGGCCGCCGACCCGACGATGAACATCGACGGCGAAGTCTCGCGGCTGCAGGCCCGCGCCGACCAGCTCGTCAAGGAGACCTATGCCAAGCTGACGCCGTGGCAGAAGGCGCTGGTCGCGCGGCACCAGAACCGGCCCCATTTCTCCGACTATGTCAGCCACCTGTTCGACGAGTTCACGCCGCTCGCCGGCGACCGTCTGTTCGGCGAGGACCAAGCGGTCATCGCGGGCCTGGCGCGCTTTCGCGGCCGGGCGGTCGCGATCATCGGCCACGAGAAGGGCAACGACACCAAATCGCGCCTCAAGCACAATTTCGGCATGGCGATGCCCGAGGGCTACCGCAAGGCGCAGCGCCTGTTCGACATGGCGGGCCGCTTCGGGCTGCCCGTGATCTCCCTGGTCGATACCTCGGGCGCGTATCCCGGCGTCGCGGCGGAGGAGCGCGGCCAGTCCGAAGCCATCGCGCGCTCGACCCAGGCCGGCCTCGAGCTGCGCGTGCCGTTCGTCTGCACCATCGTGGGCGACGGGATGTCGGGCGGCGCGCTGGCGATCGCCACCGCCAACCGCGTCTATATGCTGGAGCACTCCATCTATTCGGTGATCTCGCCGGAGGGCTGCGCGTCGATCCTGTGGCGCAACGCCGACCGCGCGCAGGAAGCGGCGACCGCCTTGCGCATCACCGCGCAGGATCTCTTCGATCTCAAGATCATCGACGGCATCATTTCCGAGCCCGTGGGCGGTGCCCATCGCGCACCGCAGGAAGCGATCATGAGCGTCGGCGAGCAGATCGCAAAGGCACTCGCCGAATTGACCCCCATCCCCGGCGACGACCTGCGCCGCCAGCGCCGCGAGAAATTCCTGGCGATGGGGCGGAATCTGGTGTGAGGGGGACTCGATTCCTTCCCTTCCTACTTGTCATCGCCCGACTTGTCCGGGCGACCTATTTTTCGCGCGAATGAAAATTGGGTCGCCCGCATGAAGCGGGCGATGACGGTTTAGGGATTGGAGACTACCCCCGCATCGCCATAAATGCCGCCATGGCGAGTGCGCCGCCGCGGGCGTCGCCGGTGGTGGTGCCGACCATCCTGTTCATCGCGTAGGCAAATGTCGCGCGCGCCTCGAAATCGACGATGGCGAGCGAGCCGCCATAACCGCCCCAGAACATCGCGTTGGCGTGCGGCCAGGGAAACATCTCGCCCGGCAAGCCGAATCCCATGCCGTAGCGCACGGGTACGGCAAGGACGAGATCGCGGCCTTCGATCTGCAACTCGAGCGCGCGACGGCAACCGGCTTCCGACAAAAACCGGCGCCCCATCGCGACGCCGCCATTGGCGAGCATCGCATGGATCTGCGCCACCGAACGCGCATTGCCGGTGCCGCCGGCTGCCGGAATCTCCGCGCCGCGCCAGGCCCGTGTCCTGGTCTCGCTGACGTCGATGCCGGGATTGCCCAGCGTGACCTTCTGGATCTGGGTCTGCTGCCCGGAATCCAGCCGCTGCTCCGGCGGGATCAGCTCGGCGACGCGCCCATCCTCGCTTGCCGGCAGGCCGATGTGGAAGTCGGCGCCCAGCGGCGTGGCGATCTCCTCGCGGAAGACGAATCCGACCGTGCGTCCCGAGATGCGGCGGATGACTTCGCCCACGAGATATCCTTGTGTCAGCGCGTGATAGCCGGGCGCGGTGCCGGGTTCCCACAGCGGCGCCTGGGCGGCGAGCAGCGCGGTGCATTTCTCCCAGTCGTAGAAGTCCTGCTTCGCGAGCTTTTCCGTCCAGCCCGACAGGCCGGCCGAATGGCTCATCAGATGCGAGACCTTGACCGACGCCTTTCCGTTGGCGGCGAACTCGGGCCAGTACTTCGCAACAGGCGCGTCGAAATCCAGTTCGCCGCGATCCGCCAGCATCAACGCCACCAGCGCCGTCATCGTCTTGGTGGTGGAATAGACGTTGACGATGGTGTCCTTCGCCCAAGGGCGCGTGCGCGCCGCGTCGGCATGGCCGCCCCACAGATCGACCACCGTCTCGCCGTTCAGCGTCACGCACACCGATGCGCCGATGTCCGCGCCGTTGTCGAAATTGCTTTCGAACGCCGCGCGAACGCCGGCGAACTTGTCCTGAACGAAACCGTGCACTTCGGCCATGGCTACCCCAATGATTTCGCGAAACTGCGGATATCGGCGACCAGATCGTCCGGCCGTTCCAGCGCGGCGAAGTGGCCGCCTTCCTGGAAGTCGGTCCAATGCGTCACGTTCATGTGGCGCTCGACCAGCGAGCGCGGCGGGAAGGGGATGAGATCGACCGGGAACGCAGCGATGCCGACAGGCTTCTCGATCCGCGTCTTGGGCGGCACCGGCGTGCCGGTGAAATCCTCCGCAAGGCCTCGATAGAGCCAGGTCGCGGTGTTGAAGGTGCGCGTCACCAGATAGATCATCACATTGGTGAGCAGCTGGTCCTTGGTGTAGACGTTCTCGAAGCCTTTGCGCGTGTCGGACCAGCCGTGGAATTTCTCCACGATCCAGGCGCAGGCACCCACCGGCGAGTCCATCATCGCATAGGAGAGCGTCTGCGGCTTGGTGGTGTGCTCGCGGAAATAGGCGCCCTCCATCTCGAACAGCTGCGCGGCGCGCAGCGCATATTCCTTTTCTTCCTTCGTCTCGGGACCGACGCCGGGCGAGCGCCAGCCGAACATGTTGAGATGCGCGGCGCGGCATCCCTTGCCTTCATAGGCCATCCAGCCCGAGATCGCGCTGCCCCAATCGCCGCCCTGCGCGATGTAGTCCGGCAGCTTCAGCACGTCGCTCATCAGCGTGTCGAACAGCCGCGCCACGGTGCGCGGACCGATCGGCCGCGCGGGTTTGCCGGAAAAGCCGTAGCCCGGCAGTGACGGCACCACGATAGTGAAGTCTTTCGCCAGCGCGTCGATGACATGCAGGAATTCGAACACGGACCCAGGCCAGCCATGGGAAAGGATCAGCGGCGGCCCGTTGCCGTCGATACGATAGAAGTGGATGTCGATGTCCTCGACCCGCGCCTTGAATTGCGGGTAGCGGTTCAGCGCGGCTTCCCATTTGCGCCAGTCGTAACTCTCCACCCAATAAGCGCAGAGCGCCTTCATGTAATCGAGATTGGCGCCGTAGGCCCAGGAACTCTCCAGCCCCGCGCCGCGCGGCATCTCGTGCCACTCATAGGCGCGGACCTTGGCGCGGATGGCATCGAGCGTCGCTTGGGGAATGTCGATCTTGAATGGCGTCACGAAATAGCTCCAACGGAAAAGGGGGCCATGAGCCCCCTTTGTACGCATTCTCAGCGAACCAGACTACCTCTTCGGATCAGGGGATCCCGAAGCATTTCAGGTAGCCGCCGGAGCCGGAATGCGCGGAGACGATCGTGTCGAAGCGACGGCCCAGAATGGCGGCTCCCAAGGCCTCGACGCTGGCGGCCTGTCCGACGGCGTCCTGTTCGATGTTGTATCTTTTCGAGGCCTCGTCGAAATTGATGTAGTTGAGCGTCCCCACCGCGTCGTATTCCAGCAGCTTGATCTGGTCCAGATGCGGCGTCTTGCCGAACGCCCATAGAACCGCCCCGAAGGCCGCGCCGCTGAGGATGAGCGGCAGGAAGGGGACGATGTCGCATTCGTTCTGGTAGCGCACGGTCGCGTTGCCCAGTCCTTCGGCGTAGTAGGTCGTCTTGAAATCCTGGCCATAGGTCAGCGCCGGCGCGAAGGCTACGATTTGCAGCGCCGTCTTCGGGTAGGCCGCCCGCACGAGCGACGCGGCGAGCCCGGTCAGCGAGCCTCCCTTGCTGTGGCCGGTGATCCACAGGCCTTTTTTCGAATTCAAATCGATCTTGTCCAGCTCGCCCTTGATGGAGGGCCAAAGCGCCAGCATCGCACGGGCGAATCCGCCTTCTACAATCCCGAATTGCTTGCCGTTGACGGTCCATGGCACGGGACCAATCTGGAAATCCTGGAGCCAATCGAGAATCCAATCGAGCGGATCCTTGCCCGGTCCCGGGGGTAGCGTGCCGCGAAAGGCCAGCACAGCCCAGTCGTCGGTCGTCTCGCCGACGAAGCAGGCGTCGATGGCCTGGTCGCCGGCGACGAAGCATTTGGGAGGCGCCTTGAGCCCTATCTTGTCATAGCCCGGCGTTTTCGGATCGAGCGTGCCGCCGGCGATGCCATAGGCGGCGATGCAGGCATTGATCAGGCGATAATCGCGCGGCGGCGTGGGCATCCCGTCCCCTGCAGGTGAATTCGACGCCATTCACGTTATAGGAGAATAGACCGCCCGGCCAGAGCCGCAGGGATCGTCCTCGGAAGAAGGCGGTCATGCGGCCGCCTTCCGCCCAGGGATTTCGGCGACTTATTTCGCAAGCTCGAAGGACATCGACGAAACCCAGCCGTCGTTGCCGAGCTCGTCCTTGACCTCCCACATCGCGCCCTCCTTGTTTCCGGTCGGATAGAGCATCGCACCGGCCGAAAGCGCGCGCACAACTTTGCTGTCCGGCGAGGAGGTCGTGTACATGCGGCCGGGACGCGTCATGGTCACGGCCTGGCCGGGCGCCTGTGCGGAGGCGCCGCCCTCCGCCGCTGACGGCATGCCGCCCATTTCATTCACGAGCTTTGTGTACGCGTCGATATAGGCAAGGGTCACGACCTGGCCGATCTCGGTGTTGGTGTAGCTCGTCACGCCCGCGCCACCGAAACCGCCCCATGTTCCCCAACCCCCGCCCACACCGAAGCCCAGATCGGTCTTGGTGCCATGGCCTTGCTCGATCGGTCCGTCTTCGTTGGTACGCACGTTGACGATCGAAAGCACGACGTCCGCGGTCGAGCTGTGCAGGTTGAGGCCGCCCAGGATCGCGCCCGCACCATGGCCGACGAAGCCGCCGAGGATGCCGCCGATGTTCACGCCTCCGGCATCGGCGTTCTTCGATGCAATGTCCGGCACGAGAATGTAATCGGCCGCCTTCACCTGGCCCTTGCCGATATTGGAGCCTTGCTGAAGATCGCCGCCGGAGGCCAGCGCACGCTCCTGCTGCGCCATCTCGAAGCCCTTGCCGCGGTCGACCAGCGTGAAGCAGCCCGATTTGCGCACGAACACCTTGAGCAGCACTTCCGGTGAGGCAAGATTGAGTTCGGTCCACCAATTGCGCTCCGGCTCGCGGATCGCGATGGTGCCGAGATTGCGCGCACAGGTTGGAATGTCGGCTTCCTTGCGCTGGGTCTTCTCACGAATGGATTCGGCGTTGGTAGGGCCGATGGCGAACGCAAGCCCTGCCGCACAGAGCGCGGCACAACGGATGAAACGCATGGCAAATTCCCCTTCGAAATCAGGGGGCGGAGACTAACAAAAGTGTAACCATTGGCAACTGCGAGAAACCAGCCGCCTCACACCAGCGCACCGTGGCAGTGCTTGAACTTGCGGCCCGAGCCGCAGGGGCAGGCCGCGTTGCGCTGGACCTTGCCCCAGGTCTGCGGATTGTTGGGATCGACGGGCAGGTCTTTGGGCCGGGGCGCGCGCGGATCGAACGCCGCCTGCTGCACCTCGTCCTCGCCCGTCGTCGGATTGATGTGCGAGGCATGCAGCAGCCGCTGCTCCGGCTCCTGCAGTTCGGGCGGCGGCTCGACATTGATGCGGATGTGCATCAACTGGCCGACGACGTCGAAGCGCAGCTTGCTGAGCAGGCCCTCGAACAGGGTGAAGGCCTCGCTCTTGTATTCGTTGAGCGGATCGCGCTGGCCGTAGGAGCGTAGGCCCACATACTGGCGCAGATGGTCCAGATTGACGATGTGCTCGCGCCAATTGTGGTCCAGCGTCTGCAGCAGCACCGCCTTCTCGGCATAGCGCATGATCTCGGGGCCGAAATTCGCCGCGCGCTCGGCGGCGCGGCTCTCCACCGCCTTGTGGATGCGCTCGCGCACTTCCTCGTCGGCGATGCCTTCCTCCTTGGTCCAGTCGACGACCGGCAGCTCCAGCCCGAAGATCTTCTCGATCTCCACCGCCAGCCCCGCGGCGTCCCATTGCTCGGCATAGGCGCGCTCGGGGATGTGGCGCTCGACGAGCTCGTTGATCACCTCGAGCCGCATCTCCGCGATCTGGTCGCTCACGTCGTCGGCCGACATGATCTCCCTGCGCTGCTCGAACACGACCTTGCGCTGGTCGTTGAGGACGTTGTCGAACTTCAGGATGTTCTTGCGCATCTCGAAATTGCGCGCTTCGACCTTCTGCTGCGCCTTCTCCAGCGCCTTGTTCACCCAGGGATGGGTGATCGCTTCGCCTTCCTTCAGGCCCAGCCGCACCAGGATCGCGTCCATGCGGTCCGATCCGAAGATGCGCATCAGATCGTCCTGCAGGCTCAGGAAGAATTTCGACGCGCCGGGATCGCCCTGGCGTCCCGAACGGCCGCGCAGCTGGTTGTCGATGCGCCGGCTCTCGTGCCGCTCGGTGCCGATGACGTAGAGGCCGCCGGCCTTGAGCGCCCGTTCCTTGTCGGCCGCGATCTCGGCGCGGATCTCTTCCATCCGCGCGGCGCGTTGGGCGTCGTCGAGCTCGCCGCCGAGCTCGGTCTTCACCCGCATGTCGAAATTGCCGCCGAGCTGGATGTCGGTGCCGCGGCCGGCCATGTTGGTGGCGATGGTGACGGTGCCCGAGACGCCGGCCTGCGCCACGATCATCGCTTCCTGCTCGTGATAGCGCGCGTTGAGCACGTTGTGCGCCACCTTGCGCTTCTTGAGCAGATCCGAGAGGTGCTCCGATTTTTCGATCGAGGTGGTGCCGACCAGCACCGGCTGGCCGCGCTTCCGGCAGTCCTCGATCAGCGCGATGATGGCTTCGTTCTTCTCCTCGTAGGAGCGGTAGACCTCGTCGTCGGCGTCGACGCGCATCACCGGCAGGTTGGTCGGCACCTCGAGCACGTCGAGCTTGTAGATGTCCATGAACTCCGCCGCCTCGGTCAGCGCGGTGCCGGTCATGCCGGCGAGCTTCTCGTAGAGGCGGAAATAGTTCTGGAAGGTGATCGAGGCCAGCGTCACGTTCTCGGGCTCGACGGCGACGCCTTCCTTGGCTTCGAGCGCCTGGTGCAGGCCTTCCGAGAAGCGGCGGCCCTCCATCATGCGGCCGGTGAACTCGTCGATGATGATCACCTTGCCGCTCTTGACGATGTAATCCTTGTCCTTCTGGAACAGCTTGTGCGCCTTGAGCGCCTGGTTGACGTGATGGACGACCGCGATGTTCTCGATGTCGTAGAGATCGCCATTGTCGAGCAGGCCCGCCTCGCGCAGCAGCTGGACCATGTGCTCGTTGCCGGCATCGGTCAGCGTCACCTGGCGCTGCTTCTCGTCGAGATCGTAGTCGCCCTTGTCCTCGGGCACTTCCTTGCCGCTCTTGTCGACGATCTTGTTCTTGCTCGGCGGGCGGAGGCTGGGGATCAGGCTGTCGACCTTGCGGTAGAGCTCGGTGCGGTCCTCGGTCGGGCCGGAGATGATCAGCGGCGTGCGCGCCTCGTCGACCAGGATCGAGTCCACCTCGTCGACGATGGCGTAGGAATGGCCGCGCTGCACCATCGTCGCGATCGAGTACTTCATGTTGTCGCGCAGATAGTCGAACCCGAACTCGTTGTTGGTGCCGTAGGTCACGTCGCAGGCATAGCTCTCGCGCCGCTGGTCGTCGGTCAGGCCGTGCACGATGCAGCCGACGCTGAGGCCCAGGAAGCGGTAGATCTGCCCCATCCAGTCGGCGTCGCGGCGCGCCAGGTAGTCGTTGACCGTGACGACATGGACGCCTTCGCCGGCCAGCGCATTGAGATAGACGGGCAGGGTGGCGACCAGGGTCTTGCCTTCGCCGGTCTTCATCTCGGCGATATTGCCCTCATGCAGCACCATGCCGCCGACGAGCTGCACGTCGAAATGGCGCTGGCCGAGGGTGCGCTTGGCGGCCTCGCGCACCACCGCGAAGGCTTCGGGCAGGATGTCCTCCAGGGTTTCGCCCTTGGCGAGCCGCTCCTTGAAGGCCGCCGTCATGGCCCGCAGCTGGTCGTCGCTCATCGCCTGGAACCGGGGCTCGAGCGCGTTGATGCCCGCGACGCGCGCCATCATGGGACGGATCCTGCGTTCGTTGGACGAACCGAAGAATCGCTGTGCGATGGCACTGAAACCCAGCATGAAATCCTCGAGATTTGGGCCAAATGGGCCGGCCGGCGGACTACCGGCGCAAGGGCCGCCGGGGAGACATAAGAACCGGCCACCCCCTTGTCAATTCAGGCGATTCCGGCCACATCGGCGCGGTTGTCCTGCGGGAACGGGCATGGCTGTCAAAGCGAAAAAAGGGCCGTCCGGCGCGCTCAAAGCGGCGCCGGCCATCTCGCCTTTGGCGCCGAAAATCCTCAAATCCCTGCCGCCGCTCGCCGGAATCCGCATGGCGACCGGCAAAGCCCAGATCCGCTACAAGGACCGCGCCGACCTTCTGGTCGCGGTGATGTCGGCGGGGACCCAGGCCGCCGGCGTGTTCACCCGCTCGAAGACCGCGTCCGCGCCGGTCGAGTGGTGCCGCGCCAGCCTCGCCTCGGCCACCGCGCGCGCGCTCGTCGTCAACAGCGGCAACGCCAACGCCTTCACCGGCAAGGCAGGGGCGGAAGCGGCACGGCGCGTCGCGGAGTCCATGGCGGCGATCGCAGGCTGCCACGCGCGCGAAGTGTTCCTCGCCTCCACCGGCGTCATCGGCGAGCCGCTGCCGGCGGATAGGATCGTGCGCCTGCTGCCGTCGCTGGCGGAAAGCGGGTCGGCCGCGGGCTGGCGCGCCGCCGCCGAAGCGATCATGACCACCGACACCTTTCCCAAGCTCGCGACCCGCACTGCGGCCATCGACGGCTTCAAGGTCACGATCAACGGCATCGCCAAGGGCTCGGGCATGATCGCGCCCGACATGGCGACGATGCTGGCGTTCGTCTTTACCGATGCGCGCCTGCCGGCAACACTGCTCCAGGAGTTGCTGGCCAGCGGCACGCAGAATTCCTTCAATGCCATCACCGTCGACAGCGACACATCCACCAGCGACACGCTGCTCGCCTTCGCCACCGGCAAGGGCGCCAATCATCCGGCGATCGCGAAGGCAGGCGACAAGCGCCTGAGCGAATTCCGCCGCGCCTTCGACGATCTGCTGCTCGATCTCGCGCTCCAGGTCGTCAAGGACGGCGAGGGGGCGCAGAAGCTGATCCGCATCGATGTCAGCGGCGCGGAGTCCGACGCCTCGGCAAAAAGGGTCGCGCTCTCGATCGCCAACTCGCCGCTGGTCAAGACCGCCATCGCCGGCGGCGACGCCAATTGGGGCCGCATCGTCATGGCGGTCGGCAAGGCCGGTGAACCCGCCGACCGCGACCGCCTCAAGATCTCCTTCGGCAAGCAGATCGTCGCCGAGAACGGCGCGCGCGCCGCGAAATACGACGAGGCCGCCGCGACCAAGGCCGTCTCGGGCCGCAACGTCGAGATCGCCGTCGATCTGGGGCTCGGCAAGGGCACAGCACGGGTTTGGACCTGCGACCTCACCCATGGCTATATCGACATCAACGGCTCGTATCGTTCGTAGTCGAACGAATTTCTTAACGCCGCTTTAGCTGTGGCGGCGCAAGATCGGAGACGAGAGCATGTCCGTGCGCGTAGTGTTGGTGGCGGCGTGCGCGCTGATCGATCCGGACGGGCGGGTCCTCCTGGCCCAACGTCCTCCGGACAAGGCGATGGGTGGACTATGGGAATTTCCCGGCGGCAAGGTCGAACCCGGCGAGACTCCGGAGCAGTCTCTTATCCGCGAATTGCGGGAGGAGCTGGCCATAGCGGTCGAGAAAGCGTGCCTCGCGCCTTTCACCTTCGCCTCCCATTCCTATCCCGAATTCCATCTGCTGATGCCTCTGTATGTATGCCGCCGCTGGCAGGGGACGCCGCAGCCGCGCGAGCACACGGCACTGAAATGGGTCAAGCCGAAGGACATGGCCGGCTATGCGATGCCGCCCGCCGACCTGCCGCTGGTGCCGATGCTGCGCGATCTCTTGTGAACGACACGCGCGGCGCGACCGCAATCGAGTACGCGATGATCGCGAGCCTGATCTCGATCACCATCGTGGTCGCCGCCACCACCATCGGCCAGACGATCAAGACCTATTTCGAACAGATGATCGTGCCGTTCCTGTAGGGCGGCACGTCGTCCATCCAAGAGCCGGCGGCGACAAGTAATTGTCTTCTCGCGCCAAGAATCACGGCTTCGTGACGCGACTTCGCACAAACCCAATTCTATCGTCCTCCACGCGCATGTCGGGGGACTTGAATGCAGATCGCCTCCAAATCCTTTGTCGTTCCCATGATTGCCTTCCTTGGCGGCGTGGTCCTTCTTCCCGTTTGCATATTTGTTCTTGCCGTCGCCGGCCTGCTTTCGTCCGATGCCACGAGCACGCCGCCCAAATGGGAGTCGGCGATCGGGCAAGCCGCATTGCACGCCTCGTTGCGCCGCCGTGCGAGCGGATTGCACGATCCGCTGGCGGGCAGCGATGCCGAACTCGCTGCCGGTCTGACGACGTACATGAATACCTGCGCAGGCTGTCACGGCGATTTCAGCAGACACGGCTGGGGCTTCAACGGTCTTTATCCGCGCGCGCCGCAATTCGGGAAGGCTCCGCCCACGCTCACAGCCGAAGAGACCTACGCCGCAGTCAAATTCGGCGTGCGCTATTCGGCGATGGGCGCGAACCAGCACATGCCCGAGAAGGATGCATGGCAGGTGGCCACATTCGTCAGCAGGCTCCGCTCCCTTCCGCCTGCGGTGTCGGCTGCCTGGACCGCAAAGCCCAAGCAGTAGCCTGTCGCGAAAACGATCGAAATCGAGGTTCAACTCCCGTCCACAATTCCGTCATGACCGGCCCGACCCGGCCATGACGAATTGGGTTTGTCACCCGGGCATAGCTCCGCCGCGAACCGGTTGCGATTTTTTTTCGCGGGCCCTCGAGCGCGGATGTCCATCGAGGCTTTGCGGCCTCGCTTTCGTCTTCTCGCAAGTGTGGGGATTTAGCGGAAATGGGGATTCGACCGTGACGGTTCAAGGGGCGTCACGAAAAATATTTCCGCCTCGAATTTCGCGCACAAGTCATTGAAGTCTATAGCCGAACAAAGATGACGCCTGCGAATTTGTGTATCGCAACAAGCGGCGGAAAATATTTTCAGGTCGTCCCCTCAGAGCACGAGCGGCCAGGGCTTGCATGCATTTAAGCGGCGAGCGGCTGCTGGTGCAGTTGGCGGTATTTGAGCTCCGTCGCTCGCAAATCCAGATCGTCCGCCACCCGGGAGAGCATTTCGGCATAGCCGGGCAATTCGGACTCGTGCGCGAATTTGCGAATGTACAAAGCCATTTCGTGCGCTTTCTGAGCTTCGGTCATGGACTGCGTCCCTCGTCGGCATTTAGGTCCTCCCGCACCCGACCGATCTGGCCCAAAATCTCGACGCGGACCTGTTCGATGAATGCGGACACTTTCGGCAGGTCGGCGCGGCAATCGGAGTTCAGAGGCGCCAAGAGCGCCACCAAAGCAACGGTTTGAATCGTCTTCCCGAGCATCGTCTGATCCACCGTGCCTACGGCTTTGCTCATTAGGCACGGTGGCATCTCCCACCAAATCGAGCGGGAAGATGTCACAACCAGAGGTCACGCGAAATTGGGTCTTACACGTACGGCAAAATTTGCCTATTCAAGGCCGCGTCTTTTCGCCGGCCGAGTGTTCTTCCACGCCGAGCGCGTCGGCCAGGCGGGTGCGGGCGCTGCCGGGGCGCAGCGGTTTCTGCTGGCTCTCATGCGGCGCCCAGCCGCTCAGATAGACGATGTCGAAGGTCGCGAGCAGCTTTCCATCCTGGCGCGGATAATTCTCCAGCAGCGAGGCGAGTGTCGAACGGCGCAGGAACCGCCGGCTGCGTTCCGTCAGCGGGTTCGTTTCGCCGTGCGCGCGCAGATCCCGCGCCAGCGCCGCGATGTCGCGGTAGAGCGCCTGCGTGCGTTCGATGTCCGCCACGGGCAGCGCGAAGCCGGCGCGCTGCAGCAATCCGCCCAGATCGCGCACGTCGGCAAACGGCGCCACGCGCGGGCTGATGCCGCCCAGCGTCTGCGCTTCCGCCGCCGCGAAGGCCGCGCGCAGCTCGCGCAACGTCTCGCCGCCGAACAAAGCGCCCAGGAACAGACCATCCGGCTTCAGCTTGCGGCGGATCTGCACGAGCACGCCGGGAAGGTCGTTCACCGCATGCAGCGCGAGCACGCTGGTGACGAGATCGAAGGCGCCGTCTTCGGCCTCGACCACCTCGCGCGCGTCCATGTCGTCGACCGCGAGCCGCCGCTCGAAGCCGCGATGGATGGCGGCCAGCCGCGCCGCGATGCTCTCTTCCGCTTCCCGTCTCAGGAACCGGTCGCCGTCGAGCCGCTGCGCCCGCTCCAGGCGCAGCGCCCGGGCCCGATGATCGAAGATGCGAGGTGCGCTCACCGCGCTATACTAGCAGCATGGGGACGATCCTGCAGAGCGGGTTGCGGCACGCCGGGCGAAGCGTGCTCGATTTCCTCTTTCCGCCGCTCTGCATCGGCTGCCGGACCATCGTCAGCGAGGCGGGCAGTCTCTGCCCAAGCTGCTGGCAACAGGTCGCGTTCCTCGACGGGCCATGCTGCGCCTGTTGCGGCTTGCCGTTCGAGCTCGATCCCGGACCGGGCACGCGCTGCGCCGGCTGTGTCGCCAGGCCTCCGGCCTTCGACCGCGCCCGCGCCGTCATGCGCTATGACGAGCACAGCCGCGCGCCGATCCTGGCGCTCAAGCATGCCGACCGGCTCGATCTCGTCCCCGGCTTCGCGCGCTGGCTGGCGCGGAGCGGCGCCGGGCTGCTGGATGAAATCGATGTCATCGCGGCCGTGCCGCTGCACCGCACGCGGCTGTTCCGGCGGCGCTACAACCAGTCGGCGGAGCTGGCGCGCCAGCTGGGCCGGCTGTGCGCGAAGCCGGTCGCGGCCCTGCTGCTGGAGCGGACGCGGCCCACGCCCAGCCAGGGCGACATGCCCTCGGCCAAGGCCCGCCGGCGCAACATGCGCGGCGCTTTCCGGGTGCCGCCGCAGGCGCGCGCCGCGCTCAAGGGCTGCTGCGTGCTCCTGATCGACGACGTGTTTACCACGGGCGCCACGGTGGAGGCCTGCGCCCGTGCTCTCAAGCACGCAGGCGCTGGGAAAGTGCACGTCCTGGCGCTGGCACGCGTTGTGCGACCGGGTCCGGCGGCTATATAGAGAGTGCAACAAAAGTGTCGCGTCGATTCTTACAGGTTGCGAGAGCCTCGCGTATGTCAAAGGTCCGCATCTACACCACGCCGATCTGCCCCTATTGCGTGCGCGCCAAGTCGCTGCTCAAGAAGAAGGGCGCCCAGATCGAAGAGATCGACATCTTCATGGACAGCCGCGCCCGCGACGAGATGGAAGCCAAGGCCAACGGCCGCCGCAGCGTGCCGCAGATCTTCATCGGCGACACCCATGTCGGCGGCTGCGACGACCTCTATGCGCTCGACCGGGCGGGCGAGCTCGATCCGCTGCTGGCGTCATGACGGTTTTCCGCGCCGCCTGCGTCCAGCTGCGTTCGTCCGACGACGTGGCGGAGAATATCCGCGCCGCCTCGGCGCTGATCCGCGAGGCCAAGGGCCAGGGCGCGCAGTTCGTGGCGACGCCCGAGAACACCACGCTGATGGCGGCGGATGGCGGCGCCAAGATCGAGAGGAGCTATCCCGAAGACGCCGATCCGGCGCTGCCCGCGTTCCGGCAGCTCGCGGAGGAGCTCGGGATCTGGCTTTTGATCGGTTCGCTCGCCATCAAGGTCAGCGAAGCCAAAACCGCGAACCGCTCCTTCCTCATCGATCCCAAGGGGCGCATCGCAGCGCGCTACGACAAGATCCATCTCTTCGATACCGATCCCGGCGCGGGCGAGAGCTATCGCGAGTCGAACACCGTCGCCGGCGGCGCGCGCGCCGTGACGGCCGATCTGCCCTGGGGACGCGTCGGATTAACCATCTGCTACGACCTGCGCTTTCCGCAGCTTTATCGCCGGCTCGCCAAAGCCGGCGCCTTCCTGCTGACGGTGCCGTCGGCCTTCACCGAGACGACGGGCAAGGCGCATTGGCATGTGCTGCTGAGGGCGCGCGCGATCGAGAACGGCTCTTTCGTGCTGGCGCCGGCGCAGGGCGGCACGCATGCCAACGGTCGCAGCACCTACGGCCATTCGCTCATCGTCGCGCCGTGGGGCGAGGTGCTCGCGGAAGCGGGGACGGAGCCCGGCGTCATCGTCGCCGACATCGATCCGCAGGCCTCGGCAGCCGCGCGCTCGCGTGTGCCCAGTCTCGCTCACGACCGGGACTTCGACCTCGGCGGCGGCGAATGATCGTTTACAATCTTCGCTGCCGCACAGGGCATGAGTTCGAAGGCTGGTTCCGCGACAGCGCCGCGTTCGACGCACAGGCTGCCGACGGCAAGCTGGTCTGTCCGTCGTGCAATTCGCGCAAGGTGGAGAAGGCGATCATGGCGCCCTCCGTCGCGGGCACGAAGAAGGCCGATCTCATCGCGCCTCAGGAACTGCGAAAGATGCGCCAGTTCATGACGGGCTTGCGCAAATACGTCCAGGACAACGCCGAGTATGTCGGCCCTCGCTTCGCCGAGGAGGCGCGCAAGATCCACTACGGCGAGACGGAAGAGCGCCAGATCTACGGCGAGTCGAGCGTCAAGGACGCGATTGAACTCGTCGAAGAAGGCATCGACGTCGCCCCGCTGCCGCCGGATTTGGAAGAGGCGAATTAAGTTCGCCGCATTTTCCCTTTTGCTATCTACTTCGTCGCGGCCGGGCTTGTCCTAGCCGCTACGCCTGAATCCTCCCCCGTTTACGGGGGAGGTCCGCCCGCAGGGCGGGGAGGGGGAGCAAGCGACGGGCCCCCTCCGCCTCGCCTTCGGCTCGGCACCTCCCCCGTAAACGGGGGAGGATGATTATTCACTACGCGTTGCCACCACCATGTAATTCACGTCGGTGTCGCTCGAGAGTATCCACGACCAGGACAGCGGATCGAAGACGACTCCCTGGGTCTTGAGGACCGTGAGCCCGTTCGCCGTCAGCATCGCGTCGAGCTCTTTGGGCGGCACGAAGCGCGTCCAGTCATGGGTGCCGCGCGGCAGCCAGCCGAGAACGTATTCCGCGCCGATCTTCGCCAGCGCCAGCGCCTTTAACGTTTTGTTGATGGTGGCGACGAACATCAGCCCGCCGGGCTTCAAGAGCTTGGCGCAAGCCGCAAGATAGGCGGGCAGGTCGGCGACATGCTCGACCACTTCCATGTTCAGGATCGCGTCGAAGGACAGGCCTTCGCGCGCCAGCTCCTCCGCGGTGCCGGCGCGGTAGCGGGCCGCCGCGCCGCTGGCGGCGGCATGGGCGGCAGCGGTCCTGACGTTCCTCTCGGAGGCGTCGACGCCCAGGACGGCGAAACCCAGCCGCGCCATCGGCTCCGACAACAACCCGCCGCCGCAGCCGATATCGAGAAGCGTCAATCCGCCGAACGGCGCCAATGCGCGCGCGTCGCGGCCGAAATGGGCCGTGGCCGTGTCGCGGATGAACGATAGGCGCAGGGGGTTAAACTTGTGCAGCGGCGCGAACTTGCCTTGCGGGTCCCACCATTGGTCGGCCAGGGCGGAAAACTTCGCGATCTCCGCGGCATCGACGGTGGAAAGGCTGTCGGTCATCTCGGCGGCTTCGGGCGTTGAGCCTTGGTGCGGTGCCGTCTATGTATGGCCGCAAAGCCGGGATCAAAGCAAACGCATGGCCAAGATCGTGATGAAATTCGGCGGGACCTCCGTCGCCGATCTCGACCGCATCCGCCATGCCGCCGGACTGGTCAAGCGCGAGGTCGACGCCGGCCACCACGTCGCGGTCACGGTTTCGGCGATGGCGGGCGAGACCAACAAGCTCATCGCCTGGACGCGCGAACTGTCCGAGCGCTGCGATCCCGGCGAATACGACGCGGTGCTGGCGGCAGGCGAGCAGGTCTCGGCCGGGTTGATGGCGATCGCGCTGCAGGCCGCGGGCGTGCCCGCGCGCTCCTGGCTGGGCTGGCAGGTTCCGGTCCGGACCTCGGGACTGCACGCCTCCGCGCGCATCACCCATATTGAGCCGTCGGAGCTGAACCGGCGCCTCGCGGCGGGAGAAACGGCGGTCGTCGCCGGCTTCCAGGGCGTCGGCCCGGACGGGCGCATCACGACCATCGGGCGCGGCGGCGGCGATACCAGCGCCGTGGCCGTGGCGGCCGCGCTCAAGGCCGACCGCTGCGACATCTACACCGATGTGGACGGTGTCTACACGACCGATCCGCGGATCGTGTCGAAGGCGCGCCGCCTCGAAAAGGTCGCCTATGAGGAGATGCTGGAGATGGCGTCGCTGGGCGCCAAGGTGCTGCAGACGCGCTCGGTGGAGATCGCCATGCTGCACCGCGTGCCCGTGCGCGTGCTCTCGACGTTCGCCCCCGAAGCGGGCGGCACACTGCTTTGCGACGAGGAAGACATCGCGGAAAAGAAACCGGTTACCGGCATCGCCTATTCGCGCGACGAGGCCAAGATCACGTTGCACCGCATTCCCGACCGGCCCGGCATCGCCGCGGCGATCTTCGGCCCGCTCGCCGACTCGGGCATCAACATCGACATGATCGTGCAGAACGTGTCGGAGGACGGCCGCAAGACCGATCTGACCTTCACCGTCGGCCGCGGCGATCTGGCGGCGGCGCTCGCGGTGATCGAGAAGGCGGGCCCGGCCATCGGCTTCCGCGACATCACCTCGGACAAGAACGTCGCCAAGGTCTCCATCGTCGGCATCGGCATGCGCGCGCATCCCGGCGTCGCCCAGACCATGTTCCGCACGCTGTCCGAGAAAGGCATTAACATCCAGGTCATCTCGACCTCGGAGATCAAGGTCAGCGTGCTGATCGCCGAGGAGTATGTCGAGCTTGCGGTGCGCGCGCTGCATTCGGCCTATGAAATGGAAACGGCATGATGCCGAAATTTGCATCCGATCGATCTCCCCCCGCGTGCGGGGGGAGTGCCGCGAAGCGGCGAGGGGGGCACGTCCCCCCTCCGTCGCGCGTCGCGCGACACCTCCCCCGTAAACGGGGGAGGATGGTCCCGCGCTGATGCCCGCGCTCACCGCCACCGGACCGCGCACGCTGCTCAGGCGCCTGCGCGAGATCATGGCGGAACAGATCAGCGCGCAGAACCGCCTCGACAAGCTCGTCTCGCTGATCGCCACCAACATGGTGGCGGAAGTGTGCTCGATCTATCTCAGGCGCGCGGGCAAATATCTCGAGCTCTTCGCCACCGAAGGCCTCAATCGCGGCGCGGTCCACAAGACGCGTCTCAAGGAAGGCGAGGGCCTCGTCGGCCTCGTCGCCGAGACGGCGGAGCCGGTGAACCTGAGCGACGCGCCGGCCGATCCGCATTTCTCCTACCGGCCGGAGACCGGCGAGGACCCCTACAAGTCGTTCCTCGGCGTTCCGGTGGTGCGCGGCGGCCAGGTGTTCGGCGTGCTCACCGTGCAGAACCGCGCCGCGGTGCTCTATTCGGAAGAGGAAGTGGAGGCGCTGCAGACCGTCGCCATGGTGCTGGCCGAGGTCGTGGCGCAGGGCGGGCTGTTCAATATCGCCGAGCTCGACGAACCGGAGCTGCGCCCCGACCGGCCGCTGAGCTTCAAGGGCGAGGGCCTGTCGGAGAGTGTCGCGGTGGGGCAGGTGGTGCTGCACGAGCCGCGCGTGAAGGTCGAGCGCATGATCGCCGACAATCCGCAGGAGGAGCTCAAGCGCCTCGAAGAAGCGATCGCGCGGCTGCGCGAATCCGTCGACTCGATGCTGGACTCGAGCGAGCTCGATCTCACCGGCGAAGGCCGCGAGGTGATCGAGGCCTATCGCCTCTTCGCCTACGATCAGGGTTGGCGCCAGCGCATGCGCGACGCGGTGCGCACCGGGCTGACGGCCGAGGCCGGCGTCGAGCGCGTGCAGGACGAGACGCGCCTGCGCGTTCAGCGCCTGGGCGATCCGCTGCTGCGCGAGCGGGCCCACGATCTCGACGACCTGGCGCGCCGGCTGCTGCGCTATCTGGCAGGCGACGGCGACCAACATCCCGCGCAGGACATCCCGGAGAACGCGGTGATCGTGGCGCGCGCCATGGGGCCCGCGGAGCTGCTCGACTACGGACGCGAGAAGCTGGTCGGCCTGGTGCTCGAAGAAGCGGCGACGACCTCGCATGTCGCGATCGTGGCGCGCTCGATGGGCCTGGCGCTGGCGAGCAGCGCGGTGGGCGTCAGCGATGCCGCGCGCGCCGGCGACACGATCCTCGTCGACGGCGAGACGGGCGAAGTGCATCTGCGCCCGCAGCCCAGCATGGTGCGGACTTACGCCGCCAAGCGCGAGCTTCGGGCGCATCGCGTCGCGCATTTCGCGCGCATCCGCGACATGCCGGCGGTGACCAAGGACGGCGTGCATATAAGGCTGATGATGAATGCGGGCCTGCTGCTCGACATGCCCCATCTCAGCGAGTCCGGAGCCGACGGCGTGGGCCTTTTCCGCACCGAGCTGCAGTTCATGATCGGCGAGACGATGCCGCGGCTCTCCGATCAGATCGCGTTTTACAAAGCCGTTCTCGACGCCGCCGGCGACAAGCCGGTGGTGTTCCGCACGCTCGATCTCGGCGGCGACAAGGTGCTGCCCTATGCGCGCTGGGAACGCGAAGCCAATCCGGCGCTGGGGTGGCGCGCGATCCGCATCGCGCTCGACCGGCCGGCGCTGCTGCGTTATCAGGCGCGCGCGCTGCTGCAATCGGCGGCCGGGCGGGTGCTCAACATCCTGCTGCCGCTGGTGAGCGACGTCGCCGAGTTCAACCAGGCGCGCGCGCTGATCGACCGCGAGACTGAACGCGCCCGGCTGCTGGGACTGCCGCAGCCCAAGCAGATCCGCGTCGGCGCCATGCTCGAGGTTCCCGCGCTCGCTTTCATGCTGCCGCAGATCATGCGCAGCGCCGATTTCGTTTCCATCGGCTCCAACGATCTCTTCCAGTTCGTCTTCGCCGTGGACCGCACCAATCCGCGCGTGGCCCGGCGCTACGACCCGCTCAACCCCTCCGCGCTCACCTTGATCCGGCTGATCGTGCAGAGCGCCAGCGAGCAGGCCGGCGACCTTTCGCTGTGCGGCGAGATGGCGGGGCGGCCGCTGGATGCCATGGCGCTGATCGGGCTCGGCCTGCGCACGCTGTCCATGCAGCCGGTGAATATCGGCCCGGTGAAGATGATGATACAGAGCCTGGACTTGCGGGAAGTGTCGCAGTTCGTCGATAAGCTGTGCAGCCGCACCGATGGAAGCCTGAGAACGCGGCTGGCGGCTTTCGCGGCGGAGCGCGGCGTCGCCATCAAATAGGCAAAGATTAAGGTTTTCCAATTGTCTATGGGCGGGTCTTCCAGTTAAGTTGCAGACTCAAGGGCATATGGCTGAGGCATGACGAAAGTTTCCCACCTGACCATCGAAGAGGGCGGCGGCCAGAACAAGCGCCGCATCCATTTGCGGGAGATTTCCGGCGATGCCGATGCCCCCCTGGAGACGGTGGGACAGGACCTTCGCGCCGCGCGGCTGCGCCGGGGCGACGACCTCGCCTCGGTGTCCAAGGCCCTCAAGATTCGCAAGGACCACCTGGAGGCACTGGAGGAAGACCGCATCGAGGCGCTTCCCGGGCGCGCCTATGCCGTGGGCTTCGCGCGCACCTATGCCGAGTATCTGGGCCTCGATGCCACCGCCTGCATCGAGCGGTTCAAGGCGCAGATCGCAGGCCGCACCGACGATTCCACCCCTACCATCACCGTCATCGACGAGGATGAGCATCGCCGCCTGCCGCAAGGCTGGAAGATCGTGGCCGCCGTCGTGCTCCTGCTCTTCGCCTATGGCGCCTACCACCTGCTGATGCCGGCGGCGGACAAATACATGAACACGCCCGCGGCCCCCGGCACGCGCGCCTCTGTGGACCGGCCGCCTCCGAAGACCGTGGTCCATGAGGCGCCGACGCTGCCCGCTTCTCCCGCCACGTCCCCGGCAGACGGTGCCGGCAGCGCGCCGGCGGCGACGGGTCAGCCTCAAAGCCAGGGGAGCCAGGCCACGCTGTCCGCCCAGGCCCCGGCTGCCGCTCCCGTCACGCTGCCGCAGGGCAAGGTCTATGGCCAACTCAACAAGAACGCGCGCGTTATCCTTCGCATGAAGCAGACGGCGCGGATCCTGGTGCAGGGCGCGGACGGCACGATCTACATGAACCGCGCGCTCAATGCGGGCGATACCTACCTCGTGCCCGACCAGGTGGGATTGACCCTGACCACCTCGAACGCCGGTTCCATCGAGATCGATCTCGACGGCGTGGCGATGGGGTCCGCGGGCCGCGACGGGCAGGTGGGCGAGTCGCTGTCGCTCGATCCGCAGGCCATCGCCGACCGCTTCAACGGAAGACAGGGCTAAGTCATGAGCCTGAGGGCCTATCGCGACATCGCGCGTCGCAAATGCCGGCAGATCATGGTGGGCAAGGTGCCGGTCGGCGGGGACGCGCCGATCAGCGTGCAGACCATGACCAACACCATCACCGGCGACGCGCGCGCGACCATCGACCAGATCCGCGCCATCGAGGAAGCCGGCGCCGACATCGTGCGCGTCTCCTGTCCCGACGAGGACGCGACCAAGGCGATGAAGGCGATCACCAAGGCCGTGCAGATCCCGGTCGTGGCCGACATCCATTTCCACTACAAGCGCGCGATCGAGGCGGCGCAGAACGGCGCTGCCTGCCTGCGCATCAATCCCGGCAATATCGGCTCGGCACAGCGCGTGAAAGATGTTGTCAAAGCGGCCAAGGATCACGGCTGCTCGATGCGCATCGGCGTCAATGCCGGCTCGCTGGAGAAGGAGCTGCTCGAGCGCTATGGCGAGCCGTGCCCGGAAGCGATGGTCGAGAGCGCGCTCAATCACGCAAAGATTTTGGATGACAACGACTTCCGCGAATACAAGATTTCGGTGAAGGCCTCGGACGCTTTCCTCGCGGTGGCGGCGTATCAGCAGCTTGCCGACGCAGTCGACTGCCCGATCCATCTGGGCATCACCGAGGCCGGCGGGATGATCTCCGGCACCGTCAAGTCGTCGATCGGCATGGGCATGCTGCTGTGGAGCGGCATCGGCGACACCATCCGCGTCTCGCTCAGCGCCGATCCGGTGGAAGAGGTGCGCGTCGGCTTCGATATCCTGAAGTCGCTCAACCTGCGTCATCGCGGCGTGAATATCGTGTCCTGTCCCTCCTGCGCGCGGCAGGGCTTCAACGTCATCGAGACGGTTCGCCTGCTGGAGGACCGGCTCAAGCACATTTCCACGCCGATGACGCTCTCGATCATCGGCTGCGTGGTGAACGGGCCGGGCGAGGCGCGCGAGACCGATCTCGGCTTCACCGGCGGCGGCGCCGGCAAGGGCCACGGCCAGATCTATCTGAACGGCGAGCCCGCCTATCGCCTCGACAACGACAAGCTCGTCGACCACGTCGTCGAGCTCTGCGAGAAGAAGGCGGCGAGCATCGAGGCCGAACGCGGCAAGGTGCTCGAGCCGGCACAGTAGCGATGACGTCTTCACTTCACCTCCCCCTTGCGGGGAGGTCGAAAAATGCGAAGCATTTTTCGGGTGGGGGCGCTTGCAGGGTCCCCCCACCCGGAAAACTTCGCGCGCGCACGCGCCGCTCAAAGTTTTCCGACCTCCCCGCAAGGGGGAGGTAAGGTCATGCCATGATTCCCGCAGCCCCCCTCGAACGCATGATCGACCGCTTTCGGGCGGTGGAGGCGGAGCTGTCTTCGGGCACGGCCGGCAATCAGTTCGTCAAGCTCTCGCGCGAGCATGCGGAACTGGCGCCGATCGTCGCCGCGGTCGAACTCTATCGCGAGACCGCCAAACAACTTGAGGATACGGAGGCGCTGATCGCCGATCCCGCGAGCGGCGCGGAGATGCGCGCGCTGGCGGAAGAGGAGCGCGCCGAACTCAAGAAGCGCTTCGCCGAGCAGGAGCACGATCTCAAGCTCAAGCTCCTGCCCAAGGACGCCGCCGACAATTCCTCGGCCATCATCGAAATCCGCGCCGGCACCGGCGGCGACGAGGCGGCGCTGTTCGCGGCCGATCTGCTCGAGATGTATCAGCGCTATTGCCAGCTCCAGGGCTGGAGGACCGAGATCATGGACAGGAGCGAAAGCGATCTCGGCGGCATCAAGGACGCGGTGCTGGAAGTGAACGGCGCCGGCGCCTATGCCAAGCTCAAATTCGAGAGCGGCGTGCACCGCGTGCAGCGCGTGCCGGTGACCGAAGCCAGCGGCCGCATCCACACCTCGGCGGCGACCGTCGCGGTGCTACCCGAAGCCGAGGACGTGGACATCCAGATCAACGACAAGGATTTGCGCATCGACGTCTTCCGCGCGCAGGGCGCCGGCGGCCAGCACGTCAACAAAACCGAGAGCGCCGTGCGGATCACCCACCTGCCGACCGGCATCGCGGTCGCCCAGCAGACCGAGAAGTCGCAGCACAAGAACAAGGCGCATGCGATGAAGCTGCTGAAAGCCAAGCTCTATGAAATCGAGCGCGAGCGGCTCGACAAGGAGCGCAGCGGCGCGCGCAAGAGCATGGTGGGCTCGGGCGATCGCAGCGAGCGCATCCGCACCTACAATTTCCCGCAAGGCCGCGTCACCGACCACCGCATCAACCTGACGCTCTACAAGCTCGACCGCATCATCTCCGGCGACGACCTGGGCGAAATCGTCGATGCGCTCGTGACCGCCGATCAGGCCGAGCGCCTGGCCGAACTGGAAGCGGTGAATTGACCCCCACGCCCGAGCTGTTCCGAGACGTGACCGAGCGATTGCGCGCCGCGGGCGTAGACTATCCGCGCCTCGTTGCGCGTGTCTTGTGGGAGCATGCGCACACAAAAACCCTCTCCCCCACGTCCGTGGGGGAGAGGGAGAGTCTTTTTGAGTCGTTCATCCGCCGCCGCATCGCGCGCGAGCCAGTGGCCTACATCACCGGCCACAGGGAATTCTGGAGCCTGGATTTCGCCGTCGGGCCCGGCGTCCTCGTGCCGCGGCCTGAGAGCGAAACTCTGATCGAGCAGCTGGTCCGCGCCTTTCCCGACAAATCGGCGCCGCTCGCGCTGCTCGACCTCGGCGCCGGCAGCGGCTGCCTGATCGCGGCGGCGCTGAGCGAGTACCCCAACGCCACCGGCACGGCCGTCGAGCGGTCCGAAGCCGCGCTCGCCTATTGCCGCGCCAATCTGGAGAAGCTGGGCTTGAGCGGCCGCTGCCGTGTGATCGCCCAGGATTTCGCGCAGGCTGCGGGTTCCTACGATGGAATTCTCGCCAACCCTCCCTACATACGCAGAGGTGACATCGCGTCCCTGGCGCCGGAGGTAAGGCTCTTTGAGCCGCTTGAGGCGTTGGATGGAGGAGAGGACGGGCTAGAGGCCTATCGTCTCCTGGTGACGCTTTCGGCCCGGCTGCTGAAGCCGTCAGGGCTGGCGTTTTTCGAGATCGGCGCGAGCCAGGCAGACGCCTTGAGCGCCATGATGGGCCGCCGGCTGGTTGGGATTGTGCCCGATTTGGCTGGAAACCCGCGCTGCGCCGTAGGACGGAAGTCCTGAACCGGTTCGAGAAAACAGTTGGAACTACACGCTGGAATCGCTAGTTTCGGCCTTCGTGGGGAGGCGAGGACCCGCTGCCGGTCAAAGGCGCCGGGATTTCCAGGGGCGCCTCGCGAACGAACCAGAAGCCTGGTCCTAGAGGGAAGCCGCCTGCGGCCGTGGCCGCGCGCTGTATCGCAGATTTGCAAAAGGGGTTGAGGTGAAACGCTCACGCAGAGGCGGCCGCAGGCCGCAAGGCACGCATAACGGCCACAACGGAGGTGGCAGCAGCGGAGGAGGCGGCGGGAACTCCTACAACCCGAACCGCAGCTACGACTCCAACGGTCCGGACGTGAAGGTCCGCGGCACGCCCGCGCATATCTATGAGAAGTATCTCCAGCTGGCGCGCGACGCGAACACCCAGGGCGACCGGGTCATGGCCGAAAACTATCTCCAACACGCCGAGCATTATTTCCGAATCCTGAGCGCGGCCCAGGCGCAGCAGCAGCTCTACCAGCAGCAACAGGCCCAGCAGGCCGGCGCGGCCGGCAACGGCAATGGCGGCGGCTATCGTCCGCCGCAAGGCGCGGGCGACCAGCCCTATCTTCCCGGCACGCCGCAGCCGGCACCGGGTCCGTCCTTCTCGCTGGTCGACGGCGCCGCGGGTCTGGTCGGCGACGACGAAGACGACGGCGAGGAATAGGCAACGAGCGTGACCGTCATCCTTCGAGGCTCGCCTTCGGCTCGCACCTCAGGATGACGAATTTTCTCAATCAAATCGGTAGCGGCGCGTCACCCTGAGGCGGCCGCGGCACGCGGCCCTCGAAGGGCGACGCGCATTTGCCCCCTTGCGAATGGGGATTTCCCACCACACATAGGGTCCGGACGAGTCCTTGGCAGCCAAAATGGGGCTGGGGATTTGTGCTTGAGAGGACCCCATGGACGTCGAGAAATTCACCGAGCGTGCGCGCGGATTCATGCAGTCGGCCCAAGGGCTGGCGCTGCGCTCCAACCACCAGCAGTTCACCCCCGAGCATCTGCTCAAGGTCCTCATCGACGATGAGGAAGGTTTGGCCGCGCGCCTGATCGCGGCGGCAGGCGGCCGTCCCGAGCAGGTGCGCGACGGCGTCGAGCGCGCGCTCGCCAAGCTCCCCAAGGTCGAGGGCAGCCAGGGCCAGGTCTATCTTTCGCCCGAATCCGCGCGGCTGTTCGATGCGGCGGAGCAGGCGGCAAAGAAGGCCGGCGACAGTTACGTCACGGCCGAATACCTGCTGCTGGCGCTCGCGCTCGCCTCTAACACCCAGAGCGGCAAGATCCTGAAAGATTCCGGCGTCACGCCGCAGAACCTCGCCAAGGCGATCGCCGATCTGCGCCAGGGCCGCAGCGCCGACAGCGCCACCGCCGAGAACCAGTACGACGCGCTCAAGAAATACGCCCGCGACCTGACCGAGGCGGCGCGCACCGGCAAGCTCGATCCCGTCATCGGACGCGACGAGGAGATCCGGCGCACTATCCAGGTGCTGTCGCGGCGGACCAAGAACAATCCCGTGCTCATCGGCGAGCCCGGCGTCGGCAAGACCGCGATCGCCGAAGGCCTGGCGCTGCGCATCGTCAACGGCGACGTGCCGGAGAGCCTGCGCGACAAGCGGCTGATGGCGCTCGACATGGGGGCGCTGATTGCCGGCGCCAAGTTCCGCGGCGAGTTCGAGGAGCGGCTCAAGGCGGTGCTCGGCGAGATCACCGCCGCGGCCGGAAAGATCATCCTCTTCATCGACGAGATGCATGTGCTGGTCGGCGCCGGCAAGGCCGACGGCGCGATGGACGCCTCCAACCTCTTGAAGCCGGCGCTGGCGCGCGGCGAGCTGCATTGCGTCGGCGCCACCACGCTCGACGAATACCGCAAGCATGTCGAGAAGGACGCGGCGCTGGCGCGGCGCTTCCAGCCGGTCTTCGTCGCCGAGCCGACGGTCGAGGACACGATCTCGATCCTGCGCGGCCTGAAGGAGAAATACGAGGTCCATCACGGCGTACGCATCACCGATGCGGCGATCGTGGCGGCGGCGACGCTTTCCCACCGCTACATCGCCGACCGCTTCCTGCCCGACAAGGCCATCGACCTGATGGACGAGGCGGCATCGCGGCTGCGCATGCAGGTGGATTCCAAACCCGAGGCGCTGGACGAACTCGACCGGCGCATCGTCCAGCTCAAGATCGAGCGCGAGGCGCTGAAGAAAGAAAGCGACAAGGCCTCGCGCGAGCGCCTTGGCACGCTCGAGCACGAGTTGGCGGAGCTGGAAGAGAAATCCGCCTCGCTGACCGCGAAATGGCAGGATGAGAAGAAGTCCGTCCAGAGCGTGCAGAGCCTGAAGGAGCAGCTCGACCGTGCTCGCGCCGAGGTCGAGATCGCGCAGCGCCGCGGCGACTTCGCCAAGGCGGGCGAGCTCACTTACGGCGTGATCCCGGGTCTTGAGAAGCAGATCGCGGCCATCGACGAGAAGAACAGCGCCGCGCTGGTCAACGAGGCGGTGACGCCGGAGAATATCGCCCAAGTCGTCTCGCGCTGGACCGGCATCCCCGTCGACAAGATGCTCGAAGGCGAGCGCGAGAAGCTGCTGCACATGGAGAGCTCGCTTGAGAAGCGCGTGGTCGGCCAGGACGAAGCGGTGCGCGCCATCGCCAATGCGGTGCGCCGCTCGCGCGCCGGCCTGCAGGACCCCAACCGGCCGATCGGCTCGTTCCTGTTCTTAGGACCCACCGGCGTCGGCAAGACCGAGCTCACCAAGGCGCTCGCTGAATTCCTCTTCGACGACGACACTGCCATGGTGCGCATCGACATGAGCGAGTTCATGGAGAAGCACGCGGTGTCGCGGCTGATCGGCGCGCCGCCGGGCTATGTCGGCTACGAGGAGGGCGGCGTGCTCACCGAAGCGGTGCGGCGCAGGCCCTATCAGGTGATCCTGTTCGACGAGGTCGAAAAGGCGCATCACGACGTCTTCAATGTTCTTCTCCAGGTGCTCGACGACGGAAGGCTGACGGACGGGCAGGGGCGCACCGTCGACTTCAAGAACACGGTGATCATCCTGACCTCCAATCTCGGCACCGAACTGCTAAGCGGCGAAGAGACGCGCGAGGCGCGTGCGCAGGTGATGCAGGCGGTGCGGGCGCATTTTAGGCCCGAGTTCCTGAACCGCCTGGACGAGATCATCCTGTTCCACCGGCTCTCGCGCGCCAACATGGACAGGATCGTCGATATCCAGATCGGCCGTCTGCAGAAACTGCTCGCCGACCGCAAGCTCGAGATCGCCCTCGACGCCAAGGCGCGCGAATGGCTCGCCAATGCCGGCTACGATCCGGTCTATGGCGCGCGGCCCCTGAAGCGCGTGATCCAGAAGCGGCTCCAGGACCCGCTGGCGCAGATGCTGCTCGAAGGCAAGATCAGCGACGGCTCGAAGATCAAGGTGAGCGCCGGCAAGAGCGGATTGACGATCAACGGCGTCGAGTTCGCCGCCGCGCCGGACGACCTCGATCTCGATCAAGCGCCGAGCAGGGCGGTGCATTAAGCACAAATTGTCATCCCCGGCCTCGCGATGCGACCGGCATCGCGAGGGGAAGGGGACCCAGGTGGAAAGTCCGAAACAAGTCTATCTACCTGGGTTCCCTTCCCTCGCACCGCGTGCTCCGCACGCGATGCTCGCCGGGAATGACACTGGGGCCACGCTCGGCCGGGAATGACACTAGTGGCTACGCCCCCATCGCGCCGGCGATGTCGGTGCGGGCCTTTGGCGAGCGGCGGTAGTACTGGTGCGAGCCCTGGAAGTCGCGGTCGTAATCGTTGAACGACGAGCAATCCACCATGCGGTATTGCGCCGGGGGGAACAGCGTCGCGTCGTGGAGATTCTGCGGGCCCTCGTGGCCGAGGCGGCGGATGAAATTGATCACCCCGCTTAAGCCGATCACGGCATCGTTGGTGCTGTAGTATATCGATATGCGCTTGGCGAGCTGCTTGAGGTCGCTCAGCCGTCCCGGCGGCGGATAGCCGAACGTATCGAAGCGCTCGTCGCCGGCGCAAAGGAAGGCGTGGTCGAAGAGATTTGCCACGCCCTGGCCATGCAGGAACCAGCTCTCCACCGCCGCCTGCAGCGCGTAGTGGCCCATCGAATGGGCAAGCAGGAACACGCGCCGGCCCGAGGCGCGCGCGGCTTTGATGATCGGCTCGAGATTGGCGAAGAAGCGCATGATGTGCGGGCCCGATTGTCCGGCATTGGTCTGATCGCGAAGATAATCCTCCTGCAGGATCGGGAAGCTCAGGAGCTTGCCCAGCGACGGCCAGGAGAAAGCGACGACCGTCATGTTCGCGGCCGCCGCGCCCGATTGCTGGAACCATTGCTGATTGAAGGCCGCGCGGGTGATCGCGTTCTCGAAACTGTTGTCGAAACCGTGCAGGAAGACGAGCAGATTGCGTCCCGGATTCGAAAGATCGGCCGTTGCGGCGGCCGAGAAATGTCCCTTCGAGATGTCCTGGATCGAGGTGATGGCGCCGACGGTGTCGGCCGTCAGGTTGGCGTCCTCGACGAAGGCCGTGCCATAGGTCACCGCGGTCGGGTCGGTCGGCGCGACGATGCCGTTCCCGTAATTGCGGTAGTCGCCCGCATTTC
Organism: Alphaproteobacteria bacterium; assembly: GCA_019245415.1. Lineage (GTDB taxonomy): Bacteria > Pseudomonadota > Alphaproteobacteria > Micropepsales > Micropepsaceae > Rhizomicrobium. Next base: position 73,530 of record JAFARO010000003.1, on the reverse strand, counting down.
CGGCAATGACGCGATTGGTGGCGAAATAGACGGTCGTGGTCACGGGCGGCCCCTTTTTGTTTCCCGGCAAGCGCGAAGATAACGCATTTTCGCGCTCCGTTAAAGAAGCGCGTTTGGCCGCTCGGCATCGAGATCGCGGGCGGCGATCAGGCGAATTGGTCGCAGGACGGCCTTCTGAATTCGAAATCGACCGGCGCAGTCTGGACGCCGTCCTGCATTCTGGGACGGCCGAGCTCGGCGCGCACCAGTGCAAAGCCCTCGAGCGCATTCTTGTAGAACGCCATCGGCCAGGACCAGCCATCGAATTCGAAACGCAACGGCACGTCCGAGATGTGCGCGTTGAACAGCAGGCGCGCACCCGGCTTGTGGGCCAGGCGCGCCAAGTTGCGGAAGTACTCGGCGGTCTCGTCGGGATGGACATGGACGCAAACCACGTTGCTGAAGACGACATCGGCATCGAACGCTTCGGCCATCGCCAATCCCGCGGCGTCGATCACATGGAAGCGAGGCGATTTCGCGCTGAGCAGCTCCGGCCCGAGCGCGCGCTTGCCGAGTTCGTAGAAGCCGTCGATGACGTCCAGGCCCAGGAAGTGTCCCGCTTTCAGAAAGCGGATGAAATGGGCGCCGATGCGAAGACTGCCGCAACCGTATTCGATCGCCTTGTGCGACGGTGCAAGCTCCGCGCGGGCCATCAGCTTTTCGGCTTTGGCCCGCCCGGACTGCCAGAATTCGTCAGGGCTGCCGAGCGCGATACGAAGCGCCCCCGACGGCGCCTGATCGCCCTTGCGCATGTTGCGGTACTGCCGCTCCATGAGATAGCGCGAGAATGGAACTTGCGGATTTTTCGCCTTGAACTTCAGGTACCGCGCTTCGCGCGCTTCATCGGCGGGGCGCACAATCTATTTGAGCTTGGCCTGCCGCAAGTCGGTCGAGATGTCGGCGACCTTGGTCTCGAGCGGCATGGCGGCGATCAACGCGTCGGTGTGCAGACGCTGGATTTGATACTCGCGAAGCTCGCGGCCGGCGAGGATGCGGCCGCGCGCGACCTTGACCGTCTGCGGGTTGACCTGCGTGTGATGGATGCGGATCTCGTAGTGCAGATGCGGTCCGGTCGACTCCCCGGTGCTTCCGCTGAACGCGACGACCTGGCCCTGATGCACGTGCGAACCCGGATGGATGCCCGGTGCATAGCGCGAGAGATGGCCGTACGCCGTCTCATAGCCGTTGCCGTGATTGATCATCACGAAATTGCCGTAGCCGCCCTTCCAATGGGCTTCCTCGATGGTGCCGCCGCCGGCCGCCATCACCGGCGTCCCCCACGGCACGCCGAAATCGACGCCCTTGTGCATGCGGGTATAGCCCAGGATCGGATGGAAGCGCATGCCGAAGCCGGAGGTGATGCGCGCGCCGTCGACCGGCGTCTTCATCAGCATCGATTTGGCGCTCTGGCCATGGGCGTCGAAATAGTCGGCCGGCTCGTTGGCATCGGGCTGCCAGCGATAGAGCGTCAGGGTGCGCCCGCGCAGATGCATGGTGGCGAACTTGACATTGCCGTTGCGGGCCGGCTGGCCGTCGGGCGTGTAGTAGTAGTCGTAGAACACCTCGAACGTGTCGCCGGGCCGGATGTCGCGCTGGAAGTCGACCTCGTAGGAGAACATGTGGATCATCTCGACCACGACGTCGGCCGGGATGCCGGCGCGCATGGCGCTGAGATACAGGCTGCCCTCGATGGTGACGCCGGCGCGATGGATATGCGCCTCAAGCTTCTTGACCGTATCCGTTGCGCCGAAGACGCCGCTGTCGTCGCGCGCGATATTGATCTCGTGCTCGACCGAAGGCGAGAACGCGATCGAGATCAGCTTGGCGATCGGCGCCTGCGCCGCGGTGCCGGCCGTGTCCGCCACGGTATCGCCGTCGTCGCTCGCGGTCGCCGGAATGTCCACCGATTGCGGTTTGGTCTCATAGGTCAGTCCAAAGGGCTGGCCCGCGCGCAGATTGCGCGAATTGTAGACCTTGCCGAGCGCGGCCACCGCCGCGTTCGCGTCCTCGGCGGAAATGCCGGCATCTTCGAGCGCACCGGCCAGCGTGTCGCCGCGGTCCATGGTGATGGTGCGCGTCTCGATGGTGGGCGCCGCGTCCTGCTCGCTCTCGGTCTGCTGCTGCACCACGGGGGCCGTCGGCTTGGTGGCCTGCGGCAGCGGCGCCAGCGAGGCCAGCGAACCGGAAGATCCGGCGAGACGCTGGAACAATTGATAGGGCAGGAACGTTGTCTGGCTGCGCGGCGACAGCGCGGGCTTGAGCGGCGGCGTCGTTCCCATGGCGAGCCAGGCGATGGTGCCGGCGATCAAGGCGGTCAGCGAGGTGCTGACAAGGGCCCAGCGGCCGTCGGTGGTGGAGAGGACGCGTGTTGCGCTGCTGGCTGGCGATGGGCTGCGAAAGTCCACGTCGGCTCCTGAATGCGGACGACCGGAAGTCCCCCGGTCAACATTGTCGTCTGCGCCCGGCGAACCGGCAGCAAGGCCTTATAGCGCAAGGGCTATTACGGCCGTCAACCCTTACGAGGGGGTTAACGATGGTGGCGTTAACGGTCCCGCTTCGGCCCTGCGGCGACGTGGCGCGTTCGCCCGCGAAAACCGGCAAAGGGCGGGTGCATCATTTCTCATCTTTCCGCGTTAATTCGGCGCAAGGGCCGGTCCCCGGTCCCATCTTCAAGGAACAGCACAGAGTAGTAGTGGATGAAAAAGGTTCGTGAGTTCCAGGGTCGCGCGGAGGAATGTCTGGCCGCGGCCGCCAGCGCATCGACGGTCGATCTCAAGGGCGGCTACGAGGGCCTCGCGCGCGTGTGGAAAAAGCTCGCCGACGAGCGGCTCAGCTTCTTCGTCGAAGAGCCGTCGAGCGGCAAACCGCTGGAGAAGATGACGGGACGATGAGCGAGCGACATGCCTTCTGGGCCGAGATGTCGGCCTGCGAGCATTTCGTCCAGGTCTATGAAGCCGACGACGTGTTCATGGATACCCTCACCGGCTTTGTCGCCGGCGCGCTCAGGCAGGACGAGGGCGCCGTGGTCATCGCCACGCCCAACCATCTGCACGAACTCAAAGGCCGTCTGGACGCCGACGGCCTGGATGCCGACGCAGCGATCGAGGACGACGATCTGCTGTTGCTGGATGCCGAGCAAACGCTTGCCCAGTTCATGGTGGATGGCTGGCCGGAGCAGGACAAGTTCAGAACCATGGTGCGCGGGATTCTCGCCCGCGCCGGACGCGGCGGCCGTCGCGTCCGCGCCTTCGGCGAGATGGTGGCCGTCATGTGGGCCAAGGGCCATTGCGCCGCGACGGTGCGGCTGGAGCACCTTTGGCAACAAATGTGCGAGCAGGAATCCTTCGTGCTCTTCTGCGCCTATCCCAAGAGCGGCTTCACCGAAAACCCCGTGGACTCGATCGCGCGCGTCTGCGCCCAGCATTCCAAGGTGTTCCCGGCGGGTATTTGAGCCGCCCCGAGTTGTCGCTCAGAGCCTGACCAGCAGAACTTCCGCGATGCGGCCGTGCAGCCAGCCGATGCCGCGCGCGATGTGCAGCACCACGAAGAACAGCAGCACGCCGAACAGCGCGAACAAAATCAGGCCGGGCGCGGTGTGCAGCAGGTGGTCGAGCCAGGGCACGTCGTCGACGCGGATGTGACCGGCATCATTGGTGATCAGCGCATAGATCGAGCCCGCCGTGATCCCGAGGGACACGCTCAGACCGGTGATCGCGATCACGAAATAGGCGATGCCGAGCGGAAGCTTGAGCAGGAAATAGAACATCGACGACCAGGTGCGGCTGTCGCTGAGACCGTCCTTGATGCGCGCCCAGATGGTCTCGTCGGCCGCGGTTGCCGGCGGCAGGCGACGCGGCATGCGCACGCCGAGCAAGCCTTCCACGATGCGGCCCTCGACGTGGCTGAGCACGCGGATCGAACCGATGAACAGCAGCGCGAACGGAATGCCGATGATGAGGATGGCGAGGCCGAGGGACAGCGCGATGCCGGTCACCGTCCAGGTGAAGTAGAAGATGCCGGTGATCAGCGACAACAGCATGTAGAGCAGCGCGCCATAGGTGCGCGGATCCGAAATGACGTTGAAGAAGCCGTAGCGGCGCTCCGGGGCGGAATCGCTCTTGGGAAAGGGTCCGCCGATGGTTGCTTCCATGTCTCGATACTCCTCTGCGATTTCTTGCGGCGTGCCGTAGACGTCGATGACGCTCGCCAGGATCTGGGATTCGGCAATGTCGGGTTGGTGGGCGATTTCGTTGTTGAGATGGTCTTCGGTATCGGCCAGCGCGTCCGCGATCAGCCCCGGCGGCGCGCCTTTGAGCGCGCGGCGCAGCTCGTCCAGATAGGCTCGGACGGTTTCAGGCCGAGGGCTGGGGCTCATACGCCGTTCCCTGCACCATGCCGCCGCCCTTGAGCGCGTCGTCGACGAACTCGCGCATGTCGCGCCAGGCGAACTGCCATTCGGCCAGCGCCCGCCGGCCGCTTTCGGTGATGTTGTAGTAGCGCCGCGGCGGCCCGAACGCCGACGCCTCGACCCGGCTCTCGAGCAGTCCGGTCGCATGCAGCGAGCGCAGCACCGGATAAATGGCGCCCTGCTTGAAGATCAGCCCGCCTTCGCCCTCGGCTTTCACCGCCTTGGCGATCTCGTATCCATACATCTCCCGGCCCGCGCGGGCGAGAACGGCCAGGAGGACGAGCGATGAAAGCCCGGCCATGAGTTCCTTACGGAATTTGCGGGTGTAGTCGGACTCTGGTGGCACGACGCGCCGCTTTCCGCCTCCCAACTATTGCGGAGTTACATCTAGCATGAAGTTCGCTATATGCAAGTCCCCTATATAAGGGAGATGCACATAATTCCGTCGACTTAATGTTACAGTTACAAATCGTCCATCTTCGCCGGCGATGGTCGGCGACGCGGTGTGCCAGTCGTACGTTTAGAGACGGCAGACTGCGAAAGGATTTGAACGTGCTGAAATCATTGCCTTGGGCCGCTTGCGGCCTTTTCCTCTCCGCGGTCGCGCTCGGCGCGGCCGAAGCTCCGCTCAGGGTTCCGCAGCCTTATGGCGGCCTCCATACGGTCGCCGTCCATCCCGACCAGCCGCTGGGACCGATGCGGCTGAAGCTCGGCGTTTCGCTGGTCATGGATTCCGCCGGCGATACCGGTCAGCCGCAAGCGCGACGCCGCGCGGTGGCATTGCTGGCGAACCTGCATGGCTACGCGGACATCTGGATTATGAGCATGCACGCGCCCAACCCGGAGCCGGCTTCGGGTCGGTTCGACTTTTCCTATCTGGACAAGCGCATGGCGCTGGTGCGCGAAACCGGAAGTACGCCCGTCATTACGCTGTGCTGCGCGCCCGACTGGATGAAGGGGGCTGCGCCCGGAACCACCGACTGGACGCGTCAGGCGGAGCCGCCGCGTCCGGAGCACTACGCGGATTTCGCCGAACTCGCGCGGCGGATCGCGCTGCGCTATCCGCAGGTCAAGCACTATCTCGTCTGGTCGGAGATCCGCGGCTTCTGGAATCCCGCCCAGCACCGCTGGGACGGCGAGGGGTACACGGCCTTCTACAACAAGGTCTACGACGCGCTGAAATCGGTATCGCCGGAGATCAAAGTCGGTGGACCTTATGTGCCGATCGGCAAGCTTCTCGCGGCACAGGCCGAGGCCTCGCCCATCCGCGGGCCCTACGGCGCGGTCATGGGCGGCACGCTCGACGTCGTCGATTACTGGCTGCGCAACAAGCACGGCGCCGACTTCATCGCCGTCGACGGCACGGTGCGCGACCGTGACGGCATACCGGGCGACCTGTTCGCCAGCGAGGCGTTCTATGCCGATGCCTCGCGCTGGATCCGCAGCCGCAGCAATCTGCCGCTGTGGTGGGCGGAGTGGTACGCCGCGCCGGAGACGCCTGGCACATACACCGGCACCCTGCCGCATGACGAGCAGGCGGCGCTGTTGGCACAATCGCTCATCGCGCTGGCGCCGAATGCCGACGTGGCGCTGCGCTGGACGCCGGAAGGCGACGCCTCCAAGGCTTATGAGGGCGATCAGGAAAGCCTGTGGAGCGACACGCGCGAATCCGATGGCGGCAAGCCGTTCCCGGCCTATGACGTCTTGGACAATTTCGAGCGCTGCTTCCCGCTCGGTGCGATGCTGCGCGGCGAACGCGAAGAGTCCGCGTATGTCGGCGTTCTGGCGGCGCCGGGGTGCATCATGCTGGTGAACAAGACCGCGTCCGATCTCGGCGTGGCGTTGCAGGGACAGCGCATCGTCCTGCACCGCTACGAAACGGTCTTCCTCGACGATCGCGGCGGACGCAGGCGGAGGTGAGACTTATTCCGTGGCAGTGAGCGCGACGGTCGCCTGCACCTTGACGTAATCGGTCTTGCCGGTGCCGAGCACCGGAATGTCGTCGACGTGGATCACGCGGCGGGGAATGGCGAGCTCCGAGACGCCGTGATTGTGCGCCCAACCGACGAGGTCGTGGCGGTTGGCTTCGGGATTGGTGGTGACGAGCACGATCTGCTCGCCCTTGCGGCCGTCGGGAACGGTGATGGCGGCGTGGCTGTATTCCGGCCACAGCGCGCTGGCGCAACTCTCCACCACCGCGAGCGACACGGACTCGCCGCCGATCTTGGCGAAGCGCTTGAGGCGGCCCTTGATCGCGATGTAGCCGTCCTCGTCGACGGAGACCACGTCGCCGGTATCGTGCCAGCCCCCTTCGGGCGGCACGATCTTTCCGGGAGCGTCGGGCTTGAGATAGCCCAGCATCACGTTCGGCCCCTTCACCACCAGCCGCCCGGCATTGGGAATGCCTTCGACCGGTTCGAGGCGGTACTGCATGTCGGCCATCAGCTGTCCGACCGTGCCCGGGCGATTGGCGCCGGGCCGGTTCGCGGCGATCACCGGCGAGGTCTCGGTGACGCCATAGCCCTCGAGCAATTCGATGCCGTGCTTCTTGCGCAGCAATGCGCGCGTCTCGTCGCGCAGTCGTTCCGCGCCGCACACCGTGAGCCGCAGCGACTTCAGATCGCCCGGTTCGCCGACGCGCGCGTATTGGGTGATGAAGGTGTCGGTCGAGACCAGGATGGTCGCCTGATGGCGGCGGATGCGGTTGACGATCTCCTTGGGCTGCAAGGGCGTCGGATGGCAAACGACTTTCAATCCCAGAAGCGGCGGCATCAGCGAGCCGACCGTGAGACCGAAACAGTGGAAGGCGGGGAGGGGATTGAGCAGCACGTCGGAGGAATACAGTGCCAGATGCACGCGCACCTGCTCGACGTTTGCGAGCAGGTTGCGGTGCGACAGCGCCACACCCTTGGGTTCGCCCTCCGTGCCGGAGGTGAACAGGATGACCGCGGGCGTATCCGGTCCGACGCCGATGCTGACCAGGCCGGGAACGAACTGACCGACCGCGGCGACCGCCTTGTCGAGGATCGACAGATTGGCGCGGACGTCTTCGAGATAGACGATCTCGAAATTCTGCGCGAGCTCGTCGACCAGGCTCTGCAGCCCCGCCATGTCGATCAGCCGCCGCGCGGTCGCGATCTTCTTCACCTGCGCCGTGCGCAGCGCCGATTTGATCGCCGCCGCGCCCGAGGTGAAATTGATCATCGCCGGAACGCGGCCATAGGCCGTCACCGCCAGAAAGGTCGCGATGGCGCCCGCCCCGGTCGGCAGCATCACGCCGATGCGCTCGCCGCGCCCGGTGCCCTTCTTCAGCGCATGGCCCAGCGCCAGCGCGCCGCGCATCAAATCGTCATAGCTGCGCTCGCTGTCGTCGATGTCGATGACGCAGACCCTGCGCCCGCCGAAGCGCGAGCGGGCGGCTGCGAAGGCGCGGAACACCGAATTGTCCGTGGTCGACATATCGAAAGGACACACATCCTCGCCGGACGCTGCGGCGACGGTGGCTAAGGTCAATTCGTCCTCCCATGGACCGGCGGTTCGGCCGCCGCGCTATTGGCGGGAACTTAAGCCTAGCCGGAAGGAGGGTCAAAATCAGGTCACGAGGTGCAGACGATCGCGCCAGCCTGCTGTGCCGAAATGTCAGGTGAACCGCGCGGCGGTTCGCCCTATATAGAACCCATGACCGTCGTCCTCGACCGCACGCATCGTCACCCCGAAAAGGCCCATCGCCCGGACAGTCCCGTGCTGAGGAAGCCGGACTGGATCCGGGTCAAGGCGCCCGTCAGCCGCGAATATGCCCAGACCCGGGCTATCGTGCGCGAACACGGGCTTCACACTGTCTGCGAGGAAGCGGCCTGTCCGAACATCGGCGAGTGCTGGACCCATCGCCATGCCACGATGATGATCCTGGGCGACACCTGCACGCGCGCCTGCGCCTTCTGCAACGTCAAGACCGGCTTGCCCGGCCCGCTCGACGCCGATGAGCCCGAGAACGTCGCGCGCGCGGTGGCGCAATTGGACCTCAAGCACGTGGTCGTCACCTCGGTCGATCGCGACGATCTTGCCGATGGCGGCGCCGGTCATTTCGCGCAGACCATTCGCGCGATCCGGCATAGGAGTCCCGGCACCAGCATCGAAGTGCTGACGCCGGACTTCCTGCGCAAGGACGGCGCGCTCGACGTCGTGATGGAGGCGCGGCCGGATGTTTTCAACCACAATCTCGAAACCGTGCCGCGGCTCTATCTCTCCGTCAGGCCGGGCGCGCGCTACTACGCCTCGCTGCGCCTGCTGGAGCGGGCGAAGGAGCTGGCGCCGGACGGCTTCACCAAATCGGGACTGATGGTGGGGCTGGGCGAGAGCCGTGAGGAGATCATGCAGGTGATGGACGATCTGCGCGCCGCCGGGGTCGATTTCCTCACCATCGGCCAGTACCTGCAGCCGACGAGGAAGCATGCGCCGCTCGAGCGCTTCTGGACGCCGGACGAGTTCAAGGCGCTGGAGCAGATCGCGCGCGCCAAGGGATTCCTGATGGTCTCGGCATCGCCGCTGACGCGCTCGTCGTATCATGCCGACAGCGATTTCGCCGCGCTCAAGGCGGCGCGGCAGCAGACCGCGTGACGCAGCACCGCGAGCAGCGCCGCGTTCCCTATTCGGCGGACCGCATGTACGCGATCGTCGCCGATGTCGAGGCCTATCCGAAATTCCTGCCCTGGGTCGGCGAGCTTGAGGTACTGCGGCGCGAGACGGTGAAAGGCCGCGAGATCCTGAGCGCGCGGATGAAGGTCGGCTTCTCGCGCTTCTCGGAGAGTTACATCAGCCGCATCGTGCTCGATCCGCAGAGCCGCACCATCGACGTGGTGCAGACGGAGGGTCCGTTTCGCCAGCTCGAGAACCATTGGCGCTTCGTCCCGGAAGGCGAGGGCTGCCGGATCGACTTCGACATCGCCTTCGAATTCCGCAACCCGCTTCTCAACGCGGTGGCGGGCTCTGCCTTCAGCCGCGTCCTCGCCCGCATGACCGATGCGTTCCTGGACCGGGCGCGGACGCTTTCAGAACATCCGTTGTAGCAACTCTAGCGCCGCCTCGACGGTCTTGAGGCGCACTTCGGTGCGGCCGATGTCGCCGAAGCGATGCGCCTCGTGCAGGATGGAGCGGTTCTCGCGCGCGGCGGCGATGTGGACGAGGCCGACCGGCTTCAGGCCGGTGCCGCCGCCGGGGCCCGCGATGCCGGTGACGGCGACGGCCATATGCGCGTGCGCGTTCTCAACGGCACCTTCCGCCATCGCGCGCGCCACCGCTTCCGACACCGCGCCCTGGTCAGCGATCAGATCGCCGGGAACGCCCAGCATGTCCTGCTTGGCGCGGTTGGAATAGACGATGAAGCCGCGCTCGAAGACATCCGACGAGCCGGGAATTTCCGTGAGCAACCCGCCGATCAGCCCTCCCGTGCAGCTCTCCGCCGTCGCGATGCGGAGCTTGCGCGCCCGGGCCTCCGCGATCACGACCTCGGCGAGGCGCAACAGCGATGAGGAAAAAAACGTCACAGGAAGCCGGCCGTCGCGAACACCGCCGTGACGACGCCCGCCATCAATCCCGCGATCAGATCGTCGCCGACGATGCCGGCGCCGCCCTCGATGCGTTCGACCGCGGAGATCGGCCACAGCTTGGAGATGTCGAAGAGGCGGAAGAAGACGAAAGCCGCGACGAAACCCGTGAGCGACAGCGGGCTCAAGGCGCAGGCGAGGAACTGGCCGGCGACTTCGTCGATGATGCATTCGGAGGGATCGTGGGTCTCGCGCGCCTTGGCGTAGTGCGCGCTCGCCCAGACGGCCAGGATCGAGGTCGCCGCGCACAGCGCGAGCAGGCCGATCGTCCCCGCCAGACGCATCGCGAGCCAGGCGACCGGAAGCGCGACGAGACTGCCCAGCGTGCCCGGCGCAAACCCGATGCGGCCGAGGCCGAACAAGGTCGCGACGTTGGCGGGCATGGTCGCAGCGTTCATGGCAGCCGCACCGTCGCCACCGCCTGCGCCGCGAGCCCTTCGCCGCGGCCGGTGAAGCCCATGCCTTCCGTCGTGGTTGCCTTCACGCTGACGCGCGATACGTCGAGCTTCAGGATTTCGGCGACGCGCGCACGCATCGCCTCTCGGTGCGGCCCGATCTTGGGACGTTCGCAGATCAAGGTGACGTCGCAATGGGTGACCGCGGCGCCTTTGGCGTGGACCAGGCCGGCCGCATGATCGAGGAATTTCCAAGACGGAGCGCCGCGCCAACGTTCGTCGCCCGGCGGAAAATGCACGCCTATGTCGCCTTCGCCGCAGGCGCCGAGGATCGCGTCCGTCAGCGCATGCAGGCCGGCGTCGGCATCGGAATGACCTTCGAGGCCGCGCTCATGCGGCACCTTGACGCCGCAGAGCCAGACATGGTCGCCGGCGACGAAGCGGTGCGCGTCGAAGCCGAAGCCCGTGCGCGCATCGCCGAGCCGGGCCGACAGCAGCCGCTCGGCGGATGCGAAATCCGGTGGCGTGGTGATCTTCAGGTTGGTTTCCTCCCCGGAGACTTGAACGATGGCGAGGCCTGCCAGTTCCGCCAGCGCCATGTCGTCCGTCAAAGCCAATGTCTTATGATCGCGGTGCGCTTTGAGGATCTTCTCGAAGCGGAAGCCCTGCGGGGTCTGCGCGCGCAGCACACCCTCGCGCGGCACCGTGGTCCAATGCCCGTCGTCCAGCCGCCGCAAGGTGTCCGCGACGGAGAGCAGGGGCACCGCCGCATCGGCGCCGTCGTCCAGCGCCGCGATCACCGCGTCGATGGTGTTGCGCCCGACGAGCGGGCGGGCTGCGTCGTGGATCAGCACCGCATCCGGCTTCAGATGCGCCAGCGCTTCCAGGCCGTGCATCACCGAATGCTGGCGCGTGGCGCCGCCGGCCAGCGGCGGCAAAACGGCGACGTCGCGCAGCGCTTCGGCGAAGCGCGGCGCGTCATCCGCGCCGATCACGACCTGGATCATGTCCGCCACGCCGGCAAAGGCCTCGACGCTCCAACGGAGCACCGGCTTCCCCATCAGCGGCACATATTGCTTGGGCAGACCTGCGCCGGCGCGTTCGCCTCTGCCGGCGGCTACGATCAGGGCGGCAATGCGGGGCATGGTGTCTCCGGCAGACGGGGCCGGGTTTAGCGGACCCGGGCCTTTCGCGCAAAATTGGCGCGTTGCCTAATTGGAAGTCACCTCGGTAAACTGCCTAGTCCGCAGGCAATCGATGACCTTTGAGAGCCAGATCGCCGCCGCCCTGCCGCTGCCCGTGATGGTGGTGGACGGCGACCTGCGGCTGCAGTTCGCCAACCCCGCCGCCGAGCAGTTCTTCGGCCGCGGCGCTGCCCTGCTTCAGGGTCGCTCGCTGCTCGACTTCGTTGCGCCGGACGGTCCTCTTGCGGCCCTGATCGCCCAGGCACGCAGCCGCGGCGCCAGCGTCACCGAACGCGGTCTCGACCTCTCCGGTCCGCGCCTCGGCGAGCGCGTGGCCGATGCGACGGCCACCGCACTGGCGGGGAACACGCAGGTGCTGGTGACCCTCCAGGAATGCACGCGTGCGCAACGCATGGAACGGCAGCTCCTGCCGCGCGACGCGGTGCGCTCCATGCACGGCATGGCGTCGGTGCTCGCCCACGAGATCAAGAACCCGCTGGCGGCGATCCGCGGCGCTGCGCAACTGCTCGAAGACCAGACCGACGACAAAGGTTTGCCGCAGCTGATCTGCGCCGAGACCGATCGCATTCGCGCATTGATCGACAGCATGGAGAGCTTCGGCGATGCCGAGGCCGTCGGGCAGGGCGCCGTAAACATTCACGAAGTGCTGGGCCGCGTGCGCGCCCTGGCCGAAACCGGATTTGCCGGGCCGGCGGAGTTTCGCGAGAATTTCGATCCGTCGCTGCCGGCGGTGGCCGGCGATTTCGGCCGCCTCGTGCAGGTGTTCCTCAATCTCGTCTCGAATGCGAGCGACGCGTTGCCGGCGCAGGGCGGGGTGATCGTGCTGTCGACGCGCTATCGCCAGGGCCTGCGGGTCGGCTCCGCGTCCTCGGGCGCGCGCGTCACGCTTCCGATCGAAGTCGCCGTGCAGGACAACGGCGCCGGCATCGCGCCGGCATTGCTGCCGCAGATTTTCGATCCTTTCGTTACCACCAAGGCGAGCGGCAAGGGCCTGGGTCTGGCGCTGGTCGCCAAGATCGTGGGCGACCACGCCGGCATCGTCGAATGCGACTCCGTTCCCGGCCGCACGACATTCCGCGTGCTGCTGCCGATGGCAGAGGAGCGATCCTAGATGCCCAAGGGCCTGATCCTGATCGCCGACGACGACAGCGCGATCCGCACCGTGCTGAACCAGGCGCTGAGCCGCGCTGGATACGACGTGCGCACGACCGGCAGCGCTGCCGGCCTCTGGCAATGGGTGGCCGCGGGCGAGGGCGATCTCGTCATCACAGACGTCATGATGCCCGACGAAAGCGGATTCGACCTGCTGCCGCGCCTCAAGCGCCTGCGCCCGGATTTGCCGGTGGTGGTGATGAGCGCGCGCAACACGATCCTCACCGCCATCTCCGCCGCCGAGCGCGGCGCGTTCGACTATCTGGCAAAGCCGTTCGATCTGAAGGACCTGATCGCGCTGGTCAATCGCGCCTTGACGGCGCCCGAACGGCAGCGCGGCAGCGAGACCCAGAATGAAGACACGCTGCCCATCGTCGGACGCTCCGCCGCGATGCAGGAGATCTACCGTGCCATCGGCCGGCTCACCCGCAGCGATCTCACCGTCACGATCAGCGGGGAGAGCGGCACGGGCAAGGAGCTGGTGGCGCGCGCGCTGCACGATTTCGGCCGCCGCAAGAACAGGCCCTTCGTCGCCGTCAGCATGGCGGCGGTGCCGAAGGACCAGATCGAAAGCGAATTGTTCGGCCACGAACGCGGCGCATTTTCCGGGGCGATCAATCGCGGCATCGGCCGTTTCGAGCAGGCCGAGGGCGGAACGCTCTTCCTCGACGAGATCGGCGACATGCCCCAGGAAGCCCAGGCGCGGCTGCTGCGCGTGCTGCAGCAGGGCGAGTACACCAGCGTCGGCGGCCGCACACCGGTGCGCACCGATGTCCGCATCGTCGCCGCGACCAACCGGGATCTGCGCCAGCTCATCCAGCGGGGCCTATTCCGCGAGGATTTGTACTACCGGCTCAACGTCGTTCCGTTGCGCCTGCCGCCGTTGCGCGAGCGGCCCGACGACATCGCCGATCTCGCACGCCATTTCCTGCGCCTGGTCGAAGCGCAGGGCCTGCCGCCGAAGCGGTTCGACGCCGAGGCGCTCGAGCTGCTCAAGCGTCACCGCTGGTCGGGCAATGTGCGAGAGCTGGAAAACCTGATCCGCCGTCTGGCGGTGCTGCACGCGGGCGAGACGATCAGCGCGGCCGCGGTCGCCGCCGAGCTACGTCAGCCCGAACCCCTGGGCCACGCGGAGCCGGATGCCGATGCGAGCCTCAGTGCCGCGATCGAACGCCACTTGGCGGCGCTGTTCGCAGGCCATGGCGACCAGCTCCCGCCGCCGGGACTGTACGACCGCATCCTGGAGGAGATCGAGCGGCCGCTGCTGTCGATCTGTCTCGCGGCGACGCGCGGCAACCAGATCCGCGCCGCCGAGCTCCTCGGCCTCAACCGCAACACCTTGCGCAAGAAGATCCGCGACCTGCGGCTGGAGGTGATCCGGGGATTGAAGGTGGATTAGCGTGACTTGCGAACGAATATAATCGACCCACAAATCTCAAATCTCGTCATGCTGAGGTGCGCCGCGTAGCGGCGCCTCGAAGCACGCACCGTGGGCGATGTCATCCTTCGAGGCCCGGCTGGCGCCGGGCACCTTCAGGATGACGGCGTGGATCGTTTGATGGCAACCGAGCTTAGGCCTGAGGCTGGAAGCGGGCGCGCTGGTAGACGATCTCGCCGTTGTACTGGCCGATCAGCTTGGCGACGGTTTCGAGGTGGTTGCGCGAGCTGTAGCCGTTCCACTGTTCGGGCGTCAGGGCGTCGTGAAACACCTTGGTCACGTCGTGCAAGGCATAGAAATAGACGGCGGCCGCGGCGAGCAGGAACAGCAGCGAAAGCCACGCCGACATCCCCCAATGCAGCGTCAATCCTTGCGGACCGGCATGCGACACCAGCAGGAAAGTCAAAACGAACGTCAGCGCGAACAGCGCCGGAATGTAGAAGACATAGAAGCTCGAATTGCGCTGGATCTGGTAGATCGCGTTGCGGGTGAAATTCTCGATGAAGAGCTGGCGGAACGCGAGCCATTCCATCGCCAGGAACCAGTATTTGGAGCGTTCGAGCGCCTCGGCCTTGGTCGAGAAATTGTTGTACATGCGGCCGCACTCGGCGCTGGCCGCGATGTATTGCTGCCCCAGGATCGCGAAATAGCTGACCAGAAACGCGTTCAGTTCGCGGCCGGCGTTCTGCTGCGAGATGTGATGCAGGTAGCTCAGGCTCAGGATCATGACCACGGCCAGCGAACCCGCCGCGGCCACCAGGAAATTGCGGTCCGTCAGCAACGCCATCCAGCCCGGCCCGCTCAAGCCGTCTCGCCCGAACGGCATCCAGGTCTGTTCCAGCACCACCGAGAACAGCACGAACATGCTCAGCACCACGGAAATCCAAAGCGTGAGGATTCGCACATTGGCGTTGACGGTGCGCCGTACGCCGTTGAGGAAGTAATAGACGCAGAAGTCGCGCGCGCCGAACATCTCGATGATGTGGCGGCCCTCGATCTCCTCATAGAACGCGTTGGGATCTTCGAAGACCGGCGTGTCGCGGCTGAAGAATTCGCGGCTCTCTTCGTAATAGGCCTTGGCATCGTCCTCCTTGAGTTCCGGCTTGTGCGTGATGTAGCCGGCCAGGGGCTGGAGCCAGCGGAAACCGATGCCGTGATGCGCGCGCAGATGGCTCTTCGCAAAGGCTTCGTAGTCGTGCAGCGCGTGATCGATCTGGGACTCGCCAAGGAGCACATGGCCGATGGAGGCGAGCGCGCCCTGGCCGACGACCTGGCGCGCGCGGCCGCCGGTTTGTGCCCGATGCGATGCGCGGCGCGCCGCGGCCCGCATCGGCCGCAGGATCAGCCGCAGCGCCCGGGCCAGCGGCTGCCGCAGCAGGACCAGGATCGCCAGGCCAGCAATCGAGGCCGCAAGAAGGATGACGGCATTGAGCCCGCTCATGGCGAAGCCTCCCGGCGGAGGCCGACCTCTTGGCTTGGTTTCGAGTCGCCCCCGACGACCGCTATATAGGAAATCCGATTTCAATTGCGAATTGTGCCGGAAAGGGCGCCATAACAAGGGCTTGGGGAGTGCCTGCCAAGCGAGCGGTGGCCGTTGGCGCCGTTTAACCCTGTTGCAGGTTTGCATCGCAGCAATCTTGCAACAGTCTGTGGCACCGCTACACTGCCCCGGATTCCGAAGCAACTCTAACCATTTACGTTTCCTGGCAGGGGATGGCTACAGTCAGTACAAGCTCCGCGCCGTCCGGCAACGCGCTGCCCAGCCGAATTCCGGCAGCGCGCTTGGTGGTGGGGATCGCGGCGTCGGCCTTGCTGGCAGGGACGATCACCTTTGCGGTTTTGGCGGAGCTGTTCTCCTTCACCGCCACCCGCGCCACCCTGGCCGGACTCTTCGCCGTCATCCTGGCACTGAGCGGCGTCGTCAGCTGGCAGGTCTGGGGGCTGTGGCGCGAGCGCCGGTCGGGGCGCGCCGGCGCGAAGCTGCACGTGCGGCTGGTCATCCTGTTCAGCGTCATGGCGGCGGTGCCGGCGGTGCTGATGGCGATCTTCGCCGTGGTCAGCCTGAACCTCGGCATGGAGTCGTGGTTCTCCGCGCGGGTGAAATCGGCGCTCGATAACGCGGTCGGAGTCGCCCACCAATACGCGGTCGAGACCGGGCGCGGCATCATCCTCGATGCGGGCGAGATGGCCGACGGCATCCAGCATGACCGCGCGCTTTACGATCAGGGCAATCACGTCAAGCTCGGCCTGATGATCGAGAAGCTCGCGATCATGACCAACGATCGCGGGCTGGTGGGTTCGTTCCTGGTCGACAGCCACGGCAACGAATTGGCGAGCAGCGCCAAGCTGAAATACGCGGCCTCGCTCAAGCCGAGCGTCCAGGACATCGCCGACGCCAAGGCCGGCAAGATCGTCGTCGACGCCGATCCGGAAGAGGGCCTGGTGCACGCGCTGATCCAGCTTCCTGCGCTGAACGACGCCTACCTGCTGGCGGTGCGCGCCGTCGATCCGCGCGTCTTCACCTATTACAACCGCACCAAGGTCGCGGTCAGCGAATACAAGCGCCTGGAGCACAACCGCTCCGACGTGCAGCGCAATTTCGCCTGGCTCTACATCGCCGTCTTCCTCGTCGTGCTGTTCGGCGCAGTGTGGATGGGCCTGTTGTTCGCAGACCGGCTGGTGCGGCCGATTTCCGGACTGATCCGCGCCGCGGAGCGCGTCTCCGAAGGCGATCTGCGCGCCCAGGTCACCGTCGAGCGCGACCGCGACGAGATCGGCAAGCTCGGCCTCGCCTTCAACCGCATGACGCAGCAGCTTTCGTCCCAGCGCTCGGCCTTGATCGACGCCAATCTGCAGATCGACGAACGCCGCCGCTTCACCGAAACGGTGCTCGCCGGCGTCAGCGCAGGTGTCATCGGCGTCGCCAGCGACGGCCAGATCACCATCGTCAACCGCGCCGCGGCGCGGCTGCTCAACGCCTCGCCCGAAGAGCTCGAGAGCCGGCCCTTCGGCGAAGCGATCCCGGAATTCACCCCGCTGCTGCGCCAGACCATGTCGGAAGCCTCCGGCCGCGCCAGCGGCGAGGTGCTGATCAAGCGCGCCGCCACGCCGCGTTCGCTGAGCGTGCAGGTGACGAGCGAGCGCGGCCCGCAGGCCAGCGGCTATGTCGTCACCTTCGACGACATCACCGAGCTCGTCTCGGCGCAGCGCACTGCCGCCTGGGCCGACGTCGCGCGCCGCATCGCGCACGAGATCAAGAATCCGCTGACCCCGATCCAGCTTTCGGCCGAACGTCTCAAGCGCAAATACGGCAAGGAAGTCTCGACCGATCCGGAAGTCTTCGAGCAATGTACCGACACCATCATCCGCCAGGTCGGCGACATCGGCCGCATGGTGGACGAGTTCTCCTCCTTCGCGCGCATGCCGACGCCGGTGATGCGCCGCGAAAACGCGCAGGAACTGGTGCAGCAGGCCGTGTTCCTGCAACGCGTCGCCAATCCCCACATCGCCTACGAGACCCGGCTGCCGAAGGACGCGCTGTGGTTCGAATGCGACGGACGGCTGGTGACGCAGGCGTTGACCAACGTCATCAAGAACGCGGGCGAGGGGATCGCCGCGCGCCTCGAGAAGGGCGACGAGACGCCGGGACGCATCGCCGTCCTCATCGAGACGCCGCAGGACAAGATCGTCTTCCGCGTCCGCGACAACGGCATCGGGCTGCCGCCGGAACACCGCCACCGGCTGACCGAGCCTTACGTCACCACGCGCGCGAAAGGCACCGGCCTCGGCCTCGCCATCGTGCGCAAGGTGATGGAAGACCATGGCGGAGACATCGTGCTTCAGGATGCAGAGGGCGAGGCGCATGGCGCGGAGGTGGTGCTCACCTTCCCGCTGCGTCAGAAAGCCACGCGTGAGAAAGGGTTAGGGGATGAGCAAGGCCGGCTTGCCGCAAACAACGTCTGACATTCTGGTTGTCGACGACGAAGAGGACATCCGCGATTTGATCGCGGGCATCCTCAAGGACGAGGGCTATGAGACGCGGGTGGCCGGCGATGCCGACGGCGCGTTGTCGGCGGTCCGCGCGCGGCGTCCGCAGCTCGTCGTCCTCGATATCTGGCTTCAGGGAAGCCGTCTCGACGGCATCCAGGTGCTCGATCAGCTCAGGCGCGAGCAGCCCGAGCTGCCGGTGGTGATGATCTCGGGCCACGGCACGATCGAAACCGCCGTCGCCTCCATCAAGAAGGGCGCCTACGACTTCATCGAGAAGCCGTTCAAGGCCGACCGGCTGATCCATGTCGCCTGCCGCGCGCTCGAGGCCGCGAGGCTGAAGCGCGAGGTGCAGGAGCTGCGCCTCAAGGCCGGCGACGACAGCGACCTGGTGGGACAATCCACCGCAATCTCGCAGCTGCGCCAGCTCATCGACAAGATCGCCCCGACCGGCAGCCGGGTGCTGATCACGGGCCCTGCGGGCTCGGGCAAGGAAGTTGTGGCGCGGCTGATCCATGCGCGCTCGCGCCGCGCCGGAAATGCCTTCGTCGCCATCAATTGCGCGACGATGGAGCCATCGCGCATCGAGTCCGAGTTGTTCGGCGTCGAGAGCGGCGACGGCGCACGCAAGACCGGGCTGTTCGAGCTTGCGCATAACGGCACCTTGTTCCTCGACGAAGTCGCCGACATGCCGCTTGAGACCCAGGGCAAGATCCTGCGCGTGCTGGTCGAGCAGACCTTCACCCGGATCGGCGGCACCCAGCGCGTCCAGGTCGATGCCCGCGTCATCAGCTCGACCACGGCAGACCTGCGCCACGAGATCGCGCACGGCAAGTTCCGCGAGGATCTCTATCACCGGCTCAACGTCGTGCCGGTGCGCGTGCCGTCGCTGTCCGAGCGGCGCGACGACATACCCTTGCTCGTCGCGCACTTCATGAAGCGGCTGTCTGCGGCGTCGGGACTGGCGATGCGCCACATCGGCGACGACGCGATGGCGGTGCTCCAGGCGCACAACTGGCCCGGCAACATCCGCCAGCTGCGCAACATCGTCGAGCGCCTGCTGATCCTGGCGAGCGACGATCCGGCGCAGGCGATCTCCGCCGAGCTCCTGCCGCCCGATCTCGGCGCCAGCGCGCCATGGGGCGGCGCGGGCCGCGCCGAGATGGTGATCTCCATGCCGCTGCGCGAAGCGCGCGAGATATTCGAGCGCGACTACCTCGTTGCCCAGATCAACCGCTTCGGCGGCAACATCTCGCGCACCGCCGCCTTCATCGGCATGGAACGCAGCGCCCTGCACAGGAAGCTCAAATCGCTCGGCGTCGGCGGCAACGGCACGGGCAACGGGCGGGAACAGCAGTTCAATGCCTGAGCGTTGTTGCTACATTTAGTTGAACCTGCAACACTTCCACCGGCGGCCCAGACACTGGTGCATCATGCTGTGGGGATTTCTGCCGGACGCGGCGCATGCGGATCCGAATTACGATCCCGCCAACCGGTTGCAGGCGGGCGTCTACAACAGCGTGCTCAAGCTGTGGGCGCCGGACGGCAATGCGGCGGCGCCGCTCGTCAATCTGGCCACCGGTTTTGGAGTCATCGCGCAGGCGAAGGCGGACTATCGCGCCTTCGCGGCGCAGCATCAAAACGACGCGCTCGCGGCGGCGGTGAAAGCCACGGCGGATGCCTTCGATGCCGCGTTCGCTGCGGTCGACGTCTATTTCTATAAGCCCATCCCGGAGCTGGTGCCCGAGGGCTACGCGCGCATCGGCGACACGGCCGGCCTCGCAAAACTCGGAGTCGCCGACGCCAAGCTCCTGGCCGACGATTCGTCGGGCTTTTATTCGACGATCTATGCGAAGGGCGCGGTCGGCGCGCCGGGAACGAAATATTTGTTTTCCTGCCGCGGCACCGATGACGGATTCTGCAGCGTCACCCTCGATCACGGCCTCAAGATGAGCCCCGACGGCTTCGCGGATTTCGGGCAGAATTTCGGCCTCAAGAGCAGTCAGTACGAAGAGGCTCTCGAGGTCGGGCGCAGGGTGGCATCCGCCGTCGACGCGACAAAAGGCACCGTGATCTTCACCGGGCATTCGCTCGGCGGCGGGCTTGCATCGGCGCAGGCGCTGGCGACGAGCAAGCGCGCCTATGTGTTCAATCCCTCCGGCGTGGCGGCGAAGACCGTCGACGGCAAGACGGCAGGGGCGAACAACGAGATCACGGTCTATGTCTATCGCGGCAACTGGCTCGACAAGCTGCAAGCCGACGGGCTGGGCGTACGCCCGCTGGGCAAGACCATTGCCATCGACCATCTCCATACCGCGCCCGGTGCCGCCTACGACAATCCCAGCGACTGGCACCTGCTCAATTTCGTGATCCCCGGCATGCTCGCCATGTTGCGAAGCGGCCGTCTCGCGGCCTGAAGCCAAGGTTTGAAATCCGCCGCGGCCGGTGTATCGAGGGGCGAATTTCGGACGGTAAGCATGAGCTGGCCCGCGCGCGCGCCTTCGGGACGCTTCGCCTATGTCGACGGACGCTACGTGCCGCACGGCCACGCCGGCGTGCATGTCGAGGACCGCGGACTGCAGCTTGGCGACGCGATCTATGAGGTGTTCGCGGTCCGGGCAGGGCGCTTGCGCGACGAAGAGGAACATCTCGACCGCATGGAGCGGTCGCTGCGTGAACTCGCCATCGCCATGCCGATGGGCCGCGCCGCACTGAAGCTGGTGATGCGCGAGCTGCTGCGCCGCAACGGCGTGAAGGAGGGGTTGCTCTATCTGCAGGTCACGCGCGGCGCCACCAAGCGCGATCATCCGATCCCCGACCGGCAGACGCGTCCGACACTCATCCTCACGGCACGGCCTTACGGTTTCGAGGGCGCGGAGCGGCGCGCGGCCGCTGGCGTCGCGGTGGTGACGCGGCCCGACCTGCGCTGGGGCCGCTGCGACATCAAGACGACGCAGCTGCTCGCCAATCTGCTGGCCAAGACCGACGCGCGGCGCGGCGGCGCCTATGAAGCGTGGCTGGTGGACCGCGAGGGCTTCGTGACCGAAGGCTCCTCGACCACCGCCTGGATCGTCGACAAGGACGGCCGGATCGTCACGCGCACGCTGTCGAACGCGATCCTGCCGGGGGTTACGCGCCGTGTCATCCTGGAGGTTGCGGCCGAGGCGCAGATGGCGGTGGTGGAACGCCCCTTCACGCCGGAGGAGGCCAAACAGGCGCGCGAGGCGTTCATCTCCTCGGCCGCCAACGCGGCGACGCCGATCACCGCCATCGACGGCGCAAGGATCGGCGACGGCAGGCCCGGACCGGTCAGCCGCCGCATCGCGGAGCTTTACCTGACGCAATCCGCGCTCAAGGCCGCGCCCTAGCCCGGCGCCGTTGCGTCCAAAATGAAGGTTTCGCAGCCGCAGCAAATCACCTTATGCTCGATTCCGCTTCGCGGGGCGCGAGGCGAACACGAACAATGGGACGCACCCATGAGCGAAAAACAACAAAATTTGCAGGACACCTTTCTCAATGCCGTGCGTAAGAGCAAATCGTCGGTGACGATCTTTCTCGTCAACGGCGTCAAGCTTCAAGGAAACATCACTTGGTTCGACAATTTCTGTGTTCTGCTGCGGAGGGACGGGCAAGCCCAGCTCGTCTACAAGCACGCGATCTCGACGGTGATGCCTCTGGGGCCCATCCAGCTGATGGACGCCGAAACCGCGGTCGCGGAACCGGCCTGAGCGCGCAGCGCGACGGCGCCGGCTTGCGCACGGCCATCGTGCTGCACGTCGAGCCGAAGTCGCGCAAGGTTTCCTACGACCGCGATGCGCAGGCGCGCCTCGACGAGGCGGTCGGGCTGAGCGCGGCGATCGGGCTCAAAATCGTCGCCAGCCACATCGCGCCGTTGTCGCGTCCGGTGCCCGCGACCCTGATCGGCAGCGGCAAGGTGGACGAGATCGCGGCGGAGGCTCGCGGCCTCGAGCCGGAAGTGATCGTCGTCAATTCGCAGCTCTCTCCAATCCAGCAGCGCAATCTCGAGAAGGCCTGGGCGACGAAGGTGCTCGACCGCACGGCGCTGATCCTGGAAATCTTCGGCGAGCGCGCGCAGACGCGCGAAGGGCGCCTGCAGGTCGAGCTCGCGCATCTGACGTGGCAGCGCTCGCGGCTGGTGCGCTCCTGGACCCATCTCGAGCGGCAGCGCGGCGGCTTCGGCTTCCTCGGCGGCCCCGGCGAAACCCAGATCGAGACGGATCGGCGGCTGATCGGCGAGCGCATCGTCAAGATCAAGCAGGAACTGGAAGGCGTGAAGCGCACCCGCGCCCTCCAGCGCAGGGCCCGCAAGCGCGTGCCGTTTCCGGTGATCGCGCTGGTAGGCTACACCAATGCCGGCAAGTCGACCTTGTTCAACCGGCTGACAGAGTCGGAGGTGCTGGCCAAGGACCTTCTCTTCGCGACCCTCGATCCGACCATGCGCGGGCTCAAGCTGCCGCACGGCACGAGGGCGATCCTCTCCGACACGGTGGGCTTCATCGCCGACCTGCCCGTCGAGCTGGTGGCGGCGTTCCGGGCGACCTTGGAAGAGGTGCTCGAGGCCGACATCGTCGCCCATGTGCGCGATGTCTCCCACGAGGAGACCGAGGCCCAGAAGCAGGACGTGCTCAAGGTGCTCGGCGATCTCGGCATCGAGAAGCCCGACATCGAAATTCTCAACAAGATCGACCTCTTGGAGCCCGATGTTCGCGCAGGATTGCAGGAAAGGGGGAAGGGCAGGGCAGAGAGCGCCATCGCCGTCTCCGCGCTGAGCGGCCAAGGCATCCCGCTCCTCCTCGAGCGCTTCGAGACGTTGCTGACAGCCGACAACATCGCGCTGCGCCTGCATCTCGAACCCGAAGACGGCGAGGGATTGGCGTGGGCCTATCGCCACGCCCAGGTGCGCGAGCGCCGCGACCGCGCCGATGGGATCGAGCTGTTGCTCACGGCCGATCCGCAGGAGGCGGAGCGTTTCGCCGCGCGTTTTGGACAGAAAGTCTTGCCGGAATAGAGAATTGCCGCCCGATGTTCATGTGGGCGACCCGGTCCGCGGGCCACGTGGCCGATCAGACCTTCGTCTTCGCCTGCTGCCAGAGCGTTTCCATCTCTTCCAGCGAGGCATCGGAGAGCGCGCGGCCCTTGGCGGCGAGGGCCGCTTCGATCCAATGAAAGCGGCGCACGACTTTCTCATTGGTGCCGCGCAGCGCGGCCTCGGGATCGACCTTCAGATGCCGCGCCAGGTTGGTAACGACGAAAAGCAAGTCGCCGATCTCGCCAGCGATCTCGTGCTGCGGCGCCCCGGCTTTGTCCGCCTCGACGATCTCGCGCGATTCCTCGGCGATCTTGTCGAGCACGCGCTCGGCCGACTCCCAGTCGAAGCCGACGCTGGCCATGCGCTTCTGCAGCTTTTCGGCGCGGGTGAGCGCGGGCAGGGCGCGCGTCACGTCGTCGAGCAGGCCGCGGGCCGGCTTGGACGCGCGCTCGCGGCGCTTGTGCTCCTCCCACGCCACGGTTTGCGCCTGCGCATTCTCGATCGGCGCGGCGTCGCCGAAGACATGGGGATGGCGCGCGATCATCTTGTCCGAAATGGCCGCGATCACGTCGGCGAAGTCGAACAGCCCGCGTTCCTCGGCCATGCGCGCGTGATAGACGACCTGAAGGAGGAGGTCGCCTAACTCCTCCTTCAGCGCTTTCCAGTCCCGGTCCTGGATGGCGCCCGCGACTTCATAGGCTTCCTCGATGGTATAGGGGGCGATGGTCTCGAAAGTCTGTTCGATATCCCACGGGCAGCCGCCGGCGGGATCGCGCAGGCGACGCATGATGTCGAGCAGGGTGGCGATGTCCATGGCGAATAGCGAATAGCGAGTAGCGAATGGAAGCGAAAGACCCATCCGCCCCTATTCGCCATTCACCTTTCGCTATTCGCGCCCCTTCGCCGCCTTCTGCACGAAGGCGAGGATCTCCGGATTGAGCGGCAGCTTGGTTGCCGTGTCCGGATTGGCCATGGCATCTTTCCACATGCCCAGCACCTTGGCGTCGACCTCGGGATCGCCCTGGGTGAAGAGTTGAACCTGGGCCCGCCAGCGCCGCGCCAGATCCTGCGCCGCCGGCGAGGTGGGATCGCCCTTGGCCATCAGCGCCTTGGCCTCCTCGATGAGAAGCTCCCAATTGCGGCTGACGTCCGCCTGGTCGAAGCTGCGCTGGCGCAGCATCGCGCGCTCCTCGGCCGAGAAATATTTCTCGGACAGGGGATCGAAGATCGCCTGCATTTCCTCGGGACTGGCCTTGCCCGTCATCGCGGTCTCCTTCATCAATGTTGTGAGGTCTTCGACCGAAAGCGTTGATCCGCCTTCGAGTTTCGTCCGCGCCGTGCGCACGATGCTGAGCGCCTTGTCGAGCTTGAGCCGCTCGCGCGTCAGCACGCGCTCCTGCAGCTCCAGGACGCGCGCCAGCGCATCGCCGGGCCCGTGCAGGATCTCCGCGATACGCGCCAGCGGCAGGCCGAGTCGCTTCAGCGCCACCACCTGATGGAGCCGCGCGAACTGCGCCGGCCCATAGGTGCGCCATCCGGCTTCCGTGCGCAGCGGGGTGACGAGCCCGCGGCTTTCATAGACGCGCAACGCCTTGGCGCTGACGCCCAGGCGCCGCGAGGCCTCTGCCGGCGAAAGATGTGCTTCGCGCATTGCAGCCAACCGGTCCTCCCGAAGGGAATGGGACTCTCTAGGAAGCGCGAGCGGCATTGGCAACGACCTGATCGAGGGCGAGGTCGCGGTTGAGCGGCCCCATGGCGAAGGTGAGCGCAAAGCCGTCGGGATCGGCGAGGGTGAAGTCGCGGGCATTCCAGGGCCGGTCGCCCGGCTCATGCACGAATTTTGCGCCGAGGCTGCGGGCCCGTTCGGTGAGGCCCTCGAGCGCGCCGTCGCTCACCGCAAAGCTGACGGTCAGGCCAAGGCCTTTGGGACGGGCTTCGGGCGCCGTCTCGGCCTTGAGCAAGAGATCGGCGTAGCGCGCCCAGCGCAGATGCGCGAGCTGGGGCTTGCCGCCCGGACCCGGCATCACGAAGACCGTCCTGAACCCGAGCGACTCGTAGAAGACACACGAGACGCCCAGGTCGCGCACGGCGAAGGTCGCAAAACCCGGCATCGGATAGAATTCGGAAGACTCGCTCATGCCACGCTTCTCAGGTCGACAGGAGCAGGCCTAGAGCCAGCCCCTGGGTCCGGCGCAAGGGGACTCGCGACACGGCGGATGGTAGGCGCGGCAGCGGCGCCAGCCTAATTCGTATAATATGTATTATGGGAAATAACAGGGCGATGGTCGTGTTTGCATTGTCGGGCCACCAAAGTCTGCATACAGCAGCGCCGGCCAAATGGATTGAGGCTGGCTAAGCTTTCGGGTTGGACGCGCGCGATCGATGCGGTTCATTTAGCGGCAATCCGCCAAGTGCAACACGGCCGGTTCGCCTCGGCACCTGCGAAGGTGCCGGCAATCCGCGCGCAGAAATCCGAAAAGGAGTGGGGCGAGGACGCCGTGCGCCCTCGCCCCATCCCGGCCACGCCCCAGTGCGGCCGTGTTGTCCAAGCCGTCCTTCGACCTACGGCTTGGACGAATAAGCGTGAATGTAGTCGATCTTGTATTGCCCGGGGAAAACCGTGGTGCTGTCCACGTCGCCCGGCCAGTAGCCGCCCAGCGCCAGATTCACCTCGATGAACATCGGCTTGTGGAAGTCCGGCGGGGTCGCGAGTTGGTAGACCTGCTGGCCGTCGAAATACCAGGTGATGGTGTCCTTCTCCCAATCGACGGCGTAGGTGTGGAAGGCCTTGCTGGTGTCGGGCACCTTGGTGGCGACGCCGTAGTTGACCTCCTGCCCGTTCTGCTCGCTATGCGCGCTGGTGTAGAGCGTGGTCGGGTCGTTGCCGAGCACTTCCATGATGTCGATCTCGGGCGGCCAGGAACCGTCCTCCGGCAGCATCCAGAACGCGGGCCACATGCCCTGCGACGCCGGAAGCTGCGCGCGCATCTCGAAATAGCCGTAGAGCTGGCTGAAGGAATGATACGAGTTCAGTTCGCCGGACGTATATTTGTAATTGTTGATGAGCGGCTGAATGGTCTTGCTCGCGTGACGGCCGCGGAGCGTAAGAACGCCATTCTGAACGGTCCACGGTTTGGAACCATTCGTCGGCAGGAAGTTCGAATTGATGTACCATTCCTGCTCGCCGTTGCCGTCCAGCGTATTGCCGTTGCCGTTGAGCGGATCGTACCAGAAATCCGTTCCCCAGCGGCCCGAGGTCCCGTCCCAAAGGCTCAACGAATTGAACTCCTCGTCGAAGGTCAGCGTCGCAGTGGCACCCGCCGGTACACTCATCGCCAGTCCCGCCATCCCCATCAACGCCGCAAACACCAGTTTACGGCAGACATGCAAATTCGCATTCCGCGATCGTGAGTCACGCATCGACAACCCTTTCTTCTTACGTCCCAGCCACGAGACGCGTGCAGAAAGGACCAAGAAGAAAGTTCCATCAAGTTACGATTTTCTCACGCGCATGTGATCGTGCGTATACTGATGGAACATTTGGCGTTGCATACAATTTTCGTCAAAATGCGAAGACGATTATAGAAGACATGCAGCATCGCTGCGCGGCGCAGGCTGCATCGCACACTTTCGACGCAGCCGATCGCGGCTGCACGACGTCCCCCGGAATTGGCGATCCCCGCGACTTCGCAAGCACAAACCAAGGCTCGCACGCCGAAACGCTGGATCATCGGGCTTCAACGCGACTCTGCATACGAGATGCGCTCGCGCGAAGCGTTTGCGATAGCAACATGAACGACGCGAATATGCAAGGCGCCACGCGACGTCGATAACAATTGTATGCACGATGGAACTTGACGGCGGAGTCGCAAATTGACGGCGAGCCGAAATCTCTAGAATTATCCGATCTCAAGCGGAGCAAGTTCCATGCATGTCGATGGAGAATGTCATTGCGGCGCGATCGCGTGGTCGGCTGAGGTCGATCCCGGACAGGCCGGGCTTTGTCATTGCACGGACTGTCAGGCGTTCTCGGGCGCGCCCTTTCGCGCCAGCGTTCCTGCCAGTAAGGACGAGTTCCGCCTGCTGCGCGGCCACCCTCGGATCTACGTCAAGACCGCCGACAGCGGCGCAAGGCGGGCGCAGGCATTCTGCGGCGAATGCGGCACGCCGATCTATGCGACGTCGCCCGACAAGCCCGTGACCTACAATCTGCGCCTGGGCGCGATCCGCCAACGCGCGGACATCGTGCCGAGGCGCCAGATCTGGTGCTCGTCCGCCCTGGAATGGGCGAAGGACATCCGCGCGATCCCTTCAATGTGACGCCTTGATTCGAGGCGCTCTCACGAGGTTCCTGGGCTTGGCGGTCGAGTTCGCCGGGATCAGCGAACTGCGCAACGCGTGCAGCGTGGCCGCAGGCAGCTTGCCCGGGAAGTGGCTGAGATCGACCTGAGTCGCGCTGGCTGGCTCGTGATGGCAGGAGAAGCAGCCGGCCGTCGTCGCGTTGGTGCCGAACGGATCGTAGCCGGTCGAGCCCTTCTGCATCCAAGTCTCGACCACGGTGTTGGCGAGGTGCACGAAGCCCGAAGGCGCCGGATAGGGAAGTCCCTGCACCTGCTGCTGGAAGACCTGGATGCGGAAATCCTGGTTCGGGCCCATGCCCCCTTGCGTCCACACCGCGCCGACGAGCTTGTAGTTCTTCCACACGCCCGAGAGCTTCGGCATGATCGTCGCGTTCAGGCAGGCGACGTTGCCGGCGGTGTTGTTGGGCGTTGCGGGATTGCAGTTGGCCGCGCTTGCGCCCCCCGCCGCGATGGCATCGGTCCGGCAGACATTGATCTTGACCCAAGTACTGCCGTCGCCGCTCGGGTTGGGATTGGCGTTGCATTGCGGGTTGGCGGTGACGCTGCAGGTCTTGCTGGACATCACGCCCGGCGGCACGGCCGACGGATTGAAGAACGACCAGCTCGTGCCGAGCGGCGATTGCTGCGCGATGGGAGTGTCGCCGCCCGGCGCGCAATCCGGCGCGTTTGCGACATGCTCGAAGCTCGCCCAAATCCATTCGCCGTGGCTGAAGGTCTTGTTGACGAAGTGGAAGCCGATGAGCGCGAAGCGCCCCTGGCAGAAATACTGCGACGACGGGCAGGCCTGTGGCGTCAGGTAATCGCGCCACGCCGTCTTCACTTCCGTCGAGCCCGGCTCGGGACGCTCGTTGGCGCCCGCCGGCGTCATCCAGATATTCTGGTTGTTGCACACCGAAGGATTGGGCTGGCACGCCGCATTGTAATTGTTCTGGGTATAGAGGTTCTGCAGCACGATGGAGTTGTACATGTTGACGTCGAAGCGGATGTCGTAGGCCACGGGATTGCCTGCCACGTCGAGCAGCTCATCCTGATCGCCCGCCTGCCCGAGATCGAGATAAGCAGTCTGCAAAGCCGTCGAGCCGCCGGGGTACGCGCCCGGCTTCGCACCTGTGGTCAAGGCGTTGTACCACGGCGCCATCGTCATGAAGCGCGCGGCCGTCGTGCCCGGCGCGCTCTGCGTCCAATAGAGAAACTGGTTCCAGGCGAAGGTGAAGACGTCGCAGGAGGTCTGCGCGCTGGCGCCGATAGCGGGCGTGGTCTTATCGATATAGCCGACATCGGGCATGTACGCGGCCTGGCCAACGGCGATCGCGACGCCGTTGGAGAAGGTGCCGTTGCAAGCGGTCTGCGGCGAGGCTTTGGCGTTGGCCTTCGCGGCTTGCGCCGCACCGGCAGACAAGGCGAGCGCGCAGCCGAGCGCGCACGAGAGTACGAATCGCATGGGTTCCCTCCCCTACTTTAGGAAGAGGATAACTTGATTCCATTACAACAATAAGATGGCTACCTGACCAAAGCGCCGAGCACGTCCGGCCGGTCGGTGCAGATGGCGTCCAGCTCGAGATCGATCAGCCGGCGCATGTCGGCGGGATCGTCGACCGTCCAGCAGCCCACCGCCAGTCCCAGCGCGCGGGCTTCGGCGACAGTGCCGGCGTCGATGTCGGTGTAGGTCGGGAACCAGCCGTCGCCGCCGGCGGCCTTGATGGCGCGGCGGATGGAGCCGCCATGGTTCGCCGCATCGAACCCGGCGGCCCATGGCGAAGTGCACGTCGAAGCCCAATGGCGCAGCACCTGCAGCGCCGGCTCGGATGGCGGGTCGTCGATCGCGGCCGGTGCACCTTCGCGGAACCAGCTCTGCGCCAGCGTGGTGAACCAGCAGCGCGCATCCGGCGAGATTTGCTTTACATGCAGAAGTCCCGCCCAATCGAATCCCACGAAGATCGTGCGCGAGAGATAATCGGCGCGGCGCAGGACTGCGACCGTGGCGTCCGCCAGCGCCACCGGGTCCGCCGATTCATCGCGGTCGCCGAACGACGTCTTCAACTCCACGAACAGCGTGAACGGCTTGGCCGACGACTTCGCCGCCGCGATCACCTCTTCGAGCGTGGGGATGCGCTCGCCGTCCACTGCCGCCACCGCCGGGTGCAGGCGCGCATAGCTGCTTTCAGGATCGCAGCGCCCGACGTCGAAGCTCCACAGTTCGGCGAGGGTTAGGTCCTTGATGCGCGGCGTGGGCCTGGAGAGGAACCGGTCCTGCGCCCCGCGCGTGATCTCCGGCTTCAGGCGATAATCGTGATAGACGACGACCTCACCATCGCGCGACAGCTGCACGTCGAGCTCCGCCCCGTCGCAGCCGCGCGCCACGGCATCGCGAAACGCCGCCAGCGTGTTCTCCGGGAACAGCCCTGCCCCGCCGCGATGGGCGATGTTCAGCGGTCGCGCCATCAGCCTCTCGGCCGGTTCTTGCCGATGAAGCCGAACATGTGGCCGGCGACGTTGCGCATCTGGATCTGGTCGCTGCCTTCGGTGATGCGATAGCGCCGGTGGTGGCGATAGATGTGCTCGAACGGCTTGTGGCGCGAATAGCCCCAGCCGCCATGCACCTGCATCGCCCAATCTGCCGCGTCGCAGACGAGGTTGTTGCCCTTGTAATTGCACATCGACACCTTGTCGGAGAGATAGAGCTGGATCTCCGGCCCCGTCATGCGATCCATCTCCCAGGCCGTGCGATAGATCAGCCAGCGCAGCATCTCGGCCTCGGTCTGCAGTTCGACCAGCGGCCACTGGATCGCCTGGTTGTGCGATAGCGGCTTGCCGAAAGGTTTGCGGGTGTTGGCGTAATCGATGCTCTCGTTGATGCAGTACTGCGCCGCGCCCAGGCCCGATGCCGCCTGGCGGATGCGGTTTTCATGGACGAAGTGCCGCGCCAGCACGAGGCCGTTGTCGACCGGTCCGAACACCGCGCTGTCGGGCACCCAGACATTCTTGAAGGTCACATGCGCGTGATCGGTCGGCATGTTGAACGTCCATTGATAGGACTCGATCTTCACGCCTTCGCTGTTCATCGGCACGATGAGACAGGTGAGGCCCCGCGCCTCGCCGTCCTTGCCCGAGGTCCGGCAGAACACCATGTCGTGGGTCGCGACATGAACGCCGGTGTTCCACATCTTCTCGCCATCGATGCGCCAGCCTTTGCCGTCTTTCACCGCGCGCGTCTCCATCCAGGTGGCGTCGGAGCCATGCTTGGGCTCGGTGAGGCCGAAGGCGAGGCGCGCCTTGCCTTCGAGCATGGCCGGCAGGAGGTCGCGTTTCTGCTCCTCCGTGCCGAAGTCGCACATCATCAGGATTTGCGGGAAATTGCCGACAACGGAGGTTTCATTCTGCAGATCGTTGTGCAGGCCGAGCCCCTTCGCCGCGAGATGTTCGCGGATGATCGCCATGGCGAGGTTGCCGATGTTCTTGCCGCCGTATTCCTCCGGCAGCGCCAGCCGCAGAAACCCCGCCCGATCGGCGCGCCGGCGCATCTCGCCGAGCAGCGCTTCCCATTCCTTGCGCGGCAACCCGCCATGCTCGAAATCGGTGCGCGCCCATTCGCGGCGGTAATCGAAGAAGCGGTCGTTATCGTCCTCCTTCTGAAGCGGGACGATCTCGCGCTCGATGAAATCGTCGATGCGCGCGAGCAGGTCGGTGATATGGTCGGGGATCGAGAAATCCATGACAGTCTCTCCAATGGCGATGACGGGAGCTTAGGCGCGCTGTCACTCCTTCGCCACATCCCGCAACGGAATGAAAAAACACACCCTGCCCGCTTGACTTGAATTTCCGACAAGCATAGAAGCCGCGCCCGCACGGACATGGGGTTCGTGCATCGAACATGAGTCGAGCTATGGAACGCGCGAAACAGCACCTCGCCGCCCGACTGTTGAATGGCTGCACGCCATTCGACGGTATCAGCCCGGCTCATGGGAGCGATCTCGCGTAAGCGATATCGACAGTCTGTTTTCACAGACCCTCCCGAGCCGCCGCTCCGGAGGGTTTTTTGTTCTCCGCGCGCGGTCCGTTCGACCAAATGATGACGGGAGACCCGGATCCCTGGGCCCGCGCTTGCATGCGCGCGCCCGAAAGCGCGGGGCCTGCCGGAGGGAACGGCGCGAGACGATCGCGGTCCACCGATGGCAGGGCGAACCAAAGTAGGGTTCGCTTCGGTGGCGCGCCATGTTCCAGAGCGCCATGACACTATTCGTTATTCAATTTGTTTCAGGTGGTGAAGAAGGCGGATGCATCGTCGGCGAAACGACGGCCGCAAGGCCAATCCGCATTCGGATATTCCCCTGGAAGCGCTGGTGGTGAAGAGATCGGATACTTCGCTCCTGGAACAGCGGGTTCGAATCCCGCCTTTGACGTCACGTACCGTGGAGGCGCCTCGCGAGGGCGTCGTGTCGCGGGCTGCGGCTGTTCCGCAAGGAAGAGCCTGCGTTGGCGTCACTGAAAACCGGTTTCGACCGTTCCCCAGCGTTCCCCATTTCGATTGCCCGTGCGCAGCGATGCGTCCGGGCAAGGCAGTGGTGAAGATGCCTGTTACTTCGGGTAGAGCGCCGCGTAAGCGGAGGTCGCGAGTTCGATTCTCGCCGGTCGTAAGACCGAAGCTCGCTTCTTCGGAAGCAGTCCAGCATCGCCCGTTCCCTGCCAAAGCTTTGCACGGTCCGTGGTGAAGATCGCTGTTACTTCGTTCGACACACGAGAGGTCGCGGGTTCGAATCCCGCCGGGTGCTCCATCTCTCAGGGCCCGCAAGCAGCCGCCACACCAACCCTGCTTGTTCGCCGTTCCCTATGCACCCGTAGCTCAGCGGCAGAGCACTGTCCGAAAGGGCATGGCAGCAATCGCCTGTTCCCGGATCGCCCTTCCCGTTCGCGCCCATGCGGAAGACCTGCACGCTTCCGCATGGGCGACGTGGCGGCAAACGCCAACATCCAACATCAAAGGAGGCCATCATGGTCAAGCTCAACAAGCTCATCCGCGCCTTCACCCATGAGGGCGCACCCGCGCGGCGCTTCACGCCCGAGTTGGAGCTGAAGCGCGCGCTGATGAACTGCCTCCTGTGGGAGGATCAGTTCTACGAGGACGGCGTCTCCATCGCCGAGCGCATCGCCAAGCTCGTGCCGATGGTCGAGCCCGCCAAGGTCGCGGCACTTGCCATCGAGGCGCGCGAGTCGATGAAGCTGCGGCATGCGCCGCTGCTCGTGGTGCGCGAGATGGCGCGGCACGAGAAGCACCGCGTGCTGGTGGCCGACACGCTGGCCCGCGTGATCCAGCGTCCTGACGAGATGACCGAGCTGCTTGCGATCTACTGGGCGGATGCGCTCGGGCCGATGCAACAGCGCAAGGCCCGTCCCGTCTCGGCCCAGATCAAGAAGGGTCTGGCGCGCGCGCTGGCCAAGTTCGACGCCTATCAGCTCGCCAAGTACGACCGCGACGGCGCAGTGCGGATCAAGGACGTGCTGTTCCTGGTCCACGCCAAGCCCAAGGACGATGGCCAGGCCAAGGTGTGGAAGCAGCTCGTCGACGGCACGCTGGCGGCGCCCGACACCTGGGAGGTCGCGCTCTCGTCCGGAAAGGACAAGCGCACGGCCTTCGAGCGCCTGATCGCCGAGAAGAAGCTCGGCGGGCTTGCGTTGCTGCGAAACCTCCGGCTCATGCAGAAGGAGGGCGTGGCGCGCAAGACGATCGCAGGCGCGATCGCGGCGATGCGCACCGACCGCATCCTGCCCTATCGCTTCATCGCCGCGGCACGCCATGCGCCGGACTTCGAGCCGGAGCTGGAATCCGCGATGCTGAAGTCGCTCAAGGGCCATGTGCGGCTCGGGGGCCGCACGCGGCTTCTGATCGACGTGTCGGGATCGATGGATGCAGCGCTTTCGGGACAGTCGGAGATGACCCGTCTCGAGGCGGCCTGCGGTCTGGCGATCCTGGCGCGCGAGGTGTGCGACGAGGTCGAGGTCTTCACCTTCTCGAACCAGGTGGTGAAGGTCCCGCCCCGCCGCGGCTTCGCGCTTCGCGACGCGATCGTGCAGAGCCAGCCGCATGGCGGCACCTATCTCGGTGCCGCGGTGCGCGAGGTCGACGCCAGGGACCAGCGCCTCATCGTCTTCACCGACGAGCAGGCGCACGATCCGGTGCCGGCGCCCAAGGGCAACGGCGTCATGGTCAACGTCGCGTCCTACCGGCGCGGCGTCGGCCACGGACCGTGGCAGCGCGTCGACGGCTTCTCCGAGGCCGTGATCCAATGGATCGCGGCGCAGGAGGAGATGGCCAACTGAAGCCATCGTCAAACACAACCGGGGCCGGCGGAGAAATTCGCCGGCCCCATTTTTCAAGGAGAAACCCCATGCGGGAGGACATGTTCAAAGTCATCGTCGAACGCCCCCGCCGGGGATCGCGTATAAAGGCGCGGTATCGCAGCCGCTTGGCCGGCGAGGACGACCTTCCAATGAAAATCGGGATGAAGAGGCACACCGCAGTGACGCGGCTCGGGTGGAAAAACCTCAACGAAAATCTCAATCCGCTCGAGCGCTATCTCGGCCGCCAGGTGGGGCGAAAATGGGACGACGTCTATTCGGAAATCTGCGCAACGCTCGACCCCAATCACACGGTCAAGCAGCATGTGCGCGATCACCTGGTCGACCTTGTCGCCCGCATAGTCGTCGGCCGCGATGGCGAGTGGCTTTGCGCGCCCGACAGACACGGAAACAGCACGGCGCCACCGTGGCGACAGGGGTACTACGTCGACCCTGACGATGGGCGGCTCAAGGAAAGCGCCAAGCTCTGGAAAGTGCGCGGCATAGATCCAAATCCTTGGAGGCGGCGCGAACCTCCGCCCGATCCGAATGTCCGCGTCCTCGACGAGATGCGCGAACTCCGTTGCATTGACGGCAATTGGTACGAGATCGGATTCCGCAAGGAATCCGATGCGCGGGCGTGGACGTTCGATCTCGTCGAACGCAAGCTCGTGCCGTCGGCCCAACGCCACGCGGTTTCGAAACGCCAAATCTCCGGCACGGAACTGAAGGCTTTCGGACTCGCAAACACATCGAACATTTGACAGAAAGGAACCGGCTCTCGCCGGGCAAAGACATGTACAAGATCATCCAAGAGGACGGAGCGCCCATCAAGGCGTGGATCGAGGGCGTGCCTCTCGAGGACGCAGCGCGCAAGCAATTGCTCAACGTCGCAGCCCTGCCCTTCATTCATAGCCACGTCGCGGCGATGCCAGACGTGCACTGGGGCATGGGTGCGACCGTCGGCTCGGTGATCGCGACCAAGGCCGCGATCATTCCCGCGGCCGTCGGCGTCGACATCGGCTGCGGCATGGTCGCGGCGCGCACCTCGCTCGTCGCGTCCGACCTGCCCGACAACCTGTCTGGTGTGCGCGCCGCGGTCGAGAAGGCCGTGCCGCACGGCCGCACCAATCACGGCGGCGAAGGCGACCGCGGCGCTTGGCACAATGTGCCCGATGGCGTGGCCCAAGCGATGACGGATTTCGACACCGGCGATCTCGCCGCGCGTTTGGCCGTCCTTGCCGACAAGCATCCCAAGATCGCCAAGGCCGCCTCACGAGCGCCGAAGCACCTTGGCACGCTTGGCACCGGCAACCACTTCATCGAGCTCTGCCTCGATGAGGTGCAGTCGGTGTGGGTGATGCTGCATTCCGGATCGCGCGGCATCGGCAACCAGATCGGCCAGTACTTCATCGAGCGCGCCAAGGAGGACATGCGGCGCTGGTTCATCAACCTTCCGGACGATGACCTGGCCTATCTCCCCGAGGGCTCGACAAACTTCGACGACTATGTCGAGGCGGTCGAGTGGGCGCAGAACTTCGCCTTCGCCAACCGCTCGGTGATGCTCAAGGCCGTGATGGCCGCGCTCGAGCAGGCGCTCGGCCGGCCTTTCGCCTGGGGCTCGGTCGCCGTCAACTGCCACCACAACTATGTCGCGCGCGAGAACCATTTCGGCGCGAATGTGTGGCTGACGCGCAAGGGCGCGGTCCGGGCGCGTGAGGGCGATCTGGGCATCATCCCGGGCTCGATGGGCGCACGCTCCTACATCGTGCGCGGCAAGGGCAATGCGGACTCGTTCCACACCTGCAGCCACGGCGCCGGACGCGCCATGTCGCGCGCCGAAGCCAAGCGCCGTTTCTCGCTCGCCGATCACGAGAAGGCGACGGAGGGCATCGAGTGCCGCAAGGACAAGGACGTCATCGACGAGACGCCCATGGCCTATAAGGACATCGATGCCGTGATGGCGGCGCAGAGCGACCTGGTCGAGGTCGTGCATACGCTGCGTCAGGTCGTCTGCGTGAAGGGCTGAATCGGCCGACATGAAACGCGCCGGTGGGGAAACCTGCCGGCGCTTTTTTTGTTGATGCCGCTCAAGGAACGCGCAGCATGAGCGAGGGACTCTCTATGCCAAAGTTTCGAAGGGCCATGCCATGGACAAGATCGATAAAGGTCAGAATGGCGACGCGCGCGCGGAACATTTCGACGTCCTGATCCTCGGCGCCGGGATTTCCGGCATCGGCGCGGCCTACCACCTCAAGGAGCAATGTCCGGACAAGAGTTTCGTCATCCTGGACGCGCTGGAAAGCTTCGGCGGCACCTGGCTGACGCACAAATACCCCGGCATCCGCTCGGACAGCGATCTGTACACCTTCGGCTACCGCTTCAAGCCCTGGACGGGCACGCCGATCGCGAGCGCAGCCGAAATCCTCAAATACATGGGCGAAGTGATCAACGAGAACGATCTCGCGCGCCACATCCGCTATCGCCACACCATCGCGAGCGCCCAGTGGTCAAGTGCGGACAATCTCTGGACCCTGCGCGGCAAGCGCACCGAAACCGGCGAGCCGGTGGTGTTCACAACAAACTTCCTCTGGATGTGTCAGGGCTACTACCGCCATGCGCAGGGTTACACGCCCGAATGGAAGGGCATGGATCAGTACAAGGGCGCGGTCATCCACCCCCAGACCTGGCCCAAAGACCTCGACCTGCATGGCAAGCGCGTCATCGTGATCGGCTCCGGCGCGACCGCCGCGACTCTGGTGCCGGCGATCGCCGGCGACTGCGCGCACGTCACCTTGCTGCAGCGTTCGCCGACCTATTTCATCCCGGCGCGCAACGCCAATCCCCTGGCCGACCAGTTGCGCTCGCTCGGCATCGACGAGACCTGGATCCACGAGATCACGCGCCGCCAGATCCTGCACGACCAAGCCGAGTTCACGCGCCGCTCCTTCGAGGAGCCGCACAAAGTGAAGGAGGAACTGCTTGCCGGCGTGCGCGCCTATCTGGGGCCCGACTACGACATCGCGACCCATTTCACGCCGCGCTATCGGCCGTGGCAGCAGCGCATCGCCTTCGTGCCCGAGGGCGATCTGTTCCAGGGCATCGTCTCGGGCAAGGCTGAGGTCGTCACCGACGAGATCGAGCGCTTCACCCGGAAGGGCATCCTGCTCAAATCCGGCAAGCAGCTGGAAGCCGACATCATCGTCACCGCGACCGGATTCGATCTCAGTGTGCTGGGCGATGTCGCGTTCTCGCTCGACGGCAAGCCGGTGGACGTCTCGAAGACCGTCACCTATCGCGGCATGATGTTCACCGGAATCCCGAACATGGTCTGGATCTTCGGCTATTTCCGCGCCAGCTGGACCTTGCGCGTCGACATCATTGCCGATTTCGTCTGCCGCCTGCTCAATCACATGAAGAAAAGAGGTGCGAAGAAGGTCACGGTCGACCTGCGTCCGCAGGATCGCGGGATGAAACTTCTGCCCTGGCTCGATCCGGACAACTTCAACCCCAACTATATGATGCGCAGCATGAACCTGCTGCCGAAGCGAGGCGAAAAGCCCGAATGGCAGCATGCGCAGGACTATTGGCGCGAAAAGGACGAGCTGCCCCAGGTCGATCTCGACGGCGAAGAGTTCCACTATGTGGGGCAAATGGCTTCGGTCTAAGCGCGCTGCATGTGCGAACGTTGCGGGGAAGCCACGGGCACAAATGATTTTGGCCGCGTGTTGACTTCGCGCAATTCGAAGCGTACCCACCTTCACCCGTCCGGCATGGGCCGGACTGCAACCTCGCGTGAACCATGACGAGCACCATCTTTTTCACGGCTGTGCCGGCCGCCCCTTCGGGCGGCGTGGCCGCCGCACCGGTTCGCGAGGAGAACGCGCGTTAGATCATTCTAATCCGTTCAGACGTTCACCCCTCCCGAGCCAGCGCTTTGGAGGGGATTTTTGTCCCCGCGTTGTTCTAAAGCCTGGTTCGGGTCTTTCGAGATGAAGCCCGTGTCATGACTGCCGATTTTGCCGAACTCGATCTTGTCCATGCCGGCCGCCGCGTCGTCGGCCAAGGCGTCGATGCGTGGGCCGCGGAAGCCCGCGAGACGCTGAAGCTCGCTCTGCCGCTCATCTTCACCCAGGTGGCGCAGATGGCGATCATGACGACCGACGTCATCATGCTCGGCCGCGTCGGCGAGAAGGCGCTCGCCTCCTCCGCGCTCGGGATCACCGTCTTCTTCTTCTGCTGGCTGTTCGGCGCCGGGCCGGTGGCGGCGGTCGCGCCGATGATCGCGCACATCCTGGGCGCAAGCCCGGACGACCGCGCGAATGTGCGTGCCGTCGTTCGCATGGGATTCTGGGCGGTGGTGATGGTGTCGCTGCCGTTGATCCTTTTGATGCTGCTGACGGAACCGCTCATGGTGTTCCTCGGTCAGCGGCCGGATCTCGCCGCGGGAGCGGGACGCTTCACGGCCGCGATCTGCCTCGGCCTGCCCTTCTCGCTTTCGTACCAGGTGCTGCGCAACTATTCGACGGCTCTGGGCCGCCCGCATGCGCCCATGGCGGTGATGGTGCTTGGCATCGCGTTCAACTTCGCCGGCGACTACGCCCTGATCTTCGGCCATTTCGGC
This sequence comes from Alphaproteobacteria bacterium, assembly GCA_019245415.1. GTDB lineage: Bacteria > Pseudomonadota > Alphaproteobacteria > Micropepsales > Micropepsaceae > Rhizomicrobium. Next base: position 34,935 of record JAFARO010000003.1, on the reverse strand, counting down.
GCGCCGCGGCTCGAGCTCATGGGCGCGGGCATTGCGAGCGCCTGCTCCTATGCCTTCCAGTTCCTGGCTCTGCTGGCCATCGTTCTTCTGACCCCGAAACTTCGCGCCTACCGCATCTTCGAGAACTTCTTCCACCCGAATTGGGAGAAGCTCGCCGAGGTGTTCCGGCTCGGCATGCCGATCGGCCTCACCATGATGTTCGAGGCGATGCTGTTCAACACCGCGACGATCCTGATGGGCACGTTCGGGGCCGCCACCGTGGCAGCGCATCAGATCTCGATGAACGTGCCGTCCAACACATTCATGGTGCCGCTCGGCATCGCCATGGCGGCGACGATCCGCGTCGGGCTGGCATCCGGTGCCGGCGACCGCGAAGCCGTGCGGCGCGCGGGATATACCGCGCTCGGGATCGGCGCATTGTTCATGGCCACGACCAGCGTGCTGCTGGCCGCCTTCCCGCGCCAGATAGCAGAGCTGTATTTCTCGTCGGGACAGCCCGACAGCGCCGAGGCGGTAAGACTCGCGACCACGTTCCTCAAGGTCGCGGCCGCGTTCCAGATTTTCGATGGGCTCCAGGTCGTGGCGGCACTGTCGTTGCGCGGTCTGAAGGATGCGCGCGCACCGATGTGGATCGCGGGCGCCTCGTATTGGCTCGCGGGCTTCCCGGTCTGCATCCTGCTCGGCTTCGGCCTGCACATGAAGGGCTTCGGCATCTGGATCGGCCTCGCCTTCGCGCTGCTGGTCGCGGCGGCCAGCATGTGCGCGCGCTTCTGGTGGCTGAGCCGGGAGCGGTAGCGGCGAGAAGTTTTGTCGACGACGCGACATCGCCGGTGACACCCGGCGACGGCATCGCTAAGTTCGCCGCCGACATTCGGGGACCGCATGCATGTTCGATTTCTCCAGGCTCAAATCCGTCGCCGATATCAGCCGCGTGCACGCTGCCGAGCGGCCCGACGCCGTCGCGCTGGATTTTCGCGACCGCACGACGAGCTTTGGCGAATTGGACAAGCGCGCCAGTCAGGTGGCGCAGGGGCTGATCGGGCTCGGCCAGAGGTCCGGCGCGAGGGTGGGCTATCTGGGAAAGAATACCGATCGCTATTTCGAAGTCCTGCTCGGCGCGTTCAAGGCGCGCGCGGTCATCGTCGGCGTCAATTGGCGCCTGGCGCCGCCCGAGATCGCCTATGTCCTCAACGACGCACGCTGCGAAGTGCTGTTCGTCGGCCGCGAGTTCTACGCCGCCATCGAGTCCATCCGCGCGGAATGTCCAAATCTCAAGACCGTCATCGCCATGGACGGCGAGCATGCATCCTGGCCGGCGTATGAGTCCTGGCGCGATGCGCAGCAGGCCCGCGATCCAATGCTGCCGATCGCGCCCGACGACGACGTGATCCAGCTCTATACCTCCGGCACCACCGGCCATCCCAAGGGCGTGCAGCTCACGAACGCGAACTACCTTTCGATCTTCGCCTGTCTCGGCAATGCGCCGCTCGGCCAGTACGAGCCGGCGGACGTGGTGCTGATCGCGATGCCGTTCTTCCATGTCGCGGGCGTGAACATCGGGCTGCTGACCCTGGCGCAAGGCGCCCATGGAATCGTGCTGGGCGAGACCGAGCCGGCGGAGATCGTGCGCCTGATCCAGAGCAAGCGGGTGACCTACGCTTTTCTCGTCCCGGCGCTCATTCTTTTCGTGCTCAACCACCCGCTCGCGAAGGACGCGGACTTTTCCTCGCTTAAGAATATTTCCTACGGCGCGTCGCCGATTTCGGACGACGTGCTGTTGCGCGCACGGCAGGTCTTCGGCTGCGAGTTCCTTCAGGTCTACGGACTGACCGAAACCACGGGCGGCGGGACCTTCCTTCTGCCTGCCGATCACGATCCGGCGCGCGGCAAGCTGCGTTCCTGCGGACAGCCGGCGCCGGGCCACGAAGTCCGTGTCGTCGACGGTGGCGGTCAGGCGCTCGCGCCGGGCGAGGTCGGCGAAATCCAGATCCGGTCCGGCAATGTGATGAAGGGCTACTGGAACAAGCCCGACTCCACCGCCAAAGCCATCGACGCCGAGGGCTGGTTTGCGACGGGAGACGCCGGGTTCTTCGACCCCGACGGCTATCTCTACATTCACGACCGCGTGAAGGACATGATCGTATCCGGAGGCGAGAACGTCTATCCCGCCGAAGTCGAGAACGCGATCATGGGTCATCCCGCGATCGCCGATGTCGCCGTCATCGGCGTCCCGGACCCTCGCTGGGGCGAGGCCGTCAAGGCGATTGTGGTGAAAAAACCGGGGCTTGCGGTGAGCCAAGCCGACATTCTGGCCTTCGCCAGGACCCGCATCGCGGGCTATAAACTGCCCAAAACCGTGGATTTCATCGACGCCCTGCCCCGCAATCCCACGGGAAAGGTGCTGCGGCGCGAACTTCGCAAGCCCTATTGGGAAGGGCGCGACAGACAGGTAAACTAGAGTCGCACGAAGCCTGTCGGGGAGGACGGGTCCATGCGCAAGATCGCGATGTTGGGGATACTCGCTGCCGCCGGCACCATCGTGCCCGCGCTTGCCCAGACGCCGAACAACGACGTCAAATTCCCGCACATCACAGCGCCCGCGACAGGTGCCGAAGGTCTTCCCGACCTCGCACCGGGCGACGACGTCGCCATCGCCTGTGAGCCGATCGAACGCGTCGCCGATCCGAGCGACGTGCGCGTGGTGCTGACCATCGCCGCGGCGCCTGGCGACAGCTCGCCGGGCTATAAGAAGATCCTGGCGCTCGACGAGAAGCTCACCGGGAGCGCCGTGCATCTGAAGGTTCCCGATGCGCCGGACCTGCCGAACCACACCGTCAATCTCAGCGTCTATGTGGTCGACAAAGCCCAGAGCAACGACTGCGACGCGGGCCAATACCGCATCGTGGATTCACCGGCGGTGCCTGCCCCCAAGTCCCCCGGTTAGATCAACACAGCCGCCAGCACACCGAGCGCGCTCAGGGCGGTGATCCAGAGCGCAATGCGCAACTCGCGGTCGCGGACGGCCTGCGCGTCGGCAATGGCGCGCGTGGTGTCGGGATGCAGCCGCAAGCCGCCGCCCGCCAGCATGGCGGAAACCGCTTCCGCGTTGCGCAAGAGCTGCGGCAGATCGCGCGCGAGCTTGCCCAGCGCGCTTACGCCTTCGCCCATGTCGCGCAGCCGCGCCTCCGGTCCTACCTGCTCCACCATCCAGCGCTCGACAACGGGTCGCGTCGCCTCCCACATGTCGAAATCGGGATCGAGCGAGCGCGCCACGCCCTCGACGACGACCATCGTCTTCTGCATCAACACGAGCTGCGGCTGCGCCTGCATGTCGAAGCGGCGCGTGGTCTCGAGCAATTGCTGCAGCAAGCGCGCCATTGACACTTCGCGCACCGGCTTGCCGAAGATCGGCTCGCCGATCGCCCGCAGGGCCTGCGCGAAGGACTCGCGCGGGTGACAGAGCGGCACGAAGCCGACGTCGTAATGGACCTGAGCGACGCGGTCGTAATCGCGCGCCAGAAATCCGGCCAGGGTCTCCGCCATGAAGCGCCGCATCGACCGGTCGAGCCGTCCCATGATGCCGAAATCGACGGCAACGAGGCGTCCCTCCGCGTCGACGAACAGATTGCCCTGATGCATGTCGGCATGGAAGAAACCATCGCGCAGCGCCTGGGTCACGAAGGTCCGCACGACAAGCTGGGCGATGCGCCTGGGATCGTGCCCGGCGTCCTTCAGCGCCTCGACATCGCGCACCGATGTTCCCGCGATCCACTCGGTGGTAAGCACGCGCCCCGAGGTGCGGTCCCAATCGACCTGCGGCACGCGGAAATCGCGGTCGTCGCGCGTGCGCTCGGCGAGCTCGGACGCTGCGGCGCCTTCCATGCGCAAGTCCAGTTCCAGAGCCACGGACATGGCGATCGCCTGCACGACAGCGACCGGACGCAATCGGCGCGCTTCCGGCGAAACGCGTTCCGCCAGCCGCGCCGCGAAGGCGAGCGCGGAAAGATCGCGCGCGAAATCGACTTCTATTCCGGGTCTGAGAACCTTGACGGCGGCCTTGCGCGCCGGTTCCTGCGTCGTTGTCGCCGCATGGACCTGGGCAATCGAGGCGGCTGCCACAGGCTCGTCGAAGCTTGAATACATGGCGGCGAGCGGCCGGCCGAGATCTCTCTCCACCGCTGTCCGCGCTTCCTGCGTCGCAAAGGGCGGCAGGCTGTCCTGGAGCTGTGACAGAGCCAAGGCGATGTCGTCGCCGATGAGATCGGGCCGCGTCGCCAGCACCTGCCCGAGCTTGATATGTGCGGGACCCAAACTCTCCAGCGCGGCTGCCAGACGCCGGCCCGGCGCAAGCGCGCGATCCTTCTTCGCTCCGATGCCGAGAAGGAAGCGCGCGACTTTGAATCGAGCCGGCATCGCATCGAGATATTCGCGCGGAATGAGCGCATCGTGACGCGCCAGGGTCCGCGCGATGTGGAGAAGACGCGCCGCGTCCTGGAACATCATATCCGCCATGCCGAATGCAGCGCGGCGATGCCGCCGGAAAGATTGCGTACCTTGACGTGCTCCAGCCCCGCTTGCCCGATCATCCGCGCAAACTCCCTCTGCGCCGGGAAGCGACGGATGCTTTCGGCGAGGTAGCGATACGCTTCGGCATCGCCTGCGACCCATTTGCCCAGGCGCGGCAGCACTTCCGCGGAATAGACATCGTAGAGCGCATCGAGTCCCGGCGCCTCGACGCGCGAGAATTCCAGGCAGAGAAACCGTCCGCCCGGTTTGAGCACGCGGCGGGCTTCCCGCAAAGCCGCATCGATATGCGTCACGTTGCGGATACCGAAGGCGATCGTATAGGCGTCCACGCTTGCGTCCGGCGCGGGCAGCCGCTCGGCATTGCCGCAGAGCCAGCCAATGGCGCTTTCGTCCTGCACCTTCGCGCGCCGCAAGCCCTCCGCCAGCATGTCCGGATTGATGTCGCAGACCAGCACCTGGGCCTCGCCGCCCCGGCGGCGCGCGCGACGCGCAATGCGGAAGGCGATGTCGCCGGTGCCGCCGGCGACGTCCAGGATGCGCTGCCCGGGCCGCGGGTCGAGCCAGTCGACCATGGCGTCCTTCCACAGCCGGTGGATTCCGGCCGACATCAAGTCGTTCATCAGATCGTAGCGCTTCGCCACCGAGGAAAAGACCTCGCGCACGAGGCCTTGCTTCTCGGACTCGGGCACGTCGCGCAAACCGAAGGAGGCGGTGTCGGACATCGGGGGATCGGCGTCAGGTATCGGGATCAGTATAAGGTGACCTTCCGATTCCCGATACCCGATGCCCCGATGCCAGAGCTGCCCGAAGTCGAGACGGTGATGAACGGCCTCCGGCCGGCGCTGGAAGGGCGACGGTTTACCCATGTCGAGACGCGGCGCGGCGACCTGCGCATCCCCTTCCCGAAGGATTTGGCGCGCTGTCTGACGGGGCGCGGGGTGAAACGGCTTTGGCGTCGTGCCAAGTACATCCTCGCCGATCTCGACGACGGCGAGACGCTGGTCATCCATCTGGGAATGAGCGGCAGCATGAGCGTCTACGCCAAAGGCAAGGACCACAGGCTCGGCACCTTCCACTATCCGCGCATGACGCAAGGCGCCGGCAAGGGCAAGCACGATCACGTCGTCTTCGACACCGACGCGCCGGCGCGGATCGTGTTCACCGACCACCGCCGCTTCGGGCTGATCACGCTGGTCAAGACCGATGCCTTGGCCGAGGACAAATTGTTCAAGCGGATCGGGGTCGAGCCGCTGTCGTCGCGCTTCGATGCCGAGTTCCTCGTCGCGGCGCTCAAGGGCAAGAAGACTCCGATCAAATCCGCGCTGCTCGATCAGCGGATCATTGCCGGGCTGGGCAACATCTATGTCTGCGAGGCGCTGTGGCGCGCGCGGATTGCGCCGCGGCGACTTGCGCGCCGCGTTAAGCCGAACGAGATCGCAGCTCTCGTGACCGCGATCAAAGCGGTGCTGCGCGAAGCGGTGAAGGCCGGCGGCTCCTCCTTGCGCGACCACAAGCGCACCGATGGCGAGCTCGGCTATTTCCAGCATCGCTTTGCCGTCTACGACCGTGCCCGCAAGCCGTGTCCGCACGGCGATGGCGGCACGATCAAGCGCATCGTGCAGAGCGGGCGCTCGAGCTTCTATTGCCCGCTGTGCCAGAAATAGCCGCCGATCCTATGCGGGCTTGTGGATTGCCGGCATCGGCCTGCCCGTCTCCAGAAGACTCTTGAGGCTGGAAAGGACTTTCGGCCAGCCGCCGGAAACCGCCTCGATGACCTTCGATTTTTCGCGCGGACTGGTATGGGTGATCGTGAGCTTCACGGCGTCGTCGACCGGTTCGAGTTCATAGATGCAGCGGGTGGGGCCCTCTTCCTTCATTTCCGGGCGGAATTGGTTTTTCCATTCCAGCACGAGCCGTCTGGGCGGATCGATCTCGAGCACCTTGCCGGCGTCCGCCACGCGTCCGTCGGAAAAGCAGAGCTTCCAGTCTGCGCCTGCTTGCCAGCTGCTCTCCTGATGCATCCCGAACCAGTATTGCTTCTGGAACTCGGGGCTGGTCAGCGCCTGCCAGAGGTTCTCCGGCGCCGTGCGGATATAGGTGACATAGACGTACGTGCTGCTCATGGCTCTTCCCTTTCCAGGTTTCTCTTGAGTTCGGCGAGCGCCTTCAGGCGTCCGCGCTCGAATTTGCCGATCCACCGCTCGGCGATGTCGTTGATGGGCACGGGATTGATGAAGTGCAGCTTCTCGCGGCCCTGCTTGCGGGTGGCGACCAGATTGGCCGCCTCCAAAATGGCCAGATGTTTGGTCACCGCCTGACGCGTCATTTCCAATCCCGAACACAGGTCGTTGAGCGTCTGCCCGTTGTGGTCATGGAGGCGGTCCAGCAATTGCCTGCGGCTCGGATCCGAAAGCGCCTTGAAAACCGCATCCATGCTCATGGCGTTTTATAGGCAACCATTTGGTTGCATGTCAAGGCCCCGGGTACAAACCGCCATGCTGCGAGTCACGCCCACGATCGCGATCGACGAATCCGAGATCGAAGAGCGCTTCATCGCCTCCGCGGGTCCGGGCGGGCAGAACGTCAATAAGGTCGCGACCACGGTGCAGCTTCGTTTCGACGTGGCGCACTCCCCTTCCCTGCCCGATCCCGTGCGGTTGAGATTGATCGCGCTCTCGGGTGCGCGGCTCACGCGGGACGGCGTGCTGATCCTGACCGCGCGCGAATTCCGCACCCAGGAGCGCAACCGGGCCGCCGCCCGCGCCCGGCTCCTCGCCCTCATCCGCGAGGCCGCCATCATTCCAAAGGCGCGAAAGCGCACCAAGCCCACGCGCGCGAGCAAGGAACGCCGCATCGAGCACAAGAAGCTGCGCGCTCGGCTGAAAAAATTCCGCGGCAGGCCCGCCGATGACTGAAGGTCCGGAAGAAGACGACGCAGATCGGCGCTGGAACAACACCTGGGTCGCGGTCGCCGCCGCCGTGCTCATCGTGCTGGGCGTTGTCCTGATGCAGGCCCTGTCTCACCACCAGCGCATCGAAGCCTGCATCGCCGCCGGCCACCGCGACTGCGTGCCCATCGACACGGGCCGATAAGGCCGCTAGGGAGGCGCGCTTTTCAAAGGAGCCCGGCCATGGAATTCCAGAACATCCTCGTCAAGATCGAAGATGGCGTCGGCGTCGTCACGCTCAACCGACCCAAGGCGCTCAATGCGCTGAACAACGAGCTTCTGACGGAGCTCATCCATGTGCTTGAGGACTGGGACCGCGGCAATGAGGTGCGCTGCATCGTCATCACCGGCTCCGACCGTGCCTTCGCCGCCGGCGCCGACATCAAGGAGATGGCGCCGCAGTCCTACATGGACATGTACAAGGCCAATTTCTTCGCGCAGGCCAATGACCGCATCAGCGCCATTCGCAAGCCCATCGTGGCCGCCGTCGCCGGCTATGCGCTTGGCGGCGGCTGCGAGCTGGCGATGCTGTGCGACTTCATCATTGCAGCCGACAGCGCCAAGTTCGGCCAGCCCGAGATCAATCTGGGGGTCATGCCGGGCATCGGTGGCACCCAGCGCCTGACACGCTATGTCGGCAAGTCCAAGGCGATGGAGATGTGCCTGATCGGCCGCAATATGGACGTCGCCGAGGCGGAGCGCGCAGGCCTGGTCAGCCGCGTGGTGCCGGCCGCGGAACTGATGAACGAGACCATGAAGGCCGCCAGGACGATCGCCGAGCGCTCCGTCCCCATCGCCATGATGACCAAGGAGGCGGTCAACCGCGCCTATGAGACGACGCTTGCGGAAGGCGTGCGCTTCGAGCGGCGCGTCTTCCACGCGATGTTCGCCACCCACGACCAGAAGGAAGGCATGGCCGCCTTCGGCGAGAAGCGCAAACCGGCGTTCGAGGACAAATAGCTACTTGTACTCGGCATAGCGCGGGGGGCCGTCGAGGGCGTGGGCACTCAGGAACCGCCAGACCTGGTCGTGAAAATCCTTGGGCGCGTCGCCATAGTCGTGTCGTCTGCCGTCCAGGATCGTAAGTTCTGCCGGGATACCTTCGTCGCGCAATACCCTTTGCGTCTGGCGCACAGAGTTCAGAGAGAAGAAGACGTCCTGGTCGCCCACCCACATCCCCACCGGGATTTTGCGGGTGGCATAAGCGGCGACCCGGTATTCTCCTGCCGTGCGCCAGCTGCCGGCGTAGATCCCGGCGGCGGCGAAATATTCCGACTCGACCATCGCCAAAGTGAGCGCATAGACCGCCCCGCCCGAATGGCCGAAGACGTAGAGGCGGCGGAAATCAATCGGATGCCGGGCGGCTACATCGAGGATCAGTGCATGGATGAAATCGGGTCCCTCGATGCGCGGGTCCCATCCGCGCTCGCTATGCAGCGCCTGCGGCGCGAGCAGCACGATGCCCTGGCGCGCGGCGACATCGCGCCAGCGTTCGGCCATGAAGCGTCCGTTGCCGCCCACGCCATGCAGCAGCACGATCAGGGGTGCGGGATCCTTGGCCGCTGCCGGGATGTCCAGGAAATAGCTGCGCTCCCTGCCCTGATAGGCGAGCGTGCGCGCGACGACATCCTCCTCCGCCGCGGCGGAACTCCCCAAGAGCAGAAGTGCAAGAAAAACGCGCCGGAACATCGGCCGAGTGTGTGGGCGGCCAGCGCCCGGCTCAACTCACGTTCGGGGGAGGCCGGATCACGGCGGCAACATTGACCGCGGCGCTGGCCCAAGCTAAAGACCCCGCCTCCCAAAGGACCTCAGGACCGAAATGCCCAATATCGCCTCCGCCAAGAAGCGCACCCGCACCACTGCCAAGCGCACTGCCGTCAACCATGCGCGCAAGACCCGGGTCCGCACCTACGTCCGCAAGGTGGAAGAGGCATTGGCCAAGGGCGACCGCAAGGGTGCGGAATCCGCGCTGCGTGCGGCCGAGCCTGAGATCATGCGCGGCGTCTCCAAGGGCGTGATCCACAAGAACACGGGCGCGCGCAAGGTTTCGCGGCTGGCCAAGCGGGTCGCCAAGCTCCCGGCCTGAAACCGGCGCCGGGCTTGAATCCTTTGCCGATTTCGAAGCGGCGCAAGATTTACAAGTAAAATCAATCGTTTTATTGGTCTGTGCACTGACAAAGAATCTTGTCGCATAAGCGCCACGCGATCGTCATAAATTTTGTTACTAAGCCCTTGATTCCATGAGAAGAGAAATAAAAATTCGATTTTCCGTATACGGTACAGTTGCTTAGTCGCGAATCAATTTCGTCATATTCCCGGTCCGTTCTCTTGTGCCCCCATTCGGGATGAGTCAAATTAACCTCGTTGCTGTTCACGAGAACGGACATGTCGAAGACAAAGACCAATAAATTCGGCGTATTCGGCGCGGTTTTGGCCTGCAGTTGGCCAGCGGACAGTAATAACTAAGTAAAGAAGGTCATCAGAACTTCCTGAACGGCGTAACTCGACTGTTGCGCCGCGGGGCGGCTGTCACTTTTTTCGACCACGAAGGGGAAAATGCAATGGCGTTAGCGGAGGCGGCCCGGGGGATGGGGCCGAATGCGACACTCTTTGCCTGACCGGCAGGGAACCTGACGACAAAACAAAAAACGCACCGGTGCCAAGCCGGGCAAACAGCGGGAACATGGTCAATGGTGGAAATCGGTGGGAAGACGTCGGGCCCGGAATGGCCTGTCGTGTGGGCAGCGGCGCGCAAAAGGCTGCGCGGTGAACTGGGCGATGCATTGTTCGAGGCCTGGATCGGGCCGTTGACGCTGGAAGGACACCAGCGCGACGAAATCCGTCTCGGCACGCCCAAGGCCTTCATCTGCAACTGGGTGACCGAGCGCTACATGTCGAAGATCGAGCGCGCCCTGCGCGCGGAGGGCGGCGAGCCGTCTTCGGTTGCCGTGGTGGTGTCCAGGCCCCAGCCGGTGATCGGCGGCAACCTGCCCCGGTCACTCCCGGCCTCTCCCGCCTTGGACCGCAGCACGGCGGATGAGAGCCGCGCCGACGCCGCCGTGGGCCTGTGGACGCGCATGCTCCATCCCAAGCAAACCTTTGAAAGCTTCGTCGTTGGCGCGACCAACGAGTTCGCGCATGGAGCGATGAAGGGCTATGTCGAAGGCCGCGACAGCGAAGTGACGCACCTCTTCGTTCATGGCGGCTTCGGCTACGGCAAGACGCATCTGCTGAACGCCGCGGCGCTCGAGTTCCGCACCCGCGCCAAGCGCACGCTGTTCCTGCGCGCCGAGGATTTCATGCGCCATTTCCTGGGCGCCCTGCACCGCCGCGATACGCTGGCCTTCAAGGATGAGTTGCGCACCGCCGACGTGCTGATCGTGGACGATCTCCAGCACATCTGCCGCTCGACCGCGACGGCCTCGGAGTTTCTCTACACGGTCAATGCCTTCGCCGATCTCCATCGCCGTGTCATCATCGCGGCCGACAGAGCGCCGGGCGCGCTCGAAGGCCTGGGCGCCGACGTGCGCTCGCGGCTGGCGGGTGGGCTGGTGGTCCAACTCGGACGGCCCGACCGGGAAACCCGGCTTGCGATCCTGCGCCGCCGCGCCCTGGACTTCGCCCGGCTTCGCCCTGACGTGTCGCTACCGGAAACGGTACTGGAGCGCATTGCCGAGATGGAAGACGTTTCGCCGCGCGAAATGATCGGCATCTTCACCAGACTTGCGACCTATGCGGACCTGACCAAGAAGCCTGTGACGCTGGAAATGGCGTCGGAGGCAGTGGGCGCGGGCCTGGCGCCCGTGGGCAAGACGTCCATCGAGGACATCCAGCGCAAGACCGCGGAGTACTACAAGCTCGACGTGCGCGAGTTCTCTTCGCCGCAGCGGGCCAGGCGCGTGGCGCGCCCGCGGCAGGTCGCGATGTACCTCTCGCGGAAGCTGACGACGCGGTCGCTGCCCGAGATCGGCAGGCGTTTCGGGGGCAGAGATCATACGACGGTGTTGCATGCTTGCCGACGCGTGGAGGCACTTTGCCTGGAAGACAGCGCCTTCCGCACCGAAGTGGACTTTCTGCGCAGCCTGTTGTCGCGCCGGACCGACGTCTGAGGCCGATAGCGGCTTGAAGGTGGAGGGGCGGAAGACCTAGCATCCCTGCTCTGTGGGGGAGGGTGTGGGGTGTTTGCGGCAGTGATGGCAATGGCGCTGGTGGCGCCATGGGCGCACGACGCCCATGCGCCGGCGCCGATTCCAAGCTGCCGCCAGGCCGGCGAGCTGATCTACCGCGACGAAGTTCAAGGCGAAGACCGAAAAGCGCGGTTCACCTCGGGGCTGGATGCCGCGCGCCAATGCCTGAAGGACGGCGGCGGTCTGCAAGGCCAGATCATGATCGGACAGGCCGAGTTTGCTCTGGGCAACAGGGAGGCCGCGCTCGCGGACTTCCAGGCGGCAGTGCGGCTCGCCCCCAACGACCCGGACGTGTTGTACGACGTGGGCTACACCGACAACGCTCTCGGAAAATACGGCGACGCGATAGCGGAGCTTACCGAGGCGCTGCAATACGCCCCCAACAGCGCCGCGACCCTGATGGAGCGCGGGGAAGCTTATCTCGAGCTGAAGAAGTATGCCGAGTCGATCAAGGACTTGGACGCGGCGATCGCGCTGGCCCCCGACAATGCCGACTACTACATCGAACGCGGGCTGACCTATCTGCGCAGCGGGAATTACGAAAAGAGCATTGCGGACGCCACCAAGGCGCTCCAAATCGGCGGCACGGGCGACGGGGCCGCGCACTATAACCGCGGCATCGCGCTGGCAGCGCAAAAGAAAATCGACGAGGCGATTGCCGATTTCAGCGCCGCCATTCCGCTCTACGACGATCCGAGCGACGTGCTTCGAGACCGCGCGGACGCCTATCGATCCAAGCACGAGTTCGCCGCGGCGATCAAGGATCTGGATCAGGCGATCGGCCTGCATGGCGACCAGCCCGAGGACTACAACACGCGGGGCAACGCCTATCTCGAGCTCGACGATGCCGCGCATGCCCTCGCCGACTATAACAAGGCGATCGCATTGCGGCCTTCGGAGGCGGGTTACTATTTCAACCGGGCCCTGGTCTATCGCAGTCAGGAGCGGTACGCCGACGCGATTGCGGATCTGAACACCGCCTACGCTCTCGATCCCAATGATGCGGACATCCCGCTGAACCGCGGCTGGGACTACTATCTGATGAATCGCTACGACGATGCGATCGCGGACTACAACCGCGTCCCGCAAAGCGCGCGCGAACAGTATCTCTTTGCCGTGATAGACCGCGGTGAAGCCCAGGCTGCGAAAGGCGACCTGGAAGCCTCGATCCGCGACGAGAGCGCCGCAATCGCGCTGGATGGACAGGCCTCCAGGGCCTTGGTCGACCGTGCCCGCGCCGAGAGGCAATTGTCGCGCCTCGCGCCCGCGGCGGCCGATCTCGAGCGCGCCATCGCGATCGAGCCCGATGGTGCGGACGCCTATCAACTGCGCGGCTTGATGCGCCTGGACAAGGGCGACATCGATCCTGCATTGGCGGATCTGCGAAAAGCGCAATCGCTGAACCCGAAGGACGACGCGATACAGATCAACCTCGGCTGGGCGGAATACCGCAAGCAGGACTTCGACGGCGCCATCCGCGAGGAGTCGGCCGCGTTGGCATTGGATGCCGACAACGTCGTCGCCCATTACGACCGCGCCCTGGCCTATGTCGCGCGCAAGGATTGGGACAAGGCGCTGGCCGACTTGGATGCCGCGATCAAGGCGAAACCGGACGACCCGGAGTTCGCAAACGAACGCGGCTTCGTCGAGAGCAATCAGAACAAGCCGCTCGAGGCCGTTCAGGATTTCGAAAAGGCGGCCAGCCTCGATGCCGCCAATGCGCTCTACCCTTTCAACATCGGGGTCACGCGGATCGATCTGGACGATTATGCGGCCGCCCGCTCCGCCTTCGACAAAGCCATCACCCTGGATCCGAAAAAAGCCGAGTCCTACATGGACCGCGGCTTCGCCGAGGTGATGCTGAACAAGTTCGATGACGCCGTGCGCGACGAGGACAAAGCGATCGCTCTCGCGCCTGATGCCTTCCGTGCCTATTACGACAGGGGCTTGGCGCGCCTGCGCTCCGGCAACGCCCGCGATGCGCTTGCCGATCTGACGAAAACCGTCGCGCTCGATCCGCAATTCGAGCTCGGTTGGCACCGTCGTGCGGAGGCTTACGGCCAGCTCGGCAACTACGATCTGGCGCTCGCGGATTACGCCCGCGCCATCGGCCTCAGCCCGGCCAATCCGCAGCTTTTCAACGAACGCTGCTGGCTGCGCGCCACCTTGAACAGGGACCTGCCGCAGGCGTTGGACGACTGCAACCAGGGCCTCAAGCTTTCGCCGGACGCTCCTGCAATCCTCGACAGCCGCGGCTTCGTCTATTTCCGCATGGGCGATCTGGACAAGGCGCTGGCCGACTACAACGCCGCGCTCGCCAAGGCACCCGGCTTGGCGAGTTCGCTGTTCATGCGCGGTGTCATCCAGCTTCGAAAAGGCGCCACCGAGCTTGGACAGGCCGATCTGGCCGCGGCGCGCGCGGCATCGCCCAAGGTCGGCGACCTCTATGCCGGCTATGGCGTGAAGCCCTGATTCCGGCCTCGGAAAAGGGCCGTTTCGGCGCTCCGTGATTCGGCCAAAAAGCCGCGGAAAAGCTGTTTTCTTTCGCCTCCGCCTGATATAGTTCGCTGCTTGAGTCCGGGTCGTTTCGGAGCCAGGCCAAGCTAGGGTTTCCCCAGGCCGCGAAGGCTGCCGGAAACGACCATTTTCAGCGAACGGAACGGCAGCCAAAGCCTATGAAAATCAACGTCGAGCGCGGCGCCTTTTTGAAGGCGCTCAACCACGTGCAGAGCGTCGTCGAGCGGCGCAACACCATCCCGATCCTCTCGAATGTCATGATCGAGGCGGCGAAGGGACAGCTCAAGCTGACCGCGACCGATCTGGACATCGAGATCGTGGAATCGCTGCCGGCGGACGTCTTGCGCAACGGCGCCGCGACGGCTCCGGCGCATATGCTCTACGACATCGTCCGAAAGCTCCCCGAAGGGGCGCAGGTCCAGGCGGAACTGCTCACTGCCGAGGGTGGCCGTCTCGCGGTCTCGGCCGGCCACTCGCGCTTCGAGCTCGCGTGCCTGCCCAAGGAAGATTTTCCGCAGATGGCGGCAGGCGCCCTGCCCCACCGCTTCCGACTGGCCGCCGACGAACTCAAGCGCGTCATCGACAAGACGCGTTTTGCGATCTCGACCGAGGAGACGCGGTTCTATCTCAACGGCATCTATCTGCACGCCACAAAGGAAGACAAGGCGCGCGCGCTGCGCGCAGTCGCGACGGACGGTCATCGTCTGGCACGGTTCGAGCTCGACATGCCGGACGGCGCGGGCGACATGCCGGGCGTGATCGTGCCGCGCAAGACGGTGACCGAGCTTCGCCGCCTGCTGGACGATGCCGACGGCGCCATCGAGATCTCGCTCTCGGACACCAAGATCCAGTTCGGCTTCGGCGGGCTGGAGCTGACGTCCAAGCTGATCGACGGAACCTTTCCGGACTATCAGCGCGTCATTCCCTCGGGCAACGACAAGGTGCTCTCCGTCGAATCCAAGGAGTTCGCGCAGTCGGTGGACCGCGTTTCCACCATCTCCGCCGACAAGACCCGCGCGGTGAAGCTCAATATCGGCAAGGACAAGGTCACGCTGTCTGTCGTCAATCCGGAAAGCGGCACCGCGACCGAAGAACTCGGCGCGACCTACAGCGCATCGCCGATCGAGATCGGCTTCAACGCGCGCTACCTGCTCGACGTCACGGGCCAGATCGAAGGCAAGGATGTGCGTTTCCTGCTTTCCGATGCGGGTTCGCCCACCATCATCGAAGACACCGAGGACAGCCGCACGCTCTACGTCCTCATGCCCATGCGGGTGTGATTTTGGCCGTTGGAGGACATGATCCGCGCCCCGCCGGCGCGCCGTCGCCCTTCGAGGCGCCGCTTTGCGGCGCACCTCAGGGTGACGGTTTGAACTCGGATCGTCATCCTGAGGTGCGAGCGCGGGAGACTTCGATGGCGCAGGCGCGCCTTTCGGTCAATCGGCTCGGTCTCACCAATTTTCGCTCCTATGCGAGCGTCGAGATCGCGGTGGAAACGGCGCCGGTCGTAATGGCCGGCCCCAACGGCGCAGGCAAGACCAACGTCCTGGACGCCATCTCGCTTCTTTCGCCGGGGCGAGGGCTTCGCGGCGCGCGCCTGGGCGAGCATACGCGGCAGGGGCCTTCGGCAGCGTCCGAGGCTTTGTGGGCCGTGGCCGCCACAATCACCCGCGGCGGCGAAAGCTATGACATCGGCACCGGGCTTGTGTCCGCGCAAGGTTCCGAGCGGCGCCAGGTACGGCTCAACGGAGCGCCCGCGTCCAGCTCCGCCGATCTCGGCGACGTCGTGCAGATGCTGTGGCTGACGCCCGCGATGGATCGGCTGTTCCTCGAAAGTGCCAGCGGACGGCGCAAGTTCCTGGACCGGCTGGTGCTGGGCTTCGACAGCACCCATGCCCGCTCCGCAACGCGCTATGAGACGGCCATGCGCGAACGCGCGCGGCTGCTCAAGTTCGGGCCGCGCGATTCGGCTTGGCTCGACGGGCTGGAAGCCGAGATGACGCAAGCCGGCATCGCCATGGCTCTGGCGCGGCGCGAGACCGTGGCCCGCCTCAACCGCGCGCTGGCGGAACGCGGCGGAGCTTTCCCTGCCGCGCAGCTTTCGCTCGAGGCCGACATCGGGGCGGAGAGCCTGAGCGCCGATCTGGCGCGCGCCCGCATGCGCGATGCGGAAGCGGGACGGACGACCGTCGGTCCGCACCTGACCGACCTTGCCGTGCGCCATACGCAAAAGCGCAGCGACGCGCGCCAATGCTCGACCGGCGAGCAGAAGGCGCTGCTCATCTCCATCGTTCTGGCCGACGCGCGCGAACTGTCGCGGGCCCGCGGCGGCTTGAGCCCAATCCTGCTGCTCGACGAGATCGTGGCGCATCTTGACGGCGTGCGCCGTGCCGCGCTGTTCGAGGAAATCCTCGATCTCGGGGCCCAGGCCTGGATGACGGGCACCGACATCGAGATGTTTGCGCCGCTCAAAAACCGCGCCCAGCTCTTTCGCGTCGCGGACTCGCATCTGCACGCATCGGATTGATCCTCATGTCTTCTGCCGCCATGCCCAACCCCAACGAATACGGCGCCGATTCGATCAAGGTGCTGAAAGGCCTCGATGCCGTGCGCAAGCGGCCGGGAATGTATATCGGCGATACCGACGACGGCTCGGGCCTGCACCACATGGTGCACGAGGTCGTCGACAATGCGATCGACGAGACCCTGGCCGGCCATGCCGACCGCATCGACGTCGTGCTGAACGCCGACGGCTCCTGCACCGTGCGCGACAATGGCCGCGGCATCCCGACGGGCATCCATGCCGAGGAAGGCGTCAGCGCCGCCCAGGTCATCATGACCCAGCTCCATGCCGGCGGTAAGTTCGAGCAGAACGCCTACAAGGTCTCCGGCGGGCTGCACGGCGTGGGCGTCTCGGTCGTCAATGCGCTGTCGGAGTGGCTCGACCTGCGCATCTGGCGCGACGGCAAGGAGCATTACATGCGCTTTGCCGATGGCGAGCCCGTGGCGCCGCTCAAAGTCGTGGGCGATGCGGCCGGCCGCAGGGGAACCGAGGTGACCTTCCTTCCCAGCACCAAGACATTCACCAAGACCGAGTTCGACTACGCGACCCTGGAACATCGCTTGCGCGAACTGGCGTTCCTCAACTCCGGCGTCACGATCGTGCTCAGCGACCAGCGCGGCGTGGAGAAGAAGGAAGTCACGCTGCATTATGAAGGCGGTCTCGAAGCTTTCGTGCGCTATCTCGACCGCACGAAGAACGCCCTCATTCCCCAGCCGGTGATGATCCATGCCGAGCGGGAGGGCATCTCGGTCGAGGTCGCGCTGACCTGGAACGACTCCTATCACGAGAGCATGCTCTGCTTCACCAACAACATCCCGCAACGCGACGGCGGCACCCATCTGGCCGGATTCCGCGCCGCTCTGACGCGCGTGGTGACGAAATACGCCGATGAGAGCATGGGCGCGAAGAAAGGCGACAAGGTCGCGCTCACCGGCGACGATTGCCGCGAGGGGCTGACCTGCGTGCTCTCGGTCAAGGTGCCCGATCCCAAGTTCTCGTCGCAGACCAAGGACAAGCTCGTCTCCTCCGAAGTGCGACCCGTCGTCGAGAGCGTGGTGCTCGAACGTCTCGGCCATTGGTTCGAAGAGCATCCGCCCGAGGCCAAAGCGGTCGTCGGCAAGGTCGTCGAAGCGGCGCTCGCTCGCGAAGCCGCCCGCAAGGCGCGCGAACTGACCCGGCGCAAGGGCGCGCTCGACGGCGCGTCGCTGCCCGGCAAGCTGGCGGACTGCCAGGAGCGCGATCCCGCCAAATGCGAGCTCTTCATCGTCGAAGGAAACTCGGCCGGTGGCAGCGCCAAGCAGGCGCGCAACCGCGCCAATCAGGCGGTCCTTCCCCTGCGCGGCAAGATCCTGAACGTCGAGCGCGCACGCTTCGACAAGATGCTGGGCAGCCAGGAGATCGCGACCCTCATCACCGCGCTCGGCACCGGCATCGGGCACGAGGAGTTCAACCCGGACAAACTGCGCTACCACAAGATCATCATCATGACGGACGCCGACGTCGACGGCGCCCATATCCGCACCTTGCTGCTCACGTTCTTCTACCGGCAGATGCCCGAGTTGATCGAGCGCGGCCATGTCTTCATCGCCCAGCCGCCGCTCTACAAGGCGGCGCGCGGCAAATCGGAGCGCTACCTCAAGGACGAGCGCGAGCTGGAGAACTATCTGGTCGCCGAAGGCACGGCGGGAGCGTCCTTCACCCTGCATACCGGCGAGACGATCGCGGGCGCCGATCTCGACGCGCTGATCGAACGCGCGCGCGCGGCGAAGGCGGCGCTCGAAGGTTTCCCGCAACACTATCCCCGCTTTGTCATCGAACAGAGCGCGATCGCCGGCGCCCTCAATCCCGAAATTCTCAATGACCGGGACAAGGCCGCCGCCGCAGCGGCCTATATCGCGCGCCGGCTGGACGCGCTGTCGGACGAACTCGAACGCGGCTGGCACGGCGAGCCGACGCCCGATGGCGGACTCAAATTCTGGCGCGAGGTGCGCGGCGTGCGCGAGACCGTGGCCATCGACGGCGCGCTCATCGGCAGCGCCGACGCGCGCAAGCTCGATCGCATGGCGGCCGAGCTGCAGGCCGCCTATCTGCGGTCCGGGACACTCAAGCGCAAGGACGAGAGCCACGAAGTCCGCGCCCCGAGCGAGCTGCTCGATGCAGTCTTCGAGTGGGGCCGCAAGGGGCTCACCATGCAGCGTTACAAGGGGCTGGGCGAGATGAACGCCGAGCAGCTGTGGGAAACCACCCTGGACGAGAATGCGCGTACGCTGCTGGTGGTCAAGGTCGAGCATGCCGACGAGGCGGACGATCTCTTCACCAAGCTGATGGGCGAATTGGTCGAGCCTCGGCGCGAGTTCATCCAGGACAACGCGCTGACCGCGGCGCTCGATGTGTGATGGCCGCGAAGCCGAAGATCTTTGACCGAAAAACGCTGCAATCGGCTTTCCAAAGACTTGGCGAACTCGCCTCCGCGGACGGCAAGGTCATCGAGATATCGGTCTACCGCGGATCGGCGCTCGTCCTGACCACGGATTTTCGCGTCGGCACCCAAGATGTCGATGCCGTCTTCGAAGCCGACCGGGGATTCGTTCGTGCCGCAGCGCACAAGATCGCTGAGGAATTCGGCTGGGACGACAATTGGATCAACGACGGCGTCAAAGGATTTCTGAGCGCGCAGGATTCCGCCCCGGAAGCCAAGTCGCTGTTCCGATCCTATCCCTCGGAGACCGGTCCGGGACTCCGGGTGTTCGTGGCCTCGCCTTCCTACCTGTTTGCCATGAAATGTCTTGCTATGCGGGCTTCAGGCGTCGAACGAAGCGCGGACGTCGAGGATATCCGGCGACTGGGTGCCATGCTTGGAATCGGCAGCGCCGAACAAGCCATCGCCGCCGTAATGCGTTATTATCCGAGCGGAAGACTTCCACCGAAGACGCGATTCGGTCTCGAAGAGATATTCGGCGGTACTGGACTGGAATCATGAGGCGAGTTGCAAATCGGCCGTCCAGCATCGCAGACATCGCCGAACGCGCGCGCTCGGGATCCCAAAGCTTCGACGCGGCGGTCCGTGAATTCCTCGATACCTGGCAGAGCCTGGCGGCGCAACAGCGCCTGAAGGCGCTCGCGGCCATGCCCGACCCAGTCGGAACCGTTCACGACGCTTATCTTGCGGCGCTGGCCGAACATTTGGCGCTTTCCAGCAATCTGACCGCTCCTTCCTGGACGGAGGAGCCGGACCGGTTTCTCACCGAGCCCTTTTTTGCAGGAGGCCTTGAGTCCCTCAAGGCAATCCTGCTCGTCGAGAGTCCCCTCGCGTTTCGCAGGCGCTTGATCTTCATCAGCGCCGACGGACTTTCGCGCCCCGTGCGCACACCCTCGAACACCGGGCTGCCGGCGACGCCGGGCAGCTGATCCGCGTTTTGCGCCTTTCGGTTGCCGGTGTAGTATAGACCTCCTTAAGGCGACGGAGGGCCAACGATGAGGGCCGGTCTTGCTCATTGTGCGGTGTTGAACGCCTGCCTCATCCTCACCTCCTGCGTCTCGGTCGAGCCGCCCGCGGCCCGCCAGGATCTGGGCGTGCAGCATGTCAGCCAGAAGAGCTACACGCTCGGCGCGACCGCCGAGGCGCGCATCGGCGACGATGTGGTGAAGGTCGAGGACTATTCCGTCTCGCAAACGGCGCTCGACGAGGTGGAGGTGACGAGCGATTTCGCGATCGAGCATCCCGCCTATTCGCACAGCTTCCGCAAGGGCGAGGTCTTTCCGCTGGCCGGCAGCGTCGATTTCGACGGCCAATCCTACGACGTCATGAAGGTCGGACACATCGGCATCGTTTTCGGCAGCGACGGCACCGTCTATCGCAAGATCGTCAACAATCTGGAGCGCACGAACAGGCGCATCCCGGCGATCCCCGTCACGATGGTCTGGGATTTCCAGGCCCAGCCGCCGGGACCGCACCTGAAGCGCAAGGTGAACCGCAAGATCGAGGCGACCGCCAAGAATTTCGAGTTGATCTTCGCGGGGCTCACGGCGGATGCGATCCGCGTCACCTACCGCGAATTCGCGCCGGACAATTCGTCCGCTGCCGGCTTCGCGCAGGAACTGAGCTATCCCATCGGCTCGAAGCAGATGCGATTCCGCAATCTCGCGATCGAGGTGATCGAGGCCAAGCCCGACCGTCTGACCTACAAGGTCGTCACGGAGTAGCTGCCACCAGCCAGCACGCCGCCGGCGGTTTGACGCCCTGCGGCGTCGCGAATCCGGCAAGTGCTGCGCGCACCACGCCGCGGATCTTCTCGCGCGTCGCGTCGTCCAGCTCTGCGGCGGCGCGCGCCAGCGGGCCCACGCGCAGCGCCTGATCCGCGGCGGCATCGAGATCCGCGCCCATGTTCATGGTGCTGTTGAGACTTTCGAGGCGGATGTTGTGGTATCCGGCGTCCACGAGGATGGAGCGCAGACGCGCATCGTCGGCAAAGGCAAAGGGGCCCGGCGCCAGCGGATCGACGGGCTCCTGCGGCGGCAGCAACGGCATCGCCGCCGCGATCGGCACCGACGCCCAATGGTTCTCCCTGGCCGCGCGCCAGCACACAAAAGCGATACGGCCGTTCGGCACCAGCGCCTTGCGGATGTTGGCGAAGGCGGCGATGGGATCGTCGAAGAACATCACGCCGAAGCGCGAAAAGACGAGATCGTGCGTCGCATGGAAGAGGTGCGTGGCGGCATCGGCCTGGAGAAAATTCACCCCGACGCCGCGGCCGCGCGCGACCTTGAGCATCGGCAGCGAAATGTCGGCGCCGGTCACGCTGCCCGACGGGCCGACCGCCTTCGCCAGCGCGTATGTCGTGGTGCCGCAGCCGCAGCCGATATCGAGCACGCGCTCGCCGGAATTCGGGTGCGCGAACGCCAGAGCCGCGTCGGAGATCGCCGCGAGCGCCTTGTCCAGCACATCCTGATAGGCCGCCCAGCGCTCGCCCACCGGGCCGTTCCAGTAATCGATCTGTTCGGCGTTGGCCGTCATCGTCCTATTTCCTCTTCTGCTGATTCCGCCGCCGCATCGCAAGAGTGCGTAGGCGCAGCGCATTGAGCTTGATGAAACCCTGAGCATCCTTCTGATCGTAGGCGCCGCGGTCGTCTTCGAAGGTGACGAGATCCTGGCTGTAGAGCGAATGCGGCGAGCTGCGGCCGATGACCGTCACGTTGCCTTTGTACAGCTTGATGCGCACCGCGCCGGCGACGAACTCCTGGCTCC
The DNA here is from genome assembly GCA_019245415.1 of Alphaproteobacteria bacterium. Classification (GTDB taxonomy): domain Bacteria; phylum Pseudomonadota; class Alphaproteobacteria; order Micropepsales; family Micropepsaceae; genus Rhizomicrobium. The sequence continues at coordinate 12,948 of JAFARO010000003.1, read as the reverse complement.
TGTCGATGGCAGCCTGCAGCATCTCGCGCTCGGGCGAGAACCAGAAGCCGTTGTAGATCAGCTCCGCATAGCGCGGCATCAGCTCGTCCTTGAGATGTCCCGCGCCGCGATCGAGCGTGATCGACTCGATCGCGCGGTGCGCTGCGAGCAGGATGGTGCCACCAGGCGTTTCGTAGACGCCGCGCGACTTCATGCCGACGAAGCGGTTCTCCACCAGATCGACGCGGCCGATGCCGTTGGCGCGGCCGAGTGCATTGAGCCGGGCGAGCAGCGCCGCCGGCGACAGCCCCTCGCCGTCCACCGAGACCGCATCGCCGCGCTCGAAGGCGATCTCGACGACGCTCGCTTTGTCCGGCGCCTCTTCCGGCGACAGCGTGCGCTGATAGACGATGGACTCGGGCTCGGTCGCCGGATCTTCGAGCACCTTGCCTTCCGAGGACGAGTGCAAAAGGTTCGCGTCGACCGAGAACGGCGCCTCGCCGCGCTTGTCGCGCGGGATCGGGATCTGATGCGCCTCGGCGAACTCGATGAGCTTGCTGCGGCTGGTGAGGTTCCACTCGCGCCACGGCGCGATCACCTTGATATCGGGCTTGAGCGCGTAATAGCTGAGCTCGAAGCGGACCTGGTCATTGCCCTTGCCGGTCGCGCCATGGGCGACGGCATCGGCGCCCACTTTTTCAGCGATCTCGATCTGCTTCTTGGCGATCAGCGGCCGCGCGATGGAGGTGCCGAGCAGATAGACGCCCTCGTAGAGGGCATTGGCGCGGAACATCGGAAAGACGTAGTCGCGGATGAATTCCTCGCGCAGATCCTCGATGAAGATGTTCTTGGGCTTGATGCCGAGCAGTTCGGCCTTGGCGCGCGCCGGCGCCAGCTCCTCGCCCTGGCCGAGATCGGCCGTGAAGGTCACGACCTCGGCGCTATAGGCGGTTTGCAGCCATTTGAGGATGACGGATGTGTCGAGCCCGCCCGAATAGGCGAGCACGACCTTCTTGATGCTGGACAATCTCGAACTCCGGCAATCGAAACGCGCGACCTCTCGGCTCGAGCCGGGCGGCCGCGTCAGGCGTCGGTTTCTTTAGCCGATGCGCCGGTGCGAGGCGAGAGCCATCGCCCGGTCAGTGTGGCGGCGATTGGGAATCGACCTCGGTCGAGCCCGCGCCCGCATCCGCCATGGCCCCGCGGTTCACCCGCCCGCTTCTCCGGATAGCGGAAGAACACCGCCTGTTGAGGGCCGCTATCGCTGACGCTCACCCATTGAGTCTGGGTCGCCGCGCCGGGCATTTCCGCGGTCACCTGATAGCGCCCGGGCGGAAGCTGCATCAGCACCCACGCCGAACCGCAAAAAACAGAAGCGATAGGATTCGACTTGCTGTCGGCGACGCTCACGGTTTCGTTGCCGAGATACTGGCCATAGCCGCCGACGAACTCGAACCGCACGGGATTGTTCGTGCCCTGGGCACTTTGTCTTTCGTTGTCGCCGCTGCCGGTGCAGGTCGCGACGATGCCGTTCACGGTCGTCGGGCGGTCGAGCGGCAACTGTTCGGCCAGGGCTGCTGTGCCAGTGGTCCACGCAGCGGCGGCGACCAGCAAGGCCGCCAGCCGCGCGTTGCGCGAACGATCGAGGGATTTATCGGTCATGGTCATCTCCATGGTTATCCGCGAGGCGACTGCGTCGCTTGCTGCCCCGCGGACCCCCTTAGGAAATGTTGAGGATGGGGCTTAGGTTCCGCCGATGGAGCCGGCCGAGCAGGCCGCGAACAGGGCGCGCAGACGCTCCGTTACCGCTTGAAGCTTGACGCCCGCCTCATGGGCGACAAAGCCGATGGCCTCCTTGTCCTCGTCCTCGCGCGGATCGACGAGACCGATCAGGCGTACCATCTGCGTGGCGTGGCGCAGCGGCTCCTCCATCTGGCTCGTGATGGCGTAGACGCTCTCGCGCAGCCGCTCCCCGGCGTGCGGCGCTTTTCCTGCCGGTTTCGCTGTCTGTTTGGCCATGGCGCGCTCCTCTGGTAGAATCCGCATCATCTGGATCGAAGGGACAGTATCAGGTGGTCGAAAAAGTATCAAGAGGTCGAAAAGCGAGAATTACCGGCACCCAGATCAGGGCCGGCCGGGCCATCGTGCGCTGGTCGGCGAACGACCTGGCGGATCAGGCCCAGATCGGCGTGATGACGGTTCGCCGGGCGGAGGCGACCGATGGCGTCCCCAACCTGATCCCCAACAATCTCGATGCCATCCAGTCCGCGCTGGAAGAGGCCGGCGTCGAGTTCATCAGTGGCGAGCTCCCCGGCGTGCGGCCGCGCAAGCGCCAAAAGACCTGAGCCCTGCGCCTACCACGTTCCGCCGTCCACCCGGATCACCTGTCCGGTGACATAGCTCGACGCGTCGGAGGCGAGATAGAGCGCCGTGCCGACGATCTCTTCCGGGCGACCGAAGCGCTGCAATCCCAGCGACTGCTCATACGTCTTGTTTTCGCGCCATACGGTCGACACATCGGTCAGGAACGGACCGGGGGCGATGCAGTTGACGCGCACCTTGGGCGCGAACGCCTTTGCCAGCGCGACCGTCATCGCATTGATGGCGGCCTTGGCGCCGCCATAGGGAACGGTGTGCGGCTCGGGCTTGAATGCCGCGGTGCTGGAGAGATTGATGATAGCGCCGCCCGCGCCCTGCACCATCCGCTCGCCCACGAGCACCGAGAGCCGGAACGGACCTTTGAAGTTCACGTCCACGATCTTGTCGAACAGCGCTTCGCTGGTTTCGCTGAGCGAAGGCGCAAGCGGCGACATGCCGGCATTGTTCACCAGGATGTCGATGCGGCCGAACGCGGCATAAGCGGCCTCCGCGAGGCGGTCGTTGTCCTCCCATTGGCCGACATGCGCCGCGACCGGCAACGCGCGGCGGCCGAGCGACTCGACCTCGCGGGCGACGTCTTCACAGGCCTGGAGCTTGCGCGAGGCGACGACGACATCCGCGCCGGCGCGCGCGAATGCCAGCACCATCTCGCGGCCGAGCCCGCGCGAACCGCCGGTGACGAGTGCGACTTTGTTGGAGAGGTCGGTGCTCAAAATCTAACCACCATATCTAGCCACCATATATTGTGTCCTCTCAAAATCCTGACAGTCGTTTTTCAGTTTCGCGATACCCCCCTCCCCCCTCTCCCCTGGGTTCCTGGTCTCACAAAACCCGGTTTTCCTCCTCAACGTGCTTCCGCACCCGGCAACCAAATCCAATTGTCATCCCCGGCCGAGCGAAGCGAGGGGAAGGGGATCCAGGAGTCACACGATAGCGATCAGGTATCGGAAATCAGAATCCAACTGATACCTGTGCTCTGTGCTCTGACACCTGGGTCCCCTTCCCTCGGCGCGCAGTCGCGCGCCTCGCCGGGGATGACAATTTGAGCAGCTCCACCAACAGCGAGATTATGCCCAACGCCACTTTGCGGTCCGCACCTTCCGGCAGGTGACGTCAAAGGAACATACAGGGAACAAGCTCGCGTCGTCAATAGCCTGACTTTATGACGGCATCCGCACCAATTCGGCGGACCTGAACTCGGCCATCCGTTCGCTCGCCCGCTGCTTGAGGCTTTCGCTCTTGAGCTGGCCGCAGGCGGCCATGATGTCGCGGCCGCGCGGGGTGCGCACCGGCGAGGCATAGCCGGCGCGGTTGACGATTTCGGCGAATTTCTCGATCTGCGCCCAGTCCGAACACTCATGCGGCGCGCCGGGCCAGGGATTGAACGGGATCAGATTGATCTTGGCCGGGATGCCGGCGATCAGCCGCACCAGCTCGCGCGCCTCGGCCAGGCTGTCGTTGACGCCTTTCAGCATTACATATTCGAACGTGATGCGCCGCGCATTCGACAGGCCCGGATAGGCGCGGCAGGCACCGAGCAATTGCGCGAGCGGATATTTCTTGTTCAGCGGCACCAGCACGTCGCGCACTTCATCGCGCACGGCATGCAGCGAGATCGCCAGCGCCGAGCCGATCTCGGCGCCCGCGCGCGGGATCATCGGCACCACGCCCGCCGTCGAAAGCGTGATGCGGCGCTTCGACAAGGCCAGACCGTCCCCGTCCGCGACGATGGCGAGCGCCGCCTTGACGTTGTCGAAATTGTAGAGCGGCTCGCCCATGCCCATCATCACCACATTGGTGAGGCGGCGGCTTTCGCCGGTCGAGGGCCAGTCGCTTAAGCGATCGCGCGCCACCATCACCTGTCCGACGATCTCGCCCGGCGTCAGGTTGCGCACCAGCCGCTGGGTGCCGGTGTGGCAAAAGCGGCAATTGAGCGTGCAGCCGACCTGGCTGGAGACGCAGAGCGTGCCACGGCCGGGCTCGGGAATGAACACGGTCTCGAATTCCTGCCCGCCGCTGCGCAGAAGCCATTTGCGCGTGCCGTCGTTGGAGATCTGCTCGCTGACGATCTCGGGCCGGGCCAGCGAGAAGGTGTCGGCGCTAAGGGCGCGAAACTCCTTGGCGAGATTGCTCATCGCGCCGAAGTCCCGCGCACCGTGGACATAGATCCAGTTCCACAGCTGGCGCGCGCGCATCGGCGCAGCCTTTTCCGGCACGCCGGCGGCGGCGAGCGCGGAGCGAAGCTCGGTTGTGGAAAGGCCGATAAGCGGGTGACGTTCGTCCATGCCCGCTTATAGCCGATCCCGCCTGCGTCTTAAGAGGTTTTTCCGCGCGGCTCAGGCATCGCCGGCCGTGCTCACATCCCGCACGCGGCGTTCGCCTTCGAGAGCGCTTCCGAGAGGCCGCCCAAGGCATAGGTGTCGTGCGTCGTGGTTCCGTGCTGAGACGTACCCATGATCGTGATCCTGGCACCCTTCTCCATCGCCGCCAGCATTTGACGCTCTTTGGCCGCATCCTCGACCCAGGCACTGCCCTCGCCCGCTTCGTTCCGCGTGAAGAGCTCGAACTTTTCCTTGCCGATCTGGGCCGTCACGGTACTTCCATCCTTGTATTGATAACCCGGGACGATCTCGATCTCGCCCTTCGCCTTGCGGCCGGGCCAGTCGCTGACCATGATATAGATCGCGTCGCGCTTGCTCTTCTTGGGCAACGTCGCGCCGGGCTTGGCCATCGCATAGCAGACGCGGTTGCTGCCGGCGACGCCCTGGAAGGCCGACCAGTCTTTGAAGCTGCCGATCAGCGTCGGCGGATCGGCAAACGCGGTACCGGTCGCAGCGAGGAAGAACGCCCCCGCCAGCAGCACATGCTTGTATGCAATCATCACGCTCCAACTCCCTTGCGCGTCCTGGAGATGCGACAGGATTTCGGCAGTTCTGTGTCGCACATGCCCGTTTTGCCCGGCGGAGGCAACCCAATTCCCGCGCTGGAACCGTTAACGGGTTGCGAGAACGTCCTCGACGTCGCGCAAGCGGTCCTTGCCGAAATAGAGTTCGCCGCCGACGAGAAAACTCGGGCTGCCAAAGACGCCGCGGGCGACGGCGCGCTCGGTGTTGTCCGCCAATTTCTGCTTGACGGAGGCGGTTTGCGCGGCTTGCAGCAGCCGCTCCGCATCAAGACCCGATTGCGCGAGCGCAGCGCGAACCACCTGCGGGTCGTCCATCTTCTTGGGCTCTTCCCACATGTGGTGGAACGCCGCGTCGACATAGGGCATCAGCGCGCCTGCCTCCCCGGCAGCCACCGCCATGCGCATCAGCAGGAGCGTATTGACCGGGAAATGGGGATTGAAGCGGAACGATTCGATTCCATGACGCGCGATGAAGCGCTCGGTCTCGCGCTGTTCATAGGCGAGCTTGCCCTTGACCTCGCCGAACGCGATCATCGGCGGACGGTTGTTGGTGAGCTTGAACACGCCGCCGAGCAGAATGGGGACGTATTCGAACTTGGCGCCCGTGCGCGCCGCGATGCCCGGGATCACCTTGTGCGCGAGATAGGCGTTCGGGCTGCCGAAATCGAACAGGAACTCAACGGTCCGCATCACCATTTCTCCGTATAAGGACGAAGATCGAGCTCGAAGGTCCACGCGTCGCGCGCCTGGCCGTGCAGGTACCAGTAGGCCTCGGCCACGCTTTCGGGATGCATCAGCTGATCGGGTTCGAGCCGCGACAGCGCCTCCTCGCCGCCGCGGGCGCGGATGCGCTCGCGCACGAAAGCGGTGTCGACGCCGGCGTCGATGATGAGATGGGCGACATGGATGTTCTTCGGCCCCAATTCGCGCGCCATGCTCTGCGCCAGATTGCGAAGCCCCGCCTTGGCGCTCGAGAATGCCGCATAGCCGATGCCGCCGCGCAGGCTCGCGGTCGCGCCGGTGAAGAGGATCGTGCCCCTGCCCCGCGCCAGCATCAGCTTCGCCGCCTCGCGCCCGGCCAGGAAGCCGCCGTAACAGGCCATCTCCCAGACCTTGCGGAAGACGCGCTCGGTCGTCTCCGTGATGGGGAACTGTACGTTGGCGCCGGGATTGAAGATGCAGATCTCCAGCGGCGCATGGGCGTCGGCCTCTTTGAGAAACGCCGCGACCTCGTCTTCCTTGCGCGCATCCAGGCCGCGGGCGATGCAGCGTCCGCCTTCGGCTTCGATCTCCGCTTTGAGTTGCTCGAGCTTCTCCGCCGTGCGCCGCCCGGCGACGATTGTATAGCCCTCGCGCGCGAAGCGCCTGGCGATGGCCGAGCCGATAAAATCGCCTGCCCCGATCACGGCACAGGTCGCGTTGCGCAACGCCATGGCCTAGTTACCTCGAACCTTGGAGTTCATGTGTTTTTCGAAATCGGCAGAAAGCGCTTCGTTGCGCATTTCGTGCAGCTCGGGGTCGAGCTTCGACTCCTCATATAGCGCTCGCGCCAGCGTGCCAAGCTTATCGATGGCGCCTCGAATGCGCTGATTGGAAGGTATGTCAATTGAGCGCAAGCTCATTTCGCTCAACAGATCTTCCTCGATCTGAGGGCTCTCAGGCTCACCGCTGTCGACGCGAGCGCAAAAAGCGTCTGTCCATCGCTGAACTAACTCATCCTCCGGAACGGTACTCAATAAGCGTCCACGCCGAACGTAGTTGCAACATCATCTTGCGCTTGGCTGCGGAGAAAGCCGAGCAGTTCCTTTTTAAATTCGTCCTCGGGGTTATCGTTTCCCATCTGAAATAAACCTTTTTGGCAACGGCGCTATGCCAGATTTCACTCCCTCAAGCCATACCCGGTCGCGTAGAGCCGCAGCGTCGACAGGCTGAGGAAGACGATCAGCCCCAAGGTCAGCGCGATGCCGACGACCGGCGGGCCCTCATGGAACCCGATCATGGCGTGGCGCAGCCCGTTGATCCAGTAGAAGAACGGGTTGCCGTAATAGAGAAAGCGCAGGTAAGGCGGCATCATGGCGATGGTCGAGAAGACCCCGCCCACCATCGACAGCGGCACGATGAAGAAGACGTTGAGGATGTTGAGCTGCTCGAAATTCTTCGCCCACAGCCCGATGATGATGCCCAGCTCGCCGAAGATGATCGAGACCGCGACCACCCAGAACAGGAACTCGAAGATGTTGTCGACCGCGATGACGCCGAAGCACGCGCCGATCGCCAGGATGCCGAGCGCCGTGACCACCGAGCGGATGACGACGCAGACCAGCATGCCGACGATCATCTCGACATAGGAGAGCGGCGCCACCAGCGTCTCCTCGATGAAGCGCAGGAAGCGCTGGAAATAGATCGCCGACGTCGACTGCAGGAACGCGGCGTTGATGATGTTCATCATCAAGATGCCGGGCAGCACGAATTCGAGATAGCGGTGGCCGCCGATCTCCTTGATGCGGCCGCCGAGCACGAAGCCGAAGATGAAGATGAACAGCAGCGCCGAGATCCACGGCGCGATGAAGGCCTGGATCGGCACGCGCATGATGCGCGAAACCTCGCGCCTGACGATGGTCCAAAGCCCGGTCCAGTTGACTCCCATGGGATGGAGCTTGATCTCCTGGACGCTCGCCGGCTCTGCAATGCTCATGCGGCAGCTCCCGCGATATGATCGGGCTCCGCGCCCGTGGCTTCCAGATAGGCGGTTTCGAGGCCGTGCGACATGAACTCGGCCTTGGGACCGTTGCGCACGATCTTGCCGCCCGCGATGATGGCGATGGTGCGGCACAGCCGCTCGACTTCCTCCAGATAATGCGACGTCAGCAGGATTGTCTTGCCGTCGCGGTTGAGTTCCTGGAGGTAGCGCCACAGATCGCGGCGCAGTTCGACATCGACGCCGGCGGTCGGCTCGTCGAGGATTAGCAGCTGCGGATCGTGGATCAGCGCGCGCGCCAGGATGACGCGGCGCTTGAGCCCGCCCGAAAGTTCGCGGAAAGACTTCTTGACATGCTCGGTCAGGTCGAAGCGCTCGATCAGCATGTCGGTGCGCGATTTCCGCTGCGCCGCGCCCATCCCGAAATAGCCGCCCATCCAGTCGACGATCTGCCGCGGCGTGGCGAACTGGTCGACGTTGAATTCCTGCGGCGAAAGCCCGATCAGGCGCCGCGCCTCGCGGTAGTTCTTCACCGCGTCGATGCCGAAGATTTCGATCGTCCCCGAGGTCACCGTGGCGATACCCGTGACGCAGTGGATCGTCGTCGATTTGCCGGCACCGTTGGGGCCGAGATAGCCGAAGAAATCGCCCTGGGCGATCGACAGCGAAAGGTCCTCGAGCGCGACGGTGCCGCGGCGATAGACCTTGCGCAAATGGGAGATGGAGAGGGCGGGCTGACTCATGGGTGCGGCACTATACAGATCGAAATGGCCTTGTCATTTGTTCCGGCGCATGATGGGCGCGCCCCAGCGATGCAGCGGCGGGGGCTCCGGCGGCCGCCCTGGCACCACCGGCCGCTCGCCATAGCTCCCCATGCTCAGCAGTCGGTCGTACATCGCGATGGCGCCTGCCATGCCGACATTGATGGAGAAGCGCGTGGGGATCTTGACCGTGAAGGCACAGCGCTCGAGCACCGCAGGCGACAGCGACATCCTCTCGGCGCCGAAGACATAGGCGGCACAGGCCGGATGCCGGAAGCGCGGCAATTCGATCGCGTCTTCGGCGATCTCCACCCCCACCAGACGGCAGCCCAGCGGCAGGCGCAAAGCGGCCATGTCGGGAAAGGAATAGACGGGCATCGTCCCCTGGGCGCGCGAGGTGTCCGATTGCGCGTCCTTGAGGCTGATTTGACCGTTGACGCTGAAGAAGAAGCTTGCGCCGAACGCATTGGCGATGCGCAAAAGATTGCCGAGATTCATCGGCTTCGAGATGCCATCGACTCCGACCCCGAAATAGCCGCGCATGCCCATAAATCCTGTCGCCCCGGTCGAGCGATGCGCTAGCATCGTGCAAAACCGGACCCGACGCTATCGCGTCCGTCCGGGATGACAAGGTGCGCGCGCGATGCCCAATCCCGTCCTCGTCGAAGTCACGCGCGGTTCCCTGGTGGAGAGCGTGCATCGCGGGTCCGTCGCCGTGGCCGATGCGGGCGGAAAAATCGTCTTCGCGCTGGGCGATCTGGAGACGCCGGTCTATCCGCGCAGCTCGCTCAAACCGATCCAGGCGCTGCCGCTCATCGAATCGGGCGCGGCGGACGCCTTCGGCCTCGGGCCGGAGGAGATCGCGCTCGCCTGTGCCTCGCATTCCGGCGAGCCGATGCACACATCGAGGGTGGCGGCCTGGCTCGCGCGAATCGGCTGCGGCCCGAGCGACCTCGCCTGCGGCGCACATCCGTCGCGCTACGAGCCGGTGGCCGAAGCGATGATCCGCAACGGGGAAACGCCGACGCGGATCTTCAACAACTGCTCCGGAAAGCACACCGGGTTCCTCAGCATGGCCCGGCACTGGGATATCGCAACCGCAGGCTACGAGCGCCACGATCATCCCGTGCAAAAGGCGGTGCTGCGCACGCTCACCGATCTCGCCGAGGTCGGCGGCGACATCCCCTGGGGAATCGACGGCTGCGCGGCGCCGAACTTCGCGTTGCCGCTCGCCGTTCAGGCGCATGCGTTCGCGAAGCTCGCAGGGCCGCGTGGGGCCCGCATCTTTGCGGCGATGGTGGCCCATCCCGAACTCGTGTCCGGTACCGGTCGCACCTGCGCCATCTTGATGCGCAGCACGCAGGGTCGGGCCGCGGTGAAGACCGGCGCCGAAGGCTTCTTCGCCGGCTTCGTTCCGGAGCTCAGGCTCGGCATCGCGCTCAAGATCGACGACGGCGCCGCGCGCGCCGCCGAGACCGCGATGGCTGCCGTGCTCGCCAAGCTGGGTCTTCTCGGCGATGACGAGCCTGCAGCGGCGATCCTCAGGGCGCCGATCAAGAACACGGTGGGCGCGACGGTGGGCGAGCGGCGCGCAGTGGCGCCGCTCATCTGAAGCGTTGGTGATCGGTCGCTGACGCTTTACGGTCGTTTTCGATTTAACAGAATCAAGCACCAACCGTCATGGCCGCCCTCGTGGCGGCCATCCATACGCACACTTTCGCACTGTGCGTATGGGTGGCCGGGACAAGCCCGGCCATGACGAGGTAATGTTCAGCCTAGCCAGAAAGTGCTCTAGTGGGATGCCTTCTGCGCGTCGGCAGCCTCTTTGTCGGCTTTCTGCATCTCCGGCGTATACGGTTCGATGCGGCTGATCGGACAATGCTGCGGCCCGATCGGACTGCTTGCCAGAACCTCGTCGCCACGGCTGACGCAACTGAGCGCGCTGCCGCCGAAGGCGCGGAAGCCGAGCCGCTCCTTGTATTGCAGATTGAGGCAGGGGGTCATCAGGGTGAGCTTGAACTTCTGATGAAAATCGTCCTCGACGATCACGGTGGTGTCGTTGAGGGCATCCCAATTGTAGATGTTGCCTTGGCGCAGGCAGGTGCCTGCGGCCTGGGCCGGGCCGGCCGCCGCCAGCACCAGCGCCGTGGCGGCAAGTGCAAGACTGGTTTTCATGGCCATTCGATCCTTCGAAAAGCGGGACCCCTCCCGCAAGCAGTATAGAGCCGGAACGCCGTTTCGCGAAGGGTGGTTCCCGGCTAAGGTCGCGCCATTCGCCATTCGGAGACGTTCATGAAAGCAATGCTGTGCAAGGAATACGGCCCGCCCGAAAACCTCGTGCTGAGCGAGGTGCCCGGGCCCCATGCCGGGCCCGGACAGATCGTCATCCAGGTCAAGGCTTGCGGCGTCAATTTCCCCGACGTCCTGGTCATCGAGAACAAGTACCAGTTCAAGCCGGCCCTGCCCTTCGCGCCGGGTGCCGAAATCGCCGGCGTCGTCAAGGCGCTCGGCGACGGCGTCAGCCGCTTCAAGAAGGGTGACCGCGTCATCGCCTCGATCGGCAATGGCGGCATGCAGGAAGAAGTGCTCGCCGATCCGAACCGCTGCATCGCGATGCCGGACGGCATGGACTTCGCGACCGGCTCGGGCCTGATCCTGACCTACGGCACCTCGCATTATGCGCTCAAGGATCGCGCGAAGCTGAAGCCGGGCGAGACACTGGTGGTGCTCGGCGCTGCCGGAGGCGTCGGTTTGGCGGCGGTCGAGCTCGGCAAGGCATTCGGCGCGCGCGTCGTCGCCGGCGCTTCGAGCCAGGAGAAGGTCGACCTCGCCAAGGCGCATGGCGCCGACGGCGGATTCGTCTACCCGACCGGCAAGCTCAGCCGCGACCAGCAGAAGGAGCTTTCGGACACGATCAAGAAGCTCACCGGGGGCAACGGCGCGGACGTGCTCTACGATCCCGTGGGCGGCGACTATGCCGAGCCCTGCGTGCGCGCGATGAACTGGGAGGGCCGCTATCTCGTGATCGGATTCACGGCGGGAATCCCGAGCGTGCCGCTCAATCTCACCCTGCTCAAGAGTTGCGACATTTTGGGAGTTTTCTGGGGCGCCTTCACTGCGCGCAATCCCAAGCGCAACCAGGAGCACTTGGCCGAGATCTTGGGCTGGACCGTCGAGGGCAAGCTCAGACCGCACATCTCCGCCCGCTTTCCGCTGGCGCGCGCGGGCGAAGCCATCCGCATGCTTGCCGACCGCAAAGCCCAGGGCAAAGTCGTGGTGACGATGGAATGAAAAAACGCACGCATGACTTTGGCGCGCTGATTGCCCGCGCTATGCCCATGACGTCGGGCGCGATGGGGATCGCACGCTAGTGGCAGGACTGCGGCTGCGATTTCGCTCCATCGCGCTTCTGAAGCAGCTGGGTCCCGGCATCATCACGGGCGCCGCCGACGACGATCCCAGCGGCATCGCGACCTACAGCCAAGCCGGCGCCCAGTCGGGATTCGGACTGCTGTGGACTGTCGTGCTCACCTTCCCGTTGATGGTGGCGATCCAGCTCGTCAGCGCCCATATCGGACGCATCACCGGGCGCGGACTGGCTGCCAACATGGCGAAAGTGATGCCGCGCTCGCTGGTGACGGCGCTGGTGTTCCTGCTCTTCGCCGCCAACACGATCAATGTCGGTGCCGATCTGGCGGCGATGGGGGAAGCGGCCGGACTCGCCGTGGGCTTCGGGCAGCACGTCTTCACGGTCGCCTTCGCGCTGCTCTCCGTCCTGCTTCAGCTCTTCGTGCCCTACAAGCGCTACGCAAGGCTGCTCATGGTCCTGACCTTGAGCCTGCTTTCGTATGTCGCGGTGATGTTCCTCGTGCACATCGACTGGGGCGCCGCGGGCCTGGCGATGATCGGGCTTCATGCCGACCTGTCGCCCCAGGCGGCAACGACGATCGTCGCGGTGTTCGGCACCACGATCAGCCCCTATCTGTTCTTCTGGCAGGCTGAGGAAGAGGTCGAGGAAGTCCGCGAAGACGACGAAGCCAAGCCGCTCGAGCGCGCCCCCGAGCAGGCCAAGCGCGAGTTCCGGCGCATCCGCCTGGACACGATGATCGGCATGGCCTTCTCAAACCTGGTCGCCCTGTTCATCGTCATCTCCACGGCCGCGACCCTGCACGCCACGGGATCACCAATGTGCAGACCTCGGCACAGGCGGCCGAGGCCCTGAGGCC
>JAFARO010000007.1 GCA_019245415.1 Alphaproteobacteria bacterium | reverse complement strand
CGATGTCGGCTCATCACATCCTGGGGCTGTAGCCGGTCCCAAGGGTATGGCTGTTCGCCATTTAAAGTGGTACGTGAGCTGGGTTTAGAACGTCGTGAGACAGTTCGGTCCCTATCTGCCGTGGGTGTTCGAAACTTGAGAGGACTTTTTCCTAGTACGAGAGGACCGGAAAGAACGCACCTCTGGTGGATCGGTTGTCACGCCAGTGGCACAGCCGAGTAGCTAAGTGCGGACGAGATAACCGCTGAAAGCATCTAAGCGGGAAACTCACCTCAAAACCAGGTTTCGCTTGAGAGCCGTGGAAGACTACCACGTCGATAGGCCAGGTGTGTAAGCGCAGCAATGCGTTGAGCTTACTGGTCCTAATCGCTCGATCGTAACTCTTGATCATCAGCACCCTCGTTCCATGTCTGGAAACAAGGCCAGGCAGCGCGCTGCGAAGCGCGCAATCAAGTCAGAGTGTCGTATTCGCGCAGGTATCAGGCATCAGATCGCTTGATCCGATGACGGAGCATTCCGTCTGATACCTGATTCCTGATCTCTGTTTTCTGAACCAAACGTCCTTCGTCGACCTGGTGGTCCTAGCGGAGGAATTCCACCCGATCCCATTCCGAACTCGGCCGTTAAAGCCTCCAGCGCCTATGGTACTGCGGCCCAAGCCGCGGGAGAGTCGGTCGCTGCCAGGTCTACAAAGGACGTTTGCAAGCCGCGTACGCGAGAGCGTGAGCGGCCACCAAAGAAATCCCGCCATCACATCACACCCGAAAGCCCCGCGCGAAATGCCCGCGGGGCTTTTCGGTTTCCAGCGACCCGCTGAATTATCCGTCGTATTTGAACGACAGCATCACGCGGGCGCGGTAGGCGACGACCTTGCCGTTCTCGACCTTCATGTCGAGCTTGCCGACCTCGGCGACGCGCAAGTCGCGCAGCGATTTCGCCGCCGTGTGCACCGCATTCTTCGCGGCATCCTCCCACGACGTCTTACTCGTGCCGATGATTTCGGTGACGCGATAGACCCCTTCGGACATCTTTGCCATGTTCGGATCCTTTCCTGTCGGAGCCGCATTGGCCCCGATGCGCCAGCCTACTCCGCTTGCAGCCGGAATCCGACGACCGCCCCCGCGCCGCCCCTCGGCCCGCCTTTTTGCGGCCTTTGCCAGCGCCCCAACTGGAGACATCCATGTCCCGGCGATAAGATAAGCCATGGACCTGACTGTTGGCCGCGCCGACCTCGTGCATCTGGGCTTGATGCTCGGTGCGCTGGCCGTCGCCTATCTGCTCCCGTTCGAGCTCTTGCTGATCGCGTACATCGTGCTCGGCCCCGCGCATTACTACACCGAGATCTCCTGGCTGCATGACCGCAAATATTTCATGCCGCACCGCGCATCGGCGATCGTGCTGGCGCTCGCGGCGCTGGGCGGCATGTTCATCGCCGATCCCTATTGGTCGGGCGTGCTCGTCTGGTCGTGCCTGCTGGGCGCCGGCATCGCCGCGCTCGGCCTGACCTCGCAGAAGACCGCGATGCTTGCGACCGTCGCCACCGCGCTCACCCTGATGATGGCGCTGGCGAGCGCGCCGTTCTTGCTCATCGGCGTGCTGCTGCCGACCTTCATCCACGTCTCGCTCTTCACCCTGATGTTCATGACCTTGGCCGCGCTGCGTACGCGCAGCGCGGCGCAATTCGCCTTGATCGGCGTCTACGTCTTGAGCGTCGCAGCGATCCTGATCGTGCCGCCCACGGCGCGCAGCGTGGTGCCGGCATTCGCCAGGCTAGGGGAATATTATTTCGGCCCTGTCGCGACCGCGCTGGGCAACGTCTTCGCCGTGCCGGACCTCGAATTCGCCGGGCGCATCGCGGGCTTGCTGTCCTTCGTCTACACCTATCACTACCTCAACTGGTTCATCAAAGCCGACGTGATCCGCTGGTCGAAGATGCCGCGTCCGCGCCTCGCCGCGGTCGCGGCGCTGAGCCTGGCGTCGACCGCGTTCTGCTTCTACAACTACACGCTCGGCATCACCGTGCTGCTGCTCGTCAGCCTCATGCACGTGCTTTTGGAATTTCCCTTGAACACCATCGCGATGCGCGAGCTTGCCGGTCTCGCTCTGCGCCGCCGCACCGTCCTGCGGAGCGCCTGATGCGCGCGCATGAATTCACCCATGCCATCGTCCGCCGCCCGGGGAAGAGCGTCGTCGACGGCATCCGCAAGGGCCCCGAGGCACCGACCTACGAAGCCGTGGCGGCGGAGCATGAACGCTATGTGGCGGCCTTGCGGGACGCCGGTCTCGCGCTCGACGTCCTGCCGCCGCTCGAGGAGTTCCCCGACTCCGTCTTCGTCGAGGATCCCGCGCTCGTGATGCCCGAAGGCGCCATCCTGCTGCGCCCCGGCGTCGCCTCGCGCCTGGGCGAGGCGGAGCACATGCGCGGCGCGCTCCAAAAACACTTCTCCCGATTGCTGGAGCTGGAAGGCGATCGATATGCCGATGGCGGCGACGTGATGATCACGCCCGATGCCGTCGTCATCGGGCTCTCCAAGCGCACCAACCGCGCCGGCGCCGAGCGCCTGGTGGAACTGCTCGGGCAATTGGGGCGAAAGGCGCGCATCGCCGAGACGCCGGCCGACGTGCTCCATCTCAAATCGGCGTCGTCCCTGCTCGACGAAAACACCGTGATGGCGACGCGGCAGATGGCGGACAGCGCTGCGTTCCCGGGGCTCGAAATCCTCGTCGTTCCCGAGGGCGAGGAGGGCGCGGCCAATTTCCTGCGCATCAACGACACGGTGTTCGTCGGCGAGCAGTATCCTCGCACCTGTGCGATGCTTCTCGAACGCGGCTACAACGTCCAGGGATTGCCCACGCGCGAGATCGCCAAGCTCGATGCCGGCCTGTCCTGCATGTCGCTGCGCTGGTGAGAATCAGCGCGCCGGCTTGATGTAGTCGCGCAGCAATACGAAGCGGTAGCCTTTGTCGCGCAGGCCGTCGACGAGGTGCGGCAGCGCCTCGGCGGTGTGCCAGCCGCGGCCGTTGATGTGGAAGATGAGGATATCGCCCGGCCTGACACCCTCCATGGTTTCGCGCACGATGCGATCTGCGCTCTCGCGCGGATCGGGATCGCCGACTTCCCAGCGGTAGTGCACGACGCGATAGCCCAGGCTCTCGGCGATGCCCAAGGTGCGCGCGTCATAGGTGATCGCCGGAAAGCGGAAGAATTGCGTATGACGGCCCGTCGCCCGCGAAATCGCGTCGTCGGCCTTGACGATCTCGGCGCGTACCTGATCGTCGTCGAGCCTCGGCATGCGGTTGGGATGGTCGTAGCTGTGGTTCTCCATCTCGACGAAGTCCAAGGTCGCGAGCTCGCGGATCGCGGCCGCGTTATCCTCGACGAAGCGTCCCGACAGGAACAGCGTGAAGGGGATACCGTGGGCGACGAGATAATCCGAAATGCCGGTGTCGAGCTTCATCGCGCGCTGTTGCTCGCAGGCGTCGAAGGTCAGCGCCACCACGCGCGCATCGGTGGGCAGTCTGAGGACGACCTGCGCCGCCGAGGGCCAGCCCATCGCCAGGAACGCAAGCGCCGCGGCCGCCACGACCATCGACTTTGTCATTTCGCCCGCCCGCCCCTGCGCCCCATACTGCGCCAATGCGCAAGATCATCACCGTCGACGACCGCATGCAACGGGGCTACCGCTACGCCTTGACGGCGCCGAGTGGACGCAACTTCGCTGCCGATTTCCGTCCCGAGCTCACGCCGCGCCAGATGCTGGCGCTGGGCGTTTTCGGCGGCAAATACATGACCGATTGCCGCCGCGAATTTCCGCAGAGCTGGTTCGCCGGCGCCAAACTGTCGCCTTATCGAAAGGATCCCGCGCTCAACTATTTCGGCGTCGACGCCTCGCAGCCGCTCGAGGAGTGGCGCCGCAAGGGCTGGATTCACCCTGACGATCCGCGCGGCTGGTTCCAATGGTACTGCCGCTATTACCTCGGCCGCCGCCACGAAGACGACGCGCGCCAGATCCGCCGCTGGAAGCAGATCGCGCGCCACGTGGCGCAACTCAAGAAGCATTGCGAGGCGCGCGACCTGTTCTGCCGCCGCCGCCAGCGCCAGGCGCTGCTGCACTGGGCCTATGACAGCCGGAAAATCTAGGAGCCGGCGAGGGCCACTTTCGCGCTCTGGCCGATGAAGCCGCTGACGCGATAGACATGCGCGCCATAGCGGGCGCTGTTCATGTCCCAGACGCGGACTTGGCTCCAGTCGTTGGCGGGGCTGACGTCGAGCACCGGCATGTTGTGGTCGATCTCGCCCTTGTTCTGCCAGTTGGCGTGGTCGACGACGATCTCGCGGGGAGAAATCACCGCGGTGACGATTGCCACATGGCCGCGCCGGATGCGCTTTGAGCCGCTGAACACCATGACGGCGTCCACCGTCGGCTGGGCGAACTCCTCATAGAGGTGCCGCGCCTTGGCCCACCAGGTGCGCGCGTCGCCGAACAGGGCGAGGCCCGAGCGCAGCCGCGCATATTGCACGCAGTAGAGCCGCTTCAAGGGCCACTCCACGCTGGGCGCAGTCGCCTGGCTGTCCGCATCGGTGTCAGGCACCGCCGCGTCGACCGCCGTGCGGACGGCCTGTGCGTCCGCTGCCTCGTCGGCACTGGCCTGGAGGGCAGGGAGGAAGAGGGCGGCAATGGAAATCAAGCAGGCAGAAAGGCGGGTGGCTTTGGGGGTCATCCGTCATCCGTCGTTTGGGGGCCGTTGGGGGCGGCGGTCGCAGTTTCTAGCCCGGTTTTTGCCGCAATGGCAATTCTGGATCACCTGCCGTTACGATTTCTTACCGGATCGGCCCCGCATCGGCTTCAAATCGGGCCCGAGGCCGCCTATTTTTTCCTGCCCGATTCGAGGAGATGCGCGATGGCCAATCGCGAACAGAGAAGCAACCGCGAGAAGAAAAAACCCAAGGCCGACAAGGGCTTGAAACAGAAACCGGCCGCGCCGACCTTCGTCGCGCCGGAACTGGTGCGCAAGCCCCACAAGGGCAAGGAAGCCGGCTGAGACTGGCTTTTGCACCGCCGTCGTCCCGTGCCGCGCCGCCGTCCGGATCGCTCCCGATGGCCGCGGCCGCGGACCTGCCCTATAGCTGACCCTGCCGCGGGCGTGGCGGAACGGTAGACGCAACGGACTTAAAATCCGTAGGGCCGAGAGGTTCGTGCCGGTTCAAGTCCGGCCGCCCGCACCAGCCTTCGTGGTGTAGATCGCTTTCAGCCCGTAGGCACGACGGCGGTCTTGCTGTGTTTGGACCCGAGCATCTCCCACTCCGTCCACGACAAAAACGAGGCGCCGCGACCACGCGAGCGGAGCGAACTGAAGGCGCGTCATCGCCATGAACCGAAATGCTCCTGCGGCCGTTAGGCATGCGGGCGGCCATTCATCGGCAGGTCATGCGTCAAATGCTAAGCTCCTGCTCATGAAAAACCCGGCCGAAGCCGCCGTTGAGAAAGTCGCCAGGCTCTATTCCCGTCACGAGCACCTCGCCGACATGGTGGTGCATGTGCTGGGCATCGTCTTTGCGATCAATGCCAGCCTTTGGCTGCTGTTCAACGTGACGGGGCTGCCGGTCGTCGTCTCCGTCACGGTCTATTGCCTGGGCCTGCTCGCGATGATCGGATTCTCGGCCGCCTACAATCTGGTGCCGCATCATCGCCCTTCAAAGGCGTGGCTGCGGCGGCTCGACCACGCGGCGATCTTCATCATGATCGCGGCGACCTATACCCCGTTCGCCGTCAATCGCCTCGATCCGCCTTACGGTCCCGCCATCCTGGCGGTGATCTGGCTGTCGGCGACGGTGGGCGTGGCCCTCAAGCTCATCTTCCCGCTGCGTTTCGAGCGCGCCAGCATCGCGCTCTATCTCGCCATGGGCTGGATGATCGTGACTGTGATCGTCCCGCTCTCCCATTCCATGGCGGCGGTGGGATTCTCGCTGCTCTGTGCCGGCGGTCTGGTCTATTCCGGTGGCGTCGTGTTCTATCTGATCGAGCGCATTCCCTATCACAAGGCGATCTGGCACGCGGCCGTCCTCCTCGCCGCGGGGCTCCAGTTCTCGGCGGTCGCCTTGGAGTTCGCGCGCTGATCGTCTACCAGGGCGCATGACGATTGCGGCAGTAATCTTCGATTGCGACGGCGTGCTGGTCGACAGCGAAAGCATCGCCATCGAGGCGGAGACGGTGCTGCTTGCCGCGATCGGGCTGCACTACGAGACCGCCGATTTCGTCGCCCGCTTCATGGGAATGAGCGACAGGGCGTTCTATGCCGCGCTCGATGCCGACAGCCGGGCCCTGCTTGGCCGCCCCTTGCCGGCGGACTTTCGTGCCCGCGTCGATGCCCGCAAGCGGGCGCTGAACGCGGAGAAGTTGCGCGCCGTACCAGGCGCCGCGCATGCCGTCATGCGCCTGGCGCTGCGCAAGGCGGTCGCCAGCTCCAGCGAAGCCGGTCATCTGGATTATAAATTGCGCAAGACCGGTCTGCTGCACCACTTCGCGCCGCATGTCTATTCCGCCGATCACGTCGAGCATGCCAAGCCGGCGCCGGATCTGTTCCTGCACGCGGCCGCGAACATCGCCGTTGCGCCGCGGCACTGTCTGGTCGTCGAAGACAGCGTCAACGGCGTCTTGGCGGCGCGCGCGGCCGGAATGCGGGTATGGGGCTTTGCCGGCGGCGCGCACATGACGGACGCCTGCCGCCCCAATCTTCTCGCCGCCGGCGCGGAGCGCATCGTCGAGAATTGGGACGCATTCGCGCTCTGAGCGCGGGTTGAGAGGAGATCATCGCCATGAACCGCAGGGAAGTTCTCTTGAGTGCGTCGGCGCTCGTCGCAGTCCCGGGGCTCGCCTTGTGCGCCGATGGCGACGATATTTCCGCCGCGGCACGTGCTCTCTATGAAAAGGCGCTGGTGTTCGATGCCAATCTTTCGCCGCCGGTCGCGGACGCGTTGCCTTTCCCGCCCGCGATGATCGCGATGGTGCGCGCAAGCGGCGTCAGCGCGGTCAAGACCTCGCTTGGCGGCACGGACGAGAGCTTCGAGGATACGCTGGGCGAGATCGCCCTGCTCCAGCGCATGATCGAATTCTATCCGGACGTCTTCCTGCAGGTGCGCGAGGCCAAGGACTTCGAGCGCGCCAAGCGCGAGGACAAGTTCGGCATCCTGTTCTCCTTCGAAGCGTCGAGCGCGTTCGAGGGCAAGATCGAGCGCATCGAACTGTTCCGCGATCTGGGCGTGCGTGTGATGCAGCTCTCCTACAACAAGACCTCGCCCTGGGCGTCGGGCGTGATGGCCGACCCGCCCACGGGCCTGAGCGAAGAGGGCCGCAAGGCGGTGGCCGCGATGAACGCGCAGGGCGTGGCGATCGACATCAGCCATGCCAACCTGGCCAGCTCCAACGACGTGCTCGCGGCATCCAAGACGGCACCGATCGTCACCCATTGCGGGTGCGAGGCGATCCATTCCCATCCCCGCAACAAACCGGACTCGTTGCTGCGCGCGGTGGCGCAGAGGGGCGGCGCCGTCGGCATCTACGATCTGCCCTATCTGAGCGCCAGCCCCCGGCAGCCGACGCTCGACGACTATATGGCCCATCTGACGCACGCTCTTGCGGTGTGCGGCGAGGACCATGTCGGCATCGGCAGCGACAGCGGGTTGGCGCCGTTCGACCTCTCCGCGGCCGGCATGGCGGCGTTCCGCAAGAACGCCGAATACCGCCAGAAGACCGGCGTCGCGGCGCCGGAGGAGGACCGTCCGCCCTATGTGATCGGGCTCAACACGCCGCGCCGCAGCGAAGTCATCGCCGATGCGCTGCTGAAGCGCGGCTATCCCGCCCGCGTCGCGGAAAAGGTGCTGGGGCGGAATTTCGTCGATGCGCTCGGCCGCATCTGGAGCTAGCAAAATGCGCCGTCAGCCTTGCAAGCGCGCCGTTGCTCTCCATCTCAAGGGCTGGCGGACGCCGTTTGCGGGAAGGGAAACAGGCCCATGAATGCGAGTTTATCCAGGCGAGTCATGCCTTTGGCGGTCGTGGCGGGAAGTGCGCTGGGGCTCACCGGCTGCTTCGACCTGGCGCAGAACGTTGCGCTGCATCGCGACGGCAGCGGCAGCTATTCCGTCGCGGTCAGCGCCGATGGGGTGGTCGGCGGCGCGCTCGGCAGGAAGGATTCCGATATCGACATCGGCGACGACCTCAAAGGCGTCACCACCGTGAAACGCAACGGCGACGTCACCACAGAAACCAAGGAGGTCGCCTTCCACGATCTCTCCGACCTGCATCTCGGCGACGAGACGCTGAGCCTGCATGTCGCCGGCAGCGAGGGGGACGCCACCAAGGTCAGCTTCCGCCGCGCGTTTCGGATCGATCATGCGCGGCGCCGGCGCGACGAGGATGAGAATCATCTCGGCCACCAGGTGCTGCAGTCCATGTTCGGCGGCCACTTCTATACGTTTGCGGTCTGGCTTCCGGGAAGGATCGAGCGCATCGCGCCAGTGACGCTCGGCGGCCACAGCGTGGCTCCCGTCGTGTGGGGAGACGCCAGCGGCCACACGATCGTCTGGAAGATGCCGTTGAGCGACATGATGATGGCGCGGGAACTGGATTTCGATGTCGACTTCGCGGCAACGGGCAGCTTTCACGATTCGCAGTCCGGACCGGCCAGGCACCGCCATCGCCATCGCGACGACAGCTGATCGCACTCAATAGGACGGCGAGAAGATCGCATAGCTCTCGATCCGGCCGACCGCGGCGATCGCCGCCGCGACATCGCTCCGCTCCAGAAGCGAAAGCCACAGCGCGTGCGTCTGTCTGGCGCGCTTGGTGGGATGTGGATCGGGATCGTAGGTCTGCACCAGAAAAAGCATGCCGAGGCGGGTTTCGGGATCGTTCAGCTGCGCGATCACCTGCGCGGCCGCCGCTTGCTCGTTTCCCGTGCACAGCATGGCACTGAGGTACGGCCCCGGTCCGTCGTCCTTGTGCAATTTCAGCTCGTCGAGAACCTTGGCGAGCTGGTCTTGCTCGCCCAGCGTGTAATAGGCGCAGGCCCGCGCGTTCAGTGCCGCCACGCGGCCGTAGGGACTGACCATCGGGGCGTCGATCCCGGCAACGGCAGCAAGCGCCTCTTTCGCTTGGCCGACGGTATTGTAGGCCTCTGCCAGATTGATCGCCTGGCTGACATTGATTGTGCCGTTTTCCGGCAGCGCGGCCCCCTTGGCCAGAACCGCCACCGCCTCGTCGTCGCGGCCGAGCTGAAACAGCAATCTGGAGCGTTCGTCGAAAAGCCAGTTGCGTTTCTCATCCGCATCGGAAAAGGCGTCTTTCTTGGCTTGGAGCTTGTCCAGCGCCTCGTCGAGAAGCGCCAGTCCCTCGCGCGGACGCTTCAGGCGATGCAGAATAGACGCCACGGCGATGACGCCTTCCAGCTTGTCCGGTGCGGCGGCGGACGCGGCCTTGAGCCGTGCCAGTTCCTCGGCATAAGCATGCATCACGTCGAACTGCGCCGGCGCCGCCTGAACGATCGCATCGAACCTGCGGTCCGCCCGCATCTGGATCATCACGTCGGGATCGCGGATTTCTGCGGCGATTTTCGCCGCGCCCGCGCTGTCGCCGCGATCGAGCCTGATCTGCATCAGCTTGCTCCACAGCCCGTCCGGCAGATTGAAGCTCTTCTTCGGCTTCCAATGCATATCGAACAGCGCGGTCAGGAGATCTTCGCCGATCTTGGGATCCGCGCCGGCGTTTTGCACCGCATACGCCACCTGGAAGACCGCTCTGTCCTCATAGTCGGCGATCTTTTCGGGCCAGCTGCGGGCGAGGCGCGTCATCGCCCGCGCCGCGTCGACATTGTCGCCCTGCGCGAAGTCGTTCTCGAGCCGCAAATCCCAGTCGGCCGCGCCCGCGGCGGCCATTTCGCTCGCGATCTTCAGCGGGTTGCTGGCCTCTTCGTGCTTCTTGGAGTCGAACAGGCAGGCGCCATAGAGCAGGAAGGCACGGTGCCGCTCGGCGTCGCTCAGGCGGAAGAAATTCGGGTCCGCGATGATATCGTGCATCGTCGCGGTCAAGGCGGCGATATCGGCGTTGCCGCCGCGCGCCGTCTTGAGCGCGGACACCAGCGCGG
Organism: Alphaproteobacteria bacterium; assembly: GCA_019245415.1. Lineage (GTDB taxonomy): Bacteria > Pseudomonadota > Alphaproteobacteria > Micropepsales > Micropepsaceae > Rhizomicrobium. Next base: position 189,278 of record JAFARO010000007.1, on the reverse strand, counting down.
CCCGTTCCTGTTCGAGCGCCGGATTGGGGCCCGCGTCGTCGACGGGTGCGCCGCGTGCCGCGGCGAGCGCGGACAGCGCCGCGATCGCGAAGATCCCTGCCCGGATCGGATTCACCGTCCCGCCCCCATGGTCGCCCCGCCGTTCTTATAGCGAAACGCGAGGATACTGTCGCCTTCAGGGCTTCAGCGCGAAAGCCAGCACCTGGTCGCCGCGCTTGGTGTCGAGCTTGGAATGGCCGCCGGCCGCGATGACGACATATTGCCGGCCCTTCCACATATAGGTCATCGGTGTCGCCTGTCCGCCGGCCGGCAGGCGGCCGCGCCACAATTCCTTGCCGGACTTGGCATCGAAGGCGCGCAGATAATCGTCCATTGCCGCGCCGATGAAGACCAGCCCCGAGGCGGTGACGATGGGGCCGCCGAGATTGGGCGTGCCGGTCTTGCCCAGCAGATATTCGCTGAACGGCATCAGATCCTCGGTCGTGCCCAGGGGCACCGACCACAGGATGCGGCCCTGATGCATGTCGATGGCGTGCAGTTCGCCCCAGGGCGGCGGATTGCAGGGCATTCCGAGCGGCGATATCAGCGTGTCGCGCATCATGCCGAACGGCGCGCCCTCGTTCGGCGAGACTTCCTTGTCGAAGAATTTCTCCCGCGTCGCGCTGAAATCCTTTTGCCGTATCAAGGTCACCAGATGCATCGCGCTGGAGGTGTTGACGTAGACAATGTCGTGCTTCTCATCGAAGGCGAGGCCGCCCCAATTGGTGCCGCCGCCGGTGAAGGGATAGAGGATCGTTCCCTGCGTCGAGGGTGGCGTGTACAGGCCCTCATGGCGCGCGCCTTCGATGCGTTTGCGGCAGTCGCGGCGGTCCCAGAAGGTGATGCCGTAGGCCTCGTCCGGCCTAATCGTGCTGGGCGCGAGAGGCGCAGGCGCGATCGGAAAAGGTTGCGTCGGCGAGAGCACTTCGCCCGGCGCGGCGCCCTGCGGCACCTTGCGCTCGACGACGGGAATGAGCGGCACGCCGCTGTCGCGATCGAGCGTGAACAGCAGCCCCTGCTTGGTCGGCTGCAGCACCGCGGCATGCGTCGCGCCGCGATAGGTGACGACGCCGAGCGTGGGTTGCGCCGGCAGGTCGTAATCCCAGACGTCGTGGTGGGTCGTCTGGAACGACCATGCGACCTCGCCGGTCTCGATCTTCAGCGCCACGACGGAATTGGCATAGCGTCCGGCGCCGCCGCGCATTCCGCCCCAGAAATCCGGACTCGTGCTGGAGACCGGAAGGAAGACGAGGCCGCGCGTCTCGTCGACGCTCATCGGCGCCCACACATTCGCTGCACCGCCGCGGAAGGGCGGGTTCTGGTCCTTCAGGGGATCGAAGCTCCAGCGCGGCGCCCCGGTGATGGCATCGTAGGCATGCACCGTGCCGCGCAATTCGTCGACCTTTTGGTTGTCGTCGATGGAGGAGCCGACGATCACCACGCCGTGGGAAACGACCGGCGCCGACGTCGTATGGATGCGCCCGAAGCGCTTGGCGCGGCCCTCGCGCTGTTCGCCGGGCGGTATCACCACCGTTCCGCCTTGCCCGAAACCGTCGATGGGCTTTCCGGTGGCGACGTCGAGCGCGATCAGGCGGCGGTCGGCGGTGTTGAGATAGATGCGTCCGCCGCCATAGGCGACGCCGCGGCAGATGTAGTCGTTGGGATAGATGATATCGATGTTCAGCTTGGGATCGAAGCGCCACAGCGCCTTGCCGTTGGCAGGGTCGAGCGCGCTGACTTCGTCGAACGGCGAGCACACGATGAGCCGGCCCGCGGCGAGGATCGGGGTGTTCTCGAACGAAGCGCGTCGGATGGCCTTGCCCTTGGTCGCAAGATCGCCGGTCGAGAAGCGCCAGGCGACGGCGAGCCGGGTGACGTTCTCGGGCGTGATCTGACGGGCTTGGGAATAGCGCTGGCCCCGCTCGTCGCCGCCATACTGCATCCAGCCCGGCTCCGCCGCTTTGGCGCAGGGAGCGAGCAGGATGGCCGCGACGGCGGCGCCCACTGCCATATCGATCAGGCGTGTCATATCTTCAGCCCCATGTCCGGTCCCCTCCAATCTGCGTCCTTGCCGCCGCCTTCGAAAGAGGCCAGGGGCGGCAAGCACGTCCTCGGGGACGTCTGGCGATGGCTTGGGATAGGCGGCGACGCCTTGGGGACGGGCGGCGTCCGCCGGCGCACCTTTTTCATCGCCTATGGCGCCACGGCGATCCTGGTGGCGGCCATCAACGCCATCAACGTCATCACCATCGCCCATGACCGGCCGCAGGACGGCATCCTTGGACCGCTGATCTGGGAAGGATCGAGCTGGGTCGCGCTGATGCTCTTCTTCTGGATTCCCTGGCTCGCCTACCGGCTGGCCCCGCCCGCGGTGCGGCCGCGCTGGAAGCTGCTGCTGCACGTCCCGGCGGCGATGGCGTTCTCGCTCGCCCATGTCGGCGGCTTCGTGGGCTTGAGGATGCTGATCTATCGCCTTGCCGGCGCGCATTACGATTTCGGGGCGTTCTGGCCGCACTATTTCTATGAGCTGCGAAAGGATGGTCTGGGCTATGGCCTGTTCGTCGCCGGGTTCGCCTTGATCGAACATCTGCTGCGCCAGCAGCAGTTGGTCGAGGCCCCCGGCCAGACTCTGACCTTCGACATCCGCGACGGCGCAAAGCTCACCCGCGTGAAATTGGATGAGGTGTTGGCGATCGCCTCCGCCGGCAACTATGTGGAGTTCGTGCTCGCCGATGGACGAAGGCTTCTGATGCGCTCGCCGCTTTCGGCGCTGGAGGGCGAACTTGCGGCGCGCGGCTTCCTGCGCACGCACCGCTCCTGGCTCGTCAATGCCGGTCAGTTGACGGGGCTCAGCCCGGCCGGCTCCGGCGACTACACGGTGTGCCTGGGAACGCTCGAAGTGCCTCTGTCGCGCCGCTATCCGCAGGCGCTCGCCAAGCTGAAGGAAGGCTAGCGCGACGCCTCGGCCATCACCTGCCTGCCCGCGAGCGTCAGCAGCTCTTCCATCTTCTCGCGGATGGCGTTGTCGGTGCGGGCGAGCTTGGCGGCGTCGAAATCGGCGCGAATCTTGGCCACGACGTCCTCATGGCCGGGATGCTTGAAGTCGGCCCGGACCACCGACATGGCGTATTCCTTGGCCTGCGCGCCCGCCAGGCCCAGCTCGCCAGCGGCCCACTCGCCGACCAACCGGTCGCGCCGCGCCAGAACCTTGAAGCGCAGCTCCTCGTCATGGGCCCATTTTCTCTCGAACCCCCGCTCCCGGTCCTTGAACGCGTCTTCCATCACAACCTCTTGATAGAGAAGAAAAATCTTGCAATGGCCGAAGCGCGAGGCCATCGCTTCCATCCGCCCAGAGATAGGCGCTGACGGCGCGAACCGCAACATTGCGCCGCGCCCTCCCTCCCCCTATTTTGCCCCTTTGACGGGGTCCCGTCTTCCGTTTTGGGCGCCAAGCCCGAAGGAACCGCTCCATGAAACGCCGCCGCCAGATCTACGAGGGCAAGGCCAAGATCCTCTATGAGGGGCCCGAGCCCGGAACCCTCATCCAGTATTTCAAGGACGACACCACCGCCTTCGACGCCACCAAGAAGGCCGTGCTCGACGGCAAGGGCGTGCTCAACAACCGCATCAGCGAATACCTGATGACTCAGCTCAACGCGATCGGCGTGCCCACCCATTTCGTGCGCCGCATCAACATGCGCGAGCAGCTCGTCAAGGAGGTCGAGATCATCCCGCTCGAGGTCGTGGTGCGCAACGTCGCGGCGGGCTCGCTGGCCAAGCGGCTGGGCATCGAAGAGGGCAGCGCGCTGCCGCGTTCGATCATCGAGTACTATTACAAGAACGACGCGCTGCACGATCCTTGGGTCAGCGAGGAGCACATCACGGCGTTCGGCTGGGCGAGCCCGCAGGATCTCGACGACATGGTCAATCTGACCATCCGCATCAACGATTTCCTCTCGGGCCTGTTTCTCGGCGTCGGCATCCGCTTGGTCGATTTCAAGGTCGAGTTCGGCCGGCTGTGGGAAAGCGACTACATGCGCATCGTGCTGGCCGACGAGATCAGCCCGGACTCCTGCCGGCTGTGGGATGCGCAGACGAGCAACAAGCTCGACAAGGACCGCTTCCGCCGCGATCTGGGCGGTGTGGTCGAGGCTTACAGCGAGGTCGCGCGCCGCCTTGGCATCATGCCCGAATCGGTGCAAGGCGAGGCGAAAGGCCCCCAACTGGTGCGCTGAGCATTGTAACTGGGAGGAGCTCGACGATGCGTTTTCCCGGGTGGGCTGGGGTCCTGTTGCTGTCGGCGGCCCCTGCTATTGCGGCGCCGCAATATCTCGAGTGCAACCAAACCGATGCGGCGCCGAACGAGCAGCCCTCGGTGCGCTATCTCCGGATCGAGATCGTCAGTGCGGGATACAGCACGGTCGATTTCGCCGTCGACAAGAGCGACACCGCGAAGTGGAAGGGTTTCCTGGGGCCCGCCGAGGATCCCAGTCTCAAGATCACGGACGATGCGATCGATTGGAATCCGATAGCGCACTTCCATCTCGATCGCCGCACCAACATCCTCACCGGCGGGGTGTTCGTGCCCAAGACCTATCAATGCAAGCCATACGTTCTGGAGTGACAATGAAAGCCCGCGTCTTCGTCACCCTCAAGAACGGCGTCCTCGACCCGCAGGGAAAAGCCATCGGGCACGCGCTCAACGGTCTGGGCTTCGACAGCGTCGGCGAGGTCCGCCAAGGCAAGGTCATCGACCTGGATCTGCATGAGAGCGATGCGCAAAAGGCGCGGGCCGCGCTCACCCAGATGTGCGAAAAGCTGCTCGCCAACACGGTGATCGAAAAATACGAGATCGAGTTGCGGTAGTGCGGAGAGCTCTCATGCGTGCGGCGATTCTCGGAGCTGTTCTGGCGGCGGCTCTATCGGGCGCGGCCCATGCCCAATCATCCCCACCGGCAGCGAGCGCCGCGCCGACTCAGACTGCGCCGACGGAGAGCCAAATCGCGGCGGCGCTCGATCTGCTCGACGCCACGAATGCGATGAGCAACATGACGCAGATGATCAATACGATGATGAATTACGCCATGGCGGAGGTGAAGGCGCAGCATCCCGATCTCGCCGATGCGGACATCGAGCGCTACAAGAATATTCTCAGCGACGAGTTCGTCTCACGTGAACCCGAGCTCAAGCGTGCCATCGCGGTCGTCTATGCGCAGCATTTCAGCGAAGCCGATCTGCACGCTTTGGCGGATTTCTATCGCAGCGAGCTTGGAAAGCGCTACATTGCGACGCTGCCCGCGATGATCAAGGACATGACACCGGCGGGCATGGCCTGGGGACGGCAGCTGGCGCGGGAGGCGCTGGAGAAGTTTTTGAAAACGCTGCCCAAGAACCAGGAACACGCATGAAGTCCGCGGTCGTCGTCTTTCCGGCTTCCAATTGCGACCGCGACGCGCAGACGGCGCTCAAGCAGCTGACCGGCCGCGACCCGCATATGGTGTGGCATGGCGACAGCGCGTTGCCGTCCGTCGACCTGGTGGTTCTGCCGGGCGGCTTCTCGTATGGCGACTATCTGCGCAGCGGCGCGATGGCGAGCCAGTCGGCGATCATGCGCGCGGTCAAGGCGCACGCCGACAAGGGCGGCATGGTGCTCGGCATCTGCAACGGCTTCCAGGTGCTGACCGAGAGCCATCTTCTGCCCGGCGCGCTGATGCGCAATGCGGATCTGAAATTCGTCTGCCGTCCGGTGGCGATGACGGTAGAGGAGACTCAGTCGGCCTTCACCCGCAAATACGACAAGGGGCAGCGCGTGGTGTTTCCGGTCGCCCATGGCGACGGCAATTACTTCGCCGACGAGGCGACGCTCGACCGGCTGGAAGGCGAGAACCGCGTCGTCTTCCGCTATGTGGAGGGCGACAATCCCAACGGCTCGGCGCGCAACATCGCCGGCATCCTGAACGAGACGCGCAACGTCATGGGCCTGATGCCGCATCCCGAGCGCGTCGTCGATCCGCTGCTTGGCGGCACGGACGGGGTGGCGCTGTTCCAGAGTTTGATCGAGGCGTTGTCGTGAACCTCAATTTCTCGAGGCTCCCTCGCCCCCGCGCAGCGGGGGAGAGGGTCGGGGTGAGGGGGCGGCTGCAGCGAGCTCGACTGGCGCCGCCCCCTCACCCTAGCCCTCTCCCCCACATACGCGGGGGAGAGGGAATGTCATTGTGTTTTCCATGACCGCCATCACCCCCGCTCTCGTCAAAGACCACGGCCTCAGCGAAGCCGAGTACAGGCGCATCCTGGAGCTCATGGGCCGCGAGCCGTCGCTCGTGGAACTCGGCATTTTCAGCGTGATGTGGAGCGAACACTGCTCCTATAAGTCCACGCGCTTCCATTTGCGCCGGCTGCCGACCAAGGCGCCTTGGGTGCTGCAAGGGCCCGGCGAGAACGCCGGCGTCATCGATATCGGCGACGGCGACGCGGCCATCTTCAAGATGGAATCGCACAATCATCCGAGCTTCATCGAGCCCTATCAGGGCGCGGCCACCGGCGTCGGCGGCATCATGCGCGACGTCTTCACCATGGGCGCGCGCCCCATCGCGATGATGAACGCGCTGCGCTTCGGCGAGCCCTCCCATCCCAAGACGCGCCATCTCGTCGACGGCGTCGTGCGCGGCATCGGCGGCTACGGCAATTGCATGGGCGTGCCCACCGTCGGCGGCGAGGTCAATTTCCACCGCTGCTACAACGGCAACATCCTGGTCAACGCGATGTGCGTCGGGCTGGCGCACCAGGACAAAATCTTCCTCTCCGCCGCCAAGGGGGCCGGCAATCCGGTCGTCTATATCGGCTCCAAGACGGGGCGCGACGGCATCCACGGCGCGACCATGGCCTCGGCGGAATTCGACGACGCCTCGGAAGAGAAGCGCCCCACCGTCCAGGTGGGCGATCCGTTCACGGAGAAATTGCTTCTCGAAGCCTGTCTCGAATTGATGGCGACCGACGCCATCATCGCCATCCAGGACATGGGCGCGGCGGGGCTGACCTCGTCGTCCGCCGAGATGGGCGACAAGGGCGGCAGCGGCATCGAACTGAACCTCGATCGCGTGCCGCAGCGCGAAGAGGGCATGACCGCTTACGAGATGATGCTCTCCGAATCTCAGGAGCGCATGCTGGCGGTCCTGAAGCCTGGTCGCGAGGCGCAGGCCGAAGCGATCTTCCGCAAATGGGAACTGGACTTCGCCGTCATCGGCATCACCACCGACACCAAGCGGCTGGTGGTCAAGCACAAGGGCCAGGTGGTCGCGGACATGCCGATCACCGCGCTCTCCGACGAGGCGCCGGTTTATCAGCGTCCCTATGCGGCGCGGCCGGCTCCGGCCGGCAATCCCGCCTACGATGCGAAGCGGCCGCTGCTGTCGTCGCTCAAGACCATCGTCGGTGCGCCCGACATGTGCTCGCGACGCTGGGTGTGGGAGCAGTACGATTACACCGTCATGACCGATACCGTGCAGCAGCCGGGCGGCGACGCCGCCGTGGTGCGCGTGCACGGCTCCAACAAAGGCCTTGCCATCACCACCGATGTGACGCCGCGCTATTGCAAGGCCGATCCCAAGGAAGGCGCCAAGCAGGCCGTCGCCGAAGCCTGGCGCAACATCTGCGCCGTCGGCGCCAAGCCGCTCGCCGTCACCGACAACCTCAATTTCGGCAATCCGCAGAAGCCCGAGATCATGGGCGAGATCGTCGCGGCAATCGACGGCATCGGCGAAGCCTGCCGCGCGCTCGACTTCCCTGTGATCTCCGGCAATTGCTCGCTCTACAACGAGACCAACGGCGAAGGCATCTTCCCTACCCCAGCGATCGGCGCCGTCGGCCTGATGGGCGACGTGCACCGCATGGCGACCATCGCCTTCAAGCGCGAAGGCGAGGCGATCATGTTGATCGGCGACACGCGCGGGCATCTGGGCCAATCCATCTATCTGCGCGAGATCGAAGGCCGCGAGCAGGGCGCGGCGCCTCCTGTCGACCTCGCAGCGGAAAAGGCGCATGGCGAATTCGTCCGCCGTCTGATCGAGCAGGGCCGCGTCGACACCTGCCACGATCTTTCGGATGGCGGGCTGTTGGTGGCGCTGTCGGAGATGGCGCTGGCGGGCGATATCGGCTGTGAAGCCGGCGTCGCAGGCACGACGGTCGAAGCGATTCCCTTCTTCTTCGGCGAGGACCAGGCGCGCTATGCGATCGCCGCGCCGGTCGAGGAGATGAACCGCATCGAGCAGGAGGCGCGCGACGCCGGCATCATCCATGCCATCGTCGGCAAGACGCACGCGGCGAAGACCTTGCGCATCGCCGGCGCCGGCGAGATCGCGCTCGCGGACCTGCGCGCGGCGCACGAAGGCTGGTTCCCCGCCTACATGGCGAAGGAAGAAGTGCCGCCGGTGAATTGACGGCGCGCCGCCCTTCGAGGCTTCGCGCGCGTCATGCTGAGGTGGCCGCGCAGCGGCCCTCGAAGCACGCGCGCGAAGCACCTCAGGGTGACGGCGCGCTTGATCGTTGATAGAATGTCCTCATGCCCATGCCCGCATCCGAAATCGAACGCCTGATCAAGCAGGCCTTCCCCGACGCCGAAGTCGAAATGACCGCGCTCGCCGACGACAACGACCATTGGGCCGCCTCCGTCCGCAGCGCCGCGTTCAAGGGCAAGTCCCGTGTGCAGCAGCATCAAATGGTTTACGCCGCCCTCCAGGGCCGCATGGGCGGCGTGCTGCATGCGCTTTCGTTGCAGACGAGCGCGAAAGAGTAGAAATGCCTTGCCGCGATCCAAGATATCATCTGTTTCGCGCTCCGCAGCCGGGACAAATCGCTCTGGCATTCTCAGCTTGTCATCCCCGGCCAGCATCGGCGCGGAAGCGACGATGCGAGGGAAGGGGACCCAGGCGGTCAGATTTGCACAGTGCTCTCCACCTGGGTTCCCTTCCCCTCGCGAAGCTGGCGCTTCGCTCAGCCGGGAATGACAGCGGAGCTTGACGATGCTCATAGGTGGAATTACTTGGTAACTTAGCCACCAGACCGCCGATTTAGCGGAGGAAAAGATGTCCAATCCCGCCCACGACCGCATCCAGAGCGAAGTCTCCTCCAGCGACGTCCTGCTGTTCATGAAGGGCACGCCCGTGTTCCCGCAATGCGGCTTCTCGGCGGCGGTGGTGCAGATCCTTTCCAACACCGGCGTGAAGTTCAAAGCCATCGACGTGCTCAAGGACCCGGAGATCCGCTCCGGCATCAAGGAGTTCTCGAACTGGCCGACGATCCCGCAGCTCTATGTCAAGGGCGAGTTCGTCGGCGGCTGCGACATCGTGCGCGAGATGTACGAGGCGGAGGAGCTCATCCCCTTCCTCGCCTCCAAGGGCATCGCGCTGGAAAGCGTCTAGCCTCTCTCGATCAGCACATCGCTCAAAGGGCGGCGCGGCGAAGGCAGCGCGGGGCGTTCGCCATACCCCAGCCGGAAGGCGAAGGTCGCTTCCCACGCATTCAGCTTGGCAAGCCGCTGCAGGGACGCGCCGAAGCTGTCGTTGCGGCCGCGCTGCTGGTTGCGGTCGACCATCTCGACCGGCTGGTTGAGCGGCTGCGCCGCCAGCCCCATCGTCGTCGCCGCCAGATGTAGCCGCTGCCAGGCGCGGCCGGCGGCAATCGCCGTCGCCATCTCCAGCCGGTCGCGCACCAGGATCATGCCGAGCACCGGCACGCAGGTCTGCACGTCGCGCGTCATCTTCAGCCATTGGCCGTCGGCGGTGTGCGCATCGATGTCGGGCAGCAGCTTGGCGCCTTCCGCCATCCACATCGGCAGTCCCGCGTTGTCGATGACGATGCCGTCGCGGTGCTGCTCGACATCGCGCCTGCCGGTGCGGATCCAGCGCGCGGAGGCCTGCGACATTTCTGGATCGTCGATGATGTGTTGCGTCGCCTCGACGATCAGGCTCGCCATCTCGGCGCGCGCCTTCGGATCGCTGAGGAAGACGACGCGCACTTCCGCGCTGTCGATCAGGCCCGCGAGCTTCTGCAAATCGGCTGCGGCGATGGGTCGTTCGAGATAGGGACCGCGATTGGTGTGGCGGTGTGGGATCGCTTCGAACAGCGGATCGCGCATCGCCTCACCGGCATCGAGCCAAAGATGCGCCGCGGCCACGGGCTTGTCCGGCGGCGTTGGCGCGAGGCGGCCGCCATTGACCACCGCATTGATCGTGTAGCCATAGACCGACGCGGCGCGCATCAGGTTCTCGATGGCGCAGCCCACGCCCAGATGCATCTCGCGCCGGAAGGGATCGAAGGCGCCGAGATTGCGGCCGCGGTCGGCCATCACCGCGATGGAGGCGCCATGCGCCTCGAACAGCCAGGGCTGGGTGTCGTGCGGATTGGCCGCCAGGATCGCGGCATGCAGACTTCGCCCGGCCCCTTCGCCGGCATTGCCTTTCCAATCTTGCCAGGGTTCGAAAGCGGGGCCTTGCGCCGTCTGGAAGACGCCCCGGTCCCAGGCGCGATAGCCCAGCCCGCCCAGAAGTGCGGCCCCGGCGCCGCCCAGCAACAATCGTCTGCTGACAGCCATGCCTTCAACTCCAAGCCCGCGCGGGAGCCTAGGGCAATTCCCGATCAGCCGCCAAAATGGCGCTGCCAGACCGGCGCGACGGCGGGGCGGTGCGAGACTTCCAAGGCCAGGGCTTCGAGATGGGGAATGTGGCCTTCCTCGAGCCATTTCGACCCGATCGAGCCACGCCAGCGGCTGAACATCGCCGCATAGATGTCGACAATGGAAAACCCCGTCGGCAGGAACCACGGCCCGGCCACCATGCGCTCGACGATGAGCAGTCGCTCGCGGATGCGTTCGCGCGCCTTCTCGCGCAGCGCCTTGGCCTGGTCCTTCTCCACGAAGCGCTCGGGATAGTCGGAGATCTCGACCATCGGATAGATTTCCGACGCCATGAATGCGAGCCAGCGATAGGCCTGGGTGCGTACCGGGCCGGCCTGCGGCGGCAACAGCCGCGCGTTCGGGAAGTGATCGGCCAAGGTCAACAGGATCGCCAGCGACTCGGTGACGATGCCGCCTTCGGGCAGCCTGAGCGCCGGCATCTTGCCGCTCGGATTGATGGCGAGGAAGGAGGGTTCGCGCTGCTCGTTCTTTTCCAGCGAAATGCGCTTGAACTCGTAGGGCGCGCCCGCTTCGGCGAGCACCGCCTCTGCGCTGAACGCGCCCGATCCCTTGTCGCCGTAGAGGATGTAGGTCATGGCGCAAACATAACGCAAAGATGGCGATGCGCCAGATGCCGCAGAGCATTACTGGGAAGCGGCGGCGGCTGCCGAAGTCGGCTAGGATGGCGTCGCGACATGGAGGTCTGCTCATGAAACGGCAAACTCTTGCGATCTTGGCCTCGACCGTATTGTTGAGTTTTTCGTTGCAGCCTGCACGGGCGACGAGCTTCAAGGTTCTGCAGACCTTCTGCACCGCGCCTGAAACCAGGTGCAAACTCGGACAGGGCCCGGGAGAACTCGTGGCCGATGCCGCGGGCAACATTTATGGCGCCACCATCGACCGCGGGGCCTATCATGGCCACGGCACCATCTTCGAGATCGCGCCCGGGCCACATCTGCATCTGCTTTACACGTTTTGCGAACACGGCCTGAAGAACCATTGTCCCCAGGGCGAGAACCCGCACAGTCCGCTGATTCTCGACACATCGGGGAATCTCTACGGCACCACCGCGATCGGGGGCGCCTATGGCAACGGAACGCTGTTCGAGCTCTCCCCGAATGGCGATCGCACGGTCTGGACCTTGACTACGCTGTACGACTTTTGCGCGCCCGGAGATCCGGTCTGCGCCAATGGCGGCGGCTCGGCGCCGGGTTTGACCTATGCTGGCGCCGCGGGCGGGCTGGCATGGGACGGTGCTTCCCCGCTCTACGGTGTCGTTTCGGGCTCGACCGATGCCCCCGGTTTCGCCGGAGGCGTCGTCCAGTTCACCCCGGGCACGCCCTGGACCGGCGCCTTGCTCTATGGGTTCTGCCAGCAGGGCGGTAATGCCTGCACCGATGGCGCAATTCCGAATACGACGCCCTGGCTCGATGGCTCGGGCAACATTTTCGGGACCGTGGAGAGCGGCGGCGCCGCCAATTACGGCGCGGTGTTCGAAGTCAGCCCCGGTGCGGGCGATACCTGGAGCGAGACCGTTCTGCACAGCTTCTGCTCGAGCGGGCCCCCGCTATGTGCGGACGGAGCATTGCCCTTTGGGCCGGTTGCGCTCGATGCCCAGGGCAATATCTATGGCACGACGATCTGGGGCGGACTGGAATGCCAGAGCAGCGCACTCCAGGGCCAGACTTGCGGCGTGCTGTACAAGATCGTTCCGGCCGGCGCGAGTTCCGTCGAAACCGTGTTGCATGCATTTTGCGGACAGGACAACTGCACCGACGGCGCGTCGCCCTTGGGCCGTGTCGCGATCGACGGGCGCGGGCGCATCTTCGGCACGACGCAGGCCGGCGGGACGAATTCGGGTCCCAACGCGGAGGGGCCCGGAATTCTCTATCGATTTGACGGCTCGGGCTTCACGGTGCTGCACGATTTCTGCGCGCTGACCGATTGCGTCGATGGTGCGGGACCGCAAACCGGGGTGATCATCGGCCCGAACGGGTACCTTTACGGCTCGGCGTATCCAAGCGCTTACCGCGCCGGCCGCTGAGCGTGCGTCAGCGCGAATAGAACTCGACGATCAGATGCGGCTGCATCTGCGTGGCATAGGGCACGTCGGAGAGCTTGGGCACCCGCAGCAGCTTGGCCGTCATCTTGCTGTGATCGGCGTCGACGTAATCGGGCGTATCGCGCTCGGCGCTCTTGGCGGCTTCCAGCACCAGCGCCATGTCGCGGGCCTTGGGCGAAAGCTCGACGCTGGCGCCTTCCTTCACCTGGAAGCTGGCGATGGTCACGCGCCGGCCGTTGACCTTGACGTGGCCATGGCTGACCAGCTGGCGCGCGGCAAAGGGGGTGGGCGCGAACTTGGCGCGATAGACGAGCGCGTCCAGCCGGCTTTCGAGCAGGCCGATCATGTTCTCGCCGGTGTCGCCCGGGCGGCGCGAGGCCTCGTGATAATATTTGCGGAACTGCCGCTCGGTGATGTTGCCGTAATAGCCCTTGAGCTTCTGCTTGGCCTGAAGCTGGGTGCCGTAGTCGGAAAGCTTCTTGGCGCGGCGCTGGCCGTGCTGGCCGGGTCCGTAGGAGCGCTTGTTGACCGGGCTCTTGGGCCGGCCCCACACGCTTTCACCCATGCGGCGGTCGAGCTTGTATTTGGCGGAGGCGCGTTTGGTCATGCGAAGTCCGAAAAAATGGCGGAAATCCTCGGATTCGGCACAGCCGCCCGCGGAAGGTCGGGCACTATAGTCATGGACTTTGCGCTGTCAAACGGCGCTTTTGCGCCACTGGGGACGGCTTGCGCGATCGCGCCCTGAAGGCGACAAGCGGGCGGCGGGAAAAGGAAGGCGCGCCGTGAAGATCATCGTGCTCGGGGGGGACGGATTTTGCGGCTGGCCGACGGCGCTGCACCTGTCGCGCCGGGGGCATGAGATCGTCATCGTCGACAATCTGTCGCGCCGGCGGATCGATGACGAGCTCGGCGTCCAGTCCCTGACGCCGATCGCCGCGATGAGTGAACGGCTGGCCGCCTGGAAGCAGGTCGCCGGACGCCACATCGCCTTTCACGACATCACCATCGGCAAGGACTTTGCGGCGCTGCTCGCGCTGCTGGGCGATTTCCGCCCCGACGCCATCGTCCATTTCGCCGAGCAGCGCGCCGCGCCCTATTCGATGAAGAGCGCCCAGCACAAGCGCTATACCGTCGACAACAATCTGAACGCCACCAATGACGTGCTGGCGGCGATCGTGGAGACGGGGCTCGACATCCATCTCGTCCATCTCGGCACCATGGGCGTCTACGGCTATGGCGTGGCGGGGATGGCGATCCCGGAAGGCTATCTGACGATCAGGGTCGATACGCCCGCTGGCCAGAGCACGCAGGAGATCCTCTATCCCGCCAATCCGGGCTCGATCTATCACATGACCAAGACGCAGGATCAGCTGTTCTTCTTCTTCTACAACAAGAACGACCGTGTACGGATCACCGACCTGCACCAGGGCATCGTCTGGGGGACCGAGACCGAGGAGACGCGGCTGGACGACAGGCTGATCGACCGCTTCGACTATGACGGCGATTACGGCACGGTGCTGAACCGTTTCCTGATGCAGGCGGCGTTGGGCTATCCGCTCACGGTGCACGGCACGGGCGGGCAGACGCGCGCCTTCATCAATCTGCAGGACACGGTGCGCTGCATCGAGCTGGCGCTGGAGAAGCCGCCGGCCAAAGGCGAGCGGGTGAAGATCCTGAACCAGATGACCGAGACCCGCCGCGTGCGGGACCTTGCGGCGATCGTGGCGCGGCTCACCGGCGTCCGGATCGCGCAGCTTCCCAACCCGCGCAACGAGGCGGCCGAGAACGATCTTCAGGTCGCAACTCCCGGCTTCATCGGCATGGGCCTGAAGCCCATTACCCTCGAAGAGGGGTTGCTGGCCGAGATCGCAGCGGTGGCGCGCAAATATGCGCCCCGCTGCGATCGGTCGAAGATCCCGTGCGTCTCCTGGTGGAATCGCGAGATCGCCGAGCGGCAGCATCCGTAGAGGGACGCGCCTTACTTCGGAAGCGCCAGCAGGCCTTCGGCCTTCGTCACGATCTCCGCATAGGCCTCGAAGCAGCGCCGGTTGCGGGCGGCGAGCACGGGATCGGCGAGCCATTGCGCCATCAGCGCCTTCACCGCCGGGATGTGCGGCGCGATGGCGAGGTCCTCGACCTCGTTGCGGTTGCGCTGGTTCCAATAGGCAAGCGTCAGCTTCTTGTCGTTGTCGGCGGCGGTGCCGCGATATTTCTTGGCGCGGTAATCGGCGAAGGTGCGCACGGCGTAGTGATTGAGCTGCGCGAACTTCATGCTGCGCGAGGCCTCGGGCATGACGCGGAAGCGCTGGCTGCCGCTCGCGGGCGCGGGCACTTCGGCGCCGCCGCCGTTGAAGATGCGAACGCGCGCGCTCTCCGGCATGCCGGGCATGTGATTGGCGGTGATCTTGTCGAACGCCGCGACGTTGCGCGCCAGGCTCTTGACGATGCCGTTCGGGGCGAAGTCTTTTCTCGACGCGCGGGTGAGCTGTTCGGTCACCAACCCGTCGTCCAGCTTGGCGCGGCCGCTGTCGCCGAAGAAGCGCATCTGCACCGCGATGATGTCGGCGCCGGGCGCCGTCGCGATCAGGTCGTCGAGCCGGCCCGCGCCCGTCTTGATGCAGAGGAACTCGTCGGGATCGATCTGCAGCACCCAATCGGCGCCGGTGACGAGAGGGTGGTGCAGGGCATCGTCGAGCGCGGTCTTCTGGATGATCTTGCCGGGCTCGGTCGGATTGATCCGATGCGCCACAAGGCCCAGCTCCTCGAGCCGTTCCAGCAGCGCGGGCGACTCGTCGTCACAGTCATTGGTGTAGATCAGAAAGTCGCGCACCCCGATCAGGCGGTGATAGGCGATCCATTCGAGCAGGAACCGCCCCTCGTTCTTGGTGAAGGCAACTTCGGTGATGCGGGCGAGCGGCGCCATTCAAATCGGTCCGGAACCATTGCGGAACAAACATAAATAATCACACCAATTCAATGGTTTAACGAAACGCTTGTCAACGAGAACAAAATATGTACGAAGTTCGCCTCCCGGTGCCCTGATTTCGCTTTCGGAAGCGGGGGACGCTGTGGAATAAGGAGGCGGACATCATGGCTCAGGCGGCATTGCGGGTGGTGGGCAAGGAAGAGGCGAACGATCGCAAACGCGCGCTCGAGGCGGCGCTCAGTCAGATCGACCGCGCCTTCGGCAAGGGCTCGGTGATGAAGCTAGGCGCGCGCGATCTCGGGGTGGAGGCGGACACCGTCTCGACCGGCTCGCTCGGCCTCGACATCGCGCTCGGCATCGGCGGCTTGCCGCGCGGCCGGGTGATCGAGATCTACGGTCCCGAATCGTCGGGCAAGACGACCTTGGCGCTCCATGCCGTGGCCGAGGCGCAGAAGAAGGGCGGCATCGCCGCCTATATCGACGCCGAGCACGCGCTCGATCCCGGCTATGCCAGGAAACTGGGCGTCGATGTCGATGAATTGCTGATCTCCCAGCCCGATACCGGCGAGCAGGCGCTGGAGATCACCGATACGCTGGTGCGCTCCGGCGGGATCGACATCATTGTCATCGATTCGGTGGCGGCGCTGACGCCCAAGGCCGAGCTCGAAGGCGAGATGGGCGACTCGCTGCCGGGCCTGCAGGCGCGGCTGATGAGCCAGGCGCTGCGAAAGCTCACCGGCTCGATCTCCAAGTCGAACACCATCGTCGTCTTCATCAACCAGATCCGCATGAAGATCGGCATCATGTTCGGCAGCCCGGAGACGACGACCGGCGGCAATGCGCTCAAATTCTATTCCTCGATCCGCCTCGACATCCGCCGCATCGGTTCGATCAAGGACCGCGACGAGGTGGTCGGCAACCAGACGCGGGTGAAGGTGGTCAAGAACAAGGTCGCGCCCCCCTTCAAGCAGGTCGAGTTCGACATCATGTACGGCTCTGGCGTCTCCAAGGTGGGCGAGCTCGTCGATCTCGGCGTCAAGGCCGGCATCGTCGAGAAATCGGGCTCCTGGTACTCCTATGACGGCACGCGCATCGGCCAGGGACGCGAGGCGGCCAAGAATTTCCTCGCCGCCAATTCCGACGTCGCGGACAAGATCGAAGCGCAGGTCCGCCAGAATGCCGGCGTCCTCGGCTCGTCGCTGGCCTTCGGCGGCGGCGACGATTCGCCGGCCGCGGGGGACGACTGAGGCCCTAAGGGGCCGGGACGCGCGAACGGGTTGCCTTTCCCTGTTGGCATGGGGAACGGCTCCAGAGGGGGCGCCTGAAAAGGCGCCCCTTCGCTCTTTGCGCGGCCGTCTTGCGGTTATTCCTCGGCCAGGCTCTCGGCTTCGGGCGCGCGCTCGGCGCGGCGGCGCATGCGGCGCGCGGCCTTGATCTCGGATTCCGAAATCGCGCCGGCCTGGGCGATGTCCTCGGCGCGCGCCGCGGCCATGCGGTGGATGCGCCGCTCCAGGCCGGGATGCTTGCTGAGCAGATGGTTGAAGTCGTCGACCGAGAGGGTGAGGATCCGCGACGGCTCCGTCGCCACCACGGTGGCCGCGCGCATGGTCTGTTCGAGGAGAGCCAGCTCGCCGAAGAAATCGCCGCTGCGGAAGCGGATCTTGCGGTTCTGCAGGGTCGCTTCGACCTCGCCGGAGATGACGAAATACATCGCGTCGGCACGTGCGCCCGCCGCCGAGATCACGGTACCCGCTGTCACCGCGCGCGCGCGCAGCATCACCATCATCTCGCCGATGATCTGCGCATCGATGCCGCGGAACAGCGGCACGCGCGAGAGCATGCCGAAGGTGACGACGAAGTCGCGGCGATGGATCGAGTTGACGAAGCCGGTGGCGACGATGCCGACGGGCAGCGCGAACAGCCCCAGCCCCACGATCATCGTCAGCCCGGCGATGAACCGGCCGACCCCCGTCGTCGGCACGACGTCGCCATAGCCCACGGTCGTCAGCGTGGTGATCGCCCAATACATCGCACCCGGCATGGTCTTGAAGGATTCGTTGGCACCCGGCGTACTGCCCTCGATCACATGCATGGCGGCAGCCGCGAACACCATGGCGCAGAGCAGCAGCAGGACGGTGCCGTAGAGCGCGCGGCGCTCCTCGGCCAGCACCTGCATCAGGGTGGACAGCGCCGGCGAATAGCGCGCGATCTTGAGCAGGCGCAGCAAGCGGATCAGCCGCAGGACTCTGAGATCGACGAAAGGAATGAACAGCGCGATATAGGCCGGCGCGAAGCTCAACAGATCGATCAGCATCATCGGCCGCAGCCCGAAGCGGATGCGGCCGGCGAAACGCCCGCCTTTGACGGTCGGATCCTCGGGCGCGGTCCACAACCTCGCCAGGTACTCGATGGTGAACGCCACGACGGAGACCGCCTCCAGCCAGCCGAAGAAATCGGCATAGCGCGCATCGACGCTGGGGATACTCTGCAGGATGTAGGCGAAGACATTGGCGACGATCAGCGTCACCAGGACGACCTCGATCATGCGCCCCAGCGCGCCGCCGGCCTGGCCGCCTTCGAGCAGGACATAGCTGCGATGGCGCGCCGTCGGCGGGCGGGTGGCGAGCGCGGCGGCGGCTGTCGTCATGCGATCTGCTTGAGCTCGCCCAGGCGATGCGCGATGGCATCGAGCGCGGCCTGCGCCTTGCTGCCGTCCGGACCGCCGGCCTGGGCCATGTCGGCGCGCCCGCCGCCGCCCTTGCCGCCCAGCGCTTCCGCGCCCAGCCGCACCAGGTCGACCGCGCTGATGCGCCCGGCGAGATCGTCGGTCACGCCCACGACCAGCGAAGCGCGTCCCTCCGCCACGGCAGCGAAGGCCACGACGCCCGATCCGAGCTTGGCCTTGGCGTCGTCGGCCAGGCTCTTGAGATCCTTGGGCGAGAGGCCTTCGACCAGCCTGAGCAGCGTCTTGATGCCGGCGATCGTCTTTGTCTCCTGCCCACCCTCAGCGCGCTGTGGGCCGGCAAGGGCGAGCTGCTTGCGCAGCTCGGCGAGCTCGCGCTCGAGCCTGCGGCGCTCTTCGGAAAGCTGCGCCACGCGCTGCGGCAGTTCGGCCGCGCTGGTCTTGAGGGCCGCCGCCGCTTCGCGCGCGATCTCCGCCTGCGCGGAAAGATAACGCCGCGCCGCTTCCGAGGTCAGCGCCTCGATGCGGCGCACGCCCGCCGCCACGGCGCTTTCGGAGAGGATCGTGAACAGCGCGATGTCGCCCAGCCTGCGCACATGGGTGCCGCCGCACAATTCCACCGAGAACGCTTTGCCGGACTCTTCGCCCATGGTGAGCACGCGCACTTCATCGCCGTATTTCTCGCCGAACAGGGCCTCCGCGCCCGCCTTGATCGCATCGTCGGTCGCCATCAGCCGCGTCGCCACCTCGCCGTTCTGGCGGATCGCCGCGTTGACCAGGTCCTCGATGCGCGTGAGTTCGTCCAGGCTCACCGGCTTGGGATGGCTGAAGTCGAAGCGCAGCCGGTCGGGCGCCACCAGCGAGCCCTTCTGACTGACATGCGGGCCGAGCACGCGCTTCAGCGCCGCGTGCAAAAGATGGGTGGCGGAATGATTGGCGCGCGTGGCGCGGCGGCGCTCGGCATCGATCTCGAGTTCGACCGCGTCGCCCACGGCAAATTCTCCCTTGCTCACCTCGACGACATGGACATGCAGCGCGCCAAGACGCTTCTCGGTGTCGATCACCTTGCCGCTGCCGGCGGCGGAAACGATGCGGCCCTGGTCGCCGATCTGGCCGCCGGATTCGGCGTAGAACGGCGTCTGGTTGGTGAGGACGGAAACGGTCTCGCCCGCCCGCGCCCGCGCCACGCGCTTGCCGTCCTTGAGCATGGCAAGGATCTGCGCCTCCGCCTTCTCGCTGTCGTAGCCCAGGAACTCCGTCGGCCCGAATTCCTCGCGAATCTCGAACCATTGCGCGTCCGTCGCCGCTTCGCCCGAACCGGTCCAGGCCTTGCGCGCGTCCTCGCGCTGCTTCTGCATCGCCGCATCGAAACCCACCTTGTCGACGCCGATGCCGCGCAGCTTGAGCGCATCTTCGGTCAGATCCAGCGGGAACCCATAAGTGTCGTAGAGCCTGAAGGCGACATCGCCGGCCAGCTCGGCTCCGGTACGAAGATCGCCGGTCGCTTCGTCGAGCAGCTTCAACCCGCGCGCCAAGGTGATTCGGAAGCGCTCCTCCTCGAGCTTCAAGGTCTCGACGATCAGTGACTCGGCGCGCTTGAGCTCGGGATAGGCCTCGCCCATCTCCGCCACCAGGGTCGGCACCAGCCGGTACATCAAGGGATCGCCGGCGCCCAGAAGATGGGCGTGCCGCATGGCGCGGCGCATGATGCGGCGAAGCACATAGCCGCGGCCTTCGTTCGAGGGCAGCACGCCGTCGGCGATCAGGAACGACGTCGAACGCAGGTGATCGGCGATCACGCGGTGGCTGAACTTTGCGTCGCCCGTCGCGGGCGCGCCCGACATCTCGGCCGAGATCGCGATCAGGCGGCGGAACAGGTCGATGTCGTAATTGTCGTGCACGCCCTGGAGCACCGCCGCGATGCGCTCCAGACCCATGCCGGTGTCGATCGAGGGCTTGGGCAGGTCCAGGCGCGTCTCTTTGTCGACCTGTTCGTACTGCATGAAGACGAGATTCCAGATCTCGACGAAGCGATCGCCATCCTCGTCGGGACTGCCCGGCGGGCCGCCCGGAATGTGCGCGCCGTGGTCGAAGAAGATCTCCGAGCACGGGCCGCAGGGACCGGTGTCGCCCATCGACCAGAAATTCGCGCTCGTCGGAATGCGGATGATGCGGCTTTCGTGAAGTCCCGCGATCTTCTTCCACAGGCCGAACGCCTCGTCGTCCTCAGCGAAAACGGTCGCCGTGAGGCGTTCCTTCGGGATCGCGAACTCCCGGGTGATCAGATCCCAGGCGAACTCGATCGCGTCTGCCTTGAAATAATCGCCGAAGGAGAAGTTGCCCAGCATCTCGAAGAAGGTGTGATGCCGCGCGGTGTAGCCGACATTGTCGAGATCGTTGTGCTTGCCGCCGGCGCGCACGCATTTCTGGCTCGAAGCCGCGCGCGCATAAGGCCGCTTCTCGGCGCCGGTGAAGACGTTCTTGAACTGCACCATGCCGGCATTGGTGAAAAGCAGCGTCGGATCGTTCCTCGGCACCAGCCCCGATGACGGCACGACCTCGTGGCCGCGCGCCGCGAAGAATTCGAGGAAGCCTCGCCTGATCTCGTTTAAGCCCTTCATGGGACTGGTTTTATCCTTCATCGGCGGCGATTGTCATCCCCGGCTTGTTCGGTCTCGGCGGCGGCCGTCGCCCGCAGCAGGAGGTCGGCCGCCTCGCCGAGCAGCGCGAGCTTCTCGGGCGCGAGCGCCGCCAGCGCTCTGGCGAGGCGCTTGAGCCTGCGGCGGCGACCGGCCTGCAGCAGCCTGCGCCCCTCCGCCGTCGCCGAAACCAGGATGGAGCGGCGGTCGCGGTCCTTGCGCCGCGCCAGCCCCTGCTTCTCCAGCGCATTGACGAGCTGCGACATGGTGGGCGGCGTCACCTGCTCGGCGCGGGCCAGGGCGCCGAGCGTCTGCGGCCCCGCGAAGACCAGCACCGAAAGTGCGCTGAGCTGCGCGCCGGAGATGCCCGATTGCGCGTCTTCCTTGCGCACATGACGCAGCAGATGGATCGCCGCGCTGTGCAGCCGGTCGGCCGTGGCTTCGACGGAAGGAACGCTGTGCGGCACTTGACAAGCCTTCGCGCTGGCGTGATTGTTAGGTAACCTAACAATGCGGCTCCCTAATATAGCGGTCCGGAGCCGCCGGCGAAAGGCAGGGCTTGCGATGAGCGAAACATTGTCCCTGGCGGGGCGGAACCTGGTCCAGGTGGGCCTCGTCTGCAGCGATCTCGATCGTGCGCGCGCCTTCTACCGCGACGTCTTGGGCCTGCCGCTGCTGTTCGAGGCCGCCGGCATGCTGTTTTTCCAGCTCGAAGGTTTGCGGCTGATGGTGGGCAGCAACGTCAAGCCGGGCACGCCGATCGGCGGTGCCATCCTCTATTTCAACGCCCCCGACATCGACCGGCTGGGCGAGGCGCTGGAGCGGCGCGGCGTGACGTTCACCGGCGCGGCGCAGATCGTCCAGCGCACGGAGACGCACGAACTGCGTTTGCGCGAATTCTTCGATCCCGACGGCAATGCGCTGGCCTTGATGGGCATGGTGGCGCGCGGCTGAAGCGCGCTACGTCCGAAGCCAGGCCGAAGGCAGGCTGAGCCAGGCGCAACGATCCCTGTCCTGCGCCGACAGATTGGGCTCGGGCAGCTTATCGTCGACGAAGCATCCGCCCGCGACGCCGGTCTGATCGGGCAGGAAGCCGAAGGACTTCCAATGGAGCGTGGTGCCGCAGCGCGCGCAGAAAAAGCGCCGGTACCCGCCGTCGCCCTCCTTGGCATAAACTTCCAGGTGGCCGCTCTTGGCCAAGACCCTCTCGTCCGGGAAATAAGCCGACCAGCCGAACGCCGATCCCGTGCGCCGCCTGCAACTCGTGCAGTGGCAGAGCGCATTCAGGCTCGGCTCGCCTTCGACCGTGATCGAACAATCGCCGCAGCAGCAGCGCGCGGTGCGAACGGTCATCGCCTGTACTCGATGAAGCCGTCGTTTGTCGCAACGGCATCATAGAGCTTGCGTGCGGTCGCGTTGGTGTGATGCGTCAGCCAGTAGACGCGCGCGGCGCCCATGCGATCGGCGCGATCGTAGACGGCTTCGATCAGAGCGCATCCGGCGCCGCTGCCGCGAGCCTCGGGTGCAACGAACAGGTCGCTTAGATAGACATACGGCGCTTGCGACCAAGTCGAATCGTGTACGACGCATTGCGCGATGCCGATGACGCGGCCATTGCGCTCGGCCGCGAGTGCGAACATCTTCGGGTCGTTTCCGGTCAGCCTCGCGAAAGTCGTCTCGGTGACGTCGTCCGACACCGTCGCCTCGTAGAATGCGAGATAACCCGCCCACAGCGGAAGCCACGCCTCCCTGTCGGCTGCAGCGAGAGGCCGGACGGACATCATGGCGTCTTGTGCCGTTTCTCCTGGCACGCGCGCAGCGCGTCGAGCGCCTTGTCGGCGTCGGTAACGTCTGCGGCGAAAAGGCCCCAGGTGAACGTCCATTTGAGCGACTTGGCGCTTCTGAGCGCTTCGATCTGATCCTTATCCAAGGTGACGATGACTATATTGGTGAACACGCCCGCCTTGATCTCTACGGGCGCCGCATCCCCGATGCCGAGCGTTGCCTCCACGGTGGCCGCCGGCATCGCCCAGTCCGAGCGCCCGCCGGAGAGCACGACGTTGCCAGATTTATTGAGGCCGAGCGTGGTGTCGATAGCGTCTCCGTTGCGACGCACTGCGCAATCGTTGGTGCCCACGATAGGATCCAGAATGGTCCAAGCAGTTCCGGCAATCGGCTGCGGAACATGGGCGCTTACGGCGGAATAGCTGCCGAACCCCGAGCAAGCGAGTATGTCGTCGATCGCCTTGACGATTCCCGCAAGCGCGAAGTCGTAGCGGTTTCGGCCGGTCGAAACCTCCAGTCGAGCGCTGTCATGTAGCGCATCGTAGAGCCATGGTGCCAGAGGAACTCCGTAGCTCCTATCGTGCCCTTCCGCGTTGACGGACCGCGCCGCGCCATCGTCGAAGCTGAGCGCAATGGGATAGGTGCGGCGCTCCTGCGGGAAGCTGTTGGCAGTGATAAGCAGAAAGGTCTGCGGCCCGAAAGCCACCACGGAGATTGTGGCCTCGCCGTCGCTTGGACCCGTAGAAAAGCAGGTCGTCCCTTCCTTCTCCAACTCCCACGCGGCGTGGGCCGGCACGCCCGCGAAGAAAAGAAGCGCCGCGGTCGCAAGGATCGAGAGACGTGCATGCATCGCTATGTCATCGCCTTCTTCAGATTCTCGTCCACCTTGTCGAGGAAGCCTTCGGTGGTGAGCCATTTCTGCTCGGGGCCGACGAGCAGCGCCAGGTCCTTGGTCATGAACCCGCTCTCCACCGTGTCGACGCAGACTTTCTCGAGCGTGTGCGCGAATGTGTCGAGCGCGGCATTTCCGTCGAGCTTGGCGCGATGGGCGAGACCGCGCGTCCAGGCGAAGATCGAGGCGATGGAATTGGTCGAGGTCGCCTTGCCTTTCTGATGCTCGCGATAGTGCCGCGTCACCGTGCCATGCGCGGCTTCCGCCTCGACGATCTTGCCGTCCGGCGTGGTCAGCACGCTGGTCATCAGCCCGAGCGAGCCGAACCCCTGCGCCACCGTGTCGGACTGGACGTCGCCGTCGTAGTTCTTGCAGGCCCAGACATAGCCGCCCTCCCACTTCAGCGCCGAGGCGACCATGTCGTCGATCAGGCGATGCTCGTAGGTGATGCCGGCCGCCTTGAACCTGGCCGCGAACTCCTCGTCGAAGACGTCCTGGAAGATGTCCTTGAAGCGGCCGTCATAGGCCTTCAGGATCGTGTTCTTGGTCGAGAGGTAGAGCGGATAGGTGCGCGCCAGCGCGTAGTTCATCGAGGCGCGCGCGAAATCGCGGATCGATTCGTCGAGATTGTACATCGCCAGCGCCACGCCGGCGCCCGGCGCCTTGAACACTTCCTTCTCGATCACCGTGCCGTCCGCGCCGACGAATTTGACGGTGAGCGTGCCCTTGCCGGGATAGCGGAAGTCGGTGGCGCGGTACTGGTCGCCGAAGGCATGGCGGCCGACGACGATGGGCTTGGTCCAGCCCGGCACGAGCCGCGGCACGTTCTTGCATATGATCGGCTCGCGGAAGATGACGCCGCCCAGGATGTTGCGGATCGTGCCGTTGGGCGACTTCCACATCTCCTTGAGGCCGAATTCCTTCACCCGCGCCTCGTCGGGCGTAATGGTGGCGCATTTGACGCCGACGCCGTGCTTCTGGATCGCATGGGCCGCGTCCACCGTCACCTGGTCGTTGGTGGCGTCGCGATGCTCGATGCCGAGGTCGTAATATTCGAGGCCGATGTCGAGGTAGGGCAGAATCAGCTTCTTCTTGATCAGGTCCCAGATGATGCGGGTCATCTCGTCGCCGTCGAGCTCGACCACGGGATTGGCGACTTTGATCTTTTGCATGGGGGCCTCGGAATTTTCGCTGGCGCGGGGTATAGCGAGCGCAAGATGCAGCGTCAAAGCGACACGCGAAGGCCCAGGGACGCACGTAAATGACGGTCCCCGCCGTCGTTCTTTCCCATCCCCAGCTCGGCGAGAATATCGGCGCCGCGGCGCGGGCGATGAAGAATTTCGGCTTGCGCGATCTGCGGCTGGTCAATCCGCGCGGCGCTTGGCCCAACTCCAAGGCGCAGGCGATGGCGGTGGGCGCGGCCGATCTGCTGGAGGGGGCGCGCCTCTTCGCGGACCTCAAGAGCGGCATCGGCGATCTCAACCTGGTCTACGCAACGACCGCGCGCGAACGCGGCGTGACCAAGGAAGTGCTGACGCCCAAGGAGGCGGTGCGGCGGCTGCGGCTGGCGTCGGCGCGCGGCGCCACATGCGGCATCGTCTTCGGCAACGAGCGCGCAGGGCTGGAGAACGACGAGATCTCGCTCGCCGACGCGGTCGTCACCATTCCCACGTCCGATTTCTCCTCGATCAATCTCGGCCAGGCGGTGCTGCTCGTCGCCTATGAATGGTTTTTGAGCGCCGACCAGACGCCCGCCGCGCGCATCGAGCACGGCCCGGTTCACCGGATGCCAACGCGCACCGAACTTTTCCAGCTCTTCGAGCATCTCGAGCGCGAGCTGCTGGAGAGCGGTTTCCTCTTTCCGCCCGACAAGCGCGGCGCCATGATCCGCGCCATCCGTGCCAGCGTGCACCGGGCGCGGCTCACCTATCAGGAGGTCCAGACCCTGCGCGGCATGATCGTGGCGCTGTCCAAAGGCAAGCACCGGGTGACGCGCACATGACGGTGCTTGCGATCGCGATTTTCCTGGTGCTCGCGCTGCTGGCCGCGCTGTTCGTGGCATGGCCCGCCTTCGGACTTCCGCAAGGACGTCCGCGCGCGCTTGCGACGGTGGGTTTGGCGCTGTTCGTGGTCGCGGCGGGACTGGCGATCTATGGCGTTCTCGGCCGCCCGGAGCTCGCGGTGAGGACGCTGGAAGGCAATCGCGTCCACGACCGCAACGGCGCGATCGCGGCGCTGGTGGGCCATCTGCGCCGGACGCCGGACGATCTGCGCGGCTGGCGCCTGCTCGGCCGCGCCTACATGGATGGCGACGACTGCGTCGACGCAATCAAGGCTTTCGAGCGCGCCATTGAATTGTCGCGCAGCCAGAAGAGCGCCGATCCCGCGGTTTATTCGGATTACGGCTTGGCGCTGGTCGGCGCCGCGGGTGGGCGCCTGTCGGACGAGTCCGAACGGGCTTTCCGCATCGCGCTGTCGCTCGACGGCCGCGACCGCGTGGCGCTGTTCTTCCTCGGCCAGCTCGCCGCCTCGCGCGGACAATTCGCCGAAGCGCAGACCGACTGGCAGCGACTGGCCGACGAACTCCCCGCCAACACGGCGTTCCGTCAGCAGCTGCTCGCCAATCTTGCGCGGCTGCGCGCGATGTCGGCGGCCAAGCCCGATATCGGCGCGATGGTGGCGGGACTGGCGGCGCGGCTCAAGCAGTCGCCCGACGATCCGGCCGGCTGGCAGCGGTTGGTGCGCTCCTATGCCGTACTTGGCGACACCGCACGGGCAAAACAGGCGCTCGCCGACGCACGCCGCGCCATGAGCGGCCGCGCCGACATGCGCGATGCGCTGAATGCGGAAGCGAAGGAATTGAAGCTGGAACCGTAGCGGGCGCTATCCCGAGACGCGGCCCTGCCAGAGCGGCCAGCAGGTGCTGCGTCCCTGCTGCTTGGCTTTCTCGTATAGGCGCATTTGCGCGTCGGGAGCCGAGCTGCCGCTTTCGGTGGCGGTGTAGTCGCTACCGCCGGCGCACCAGACATAGAATTGATGCGTGCCGGCCGCGAAGTAGTCCGCCTGATGGCTGGAAGCGAAATTTCCCGCGAAGGCGACACCTGCCGCCACGATCACGGCCGCAACCGCCGCGCCGACCACGCTGGTAATTTTCATGACGCCATACCCCAACCCAGAGGGGCCTCCATGCTCGTGTCAGCCCTCTCCCGGAAGCGAACATACACAGACCCGCGCCGCTTGTCATGCCCGCGCGTATTAAGAATTCATACGAATGGGCTCCGCGCCCAGGTCCTTCACCATGGCTTCGATCGCACGGGCCGCCGTCTCGACATCGGCGGCATCGCGGCCGCGCGCCACCAATTGCACGCCGAAACCGTCTTCGCGGTAATAAGGATAGGAGCCGAGCGACAATGCCGGAAAATCTTGCTGGATTTTCATCAAACCCTCGGCGATGCGGCCCTCGGCGATGCGGGCCTCGACCGTGGCCGTGTGGACGAGCTGGCCGTGGCGCAGCGTGGGCATGATGTCCTCCATCATCGCCCGCATGATCGCCGGCACGCCGGCCATCACATACACATTGCCGATGTGGATCCCGGGCGCGATCGAGGCGCTGTTGCGCACCAGCTCTGCGCCCAGCGGAATGCGCGCCATGCGCTTGCGCATGTCGTTGAACTCGCCAGGCTTGTAGCGCGCGCCCAGCATCGCGAGCACTTCGGGATGGTAGTCGATGCCGACGCCGAAGGCCTTGGCCACTGCGTCGGCGGTGATGTCGTCATGGGTGGGGCCGATGCCGCCGGTGGTGAAGACGTAGGTGTAGCGCGTCCTGAGCGCATTCAGCGCCGCGACGATCTCGTCTTCGACGTCGCCGACGACGCGCGCCTCCTTGAGGTCGATGCCCAGCGTCGAAAGCATGCGCGCGATGTAATTGGTGTTGGTGTCCTGGGTGCGGCCGGAAAGGATTTCGTCGCCGATCACCAGGACCGCGGCGGTGGGCTGGTCGCTCATGGCGCCGTCTTAGCCCAAGCGGCACGCCGATTGAAGCCGGGTTCCCGGAACAAGCCGCGCCGCGGCACGTTTTTCAAGTAATCATGCGCACAAATCCCCGCTCCACCGTCCGTATCGGCGACCATCCGGTGCATCCGATGTTGGTTCCCTTCGTCATCGCGTTCTACAGCGCGGCTTTCGCGGCAGACATCGGCTACGACGCTTCGCAGCATCCGTTTTTCGCGCGCGCGGCGTTCTGGCTGATCGGCGCGGGCATCGTCGCCTCGGCCGCCGCCGGCACGCTCGGGCTGATCGATTTCCTCTCCGACGCTGCGATCCGCAGGCTGAGCGCCGCATGGTGGCATCTGGGCGCCAATGTGGCGCTGTCGCTCGTCTCCATCCTCGACTGGATCCTGCGCTACCGGGTGGGCGCCGATGCCGGCTCCAGCGCCTATATCTGGCTGTCGCTGCTCGCCTTCCTGCTGCTGCTGTTCAGCGGCTGGAAGGGCGGCGAGATGGTCTATCGCCACCGCGTCGGCGTCAGCGACCCGCGGCTGGATTTTGCGAAAACCCCGGCAGGCATTATATCGGGCGAATGACATCGCTGATTACCGAGGCCGATACGTTCGAGCCCGCCCGGCGCGCCCATCTCGGCGTCGCGTTGCACGGGCCAGAGGATTTCGCCGGCATGCGCCGCGCCGGCCGCCTCGCCGCCGAGGTGCTCGATCTGCTGGTTCCGGAAGTGGCCCCCGGCGTCACCACCGCGCATCTGGACAAGCTTGCCTACGACCACGTGATCGCGAATGGCGCGGTGCCGGCCTGTCTGGGCTATCGCGGCTACCGCCACACGCTCTGCACCTCGATCAACCACGTCGTCTGCCACGGCATCCCGGGCGACAAGCCGTTGCGCGACGGCGACATCGTCAACATCGACGTCACCGT
Organism: Alphaproteobacteria bacterium; assembly: GCA_019245415.1. Lineage (GTDB taxonomy): Bacteria > Pseudomonadota > Alphaproteobacteria > Micropepsales > Micropepsaceae > Rhizomicrobium. Next base: position 160,657 of record JAFARO010000007.1, on the reverse strand, counting down.
GATCGTCGACGGCTATCACGGCGACACTTCGCGCATGTATCTGGTGGGCGACGTCAAGCTGAAGGCGCGCCGGCTGGTCGACATCACCTATGACTGCATGATGCGCGGCATCGCGGCGGTGAAGCCGGGCGCCACGACCGGCGACATCGGCCATGCGATCCAGTCCTACGCGGAAGGCATCGAGCGCTGTTCCGTTGTGCGCGATTTCTGCGGCCACGGCGTCGGCAAGGTGTTCCACGCGCTGCCCAACATCGTCCATTACGGCAAGCCGGGCCACGGCATCGTCTTGAAGCCCGGTATGTTCTTCACCATCGAGCCGATGATCAATCTCGGCGGCTATGGCGTGAAGGTCCTGGCCGACGGCTGGACTGCGGTCACGCGCGACCGCTCATTGAGCGCGCAGTTCGAGCACACCGTGGGCGTGACCGAATCGGGCGCCGAAATCTTCACCGCTTCGCCCAAAGGCCTCGACAAACCGCCTTACGCGATATCCTGACCTGCCCCGACGTTTGAAGTTGCAACCGGGCCCTTGCGCTCGGACGGAGCAACGTTAGGCTGTGGCTCGTGGCAGCTCGCCTTGTCCTATGACCGCCAAGTCCCGCGCGAAGGAATCCCCGTCCGGCGCCGCCGACGTGGCGCCCGAATTTCGCGGCGAAGCGCCGCCGCCGCATTTTCTCGGCCATCGCGAGCGCCTGCGCGAACGCTTCGTCCTCGGCGGCGCCGAGACGATGCCGGACTATGAGCTGCTCGAGCTCGCGCTGTTCGCCGCCATCCCCCGCCGCGACGTGAAGCCGCTTGCCAAGGCGCTGCTGGCGCGCTTCGGCAGCTTCGCCGACGTCATCGCGGCGCCGCGCGAGCGCCTGCTCGAGGTCGAGGGCATCGGCGACGGAACGGCGATCCAGCTCAAGATCATCGAGGCGGCGGCGCTGCGGCTGTCCAAGACGCGGCTCATCGGACGTCCGGCGTTGTCGTCCTGGGCGGCGCTGCTCGACTATTGCGCCGCGGCGATGGCGCGCGGCGTGCGCGAGGAGTTCCGCGTCCTCTTCGTCGACCGCAAGAACGTCCTGATCGCCGACGAAGTGCAGAGCACCGGCACCATCGACCACACGCCGGTCTATCCGCGCGAGATCGTGCGCCGCGCGCTGGAGCTCGGCGCATCGGCGATGATCCTGGTCCACAACCACCCGAGCGGCGATCCCACGCCCAGCCGGGCCGACATCGAGCTCACCCGCGAGATCGCCGACGCCGCCAAGCCGCTCAAGATCGCCGTTCACGACCATCTGGTGATCGGGCGCGCGGGACACGCCAGCTTCAAGGCGCTGGGACTGCTGTGAATTTCGCACACTGGGCGCATTCATAACATTTCGATTGAAAGTAGATTTCACTTGGGTTGAGATGCCGCGGGGACAAATCGCACCGCGCGACGCGGCTGCTCCTGGGGGCACTCTCGATGATCAAGCTTCGACACGCCACGGCGCTATGCGCCCTCGTCTGGGCCGCGCTACAGGCGGAATCGGCTTCGTACGGGCAATCCTCGGAGCGCGTGCTGGCCAATCCGCCCGTCGCCGCGCGCATCGGCGGCACCTACGAATTCCTCATGCGGATGGTGCCAGGCAAGCTCTACAATCCGAAGACCAGGACCGACGACCAGGTTCTGCTTCGCAACTACGTCACGAGCGCGGCACCGCCCGGTCTGCGTCCCATCGGCCCGACGATCGAGACGAGGCCCGGCGAGAAAATCGCACTCACCCTGACCAACCGGCTGCCGGGCCCGGCGGGATGCAAGCCCGACAATCACAACGTGCCCAAATGCTTCGACATCACCAATTTCCATACCCATGGGTTTTGGGTGAGCCCTAGCGGGAATTCCGACAACGTGCTGCTCACCTTCGACACCGACGCACCGCCGTTTAAATTCGAGTTCGACGTTCCGCCGGAACATCCCGCGGGCACCTTCTGGTATCACCCTCACGTCCACGGCTCGACCGCGATCCAGCTCGCGAGCGGTCTTGAAGGGGCGATCATCATCCGCGGCAATCGCTTGCCCCAGGTTGACGCTCACGGCGTCATCGAAAAGACCGGAGACATCGACACCCTGTTCGCCGGCGTGCACGATCTCAAGGAACGCATCATGCTGTTTCAGCAGATCTCCTATGGCTGCCGGGACGGCACGAACTTCTCCTATACCTGCCAGCCGGGCCAGGTCGGCCAGCTCTACGATTACAAGCAGATCGGTCCCGGCGCCTGGTCGGGCTCGGGACGCTTCACCAGCATCAACGGCCAGGTCATGCCGGACGTGCACGATGTCGCTGCCGGGCGCCTGGAACGCTGGCGGCTGATCGATGCCGGCATCGGCAATACGATCAACTTCTTCATGCGCGAGGAGAAACCCAATGCGGCCTCGCCGGAGGGATTGAGCGCGGCGCAAGCCGGCGACTGGGTGGCGCAGAACTGCACCGGCGAAGTGGTGCACCAGTTCGACTACGCCTCGGACGGCCTGACCCGCTCGAAGATCGACGAGCGGGCGGGCGACCGTCCGACGATCCTGCAGCCGGGCTACCGCGAGGACGTGCTCGTCGCCTTCCCGCATCCCGGCCGCTATTGCATCATCGACACCGCGGCGCCGGCCGGCGAATCCATCTCGCAGCAGCCCGAAAGCCGCCAGCTCCTGGGCATCGCGGTCGTGGGCCCCGGCGAGAACATCGCGCCGGGCAAGCAGGCCGAACATGTGCGCAACAGGCTGGTCGCCGCGGCGGCGCCGATGCCGCCCGCGGTGCGCAATCGTGTGGTGTTCGATCTGAACGCGCGCGACGGCATGCTTTTGACGGCCTTCGTGCCGCACCCCAGCCTGGTGGACGAGGCCAATGTCGGCGAGCAGACGCTTGCCTTCAACATGCCCAACGGCACGTTCGCGATCGGAAAGAACCTCAACGGCAGCGACGCCATTCCCTACAACGGCAAAATCGTGCGGACGCTGTGGCTCGACACGACCGATCAATGGATCCTGTCGTCGGCCAGCGGCGGCCATCCCTATCACGTCCACGTCAATCCGTTCCAGATCGTGAAGATCTGCGACTCGATGCAGGACCCCTGCAACGACGTCAGCGGCCAAGGCGAGCCGTCGAAGAACGACTTCCAATATGCCGGCCTCAGGCATCAGTGGCGCGACACGATCTTCGTCAAGCCGAACTATCGCGTATACATCCGCACCCACTATGCCCGCTTCGACGGGGTCTTCGTGCTCCACTGCCACATCCTCAACCACGAGGACCAGGGCATGATGGAGAAGATCCAGATCTGCAGGAAGGGCGGCAAGTGCGAGCCGGAAGGGGCGGCCGGACCCGACGACATGAAGATGTAGCGCCGCGCGCCGCCGCCGCCCTATAGTCGCCGCGGGGTGGCAGGTTCTGAGTCGATGTTGCGCTTTCTGCTGAAGGAGAGCGGTCGCTGGGCACTCGCGCTTCTGGGCGCGCTGGCCATCGCGGTCGCCGTGGCGGCGATGGCGCGCCGTGGGCAGAGGTTCGACCTGGCGCTGGGCCGGCACGTTCTTGCTTTTTTGCGCCTCGACTTCGGGACCAGCGCACTGACCGGCGCCGAAGCGGCCGCCGAGATCGCGGTGCGCGGCCCTGTCACGCTCAGGATCGTGCTGCTGGGTTCGCTGATCGCGGCCCTGCTGGGCGTTCCTCTCGGTCTTCTGCTGGGCACGGGGCGCTTGCGGCGGGCGACGGCGCCGCTGGTTCAGACCGTCTCTTCCGCCCCGGTGTTCTGTGCCGGTCTGGCGCTGGCCTTTGCCGCGCGCCGGCTGGGCTTTGCGGTGCAAGGGGAATGGGGACCGCTGCTGCTTCCGGCGCTCACCGTTGGCTTGGCGGGCGCGGCCGCGATCCAGGCGACGATGCGCTCGGCGGCAGCGAGCTATCACGACGCGCCCTTTCGTGCCGGCCTGAGGCGGCTGGGCTTGCCGGCGCTCGAGATCGAGCGCGTGCATGTCGTGCCGCAGATCTTTGCGAGCCTGCTGCGGGCATTGGGCGAGATCATGCTCACCTTGCTGTCCGCGGCGGTGGTCTCCGAATGGGTGTTCGGCCAGCATGGCATCGCCGATCTGTTCGTGCATTCGCTGGCGCTGCAGGACTGGAACATGGCGGCGCCGATCGTCTTCGTCTTTGCCGCGGCGACTTTGACCGCGGGCTTCGTCGGCCGGCTCTGCTGCCGGCTCGTTGCGGGAACTGAGCCATGAACACCTGGCGCCGAGTTCTCGTCGTCGCCGGCTGGTCGGGCCTGGGCCTTGTCGCCGTGGCCGTGATGCTGAGCGAGTTCCTGGCGCGCTGGCCGGCCGGCAGCGAGCGCGTCGGACCGCCGCTGCTGGCGCCGTCGGCACCGTTTCCTTTCGGCACCGATCTGCTGGGCCGCGACGTGCTGAGCGAAACGATCTACGGCATGAGCCTCAGCGCCACCCAGGCGGCCGAAGCAGCCCTCATCGCGTTGGTGGCGGGTGCGTTGATGGGCTTCATCGGCGCGCGGCTGCCGCGCTATCTGGCCGCGCTCCTGCATTGGGCGGTCGCAAGCTTTGCCGCCATTCCGCCGCTGCTGCTCGCGCTGCTGCTCGTCGCGCTCTCCTCGCGCGGACTCTGCGCCGTCGCCGCCGGACTTGCGGCAGCGCCGCTGGCTTTCCTGCGCACCTTCGAGCGCGCCCGGCGCGAAAGCCTGGCCGGCCACGCCGCCCATGCCCGCGCCACAGGCATCTCGGGATCGGCGCTGCTCAATCGCGATCTCACCTACGAATTCCGCGACGCGCTGCTGCCCACGATCGCGCGCGCGCTGGCGGCGGTCGCGATCATTCTCTCGACGTTGAGCTTCCTGGGTTTCGGCGACACGCCGCCGCATCGCGATCTCGGATTGATGATCGCCGCCGCCAGGAGCAGCTATTTCACCGCCTGGTGGACGGCCGCGTTTCCGGCGCTGGCGCTGATGCTTCTGATCCTGCTCGCGCGGCTCGCCGCCGGCCTCGACGAAGGCGAGCGGCCGTGAGCGAACCTCGTGTGCTGCTCGAACTCAAGGACCTGCGCGTCACACGCGGCGGCAAGGTGGAACTCGAGCCGTTCTCGCTCCTGTTGCATGCCGGCGAGACCGTCGTCCTTTTGGGCGAGGCCGGCAGCGGCAAGGACGCGGTGCTGCGGACGCTGGGCGGTTTTTTCGAACGAGACGAGGAAGCAGTCGGCAGGCTCCGCGTCGGCGACGGCGAGTTTCAGCCTGTGGCGCGGCGGACCAAACCGGCCCTGCGCACGGCGTATCTGCCTTCCGCCACGGGCAATGCGCTCGATCCGCGCATGAGTGCCGCCGAACAGCTGAGCCGGGTGCTGGCGCGCAAGCTCTCCTGTCCGAAACCCGCGGCGCTGGAGGAGTTGCGCGGCGCGCTCGCACGCTTCGATGCAGCGCCATCGCTGGAAACGATCCAGGCGCCTGTCGCGCGGCTCGAGCCCGCCGCCGTCGCGTTCGGGTTGCTCGCGGCGGCCGCAGCGGCGACACCGGAGCTTTTGCTTTGCGATCATCCCATGGCCGACCTGTCGCCGCTCGCTGCCAACCGCGTCACCCGCGCGCTGCTCGAGGAACAGACTCGCCAGGGCTTCGCCATCGTGTACTGCGCGCGCGAGCCGCATCCGGTCGTGCGGCTGATGGCGCGCACGATCGTCCTGCGCCGCGGGCAGGTGGTGGAGGAAGGCAGTGCCGCGCATCTGATCGGCGGCCAGACCCATCCTTACACCAAAAGCATCTTCAAGGCGCTGCCGGCCGATCTCGCGCGCCCGCCGCGGGCCGCATCGCGCGGCGAGCCGTTGTTGCAGGTGCAGAACCTGATGCTGGACGCGGCGCATCGCCGGCGCGACGCCATCGGATTCGAACTGCGCCGCGGCGCCGCGATGGGTCTGGTCGGCGAACCAGGCTCGGGGCGCCGCCGGCTGCTCGACGCCGTGCTGGGCCTGGAGCGGCGGCCGGGGCGCGTCGTCTTCGACGCGGTCGACCTCAATTTGCTGTCGGAGACCATGGCGCTGCGGTTGCGCCGCCGCGTTGCGTTCGTGACCAGCCGCGACGGCGCGCTCGATCCGCGGATGAGCTTGTGGGATACGGTCGACGAGCCTTTGCGCGCGCATTTGAACCTGTCGCGCGAGCTCGCCTCGGACTATCGCGACAACGCGCTGAAGCGCGTAGGGTTAGCCTCGCATGACGGACGCCAGGCCGTCTCGAGCCTGTCGCCTTTCGACCGGCGGCGGCTGCAGATCGCGCGCGCCATCGTGGCGGCGCCGCTGCTGGTCGTGGTCGACGAGCCGCTGCGCGCGCTGGACGCGCCGGCGCAGTCCACGATCCGCGACCTGCTCGGCGAATTCCGCGTCGAAAGCCAGGCCGGGTTCCTGGTCCTGACCAGCGATTTTTCGGTTGCCGCGGCGCTTTGCGACGACGCCTTGGTGTTCGACAAGGGCCGCCTGGTCGAGCGCGGGCCGATCGCGACGCTTCTCGCCGCGCCGCGGGAAGCGGCCACCAAGGCGCTGGTCGAGGCGGCAACGCTCAAACCGGCGGCGTGACTGCTTGTTCCCGGCAGGGCGCGGGGCTAGAAGAACCCGCGACTTTCCACGGTCAAGGCTTTCCGTGATTCCTCGTTACGCGCGCCCCGAGATGACGGCGATCTGGTCGCCCGAGACCAGGTTCCGCATCTGGTTCGAGATCGAGGCACATGCCGCCGACGCGCTGGCCGGATTGGGCGTGATCCCGAAGTCCGCCGCGCAAACGATCTGGGAAAAGGGCAGCGCAGCGAAATTCGACGTCGATGCCATCGATGCCATCGAGCGCGAGGTCAAGCACGACGTCATCGCGTTCCTGACGCATCTCGCGGAATTCGTGGGCCCGGATGCGCGTTTCGTGCATCAGGGCATGACCTCGTCCGACGTGCTCGATACCTGCCTGTCGGTGCAGCTCAAGCGCGCCGCCGACATCCTCATCGCCGATGTCGATGCGCTGCTGGCGGCGCTGAAGAGACGTGCCTTCGAACACAAGCTGACGCCCACCATCGGCCGCAGCCACGGCATCCACGCCGAGCCGACCACCTTCGGCATCAAGCTCGCGGGATTTCATGCCGAGTTCCAGCGCGCACGCGTGCGATTGCTCGCGGCGCGCGACGAGATCGCGACCTGCGCCATCTCCGGCGCCATCGGCAGCTTCGCCAACATCGATCCGCGGGTCGAAGCCCATGTCGCCGCAAAGCTCGGGCTCAGGGTCGAGCCGGTCTCGACCCAGATCATCCCGCGCGACCGTCATGCGGCGTATTTCGCGGCGCTGGCGGTGGTGGCGAGCTCGCTCGAGCGGCTGGCGACCGAGATCCGCCATCTGCAGCGCACCGAAGTGCTGGAGGCGGAAGAGTTCTTCTCCGAGGGCCAGAAGGGCTCCTCCGCGATGCCGCACAAGCGCAATCCGGTGCTGACCGAAAACGTCACCGGGCTCGCGCGCATGGTGCGCGCCTACGCGATGCCCGCGCTCGAGGACGTGGCGCTTTGGCATGAGCGCGACATCTCGCACTCCTCCGTCGAGCGCTATATCGGGCCCGACGCGACGATCACGCTGGACTTCGCGCTGATGCGCATGGCCGGCGTGGTGGAGAAGCTCGTCGTCTATCCCAAGCGCATGGGCGAGAATCTCGAGCGTACCCTGGGCCTGGTGCACAGCCAGCGCGTGCTGCTGGCGCTGACGCAGAGGGGCGTCGGGCGCGAGGACGCCTACCGCCTGGTCCAGAAGCACGCGATGCGCACCTGGAACGGCGAGGGCGCTCTGCTCGATCTGCTCAAGGCCGATCCCGAAGTGACCAAGGCCCTGCCGGCGAAAGAATTGGAGTCGCTGTTCGACCTCGACTACCACCTCAAGCACGTCGACACGATCTTCGCGCGGGTGTTTGGCTGAGCAGTACGAACGCGAGATCTGTTCATTTACCGTTCAGGTTGCGAACGCCATTCTTTTGACTGCAAAAAAGCATTTGATTTGGGGGAATCATGGTGGCGCCCGTTTTGATAGCGGCCGGAGCGACGTTGGCCGCCGCTTTTCTTGGCAAGAAGAGTAAGACTCGCAACGTTCGATTCAAGGCGAAAAAGCCAGTGAAAGTTCCGGTCAAGGTCGGCTTCAAGACGGCGGCGGGCAAAAAGGTCAAGTTCAACGCGCATAAGACGGTGAAGAAGAAAGTCCCCGTCAGCTTTCGCGCCAAGCGCAAATAGAAGCTGAGCTGTCATCCCCGGCCGAGCATTGCGATAGCAAGGCGACGGGAAGGGGACCCAGGCGGGAAGAGCGAGGCCGGTCTTGCCGCCTGGGTCCCCTTGACCTCGCACCGGCGCTTTCGCGCCGATGCTCGCCGGGGATGACAGGCGCTAATACCCGATCACCTCGCCGTCCTTGCGCATTTCGCTTGCGCCCCAATAGATGCCGTTGGGGGCGCGCATAATGGCCTGGTAGCCGCCGAAGCCGCCGGTGCCGGGGACGATTTTGTAGCCGCGGCGCGCCAGCTCTTCCTTCACCGCCGGATCGAAGCCGCTCTCCATCTCGACGGTGCCGATACCGGTCGAGGGCTCGCCCGTGGGCTCGGCGCCGCCAAAGTGCCGCCAGCGCGCGGCGTCGCCCGCCTCCTGCACGTTCATGCCGAAATCGATGATGTCGGTCAGCACCTGGACATGGCCTTGCGGCTGCATGTCGCCGCCCATCAAGCCGAAGCTCATGAACGGCTTGCCGTCCTTCATCACGAAGGCCGGGATGATGGTGTGGAACGGCCGCTTCCCCGGCGCATAGACGTTCGCGTCGCCGTCTCTGAGCGAATAGAGCTCGCCGCGGTCCTGGAACATGAAGCCCAATCCGTCCGCCACCAGCCCCGATCCCATGCCGCGATAATTCGACTGGATCAGCGAGACCATCATGCCGTCCTTGTCGGCGGCGGTGAGATAGATGGTGTCGCCGTCATGCAGGCGCGGATCGCCGGGGCCGACATTCGGATTGGCATGGGAGAGATCGATCAGCTTGCGGCGCTCGCCGGCATAGGCGTCCGACAACAGCCCCTTCATCGGCGCATGCACGAAAGCGGGATCGGCGTACCACTTGGCGAGGTCTTCGTAGGCCAGCCGCTTGGCCTCGAGCATCGCCGTCAAAGCATCCGCGGAACCCGCGCCCATCTTCTTGAGGTCGAAGCCCTTGAGGAGCTGCAGCATCTGCAGCACCGCGGCGCCCTGGCCGTTGGGCGGCAGTTCAAAGACGTCGTAGCCGCGATAATTGACCGACAGCGGCTCGACCCACTCGCCGTGATGGCGCGCGAAATCCTCGTAGCGCAGATCGCCGCCGATGCGCTTGAAATAGGCGTCGATGGTGTGCGCGATCGGGCCCTTGTAGAACGCGTCGCGGCCGCCCTCGGCGAGCATCGACAGGGTGCGCGCGAGATCGGGATTCTTGAAGATCTCGCCTTCTGCCGGCGCGTGACCGCCATGGCCGTCGGCGATCAGATAGGTGTGGCGCGCGTTGTCGAGTTCCTCGATCAGGGCCTTGTTCTTCTCGAACGCGGCCATGTTGCCCTTCCAATAGAGCGCGATGAGCTGCGTCACCGGAAAGCCCACGGTCGCGTAGTGGATGGCGCCGGCAAGATCGTCCTTCATCGGCAGCTTGCCGAATTTGTCGTGCAGCGCGAACCAGGCATCGACGGTTCCCGGCACGGTGATGGGCAGCGAGCCCATCGACGGGATGTGGTCCTGCGGCTTCATCCCGGCCTTGCGGTACGCGACTTCGACCTCGCGCCGCATGCGCGCCAGATCTCGCCCCAGCGCCGAGCGGCCCGAGCCGTTGTAGCCATAGAGCTTGTGGGTCTTGGGATCGTAGACGATGGCGAAAAGATCTCCGCCCATGCCGTTCAACACCGGCTGCATCAGGCCGATTGCGGCATTGGCGGCGATGGCCGCGTCGACCGCGCTGCCGCCTTTCTTCAAGACCTCGACCGCGAGTTCGGACGCAAGCGGCTGTTCGCTCGCCACCATGCCGTGCTCGGCCAGCACCGGCGAGCGCGTCGCCCAGGGCGCGCCGGAATAGCGGTCGCCGCGCGCGATCTGTCCGAACGCGGTGTTGGAGATGATCGTCGTCGCCATGATCAGTATCGCTCCGCAAATCGCCCATGCGCGCGTCATCGGTTTTCCAATTCCTTGTAGGTCACATGGCAGGAATGGCCGTGGTTCTTGACGAAATAGTCCTGGTGATAGTCCTCGGCGCGCCAGAAGGTCTGCGCCGGCTCGATGACGGTGACCACCGGCCGCGCGTGGCGGGCTTTGGCCTTCTCCAGCTCTTCGCGCGCCACGCGTTCCTGTTCCAGTGAGTGCGTGAAGATCACCGAGCGGTATTGCGTGCCGACATCGGGTCCCTGGCGGTTCATCTGCGTCGGATCGTGCATCTTGAAGAACAGCTCGACCAGCTTGGCATAGCTCACCTTGGCGGGATCAAACGTCACCTCGACCACTTCGGCATGGTTGGTCTCGCCGCTGCAGACCTGGCGATAGGTGGGGCGCTCGGTGCGGCCGCCGGCATAGCCCGAGACCGCATCGAGCACGCCGGGCACCTCGGCGAAGAAATGCTCCACTCCCCAGAAGCAGCCTGCCCCGAACGTGGCCTTTTCCATTGCGGTCTCCTTGCGCGGCGAACGCCGAGGATACCAGGAATCGGCACCCAGCCCAGACTCCCGGCGCCCGCAACTCATGATAGTCTATAGACGGATTCTCGACGGGGCAGAGCGATGGCGGCGGGCGACAAGCTGGTGGTGACCGGCGACAACGTGAACTTGCGCGAGGGCCCTTCCGCCGACGCCGCGGTTCTTCAGACCTGCGCCAAGGGCACGCGCGCCAATGAGGTCTCCCGCCAGGGCGACTGGGTCGAAGTCGTGCTGGACGCGCAGAACCCGGTGGGCGGCTTCATGGCCGCGCAATTCCTTTCGGCGGCAGCGGCCGCCGGCAGCGGATATGTCGGCCGCGTGACGCTCGACAACGTGGTGCCGATGTTTCCGGGGACGCCGAGAGGCAATATCGACACCAACTTGCCTTTCGTCACCGCAGGCTTGACGGCGCTTGGCCTCGACGACCGGCAGATGCTGCTGATGGCGCTGGGCACTATCCGCGCCGAGACGGCGAGCTTCCGTCCAATCCCCGAAGGGCAGAGCAGGTACAACACCGCGCCGGGCGGAACGCCGTTCGGTCTCTACGATCCGCCGTCGCAGACCGCGAAGAATCTCGGCAATACCCAATCCGGCGACGGGGCGCGCTTCAAGGGCCGCGGCTACGTCCAGCTCACCGGCCGCGACAATTATGCGCGTGTCGGCCGCCAGCTCGACGTCGACCTTGTCGCCAATCCCGATCTCGGCTGCGACGGCAAGACCGCCGGGCTGATCCTGGCGCAGTTCCTCAAGAACAACGAAAGCCGCATCCGCGGGGCGCTGGCGGACAACGATCTCAGGACGGCGCGCAAGCTCGTCAACGGCGGCTCGCTTGGACTCGAGGATTTCACCGCTGCGTACAATACCGGGCTGAAGACGCTGCCGGTGGCCTGACCTCTGCCGTCATCCTTGGAGGGCGTCCGTACGCTGTCGCTACGGACTGCGGCCGCCTCAGGATGACGAATTCACAGTAGCGTCACCCTGAGGTGCATCGCGAAGCGATGCCTCGAAGGGCGATGCGTAGCTCAAAACCGCCGCCTCAACCCGATGCCGATCATCGTGCCGACATCGGCGGTGTTGGAATATAGTCCCCAGGCGCCCGAGCGGTGATAGATGCGCAAGACCACATCGGTCTTGCGATAAAGGCCAACGCCGGCCTCGACGCTGACGAAGTTGAGGAATTTGGGATCCTGGTGCGGCACCGGGTCCTTGATGATCACCGCGTTCGGCGCATAGGACGGCCCGGTATAGATCGCGAAGGTGGTGCGCACGCTGTCGCTCCACGGAAACTCGTCGAAGCGGAAGCCCACTCCGATCGCGCCGGTGCCGTAGCTGTAGGTGCCGAAGAACTGCGTCACCTGCGCCTCAGCGGCAAATGAGATGCCAGAGCCCAGCTTGAACAGGCCGCGGTCCACCGCCAGCCCGACCATGCCGCCATTGACCTCGAAATCGCCGCCCAGAATCTGGGTCACGAATTTGGTGGAGGAGGGCCCCGCATAGAGCGTGGCCGACCACGGCCCCTCGGCTTTCGCGCCAGACACGAAAACCGGCGCGGCTGCGAGCGCGAGCAAGCCTGCGGCCAAACGCTTGAAAACCATTGCAATCCCCAAACCCAACGGCACAAGCTTGACCTGCCGCGGCGATTTTGACAACCCGCTCATGGCTTTAACGGGAAAAGCCGATTGACGCGGGGTAGCGGCGCGCCTAAGCCGCCAGCCATGAGCTTGCCCCAACTTGCGCACTTTCGTGCCCGGCTCGCGGCCTTCGGCTTCTCGCCGCCCGCGCTGGTTCTGGTCGCGCTGTTGGTCGGACTGATCGCATTGCCGCTGATCGCGCGCGGACACTTCGCGGCCGCGATAGCGGCGATCGTGATCAGTCGCGCCATCGCCGTTCTTGGTCGCAGCGGAGCGCCCGGGCTCTCAGCCAAGCTCGATCCCGTGTTCCTGGCGAGCCTGCCGTTCGGGTTTGCGCTCGCCGATCCCGAGCGCGCCCCGGTGGCGGCGTTTCTGCTCTTCGGCTTCGTGGTCGCCACGGCGGCGGCGCGTGTCGGAATTGTCGAGACCCTGTTCGCCAGCGCGGCCTTTGTCGTGGCCTGCATCCGTCCGGAGTGGTTCAGCCTGATCGCCTATGGCCTCGGCATGGCCTGCTTCGTGCTCGCGGGCCTTCGCCTGGCGCGGGACCAGGCATGAGAGTGGTCGTGGTCGGGGCGGGCGCAGCCGGTCTCGCCATCGGCTGGCGGCTGGCGCAGAAGGGCGTGCGCGTCACGGTGATCGATCGCGCGCAGCCTGGGCGCGGCGCCACCTGGGCGGCGGCGGGCATGATCGCGGCTGCAGCGGAGAACGGCGAGGCGCCGTCGCCAGAGACGGAACTGGGTCGCGAGGCCCGCGCGCTTTGGCCGGCCTTCGCGCAGGAGATCGAGGAGATCTCGGGCATGACGCTGCGCTATGTGCAGGACGCCGCGCTGCTCGTTGCAACGACGCAAGACCAGTCAGCGCAATTCGAGCAGCGCGCGCGCGCCTCCAATGAGCTCGTCTCGCTGTCGCCGGACGAGGCGCGGCGGATGGAGCCGCTCCTGGGCGCGCCGATCCTCGCGGCGCTGCTCGCCACCAAGGAAGCGCGTGTCGACAATCGCGCGCTCGGCGAAGCGCTGGCGTTGTGCCTGCGCAAGGCCGGCGGCCGGATCGTGCCCAACGAGCCGGTCATGCACATCGAGACCGAAGGGCCGCGCGGCCTGCAGGTTTCCACGCCCTTCGGACTTTACGAGGCCGATGCCGTGGTGCTCGCGGCCGGCGCCTGGAGCGGCCAAATCCCGCGCATCCCGGCGCATGCGCTGCCGCCGGTGCTTCCTTACAAGGGCGAGATGATCTCGCTCCTGCCCCCACAAGGCGTGCTGTTGCCGCAGCGCGTGGTATGGGGCAACGACGTCTATCTCGTGCCGCGTGCCGGGCGTCTCTTGATCGGGGCCACCCTGACGCAATCGGGATTCGACACCCGCACGACCGCGGAGGCGCTCGATTGGCTGAGCGCGCGCGCGGTGGCGCTGATGCCCTCCTTGCGCGACTGGAGAATCGAGGAGCATTGGTCGGGATTGCGCCCCGGTTCGCCGGACGGGCTGCCGATGCTGGGTCCGACCGGCGTGCCCGGCCTCTACCTCGCCAGCGGCCAGCACCGCAACGGCATCCTGTTTGCACCGTCGGTCGCGGAAATCCTCTCGCGTTCTGTTCTGGAACGCTCAGACGGCCCCAAGGCCTTCGATCCGCGCCGCTTCGGAACGGCGCTTGCGCCCGGGCCGGGCAGGCGTTAACGAACGGCCGGCGGGGCCTTCCGGGGGGCTTCGAGTATTGTCCATGGCATACTGGTTTTTCGGCGGCGGTCTTGCGCTGCTGGTCTTCGGCAGCGATTGGATCGTGCGCGGCGGCGTCGGCGTCACCCATGCGCTGCGCTTGAGCCCGCTGGTCATCGGGCTGCTGGTGATCGGCGCCGGCACGACGCTTCCGGAATTCGCGGTGTCGCTCACCGCGGCGCAAGCCGGCGCGCCCGACATCGCCATCGCCAACATCGCCGGCAGCAACATCCTGCATGTGCTCCTGATCCTGGGGCTCGCGGCGCTGGTGCGCCCGCTGGCGAGTTCGCCAAAGGTGGTGCTGCGCGACGGCGGCGCGATGCTGCTGGCGTCGGTCGCGATCGCCCTGCTCGCCGTCACCGGCACGATCGGTCGCGTCGAAGGCATCGCGATGCTGGCGGCGTTCGTGCTCTATCTGGCCGTCGTTCTCGCCACCGATTGGCGCCGCGCCAAGGAGCATTCCGTCTCCTGCGCGCGCGCGATGCAGCATCTGGAGGGTTCGGCGGCATCGGGCAGCGTGGGGATGTTCCTGCTGCTCTTCGGCATCGTCGGACTGACGGTGGGCGCGCATTTCACGGTCGCGGGCGCCGAAATCCTTGCGCGCGAATACGACCTCGCGCCGGCGACGGTGGGCGCGACGGCGGTCGCCTTCGGCGCCTCGCTGCCGGAGCTCTTCGTCACCTTGACCGCGGCGGCGCGGCGGCAGACCCATCTGGCGATCGGACATCTCATCGGCTCGAACGTTTTCAACGTGCTGGGCGGGCTCGGCCTGACGGCGGCGCTGTTCCCGCTGCGCGTCGATCCGCCCTTGCAGGCGGACCTCTTCGTGATGGCGCTGGCGAGCGCGCTGATCCTGCCGCTCCTGATCGCGGATTGGCGTCTGACGCGTTTGCGCGGCGCGTTCCTGCTCGTGGGCTATGCGGCTTATCTCGTCTTCCTCGCCTGGCGCCAGGGATGGATCCCGGCGGGACTGATCCCTTGGGCATGAAGGACTTCGCGCTTCATCCGCAGCTCGCGGCCGACACCGTCTTCGTCGCCGATTGGGCATTGTCGCGCGTGCTGCTGATGGACGATGCGCGCTATCCCTGGCTGGTGCTGGTGCCGCGCGTCGATGGCGCGGTGGAAATGTTCGAGCTCGACGCGGCGCAGTACAGCCTCTTGACGGAAGAGATCGCGCGCGCGGCCTCTGGGCTCAAGGCGTTCACCGGCTGCGTCAAGATCAACATCGCCGCGCTCGGCAATCTGGTGCCCCAGCTTCACATCCACATCGTCGCGCGCAACCCGGGCGACGCGGCATGGCCGGGAACGGTCTGGGGGAAGGGTGCCGCCCTGCGCCACGAAGCGCAGGCGCTTCAGGCGCTGACGGCCCGGCTGCGCGACGCGCTTCGGCGCGCGGCAGGTCCAGGCTAGGACTGCCCGACGATGCAGATGCGCACGGGGCGTTAAGAGCGCTTAACCATTTTTGGCACGCGGCTTGCTGCATGGGGCACGGGAGAACCCGAACCATGCTGGCAGAAGCCGCTCAGACAAATTCCGCCAATGCCCAGATCGTCGCCGCGCTGCGCCAGGCCAGCGCCGAGACCGGCTCGGATTTCCGTTATCTGCTGCGCACCGCGATGCGCGAGAGCGGCCTCAAAAGCCAAGCCCAATCAAGCACTTCCTCGGCCTGTGGGTTGTTCCAATTCGTCGACCAGACCTGGCTCGGCCTGATCAAGCAGAACGGCGCGAAATACGGCTTGGGCGCATGCGCGGAAAAAATCGCCAGCGACGGCAATGGCCGCTACGGCGTCGCGCAGAAGGCCGACCGGGAGGCAATTCTTGCCCTGCGCAAGGATCCGCGCGTCGCCGCGCTGATGGCGGGCGAGTTCTCCAAACAGACGCGCGCCATGCTCCAGGCCTCGCTCGGCCGCGACGTGAACGAGGGCGAACTCTATGCCGCCCATTTCCTCGGTCCCGCTGCCGCCGCGCGTCTGATCGCGATGAAGTCGTCGTCGCCTGAGGCCAATGCCGCCGATGCGTTTCCGCAGGCGGCCGCCGCCAACCGCAATGTCTTCTACCGCGCCGACGGCAGCGCCAAGACGGTGCGCGAGGTCTATGACTGGACCCAGAAGCAGCCCTGCGCCGGCGCGCCCGCCGATGCGCCGGCGGCGAAACCCGTCACCGCCGCGGCGCCGCTGCAAGAGGGCGACGATCTGCTCATGGGCACGCTCGGCTGGCAGCCTTCGCGGCCGAACTTCAGCGCGCTCAGCGACGGCGACGATGCGAAGAGTTTGGCGCCTATGCCGTTTCTGCTGACGCCGGGGGTGATGGACGTGCTGGCGGGCCTGGTTCCTTCCCATAGGTAACGCGCGATTTGCGTGCATTGCGGTACGCGCGTGTTCTAGGCTTGGCGCATGAACGACAAGCCTGCCGCCACGCCGGTTCCCGCCGCCACCATCTTGCTGTTGCGCGATGGCACGGGCGGCCTCGAAGTCTTCATGGTCAAGCGCCACCATCAGGTCGATTTCGTCTCCGGCGCGCTGGTCTTTCCCGGCGGCAAGGTCGACGCCACGGACCGCGAGACCGGGCTCGCCGAACATCTGGACGGCGCCGCGGAGATGGACGAAGCCCGCCGCGCGCTCTGCGTCTGCGCCATCCGCGAGGCGTTCGAGGAATCGGGCATCCTGCTCGCGCGCGAAAAGGCGAGCGGCGCATTCGTCGGCGCAGAGCGGCTGGCGGAGCTTGGTCCGTATCGCGGCGCGCTCGACCGCCACGAGATCGGCATGGCCGAGATGCTGGGCAAGGAGGGCTTGCGGCTCGCGCTCGACCAACTCGCGCTGTTCGCCCATTGGATCACGCCCGCCAACATGCCCAAGCGCTTCGACACGCTGTTCTTCGCCGCGCCGTCCCCTGTCGGCCATGTCGGAAGGCATGACGGCCGCGAGTCGGTGGACTCGCTGTGGATCGCGCCGCAGCAGGCCATCGCCGACCGCAAGAGCTGGAACGTGGTCTTTCCCACCAAGCTCAATCTGATGAAGCTCGCGGAATCGCCCGACGTGGCCGCAGCGATCGCCAAGGCCGGCGCGAGCACGCCGCTGACGGTGACACCCTGGGTGGAGCAAAGTGCCGACGGCCCGATCCTGCGCATCCGCGAGGACGCGGGTTACGCGCAGACCTCGGTGAAATTGAAGGAAGCGCTGTAGGTATCGCCGCCGCTACGCCGCCCTGGCCGCGATCTCGAGCGTTTCGACCACGCGCGCCTCGAGTTCCTCGGCCAGTACGATCGCCATGCGGTTGGAGGTGTCGTGGATCTTGTCGCGGAAGACGATGCGGATCGCGTCGACATGCGCATCGACGAGATTGAGCGGCAGCGCGGCCGGCTCCTGGAGCGCATCGACCAGCTTGGAGAGCGAAGCCGCCATGCGCGCGATGAGGGGAAACTCGAACGTCGCGCCCTGGCCTTTGAGGTCATGCGCGGCGCGGAACAGGGCTTCGCGGGTCTCTGCGGAGCGCGTGGCGGCAAAGCCGTCGCGCGCCTTGCCCAGCCGCTCGACGTCGTCGGCGATCCATTGCGCGAAATCGGTCTTCAGCGCGTCCATCGCCGCCTCGGCGCGCTTGATGGCGCCGAGATCGAGGCCGGCCACGCTGCCGCCGACCTTGGCCTTGAGCATGTTGGGCGGCATGAAGATCTCGATCGGATGTTCTTTGGGCATGGTCATTCCACCGTTGTCGCGGGCGAGGAGGCGCGCCGTTCCGGCCCCCGATATTCGTCGGTCGCGCGGCGCCTGCGGCACGGCCCGAAATAGGCCTTGGTGCGCACGAAGGGCCGCGGGTGCTCGATCACGGCCACCAGCCTCGTCATGATCGCCTTCACCGAGACGGGCTTGGCCAGGAACTCGTTGACGCCGCAGTCGCGCGCCTGGCGCACGTGGTCGATATGGGTGTGTCCGGTCAGCATGATGATCGGCACGAAGGGATTGGGCGACTGGGCCGAGGCGCGCACCTGCTTGACGAATTCGAGCCCGGTCATGCCCTCCATCATCCAGTCCAGGATGATGACGTCGGGATTGGTGTCGCGCATCAGCCCGAGCGCGCGCTCGCCGCTCTCGGCTTCGAAAATCTGGATGGCGCCGAAGGCCTGAAGGATGGTGACGACGAGCTTGCGCATATGCGCGTTGTCGTCGACCACCAGGATCTTCAGCCTGTCGAATCTGTAGCCGCTCATCGACCCGATGCTTCGCTGGCGCAGACGCGCGCCGTTCGGGGCGAATGTTACTTAACGGACGTTAATCGAGCGTGAAGCGGGAGAGCGCCTCAATCGACGAATTGCTCCGCCAGGATGCGTTCGTCCAGGCTGTGGCCGGCGTCGAACAGCATCGTCATCGCGATCGAGCGGTCCTCGGCGACGTCGACGCTGGTGACGTCGCGCACCTCCAGGTCATCGGCGACCGCGCTCACCGGCCGCTTGGCGGCCTCCAGAATCTCGAAGCGGACCCGCGCCTTGTGGGAGAGCAGCGCGCCGCGCCAGCGCCGCGGGCGGAAGGCGCTGATCGGCGTTAGGGCCAGAAGGTCGGCATCGATCGGCAGGATCGGGCCATGGGCGGAGAGATTGTAGGCCGTGCTGCCCGCCGGCGTCGCCACCATCACCCCGTCGCAGATCAATTCCTCGATGCGCGGCCTGCCGTCCACCACGATGCGGATCTTGGCCGCCTGGCGGGTCTGGCGCAGCAGCGAGACCTCGTTGAAGGCGCGCGCCTCGCGTGCGCCCTCCGCCGCATGCGCGGTCATGCGCAAGGGATGGATCTGCGCCGACTCCGCCTTCGCCAGGCGATCCTCCAGATCGTCCTCGCGGAATTCGTTCATCAGGAACCCCACGGAGCCCAGGTTCATGCCGTAGATCGGCTTTCCGAGCTTCAGGAAACGGTGCAGCGTTTGCAGCATGAAGCCGTCGCCGCCCAGCGCCACGATGACGTCGCAGGATTGTTCGCCCGCGTCGCGATAGCGTTCGCGCACGATCTTGAGCGCCGCCTGCGCATCGGGCGCGTCCGCGGCTGCGAAATGGATCTTCATCTCAGCCGCCCGTCAGCGACATGGTGCGGGCGAGCGCCGGTCCGCCATGGCGGCGGTCGATGACGAAGTCGTGGCCCCTGGGCTTGCGCGCGATGGCGGCGTCGATCGCGGCATCGAGCTCGGCATCGCCGGCGGAAGCGCGCAGCGGCGCGCGCAGATCGGCCGCGTCTTCCTGGCCAAGGCACATATAGAGCGTGCCGGTGCAGGTCACGCGCACGCGATTGCAGCTCTCGCAGAAATTATGCGTCAAGGGCGTGATGAAGCCGAGGCGTCCGCCGGTCTCGCGCACGCGCACATAGCGCGCCGGCCCGCCGGTGCGATAGTCGCTCTCGTCCAGCGTATAGCGGCGCGCAAGCTCGGCGCGGACCAGCGACAGCGGCTGATATTGCTCGACGCGATCGGCGTCGACCTCGCCGAGCGGCATGGTCTCGATCAGGGTCAGGTCCATGCCGCGGCCATGCGCCCATTCCAGCATTGCGGGTATTTCGCCGCGGTTGAGGTCCTTGAGCGCGACCATGTTGATCTTGACCTTGAGGCCGGCTTCCTGCGCGGCATCGATCCCGGCCAGCACCCGGTCGAGATCGCCCCAGCGCGTGATGGTGCGGAAGGTCTTTTCGTTCAGCGTGTCGAGCGAGACGTTGATGCGCCTGACGCCGGCCGCGAACAGCGGCCGCGCGAAACGCTCGAGCTGCGAGCCGTTGGTGGTCAGGGTGAGTTCGTTCAGGCCCGAGCCGATGCGCGCGCCCAGCCTTTCGATCAGCTGCATCACGTTCTTGCGCACCAAGGGCTCGCCGCCGGTGATCCGCAGCCGCTGCACTCCCTTGGCGATGAAGGCCAGGCAGAGCCGCTCGAGCTCCTCGAGCGTGAGCAGATCGGCCTTGGGCAGGAACGTCATGTGCTCCGCCATGCAATAGACGCAGCGGAAATCGCAGCGGTCCGTCACCGAGACGCGCAAATAGCTGATGTGCCGGCCGAACGGGTCGATCATGGGTATGAATGTAGTGAGAGTGGCGGGGGATTGAAACCGGCTGCCGATAATCCAAACGATCCTCCCCCGCTTGCGGGGGAGGTGGCGCGAAGCGCCGGAGGGGGAGAGTCGCGGTGCAAGACGCCCCCCGGCGCCTCGCCGACGCTCGGCACCTCCCCCGTAAAGGGGGAGGACCTTAGGTTCAGAGCTTCTGGAACATTTCGAGCGCCTGCGGCTTGGAGAAGGCGGCGAAGGCGGTGGAGACCTCGGAAAGCTCGGCGGGCGAGAGCACGGGGCGCATCTTGCGCGCCTGGCGCGAGAGATTGAACACGGTCGCGAAGACGCAGCGGTCGATGCCGACGGCGCGGCAGGCGAGCGCGACGGGTTTGGGTCCCATCTCGTAGAATTTGCGCCGCAAATCTTCGAGCGGCGCGCCGAGCAGCTTGGCGAAGGCGAGATCGAAGAGATCGATCTGTCCCTGGTGCAGGACGCGCAGCAGGAATCCGGCCTTGAGCTGTCCCGAGGCGGCGAGCTTGTCGATGAGCTTTTGCGCGCTCTCGCCCGGCTGGGCGCGCGGCGCGGGCGGCTCGTGGTGCAGGCTCTGCCCGATATCCTCGAGCGTGCGGTCGAGCTTTTGCGGCTCGACGCGATAATTGTGCACGATCCAGGTCTTGAGCGCGTCCGAGACCCACTCGCACATCCGCGTCGCGAGCTCGGGCGGCAGGTCCTTGCGATGCGCCAGCGGGTCCTGGAGGTTGGCGATGTTGCGCGATTTCTCGACCAGGGTCTCGAAGGCCTGGCTCGAGATGCGCGCCGTGACGTTGCGCAGCAGGGCGCCCAGCACCGACTCGCTGTCGAGCTTGACCAGTGCATCGCAGACCGGCTCGCCGATATTGGGCCGCTGGGCGACGGCCTCGTGATGGGCCGGCCCGCAATCGCCGATCATGCGCAGGATATCGGTCTCGGTGAGCAGGGGGCTGCGCAGGATCAGCGGCCGGGCGACCTCGATCGCGTCATCGGCCAAGAGCACGATGAGGTCGTGCGGCGCGTTGGCGTCCTCGGCGAGGCGCTCGGCCAGCGAAATGCGGATCGCCATCTCGACGTCGCGGGCCAGCCTTCTCAGGATCTCCTGCATCAGCGCGCGCTCGCGCGGATTGAGATAGGAGCCCTGCACGCGATAGAGCGAGGCGACGGCCAGGAAGATCTCTTCCTTGGTCGTCCCCTGCGGATTGGCCGCGAGCTGGGCAAGCCGCCCCATGTCGTTCATGTCACGCGCCGTCAGTCCCAAATCGCGCCCCATCCGCTCCATCGTCCCCTGCCAGAGCCGCATAGCTCTAGCCAAATTGGCCTTAACAGCGCGTTAAGCCTGTCAAATTGACGCGCGAGTCAGTTGCAAAAAACCTGTCCCAAGACGGAACCGGCCGCCCCGACGGGCGTTGTCCGCCGGAGCCTGAGAAGGGGACCGCTCAAATCGTAATTCAACAAATCTCAGGAGGTTAAATCCATGCGTACGATCGCACTGGCGGCGCTGGCGCTTTGCGCGAGCATGTCGCAGTCGCAGGCCGGGACCTTTCCCAAGCCTGCAAATGCAAAGCCGATGTTCCTCACACTGCCCAACCACCGCATGCAGGCGCCGGCCGGCGCGCCGGTCATACCGCTGGCGCAATGGAACGGGAGTTTCACCGATCAGCTCGGCCAGAACGTCACCTATACCATGGCCGGCACCGATCCGAGCTCGACCAACGTCACCACCAAGGTGCGCGTGCTGATCGTCCCGGTGAAGATGGTGTTCGGCGCGACCAACGGCAACATGACCTTCGATCCGCTGGCGGTGACGCTGCCGAACGGCAAGACGCTGATCGATAATGTGCTGGCTTCCCCGCTGTTTTCCGACGGCACGAAGTTCAAGCAGGGTAAAGTCGTGGTCGGCTATGGGCAGTATATCGATGCGTTTCAGCGGGCGAATTTCTGGTCCTCGGTGAGCACCAACCACAACTATCATACCGTCTTCCAGTTCGCCGGCGTGCTGCCCGAAATGACCGTCAACGTGTCGAAGACCCAGGGCATGGTCATCACCAATCCCTTCGGTTCCAACCCGGCCGGGGAGATGTACGTCAACGACTTCGATACGCAGGTCGTGAACTACATCGCTGCCAACAAGCGCATCCGCCCCGGCGTTCTGCCGCTCTTCATCAGCTACGATACATACCTCACCGAGGTTCCGCTCGAGGTCTGCTGCATCGGCGGCTATCACTCCGCCATCTCAAGCCAGCCCAACGGCCAGACCTACTCCTACACGACCTACGAGGACGAGGCCGGTTCGTTCTCCCAGGACGTCTCCGCGATGTCGCATGAGCTGGGCGAATGGATGGACGATCCCTTCACCGACAATTCGGTGAACTGCACCGACAACACGATCATGGAAGTGGGCGACCCGCTGGAGAACAACCCCAACTATGGCGGCTATCCGTATCTGCTGAACGGGTTCACCTATAACCTGCAGTCGCTGGTCTTCATCGACTATTTCGGCGCGCCGACGTCGATCCCGGTCAATGGCTGGTACAGCTTCCAGAACGACGAGCCCGGCCGCTGCCCCGGACAGGGCGGCACCGCGCGCCGCACGCCTGCGATGCTGATGCGCTAGCCGAAGTCACAGAGCGCGGAAGCGGGCGGCAGCGCCCGCTTCCGCTGCTCCTGACAAATCTTTTCAGCAATCTCCCGGAGTGCCCGCTTGGCGTCAGGCCGGCGGAACGGCGCAGTGCCGTCGGGAGTTTTCTTTGACGACCGGGGTGGGCTGCATCCCAGACCCAGAAGCCAGACCCAGGAGAAAACCATGAAATTCCCAACGGCATGTCTCGGCGCCATCTTCGCGCTCGGGCTTGCGACGGCGGCCGGCGCCCAGACCGGCTCGGCGAGCGGCACCTCGAACCCGAACGCCAGCCCGACCGCCAATCCCGAAGGCGGCGGCGAGCAGGGCGTGGCGCCCAACAATTCCGGCACCGGAGTCGGTCCCAGCACTGTCTATAACGGTCCCGGCCCCGCGCCCGGACCGAACCAGGCTGTTTCAAACCAGCCGGGGATGATGTCGTCGGCCAGCCGGCCCGGCAGCCAGAGCTGCCAGGATCTGCTCAACCAAGCCTCGTCCATGGACAAGCCTGCGGATCACAAGCGGTTGTCGGCCGCCAACAAGCAGCTCAGCCTCGCCAACAAGGCGGAGCAGAAAGGCCAGGAGAAGACCTGCGTCTCGCACGCGCGCCTGGCCATCAAATACATGAAGACGGCCTGACGGCCTGCCTGAGAAAAATCTCCCTCTCCCCTCGGGGAGAGGGATTTTTTTGATCCTTGAGGATCGAC
The DNA here is from genome assembly GCA_019245415.1 of Alphaproteobacteria bacterium. Classification (GTDB taxonomy): domain Bacteria; phylum Pseudomonadota; class Alphaproteobacteria; order Micropepsales; family Micropepsaceae; genus Rhizomicrobium. The sequence continues at coordinate 137,248 of JAFARO010000007.1, read as the reverse complement.
GCTCGCCCAAGGGCGGCTCTAGCATCGCGGCGGCAGCAAGACCGGGGCCGCATGCGCAAGCCTTTCATCCTCGCCATCGACCAAGGCACGACCTCGACGCGGGCGATGCTGTTCGACGCGGAGGCGCGTCCCTGCGCCTCGCATGCGATCGAACTGCGCCAGCACTATCCCGCCAATGGCTGGATCGAGCACGATCCGCTGGAGATTTGGCAGGCGGCGCTCGCCGCAAGCCGCGCGGTGCTGGAAGGCCGCGAGGTGCGCGACGTCGCCGCCATCGGCATCGCCAATCAGCGCGAGACCACCGTGGTGTGGGAGCGCGAAAGCGGGCGCCCGCTCCACAACGCGATCGTCTGGCAGGACCGCCGCACCGCGGACCGCTGCGCGGCGCTGAAGGCGCAAGGCCTCGAAGCCAAGGTCGCCGCGCGCACGGGATTGCTGCTCGATCCCTATTTCTCTGCCACCAAGATCGGCTGGATCCTGGACCATGTCGCGGGCGCACGCGGGCGCGCGCAAGCGGGCGAGCTTTGTTTCGGCACCATCGACAGCTGGCTGGTCTACAAGTTGACCGAAGGCCGGGTGCATGCGAGCGACGTGACCAACGCTTCGCGCACCCTGCTGCTGGATTTGAAGCGCCTCGCCTGGGACGAGGAGATGCTGTCGCTGTTCGGCGTGCCGCAGGCGATGCTGCCCGAGCTGGGCGACAGCGCCGGCGCGTTCGGGGAGACCCGGCTGTTCGGCGGCACGATCCCGATCCTGGGCTGCGCCGGCGACCAGCAGGCTGCCGCGTTCGGCCAGGCCTGCTTTGCCAAGGGCGACGTCAAGTCGACCTATGGCACCGGCTGCTTCGCGCTCGTCAACACCGGGGACGCGGCACCCGTCTCGCAGAACAAGCTGCTCGGCACCTGCGCCTATCGCATCGGCAGCGACAAGGCCTATGCCATCGAGGGCAGCATCTTCGTCGCCGGCGCGGTGGTGCAGTGGCTGCGCGACTCGCTCGGCGTGATCGAGAGCGCGGCAGACGTCGAAGCGCTTGCCGCGCGCGCAAAGCCGGCCGAAGGGCTTTACTTCGTGCCCGCGTTCACCGGGCTCGGCGCGCCGTATTGGCATCCTGAGGCGCGCGGCGCGATTCTGGGCCTGACGCGCGACATGGGCGCCGCCGAGATCGCGCGCGCGGCGCTCGATGCGGTGTGCTTTCAGACTTGCGATCTGCTCGCCGCCATGGCGCGCGACATGGGCGCGCAGGAACTCGCCCGGCTCAAGGTCGATGGCGGCATGGTGAAGAATGACGGGTTCTGCCAGCGTCTCGCCGATCTCACCGGCCTCGAAGTGGATCGTCCGCAAGTGACGGAGACGACGGCACTGGGCGCGGCCTATCTCGCGGGGCTGGCGGCCGGCCTGTTCAAGGACACGGCCGACATCGCGGCGCGCTGGGCACTGGAGCGCCGCTTCGCGCCGAAGCTTTCCGCGTCCGCGCGCGACGGCCTCTACCGCGGCTGGCAGCAGGCCATTGCGCGCGTGCGCGGCTGAGGCGCGCTAGCTCCGCTGCATGCACTCGTCGATGAATTCCTGGCGCTGGCGGCCGCCCGTCGTGCCTTGCGACACGGCCTGTTGCCACTTGTCGTGACAGACTTGCAGCTTGCTGGTGCGGCTGGTGTCGCGCCCGGACGGTAGGGACGAGGGCGAGGCGGATTCTGGCTGTGCGCTGGCGTGCGGGCCGTCCTGCATCATGTCGCCGGAGCCATGTTCGGTATTGGGCGTGCCCTGGTCGGAGCCTTGGGCATGGGCAGCGGGACCCGCCAGCACCAGCGATAGAGCGGCGGCTGCATACAACATGTGCTTCATGGAAATTCTCCTCGTGACGTTCCCCGCGTTAACGGTAGAGCAGCCGGGCCGGTTCCTTGGCCGCGGGCGGAACCGCCCGCGCGCCGGCGCGTTTGGTGGCGTTCTTCCGCCAAACGTCTCGACCAAATATCGGTGTTCATATAAAACCGTCATCGCCCGCTTCATGCGGGCGACCCAATTTCTTTCACAATAAATGGGTCGCCCGGACAAGCCGGGCGATGACGATCGCGGAGCAGTGAAGAAGAACGCGCTGGAGCAATCTTATGCCGCCTTCTTCTCCCGGATCGCGCGCCAGACGCGTTCGGGCGTCGCGGGCATGTCGATGTGGTCGACGTCTAAGGCGTCGGCGATGGCGCTGATCAGCGCCGGCAAGGCGCCCACGGTTCCCGCCTCGCCGCAGCCCTTGGCGCCCATCTCGTGCGTCTTGCAGGGGATTTCCTCGTAGGCGAATGCGATATCGGGCATGTCCTCGGCGCGCGGCATCGCATAGTCGGTGAAGCTCGCCGTCAGCGCCTGTCCGCTCTCGGCGTCGTAGACCATGTTCTCGCACAGCGCCTGGCCGAGGCCCTGGACCACGCCGCCATGGACCTGGCCCGCGACCAGCATGGGGTTGATGACGCGGCCGAAATCGTCGAGCACGCGGTAGGAGACGATCTCGGTCTTGCCGGTGTCGGGATCGATCTCGACCTCGCAGATGTGACAGCCATTGGGGAAGGTCGAGGCCTTGCCCTGGAACGTCGCGTCGCTGTCGAGGCCGTTCTCGAAACCGGGAACCTGGTCGCGCTTGAGGGTCACGGCGAGCTCGGGCACCGTCATCGCGCGGTCGGTCTGGGCGACACGGAACTTGCCGACGCCCTCGACCACCTCGAAGGCGACTTCGGCGCCCCCGGCCTGGAGAACCTGGCCGGCCGCGACCTTGCCCTTGCGGATCACCTCGTCGGAGGCGCCGAGCAGCGCGCCGCCCGACATGTTGAGCGAGCGCGAGCCGCCGGTGCCGCCGCCGTTCACCCAATCGGTGTCGCCCTGCTTGACGGTGATCGATTCGAACGGCACGCCGAGCTTCTCGGCGACGAGCTGCGCGAACGCGGTTTCGTGGCCCTGTCCGTTCGACTGCGTGCCGACATAGAGCTCGACCGCGCCGTTCTGCGTGAAGACGACGCGTGCCGGCTCGTTGCCGACCGCGAAGGTGATCTCGACGTAATAGGCGAGCCCCATGCCGCGCAGCTTGCCCTTCGCCTGCGACTGCTTGCGGCGGGCCGCGAAGCCCTTGGCGTCGGCGCGGTCCAGCGCCATGTCGAGCATGCGCGGATAGTCGCCGGAATCGAACGAGACGCCGAACCAGTTCTTGTAAGGAAGCTCCGACGGCGCGGGCAGATTGCGCCTGCGCAGCTCGATGCGGTCGATGCCGCTCTTGCGCGCGGCGACATCCATCAGCCGCTCCATCAGATAGGCGGCCTCGGGCCGGCCCGCGCCGCGATAGGCGTCGATCGGGCCCGAGTTCGAGAAATAGCCCTTCACATGGGCGAAAACCGTCGGCACGCGATAGACGCCGCCGAAGATGCGCCCGCCCGCAAGCGTCGCGATGAACGGCGAGAACTGCGAGAGATAGCCGCCCATGTTGGCGGTGCCGGTGACGCGCAGCGCCAGGATCTTGCCGTCCTTGTCGAGCGCGAGCTCGCCCTTGGTGATCATGTCGCGGCCGTGATCGTCGGTGAGGAAAGCCTCGGTGCGGTCCGAGCTCCAGCGCACGGTGCGGCCGCACTGCTTCGCCGCGATCAGGACCAGCGGCTGCTCGGGATACATGAAGCCCTTCATGCCGAAGCCGCCGCCGACATCCTTGTTGACGACGCGCATCTTCTCGACGGGGATGTTCAGCACCGCCTTGGCGACCCGCTCGCGCAGCCCGCCCGAGCCCTGGTTGCCGGACCACAGGGTGTAGAAATCCTTTTCCCTGTCGTAATGGCCGATGGCGTTGCGCGTCTCCATCGAAGTCGGCGCGACGCGGTTCTGCACCATCTCGACGCTGACGCTGTGCGCGGCGGCGGCGAAGGCGGCGTTGCATTTCTCCTCCTCGCCCGCCGCCCAGTCGAAGCACTCGTTGCCCGGCGCGCTGTCCCAGATCTGCGCACCCCTGGGCGCGGCTTCGAGCGTGCCGGCCGCCTCCAGCGGCTCGTAGTCGATGGCGACGAGCTCGGCCGCATCGACGGCCTGGGCATAGGTCTCGGCCACCACCATCGCCACCGCCTCGCCGGTGAAGGTGACCTTGCCCTTGGCCAGCAGGCATTTGGGCGATTGCTTGACCGGTGAGCCGTCGCGGCTGTGCAGCGGCGCCATGCAGGGCATCGGATTGGCGCCGAACGACTCCACGTCCTTCCAGGTCAGGACCGCGATGACGCCCGGCGCGGCTTGCGCCGCCGAAGTGTCGATCGCTGCGATGCGCGCATGGCCGTGCGGCGAGCGGGCGAACGCCGCGTGCGCTTCACCGGGGAAATGGAGGTCATCCGTATACTGACCTTGTCCGGTGACGAAGCGGATGTCTTCCGTGCGTTTGACCGACTGCCCGATGCCGAATTTCATTCCTTATAACTCCGTCATGGCCGGGCTGCGCAGCGAAGCGGAGCGCGACCCGGCCATCTCTCTTGTGGTCTTGCTTCAGTGCCTGTAACTCGGATCCATCCGGTCGAGCTTGCGCAGCAGCGCCGGCCAGGCGAGCGAGCCGAGCAACCCGTCGAAGGCGAAGGCGCCCTGGCCCGCCGTCTTCTCGGCGACGCCCTGATTGACCTTGTACCACTTCATGCCGCCGGAAAGCGCGCGCACCTGCATGGTGCAGGCGCGCTCGAGATAGTACATGCGCATGAAGGCGTCGGCGCAGCTCTTGCCCAGGGTGAGCGTGCCGTGGTTGCGCAGGATCATCGCATGCTTGTCGCTGCCGATATCGGCGACCAGGCGCTCGCGCTCACCCAGATCGAGCGCGATACCCTCGTAGTCATGATAGGCGATATCGCCGCAGATCGTCATGGCGTGCTGGTCCATGGGCAGAAGGCCCATCTCCTGCGCCGAGACCGCCACGCCATCGTCCGTATGCAGATGGATGACGCAATGGGCGTCGTCGCGGTTCATGTGCAGCGCGGAATGGATGGTGAAGCCGGCCGGGTTCACCGGATAGGGGCTGTCGGCCACCTTGTTGCCGTCGATGTCGATCTTGACCAGGCTGGAGGCGGTGATCTCCTCGAACAGCAGGCCGTAGGGATTGATCAGAAAATGATGCTCGGGGCCGGGGATGCGCGCGCTGATATGGGTGAAGATCATGTCGTCCCAGCCATACATCGCCACCAGCCGGTAGGTCGCCGCAAGGTCGACGCGCAGCTTCCATTCCTCGGCCGAGACCTTGCCCTCGAGCGATTCGATGCTGTGGGCGGCAGGCGCGCGAACCTCGAACTTCTCGGCATACATGGCGGATTCCTTCGCTTGGCGGCTGATGCCGATCCTAAAGCGTCGGCCGTATCAAGGCCAGCGCGCGATGAAACCCTCACCCAGCGTCAAGGCGCGGGGAGCGGCGCGGGCTTCGGCGGCACATAGGCGGCAAGCGCCGCGGCGAGGCGGGCCTGTTCGGGGCAGCCTTCGGCGCATTCCCTGGTCAGCGCGTCGAGTTCGGTGCGCGCGGCGGCTGGGTCGTCGAGGCTCAGATAGTATTCGCCCATGTAATCGAGGAAATTCCGCCCGTTCAGATCTTCCACCAGGATGCGGCGATAATAGGTGGCGGCGAGCTTGAGCTCGGTCTTGCGCGTGTTGCCGTCATAGCGCTCGCCGATGGCGCGATGCGCGGCCGCCAGATAGTCGAGCACGTGCACGTCGTCCGGCCACTGGTCGAGCGCGCGGTCGAGATGCGGCACCGCTTCGTCGTAGCGGCGGTGCTGCACGAGGTCGGCGCCGATGCGGAATTCGAGCGCGGCGCGGGTTTCGTCGGCCGGGCTGTAGCCGGTCATGGCGGCGGCCGGCGTCGCGGCAGCGATCGAAAGCGCGGTGAGGAGAAGCTTGCGGATCATGGCGGTACCCTCCGCCATCCAGAACGCTGCGTCGCGGATAAGGTGCCCGCGCGCCTTGACTACCAGCCCCCGGGCGCGTGCGCGGCGATGGACTTGGCCAGCGTCTCGCGCTCGACGCAGCCTTCGGGACACAGGGTCGCCAGCACGTCGAGCTCATGCTGGGCCGCGTCGGGCTTGCCCATCTGCAGATACAACTCGCCGAGATATTCGTGCACGCCGCGGTGCTTGGGATCGAGAGCGAGCGCGCGGTTATAGAAGTCGAGCGAAAGGGCGAAATCGCGCTCGCGGTCGGCGCCCGCCTCGCCCGCGCTCACCATGCGGTGCGCATAGCCCAGATCGTTCAGGATATCGGCGTCGGCGGGATGCAGCTTGAGCGCCGCGTCCAGATGCGGGATTGCGGCCGCGAATTCCTGGTGCTGGATCAGCTGTCGGGCGATGGCGGCATCGTCGGTAGGAGCGGCCGCTACAGGCCTGCCGCTGGTCGCCATCGCCCACGCTCCGGGTGCGCCCGCCATCAGCGCTGCAACAAAAGCAATTCCAAAAACGCCTGCGCGCATCTTCGTGTCCTTCCCGGCTGCCAGCGGCATGATAGCCGACACAGGTGGTTTGACAGTAGGCGGACGGGCGGGGGAGACTCCCGTCATGGTTCAAGCCGCAATGAAGACGGGGGAGGACGCCGCGCGTCCGGGGCGCCGCCGCCCCGAAAGCCTCGGCAAGCTCAAGAAGGCGGCGCGCAAGCTGTTTGTCGAGCGCGGCTATCATGCCACCCGGCCCCAGGACATCGCGCGCGAGGCGGGTCTCGGCCACGGCACGTTCTATCTGCATTACGACGACAAGCGCGCCTGTTTCCTCGCCTTCGTCGAGGATGCGCGGCTCGAGCTGCAGCACTATGTCGAGGCGCGGGTCTCCGCGAGCGACGGCTCTCTCGAACGCACCATCGCCGCCAGCCTGAACGCGATCTACGACTATTCGGAAACCCATCCCGGCGTGCTCGGCGCCGCGATGACCGACGAGGCCGTGATCGACGCCGAGGGCGTGCAGGCGGTGCCGCTGCTGGTGCGCTGGGGCCGCGAATGGGCCGAGCAGGTACGCCGCCACATCGCCGACGGCAGCGCGTGGGCCGACTACGATGCCGACATCGTCGGCCAGGCCATCCTGGGCGCCATCCACCAGACCGGCCTCGAAGGCTACCGCTCGGGGCGCAAACGCCAGGATCTGGTCGACAACCTCACCCGCTTCCTGGTTCGCGCGCTCAGGCGGTAAGCGGGAGCACGCGCTATATCTATTTGTCAAAAAAAGATCGTCATCGCCCGGCTTGTCCGGGCGACCCATTTTTGAACCACAGAAAATTGGGTCGCCCGCATAAAGCGGGCGATGACGTTTTTTGGTTGTTGACCACCGGCTCCCCTTCGGTTGACAAACCGCTTCCCCCTGACAAATTATCAGCGCCAACGGGGCCCGCGGGCCGGAGGATCGCATGACCAAGCTCGTCTGGACCCGCGACGAAATCCTGGCCGACCATCTCTATGCCAAGCCCCATCTGGAAGCGGGCTATCGGCTGCATGGCGGGTTCGACGGCGAGGGCCGCTATGTCTCGCCGCGCACCCTGAACCGCTGGCCGGCGATCCGCGCCTGGGAGCAGGCGCTTAAAGCCAGGGGCCACGATATCGTGGACGGCTCGCGCACGCTGTTGGCACGCGGCTCGTTCCCCAACGTCGCGCAGCAGAGCTTTCTTCTGGCGCAGGGCTTCGGCGAGACCTTGTGGAATTCCTTGAGCGTCACCGGCGTGGTCGAGGCGCGCGGGCGCATGCTGGCCGAGGCCGAAGCGCCGGATTTTCAATCCGCGATCGACGACGACATTTCCGCGACCGCCGTCGGCCATCTCAACAAGGGCCTGGTGCGCGCGCACGGGCTGGACGAGGGCGGCGACGGGGTGCTGGGCGGTCACGATGCGATGTGGTTTGCGGTGCGCGACATGCTGTTCGGCAAGCATGCCTATCCCCACGCGCAGGTGCCGGAGTCGCTGGCGCGGCCGGAGACCGGCCGTCTGATGCCGCAGCTCGCGCCCGAACACGAACGCTGGATCCTGCTGCTCATGAACGTGCTGATGATCGAGGTGCGCGCCGAGCGCTTCTTCAATTTCTGCACCGATGTGATGCGCGCGCCGCAGAACTTCGCCGACCGGCGCGCGGTGGCGCTGCACGCGGCCGATCTGGTGGACCGCATCCGCCAGGACGAGGCACCGCATGTCGGCTATCTCACGGTCGCGATCTCGGAGATGCGCGGCTTCGTCTGGCGGGGCGCGAACGGCGGGAAGATCAAAGGCGCGGAGTTCATCGATCCGGTGTGGCGTGGCATGGTGCATTGGCACGCGGTCGCCAATGCCGATTTCGAGTGTGCGCGCGCGGCGCGCGAGTTCGACGCGATGCTGCGGGCGCGTCCCGACGGCGAGGCGCTGGTCCGCCGTTTTCACGATCTCAGCCAGAAGGAAGCAGCATGATGCAGGATCTGCGGGGCAAGACCGCGTTCATCACCGGCGGCGGCTCGGGCATCGGGCTTTCCATGGCGCGCGCCTTCGGCAAGGCGGGGATGAACGTCGTGCTCGCCGATATCGACCACAAGGCGGCACAGGCGGCGGCGGAGCAACTCGCGTCCGAACAGGTGAAATCGACACCCGTCGTTTGCGATGTTGCTGATCGCGCCAGCGTGCGCACCGCGGCGCTTGAAGCGGTCGCGGCCTACGGCAAGGTCCATATTGTCTGCAACAATGCCGGCGTCGCGGCCGGCGGGCCGTTCGGCACGGTGCGCGAGCGCGACTGGGACTGGATCGTCGACGTCAATCTCAAAGGCGTCGTCTACGGCGCCGAGACTTTCGTGCCGCTGATCAAGAGCCATGGCGAAGGCGGCCACATCGTCAACACCGCCTCGATGGCGGGCATGATCTCGCCGCCGGGGCTCGAGCCCTATTGCGCCACCAAATACGCTGTCGTCGCCTTGAGCGAGGGCTGGGCGGGGCAATTGGCGCCGCTCGGCATCGGCGTCTCGGTGCTGTGTCCGGGCTTCGTGCGCACGCGCATCCATGAGAGCGGCCGCGCCCGCCAGGACAAATACGGCGGCGTCGCCGACGTCGATCCCGGTGTCGGCGCAACGCGCGAGGAAGCCGCGCAGAACGTGCTTTCCGGCATCGATCCCGACATCGTCGGCAACCGCGTGCTCGAAGCGGTAAGGAACAACGAGCTCTACATCTTCACCCATCCGGCGATGAAGCCGTTCGCCGAGGCGCGGTTCCAGATGATCCTGGCGGCCTTCGACGCGGCGGCCAATTCGCCGGCGCTGGCAAGCGTGCGCGACCACAACCCGGTGACCATGCTGACGCCGAAAGAAGCCGCGAAATGAAATTCGGCATCTTCTACGAGCATCAATTGCCCAGGCCCTGGAACGAGGGCGACGAGCTCAAGCTGTTCCAGGACGCGCTCGACCAGGTCGAGCTCGCCGACCGGCTCGGCATCGATCACGCCTGGGAAGTCGAGCACCATTTCCTCGAGGAGTATTCGCATTCCTCGGCGCCGGAAGTATTCCTGGCGGCGTGTTCGCAGCGCACGAAGCATATCCGCCTCGGCCATGGCATCGTGCTGATGCCGCCGGGCTATAATCACCCCGCGCGCGTCGCCGAGCGCATCGCCACGCTGGATCTGGTCTCCAACGGCCGCGTCGAGTTCGGCACCGGCGAGTCCTCCGCGCTGCTCGAGCTCGGCGGCTATCGCGTGCCGGTCGAGAAGAAGCGCGAGATGTGGCGCGAGAGCGTCGAGCAATGCCTCAACATGATGGTGATGAATCCCTATCCCGGGTTCAAAGGCCAGTATTTCGAGATGCCATGCCGCAATGTGGTGCCCAAGCCGGTTCAGAAGCCGCATCCGCCGGTCTGGGTCGCCTGCTCCAACCGCGAGACCATCAAGCTCGCCGCGCGGCTGGGCATCGGTGCGCTCACCTTCGCCTTCGTCGACACCGCGGAAGCCAAGCACTGGGTCGACGACTACTACCGCATCCTGAAAGAGGAATGCGTCCCGATCGGCCATGCGGTGAACGCCAACATCGCGATGGTCACCGGCTTCTCGGTGCACAAGGACCACGACGAGGCGCTGAAGCGCGGGCTCGACGGTTTCCGCTTCTTCGGCTACGCGCTCGGTCATCACTACATCTTCGGTGAGCACAAGCCGGGCCGTACCGACATCTGGAAGAACTTCGAAGCGGCGCGGGATCATCTGCCCGCCAATCCCGGCACCGCCGGCATGGGCACGCCGGACGAGATGCGCGCGCATTTGCGCAATTTCGCTCAGGCCGGCGTCGACCAGGTCGCCTTCATCCAGCAGGGCGGACGCAACAGGCACGAGCACATCTGCGAGGCGCTGGAGCTGTTCGGCCGCGACATCATGGGCGAGTTCAAGGAGAAGGAAGCGGAGCGCCAGGCGAGGAAGGCGGCCGAACTGGCGCCATTCATCGAACAGGCCTTTGCCCGCAAGGAAAAGATGCGCGCGCTTGCCGACGACGAGATCCCCAACGTCGTCGCTCTGGGACGCCAGATCGCGCAAGCGGCGCCCGATCCCAAAGCGGAGGAATCCGCGCGCCGCTTCGCCGAGGCGGGCGCTGTTCCCCTTTCGGACCCGCTGGCCAATCGTAAAGGTTGAGCTATTGCAACCTTAAATTTATTGCCCGCTTCGATTGATCCTCCTTTAGTTCTCCCAGGCCGTGTGAGGCGCGACATTCGCGCATTGGCTGCGTCGGTGACGGCGCCGGGGCGTGGGGACGCGCCGGCCTGAACCCAGTGGCCTCCCCACCATCGATCCTCTTGCGACCAGGGCAGGGTGACCTCCTTCCCCAAAACGGCAGAGCCGTGTCCGGACGGGACGCGGGACGGCGGCAACCTGCGCGCGGATCCGTGGGGCGTCTCCCCGCGCAGTGCGCACATGGCGGCGGCGGTCGCGCACCTGGAGCCCGCGCTCAGCGAAGCGGCGGTCTACGGCCTCGACCGCAGCCAGCCCCTGCTCTCGGCGCGGCGCGTGGTGACGCCGGTGCAGGCCTGCGTGTCGACGGGATTGGCGCTCGCAGCTTCGGCGATCTTCGCGCACGCGCCCTTCGCCAGTTTCGACGCCGTCGTGCGTTCGCTCTCGGCTCTCTTCCTCGCGGCGGTCTTGTTCCGGGCCGTGCTGGCGCTCATCGGCGCGCGCAGCAAACCCGTCACCTTCGAGATCGCGGAGGAAGAGCTGCCGGCCTACAGCGTGCTGGTGCCGCTCTATCGCGAAGCGGCGATAGTGCCCGGACTCGTGCGCGCGCTGTCGGCCCTCCAATATCCCAAAGACAAGCTCGACATCATCCTGATCGCCGAAGCCGACGACGGCGAAACCGTCGCTGCCTGCCGCGCGGCGGCGTCGCACTCCATCGCCGTTCTTGCGGTGCCGCCGAGCGAACCGCGCACCAAGCCCAATTCCCGCGTTGCCTTGTTGAGCGCATTTGCGCCGGAGGCGCTTTTCCTTGGTTTTCCGGGCTGGACGGCTTGTCCGTCCGGCCCGTTCGTCCCGACGGCTACTGTCGGGACGTAGTGGAGGAGGATGTCTATGTCCTCTCTCCCGATAGTGATGCGCTCGGTGATGGTCTCCACAATCTGGCGCTTCTGGTCCCTCGGAAGCTCGGGCCAGCGGGTGTGAAGGCTCCGGGCTTCGGTGAGGATCTGGTCGCGGGACAGCCGGTTGATCCGCAGCACGTCGACGGCCGCTTGGGCGGCCGGGAGTTCTTCGTCGATCTTGGCAAGGCGGGCTTCGAGCGGCCGGTTTCGTTCTCCGAACCCGGACGCGGAAATCTCATCCGCGAGGTAGAGCTGATACGCCTTGTCCATTTCCTTTTTGACGGCCCCGCGTTCGCGTTCGAGGTGCCGTACCTCGTCCTCCTTGGCCGCGATCACGCCGTCCAGGGCGTCCATCTGGGCGGCGATGTCAGCATCCGAGAACAGGAAGCCCTTGAGTTGGGCGTGATAGATGGTTTCGAGGTCGTCGGCCGGGACGCGAACGCCGCACTTCCAGCACCGGTACGCATACGGCTGGCGCGACGGGACGTACATTTTTTGGTCGCAGGCGGCGCAGTACGTGAGGCCCGAGAACAGGTGGAGGGCCGACCGGCCGGGAGCCTTACGGCTCGTCCGCTGGCCTTCCAGAATAGCGTTGCAGCTTTCCCATAGCTCGACTGAGACGATGGGCTCGACCTCGTGCACGACCCACTCGCTCTCGGGCTTGTATTCGATGGAGCCGGGCTTCGTGCCCGAGGTGGTGTAGTTCTGGCGGTACTGGCCCTTGGCCGTAGGATCGCGCAGGAGCCGGTTGACGGTCGTGTAGGTCCAGGCCTTGCCGGCGGGCGACTTGTACCCCCGCTCGTTCAGGAGCCGCGCTACGGCCTTCTTGCGCCGCGTCTCCGCGAACAGTTCGTACATGAGCTTCCTGACAGGTGCCTCGTCCGGGTTCGGGACCACCTTGCCGTCCCTGCGCATGTACCCGAACGGAAGTTGGCCGGAGAGCGGCTTGCCGAGTTTCGCGCGGATCGGGACGGACGCTTTCACCCGCGCGGCGATCTCCTCGCGCTCCCACTGCGAGAGGGCGGCGATCATGGTGTAGAACATGCGCCCGGCGGGAGAACTCGTGTCGATGGATTCTTCAAGCGATACGAGATCGGCGCCATGCTCCTGAAACATATCCGAGAAGTCGAGGAGCTCGCGGGTGTTGCGGGCCAGACGCGCGAGCTTTGAAAAGATAAGCCCGCCGATACGGCCCGACGTGATGTCCCCGAGCATCCGCTGGGCTTCGGGATGCTCGGCAACGGATTTGCCGCTCACGCCCGCGAGGTTATAGACTTCGCGCACGTCCCAACCTTTCGCCTGAGCATACAGTCGGGCGCGAGCCTCATGGTGCGCGGGGCTGTCTCCTTGAGCCTGGTCTTCAGTGCTAACGCGTATCCAGATGCCGACGTGTTTGTTGACAGTTCCTGGACGAATTGCCGATCTCGATCTCATCAAATGCCCAATTGCGGAATATTTGCCGAAAGACTTTAGGGGTACCCAGTTCGATATTCAAAGAAAATTCTCGAGGTGCGGGTGCATAATTTGCTCGTGTTGTGGGTCCTAAACGCAGCGCGTCGTTTTCGTGACTCCGGCCGTCCGCTCAAGCTCGGTCGCACTTCTAAGCCACTGCTCATAAGGCTCAAAGGTGCGGGTCCCTGTTTTCCGGGCGAGCGGCGTTGTGGCTTCCGCTAAGCGCCTGTCGGCTTGGATTGGAGCCGGTAATTCTGTTCGGTCCCGCTGGGTGCCATTGGGCGACGACATGGCTCTCAGTGGAGCAGCGAGCGTGCCCAACATTACGGCCCCAAACACGACCAACTGACGGCAACGCTGGCGCGGTTGTTGCGGACGATGTGCACGTTTTCGAAGCGGACGAGCGCACGGTCGTTATTAGTCCTAAGAATTTAATTGTACCGGGAACGGCTTCACGATGAAGGACGATAGCACCTTTCCATGATCACTTGCGCCGGATGAAGGCGGCTGATTCGACGCAGGCGGCGGAGCGGTGGGCCGGCAGCAGCCTATTGCCAGAAATCAATAAAACCCGCCCGAGGCAGCACGCTACTTTTTATTGGAAACATGCTATAGTAGAAATATGGAGACGTGGTGGGGGGCAATGAGTACCACGACAGAAGCCGCAGTCGGCATCCTTTTCATTTGCGTGGTCATTCTCATATTTGCGAGAAGCACGCGCGGTCAGCGCACCGTCAGCTCATTCTATTGGGGCAGTCGGGCGCTCAAGCCGTGGCAATCAGCGATGCTGATGCTCGCTACGGCCCTTTCGCTCAACGGTCTCCTATACCAATCCTGGCTCGGCTACGCCGTCGGAATATGGTCTGCCATAATCCAGTTGATTTTTTGCGCGGGCTACCTGTTCCTCGCGCTCTACGCAAAGCGCTTTCTGTCTCTCTCGGAAAATACGCTCCACGGACAGTTTCGAGATTTCTATGGGCCATCGGCTGGCGTTATCGCCGCGATCGCTTCATTCATTGGTTTCGCTTCGCTCGCCGGTTGGGAGTTTAGCATCTTCGGATCGCTGCTTGCGGACGCGATACATCTGAACAGCTCGACCATCGTGTACGGAATGTACGTCGTAGCGTTTCTTCCAGCACTCTACACGATCCGGGGAGGTCTGCGCGGTAACGCCAACGTAAACACCGCGTTCAACGTCATCTCCTACGTGGTGGTAATCGGAGCTATCTTCTGCCTCTTCTATATGTTTGCTAAATCAGGCGACATCACGCTCACAGCGGCTGGAATAGCTCCACGTCTTAAATTGGACTTCCACAATTTGATTATCGGCTTGGGAGGAATAGCGGCGCTCGCTTCCAACGTCCTATTCAGTTTCCTCTGGCAGGGCGCTGACATGAGCGTGTGGCAGGACGTGGCGGGATCGGGCACGTCCGTTCGGAACGTCCGCCGAAGTCTCATTCAGAGTTCCGTGCTCGTGTTCCTCGCGCCAGGCTTGTTTGGGGCGCTCCTCGGTATCGCCCTCCAACACCTAAAGACCATCACTCAAGACAACGTTCTGAGCGCGGTCTTCAACATATTCTCCGTGCACCCTGTATTGGCGATAGCGCTTTTCGCTGGCTTTCTCGCCACGATGCTTTCAACGCTCGATGGGCTGTTTCTTGCGGCTTCGCTGTCTCTCGTTGGCGACGTGTTTTTCAGAGGCAAGTTCGCTACCGCACTACGCGCCCATTCGCTAGGCGAGGCGCCTGCTACTGAGCCGCGCGGATTGGAGGTGGGGATACTGACCGCAAGCTATCTCACCATCTTGCTGGTCGCGCTTATTGCAGGGACGTTCTTCTACGTCGTGCATACCTACAACATTCCCCTCTTTGAGGCGGTCTATTTCGCCGTGATCGGCCAGATGTCTTTGGTGCCGGGCGTTTACGCGATCATTCTTGATAAGAGCGGACGGCTTACGCGCCGCATGGACGGCTTTATGAGCGTTCTGTTCGCATTGGTCGGCGGTTGGGGCACCGTGCTGCTTAGCCTAAACAACGTAGCTCCCTTTAGTGCAGCCTTCCTTGATTGGGTGCCGCTTATCACGATTGGCTCCGGCATAGTCGGCGCTGCCATTCCCATCGGCCGACGCCCCCGCAGAGCGGCGGCCTGATGTCATGTTCGACTGGCCCGATATAAAAACCAGCACGTACGTTCTGGCGGTCTTCGGCCTGATCGCCGTAATCGTTTTGCCGGTGTGGGGGCCGCTCGTGTTACGCCGCCTTGAACGAATCAGATCGAAAATAGATGAAGTTCGACAGGTGCGCGAGAGCTGCGGCGCCGAACACGGATGCCCTTTTAGAGACCCTACCGTCAATGAGGTTCAGCTCGCAATGCGGTCTCGGTTGGGCCCGCGCTTTAGCCTGATAACGTGTCTTGGAAGGCGTCTCGATGAGTGCCTATCGGAGTGGGGCCGAGAGGCGCTGAACCGCTTATTCACGCGATTCATCTACGCATGTATGATACTTATTGGGCTATATTTGCTCGATGGTGCATTTGCGCGGGACCCAACCGTCAGACAACTCTTTCAGACTTTCCGCATCCGCGACTCCGATGTCAGGACGATATGGCCCGTAATTCTATTCGCGGGATTTTCGCTTACCGAACTTCTAGCGGTTCTCGAGATTCGTGGCCGATATCTGGAACTCACGGGCCTTGCTCAGAAAATGCTGAGCAAGCTCGAATAAAAATTCCGCCGATCACACGCCTGTCCAGCCAGACCACTTCAGAGCGGTTACGTCAGGCACTTCATTCCTCAGCAAGCTGGCTTGCACCGATATCGGGAGGTCACGAAGCCAGAAATCGTCTACCTCCCCGAACTGCTCGTCGAGGGCTTGATAGAGGTTCAGGAGCGCAGAAGCCGGGACCGGCGTTCGGTCAGTGTTCGGCTGATGGTCTATGTAGCGACCGAAAAACTTATCGCAAAATTCACGGTACTGAGGCGTGAACAAGATGAACATGTGCCAAAGGTCGTCCACTTTTTCGCTCGTAATCGCCAACGGCTTTGTTGAGGACGAGACGAGCGTGAAGAACGTGCGGAGGGCGCGAGCCGCTTCCTCGAAATCGGCGGTCGTACGTCCAAACCGGCGACAATACTCCTCGCGCAGGAAATCCAAGTCGTAGCGCTCGATCAGTTTTTTACGCGACTGGTTCATTACACGTCTCCGTCGAATAGCCCTGAGAAGTCTGACCAAAATCTTCCAGATAATCGACCTTACACGCGAGGTCGGAGATAGTAAACCTCAGCAGATTCACGCGGATTTGCGCGGCGACTGCGAGCGCGCTGTGTTGATCTACGCAGCAATTTGCGACTTTTCGGGTGGTGCAATGACGACTGGATCAATCAGCTCCACAATGTATGGGGCAATAAGAGTTGCGCGCAGCGCGACCCTATAGGCCGGGCCTGCCGTTGGCCGCGACGGATCGTATCGAACTACCGCAGTTACCTGGGATGAACCGACCTTAGCGCCTGTTCGAAAATTGGCGAGGTGGGAAAGCCTCATGTTGCCATGTGAGCCAAGTTGCACGGCTCGCTCCGAATGGCAGACAAGCGCGTAACGCCGATGGACTTTCACGCCTTGGCGCGCGCCGCTCGTCACCACCGAAGCCGGTGGCAGCTCGAACCGTTTGCCATCAAGCGCACGTCCAGCTTGCCAACGAATGACGATTTCTGGCGATACGTCCTGATCGCGGGGCAGGTTTCGGATGGGGCTGAAGAGCACCGTCGGGGATTGCTCAATTTTCAGAAGCTCTCGCAGCGAGGGGCCTATGCCGTTTCCGATGCCCCACAGAAAAATCCCGTCGTTCCCTAACCGCTCTTTCTCCTTCCTTCGCAATATCTGCGCGACAGTCTCCCCCGCTTCGGCTCCGAACCGCGTCCAACAAAAGTGCTCCGGCAAGCCCATCGCAATCCCTCTGGTATCGACGGTAGTATCCTCATATTATGCAGTTATGCAAGAGGTTGGCGAACAACTGAGAGCGTTCATGACAAAGCGCGGCCTGAACCAGGCCGCCCTGGCGCGTCTCGCCAAGGTGAGCCAGTCAACGGTCTGTAGAGCGCTGTCGGGCGTGCCAATGCGGCGGAGCGCCGCTCGTGATCGTTTATTCAGTTATGCAGAAATCGTGGACGCTCGATATGCGGCTACGGATCGCGTCATCGCTGCGTTCCGTCGAATATGGGACAACACCGACGAACACGCCGATGCTGTGATTGACGTCATCGGCGCGCTCGGGAAGTTTAGGACGAAGCGAACCAGGAGCTGATTCGCAGTTGCCGAAGACCGGAAAAGAGCTGAAGACTGCGTTGCGCGCCTCTGGTTTTTCCCAGTCGGCGATAAACGCGGCTTGGCCGGAATGGTGGGACGATGATGCCGATGCGTCCGCCTCGGCTCGCAACGAACTTCGTTTCTCTCTGGCTCGAAAGCTCGGCCTAGATCCCCGGTCCATGATGCGGGACGAACCACCAACGTTCGTCTGGCGGGATAGCACGAAATATAAGCGGCTCTCTGCGGAGACAGATTTTGAACAAGGCGCTCTCGCATCTTTCGGCACTACGATAGCCCGGTCTCTCATAGCCGCTTCGCATTCCGACGAGGCATACGTTCCTTGGTCCGCCGCGACGCTGCGCAGAGCGGTACTCGAGCACCAGCCATTTGTGCGGCTTCCGGACATTGTAGGTGCCTGTTGGTCGCTGGGCATTCCCGTTGCTTACCTGAGAGTTTTCCCGCTATCGGCAAAGCGTATGGCCGCGATGGCCGTCCGCGTCGGGGAGCGATACGCGATACTGCTTAGCCAACGAGCAAAGTATCCCGCACCCGTGGCCTTCTACATCGCTCATGAACTCGGCCATATCGCCGCCGGGCATCTCGCCAATGAAAGCGCGCTTGTGGACGTGGGAGACATCCTGCGAACGGACAAGGACAATGTTGACGACGAAGAGACCGCAGCCGATCGGTTTGCGCTCGAACTGCTCACGGGTTCTCCCGAGCCCGTCATAACGACAGAAACCAAGTCCTTTTTGGCTAGGCAACTTGCCGAGGTCGCGATTCAATCGGCCGGCGGATTGGCAATCGAACCCGGAACCATAGCGCTGTGTTTCGGCCACAACACCGGCAGATGGAATAAAGCGTATGGCGCATTGAAGTATATCTACGGAGATGGGGCAAACATCTGGCAGGCCATCAACGGCGTTGTCGGGCGGTCCCTCAACTGGTCGGAATTAACTGACGAAATGGCGCGGTTTCTCCAGACTGTGCTTGAAATTGATCGCCATGCCTGACGTTGCGCTAGACGCCGACGTTCTTGTCAAATGCTCGGCCTACGGGCTGCTCCAACAAGCGACCGCCTGCTTAATTTGTGGTGACGGTAATGCTGCGCTTCTCGGTTCGACTAAGTACACCGTGTTGGCACGTTTGAAGAGAGCAACCCTAGAGCAGAGCCCGATCGTGGCGGAGTCAAGGTTCCTCGCGTTCCTCCAGTCCGCATCGCTGTTGGAACCTACAAGCGAAGAAGGTGAACTGGCGGCAGACCTGGAGTTCGAGGCGCAAAAGATGGCCCTGGCGCTCGACGCGGGCGAGAGCCAACTCGCCGCGATCGTGATTGTTCGCGCTATCCCGCTGCTGGTAACAGGAGATAAGAGGGCAATTCGGGCTCTAGAAGCGCTTGTTGAGATCGTCCCAGCCCCATCCGCTCTTATCTCGAAAATTGCCTGCCTCGAACAGCTGTTCATCACGTTGCTTGGCACGGGCGACACGACTGCCATACGGGACGCCGTATGTTCAGAACGTCACGTCGATAAATCGGCGTCCATCTGCTTCGCTTGCCATAGCTCGCAAGCAAATGTGGGAGATTGGCTCGACGCACTCAACAGCTACGTCGCAGCACTGCGCGCAGATGCGCCAAAGGTTCTCATGTCCGATTTTTGAGAAAAAAAGCATAGGGCTGCTCTATCTCGGCCACGAGATTGATACCAACCGTGCGCTCGTCATCTTCGTCTGTGGCCTCGGCGTCTGGGCTGAGTTCCAGGCAGGCTTTATCAACCCGACCTTGGATATATCGGCTTCCCTGACGACCTTGGCTGTTACCCACCGCCACGATCGTGCGATCCAAGGGGAGCACCTCGTCTACCTTGCGCAAGTCTCTAATCTTCAGCGCATAACGTGACCCAAGGACGTTGATGCCAGACGGTATATCCTGCCATGTGATGCCATCGACGGAATAAGCGTCTGCGCGCACTTGTTCGGCAAAATGAGACGAGTTCATTTCCTGCATGCACAGCAAGATGCGACCACCTCTCTTCTCGAAAATGCGGCCAAATGGTTGCACCATGGTGCTTGGATGACAGGTGTTTCCGCCATAGCCCCAGAGCGCAAATCCCTCGTCTTCGATTTCCTTCGCCTTTCGCGCAATGATCGCGTCCAGAGGTTCCTGCGCATGTGTGCCAACCTTCATGTAAAGTATGCCAGTCCGATCATTGAGGAGTGCATTTCTCATTTCGCACCATCCAACAGCTCGAACGAATACTCGTCTTCGTTTGCCTTGCCGTAGTCCACGCGCTTCTTCTCCCGCACGTATAGTACGCGAGGCGGGTTCTCGCGCCCATAAAAGTTTTCCAACGCCTCTTGTGGGGTGGCAACGCTCGGTCTTGCCGTCTTGCTTCCAGACACCGCCTTGAACAAGAGATTGCATGATCTCAGATCGGGCGCATCGTCCAGGTGGTACTCGTGCAGTTGGGACATCATCTTCTGTACGAAGAAGCCGTTTTCCAGCCCAAATCTCTGCACAGCCTGTAGCACGACCTTCGGCCACGCAAGCTCTTCATCGTCGGCAATCACAACCACGCCCTCGCCGGCATAGCCTATTGCTTCCATACCCCGGCCGACGAAGACCTTTACACTCTCGCCGTTGTTGCTCGCACCCCAGGGCGGGTTCGTATAGAACACATCGAACTGGCCGCATTTGGGGAATGGTTCCAAGCAGTTGTATAACTCGGCGTCGAGCTGGTCGAGCCGTTCCTTGTCAGCAAATCGTTTGACTGCGTTGCAAATGCGCTCGTCGAAGTCGAAGAGGACGATCTTCGACGGGCCGTATTCGAAGATACCCCTCTTGTGGAGATATGCGATGGAAACGCTGATCGCGTCGCCATCTCCGATGAAGGCGACCCGCTTGCCATTTGTCCAGCGCGCGATGAGCTCGCTCTGCATCACCATGTCGCCAGCCTTCATATAGATTTGGTCAAACTCCCTCAGCGGCCGGGGCCGATTTTGGATCACGTCCGAAATCGCATTGATCGCGGCTTTGAGGTCAACCTCTCTGTTTCCGGCCACCACGATCACTCCTCGAAATCACATGCAGTGCGAAGCATGCGGTGCAAATATAGCTTTGATATGAGCAAACCACCAGTAACGGGACGCGTGCCCCCCGAACAACCACGCATATATACTCAGTAAGCTGACTAAATACCCTGCAGATATTGTTCAGAACGCAGCAAATGCTCGCGCGAGGGCGTGCTATTCTGGTGAAACAATATGGGGGATTTTGTTGCAAGCATCTTAGGCAAGTCAATACGCAATATTGGACGACGGCCGCTCTGGGAAAAGAAAAAGAGCGGTATGGAATACTCGCTTTTCGACCCTCAGGGGCGCCGCAAATACCTGGTACCAAGCGAGCGCATAGCCTTTCTTCGTGCCGCGATTAGCGTGGGAGGGGAAACGGCAACGTTCTGCTCAGTGCTCATGGCTACGGGCGCGCGCGTCTCTGAAACACTCGCGTTGGCCCCAAAGGATCTGGACGAGCCGAACGGAACCATAAATATTGAGACGCTGAAGCGCCGGAAGAAAGGCGTCATTCGCGCCGTTCCCGTGCCGCAGCAACTTTTCCATCATCTGGAAAGTGTTCACCATTGGAGAGCGGCAAAGCGGCAACCTATCAGCGCTCCGCGACAACGGCTCTGGACTTTCAGTCGCTCGACAGCGTGGCGGCGCGCGAAAATGATTGCAGAGCTGGCAGACCTCCCCCCGTGGCTTCGCACGCCTAAGGCGCTTCGGCATGCCTTTGCCGTCGATGCGCGGATCAAAGAGGTTCCTATCGAGCTAATACAACGTTGCCTCGGACACGCGCGCATCCAAACAACTTTCATCTACACGACAGTCCTGGGCGCCGAGCAGCGAGATTTCGTGAGGCGAACATGGGAAGGCATTGATGAATTGCTTGGATGCGCTCCACAGTGAGCGGAACGGTCGCAGTCCGAGTCCGTTGGTAGGCTGGCCACCACATATTTAGGACGATTTGGCAGCGCCCCTATTGCGGAAGACCGTTGTAGTCAGCCATTGCGTGCGCCACGCGCTCGAGAACGGCTCGTGCCGGCATATTCTGGTCGACCGCGAAGCCGAAGCGCGGATCGTTCACCAAGGGCGTCAATGTAAGCGCGTTGCCAGTGCCGCTGCCGACGAAGTACAATTTTGCTGCCGGTATCCAGACCAGAATGTCGTTGACGCTGCGCCGGTGCGCATCGGACGTTCGGGCTAGTGCGGCCTCGCCGAACTGCTGTACCGTCCAAGTACCGTTGTTCTCTTGGGCAAAAAGTCCCGAAACAACACGACCATCGACTGTAACAGGATACAGCGTGCGCCGTGCATCGAGCAGAAGGCTGCTCAGCGGTGTTCGATCGTTCATCGCCTGCAAGGCGTCTAGCCGGACAAGGTAGACGCGTAGAGGCGTTTCGAGCTTGGCGCGCCGCACGTCCTCGGGTTTTGCGAAGCCGAGGCCAACATTTGGCGCGGTCGCGACCAGCGCCTGCAATGCTGCGAGCCCTCGCTCCGCAGCCTGCCTTTGTGCTGTCGTCGAAGCCGCTGTCACGCGCACGTCGCCGGGTTCGGCGGAGTTCGTCGTAGTCGAACCAACGCAGAGCGTAACTAGACAGGTAGCGCAAAATATCAGTGCGATACGCATATCACCCCCGGAAATGGATGTCGTAGTAGTCGTTCCAATGGGTATGGTCCCAGCCGCTCACGTAGGTTTCATAGCTCATGGTCGTTCGGGTACCACCATCGGGCTCATTGAGGTCCGTATATGGCTCGGGATCGTTGACGACTACGTATTGAAGGTTGCCAATCGTCACATAGCCTACGATCACCATCATGTGGCCGCCGTTGCCAACCCAATGCCAGCTGAACAGGACTGGCCGCTTGGCGTCGATCTCTGTCCGGATTTGCTCAAAGCTCAGCGGCGCATTTGATGTGTTAGAAGCGTCGAAATGATACGTAGAAAACTGGGGCCATCCCCCTTGATTGCAGTTCGTCGACGGCGCATCGCAGCACTTGTTACGGCCAACATCCGGGCTGCCGTCGTTTGGCGGTCGGAATTCATAACTAGCCTGCACGCATTGGGGCACATCGAGGCCCAAGTAGCGCATTGCCATTTCTGCGCTTGCGGCCCAGCACCAGTTGGATTGCCGCTGTGGCAGCGTTGGCATGTTCAAAACCTGGCTTGAGACGGGCGGTGGCGGCAAAGATGGGCAGCCCGCCAAGATTGGCACAAACAATAGTGCGAGTGCGACCTTCCTCATATCCGCCCCCCCAACAGCCACCGTTGAAGTTTAGCCATACATTATGCAATCCACAATTGCAACCCGGGAACGCAGGCGCGACGAGGCTTATTTAGGGTGTTGACGATCTTCGAGCGTGGTTCCTGCAATTTTTTCGTATCGCCAGAGCTAGCGAAAATGAAAGGACACCCAACGCTCTGACTGCGCCTGTTCAGAGGGCGATAAGCTAATTGCAAGTCGTATGTGGGTACGGTGAGTTTGATCTTCACCACCAATGTTGCAAGGCCGGAAGCGAGATCGGTGAAACAAAATCCCCCATATTGTTTCAATCGGGGCTGGGCGGGCGTCCTGACGGGCGGCCCTCCAGTGCGGGGGCATGCTCGATATTCCGCTGTCGGAGTTCGGCGCCGTTCAGCCGGCGACTGGCCTAGCTTTCGGGGTGGATAGCACCCGCCCTCAGCTCTATAGCCTCAGGCAGGCCCGCTATCAGGCTCTGGCCTTCGACATCCAGCGAATGGCCGCGGAGTACGTCCATTTAGGGCGCCCGCTCCGCCTCCTCGACATTGGCGTGAACGACGGCATTTGCCGCAAATACCTCAAGGCCTGGCCAGCTTCGGCGAACATCGACTTCTACGGCGCCGACCTGGACGATCACGCCGTACCTGAACGAGAGCAGTGGAAGGGTTTTTGGATCGGGGACTTCATGGAGGGGTACCCGGAGATCCCAAGTGGCTTCTTCGATGTAGTGGTGTGCGAGCAAGTCCTGGAGCACCTGTCCGAGCTTGAAGTAGCGGTTCGGACATTGGCCCGGGTGTTGCGTCCCGGTGGCACCCTCATTGTCGGCGTGCCAATCTTTCCGCACGGCTGCCACTTGCTGAGAAAGCCCATGGTAGCGATGATCGACGGTATGCAGGTCAGTCCTAAGCAGCGGGGGCACGTGCAAGCGTTCTCGCTTGTCACCTTCAAGCGGCTGCTGCGTCAGTACACGAACCTCGAAATTAATGAAGCGCGAGGCTTCCGCATTATTTCGGGCGGCATATTGCGTCCTTTGGAAAATTGCCGCTGGTGGTGGCAGTTCAACCGCTGGCTCGGGTCGAAGATTCCGGGGGCCTGCATTGAAATCCAGGTGATCGCGCGGAAACCCATCTAATTTCCGCAAAACAAGAAGGCCTCGACATTTCGTCGAGGCCTTGGGTCAGGCATCCTTCGATGGTTGCCCCGCATCGTTGCGTGTTGCAAGATAACTCAGGTACTCGAACGCGCTCTGCGCTTCCCTTGCCGCCGTGAAGATGGCGCGCGGGTCGTCCTTCAGAACCGATAGCCATTCCTTCACATAGGCGGCATGGTCGGGCCGCGGCTCGGTCGCCACTCCGAACGCAGCGCACATGAAAGCCGCACCGAGCTCCGCCACCAGCTCCTCGAACGCATAGGCATGGTCGCCGTACCGGGCACCGAAGACGCGATTGAGACGGTGCTCGGCGCCGGTCCAATGGATGAGCTCGTGAAGCAGAACTGCGTAGTAGCTCTGCTCGGCGGTGTGACCATTGCTGCCCACGAACCAAGTGCGGTCCGGCATTTCGATCCGGTCCTCGACTCGGCGGTATTTGGCCAGCGGGTGTCCGTGGTCGATCCTGGCGTCGATGGCCTCGACGAATGCCTCCACCTCCTCGATCTGGTTGAAGGTGGCGATCGGGGCCGGCGCCGGGGTGTAGCCGTCCACCTGGTCCGCATTGAAGACGTAGGAGGCGCGGGCGACGTACCGAAGCGTGCCAGTACGCTCGTGGTCGGTTTCGTCCGGGGCCGTGGCTTCAATGCGCTTGTAGAAGACCACCAAAGCCCCTTTCTCGCCCTTGCGGACCTGGGCGCCCATTGAGCCCCATTGCCGGTAGCTGGCCCAGAGATTGGAGACGTAGTTCTTCAAGGTCGCCTCAATCCAGAGGCCGAGGACGTTGATGCCCCGGTACTCGGCGTGGGTTGAGGCATTGGTCGGATGGATCGCCATTCCCGGCGGCAGGTGCCAGGGCGCCTTGAAGATCCCCGGTCCCGCTTCGATCATGGCGACGATCTTGTCGGTGATTTCGCGATAGATGCTGGCCCGCTTTTGACGGTGTTCCTGCATGACACTCTCCTGTGCGGTTAGGAGCACCGAAGGATTTCGGTGCTCCCCTCCACGCGGGAGGGTTTCTGGATCGGGGCCGGCCATCATGGAGCTAGAGTTCCGTGAACCAGGTCAGCGCGCAGGCCGCGGCGCTAAAGAGGGACAGGTTCGGACGCTCGCTCTCCCAGGGCTTTCGCTTGGGCGGCAGACGGTGCCGGAGAGCGTCAAAATCCCGGGCGATCGCTTGAGCGATCTCGTATCGGGTAGCGTTTGGCTCTCGCGTAATCGCGGTTCCGATTGCCGAACGGGCAAGGATCGCAGGTTTGATGCCGTTCTTCTGCGCGAGCGAGACCAACTGGGCTCCGAGTTTCCTGATGCGCCCTGCGCGACGGGCAGGCTCCCGGTCAAACTGTTCGAGCGCGAGCACTTGGGGCTGATATTGATGCAGGAGGCGTTCGACACGTTTCAGCGTCTCCGCGTTGCGGTCGGATCTGATCTCGACGATGCCCCAATCGAGCGGCCGCGCCGGGCTCTCGAAGAGCGCCCAGCCGAAGCCGCGCGAGGTGGGATGCACGCCCAGAACGAGGGCGGGATGATTCATAGGGTTGAGTGACTGAGCCGGGTAACGATTGCAGCAATATGGGTCCGCTTGCGCTCCGCGTTGCGCCCGCCAGTCCGGCCGGCAAGATGCGCGGCGCGACTGAGCACTGCGCGTTCAACGCGGGTCGCCAATCCCGGAAAGAGCTCTGCCGCGGAAACGTCGAAGATGCGTTCACAGCCGAGAAGCACCTCCGATCGAGGCCGCGTCTTGGCAAGCTCAAGTTCCGACAGAACGCTTTGCGAGCGCAGGCCGAGCAGCGCCGCAAGCTCAGCCTGCGAGAGGCCAGAGCGTTTTCGGTAGGCACGAAGCCGATTGGGGCGCAACGCCATAGTGCTGCGGCGTGATGGTCGCAGGTCGTACAAAATGGGACTAGACGAGCAAATATCGCCGGGGGCGATATTATGAGCGATTAAGCGCGCAACTTCAGAACTTATTCGCGCGCAGCCAAGACCGCACATCTATCATGACACACTATGCTACTTTGTCAATGTATTGTCGGTTTTGTACGACAATGCTGCCATGGCTCTTGTGAAGCACTATGCCGCCATCACGTAAGTATCGTCCGGCTTCGCGGGCATAGAGGGCGCCGCCTTGGCCATCGGCGCTCGCTTCTCGCGCAATCGCATGTAACGGGATGGATGGCGCTCCTTTGGATTCAAGGCGCTCCAGCGCTGCCAGGATCCGGCTCTCGGGGTCGCTCTCGCGCTCCGCGTCCAGAGCGGCACTGGCCTCCCGTAACAGCGCTGTAAACTCTTCCCGGTCCGTGGCGTCGTCCATGAGGGAGAGCAGCGGCAGGGCCATTTGATTGAGCCTGGGCGCAATCCCCTCGACAGCACGGGAGGCATCGACAATCACGGCCCCAAGGTTTCTCATCCGGTAATCCAGCAAACTATTGCGCAAGTGCAGCGCATCCTCCTTGAGGGCGTCGGGAAGCTGCACGGGAACATCCTGACGCAACGGGCGCCCGCCCATGCGTTCAGTTAGGCAGCGGCTCTCAAGAGCTCGGTCCCGGAAGCGGCCCCGCATGGCGATGATCTTGGGTCCGAAGACGTTGAAGGCGGTCGGATTGAACTCTTTGTGTCGGTTCTGGAGGCTTCTGAGTACCGGCAGTCCCCGAACCGTGCCGTTGTTGAGGATCTTGACCAGCTCCACGGTCTTGTCGGAGTAGCGCAGATCGGCCTCGTCGAGGACGAGTGTGCCGCCGAAGCGGTCCAGCGTATGGAAGATCGGCGAGACGGTCGAAGCGCCCGAGGCGAAGAAGCCGCGATAGGCGACCGAACCCAGCGCGACCAGCGCCCGTGTCTTGCCGGTGCCGTACTCGCCCTGCAGCCGCAGGATGGGGAGGTCGTTGAAGGCATCGTACACCCAGCTGAGCAGGATGTAGTGGGCCGCCAGGCGCTCGAAGCGTGGCGACAGGTCCACATAGCGGTGAAGATAGGCCTGCACGTCGGCGAGGAGCTGTTCGCGGCTCGCGGCCGACTCAACCTGGCTCGGCAATAGGACACAGGCCCTGTCGATCAGGTTGTTGTCGGGCGCGTATGGAACGAGCGTCTGACCGCTGGGGAGTCGGACCTGGGATGCGATCTCGGTGCGGCCATCGCGGCAGACGGCAAAGGCCGTCTTCCTGGCCTTGGGGTCGTACAGCAGCTCGACGATCAGTCCGTCCTCGACAAACGAGACTGCGGGTCTGGCTTCCGCCGGCGTTGGGGGTGGCATGGATGCAGCCTAAGAGGAAGGTCTGCTTGCTCAAGGAACGTGGATAACGCTCCAGGCGATGATTGGAAGAAACAAGAGAGACCACAAGCCATGGACTATCGAGATGGGCGATAATGACACCGCTTGGCGCTCCGTCTGCGCATCAGGACAGTGGGGCCATGTCCGAACATCGTCCCGGGGATGCCATTCTGAACCGCTATATGCCTGACGCCTCAGAGGAAGCGCGCGAAGCCGCGCGCGATAACCTGTTCCGGCTGGTCGATCTCGTCATTCGCGTCAACGAACGCCTGAGCAGGCAATCCCCGGCTGCGATTCGCCAGAACGAGGCGGGTGCGGTAGATTCGGAGTCTCCCATCACCCTAATATGAAAAAGGCTTATTTCGCGTACACGCGCGTCAGCACGGTCAAACAAGGCGAACGCGGTGTGTCCCTGGTCGAACAGCGCAGCGCCATCGAGGCCTATGCCGCCAAGAACGGCCTCGCCATCGCAAAATGGATCGAAGAGATGGAGACGGCCGCTCACCAAGGCCGGCGTGCGTTCTCGCGCATGCTCTCGGAGATCCGTGCCGGCAAGGCGCAAGGGCTCATCATCCATAAGATCGACCGAAGCGCGCGTAACTTAAGGGACTGGGCCGATATCGCCGACCTTATCGATCGCGGGGTCGACGTGCGCTTTGTGAGTGACAATTTCGACTTGGCATCCACGGGAGGACGTCTGTCCGCCGACATCATCGCGGCCGTCTCCGCGAGCTACATCCGCAATCTCCGGGAAGAAGTGAAAAAAGGCATGTACGGCCGCCTCAAACAGGGCCTCTATCCCTGGGCGGCCCCTTGGGGCTACCTCAATCAAGGCGGCGGCAAGGTCAAGATCATCGATCCCAACACCGGTCCCCTGATCAAGCAGCTGTTCGAGCGCTATGGCAGCAATACGGTCTCGCTCCGCACCATCTCTCGCCAGATGTACGAAAAGGGACTGCGCACCAAATCCGGCAAGCCCCTTTCGTTCACGACAATCAGCGCCATCCTGCGCAATCCCTTCTACTGCGGGGTGATCAAGCTCAGGAACAAGGGCGACACCTATGCCGGCATCCATGAACCCTTGATCTCGAAAGCGTTGTACGACCGCGTCCAAGCCATCATCGACGGCAAGAGCGCCCCGAAAGCCAAGAAGCACCAGTTCCTCTTCCGGCAGATGGTGAACTGCGCGAGCTGCAACCGACGCATGCTCACCGGCGAGTCCCAGAAGGGTCATAGCTATTACCGCTGCCATGCCGAGAACTGCGGCGGGATGTCCTGGAGCGAAGCCAAGCTCGAACAGGCAATCCTGAACCAGCTGCGCCGTGTCCGCTTCGATTTTGGGGGACAGGGGGATGTGGGGACAAGCCAGAGTACATCCCAGCCCACCTTGACCGAGTTTGCCGACGCGATCTACGGCAATCGAAATGCCGATCGGGAGGCGATGCGCACCTCTCTTAAGCTACGCCTGGACCAGATCGAGGCGCGAACCAACAAGCTCACCGATCTCCTGATCGACGAAGCCATCGACCGCGACACCTACAACGCCCGCAAGGAACAGCTCCTTCTCGAGCGCCGGGGTCTCGAAGAACAGCTCGCCCATATCGACGAGCGCTCCCCCTTCGAAACCCTCCTCGAAATGTTCGAACGCAACAATCGCAAGCTTCTACGCTACGAATCGATGACCGACGCCGAAAAGCGCGAACTGCTCGAAATCGTATGTTCGAACCTCGCAGCATCGCGAGAATCGCTAGGAATTACGCTACGAACTCCTTATCAGGAAATCATAACTAATGCAGACCCTTGCTTCAGTGCGCCAGTACGGAACGATGTTCGAACCGAAGACATCGTACGCCTATTGAAGAAGATCTCAGATACCCAGGGCGGGGGTACAGGAACCTTCAATTAGCTCGTCCCCACGTCTCCGCATCCCCGCGCCGGTATCCGCCCTGAGACATGGGCGGTCTCAACAGCCCATGGATCAAGAGGCGGAGGAATGCCGGCGCCGCTGACCTGGGCGATGGGCAAGACGCCCGCCCACGTTTGGGTCGACCATCGTAAAGGAAGAGCAGCTGCTGACTCAACTACGTTAAGACCTAACGCGGCCCCTAAAAACAAAAAATGAGATCGCAACGCAAAATAGCGGCAGGAAAATCCCGAGCAATATGGCGCTTTCCTTAGACCACCCTTTTCGCGCGTAGAGTCCGGTTTGACGCTGAACCCAAGCACTCTGCCCTGTGCTAGTGCGGATAGGGACCTCAACCACCTTGATGGGAATGATTACGTCGTGCGCCTCTACGACGTCTTCGGAGCCCGGTACGAGTGAAAAAGGTTCAGAGCGGAAATCTATCAAACACGGTGGTATGACAAGAGCGACTACGAGAAGAAACACCCCCAACATCTTCCGGACCATTGCGCCCTCCGTTAGTTGCTTACGGGCACGATCGATGAGCGGCATAGTATTCTGCGGACGACTCTGAGACCCCGCATTCTTGATGACCCTTTTCATGCTTTATCGTGTGCGTCATATTCTGATCCGCGGTTTCGTGACTTGTCGGATACGCCGCGAAGGCATAAATGATGCTATATTTCCAAAAGATTCCGTCATAGGTGAGACCCGCTACGGCGGTGCCGTAGTTTTGACGACGCCAGTCCAAGGCCTGTTGAAGTGTGTCAAAGAATTGTGGCTCGCCGACTCTTTCAGCTTTTCCATTTTGAAATGTGAATTGCCAAGTGGCGTATTGCGGGCTGTATCGAATAACTTCTCCGAATAGGCCAGGTATCCCTTCCTTTAGCCACCCCTTCTTTTTGAGCTCATTCAAAGCGCTGTTATAGGTTTGCCTTCTGTCCTTTTCTGGAATTTCTCCCCCGCTGTAGTTCACTCTATCGCCAGAAGTGAACGCAACAACCACCCCAGCAGCGATAGCAGCGTGTGCCTTGGCCAGAAGATCACCGCCGATCAGCACTGCACCTCCATAGCTATGGCAAGCATCCGCATTGCCGCAATCTGAAGTAATACCGCCATTCGTCGTCAGTCGATCGAGACCGCGAGGGTCTGTCTGATTAGTGGGGTCGTTCGCAACATAGGTGTAAAGATCCAAGTCGGCTTTGTATCCAACCGGATCCACTTGCAGGAAGCGACCACCGCGATTGTCATCCGGGCAGTAGTAGCGGGCGCGGTAGTAATAACAGCCAATTTCCGAATCCCACCGACGTCCCGTAAATCGATATGGCTCGCCAGAGCCCGTGCATGTGTCCCCGACGCTGAAACAGTTGCCGTACGGATCGTAACTGTAAGGACCCTCCATCATGTTGCCGTTCGAGTCGGACATAGCGAAAACGCTACCCTGTTTATCGACATGGAAAAATTCTTTGGCTCCCGTTGTTACGATAATCATCGCGATTAGTTCATCACTGGCTGGCCCCGGGATATAGCGCGCGCTTATGGGGCCGCTGGCAGGATATTCGGCGATCTCGTCGGTACCGTCCGAAAGGTAGATGGTGGTGGTTACGCCGGACCCAGATTTCTTTGTCCGCCTACCAAGTGGATCGTAGGAATAGCTCGCTGCGATTCCGGTAGCGCTGGCTGTCAGAAGCCGGTTCTCGCCGTCATAGGTGAACGTATGTGTTCCATCGAATGTGAGGTTGCCATCGCAGTCATAGGAAAGGCCTTGGCTATTGCCTTGGCAATTGGTGCCTCCCGTGGTCTGTGAGCCCACAGTCGGGTACTGATTGAGGTTGTTCACTGTGTAGCTCGTCGAATTATTACCGGGCGGCTGCCAGAGCCACGCACTGTTGCTCGCAGACATCGAGTTGGTTTGGTGCGCGCTTGTGTAGGTGTAGGCAAACGTGTTGTTGTTGCTCGTGCCCCCAGGGAAAATATGCGCCATATTCAACAGATCACCGGCGGCGGTATATGAGCTTGGATCGGGAGTTTGAACTTGGGCCCCGGAACCCGAGTAGGTAATGTTTGTTCGGCGTGATAGCGCGTTATATTGGTACGTTGCCAAAAGATTTGTAGCGCAGCCCGAGTCCGTAGAATTCTCCATCGCCGCAGTCATTCGATTCAAGCTGTCGTAACAGTAGCCGACGTAATAACCATCCGGCCAAACAAGTTCAGTTCGATTGCCGTTGGCGTCGAGCCCGTAGCTTACTGACTTAGTGCCTGTGAGGCCTGGAATGGTGGTTACCACAGAGGTCATGCGGCCGGCGGTATCGTATCCGTAGTCAATTACGTTACCGGTGCCATTACTGTCCGAGAGCACATCAATTCGACCGTCAAGGAGGTAGGTCCACGAAGTCGTTACACCTGGATTTGTAGGAGGCGAGCAGATTGTCTGTCCCGCACTTGGCACGCATTTCTGGGTGATCCAATCCAGCGAATTGTATGCATAAGTCAATGTTTGGCCATTGCGATTAATCCATTTCAGTACGTTGCCACTGGCGTCGTAGCCGCCGGAGACCGGAACCTGTTCGCTGGAATTGTCTGAGAAAGTTGTCTTCTTCAGACGAATAAAACCATCATACGCGTATGTAGTTGTGTTGCCGTTCGCGTCCTTAACGGTCTTCTCTTCGCCATCCAAAAAATAGGTTAGTCGCCGATAGCATTCCTGGTCGGTCCCGACGCTAGAACACGCAGATCCCGATACCCAACCCCGATATTCGGTCTTCACTGCATTGGCCGCACAATTGGTGTTTCCCGGCGCACAGTACACATAGTGCACATTGCGGCCGAGGGGGTCGCTCACTGTCTGTGCCCGATCAGCGTTATCATAAAAGGTCGACGTGGTCCGGCTATCTGCATCCGTGACCGTGGCCAGCTTGGAGGTTGGGGTATAGGTAATGTGCTTCATCGTTTGCCAAGCGGTCACCGTCGTTCCTGAAAACGAGGTACCAATTTTGGTGTCAGTAATTCGCCCAATTTCATCAAATGCTGATTGCGTGGCCGCATTGAGCGATGCGTTCGCATCTCCATTGTGATGGTCATCTTCCGTTTTTTTCCGATCATTGTCGAAGATGGAGGTGGTAACAAATCCGCGTGGGTCCGCAATTGAAACCGTGTCGCCCTGTGGGTCGTAGTTGTAGCTAGTTGTTAAATTTAGGCGACCGGTTCCGTAATCGAGTATCGAGGACGAAAGATTTTCCGCGGAGTCGTAGATATTGTGTCGAACAATTCCAGTTGGACCTGTGACGTCTATTGGTTTGCCTGTCGCGTCATAAGAGAAGATGTAGACTGGCGTCCCTTCCGTGATCGTGGGCCTGGCGGCGGTGTGCATCAACGAAGCACCGCTGCCGCTGGTGTAGTAAGTCAGTGTCGTCGTGAAATTCCGGGCGTTTGTTATGGTGAGAGGTTTGTTCCAAGTCTGGTCCCAGCTAGCCGACATGTGTAGTACATGTGTACTCGACGCCGCTGTATTGCATGACGACGTTGTATCGACTTTCCAAAAGTCAGTGGTGTTGTTTTGATTGTCGTAGGCGAAGGCTTCGCAATCGCCTTCGGGATAGATGTAGCTCAAGACGCGCCCGCGGGAGTCGAACAATGCGTCTGTCTCTGCACCCACCTCGTCTATGAATCGCGAAGGGTGGCCGTACACATCGTACACAACGGTATAAGGCTGCGAGAGCGGATCGTCACGCTCGCCGCGGGTACCGTCCGCGATGTAGAAGTTAAAAGGATTGCGGCCGCCTTGTTGGATCGCAACGGCATCCTTGATTTGATTTACTCTACCGAGTGTATCGTAAAAGTACTGAATATTGGGCTGAGACGGGTGCTCGGGAGTCGTTACCGTGGAAAGTAAGGTGTAAGGCACCGGGCGCTGCGTGCTGCTTGTCGTATAGGGTCCGACAAATGCTAACGACGTAGTTCTTTGCATCGGGTCTACTTGAGACGTAGTTCCGAGAGTAATGGAGCGTGAGTCCAAGTTCGAAAGGCCGTTCGTCACAGTATTGCCTGAGAATGTGAGCTTCCGGCCGATCGAATTGTCGACTTCGATCAATGCATCAAGTGTGTGCGGACCGGAATTGGCGTATACGGGAGTAACGGACATTCCTTGCAGGAACGCCCATTGCGTCAATCTGAATCCTTTGGCTTGGCCGCAATTGCTAGCATCAGTAATAGGGTAGTCGTTGACCCAATAGCCAAAGTGCTGCACATCGCCATGGACATTGGTAACATAGAAGGAAACATTGGTGTCATCCCATCCGCGAGACATCGCATAGGGTGCAGCATACAGGCCGCAGATATACTCGAACGGTACGCGGGTCCCATTTTGTGTCAGCGTTGCAAAGCCCGAACCGGGAGCGACCCAGGAACCGTCGGGAACTTGCACGAACTGTGTCGTAGAGGCGCCAATGCTTACCGTCACGACATTGTCGGTGAGTTGGTGTGACCACCACGACTGCGTGAGTACGGCTGCCACTTGCTGTTGCGGGGAGATGGAGCCCGCATAAATGTCTTGCGTCACCAAAAAAGTGACGATGGCCCCGGTAGCGGCCCGAATATCGCTCTGGCCGAGTGCTTCTATACCGCTGCCCGAAAGTGCGAGCTTGCTAAGCCAATTGTGCGCCCAGCCTGCCGTGGGCTGAGTTGGCGGTGGCGGTGCAAATTGTGACGTTGGAGGTACACCGGCATGCCAGGCGGAACTTGAAGTGAGTTCGTACGGAAATCCCCCGTTACCGACCCTTAGCGACACCGGGCTGGAATAGGCCAGCGATCCATTTGATAAGTTGACCCCGAGCGCGTGCGATCGATCGACAAAGCGGGACTTGAGAATGTCCGCCGCCTGGGCCGGATTGTAGGTTGTGCTCTTATCAGGTTGATCGCCCCCGCCCCCGCCCTTCGTTGCGACCATGGTCCCGTCGAAGGCAGTATTCAGCGACATCACGATATGGGCGATATCCGTAGGGTCTCCGTTCGCGTCGAGCTTTACCGCGACGAAGGCTGCCCCCCTCTGCTTGGTCGGAAAGTGCGTATAGGTGCTGTGCTTGCTGTCGGGAGTATAGATGCCGGCGCGCTGTCCTGGACCCAGAAAGCCTTCGCGTCCGGCATAGACTGTGAAGCCATTGTTCACGTAGTTCGTGATCTCCGTCGTAAACGTAGAGAGCCACGCGTTAAATTCGCTCATGCCGATTTCAGGCGGATCGCCGGCGTTGGAAATGCCGTCGTTTGTTGTGGAAGTCTGGCCTTCGACCTGGAGCAAGCCGGGTGCTCCGGCAATTGTACTGCTATTGAATTGAAGGAAGTCCTGCGGCCCCAATCCTGCGGGGTTTTGGCCGAAGGGACTGTGATCAGACGGCGGTGTGTTGTTCCACTCGAACCGCGTGGCAGTCGAAGACGTGTCGGGAGCATCGGCTTGCTGGCTGCCCATACTGCCTTCGATCGTGGCGCTGGTCGCGGCAATGGAGTAAACCGCTGCGCGCCGCGTGGTCGCGTTCGCGACTTTGCTGGTCACGCTGACGCCCGCATCCACATCTACGCGGTTGAAGTTGTCCGATTCTACAAAATCCGGATGATAATCGACGACGCCTCGGTTGTAAGTTGGAATCACGGGGAGGTTGTCTCCGTAGACAAAGCCCAACACGTGATGCAAGGCGGTCACTGAATTGGCGACGGCTGCGTTCAATTTAGCGGATCGGCTTAATTGTGCGAGCCATGACGCGGCAGTCTTCTGACGCTCCAGATTGCCAGTCGGCTGCTGATAGAGATTTGGGCAAGGATCCACGCCGTTCGGACATAATGGCTGGGTGAACTCAGGTGGCAGTGAACTGTCAGACGCTGCCTCGTCAGACCACTTCGCGAGCATTGCCGGGCTAGCCTCGCCCCAGCCCTGGACGATGGCGACGGGCGTAATGAGGACGATGGGCTTGTCGATCAAGGCATCCATGTAGTCCATAAGGGTGGTCGGCGTTCCGTCGGCAGAAGCGACATACGGATGCGAGACAGTCAGGATTACATGGGTAGGAACCCCGCGCGCAGTGGTATCGCCATAGGACGATGGCAAGGAATATGTATACGCAGGCAGCGCGACAAAGCCGGCATTGTCGAGCATCAGCTGCGCGTAATAGTGGAGATAGTCATGCTGAATGACCACTCCACCTCTCCGGAAATCCGTATCAATCGTCAGCTGCCGGCCATAGATTTCGTCGGCATAGAAAGTTGCATCGAACATCGTGGTATCGACGGCAAAGCCGCTCGGATATTGGTCGGACTTTCCCGTGACTTCGAGAGTGACGCGGTACGGATCGGGGATTGCATTGTATCTTGTCGACGGCGTCCAGACGTGCGCCGTGTACGGCGGCGAAGGATCGGCATACGGCAGCGTCGTTTGGCGAGCAGAGGTGTTGACCGGAACTATCACACCACCGCTGACAATGTCCTCGATCTGCGCGCCCTGCAGATGATTGGTCTGGATGTAGCTCAGCAGGTTGATTGCATAAGTTTGCAGCGTCGAATCCAGTTGCCCGGCATTCAATGTGTTGACGTAGGGAACGTTGGCGCCGCCGCTTGTGCGATTACCACTTTGCATGCCGCTGGTTACGGCCAAAAGTGCCGCGCCGGGTGCGAACCCCGTCGCTGTGGCCAGATTGATGCCGCTCTTCCAGGTGTAGACCTTGTAGCTCGGATCGAAGACGCAAACGTCTTGGGCTGAACATCCCAGGCTGTGACTGCCCGAAATTGTGACCTGAACCCAGATGTGCGCCATGCGCACATGGGTGATGGCCGTTCCTTGGGTGAAGGCGTCGGTGCATTTCGTCGAGGACGCGTTGTCGTTGACTTGCGCCGGAATGCCGCCGCTCGACAGCATCTCGCAAGCAGCGAGCGCATCGGAAATCCCCGTCCAGTTATAGAACTGCGTGGAGGTCAAATAAATTGTGCCGGCGACGTAACTCGGCGTGTATCCGGCCTGGCGCAGAAGCGCGACCATGAGTTCGGCCTGATCGAAAGGTGTACCGGCCTTGTCGATCTCGGTGCCGAGCGCACCCTTCTGCAGACCGTACATCCATGTCGTTTGGATATTGTTGTGGACGTACTGATAGATGAGATCTGGATCGCTCTTGAGCGCGCGCGTGAGTTCGACAATCTCCGGAGCGACCGGCGTTGGCGTGCCTCCATTTAGTCCAGCCAACCCGTCGGTCGAAGATTGCGAGAGCGTGTTGTATTTGTTTTCGGCATCGAGCGGAGTGATGAGTGCTGCCGTTCCGATCTTCACCGACGGCACATAAGTCGTCGTTGCGTGTGCAGCCGATATCTCTAGGGACGCTGCTGCGGCTGCAGAAAGCCCCGCAAACAAAAACCAAGTAGCGATATGAGAACGGGCTTTGTAGCGAACCTTCGACATGCCGCCCCCTTCGCTTTGCGATGCGATGCCGAACTTGACTGGAAATTGAACCAGTTCGACCCGACCGCGAAATCCACCCTAATTAACATTTACTGGTAGCGCAATATGAGATAGTATGGCGAAGCAACGAACTTGGGTGGCGACATGCTTAGAAAGCTTGCTCCGCTCGCAATCGCCTTCACGCTATTGGGCTCGCTAGGTGCCGCAGCGTCGGTCACCTACACCTATGACAATTTGGGGCGTCTCAAGAAGGCGGCCTATAGCAACAACAAAGAGATCGATTACACCTATGACCAGGCCGGCAACCGCACCATTGTCGTGACCCAGACAACGACACCCCATTTTGCCGCCGCCGCCCATCCAACTGCAAAACACAAGAAGGCGCATCGTCGAGTGAGAAAGACTAGGAAAGTGCAATAGGGCCCCGCTAATAACTGGAGCAGAGCTGATTTGCGCGTGCACTAAATTCTTCGTCGAGCATCTGAATACCATGGCGAAATTCCAGAGTCAGAGACCTTTTTAAAGAACCTCCCATCGTTTCTCGCGCGGACCGTGGGCGGGCTCATTGCCTTTCGCGATAGCACCCAGTCTTGCCGAGCGGAATGATGCCGAGACACTTAGGGGATGCTTTCTGCCGACGTTTCCTATTTCGCGCGCACAAACCATCACGGCAATTCCAGGTCCTTTGGCATTCGCCAGGCCGATCGCCTGTCTCACATACACGTCATCGGAAAGACCGGAACCGGCAAGTCCACACTGCTCAAGAGTCTCGTGCTGCAGGACATGGTCGCGAGCCGCGGTTTCGCCCTGGTCGATCCGCACGGCGATCTAGCCGACGCGATCATAGAATTTGCAAGGGTTAAAGGCTTTACAAACATCCGCTACCTGAACGCA
Source organism: Alphaproteobacteria bacterium (assembly GCA_019245415.1). GTDB lineage: Bacteria > Pseudomonadota > Alphaproteobacteria > Micropepsales > Micropepsaceae > Rhizomicrobium. The sequence continues at coordinate 100,046 of JAFARO010000007.1, read as the reverse complement.
GCTGATCCCAACCAGCCCTACGGATACAACCCGCTTCGCAAGGTCCGGGCAGACAGAATCCCGCTGGCGGTCTCAGGACTGCTTGAGACCCTCAAGAAGCTCTGGCCCGACGCCTGGGGCGTGCGCATGGAGCATGTGCTGCGCAACAGCCTGTATGCCTTGCTGGAGCGCGACGGCTCGCAGCTTCCCGACCTCCTGCGCCTGTACCGCGATGAGCAATTTCGCAAAGCCATAGCGGCCAATATCCAAAACGAGACGGTCCGCAATTTCTGGCGCCACGAGTTCGAGAACTACCAACCCCGCCAGCGTGCCGAGGCCGTGGCTCCCATTCAGAACAAAATTGGCGCGCTCTTGGCGGACCCCATGCTCTACCGCATCCTGGTCGAGCCTAAGATCGCCCTCAGCTTCCGCGCCATGATGGACAAGGGCGAGATGCTCGTCGTCAATGTCGGCAAGGGACGGATCGGTGAGGACAGCGCGCTGTTGCTCGGCGGCTTGATAGTCTCCACCATCGGCCTTGCCGCGTTCAGCCGGGCGGAATCGGATTCGCGCCGGCAGTTCACGCTTCATGTCGACGAGTTCCAGAACTTCACCACGCTGATGATCGCCAACATGATGTCGGAGCTGCGCAAATACGGCGTCGGCATGGTGCTCGCCAATCAGTATCTCAAGCAGATGGAGCCCGAGATCGAGCACGCCATTCTCGGCAATGTCGGCACGTTGATCTCATTTCGGGTGGGACCGAACGACGCCCAGGTCCTGGCGCGTGAGTTCGAACCCAAATTCGAGGCCCGCGATCTTCTCTATCTCCCCAATCACGACCTCTATCTCAAGCTTATGATCGACGGCACACCGAGCCAACCCTTCAGCGGCCGGTCGCTTACTGAGACTGAAGCACTCAACGCAGCAAAGGCATCGCTCTAGGCGATATTTGCGCGTCTGGCGCGCGGGTCTCCCGGGCGAGAGCATGAGCCACGGACGTCCGGAATCCTCCTGACTCCGACACCTGACCGCTTCGCGGCCCGGCTGTTCCTTGCACAATTGGAGAATGACAATGGGCTCTTCGCTCAAGACCATACCGCTTCGCAATCTCACGCGCTCGAAAGCCAATGTCCGCAAGACCTACCCGACCGCGGCCATCGAGGAACTTGCCGCCAGCATCCTGGCGCATGGCCTTCTCGAGAACCTCGTCGTGGCGCCGCTCGCGTCAAAGAGAGGCTCCAAGACAAAGCGCTTCGGCGTCGCTGCCGGCGGCCGCCGTCTCGCCGCCCTGCAACTGCTCGCCAAACGTCGCAAGATCAAGCGGACCTATCCCGTCGCCTGTCAGATCCGCAGCAGCTCGGACGACGCACTGGGCGAGCTTTCTCTCGCTGAGAATGTCGAGCGGGTTTCCCTGCATCCCGCGGACCAGTTCGAGGCCTTCGCCAAGTTGCAGGCGCAGGGACACTCGGCAGGAGAGATCGGCAGCCGGTTTGGGGTCACCGATACCTTTGTGGTCCAGCGCCTCAAGCTGGCCGCGGTCTCGCCGAAGCTCCTGGGCTTGTATCGCAAGGATGAGATGACGCTGGAACAGCTCATGGCCTTCACTGTGAGCGACGACCAGGCCGCCCAGGAAGAGGTCTGGTTCGGTCTCCCATACAAGGATCCGGCCCCAGACCTCATCCGCCAATACCTCACCCGCTCCCAGGTGCACGGCCGCGACCGGCGTGCGCTCTTCATCGGTCCCAAAGCCTATGAGGCAGCGGGTGGTGAGATCGTGAGGGACCTGTTCCAAGAGGAGGGCGAGGGATACTTCAAGGACAGCCAGCTCCTCGACCGGCTGGTGGCGGCCAAACTCGACGGTGAAGCCCAAGCCATCAAAGGCGAAGGCTGGAGCTGGGTCGAGGTCGCAACCGAACTCGACTACGAGCGTCTGGCGCGGTTCGGACGGGCCAAAGCAACCGAACAGGCCCTCCCGGCCAAAGAGGAGAAGCGAGTCAAAAGCCTCTCCAAGCGCTATGACGATCTCGTCTCGGCGCTCGAAGACCAGGAGGACCCGAAGGCCGAGGCCGAATTGGCGCAGGTCTCGGGCGAGCTCGACACGCTCCTGGCTAAGAAGACGGTGTGGAGCGAACGGGAGAAACAGCGCTCCGGTGCGCTCATCGGCATCGACCAGGATGGCCAGCTCAAGGTGGTCCGCGGCCTCATCCGCCCGGAAGAACGAAAGCGGAGCGAACGGCAGGACGAGCGACCCAAGTCTGCGCAGCAGAGCGGCGGGTATTCCGACACGCTGCTGGCAGACCTCACCGCCCATCGCTCGGCTGCGCTCCGGGAGTTGCTCGCAGACAATCCGCAAGCATCTCTCACCGCGCTCCTCAAGGTGCTCGTCGAGCGGATGCTCCTCCGCGAGGGCCGCCTCACCTGCGTCGGCATCACTCCGACCGAGGCTGTCCTGGAAGCCCATGCCAAGAGCCTCGGCGAGAGCAAGGCCTCTGCGGCCTTCCTGAAGCGTCATGCGGGTTGGCAGGAGCGTATCCCGACGCGCGAGGGACTCTGGGACTGGCTGAGCGGCCTCAAGCAGGCCGACCGGCTGGCGCTCTTGGCTCATTGCGTCTCGATGACGGTCGATGCCGTCGCGCGGCGCGCGGGCTCCGAGGAACGGCTCCGCGACAGCGAGACATTGGCCCAGGCCCTCTCGCTCGACATGGCCGATTGGTGGCGTCCGACGACCGCCAACTTTCTCGGGGCCGTCACCAAGGAGCAGATCGTCTCGGCGGTGTCGGAGGCACTCTCACCACAGGAAACGCAACGGCTTTCGGCACTCAAGAAGGCCGAGATGGCTGAGCGGGCCGAGCAGCTGCTAGCCAACACCCGTTGGCTGCCGGAACCGCTGAGGCCCAACGCCGCTCTACCCGGCGCAGAGGATGCCGACCTGAAACAGGCGGCGGAATAACCTTGCGTCGGGAACGCTCGGCGCACCTCGTGTGATACCCGCACGCGAGACTTGCACAGGCGGCTAGCTAGCAGACCGCGCTCAAGTCAACCGCGCGGGGAAGCGCACCAGCCCGACAAGACGAAACCAAGCGGTCGGGGCGCATTCGAACGAGCGATGACTGACAGCCTGCCGAGTGGTGGGCTGTCCTTTTGTTGAGCGGTTTTCGCTATTTTTTTGGCGACGACGACTCAGATAAACTTATCGCAGTTTGGGCCTCCGAGAGCGTCTGAATTGTGATCTAGAGTAAGGGCGACGAGCCAATGGCGGAAGCACCGATAGTTTTCCTGAGCTATACATCCGAGGATGCCGAAGTGGCGCGGCGACTTGCTGAAGCGCTACAATCGAAACACATAGAAGTATGGTGGGCTCCCTGGCGAATTGCCGCTGGCGATAGCCTGCGCCAAAAGATCGATGAGGGTCTCGCGGGGTGTACACATTTTCTTGTTTTGCTTACCCCACAATCGGTCAACAGGCCATGGGTCAACCAAGAAATGGACGCGGCGCTCGTAAGAAAGCTCAGGGACCAGTGCCGCTTCCTTCCGGTGCGGTTCGAGTTACCGGCTTCGAAACTACCACCGCTTCTAGAGGGAATATATTCACCGGAGATTTGCAGCGCTGAGGATGTTCAGCAGCTCATCAGCGACATACATGGCATTACGCGCAAACCACCGCTCGGAGAGCCTCCAGCAGTCGTGGCCGCACAACTCAAACAGATGAGCGGCTATTCCTCAGCTGCGAATGCCATAGCTCAATATTTCGTTGAACACTCTGAGCACGGGGACTTTGCTGACCCGCAAGTATCGCTGGCGGAACTTTCCGAAGCGATCGGTCTGACGATGGACGACGCGCGCGATGGGCTCCACGAGCTTCGGGATTTCATGGAAGTATCGGCATGGGACGATGTAAGGGTTCACGCCAACCTATTTCCACGGTTCGACGGCTACTGGAAATCGTGGAATCCAGCACAAGACGCCTTACGCCTGGCAGCGGACCTCGTGAATGACGACACATTACCTTCTCAGGCCATGGGCATCGCCGAGCGATATGGGTGGGATGCCCGAAGACTCAATCCCGCACTCACCTATCTCCTCGAACACTCGTTGATTCGGGAGTGTCGGCTTACCGGCGCGTTTCCGTACACGATGTTTCGGGTTCAAGGAACCGACGATTTGCGTCGGTTCGTCAAGAACCGCGGCTAAAAGAATATTTGCGGCTTTCTGCTCGAAGCGCGTCGCTCTTCCTACAGAAGCCGCACATCTATCCTTCTAGGCGGCTATCTTCGATAGCCCGTACAAAACACCTGCAGCGACCAGAACTCCAAACGCGCCAGCCAGTTGTGGGCTTTGCGCGGGAAGGCCTTGGCATATGCGCACGAAGTGCTCACAATTGAGTTCAAATAGACGATAGGGCTGGCCCAACTTGGATCGAGCGATGCACACCGTCAATCCACGGTGCTGTCGGCTCCAGTATCCGTGCGCAAAAAGCTGTCCGCTTGGAGCGAACTGGAGCGGCAGTTCTTCTGCCACGTAACCCAATGTCTTTGACGCCGAGACTATGCTTGGGGGCCACCCGCACAAATGCCGGTCCGTCAAGAGACCGAAATGCTCGACTCCGTTTGCAAATGTAGAAAGCACATCTCCTGGAAGGAGAAACGGAAGATCAGCAAGAAAAATCTGTTGACGCATTGGTTGCTCCAAATCGCTCCGTGGGCGGATTGTACACGCTTTCAATCGAGGATCATAGGACATAACGAATGGAGGCCCGAGCGCTCCTGCTGCATTCACGTTCTGCTATTCAGTGTTCGTGGCGATATCGAGCGACCATTTCTCTTGTGATGTCACTCGCGTAGCAAATCGGAGCATATCCGCCTGGACGAAAATATGCGCTGCGGCGTCCGCACCGCGACCCGTTCCGCGCATGGCTGTAGGGACAGGGGCAAGTGCCGGGATAGCTCGCGATATATTGTTCGATGATCTGTGTTCGAATTTGAGCATCCGAAAGAGCCTCCTGAGCACCACTTGAGCCGGGGCGCTGACCGTCAACAGAAACAAAGCAATAGGGGCGAGCAATTTCATGTCTTCGCTCCAAGGTCTCGATTATTGGACTCGCTCTGGTTGAGCGAATCAGTCTACACCACCCGTCCATTTGGAGTGAGCCGACATGGCAAAGGTGCCCGCCTACCACACCGATTCTCAGGAATATCCCCCGTCACATCGAAACGTGTATCACGACCACAACGACTGCAAATACGGCAAGGAGATCAAATCCCAGCACCGAAAAGACGGTGCCGGAAACCGTCCGCGTTGCGATGAGTGCAAAAGATTGGGTTGAATGAGCCTTTTTCATGCCGGGCTCAAAGCGCCCTCATTTCCAACTGGGCGACGTTGAGTTCGTCCCGGGTGCGAGTGAGTGCTGGCAATTGACTTGCACGTGCCAGCGGGATTTCCTGCGAGAGAGGTGCGAGTTCCATGCCGCATAGTTCCAGCTTCTGAACGCGCGCCGCTTTCAGCGCTGCGATCTCACCTTCGACTTGCGTTACCTCAGGAAAGCCAAGCGACTGCATTGCGGCTTCCCTCATAAACAACCTTTGAGCCTGATAAAGCGCCGCTAAAGCTTCAAAATTTCAATTGCGACTCATCGACGATGCGCTTTGCTTCAGCAGACGCGTTGGCAAGAAGTGTTGCGAGTTTGGTCCGACCGGATGCCTCCGCGCGCTGCTGGAGTTCTTCAAGACGACCCTTCGCAAACTGCGCAAACTCCGTGGCAGTGAGTTCGCCTGTCGTTAAGTCCTCATCGAATGGGATTGGCACCACGAGATTCCTTGGTACGACTATTTTTCTGTGACCCGCCTTCATACGCCAAGGTTGTTGCATGTACCAGACCATGTTGCGAATCTAGGAAAGATGGTCTTTCGGAGGAACGGACTTCTTTTCGACCAGCGGCGTTCAAGAACAAACCGCAAGTCAAACCGGCGTCCAGAGATCACAGCGTGAGAAACAGAAAACCGCGATCCTGCGGCCAAGGGTATTCGGCTCCAGCTTGCTCGTAGAATGAAAGTGTTTCAGGCACCACCGCCCCCATATTGAATCTCCAGACGAGGCGCTTTGCACCTCTTGAGCGGCAGAGATTCACGAACCAATCATGGTCGGAAGGACCCCAGCCGCGGTCGAACGTGGGCCACAGGGCAAGAACTGCATCTACTCCTTGCGGAATTGGTATTGCCGATCCGAGCCGAATTTCGAATAGGTCCACTGCGTCATCAATTCCAAGCTCCCGGCGAAACTCGCGGTACAGGTACGCTCCCTTGACGTTTTCGGCATCCAAGCCCCTTGTGCGAATTCCCAACGCGTCGCGCAGAAGCATGAACATCTGCCCGGACCCCACGCCAATGTCGTAAGCGGATTTCAAATCCGAAAAGAGGGGGAGGTAGCGCAATTTGAGTTTGAGGTGTCGCCTGCCATGAACGGCGTATTTTATCGGGGCCACCTCGAACGTCACGGCACCTGTCTTGTCCACAAATCCCCACCGAGGGTCAAATAATTCGGGCGAACCTTCGGTCTTCATCCGGCTGAATTCCGTTGTGAACCGCGCGGCGATGCGATCTGAGACTTCGTTCAGCCGAGACACGACTGCCTCAATTTTCTGATCTAGTTCTTCGGACACAGCGCCATGCCTCAACCTGGTGGGAAGGTAGCACCATTGCGGGTGGTTGGGTTGACAACAACTCTGCAAAAGGTACTTCACCCGGGCGCAATTGTATTTGAGCAAATCTCGTCGAGTGCTATTCTTTTTGGAGGAATTGCGCGAGGGTTGCCGGCGATGGGTCTGATCGAAGATATTGCACGAGCAATGTGCAAATTGCGTCACCCGCCCGATTTTGGATGGGATACATTAACTCCGGTCGTTCGCAGGGATTTCCTCAGGGAGGCGCATGTAGCGGTCGAGCAAGTACGTGAATACGTTAAGCACAATCCGGCGTTCGTGGCAGAATTGGATGCTGCCCTGGCAGTGAGCGAGGTTGCGAACTAGCACGTTCTTTGTAAACGAAATTCTTTTCGTACGGCGGCACATTTCATGAATTCACCCAACCGCGTGTCACCTACTCAGTCGTTCATGCAGGCGCGCATGACGCGCGACTTTGCCGCAGCCGAACGCATTGGCAATGCCATGGTTGCCGCACAGCCGGGCCACAGCTTCGCGCGGCGCGGGCTTGCGCGCATGTTCGATGAGCTGGATCGGCGCGAGGAAGCACTCCCTCACTGGCAGGCACTCCACGCCGCTAGTCGAAAGGATTTCGAGGCCGCGTACCGCGTTGCCCAGTCAATGCGACAGGGAGGCGGCTCTGTTGATCGGGTGGCAGCGGACCTCGCACCAGATGCGGCTTTCGCTGAAAATCTTCGCGCTGTTCTCGACAACCCGCCGACCACCGCACCGAAGGAGGGCACGCATAACGTAGTTATCTGCGGCGTATCTTATTGCGGCAGTACGCTGTTTGATCGTCTTCTCGGATCGCTACCCGGTGTCGCGAGCGTTGGCGAATCCCACTGGCTCGTCAAGGGCAAGGTTCCAGGGGCGGGGTATGACGTGCTCGATTTCAGCCGCGACTTCGCAGCCGATATGGTCAAGTGCAGCGTTTGCGGAAAGAATTGTACGGCACTGACGGCCGAATTTCGCCGCGGACTCGCCGCCGATCGGACGAACTGGTATTTTCGAATTGCGGAACGGTTGGGCGCGCAGACACTTGTTGCCGGCGACAAGAACCCCGCCAAGATTCTGGATAACGACCCGTTGCTGCGGTTCGATGCGCTGCTCCTTTTCAAGAGCCTACCGCAAGCCTGGTGGTCGGAGCTTCAGAAGCGCAAGCCCGGCCACGACGAAGCGTATTATCTCGCAGAATGTGAGCGCTACATCGGGACATGGTGCCAGAACTACGCGATGTTCCTAGAAAGCTTCAGCCCGCAAGGCAAGATGGTAGCGGTCTCGTTCGAGGAATTCACCCGTGCGCCTGTGCGGGTGCTGCGCGCAGCATGCGAGGCGCTATCCCTTCCTTTTGACGAGCAAGTGCTCAAGTTTGCCAAACCGGGGCACGCCATCGGAGGCAACGATAGGGCGGTACGCCGTCTCAAGACTGCCGATTACGCCCCGGACATCACTCCACTGGAGCCGCCCCCGTTGCCGGATAGCCATCGGCACCTCATACAAAAGAGCGCGGAGGTGAAGCGGGTGTTCAGCCTACTCCAAACCGCGCATGAGCGGACGATGAAGGGATGATCTCTACCTGATCTGCGCGAGCTCCAGATTCTTCAGAGAAAAGAAACTCCGCTCTTCATCATAGGTCGACGCAATCTGGCGGATTTTTTCCTTCGCCTCTTTGGAGAGGTGTTCCCGGTTGATGTTGAAATACATGACGTGTTCCGGAAGCAAGATGTCGGAGATCAGGTTTTCCAGGAAGAATGACCATTCGTTCCAGGTCCACGGTCTCGTCTTACCTTCCGGTGTTGGAACGGCACAAAAATTTCCCATGAGGCAAGTCAATATTCGATAGCGTCGTTTCGACTCAATTTTTTGTTCGGCGTGGATTTCGTGGATGATCCGATTGATCTGGAAGAATTCCGTGAGGTCGTCGAACACATGCCGAGGGGTTCCGCTCCAGGGTTGAAGCGGCATTTCCAGGCCCCAATAGTCGCAACCGAAGTAATTCGCCACCAAGCCGAAATGTCCCGGACCTGCGCCGATGTCGATGATGGGCTGTCCGGCATGACTGCGAAGCTGGAGATCCTGACCTCTTTTGAATTTGCTCCGCATCCAGTAGGGGAAGTCCAGATATTTGTGTTCGAGGGATTTATGGCCTTTGCGCCGCATGCGTTCCAGGTTCTCGCGCGACAAGTGCGTACGCTGAATCTTGGCATACTGTTCGTCTGAGAAGTGCGACTTCACGTGGTTGAGGAATTTGGCAAGTGGATGCTTGTCCGGAAGTCCGCTTTCCGCGACAAAGTCATCGATCATTCGGCTCAAAGGAAGAACCATGCGCGTGGCGTGCTGCGCCAGCGCAGGAAAGGTCGCAATTTCCTCCGGGCCGGCGATCCCGCTCCCCATGTCCGTCTCTGACATGCTCGGTTACCTTGACAACCAAGGGGTTTTTTCTCATTAACCGCCTGATGGCGCAATTGTTTTTGTGGCGGCTGGCGGTCGAATGACCATAAGTGCTTTCAACCGAATCGGCGTTGCCGAGGTTCCGCTACGCAAAGTACGGGCCGAGCACCTGCCCATTATTTACGGCGATTTCCGAGAAGTCGTCGAAGCGCGCATCGCCCAGGCCAAGGGCGACGATTACCAAAGCAAGGAGCTGCGCCGTTTCTTCTCGTACCTGCTTTCGGAAATCGATCCCGACCAATATCGCCGCATTCAGCTGCACTATCTCGACCCCCAAATCGTGGAACGCGATTCGGACGTCGTGAAGTATCTCGACCCGATCCTTTGGTTCGAGAGCAAGCTGAGGTTGGCGTGGTTCTTGAACCTCGATAAAGCGCCGCCGATGCGCATTCTCGATTTCGGTACGGGTCCTGGCCACTTTCCGTTCGTCGCTCGCTTTTACGGTCACGATGTCACTGGCACCGAGCTCCCGCCTCGGATTGGAACCTTTGCAGGGTCGGAGCACCTCTACGAGGCGCTTTGCACCCTGTATCAGGTGAAAAGGATTGGGCACTGGATAAAGCCCAACGCGCCGCTTGAGGGTCTCGGCGGACGATACGATCTCGTCACAGCGTTTCTGGCAGCGTTCAATGTCGATGAAAAATTGAAGCCTTGGACTGCCGATCACTGGCGGGTATTTCTCAAGAGCCTGAAGGCCGACGTGCTCACCGAGAATGGATTTCTCTTTATGACTCTCGCGGACGGCAAGCTTACGCCCGAGAGCTGGTCGTATTTGGCGTCCATTGCCGAATGGTCCTTCGAAAAAAGCAAGCAGATCAAGATCACCAAATTTGACGCGCTGGGCTGACTAGGTGAGCGAGCGCAGGGGTCGCATCGATGAGATAAAAGACTTAGCGTCGATGGACCTTGTCGCCTTCAACGGAGGCGTCAATCCGTGGGGAAATCCGTTCATCACCGCTGGCTTCAAACCGGGCGCTCAACATCACCGAGGCTTAGTGGAGAAGTGGGGATTCACCGATTTCGGAAAGGTGGCCGATGTAGGTTCAGGATATGGACGCTGGAGCTTTTTCCTCGGTGAGGTCAACGATACGGTTTGCGGTTATGAGCGCAACGTCGGAGCCGTTCAGCTCTCGTGCAAGCTTGCCAAATATTTTGAGCTGCCTAATGTGGATTTCAAGGTTGCCGATGTCACCAAGATTCCGGCAGAGGACGAATTCTTTGACGCGGTTTGGTGCAACAACGGCCTGCATCTGTTTCCACGCGCGAACTTCCTAAAAGAAGTCCATCGCATTTTGAAACCGGGTGGCCCCCTGTTCTTGGGTCAATACATCGGGCTTGGCACCGCCCTGACCAATTTCTTTGAGGGGTATCGCAAGGGCGGACTTGGTGACCATCTCACGCGGTTTGCGCTCGATACCATGAAGGAAGCGGACGTTGCCGACAGCAATGGGCTTACCTATTGCTCCCGTCAGGGCACCCTTAGTGCGTTGGAAGCATGCGGATTCAAGCTCTCAAGCGAGCACCCGCCGGAGCCGCAAATGCGGCCCGGGTCCCTAGGGACGGAAGAACAAAATCTCTTCGAGCGCGAACTCGCCGATGTGCGAGCACTGGCACTGCGTATTGAAGACGATCAAGCGTTTCGTGAAGAATTCGCCCGGCACCCGGAGATCGCCAAACGATATCCGGTCAATATAAACTTGCTCGCGATCAAGCGATGATCGCAGTTAAGTTCCTTTTCCCAACTGCAAGGTCATGCAATGGCTGATGAGCTCGATTTGGGCCCCGCGTCGGTCGTGGAGTGCGCCGTTCTGCCCTTCGCTCCACACAGTGTAAATTCCAGGAACCATGTTGGGAAAACAGAACCATCCTCGCTGATCAACATTGGTGGCAATCGTATTTCTTCTCCCTTTGAGCCGAGCCTGAACGGTCTGATCCGGTCTGAAGTCGATCACTCGACCGCCGAGGCAATAGGATTGAACTTCGCGATGATTGAGAGCCGTGGCGCGGGGCCTTAGCAAACTTAGCTGAGCAAAATCGGCAAAGGCACTCGCTCCTCCAGCGCAAATCAGCTTGATGGCCGAAAGCGGGTGGCTCGGCATCGGCCCGCCTGGTGCGCTTCCCTTGGCCCAGGTCATACAATGGAACGGCGCTACCATAGTGCGCCAATTGGTGCTCCTGTCGTATTCGAAGGTGTAGTGTGCGCTCAGTGGGCCGACTTCATCTAAGAGCGCACTATCGCCAAAAAAGAACCGCCCACCGCTTTCAGTCTCAAGCGTTATGCCCATGTCTGCACCTTTGCCGCGCCGACCGAGGAAGGAAAGGAGCTGTGTGCCCTCCGCTCTCCAACCGCACATGGGAATCTCGAGCGAAGCGATCTTACCGCTCGAAGCTGTCAGCCGGCCGAAGGAAGGGGTGGGCCTCTTCGCCGCACTGAAACGCCAGCCGCCTTCTTCCAGCGCGGCCCCCGCACCGGCTCGTTGCATTGGATCAAGCGCATCGAAGACGGCATGCCGAATCTCAGACTCCAAAATCGTAACCGAGGGCTCTCCCGTTTCATCAGCGGGGTTTCGCGCCAGCGCGTGGATTGGTTGGTTGTCGAGAAATACCTTTGCCGCCGCGGGATCTTTTACATAGAAGGTCAGCCCATAGAGCTGCGCCGGAGATCGTGGAAGCGTTTTGAGCAGAACTGCGTCATGCCATGACTCTATCCGAACGGTGTTGGGGTCCGTCCATACCACGTGGTCCACAATGGACTTTCGGATAAGTGCGTAATCGTAAAGTGAGCTCGCGCGCGCAGTCCAAATGCGCGCCTCAGGCGCTACGGTTTCTGAAATGTCGAAGGTGTGGTCTTGCAGTTGGCGAAGTGCATCTCCCGCGAAGTAGGGCGACGGTAAATCGTTGTCTGCAACTGGCGCCGATATGGCGCCGAGATGCGTGTAAATCGGCCAATAGAGTCCGGGAATTTCGAGCGAATGTTTCAAGGCTTTTTCTAGTCGATCTTCGAAATTGTCCTGCCAACTAAAGGTGCCGTCGAATGCGCGGGGATCGGCCTGATCCGTGATATTGGGGAGCACGCGGTTGGCGTGATAGACGGTCGCCCCCGCACGAGTCGCCATCGGCTGCACGACGTGGCCAATGGCAAGTCCCGAGGTGCTCCTCGCGGCGACTGGTACAAAAAAGCGCGCTTCGAAGTCTTCTATCAATTCCGGAAGCACGCGGGCATAGGATGCCGGATCGTCGGCATCTGTGGAGAGCACGATCCCGTCGCGTTCTGTCCGGCGTGTACCGTTGAGTGCGGACGTGACTGCCGGATTCTCCGCGATGTGCTGGTCCTGCAAATTATCCCGCCGCGATGCCATCCCTGTCGAACGGTAGTGCAAGCCTGAATGTTCGGTCACCAGACTCATTTCGACGCCGTAACGATCGCACAGAAATCTTAGTCGATCGAACAAAATCGCGGACGAGCCACTTATCAAGAGTACGCGTGCGATTTGGGACTCCCTGACAGCGCCTCCGAAACTAACACGCACGAGTTCAATTTCATCCAGGCGAGGATGTCTGAAATTGGCGTCAGCGGATTGGAAGGCGACAAATACTAGCCTTCGTTCGGACTCGTTGCCTGAGGGAGCACCGACTTGGCGCGCAAAATCAAAGGTGCGGGCCTCTCTATCTTTAATAACAACGTGGTCGACTGCTGCATCGCCTCGAACAACGACGCAAACCGCATCAATGTAAACGTCGTCGCAACGCCAGAATCCTTTTTTCTCACACGGCCACAATTCGAATTCTCCTCCACCCCCCGTCATTTGTTCGGGGCTAAGGATGGCAACGCGCGGCCCTGTACTTGAGAAGGAATGAAAGTGGTCGAGGTTTCCGACGTGGTACTCGGCAATCGACTCAGAGAGCGTCCGCACGCGTGCAAAGGTCCGCAGGGCCAGATCGCTTCCAGTTCCAAAATGGTGCGAGAGAAAACCCATACCGCTGGCTATTGGCATTCCTTCGACTGCCGTCGCGCAAGACGTTCGGAGCCATGTTGAGTCCCCAAAATCCAGGCCGTGCTTGCGTACGATGTCGCCGACATAACCCTCATACCGCGCCTTACTGGACCCATCCGCATCGCTTACGATTGCGAGGGCCGAAGCAAAGGGGTATGGAAAATCGCGTATCATATAACTTGCCTTTGCACGGACCTCAGCGGCTCAGCTACCCATCGCCTGGGTCGCCGGAATTCCGTGGACACTCCCAAAATATTGGGAAAGCATCAATATGTGGACCCAATTGGGCCCGCTTCTTGTTCAAACCTGCATCGGTCCCTAACCAAACCATGGCTGCGCAAACCTCGGCCCCCCCTGACTTGGCGTTGGCAGTTTCGGCTGCCCGCGCTGCGCAGGCTCAGGCGCGATGGTGCGAGGCTTTGAAGCTTTGGGAAGACTGCCTTCCTCACATGGAGGGGACAGATCAGTGCCTCGGCGGTTACGAAAACGTTGTGTTTATCGCGCAACAGGGCGGAGCAGTTGAGGCAGCAAGTCGCATCATCGCATCGGCCCCTCCTTCGCTAGCCGAGACCGTCGCCTTCCGATGCCGCGTGTTGCTCCCGCTTTGCGGAGTCTCTCAGGACGTAGAACGAGGAATGGCGCTATTTCGGACACTTTCAAGAGAGGATCTCGGCCAAAAGGAAGCACTCGGCGCTGCGCGATTCCTGAATGATACGCTGCACTATGACGATACGGTAGATTTGCTTGTGCCACTAGTTGAACGGGACAACCGCAATTTACCATTGGCTGTGTCGTATCTTTCGGCTCTTTTTCACTCCCGGAAAGCGAAGACATTTCGTTCCGAGGTGGGCAAGTGTTTGGCCCGATTGTCGGAAGAGGAAACTCTTAGGCTCTTGCGCGCTTTGCCGCGCAACCAACTCACAGACGATGAACTTTGTCGGCTCGTCGTGCGACTTCTTTCAACGGAACCAGAGGGGCCGAAAAGAACCCGCGATCTGCTTGAGGCGGTCGAAGCGGGCAGCGTTAGAATTGCAGCGTTTGTGCTCGACAAGATCGCGGATTCAGACAGTCTCGAACAGTCTGTCCTTCACTGCTTGTTGCGAGCGCGGCTCGTCGACATCGATCTGCTATCAGCCGGAAATCCCATCGGCGAACTCAACGAGTTCGAAACCCGGTCAAAGGCATTGGCCCGGGACCTCCAGGACTTGGCTTATCATGCGGCGGAGAACTCCTCAAATTCGTTCCGGGACAATATGCACCGCCTTGAGCAAATCGCGCATGGGCGCAGAAGTGTTTGGATAAACTCCGGCGAATGCTATTTCGATGCGGCTTCATTCGCAGAATGGCTCTGCAAGCGAATAGTCATGAAGGAGCCCGCCGTAGTGCTCAGGTTGGGCGATGGCGAAGGTAATTTTCTCCCTTATCCACCGGAACACAGGGCGTCACAGCGCTCTGATCAAATTCAAAAACAATGCAAAAGCTGGTGGGGCTCATGCCTTTTGAGCGAGGCTGCTGCCGATCAAGTGTCGCACGATCTTCAAGGCATAATCGATACGGCTGATGCAATCGGAGTTCCGCCTGCTTCTCGGCTTCTGCGCAATACAGACGAGAGCCAGCCGGCAAGTCGGGGTGTTCGGGCTGTGTTGGAGCTATTTGCCCAGCCAGCAAGGACTTTCGCTTCGAATGCGGTGCTCACCTCTTGCCACATCCACACGGACCTTGATCGTTGGAACCTTTATTCGCGGGTTTTCGAGGCAGCGGGAGGCGTATCTACCGTCTCCTGTCACGACTTAGCACCGGCGCTTTCCGAAAAATTTGGAGTTCGCGTGCGTCATTGGTATCGCATGCCACCGCAGCGTAAGTTTCAGACGATGTATGGCGCCGAAAAGGAAGACGATAGCTCTTACTTGAGCGTGTTCAGAAGCATCATGGCCGACATCGAGCCCGTCCATGGAGAGCTGATACTTGTAGCCGCCGGCTTTTTGGGAAAATTCATTTGCGCCAGCGCAAGAGAACGGGGCGCGATAGCCTTGGATATAGGGAGTATCGCAGACTATTGGATGGGGCATAAAACGCGGTTCTACGGCCAGCGTCGCAATAAGCTCTAGTTTGCTGCTCGTTTCGCGAGGTTCGGCTTACTGGCGCGTTTCCGTACACAATGTTTTGAGTTCAGGGAACCGACGATTTGCGCGGGTTCGTCGGGAACCACGGCCAAGAGAACTATATTTGTGGCTCGCTGCTCGTTCGAACGTTGCTCTTCGTACTGAAGCCGCACATCTATCCTATCTAGGCGGCTAGCTTCGATAGCCAGTACAACCCGCCTGCTGCGACCAGAACTCCAAGGGCCCCGGCCAGTTGCGAACTTTGAGCGGGAAGGTCCTGGGAAGCGCCAACGCGGTGCCGCTACTGTGAGGGCCGGAAGAATTGATACGCTCGCTGACAAGATCAGCCAAAACCCCCGGTGTCACCCTCTTCGCAGAGCGGTTCCAATTTGGCGTGTAGCGGTGGAAACAGCATCGCTATCGGAACATTGAAAAACCTCGCGAGCGTATAAAGTTGGGAGCCGGAGAGACGATTATCGCCTTTTTCGAATTTCTGAATCTGCTGAAACGTCACGTCCAGCACCTTGCCCAAATCGCCCTGCGTATACCCTCGTTTCAGACGGATTTCGCGAAGCCGTTGCCCGATAAGCGAGTCGATAGCCTTGATGCGGTGTCTCGGCATCGTCAGAGCCCGTGCACGCGGCGATAGGCAGCAATCATCGCCGCCGTCACCTGAGAGTCGTAACACATGGGTGCGTATCCGCCGGGCCGGCTGTAAGCGCTTCGGCGCCCGCACAGATGGCCTCGGCGATCATGGTTATAGGGACAGGGGCAGGATCCAGGATAATCGGCCAGCGAGGCTTGGATAATGGCCTGCTTGACTTGAGCGTCTGTGACCGCCGCCTGAACAGCGCTTGTCAGCAAGAAAAGGGCTGCAACCACACGGAACATGCTATTCCTCCATGAGATCGGCGTCATTGCGGATACCTCAATTTTCAACGACTGCAGCAGAGTGATCAGTCGGTTTTGGGCCACAGGAATTCGGACGACCTTTATGACCGGGAACTGTATGCGTCTGAATTTGTGCGCTTGGTTTTCGGAAAGAGTGTTGCCACGTACGCAGCGAAGCTTTTCGTCCATGCGGTTGCGGGTGGCTCGTATGTTGTTCGAAACCACGGCATAGCCTCGTTGAAGACCACACCCTTGAGGTATTCTATCGTAGCGCGGACTGCCGGCCGCTTCGCCGTCTCTCGCTCATAACAGAGCATGATTGGGACCGGGAGCCCGACTGCCGGCAGCACGGGCACGAGCTCGGAGTAAATCAGTGATGCAAAGCTCGGCAAAAGCGCTATGCCTCCGCCATGGCGCACCGTCTCCACCAGAGCACCGTTCATGTTTGTAAGAAGGCGATTTCGGGTCGTCAGCTTTGCCCAAGCGGCGATGTTGCCTTGTCCACTGGTGTCGAGCGCAAGATCGAGGACCTCATGTCTTAACAAGTCCCCCAACTGCTGCAGTCTGCCCTTCACCTTCACATATCGCTTTGCAGAAAAAAACGTGAAATGTGCCGTGCCCAAATGGCTGCAAACAAGGTCTTGGGACGAGGTCTCCGTGTACTGAATCTTTAAGTCGAACAATGGCGGTTTGCTCCCATAGCGGTCATGGCCTGCAAAGAGCACGAGATCGATATGCGGATGGCGTTCAAAGAAGGCCGGAATGAACTGCGGCAGCCAGTACGAGCCCAAGCCATCGCCGCACATGAGTCGACATACACTTGGTGCCTCGGGCGCGATGGGAGCGCTCGCTTGCGCGATGGCGCATTCGGCCGCGCTGACATGACCGAGCACACGCCGTCCCGCATCAGTGAGGTGCGCGTCGGATCCGAGATGGGAGAAGAGCTTGACGCCAAGCTCCCGTTCGAGGCGTTGAATGCGGCGGCCGACCGTGGCGCCCGTCGTCCTCAGAGCATGCGCTGCCTGGGTATAGTTGCCTCCACGGGCAACGGCAGCGAATACCTTCAAGTCGTCCCAAACTATGCGCTGCATCGGCGCCGCGTCATTTTTGTAATCCCCCCTGCACCACTGATGCAGACCCCATTTCCGAATCTTCTAGTGCAGTTGAGGTCCGCGCGTGCTGACCTAAACCTTATGGCGAAGGCGCCATGATTTGAATGTCCCTGGGGCCGAATACGCATGCTCGCCGCTCTGTCCGAGCCTCCTATCCACAGCGAATCGCCCGAACGGCTGGAGACGGCTGAGGCCTTTGTGCGCCGGTTCGAGGACCAGGACGTCGAATCAGGAGCGGCCTTGGCGGCATCCCACCTTCCCGAAGCGGCGGTCCCGGTCGGGCTGTTGCAGCAAGTGCGCCGCCACAACGCCGACTCGCTTTGGGGGATATTTCCCAAGGGTCCTCAGGGCGAGATCCTGCCCATGGCCGGCTTCTGCTCCTTCCTCATTCTCAATCACCGCGGTGCGACCGCGCTGATGCGTGGGACCTTCGACGCTCACAAAATCGATTTCGACTATCTTGCGCCGAACCCGGAGACGGCCTGCGTGCTGTATGTCTGGGCGATCCTCGGCAAGGGCCTGTCCGCATCGATCGTGTCGCTCATCAACCAGGTGATGGTACGCCGGTACCCAGGACGGCCTCTTTACACGAGGGCCGCGACCGAAGCGGGACTGCGGTTCATGCAAAGGTCCGGGTACGTTCCTATCCATCGCGAGAGCCCGGGAATAGGCGCGGTACACCGGCGAGTCGGTCAGAGGGTCGATCTGCCGCCCACGCCAAGGCTAGCCAAGCGCGTGCTAAAGGTGGTGCCGGTGTCCACCGCGGAAGAGTTCGAAAAGGCTCTCGCAATTCGGCATGTGTTCTTGTCTGAGCAATCGTGTCCCTACCACGAGGAATTCGACGGCAACGACCGGACGGGAACGCATTTCCTCGGCTTTGTTGATGGTGAGCCCGCCGCGACGCTGCGCGTGCGCTACTTCGCGGACTTTGTGAAACTGGAGCGGCTGGCGGTTCTGCCACGCTTCAGGCGTACTCTGATTGCAAAGGAGGTCGTCACTGCGGCCGTGAATTTTTGTCGTCGCAAGGGATACAGGCGGTGTGTGGGGCACGCGCAGGAGCATCTCGTTCGCTTCTGGCAAAAATTCGGTTTCCAGCCGACGCCTCGCGACTACGTGCTCACCTTCTCCGACAGAGACTATATCGAGATGTACGGCGACTTTGAGCCCGATCCGCGCGCCATAACGATCGAAACTGATCCTTACGTGATGATCCGTCCTGAAGGCCGCTGGGACGAACCAGGAATCCTCGAACGATCGGCGGGGCGACCAGCGGTCAACCCTTGCAACGGGCGGCAACCGTGAAGCGCTCCCGAGCCAATTCAAATGGGCAGGCGCAGTTCAAGCGGCTTTTGTTCGCGGATAGCGTGCTTTTCCAAACGGAGAAGCTGCTGAAAGTTCATGGCTGCGACGACTGCCTCGAAGGACTCAGGGCCGAGCGAGGCCGCATTGCAACGAGGTTGGGCGACCTCCAGGCAGTGGTTTATCCCCATCTAGCTGCTGTCATGAAAAAGCCGAGGCCGGCGAAGCGGGGCCATAAATGAACATCGCCATCGAGAGGTAGCGCTGCTTTTAATTGCCGACCTGCATCACGTTTTCTGATCGGAGAGATGCTATGAAATTGCTGATTCGTCGCGACCAGCGCAGCGGAATGATGGGCAAGGTCATCTTCCAGCTCGATGTGCGGGCGGAACTTTCCGATGAGGAGCGCCGGAGCATCGACAAGTACAAGCTCGGCAAAGAAGTTCTCTATTCAAGGGACGAGGCGCCCAACGTAGATCCGCAGACCTTGAAGGGCCTCGGAAAGCTGCTGGTCGCGGCCGCGCTCAACATCACGGTCAGCGTCAATGATCTGGTGAACGGCAAGCGCATCGAGGCCAAGGACATCCTCGAAATGCTCTCCGCCGAGGAACAAATCCGCGAAGCCGCAAAGAATTTCAACGCCGTGCTCCATGCAGCGGCAAAATTTGGCGGCGAGGAGGTCGTCGATCTGGCTGCGTGATGTTCCGCTCCTCGAATATTGCGAGCGTCTTCCGAGGTGATGGGCGATCCCGAGAACTGCGGGAAACCAGAGCCGCATGGGAGAGTACGGAAGCTGTCTGGCAAGCTTCACCGCTCGGACGAACCGATTCCGACGAACTTGCCGGCCGGCTTATCCGCGAAGCCATCGAGCGTGCCGACCGCGTACCGGTGCTCCCGATCCTGCTTGCGACCGCCGAAGCCTATTACACCCTCTACCGCTCTGAGGCCGTGGGGCCGATAGAAGCCAAGTGGGACGTTATCGAAACCAGTGTCGAGGCCGCCGTCGAGTTCCGTGAGATGCTGCCGCGCCGGCGGCGCTGGGCTGCGGATTTCGAGCGTATGCATGCGACCTGGAAGCGCATCGTTCTGGGTGCCACTTCGGACTTCTTCAACGTACTGCCCGAGTCCTGCTTCGGACATCGAAGCGCAGACAGCGGCGATACCTTCGAAGTGCCCTTGATCGATCTTCTCGACGATCCGGCATCGGTCATAGACCGCCTGTTTATACTGCCCTATGACGACGAGTCGTTCCGCCTCGATCTCTTCAAACAGTTGCGCGAGCTATGCGCGACGAACCTCCTCATAGCGTCAGGCTTTCGCGGAGACGCGAATATCCGAGAAGTGGAACATCGTCTCGTTCGGGCCACCAAACAGAAGGACAAGACCGGCGCGGAGTTAGCCGACCTCTACCTGCGCGACTCGCCCTTCCAAGCGATGCTTGACGCCCCGGTTCCGTTTCGCATCCCGGACGAACTTCGCTTCGAGCATTGCCACATCGTGGGCGGCACAGGCCACGGCAAGACGCAGCTCATGCAGAAGATGATCCATACCGATCTGATCGCGAGCCGCGACGATGGGCGTTCTGTCATCGTCATCGACAGTCAGGGCGATCTCATCAACAAGCTCGTGCGCCTCGATCTCTTCTCCCCGGACGTGAACGACAGTCTCGCGGATCGGCTTGTCATCATCGATCCGGCCGATGTCGAATTCCCGGCCGCGCTCAATCTCTTTGACGCTCATCTGGATCGCGTGCGGGAATACAGCCCCGCGGATCGCGAGCGGGTGCTCAACGGCGTCATAGAGCTGTACGAGTTGTTCTTCGGCTCGTTTCTCGGGGCCGAACTCACGCAGAAGCAGGGCGTGATATTCAAGTACTTGGCGCGCCTCATGCTCGCCATTCCCGGCGCCACTATCCACACACTTATGAAGATCATGGAGGACGGGAAACCGTACAAGCAGTACATCGCGCAGCTTGACGCTTCTGCCCAATACTTCTTCGAGACGGAGTTCTTCCATCCGTCCTTCGCCGCGACGAAGAAGCAAGTGTTGCGGCGTCTGTGGGGCGTACTTTCGACACCCGCCTTCGAGCGCATGTTCACGCAGCCTCAGAACAAGCTCGATCTCTTCGCGGCCATGAACGAAGGCAAGATCATCCTCGTCTCCACCGCGAAGGATCTGCTCAAGCGCGAAGGCAGCCAGCTCCTCGGCCGCTTCTTCATCGCCATGATCGCGCAAGCCGCGCTCGAACGCTCTACGTTGCCAGAGCATCACCGCAATGCAGCTTTTGTTTATGTGGATGAGGCTCAAGAGTATTTCGACGATTCGATAGAGACCATTCTCAACCAGGCCCGCAAATATCACGTCGGCCTCACGCTCGCGCACCAAACCCTCGACCAGCTTTCTCCGCGCCTGCGATCCGCCATGCTCGCCAATACCTCGATGAAATGCGCGGGCGGCGTGTCCGCCAAAGACGCTCGCGCTCTCGCGGACGAACTTCGCACGACGCCGGAATTCATCGAAGGCATGAAGCGGCGGGGTCCCCGGAGCGAGTTCGCGGTGTGGGTAAAGCACCTGACGGGGCAGGCGATACGCCTCTCCGTCCCGCTCGGCTTCCTGGAGCGCCAGCCGACGCTCGATGCCGAGGACTATGACGCGCTCGTCGCGGGCAACCGGACAAGATACTGCGGAACGCTGGCGGATGTCGCGCGGCTTACGCCCGAGCCGGTGTACATCCCGCTGAAAGAGGCGAGTGCGATTGTCCCGGAGGCCCAGACTGAGCGTCGGGATGCGGAGCCACCGCCCTCGGCGGCAGTTCCACCGCACGTCGCTCCTGCTCCCTCTGCGGAACCCGAAAGACGGACCCCCATAGTCTCGCCGCCGCTCATTGTTGAGGCGGCGCCTGTCGAGGAACCGCCAGCGGCCGGAAAGGGCGGGCGCCAGCACCGCTACTTGCAGCAGCTCGTCAAGCAGCTTGCCGAGGAACAGGGCCTCAAGGCGACGCTCGAAGCGCCGCTTCCCGAAGCAGACGGACAGGTTGATGTCCTTCTCGAACGGGACGGCGTAGTCGCCGCCATCGAGATTTCGGTCAGCACGCCTGTTGAGTGGGAGAAGGCCAATCTCGCGAAATGCCTTGCCGCGGGGTATCCGCGGATCGCTGTCGTGCTCGCGAAGTCGAAGACGATTTCGGCGAAGTACCGCGCCGCCATTCTCGAATCAGTACCCTTCGATATGCGGGGTCGCGTCGAATGCCTCGATCCCGAAGAGATACCGGCGTTCATAGGTTCACTCGCGCCAGCGACTGTTTCGGAGTCCGTTGTGAAGGGCTATCGCGTGCGTGTCATGCAATCGGTCGGGACGGCAGAAGAAGCAAAAGCCCGTCAAGACGCGCTCGCCCGGGTGATTGCGCGATCTCTCGGTCAGCCGCGCCCGTAACCATCAGCCATTTGTAAAGAAGAGCTCGAGCTTTCGGTCGCCCAGAGGGCTAGTACGTGCGTTCTATTGCGAATCTTGCAAGTTCACGAAGCGGCTGGGCCCGATCGTCAAAAATTTCCAATTGCGCAAGGGCACGAGTAACACAAGCTTCCTCCAAAGCCCTTGCGCGGGCGACGCCCATAATGGAAGGAAACGTCGCCTTGCCCAACGCCTTATCCTGCCCCGTGGGCTTTCCAAGAGTGTCGCTCGACCCTTCAAGGTCCAGTAGATCGTCGGCAATCTGGTACGCTAACCCCAATTCGCGCGCAAACTCGTCAATAGCCGCGCGCGATATCGGATCAGCCTCGCCGAGAATTGCTCCAGCGCCGCAGGCAAATCTTAGGAGCGCGCCCGACTTCAAATCTTGCAATAGCCTAATTTCATCGAAGTTGAACTTTGCTTTTTCGGCTTCCATGTCAAGCATCTGGCCTCCGAGCAAACCGGCGTAGCCCGCACTTCGCGCCAATCCCAGAACGAGTTGTCCGCGGACCTCGGCGTCCGAATGTGTCCTTTCGTCCATCAATACTTCGAACGCTAGCGTCAAGAGCGCATCGCCCGCGAGAATGGCAGTTGCCTCATCAAATGCCTTGTGAACGCTTGGCAAGCCATGACGAAGGTCAGAATCATCAAGACCGGGAAGGTCGTCATGTACGAGGCTGTAGCAATGCACGAGCTCTATAGCCGCTGCAGTGCGAAGCGCTTGATGCCGAGGCACGTTAAATAGGCTTGAGCAGCTAACAGTCGCAAAAGGACGTAACCGTTTTCCTCCCCCAAGTGCGGCATGTCGCATTGCCTCGACCAGCCGACCTTGCGCACCGACAATTGGCTCAAGAAGTTCACTTATTACAGCCTCAACGTCGGAAGCCACAGCCTTAACTGAAGTCTTGAATTCAGATATCGGGTGTGACGTCGACATATGGGTCGCCTCCAGGCGAGCTCACGCGCAAAGACTACTTCTAGTTCAAATGCGCTATTTTTTCCAGTACCTCGGCTTGAGATCTTGAGAAGGGCGGTCTCGTCAGCGGAAACTCTCGCGGACTGCTCATCGCCATTGGAGGAATAGCGACAGCATCGACATCGGTTTGTTATGCACTGTTACGTGATCGGCGAGGTACTCTGCCAAATCCTTATTTTTAGCAGCGAACTGCTTCAAAGTGTAATAGGTGACAATGAATTGACCGCGCATCAACTCTTCATCCTGCGTTGAAATGGATCGTTGGCCTCCCGTGATCTCAGAAAGGCACTTGGTGACTTCCGGAGGCAGAGACGTCGATTTGGATTGAATTTGGCCGAAGCATTTCTCTCCAAAACAGAGTACGCCCATCGCCGGATGCATTGTGGTACGTCCTCGCTCGAGTGCGGAGCCGAGGCCAGCGACGAAATCCGGGTCTTCTCTCGTCGGCTTATTTACGACGAAAAAAGCGGTCTCAGATTTTTCTGCTGCACAAACAATGTACAGGTGCCTGTTGAATGAAAATGCGTACCCGGACCAATGAGTACTGCCGGAAATCATTCGCACAGAGACGTGTTTTTTGTTCTCAGGAATCTCCTTGAAGATGGCAAGAACGCCGCGAATTTCAGGTTTGGGGTCCAAGTGCCTATTGACAGGAGATATGTAGAAAAAACGCCATGCTCCGCAAAGTACCTCTGGATGATCAATGGAATCGCCTTCCAACAATGCGAAGGAATCCGACGCTCCGCCTCCATATTTTTCGATGAAGCGAGCTGTAAGGTCGCGGATCGATGAAACTTCAAGCGACTTGCTCTTCGAAAATTTCTCAATCGTCTCGATCCACTCCTGTTGTTCAATTTGTTTAGGGATGTGCTGGCCTCGCTTAAACAGATAGAGTTTGTTTTTTGGAAACACTTCGCTCTTCGCGAACGCATTCAGTAGTTTTGCTAGGTCTGCAACTGAGAGTTTGCGGGGCCCCTCACGAAGACGGTCCTGCAAATAGTTTATTGCCGCGACCAGCCGTGCATTTAGTTCGTCGTTGTTCATTTGACCCGCGCGCCCATCGGGAGCGCGCGTCAAGTTCGCAAGCCCCCACCCCAACTTGAGATTGTGCAATTTATATAATTTCGTCAATTGAGGAAATTTCGCAAATCGAGTCGTTTCGCGAGACAAACGCGGCTTTGGTAATCACCTGAATTGGGTGAACGAATTCAAGTAAATACTTGATTTCGCAAGTAAAATCTCTTGCGTAACCTTACTGGTCTGCTATGCTAAAAAAGTGGCCGATCGCTGTAGGGCAGCGTCGGCCAGCGAAGATTCGTCCCACGGTTAGAAGGAGCTTGAATCCCCGCCCCTCCAGCTTACACGATCATCCTATTTTCTGCAACTTTGCACACCGTTCTGAGTGTGAATAGGGCGAGGTTCAGGCTCCTTGAAGAGGAGTCGATGGAACGCGAAATCGAAGCGACAACCGCTCAACAAATCGTGACATCCACTAGTGAGTTGGAAGGCGAACTTGAAACTCACGACACGGGCCCGCGTGAGGACATTACGCTCCCCGTGCCCAGCGAGCTTGTCCTCAATGAGCAAGCGCTCCCGCCCGAAGTTGTGGATGCGCTAAGGTTTCTTCGGACTCATCGGGCCAAGAAGCTAAGTGAGTTGGCAGAGTATGTCTCTGCCGCGATTCCCAGCGTCAACGCTGACGAAGGACTTGTGACACTCGTCGGCTACGAAGAGCGGATTTACGACGAGTATTTCGGCGTAGAACGCACAGTCAATCTACCGCTCTTTCATGTGGCTTTAGCATTCCTAAAGACAGTTCGTGATTTCGCAGCGAATGCGCGGCTAGGCGAGCAGCTGGAGCCAGCCGCGTTAGCCGATCTGCTTAGGTCAATCCGCAACGATGCGGAAGTCATTCTGGAGGTAGCCAAGTCATGAACGCCCAAATGACGCAGCATAAATATTCTGGTCCCGCGCTCACCCGCTGGAAGGTTGGGCATAGGCTTTTCTTTGTACAAATTGACTTGATCATCCTCGCAATAAGGCAATACGTCCAAGAACCAACCGAACATCGGCTGCGAAGAATTTCTGATCTTCTTCGGGGTTCCGCAGCGATGATGCAGTTTTGCGCGGACTTTGGTGATCCCAGTTACGCTTCTGTTCGTGACAGCATGGCCAACGTCGATTCGAACTTCACTGGCGTTTGGTCAGCGGATCATCGAGTCATGATTCAAGAACTAAAAAAGCTCAGAACTTCCTCTACTGGCTGGTCACCGTCACACTGTGATCTGGAGGACGCTATTCGCGTGGCGTACGCGGCGCATGCGTTCATCTGCAGACGTTTTGTTGGGGACGATTCGAGTTTGGCAAACAAGAAGGTTCCGGGCCACAAAACGCTGCTGGAAAAATTTATGCCTCGGACACTGGCAGCCATTGGTGCAGCACCCAATTCGCAGGCGGCGTGAGGAAGTTCGATGGCCAAAATAGTGATTCGAGAGGAAGTATTTCGGATGGCACCACTCTTCATACGAGTGGTGCTGTTCGCCCAAGGTGTTCGCAACTTTGCCTGTTCCGATGAGCTGTCGGGTATGCTTGAGTCTGTCGCCGCGATGCAGGCATCAAGGCCGGGTACAACTGCGGAAGAATATCTCGCGAGTTGGGATCAAGCGCATCGCCTGTTCGGCTCAAATCCCAATAAATATCCCCCCTCGATCAGGGCTCTATATAAGCGCGCCGTACAGGGTAAGGAAATCCCCTTCATCAACTCTGTCGTTGCAATCATGAACATCGTCTCGCTGCACAACTTGGTGCCTTGCGGGGGTGATGACCTAGCAAGCGTGAATGGGGATCTGGTGCTGGGTATTGCGACGGGCGCCGAGAGCTTTCGCCCCCTCGGACGACCTGAATTGTTCGAACGGCCGGATCCCGGAGAGGTAATCTATTTTGACAGTGCGAACAGCAACGTCATGTGCCGTCGCTGGAACTGGCGCAACGGTGATATGACAAAGCTTGGATCGGACACGACCGATTTGGTGGTCAATATCGATGGGCTGCCGCCAGTATCCCCAGAGAGTTTGGTCAACATCGGTATTCAGCTTAGCGATCTCCTCAGGAGCCATTGCGGCGCGAAAGTACAAATGGCGATGCTACATCGAACCTGCTCCGAATGGGCGCTAGATCGTACGGGGTCGAGCGGGCACGCACCGCTCGTGGCGGCATAAACAGCAAGAGGTGCTCTGAAGCAGTTGATCTGCCACTTCCTCAATTGTTCGAATTGCCGCAAATCGCCGACCCTGTTCGAACCAACGCTTCGAGAATTGCGAGGATCCCTTCCTTAGGCGCCGTTCGCCCTGATTCCAAACGAAGTACTACATGTTCGCTTCCACCTATGAGCTTGCCGAGAGCTTGATAGCTGAGCCCGTGCCTCCTTCTGGCCACGCCGATCTTCTCAGCGACCGTGCCCGGACGCTCGCATATCGGGTCACGCCCTAAGAATTTTAGGATACTGGGCCAACTCCTTGGGTATGGATTGCGCCGTCCGCTCTCCCAAAGCTTGTACGTGGCAGGATCAACGCCCAGGAGTTCTGCGGTGGCTTTCTGAGTTAAGGCCCGCTCCTTACGAGTGCGAAAGAGGGCCTCGGCTAGTCCCTGGCGCGGCGTGGCCTCCTCTGGCACTCGCTCGCCGGTCCTCGCCGACCGTACGAAGTAGTCGAGCCGGTCTACTTTCGTCCAGCCCGCGCGCTGCGGACACCCCTGCTCCCAACTGAGGACAGTGGCCTTGTCGATCCCGAGAAGAGTGGCCAGGCCGCTCCGGGGCACCCCCTTGTGCCGGCAGAGGAAGGCGATCTTCTCAGGCGCGGTCTGCGGGTCGGAGCAGATCGGATCATAGCCGATGAATCGGATGATGCCGGGCCAGTATTCCGCCTCCGGGTGGTGCTCCCCGGTCTCCCACTGCCCGACCGCTGCACCTAACACGCCGATCTGTCTAGCGGCCTCCTTCCGGGTCAGGCCCAGGGTCTCCCGGCGATAGCGGAGGTGCCCGGCCAGCCCAGTCCCTATCAGACGGACAGCGGGCTTCCTTGAGGCTTTCAGCCGCAAACCCTGGACCGTCAAAAAGGCCACGCGGGGCAAGGCGCTCGATTTCGCGCTCCCTTTCGCGCGCGGCGAATTCCTCGTCGTCTTCGATGCGGAGGACCGCCCCGAGCCGGGCCAGCTGCGCAAGGCGGCCGCGCAATTCCGCGCCGCGCCGGCGGATATCGCCTGCCTGCAGGCGCGTCTGGCGTTCTACAACCAGACCAACTGGCTGACCGCGCAGGCCCAGTCCGACTACCGCTTGTGGTTCGGCACGTTGCTGCCCGGATTGGCGCGGCTCGGCGTGCCGATCCCGCTTGGCGGCACCTCCAATCATTTCCGCGCCCGGGTGCTGCGCGATGCCGGGGCCTGGGATCCGTTCAACGTCACCGAGGACGCCGATCTCGGCATCCGGCTGGCGCGTGCGGGCTTTCGCGTCGCGATGCTGGACTCGACGACCTTCGAGGAGACGCCGGCGGCGCTGTCGGGCTGGATGAAGCAGCGCTCGCGCTGGCTCAAGGGCTACATGCAGACCTGGCTGGTGCACAGCCGCGATCCCGCCGGCTTGATCGCACGCACCGGATGGCGCGGCTTCCTCGCCTTCCAGTTCTTCATCGGCGGCGCGGTGGTCTCGGCGATCGCCAATCCGGTCTTGTGGCTGACGGCGCTTGCGGCCTGCATCCTCCCCGAGGCCTTCGGTGCCGCGCACGATGCCGCCCCGTTCGCCGTCGCGGGCGCGCTCGGCGCCAACACGATCCTCGCCTTGACGATCCTCATGACCACGCCGCCCGGCGAACCGCGGCGTCTCGGCGGCGCGTTCGGCGTACCGCTCTATTGGCTGCTGATATCGTGCGCCGCCTACCGCGCCTTCGTGCATCTGCTGCTGAAGCCCTTCCATTGGGAGAAGACCGCGCATGGCGCGAGCCTGCCCGATGCGTAACGCGCTCGCCCTGGCGATGCTGCTGGCCGCCACCGTACAGGCCGATGCCGCGGCGTGGACTCAAAAGCGCCATCACTGGCAGGTGATCTCGTCCGTCGAAGTGGCGCGGGCGTGGAAAGGCTTCGACGGACATGGCGCGGCGGACGCGCCGATCCGCTTCGACAAGTATTATACGAAGAGCTGGGGCGAATGGGGCTGGAACGACCGCCTCACGTTCATCCTGGCGCCGGAATACAGCATGGCGACGTCGTCGTGGAACGGCGGTCAACCGGTCGCGGCCATCGATGTCGGCGCGGAAGCCGGCGCGCGCTGGCGCGTCACGGATTCGTTCGGCGTGCTCTCGCTCCAGGCGACCTTGAAATACGCCGGCCCGTACGATCTTTCGCACGGGCCGATTCAGAAATTCGGGTCGAGCGGCCGCGGCGCCAGCCGCAGCGTGGAGGCGCGGCTGCTCTACGGCACCTCGTTCAAGTTCTGGGGCCGCGACGCGTTTGTCGACGTCGAAGCCGCCGAGCGATTCATCTCGGCGCCGCGTCCCAACGAGACGTCGCTCGATCTGACCGCGGGCCTGTGGTTCGGCAAGAACACGATGGCGCTGGCGCAGAGCTTCAACACCATCAGCGGGGGCGAGGGGGAGGCGCCTTATACCTATTTCCGCGCCCACAAGGTGGAAGTCTCGCTGGTGCGCTGCATGGGCGCGCGCTGGAGCATCCAGCTTGGCGCCTTCGCGGCGCCGGCGGGACAGAACTCGGTGATGGAACAGGGCTTCGCCCTGTCGCTATGGCGGCACAATTGAACCGCCGCGGCAGCGTTCGAGACGACCAGGCTGCTGCGATCACCAGGTCCGCTGGGAGGCGTGGCCGTTGCCGTTGATCTTAGCGACGTTGCCGCGCGGTGCGCCCTGGGCCGGCTGAGGCTGCGCGGTCCGGTGCGATTCCAGGCGCTTGTAGACGGCGTAGGATTCCTCGCTGACCGGAAGGGAGAGCCCGCCGAACAGCAGCACTTCGCAGCGCTTCTCGCCGGTCGCCTGGACGCCGATGATCTGCGACGGATCGATGTAGTGCCAGCCGCCGTCACACGGCAAGGGAACGAAAGTCATCTTGACCCCCAACCTTTACGCAGAGTTTTCCATGTTTCCGGCCCCTTCGCCTTTCTAGCCGCAGACCGCCCCTGAGTCGAGCAATCGTTCACGCGACCATCATTTATTAGGGTGTGGCGCCTGCAGAATTCGTCCGCAAAGCACAGAGCCTGTGCACCGCGCACCGGACCTGAAAACAGGAACTGGCCCGGCGATGGAAGCCGGTTGACTGCGGCCTCCTGTCCCTGTACATGAGAATGAGTCGCGACTAGAGTGAGGGGAGAGAATTGAGGCTCCCCCATGACGCCCCCTGTTTCCGTACATAAATCCGCCCTTTCCGGGCTTTTGGCCTTGCCGCTCTTGCTGGCGCCGCTGCTCGGCGGATCGGCCAGGGCCGAGACGCCGATCCTGCTCAAGATCAAAGACCACCGCTTCACGCCGGCGGAGATTCACGTCAAGGCCAACCAGCCCAGCCTGATCGTGATGACCAATGCCGATGCGACCGCCGAAGAATTCGACTCGACCTCCCTCAAGGTGGAGAAGGTCGTGCCCGGCAATGCGAGCGGCAATATCCGCATTCGTCCCTTGGCGCCGGGGCGCTATCCCTTCATGGGCGAATACCATTCCGACACGGCGCAGGGCGTCGTGATCGCGGAGTAGACGAATTGCTCGCAAGCCTGCTCATCGTCTTTCGCGAGGTCATCGAGGCCGGGCTGATCCTCGGCATCGTGCTCGCCGCGACCAAGGGCGTCGTCGGCCGCGCGCTCTGGGTCGGCATCGGCGTGGTGGGCGGCATCGTCGGCGCCTGCATCGTCGCCGCCTTCGCCGGCGAGATCGAGCAGTTGTTCCAGGGGTCCGGCCAGGAGCTGTTCAACGCCACGATCCTGACGCTCGCCGTGGTCATGCTCACCTGGCACAACGTCTGGATGGCCGGCCATGGCCGCGCCATGGCGCGCGAGCTCAAAGGCGTTGGCGAAGCGGTGTTGAGCGGCGAGCGTACCTTGACCGCGCTGGCCGTCGTGGTCGGCGTCGCAGTGCTGCGCGAGGGCTCGGAGGTCGTGCTGTTCCTCTACGGCATCGCAGCCCAGCCCGGAACGACGACGGCCGCGATGCTGACGGGCGGCGTGCTGGGCCTTGGCGCCGGCGCGGCGGTGTCGGCGCTGATGTATTACGGCCTGCTCGCGATCCCGGCCCACAAGTTGTTCAAAGTAACGTCCGGACTGATCACCCTGCTCGCGGCCGGCATGGCGGCGCAGGCGGTGCTGTTCCTGCAGCAGGCCGGATATTTCGAGGTGATGACGCGCACGGTGTGGGACACCTCCTGGCTGCTCAGCCAGGATTCGATCGTGGGACGCATGCTGCACACTCTGGTCGGCTACAGCGACGCGCCCAACGGCGCCCAGCTCGCGGCCTATGGCGCGACGGCGCTCGTCATCTTCGCGCTGATGCGCTGGGAGCACGGCCGCCACCATCGCCATCACGGCCGGCGCCGCGCCGCCGTTGCGGCGGAGTAGACGGCCGGCACTTGCACATCACCAAGGCGCTCCCCATCTGGAAGCGTCCGGCCCCACCCTTCCACGCGAACCCGGCCGGCAGGAACACACCCATGATCGAAGTCAGGCCTTATTCAGGTCTTGGAGGCGCCGACCACGGCTGGCTCAAGACCAAGCATCACTTCTCCTTCGCGGAGTACCGCGATCCCAAGCGCGTGCAGTGGGGCGCGCTGCGCGTCTGGAACGACGACGAGATCGCGCCGAACACGGGCTTCCCGCCGCATCCCCATGCCGACATGGAGATCATCACCTATGTGCGTGAGGGTGCCATCAGCCATCAGGACAGCCTGGGCAATCGCGGCCGCACCGACGCGGGCGACGTCCAGGTGATGAGCGCGGGCAGCGGCGTGCGCCATGCCGAATACAATCTCGAGCCGTCGACCACGACCCTGTTCCAGATCTGGATCCTGCCGACGCGCACCGGCGGCGCGCCGTCCTGGGGCACCAAGCCGTTTCCCAAAACCGACCGCTCCGGGCGCTTCGTGGCGCTGGCGAGCGGCATCGACGGCGACGCGGACGCGCTTCCCATCCGCGCCGATGCGCGCGTGCTGGGCGCGGCGCTCAGGAAGGGCGAGACCGCCGAGTACAAGCTTGGCAGGACGCGGCACGGCTATCTCGTGCCGGCAAAGGGCGCGGTCGAGATCGACGGCGTGCGCGTCGGCACCCGCGACGGCGCCGCGCTCAGCGACATCGAAACGCTCAGCGTCAAGGCGCTCGAGGACAGCGAACTGGTGCTGGTGGACACGGTGTAGTGTAAATTAAGTTTTTAGACGTGACCGCTTCGCGTCATCCTGAGGTGCCCGGCCGCGTGCTTCCGCCTTCGCCTAGGCTACGGCGGACCAGGAGAATAAAACTCGCCCGCCGAAGCTGAAAGCGTAGGCGGGTCGAGGCGCGCCGCCATCCCGAACGGCGCGTCGTCCTTCGAGGCTCGCTGCGCTCGCACCTCAGGATGACGCGCCGGAGGGACGCTCGCACCTCAGCATGACGCGGGCGGACCTCGAAGGATGGCGCTTGGGTTCCATCAGCACGGATACGGTGTAATGGGGCGGAAAAATAATTTTCGCCGCTTGCTGCGATGCACAAGAAAATCGGCATCATTTTTGTTTCGCCATGTGGTTCAAGAGGTTGCGCGGGAAATCCGGACCGAAAATATTTTTCGCGCCCCCTCTTGAACCGTCACGGTCGAAACCCCATTTGCGCTAAATCCCCACACTTGCGAGAGGACGACACAGAGGCCGCAAGGCCTCGCACAAACACACACGCGCGTCCGAAGACGCACCCCGTTGAAAAAATGCGCTCCCGATCGGTGGCGGAGCCATGTCCGAAATGACCCTCGAATTTCAAAGCGAGGCATAGACCGCGTCGATGAGCGCCTTGTTGCGCGGGTTCTGCCAGCGCGGGCCCATGTCGTTGGTGACGTAGCCGAAGGCGACGCCGCTCTCAGGGTCGCAGAAGCCCAAGGATCCGCCGGCGCCGAAATGTCCGAACGCGCCTCTGTTGGGTCCAAGCGGGCGTTCGGGCTGCGTCAGCTGGAAGCCGAGGCCGAAGCGGCTCGGCCGTTCGTTGATGAGATCGAAGCCGCTGGAATGTTCTTCGCAGGCCTGCGCGATGGTGTCGGCCGCGAGAATGCACAGCGTCCCGATCGCGCCGCCTGCGGCCAGCATCTCATAGATCCGCGCGACGCCGCGCGCGGTGCCGTGGCCGTTGGTCGAGGGGATCTCGGCGCGCCGCCATTCCGGTCGGTTGACCCAGCCCGCGCCCGAGATGCCCGGCGGATTCCAATAGGCATTGTAGCGCATCGCCTGATCGGGTCCCGGCATCGCTTCGGAGCGCGAAACCGCCGGCCAGAGGAACTCGGCGACGCGTGCGTGCTCCGACCCGGGCAGCCCGATATGCACATCGGCGTCGAGCGGTCCGGCAATGTCTTCGCGCAGCACCTTGCCGATGGTGCGGCCCTCGATGCGCCGCACGATCTCGCCGATGAGGAAGCCGAAGGTGTTGACGTGATAGCCATGCGCCGTGCCGGGCTGCCACCACGGTTCCTGCCGCGCCAGCGCCTGCGTCATCAGCGGCCAGTGCAGCGCGGCACCTTCCGGCAGCTTCTCGCGCAAAGCCGGAAGCCCCGCGCGATGGGAGAGGATCTGGCGCAAGCTGACCGCGTCCTTTCCGCCTTGCGCGAATTCGGGCCAGACGTGCGCCGCCGGCGCGTCGAGAGCGATGCGGCTCTGCTCGACAAGCCGCAAGGCCGCGATGGCGCACAGCGCCTTGCTGACGGAGAAGAAATTCACCAGCGTGTCGCGCTGCCAAGGCCGCGTGCGCTCAGCGTCGGCCCAGCCGCCCCACAGATCGGCGACCTTGCGTCCTTTCACCGAGACGGCGACAGCGGCCCCCGGCTCGCCGCGATCGGCGAAGTTCTGCGCGAACGCCTCGCGCAGCCGCGCGAATGCGGGATCGCAGACACCGTCGGTCGGAAAGGACATCGGCGCAGAGTAGATCGGTTTGCGCCGCCTTCAAGTCTCGCCGCTCTCCCGGCCAGCCGGATGGGTGCCGGCGCGCTGCGGCAGGACGAAGATGAGAACCACGATGACCACAGCGAGGATCGCCGACGCCAGAGGACGGCTGACGTTCAGTCCGCCGCTCGCGACCGGCTTGTCGAAGAAATCGCCGATGGTCGCGCCCAGGGGGCGGGTCAGGATGAACGCAGACCAGAAGAGGAAGACCCGCGACACCGGGGTGAGGAAATACAGCAGCGCGAGCACCACCAGGCCGCTGCCGAAGATCACCGCACCCGTCTCATAGCCGAAGCCCATGCCCGGCGGCACGTCCCCGGGTGGCGCTGCGACCCAGTCGCCCAGCGCGGTGCCCAAAGTCTGCGAGAAGGTGATGGTGACCCAGTAATGCCATTCGACCCGGGGCGTGCTCACCGTCGCGACCGACACGCTGCCTTCCGACCAGTACCAGGCCGCGAGAGAGAGCATGACGCAGGCGAACAGCAGCAGCGCGCCGCCCTGATAGCCGATGCCCAGCGAACGCGTCGCGAAATCGGAGAGCGTCGTTCCCGCCGTCGTGGAGGCGACGATGGTCGCCCAATAGAGCAGCGGGTGGAATTTCTTCGCCGCGATCTGGACGGCGATGAAGACGATGAGCACCGCGGCGAAGATCGCGGTGCTCACCAGATAGCCGAAGTCGAACGTCATCGACAGCGTGTCGCCGCCGGTCTCACCCAGGGTGGTGGCCAGGATCTTGACGATCCAGAAGCCCAGGGTCACCGCCGGCACCTTGGCCATGGCGCGCTCCATCTCGGCGGCTGCGGTCCGGTTCATCGCTGATCCTTTTAGAAGGTGAACAAAACGGAGCTGTACCACGCGAGTCTTTGGGTCTCGCCCGCGTTCTGCAGCCCCGGCCCCGCATAGGCGAGAAGATGATAATGCGCACTGAGATCGTATTTCAGTCCCGCGCCGATGCCGCTCATCGCGCGGCCGTCGCGCGACGGCGCGCCCTCATGGGTGACCTCGATACCAAGCTGCAGCTCCGGCAGCACCTGGCGCGTCACGGCCCAGCCCATCAGGCAATAATCGTGGCTGTCGCGTCCGCCCTGCAGCACGCAGCCGCCGCCGCCGAAGGTCGACCATTTGCCCCAGTCGCGCCCCACCCATAGCGGCAGCAGCAGCGAGGCGTTGCGCTCGCCGACCAGCGCCGACCCCGAGGGCAGGAAGACGCGCGGGAAAACCGCGAGGTCCCAGCCGATCTCGCTTTGGTGCAGGACGCGATACTTGGCCGCCAGCTCGACATTGCCGATGCCGAGCGCGCCGGTGCCGCGTTCGGGCGCCGCATAGGCGAGCGGCAGCACGGCGGTGAGCTGAAGCTCCGGCGTGGCGCCAAAGTTGAAATCGATGCCGAAGCTGCCTTCGCTGCCCAGCCGGTTGTCGGCTCCCTCGGTGTAGAGATAGATCTCATAATGTCTAAAATCGGTCGGCTCGGGATCGTCGGAGACAAAGGGCGGTCCCGCCAGTGCCGGCCCTGCCACGCAGAGCAAAACCGCCGCGCAAAATAGGATTTGACGCATCGCGCGCATTATGCACGCTGCCGGCGCTGCCGCAAACCGGGATGAGACGATGAAGATGCACACCTCATTGCTGGGCGCATCATTCGCGCTCGCGTTCCTTGGCGGCGCGCTGGCGGACACCACGCCGGCTTCGCCCTACAGCATCGTGCGCACGATTTCCCTGGGCGCCGGCGAGCGCTGGGACTACGTGACCTTCGATCCCGCATCGGGGCGCGTCTATGTCGCCCATGGCGATCGGGTGACCGTGGTGGATGGCGCAAGCGGCGCGCGGATCGGCGACATTGCTCCGCTGCCCGGCGGCACGCACGGCATCGCCGTCACACCGGATCAGCACATCGGCTACACCGACGACGGCAAGGCCGGCATCGCCGCGGCCTTCGATCCGGCGACGCTGAAGATCGTCAAGACGATCGCGGCCGCTCCCGACGCCGACGGCATCATCTACGATCCCGCGAGCGGTCATGTCTTCGTCATCGACGGCGACAGCGGCTCGATCACCGTGATCGATCCCAAGGCGAATGCCGCGCTCCAGACCATTTCGATAGGCGCGGGGCTCGAGGCCGCGGTGGCCGACGGCAAGGGCCATCTCTATGTCGACGGCGCCGAGCAGCACGACATCGTGGTGGTCGATACCAGGAGCAACACGGTGGCCGCGCACTATGCGATGGCGGGCTGCGAGCGCCCGCACGGCATCGCGGTCGATGCCGCCGCCGCGCGCATCTTCGCGACCTGCATCAACAAGGTGATGGTTGTGGTCGACGCCAATTCCGGCGCCCCTGTCGCGACGCTTCCGATCGGCGCGGGCAGCGACGGCGCGGCCTTCGATCCCGTGCGCAGGCGCGCCTTCAGCTCCAACAGCGACGGCACCTTGACGGTGGTGGAAGAGAAGAGCGGCGACAATTTCTCGGTGCTCGCGAACGTGCCGACCGCGCGCGGCGCCCGCACCATCGCGCTCGATCCCAAGACCGGTCGCGTCTTCCTTCCAGTCGCCGACATCGCCAGGATCGATCCGCCCGAGAAGCCCGGCGGCCGGCCCCACGTCACTTTCGTGCCGGGAACGATGAAGCTTCTGGTGCTCGAGCCGGCGAAGTAGACGTCACGCAATCCTGCCGCGCGGCGACCAGTTCCAGCGCGGATAGGTGCCTTGCTGGCGGTCGCGGCCGCCTTCCACGGCGGAGTACCACGCCACCGCCGCCCCGACGAGCAGCGCCGCCGCGATCAGGAACGCCTGCATCACCGCGGCTTCGCGCGCGCGGCGGATCTCGGTCTTGGACTGGGCGATCTCCCGATCGACGCGGGCATCGGCATCGGCCGGACGGATGCCGGTCTCGGCCGACACCATGGCCGAAAGGTAATCGCGGTCCTCGGCCGGCACGCCGTTGTGGCTCGAGGATTTGAGCAGGATGCGCGCGGCTTCGGCGCGGCGATAGAGGCGGTCGTCGGCATTCACCGCGCGGCGGTCGCTGCGGAAGAGCTCGTCGAGCTCGGAGGCGATGATGTTCTCGCCCGCGACCGAGGTCGAAGGTCCGGCGTGTCCGCCGCCGGGCGCCATCGCCGGCGTCAGCGTCGCGGCCGTGCCGATGGCGATCAAGGCGCTCATCAGGATTGCCAGGCCCCAGGTGACGATGCCGTGCATGCCGTCGCGCGTCACCGCTTCGTCGTTGGGCGCGACCGTCAGCGGCTGGTGCATGCGGCCGGCGACATAGCCGCCGAAGCCGAAAGCGCACAGCGCCACGAAGACCAGATAGAGGCCCGAGAGGAGCCACAGCCAGGTCGAGGAATCGCGCCAGGTCGGCGCGGTCGAGGTCACCGAAAGCCCGATGCCCGCGCCGAAGGCGAGAAGCGTGAAGGAGATGCCGGCCGCCACCAGGGCGCCCGCGAACACCGCCGACCATTCGATCCGCGACGGCCGCTCGACATAGGTCGTGCCTGCGACGCTCATCTCAATGCATGCCGAGGAAGGAAAGGATGGCCATGATCACGACGACGAGTCCGACCAGATAGATCAATCCGCCCATGTGTGGAAATTCCCGAAAAGCTGCGGCACGGGAACGAGCGCCGCGCCCAAAGGGTTCCAGCGGGAGCGCTCCCATCGCGCCTAACCTTTGTTCGCCGCGCTTGGGAGATCGAGGCTCGTGCGCCCGATCCGGCTCTTGAGAAAGCGCAGCACCGCGCGCTCGGCGCGGTCGAGGTCGAGACGGTCCTCGTCGCGCTGGTCCTCGATGGCGCCGAGATCGAATTCGCCGAGCTCGAAGGCGGTGACGATCTCAGGATGGATATAACATTTGCGGCAGACGGCGGGGGTGTTGCCCAGCCGCTCGGCCACCTGGCTCAGCACCGCGCGCACCTGCTTCTTGGTGGTGGCGCCCTCGGATTTCAGCCGCTGGAAGGCGAGCGCCGCCTCCACCGTCGCGGCCCAGGTGCGGAAATCCTTGGCGGTGATCTCGCGGCCGGAGACTTCGCGCAGATAGGAATTGACGTCGGTGGAGCTGATCTTCTGCGGCTGCTTGTCGTCGTCGAGATATTGGAAGAGATGCTGGCCGGGAAGCTCCTGGCAGCTGCGGATGATGCGCGCCACGCGGCGGTTGCGCAGGCTGAGCCGCCAGATGCGTCCGCTCTTGCCCTTGAACAGGAAGCGCAGCTCGCTGCCCGCCACGCGCACATGGCGGTTGCGCAAGGTGGTGAGGCCGAAGCTGCCGTTCTGCTTGACGTAGTCCTCGTTGCCGATGCGGATCAGCGTCTGCTCCAGCAGCGCGATCACGGTGGCGAGCACCTTCTCGCGCGGCATGCCGCCAAGCCCCAGATGCGCCTCGACCGCCTTGCGGATCTTGGGGAGCGACTGCGCGAAGTCGATGAGATGGTCGAACTTGGCGAGATCGCGCACGCGCACGAAGGCCGGATTGTAGCGGTACTGTTTGCGGCCCTTGGCGTCGCGGCCGGTAGCGGCGAGATGGCTGTCGCCATCGGGAGCGATCCACACTTGCGTCCAGGCCGGCGGAATGGCGAGCGCGCGCACGCGGGCGCGGAAGGACGGATCGCGCACGCAGCGCCCGTCCGGCCCGCGATAGGTGAAGCCGTTGCCGTGGCGCTCGCGGCGGATGCCCGGCGCCGCCTCATCGCTGACATAGCGCAGACCCGCGACAAGCGCTGCGTACTCGGCCTCAGTCAGGATCTGCGGATCGGGCCGTGCCGGTTTCATCGAAAGACAAGCTTCGGCGGGCCGGGGAGGTTCCTCGCGCTCATGCAGGACGGCGAAGCGGACAATTCACCCTTTCTCTTTCGGCTCCGGCAGTTTCCTGTTGTCGAACCGGGCGTTGCCGAGGCCGGTGCCGAGGGTGAGGACTCCCCAGCGCGCGACGTCGGCCATGTTGGGGATTTCGCTCAAGCCCTGCACCACCGCGTCGTTGTGCAGGATGGCCTGCGTCTCCTGATCGCCGATGAAGGGGATGCCGGCCAGGATGCGCTGCGGCAGGTTGAAGCGCGAGCTCGCCCAGTTGCCGGGAAGGTTCTGCGTGCCGCGGTCGATCGAGCCGTCCGGCTCGATCACGCCGGGACAGCCGATGCCGATGAAGGGCGCGAGCCGCGCGTCGGCCTTGTGCGACTTGCGGACCATGTCCTTGAGCATCTCGATCAGCGCGTCGACGGCGTCTTCGCGGGTCAGCTTGTCTTCGTCCTTGTGGCACCAGATCTCGCGGTTGACCACGAAGGCGTTCTCGAATCGGGGCGCCTTCTTGAGATCGAAGCCGACCAGGCCCGCGCGCATGTTGCTGCCGCCGATATCGACGGCCAGGATCGAGTCATGGCCCTTGAACACCCAGTCGGGCGCAAGATGCACCGCGCCGATCAGGCCGGCATCGTCGGGATCGTTGGCGATGGGAACGATCGCGACATCGATGTCGTCGGCCTTGAGCAGCGCCGACAGACGCCCGATGGCGAGCTCGCCGATGCGGTGGCCGCGCATGCCGCCGCCGACGACGATGCGCTCGACGTCGCGCCAGCTCTTCTCCTTGAGCAGCCGGCGCACCACGCTCGCGAAATCCTGCGCGAACTCCTCGACCACGGTGTGGATGAGGCCGGCCGTCTCGGGATCGCCTTTGGCCAGGGCCTTGTCCATCTCGCTCTTGCCGATCTCGCTGCTCGGCCGGTCGCCGAAGGGATCCTGGCCGCCCTTGGCCACGGTCTTGCGCGCGCGGTCGAAGATCGCGGCCAGCGCCTTCTTGCTGGCGCGGTCGCCGAGGAAACCGCCGTCCTCGTCCTTGAGCTCGATGTTGTAAGAGAGGATCTCCACCCGCGGCAGGATCAGGCTTCCATGCACACCGAACAGCGGCGGAACCGCGGGCTCGCTCACCCGGCGAGCCTGGAGCGCAGCGCCATCTGGTCGAGTGGCAGGGCGTCGTCGCGCCTGCGGCCGCGGCTGCGATAGGCCTGGTCGAGCGAGTCGAGGAAACGGTCGCCCCAGGTCGCGATGTCGTTGCGCAGCAGCGCCGCGAACATGCGCTCGTGGCGGCGCCGGCGCTGGTCCAGCGTCATCCTCAACGCTTCCTCGATCGCCTGGGCGACGGCTTCGCGATCATAGGGATTGACCAGCAGGGCGGCATCGAGCTCGGCCGCGGCGCCGGCGAATTTGGAAAGGATCAGCACGCCCGGATCGGCCGGGTCCTGGGCTGCCACATATTCCTTGGCGACTAGGTTCATGCCGTCGCGCATCGGCGTGACGAGGCCGGCGCGCGCGCGGCGATAGAGCCCGGCCAGCTCGGGGCGGGTGTGCGAGCGGTTGACATAGCGGATCGGCGTCCAGCGCGCGTCGCCGAAATCGCCGTTGATG
This sequence comes from Alphaproteobacteria bacterium, assembly GCA_019245415.1. Taxonomy (GTDB): domain Bacteria; phylum Pseudomonadota; class Alphaproteobacteria; order Micropepsales; family Micropepsaceae; genus Rhizomicrobium. The sequence goes on along the minus strand of JAFARO010000007.1, from coordinate 60,564 downwards.
CGACCGGCGGCGGCTTCCAGCGCGCGCTCAAGCTCGGCATAGCCGGGCACCTGCGAGCGGCTCTTGGGCGCGATCTGCAGATAGGTGACCTGGCCGCGCCGCTCCGGCCGGGCGCGCAGGAACTTCTCGAACGCTTCGAAGCGGTTGACGATGCCCTTGGAATAGTCGGCGCGGTCGACGCCGATGATCAGCGGGCCGCCGATGCTGTGCACCACGTCGCGGACATAGGCGGTCTCGACCGATTGCTCCGCGAGGGCGCGGAAATTCTCGGCATCGATGCCGACCGGGAAGGCGCCGGCCCGCATGGCGCCGCCGCCCAGTTCGCCGCCGGGGCCGATATGGTTGGGGGTGCCGAATTCCTGGGCATAGAAGCGCGCGAAATTGGCGACGTCGCGCAGGGTCTGGAAGCCCACCAGGTCATAGGCCTGCAGCGAACCCAGGAGGCGCTGGTAATCGGGCAGCGCGGTAAGCACCTCCGGCGGCGGCAACGGCACATGCAGGAAGAAGCCGATGGAATTGTCATGGCCCATGTCGCGCAGGATCTGGCCGAACGGTATCAAATGGTAATCGTGCACCCACACCGTGTCGCCGGGTTCCAAGAGACTGTGGAGCTCGCGCGCCAGCCTCGCATTGACGCGCATATAGCCGCCCAGGTCGCGGCGGCTGAACTCCGCCAGGTCCAGCCGGTAATGCAGCACCGGCCACAGCACGCTGTTGGCGAAGCCCTGGTAGTATTCGTCGTAATCCTCCGGCGTCAGGTCGGTGACCATGCAGCGCAAATCGTCGTGCTCGATGGTGCGCAGGCTCGCGGCGTCGGTGCGCGAGACACTGCCGCTCCAGCCGAACCAGGTTCCGGTCCTGCGCTTCAAGATCGCGCGCAAGGCAACTTCGAGGCCGCCGGCAGGATTGTCGTTCTTGCGGCGCGGCACGGAGACTCTGTTCGAAACGATATAGGTACGCGCCATCCAAGCCTCACTATCCAGAGGAAACGCGAGGCCGAAGTGCCGGTTCCGGCGCGCTGGCGGCGTTGCTCAACAAGGATTCAAGCCAGAGGCGGAAATCTTCGGGCCGGGGAATGCAATATTGTGCGTCCTCGAAGCGCGCCCCGACCGCGATGCCGAAACCTTTGAGCCCGGCGAGCACCGCAAAGCCGTGGGCATCGGTCCAGTCGTCGCCGGCAAAGACGGGAATGCGGCTCGCGAAAGGCGGATGCTGCATGAAGGCGCGGATCGCGGCACCCTTGCTCACGCCCTTGGGCTTCAGCTCGAGCACTTTCTTGCCGTGCAGGATGGTGAAGCCGGCCGCTTCCGCTTCGCGCTCCAGCAGCGCGACGTGCTCGTGGTCGAGCACCGGGTGCTCGCTCAGCCGGTAGTGCAGCGCCAGGGTGACGCCCTTGTCCTCGACAAAGGCGCCGGGATGGGCCGAAGCCACGGACGCGAAATGCGCGCGCAAGCTCTCGGGCATGGGGCGGGAAAGATGATCGATCCCGCCGTTCGGCGCGGCGCGCAGCTGGGCGCCGTGTATGCCGGCCGCGGGAAACCGGTTGGGCGCGAAAAGCCGGTCGATATCCTCGATGGTGCGTCCGCTGATCACCGCCAGCGCGCCGCCGCAGCGGCGGGAGAGCCCGCTCAAGGTCTCGCCCAACCCGGCCGGCACCAGCACCTCTGCCGGGGTCGGCGCGATGTCGAGCATGGTGCCGTCGATGTCCAGGAACAGCGCGGTCCGGGAGAGGTCGAGAGTGGAAGGTGGAGCGGTCATCGAAGCGCCGAGACCCTGGGTTTGGCCGCGGGCTCCGCGGCGGGAATGTTGACCTGGCGCGCCAAGGGCAGCGCGAAGGGCAGCTCCTGCTGCAGATAGGCGATCAGCTTCTCGCGCATTTCCGCGCGCAGGTCGGAAAGCGTGCCCGAGTTCCGCGCGCTCACAAGGACGCGCAGCTCCAGTACATTGTCCTTGGCGTCGTTGACCTGGAGCTTGACCACCTGGCCGTCCCACAGCGCGGACGCCTTGGCGATGGCGACCGCCTTGGCGCGCACCTTGTCCACAGGGACGGTGTAGTCGGTATAGAGCAAGACGCTGCCCATCAGCGAGGCGGAGGTGCGCGTCCAATTCTGGAACGGCTTGTCGAAGAAATAGCTCAAGGGCACGATCAGCCGGCGCCAATCCCACAGCTTGAGCACGACATAGGTGGCGGTGATCTCCTCCACCGTGCCGTATTCCTCCTCGATGATCAGCACGTCGCCCAGCCGGATCGGCTGGGTGAAGGCGAGCTGGATGCCCGCGATCAGGTTCTCGAGGAGCGGACGCGCGGCAAGTCCCGCGGCGATGCCGGCAACGCCCGCCGACGCGAACAGGCTGACGCCGAATTGGCGGACGGAATCGAAGGACATCAACGCCAGCGCCACGGTCAGGACTAGCACCAGCGAGCCGATGACGCGCTTCAAGAGGCGAACCTGCGTCACCGCCTTGCGGGCCTGGAGGTTGTCCGTCGAATCCAGCCGGAAGCGGGCGACATAGCGATCCATCGCCAGATTGATGCCCACGACCGTGAGCCAGCCCAGAAAGACGATGAATGCGGCCAGCAACGCCCGTCCCAGCAGGTCCGAGACCCGCGCCGTCACCGGCGCAAAGGGAAGCGCGATGCTGAGCGCCACGATGATGAGGGCGAAGCGGCTGATCGAACGCGTGCGGTGAACGATGTCGCAGGCCAGCCTGTGGCGGCGGAACAGCCGCGTCAGCGTCATCACGGCGACCCCATGCACCAGCAGCGCTGCGGCGACGGCCACCACGATCAGCGCGGCCGCGATCAGGGGCGTCGGCGCCCAGGGAAACAGCGCCGTCAGAAGGGCGTGTGCGGTCATGTTTTCATAAGGGGCGGAACGGGGGATGGGTTCCCGCGTCGCGGAACCTTCGCACAGCGCGGACGTTGGTTTCCGGTCGAATGCACCCACATCGCCAAGGGGCCTCTCACGTGCCACCTCCGCCGCGCATCTGCGATCTCGGAGGCGGGCCCAGCCATGTCCAGAGCACGCTGGAGCGCGCCCGCGCGCTGGGTTTCGATCATGTGGCGGTGGACGCAAAGGCGGCCGGGGCGCTCGTGCCCGAGGCCGGCGATCTCGGCGTCATAGCAATTGTTGATCTGACCGAGACGGATTCGGACGATCCTATCGTGCGTGAGCACCCGCAATGGTTCGCTCTGCGCCATGCGGGCCATGGGTCAGCCGGTCCCATCGACCCGCGCGAGCCGCCGCAGCCGGCGATGGCGCTCGCCCGCTACGACCAGGCGCCGGAGGCGTTCGCGCAGCTTTGGAGCGCCAAGCTCGAGGCGCTGGCAAGGAGCGGCGCCGCGGGTGTTTGTCTGCGTCATCCCCAAGCCATTCCCGGCGCGGTGCTCAAGACGCTCGTCTCGACGATCAAAGCGCAGGCGCCGCAGTTCCTGACGATCGCCGATATCGCCGGTCTGGCGCGCCACGAACTGCAGGCGCTGGCGGGTGCAGGGTTCGACTATTGCCTGTCGTCGCTGCCGTGGTGGGATTTTCGCAGTCCCTGGCTGGTGGAGGAATATGCGAGTGCCAGCAGCGCCGGGCGGATCCTGTCGCGCATCGACGCGGAGGGGAAGTTGCCGCCTGCGGACTGCGGCGAGCGGCGTACGCGTCTTGCCGTCGCCGCCATAGCGGGCTCGGGCTTCTGGATGTCGCTCGGGTTCGTCGACGCGCTGGAGGACGAGGATTGCAGCGGCCTCGAGCGCGCGCTGCGGCGCATGGCAGCGCTGGTTGCGTCGGAGCCGATCATTGCGGCGAAGGGCGCGCTGCGTCTTGGCATCGATGGCGGATCGGGCGCGACGGTGCTGTTGCGCACCGCCGCCTGCGATATGGCGTCGGCGCCGCAGGCTCTGCTCGCCTTCGTCAATCCCGATCCGTCCGTCGCCCACGACGCGCACCGCCTTTCGTTCGGCGATTGGCAGAGCGGCGCACTGCTGCTCGGCGAGGGGGGCGAGCATCTGCCGCCCCATGCCGCGCGGCTCTATCGCGCCGAGCGCCGCAAGATGGTGACGACCGCGGCGGCCAAGCGCGCCGAGGAGGCCGCGAAGGAGCCGCGCATCGTGATCGCCGATATCCGTCCCTTCGTCGAAGGCGGCAACTTTGCCGTCAAGCGCATCGTCGGCGACAGCGTCCAGGTGAAGGCCGACATCTTCAGCGACGGCCATGCGCTGCTCGCCGCCGAAGTCGTTTATCGCGCGGCGGATGAAGACAACTGGCGCCGCATCCCAATGCGGGCGCTGGAAAACGACCGCTGGCGCGCGGAATTCCGCCTCGACCGGGTCGGCCGACACGAGTTCCGCATCGAAGCGTGGATCGACACCTATGGCAGCTTCGTGCGCGACCTGGTCCGGAAGCGCGACGCCGGACGCTCCATATCCGCCGATCTCGACGAAGGCCGCGCGCTGCTCGGCGAAGCCCGCGTCGACCCCGGCTGGCGGGATTGGTCGCAGGACGAGAAGGCCGCGTTCCTGCTCGCGCCGTCGACGATCGAGTCCGTGTATCGCCAGGAGACCCGCGCCTTTGCCGTGCGCAGCGCCGTGTCCCTCATCGACGCCGACCGCGAAGCGGCGGCGTTCTCGAGCTGGTACGAATTGTTTCCGCGCTCCCAGACCGGCGATTCCTGCCGCCATGGCCGTCTCGCCGACGTCGTCGCGCGCCTGCCCGCGATCCGCGCAATGGGATTCGACGTGCTCTATCTGCCGCCGATCCATCCCATTGGCACGACCAACCGCAAGGGCAAGAACAACGCGCTGACGGCCGACAGCGGCGAACCCGGCAGCGTCTACGCCATCGGCTCGCGCGAAGGCGGCCACGATGCGATCCATCCCGAGCTCGGCACGCTCAAGGATTTCCGCGCGCTGGTCGCCGCGGCGCGCGACCACGGCATGGAGATCGCGCTGGATTTCGCCGTGCAGTGCTCGCCCGATCATCCCTGGCTCAAGCAGCATCCCGGGTGGTTCGACTGGCGCCCCGACGGCTCGATCAAATACGCGCAGAACCCGCCCAAGGTCTATGAGGACATCGTCAACGTCGATTTCTACGCGGGTGACGCGGTGCCCTCGCTGTGGAACGAGTTGCGCCGCATCGTGCTGTTCTGGGCGCAGGAAGGCGTGCGCATCTTCCGGGTCGACAATCCGCACACCAAGCCGTTCGCGTTCTGGCAGTGGCTGATCGAAAGCGTGCGGGCCGAGAATCCCGACGTGCTGTTCCTGTCCGAAGCCTTCACCCGCCCCAAGATCATGTACCGCCTGGCCAAGCTCGGCTTCACCCAGTCCTATACCTACTTCACCTGGCGCAACACCAAAGCGGAGCTCACGGCCTATCTGCGCGAATTGAACGAGCCCGCCATCGCCGATTTCTTCCGGCCGCATTTCTTCGTCAACACGCCTGACATCAATCCCTACTTCCTGCAGAGCGGCGGCAGGCCGGCGTTCCTGATCCGCGCCGTGCTGGCCGCGACCATGTCCGGGCTATGGGGACTGTATTCGGGCTTCGAGCTCTGCGAGGCCGAGCCGCTTCCCGGCCGGGAGGAATATCTCGATTCGGAGAAGTACGAGATCAAACCGCGCGACTGGAACGCGGCCGGAAACATCGTCGCCGAGATCGCCGCGCTCAACCGCCTGCGCCGCGCCGAGCCCGCGCTGCAGACCCATCTCGGCATCGCGTTCTACGACGCAGCCAATCCGAACATTCTCTATTACGGCAAGGCCGCGGAGCACGAAGACAGCCGGCTGTTGATCGCGGTCAACCTCAATCCGCATGCACCCGAGGCCGCCGAGATCGAGCTCCCGCTCTGGGAATGGGGGCTGTCCGATCACGGCGCGCTGGCGGCCGAGGACCTCCTGGCCGGCGGGCGCTTCGTCTGGCACGGCAAGCGCCAGCATCTCTATCTCACGCCCGATGCGCCCTATCGCATCTGGAAGGTGCGTCCGGCGGAGGATCGGCCGTGAACGTGCGCGAAATCGTCGAAAGCGCGACACGCGACAAGCCGGATGCCGCCGCTTTGGCGGAGGATTCCCTGTGGTACCGCGACGCGGTCATCTACCAGCTGCACGTCAAGTCGTTCTATGACGGCAACAATGACGGCGTCGGCGACTTCGCCGGATTGATCGCGCGGCTCGACTATCTGGCGGAGCTGGGCGTCACCGCGGTCTGGCTGCTGCCTTTCTATCCCTCGCCGCGGCGCGACGACGGCTACGACATCGCCGATTATCGCGGCGTGCATCCCGAATACGGCAGCATCGACGACGTGCGCCACTTCATCGATGCGGCCCATGCCAAGGGCCTGCGCGTCATCACCGAACTGGTGCTCAACCATACCTCCGACCAGCATCCCTGGTTCCAGCGCGCCCGCCGCGCGCCGGCCGGCTCGCCCGAGCGCGACTATTACGTCTGGTCCGATACCGACAAGCGCTATGCCGGCACCCGCATCATCTTTCTCGACGCCGAGAAGTCGAACTGGACCTGGGACGAGGAAGCCAAGGCCTATTACTGGCACCGCTTCTATTCGCACCAGCCGGATCTGAACTTCGACAACCCGGCGGTCCTCGAAGAAGCGATCTCGGTGATGCGCTACTGGCTCGACATGGGCGTCGACGGCTTGCGGCTCGATGCCGTGCCCTATCTGGTCGAGCGCGAGGGCACCAACAACGAGAACCTGCCCGAGACCCATGCGATCCTGAAGCGCATCCGCGCCGAGATCGACGCGCACTATCCCGGCCGCATGCTGCTCGCCGAGGCCAATCAATGGCCGGAGGACATCCAGGCCTATTTCGGCGACGGCGACGAATGCCACATGCTGTTCCACTTCCCGCTGATGCCGCGCATGTATATGGCGATCGCGCAGGAGGATCGCTTCCCCGTCATCGACATCATGCGCCAGACGCCGGATGCGCCAAGCAACTGCCAATGGGCGACGTTCCTGCGCAACCACGACGAGCTCACCCTTGAGATGGTGACCGACAAGGAGCGCGACTATCTCTGGCAGACCTATGCCGCGGACCGCCGCGCGCGGCTCAACCTCGGCATCCGCCGCAGGCTGGCGCCGCTGCTCGACAACGATCGGCGCCGCATCGAGCTGATGAACTCGCTGCTGCTCACCATCATGGGCACGCCGATCCTGTATTACGGCGACGAGCTCGGCATGGGCGACAACCTTCATCTCGGCGACCGCGACGGCGTGCGCACGCCGATGCAGTGGACGCCGGACCGCAACGGAGGCTTCAGCCGCGCCGATCCGGCCGCGCTGGTGCTGCCTTCGGTGATGGACCCGATCTACGGCTACCAGGCGGTCAACGTCGAGGCGCAGTGGCGAAATCCCTATTCGCTGCTCAACTGGGTGCGCCGCATGCTGGTGATGCGCGGTCACTGGAAGGCCTTCGGCCGCGGCTCGGTGCGTTTCCTCAGGCCGCAGAACCGCAAGGTGCTCGCCTATCTGCGCGAATACGAGAACGAGGTGGTGCTCTGCGTCGCCAATGTCGCGCGCACCGCGCAGGCGGTGGAGCTGGAGCTGAGCGAATTCGCCGGCCGCACGCCGGTCGAGCTGTCGGGCGAGGTGGCATTCCCCAAGATCGGCCAGCTCACCTATCTGCTGACCCTGCCCGCGTTCGGTTTCTATTGCTTTGCTCTGAGTGGCGAGGCCGCCCAGCCCGCCTGGAGCACGGCGACCGCCGACAATGCCGCGGAGCATCACACGCTGGTCATTCGCGATGGCGTCAAGGATGCGCTCTTGGGCCGCGAACGCAGCGTGCTCGAAAAGGAGATCCTGCCGGGTTACGTCGCGCATCGCCGCTGGTTCCAGGGCAAGAGCAAGGGCGTGCCCGAGGTGCGCATCGCGGAACATTTCCCGCTCGCCGCCGCCGACAGGGATCTGCTCTTCGCGCTGCTCGACGTCGAGGGCGAGCGCTACGCCCTGCCGCTCGCGGTCGCCTGGGAGGACCAGCCTTCCTCACCGTTCGAAGCGGCGCTCGCGCTTTCGCGGGTGCGCCGCCACGCGCGCATCGGACTTTTGACCGACGGGTTCGCGACCGCCAGGTTCGCGCGCGCCATTCTCAGCGGTCTCACGGAAGGACGCGGCGACACGGGCCTGCGCTTCCGCGCCGCGCCGGCCCTGACCGAGATCGCCGCCGACGCGCCGATCGAATGGCCCGGCGCCGAACAGAGCAACTCGACCCTCATCGTCGAGCGCAAGGCGGTGGTGAAGTTGTTCCGCCGGCTGGTCGAGGGCATCCATCCGGAAGCCGAAATGGTGCGCGAACTGACCGAGCGCGGCTTTTCGGGCATCGCCTCGCTGATGGGCGATGTCAGCCATGGCGAGACGGCGATCGCTGTGGTGCAGCGCTTCGTCGACAATCAGGGCGACGGCTTCAAATGGTCGCTCGAACAGATCGGGCGCCTCATCGACGACGCCGCGGTGGCGGGCGAAGAGGGCGAGGCCGATTTCTCGACATGTCGCAACTTCATCGCGGTGGTCGGCAGGCGGCTCGGCGAGATGCACACCGTGCTGGCGGAGCCCACGCCCAATCCGGACTTCGCGCCCGAGGAAGCGACGCAGGAGACGCTCGCCGCCTGGCGCGCGCGCTTCACCCAGCAGCTCGATGCCGCGCTGGCCGTCAAGGCCCTGGTCGGCCGCGACGCGCTGATCGACGCGGCCGCGCGCCTGATCGGCGAGGGATCGGGCCTGCCGCTGACCCGCATCCATGGCGATCTGCATCTGGGACAGATCCTGGTGGCGGGCGGCGACGCCATCATCATCGATTTCGAGGGCGAGCCGGCCAAGCCGCTCGCCGAGCGGCGCGCCAAGAACAGTCCGCTGCGCGACGTCGCCGGCATGCTGCGCTCGTTCGATTATGTCGGCGCGGTGGTGGAACGCGGCGAGCGGCTCGCGAACGCGAGCCGCGGCGCCGAGCGGGCGCAGAGCCTGCTGCGCGAGTTCGGCACCATCGCGCGCGCGGCATTTCTCGAAGCTTATGCCGAGGGGCGCGGCCGGAAGCTGGACGAACGCGAGCACAAGTTCATCACGCTGTTCGCGCTCGAGAAGGCGGCCTACGAAATCGTCTATGAATGCAACAACCGGCCCGATTGGATCGACGTGCCGGCCGGCGGGTTCCTCAAGCTCGCGGCTCTCATCACCGGTGAGCAGGCATGACGCTGCAGCACCTCTATGTGCCCGATGCAGCGGAACGCGCCGCCGCGGCCTTGATCGCGTCCGGAAGGCATCCCGATCCCTTCGCGTTCCTGGGACCGCATCAGACCGTGCATGGCCGCGTCGTGCGCAGCTTCCAGCCTGGGGCCGCGCGCGTCGATGCGGTGTGCGGCGAGATGACGGCGGCACTGATGCCGATCGGCGAGAGCGGCGTCTTCGCCGGCGTCGTGCGCGACATGGCCTATCGGCTGCGCATCCATTGGGGCGAAACGGTGCAGGAGACCGAAGATCCTTATGCCTTCGGTCCGGTGCTCGGCGACGTCGATCTCCATCTCTTCTCCGAAGGCGCGCATTGGAAGCTGTGGGAGCGCTTCGGCGCCAATGTCGATCGCCGCGACGGCGTCGAAGGCGTGCGCTTCGCGGTGTGGGCGCCCAATGCGCGGCGTGTTTCGCTGGTGGGAGATTTCAACAATTGGGACGGACGGCGCCATCCGATGCGGCTGCGCCACGCCTCCGGGGTTTGGGAGATCTTCCTGCCGAGGCTCGCGGCCGGCGCCCGCTACAAATACGAGATCGTGGGGCCCGACGGCACCGTCCTGCCGCTCAAGGCCGACCCGATCGCGCGCGCCACCGAGCGGCCGCCGGCCAATGCCTCGGTGGTGGCGCCGCCGTGGCGCTTCCGCTGGAGCGACGCCGATTGGCGCGCCCGCGCCGCAGCCGCGCAGTCGCCCAGCGCGCCGATTTCGATCTACGAGGTCCATGCCGGCTCCTGGATGAAGGACCGCGGCGGCGGCACGCTCGATTGGCGCGGCCTGTCGGAGCGGCTGATCCCTTACGTCGCCGCGCTCGGCTTCACCCATGTCGAGCTTCTTCCGATCATGGAACATCCCTTCGGCGGCTCGTGGGGCTATCAGCCGCTGTCGCAATTCGCGCCGAGCGCGCGCTACGGCACGGCGGAGGAGTTTGCCCATTTCGTCGATTCCTGCCACCGCGCCGGCATCGGCGTGATCCTCGACTGGGTGCCGGCGCATTTTCCCTCGGACGCGCACGGCTTGGCGCAGTTCGACGGAACCGCGCTCTACGAGCATCGCGATCCGCGCGAAGGCTTTCACCGCGACTGGAACACGCTGATCTACAATCTCGGCCGCCGCGAAGTGCAGGGCTTTCTCATCGCCAGCGCGCTCTACTGGCTCGAGCATTTCCACATCGACGGCCTGCGCGTCGACGCGGTGGCGTCGATGCTCTACCGCGATTATTCGCGCAAGCCCGGCGAGTGGATCCCCAACCGCCATGGCGGCCGCGAGAATCTGGAAGCGATCGATTTCCTGCGCCGCTTCAACGCCGTGGTGCGGGAGCGCTGCCCGGGCGCGATCACGATCGCCGAGGAATCCACCGCCTGGCCCGGCGTATCGGCGCCGGTGGAGCAGGGCGGCCTGGGCTTTTCGTTCAAATGGAACATGGGCTGGATGCACGACACGCTGGCTTACGTGTCGCACGATCCGGTCTATCGCCGGCATCACCACAACGAACTGACCTTCGGCATGATCTACGCCTATGCCGAGCGCTTCGTGCTGCCGCTCTCCCATGACGAGGTCGTGCATGGCAAAGGCTCGCTCTACGGCCGCGTTCCCGGCGACGAATGGCGCAAGCTCGCGACGCTGCGGGCTTATTTCGCGTTCATGTGGACGCATCCCGGCAAGAAGCTGTTGTTCATGGGCGGCGAGATCGGCCAGCGGCGCGAATGGAATCACGACGGCGAGATCGATTGGGGCCTGCTGGGGGAAGCCGGCCATGCCGGTCTGCAGCGGCTGGTGGGCGATCTCAATCGTCTCTATGCCAGAGAGCCCGCGCTGCATCGCTCGGACAGCGATCCCTCCGGCTTTCGCTGGCTGGTTGCCGACGACAGCGCCAACAGCGTGTTCGCTTTTGAACGTCATTCCGAAGGCGAGCGCCCGGTGCTGATCGTGCTCAACATGACGCCGGTGCCGCGCGCGGATTATCGCCTCGGCGTCTCGCGCGCCGGACGCTGGAGCGAACTGATCAACACCGATTCCGGGCTCTATGGCGGAAGCAATCTCGGCAATGCCGGCCGCGTCGAGAGCGACGACGTCTGGGCCCACGGCCAGCGCCAATCGCTGTCGCTCCTGCTGCCGCCGCTCGCGGCTCTGGTGCTGGCATGATCGCCGAGCGGCTCGAAAGCGGCCGCGCCTGGCCGCTCGGCGCGAGCTATGACGGCGGCGGCGTCAACTTCGCGGTGTTCTCCGCCAACGCGACGGCGGTGTGGCTCTGCCTGTTCGACGCCATGGGCAACGAGACGACGCGCATGGCGCTGCCCGAACGCATCGACGAGATCTGGCACGGGTATCTTGCCGGCGCCGAGCCGGGACTGGTCTACGGTTTCCGCGCCAACGGACCGTACGAGCCGGAACGCGGCCACCGCTTCAACGACAGCAAGCTTCTGCTCGATCCCTATGCGCGCAAGCTCGTCGGCCAGGTGCTGTGGAACGATGCGATGCTCGGCTACCGCTATGGTGCCAAGGATGCCGATCTGAGCTTCGACACGCGCGACAGCGCGCCGTTCATGGTCAAGGCGGCGGTGACGAGCGATTCTTTCGATTGGGACGACGACAAGCCCCCGTGCACCGGCTGGTCCGAGACCGTGATCTACGAAGCCCACGTCAAAGGCCTCACCAAGCTGATGGAGGCGGTCGAGCCGGCCCAACGCGGGACTTATGCGGCGCTCGCGCATCCGTCGGTCGTCGCCCATCTCAAGCGCCTCGGCGCGACCGCGATCGAGCTCCTGCCGGTGCACGCCTTCCTCCAGGACCGCCAGTTGACCGAGAAAGGTCTGTCCAATTACTGGGGCTACAACACGCTTTCCTATTTTGCGCCGGAACCCGCCTATGGCGCCGCCGACGATCTGCGCCGCGCGATCAAGGCGCTGCACAACGCCGGCATCGAGGTCATCCTCGACGTCGTCTACAACCACACCTGCGAAGGCAGCGAGCTTGGGCCGACCCTGTCATGGCGAGGCCTCGACAACGCAAGCTATTACCGTCTCGTCGACGGCGACCCGCGCCATCTCGTCAACGACACCGGCACCGGCAACACCGTCAACATGAGCCATGCGCGCGTGGCGCAGATGGCGATGGATTCGTTGCGCTATTTCGTCCAGTCCTTCCATGTCGACGGTTTCCGCTTCGATCTCGGCGCCACTTTGGGCCGTGAGCCCGCGGGCTTCGACCCTGGCTGCGGTTTCTTCGACGCGCTGCGCCAGGATCCGGTGCTGGCGCCGGTGAAGCTGATCTCCGAGCCGTGGGACATCGGGCCGGGCGGCTATCAGCTCGGCAATCATCCGCCTGGATTCTCGGAATGGAACGACCGCTACCGCGACACGCTGCGCCGGTTCTGGCGCGGCGACGAGGCCCAGCGCGCCGAGCTGGCGGAGCGGCTTTCGGGCTCGTCGGATTTCTTCGCGCTGCGCCGGCCCTCGGCTTCGATCAACTACATCGCCAGTCACGACGGCGCCACCCTTGCCGATCTGACGATGTACGAAGGCAAGCACAACGAGGCGAATGGCGAGGACAATCGCGATGGCGTCTCGGACAACCTGTCGCGCAATTTCGGTGTCGAGGGCCCGACCGACGACGCCAAGATAAACGCCTTGCGCGAGCGCATGAAACGCTCGCTGCTCACCGCGTTGCTCTGGTCGCGCGGCACGCCGATGCTGCTGGCGGGCGACGAGTTCGGACGCACCCAGAAGGGCAACAACAACGCCTATTGCCAGGACAATGAGATTTCCTGGCTCGACTGGCGCATGGCGCATGAAGGACCCGGCGAGTCGCTGCTGGCCTATACGGCGCGGCTGATCAAACTGCGCCGCGACCTCCCGGTCCTGCGCGAGGACAAGTTCCGCCATGGCAACGAAATCGCGATCGGCTATCGCGACCTGGATTGGCTCGACGAAAGGGGCCAGGAATTGAGCGAAGAGAATTGGATGGACAACGAGGCGCGCGCGCTGGTCATGCGCCGCACCGCTCCGCGCGGCGACGGACGCTTCGACGTTCTCGCGCTGCTGATGAACGGCGGCGAGGAGGCGATGGAATTCGTGCTCGCGACGGAACTGTCCTGGCGGCTGCTTGTCGACAGCGCCGCGCCCGAGCGCGAAGCCGCCGATCTCACCGCGCCGTCCTGCCAGGTCGAAGCCCATGGCTGCGTCATGGTCGCCGCGATCCTCGAGCCGCCGACATGACGAGGCCCCTCTGGGGGCCGCTGCGCGAAGGCGATACGACGACCTTCCGGCTCTGGGCGCCGGCGTTCGACAGCGTCGGGCTCGAGATCGAAGGGCGCGACGCCATCGCCATGTCCGCGACCAAGGACGGTTGGCATCGGGCTTCGCTGGTTGTGCCCTCGGGCTTCCATTACCGCTTCTGCGTGGGCGGCAGGGCCGTTCCCGATCCCGCATCGCGGGCGCAGGAGCGTGGCTGGAGCACGATCGTCGACGCGCAGTCCTACCGCTGGAAGACCGATGCCTGGCGCGGTCGGCCGTGGTGCGAGAGCGTGCTCTATGAAGTCCATGCCGGACTGCTGGGTGGTTTTGCGGGCGTGGAGAAATCGCTTCCGGCGCTCGCAGAGCTTGGCATCACAGCGGTCGAGCTGATGCCGGTGGCGCAGTTTCCGGGCAGGCGCAATTGGGGCTATGACGGCGTGCTGCCCTATGCGCCGGCGGAGAGCTACGGCACGCCGGACGATCTCAAGCGCCTCGTCGATGCGGCGCACGCGCTGGGCGTGAGCGTTTTTCTCGACGTCGTCTACAACCATTTCGGGCCGGACGGGAATTACCTGCCGTTCTACGCGCCCGCGTTCTTTCGCCAGGATCGGCAGACACCCTGGGGCGCCGCGATCGATTTCCGACGTCCTGAAGTGCGCTGCTTCTTCATCGACAATGCCATCCATTGGGTGGACGAGTTCCGCATCGACGGCCTGCGGCTGGATGCCGTGCATGCGATCGGCGACGACGATTTCCTGGCAGACCTCGCGCGAGAGGTGCGTGCCTGCGCACCGGACCGCCAGGTCCACATCGTGGTCGAGAACGAGAACAACGACGCGGCTCTGCTTTGCCGCGGCCTCGACGCGCAATGGAACGACGACTTCCACCATGCGGTGCATGTCCTGCTCACCGGCGAGCATGAGGGCTATTACGCCGACTATGCCGAGGCGCCGGCTGAGGCTCTGGCGCGCGCGTTGCGCGAAGGGTTCATCTATCAAGGCGAAATATCGAAGAACACCGGCCGCGCGCGCGGCACGCCGAGTGCCGCGCTGCCGCCGACCGCCTTCGTCGATTTCCTGCAGAACCACGATCATGTCGGCAACCGCGCCCGCGGCGAAAGGCTGATCGCGCTCGCCGAGCCCAAAGCGCTCGAGGCGGCGGTCGCGCTGCTGTTGCTCGCGCCGGCCATCCCGCTCCTCTTCATGGGCGAGGAGGTGGGCGCGCGCGAGCCGTTCCTCTATTTCTGCGAACACGCCGATCCCAAGCTCGCCGACGCGGTGCGCCAGGGTCGCCGCAACGAGTTCGCCAGGTTCGCGGCGTTCGCGGATTCCGAGGCCCGCGCCGCCATCCCCGATCCCAACGCCCCGGAGACCTTCGATCGCTCGCGGCCTCATGGCGCCGCCGATGCGGAACATTGGCGCAGTTTGTACCGGCGGCTGCTGCGCCTGCGTCATGCCCGCATCGTGCCGCATCTCGACGGTGCGCGCGCCTTGCGTGCGCAGGTCATCGGACTGAAGGCGGTGAGCGCATCCTGGACCTTGGGTGACGGTTCGGTCCTGACGCTCGCGTCCAATCTCGGCGAGCAGCCGGCGGAGTTCGAGACGCGCAAAGCGCCGGCGCTGTGGGGCGCGCCGCAGGGCGACAGCATTGCGGCCGCCACGACTCTTTGCTGGATCGTGCCATGAGCGACGCCGCGTTGAGCGCGCGCGCCAGACGCGCCGGACTGGCGCGGGAGTGGACCGATGCCGCCGGCACAGCGCGGCAGGTCAGCGACGCGGTGCTCGATGCGGTGCTCCGCGCGCTCGGCCGCGATGCGGAAGAACTGGCGGATGAGGAGCCGGCCCAGAGCGGCGCGCGGTGCTGGTCCATCGACGACGCGGCACCGGAGCGCAGGCTGTCCGCGTTGGCGGTGCAGCTTTATTCTCTGCGCGGCTCGGCGGGCATCGGCGATCTGCGCGCGCTCAAGGATTTCGCCCTCGGCGCCGCTGCGTGCGGAATCGATGCGGTGGCGGTGAGCCCGCTGCATGCGCCGCTTTGCGCGGCGACGGGCGATGCCAGCCCCTATTCGCCCTCCAGCCGCCTGGTTCTCAATCCGCTCTATGCCGATGTGACTCTGGCCGGCAGCCAACCGGCAAGCGATTGCGACGAGGGCGATCTGGTCGATTGGCCGCGCGCCGCCAAACAGCGTCTCGCATCCTTGCGCAGCACCTTTGCGGCATTCGCCGGATCGGCCGGGTTCGACCGCTTCGTTGCCGAGCGCGGGAGGCGGCTGCTCGACCACGCCCGTTTCGAAGCGCTGGACGCGCATTTCCGGAAGCAAGACGTCATGCGCTGGCGGCATTGGCCTGCCGCCTTTCGCGATCCGCGCAGCGCGGCCGTCGAGGAATTCGCCCGCGCGCACGAGGACGAAGTCCGCTTCCATCTCTTCGCCCAATGGCTTGCCGACACGAGCGTGGCCGAGGCCCAGCGCGCGGCGCGCGAAAGCGGATCGGCGCTCGGGCTGATTTGCGACATTGCGGTCGGCATGAATCCGGACGGCAGCCACGCCTGGAGTGCGCGCGGCGAGATCTTGAACGGACTGACCATCGGCGCGCCGCCGGACGTGTTCAATCCCCAGGGTCAGAACTGGGGGCTCACGGCGCTTTCGCCCGCCGGCCTGATGAAGACGGGCTTCTCCGGTTACATCGAAACCCTGCGCGCGGCGATGCGCCATGCCGGCGGGGTGCGCATCGATCACGCGATGGGCCTCAATCGGCTCTGGGTGATCCCGGAAGGTGGCGATCCCAAGGACGGCGTCTATCTGCAGTATCCGTTGCGCCGGCTGCTTGCGCTGCTGGCGCAGGAATCGCGTGCCCATCGTGCGATCGTCATCGGTGAGGATCTGGGAACCGTGCCCGACGGCTTTCGCCGGGCGCTGCGCGATTGTGGAGCGCTCGGCATGGAGGTGCTGTGGTTCCAGCGCGCCTATGAGCGCGAGGGTAAGCCGTTCCTGCCGGCGGAATGCTGGTCCCGCGCGGCGGCGGCGCTGACCACGACGCACGATCTGCCGACCCTGTCCGGCTGGTGGTGCGGCCGCGACATCGACTGGCTGGAGCGTTTGGCGCGCAAATCCGAGCATGGCGACGTGGCCTCCGAGCGCTGGGCACGCGGCGAGGACCGCAGCAAGCTCTGGGCTGCCATCGGCAACGGCGCGCCTGAGCCCACGCCGCAGGAGCCGCAGATCGCGCTCGCGGCGGCGCTGAACTTCATTGCCCGCACGGCGTGCCCGCTCGCCGTCGTACCGGTCGAAGACGTGCTCGGCCTCGTCGAACAGCCCAACATCCCCGGCACCATCGACGAGCATCCCAACTGGCGGCGGCGCTTGCCGCGCGGCGAGCTGTTCGCGCGCGAGGACTTGCGGCGCAATCTCGAGAGCCTGGTGCAGGGGCGCCGGACGCCGTGAGCCCGCGCGCCACCTACCGCATGCAGTTCCACAAGGGCTTCACCTTCGCAGACGGTGCCGCGCTCGCGCCCTATCTGGCGCGGCTCGGCATCAGCCATCTCTATTCCTCGCCGATCCTGGCGGCGCGAGCCGGCTCGCTGCACGGCTATGACGTGATCGACCATGCGCGCATCAATCCCGAGCTGGGCGGCGAAGACGGCTTGCGCCTGCTTGCCGAGGCGCTCGCCCGTCACGGCATCGGCATCGTACTGGACATCGTTCCCAACCACATGGCGGTCGGCGGTGCGGACAATCCCTGCTGGCTCGACCTCTTGGAAAAAGGACGCGACAGCGTCTTCGCCGATCTCTTCGACATCGACTGGGACCAGGAGCAGCCCAATCTGCGCGACAAGGTGTTCGTGCCCCTCTTGGGCAAGAAGCTGCAGGAGGCCTTGGGGGCCGGCGAGATCGCGCTGATCTTCGACGACAGGCTCGGTCGCTACGCCTTCGCCTATGCCGAACACCGCTTTCCCTTGCGTCGGGAAGATTATGCGGAGGTCGAACAGGGCCTGGAGCACTACCGCGATGCCCAGGCGCTCAGCGAACTGCTCGGCCGCCAGAACTTCCGTCTGGCCTATTGGCGTGACGCGGGCGAGCGCATCAACTGGCGGCGCTTCTTCGACATCACCGAACTCGCCGCCTTGCGCGTCGAGGATGACGGTGCGTTCGAGTTGATCCACGGCGCCGTCTTTCGCCTTTATGCCGAGGGCCTGATCGACGGGGTTCGCATCGACCATGTCGACGGCCTCGCCGATCCGCGCCGCTATTGCCGAAAGCTCCGCGCGCGGCTCGAGGTCCTCAGCATGCAGCGCCCGCGCAAGGGCGAGCCCTATGTCGTGGTCGAGAAGATCCTCGCGGCGGACGAGGCCTTGCCGGCCGATTGGGGTGTCGACGGCACCACCGGCTACGATTTCATGGACCAGGTCAGCGCCCTTCAGCACGACGGCGCAAACGCCGAACGCTTTGCACAGCGCTGGTCGGCGCTCAGCGGACGAAGCGCCGAATTCGATGCCGAGGAGCGCGCGGCGCGCCGCGAGGTGCTGGAGAACGCCTTTGCCGGTGCCTTGCGCGCAGCGGCGCAATCATTCCACCTGCTTCAGCCCAACATCGCGGCGGCGGAGTTCGAGCGTGCTCTCGCGGTGATCTTCGAGAATTTCCACGCCTATCGCACCTATGCGACCGGTGACGCGCTGGAGCCGGCGGCGGGGCCGGCTTTCGATGCGGCCGTCGCGGATGCAAAGGCGTCCTCGCCCGGCGAGACCGCGGCGATCGAGGCGATCGACGATGCGATGCGCGGCGCGTTCGGCGAAGGCGGCCGCGAAGCGGCGCGGCGCTTCAACCAGCTCGCCGCGCCGGTGGCGGCCAAAGCGGTGGAGGACACCGCGTTCTATCGCTACGGGCGGCTATTGTCGCGCAACGATGTGGGCTTCTCGCCTTCGCGCTTTGCGATCTCGGCGGACGCGTTCCTTGCCCGGATGGCCGCACGCCAGGCACGCTTCCCGTGCGCCATGCTCGCCACCGCGACTCACGACCACAAGCGCGGCGAAGATGTCCGCGCGCGGCTTGCAGCGCTCAGCGAAGTGCCGGAGCTGTGGGAAGCTGCGGTGGCGGAATGGTTTGCGTTCAATGCGCGGCTGCGGCCAAAGGACGTGACGGCCGGCGACGAATACATGCTCTACCAGACACTCGTGGGCGCGTGGCCGCTGGATCGGCCAGCCGAACCCGGCGAATTCCGCGAACGCATCCTGCAATGGCGCGAGAAGTCGCTTCGCGAAGCGAAGCTGCAGACCTCATGGTTCAGCCCCAATGCCGGCTTCGAAAAGGCCAATGCCGATTTCGTGAGCGCCATATTGGCGCCGGCGCATGGCTTCGTCGAGCGGCTGGCGGGCTTCGTCGACCGGCTCGCGCCGGCGGGAGCAATGAACAGCCTCGTCCAAACGGCGCTGCGCTGCACCGCGCCCGGCGTGCCGGATCTTTATCAGGGCGCCGAGCTCTGGGACTTCAGCCTCGTCGATCCCGACAATCGCCGCGTGGTGGATTATGCGCTTCGCCGCGATCTTGCCCGCGCCGAAGCGACGCCGGCATCGTTGCTCTCCCGCTGGCGCAGCGGCGCTGTGAAGCTGAAACTCATCCAGGCCCTATTGGCATTGCGCGCGCAAGCGCCGGCGCTCTTCACGGCACCGCTCGTCCCGATACAGACGCCGACGAACATGCTGGCCTTCCGCCGCGAGGCCGATGGCAGCGGGTTGCTCGTTGCCGTGGCGCGGCATTGCGCGCGCGCTTGCATCGAAAGCGAAATGCCGCTGCCGCGCGCGGCGTTCTGGCAAGGACAGGGGCTCGCGGTGGAGGGGCGATGGCGAAACGCGCTCGATCCTGCAAGACCACCGATCTCCTCGCTCGACGGCGCGACGTTGTTTCGCGAGCTGCCGGTGGCGGTCCTGATCGCGTGAGTGTCCGCATCGGCATCTCGGGTTGGCGTTATGCGGGCTGGCGCGGCAGGTTCTATTCCAACGGCCTGCGCCAGGCCGATGAGCTCGCCTATGCCGCGCAGCGATTTTCCACGATCGAGATCAACGGCACGTTCTATTCGCTGCAGCGGCCGGAGCTCTTCGCAGCCTGGGCGGATGCGGTGCCTGAAGATTTCGTCTTCGCTCTCAAAGGTTCGCGCTTCATCACCCATATGCTCAAGCTCAATCGCGTCGCGACGCCGCTTGCCAATTTCTTCGCCCAGGGCGTCCTCAGGCTCGGCCGGAAACTCGGTCCCATCCTTTGGCAATTGCCGCCGACGTTCCGTTTTCAGCCCGAAAAGCTCGCCGCGTTCTTCGACCTCTTGCCGCGCGATACCGAGGCGGCGGCTGCGCTGGCGCGCCGGCACGACGGACGCCTCAAGGCGCGCGCCTTTCTCAAGGCCGCCGCCCCGCGCAAGATCCGCCATGCGCTCGAAGTGCGCCACGAGAGCTTCGCCGTTCCGGAATTTGTGGGCCTGCTCAAGGCCCACGATATCGCGCTCGTCGTCAGCGACATGCCCGATCTGCCGGCGCTGTTCGACGTGACTTCGGACTTCGTCTATTGCCGGCTGCACGGCTCGACCGTGCTCTATACCAGCGGCTACCGGGCGGACGAATTGTCGGTCTGGGCGAAACGTCTGCAGAGCTGGGCCGCCGGGGGCGAAGTGAAGGAAGCCACGCGACTTTCGGCGTCTCATCCCCGGCGCAGGTCGCGCGATGTGTTCGTCTATTTCGACAATGACGCCAAGGTGCGCGCGCCCTTCGACGCGCTCTCGCTGATCGAGCGGCTGGAACGCTCTACGTCGCCACCGGCGCGGCGCCCCACACCTCGCGGGCATATTCGCGCACCAGACGGTCCATCGAGAACGGGCCCATCCGCGCCACGTTGAGGATCGCCATCCGCTGCCAGCGCTGCCGGTCGCGATAGGCTTCGTCGACCGAGGCCTGCGCGCGCATGTAGTCGTCGTAGTCGGCGAGCACCATGTAGCGGTCCTCCTCGAGCAGCGCACGATAGATCGGCAGGAACGCCGAACGGTCCTGCGGCAGGAAATAGCCGTCGCGCAGCGTGTTCAGGCTGTTGCGGAGCTCGAGATTGCCTTCATAGATCGCGCGCGGGTCGTAGCCGCCGGCGCGCATCGCCTGGAGCCGCTCGAAGGTGCCACCGAACATCCAGATGTTGTCTTCGCCGACCGCATCGCAAATCTCGACATTGGCGCCGTCGCGGGTGGCGATGGTGAGCGCGCCGTTGAGCGCGAGCTTCATGTTGCCGGTGCCGGAGGCCTCGGTGCCGGCCATGGAGATCTGCTCGGAAAGATCGCCGGCCCCCACCAGCTGCTCGGCGACCTGGACGCCGTAATTGGGCACGAAGACGATCTTCAGCAAACCCTCGACGGCGGGATCGTGGTTGACGATGTCGGCGACGGCGTTGATCAGATGGATGATCCGCTTGGCCATCGCATAGCCCGGCGCCGCCTTGCCGGAAAAGATCACCGTGCGCGGCAGCACGCCCGCAGAGGAGACGCGGATGCGGTGATAGCGCCCGATGACACCCAGGATATTGAGCAGCTGGCGCTTGTATTCGTGGATGCGCTTGACGTGCAGATCGAACAGCGAGTCCGGATCGACGGACACACCGAAGCCCGCCATCAGCATGGTGGCGAGGCGCTCTTTGTTGTCACGCTTGATCTGCGCGAAATCCGCCTGGAACTCGGCGTCGCCGGCAAAGGCCTCGAGCTCGCGCAGGCGCTCCAGATCGTCGAGCCAATTGCCCTTGACACGCCGCGAGATCAGCCGCACCAGCTCGGGGTTGGCATCGCCGAGCCAGCGGCGCTGCGAGATGCCGTTGGTCAGGCTGACGATCCGTCCCGGCCAGAAGCGGTCGAAATCACGGAACAAGGTCTGCCGCATGATCCCGGTATGGGTCCTGGATACTCCATTGACGATGTGGCTCCCGACAATGGCGAGATGGGCCATCCTGACGGTGCGCGGCGGCGTGTCGTCGATGATCGACATGCGCCGGAGCAGATCGTGGTCGCCGGGATTGCTGTGCATCACGTCGCGCAGGAAGCGCGCGTTGATCTCGTAGATGATCTGCAGATGCCGCGGCAGCAGCGTCTCGAGCAGCGCCACAGGCCAGGCTTCCAGCGCTTCCGACAGCAGCGTGTGGTTGGTGAAGGCGAAGGTCCTGACCGTCATGTCCCAGGCGGTGTCCCAGCTCACGCGATGGACGTCCACGAGGAGGCGCATCAGTTCGGCGACGGCGAGCACCGGATGGGTATCGTTGAGTTGAATGGCGGCGCATTCGGGCAGTTTCTCTATCTTCATGCCGTGCGCGAGATGGCGTCGCAGGATGTCCTGGATCGATGCGGAAACGAGGAAGTATTCCTGCTTCAGCCTGAGCTCGCGGCCGGTGTTGATCGAATCGTTGGGATAGAGCACGCGCGATAGCGTCTCGGTCTGGGCCTTGTCCTCGACCGCCTCGACATAGTCGCCGCGGTTGAAATAGGCGAGGTTGAAGTCCGAGGTGGCCTGCGCCGACCACAGCCGCACCATGCCGGTGCTCTCGCTGTCGGCGCCGATCACGGGCATGTCGAAGGCCATGGCGTTGACGCTTTCGCCGCCGCTCCAATGCACGTCGAGCTCGCCGCGCCAGTTCGTCACCTGGGTGACGTGGCCGTTGAAGGCGACCGAATAGGTGAAATCCGGCCGCGGGAATTCCCAGGGATTGATCTCCTTGAGCCAATTTTCCGGGTGCTCGACCTGTTCGCCGTTCTCGATCACCTGGCGGAACATGCCGTATTCGTAGCGGATGCAGTAACCCAGGCTCGCATAGCGCAGCGCGGTCATCGACTCGAGCAGGCAGGCGGCGAGCCGTCCGAGTCCGCCATTGCCGAGCGCCGGCTCGACCTCGATCTCGAAGAGCTCGTCGAGATCGACGCCGCAATCGGCGAGCGCGGCGCGGCAGGTCTCCATCAAGCCCTGGGAATTGAGCGCGGTGCGCAACAGCTTGCCGGGCAGAAGCTCCATGGAGAGGTAATAGGTCCATTTCGCCTGCGCGGCGAAATTGCGCCGCCAGGTGCGGATGCGAGAGGCGCTGAGCCGGCGCCTGAGGAAATAGGCCAGCGCGTAGAACCAGTCGCGCCGCGTGGCGGTACCGGGGTCGCGGCCGAGATACTGAATGATGTTCAGGATCAGCGCGTCGCGCACCGCCGCCCGCGACGGCGGCTCGGCCAGTTGCTCGGGAAGCGGCATGGCGATGTTCACGGTATCTCCCCGTTCGAGCAGGATGGATGGCGGCCCTTGCGGTAACGCAAGAACCCGGGCCATGGCTCCCCGTCAGGGAATGCCGGCGATCTTGTGCAGTTGCAGTGTCAGCCGGTAACCGTGGTCGAGCGCGCTCTTCGTCGCGGCGCGGCGGTTCTCGTCGCTCAGGCCGGCCTCGTCGCAGGGCATAACGTAAACGGGCTTGCCCGGCGGCGGCCGGAACAGGCGCACGGCTTGGCCGCGGAGCTGGGTCGAAGCGACCGGCAAGCCGTCCGCCGGATCGACCGCGCCCTGCTGCAGCACATATTTATAGATGTCGATGCGCGGCACCATACGCGGATGCAGCGCCGGCGTCTTCGGGCTGCAGACGATGGTCAGCCTGGGATCATCGGGCAGCGCGCGCCACAGCGTGCCGTTCGTCTCGATCTGCACGCGCAGGCCCTCGGCGAGGAGGCGGCCGATCAACGGCCCGATCTGCTGCCGCAGCGGTTCGCCGCCGGTCAGCACGATCAGGTCGCAATGCCGGGGCCGCAGCGCTTCGATCCGCGAGACGACTTCGTCGAGCGACGGCTTCCAGGTCGAATTCTCGAATTCGGTGTCGCACCAATAGCAGCGCAGATTGCAGCCGGCCAAGCGCACGAAGACGCTGGGCTCGCCGCTGAACGGCCCCTCGCCCTGGAGCGTGTAGAAGACCTCCTGCACCCACAGCGTCTCGCCGTTCCCGTCGTCCTGCGCGCGAATGGGATTTTGACCGAACATCGCTTCAGCGATCGGCGTAGGTGGCGGGATCGCGAAGGCCGGCTTCGGCGAAGCCCTTCAGCCGCAGCAGGCAGGAATCGCATGCGCCGCACGCTTTGCCCGCAGGGTCGGGATCGTAGCAGCTGTGGGTCGATGCGAATTCCACGCCGAGTTCCGTTCCGCGGCGGATGATCTCGGCTTTGGTCATGTGCAGCAATGGTGCGTGGATGCGCCAGCGTTGCGTGCCTTCGACGCCGGCTTTGGTCGCCAGATTGGCCATGGCCTCGAACGCATCGAGATATTCGGGCCGGCAATCGGGATAGCCGCTGTAGTCGAGCGCATTGGCACCGATGAAGATGTCGAAAGCGCCGATGGTCTCCGCGAAGGCGAGCGCCAGCGAAAGGAACACGGTGTTGCGCGCCGGCACGTAGGTGGCGGGAATCTCGGACACCATCTCGGCCGGCACGCGATCCTTCGGAACGTCGATGGCGGCGGTCAGGGCGGAGCCTCCGAACTGCGCCAGATCGACGTCCACGACCGCGTGACGCGCGACAGCACGGGAGCGCGCGATGCGGCGCGCCGCCTCCAATTCGATCGCGTGGCGCTGACCGTAGCTCAAACTCAGCGCGCTGACCGCGAAGCCCTCGCTCTGGGCGATCGCAAGCGCGGTCGCGGAGTCGAGGCCGCCGCTCAACAAGATGACCGCCTGGCGATGGGGCACCACCGCTTCCTTCCTCGCTGAAACCGAACGGGTTATCGGAAGGAACGGCGCCGCGCGCAAGAAGAACGATCAGGCCCGCGCCGCGCCGATCGTTGCACCCACCGCCACGTCGATCCAGTGCTCGGTCGACAGGATCGTGGCGTAGCGGCTGCTGACCGCGATGACCGCACGATGACTCTCGGCGGCATCCAGGCCGGGCAGGGGCCGGGTGGCCGCGGCATCCTGCACCACTCCCACGAAATGGTTGTTCAGTGGCGCGTCCATCAAGGTGGCAAGGCAGCTGTTGTCGGCGGAGAAGCCGGCGACGATATAGACCCGGCCCGCCGCATCCATGGCGCGGGCGAACTCGTCGCTGGAATAGCAGGAGGCGCCATGGCGCTCGAACACCATGTCGCAGCGCCGGGGCTCGAAACCGTCGATCCAGCGCGCGCCCGCCGACGCGAACCCCGGCACCGAACGCATCGCGCTGCGCACGAAGGCGATGGGCCAATGGCGGCTGCGCGCCTCCCGAAGCAGCTGGCGGCAGCGCGCCAAAACGGGTCCCGACTCCGCCTCGCCGAAGCCCGGCTCCGGATCGATCTCGTGGCGCACCATGTCGACAAAGACGAGCGGCGGCGCGGCGCGCACGTGACGGTACTTGTCGAACTGAACGATCTCGCTCATGTCGCATACCCCACGGAAGGCCGGCTCGGCGGCCGCGCGGCCGAACGTTCCAGGACGCCGGGCTCGTGCCAGCGGCCCTCGGGCCGGATGATGGTGAAGGGATCGGTGCCCACGCGGATGGCATCGGGATGCGGTTCGATCTCGAGCATCACCTCGACATAGTCGAAGTCCGAGAACACGAACTCCTTGCTGCCATGGAACGGGATCGCGCCGAACCTGCTCCAGAAATCGAGCAGGCGGCGTTGCGCGTGGCCATAGATGCGGCGGTAGCCCTTGACGCGGCATAGTTCGATCGCCGCTTTGACCAGCAGGAAGGACAGCCGCGTGCTGCGGAATTCCTTGCGCACCGCGAGGCGCTCGACCTTGGCGAAGTCGGCGAAATGGCGGATGCGGATGCAGCCGGCCGGCTCGTCTCCGGCGTAGCCCAACAGATGCACTGCAGCGAAATCGTTGCCGTCATATTCTTCTTCGTAAGGACATTGCTGTTCGCCGAGATAGACGGCGCTGCGCACGCTGGCGACCTGCATCCAGTCCTCGATGGAATGCGCGACGCTGATGGAGAGATGTGTGCGCGGCGCTCCTTTGCGATAGGAATCGTAGACCGGTGCATGCGCCGGTTCGCGCGTCTTGCGCGCGAAGACATGCAGATGCGGCGCATCGATGCCGTCGATCGTGCATCCCTGCTGTGCGCCCAGCGCCTCGGTGAACCGCCTGCCCTCGGGCGTCGTGGCACGGGTGTAAAGCGGCACGCCGTCATAGGGACCTTGGGAAAGCCGTTCGATGATCAGCGGAACCGCCGCCGCGAGAACGCTCGGCGCATATGTCGCCCAGAAGTAGATTCCTGCCGGACGTTCGCCGTTTTTCGCGATGAATGCGATATCTGGGCGCGCGCAATCGAGCGTGCGCGCGGCCAGCGCCCTCATGCCGTCCTTGCTCAGGAGCAAGAGCGCGGCGAACCCTTCCGCCCGTGGCGCCGCAGGATCCAAGTGGGATTTGCGCGCGATCCCCCAAACGGAATCCCCGTTTGCCTGCATAATCGCGAGAATGACGGACTTCGGCGCCAGCGGCCCCATGCGCAACTCCGCAAGGGGCAGGAGGTTGTCGATCATCGACGAATCCGCGGGAAAAATGCTCAGGCGTTTGGCGATGCGGGCGGCGTCGATCTGATCCAGATGGTGGTTCTTAACGGGCGCCGGTGCAATATGCCGCGCCCCGGCGCGAATGAGAGCGAGTGAATGCTCAGTCATCGCCTTACCCCGACCCAAAAATCGTGTATGTTCTAGTCAAAGGAGAGGCGTGGGTATGCAGCCGCCAGGCGAACGGGCTGTTCCGCTCGGCGAACGGGTAGTGAAGCCGCAGTCCATCAGGCTGGACTGGGAAAGCGCGCACCTGTTCCTGGAATTGGTCCGTAGAAAGAGCTTCCGCAAGGCCGCGGAGCAATTGCGGCTTTCGGTTAACGCGCTGCGCAAGCGGATCAGCGATTTCGAGCACGCGCTGGGGGTTACCTTGATCACGCGCCATGTCGACGGCGTGCGCCTGACCGCGGAGGGCGAGAAGATCTTTGCCGCTGCCAGCACCATGGAAGAAGGCGCCCTGGCGCTGGTCAATGTGCGCGACCACGCCAGCGCCGCGGTCGAGGGCGAGGTCAAGCTCGCGGTCACCGAAGGGCTGGGTGCGCTATGGGTGGCGCCGCACCTGGTCGAATTCCAGCGTGCCAATCCCAAGCTCCTGCTCGACGTTCATTGCGCCATGCGTTCGGCGGACGTGCTCCGGCGCGAAGCCGACATTTCGGTGCAGCTCACCCGCCCGACGCTCAAAGATCTGAGGGTGGTGAAGCTCGGGCGGCTGCACATGGTGCCGTTCGCGGGCCAGACCTACATCGACACCTACGGCAAGCCGTCGACGCTGCCCGAGCTGTTGGAGCACCACCGCATCGTGGTGCAGGGCGACGACGAGCCCAAATGGGCGCAACTCTACGAGAGCGTCGTCGGCAAGCTGCCGGAAGGCTTCGTCACCTTGCGCACGAATGTGAGCAGCGCCCAATACTGGTCGATCGTGAACGGCGCCGGCATCGGCATGCTGCCGACCTACGTCTACGCGGTCGGCGCGCCGATCGTGCCGCTGCACATCAAGGAGCTCTATCTGCCGCTCGACATCTGGATGACGTTTCACGTCGACGCGGCGCGGATCCCGCGTGTGCGCAGGCTGGCCGATTGCCTGCTGGAATCGTTCTCGTCCAAGATCTATCCCTGGTTCAAGGACGAGTACATCAAGCCCGAAGACCTCGAAAAAGTTTACACCGGCAAGGTCAAGGTCAATCCGTTCGAAGGTTTCAAGCGAATCAGTGCGCCGTCGCGCTAGCACGGTGACGTATCGTTTTTATTGCACTGGGCAGGGTGCGACATTTCGATCCTTGAGTTGCCGTACCGGAATTGCGGCGAAACCTTGTTGGCGGTGTCGCTTTTTTTGACACACAAGCGATCGGCGCGGATGAAAGTGCTGTATATTTCCGAACGCACTTTCCGCGTTCGACGCCGCAATTCCATACGCTTTTGTTAACCAACAAATGCCAAAGGCTACTGCACAAAATACCTACAGTTGACAATATCTCAGTATGCACCGATTGATATCGCGAGAAAGGATTCTGACATCAATGCACAAGAATAGCGCACGCGCCGCTACGTTCAACGCCAGGAACGCGAACGCCTATGACGATCACGTCGCCAAACGTATCCGCATGGCGCGCAAGGCCCGCGGCTTGAGCCAAACCGAATTCGGACAGCCGCTCGGGATCAGCTTTCAGCAGATCCAGAAGTATGAAAGCGGCAAGAACCGCGTCAGCGCGGGACGCCTCTTCGAAATGGCCAACCTCCTCGAAGTCGACGTCTCGTATTTCTTCGAAGGGCTGGAGCCTCCGGGCCGCCACAAGAAGCCGCTGCCCGTCGTGCTGAGCAACGCGGAAGACCTCTATGCGAAATTCTGCAGCATCAAGAGCCCGGGCGTGCGCAAGCATGTCATGCGCCTGGTCTCGGTGATGTCCCAGCAGGACGAATAGAACGGCGCAGGCCGTCCGGCGCCGCCGCGCGATGCGTGGCGGCGTCGCCGTTTTGGCGCCCTCAGCCGGGCCAGATCGCCGACAGCACCATCACGATTCCCGCCAGCGAAGCCGCCCAGATGAGGGTGCGCAGGAAGGGGATCGCGATCACATAGGCCGGGACATAGAGCAGCCTCGCCCAGACATAGATCTGCGCGCCGAGCGCGGAATGGGCGTTGCTGCGGTCGAGCGCATGCGCCAGCAGCACTGCAGCGGCGAAGAACCCGAACGTCTCGAGGAAATTCCGGAAGGCGCGATCGAGCCTGCCTCCGATGTTCCCGAGCCCGGCGCCGGGATCGTCGCGCGGACCCAGCGCCCATGGCATCCCGCGCGCGCCAAGGCTCGCCAGGACGGCGAGCAGGAGCTGCACCAGCCCCAGCGCGATGGCGCAAAACAGCATCTGCATTTCGGTGGAATAGGTCGTACCCATGATGTCCCTCCCGCTGGCGCGAGCGAATCGCGCGCCGCATCATAGCGCGCTCTGCAAATGCGCGCTGCAGGACCGTCGCAAGCGGGGAAGGGACGGGCTTCGCGAAGGGAATTGTTCAATATATTCAAAGGCGGCCGCCTCGCGCAGCGCGTTCTCGCTTGCGCAGGCGTACCGGTGACTGTTCCACCGGCGTGGAGATAGTTGCAGGAAAGACCGATGGCTGAAACGCATCTCGGCGTTGCCGGCGGATGCCGCCTAGATGCTGTGAATGGCGAGGAAAGCGCTGACGATGTCCCCAACAACTTCTTCGCGGACATGGATGCCGTCCTTGCGGTAGACGTCCGATGCGCTGGCGTATTCGAATGACGGCCAATAGATGATCCTGGGAAGCTCGCGGCAGAGCTGGCCCGCCACCGCCCGCAGCGTCGCTTTACTTTGCGTATTGGCGCACACCACGTCTTCGTCGGTCCAGGTGCGGGTAAGTCGCACCGGGGAGACGGTGAGCACGATTTTCTTTTCGGGATGGCGGGACCAGATCGCATCCAGCGTTGCCTTGAGGTTGGCGTAGTTTTCGTCGAAGCCCGTCGGGCGGAATTGGAGCAGTTTCCCCGCCGGGTCGTCCTCACTGTCCGGACCGACGGCCGCATGGAGCCCGCCGCTTTTCAATCGCCAGCACTCCGTCAGACCCAGGGTGAGGATGACGACCTGCGCCGCCGCGAGTCCTTCCTCGATCGCGTGCCCAATCTTGGCGCTCAAGTCCATAAGCGCCCCGAGCGTGCGGCCGAAAATCCGCCGCCGCGTGGGATCCTGGAAGATTTCCGGCCAGTGCTTGTCGCGTGCAAAGGGGTTGGAACCGTCGAATCGCCAAAAGCACTCCGACGGCCATCGCGCCTTGCAGAGTGCCCGCTCGATCTCCTGCCGGATCGTGAACGTGTCGTAGTGATTGATGTTGTCGCGCAATGGCAGGCGGCCCGCCGTCTGGATCTCCGGGTCGAAGGTTATCGCGGGATAGTCCGGGTAGACCCGAAAGCCCTTCGCACGCAGCGCCTTTCGAATCTCGACGGCAAAGCAACTGCCCATGGCGAAGAACGTGGTATCGGGCTGGATGAAGCCTTGGCCGCGCACCGTGATGCGGTGCCCGCGCTCCGACGCGGGCCAGCGCGCGTTCAGGCTCTCCGTTCGATCGAAGCGGGCACCTTCGCTCATGACGCCGCATCACCGGGCTTGGCGCGTCGTCTGTCAAGCCGCCAAAAGAAAACTCCCCGGGCTTGCGACCAGGGAGTTCCTTGTTCGAGTCCCAACTTCTAGGAAGGGGCGATCGAGCCGAGCGTTCCGGTGTTGAGCGGATTGTCGCTGATCAGGTTGTTGCCGAACGACGTCAGCGTGGAGCCGTTGACCTGCTTGTAGCCGGTCGCGTTATGGCTCATCTCCGAGTAGCCGATCCTGAGCGTTGCCATCTGGCCGTTGGCATTGACGCCCAGGCCATTTCCGGTGATGGCCGAATGGTCGACCACGATTCCGACAGGCTGGCCGCCCGTGTTCTGCGCGATGGCGGCGACCGCGCCGTTGGTGTTGTTGGTCACGTTGCTGTACGAGACCGACACGTTGATCGCCCCGCCGGTCAGCAGGGTGCTGTCGGCGCGCACGCCGGTGTTGTTGGCGTCCATCACGGAATTGGAGATCGAAGCATTGACGGTGACCGTACCGCCGCTCGGCTGGATGAAGATGGCGCCACCGGTACCCGAGGCGCCCACGCCGTTCGATTGCAGCGTCGTGTTCTGCACCAGTAAAGTCACCGACGCCGTGCCGCCGCTCGGCGCGAACCAGATGCCGTAGCCGTTCGGCGATCCGCCGGTGAAGTTGCGGATGGCGCAGTTCTGCACGATCAGCGTCTTGCCGGCGATGAACTTGATGCCGCTGAGGCTGTTCGAGCCGACCGGGCCGCCATCGATCTGAAGGCCGCGCACGACGACCGTGCAGTTGGGATCGGATACGCAGTTGACGGTGATGCCGTTGGTGCCGGCGACCAGGATGCCGCCTTCGCCCGTGCCTTCATCCGCCAGCGTGATCGCTTTGGTCACCGTCACCGCGCCGAAGCCGCCTGGGTCCAGCGTGTCGATCTCGCCGCCGGCCGCGGTCTTGGAGATGGCGCCGGCAAACGTCTTGCAGGGCGCCGTTCGCGAGCAGGGGTTGACGTCATCGCCCACGCCCGAAATCCAGGTTCGTGTCGCCTGGGCCGACGCCGCGCCCGGCGCCAGCAGTGCCGCCAGGCATGCCAAGGCCAGGACCAATCCGTGTGTTCTCATGTTTTTCTCCCGCTCGATGAAGTCGCGCCGGCTGCCGGGGCGGTGCCCTATCGCTCTGGGCGAATCTTAACAGGGTTTACGTCTCTGTACATTGTAATAATTTTGCAGCATTTTCAGAAGGTTAGTAGGTTATCGCGCTACAATCTTCGATAGATCGCAGATCCGTCCATGGAAGCGCCCAGAACCCGCCGGCGCAGGCGAAGGCTTTAGGCGTCCCAAGGCTTCGTGCTATTTTAAATAGTCTCTTTTCCGTTTCGCGTCATAGAACCGATTCACGATGGCCTTGGCATAAGATATTGTCGCCGCAAGAAGTAACCATGACTCGCGAGTTTCGAGATGGATAAATTGGACGATTCCACCGCCCGGCCGCTTGCGGAGGACCCCGTAAAGACCGAACCCCCGTTGAAGCCGGCTTTCGAGCCCGGAACGCGCGCACCCGATGGAAGCTTCGTCTTCCTTCGCCACCCGCACCCGGACGAGATTCCCGCGCTTTATGCGATGACCCTGAAGGAAATCGGACCCGACATCACCTCGATGGACATCGTCAGGCGGGTCTACGAATACAATCCTCTCACCTTGTGGGCGTTGTACAGCGCCAAGGACGAGAGCCGGCACGACGCGCGGATCGTGGGCTTCATCGCCTATCTGGCGCTCAACGAAAAAGGTCATGCGGCGATCAAGGCGAACACGCTCAACACGCTCGATCCGGACGAAGAATTCCTGGCACGCAGGGACGAGGATCCGAGCGCGCTGTACTTATGGAGCATGGTGGCGCCCGGGATGGGCAGCCTCGCCTTTGCGCTCAATGCCCATGCCTTCGGCCCCGACCGTTTTGAGCGCACGCCGATCATCGGCCGGATCGCCACCCAGTCCTCGCTCGACTCGGTGCGTCGATCGTCCAAGACGCGGGAATATGCCGATGCCCAGATCGGCTCGCCGTTCGCACTTGGATTTCCGGAGCACTACCGCGCGCAGATCAGGTCCCTGCCTGTCATCGAAGGACGGCGCGGCGGCCCGCGGCGCAATTTGAAGATCGAAGCCATGGCCGTCGCCACGGCCGACCAGATGACCAAGGCGCTGGCCGTGCGCGCGGCGGTCTTCATGATCGAGCAGAAATGTCCGTATGAAGAGGAGTTCGACGGCAACGATTATGCCGGCACGCATGTCCTGGGGACGGTGGATGGCGAACCGGCCGCCGTCATGCGCATCCGTTACTTCGCCGGCTTCGCCAAGCTCGAGCGTCTCGCGGTCCTGCCGCGCTTTCGCAAGACGCTCGTCACCCATGCGGTGATCGAGACTGCCATCGAACTCGCGCGGCGAAAGGGCTTCCGCCGCATGTACGCTCAGGCGCAGACCCGGCTGCATTCCTTCTGGAAGCGCTACGGCTTCCGCCGGCGCGACCGCAAATTCTGCTTCTCCGATTTCGAATATGTCGAGATCGAGGCCGAGTTCCCACCGCATCCCCAGGAACTCAGCATGGACAGCGATCCCATCGTGCTGATACGTCCCGAGGGCGATTGGGATCGCCCCGGCGTGCTCGACCGCTCGGCGGCGCGTCCGCCTGGCAATCTGCGCTGATCGTCTTGCACAGCAATTGCGCGTGGAATCCGCTCGCAGCAACGTGTTGGCGATGGCGGCGTTTCCTCCATAGGCGCGGGCGCGATGATGCTCTATAAAGAGGGTCGGCGGGGCCCTTCAGGGCAAGAGAGAGTATCGGCATGCGGGCACGCTTGCAGGCGCTGAAAAGCGCCGTACCGCCTTATGTTCTCGAACAGAATGACGTGCTGGCACGGGCGAGCCGCCTGTTCCGGGAGCGCCGCGACATCGAGCGGCTGCTGCCTGTCTTCACCAATACCGGCATCGAGCGCCGCTATTCCTGCGTGCCTATCACCTGGTACGACGCCGAGCATGGCTGGCGGGACCGCACCGCGCTGTACATCGAGAACGCGACCGCGCTTCTTTCGCAGGTGACCCAAGCGCTGCTCGCCGAATCGGGGCTCAGCAAGGACGACATCGACGCCATCGTGGTGTCTTCCACCACTGGCGTGGCCACGCCCAGTCTCGACGCGCTGGTGGTCGAGCGGCTGGGACTGCGGCGCGATATCCGCAGGCTGCCGATCTTTGGGCTCGGCTGCGCCGGCGGCGTCACCGGTCTGGCGCGCGCGGCCGATCTCGCGCTGTCCCGCCCGGGGTCGCGGGTGCTGTTCCTCGTCGTCGAGCTTTGCGCGCTGACGTTCCGCAAGGACGACCACGGCAAGAGCAACATCGTGGCGACGGCATTGTTCGGCGATGGCGCCGCCGGCGCCATCGTGTCGACGGAGGGCGACGGCCCCGCCTTCGGTCCCGGAGGCGAGTATACTTGGCCGGATTCGCTTTCCATCATGGGCTGGGAGGTTGAAGAAGACGGCCTCAAGGCGATCTTCTCGCAGAGCATTCCCATGCTGGTGGCGAACGATTTCCGCAGCATTCTGCACGGCTTCCTGGCGCGCAACGACCTCAAGCTGCGCGACATCGACCGCTTCGCCTGCCACCCCGGCGGCGCCAAGGTGCTCGATGCGCTGGAGGACGCTTTCGAACTCGATCGCGGGGCGCTCGAGGAAAGCCGCAGCGTGCTGCGCGACTATGGCAACATGTCCGCGGTCACCGCGCTGTTCGTGCTGGAGCGCATGGCCTGGCGCCAGAAGGACCAGCGCATCCTGATGAGCGCGCTCGGTCCCGGGTTCTCCTCCGTGCTGCAGGTCCTCGAAGGCTGATGCGCGCCATTGCCTACGCGATCATCGCGCTGGTGGCGCTGCAGCGCCTTTTCGAAGTTGTCTACGCCGCGCGCAACACGGCGCGCCTCAAACAGCGAGGCGCGATCGAAGTGGGTGCCGGCCATTATCCGCTGATCGTCCTGCTGCATATCGCTTGGCTGGCCGCGATTGCGCTGGCATTGCCGCGCCCGCTGACGATCTCCTGGACCCTGATCGCGCTGATGGTGCTGCTCCAGGCCTTGCGCGCCTGGGTCCTGGTCACGCTGGGACCCTATTGGACCACCCGAATCCTGACCGTTCCCGATGCGCCGCTCGTCAGCCGCGGGCCCTATCGCTTCGTCCGCCATCCCAACTATCTCGTCGTCGTGGCCGAGATCCTCGTCCTGCCTCTGGCCTTCGCGGAATGGTGGGTCGCGGCTGTCTTCACGCTGCTCAATGCGGCGATGTTGTCCTGGCGCATCCATCTCGAAGACTTGGCGCTCAAAGATCGCCGCGGGCTCGGCGAGGCTGGCGCCGCGGCCGCAAAAGACTAAGCTCGCAAGGATCGGGGAAACGATGATCCTGTATGCGACTCCCTTCCTCCTGCTGGGCTCGGTCTGGGCGTTCCGGATCCTGCTGGGCGCTGCCGGTCCGCTGCTCAGCGTCGTCTTGCTCCTCGCGATCCTTCTCGGCGCGGAGTTCGTGGCCCCGCGGGCCGCGCCGCCGGCGCTGGAGGCAGACAGGAATTTCCGCACGCTCTTCTATATTTATGTTCCGCTCCAGCTCGCGAGCATCGCCGCCGGCATGTGGCTCGCGGCGAAGCTGGGGCCGCTGGGATTACTGAGCTTGGCCTTCAGTCTCGGCATCATGACCGGCGTCTTCGGCATGCTGGCGGCGCATGAGCTGGTGCACAGCCGGCTCAGCGGCGAGCGCGCGCTCGGCACGGTGATGCTGAGCGGCATGCTGTACCGGCATTTCCGCATCGCGCACATCCATATCCACCACCGTTATGTCGCGACGGAAAAGGATTCCGCGACCGCCCGCCTGGGCGAAGGGTTCTACGGTTATCTGCTGCGTACGCTGCCCGGACAATTCCTCGAGGCTTGGCGCATCGAACGGCTCAGGCGTGCCATGTGGCAAAACCGCGTGCTCTGGGACTTGGCGATCGCACTCGTTATTCTTTCCGCCGCCCTCATCCTAACCGGTGTCAAAGGGGCGGTGTTCTTCATGGTCCAGGCTTTCGTCGCGATTGCCGTGCTGGAGCTCTTTAACTACGTCGCCCATTACGGACTGAGTCGCCGTGTCGATGCGCGCGGGCACATCGAGCCGCTCGCCGACCGCCACAGCTGGAACAGCAGCAACCTGCTGGTCAATTTCGTGATCTTCAACATGGGGCGCCACAGCCATCACCACAGCCGGCCTTCCATCTCCTACCAAGGCCTCGAATACAAACCGTCGGCCCCGGAATTGCCCGCGGGCTATGCCGGAAGCATCCTGCTTGCGCTGGCTCCGCCCTTGTGGCGCCGGGTGATGGACAGGCGGGTGCAGCGCTTCGAGATTGCGGCCGCGCCGGCCATGCTAGCCGCAGAATGAGCGCAGCGCGGCGTTGGATCGGCTTCGGCGCCATGTGCGTCGGCATGTTCATGGCCATCCTGGACATCCAGGTGGTCGCCAGTTCGCTCACCAAGATCCAGCAGGCGCTCGCCATCGCGCCCGACAGCATGAGCTGGATCCAGAC
Organism: Alphaproteobacteria bacterium; assembly: GCA_019245415.1. Classification (GTDB taxonomy): domain Bacteria; phylum Pseudomonadota; class Alphaproteobacteria; order Micropepsales; family Micropepsaceae; genus Rhizomicrobium. The sequence continues at coordinate 25,437 of JAFARO010000007.1, read as the reverse complement.
CGCCTATCTGATCGCCGAAGTGATCGCGATTCCGCTGACCGGCTGGCTGACGCGCGCGCTGTCGCTGAGGCGCATGTTCGCATTCGCGACCCTCGGCTTCACCGCGGCGAGTCTCGGCTGCGCGCTGTGCAGCGGCTTCGAGCCGTTGCTCGTCCTGCGCGTGGTGCAGGGCTTTTGCGGCGGCATGCTCATCCCCGCTGTCTTCACCTCGGCCTTCACCCAGCTTCCCGAGAAGGACCGCGTGCTGGCCACCATGATCGCAGGCACCTTCGCGATGATCGCGCCCACGATCGGTCCCGCCGTCGGCGGCTATCTGACGGAGACCTATTCCTGGCATTGGATATTCCTGGTCAACATCGTGCCCGGCATCGTCGTGGTGGCGCTGGTCTGGCTCTGCGCGCCGCGCGCCGCGGCCCGGCTCGACGAATTCGCGCGCATCAATTACGCGAGCATCGTGCTGGCGGCGCTGTTTCTCGGCGTGCTCGAAGTTCTGCTCAAGGAGGCACCCAGGCGCGAATGGCATGGCCTTTTTGTCGACGCGCTGATCGCGGTCGGTGCGGTGTCCGCCGCGGCGGCTCTCCTGGTCTGCCTCAGAAGTCCCAACCCCTTCGTCAATCTCAGGCGCTTCCGCGATCTCTCGTTTTCGCTGGGCTGCGCGCTCAGCTTCATCTTCGGCGCCGGCATCTATGGCGCGACCTATCTGGTCGCGGTGTTCCTGGGCCTGGTGCGCGGCCACACACCGCTCGCCATTGGCGAGATCATGATGGTGGCGGGCGTGGTACAGCTGTTGAGCGCGCCGCTCGCCGCCTGGCTCGAGAGGCGCTTCGATCCAAGATTGCTTACCGCCATCGGCTTCGGGATTTTCGGCTTGGGCCTGCTGGCCAACGGCTTCGAGACTCCATCCACCGATTTCGACGGGTTGTTCTGGCCGCAGGTGCTGCGCGGCGTCAGCATCATGCTCTGCCTGCTCCCGGCGACGCGGCTGGCGCTGGAGCGCTGGCCGCAGGCCGAGGTGCCCGATGCGAGCGCGCTGTTCAACCTTATGCGCAATCTCGGCGGAGCCATCGGCATCGCCATGATCGACACCATCCTGGAACAGCGCACCCCGGTCCATGCCGCGCATTTCATTACGCGGCTTCAGGCCCGGGATGTCGAAGCGGCGCGCGCGGTCGGCATCCCGATCCGGGAGTTTCTTTCCGCTCCGCCCGGGCCGGTGGACGAACTGACCAAGGCCATCATCGCCCCCATGGTCCAGCGCGCCGCGCTGACGCAGTCCTTCAATGAGGCCTGGATGGTGCTGGCGGCCCTGTTCGCCGTCTCGCTGCTTGCCTTGCCCCTGATGCGCCGGGCACATATTCCGGATACGGCGATGGGGCCCGGGACCGATCACGCTGTCCATTGAAGGGGACGACATGCGGCTGGTGAGAATTGGGGCGGCGGTTATGATCGCGCTGGTGCTGGCGGGCGTGGTGGCGCTGATCGTGGCTGACCGTCTGGGCCGGCCTTCGCCGCCGGATCCTGCGACGCTGATCGCCAAGGCCAGGTCCTACCACGCGCGAATCGTGCGCGACGATTTCGGCGTGCCGCATATCTTCGGCCATCGCGACGCCGATGTCGCGTTCGGGCTCGGCTATGCCCATAGCGAGGACGACTTCGCGACCATCCAGGACGTGGCGCTGGCGACGCGCGGCGGGCTTGCCGCAAGCGAAGGCGTCAAGGCGGCTGCGGGCGACTATCTCGTGCATGCCATGCGGGTGTGGGAAACGGTGGATCGCCGCTACGCGCGCGATCTGCCGGGTGATGTGCGCCAGGTGCTCGAAGGTTACGCCGATGGCGTGAACTATTACGCCGCGCTCCATCCCGGCACCGTCAAGCCGGAATTGCTGCCGCTGACGGGCAAGGACATCGCGGCGGGCTTCGTGTTCAAGACGCCGCTGTTCTACGGCCTGGGCGACACGTTGAAACGCTTGACAGCGGATACCGACGGCAAGGCGCCGCTGCCGATCGGCTCCAACGGCATCGCGGTCGCACCATCGCGCGCGTCCGACGGCGCCACCCGCCTGCTCGTCAATTCGCACCAGCCCTATGTCGGACCGGTGTCGTGGTACGAAGCGGTGCTCCAGAGCGACGAGGGCTGGCATGTCGCGGGCGGCTTTTTCCCCGGCTCGCCCTTCATGCTGCACGGCCACAACGAACATCTGGGCTGGGCCAACACCGTCAACGCGCCGGACCTCGTCGACATCTACCGCCTGACCATCAATCCGGTGAACCCGAACCAATACCGGCTCGACGGCAGATGGCGCGACCTGGAGGTCGAGGATGCCGCGATCCGAGTGAAGATCTTCGGCCCGATCGTCTGGACCGTGCACCGGCCCGTGCAGTTCTCCGTCCACGGACCGGTGTTCAGGACCGATCACGGCGTCTTCGCGGTGCGCTATGCCGGGCAGGGCGAGATGCGCCAGGTGCTCGAATATTTCCGGCTGAACAAGGCGCGGAACCTGGACGAATGGAAAGCCGCGATGCGGCTCCAGGCGCTGCCCAGCATCAACTACGTCTATGCCGACGAGAAGGGCAATATCGGCTACGTCTACAATGGAGAGTTTCCGGTCCGCCGACCGGGCCTCGACTGGCAGGGTTATCTTCCCGGCGAGCGTAGCGATCTGATCCCGCGCGCCATCGTGCCGTTCGACAAATTGCCGCAACTGTGGAATCCGAAATCGGGTTTTGTCTTCAACTCCAACAACACGCCGTTTCAGGCCACGGCTCCTGAGGACGACCTGAAGCCGTCCGATTATCCGTCGTGGATGGGCATCCAGACCAACATGACGAATCGCGCCTTGCGCGTGCTCGAGACCTTCGGTGCCGATCCGAAGATCGGCGCGGATGCCTTCCGGCGCTACAAATTCGATGTTCGCTACAGTGCGAAATCGGATGTCGCGCATCTGCTTGCGGCCTTGTGCAAGGATCCGCCTTCGGACGTGGTGCGGGCTTGCGCCGTGCTGCATGTCTGGAATCTGTCAGCCGACATCCACAACCGCGGCGCCGCACTGGCGATCCTGACGGCCCAGCCGGTGCTGCGTGCGCGCGAACAGCACGAACCGGTTCCCCGCCCCCTCGACATGCTGCGCCAGGCGCAACAGACCTTGAAGGCGCATTTCGGCCGCATCGATCCCGAGTGGGGAGAGGTCAACCGCTTCCGCCGCGGCGCAGTCGATCTTCCCATCGACGGCGGACCCGACACCTACCGCGCCGTCTATGGCGTGCCGCAGACCGACGGCACGCTCACCGCCGTGGACGGCGATACCCTCATCATGTTCGTGACCTGGGACCGAGACGGCAAGCTGTCGTCGGACAGCATCCATCAATTCGGCTCGGCCACGCTCGACTCACATTCGCGCCATTACGCCGACCAGGCGCCGCTGTTCGTTGCGATGAAGACCAAGCCGGTACGCTTCACCTGGGCCGCGCTGCAGGGCCATATCGAGGCCGATTATGCACCGGGCGCGCGGCCATGAGCGCGGAGCTGTCCATCGTCGTCCCGACCTTCAAGGAACGCGACAACGTGGCCGAGCTGGTCCGCCGCCTCGACAGGGCGCTCGTCGGCATCGGCTGGGAAGCTATCTTCGTCGACGACAATTCGCCCGACGGAACCGCGGCGGCGGTGAAGCAGATCGCGGCCCGCGATCCCCGCGTGCGCTGCATCTTGCGCGTCGGACGCCGCGGGCTGGCCGGCGCCTGCATCGAGGGAATTCTCTCCTCCAGCGCGCCCGTCGTCGCGGTGATGGATGCCGATCTCCAGCATGACGAGACGGTGCTGCCCGCCATGTTGCGGACCTTGAACGGCGGCTTCGATCTTGTCGCCGCGACGCGCTACGGCGGCGGCGGCAGCGCCGAATCGTTCGGCGAGGGCCGCGGGTTGATCAGCCGGCTTGCAACCAAGATGACGCACCGCGCGCTGGGCACCGAACTCAGCGATCCGATGAGCGGGTTCTTCATGATGCGCCGCGACCGCTTCGACGAAGTGGCGCCGCGGCTTTCGCCCGCAGGGTTCAAGATTCTGCTCGACATCGCGACCGCCTCCGACAGGCTGCGCATTGCCGAGCAGCCCTATACCTTCGGCAGCCGCCATGCCGGCGAGAGCAAGTTCAATGCTCAGGTCGGCCTCGAATTCATCGGCCTTCTGATCTCCAAGCTGAGCGGCGGCCTCATCGATCCGCGGTTCATCTTCTTTGCGCTGGTCGGCGCGCTCGGTCTGCTCGTGCATATCGCCGTCCTGCGTCTGGCGCTGCTCTCCTTCGGCTTCGTCCCGGCACAATCCGCCGCCACCCTGGCGGCGATGACGAGCAATTTCTTTCTCAACAACGAGCTCACCTATCGCGACAGGCGCCTGAAGGGCTGGTCGATGCTGCGGGGCTTCGTCGCCTTCGTTCTCATCTGCTCCATCGGGGCGCTCACCAATGTCGGGCTCGCCTCCTGGCTGTTCAGCACGGAACGCGAAGTGTGGTGGGTGGCGGGTCTCGCCGGCGCGCTGATGGGCGCGTTCTGGAACTACGCGATGTCCAGCCTCTTCGTCTGGCGCACGCGATGAACGCAGCGTCGCAATGGCCCGGCTTCAACCAATATGCCCTGGCCATCGTTGCGCTGCTCGCGCTGCGCGTGGTCGCGGCGGCGGTGCTGCCGCTCTCGGCGGACGAAGCCTATTACTGGCTGTGGTCGCAACACTTGGCCGCGGGCTATTTCGATCATCCGCCGGCGGTCGCGTTCCTCATCCGCATCGGCACGTCCTTGTTCGGCAAGACGGCGTTCGGCGTCAGGTTCGTGCCGCTGCTGCTGTCGGTTCCGGCGACGTGGTGCGTCTGGCGCGCGGCGGAGGCGCTCGGCGGCGGCAAGGATGCCGGCGCCGCGGCCGCGCTGTTCTTCAATTTGATGCTGATGACGGCGGTCGAGTTGATGGCCGCGACACCGGACGCGCCGCTGATGGCGGCATCGGCGCTGTTTTTCTGGAGCCTCGCCAAGCTGCAGGGGAGCGGCGACGGCCGCTGGTGGCTCGCCGCAGGAGCCGCGGGCGGGCTCGCGCTGCTTTCCAAATATACGGCGTTCTTCCTCGGTGCCGGCGCTTTGTCGTGGATCCTGTTCACTGCGGAAGGACGGCGCTGGCTGTGGTCGCCCTGGCCTTATCTGGGCGCCCTGATCGCGCTCGTGGTCTTCGCGCCGAACATCTTGTGGAACGCCCGGCACGGCTGGGAGACCTTCGTCTTCCAGTTCGCCCGCGTCGGCACGGGCCATTTCACCTGGCGCTACCTGGCCGAGTTCCTCGGCGCGCAGCTTCTGCTAGCCTCGCCGCTGATCCTGTATCTCAGCTTGCGCGGCGCCGCACGTTCGGCGTTGTTGCTCGCCCTGGCGCTGCCCTCAGTCGCGTTCTTCGCCGTGCACGCGCTGCACGACCGGGTGCAGGGCAACTGGCCCTGCTTTCTCTATCCGATGCTGGCGGTGGCTGCGGTATTGGCACCGCCGAGCCGCTTGCGCAGGTTCGCCGCCCCGTTTGCGGTTCTGCTGCTCCTTGCCGTCTATATCCAAGTGCTGTTCGACGTCGCCCCGCTCGGCCGCCGCGACCCCGGCTCCCGGCTGCTCGCCTTCGGCATGCCGCAGGTGGTACGCACGGTTGAGGCGTCGCGTCCAGCGGCGATCCTCACCACCGACTACGAGACGACGGCCTGGTTTGCGTTTTACGGCACGGTTCCGGTTTTTCAGCTCAATGAGCCCGAACGCGGCCTGGGCGGCCGTCCGCCCGCGGGTCCAAAAATCTATGTTGCCGAGGAGCCCCGCGACCGGCACTGGTTGATCCCGGGGGGCGTTGCGTTGCCGGCAGTTCCGCGCCTGCGCGGCGGCCAGCCGGTCGGCATCTATGCCCGCTATGCCGTCAGCCCTTGAGCCAAAAAAAACCGGCCAGGAGGGGCTTCCGGGCCGGTGAGCAAACAACGGGGCAAATGAGCGGACATCCAATGCGGGCTGTCGAAGGGGCTGGGGCGTACCGAAGAGGACGTCCGCTCGCACATAAGAACTGCCTCGCAGAAAAGTGGTTCCACGCGTCGCGAAAAAATTTTGCGGCGTCGAATTGCCAGCCCCGGCGAGGGAGCGCATAAGGCGCCCGATTTTCCCCGCCCAAGGAAATTTCCATGTCGGATCAATTCGATGCGGTCGTCATCGGCGGCGGCCCGGGGGGCTACAACGCCGCCATCCGCCTGGGCCAGCTGGGGCTCAAGGCGGCCTGCGTCGACGCGCGCGGAACCTTCGGCGGCACCTGCCTGAACGTCGGCTGCATCCCCTCGAAGGCGCTTCTGCACGCCAGCGAACGCTTCGAAGAGGCGGCCAAACACTTCCCCAAGCTGGGCATCAAGGCACAGGTCTCACTCGATCTGCCGGCGATGATGGCCCACAAGTCCAAGGTTGTGGGCGAACTGACCAAGGGGGTCGAGTTCCTGCTCAAGAAGAACAAATGCGAGGCGATCGTCGGCACCTCCCGCATCGCCGCACCGGGCAGGGTGGAGGTGAAGGCGGCGGATGGCGCCGTCCGCACCCTCGAGACCCGGCACATCGTGATCGCCACGGGCTCGGAGGTGATGCCGCTGGCCGGCGTGGCGGTCGACGAGCAGCGCGTGGTCTCATCCACCGGCGCGCTGGCGCTCACCGAGGTGCCCAAGCGCCTGCTGGTCGTCGGCGGCGGCTATATCGGGCTCGAGCTGGGCTCGGTCTGGCGCAGGCTGGGCAGCGAGGTCACCGTGGTCGAGTTCCTCGACCGCATTGCACCGGGCCTCGACGGCGAGGTCGGCAAGCAGTTCCAGCGCATCCTCACCCGCCAGGGCATCGCGTTCCGCCTGTCGACCAAGGTCGTCGGCGTCGAACGCAGCGGCGATGCGCTCAAGGTCCAGGTCGAGCCGGCTGGGGGCGGGCCAACTCAGACCATCGAGACCGACGTGCTGCTGGTCTCCATCGGCCGGCGTCCCTACACCGAGGGGCTGGGCCTCGAAGCCGCCGGCGTTGCCAGGGATGCGCGCGGGCGCGTGGCCACCGACGCCGGGTTCCGCACCAATGTCGACGGCATCTGGGCGATCGGCGACTGCCGCGAAGGCGCGATGCTGGCGCACAAGGCCGAGGACGAGGCCGTCGCCTGCGCGGAGAACATCGCCGGGCGCACGGGCCATGTGAACTACGAGGCGATCCCGTCGGTCGTCTACACCGCGCCGGAAGTGGCGGCCGTCGGTAGGACGGAGGAAGAGCTGAAGGCCGCCGGCATCGCCTACAAAGTTGGCAAGTTCCCCTTCACCGCCAATGCCCGCGCCAAGACCATCGCCGCAACCGAGGGCTTCGTGAAGGTACTGGCCGATGCCAAGACCGACCGCGTGCTCGGCGTGCACATCCTCGGCGCGGAAGCCGGCAATCTTATCGCGGAGGCGGCGCTCGCCATCGAGTTCGGCGCTGCCAGCGAGGACATCGCGCGCACCTGCCACGCCCATCCCACCTTGAGCGAAGCGTTGCGCCAAGCCGCCATGGCCGTCGAAGGCTGGACGATGCAGATGTGAATTCGCCATCGTCATGGCCGGGCCTGACCCGGCCATCCGGACGTCTTCGGCGCTTCGCGCGCTGGATGGCCGCCTCAAGAGCCTGCACGCGGGCCGCGCAAAGCGCGGTCCCGGGTGGCGGCCATGACGCGGGGATCAGTTGATTCGAATGTGCTCCGGTCTCACTCCCACGCCGACAAACCGCGCTGGGATGCGGCGGAGAGCAGGGAAGCGCCGCATCACATAGAGGATAAAGGGCGGCCTGGGTGTCTGGCGGGCGCGCAGGTTGGGGGCGAGCACGCGCTTCTGCACCTGGACTTGGAACCACTGAACGACGCGCGTCGGCCATTCGCGGCGGCGCTGCACCTTGTCGAGATCGCTCCTGCGCGGCACGCGGCTCTTCAGGACCGGAGCCAGCAGGTTTGCCGTCGCTACCGCGTCCTGGATCGCCAGGTTGATGCCGACGCCGCCCACCGGCGACATCGCGTGCGCCGCATCTCCGATGCAGAGCAGCCCGCGCCGCGCCCAGCGCTTCAGCCGGTCGACCTTCACGGTGAGCAGCTTTACATCTTCGAAGCTCTGTATGGCCTCGACGCGATCGCGCGCGAAACCGGCCACGCTGCGCAGCCGCGCGCGGAAGCCGGTCAGGCCTTCCGCCTTCATCGTCGCGAAGGCCCCCTTGGGGATGACGAAGGCGCACTGCCAATAATCGCCGCGGTACAGCATGATGAAGAAATCGCCGCCCTGGAATCGCGCCACCGGCTCGGTCGGGTCGCCGGCCACGAACGGAAGGCGCAGCCACAGCACGTCGAAAGGCGCGCCGAACTCGCGCACCGGCAAGCTCGCCTTGGCGCGTACGGTGGAGGTTCGTCCGTCGGCGCCCAGCACCAGCTTGGCGCGCACCTCCAGCAATCCGTCCGGCGTCCGGGCGAGCAGGCCCGCAATGCGCCCGCGCCTTGCCAGCAGGTCGGTGACCTCCGCCTGCATCTTGAGCCGGAAATTGTCGTAGCGTTCGGCCTCGCCGAGCAGGAAATCGAGGAAATCCCATTGCGGCATCAGCGCCAGGAACTTGCAGCGCGTCGGCACCTGCGTGAAGTCGCCGACGGCGAAGCGCTCCTTGCCGATCTCGACCGCGATCTGGCGGACCTCGGTGTGCGGCCGCGCCAGGAATTTGTCGAGCACGCCGAGTTCGGCGATCAGCTCCAGCGTCGAGGGATGGATGGTGTCGCCGCGGAAATCGCGCAGGAAGTCGGCGTGCTTCTCCAGCACGACCACGTCGACCCCGGCGCGCGCCAGAAGCAGGCCCGCCATCATGCCCGCTGGGCCCCCGCCCGCGATGACGCAATCGGTCGAAAGCGATTCCATGCTCCGCTATATAGCCTATGAAGGGGCCATCCATGCGAGCGAACCGGCTGAAGGGGATCTGGGACGAGGGGCGCTGCGCCTCCAATTACTGGTGCGCGCTGCCTGGCGCGCTGGGTGCCGAGATCGCGGCGCACCAGGGCTGGGACAGCATCCTGATCGACATGCAACACGGCCAGATCGGCTACGAGGCGATGTGCGCCATGCTGGTCGCGGTGTCGACGACCGACACCGTGCCCCTGGTGCGCATCCCCTGGAACGAGCCCGGCACGGCGATGCGCGCGCTCGATGCAGGCGCCTATGGCGTGATGTGCCCGAGCATCGAGAGCGCGGAAGAGTGCCGCCGCTTTGTCGGTGCCTGCCGCTATCCGCCCTTGGGCTATCGCAGCGTCGGCCCGAGGCGCGCCATGCTCTATGCCGGCCAGGACTATGTGGCGAAGGCCAATTCCACCCTGCTCGCCATCGTGCAGATCGAGACCCGACGGGGGCTCGAGAACATCGATGCCATCGCTGCGGTGGAAGGCCTGGACATGGTGTTCGTCGGCCCGAGCGATCTTGGGCTGTCGCTCGGCCGTGCGGTCCAGGCCGACCAGACCGATCCGGTGGTGGTTGCCGCCCTCGACGCGGTGCAGGCCGGCGCGCGCCGAGCGGGCGTCCGCGCCGGCATCTTTTGCAAGAGCCTGGAATACGCAAAAGCCATGGCGAGGAAGGGTTTCGACCTCGTCACCGTTACCTCCGACGAAGGGCTGCTGACGGCGGGCGCGGCCCTCGCACGGCAATTTTCCGCGTGACGAAAAGGCGGGCGCGCCTTATAAGTGGCGCACGCAACCAGTTTTGAAAGGAGGTGGTCCAGTGTCTCATTGTCATTGCCTGCGGAAGGCTCAATCCGCGACCTGGATCGTATCCGTCCGGGGGATGAGCGCCTGAGAAGGTGCCGCGGGTTCGCCTGAACCCAGTCTGACAATGCAAGGGCCGTCTCTCGCGAGGCGGCCCTTCTTGTTTTTCCGGCCAGCTTGTTTTTGGCCGGGGCTTGGGCAAACCTTTCGCGGATTTCCTGGGGAGTTCGATATGCGCAGAATCGCCGCCGTTTTCCTGATGGCCGCCGCTCTCACCGCCTGCGGCAAGAGCGACACCAAGACCTACAGCGACAGCAAGGGCAACAACGTCACCGTCAGTAACGGCGGCAATGGCGGCGACAGCCACATGACGTTTACCGGCGCCAACGGCGAAAAGGCCGAATTCAATACCGGCGCGAATGCCAAGATGCCGCCGAATTTGCCGCTCTATCCCGGCGCCAACGTCACGGCGAGCTTCAGCGGTCAGGGCAAGGACGGCGCGGGCGGCATGGTGGCGTTTCACGCCAAGGCGGCGCCGGCAGAAATCATCGCCTTTTACAAACAGAAGGCCGAGGCCTCCGGCATGGCCCAGACCGCGATGATGGATATGGGCGGCAGCTCGACCTATGTGGCGGCCAACGAGAAGGAAAACCGCACGGTTTCCGTCACGGTCACCAAGGCCGGCGACGGTACCGATGCCCAGATCACCTGGGGTTCGAAGTAGGGCTCGCCTAGGGCCCTAGTTCCCGAACAGTCCCGACAGGAAGCCGGATTTCTTGTCCTTGGGCTTCTCGCTTGCCTTGGGCTGCTCCGGAGCGGTCGCTGCGACCGGGATCGCCTGGGGCGCTGGAGCGGGGGCAGCACCCATCGACAGGCTCGCCGGGGAGGGCAAGACCTCGGTCGCCACCGTGCGCAGCGGATTGGGCTTAGGGAGCCGGTCCGGCCCTGCCATGACGCCATGCAGGGTGACCGCCACGGTGATCTGGCAGGCGCCGACCGGCGATTCATCGGTGTCGTCGATCTTCACGCCGGAGACGAAATCGCTCAGCGCCGGCTTGTCGGCCGCGAGTGCCGCGGCGAAGACCAGATCGGCGGAAGAGCAGAAATCGGTGATGTTGCGCACCCGGCGCATCTCGGCCTTCGACGCCATGTTGGTCTTGAACAGGTTGTAGGCCGCGTCGCCGCGCGAGGGGCCGTAGAGCCGCTTGAAGAAGGTGAGCAGCACGCTGTCGGAGCGGCGCAGCTCGGGCCCGTAGGAAGTCTGGAAGGCGTTGAATTTCTCCAGGAAACGCTGGCCACAGCCGAGCGCGGAGTCCATCAGCTCCTGCTGCACGGCGGCGGTCTGCAGGGCACTGACCTCGCTCGGGTCGGCGCAATTCGACGAATGACGCGCCAGCGCGTCGGTGGATGAAAGCGCCACAAGCGCAGCGAGGCACACCCCAGCCCGGAATGTCTTTCCCATTGTTTTGTCTCGTTGTTCGACAGCCGCATGAACCATACAGTGGCTTGTGGCGCCATGCGAATCTTTCGCATCGCCAACGTTAAGAAAGACGGGCGATGGGGGCATTGTCCCATATCCGGGTGCTCGACCTGTCGCGGGTCCTCGCCGCACCCTGGGCCACCCAGATCCTGGGCGACCTCGGCGCGGAGGTGATCAAGATCGAGCGGCCCGGCGAGGGCGACGAGACCCGGCATTTCGGGCCGCCTTTTCTCGAGGGTGCGGACGGAACCAAGGCCGATGCGACGTATTTCCTGGCCGCCAACCGCAACAAAAGGTCGGTTGCCGTCGATTTCGCCAAGCCCGAGGGCGCCGCGCTCGTCAAACGGCTGGCGCGCCGCTCCCATGTTGTCGTGGAGAACTTCAAGACCGGCGCCCTCGCACGCTACGGTCTCGACGAGCGCAGCCTCGCGGCCGAAAACCCGGCGCTCGTCTATTGCTCGCTCACCGGTTTCGGCCACGACGGCCCAAGGAAGGACAAGGCGGGCTACGACTACCTGATCCAGGGCATGGGCGGGCTGATGAGCGTGACCGGCCAGCCCGACGGCGCACCTGGCGGCGCGCCAATGAAGGTCGGCGTGGCGGTGAGCGACCTGGTAAGCGGTCTCTACATGACAATCGCCATCCTGGCGGCTCTGCTGCACCAGGCGCGTACCGGCGAGGGCCAGTCGATCGACATGGCGCTGTTCGACTGCCAGGCCGCCGCCCTCGCCAACCAGGCCACGAACTATCTGGCAGGGGGAATGCTGCCGACCCGGCTCGGCAATGCCCATCCCAATATCGTGCCGTATCAGGTCTTCGCGGTCGGCGACGGTCACCTGATCCTGGCGGTGGCCAACGACCGCCAGTTCGCAAGCTTCGCGCGCGCGGCCGGCGTGCCCGAACTGGCGTCCGATGCGCGCTTTCAGAGCAATGCCGCGCGCGTCGCCCATCGCGACATCCTGATCGCCCTGCTGGAGCCGATCCTGCGCGCGCGCAGCTTGCGCGATTGGATCGCGGCGCTGGAGGCCGGCAACGTGCCCTGCGGCCCGATCAACCGCATCGATCAGGTCTTTGCCGATCCCCAGGCCATAGCGCGCGGCCTGACCGTCGCGATGTCCCATCCTGACGCGGGCGCACTGAAGCTTGTCGCCAGTCCGCTGCGCCTTTCGCGCACCCCGCCGGAATACCGCCGGCCACCGCCGCGTCTGGGCGAGCACACGGCCGAAGTCCTGCGCGAAGAACTCGCGATGTCCGACGCGGAGATCGCCGCGCTCGTCTCGTCGGGAATTCTGCAAGTTTAGAGGTTAATCCGCAGTAGGGCAGGCAACCTTTTCTTCAGCTCTGAGGTTTTAGCCTCAGCGGGGAGAGAAGATCATGCGAACCGTCTTGTTCGCCCTGGCGTTTGGTGCGGCGATGCCGGCTTTGGCCGACGATCTTGCCCAGCCGCCGCTTCAAGGCCACGACCTCTGGCGCAGCAGCCCGTTGCAACTGAGCCGTCGGCTGCAGCCCACTGCCCCACAACCCCCAACCGCCCCACCCCCGCGCTTCACCATGACCTACACGGCCGGCGTTGCGCGGCGACTGGGCCTGGACAACGGCAATCTCGACATGTTCGAGCACAAGCTGGGGGGCAGCGGCGCCCCGGGCATTGCTGCAGGCGTGCAGAACGGCACCGCCAAAATCGAGCTGCGCTGGCATCCCGGCGAATAGCGCCTTTCCTCGGCCATCTTCCTCTTGTATTGCTCCGCATTCGAGCGTGCGAAGGGTGTCCCGTCATGTCTTTCAAGGTTGCGGTCGTCGGCGCGACCGGCAATGTCGGTCGCGAGATGCTGAGCGTGCTGGCGGAGCGGCGGTTTCCGGCGCGCGAAGTGGTGGCGCTGGCCTCGACGCGTTCGATCGGCACCGAAGTCTCGTTCGGCGACGCAGTGCTCAAGGTCAAGGCGCTCGACTATTGCGACTTCAAGGGCACCGACATCGTTCTGATGGCGGCAGGCTCGGCGGTCTCCAAGCCCTGGGCGCCCAAGATCGCGGCACAGGGCGCGCTGGTGATTGACAATGCATCGTGCTGGCGGCTCGACCGCGAGGTGCCGCTGGTGGTCCCGGAAGTCAACGTCGACGATCTCGACAACATCAAGAAAGGCATCGTCGCCAATCCCAATTGCGCCATCGCCCAGCTGGTGGTCGCGCTCAAGCCCCTGCACGACGAGGCCACGATCAAGCGCGTCGTGGTGGCGACCTATCAATCCGTCTCCGGCGCCGGCAAGGCGGCGATGGACGAGCTGTTCCGCCAGACCCGCGCGGTGTTCGTCGCCGATCCGATCGAGAGCGAAAACTTCCCAAAGCAGATCGCCTTCAACGTCATCCCGCACATCCAGGAATTCCACGCCTCTGGCTACACCAACGAGGAATTCAAGATGATGGCGGAAGTGCAGAAGATCCTGGACCCGAACATCTTGCTGACCGCCACCTGCGTGCGCGTGCCGGTGTTCGTGGGCCACTCCGAAGCTGTCAATGTCGAGTTCGAGAAGCCGATCACCGCGGCGCGCGCCCGCGAAGTGCTGCGCGCCGCACCCGGCGTGCTGGTGGTCGACAAGCACGAGGACGGCGGCTACGTCACGCCGGTCGAATGCGCCGGCGAGGACGCGACCTATGTCAGCCGCATCCGCAAGGATCCCACCGTCGAACACGGCCTGTCGCTGTGGGTCGTGAGCGACAACCTGCGCAAGGGCGCGGCGCTTAACGCGGTACAGATCGCCGAATGCCTGATCAACCGCAAGATCCTGAAGGCGGCTTAAGGAAATCCCCTCTCCCCCGCTGCGCGGGGGCGAGGGAGAAGAGCTAAAATGACTCCTTCCGACTTCGCTTCCCTCCTCACCCGTTTCTCCGCCGCTGCCACGGCAGGAGACGGCAAGGCCTTTGCCGCCTGCTTCACCGAAGATGGGCTCTACGACGATTACATCTACGGTCCGCATCGCGGCCGCGCGGCGATCGCGGACATGCTGGAGAACCTTTTCCACCGCGACGCGGCGCAATACGACTGGCAGTTCTTCGACCCGGTCTGCAACGGTGACCTCGCCTATGCCCGCTCGTTGTCGCGCTTCGTCTCGCGCATTCCACAATTCCAGGGCCGCGAAGTGGTGATCGACGGCATCAGCCGCTTCGATCTGAAGGACGGCCTGATCGCTGAATATCATGAGAGCGTGAACGGCGGCGTGGCCCAGTTCCAGCTCGGCGTCCCACCGGAGCGCATGTCCAAGGTGATGGCGAAATGGGCGCGCAATTTCCGAGACCGTCCCGATGTCGAGGCCTATGCCGCCGCCGTCCGCGCCCGCTATAACCGCGCGCCATGATCCGTCCGCGCCGCTCCGTCCTCTATATGCCCGGTTCCAATGCGCGTGCGCTCGAGAAGGCCCGCGCATTGGCCGCCGACGCGCTGATCCTCGATCTGGAAGATGCAGTCGCGCCCGATGCCAAGGAGCTCGCGCGCCGACAGGTCTGCGACGCGGTCGCGGCGCGCGGCTTCGGCAAGCGCGAGGTGATCGTGCGGATCAACGCGCTCGCCACGCCGTGGGGCGAGGCCGATCTCGCCGCGGCCGTCGCGGCGAAGCCGGACGCGATCCTGCTGCCCAAGGTATCGACCCTGGCCGATCTTCACGCCGCCGAGGAACGGCTCGTGAGGCTGCATGCCGACGCCGCCATTAGGCTCTGGGCGATGATCGAGACGCCGCTGGCTGTTCTCAATGTCGCTGCGCTGGCGGGCGCCGGCGGCAGGCTCGCCGCCTTCGTGATGGGCACCAACGACCTGATCAAGGAGCTGCGCGGCCGGCACATGGTGGACCGCGCCAATCTCCATGCCGCTCTGGGCTTGAGCGTCGCCGCGGCGCGGGCGCATGGTCTCGCCGTCATCGACGGCGTCTACAACGACATCCAGGACGGCGATGGATTTTCCGCCTCGTGCGCCCAAGCCCGCGGCTTCGGCTTCGACGGCAAGACCCTGATCCATCCAAGCCAGGTCGAGCCCTGCAACCGGAGCTTTGCGCCGTCGCCGGAGGAAGTGGAGGACGCGCGCAAGATCCTCGCCGCCTTCGATCTGCCGGAGAACCGCGGCAAGGGCGCGATCAAGCTCGACGGCCGCATGGTCGAACTCCTCCATGCCGAGATCGCGCGCCGCACCGTGGCGCTGGCGGACGCGATCGCTGCTATGATCTGATTGTCATCCCGGCCGAGCGCAGCGAGTGCCGGGACCCAGAGAAAGGCCATGCGCGATCATTGCTATTTCGTATACATGCTGGCCAGCAAACCCCAGGGCACGCTCTATACCGGCGTGACCAACGATCTCTTACGACGCGTCTGTGAACACCGGGAGGGCCTCATCCCCGGCTTCACTAGCAAATACGGGATCAAAATGCTGGTGTGGTACGAAAGATATGGAGATATCCACGATGCCATCGCATGGGAGAAGCGGATCAAGCGCTGGCGGCGGGACTGGAAGAAAAATCTTATAGAGCGCGACAATCCGTACTGGACCGATCTATATCCCGCCATGGCCGACGCTTGGTCCCGGACCGCGCCTACGGCGCGTCCGGGATGACAAGGGGTTTTGAGTTGACGAAAATCTCCAAATCATCACGCGGCAATTTCTTCGAGGATTTCCGGCTCGGGCAACGCTTCGTGCATCTGCCCGCGCGCACGCTGAGCGACGGCGACGCGGCGCTCTACAAGGCGATCTATGGCGGCCGCTTCGCGCTGCAATCCTCTGCGCCGCTGGCGAGGGCGCTCGGTTTCGAGACGACGCCGTTCGACAATCTTCTGGTGTTCCACATGGTGTTCGGCATGAGCGTGAGCGACATCTCGCTCAACGCGATCGCCAATCTCGGCTATGCGCAGATCCGCTTCGGCAAACCGCTCTATCCGGGCGCAACCTTGAGCGCCTTCTCCGAGGTCGTCGGTCTCAAGGAGAATTCGGACGGCAAGACCGGCATCGTCTATGTGCGCACCGAGGGCCTCGACGCGATGGAAGACGAGGTGATCTCGTTGATCCGCTGGGTGATGGTGCGAAAGCGCGGCGCCGATGCAGGCGCGCAAGCGACGGTCCCGCAGTTCGAAGCCGTCGTTGCGCCCGCAACGCTGGTGGCGCCCGCGACCGCCGATCTCAAAGCCGTGCCGAGGGAGACCGGCAGCGCGTCCGGCTGGGACGACTACGCGATCGGCGAGCGCATCGACCACATCGACGGCACCACCGTCGAGGAAGCCGAACATGCGATGGCGACGCGGCTCTATCACAATACCGCGCGGGTGCACTTCAACCAGTTCGCGGAGAAACAGGGCCGCTTCGGCAAGCGCATCGTCTATGGCGGCCACGTCATCTCGATGGCGCGGGCGCTATCTTATAACGGGCTCGCCAATGCCTGGCTCATCGCCGCGATAAATGGCGGCCGGCACGTCAATCCGGTGTTCGCCGGCGACACGATCTATGCGTGGTCGGAAGTGCTCGACAAGGCGGCGGTGCCCAAGACCGCGGGCGCCTTCCTGGATCGCAAGGATTGCGGCGCTCTGCGCCTGCGCCTGGTGGCCACCAAGGACCTTCCCTGCACGGAATTTCCCGGCGCGTCCGGCGCGCCCTATCCGCCGCAGCTCGTTCTCGATCTCGACTATTGGGCGATCCTGCCGCGGCGCTGATGAGCTTGCTCCAGGAATATCGCCGCGCCCTGGCCGCCGGCGCGCTCAAATCCGACGCCGGACAGGAACGGCTCGTCCAGCGCCTGCAGTCGCTCGCCCATGCGCTCGGCCGTCCGCGTCTGTTCGGCCGCAGTCCGCCGCGCGGACTCTACATCTGGGGCGATGTCGGGCGCGGCAAGACCATGCTGTTGGATCTGTTCTTCGACGCCGTCCGCATCACCCGCAAGCGCCGGATCCACTTCAACGCCTTCATGGTCGAGAGCCACGCGCGCCTGCACGATGAGCGCAAGGCCGGTCAGGCCGACCCCATCGCGGCCGTCGCCAAGCTGATCGCGTCCGAGGCGGGGCTCCTCTGCTTCGACGAGTTCCAGGTCAGCGATGTCGCCGACGCCATGATTCTTGGCCGCCTGTTCGAACAGCTTTTCGAACGCCGCGTGGTGATCGTTGCGACCTCCAACACAGCGCCGGCGCGGCTTTACCAGGGCGGCCTCAATCGCGAGCTGTTCCTGCCCTTCATCGCGCTGATCGAGGCCAGGCTCGACGTTGTGGAACTGGCGGGCGCGGCCGATTACCGGCGCCTTCTGCTCGGCGGCATGAACGTCTATCTCACGCCGCTAGGCGCCGAAGCCGAGGCCGCGATGAATGAAGACTGGCGCAAGCTCACCGGACAGGCCCATGGCGCACCCGCGACTCTGAACGTGCTCGGCCGCACGCTGCAAGTGCCCTGCGCCGCCAAGGGCGTCGCCCGCTTCCCGTTCGAGGCGCTGTGTCTTCAGCCGCTGGGGCAGGCGGACTATTTGGCTCTCGCGCGCTCGTTCCACACGCTCTTCATCGACCGCATCCCCAAGCTGGAGCCGGCGATGGCCGACGCCGCGCGCCGCTTCAGTCTGTTGATCGACACGCTGTATGACGAGAACGTAAAGCTCGTCTGTTCGGCCGCGGAGCCGCCGGACCGGCTCTACGTCCAGGGCGCCGGCGCGGAAGCCTTCCGCCGCACGGCGTCGCGCCTTTTGGAGATGCAGTCGCGCGAATATCTCGAGCGCGACAGGGCTTGAGAGAGTGAGACGCGTCTTACATAGTGGCGTGCCATCGAGGGGCCTGTCGTGCTCGGAAATCTTCTTTGGGTGAGCGGCGCGATCCTCCTTGGGATATTGCTGCTGCATCCGCGCATTCTGGCGGCGATGCGGAATTTCGACGCGCGCAATCGCGAACGCCTCGCCGCGGAGCGCGAGGAGAAGCGCGACGCGCTTGCGCATTTCCGCCGCACCCTGGCGCTGGCAGAGGAGCAGGTGGAAACGGTGCAGACCGTCACCGTCGACGACCCGCGCACCGGCACGGCGGTGACGCGCTATGTCTTCGAGGGCGAAACCTTCGCGAGCGCGGACGAGGCCGAACAGGTCCGAGCCGAAAAACTGCGCGCCATTGCAAAAAGCTTCTATCGCGATCTCCCCGCCGCCCTGCGCGCGCGCCGCGAGGACGACCGGATCAAGGGCGCCTAGCCTTCACGCCGCCTCGCCCTTCATCAGGCGCGGCAGCTTGCCGACGTCGCCGCCGGCATGGCGCATGAAGAAACGCCGCGCCGGACCGATGCGGTCGATCAGTCCCATGCCGGCGTCGCGCACGAGCCGCAAGGGCGCGCTGTCGTTGGAGAACAGCCGCGTCAGCGCATCCGTCGCCGCCGCCAGGGCGAAGGAGTCGAAGCGCCGCCAGCGTTCGTAGCGTGCGAGCGCGTCGCGGGTGCCGAAATCCAGACCGATCCGCGCGCAATCCAGCACCGTCTCCGCCAGGGCCGCCGCATCTTTGAGGCCGAGGTTCAAGCCCTGGCCCGCGATCGGATGGATACCGTGCGCGGCGTCGCCAACCAGGGCGAAGCGCTCACGCACATAGCCGCGCGCCAGGTGGAATTTGAGCGGATAGGACCAGCGCGGACCTTGCGCCTCGGTCGCGCCCAGATGGGTGCCGAAACGCGCTGCGAGCTCGGACTCGAACGACGCGTTGTCCAGCTTGAGCATCCGCGGCGCCAGTTCCGCGCGCTCGGTCCACACCAGAGAGGAGCGATTGACGAATTTTTGGCCCAACGTGTTCGAGGCCTGCGTCATCGGCAGGATCGCGAACGGGCCGGCCGGCAGGAAGTGTTCGTAGGCCACGCCATTGTGCGGCTTTTCGTGCGCCACGGTCGCGACGATTCCGGTTTGCGGATAATCCCAGCCGACCACGCCGATGCCCATGCGCTCGCGCATCGCCGAGTCGCGGCCGTCGGCGGCGACGGCGAGGCGCGCTTCGATCTCCTGGCCGACGCTCAGGCGCGCCACCGCCCACTGTGAGTCGGCACGCAAATCCACGACCGAGGCCGGCGCGATCAGCGTCAGCCCGGGCGTCGCCTCAGCCACTGTGAACAGCGCATCGCGGATATGCCGGTTCTCCACGATATGGCCGAGAGGTACACCGGCTTCCGCCGCATCGAAGTGCAGCGAGAACGGCGACGGGGCCTGTCCCGGCGCGCCGTCGGTGACGAGGATGTCTTCGATGGGCTGCGCATGTGCTTCCATGTGCGGCCACGCGCCGAGCGCGCGGTACATCCGCACTGCGGCATAGGCGAGGGCGCTGACGCGTCCGTCGAAAGCCATGTCGGTGGCGGCGCGCCTGGGCAGGGGATCGGCAATCGCGACCTTCAGGCCCCCTTGCGCCAGCGCGAGGCCCAAGGTCAGGCCGACCATGCCGCCGCCGCCGATGATGACGTCCGCCCGTGTGCTCATGCGACGACCCTAGGAAGTGTGCGGCCGTGAATCAAATCCAGGAAAAGCCTGGCTTTTCCTGCCCGTTCTCTTCCGCGGTAACACTTTATCAACCATTATGACGGCCCTTGGTGGCTTGGTCGAAATGGAGGGGATGCGCCCGATGGGCGGCGTCTATCAGCCCCGGTCGCGCGGTGCCCAGGTCAGCGATGCGCTGGCCGAGGCGCGCATGGCGCTCGCCCGCCTGACGCGTCTCGTCGCGTTGCGCGGCGCAGGCGCGTTGGTGCTGCTCGCTTCTGTCGCTTTCTGCTTGGCGCTGATCTCGTACGCCCCGTCCGACCCGAGCCTCAACAACGCCACGGCCAAGCCGGTGAGCAATTGGCTTGGACCCTTGGGCGCGACCGCGGCCGATCTTCTGCTCGAGACTTTCGGAATTGCGGCGTTCGCGTTCCTGGCACCGCTCGCCGTGTGGGGCGCACGCGCGCTGCGCGGCCGTGGCCTCAAACATGCGGTGTGGCGGGCGATCGCCTGGCCGGTGGGGACCTTGCTTGTCGCCGGCGGCGTCGGATGGATTCCGCGGCCGGACTTCCTGCCCGCCGGCATGGGCGGCTGGATCGGGATCTTCGCGTATTCGCTCGCCAACCAGGCAGGACAAGCTTACGGCCTCCATTGGCTGAGCCTCGTCCTTTCCCTTCTGCTGCTGTGCACCGGACTGCCGCTGGCCTTCCTGGCGACGGGTCTGCATTTCTCCAGGATGATGCGGCACGCAGGCACCGGAGCCGCCGCGCTCTATTGGCTCGGCCTCAAGCTCAAGCCCGCGCGCCGCATCGAGCGCCGCCAGCAGGTCGTCGAGGATGACGACGAGGCGGAGATCGCGAGCGAGGAACCCGCGGACGAAGACGGTCTCGACATCGCGCCGGAGCCCATCGCCGCGACCCGTCTGGCCGAACGCCGCCAGACCCGCATCAAGCGCGACGAGGCGCGCAAGGCGCAGCAGGTGCGCGGCCGCGCCAGCCAGCCCGCGTTGGCGCTGAGCTCCGGTGAATACACCTTGCCGTCGCTCAATCTTCTGACCGAGGCGCCGCGCGTCCAGGACAGCCAGTCGCTCTCCGACGAGGCGCTGGAAGAGAACGCGCGCATGCTCGAAGCCGTGCTCGCCGATTTCGGCGTCAAAGGCCGCATCGTCGCCGTGCGGCCGGGCCCGGTGGTGACGCTCTACGAGTTCGAGCCCGCGGCCGGCGTCAAATCCTCGCGCGTCATCTCGCTCTCCGACGACGTGGCGCGTTCGATGTCGGCGGTGGCGGCGCGCATCGCCACCATCCCGGGCCGCAACGTCATCGGCGTTGAGCTGCCCAACCTGCATCGCGAGACCGTCTATCTGCGCGAGCTCTTGTCGAGCCACGAATACGAGAAGGCGCGGGCGCCCTTGACCCTGGCGCTCGGTAAATCGATCGGCGGAGAGCCGATGATGGCCGATCTCGCCAAGATGCCGCATCTCTTGATCGCGGGCACCACGGGCTCCGGCAAGTCGGTCGGGCTCAACACCATGATCCTGTCGCTGCTCTATCGCATGCCGCCGGAGCATTGCCGTCTCATCCTGATCGATCCCAAGATGCTGGAGCTCTCGGTCTACGAAGGCATCCCGCATCTGCTCGCGCCCGTCGTCACCGAACCGCGCAAGGCCGTGGTGGCGCTCAAATGGGCGGTGCGCGAGATGGAGGAGCGTTACCGCAAGATGTCCAAGCTCGGCGTGCGCGGCGTCGAGGCCTTCAACGAGCGCGTGCGCAAGGCGCGCGACAAGGGCGACGTCCTCAAACGCACCGTGCAGACCGGCTTCGACCGCGAGACCGGCAAGCCGATCTATGAGGACGAGACGCTCGAGCTCGAGCCCATGCCCTATATCGTCGTCGTGGTCGACGAGATGGCCGACCTGATGATGATCTCCGGCAAGGAGATCGAGGGCGCGGTACAGCGCCTGGCGCAGATGGCGCGCGCCGCCGGCATCCATCTCATCGCCGCCACCCAGCGCCCCTCGGTCGACGTCATCACCGGCACCATCAAGGCGAATTTCCCGACGCGCATCTCCTTCCAGGTGACGAGCAAGATCGACAGCCGCACCATCCTGGGCGAACAGGGCGCCGAGCAGCTCTTGGGCCAGGGCGACATGCTCTACATGATGGCGGGCGGGCGCATCCGGCGCATCCACGGCCCCTTCGTCACGGACCGCGAGGTCGAGGACGTGGTGCGGTTCCTCAAGACCCAGGGCCGGCCCGAATATCTCGACGCCGTGACCGAAGAGCCTGACGAAGAAAGCGACGACCCTTACGCGCTGATGGGCGGCGGCAATTCCGAGAGCGGCGACGATCTCTACGACAAGGCGCTCGCGGTGGTGGCGCGCGAACGCCGCGCCACCACGAGCTACATCCAGCGCCGGCTCCAGATCGGCTACAACCGCGCCGCCTCGCTGATCGAGCGCATGGAGGAGGACGGGGTGATCTCCCGCCCCAACCACAAAGGCGTGCGCGAGGTCCTGCTGCCCGAGCACGAGCAGCGGTAACAATTCTGCCTATTCACTCTTGTTCTTGTTTCGACTCTTCTTGCGCACAATCGTCCGCGTGGCAGAAGACCGACGTTGTCGGTTCCGATTGTCTGGGGCGGGTTGCAAGGGAATTTCCTTAAGCCGAATTTTCTGATGCTGCTCAAGGGTCGATAATTTTCCTGCTTCGTTGGCGAGCGCTACAAGCAGCTTTAGTGTGGATATCGGGCTTCCTGTAAGATTTATCAGCGATTCCACGTCTTCCAGCGTGAGCCCTAGCGCAATGCCAATTTCGATAGCTAACGACGTAGCAGCCTCGATGTGAGCGCTGCGAATCGTCTCACCATCAATCCTTTTCGGAGGTCTTTCCAGCCTGTTCTCTCTGAAGAACTTCCGAATCTTATCAAGAAGATCAAAAAATTCGCTCCCGAGCTTAACAAACGCCCGCGTCGAATGGGCGATGAGAGCGAGCGCGGCTGCGCTGCCGGCGAATTCGATAAGGCCGGGCGAGGCGTATTGAATTCGGACGAGACGCAGCCGATCATCTATCGGAATGCGATAGTACAAGTCTTGAGCAAACTGTTTTCCGACAAAGTCTGCCGACCAGAAGTATCGTTGAAACCTACTTCTCGTCGCATCATCCACAAACGTAGACGGATGTATCCAATAGAAATAGGCGTAAGTTTCCTTAAAGGCTTCCGAGAAATTCGACAGATCATCGATATCCCAACTGCCATCGACATCGAGTTCGTAGTTGATATTGTTCGCCATTTCAGGCTCCTGAAACGATGACGCTTTCAGCGGGTGTAGTTTAACCTGGGTCGGTCAGCCACAGGGCGATCGCATTGCGAACTTCAAAAGGTGTGAATATTCTAAATTGCCAACAAATTTCCTTGGATAATGACCGTCGGTGCATCACTTTGCCTAATCGAGTCGAACTTGACTCCTTCCTCGACAAATTTACGCCCGAGCTGGCGAAAAGCACGCGCGGCGTGCTGAAGGCGATGCGCAAACTCTGTCCCGGCGCAATCGAACTTGTCTACGACAACTACAATGCGCTGGCGATCGGATTCGCGACGGGCGAGCGCGTCAAGGACGTGTGGTTCTCGATCGCAGTGTTTCCCAAATGGGCGAGCCTGTTTTTCTTCAGGACCGTTCCGCTCGCCGATCCCGAAAAGCTGCTCAAGGGAGCAGGAAGGACGACCCGCCACATCGTACTCAAGGACGGCGCCGGGACTTTGGCGGAGCCCGCCGTGCGCGCACTGATCGATCAGGCGCTCGAGAAGGCCGGGCGGCCGTTCAAGTTTGGCGGCAGAGGCCGCATCGTCATCAAATCTGTATCGGCGAGGCAGCGCCCGCGCCGGCCGCCTCAGAAAGCGACCTCGCGTCGATCCAGGAAATAGAACAGCACGCCGAGGAAGAATCCGGCGATCAGCCCGCCGATATGCGCCGACGCATCGATGCCCGGGATGGCGAAGCTCAGGCCCAGATTGAGTGCGATGACGAAGGCGGCGTTGGACAACAGGCTCTTGCGTTGCGCCCGGAAGCGCCCGTCGCCCAGCATCAGGAGCGCGAACAGCATGCCGAACAGCCCGAAGATCGCGCCCGAGGCGCCGACGCTGACGACCTCGGCATGCATGAAGGCGCTCGCCGCGCTGCCCGCCGCCCCGCAGATCAGATAGCAGAGGATCAGCCGCGCATTGCGCGCCGCCGGCGCGATCAGAACGCCTGCGATCAACAGGCCGTACATGTTCATCGCGATGTGGATCAGTCCGCCATGCACGAATGTGCTGGTCAGCAGCCTGAGCCAGCCCCAGCCTTCGAGCGCGGGGCGGAAATTGGCGCCCCAGTCGACGAGGTCGCGGACATCGAATTCCATCACCCCCAGGCCCGAGGCCACCATCGCGACATAGACGAGGATATTGACGTCGAGCAGCAGCGGCAGGCCCCAGAACTGCCGCCGGGGGACGAAAAAGGCCGCCAGCCCCCAACCGCGGCGGGGCGCGCCCTCTTGCTGTTCCGAATCTATCATCGCGCTCGTCCCTTTCCGCGCTGCGCGGCCTCCTATCTAATATAGGCCGGCTGAATCACCGCGGAGACGCCATGAGCTATATCCAGCAGTCGCTCGGCCGGGACGAGAAGCTCATCGCCCAGGCCCATTATCACTGGCTCTACACGTTCGGCGCGATCCTGCTCGGCCTGACCGTGGTCGGGCTGATCTTCGCAATTCCGATGCTGATCCGCCAGGCGACGACGGAGATCGCCGTCACCTCGCATCGCTTCATCAAGAAGACAGGCCTGTTCTCGCTCCATACCGAGGAGCTTTCGATCAACAACATCGAGGGGGTGCGGGTGGATCAGGGGTTCTGGGGGCGTTTCTTCGGCTACGGCCACCTGCGCATCGAGGGCACCGGCATCGACAAGATCGAGCTGCCGCCCATCGCCGATCCGGTCCCCTTCCGCGCGGCGATTGAGACGGCGAAGGACATGCAACTCAAGCCCCAAGCGTGACAGCGCGCCCTCATCGGCTATGATCGGCGATAGCGAGAACGGGGGACTACGGGCATGGATATCAGGACCGGCATCGGCGCCGCTTTTGTTGCAGCCAGCTTTTGGGCAGCCCAGGCCCAGGCCGGCGACGCCGTCAAGGGCAAGGCGGTGTTTCAGCGCTGCGCCATCTGCCACAACGCGGCCAAGGGCGAGGGCAATGGGCTCGGGCCCAACCTGTTCGGCGTCGTCGGCCGCAAGGCGGGAACGGTCGCGGGCTTTCCCTATTCGGCCGCGATGAAAAGTTCCGGCATCCTCTGGACGCCGGACAAGCTCGCCGCCTACGTCACCAAGCCCAGCGCCGTCGTGCCGGGAAACCGCATGGCGTTCGCCGGCATCGGCAATCCGCAAATGATAGGCGACCTCGTCGCCTATCTGCAGACGCTGAAATGAAGGCCGTTGCGGCACTCGCAGCGCTCCTGGCGCTGGCGGCATGGCCGTCGCGGGCGGCCGTCAATATCGGCGATCTCGATCTCACCTGCCGGCTGCACCACCGGGTGAGCGCGGAGCTGAATGCGCTCACCAAGACGCCCCAGTTCCTCCAGGATTATGTCGCGAGCTCCATCGGGCCGATGGCCGAGCGCGGCGAGGCGTTCAACGAAACCGATGTCCATCTTCAGGGCCTCCCCAATGCGCGCTTCGTTCGCGCCGGGCGGGCGGGAAATGAATGGTATCTCTGGTACGAGCGCGGAGGCTTCGTTTA
>JAFARO010000002.1:0-15000 GCA_019245415.1 Alphaproteobacteria bacterium | reverse complement strand
TCAGCGGACTTGCGTCCGCGTGGCTGGCCGAGCCGCCGCCCACGTTCCTCTTCCTCGAATCACAATGTCAAACAGCCGCCTTTTGGCGCGAACTTTCATTCTGCCAGAGACGAAACACCGCCCGCAAGGCTTGGCCACAGCGAGCGGCGAGGCGCGGTGTATATGCGCGCGTCACAGCCCTGTCAAACGGTATCTGGCGCGGATTTTCGCTTTTTTTAACCGAATTCCGGCAACGGAAATCCGCTGCCGATCCCGACAAGCTGTAGCGGGGCGGGCCGAGCGGAAGTCCATATGTAGGAACGCGCGGACGTCCTTTCACCGAGCTGTCCGCGCTCCCGCGGCTGCGGCGCGAAAAGGCGGCGCCGCAGCCTTCTGTGGATAAGCGCTAGCCGTTGCGCGCCAGGCTGTTGAGTTCGGCCATGGTCAGGCCGGTCAACACCGCGCCCGCGTTCGGATCGTAGCGCAGCGAGGCTGCCCGGACCCAGGCCGTGTTGCCGTTGCGCAGCGCGATCTCGACGGAATCGATCCGTCCGTCAGCGCGCATGTCGATGTCCTGGATCTGCCCGACGATTCGGCCGTTGGCGCGTTCGACGTCCATGCCGATCAGGCGGGCGCGCGGCGCGCCGGCGATCTCATCGAGCGCGGTCGGTCCGCTCAGATCATCCCAGGCGTACCGATCGTTGTCGGCGTATTCGTCGTCATAGGCATCGTTGTCCGCGCGCTGGTCGCGGTAGCGGTCGAGCTGGTCGTGGTAGCGGTCCTGGTCGTCCTGATACTGCGCCTGGCGGTCCTGGTATTGCGACTGCTGGTCCTGGTAGCGGTCCTGGTCGGCTTGATACTGACTGTCGTCAGCGCTGTCGTTGTAGGCCAACTGGGTGGGCGGGGCGGTGGCTTGCGCCGTGTCGCTGCTCAGCGACGGGTCCGCCTGGGACTGGTCGAGCTGCGACTGGTTGAGCGCGCTGGTCTGCGCCCGTTCCTGCGGCGTCGACATATGCGTGTACGGATTGTCCTGCGCCAGCGCGGCTCCGCCGAGCGCCAGCACCATCGCCGTCGAAAGCATCAGTGAAAGTTTCATCGGGTCTGCTCCTTTGCATCTGGGCGGCTTTGGGCCGCGGAACTTCCCCCGCCAAAACCGGATTACGGACAAGGCCGCCCGCTCGGCGTTTCAGTCTGCCCCGGCGGGCAGGCCGGATTGGCCGCAGCCGACGGCGCGCTCGGCGACAGCGGGGCCTGGTTGCACGGCAAGGGCGTCGCGGATCCCGCCGCCCCGGCCTGGCAGCCCGAGGTGACGGTGTTCTGCGCCGTCGCGGTCATTCCCGATTGCGGCGTCAAGGGCGACGGCGCCTCGTAGGGATTGGCCGTGTCGGGCATCGGCGTGCCGTTGGGACCGACACTGTGGCGCGGCGCAAAGCGGTTCGCGTTCGGCATCTGCGCCGATGGCGTGGCACTCGCCGGGGCGGTCGTGCCTGCGGTGACTGAGGAACTTGTGGCCGCGGTGCCGGGCGCCGCCGGACTGGCCGCGACGCCGCCGACTGTGCCTGCGGTCTGGGCCAGCGCGAAGCTCGCCGCGCCCACACTCAAAGCGAGCGCGAATACTGCATGTCTCACGTCAGGGCGCATGGCGCCTCCTTTCCGATGTAATAAAAACGTGAGAATTGCCGCGATGTTCCTGCGCCCGCGCCGCCGTGGAACCCAAAGGCCACGGCCGATGGCTCTCACGCCGACGTGAACTTGTCGCAATCCCAACTAGTCTTGCCGCCCCTTCGGCGGCTGCCTAAGTGTTCCCTCGTCTTCGGAGGGATTTATTCATGCTCGATCGCCGTTCCGTGCTGCTCAGCGGCAGCGCCGCCATTACCCTTGCCACATCGCGCGCCGCACGCGCCGCCAAGCCCGCGGCGGCGTCCGAAGCGGCGAAGATGAACAAGCTGTTCGATGCCTTCATGGACGAGGTCATCGACCAGGCGCCGGAATTCGCGACCAATCTGGGCATCGACAAAGGCGATCGCGCCTACCAGAAATTCATGCTCGGCGACCGCTCGCTGGCGCAGGTCGAGTTCTTCAAGCGCATGAACACCGACCAGCTTGCGCGTCTCAAGACCATCGACCGCAAGAAACTCACCGGCATGGACGCAGTCAATTACGACGTCGTGCTCTACGGCCTGCAGCAACAGGAGGACGACAACAAGCGCTTCCAATATGGCGGCGGCGGCGTCGGCGCGCCCTATATCCTCAGCCAGCTCACCGGCTCCTACAGCCAGATGCCGGATTTCCTCGACGGCCAGCATGCGATCGAGACCAAGGACGACGCCGACGCCTATCTGGCGCGGCTCTCCGGCTTCTCCACGATGCTCGACGAGGAGCGCGAGGTGGCCGAGCACGACGTGGCGCTCGGCGTCACGCCGCCGGACTTCGTGCTGGCGCGCGCGCTCGGTCAGATGACCAAGCTGCGCGGCGTCGCGGCCGAGAAATCGGTGATGGTGGATTCGGTCGTGCGCCGCACCAAGGCCAAGAGCATCGCCGGCGACTATGCCGGCGTCGCCGCGCGTCTCGTCGCCCAGCGCGTCTATCCCGCGCTCGACCGTCAGATCGCGTTCCTGAAGAACCTGCAGCCCAAAGCGGTGCACGATGCCGGCGTCTGGCGCCTGCCCGACGGCGACGGCTATTACGCCGCCTCGCTCGAAGCCGCGACTACCTCGAGCATGAAGCCCGAGGAGATCCACCAGCTGGGACTGGACGTCGTCGCCGATCACACCGCGAAGATCGACGCCATCATGCGCGCCCACGGCATGAGCGGCGGCAGCGTCGGTGAGCGCCTGCGCGCGATGTATCAGGATCCCAAGTTCCGCTACGAGAACACCGATGCGGGCAAGGAAAAGCTGATCGCTGATCTGAACGTCAAGGTGCAGGCGATCCGCGCCAGGCTGCCGGCCTGGTTCGGCGTGCTGCCCAAAGCCGATCTGCAGATCAAGCGCGTGCCGAAATACACCGAAGAGGGCGCCACGGGCGGCTATTACCAGAACGCGGCGCTCGACGGCTCCAGGCCGGGCAGCTACTTCATCAACCTGCGCGACACGGCCGAAGTGCCGAGCTGGACCCTGCCGACGCTCACCTATCACGAAGGCATTCCCGGTCATCACCTGCAGATCAGCATCTCGCAGGAATCGCCCTTGCCGCTGATCCGCAAGGTCGGCGGCTTCACCGCCTATGTCGAAGGCTGGGCGCTCTATGCCGAGCAGCTGGCGGGCGAGATGGGGATGTACGAGAACGATCCCTGGGGCCAGATCGGCCAGCTCCACGATTCGATGTTGCGCGGCGTGCGCCTGGTCGCCGACAGCGGCCTCCACGCGAAGAAATGGACCCGCGAGCAGGCGATCAAATACTTCGTCGACACGCTGGGCGACCAGGAGGAATCCGCGCGCGGCGAGGTCGAGCGCTATTGCGTGTGGCCGGGACAGGCCTGCGCCTACATGGTCGGCAAGCTCAGCATCCTGAAGCTCCGCGACAAGGCGAAGGCGGCGCTGGGCGCGAAGTTCGACATCCGCAAATTCCACGACGCGGTGCTGCTGTCGGGCGCGATGCCGCTCGACGTGCTGAGCCAGGTGGTGGATCAGTACATCGCGGCGAACAGAACGGCTTAAGAACTTTCAGGCGGAGGCGCGGAGAACGCGGAGGTCGGAGCGAGGACTAGATGGCCTTCTCCGCGACCTCCGCGTGAAACATCGGTACCGCGATACCGCGCAGGCCAAGCCGGCCGCGCTCGGTCCATTGGCGCAAGGTTCCCACGCGTTCCACGATCACCGCCTGCCGAAAAACATTGCCCTATACACGACTTACTCTATCGATTATAAGGTATATGAACGGGGCGAAGGCGGACACTATGTGGGACGCAAACAAATGACAGCCGTATCCTCCCTGCACCCGGTTGCGCAGGCCGATTTCCGCATCACCCCTTTGTCCTCGACCTTGGGGGCACGGATCGATGGCGTCGACCTTTCCCAAGCTCAGAGCAACGAGACGATCGGCTCGATCCGCAGGGCCCTCCTCAGGTTCGAGGTCCTGTTTTTCGACGACCAGATCCTAACGCCTGCACAGATCAAAGACTTCGCGGCCCGGTTCGGTCAGCTGCACGTTCATCCCATTCGACCGCATGTCCTCGGCGTCCCAGAGGTTTCACTACTGCAAGACCAATGGGCAATCGATGACAGCGGCAACTGGCGCGCGGACGTCACCTTTATCGATACGCCGCCAATGGCATGCTTGCTCTACGCGCAAGAGACGCCATCAACGGGCGGCGACACAATCTGGGCAAGCACGCGTGCCGCATACGATGCGCTGTCGATACCGATGCGGGATTTTCTCTCGCGTTTGATCGCATCCCACGACTTCGCCCGCTCCTACAGCGAAGATCGCTTTGCCCGCATGGATTTTGGGCTCGAGCGTCTTGCCTGGCTGAAGCGCGATCACCCGCCAACCACGCATCCAGTGGTGAGGACGCACCCGGAGACTGGATCGAACAGCTTGTTCGTCAATCCCGCATTTACGACGAGAATCTTGGGACTGACCAAGCGCGAGAGCCGGAAGATTTTGGAGATGGTCTTCGAACAAATCCAGCAGCCGCAGTTCCAGGTGCGCCGGCAGTGGAAGCGCAACACTCTCGCGGTATGGGACAATCGCGTAACGCAGCACTACACGGTCGGAGACTACGATGGCAATTCGCGCGTCATGCTGCGCACAGCGGTCCTCGGCGACAAGCCGTTTCATCGGGCTGAACGATGAAACGTGAGTCCCAGGCTGAGGACCTTCGGCATCTCGGGCGTTGCCCTGACGGTGACAAGATCACCCGGGAAGACGTTCGCAACATGCCGTTGTACACATGGTTGCTGATAGTGGAAGAAGACGGCGCCAGCCTCGATCAACTCGCGTCCGAGGTCCTTTACTTTGATCTCAGTCGGGATCGCGATCGGGCGATTCGAGAGACGATTTCGTATCTGCGGCGGGCACGCTGGATACACGACCTGTTGTGCCCAACGATTGAGCAAAGGGTCTGATCGGCGCTCGCCCTTGTTCGCAAGATTCAGAGATATCGCGTTTTTCGGCCAGCCATGACTGCGCCCATGCGGGTGCGAGATCGAGCGGCATCGGCCGCGCAGGCGCGCATGGCGTGAGGATCGTCGTCATGGCCGGGTCGAGCCCGGCCCGATGATCACGTAGGACTGGGGCCGTTTTCTATTTAACCACCAACCGTCATGGCCGCCCTCGTGGCGGCCATCCATACTCACGGTTTGGCACTGTGCGCATGGATGGCCGGGACAAGCCCGGCCATGACGATGGAAATGTTTCAGTCTAGCCAGAAACCGCTCTATCCCGCCGCGCTGATGTATTGCCGCAAGGTCGTTGCCTCGCGCACCGTCTCCTCGATGCGCGACTTGACCACGTCGCCGATCGAGACGATGCCGATCAGCCGGTCGTCGGCGCTGAGCACCGGAACGTGACGGAAGCGGCCCTGGGTCATCATCTCCATCAGCTCGTCGACCGTGTCGTTCTCGCCGCAGGTCGCGACGTCGCGCGTCATATAGGCCGAGACCGGACGCGCCAGCGCGGTCACGCTTTCTTCCGCCACCGCGCGCACCAGATCGCGCTCGGAAACGATGCCGAGCAGCGCGCCCTGGCCGTCGCGCACGATGAGCGCGCCGATGCGCTTGCGCCACAGCAGCCGCGCGGCTTCGGACAACGTCGCCTCGGCGGCAATCGAAACGATCTCCGGGCTCTTCTCACGCAAGATGTGCTTGACCTGCATCGCGCTGCTCCTCCACTTCCGGCACTTGCCGGATGAAAGGGGCCTGGAAAGGTCGCACGCGGCGTCTGGCCGGCAACCGCCAAGCCCTCTCGGCTTTCCCTTCGCGCCCTGATGCTGCGCCGTTTCCCGCGGCCTGGCAACAGCGCAATTTTCTATCGTTAAGCTGGCCAGGTTTTGCGCGGTGGCGCGGCTTGAGGTGTGGGGCGTTCTCGGGCAAAAGGCCGTGCGACGGAGCTGTGGCCGAGAGGCTGAAGGCGGCGGTTTGCTAAACCGTTATACGTTTGAAAAGGCGTATCGAGGGTTCGAATCCCTCCGGCTCCGCCAGCACATTTTATCGTTTAATATCAATTGCTTAGATTGCGAGAGCGAACCGGGCAAGCCTCGGAAATCGCGACTCTGTTCGTGTCGTCTCGCATCGGCGGCCGGAGAGCAAAGTGTCTCTCTGAGTCCCCTGCGACGCTGTCCAAGCGATGCTTTCTCTGTTCTCGATTTCGGCGGTACGGCATTCCATGCCATCAAAATCAGCAACAATTGGCGTCGGCGGATATTATTTGTGTACGGACAAATGATGAGTGGTCATTCTCGCTGGCAATCCTCCCGCATGGACGCCACCGCGCACCGGCGCCGTGCTGCGTGCGCGTTGTGCCGCGACGTTCCGATTTGAGGCCGCATGCGGGGCGATGACATCACCGGCGCGCTGCTCGCCGCCTCGAGCGATCCTTCGGACGGCGCAAGCGCGGTACTGCTCGGCGATATCGAGCGTCATCCTCTGACGCCGGTGTTGTTTCCCGGCGCGGACCTTCACGGCGTTCTGGCCGAGCGGCTGGCCTGGTGGCGCAGGTTCGCCGGCGGGCCGGACGGCACAGCGATCATGGCCACAGGTAGGCCGGAGCAGGTCTGGCGCTACCCCCTGGCGCTGGCTCAGCACCTTGCGGGCACGCAGGCGGTCATCGTCGGCATCTGCGGTCCGCCCGGATCGGGAAAGTCGACCTTGTCCGCGGCGCTCTGCGCCCTGTTCCGAAGCCGCGCGCCGGATCTGCGCTTTCTCGCCGTCTCGCTCGACGATTTCTATCATCCCAAGGACGTGCGCGAACGGCTGGGTTTGCGCTGGCGCGCGGCGCCGGGCTCTCACGACCTGGACGCTGCGGTGCAATGCCTGGCCGCAATCCGCGAGCGCCGCCAGAGTCTGCGCCTTCCGACCTTCGATCAGGCGCGCGACGATCGGGGGCCAACGCGGACGATCGAAGGGCCGATCGCGACGGCCTTCGTCGATGGCTGGTTCCTGGGTCTGCGCGAGCACGGCTATGAGCGCGTCGCGGACCTGCTGGATTACCTCGTCTATCTCGACTGCCCGACCAGCCTCGCCCGGCGCCGGCGCTTTGGGCGCGAGGACAGGATCCGCGCCGAGGCGGGCGGGGCATCCGCCGGGCTGAGCGCCGAGCAGATGGAAGATTTCTGGTCCGAGGTGCTGGGGCCGGGAATCGCCCGCTGGGTCGAGCCCGTCAGAAAGGCCGCCGACCTCGTGGTCGCGCTCGACGAGGACGGAGACGCGGTCGGCGGCACTCGCAAGGAGCGGTGAGGCGCCGCGCCGCGGAGTCTGACTGGACCCCGCGGCGCGCCGTACAGCTACTGTTTCAGGCCGCGATGCTCGAGCATCGGCGCGATGTCCGGGTCCTTGCCGTAGAAGGCGCGGAACATCGTGGCGTAGTCCTCGCTGTGGCCCCGCGACAGGATCATGTCGCGGAAGCGCTGGCCGTTCTCGCGCGTCAGCCCGCCATGCGCCGTGAACCAGGCATAGGCGTCGTCGTCGAGCATCACCGTCCACTGATAGGCGTAGTAGCCGGCGGCATAGCCGTTCGCCCAGATATGCAGGAAATAGCTCGAGCGATAGCGCGTCGGCACATTGGCGAAGTCGGTGTGCGTGGCGCGCAGCGCCTGAGTCTCGAAGGCGTCCACGTCCTCGCGCGGCGCGGGCGCCGCAAGCTCGTGCCATTGCATGTCGAGTTCGGATGCCGCCAGCAGCTCGCCCAGATCGTAGCCCTGGTTCCAGGTCTGCGAGGTCTTGATCTTGTCGACCAGCGCGTCGGGAATGGTCTCGCCGGTCTTGTAGTTCACCGCATAGTGCTTGAGCACCTGCGGATAGAGCGCCCAATGCTCGTTGAACTGCGAGGGGAACTCGACCCAGTCGCGGGCGGTGTTCGCGCCGGAGAGCGAGGGATATTGCTCGTTGGCGAACAGCCCGTGCAGCGCGTGGCCGAATTCGTGGAACATGGTGGAGACGTCATCGAAGCTGATCAGCGCCGGCTCGCCGGGCGCGGGCTTGGTGAAATTGGCGACGTTGTAGACGACGGGCTTGTCGCCGAGCAGCTTGGATTGCTGCACGAAATTGCTCATCCAGGCGCCGCCCGATTTGTTGTCGCGCTTGAAGTAATCGAAATAGATCATGCCCAGCTGCGATCCGTCCTTGTCGAAGACGTCGAAGACGCGCACGTCCGGCTGGTACACCGGGATGTCGTGGCGCTCCTTGAAGGTGATTCCGTAGAGCTGGTTGGCGGCGTAGAAAACGCCGTCCTGCAGCACCTTGTTGAGCTCGAAATAGGGCTTGAGCTCGTTCTGGTCGAGGTCGTATTTGGCTTTCCGCACCTTCTCCGAATACATCTCCCAATCCCAGGGCTTGAGATCGAAATGCGGTCCGGATTTGTCGATCATCTCCTGGATCTGCTTGCCCTCGTCTTCGGCTTTCGCCGCCGTGGCAGGCACCAGCTGCTCGATGAACTTGTCCACCGCGTCGGGGGTCTTGGCCATCTGATCGTAGAGCACATAGGCCGCGTAGTTCGGATAGCCGAGCAGCTTGGCCTTTTCGGCGCGCAACTGGGCAAGCTCGGCGATGGTGGCGCGCGTGTCGTTCTTGTCGCCCTTTTCGGTGCGCGTCCACGAATTGTCGAACAATTGGCGGCGAGTCTCGCGGTCGGCGAGCGAGACGAGGAGCGGCTGCTGCGTCGTGTTCTGCAGCGGGACGACGAACTGGCCCTTGAGGCCGCGGTCCTCCGCGCCCTTGGCGGCGGCGGCGATCTCCTGATCGCTCAGCCCGGCGAGCTTGGCCTTGTCGGAGACCACCAGCGCACCGGCCTTGGCGGCGGCGATCAGCTTCTGCTGGAAACCTGTCTCCAGCGTCGCGTCGCGCTTGTTGATCTCCATCAGCCGCGCCTTGTCGGCGCTGGAGAGATTGGCGCCGGCATGGACGAACTGCAGGTAATAGACATTGAGCAGCTGCAGCGATTCCGGATCGAGATGCAGCTTGGCGCGCCGGTCATAGACCGCCTTCACCCGCGCAAACAGTTTCGGATTGAGGCCGATCGCGTCCTGATGCGCCGCAAGCTTGGGCGCCTCGGCGGCCTGCACCTTGTCGAGCTTGTCGTTGGTGTTCGCTCCTACGACGGCGGAAAAGGCGAGGTTCACCCGGTCCAGCATCCGACCCGACTTCTCCAGCGCCACGATGGTGTTCTGGAAAGTCGGCGCGGCTTTGTTGTTGGCGATGCGGTCGACCTCGGCGAGATGGCGCTTCATGGCCTGTTCGAAGGCCGGCTGATAGTCGCTGTCCTTGATGCGGTCGAAGGGCGGTGCGTGCAGCGGCAGCCTGCTGGGCGCCGCGAACGGATTGGCGGAGGGCTGCCGCGCGGCGGCGGGCATCGCATGGACGGCCAGCACCGCGACGGCGGTCGCCGAAAGACAAAGGCTACGCATCCGATTCATCGCGAGATTTTCCTTTTGGGGCAGGGGCGGGGAGGTTTGGCGCAGTCTAGCCGTTTCATCTCGCATCGGCGAGGGGCGGACGGAAGTCACATTCAGGTGACGCGGACACAGCCCCCGTGCTAGTGGCGGCCCGCAATAGCCAAAGGAGCCCGCCATGCGCCGCCTCGTCCTCCTTGCCGCGGGCCTGTGCCTGCTCTCCTTGCCGGCCGCGGCCCAGGAAGTGCGCTTCGAGACTTCGCTCGGGGCCTTCAGCGTGAAGCTGGATCCGGCGCATGCGCCCAAGACGGTGGCGAATTTCCTGCGCTATGTGCGCGAGAAGCACTTCGACGGCACCGTGGTCTACCGCGTGGTGCCGGATTTCGTCATCCAGATGGGAAGCTACAGCGCCGACGGCAGCGCACGCTCCACCCACGATCCGATCCCGCTCGAATCGTCCTCGGGCCTGAAGAACCTGCGCGGCACGGTGGCGATGGCGCGCAGCGGCGAGCCGGCCAGCGGCACGGCGGAATTCTTCGTCAACCTCTCCGACAACGACAGCCTCGATCCCAGGCCCGGCGCGCCGCCCAATGCGACCGGCTATGCGGTGTTCGGCAAGGTGGTCGAAGGCATGAGCGTGGTGGACGCGATCGCGGCCGTGCAACTCGGCGGCGCCAAGGGTCCTTTCCCGCCGGACGCGACGCCGCTGTTGCCGGTCACCATCGTCAAGGCCACGGTCAGCGCGCCCTGAAGGGGTTTCGTACGTTCCCGAAAGGCATGAAGGATTCGCTTGCCCGCCTGCGCGCCGAAGCCGCGCTCTGCACCGCCTGCCCGCTCTATCGCAACGCCACCCAGACCGTGTTCGGCGAGGGCGCGGCGTCGGCGCGCCTGGTATTGGTCGGCGAGCAGCCGGGCGACCAGGAAGATCTGAGCGGCAAGCCTTTCGTGGGGCCCGCCGGCGCGGTGCTCGACAAGGCGCTCGGCGATGCCGGGATCGAGCGCAAGAGCGTCTACGTCACCAATGCGGTCAAGCATTTCAAGTTCGAGCCGCGCGGCAAGCGCCGCATCCATTCCAAACCCAATGCCGGCGAGATCAAGATCTGCCACCAATGGCTGGCGCGCGAGATGGCGGTCATCGCGCCCGCCTTCGTGGTGGCGATGGGAGCCACCGCGGCGCAGTCGTTGATGGGAAAGACAGTTGCAGTGGGGAAATTGCGCGGCCGCGAGATTTTATTTCCCGAAAATCAGCGCGGCCTCGTCACGGTGCATCCCTCGTACTTGCTGCGCATTCCCGACCGTGAGTCCAAGGCGCGCGAATACAGAAAATTCGTCGCCGATTTGCAGCTCGCGGCGAGGCTGGCGGGGGCTTGAACTCTTGGTATTAAACCCGTCATCGCCCGCTTTGTGCGGGCGACCCAATTTTTTGTGGAAGACAAATTGGATCGCCCGGACAAGCCGGGCGATGACAAAGTATTGATTGTAAGCGGACTTACCGCTTCCCCAACCGCGCCTTGCGGGCGGCGTAGCGGGCGTCGCGCGCCGATTTCTGGTCGGCGAGCAATTGGGCGAGCTTGGACTTCTCCTCGTTCGCCGCGCGCGCGCGTTCTTCGGCCGCCTGGCGCTCGGCGGCGAGACGCGCGGTCTCGGCGGCGGCACGCTCCTCGGCCTCGCGCTTGATGCGGGCCTCGCGCTCGGCCTTGCGCTGCGCCTCCCGCTCGGCGCGTTCGGCGGCGATGCGGGCGCGCTCGGCGTCGCGCTCGGGCTGGGTTTCCTTGAGCGCCGCCATCTTGGCGCGCGCCTTGTCGAGCATGGCCTGGCGCGCCTTCTGGGCGTCGCCCAGCCGGTCGGCGAATTTGCTGGGATCGGAACCGCGCATGCGTCTTTCTTCGGGATCGAACGAACGAAGGCAGCACATAGCGCCCGCAAACTCGCCGCGCAAGCGGGGTTTGCGGCTTTTGCATGAATGCGCGGTAGCCCCCGGACCCTATAGCAGGCAACCGACAGTGGAGGGTTCCATGCGCCGCCTCATGCTCGCCGCCGCCTTCGCCGCGCTCGCCGGCACAGCCACGGGCGCCGAGGTCCCCACCGAAGTGATGATCGTGGGCGGGTTCCACATGAGCAACCCCGGCCATGACCTGCACAATGTCCAGGTCGACGACGTGCTCGCGCCCAAGCGCCAGCAGGAGATCGCGGCCGTGGTCGACGGGCTGGCGCGATTCAAGCCCACCATGGTTGCCGTGGAATGGGACGCGCCCTATGCCGCGGAGAAATATCGCGCCTATGTCGCCGGCACGCTGGCGCCGTCGCACAACGAGGTGGTGCAGCTGGGGTTCCGGTTGGCGAAGCAGATGGGCTTGGCGACGGTCCACGGCATCGATGCCGACGGCGACTTTCCCTATGACGCGATCGATGCTTATGCCAAGGCGCATGGCGAGAGCGCGATCCTGCAACAGGCGAACGATGCGGTGGTGGCGCGCGTGGCCAAGATCACCGACATGCTCGCGCATGGCACGGTGGGCGAGACGTTGCGGTTCATGAACGATCCGGCCAACATCGCCAGCGATCACGATTTCTATCGCGAGATGCTGCGGATCGGCGGCGGCAAGGATCAGCCCGGCGCGGACCTTCTCGCCGCCTGGTACAAGCGCAACTTCCTCATCTGCGCCAACCTCGTGCAGGCCGCCAAACCCGGCGACCGCGTCGTGGTGTTCTACGGCTCCGGGCATTCTTTTTTGTTACGCCAATGCGTCAGCGAAATGCCGGGGTACAGGCTGGTGGAGGCGGGGGAGTATTTGAGGAGGTGAGCGCGCGCAATCCCCTTCAGAGTGTCGCAGTTTGGCTTAGGGGATCAAACTCGCCGACCGGTATCCCACTTGCTTTGAACCTCTTAAGGAATTCTTGATTCCGTTCATCGATCCACGATTGGCCGCGCCATGGATGACGTTCCAAATAACGTTCTCCAAGTGCTGCTAGCAGCATTAGCTCGAAGCGGGCGATCTGACCTTGCCGCGCGCCCCAAGCCAGATTGCTGAGTTGGTCATCATTGAATCTTGATACAGCTCGCTCAATCTGCAAAAGGTCACGAAAGCCGAGACGCTTCAGAAGACGAACGGTCCAATCGTAATTCCAGTCTGATATTCGACCGTCTGGCCCCAACCGCTTTTCCAAGAACGCCTTCAGGGACTGGGGCGTGATCTCGACCCCTAGCAACTCATCTTTTCGCACACTGCGTATCGCCTTTGCCTCTAACTCCTTATTGGCATCCTGAATTTCTTGAAACTCTCTGTCCGCGATTTCGAGCATGCCAGCCAAAGCCATAAATCGACGTCGTATTTCCGCTGGGATCGCATTTGCGGACTTGTATTGAATATCGTGTTCGATCTCCGCCCATGCATGTTGCAAAATGGTACGGACTTGCACCTCAGCAATACTGGCGGCAAATCTATTGTATTCTGCCAAGTGCGATCTTTCGTGTTTTATGCGAACCAAGTAATGCACGCTTTGGTATCCAAACCTCTCTTCTTCCAATAACTCCTCGCTCTTGTCCGACCTTTCGATGATCTCAAACTCGTCGTTCAGAAGTTGATCAATAGCGGACAAGGTTGCGGGGAAATGTGCAATTACTCTGACACCTGCCAAATCCGTGATTTGTTCAAGAGGGCGAGGGTATTTTGGCGAATTAGAATCCGTTTCAGAAGGAATTGATGCCTTACGTCCAAAACTTGACGGGTCCTTCGCGCGGTGCTGAACGGAGTGCACTTTGATCTCTCTTCTATTTAAGCATTCTTCTATGATCCTACTGACGACAGTCGCCAAATCGCCGTAGAAATCGTGCCTTTTGAGATATTCGGCAACGGACACTTTTTCATGAGCGCTGAAATCGAAGGGTGTTTTTCCTGCGTCCACCAAAGCAATTGCTCCGATCAATTGTGCTCGCTAATAGTTAGGGTAGTATATGTACTGATTTCCCATATGAGCAAGTGCTGGTTGGGAGCCAATATGCTCTCAAACGCAATGGTGGAGGATAGCGATGCTTCAATTTGGCGTTCCATCGTTTTCGAGCCCATCCATTCCTAGGTACAAACCTAGGCATGCTGTTTTTGGGCTAGCCATTCGCGGTGGAAACGTAGCCTGCGTTGCGGTCAAGCAAGACTCTCGCTGCTATTTCGATTTGCCTGGAGGCGGGGTTCGCGACCGTGAGACTGAAGAAGACGCGTTGATTAGAGAGTTTGAGGAGGAGGTGGGGCTGAAGGTAAAGCCTCAACTTCGGCTCGCTGAAGCGGGACAGTTTTTTAGCAGAAGTGACGGAAATAGTCTTGTTTATAACTATGGTGGATTTTGGATAGCGACAGTTCAGGGGAGTGCTACTCAGTCCGAGACCAATCACCGTCTCTGCTGGCTAGCTGCACCAGCTGCTATCGCAAGTCTGAGACACGAATCTCATGCCTGGTTGGTGCTGGCTTGGCTGCGTTGGCCGCAACGAGCGCAGGGGCATTATGGGCGCGCAGATGCAGAGGAAATCTTTCGCAATCGTCCCTATTCGAAGACTCGGGGGGCTGAGAAAAAGAAGCGAGCATCGATTTCGGCGCCGATGTGACACGATAAAAGCTACGCGAGTTGCTCTGCGGCGATCTAATTATCCAAAAAGCTCCTGAGCTTCCTTGACCTGCTCGGGTGCTTCAGCTTGCGCAGCGCCTTGGCTTCGATCTGGCGGATGCGTTCGCGGGTGACGCTGAACTGCTGGCCGACCTCTTCCAACGTGTGGTCGGTGTTCATGCCGATGCCGAAGCGCATGCGCAGAACGCGCTCCTCGCGCGGCGTCAAGGTGGCGAGCACGCGCGTCGTGGTCTCGCGCAGGTTCGCCTGGATGGCGGCGTCGATGGGCAGGACCGCGTTCTTGTCCTCGATGAAGTCGCCGAGGTGGCTGTCCTCCTCGTCGCCGATCGGCGTCTCGAGGCTGATCGGCTCCTTGGCGATCTTCATCACCTTGCGAACCTTTTCGAGCGGCATCGAAAGCCGCTCGGCCATCTCCTCGGGCGTAGGCTCGCGGCCCTGCTCGTGGAGGAACTGGCCGAACGGCTGATGATGCCGCTGGAAAAGGTGCGCAAGGTCCTGAAGATCGCCAAGGAGCCGATCTCCCTCGAAACGCCGATCGGCGACGAGGAAGACTCGCACCTCGGCGACTTCATCGAGGACAAGAACGCGGTGATCCCCGTCGACGCGGCGATCCAGGCGAACCTCAAGGAGACGGTGACGCGGGTCCTCGCCTCGCTAACCCCGCGCGAAGAGCGCGTGCTGCGCATGCGCTTCGGGATCGGGATGAACACCGATCACACGCTCGAGGAAGTCGGCCAGCAATTCTCGGTCACGCGCGAGCGCATCCGCCAGATCGAGGCCAAGGCGCTCAGGAAGCTGAAGCACCCGTCGCGTAGCCGCAAGATGCGGAGCTTCCTCGACCAGTAGAAGCGGCGCGT
>JAFARO010000010.1 GCA_019245415.1 Alphaproteobacteria bacterium | reverse complement strand
TTCACGGCCTGGCCTTCCTTCACGACGTCGGAGGGCTTGTTGACGCGCTGCGGCGCCAGCTCCGAGACGTGGACGAGGCCGTCCTTCGGACCGAAGAAGTTCACGAAGGCGCCGAAGTCCATGACCTTGACGATCTTGCCGTCATAGATCTGGCCGACCTCGGGTTCCGCCGTCAGGCCGCGAATCCACTTGATCGCCGCCTTGATCGAGTCGCCGTCGGCAGACGCGATCTTCACCGTGCCGTCGTCCTCGATGTTGATCTTGGCACCGGTCTTCTCGACGATCTCGCGGATCACCTTGCCGCCGGTGCCGATCACTTCGCGGATCTTGTCGGTCGGTATCTTGATCTGCTCGATGCGCGGCGCGTGCTCGCCGAGCTGCGAGCGGGCGTGGCTGAGCGCCTTGTTCATCTCATGCAGGATGTGCAGGCGGCCGTCCTTGGCCTGGCCGAGCGCCACGCGCATGATCTCTTCGGTGATGCCCGCGATCTTGATGTCCATCTGCAGCGCGGTGATGCCCTCGTCGGTGCCGGCCACCTTGAAGTCCATGTCGCCCAGATGATCTTCATCGCCCAGGATGTCCGACAGCACCGCGAAGCGGCTGCCTTCCAGGATCAGGCCCATGGCGATGCCCGCGGTCGGCTTCTTCAGCGGAACGCCCGCATCCATCAGCGACAGGCTGGTGCCGCACACCGTCGCCATCGACGACGAGCCGTTCGACTCGGTGATCTCCGAGACGACGCGGATGGTGTAGGGGAACTCGTCCTTGCTCGGCAGCAGCGGATGGATGGCGCGCCAGGCGAGCTTGCCGTGGCCGATATCGCGCCGGCTCGGCGCGCCCATTCGGCCCGCTTCGCCCACCGCATAGGGCGGCATGTTGTAGTGGAGCATGAAGTGCTCCTTGTGCAGGCCCTCCAGCGTGTCGACGAACTGCTCGTCTTCGCTGGTGCCGAGCGTGGCGATCACCAGCGCCTGGGTCTCGCCGCGGGTGAACAGCGCCGAGCCGTGGGTGCGCGGCAGCGCGCCGACCTCGGCCACGATCGGACGCACGGTGACGAGATCGCGCCCGTCGATGCGCTTCTTGGTGTCGAGCACCGCGTTGCGCATGACGTGGCCTTCCACGTCGTGCATCAGGCTTGAGAAGACGCCCTTGGCCACCTTGCCGTCCGTCTCGCCGACATATTTCTCGGCGAGCTTGCTGCGCACCGCCGCAATGGCGTCGCGGCGTACGTGTTTCTCGCGGATCTGAAAGGCCTGGGCCAGTTCCGGCCCGGCTTCGGCCTTCAGCGTCTCGCGCAGCGCGGCGTGAGCGTCTTCCGGGACGGGGCGCGGATCCTTGGCGGCGCGTTCGGCGAGGCGGATGATGGCATCCATCACCGGCTGCATGCCGCGATGGCCGAACATCACCGCGCCGAGCATGACCTGCTCGTCGAGCTGCTGCGCCTCGGATTCGACCATCAGCACGGCGTCCTGCGTGCCGGCCACGATCAGATCGAGCTTGGAGGCCGCCATCTCGTCGGCCATCGGATTGAGCTTGTATTCGCCATCGATGTAGCCGACACGCGCCGCCGCGATGGGCCCCATGAACGGGATGCCGGAGATCGTCAGCGCCGCGGACGCCGCGACCATGCCGACGACGTCGGGATCGTTCTCCAGGTCGTGGCTCAGCACCTGGACGACGACCAGGGTCTCGTTGCGATAGCCTTCCGCGAAGAGCGGACGGATCGGGCGGTCGATCAGGCGCGAGATCAAGGTCTCGCGCTCGGTCGGGGCGCGTTCGCGCTTGAAATAGCCGCCCGGGATCTTGCCGGCTGCGTAGTAGCGCTCCTGGTAGTTGACGGTGAGCGGGAAGAAATCGATGCCTTCGCGCGGCGCCTGGGCGCCGACGACGGTGGCCAGCACGACGGTCTCGCCATAGGTGGCGAGCACGGCGCCGTCGGCCTGACGGGCGACCCTGCCGGTTTCGAGCACGAGCTTGCGCCCGCCCCAATCCAATTCCT
The DNA here is from genome assembly GCA_019245415.1 of Alphaproteobacteria bacterium. GTDB lineage: Bacteria > Pseudomonadota > Alphaproteobacteria > Micropepsales > Micropepsaceae > Rhizomicrobium. The sequence continues at coordinate 205,340 of JAFARO010000010.1, read as the reverse complement.
CACGGTTGATATTGAACATGCTTCACTTCCTTCGTACCCGCGGCCGGATTGCCTGCGGGGGTTGTCCGCCGGACCCTGTCCGGCGAACGCATGGGCGCGGCGGCGCGACCATCGCGCAGCGCGTGCCAAAGTTCGGGCGATAGCGGCTGGGGGCCGGTCAGCGGCGCAGACCCAGGCGGCCGATCAGCTGCTCGTAGCGCTTGCTGTCCTTGGCCTTGATGTAGTCGAGGAGCCGGCGGCGCAACGAGACCATCTTGATCAGGCCGCGGCGCGAATGGTTGTCCTTGACGTGACTCTTGAAATGGTCGGTCAGGTTGTTGATGCGCTCGGAGAGCACCGCCACCTGGACCTCGGGAGAGCCGGTATCGTTTTCGCCCGTCCCATATTGCTTCATCAATTCCTGTTTGCGCTCGGCTGTGATCGTCATTCGTTTTCTTTCCGGTCATCCAATGGCGAAGTTGAACACGCGAAACGGCCTCAATTCCCCTTCCGCGAAGCTTGCGAGCGCCACCGGCTCGCCATCTGCGGTCGAAAGGAAGACCGTGAGCCCTTGAAGATTCGCTTCGCCCTGGGCGCTCTCCGCGATCCGGGCGAATTCTTGGCGCCGGACCAGGATCGGATTGCCGCTCTTCAGGCGAACCGCATCTTGCCCCGTCACGGCCAGAGCCGGGATGCCGTCCAGCGCGGTCGAGAGAGGCAACAGGTGCTCAAAAGCGGCGGGACTATGCATAAAACCCTTCAAGGTTTCCAGCCCGACCGCCTGCGAAACTTTGAAATTTCCTATCGCGGTGCGACGCAGCTGGGAAACATATCCCAAGGTCCCCAGCGACGATGCCAGATCGCGCACCCAGGCCCGGACATAGGCTCCCTTGCCGCAGACCATCTCGAACTCGGCCGTGTCGGCATCGGGGACGGACAGAAGGCTGACGCTGCGGACGAACACCGGCCGCGGCGCCAGCGCGACCGCCTCGCCGTCGCGGGCCAGGTCGTAGGCGCGCTCGCCATCGACCTTGATGGCGGAATAGGCAGGCGGAACCTGCTGGATCGTGCCGCACAGCGCCGGGATGGCCGCTTGGATCGCCGCGCGGGCGGGGCGCACGCTCGAGCGCGCAATGACCGCGCCCTCCGCATCGTCGCTGTCGCGCGACTCGCCCCAGGTCGCGGTGAAGCGATAGGTCTTCTGCGCATCCATCGCATAGGGGACGGTCTTGGTCGCCTCGCCGAGCGCGACCGCGAGCACGCCGGTCGCCATCGGATCGAGCGTGCCGGCATGGCCGGCCTTGCGCGCATCGAAGACGCGACGTACCGCCGCCACCGTCTGGGTCGAGGTCACGCCCTGCGGCTTGTCGACGATGACCCAGCCATGGACCGGCGAGCCCTTCTTCCTACGCGCCATCGTCGCCGCGGGCTTTGAGGTCTCGCTGCACGCGTTCGGATTTGAGCAGGGCCTCGATCTTCTGGGCGGCTGCGAAGGACTCGTCCTCGATGAAGCGAAGCTCGGGGGTGAATTTGAGGGCGATGGTGTGCCCCATCTGACCGCGCAGATACCCCTTGTGACGGTTGAGCGCCGCGACGATCTGCGCGGCATTGCGCCCGCCCAGCGGCTCGACGAACACCGTGGCATGGCGCATGTCGGGGGAAGGTTTGACTTGTGTCACGGTCACCGAGATGCCCTCGAGATCGGGATCGCGGATCTCGCCGCGGACCAGGATCTCGGCCAGCGCATGGCGCAGCATCTCGCCGACGCGCAGCTGACGCTGCGACGGCCCCTGCTCATGATGCGGCGTGCCCCTTCGGCTCACGGCGCATCTCCATAGCCGTAAGCGGCGACCCAAGGCTGAAGCAGCGGCGTCACTTCCGCCATCGGGCCCGCATAGTTGCGCCACGGACCGAGGCCGCCGGCGTTCAGGCCCTTGGCAAGCTGCGCCGCGCTCGGCGTGGTGACGTCGCGGCCCGTGCGCGCCGGCTCGAAGCGCTGCATCGCCTCGGTGCCGGCGACGCCGAGGAAGCCGCACAAGCGATCCATCTCGCCCTTGAAATCCGTGACCAGATTTTCGAGCCGCACCTCATGCAGATCGAGCGTCAGGACGCGGCGATAGACCTGCACCAGCGCCATCACCGCATCGTAATAGCGCGCGGCCCCTTCCAGCGTCGTGAGCTCGTACATTTGCGGCGTCATGCCGAAGCGGCGGCGGAAGGAGGAAAAAACGACGTCCCTGGGGTCGCGCAGCGCGAAAACGATCTTGGCCCGCGGGAACAGCTTGGCGATCAGACAGAGCACGACCGAATTGAGCGGCAGCTTGTCGACGAAGACCGTGCGTTCGAGCGGCATGCCGGCGCTGCGCGCTTCCTGCCAGTAGAGATCGCGATAGCGTTGCAGGCCCTCGGCATCGAGCGCCGCAAAGGCGTCGAGCGCGGCATCGCTGTCGGTGACGGGATAGCAATCCTTGAGGCCGTCATGCTCCGCCATCACTTCGAGCGCGGGATGGGTGGCCAGCACGTTTTCGAGCAGCGTCGTTCCCGAGCGCGCGAAGCCCAGCACGAAGACATGCGTCTTGATCGCGCCCGGGGCCGGGACCGGCGCGCTCGTCCACTGGGCTTTGTCGGCGCGCGTGAAATAGCGCTTCAGCCGCTGCACGCGCAGAAGCTGGCTTTCGATGTTGGCACCCGGCGCGTAAGCCGCGCGCAGGATCTCGCCCTTGCGCGAATAGCTCTCGAAGGCCCGCTCGAATTCGCCCATGGCGTCGAGCGCATCGCCGATGATGCCGCAGGCGGCGGCGCGCGCCGGCGCATCCAGGGACGCACGTTCGGCGAAAGGCTTGAGGCGCAGTTCGACGCCTTGCGGCTTGCCGGCATCGATCTCGGCCAGCGAGAGCGCGAAGGCGCCCGAGACGTTGGCGGGATCGCGTGCGAGCGCGCGGCGGCCCAGATCGCGCGCCTGGGCGAACGATCCCTGCAAGGCGCTCAGATAGGCGAGATGGCCCGCCGCTTCGGCATGGTTGGGATTGGCCACGAGCGCCGCGCGATATTCCTTGCGCGCCTCGGCGAGCTTGTTGGCGCGCTCATAGGCGAAGCCCTTGTTGTAGAGCAGCGGCGCCGCGTTCGGCGCCAGGGCGAGCGCCTTGTCGAAGGTTTCGATCGCCTCGGGCAGGCGCTGCATCACGATCAGGCAGAAGCCGAGCGCGCCCAGCGCCATCGGATCGCTGGGCGCCAGCGCCACCGCCTTGCGCGCCGCCGCCTCGGCGCGCGCGAAATCCGGGGCCTTCAGATGCTGATGCACGGCGAGCGCCAGCAGCTTGCCGTCTTCGATGCCAAGGGCTTCGGCCTCAGCCGCCAGCCGCCCGGCCGCGTCGACGTCGCCGGCGCGCTGGGCGCGCTCGATCTCGCGCCGGTATTCGTCGAGCGTCCGCAAGGAGGTCGTCGTCATACCTCGTCCTTGTCATACAAAAAGCGCGCGATCCAGGGGGCCAGGAGGGCCAGCGCCGGCGTGAGCGCCTCGCGATAGGCCCGCCACTGGCCCATGCCGGAGCGGTACAGGCCGCGGGCCACCTGGCTGGCGCTCGGCGTCATGATGGCACGCCGGCGCGCGGTCTGCGCGAAATCCAGCATCTTGGAATCGAACTCCAAGCCCAGGAAGGCCGCGAGCGCAGTCGCCTGCCCTTGCACATCCTCCACGAGGTCCTCATAGCGCAGCCGGAAGAAGGGAAGCGGCAGGACATCCTCCGCCATGGTGCAGACCTGCATCGTCGCGTCATAGAACGCGGCCGCGTCCGCGAGCGTGAGCAGCTCGTACATGTAGGGCGACATCTCGAAGCGGCGGCGGAAACAGCTGAGCACCACATCGCGCGGGTCGCGCAGCGCGAGCAGGATGCGCGCCGCCGGGAACAGGCGGGCGATGACGGGCAGATTGAGCGCGTTGAGCGGAAGCTTGTCGACGAAGACCGCGCGGTCAAGCTTCGCAGCCCCCTTGCGCGCCTCCGCCCAATAAGTGTCGCGGTGGCGCTGAAGCGCGGCGTCCGGCACGGCCTCGAGCTTTTCGAGGCCGTCCGCCGGCAGGATGAATTCCTCGACCGCGCCGGCCAGACAATCGCGCTCCTCCAGGGTCTCGATGCCCGGATGGCCGGCCAGGATCTGTTCGAGCAGGGTCGTGCCTGAGCGCGGAAACCCCACCAGGAAGACATGGGTTGCGACCGGGCTGTGCGGCGCGGCCGGAGCCGGGACCGGCGGACGATCCCGCAGTTGAGCGGCGATGCGCCGCGCGCGCGACACGGCGCGCTCTCGTCCCGGCGCCTCGAATGCGGGACGGTAGAGCTCGCGCAAGATCAAATTGCCGCGCGCATAATGGACGATGGCCTCGTCGGGGCGTCCCAGGGCATCGAGCGTGTCGGCGAGAAGCCCGTGGGCGATGGAACGGTTGACCGGCGTCACGGCCGGTCCGGCCAACAGCTTCTCGACGCGGCGGCGCACCGCTTCGTGGTCGCCCGCGTCGAGATCGAGCTGGGCGAGCGCGAGTTCGGCCGCGGCCTCGCGCGGATTGATCCTCAGCGCGCGCGTGGCGAGATCGCGCGCCTTCTGCGCCTCGCCGCGCGAGGCCGCGAGCGTCGCCAGCCGCGACAGCGCCCCGGGATGGCGCGGCTCGAGATCGATCACGCGCTCGAATTCGCGTTCGGCGCGTTGCCAGTCATGCGTCTCCGCCAGAGACGCGGCCTTGTTGTAGCGCGCCGCGGCCAGCTTGGGCGCCTGGCGCAGCACCTCGTCGTAGAGCGGCAGCGCCTCGCCATGGCGGCCGAGCTTGGCGAGCGCGATGGCCTTTGCATGCAGCGCGTCGGGACTGCGCGGCGCAAAGGCGAGCGCGCGCCCGGCGCGCTCCAACGCCCGCGCCGGCTGCCCGTCCTCGACGTCCTGGAGCGCCGCCAGGGTGAGAAGGCTCGGATGCATCGCGCCGCGGTCGGCGGCGTCGCGCGCCAGGCGCATCGCATCGTGAAGATTGCCCGCGCGCAGCGCCATCTCGACCCGCTGCAGGATTTGAGCGGCTTGGCTTGTCACGGCGCATATCCATAGCGCGTCACATAGGGGGCGAGCAGCGGCAGGACCGGCGCCATCTCCTTTTCATAGGCGCGCCACTGGCCCATGCCGCCGCGATAGAGCCCGCGCGCCACCTGCGGCGCGCTCGGCGTGCGGATCGCGCGGCTGCGCGCGGTTTCGGCAAAGCCCTGCATCGCCGGGTCGTAATCCAGACCGAGAAAGCCGCAGATCGCGCCCACCCGCGGCTCGAAGTCGTCGACCAGATCCTCGTAGCGCGACGCGAAGCAGGCAAGCGCGAGATTTGCGCGGCAGAACTCCGCGAAGTCCATCGCTCCCGCGTAGAATTCCGCGGCGCTGTGGAGCGCGTACATCTCGTACATGAAGGGCGACATGCGGAAGCGGCGGCGGAAACAGCTGAGCACGACGTCGCGCGGATCGCGCAAGGCGAGCAGCATTTTCGCGGCCGGAAACAGCTTGGCGATCACCGGCCAGTTGAGGAGGTTGAGCGGCAGCTTGTCGACGAATACCGCCCGCTCCAGCTTGGCCCCGCCGGCACGCGCCTCGGCCCAATATGCCGCGCGGAACCGTTCCAGATCGCCGGCGCCAAGCGCCGCCAGCCGCTCCATCCCATCAGCGGGCAGGACGAATTCGGACATTGCGGCTGCGAGGCAATCGCGCTCCTCCAGCGCCTCGATGCGGCCGTGGCTGGCCAGGACCTGCTCGAGCAATGTCGTGCCCGAGCGCGGAAAGCCGACGAGAAAGACATGTGTCTCGACGGGCGCGCGATAGCCGCCGGCATCGCCGTCGCGCCAGGGCGAAAGATCGCTGCCACCGAACCACTCGGCGATGCGCCGCGTCCGCGCCGCCACGCGCTCGAGCTTGAGGCCGCCGTAGAGCTGGTGATGGAGTTCCTTGATGCTGCGGCCGGCGCGCTCGTAATGCGAGAAGGCGTCGGCGTACCGGCCGAGCCCATCCAGCGCGTCGCCGCACACGCTTTCGGCGGCACCGCGATCGTGCAGGCCTGGGCTGGCAAGAAGCGGCGAGGCGCAGCGCAGCGCGGCTTCGAAATTGCGGTCGTTGAGTTCCAGTTGCGCGAGCGCCAGCAGCGCGGCGGGCTCGCCCGGCTTCAGCCGCAGCGCCTTCTCCACCAGCGCGCGGCCCTGCGCGCCGCGCCCGTGCATGACGGCAATCGCCGCCAGATGCGAGACCGCGCCGGCGTGCTGAGGATCGAGATCCAAAGCGCGCTCATATTCGCGCTCGGCCCGCGTCCATTCGTTGATTTCCTCGAGCGAGAGGCCCTTGTGATAATGAACGTCGCCATTGCCGGGATCGGCGCGCAGGCTTTCGTCATAGGCGCGCAGCGCCTCCGCATGCCGGCCGAGCCCTGCCTGCGCCATGCCGAGGACCTGCAGCGCCTGGGGACCGCGCGGCTTCATCTGCAGCGCGCGTTGCGCGAAACCGAGCGCGGCGGACGGCGCATTCGCCTCCATCTCGTAAAGCGCTGCGAAGACGAAGACGTGGTAGTGGACGATGCCGCGCATCGCGGCGTCATGGGCGGCATGGAGCGCCTCCGCCACGTTGCCGGCCCGTATCAGCGTTTCGATCCGGCGCAGGATTTGCGCCTGCTCCTGCGGCGTCATAACGCGCGCTGGATCGTCTCGACCTCGAAGGCTTCGATCACGTCGCCCTTCTGCATGTCCTGATAGTTGGCGAAGGCCATGCCGCATTCCTGGCCGGACTGCACTTCACGCACTTCGTCCTTGAAGCGCTTGAGCGTGGACAGCTCGCCTTCGTGGATCACGACGTTGTCGCGGATCAGGCGCACCTTGGCGCCGCGGCGCACCACGCCCTCGGTGACGCGGCAGCCCGCGACCTTGCCGACCTTGGAGATGGCGAAGACTTCGAGCACCTCGGCATTGCCTAGGAACTTCTCGCGCAGCTCCGGCGCCAGCATGCCCGACAGCGCCGCCTTCACGTCGTCGATGACGTTGTAGATGATGTTGTAGTAGCGGATCTCGACGCCGTCGCGCTTGGAGCGCTCGCGTGCCAGCTTGTCGGCGCGCACGTTGAAGCCGATCACCACCGCGCCGCTGGCATGCGCCAGGATGACGTCGCTTTCGGTGATGCCGCCGACGCCGGACTGCAGCACCTGCACGCCGACCTCGTCGGTCGCCATCTTGGTGAGCGCGCCCTGGATCGCTTCCGCCGAACCCTGGACGTCGGCCTTGAGCACGATGGGCAGGAGGCGCTTCTCGCCCACGGCGCGGTTCTTCAGCAGCTGGTCGAGCGTCTGGCGCGAACTCGATGCCTGGCGCGCCTCGCGCCGCTTGCGGGCGCGATACTCGGTGACCTCGCGCGCGCGCGCATCGCTTTCGACGACGACGAACTCGTCGCCGGCTTCCGGCGCGCCGGAGAGACCGAGCACCTCCACCGGCGTCGATGGCCCCGCCTCGGTAAGGGTTTCGCCGCGGTCGTTCTGCAGCACGCGCACCCGGCCCCATTCGGAGCCGGCGACGACGATGTCGCCGACGCGCAGGGTGCCGCGCTGCACGAGCACGGTGGTGACCGGGCCGCGGCCGCGGTCGAGCTTGGCCTCGATCACCGCGCCTTCCGCAGCGCGCTCGGGATTGGCCTTGAGGTCGAGGATTTCGGACTGCAGCGCGATCGCCTCGAGCAGCTTGTCGAGTCCGATGCCCTTGGTGGCGGAGACTTCCACAGCCTGGGTCTCGCCGCCGAGATCCTCGACCTGGATCTCGTGCTGCAGCAACTCGTTCTTCACGCGCAGCGGATTGGCGTCGCCCTTGTCGATCTTGTTGATGGCGACGATGATCGGAACATGCGCCGCCTTGGCGTGGGCGATGGCCTCGGCGGTCTGCGGCATGACGCCATCATCGGCCGCGACCACCAGGACCACGACGTCGGTGACGCGGGCGCCGCGCGCGCGCATCGCGGTGAACGCCGCGTGGCCGGGCGTATCGAGGAACGTGATTTTCTGCCCGCTTTCCAACGTCACCTGATAGGCGCCGATGTGCTGGGTGATGCCGCCCGCTTCGCCGGCCACGACGTCGGTCTTGCGCAGCGCGTCGAGCAGCGAGGTCTTGCCGTGGTCGACATGACCCATGATGGTCACGACCGGCGGGCGCGACACCAATGTGGCCTCGTCGTCGGCGGCGCCCTTCAGGCCCTCGAGCACGTCGGATTCGGCGACGCGCTTGACGGTGTGGCCGTATTCGGCGGCGACGAGCTCGGCAGTGTCGGCGTCGATGGTGTCGTTGACGGTCGCCATCATGCCGTTCTTCATCAGCACCTTGATGACGTCGACGGCACGGCGCGCCATGCGGTTGGCGAGCTCGGCGACGGTGATGGTCTCCGGGATGGTGACTTCGCGCGGACCGGCGGGACCGGCGGGCTGCGCCTGCGCGCCCTTGTTGATGCGCTGCAGATGGCGCTTGTAGGAGGCGACCGAGCGCGTGCGCTCGTCGTCGCCGGACAGCGCGCGGGTGACGGTCAGCTTGCCGCGGCGGCGCGTGTCGGCGCCTTTCTTGACCGCAGGGACCTTGGCGGGGACCTTGACGCCGCCTTTCTTGGCGACGCTCTCTTCTTCTTCCTCGACATTGAAGCGCGCGCGGCGCGTGGCGTCGGCGGCAGGCGTGGCCGCGGCGGCGGCCGGGGTCGCGCCCGCTGCCGGTTTGTCCAGCCGGCGCGCCGCCTCTTCCTCGGCGCGGCGCTTGGTCTGTTCTTCGGTCGCCTTGCGCGCGTCCTCTTCGGCTTTGCGCTTTTCGGCCGCGGAGCGCTCGGTCTTGAGGCGGGCTTCCTCGACGGCGCGATGGCGTGCGTCTTCCTCGGCGCGTTTGCGGGCTTCTTCCTCATGGACGCGGGCGTCGCTCAGCGCCTTGCTGCGCGCGACCTTTTCTTCGTCGGTGAGCTGGCGCAGCACCACGCCGCGCGGTTGCGGCAGAGGGGCCGCCTCGATCGCGGGCGACGACGTCGCTTCCGGCGCCTGTGCGCGTTCCGGCGGCTTGCCGGTTTCGACGCGCGCGCGCTTCTTCTCGACCACCACCGCCTTGGTGCGGCCGTGGCTGAAACTCTGCTTGACCGTGGACGTCTCCGTCTTCTTCAGGGAGAGCGTCTTGGCGGGCCGGCGCGTCGTGTCGTTGGCGTCAGTCATGCGTGTCTTTCGTTCGGGACGCGGAAGCCGGCAAGCCGGCGTGCGTCGAGGATCAGGCGTTCGGCCAGCCGCCCCGGCTTGAGGGCTGCATGTACCACATTCTCTCGGCCCAGGGCCAAGCTCAATTCGGCACAGTCAAGTGCCTCTATCACTTCGACTTTCCGCCCCCATGCCGATGCGGCCTGGAGCAGTTTGCGCCGGCCGTCGGAAGCGCCGTCGCGGGCCTCGACGAGAACCGCGGGCGGCGTGCGCGACTCCAACGCGCGCAGCACATTGTCGAAGCCGAGGAGCAACTGCCCGGCGCGCCGCGCCAGTCCCAGATCGCCCAGCATCTGCGCCGCAAGCCGTCCTTCGACGCGGTCGGCCAGATCGGGCGTGGCGCGGACCTTCGCTTTGGCCGCCTTGGAGAACAGGTTCTTCTCGACGGCCTTGTCGACCGCGGCGCGCGTCGCACCGACCCAGATGCCGCGGCCCGGCAGCAGCGCCGCCACGTCGGGAACGATGACGCCGTCCGGATCCACGGCGAAGCGCACGATTTTCTCGTCTGCCATCACTTCGCCGCTGACAATGCAGCGCCGCTCGCGCACAGACTTGCCTGCGCCCGTCTCGTCATCCGTCTCGATCGCGGCGCAGGAGTTCAAGCGATGCTTTCCTCTGCGGCTTCTTCCGCCGGCTCATCGGCGGCTTCCTCGATCCAGCCCGCCTTGACGCGCGCCTTCATGACGATCGCGTTGGCGTCGTCGGAAGAGAGATTGAACCCTTCCAATGCCCCGGCCACGCGCACGCGCTCCTTGTCCTTGCCGGTCTCGTAATAGCCCAGCAGATCGTCGGTGGCGCAGCCGGCGAGGTCCTCGAGCGTCTTGATGCCGGCTTCACCGAGCGCCACCGCCATGGCCGGCGTGATGCCGGGTACCTCCACGACCGCGTCTTCGACGCCCAGGGCCAAGCGCTTGTCGTCCATCTCCTTGTTGCGGGCCTCGATGAATTCGAGCGCGCGGCTTTGCAGCTCCTGCGCCGTCTCCTCGTCGAAGCCCTCGACCGCGGCCAGCTCGTTGAGCGGCACGTAGGCCACGTCTTCGATCGTGGCGAAGCCCTCGGAGGCGAGCAATTGCGCCACGGTCTCGTCGACGTCGAGCGTTTCCATGTAGAGCTTGGTGCGCTCGGCGAATTCCTTCTGGCGGCGCTCGCTCTCCTCGGCTTCGGTCAAAATGTCGATCTGCCAGCCGGTGAGCTGGGAGGCGAGACGGACGTTCTGGCCGCGCCGTCCAATGGCGAGCGAGAGCTGCTCGTCGGGCACCACCACCTCGACGCGGTGGGTGTCCTCGTCGAGCACGACCTTGCTCACCTCGGCCGGCGCCAGCGCGTTGACGATAAAGGTCGCGGGATCGGCCGACCACGGGATGATGTCGATGCGCTCGCCTTGGAGCTCCTGTACCACCGCCTGCACGCGCACGCCGCGCATGCCGACGCAGGCGCCGACCGGATCGATCGAGGAATCCTTGGAGATCACGCCGATCTTGGCGCGGCTGCCCGGATCGCGCGCCACGGCGCGGATCTCGATGATGCCGTCGTAGATCTCCGGCACTTCCTGCGCGAACAGCCTGACCATGAATTGGGGATGGCTGCGCGACAGGAAGATCTGCGGGCCGCGGGCCTCGCGTCGCACATCGTAGATATAGGCGCGGATGCGGTCGCCGACGCGGAAGCTCTCGCGCGGGATCATCTCGTCGCGGCGCACCACGCCCTCGGCGCGGCCGAGATCGACGACCACCGAGCCGAACTCCGAGCGCTTGACGATGCCGTGGACGATCTCGCCGATGCGGTCCTTGAACTCTTCGTACTGGCGCTCGCGCTCGGCGTCGCGCACCTTCTGCACGATCACCTGCTTGGCGTTCTGCGCATTGATGCGGTTGAAGTCGATCGGGGGCAGCGTCTCGGCGATGATGTCGCCGACCTGCGCGGCGGGGTTGCGGGCGCGCGCATCCTCGAGGCTGATCTCGATCTTGTTGTTCTCCACCTGCTCGACGACGTGGAGATAGCGCGAGACATGGGTCTCGCCGGTCTTGGCGTCGATATCGACCTTGATCTCGTTCTCGGCGCCGTAATGCTGCTTGGCGGCGCGCTGCATCGCCTCTTCCATCGCCGCCAGCACGACGGCCTTGTCGATGGATTTGTCGCGCGCGACCGCATCGGCGATCTGCAAGAGTTCGAGCCGGTTCGCGGCTACGCCAAAGGCCATGTCAGTTCTCCATTGCTTCCTGGTCGCTCGCCCATACGCTGTCGCTATGGGCCTCGCCGACGCCCCGTTGCGCGTATTTGCGCGCTTTCAAATCTTCCTGGATGAGCTTGTCGGTCAGGACGAGCTTGGCTTCCGCCACCGCCTTGAAGGGAAAGCGCAGGCGCGTCCCCTGCGTCTCGATCGCCACGTCGCTGCCGTCGAGCCCGAGCAGCAGGCCGCGGAAGCGCCGGCGTCCTTCGACGGGCGCCGCCAGTTCCAGCTTGGCTTCGTGTCCCGCATAGCGGGCGAAATCCATCAGCCGCGTCAGCGGACGGTCGATGCCGGGCGAGGAGACCTCGAGCTCGTAATCGCCTTCCATCGGATCCTCGCGCTCGAGAAAATCGAGCAGCGCGCGGCTCAGGATCGCGCAATCCTCGACGTTCATCGTCCCGTCCGGCCGTTCCGCCATGATCTGCAACGTCTTGGTCTTTCCGCCCATCAGCCTGAGGCGCACGAGCCTGTATCCCGCCGCCTCGATGGCGGGGGTGAGGATCGGCTCCAGATGCGACATGGCGGTGATGATCGGCGAATTCCCTTGCTGGCGGCCGGCGCAACGCCGGTCATGGACAAAAGCCTTTCCCGCGCGGCGGCCTTGCGACCGCCACACAACAGTACGTTCTGTTGTTTGGGATGGGCGCTATGTACGCTCGGAATTGCGAGAATTCAAGGCCGGCGTCGGGATTTTCATTCGCGCGGCGGCTTGTCCTTCGGATTCTGCGGCTTTTTCGGCGATGGGACGGGCGTCATCGTCCTGGTCGAGATCACCACTTCGCCGGGCTGGGTGTGGAACGGGGCCGCCATCTGTTCGGCGGCGCTGGGCACCTGCGGCGGGGATGGCTGCGGCGGGGCGCGGAACAGCACCGCCAGCGGATGGCCGCCGAACATCAGGTCGAGCGCCAAGTAAAGTCCGAACAGGGAAAAGGCGCCGGCCAGCGCCAGCGCGCCCAGGTCACCCCAGTGAAAGCGGGGCCGGAAATCGTCTTCATCGTCTTCCACGTTCACACTATAGGTGTTCGCACGAAGCGCAGAAAGACGGGAGGGCCGTGCAGCGCCTTGGCTTCGTAGCGCGTCTGCGGCCAGTCGGAAGGGCGCGAAAGCCAGTCCTGCGCGCATTGCGCCGTCCATGCGAACGCGCGATGCGCCATCAGCCGTTCCAGAGTCCAGGCGAGATAGCCGGCATCGTCGGTGGCGAAGCGCAGCTCCCCACCGGGTTTCATCGCCCTCGCCAATGCGTCCAGCACATCCATCTGCACGAAGCGGCGCTTGTGATGACGCGTCTTGGGCCAGGGATCGGGGAATAGAATGAACACGCGGCCGAGCGCGCGGTCGGGCAAGGCCGCGACGATCTCGCGGGCATCGCCTTCATGGATGCGGATGTTGGGCACTGGCGTCCGTTCGAGCTTCGACAGCAGCTTGGCGACGCCGCCTTCGTAAGGCTCGGCACCGATCAGTCCGACATGCGGATGATGCTGCGCCTGCCAGAGCAGGTGCTCGCCGGCGCCGAAGCCGATCTCGAGCCAGACGTCGTCGGGCGCATCCGAGAAATAGTTTCGCGGATCGCGTCCGGGCTCGACATGCAGTTCGAGCCGCGGCAGAAGCGTGTCGCGCAAATGCTGCTGGTGCGCCGAGAGCTTGGGCCCCTTGCGGCGGCCGTAGACGAGACCGCGTTGCCGCGCGGCCTCAGACGGCGCGCTTGAGCGCGTCGGCGAGATCGGTCTTCTCCCAGGAGAACCCGCCATCGGCGTCCGGCGCGCGGCCGAAATGGCCGTAGGCCGAGGTGCGCGCATAGATCGGGCGGTTGAGCTTCAGATGCTCGCGGATGCCGCGCGGCTTCAGGCTCATCAGTTCTGGCAGCAGCTTCTCGAGCTTCGCTTCGTCGACCTTGCCGGTGCCATGCAGGTCGACATAGAGCGAGAGCGGATCGGCGACGCCGATGGCATAGGCGATCTGGATCGTGCAGCGCTCGGCCACGCCGGCGGCGACCACGTTCTTCGCCAGATAGCGCGCGGCATAGGCGGCGGAGCGGTCGACCTTGGTCGGATCCTTGCCGGAGAAAGCGCCGCCGCCATGAGGGGCGGCGCCGCCGTAAGTGTCGACGATGATCTTGCGCCCTGTGAGGCCGCAATCGCCGTCCGGCCCGCCGACGACGAAGGCGCCCGTCGGATTGATGTGCCAGACCGTGTTGCCGTTGATCCAACCTTCGGGGAGCGCTCCGCGGATATAGGGCTCGACCACTTCGCGCACGTGATTGGACGTCATGTCCTCGTCGAGATGCTGCGTGGATAGAACGATCTGTGTCGCCTCCACCGGCTTGCCGCCTTCGTAGCGCACCGTCACCTGGCTCTTGGCGTCAGGCCCGAGCTTGGGCTCGCGTCCCGCCTTGCGCGCATCGGCGAGCAGGCGAAGGATCTTGTGGCTGTAGAAGATCGGCGCCGGCATCAGTTCCGGCGTCTCGGTGCAGGCATAACCGAACATGATGCCCTGGTCGCCCGCGCCCTCGTCCTTGTTGCCCTTGGCATCGACGCCCTGCGCGATGTGCGGCGACTGGGCATGCAGCAGAACCTCGATGTTGGCGTGGCGCCAATGGAAACCGTCCTGCTCGTAGCCGATGTCCCTGATCGCCTGGCGCGCCAGATCGACGATGTTGTCTTCCATCAGGTGCTTGGGTCCGCGGGTCTCGCCGGCGATGACGACGCGGTTGGTGGTCGCCATGGTCTCGCAGGCGGCGCGGATGTCCCATTCCGAAAGCCCGCTCTTGGGGCCTTCGCGGAAAAAGAGGTCGACCACCTCGTCGGAGATGCGGTCGCAGACCTTGTCGGGATGGCCCTCCGACACGCTTTCGCTGGTGAAAAGGTAGTTCTGGCGCGCCATGGCGGACATCCTTCGACCCGGAAAGCGCGACTCCTTAACAGGAATGGCTTGGGGGTCAACCGTCATGATACGCTCGCGCGCGAACGGGGCGGCGAAGGGAGAAATCATGGCATTCGAAGGCGGCTGCGCCTGCAAGAACGTGCGCTACACGGTCTCGGCCGAACCGGTGGCGACCATGAACTGCCATTGCCGCGCGTGCCAATACGCCTCCGGCGGCGCCTACACCACGGCGGTGGTGGTCCCGCGCGGAAGCCTGACGATCGCGAAGGGAACGCCGAAGGGTTACGCGTCGAAGGGCGATTCCGGCGCCATGGTCACGCGGTATTTCTGTCCCGATTGCGGCTCGCCCATCTACAGCGATCCGGCCGGCGCGCCGTTCGAAGTTCTGAAGGCAGCAAGCCTCGACGATCCCAGCACGCTCGTCGTCGGCGGCGCGCTTTATGTCAGCGAAGCACAGCCCTGGGCGCAGATCGATCCCGCCAAGCCGCAATTCCCCAAGATGCCGCCGCGGGCGGGTTGAGGGTCATTCACGCCTGGGTCCTCCTTCAAACCAGCTCGTCATCGCCCGGCTTGTCCGGGCGACCCATTTTTTCTCTATGAAAAGGAAAATGGGTCGCCCGCATAAAGCGGGCGATGACGGTTTTTGAGCGAGGTATTGCGACGGATCATGGCGGGATGAGACAGCTCGTCTACAAAATGAACCGCGACAGGTCCTGGTCCTTGGCGAGGTCCTCGACGCGGGCGCGGACATAGGCACCGTCGATGACGATGCGCTCGGCGCCGCGCTCGCTGGCGCCGAAGCTGACCTCGTCGAGCACGCGTTCCATCACGGTCTGCAGGCGGCGCGCACCGATGTTCTCGACGCTGGCATTGACATGGGTGGCGATGTCGGCGACGGCGGCGATGCCGTCCTCGGTGAATTCGAGGGCGACGCCTTCGGTCTGCAGCAGGGCGACATATTGCTTGATCAGGCTCGCCTCGGGCTCGGTGAGGATGCGCTGCATGTCGTCGCGCGTGAGCGCCTTGAGCTCGACGCGGATCGGCAGCCTGCCCTGCAATTCGGGCAGCAGGTCGGAGGGCTTTGCGGTATGGAAGGCGCCCGACGCGATGAACAGGATGTGGTCGGTCTTCACCGAGCCGTGCTTGGTGGCGACCGTGGTGCCCTCGATCAGCGGCAGCAGATCGCGCTGCACGCCTTCGCGGCTGACGTCGCCGCCGCCGCGGAATTCGCTGCGCGCGCAGATCTTGTCGATCTCGTCGAGGAAGACGATGCCGTTGTCCTCCGCGGCCGCGATCGCCTCGCGCAGAATGGCGTCGTTGTCCAGCAGCTTGTCGGCTTCCTCCGCCACCAGCGGCGCGTGCGCCTCGGCGACGCTCATGCGCCGGCTCTTGGCGCGGCCGCCGAAGGCCTTGCCGAAGATGTCGCCGAGATTGACCATCGAGATCTGCGCGTTCGGCATGCCCGGGATCTCGAAGGAAGGAAGGCCGCTCTGGTCCTTCATCTCGAGCTCGACCTCGCGCGAGTCGAGTTCGCCGGCGCGCAGCGCGCGCCGCAGCGTCTCGCGCTGGGATGCCGAGCCTGCCAGCGCATCGAGAATGCGATCTTCGGCGCGCGCTTCGGCCTGGGCCTCGACGTCGCGGCGGCGGCGCTCGCGCACCTGGCCGATGGCGACTTCGAGGAGGTCGCGCACGATCTGTTCCACGTCGCGGCCGACGTAACCGACCTCGGTGAACTTGGTGGCCTCGACTTTCAGGAAGGGAGCCTGGGCGAGCCGGGCCAGGCGGCGGGAAATCTCGGTCTTGCCGACGCCGGTCGGGCCGATCATCAAGATGTTTTTGGGCAGCACTTCCTCGCGCAGTTCGGGCGCGAGCTGCTGGCGCCGCCAGCGGTTGCGCAGCGCGATGGCGACGGCGCGCTTGGCATCGTGCTGGCCGACGATGTAGCGGTCGAGCTCGGAGACGATCTCGCGGGGGGTGAAGGCGGAGGTCATGGCGCAGATATAATGCGCGAACGGCCAAAAGACACGTCACACCGCGCTGACGACGTCGGTGTGAGCGAAATCGCCGCCTTTATAGAGCAGCGGCGCGTCGAGACTCTTCGCCAAGGCATAGGCGAAACAATCACCGAGATTGAGCCGCGCCCGGTGCCGGCCCTTGCCGAACCGTCGCCATGCTTCAAAGGCGAGGCGCAGTTGGATCGCGTCGATAGGGACGATGACGAGACCTATTAGCGTGCCCAGCCTTTCCACCGCTTCGAGCTCCGAGTCGCCGCCTTTCTGCGAATTGACCGCCACTTCAAACCAGTTGACGGGCGACATGTGGCGGACCGGAGCCAGCGCAATCGCAAGCTTGAAGGATTCTTCCTCGGGCTCCCCTCTAAGAATGGCGAGGAATGCAGACGCATCGACGACCATCAGCGCGGCAAGCCATCTTCATCATAAAGTTCTTCAACCAGCTCACGGGAAGACTTTTTCAGTTTACGTAAGCCTTTGGCGCTCCTGGCAATCCGGGTCATTTCCGCGACCATCTTCTCGACGTCGGCGGCTTTGCGCTTGCCGACGCGGCTGAGCCGCTCTTCCAAAGCTTTGGTCACGGCTTGCGTCAGGCTCTCGCCCGTGGCGCGCGCGAGTTCGCGCGCCAGCTTGTCGGACCGCGGATCGGTGATATGCAGCGCCATCGATGTACATGCTCCGTCCTGAATGTACACACCCACTGCGGGTAAGTCAATTCGCGGCCAAGCTTTCCAGCGTGATATGGTCGTTGGTGTAGATGCAGAGTTCCGCCGCGATCTGCATCGCCCGGCGCGCGATTTCTTCGGCGTCGAGGTCGCTGTCGAGCAGGGCGCGCGCGGCGGCCAGCGCGTAGGGGCCGCCCGAGCCCACCCCGATCAGGCCGCGCTCGGGTTCGACCACGTCGCCGGTGCCGGAGAGGATGAGCGAGGTCTTGGCGTCCACCACCGCCATCATCGCCTGGAGCTGGCGCAGGTACTTGTCCATCCGCCAGTCCTTGGCGAGCTCGACGCAGGCGCGGGCGAGGTTGCCGGGATGCTGCTCTATCTTGGCCTCGAGCCGCTCGGAGAGCGCAAAGGCGTCGGCGGTCGCGCCCGCGAATCCCACCACGACATCGCCCTTGGCCAGGCGGCGGACCTTGCGCGCATTGGCCTTCATGATGGTCTTGTCGGCCGTGACCTGGCCGTCGCCGGCGACCACGACCCGGCCGCCTTTGCGGACGGAGAGGATGGTGGTGGAGTGCCAATCGGATTTTGTCATGGGAGCAATATAGGAACTCTGCGGTTTTCCTCAAACGCCCGAAAACGCGAGTCGACGCTACGCCACCGTGTCGCGCAGGTTGGGGAATTGCAGATAGGTCTTTTCCTGGGCGATCCGTTTCAGGATGGCAACGGCGCCGACGACTTCGGCGAAGCTGGTATAGAGCGGCGAGGGCGACAGCCGCACGATGTCGGGCGGTCGGAAGTCGGGGATCACGTCCTGCTGCTTCAACGCCTTGCATAGGCGCGCGGCTTCCGCGTGGCGCAACGCCACGTGCCCACCGCGGCGATGCTCTTCGCGCGGCGTGGCGAGCGTGAAGCCCTGCGGCGCAAGATCGCGCTCGGCGAGGTCCATCAGCAAGCCGGTCAGCTTGAGCGAACGTGCCCGCAAGCTCGCCATGCCGGCGCGCTCGATCAGCTCCAGCGTGCCGAGCAGCGGCGCCATGCTGAGGATATGCGGGGTGCCGATCTGGTAGGCGCCGGCGGTATCGGCAGGGTCCAGCTCGTTCTTCATGTCGAACTGGCGGTCTTTTGCCGACGAGAACCAGCCCGCCAGTCCCGGTGCAGTGCCGTGATGCTTGCGATGGACATAGAGGCCCGCGACCGCGCCCGGTCCGGCGTTCAGGTATTTGTAGGTGCAGAACACCGCGCAATCGACGCCCTGGTCGTGAAAGCGATGCGCGACCGCGCCCGCCGAATGACAGGCATCGAGGCAGAGCGTCACGCCCTTTTCGCGGGCCAGGGCCGCGAGGCGCGCGACGTCGAGCAGCTGGCCGCTGCGATAGAGCGCCGTCGGCAGGATGGCGAAAGCGACGTCGTCGCGCATTGCCGCGATTATCGCGGCTTCGTCGATCGCAGTGCCACCGGCGCTCGGCACGACGACAAGGTTGCGCCCAGGATCGAGGCCGCGAAGCTTGAGATGGCTCTTGGCGACATGGGCGTCGGTCGGAAAGGCGTCTTCCTCGATCAGGATCTTGTCGCGTCCCGGTTCGGGCCGGAACAGGGTCGCCAGCATCTGATGCAGGTTGATGCTGGTCGAGCCCGCGATCAGCACTTCGTCCGCTTCCGCGCCGAGCAGCGGCGCGATGCGCGCCCCCAGTTCCTCGGCGAAATGGAACCAGGGATGGCCGCCGCCGAGCCAGCCGTCGATGCCGCGCCGCTTCCAGGTCTCGAGCGCCTCGAGCAGCGCGCGCTCCGCCGGCTTCGACAACAATCCGAGCGAATTGCCGTCGAGATAGATGACGCCGGGGCTCAGATGGAATTCGCCGCGCAGCCAGGCCAGCGGATCGTCGCGATCGAGCGCTTCCCAGGTCATTCGCAGACGAAGCTGTCTTCGGTCGCCCGCTGAAACTTCGACAGTTTCAGCATGACGATCGGCTGGGCCCACAATTCGTTGCCCAGCATGCCGGGAAAGGAGGGGCAAACGGAAGTATGGCTGGAAACGAGTTTCCCGTCCGGCATTTGCGCCACCATGGTCGCGTCATATTTGATTGCGACGCCGGTGTCGTTGCGGACGAGCAGCTTGAGGCTGGCGCCTTCGTTCTGGAATTCGAAGGACATCAAGCGCGGGCCCGAGGGCGAGGGCGCGTTCGGATCGGGCTTGTGCCAGCCCACGACGTTCTGGTCGAGGTGATCGAGGACGCGCGAGAATTTCGGATGGGAGAGATCGTCGCCGTCCGCGAACGCGATCTCGAATGCTTCGCCCGGGCGGATCGTCACCGTGCCGTCGGCCGCGACCGAGCCGGCATCGGCGGCGAGCAAGGGTGTCGCCGACAGTCCCGCCGCAAAGGCAATGAAAGCCATCGTCTTGTGCATCCGGGGCCTCGGACTTCGACAGCGGCCGCGGCGCCGACTATAACCTCACGCGAAGCGATTTGGGAGTGCAGCCATGCGCACGGCGACCGTCGAACGCAAGACGCGCGAGACCGAGATCGCGGTCTCCCTCGACCTCGACGGCGCGGGCGATTGCGACGTCGATACCGGCATCGGCTTCCTCGACCACATGCTCGAGAGCTTCGGCCGCCATGCGATGATCGACCTCAAGGTCCGCGCCCAGGGCGATCTGCATGTCGACTTCCATCACACCACCGAGGACACCGCCATCGTCATCGGCCAGGCGGTGAAAAAGGCGCTGGGCGATTTCGCCGGCATTACCCGGTTCGGCGCGGCGCTGATCCCGATGGACGAGACCCTGACTCGCGCGGCCATCGATCTTTCCAACCGGCCCTATTTCATCTGGAGGGTGACGGTTCCCGCGCCCAAGCTCGGCGAGATGGACACCGAGCTGTTCAAGGAATGGTTTCAGGCCTTTTCCCAGCATGCCGGGCTCTGCCTGCACCTCGAAAACCTCTACGGCAGCAACAGCCATCACATCGTCGAAAGCTGCTTCAAGGCCACCGCCCGCGCGCTCCGCCAGGCAATGACCCCGGACGAGAGGCTGGAAGGCAGCGTGGCGTCGACCAAAGGCACGCTTTAAGAGAGAAGGCGTTGCGGCATTCTCGCGTAAATTGACAGCATCCGAAACCAAGGCATAGATATCCGCCTCCTGTCGGGGCGGAGGTAATGGGGCAGAGGATCATCGACAACAGGGCCAATACTGGAAACAGCTCGTAGAGCTCAAGGTGGCGGCTGTTTACATGCGCCTGCACCGCAACGAGCTGGCCCACAAAGACCGCCGGATCAGTGTAATTAAGGCAGTCGCATCCAGCGCAGGCATCGCCTCTTGGGCTGTGTGGCAGCAACTGGCGCTGTTGTGGGGCGCCATCATTGCGCTGTCGCAGGTTATCGATGCGCTCAAAGAGGTATTTCCTTTTTCTCGCAATCTGAAGGCCGCAAGCGAACTGACAATTGTCCTCGAACGGCTGTTCATCGAATCCCAATTCGAATGGGAGAACGTCTATGCAGGAAAGCTCAGTGCAGATGAGATCGCGGAAAGAGTTCGAAGGCTGCGCCATCTGCAACTCGAGGCCGAAACCAAGGTGTTTCCCAGCGGTTTCGAACACTCGGAGCGAATATTTTCTCTGGCAAAAGGCGAGGCGAATGCCTACTTTGACGAGCAATACGGCGTAAGGAGTTCCGACCGATGACGAACAGTCCGCTAGGGTTGGGAAAGAGCATCCTTCCAGCGTCTGGACTTAACATCCCCATGCCTGCTGGAGCGGCTCCGGTACCGGCAGCTCCTCTGGCACAGCCTGCTCCAGCTCCGCCGGCCGCACCATCCGCTGCCGTCCCTTCAAAATAGGATCTAAGAGCCGGCGATGACACAGCGTCACAAATGATGACGCGTCCGTCATTTTTATTGACTGTTCACACAGACGGGCCATATTAGCGGCAAGCGCCATTTGCCGGAGTGCCGCCATGGTCCAGATCACCAAAGACAATGCCTATGACGCCGTGGCTCCGGACAACTTCCCGGCGATGCTGGAGCCGGAGCGTTATGGCCGGCGCTCCACGGCGTTCGACAAGATCATCTCCGCCACCAACGATCATTTCTGGGATCCGCTGGACAAGAAGTACATCGACTTCGACCAGCCCTTCGATCTCGCGGCCGAGACCATTATGCCGCGCGGGTTCTTCCCGATCTTCTCCACCCGCATCGGCGACCGCATGAGCGAAGCGGACAAGATCAAATTCGCCAACGAGGCCTCGCGCTGGCAGATCAGCGGCATCCTGCACGGCGAGCAGGGCGCGCTCGCGCTCTCGGCCTCGCTCTGCCACATCCTCAAGGATCCCGGCGCGCAGGAATACGCCGCCAACCAGACGCGCGAGGAAGCCCGCCACGTCACCGCCTTCAGCGCCTATATCAAGGCGCGCTGGGGCTCGCCCTTGCCTTGCGGCGAGACGCTGAAGAACATGCTGACCGAGATCGTCGGCGCGCCGGAGGTCTACAAGAAGATCGTCGGCATGCAGATGCTGGTCGAGGGCCTCGCCATGGGCGCGTTCGCGACGCTGTACCAGAAGAGCCAGGACCCGCTGCTGGTCAAGCTCTGCCAATTGGTGATGACCGACGAGGCCTTCCACCACAAATTCGGCAAGATCTGGGCCGACCGCACCATCCCCAAGCTCACGCCGGAAGAGCACAACATCGTCGAGGACTGGGCGGCGCAGTGCTTCCAGACCTTGCTGTTCAACCTCGTCAATTCCGAGCAGATGCAGAGCGTCTATGCCAGCGTCGGCATCGACTGGCAGGAAGCGCGCGCCGCGATCCTGGAGGCTTATACCGACGACGACCGCCGCGAGAGCATGAAGCAGTCGACCAACATCTTCCGTGTGCTGATCAAGACCCTGCTCAACGCCGGCATCGTCACCGAGCGCACCCGCGCCTTCTATGCCATGTATGTCGACATGGACGAGCTCAAAGGCGAGGGCGAGCGCATGGTCGGCGACGATATCGCCGAGGCCGGCATTCAGTACCTGCAGAGCATCAACTTCACCTCCCGCAGCGGCGCCAAGCTGCTGGCGGCGGAGTAGACCTTCGCGCCATGCTTTTTGCGAGGGCCGGCTCCGAACGCCGGGGCCTTTGTCTTTTCGCGCGGCTGACGGCATAGACACGCCATGAGCGGCGGGCGCAGAGCCAAACTCGAAGACGCGCAAGCGCGCGGCATGGCGATGCTCGACGCCATCGAGCAAGCCGGCTTCATCGCGCCCGGCCGGCTCGAGACAGAGGTCGACGACGACATACGCGCGCTGGCCGAGCGCGATTTCCGCGTCACGGTCAACTGGCACAAGCGCTTGGTGCGCAGCGGGCCCAACACGCTGTGCACCTTCCATGACAAGCCGCCGGTGCGCGTGATCGGGCCCGACGACACGGTGTATCTCGACATGGGTCCGGTGTTCGGCGAATGGGAAGCCGATCTGGGACGTTCCTATGCGCTGGGCAAAGATCCCGAAAAGCGGCGACTGGTCGCGGACCTGCCGCGCCTCTTCGAGATCGTGAAAGCGCAGTTCGACCGTTCCGCCGACATCACCGGCGCCCAGCTCTACGCCTTCGCGCAAATGGCGGCCGCCGACGCGGGGTGGCTCTTCGGCGGCGTCATCGCGGGCCACATCGTCGGCGAATTTCCCCATGCCCAGCGCGTTCCGGGCGACAAGGATCTGCACCGTATCGCGCCCGCCAACTCCAAGCGCATGCGCGATCCGGACGCCAACGGCGACGAGCGCCACTGGATCTTGGAGATTCATCTGGTCGACAGGGCCCGCAGTTTCGGCGGCTTCTACGAGCGGCTGCTGTGACCCGTTGACCCCGTGTTCTTCGAATGTTCCAATGCGGCCATGTATGGGACCGCACCCGATGTCGCGCGCGGCGTCAGCCGGCTTCTGATGCAGGAAGGCTATTCGCCGATCCTGGAGTTCACGCTCGCCAACGGGCGCAGACTCGACGTCGCGGCGCTGGGCAGCGACGGCACCATGCTGGGCGTGGAGATCAAGGTCAGCCTCGCCGATCTCAAATGCGACCGCAAATGGCCGGAGTATCTCGCGTTCTGCGAGCTGTTCTATTTCGCCATCCCGCCCGGCTTTCCCGACGAGCATGTGCCCGACGGCACCGGTCTGATCGTCGCCGACCGCTATGGCGGCGCGATCGTGCGGCCGTCCGCGCGCACGCCGCTGCATGCCAGCCGCCGCAAGGCCGTGACCTTGAGCTTCGCCAAGGTGGCGGCCGAGCGCCTGGCACTTTTGAGCGCGGCCGAGCCGCGTCCGGCGATGATGCAGGCCGGCGAATGAGCGTGAGCAAGGCGCAGTACCAGAAGATCGCGCTGTCGTTCCCCGGCGCAATCGCCGCGAGTTCCTATGGCAAGCCCTCGGTCCTCATCGGCAAGAAGTTCTTCACCCGCTGGCGCGACGAGGAGAATTCGATCGTGCTGATCGTCGATTCCATCGACGAGCGCGACATGCTGCTCGAGGCCGATCCGAAGACCTTCTTCATCACCGAGCACTACCGCAATTACCCCAGCGTGCTCGCCAATGCGTCCAAGATCGACGCCAAGACCCTGCGCGGCATGCTCGAACGCCGCTGGCAGAAGCTCGCGCCGAAGAGGCTGCGCGACGTCACGACAAACAAAAAAAGCGTCATCACCCGGTCGCGCGCTTCTCGCGCGCGAGCCGGGTGACCCAATTTCTTGTCGGTTGCCAAATTGGATCGCCCGGACCTGCGGGCCGGGCGATGACGATATTGGAATGGAGGGTGCTGAGTTCTACCGCGGACTGCGCTTCGCCAGGATCCGCTGCAGCGTGCGCCGATGCATGTTGAGACGGCGCGCGGTTTCCGAGACGTTGTGGCCGCAGAGCTCGTAGACGCGCTGGATATGCTCCCAGCGCACGCGGTCCGCCGACATCGGATTCTCCGGCGGCGTCGGCTTGGTGCCGGGCTTGGCCATCAGCGCCGCCAGGATGTCGTCGGCGTCGGCGGGCTTGGGCAGGTAGTCGACGGCGCCGTACTTCACCGCCGCCACGGCGGTGGCGATGTTGCCGAAGCCCGTCAGCACCACGACGCGCGAATCCGCCCGCACCGCGTGCAGGCTCTCCACCACGTCCAGGCCGTTGCCGTCCTCGAGCTTGAGATCCACCACGGCATAAGCGGGCGGCTGTTCCTGGGCGCGGGCTTTTCCTTCGGCCACGCTCTCGGCGATCGTCACCTGGAAGCCGCGCGCCTCCATCGCGCGCGCCAGGCGCTCGCGCAGCGGGCGGTCGTCTTCCACGATGAGGAGGGTTTTGTCGTCGCTCATGATGGGCCCTTATGCCCCCGAAAGCGGCGCAGATTCAATCCTCGCGCGGCTGGGGCGGATCGTTGCCGTCGATCGCGCCGCGCGGCCATGTCATTGCGATGCGCGCGCCTTTTCTGTCCGGATTGGTCGCCTTGACCACGGCGCCGGTCTGTTCGAGCAGCGTCTTGGCGATGAAGAAGCCCAGCCCCATGCCTTCATGCTGGGCGAAAGCGTCGTCCTTGGGACCGATCTCGCTTTCGCCCAGCGCGTGATTGCCGGGCCGCGAGGTGACGTAGGGTTCGCCGATGCGCTCGAAGATCTCGGGCGCGAAGCCGGGGCCGTCATCCTCCACCACCAGCGCGATGCGGGCTGCATCGACCGTGGCGTGCAGGCGCACATGGCTGCGCGCGAAATCGGTCGCGTTCTCGATGAGATTGCCCAGGCCGTGCACGAGCTCCGGCACCCGCCAGACCTGCGGCTGCGGGCTGCCCTCGATCTCGACGTCGATCTCGACATCTTCGCCGCGATAGGGCGCGACGATCTCTTCGAGCAGCGCGCCCAGGGGAAGCCGCGCGGTGGGGCCGAGGCTCGCCTGCTGCGGATCGGCGAGCTTGGAGAGGATGGCGCGGCAGCGTTCCGCCTGCGCGCGCAACAGCCGGACGTCCTCGAGGTC
This sequence comes from Alphaproteobacteria bacterium, assembly GCA_019245415.1. Classification (GTDB taxonomy): domain Bacteria; phylum Pseudomonadota; class Alphaproteobacteria; order Micropepsales; family Micropepsaceae; genus Rhizomicrobium. The sequence goes on along the minus strand of JAFARO010000010.1, from coordinate 180,356 downwards.
GGCCGAATCCGGCGGCAGCGAGCGCTCCAGCTCGCGCGCCACCACGGCGATGGTGCCGAGCGGCGTGCCCAGCTCATGCGCCGCCGCGGTGGCGAGCGCGCCGAGCGCCGCGAGCCGGTGCTCGCGCGCCAGGGCCAGTTGCGTGGCGGCCAGCCCCGCCGACATACGCGCGACTTCGCTGGCGATGCGCCAGGCATAAATGGTGGTGAAGCCGAGCCCGATCACCAGCGAGGCCCAGATGCCGGCCTGATAGAGCTGCGGCAGCGCGACGCTGTCGCCCTGCGCCCATGGCAGCGGCCGGTGGAAGATCGAGATCAGGGTCACCGAGCCGAGCGCAAGCCCAGCCAGGATGATGGTGTTGATGAGATCGAGCGTCGCGGCCGCGATCGCCACCGGCGCGAGGAACATCAGCGCGAAGGGATTCTCGATCCCGCCCGTCAGATAGAGCAGCGCCGCAAGCTGCAGCACGTCGAAGGCCAGATAGAACGTGACGTCGCGGTTGCTCAGCCGGTGGCTGGGCGGATAGGTGAACGACAGCACCACGTTGAGCAGCGCGCTGATGCCGATCGCCAGCAGGCAGCCGAGCAGCGGCAGGCGATAGTTGAACCCGAAATCGACCAGGAACAGCGCGGCGGACTGGCCGGCGATCGCCAGCCAACGCAGATTGCACAGCGTCCTCAGCCGCACGCGGCCGCGCGCCGCGGGCAGGAAGCGGGGCTGGCGTTCGCGGATGGCGGCGATCTCGGACACTGTGCGCACTTTATAGGGCGGGCGCGCGATATTATCAGAGGACGATGGTTCGCACGCCCCAGGCCCTGATCCCCTATCTCGCGATGCTCGCCGCGGTGCTGGCAGGCCTGTTGTGGAACCTGGGCGACAATGCCGCGCGGCTGGGGGTGACCTTGGTGAGCGGCACGGCCAGGGTCGGCGGCCCGTTCCAGCTCATCGACCAGGACGGCCATGCCCGCAGCGACCGCGATTTCCGCGGCCGCTACATGCTGGTCTATTTCGGCTACAGCTTCTGCCCCGACGTCTGCCCCACCACGCTGGCGGTGATGGCGGGCGCCCTGGAGAGGCTCGGTCCTGCGGCGGCGCGCATCGTGCCGATCTTCGTCACCGTCGATCCGGCGCGCGACACGCCAGCGGTGCTGAAGACCTATCTCAACAGTTTCGGCCCTCGATTCGTGGGGCTGACCGGCGCGCCGCCGGCGCTCGCCGCGATGGCGCGCGAATACCACGTCTACACGGCCAGGCACCCGCTTGCCGGCGGCACCTACGCCATGGACCATTCCAGCGAGATCTACCTGATGAGACCGGACGGACGCTTCATCACCTTTTATGAGGAGCGGATTGGTCCGGAGGGCCTTGCGAAGGAGCTCCGCGCGCGGCTCTAAGGCTTGCGGGGTGATATTACCTGTGATTGATTCGCTTGGCATTCCGGAGAGGGGGTATTTCCATGGTCAAGTTCATCGTGATTTTCGCCTGCATGCTGCTCATCATCATCTGCGGCATCGTCATATGGCCCACACCGCCCGAGCCGATTTGCATCGTCTGCGGTGGACGAGTGAGCCAGATCGGCGAGATTTTGAGCTGGCTCGGCCTGCTCACCGGTATCGCCGGCTTGGGCGTCCAGCTGCGCGGCGGCGTGGGGTAATCAGACCTTGGGCGGCGGCAGGCCCGCCAGTGCTGCCGCCGCCAGCAAGGTGTTGCGCATCAGGCAGACGATGGTCATCGCGCCGACGCCGCCGGGCACCGGCGTGATGGCGCCCGCGATCCTGGCCGCGGCCTCGTAGTCGACATCGCCGACGATTTTGGTCGTGTCGCCGTCGGCCACGCGGTTGATGCCGACATCGATCACCGCGGCGCCCGGCTTGATCCAATCGCCTTGAACGAAATGCGCCTTGCCGATCGCCGCGACCAGGATATCGGCGCGCCGCGCCAGCGCGGGCAGATCGCGGCTGCGCGAGTGGGCCATCGTCACCGTCGCGTTGGCGGCGAGGAGAAGCTGCGCCGCGGGCTTGCCGAACAGCAGCGAGCGGCCGATGACGAGCGCATCGCTCCCCGCGATGTCGCCCAGATATTCCTTGAGCAGCATCATCACGCCGGCCGGCGTGCAGGAAACCAGATGCGCGCGGCCGCTGAGCAGCAATCCCGCATTCGTCGGCGTCAGCGCGTCGACGTCCTTGGCCGGATCGAGCGTGTCGAGCACCGCCGCCTCGCGCACCTGCGCAGGCAGCGGCATCTGCACCAGGATGCCGTGGACGGCCGGGTCTTCGTTGAGCTGGCGCACGACGGCGAGCACCTGCGCTTCGCTCGCCTCCGCGGGGAGATGCCGACTGACAGAATGCAGGCCCAGCGCCTCGGCGGTGCGGTTCTTGTTGCGGACATAGACTTCGCTTGCGGGATCGCTGCCGACCAGCACCGTCGCCAGCCCCGGCACCACGCCATGCTCGCGCTTGAGGCGTGCCGCTTCGGCCGCGATGCGCGCGCGCAGCCCCGCGGCGAAGGCTTTTCCGTCGATGATCCTTGCACTCATGCTTGCTTGCCCAGGGCGTGAAGCCGCGACGTCAAAGCGTTCCTATCGCCGATTGCGGCGATGGTTTTCAAGCGCGACTTGTGGCCGCCGGCGATCGACAGCGACGAGCGCGAAATGCCGAGCGCCCTGGCCAGCAGCGCGAGCAGCGCGGCATTGGCCTCGCCGTCTTCAGGCGCCGCGCGCACGCGCGCCTTCAGATGTCCATCTGCCGCCCCGCCGCTCCAACCCTCGAGCGCGTCGCGCCCGCCCTTGGGCGTCAGCCTGACGCGGAAGACCACCCCGCCCTTGGCCGTGCGGATCATCGATACAGATAGACCGCATAGCCATTGACCAGGCGCTTGATCACTTCGAGGCCGACCAGAAGGACGATCGGCGAGAAGTCGATGCCGGCCACCGATGGCAAGAGCCGCCGGATCGGCCGCAGCACCGGCTCGGTCAGCGCGTCCAGGAGATTGAGCAGCGAGCGGACCATGTCGTTGCGCGGCGACAGCACGCCCATCGGCACCAGCCAGCTCGCGATCACCGCCAGGATGACGACGAGTTCGTAGAGCCCGATGACCGTATTGAAGATGTACAGCAGCGAGTCGACCACGGGATAAAGCATCTGCGCGCGCCCCCAACGACGATTCGCCTTGTAGCGCGGATCGGCCGCGGCGCGAAGGATGGGGCTTTGGTGAATAGAGAAGCCTGGCTTGCCAGGCGAAGCGCGCGGCCGGGGCCCGTCTTCGCCCTTCGGGCTTCGCCGGGCAGACTTCGCTCCGCTATCGCGTCGCGAAGCCTGGTGGAGCTGAGCGGAATCGAACCGCTGGCCTCCTCATTGCGAACGAGGCGCTCTCCCAACTGAGCTACAGCCCCTGATCCAGGGTCTTTTTCCGGACCCTGTGCGGGCCCGAAGGAGGCGGTATGTAGGTAACGCCGCTTCGCCCTGTCAACCCAAGCCGCTTTTCCGCTCATTTGCCGGTGTAGGAGACCCGCCAGATCGCCTTTCCGGCATCGTCGGAGACGAGCACGCTGCCGTCCTTCAGCACCAAGACGCCGACCGGGCGGCCCCAGACGCGCGCCGGGCTCGACTGTCCGTCCCAGAAGCCGGTGAGGAAATCCTCGTATTCGCCGGTCGGCCGTCCGCCCGCGAAGCGCACGCGCACCACCTTGTAGCCGGTGGGCTTGCCCGAGTTCCACGACCCATGCAGCGCCACCAAAGCGTCGCCGCGATAGGCGGACGGGAACTGGCCGCCGTCGTAGAAGGCAAAGCCCAGCGGCGCCGAATGCGCGGCGAACAGCACGTCCGGCGTCTTGGTCTTGGCCACCATGTCCGGCCGCTTGGCGCCATAGCTCGGATCGGGGTGATTGCCAATATAGGCGTAGGGCCAGCCGAAGAAATCGCCCTGCTGGATGCGGGTGAAGTAATCCGGCACCAGCGCGTCGCCATAACCGTCGCGCTCGTTGACGGTGATGTAGAGATCGTTCGTCCCAGGTGCCAGCACCAGCCCCACCGGATTGCGCGTGCCGCTGACGAAGGTGGCGAGATGTCCTTGCGCATCCACCTTCTGCACGGTGGCGCGGGGCGGCGCTTCCTCGTCGACATTGCTCATGCTGCCGATGGCAACATAGAGCGCGCCGCTGCGGTCGAAGGCGATGTCGCGCGAGAAATGGCCGCCGAGCGGTCCGAAACCGTCCTTGGTCACGCGCGAGCGCGCGCCGGCCTTGCGCGCGCCGTCGCGATAGGCGAGCCGCCACACGGCCTTCAAGTCCGCGACGTAGATCGCGCCGTCATGGAAGGCGAGGCCGTGCGGCTTGTCGAAGCCCTCGGCGAATTCGGACGCCCGGCCGCCGCGCAGCAGGGTCAGCTTGTTCGCATCCGGCTCGGAGACCAGCACGTCGCCATCGGGCAACTGGAGCAGAAAGCGCGGATGCGTCAGCCCCGAGGCGAAGAGCGAGACCGCGAAGCCCCTGGGCGCGACCGGCTTCGCATCCCGGGGCCGGGCGATGACATGGGAGGAATTCTCCACCGTCGGCGTCGCGAAAGGCGCCGGCAGATCGGACGGGCGGACATGAAAGGATTGGCCGGGATGCTCGGCCGCCATCAGCGGCACCAGCACAAGGATCGCGCCGCCGAGGACCAAGACCGCCCAACGCACGCGTGGAGTCATGGCTGCCTCTCCTGCTGCCCGGTTACCCGCCGTTTACCCTGTGCGCGGCAAACTAGCACGACCGCCATGCGACGCACGCTATTCCTGACGACCCTTTGCCTTTTGGCAATCGCTCCGGCGGCCCTGGCCGGCGACGCCAAGAAGGCTGCCGTCCACAAGGTCACCCAGTCGAAATCCTATCTGATGGTCGATCCGATCTACGCCACCATCGTGACCGGCGAGCGGCCGATCGGCCTGCTGATGGTCGGTATCGGGATCGACGTCCCCGACGACGCGCTGCGCAAGGAGGCCGATACCGCGATGCCGGTGCTGCGCGACGGCTATGTCCGCAACATGACGATCTTCGCCGCGACCGCGGTGCGGCCGAGCGAGCAGCCCGATGTCGGATCGATCGCCGCGCGCCTGCAGCGCGTCACCGACCGCATTCTGGGCCGCAAGGGCGCGCGCGTCCTGCTCGCCCAGGTCGCCATGCGGCTGAGCCATTGATCGCCGATCGGCAGGCACCAAAAACTATCGTAAGCGGTTGCGATCGGGCGAGGCGCCGCGCGAGGCTGCGCTGTCGCCGGACGGCGCAGCGACCGTATAAAAACCGCCATTGAGGAAATTGACCGTCTTTCCGTCGGTAGTGGCGTAGAGAATCCATTTGCCGCCGGTGACGAACGGATATTCGAAGAACAATATGTCCTGTTCGCCCGGATAGCTCGGTCCCTGAAGACCGATCTGCACCCACTTCCCCTTGAAGCCATCGATCTTGCCTGCCAGCATTCCGCCGCCGCCGATCCAGTTCTCGCACGAACCATTGCTCGTCGACTCGACGTACGACCAAATGCCTGCCTCGCCCGCATTGGTTTGAAGCGTGGCGACGTTGCAGGTGCCATTGAAGCTGAGGGAGAGCGACTTGGCCTCTCCCGGCGACGCCGCAAGGCTCAACGCCAGCAGCACCGTGATGAAAACTGTCCTGTGCATCGCCTGCCCCTTTTTTCAATGCCCCGCAATCTTAGTTGCGAAGCCGGTGACGATCAACCGGCGCTCGGTCCACGCAATCGCCTCATCGTCCCGTGAATTTCGGAGCGCGCTTCTCGTAAAACGCCCGCATCGCTTCCTTGTAGTCTTCACTGGTGGTGGCGAGCGCGTATTGGTCCGCGTCCATGAAGCTCACGCTCTGATGCAGCGCATGGGCCGCGGCATTGATCGCAACCTTGCTCATGCGCACCGCATTGGGCGGCAGGGCGGCGAAGCGGCGCGCCAGACGCTGTGCGGCATCTAGGGCGCCGCCGTCATCGACAATCTCGTCGGCCAAGCCCCAGGCCGAGGCCTCCGCCGCCTCCAGCTTCTCGCCCAGGATGACGAATTTCTTCGCGCGCGCGGGGCCGATCAACGAAACGATGCGCGGCACGGCCTGCCAGCTCATGTTCATGCCGAGAGGAATTTCGGGCAGCCGGAAATAGGCGCCGCGCCCGAGAATGCGCAGATCGCACGCCACCGCCAGCGCCGCGCCGCCGCCGATGCAGTATTTTTCGACGGCGCAGATCGTTACCTGCTCCAGCCGTTCCCATGCCGCGCAGAGCTCCGGTCCGATCCTGATCATGTGGCGGCGCTCGAGCAGACCGCCGGCACGGCGCCGGTCCATCCCGGGGTCCTTGAGATCGGCGCCGGCTGTGAAGGCGCCGTCGCCGTGCAGGATCACGGCGTGGGTCTCAAGATCATGCTCGAAGCTGCGCGCGGCTTCGGTCAGCTCGACGATCAATTGTTTAGAGAGCGCATTGCGTCCGTCACCGCGCGCGAAGCGCACCGTGGCGACCGCACCCTCTCGAACAATTCGGACAAATTCACCAATTCGATTTTCGCTCATATGTGCAGTCTAAACCAGGAATCCCCTGCCGGGTTAAGCATGCCGGCACAGTCCCAGATTGTGGCCGCAGTGGCAGCCGTGCTAGGTGGCCCGGGCATCCCGGATGCGAGCCAATCATGCCGTCGCCGTATGAAGATCGTCCCCCGCGCAGCTTCTGGCGGTCAGCCGTTTCAGAGGCGCAGCCAGGCGCTTTCGACGGCCTCTATCGCCGCAAGTTCGAGATCGGGGCAGAGGACAGGGTGGCGACGGCCGGAAGCTGCTTCGCCCAGCATGTCGCGCGCTACATGCGCAAATCCGGATTTCGCATCCTCGATGTCGAGCCGGCTCCGGCCGCCCTGCCGGCGCAAGCCGCCCGCGAGTTCGGCTACGGCATCTATTCGGCGCGCTACGGCAACATCTACACCGCCCGCCAGCTGCTTCAGCTCATGCGCGATGCCCAGGACGGCGTCGTCGATCCGTCCTGCGTGTGGACCCGGGAGGGCCGGTTCTACGACGCGCTGAGGCCCAACATCGAGCCGAACGGATTCGAATCCGAAGCGGAGGTTCTGGCGCTGCGCCGTGACCATCTCGAGAAAGTGCGCGAGCTGTTCGCCACGATGGACGTCTTCATCTTCACGTTCGGCCTGACGGAAGCTTGGGCGGACCGCGAGACCGGCCGCGTCTTTCCGACGGCGCCCGGGACCATTGCCGGCTCCTACGATCCCGCGCGGCATGAGTTCAGGAATTTCACCTTCAAGGAAGTCCTCAAGGATTTTCACGTCTTCCACAAGCTGCTGAGACGCCTCAACCCCGATGTGCGCACCCTGCTCACCGTCTCTCCGGTTCCGTTGACGGCCACGGCAAGCGACGATCACGTGCTGGTGGCGACGATGTATTCCAAGGCGGTGCTGCGCGCGGTAGCGGGGCAACTCGCCGCCGAAGACGCCAAGATCGACTATTTCCCATCCTACGAGATCGTCGCCAACCCCTGGGCCCGCGAATCCGCCTATGAGCCCAATCTGCGTTCCGTCAGCGAGAGCGGCGTGGCCACCGTGATGGGTGTTTTTTTCCAGGCCCATCCGCCGCCGCAGGCCGCCGAGCCTGCCAGAGTGCAAGTCGATCCAGCCGACCGGCACGAGCGCAAGCCCATGAAACGCGAGAAGGGGCGCGATCAGAAAGACGACGAGGAGGCCGTTTGCGAAGACGTCCTGTTGGAGGCCTTCGCTCCGGACAAGGTCGCATAGTCGGGTTCTGCCGCATGCGATATCCGCCCGTTTCAACATGACCGTTCGCATCTGCGTTATCGGCAATTCGCATTGTGCCGCGCTGGCGCAGGCCTGGAAGGACGTCTCGCCACAGATTGCGCAGCGCTTCTCGCTGACGTTCTTCGCGTCGAGGATCTCCCACCTCGCGCATCTGCGACCCGACGGCTGGCATCTGCGTCCGGGAACGCAGAGATTGGCGACGAAATTTCGCGTCAGTTCCGGCGGCCTGGAGACCGTCGAGGTCGACGCCTACGATGCGTTCGTTCTGGTCGGCTGCGGCCTGGGCGTCGATCTGGAGCAGATCGCTGCCCAGGGAACGCCGGTCTCGCTTCTGCGCTACGGGCGTACGAAAGTCGTGGTCTCCGAAGCCTGCTTCGACGCGGCGGTGGCCTGCTACATGCGCTCGCGGGCGCTGTTCGACGTGCTGAAGAGCCTGCGCAGCGTGTCGCACAAGCCGGCGCTGATCGTCGCGGCGCCGTATCTGTCGGAGCGCGTGCTCGACATCGAGCCATTTGCATCGATGGCGCAGTATCGCGACAGCGCGTTTCTGGCCACCCTGGTGGCCCGCTGCCGCCGCAGCGCCGACGCGGCCGCAGCCGAACATGGCTGCGAGGTCGTCTGGCAGGACCCCGTCACGGTCGCCGCCCCGGGGTTCACGAGGCTGGACTACGGCATGGACCGACCGCGCGAACAAGACGAGGACGAAGGCGGCCTGGCCGATATTCGGCACTGCAATCCGAAGTATGGCGCGCTGGCGCTGACACGCATCCTGGCACGTCTGGCGGCTCTGCTCGCGACCTCAACCGTCCATGCCGATGCACTCTAAAAGCAGCCTGCTCCGAACTCCCGCAATGGGGCCGCGGCTCAGGCTTCGGGCGCCGCCGGGCTCTGAATATTGTAGACCGTCGCCAACAGGGTCTTGCGGGGCAGGAAGCGGGCGAGGCCGGCAATCAATCTGTTGCGCATCCCGGTGACGAGCACGCGCCGGTTGTTCTGGAAGGCGCGATAACCCATGCGCGCCACGGTCATGGAGGGCATCGGCGTTCCCATGCGCGAGAGCCTTGTGCGGCCAGTGCCGGCGCGCTCGCGAAACTTGCTCGATGTCGGACCGGGGCAGAGGCAGCTCACATGCACCGCGCTGCCCTCGGCCTCCTTCCACAGCGCCTCGGAGAACGACAGCACGAAGGCCTTGCTCGCGTAGTAGACCGCCATCAGCGGTCCGGGCTGGAACGCCGCGGTCGAGGCGACGTTCAGGACGCCGCCGCGATTGTTCTTGAGCATCGCGGGCCAATAGATGTGCGTGAGCTCGACCAGCGCGCGCACATTGAGATCGATCATGCCGAGCTGATCGGCTTCGCTGGAACCGTCGAAGCCGCCCGCGATGCCGTAGCCCGCATTGTTCACCAGGACGTCGACCGAGAGGCCTTTGGCGGCGATCGCGTCGGCGAGCTTGCGGCCTGCGCCGTGCTCCGTCAGATCGAGCGCGATCGGCGTCGCCGCGATGGCGTATTTGAGCGACAGGCGTTCGGCGACTTCTTTCAATGCCGCTTCGGAACGCGCGGCCAGGACGAGGTTGTAGCCGTCCCTGGCGAAGCACTCGGCGAGATCGACGCCGATGCCGGCGCTGGCGCCAGTCACCAGCGCGGTTTGGCCTTCACCTCTACGCTTGCGTGCCATGTCCGGTGCCCCTTCCTTATCGCATCCGCGCGGACTGCGTCATCCTGAGGTGCGCGCCCGCGTGCTTCGAGGCTCGCTTGCGCTCGCACCTCAGCATGACGCGGGCAAGCCTCGAAGGATGACGCTGGAGCTGCCTATTCCGCCGCCAGCATCGATGGCGTGCGCAGCATCTGCCCGCCGTTGAGCTGCATCAGGTATTTGATGCCCTCCTCGGCGATGTCGTCGCCCACCATGCGGTCGCCTTCGGCATAGAGCTCGGCCATGTCGATATAGGCCGCATAATTGTTGCGGGTGCGCTCGGTGATGATGCCGGCCTTGAGCAGGGTCTTGATCAGCACACGGAAGATGTTGGTGGTCTCCTGCAGCTCCTCGCGGATGCCGGCATCGGTCAAGGCCTCCAGGAAAGCCTGCTGGCACCACAAGGGATCGAGCCCGACCGCCTCGTAGATCCAGGTTTTCTGATCGGGCGATCCCAGATTGTAGAGCAGGACCTGGAAGACGTTCCACGCCCAGTCCTCGATCAGCTCATGCTCGGCTTTGGAGAGCTTGGGGATCGTGCGGTCGGCCCAGATCTTGCCGAATTTGTGATGGAAGGCCTCGTCGGTCATCACCATCTGCATCAGGTGCTTCATGAGCGGATCGCGCGTCTCCTTGAAGAAGGTGGCGAAGGCGCCCATCGCGAGGCCTTCGACGAGGAGCTGCATGCCGACGAGCTTCTTCCACACCAGCGGCGAGGAGACGAGTTCGTTGAGCAGGTTCTCGAGCGCGGGCCCGACCTTCACCGGCTTGCCCCAGCGCGCCTTGATATAGGCGCTGAAGGCGGTGACGTGGCGCGCCTCTTCGCGCGTCTGGTTGGCGGCGTATTCCTGGGCGCCGGGATCGCGCAGGATGTGACAGAGCGATGCCGAGAGCGCCAGCGCGCCCTGCTCGCCGTGCAGGATCGACGACAGCGACCAATGCACGTCCATGTTGACCAGCTTGATCTTGCCGGCTTCGTCGAGCTTGTCGCCGATGGCGGTGCGCAGATCGGTGTTCGCCGACGGATTGACCAGATATTCCTTGGTCAGATCGAAAGGCTGGCTGAAGTCGATGTACTTCTTGTCGAGCGGATCCCAGAAATGATCGTGGGTGGCGGAGATGATCTTGTCGAAGGCGGTGGAGCGGTCGCCATAGCGGTTGACGTCCAGCATCGCGGGAAAGTCGTGGGGATCGACCGCGTTGTAGGCCGGATCCTTGGTGATGTTGCTGTCCATGAGACGCTCCACTGCTCGCTTAGGGCCAAGATACGCACTCCGCCGCAAAGTGCAAGGAAAATGACGCCTCCGTCATTCATTTGACATATCGGTGGAGAAACGAAGCCTGCTGCGACACCTCCAACCGCATCACGCTCTTCCGCCAAGTGCTTGAGGGCGTGATAGGATTGCGCGTCGAGAGGCCGGGGGCCGATGACCTTGTTCCGCGAACGCCCGCAAAGCATCTGGGTTTTGCCGCTGCTGGCGCTTGGCCTGGCCTTGGGGCTGCTGGCCACGGACTGGAGCGGCTGGGCATCGGGCATGCGCGGCTGGCTCTTCGACAGCTATCAGCGCGCCCATCCACGGCCGCTGCAGGACACCCGCGCGGAAGCCGGCTTTTCGGTGCGCAGTCTCGAGATCGCACCGATGTCGCACGCCGAGCTCGCCCAGCTGCTGCGGGATCTGCGCGCCCATGGGGCGCAAATGGCCGTGCTGGCATTCCCGCTGGAGGGTGCGGATCCGGCCGCGCCGGCCAATCTGGTGGGCGCCATCCCGCCCGGCCCAGGTTTCGACGAGGCACGCGCTGCCCTGCTCGGCATGCCCTCGCCCGACAAGGCGCTGGCGCTGGCCTTGAGCCACATCGCGACCGTGAGTGGCTATGTGCTGAGCGAAACGCCCTCGAGCATCGCTGCCGCGACCTCACGGATCGCCGGCCCGCCGGACGCCTTCGCCCGAACGCGCGATTTTGCCGGTGCGCGAGGACCGATTCCACTGCTTGCCAATGCGAGCGCCGGCCGCGGCGCGCTGAACTTGATCCGCGATCGTGACGGCAGCGTGCGTCGGCTTCCGCTCGCCTTCCGCCTCAACGGCACGGCGGTCGCATCTCTCGACGCCGAAGCGTTGCGCGTCGCCCAGAACAAGCGCGCGCTGCGCCTGCGCGCCGGTGAGAGCGGTGCGCTTTTCGGCCAGGGCAGCGGCGCGGCAGCACTTCAGCTGGATGGCCGCGATCTGGTGACCGCGCCCGATGCTTCGCTGTGGCTCTGGTACGCCAAGGATGAAAGCGCAGGGCTGACGCCGTCCGATCTCGGCGATCTCAGCCACATGATCGTCTATATCGGACAGGCTGGCGATGTCGCGCCGACGCCGTTCGGCGCGCGCAGCCTGGCGCGGATACGTGCCGAGGCTTTGCAATCGATGTTTCTGGGCCAGGTGCTGCGCCGCCCCGCCGCCGCGACCAAGGCGGAGCTGGCGCTGCTCCTGCTGGTGGGCCTGGCCGCTATCCTCGTCTTCGTGCGCTTCGGCATCTGGTGGACCGGCGCCTTCGTCCTGGGAGCGCTCGCCGCAGCGGGCGCGGCCTCGTGGAATCTCTTCACCGCGAACCATGTGCTGTTCGATGCGCTGGCGCCCGGAGCAGGACTTGCATTGGTTTTCGCGGCCGCGGCCGGCGCGCGTCTGGTGGAAGTGTCGGCCGCGCGCAAGCGCCTGCACGATGCCTTCGCCGATTCCTTGAGCCCCCCCGTCATCCAGCGCATCGCGCGCAAGCCCGCGCTGCTCAAGCTCGACGGCGAGGCGCGCGAGGTGAGCTATCTGGTCTGCGGCGTGCGCGGCTTCGCGGCGCTGGCGGCGTCCTTCCGCGACGATCCCGCGACCTTCACGCGTCTCTTGGGGCGGGTGTTCAAGCCGCTGATGGACGAGGTCCTCAATCATCGCGGCACCATCGAGCGGCTGTCGGGCGACGGCTTCAGCTGCTTCTGGAACGCGCCGCTCGACGATGGCGAGCACGCCATCCATGCCTGCGAAGCGGCGGCGCGCATGATGGAGGTCATCGCCAAGGTCAACGAGGTGATCACCCATGAGCGGCTGATGGACGGCACCGCGCTGGCGCCGGTCGAGATCGGCATCGGCATCTCGACCGGCCCCGCGATCGTCGGCGGCTTCAAGAGCCATGGCCGCACCACCTATTGCGCCGTCGGCGACTGCTCGGCGCAGGCCGCGCGCATCCAGGCGCTGTCGAGCGGCTATGGGCCCGCGATCATCGTCAGCGAAGAGACACGTAAGGCGGCCGAGCGCGGCTTCGCCTTCCTGGAAGTCGACTACGTCGCGACCGGCGTGGGCCCCGGCCCGGTCAAGCTCTATGCCCAGCTCGGCAACCCGGTGATGCGCGCCAGCCCCAAATTCCGCGCGCTCGCGACCTTCCACGATCACATCTTCCAGTCGCTGCGCACCCAGCAATGGGACAAGGCGCGCGAGTTGATCGACCAGTGCCGCAAGCTCTCCGGCGCCAGCCAGAAGCTCTACGACCTCCAGCTCGCGCGCATCGGCTGGTACGAAAAGCACCCGCCCGACCCCGACTGGGACGGCTCCTTCCGCCAGCCTTTGCCTTGAAGAGCGTTTGGTCGATGCTGAAAAAAGTTGCGTCATCCTGAGGTGCCTGTCGCGTCGCCTTTCGAGGCTCGCTACGCTCGCGCCTCAAGGTGACGCGGCGGGCCTCGAAGGATGACCCATCCGCTTCCCGCTCAGAAGATCGCACTCTCGATGGACGCAACCCGCCACTTCCCTCCCGACTACCGCGCCGCGCGCGCGAATTTCCTCAGCGCCTGCGCCGCGGCCGGTGTGGGCACGACGGCGCGGGTGCATCCAGACGCCCTGGGACGCGACGGCAAGACGCTGTTCCTCGACACCGCGGTGATCGGCCCGCGCGACGCCAAATCGGCGTTGCTGCTGATCTCCGGCACGCATGGCGTCGAAGGCTATTTCGGCTCGGCGGCGCAGACCGGCATGCTGCGCGAGGGAGTGCTGGCTGCGCCGCCCGGTGCCAAGATCGTGCTGCTGCACGCGCTCAATCCCTACGGCTTCTCCTTCGACCGCCGCGTCAACGAGGACAATGCCGACATCAACCGAAACTTCGTCGACCATTCCAGTCCGCCGGCGAACGAGGACTATGCCGCGCTCGCCGAATGGATCGCGCCCAAGGACCTCGCGCCCGCCGCCCTCAAGGCCGCGAACGCAAAGCTCAAGGCCTATGCGAAGGCCCATGGCGATTTCGCGCTGCAGGAGGCGATCAGCAAGGGCCAGTACGCCTTCGCCGACGGCCTCTATTATGGCGGCGCGACGCAGAGCTGGTCCGCGCGCATGCTGCGCGAGGTCGTTTCCGAAGAGCTCGGCGCACTCGAGCGGCTGATCGTGATCGATTTCCATACCGGTCTTGGGCCGCACGGCCATGGCGAGATGATCAGCGAAGACCTGCCCGGCTCGCCCGCCTATGCCCGCGCCAAGGCGATGTGGGGCGCGCGGGTGCGCTCGAGCGAAGCGGGCGAATCCGTGTCTGCGCCCTTGACCGGCACCATCGACAAAGCCTTCGCGCGCTGGCTGGACGGCATCGAGCTGACCTTCGCCGCGATCGAAGCCGGCACCGTCTCCACGCGCGAGACATTCCAGGCGCTGCGCCGCGACAACTGGCTTTATGCGGTGGCGAAGGGTGACGATCCGTTGGCCGAGGACATCCGCCGCGACATCCGCGCCGCCTTTAATCCCGATACCGATGCATGGAAGATGATGGTATGGCCGCAGGCCGTGGAGGTGACGCGTGCCGCGCTCGCCGCCTTGAACGCAAAGGGGATCAGATGAAACCGATCGTTCTCGCCGTCCTGGCGGCGCCGCTCCTGCTCGCCGCGGCACCGGCGCCCGGCCTCCTGCCGCCGCCCGAAAACCAGAAGCTCGCGCACGACCTCTTCCGCGACATCATCGCAGTGCATTCGGTGCACGATGTCGGCACCAAGGGCGTCGCCGACATCCTGGCCAAATCCTTCCTCGACAACGGCTTCGCACCCGAAGACGTCAAGCTGGTGCCGGAGGACAAATACCCCAACCAGGTCAATCTCGTCGTCCGCCTGCACGGCAAGGGCAAGGGCAAACCCGTGATGTGGATCTGCCACATGGACGTGGTCGAGGCCAAAGCCGAGGACTGGACCGTGCCGCCCTTCGTGCTGACCGAGAAGGACGGCTATTTCTACGGCCGCGGCACATCCGACATGAAGGACCAGGACGCGGCGGTCGCCGCATCGCTGATCCGCCTGAAGAAGGAGGGCTTTGTCCCCGACCGCGACATCATCGCCGCGTTCACGGCGGACGAGGAGGTCGGCCTCGAGCAGGACGGCCCGGCCTTCCTGCTGCGCGCGCATCGCGATCTGGTCGATGCCGGCCTGGTGATCAATCCCGACGGCAGCAGCGGCGAGATCGTCGCCGGCAAGAAGCTCGATTTCGGAATCGAGACCAGCCAGAAGACCTATGTCACCTACACCATGACGGTGACCAATCGCGGCGGCCATTCCTCCGAGCCACGGCCCGACAACGCGATCTACCAATTGTCGGACGCGCTGGTGCGACTGTCCAAGTTCCAGTTCCCCTTCAAGACCAACGCCACCACGCGACTCTATTTCCAGCGCCGCGCGGCGTTCGAGAGCGGCCAGCGCCGCGCCGACATGCTGGCGCTGAGCAAAGGAAAGGTCGACGCGAAGGCGGCGGCGCGGCTGGCGAAGGACACCGCGCTCAACGCCATCCTGCATTCGACCTGCGTCGCCACCATGCTGCGCGCGGGCGTGCAGGAGAACGCATTGCCGGCCCGCGCCGAAGCCACCATCCAGTGCCGCATCATGCCCGACGAGACCGTGGGAGGGACCAAAGCGACGCTCGAGAAGGTCGCGGCCGACAAGGCCGTGACCGTCAGCGTGCCGAACGACGTGGTCAGCGGGCCCGAATCGCCGCCGACACCCGCGCTGCTGCATGCGGTCGAGACCGTCGTGCATTCGATGTGGCCGGGCAAGCCGGTGATCCCGGCGATGGCGGCCGGTGCCAGCGATTCGATCTTCACCCGCAATGCCGGCATCCCTAGCTACGGCGTGAGCGGCGCCTGGGAGGACATCAATGACGTGCGCGCCCATGGCCGAGACGAACGCCGCGCCATGGACTCGTTCTACCAGTCGATCGAATTCACCTACCGGCTGATGAAGGAGCTGGGCGGCGGGTGAAGGTGGTCCTCTTCGCATACCAAAAAACGTCATCGCCCGTCCGCACGCTGTCGCTACGGACTATGCGGGCGACCCAAATTCTTGCGTTTGAGAAAAATGGGTTGCCCGGACAAGCCGGGCAATGACGATTGTTTCGGCTAGATTGGTCTCGCTACCGCCGGCTGATGCGCTGATCGGCGAGGTTCTCCGCGATGTGCAGGTGCTTCTCGAGCGTCGGCAATTGCTTCTGCGCCAGACGTCCCACGGGGCCGTTGTCGCTTCGCGCCTCGCGCTTGAACTCGGCGATGTCCTTCTGGTGGTCGCCGATCATATAGGAGACGAATTCGCGGTCGAAGCGCGGGCCGGACATGCCTTCGAGCTTCGAATATTCGCGCTTTGCTTCCGGCGCGACGCCGGACGGCGGATCGATGCCCAGCCTCTGCGCCACCTGGCTTGCCTGGTCGCGCGCCATGCGGTGGTCGTCGATGAGCGTGGCGCCGAAATCACGGACCTGCCGGTTCTCGGCCTTGCGCTGCGCCAGCTTGCCGAGCCGGATCTCCGCATTGTCGCCCTGGATCGCCTTGAGGAGGAACGGCCTGGGCGGCTCCGCGGAGGCGGGCAGTGCGGCCAGGACGGCGACAGATGCGGCGAGGAGGAGGAGCTTGGCGGTCATGGTGGATCCTTTGCTGATGGGCTGTAAGGAAAACGGCCTGTGCCGCGCGGCGTTCCCGGCGCGTGCCTTCGCGGCGAAGGTTAAATGGCCGCCGGCAACGCAGGCTTCCGGAACCGGGCCGCTTTCAATTGTTGTTGGCGATGCGGAAGACCACGCCGCACCCGTTCGTGCAGGCGGTTCCGCCCCAGGCGGCGGTTCCGTAGACGCTCGCGCCGGAGAGAATGAGCGGCGCGGTCGGTGAACGGCCGTCGCTGCCGTCTTCGAATTTGTGCAGCACCGTGAATGTGCCGTCGGCAGCGAGCCGGAACGCGGTGCCGCAGCCCAGATCGAGCGCTCGGCAGCCGCCGCCCATCTGCGCCGTGCCATAGAGATCGCCGCTGCTGTCGGCCGTCAGCACGGCGGCGGGATGAGCGCCGTCCGACCGTCGCGTGAAGGTGTGCAGGACGCTGAAGCTGCCATCGGCGGCGATGCGGAAGATCACGCCGCTGCCTTGGCGGTCGCCGCCGTAATACGCCGTGCCGACGATGCCCGCGGCCGTCAAGGTCAGGCCGCCGACCGGCTGGCCGCCGTCCTTCCTGCCGAGGAAGGTGTGCAGCACCGAGAACGCGCCGTCCGGCGAGAGCGCGAACACCGCGCCGCAATTGCAGCTCGGATCGGCGCCGTTCTGCGTCGCGCCGAAGAGGGTGCCGCCGCCATCCATGACGACGCCGTGCGGCCAGCGTCCGTCCTCTTCGCCGCGAAAGGTGTAGAGCGTGCTCAGCGTTCCCGCCGACAGCTTGAAGATCGTGCCGTCCGTGGCGGCGCCGCCGCTGATCGTCGTGCCGTAGATGTCGCCGTTCGCCGCCACCCACAACCGTCCGCTCGGGGAGCCTTCGCCGCTGGCGAAGCTATGCAGCACCTGGAGCGGGCCTTTGGGCGGCTGCAGGAAGATGCTGCCGTCTCCGGAATTGCCCTGGGCGGTGGTGCCGTAGATGTTGCCGTTTGCATCGCCGACCAGATCGGCATCGGGCGCGTAGCCATCGGCGCCGCCGGTGAAATCGTAGACCACCGTGTGGCTGCCATGCCGGCCGATCTTGAACAGCGTGCCGCAGCCGCCGCCACAGGGCCCGCCGCCGCCGGCGCCGGTCGTTCCATAAAAATCGCCCGAGGCGTCCTGCACCATTCCGCCAAAGGGATGGGCGCCGTCGGCGCCGCCCTGGAAGTCGTGCACGATGATTGCGCGCCCGGCCTCCGCGGTGCCGGCGACGCCGACTGCGAACGCGACAGCGAGCGCGCAGGAGAGAAAGGAGTGGCGCATGACATCTCCAGGACGAGCGGCTATACAGCGATCCTAACGCACCCGTAGCTCAGCTGGATAGAGTGTCGCCCTCCGAAGGCGAAGGTCGCAGGTTCGAATCCTGCCGGGTGCGCCATTCCCGTGCAAAACATATTTTCCCCTGTCCTGCACCGATGCGGATACGTGGCGGTGCTGGAGAATGAGATCCCCGCCGCGAAGCTGAACGACGGATGAAAGGCGGATTCCGCGAGCGTTCAGACGATTTCGCGCTCAATCCCGTCGTTGCGCGGTTCGAACCGCGCGCTCGACAGGAGAAGAAGATGAAAATCCTCACGACGAGCTTGGCGGTTTTGGCGCTGGCCGGCTTGGCCACTCCCACATTGGCGCAAGGCTACTACGATGGCGGTTACGACCGTGACGGCGGCACCTACTACGATCGCGGAACAGGCGATTACTACGGCGGCTATGGCGCCTTGTATGGCCCGAGCTTCTACGGCTACCCCGAGTACCGTGGCGCGGAGCAACACATCCGCGGGGAAATCTGGCAGGCGGTGCGCGACGACATGATCGAGCGCGAAGACGCCCAGGCGTTGTTCGCCGAACTGCAGCAAATTCGGCAGCACCAGGCCCGCGAGTTCCAGAAGCATGGCTGGAACCTGCCGTACTGGGACCGCCAGGAAATTCGCAACGAGCTCAACCGGCTCGACCGCGAGGTCGACCAGATTCGCCAGGAGCCATGACCGGGCGATGATGTCCGCCTCCCGCGCGGGGGAGGTTCATCCGAGCAAAAACTCCCGCCGGTCAGCCGCCAGCGAGGGCGGCGTCACGCGTCCCAAGCGGGTACGCCGGCGCCGATGTCCAGGAAGGCGTATTCCTGCGCGGTGTCGGCCATCATGACCGTTGCCGGGATCTGGGCGGCCATCTGGAAGCTGGCGGTGCCGCGCGAGAGCGCCACGATCAGCGGCGCTCTACCGCCGCCGCCGCCGAGCGGG
Organism: Alphaproteobacteria bacterium; assembly: GCA_019245415.1. GTDB lineage: Bacteria > Pseudomonadota > Alphaproteobacteria > Micropepsales > Micropepsaceae > Rhizomicrobium. The sequence continues at coordinate 161,718 of JAFARO010000010.1, read as the reverse complement.
AAGGCGGTGATCTCCAGCATCTGCGACGTGCCGCGGCGGTAGTGGACGTTGGTCATCTGCCACAAGCCGCAAGGCTGGCCGGCGATGAGGCGCGCCGATTGCAGCGCCGCGTCGTGATAAGGTGGCGGCAGGAACTCGAGATAATCGTGGCCGGTGATGCTTCCGCGCACCTGCGCCTCGAAGCCGGATCCGGCAAGCCGGATCTTGATGCGGCGCGCGCCGGGCGGCGGCACTTCGACCAGCAGCAGATCGCGCAGGAACTGCGCCGCGTCGCGCGGATGGAAGGCGCTGCGGGCGGGAACAAGCCCGTCCTTGGGAAGATCGCGCCAGAACGCCTCGAACGCCAGGCTTTCAGGCGACCGCGACCGCGCGGGCGCGAATGTCGACTTGGGTTGAAGGACGTGCAGGCTCATCCCTGCAGTATTGCCGTCGCCTCGTTAACGCTTCGTTCGGCGGTGCCGAACCGGGACATCCGTCCACGGATCGCCAAGCATGCGAATTCTGCATACCCTGGAACGACTCCATCGTTGATTCGCCCGGCCATGCTGACGCGCCTCTACCTCTCCCGATCCTGGATTCATCCCGCGCTGCGCGGCGGCAAATCCGCCATCCATGGCGAGGGCGCGATCGCCGGCAAGCCGTTCCGCACCGGCGAGAAGCTGATGGAGTTCGGCGGCGAGACGATCACCCGCGCCGGCATCGACAGCGCGCTGTATCGCCCGCGCTCGATCTGGGCGGTCGCCGACGGCACCTGGCTGGCGCTGTCCAGGAGCGATCCGCGCCCCAGTCTCGACGAGAACCTCAACCATTGCTGCGATGCCAATGCGTGGCTCGCCGACGAGGTGAGCTTGGTCGCGCGCCGCAACATCGCCGCCGGCGAGGAGATCACGCTCGACCAGGGCACCTGGAATTTCGACGAGGACGACTATCTGTGGGATTGCGAACGCTGCCGCTGCGGTGCGCGCACCTGCCGCGGGCGGCTCTCCGCCTCGGACTGGAAGCTGCCGGTGGTGCAGGCGCGCTACCGCGGCCACTTCCATCCGCTGGTCGTGCGCCGGATGGAGCGCCAGGCACGGCGGGCCAGCTGATCGCAGCAAATCTCATTCGGCGAAGAAGAATCAACCTCCCCCGTTTACGGGGGAGGTGCCGAGCGCCAGCGAGGCGGAGGGGGAGCATGTGGCACGCCCCCTCCGGCGCTTCGCGCCACCTCCCCCGCAAGCGGGGGAGAATCGTTTTTTTCTAATTCACCGTCAGAGCCACCGGCGCCGACGCGATGCCGTTGGCGACGACGACAAGCGTGCTCGGCCCCGTCTCCATGTTCGCCGGCACGTCGAAATTGGTCGACACCGGCGTCCCACCCGTCGCCACGCCCATCGTGCTGTGGTCGTGGGTGCGGGCGTAGGCAACATCGCCCGTGGCATTGTTGGTGATGCGCACCAGCGGATAGTTGGTCTGGGTCTCGTCCTCGTCGCCGAAGGCGTTGGCCTGGCTCAGGCCGTTGAACTGGGTTCCGGCGATCTGATAGCTCTGGCCGCGCGTCACGCTGGAGGGAAAATCCGCGATGGTGGGCGCCCAGGCGGCCTGCGCGCCGCCCGTCGACTGGTAGACATAGCTGCCGCCGATGAGGACCTCGCCCGTCGGCAGCACCATCAGCGGACCGCCGTTGCTGAACGGCTCCTTGGTCAGATGCGTGCCGTCGAATTCATAGAGCGTGCCCGACAGGCATTCGACCAGCACGTTGCCGTTCGGCAGGAGCGAGGCGAAGGTGTCGCCGCAATCCTCGTTGCTGGGAAAATCCGGACCCGGGGTCCAGTGGCCCTTGCGGTCGCCTCCGCTCGGCGGCGTCCAGATGTCGGTGTGGGCATTGCTCTGGCTGCTGGCCTTGCCGCCGGCTGCGAACACCGTGCCGTCCGGACGCAGGATCGCCGGCCCGACTTCGCCCGGCGGATCGTAGCACTTGTTCTTGGGCCCGTATGGAATGCAATTGCCGCAGCAATTCTGCGGCTCCCACAGATCGGCGGGGATGTCGCCCGCGTTCACCCATTTGCCCTGGTCGGGAAGATAGCGCTCGGATTTGGGATGGTCCTTGACGTCGAAGGTCAGGATCGTGCCGTCGGGCAGCAAGGTCCAGCCTTCCTCAGCGTTGAAATCGTTCTTGCCGGTGTTGGGCAGCGCCGTCCATTTCAGGGTCGCCGGATCGAGCGCGGCGAACTGCTTCTTGAATTTGTCGCCGACGAGGAAACGGCCGTCGGGCAGCACCGCGGACGGCGAGTCGCCGATATTCGTCCAGCCCTGGGGATGGTCGAGCGAAGTCCATTTGTTCGCCAGCGGATCGTAGATCGCGCCGAGATTGGTGAACGAGAATTGATCGAAGAGATATTCCCCGCCGATGATGGCGAGCCTTCCGTCGGCGAGCACCGCAGAGGCGAAATAGAGCGGCTGGTAGCCGGACGGCAGGTCGGCGACGCGCTTCCAGGTTCCGTTCAGATAGCTGCCCTTGCTGTCGGGGGTCAGCACGTACCAGTCGGACTCGCCGAAGCCCTGCGCCATCACCGTGCCGTCGGTGAGCTGGAAGGTGATCAGCGCGCCGTCCGGCGGCTGATGGGTGAGACGCTTCATCGTCTGAGCGGAAGCGGGCAGGGTAAAACAAAGCGCGAGCAGAACGGCGAACAAACGCGGCATGGACGGGACCTCTCTTGCTGCGGCGAGGCTAACAGGTCCTGCGTGCGGCGAACAGGCGCGCCGATCACGGAATCGCGATGATGAGCGCCGGGGCGCCGATGTCGAGCTCGCACGGTTCGTCGAACAACGCAGCGTCGTGTTTTTCGAGCGCCACTGTGCGGCCGCCGACGCGCAGCGACAGCGCTTGCGGCGCCACGACGATCGAGGTACCGCCCCCCAAGCGTGTACGCCCCGAGACACGCTGCATCGAAGCCTGCACGCGGCCGCGCCGCAGCATCAGATTGAGGTCGGTGACCGGCCCGTCCAGCGGCGTGGCGTGGCAAGGCGTCTCACCGGCAAAGACGATCGGCTCGGAGTGCGCGTCGCAATCTTGTGTCCCGTGCGGGAACACGAGCCGCACGCGGCCGGCGAGTACCGCGAAATGGCGGTCGATATTCTCGAAATGCGAGAACGGTCCCGGCTGCGTCACTTCCGCGATGCTCAGGCGCCAAAGGAAAGTCGCGAAGTCTGACCCCGGCGGAAAGACGGCAATCTCGCGCGTCGTGCCGCCGCCGTTCTTCCACGGCACGGCCCTGCGCTCGGCCGCGCGCAGGATGCGCATCAGCCTTGCCCGGCGAAGGCGAGACAGGCCGCGATGACGCGCTTGAGCACGCCGCGCAGAGCACCCGCGCGCGCAGGATCGTAAGGCGCGGGCCAATTCTGCGGCGAAGGAACCTCGGGCTCGTCCATATAGCCGCGGCAGGCGAGTTCGAGCTGGATGGCATGGACGCCGTTGTCCGGCGCGCCGTAATGACGCGTCGTCCAGCCGCCCTTGAAGCGCCCGTCGACGACGAAGCTGTAGGCGCTTGAAGCGCAAACACGCGCAACCGCATCGCTGAGATCACGCGCACAGCTCCTGCCGCCGTTGCTGCCGATGTTGAACTGCGGCAGTTCGCCTTCGAACAGGCGCGGGATGCGCGAGCGGATGGAATGGGCGTCGAACAGAACCACGCGCCCGTGCCGCGCGCGCAAGCGTTCGATCTCGGCCTCGAGCGCCGCATGATAGGGCTCGAAAAAGAGACGCCGCCGACGCGCGATCTCGTCCGCGTCCGGCGCGAGGCCGGAGCGATAGAGCGCCGTGCCGTCGAAATCCGTCGTGGGACACAGTTCCGTCGTCGCTTGTCCGGGATAGAGCGAGCGGCCCGAGGGATCGCGGTTGACGTCGATGACGCTGCGCGACAGCCGCGTGCGCACCGTGGTGACATCCATCGCGGCGACGAAATCGTAGAGCCTGTCGACCCACCAATCGGCGTCGCGCCGCGCCTGCCACAGCGAGACGAAGCCGTCCGCGAGGTCGTCCGGAATCTCGCTGCCGGTATGGGGGAACGCGACGACGAGCGGTGCCCTGCCCCGTCCGATCTCCAGCCAGTCCGTCTTGTCCGCCATGGCTCTGTCGCGCCTTGCGTCCAACGCATAGAGTGCGGCCATGAGCTCTGTCCAGCTTTGGTTCGCGCAGGCGCTGCTGCCCACGGGCTGGGCGGAGCGGGTGCGCTTTCGCTTTGATGGCATGGGCGCGCCGACAATCCAGCCCGGTGTCGATGCGGAACCGGCCGACGAAGTCCATGCCATCGCCGTCCCCGGCATCGGCAATCTTCACAGCCATGCCTTCCAGCGCGCGATGGCGGGACTGGCCGAGACCGCCGGTCCCGGCGGCGACAATTTCTGGACCTGGCGCACGGCGATGTACCGCTTCGCCGGCCGCATCGGGCCGGATGCGCTCGAGGCCGTCGCGGCGCAAACCTATGTCGAGATGCTGGAGTGCGGCTTCACCCGCGCCGGCGAATTCCACTATCTGCATCGCGCCCCCGACGGCAACCGGTACGACGATGCCGCGGAGATGAGCGGACGCATCGCGGCCGCCGCCGCGCAGACCGGAATCGGCCTGACCCTGCTGCCGGTCTTCTATGCGCATTCCGGCTTCGGCGGCGCCGCGCCGAACGGCGAGCAGAGGCGCTTCGTATCGACCCTTGCGGAATACGAGACGCTGCTGGCGCGCTGCGGGACGCATCTGCGTCCCTTGGGCGACGCCGCGCTCGGCATTGCGCCGCACAGCCTCAGAGCCGTCACGCCGGAGGAACTCACTGCGCTCGCGCGCCTGCCTGGGCCCGTGCACATCCACATCGCGGAGCAGACCAGGGAGGTCGACGACTGCCTCGCCTGGTCGGGCGCGCGCCCGGTGCGGTGGCTGCTCGATCATCTGCCGGTGGATGCGCGCTGGTGCCTGGTGCACGCGACGCATATGGACCGGAATGAAACCGGGGGCCTGGCGGCAAGCGGCGCGGTCGCGGGACTGTGCCCGATCACGGAAGCCAATCTCGGCGACGGATTGTTCGCGCTGCCCGACTATCTCGCCGCCCATGGCCGCATCGGCATCGGAACAGATTCGAATGTGCGCATCGATCTCGCCGAAGAACTGCGTCTGCTCGAATACGGCCAGCGCCTCGCGCGGCGCGCGCGCAATGTGGCCGCCGCCCGCGAAGGGGCCTCCAGCGGCGCAACGCTGCTGCACGCGGCGCTCGCGGGCGGGGTGCAGGCGCTCGGCGCCGACATGGCTGCGGATTTGGTGAGCCTGGATCCGCACCATCCCTCGCTGCTGCACAAGAGCGGCGATGCGCTCATCGACAGCTGGATCTTTGCCGCCGGATCGGGCGCGGTGGACTGCGTGTGGCGCAACGGAACACGGCTGGTCGAGGGCGGCCGCCACAAGGACCGCACCCGCATCGCCGCGCGCTTCCGCGCCGCGATAGCGGAACTCATCGCCTGATTTGGGTCCTTGCCGCCGGCGAACGCTTGCGCGGCTTGTGCGTTATCCCCTGAATTCGCAAGGAGATCACATGGCGAGAAAATATTCGCGCAGCGCCGGCAAGGACGTCGAAAGCGCCATGCGCCGCAAGAAGAAGGGCAAGCTCAAACGCGGCAAGGGCGGGCGCGGCGGCACGGTGAAGAGCCGCAAGCAGGCGATCGCGATCGGACTTTCGGAAGCGCGCAAGAAGGGCAAGAAGGTGCCGCGCAAGAAGAAGAGCACGCGCGGCCGCCGCAAGAAGAAATCCTCATAACCGCGCGGCGCGTTGGCTGCGCTTCAAGACACCGTCAAGATCGCGCTCGACGAACTGCGCATGCAGATGCTCGGCGTGCAGGTGCTGTTCGGCTTCCAGTTCCACGGCGTGTTCCAGGAAGAATTCGACACGCTCTCGCGCCAGGCCAAGCTCGCCGACGCCGCGGCACTCTCGCTCCTCGTGCTCACCTTGGGCCTTCTGATCGCAGCCCCCAGCCAGCACCGGCTGGTCGAGCACGGCGAGGCGACGAGGCGCATCCTGCGCGTCTCGGCCCGGTTCGCCAACATCGCGCTGGCGCCGTTTGCGGTCGCCATCGGCTGCGACATGTTCGTGGTGCTGGAGCGCTTCCTGGGATCGCAGACCGCGCTCGGCATCGCCGCCGCCGTCGCCGCGGCCGCATTTCTGCTGCTCTATGGATTGGGCGAAGCGCTGCGCCCGTTCGTTTCCAAGAGCGACTTGGAGAACGCCGTGCCGCAACAGACCAAGACCGACCTGCATCACAAGATCGAACAGCTCCTGACCGAGAGCCGCGTCATCCTTCCCGGTGCGCAGGCGCTGCTCGGTTTCCAGCTCGTCGTCACCATGACGGGCAGCTTCGCCAAGCTGGCCCCTGTGGACCGCGCCATCCACTTCAGCGCCCTGGTCGCGGTCGCGGTCGCGGTCATGATGCTGCTGACGCCGGCGGCGGTGCATCGCATCGCCTTTGATGGCCGCGACACGCAGCGTTTTCACGCCATCGGCTCGGCGATCGTCACCCTGGCACTGATCCCGGTCGCGCTCGGCATCGCGCTCGACTTCTATGTCGCCGCTTTCAAGATGCTCGGCGACAAGGCGGTCGCGGCGGTGGGGGCTGGCGTCGCGGGCGCTTTCCTGATCGCGCTGTGGTTCGCATTGCCCTTGGCCTTGCGGCACGGCCACCAAGGCTGAGGCCCGCGCGTTTTCTCCTTGCAGCCGCGAAGTGGAAACAATCATGAGCCAAGCCCAGCACAAACAGCCGCCGCAGCGGCAATCCCGCCAGCCGGGCTCGGAAGCCAAGATGCAGCCCAAGCCGGAATTCCTGCCGCGCTTCAAGGGCGCGGACAAGCTCAAGGGCAAGGTCGCGCTCATCACCGGCGGCGATTCCGGAATCGGCCGCGCCGTCGCCGTGCACATGGCGCGCGAGGGCGCCGACATCGCCATCGTCTATCTAGACGAGCACGACGACGCGGAGGAGACCAAGCGTTATGTCGAGCGCGAGGGGCGCAGTTGTCTTTTGATTGCGGGCGACGTGGCCAAGGAAGAGTTCTGCAGGGAAGCGGTGGGCCGCGTCATCGAGGCCTTCGACCGCCTGGATGTCCTCGTCAACAACGCCGCGGAGCAGCACGAGGGCGATGGCGGCGGCGCGCTCGACATCTCGCAGGAACAGCTCCAGCGCACCTTCCAGACCAACATCTTCGGCTATTTCTACATGGCCAAAGCCGCGCTCGAATACATGCGCGAGGGCGCAGCGATCGTGAACACCGCCTCGATCACAGCGTACAAGGGCAAGAAGGAGCTGATCGATTATTCCGCCACCAAGGGCGCCATCGTCAGCTTCACGCGCTCGCTGTCCCAGGCGCTGGTCGAAAGGAAGATCCGCGTCAACGCGGTGGCGCCCGGCCCGATCTGGACGCCGCTGATCCCCGCCTCCTTCGACGACAAGGAGACCGCCGAGCACGGCGCCCACGCGCCGATGGGCCGCGCCGGCCAGCCCAACGAGGTCGCGCCCTGCTTCGTCTTCCTCGCCTGCGAAGAGGCCTCCTACATGACCGGCCAGGTGCTCCACCCCAATGGCGGCACGGTGGTGAACGGGTAGGTGCGGCGCAGCGAAAATAAATCTGCGACACCCCCTTGAACCGTCACGGTCGAAACCCCATTTCGGCTAAATCCCCAAAGGTGTGAGAGCAAGGAACGCTCATCCGGCGGTGCGCGAAGAAGCGCCGCGCGGCGGGCTTTCCTGCGCCTCCGACAGCAAAGGACGACCGCCACGGACCCATCCGGAAAATAATTTTCGCCGCTTGCTGCGATGCACAAAAAAAGCCTCGCGTCCCGATCGACGGGTGTATTGCGTCTGAAATGGGGAGCGAATTTGCGCGGGCCCGCTTCCGCCCGAATTGAATTCGAATTTCCTCTTCCGTCGTGGCCGCCCCCTGAGGCGGCCATCCAGCCCCGAAAGATTTGCACGCGGAGGCGCGGAGCCGCGGAGTTGCGTTTTTCCTCCGCGATTTTCCGCGGCTCCGCGTGAACATCTGGATGGCCGGGGTCGTAGCGACAGCGTCAGGACGCCCGGCCATGACGAGAAGATGGACGGGAATTGAACCTCGATTTTACGCATTGCTGCAGGCGGTGCGGAATTGAACCTCGATTTTGAGCAGTGATGCAGAGCAAAACCGAATTGAACCTCGGTTTCAGCGCTCCGCGTCGAGCATCCGCTCCAGCGTCGCGAGCTCGTCGGCCTCGCGCGCGGGCTTGTCCCAGCGCAGGCGGCTGATGCGGGGGAAGCGCATGGCGACGCCGGATTTGTGCCGCGCCGAGCGCTGCAGGCCTTCGAACGCCACTTCGAGGACCAGGCCGAAATCCTTGCCCGCGCGCACCACGCGCACCGGCCCGAAGCGCTCCACCGTGTTGTCGCGGACGAATTTGTCGATGCGCTTGAGCTCCTCGTCGGTGAAGCCGAAATAGGCCTTGCCCACCGGGGTCAGGCTGCGCTCGCCATTGGCGTCCTCGCGCCAGACCCCGAAGGTATAGTCGGAATAATAGCCCGAGCGCTTGCCGTGGCCGCGCTGGGCATACATCAAGACCGCGTCGATGAGATGCGGATCGCGCTTCCATTTGAACCAGGGGCCCTTGGGACGGCCGGCCTCGTAGATCGAATCCCAGCGCTTGAGCATCAATCCTTCGGCCAGGCGCGCGTCGCCCGGCGGCGGCGCGGCGCGCAACCGTCCAAGCTCCTCCCAGCTCGCGAAGGGCTGCAAGGGCGACAGATCGATGCGCGGCGAGTTCGCGCGCCGGACGAAATCCTCAAGGCGCTTGCGCCGCGCGCGGAAGGGCAAGGTGCGCAGATCGTCGTCGCCTTCGAACAGGAGATCGTAGGCGCGGATGCCGGCGGGAAATTTGGCGCGCAGCTTGGCGTCGGCGGTTTTGCGGTTGAGGCGCTGCTGCAGGTCGGAGAACGATTGCACATGGCCGTCGATCAGCACCAGCAATTCGCCGTCGAGCACGCCGTCGAAAGCGAGGAAGTCGAGCACGTCCGGAAAGGCTTTGGCGATGTCATCGCCGGTGCGGCTGTAGAGGCGGCGCTGGCCGCCTTCGTTCACCGCCTGGACGCGGACGCCGTCCCATTTCCATTCCGCGGCATAGTCGGCGGGATCGAGCTTGGCGAAGTCGTCCGCCTCGATCGCCTGCGCCAGCATCACCGGCCGGAAGCGTCCGGCGGCGGCGGCGGAGGGTTTTTCGCTGCGCTTCTCGAGCCAGGCAAACAAGTCTTCATACGGAGCATGTTGGCTGTGCCAGACTTCCTCGATCTCGCTGACGGCGACGCCGCCCATCGCGGCGAGTGCCTGCTTGGCGAGCCTGGCCGAGACGCCGACGCGCAGGCCGCCGGTCAAGAGCTTGAGCAGCGCCCAGCGGCCGTCGGCATCGAGCGCATCGAGCCAGGATTCCAGCAGGCGCTGAACCTCGGCGCGCGAGGCGGTCTGCAGGCTCTCCACCACTTCGGTGAGCTCGGGTTCCCCCGGATCAAGTCCGGGGTTGGCGCCTTGTTTTGCCGGCCAGACCAGCGCCGCGGTCTCCGCCAGGTCGCCCACATAGTCGTAGGACATCGCGAACAGTTGCGCGTCCATGCGCGCTTCCACCGCCTTGCGGATGAAGGCGGGCTTGGCGGCATCGAAGACGAGTTCGCCGGCCAGCGCCGCCAGCGCCCAGCCGCGTTCCGGATCGGGCCGCTCGCGCATGAAGTCCCGGAGCAGGGTGAGCTTGCCGTTGCGCTGCGGCGTGAAGGCCAGCCGGTCGAGCAGCAGGGCGAAGGCGCGCATCAGCCTTCGCCCTCGTCCGCGTCGTAGCCGACCAGCGACAGCGCGCGCGCCTTCTGGCCGCCCAGCGCGCACCAGCGCAGCAGCGCCTCCTCGTTGCCGTGCGTGATCCAGATCTCGTCCGCCTCGACCTCGCGGATGGTGGCGGTGAGCTCGTTCCAGTCGGCATGGTCGGAGATCACCAGCGGCAGTTCGACCTGGCGCTGGCGCGCGCGGGCGCGCACGCGCATCCAGCCCGAGGCAAAGGCGGGCAAGGGATCGGCGAAGCGTCGCGACCAGCGGTCGTCGATGGCCGATGGCGGCGCGACGACGATGGCGCCGGCGAAATCGCCGCGCTTGGCCTTGTCCACCGTCGCCGGCGCGAGCGGACCCAGATCGATTCCGAAACGGCCATAGAGCGCGTTCATGGCTTCGACGGCGCCATGGACGAAGATGGTTTCGTGGTAGCCGGCTTCGCGCAGCAGCAGGATCAGCCGCTGCGCCTTGCCGAGCGCATAGGCGCCGACGAGATGGCTGCGCTCCGGGAACTGCGCTACCGATTTCAGCAGGCGCGCCGCCTCGCCGCCATCGTCGGGAAAGTTGAACACCGGAATGCCGAAAGTGGCCTCGGTGACGAAGACGTCGCAGCGCTGCGGCTCGAACGCCGCGCAGGTCGGATCGCGCCGGCGCTTGTAGTCGCCGGAGACCGCTACGCACAGTCCCCGGGCACGGACCTTGACCTGTGCGGATCCGAGAATGTGGCCCGCGGGATGGAGCGACACCTCGACGCCGTCGCGCGCCACGACCTCGCCATAGCGCAAGGCCTGCGTCGCGCCGGAAAAGCCTTCGCCCATGCGCGCGGCCATGATGGCGAGCGTCTCCGCCGTCGCCAGCACGCTCTCATGGCCCATGCGCGCGTGATCGGAATGGCCATGGGTGATGACGGCGCGCTTCACCGGCCGGACGGGATCGATATAGAAGTCGCCCGGCGGACAATAAAGGCCCGCCGGCGAGCGGCAGAGGACCTCGTGCGGCTTCACCATGGCGCCGTGATAGCGCGCCCCCGCGCCATGCCCAATCAGCTCTTGCTGGATTTCTTGGCCTTGACCGGGGCGGGGCCGTTCGCCGCCGACTGCACCAGCGCCGAACAATTGGCGTCCTTGGCAAGGCCCGGATCGACGAAGGCGAGCAGGGCCGCGATCGGATTGAGCACCGCCAGCGCTGTCGCAACCCCGCCCTGGCCCAGCGCCGCGCTGGCTTTGAGCCCGATGTCCGGATGGCCGAGCGTGCCGTCAATGGTGATCGGCGCGCGCAGCCGGCCGATGCGGAATTTCTTCGGGTGTCCGGAGATCTGCAGAGCGAGCCGCTCGTCCTTGAGATCGATTCTGCCCTGGCCTTCGATCAGCACGGGGTCGGTGTCGATGGTGAAGCGCTGCGCGCTCAGCACGCCGCCCCTGGCGCTGAATTGCAGCACGCCGCAGCGCACGCCGGTCTGGCTCTTGTCGCCGCTCAGCATCAGGCCGAGCCCGTTGACGAGATCGATCCCGGTGAGCTCGGCGAAGGATTGGCGCAGGCCCCCGCTCGGCACCACGAAGCTGACGGCGCCGTTTGCCGTGGCGGCGGCCTTGCGCACGGTGTTGCCGCTGCCATGCAGCTTGGCGCGCGCCACCAGCAGGCCTTCGACGGCGGGCGGATTGCCCTTGAAGAACTGCTCGAGATGGATGTCGCTCAGCCGCGCGTCGACGTCGGTCACCGGAACGTCGTTGCGCGCGTCGATGCGCAGCATGCCGGCCAGCTTGCCGCGCACGAAATCGAAGGTGAGCGGATCGAGCGTCAGGACGCCGTCCTTGAGCACCACATGGGTGTGGAGGTCGCGCAGCGGGAAATCGCGGCTCTCGATGCTGCCGGCGTCATAGCGCACATCGGCGTTCATCTGCCGCACGCGCGTCACGTCCAGCGGCGCGTCGGGCAGGACGTCGACTTTGGCCGCGGAGGCGCCCGCCTTGGCACCTGCTTTGACCTGTGTCGCTTTCGACGCTTCGGCGCTGCGATGCGCGCCGATCAGCGGGCCGAGATCGACGAAGCGCAGGCGCTTCGATGTCAGCGCCGCCTGGACGAACATCGGCGTTTGGCTTGCATCGACATCGAGGGTGCCGTGCAGGTCGGAGCCGCCGACCTTTCCGTCGATGTCGGTGAGCCGGTAATGCGCGCCATCGCGCACGATGTGGCCGGAGACGCGATAGGCCGGGGTCGACGGAAAAGCGATGCCGGTCAGGTCGTAGAGATCGCGCAGGCTCGGCCCCTCGAAACTGGCCGTCGCCGACACTTGGCCGAGATGGAACGGCCGCGCCAGCTGGCCGTCGACGGCGACATGGGTCGCGCCGGAGCGGACATCGGCCGCGAAATGGTAAGGCCGGTCGATATCGACGTGAATCAGCGCACCGCCATGGGCTTCGGCGCTGAAGCGGTTGCCGTTGAGGGTGCCGAAGCCGGAGAGCTGGAACGAGCCGCCATGGGCGCCGGCCTGCTCGTTCGAGGCAATGGTGCCGTCGAAGCGCATGTGGCGCACGCGGTCGTCGATGGTGAGATGGCCGTTGCGCACCACGAGATGGCGAATGGCGGGCAGCTTGGTGCCGCCGGAGGAATCCGACGATGCCCAGTTGGAGCGGCCCTGCGCGTCGCGCACCCACAGCACATGGGCATCGTCGAATTCGAGATCGGGCACGATGGTGCGTCCCGCGAACAGCGGAAGCAGCTTCACCGAGCCTGCGAAGCGTCCGATCTCGGCCGCATGGCCGCCGCCGGCCCAGGACGGGTTGTCGGCGGTGACGCGCTCGGCGGCGAGGCCGGGCGTGAAGCTGAAGAGATGGAGCTTCAGGTTGCCTTCGATATGGATCGTGCGGCCCAGGCGGTGGGACGCGTAGCGCGCGATCGGGCCGCGCAACGCGTTGGCACCGAGAAAGTTCAGCAGCAACACGAGGCACAGGAGCACGCCCAGGACGCCGCCGAGCGTCCACAGCGCCGGGTGCATGCGGAAGCCCCAGGGCGGCGGTCTGGAATCGAAAGTGGATGCGCTCACAGCAGGCCTCGCCCTTGAACCGGCTAGATAAAAACGCTTGCGGCGGCGCAGGGATGCACGCGGGGAACAAGGGCGGGGCCGGCCACGTTTCCTCGCCGCAGACTTTGGCAATTCCATGCTCCGGGAACTTTGGGCGCTGCTGCGCGGCGCGATCAGTGGCTTCCTGAGCGACGGGGCGCTCAGCCGCGGCGCCGCGATCGCCTTCTACATCGTCACGGCCATCGCGCCGTTGCTTTACATCCTCGTCACCATCGCCGGCATCGTCATGGGCCGCACCGAGGCGCGTGAGGCCATCCTGGGCCAGCTCGGCCATGTCCTCAGCCATGACGGCGTGACGCTGTTGGAAGCCGCGATCCGCAATGCGCGCGGGAGTTCCACCGGCATCATCGGCGGCATCATGGGGGTGGTCATGCTGCTGCTGACCGTGTCGGGCGTATTCGGGGAAATGGAGGACGCGCTCAACGTCATCTGGCACGCGCCGGCAAAAGGTCCGGTGCTGCCCAGATTGCTGCGCGGCCGGGCCATGAGCCTGGCGCTGGTCTTGGCGCTCGGCGTCCTGCTCATGCTCTCCATGCTGGTGACCAGCATGCTGACCGCGCTGCAGCACCGCATCGCCATGGACACCGCGCTGACGCAGTTCACGCTGGCGCTCTTGAATGCCGGCGTCTCGTTCCTGCTCGCGGCGCTGCTGTTCGCGGCGATCTACAAGATCCTGCCGAACCGCAGCCTCCTCTGGCGCGACGTCATCGCGGGCGCCTGCGTCACCGCGGTCTTCTTCGAGCTCGGGCAATTGCTGCTGGGCTGGGTGCTGGGCGCCAGCATGATGGCCAAGCCCTATGGCGCCGCCGGCGGGCTCATCGTGCTGTTGATGTGGGTCTACTACTCGGCGCAGATCTTCCTGCTCGGCGCGGAATTCACCCGCGCCTATGCCTGCCGCTTCGGCAGTCAGCAGGGCTGCGAGGACCTGGCGGCGCCTGATTCAGGCGCCGCCGTCCACGGAGCTCAGGCGTAGGTCGTCCAGGTCGAGGTCTTGTCGATGCTGTGGCCGTCATAGCCGGTCCCGGTGCGGCTGTGCATGACGATGTTGCCGGTGCGGCTGGACGTCGAATCGACCGTCTCGGTCTGGCCTTTGGCATTGGTCAGGGTGAGTTGCTTCTCGGTCTGGCCGTTGACCTTCATCACCGTGCCGGAGACGTTGGTGACGTCGCCATTGGCTTTGGTCACCTGCTTGTCGATCGAGACCGAGCCGTCGGTGTTCTTGGTCTCGGATTCGGTGATCGTCTTGGTCTTGCCGTTCCCATTGGTGACGGTGATCGTCTTGCTGCCGTCGGGATTGAGGGTCACGCTGCGCTCATGCGTGACCGTCTTGCCGTCCGCATAGGTGACCGTGGTGGCGACGGTCTTGTGGCCGTCGACCGTCGAGGTGGTCTTGGTGAAGCTGCCATCGCCGTCGGTCGAGCTCTGCACCGTGCCGCTCTTGGTCTTGCTGCCGGGATCGACCTGCATGATCGGCAGGCCGTTGGTGTTGGCGCAGGGACCGCTGTTGGCGTTCTCGGGCTCGACCTGCATCACGGGCAGACCGTTGGCGCTCGCGCTCGTATTGAGCGGGCTGCCCAGCTTCATCACCGGCAGTCCGTTCGCGTTGGCCGCGGGTTTGCCACCGTCGGCGGGGCCGACCTTCATGACCGGCAGGCCCTGGAGGTTCGCGCCGGCGCTCGGCTGGGTGTTGGGATCCAGCTTCATCACCGGCAGGCCCTTGACGTTGGGCGCGACGCCGTGGCGCGGCATCATCAAGCTCGCGGCATGGATGGTGGTCATGACTGTCCCTCATGGCGGACGTTTCGCCTGGGTGGGGAGCAAGCTTGGGGCCAACGCGAAAAACAGCGCGAAACCAGGGATTCGTGCGGGCGCAGCACCTCATGCAGGAAAATTCGTCCCCGTCGCACCGGGTCAAAACTTCCGGCCGTGCGGAAAATTTGAATCGATCTTCCGCCCTGGCCGATACCGGGCGAACACATTTGGGGACGTATAAGGAGAGCGCCGGAAACTCTGTGCCGGCAGACAGGATCGTGGCGCGACGCATGGCTGGAGTGGCGACGAAAGTGCGGGTGGCGGCGCCGTCGGCCGAGCAGCCGGCACCGCCCGCCATCGCCCTCGACCTGGCGCCGCTGATCGCGCCCTACCGCAAGTTCGGCCGCCTGTCGTTGCGTGTCGAAGGCCTGGCCCCGCGCGCCAGGCTTTCCAAGGGACATAACAACGGCGACCGCTCGTGGTCGCTGTTCTCCGATGAGTTGGAGGGGCTGCTCTATCATCCCGCCACTGCGGAGTCCGGACCGCGCACGCTCGCTGTCCGCATCGTGCGGGTCGATGGCGGCGACGGCACGACGCTGGCGCTTCTGGATTATGCCCTGGGCGCGCCCGCCAAGGCGGCTGCGCTGCCTGAGCTGTCTGCGATCTTGAAGCCGCGCAAGCTTGAGCCGCGGCCCGCATCCGACACGCGCGACGAAGCGGAAGCGCGCCGGTTTGCCTTGGCCGAAGCGGAGACACTGCCCGCGCAGCACGACGTCCAGCGCGAAAAGGAGCGCGCGCGCGCCGAAGCCGAGGCCGCGCGCGCCAGGAGCGACGAAGCCGAACGCCGGCGCCTGCGCGAGGAAGTGTCGAAGCTCCGCGCTGCGCTGAAGGAGCAGGACGCTCAACTGGCGCAGGCGCAGGAAGAGGCGCGGTTCGGCGCCGGCGAGGCTCTGAAGCGCGCGCACGAGGCTTGGGCCCGGGACGAGGCCGAGCGCCTGAGGCAGGCGCGCGCGGCCTGGGAGCGCGATGGCGAGAGCAAGCGCGAGAGCGCCCTTGCCCGCGTGCAGGCCGCTGCCGAAGCACGGCGCCGCGAAGCCGAAAGCGAGATGGAACGGCTGAAAGACGATCTCGCTCACGCCAACGGCATCCTCGCCGATCGTGAGGGCGACATCGGCGAACTTCAGGCCCAGCTCGAGCGCGCCGAACAGGCGGCGCGGACGCTTTCGCGCCGCGACGGCGAAAGCGAGCGGCTGACATCGGAGCTGGCAGATACCAAGAGGGCGCTGGCCGCGCGCGAACATGACCTGGTCAAGGCCGCAGCGGCGCTGGAACAGGCCCGCGACCAATGGCTCCAGGAGACCGAACGGCGCCTTGCCGAAGCGCTGGCGGCCTGGAAGCGCGAAGAGGCTGCGCGCGCGCTCGCCGTCGAGACCCAGATCCAGGAGCAGGCCCAGGGTGCATTGCTGCGGCTGTCCGACAAGCTCAAGCACACCGAACAGGAACTCAAAGAGGTGCGCGCGCAGGCCGAGGCGCTGCGCCAGCGCGGCGATGCGGAGGACATCCGCAGGCTCCGCCAGGATCACGGCCATCTGCAATCGGTGCTGGCGGAACGCGAAACCGAGATCGCCCAGCTCAGGCTCGACAGCGAGCATGCCCGCGAACGCTGGACCGCCGACGCGCGCATGACCTTGCAGGCGGCCGAGCAGGAATGGCGCACCCAGGCCGAAGAGGAAATGGATGAGAGGGAGCGCGGACGCACGCTGCGGCGGAACCTGCGCGATGCCTTGCTGGTCGCCTCGCTCGCCGCGTTCGGCGTCCTGGCCTGGCAGCGCTTCGATCCCGCGATCTTGAACGCTCTGTGGCCTGATGGCGCCGCGGCCGTCGGCCAGAGCATCGCGCAGCCTTCGCCGGCGGCCAAGGCCAAACCTGTCGTGGCGCCCGCGCCCGTCAAAGCGACGGCGACGCTGCTGCACGGCGCCAATCTGCGCGGCCGGCCCGCCCTTACCGGCGACGTGGTGGCGGCGCTGCCGCGCGCTGCCGAGGTGGAGGAGTTGGAGCGCCAGGGCAACTGGGTGCACATCCGCACGGTCACGCCGCCGCTGCGCGAGGGCTGGGTCTATGCGAGCTATGTGCAGCCCAACGCCGCCAAGCGCTGAACGCATTTCCCACTTGATTTGAGACCGCTTTGCGGCGCATTGGGGCGACGGCGCGGGGTGCGCGCCGCTTCCGGGCAGGGATCGCCACGATGCAGCCGCCAAGCGCGCATGAGACGCCCGGCCTCGCCGCGCCCTTGGCAGATGCGTCCGTGCGGGACGGTGCCCAGGGCGCGCTGCGCGGCATCGAAAGGCTCATCGTCTGGATCGGTTCGCCCGCCTCGCTCGCGCTGCATAGCCTCGTATTCGCGGCGTTTTTTGCGGTGTCGCTGCTGAAGCTGGTGGCCTGGGACCTGATGTTCGCGGTCCTCACCAATGTGGTCTCGCTGGAGGCCATCTACCTTGCGATCTTCATCCAGATGAGCGTCAACCGCCAAAGCGCCAGCCTCAAGGAGGTCGAGCAGGACGTCGGCGACATCCAGGAGAACATCGAGGAGTTGGGCGAGAACGTCGAAGAGCTCGGCGAAAACGTCGAGGAGCTGGGCGAGAACGTCGAGGACCTCAAGGAGGACGTCGAGGACATCCAGGAGGACATCGGCATGGAGGAGCCCGACGAGGAGGCGCGCGCGCGCCGCCAGGCCGAGATGCTCGAGACCCTCACCGCCGAAGTGAAGACGATCCTGCAGCACCTCGAAGCCATGAAGACGAAGTAGACCTGCGCATCGAAACGCTTGCTCGTTTCACGCTTCGCGCGCATTGTGCGAATCTCATTTCAGGAGGCCCTCATGGCTGCACGTAAAGCGAAGAAGAAATCCAAGGCCAAGCGGACGGCGAAGAAGAGCGGCCGCAAGGCGGTCAAGGCGAAGCGCGGCGCCGCCGCCCGCCGCGGCGCCGGTGCGCGCAACGCCAAGAAGGCGCGCAAGGCTCCGGCCAAGAAGGCAAAGCGCACGGCGAAGCGCCGCAAGGCTCAGGCCCCCGCCACGCCGATGGATAGCGGCATGCCCGAAGGCGGCAACACGATGTAAGCCTGTTGCGCGCGGCGCAGGCGCCGGCGCGCAGCAAGGAAACAGACGAACGCGGAGCCGGGTGCGTGACCTGCTCCGCGTTTTTTTTGATCAGCTGTCCTTCTCGGGCTCGAAGGCGAGCGCCACCCCGTTCATGCAATAGCGCTGGCCGGTGGGAGCCGGACCGTCATCGAACAGATGACCCAGATGTCCGCCGCAGCGCGCGCAATGAACCTCGGTGCGCACCATCCCATGGCTGGTGTCGATCGCGCTTTCGGTCGCGCCGGGCTTGGCGGTGTGAAAGCTCGGCCAGCCGCAATGGGCATCGAACTTGGTATCGGAGGCGAACAATTCGGTTCCGCAGCCCGCGCATCGATAGGTGCCTTGCCGATGTTCGCCGTTCAGGGGGCTCGTTCCCGGCCGTTCGGTGCCGTGCTGGCGCAGCACGCGGTAGGCTTCCGGCGACAGCTTGCGGCGCCAGTCTTCGTCGGTGTCGGCGATGGGAACGGGTTTTTCGGCCATCAATTCCCTGCGTCGGCGATCGCGCTTTTCAAGGTATCGCTCATCTTGCCCTTGTTGCCGAAGTCCCAGGTCCCGCCATAGCCGATGTCGTCCACGCGCCAGCCCGCCGGCGTCTGGACGAGATAGACCGTGTCCGTCCAACTGAAGGGTTTGTCTTTCGCATTGTTGGTCTTGCCCGGATCGTAGGTGAGCATGACGGCACAGCTCCCGCGCCGGCCGCTGGCGCTGCAGGTCTCGACCCTGTAGGCGGTCGCGCCTTCGAAATTGGAGGTGAAGAGATCGCCCTCGATCAGCGGCGGAGAATCCTTGTTGGCTTTGGCGAAGCGGGCCTCTGCCCTGTCGCCGTCGCTCAGAAGGGCTTCGAGCGCGGGCGAGATGAAGGGCGAATATTTCGCACGGCCCTTCGCGTCGGGGATGCCATCGGAAGGATGGAAGCCGGAATAGGCGCCGTAGAAGCCGTTCACGACGCTCGCCATGTCCGACGCCGCGTCGGCAAGGGCCGCGGCCGGAAGCAACAGGAGCGCGAGCACGAGCGCCTTCATGGCCGGCCTTTCAGCAGATCGCGGATCTCGCGCAGCAGCAGCACGTCCTCGGGCGGCGCCGAAGGCGGCGGCGCGTTGGGCCGCGTCACCAGCCTGTTCAACTGCCGCATCACGAGAAACAGCAGGAAGGCCACCATCAGGAAGGTGATCACGGCATTGAGGAAGACGCCGTAGTTGATGGTGATGGCGCCCGCCTTCTGCGCCTCGGCGAGCGTGCTGTAATGGCCGCCCTTGAGCACGAAGAAAAAGTTGGCGAAGTCGATGCCGCCGGTGATCCAGCCGAGCGGCGGGGTGAGGATGTCCTTCACCAGCGAATTGATGATCGCGGTGAAGGCCGCGCCGATGACGACGCCGACCGCCAGGTCGACGACGTTGCCGCGCATGGCGAAATTCTTGAATTCGGTAAACATAGGATAAGCCTAGTCGCGCCGGCCGCGTGCGCGCAAGGCACCGCCACCGAACCCAGGGCTAGCCGAATTCGCTCGTCTTTTCGGGCGGCAGGGTCAGGCTGAACCGCGCGCCCATGCTGTCCGACATGATCTCGAGATCGGCATGAAGCGAGGCGGCGAGCTGCCGGATGAGTTTCAAGCCGACCCCGCCGCCGTGGCGCGGGTCGAAATTCTCGGGGAAGCCGACGCCGTCGTCTTCGACCTCGATCAGCACCCGCCCGCTGGCGGTGCGGCCGCAATAGATGGAGATCTGCACCGCGATGCCCGTGGGGTGGGCATGCTTGACCGCGTTCATGATGATCTCACCGACGATCAGCGTCACGGGCTGAACCTGCTCGGCACGCGCCGGGCAGCGCGTCTCCAGGCGATGGACGATGCCGACGCGGTCCTGGAGCGACAGCGATTTGACCATCGCGTGCGAACTCTCGATCAGATAAGCGCCGAGCTCGATGATCTGGTCGTGCGCCAGGTCGGCGAGGCGGCGGTGGAGCTGGCCGACGCCGACGACCTTGCCCGCAACTTCGCGGAGCATGCCCTGCACCTCCTCGCGGGGGAGCTGCGCCGGCCCCTGGCCGACATGGGAGGCCTGGGCCTGCACCAGGCCAGCCAGCAAAGAGAGGTGGTTCGCGACCCGGTGGTTGGCCTCGGTGATCAGTGCGAATTGGGGGCGGAAGGGAATGACTTCGGCGATGCTCATCGGTTCCTCCTGATGATCGACCATGACAATCTCGCATCCCCTTGTCAAGAAGAAAATCGAATTAAATCAATGACTTAAGTGAGTAATTGGGGGCTTCCGCCAACAGTCGCCATAAGGGCCAAGCAACCAATCAAGCCTCTTCTGCGTTGAGGCAGCGCTTGACGGTTTGAGCTAACAAAAGGATAAGTGAGTAAATGACGTCTCATCCGCAACGCGTAGGGCAAACTGGGGGTGAAGGGAATTCGAGGATGCCGGCGGGTCTGACACGGGGAGAGCGCCTTCAGATCATGCTCACCGAGAGAGAGCTTGAGGCGGTCGATACGTGGCGATTCAAGTCCCACATGCCCAGCCGGGCCGCCGCGGTGCGTGAACTGCTCAAGCGGGGCTTGGCGGCCGAAGGGTTTCTCCTGGTGGAAGCCGGCAGTCAGTCGCGCGATTTCGGGGTCACCGGCGAGTCGAGCGAGAGTCCCACGCGCGACCGGCACGAGAACAATGGTCCCCAGCGCCGGGAGAAGGACGAGAAATAGCCTTCCTCTGCTTGCAAAAGCGACGGCCGCCCTTTAAGACCCGCGCCTTCCTGAGCCGCCCGGCAGGGCATGCCGTGGCGGCTCCAAATGCGCCCATGACCGGGCCTGACCCGGTCATCCAGATGGAGTCACCCGCAAAATGCCCAAGATGAAGACCAAGTCCGGCGCCAAGAAGCGCTTCAAGTTCACCGCCAACGGCAAGATCAAGACCCACCAAGTGGGCAAGCGCCACCGGCTGATCAACAACTCGCCGGCGCGCACCCGCGACCTGCGCGGCACCGCGGTGCTGTCGTCGTCCGAAACCCAGCGCGTGAAGCGCTGGATGCCCTACGGCTGAGGAGGATCCGATGTCGAGAGCACCCCGTTCCGTTCCCAGCCACGCACGGCGCAAGAAGGTCTTCAAGCAGGTCAAGGGCTTCTACGGCCGCCGCAAGAACACCATCACCTCGGCCAACGCGGCCGCGGACCGCGCGCTGCAGCACAACTATGTCGGCCGCAAGGAGAAGAAGCGGAACTTCCGCTCGCTGTGGATCCAGCGCATCAATGCCGGCTGCCGCGAGCACGGCATGACCTACAGCCGATTTATCAGCGGGCTCGCCAAGGCCGGGATCGAGATGGACCGCAAGGTCCTCGCCGATCTGGCCGTGCACGAGCCCGCGGCCTTCAAGGCGCTGGTGGATCAGGCCCAGGCTTAGTCGTCGTCTCGCCTTCCACCATTCCAACACCTCGTCATCGCCCGCTTTATGCGGGCGACCCAATTGGATGGCCCGGACAAGCCGGGCCATGACGAATTAGGATAAGACGTGGAGGACGCACATGTCCGATATCGACGAAAAGCAAAAGCGAATCGACGAAATTCTCGTTGCAATTCCCACTGCTCGTGACGAACGAGAACTAGAGAATCTTCGTATCCAAGCGATCGGGAAGAAGGGCGCGAACACAGAACTGCTCTCGATGCTCGGGAGCATGTCCATTGAAGAGCGTAAGCATTACGGCCCTCGATTCAACGCAAACACTGCAAATGTGACCTCGGCGGTATCACTGCGAAAGGGCCAGCTTGCGGAGGAAGCGATGAACGCGCGGCTCGCCTCGGAGCGCATCGACGTGACCCTGCCGCCGCGCCCGGAGCCGCGCGGCACGATCCATCCGGTCAGCCAGGTGCTCGACGAGGTCACTGCCATCTTTGCCGATCTGGGCTTCGCCGTGGCGGAGGGACCCGATATCGAGTTCGACGACTACAACTTCACCAAGCTGAACATTCCGCCCGACCATCCGGCGCGCCAGATGCACGACACGTTCTATGTCGCGCGCCAGGCCGACGGTTCGCAGCACGTCCTGCGCACCCATACCTCGCCCGTGCAGGTGCGTACGATGTTGAAGAAAAAGCCGCCGATCCGCATCGTCGCGCCCGGCCGCACCTATCGCGTGGATTCGGACGCGACGCATTCTCCGATGTTCCACCAATACGAAGGTCTGGTCGTTGACGAGAACATCAGCCTCGGACACCTGAAATGGGTGCTGGAGGAATTCTACAAGGCGTTCTTCGAGGTCGATTCGGTCGAGCTGCGGGCGCGGCCGTCCTACTTCCCCTTCACCGAGCCGAGCGTCGAATGGGATCTGCGCTGCGATCGATCCGTACAAGGACAAATAAAATTCGGCACCGGCAACGACTGGCTGGAGCTCGCCGGCTCCGGCATGGTGCATCCGCGCGTGCTGTCGATGTGCGGCATCGATCCCAAGCGCTATTCCGGCTTCGCCTTCGGCGGCGGCGTTGACCGCCTGGCGATGCTCAAATACGGCATCCCGGACATCCGGCCCTTCTTCGAGTCGGATCTGCGCTGGCTGAAGCATTTCGGCTTCGCGGCCCTCGACGTGCCCACCTTGGACGGAGGGCTCAGCCGATGAAATTCACGCTCTCCTGGCTCAAGGACCATCTCGAGACCGGCGCCGATGCGGCCGCCGTCGCCGACAAGCTCACCGCCATCGGGCTCGAAGTCGAAGGCGTCGAGGACGCCGGCGCGCGGCTCAAGGATTTCGTCGTCGCCCATGTGATCTCGGCGGAGAAGCATCCAAACGCCGACAAGCTGAAGCTCTGCATGGTGGATGCGGGCAGCGGGACGCCCATTCAGGTCGTCTGCGGCGCCCCCAACGCGCATGCCGGGATGAAAGCCGTCTTCGCGCGTCCGGGCGTCGTCATCCCGGCAAGCGGCGAGGCGCTCAAGGTGGGTACGATCCGCGGTATCGAATCGCGCGGCATGCTGTGCTCGTCGCGCGAGTTGCTTCTGGGCGAGGATCACACCGGTATCATCGAGCTGGGCGGCGATGCGAAGATCGGCGAGCCGGCGGCGCGCGCCCTTGGCCTTACCGACCCGGTGATCGAGGTGGGGCTCACGCCCAACCGCGGCGACGCGGCGAGCGTTCATGGCATCGCGCGCGATCTCGCGGCGGCGGAGTTCGGAACACTGAAGACAGCGCCGGTCGAGCGGGTGCCAGGGCGATTCAAGAGTCCGATCGGAGTGTCGCTCAATTTTCCCCCGGATGCGAAAAACGCCTGCCCCATTTTCGCCGGCAGGCTCATACGCAATGTGCGCAACGGGCCGTCGCCGCTGTGGGTGCAGGAGCGGCTGAAGGCGATCGGCCTGCGTCCCATTTCTGCGTTGGTCGACGTGACCAACCTGATGTCGCACGACCGCGGCCGTCCGCTGCATGTCTTCGATGCGGATAAGCTCGACGGCGACATCGTCGCGCGGCTGGCGCGCGAGGGCGAGGAGATGCTCGCGCTCGACGGCCGCAGCTACAGGCTGGACCCCACCATGACGGTGATCGCGGACCAAAAAGCCGCCCGCGGTATTGCCGGCGTGATGGGCGGGGAAGAGACGGGATGCGGCCAAACCACGACGAATGTCTTCGTTGAATCCGCCTGGTTCGACCCTGCGCGCACCGCCGCCACCGGCCGCAAGCTCGGCATTCTTTCGGACGCGCGCTATCGCTTCGAGCGCGGCGTCGACCCGGAATTTGTGGTGCCGGGGCTCGAGCTGGCGACGCGCTGGATCCTGGACTGGTGCGGCGGCGAACCCTCCGAGATCGTCGTTGCGGGCGCGCCGCCGCAATGGCGCCGCGAGATCGCTTTCGATCCAGGCTATGTGCGCGCGCTCGGCGGCATCGCCATGAGCGAGCAAGAGATCGTCCGCATCCTGTCGCGGCTGGGATTCGCGGTGAAAGCCGGAAATGTCCTGACGGTCGCGCCGCCTTCGTGGCGCCTGGACGTGGAAGGCGAAGCCGATCTGGTCGAGGAGGTGGTCCGCATCCACGGACTGGACAAGGTGCCGTCGACGCCGCTGCCGCGCACCGACGCGGTGGCACGCCCGACCTTGACGCCTGGGCAGCGTCGTACGCGCCTTGTGCGCCGCACCTTGGCGGCGCGCGGCTTCAACGAGGCCATTTCCTTCACGTTCATTCCGCGCGTCCACGCCAGGCTGTTCGGGGGCGGCGACGATCTTCGCCAGTTGGAGAACCCGATCGCCGCCGATCTCGACGCCATGCGGCCGAGCGTGTTGCCGTCGCTTCTGGCCGCGGCACAGCGCAACCAGGCCCGCGGCTTCGATGAGACGATGCTGTTCGAAATGGGCGCGCAGTTCGAATCCGGAGTGCCGGAGGCGCAAACCAATGTCGCCGCCGGGCTGCGCACAGGACCTGCGCCGCGCGATTGGCTGAAATCGGCCCATGCTCCCGACGCCTTCGACGTCAAGGCGGACATGCTGGCCGCGCTTGAAGCGGCGTACGGCGCGCCGATGACGGCTCCGATCAAGAGCGGCGCGGCAGCCTGGTACCATCCCGGCCGCGCGGGAACGCTGGCGCTCGGACGCAAGGTCGTCGCCTTTTTCGGCGAGCTGCATCCAGCGATCCTCACCGCCTTCGACCTCAAAGGACCGGCAGCGGCGTTCGAGATCTTCCTCGATGCCGTCCCCGAACCCAAAGCCAAGAGCAAGGCGCGCGCGCCCTTTGCGCCCTCGCCCTACCCCGCTGTCGAGCGCGATTTTGCGTTCGTGGTCGATGCCAACATCTCTGCCGATGAGGTGCTCAAGACTGCGAAAAGCGTGGACCGGACCCTGATCGAGCGCGCGCAGAT
Organism: Alphaproteobacteria bacterium; assembly: GCA_019245415.1. Lineage (GTDB taxonomy): Bacteria > Pseudomonadota > Alphaproteobacteria > Micropepsales > Micropepsaceae > Rhizomicrobium. The sequence goes on along the minus strand of JAFARO010000010.1, from coordinate 137,080 downwards.
CTTCGACGTTTACGAAGGCAAGGGCGTGCCCGAAGGCAGGAAATCGCTCGCGATCGCGGTGCGCCTGCAGCCCCGGGACAGGACCTTGACCGAGGCCGAGATCGAGGCGGTGGCGCAGAAGATCGTCGCGGCGGTGACCGCTGCCACGGGAGGGACTTTGCGCACATGAAAACGGCGAATCGCGCGGCGCCGACGGCAGGGGTGTAGTCAGGCCGCGGCCAGTAGCTTCGGCTGCACGCCGAACTGCTCCACCAGCCTGTCATATTCCGCTTTCGCGCGCGCATTCGCGCGTTGGTGGCGCTCGGCGAAAATGAATTCGTTCTTGAGGGTGTGTTCGAGGCCAGTGAGTTCGGTCACCCGGACCTTGTACCCATGCGCTTCGAGAAACAGTCCGCGCAGCACATTGGTGAGATGGGCGCCGAATTCGCGGCGCTGGATCGGATGGCGCCAGAGCTGGCGTTGCGGCTTCTTGGAACCTTCGAGCTCCGACGCCAGCTCGGCCTGACAGCAAGGCACGAGCGCGACGAACTTCGCATCGTGCCGCAGCGCGAACAGGATCGCCTCGTCGCTCGCGGTGTCGCAGGCATGGAGCGCGGTGACGATGTCGGCCCTTCCCTCGGGCAGCGCCGCATCGCGGATCGCGCTCTCGACAAAGCGCATGCGCTCGAATCCGCTTGCCGCTGCGATCGCTTTCGAGGTCTCGATCAGGTCAGGCCGTGCTTCCACGCCAATGACCACGCCGCGGCCCTGCCCGCGGAAGAAGAGATCGTAGAGGACGAAGCCGAGATAGGATTTTCCGGCGCCGAGATCGGCGAGAACGGGTTGGTCCCTCACAGCGAATGCCGCATCGAGTGCCGGCCGAATCAGGTTGGCCAGATGCAGGACCTGCTTGAGCTTGCGGCGTGAATCCGCATTCAGCGCGCCGTCACGCGTCAGGATGTGGAGCGCCTTGAGCAGTTCGACCGATTGCCCCGGCCACAATTCGCGCAGCGCCCCCTGCGCCTTTGCGGCCGCGGGCTTCTTGCAAAGTTTCGCCATTCTCACGATCCTAAGCCATGGCCAGGGCGTTCGACAGAAAATCCGCACTCGCCTTCATCGTCGCCTTCGGCGTGGTCAGCCTGTTCGCCGACATGGCCTATGAGGGCATGCGCGGCATCACCGGGCCCTATCTTGGGCTCCTGGGGGCAAGCGGAACGGCCGTCGGCGTCATCGCGGGCACGGGAGAGCTTTTCGGCTATCTGTTGCGGCTCGGATCGGGGCGGCTGGCCCAGCGGACGGGCGCGCTCTGGCTGATCGCCTTCGCGGGCTACGCGTTGCAGATGGCTGCGGTGCCCGCTATTGCCTTGACGGGAAGCTGGTGGGGCGCCGCGGCGCTCATCATACTCGAGCGCAGCGGCAAGGCGCTGCGCAATCCTGCGGCCAACACCATGAAGTCGCGCGCGGGCGAAAAGATCGGCCAGGGCTGGGCGTTCGGCCTGCATGAAGCGCTCGACCAGACAGGCGCGCTGATGGGGCCGTTGATCACCGCCCTGGTGCTGGCGCATCACGGCCGTTACCAGACGGCCTTTCTGTGGCTGGGCGTGCCTGCGGCGATCACGATTGTCATCGTGGCCGGCGTGTGGATCCGTTTTCCCTGGGCAGGGGAAATGGCGCCGCGTCGCAGCGAATCGAGCGATGCGTCCTTTCCGCGCGCCTTCTGGCTTTATGCGGCGAGCGCCGCGCTCATGGCCTTCGGCTTCGCGGACTGGCCGCTGATCGCCTTCCATTTCGCCAAGGCCGGGATCGTCGCGCAGCCCACGATCCCGATCCTCTATGCCATCGCGATGGCAGGGTCGGGTGCAGGCGCGCTCGCGATGGGCAAGCTGTTCGACCGGCAAGGGTTCATCGTTCTGTTGCCGGCCATGCTGGTCGCGGCCGCGGTGACGCCACTAGCCTTCCTCGGCAGCGGTTGGCTAGCCGTTCTGGGCGCGATGCTCTGGGGCACCGTGCTCGGCATGGAGAATTCCGTTCTCACGGCCGGGGTCGCCGAGCTCGTGCCGGAGCAGGCGCGCGCCACGGCCTTCGGCGCCTTCTCCGCGACCTTCGGCATCGCCTGGTTCCTGGGAAGCGCCCTACTCGGCGTGCTCTACGACGTCTCTTTCTCGCTGCTGGCAGGCGTCTCGATCGCGGCGGAGCTTGCCGCGATCGTGCCGCTGCTGCTTGTCATGCGCGAGCCCCGGGCAAGACGGCCCTCGTAAGGATCGAAGGACGGGATTGCGGCTGATAGGCAGAGACGGCTATATCGCGCGCCTCCGATGACCGACCTCGCCCAAATCCGCAATTTTTCGATCGTTGCCCATATCGATCACGGCAAATCGACGCTGGCCGACCGCCTGATCCAGGCGACGGGAGGACTGACTTCGCGCGAGATGAAGGACCAGGTGCTCGACTCGATGGAGATCGAGCGCGAGCGCGGCATCACCATCAAGGCCCAGACCGTCCGCCTCGCCTACATGGCGCGCGACGGCAAGACCTACACGCTCAACCTGATGGACACGCCGGGCCATGTCGACTTCGCCTATGAGGTGAGCCGGTGTCTCGCGGCCTGCGAGGGCGCCTTGCTCGTCGTCGATGCCAGCCAGGGTGTGGAGGCGCAGACCCTGGCCAACGTCTATCAGGCGATCGACGCCCATCTCGAGATCGTGCCGGTGCTCAACAAGATCGATTTGCCGGCCGCCGAGCCCGAGCGAATCCGCCAGCAGATCGAGGACGTGATCGGCATCGACGCCTCGGAAGCGATCCCGATCTCGGCCAAAACCGGATTGAACATCGCAGAGGTGCTTGAGGCGATCGTCCATCGCCTTCCGGCGCCGAAGGGCAATGCGGACGCGCCGCTCAAGGCGCTACTGGTCGACAGCTGGTACGATTCCTACCTTGGCGTCGTGGTGCTGGTGCGCATCGTCGACGGCGAGATGCGCAAGGGTCAGAAGATCCGCATGATGGCGTCCGACGCCGTCTATCAGGTCGAACAGGTCGGCGTCTTCACGCCCAAGAAGGTCAATGTCGAGCGGCTCGGACCGGGCGAGGTCGGATTCATCACGGCGCAGATCAAGCAGGTCGCAGACACACAGGTCGGCGACACCATCACCGACGAGAAGAAGGGTACCGAGACGCCGCTGGCCGGCTTCAAGCCGGCGCAGCAGGTGGTGTTCTGCGGCCTCTTCCCCGCCGATGCGGCGCAGTTCGAGGATTTGCGCAGCGCGCTGGGCCGCCTGCATCTGAACGATGCGAGCTTCACCTATGAGATGGAGACCAGCGCGGCGCTGGGCTTCGGTTTCCGCTGCGGCTTTTTGGGGTTGCTGCATCTGGAGATCGTGCAGGAGCGGCTGGAGCGCGAGTTCAACCTCGAGCTCATCGCGACCGCGCCGAGCGTCATCTATCGCATCCACATGAACGACGGGACCATGCGCGAGCTGCACAATCCCGCCGACATGCCCGACGTCGTCAAGATCGCCTTCATCGAGGAGCCCTGGATCAAGGCGACCATCCTGGTGCCGGATGAGCATCTCGGCGCGGTGCTGAAACTCTGCGAAGACCGCCGCGGCCAGCAGATCGAGCTCACCTATGCCGGCAGCCGCGCCATGGTGGTCTATCGGCTGCCCTTGAACGAGGTGGTGTTCGATTTCTACGACCGGCTCAAATCGGTCAGCCGCGGCTATGCGAGTTTCGACTACCACATCGAGGAGTACCGCGAGGGCGATCTGGTCAAGCTTTCCATCCTGGTCAATGGCGAACCGGTCGACGCGCTGTCGATGATCGTCAACCGCCAGCGCTCGGAAGCGCGCGGTCGCGCGATGTGCGAAAAGCTGAAGGACCTGATCCCGCGTCATCTGTTTCAAATTCCGATCCAGGCGGCCATCGGCGGCAAGGTGATCGCGCGCGAGACCATCAGCGCACTGCGCAAGGATGTGACCGCCAAGTGCTATGGCGGCGACATCAGCCGCAAGCGCAAGCTCCTCGACAAGCAGAAAGAGGGCAAGAAGAAGATGCGCCAGTTCGGCAAGGTCGACATCCCGCAGGAGGCCTTCATCGCCGCGCTGAAGATGAATCAGGACTAGGCCGTCCAGGCCGCCTTGCGTGGCATGTCATCCGTCGCGAAGTCTGCAATTTCTACGTTCCCCGTACCTCTGGCGGTGTGACAGGCGCCGCCGTCACTCGGTTGCAAATTGTGCTATGCTTTCGGCCAAGGGGTAGAGGGGCGGGCATGGACAGCGAGCAGCAGGCGGGTGTCGCTCCCGCGATCATCGGGGTGCGCCTCGCACTGGGTTTGGCGCAAGGCGCGGCACTCTATTTCCTCTACGATGCCTATGACGGGCATAGCTGGCCGGCGACCGACGGCTATCTCTTTGCGCCTCTCTTGATGCTGGCAGTGCTGGCGCCGCTGCTGGTCATGCAAGGCGCGGGCAATCTGCGCGCGCTGACGCTCGTCCTTTGGACTGCTGTCGCGGGTGCGATCATCTGGTCGCTGGCCTGGTACGACATCTGGCGCTGGCCGCATGAGTTCCTGTGGTATGGCGGTCAGAACGAGAGCACGCAGAGACTGATCCCGACCTTTGCCCTTTGGTTCTTTCTCTCAGCCGGTCTGTTCATCGCCCATGCGCTGATCAGCGGCGGAGATGCGGACCGCCGGTTCATGGCGTCGTACCCGACTCATTTCGACGTCGCCTGGAAGCTGGGCGTTCAGTTTGCCCTGGCGTTCCTGTTCGTCGGGGCCTTCTGGCTGGTCCTGTGGCTCGGCGCCGAGTTGTTCAAGCTGATCAAGCTGGATTTTTTCCAGAAGCTGATCGAGCACCGCTGGTTCGCGATCCCCGCTACGACCCTGGCGACCGCCGTGGCGCTGCATGTCAGCGATGTGCGAGCCGGATTCGTTCGCGGATTGCGCACCCTCGCATTGGTGCTGCTGTCCTGGCTCTTGCCGCTGATGGCGGTGATCGCGGCAGGCTTTCTTGCCAGCCTGCCCTTTACCGGGCTCGAGCCCCTATGGGCCACGCGACGCGCCAGCGCGTCGCTGTTGCTGGCTGCGGCCGCGCTGGTGGTGCTGATCAACGCGGCCTATCAGGACGGTGAGGACGAACGTCGCGCCGCGGGCATATTCGCCTATGCCATTCGCGCGGCGTCGCTCCTGCTCGTGCCGATCGCGGGACTGGCGATCTACGGCATTGCACTGCGCGTGCGGCAATACGGCTGGACAGTGGAAAGGATTGCGAGCGCAGCCTGTGCACTGGTCGCTGCGTCCTATGCGATCGGCTACGCCCTGAACTCCTTCGTGCCCTCGCGCCATCTGATCGAGCGTTGGAACTTCGTCACGGCCATCCTGATCCTGATCGTCCTTGGCGTCATCTTCTCTCCCATCGCAGATCCGGCGCGCATCGCCGTCGACAGCCAAGTGGCGCGACTTGAGAGCGGCAAGGTGAAGCCGGAGCAATTCGATTTCCGCTATCTGCGCTTCCATGCGGCGCGCTTCGGAAATGAAGCATTGCAGCGTCTGGCGGCGGCGCCGCATCCGCAAGCGGTTCGGAAAAGCGCTGCAGCCGCCCTTGCGGCGACTTCGTATTACGCGCTGCCGCGGACCTTCGTCTTTAGGCCGCTTTCGGATCGGCTGACGGTATATCCCAAAGGCACGATATTGCCGGCAGGCTTTCTGAAGTTAAGTGCCAAGGACGATCCTGCTTCTGCGCAATGGCTGGCGTGCCTTGGCCCCAGTAACGAAACCTGCGATGCCGTGCTTTCCGATCAGGACGGCGACGGGAGGCCGGAAGTCATCGTATTCGATGGCAGTTCCGCCCAAGTGTTCAAGGAACAGGCCCCGGGGCAATGGAGACTTCGGGGATCCGCGTTTGCCCGAGGCTGTTCCGCGTTTTTCGATGCCCTGCGCGAACACCGCTTTCAAACAGCCCGCCCGCAAGACCCGATGGACGACATTGTCGTTCAAGGAGTGCGATTCCATTTCGAGACTCCCGGTCCGATCTTTGGCGAGAGGCCCTGTCCCAAGTAGTTGCGCTTTGGATGGCGTGCCAGTAAGCGGGATGCATGAGTGTCCTGGCTTTGATCGACTGTGGTTCGGGGAATTTGCGCTCCGCCGCGAAGGCTTTGGAGCGTGCCGACGCTGAAGTTGGCAGCAGGCTTACCGTCAAAGTCACGGCCGATCCGCACGACGTTGCCGCGGCCGACCGCATCGTGCTGCCTGGGGTTGGAGCTTTCGCGGACTGCATGCAAGGGCTGGCAGCGGTCCCCGGACTGGTCGAGGCGCTGGAGGAATCGGTCCTCGGGCGAGGCGTTCCATTCCTTGGCATCTGTGTCGGGATGCAGCTGCTGGCGACGGTCGGTCGCGAGTTCGGCGATCATCGCGGCCTGGATTGGATCGCCGGCGAGGTCGTGCCGCTATCGCCTGACGATCCCGCCTGTCGGATTCCGCATATCGGGTGGAATGGGATCACGCCGGCGCATCCGCATCCACTGTTTCGAGGAATTGCGAACGAGGCCTATGTGTATTTCGTGCACTCCTTCGTGATGCGGCCATGCCAGCTTTCCTATGTGCTGGCGACCGCAGACTATGGCGGGTCATTCACCGCCGCGGTCGGCCGCGACAACATTGCGGGCGTCCAGTTTCATCCGGAGAAGAGCCAGTCCGTGGGCTTGGCGATCCTCGGCAATTTTCTGCGGTGGCGGCCATGATCCTGTACCCCGCCATCGACCTGAAGAACGGGCACTGTGTGCGGCTGGCGCGGGGCGAAATGGCAAGCGCGACTGTTTACAATCCGGACCCCGTTGCGCAAGCGCTCGCATTCGAGCGATTGGGGTTTTCCTGGCTGCATTGTGTGGACTTGGATGGCGCCTTTGCGGGCCGCTCGGCAAATGCCGGGGCTGTCCAGGCCATACGGGCGGCGACGAAACTGCCGATTCAGCTGGGCGGTGGCATTCGCGACTTGGCGGCGATCGAGTGGTGGCTTTCGAGAGGCATCGCGCGCGTGATCCTGGGGACTGCGGCGCTCAAGAGCCCAGCGTTGGTGGCGGAGGCTGCGCGGCGCTTTCCGGGACGGATCGTGGTGGGAGCCGACACCCGCGCCGGCAAGGTCGCTGTCGAGGGGTGGGGCGAAGCGTCGGAGGTGACGCCGGTCGAACTCGGCCGCCGCTTCGAGGATTTGGGCGTCGCCGCGCTCCTGTTCACCGATGTCGAGAAGGACGGACTTCTCGGCGGTGTTAATGTCGCCGCCACCCGCGCGCTGGCCGAAGCGGTGCCACTTCCAGTGATCGCCTCCGGCGGCGTCGGCGGGATTGAGGATATCGAGGCCCTTGTCGCGGCCGATGTGCCCAATATCGAAGGCGTGGTTATCGGTCGGGCCCTGTATGACGGCCGGATCGATGCAGTGTCGGCGCTGGAGGTTGCGAACGGCGTTCGGTCAGCCAAGCCGGCACCCTGATGCTTGATGCCGGCAAGAGGCAAATTCAGCCGCCGTTGCCAAGCCGGCGGATCAGATCGTCCAGCTGCTCCAGCGTTCGATAGAATATCCGGATATCCCCACCTTTATCCCCTTTGTGTACGATCTGAACTTTCAATCCCAAGCCATTGGATAGTCTGGATTCTATTGCGTTGATGTTGACGTCTTTTGGGGCCCGAGCCTTGTTCGGGCCGCGAGTGGTCTTCGAACGCCGTTCGGCCTCGCGAACGTTAAGGCCGGCCTCAACGATCTCCCGCGCGAGCCGCTCAGGATCCTCGACACCTAACAGTGTTCGGGCATGTCCTGCGGAGAGCCGGCCCTCTCGAACCATCGCCTTCACGCTTTCCGGCAGATTGAGCAGGCGCAGTGTATTGGCTACGTGGCTGCGGCTCTTGCCAACTTCGTTGGCGATGCGCTCCTGGGTGTAGCCGAAGCGGTCCGTCAGTTCGTGGTAAGCGGCCGCTTCCTCGATGGCATTGAGATCGGCGCGCTGGACGTTTTCGACGATCGCAAGCTCAAGCGCCTCGGCGTCGCTCATGTCGCGGACGACAACGGGCACATCGTGGAGCTTGGCCTGTTGGGCCGCGCGCCAGCGCCGCTCGCCGGCCACGATCTCGTAGCTGTCGAGTCCCAAAGGCCGCACCAGGATGGGCTGAAGAATTCCCTTCTGCCGCACCGAGTCGGTGAGATCCTGCAGCTCCTCCGGCGCGAAACTCTTGCGCGGCTGGAAGCGGTTCGGCCGCAAGAACGCGATCGGCAGCGACCGCACCGCGCGCGCTTCCCCGCGTGTCGGCACCGCTTCCTCGCCGATCAATGCAGAAAGGCCGCGTCCTAGTCCCGACTTTGCCGCCATCATGCCGCCGTCCTCAGCCTTTCACGCTGGATCAATTCGCCCGCGAGCTTGATGTAGGCCTGCGCGCCGGGGCAGCGCAGGTCGTACACCAGCGCCGGCAAGCCGTGGCTCGGTGCTTCCGAGATGCGCACGTTTCGCGGGATCACCGTGCGATAGACCTTGTCGCCCATGTTCTGGCGTACATCCGCGGCGACCTGGTCGGAGAGCTTGTTGCGCTTGTCGAACATGGTGAGCACGATGCCCTGGATCTCGAGCCGCGGATTGAGATTGACACGGACCAGATCGATCGTCTTGAGCAGCTGTGAGAGACCCTCCAGCGCGAAGAACTCGCATTGCAGCGGCACAACCACGGCATCGGCGGCCGCCATCGCGTTCACGGTGAGCAGACTCAGCGATGGCGGGCAATCGATCAGCACGTAGGAAAAAGCCGGAACTCCGTGCACGGAATATTCGTCCAGCGCGTCGCGCAGACGGAAATTGCGCCGCTCCATTTCGATCATTTCGAGCTCGGCGCCGGAGAGGTCGACCGTCGAGGGGATGAGCGAAAGACGCGGGATGCGGGTCGCCATCAGCGCGTCCGCCACCTTGGCTTGGCCCATCAGCACATCGTAGGTGGTGAGCCTTCGCTCGGAGCGCGGGATGCCCAGGCCGGTGGAGGCATTGCCTTGGGGATCGAGGTCGACGAGCAAGGTGGGCTCGCCGACTGCAGCCAGCGCCGTGCCCAGATTGATTGCGGTTGTGGTCTTACCGACGCCGCCCTTCTGATTGGCGACGACGAGGACTCGCGGCCTTTTGGACATGATGGAACTCCACAACCTCCAGGACGGTGCCCAGAGGGTCGGTCCGGCTTGGATGTTCAAGTGCCCCGATTTTCCAGCATTTGCGTGCCTCGGTCAATTCGACCGCTAGATTTTGACCCTTGAGAAACAGAGCGATCGTTCCGGGCGCCGAGAAATGCTGTGCATAGCCTAGGAGGCGACTCAGCGGCGCACAGGCTCTCGCGGTGATGACATCGAACCGCTCCGGCAGGCCGTCTTCGATTCGGCGATTGCGAATTTCGCAATTCAATTCCAGGCGGGCCGCCACGGTCTTAAGAAACTCGCATTTCTTGCGGGTCGCTTCGACAAGCGTGACCCGGACTCGCTCCCGCAACAGCTCGGCCAAGACGAGGCCTGGAAAACCCGCACCGCTGCCCAAATCGATCAGAGTTGCAGCCGAGGAGGGGACATGCCGGACGAGCTGGGCGCTGTCCAAAACATGCCGGCGCCAGACGTCTTCGAGGGAGCTTCGCGACACGAGATTGTGGCGCGCATTCCAGTCCTCCAGCATCCCTACATAAGCCTTCAAGCGTGCCAGCGTTTCACGTGAAACACCCTGCGCAGCGGCGAATTCCTCAGGCGACACGCTTGGCCCTGTGGCGGATATGGCTAAGAACCAGCGTCAGCGCGGCCGGCGTGACTCCTTCGATCCGTGCCGCCTGCCCGAGCGTCAAGGGACGAATCGTGGACAACTTTTGCGAAACTTCGGAGGAAAGGCCGGGAATTTCCCCATAATCGAGGCTCGCCGGCAATGCCAACGCCTCGTCCTTACGGAAGGCGACGATATCGGCCTCCTGCCGACCCAGATAGCCGGCATATTGCGCATCGATGCAAAGCTGATTCAAAAAACAGCGCTTCAATTCCCCAAGCTCCGGCCAGAGGCGCAGGAGGGTAGTCGGGGTCACATCCGGAAAAGTAAGTAATTCCAATGCGTTGCGGCGAACACCATCCGCGCGCACTGCGATCCCGAGTGCCTGGGCCGCGTTCGGCGTGAGCATCAGGCTTTGCAGCTTGGCCCTCGCCAAGCCCAACGCCTCAAGCTTGTCCTCGAAAGCTGCGCGGCGCTCGGATTGTACGATGCCACCCTCGATGCCCCGCTGGGTCAATCGCTGGTCCGCATTGTCCGCGCGCAGGCTCAGGCGATATTCCGCGCGCGAGGTGAACATGCGATAGGGCTCCGTCACCCCCTTGGTCACCAAATCGTCCACGAGCACGCCAATATAGGCCTGGGCCCTGTCGAGAATGATAGGATCGGCGTTGCCGCAACGGCGCGCGGCATTCCACCCCGCCATCAGCCCTTGGGCGGCCGCCTCCTCGTAGCCCGTCGTCCCATTGATCTGCCCCGCGAAATAAAGGCCACCGATGCGCTTTGTCTCGAGCGACGGCATCAGTTCGCGCGGATCCACATAGTCGTATTCGATCGCATATCCTGGGCGCCGCAGCGCCGCCTTTTCCAGCCCGGGAATGGTCTGGAGCAGCGCAATCTGCACGTCCTCAGGCAGCGACGTGGAGATGCCGTTGGGATAGATCGTGTCGTCGTCCAGTCCTTCCGGTTCTAGGAAAATCTGGTGACTATCGCGCGCGGCAAAGCGTACGACCTTGTCCTCGATCGAGGGGCAGTAGCGCGGTCCGGCGCTCTCAATTTGGCCCGAATACATAGGCGCGCGATGCAGATTGGCGCGAATGAGCGCATGGCTTTGCGCGGTCGTGCGCGTGATATGGCAGACGGTCTGGGCGGTTGCGATCCGCTCCGTCAGGAACGAGAACGGCACGGGCGGGTCATCGCCGTGTTGTACCTCCAGCGACGGCCAGTCGATGGTCTTGCCATCGAGCCGCGGCGGCGTCCCGGTCTTGAGCCGGCCCATCGCAAAGCCCAAGCCATACAACGTGTTGGAGAGACCCAAACTCGGTGCATCCCCGACCCGCCCTGCCGGGATCGTGCGTTCGCCCATATGGATCAAGCCGCGCAGGAAAGTGCCCGTGGTCAGAATCACCGCGCGCGCGCGGACGTGCTCGCCCCGCGCCGTGATCACGCCGCCCACCTGGCGGCCGGTCACGATCAAGTCCTCGACGGCCTCGGCACGAATGGCCAGGTTTCCCTGCTCTCGCAGTGCCGCCTGCATCGCATTTCGATAGAGCTTGCGGTCCGCCTGGGCGCGGGGGCCCCATACCGCCGGCCCCTTTCGCCGATTCAGCATGCGGAACTGGATGCCAGCAGCGTCGGCGACTCGGCCCATCAAGCCGTCGAGCGCATCGATCTCGCGGACCAGATGGCCTTTTCCCACGCCTCCGATGGCGGGGTTGCAGGACATCTCGCCGATTGTTGCGAGCTTGTGCGTGAGCAGCAGTGTCCTGGCGCCGAACCGCGCCGATGCGGCCGCGGCCTCACAGCCGGCATGGCCGCCTCCGATGACGATGACGTCGAAGCCGCTCATGCGCGGTGATTAGGGAGTTCGTCGACGGGTGGCAAGACCCGCATAGTTTCACGTGAAACGCGCTATTTGCGGTATTAGGTAGCAGAGTTCCAAGGCCCCGGACCTAGTACCGGATCGAATAGGGGCCAAATTGCTAGCTGATACCGCTCTCACAAAGGGAGAGCGAAGGAATGCGGGATTTTTGGTAAGGCCGAGGCGCTATTCTGTATTAGTGCTTTGCACCTTGCAGTCGTCATCGGAGCAATTGTGGAACGAACATGGGAGGAGAGTGTAATTCATGACCGGGACCGTTGCTGCGTTTTGGGGCATAAGCTTCCCGGGTTGGGCCTTGGGCGGGTCAGTGACGGCCTGCACAGTCACCTGCGTGCAGAACTGGGTGATATGCACAACGCTCCTGTCGAGCGTATCCTTGTAGGTTATGTGCCCCCAGATATAACCGAACTTATCCCCATTTCTTATAGCGACACCATCGCTGTAAGGGAGCCCGACGGCGACGCTGGCGATGGTCGTTTTGGGAGGGATAAGCATTGCCGATCCGGGGCCATCGATCAAATCCGGGAAGGCAAAATCCTTTGTGAGGGGCGTTTCCATCGCTTTGAAGTTGACGACCGCATGGGCGCTGAGGGCAGCAGTGTTGCCGCTGTTTTGCCAACTTACAGTTACGGGCCACGCCTTAGCTCGGTCGTCGTAGGTCGTGATGGTTTCGGACGCGCTTACGAATGGCTGATTTCCAAATACGAGGGCTTGTTTGGTAAGTTTGGCCTGCCAATAGGAAACACTCGTGTAGGCCACAACGGCAATCAGTCCCAACACAGCGATGATCAGCCCGGCCCAATCAAAGGCGTCATGCTTCTTGTGCTGGGTATTGGCATTGGGTGCGCCGGGATCGCTCATATCTGGCTCAATGCCCCACGACTAGGAATGCGCGCGTTTGCGCCCGGAATCGCCGCAGTGGTTCTAGGCTGGGCACTCGGATCATGGGGCTTGGTCCATGTTCTTTTGGGCGCCTCATAGGCGGATCACGTCGAGTTTAAGAGAATCAAAGCATTGTAGGAGAAAGGCCGCAGTAAATCCCCCGCGGCTGATTTTGTTCGCAAGATTTCGTTCCGTCTCTTGCACTCCAAGGGCGGCTAGGCGCTCCGCCAGATCGGCGTAGGTCAAGCCCTGTCTTTTCAATTCCCCTTTAAGCAGGTTTTTGGCCCTTTCCTCGTATTTGGCGGTTAAGGGATTGGATTTAAAGGTATTTTTCGGCATCTGTCAGGTCCATTAACATCATCGGATGCAGTGAATGTATTACTTGCATCCGCAGAAGTCTATCGCTATATCCAGTGCATAATATCACTGGATGCGATGACAAATGGCACAGCATTTCCTCCTTTCCGGCAAAGCCCGCACCCTCTCGCTGGCGGCCATTCTTCGTATGTCGGATGAGGAGGCTTACGAGGCTTTCAAGTCCATCCGGTTCGCCGACAACGAAGGCGCTCCGTTCTGCCCCAAGTGCGGCGCTGTAGACCTGTACGCGCTGCCTCGCCGGAAGATGTGGCGCTGCAAGGCCAAGGAGTGCGGCTGTCAGTTTTCGATTACCTCCGGCACCATCTTTTCGAGCCGCAAGCTTTCTATCCGCGACGTACTGGCGGCCATTGCGGTGTTCACGAACGGCGCGAAGGGCTACAGCGCGTTGCAGCTGAGCCGTGACCTCGACGTGCAATACAAGACCGCTTTCGTGCTCGCGCATAAGCTTCGCGAAGCTATCGCCGCTCAAGATCGCAACGCCAAAGTGTCAGGCGAAGTCGAAATCGATGGCATGTATGCGGGCGGCTATGTGAAGCCGGCAAACCACAAAGAGAACCGCCGGGACCGTCGCCTTGCCCGTAATCAGAACGGTAAGCGCATGGTGGTGATCGCCGCTCGCGAGCGTAACGGCAAGATCGTGACGTTCGTTTCAAAGACCGAGGATCAAGGCGTTGAAGGCCTGGAAAATCGGATCGAAGTCGGCAGCACCGTTTACGCCGATGAAGCTTCGCATTGGGATGCGATGCACGCGCGCTACGAAACCAAGCGCATCAATCATTCGCTCGCGTACAGCGACGGCGAGGGGTGCACAAACCAAGTCGAATCGTTTTTCTCTCGCCTTCGCCGCGCCGAAATCGGAACGCATCATAAAATCGCGGGGCGGTATCTCGCAGCCTACGCGGCCGAAATGGATTGGAGAGAAGATAACCGGCGCGTGAGTAACGGCGAACAGTACCGCGCTATCGTGACGGCTGCAGCCCGCCATCCGGTTTCGCGACAGTGGAAGGGCTATTGGCAGAGGCGAGCGGCTGGGGGAAATCAAGCGGTATGAAAACCCCCTTGATGCACTTTGGGTTTCGCACTGCTATTTGCACGTGGTTTCTATCCATCAGCTTGCTGCCGTCGAAGATGGCGGAGCCTTCACCAAAAACAGCCCTCACGCTATCGTACGGCTCAAACCCCCGCGTTCGACTCGGCCCCTCAACAATGGAGTGAAGGTGATTGATTACGGCACAATCCAAGTACCGGAGCACCAAGTCGGGGCTATCGTCCTTGGGCGCCTTTTTGTTTTCAGGTAGCGGCAAGCCAGCTTTTCCTTGCACCTCCTTGAAGGACTCATATGCAAATCTCACCAGCTCCACGTTTTCGCGTACCAGCAAATCCAAACAGTTCCGTAGATCGATCGCGGCGCCAATCACGAAAGGATCGTTACACGCGCCGCGTTTGGCTTTCTGCTGCGCCCATTCCAGTGCGCGCTGCGGATCGCTCTCCCAAAAATAAATTCCTGTCCCCATCCAATCAAATTTGGATTTTCCAGGAATAAGATTTATTTCGCCGCGAACTGCTTTGAGTCCGAAGTCCCTGTCACATCCGTGAAAACCTAAGACAAAAGATGTGTGTAGCCGACTCACTTATGCAGCTGTTTTTTCCTCACCGCCGTATTCCTCGGTGAGGTTGCCCTCAGCTGTATAAAATCCTTCCTTGATAAGCGATTCACGCGCCTTCTTTCTGCTCACCGTCACGGACTTGGTGTGCTTCTCGATCATCTTTTTGATGGCCGCGCGCGTTTTTTCCGCTGTCATTTCCAATCCCCGGCGAATCACCGAGTCAAATTCTTTAGTAACGCCAAAGCAGCGTACTGCGACAAATCGACTCTTGCAAATTTACAACACTTGTAGTTAGCGGAGAATCACTCGCAAAATGTTGAATCGTTCCCCGAGGTTAATCGCCACCTCCCCGGATATGTCTCGCGCGTGAACTCGACGATGCCGTCGGTACGGCGTGAGAAGTTGCCGTGTATCGCCTTCACCATCATGTCCATCGCCTTGGCCGTCAGGGGCCGTTCCCAGCGCTGTAGGACGCACGCCGCCAGTTCCTGACTAGACATGGCCTGTCCGGTCTCCCGGAGTATTTCGAGCGCTGTACGCGTTCCCGCGCCCTTGGGGAGGCAGGCGGGGCTTTTGTCGTTCGTGACCTTGGCGGGCACCGTGGCCGGATCGAAGTCCTTGGCGAATAGCGCTAGCACGTTCTCGACGCTGCCGATCTCGACGCGCAAGGCCGTGGCCCTCAGCTGATGATGCTGGTACTCGCCCTTGAGCCGGGCCAGCTTTTCCTTGAGGGCAGAGACAACATGCGGTTCGGCCATTCCCGGAATATGGCCCTATTTCCCGCTATTTCCCTATATTTCCCAGGTGTGTTTGCTACCTAATACCGGCTATTTGCCGATGCAGAAATCGCGGAAAACGATATCCAGCATGGCCTCGAGGTCTACGCGACCCGTGATGCGGCCGATCTCGCGCAATGCCAGGCGCAGCCCCTCGGCCAAGAGCTCAGGCCTGTCCGACGGAGCCAAGAGCGCCAACCGCAATGAGCACGCGGCCTCCTCCAGCGCATCGCGATGGCGGCGGCGCGTCAGAACGGGCGACTGCGTAGTCTCGCCGAGCCGGTCGCTTATCAGCTGGGTCAATTTCGCAATTAGCTGTTCCAGGCCTTGGCCGGACTTGGACGAAATGCAAATCCCGTCTCTTTCGCCGGGCCAAGGAAGATCGAACTTGTTCCAGACGAGCAGATCGGCGCGGAAGTTTTCCGATTCAAAACCGTCCTCTCTGTTGCTGCTCCCATCCCGCAGCAGGACGACCAGATCGGCAGATCGGGCGCGCTCGATCGCACGGCAGACCCCTTCGGCTTCGACCGCATCGGAAACGTCGCGCAGGCCCGCCGTATCCGCCACCGTCACCGCATAGCCGCCGAGGTCGAGCCGCACCTCGATCACGTCCCGCGTAGTGCCCGGGTGGGGCGAGACGATGGCCACATCGCGCTTGGCGAGAGCATTGACCAGCGAGCTCTTGCCGGCATTGGGCGGACCGATCACTGCCAGGCTGAGGCCTTCGCGGATGCGCTCGCCGCGATGGGAGTCATCCAGATACCGTTGAATTTCCTGGAGAATCTGCTCCGTTTCGCGGCGCGCGCCGGTCAATAGATCGGCAGGCAGCTCCTCGTCGGAAAAATCGATCGCCGCCTCCGCGGCGGCCGAGGCCCGTAACAGCCGGTCTCTCCAACTTTCGCAGGTTTCGGCAATGTTTCCTCCATATTGCCCCAATGCCTGGAGGCGCTGGGCTTCGGTCTCCGCATCGATGAGATCGGCGATCGCCTCGGCGCGGGTGAGCTCGAGCCTGCCGCTCTCCACAGCACGGCGGGTGAATTCTCCGGCGCGGGCGGCGCGCAGGCCAAGTCCGGCTAGCACCCGAAACAGGGCTTCGAGGATCGCGGCACCACCGTGCACATGGAGTTCGACCACATCTTCGCCGGTAAAGCTCTGCGGTCCGGGAAAGAGCAGCAATAGACCATCGTCGATGGGACTCCCCTGGGCATCGACGAACCGACGCACCGCGGCGCGACGAGGAGGGGGGAGGGGTTTGCCTGTCAGTGCAGCCGCGGTGCGCATGGCTTGCGGCCCGGAAATCCGCACCACGGCAATCCCGGCGCGCCCGGGCGCCGAACTAAGCGCGTAGATGGTCTCCGCCGCCATCAGGCCTTGGGCGAAGGCTTTTTCGCGCCGCCGGCCGCTCTCGCGCCTTCCCATAGGAAGCGCTGGAACTGCTCGAACGCTTCCGCGCCCATGGGCATCCACGCCTTGAGCATCGCTTCGGGATCATGGGCTCCCAGTGCGGCCATCATGCGCTTGCGCATTTCGGCCAGCATTTCCTCCTGCAGAGGCTTGAGGTCCGGCAGGCCCATCAGGGTCCGGGCCTCATCGGGGCTCATATCCATATCGATGTGAATCTTCATGCGTTTAACCGCTTTCCGCCCGATGGCTTGTGAGCGCGCCCGGCGCCGCGCTAAAGGGAGCTTGGGGCAAGACATCCGCACAACGCAACGTCGCGCTCGCCCAAGGCGCATATCCCAAGGACCGTCATGAGCCGCAATCAGCTTGACCAGGCGACCAGCCCCTACCTTCTGCTGCACAAGGACAATCCGGTTCACTGGTTTGCTTGGGGCGCCGAGGCCCTGGCCGAGGCGGAGCGGCGCAACAAGCCCATTCTGCTCTCGATCGGATTCACCGCCTGCCATTGGTGTCATGTAATGGCGGCCGAAAGTTTTGCCGATCCCGAAACGGCCGCGCTCATGAACGAGAATTTCGTAAACGTGCTGGTCGATCGCGAGGAGCGCCCCGATATCGATCAGCTCTATCAGAACGCTTCGAGCGCCATGGGCGGGCGCGGCGGCTGGCCGCTGACCATGATCCTCGATCCCAAGGGCACGCCCTTCTTTGCCGGCGCCTACCTCCCCAAGGAATCGAAAGGTGAGCAGCCGGCGTTCAGAACGGTCCTCACCGACATCGCCAACGCGTGGCGCGATCAGCCGGGGGAAGTCTCCACTGCGGTCACCCGCGTCAGCGGCCAGATCCACGAGCTGTGGAGCCGCAACATGCACGGGCCGTTCGACGGCGGCGCGCTCGACATGGCCTCGTTGCGCATCGCGCAGCGATTCGATCTTTTCTTCGGCGGCGTCACGGGCCCGCAGAAATTCGCTTCGGTGCCGCAGCTCGAAGTCCTCTGGCGCGCGCATCTGCGCAGCGGTGCGCCGCAGTTTCTCCAGCTCATGTCGGTAGCTCTCGATCACATGCTGATCGGCGGACTATTCGATCACATCGGCGGCGGCTTCTTCCGCTATTGCACCGACGAGCGTTGGACCACCCCGAATTTCGAGAAGATGACCAACGACAACGCCCAGCTTCTGGGCCTGATGACGCTGGTCTGGCAGCACAATCGCAACGCCATCTGCGAGGAGCGGATCCAGGAGACCGTGGGCTGGCTGATGCGCGAAATGCGAATCGAAGACGCTTTCGCCACCAGTCTCGATTCCGACCATGAGGGCGAAGAGGGCAAGTACTATCTCTGGAGCGAGGCTGAGATCGACGCGGCGCTGATGGGCACCTTCGTGCAGAAATTCAAAGCCGCCTACAACGTCTCGCGCGACGGGAATTTCCGCGGCAGGAACATCCTCCAGCGTCAAGCCAGCTCCGCGCCTTATCCGCAATCCGACGCCGACGAGGCGCTGCTCAAGCGCCAGCGCGAACTCCTGCTTTCCGCGCGGCAGAAACGAGGCACCCCGCGGCGCGACGACAAGGTGCTCGCCGACGCCAACGGCATGATCATAACCGCGCTCACCGATGCCGGTCTCGCCCTGGGCCGCAGCGAATGGATCGAGGCCGCGATCAAGGCCTTCGACTTCGTGGTCAAGGCGCTGGGCGAAGGCGGGCGGCTCTCTCATTCCTGGCGCGCCGGCAAACGCGCGCACATGGCTTTCGCGGACGACTACGCCCATATGGCGCGTGCCGCGCTCGCGCTCTGGGAAGCCACCGGCGAAGAGCGCTTCCTGCAACATGCAAAGAGTTGGACGCATACCCTGAACGAACATTTCTGGGACGGCGTGCTCGGCGGCTATTATACGGGTGCGGACGACGACGAGCCGCTGATCGTCCGTACGCGGTCTATCTACGACCAGACCCAGCCGCCGGCCAACGCGGTGATGATCGGCGTTTTGGCGCGTCTCTTCATGGCGACCAATGAGCCTGCATACAATGACCGCTGCGCCACCTTGCTGCGTTGCCAAGCGAGCGAGGCGATGCGCGTCTCGATCGCCATGGCGAGCTACTTCAACAATGTGGAGTTCGCGGCATCCAACCTCCAGATCGTCATCGTCGGGGCCTCCTCGAACCCCAAAACCCAGGAACTGGTGGCCGCCGTGCACGGACGCAGCCTTCCCAACAAGATGCTGACCATCCTGGCGCCCGACCGCGACTTGCCGGAAGGCCACATCGCCCGCGGCAAGAAGATGGAGAACGGCCAGCCCACCGCCTATGTCTGCCAGCGCGGACAATGCGCGGCCCCCATCACCAACCCGGTGACCTTGAGCCAGCTGTTGCAGCTGCCGCAGACCCGCCCGCCGGGAGCGCGACCACAATAGCCAGCGGTTGATTTTCCGCCCATTTCGGCACCTCATGGAAGCGCATTCCATGGAGGTGACGATGTCGGCGAAACAGATATCGATCAGCGGCCGCGACGGCGCATTTGCGGGCTACCTGGCGGCGCCGGCGTCCGGCAGCGGCGCGGGCGTCGTCGTCATCCAGGAGATTTTCGGCGTCAACAAAGTGATGCGCGACATTGCCGACGCCTACGCAGCGCATGGCTATTTTGCGCTGGTTCCCGACCTCTTCTGGCGGCTCGAGCCGGGAGTACAGCTCACCGACAAGACCGACGCAGAGTGGAAACGTGCCTTCGACCTGATGAACCGCTTCGACCCGGACAAGGGCGTGAAGGATATCCAATCTACAATCGACACCTTGCGCGGCCGCGAGGGCTGCAGCGGCAAAGTGGGCGCGGTGGGCTATTGCCTGGGCGGATTGCTCGCCTATCTTACCGCGACGCGCACCGATGTGAACGCAAGCGTGGGGTACTACGGCGTCAACATCCAGCAGAAGCTCGACGAGGCGCGCAATATCCGCAATCCGGTGATGCTGCACATCGCCGCCAAGGACGAATATGTCCCGCCGCCGGCACAGAAGAAGATCATCGAAGGCCTCTCGGGCAATCCCCTCGTCACTATCCATGTTTATCCGGAGATGGACCATGCCTTCGCGCGCGCGGGCGGCGCGCATTACGACAAGGCCTGCGCCGACCTCGCCAACGGCCGCACCGCGACCTTCTTCCGTCACCAGCTCAGCTGAGCCTCAGTCGAACACTCTGCTCCTGCGAATCGCCCAGCCCGCAGCCAATAGCAGCACGCCGCCAAGCGCGCACAGGCCGGCGTGCAGAGTCCAGAAGCTCGCCGGCGACACCCTCTCATAGAGACCGCCGAACCAGCCGCTGACGGTGCTGCCCAGCGCAACCGCAAAATAATAGAGCCCGATCATCGTCGCGTTCACCTGCGCCGGCGCGGCGCGGGAATACAGCGACGTCGCCGTCGGCGCGAAAAAAAGCCAGCCGACATTCGATACCAGATGAAAGAGTATCGGAAACACGATGAGCGCGCGCCCGCTCGCGGTCGGAACGAACTGCGCGACCGCCAGCAAGAGGGTTGCCGAGGCGAAAATGAAGCATCCCGTCGCCATCTTGCCGAATTCGTCGGGCTCGCGCCCCCGCCGCCGCTGCCAGCGCCAGAACATCAGCACCGGCGGCACGAAGACGAAGGGTGCCAAGCCGTCGAGCGATTGCAGCCACGGCACCGGCATGGTCCAGCTGCCGTACTGCAATTGCACATGGTCGCCCACCCAGATGTTGTAGGTGTTCCAGATCTGGCTCTGCGCGATCCAGAACAGCGAGGCGATCGGCACCAACGACAAAAGCACCGCAATCGCATGCCAGTCCCTGCGGGAGAGCGGCGGCAATTGCGCCTGGGACGCAGAGACCCGTTCGGCCGGCAAATCGCGTTGGCCGACCAGATAGATGACCAGTCCCACCAGCATGCCGAATCCCGCGAACGCGAAGCCGGCATGCCAGCTGATATCCTTCTGCAATTCGCCGGTGATCAGCGGCGAGACGAAGGCGCCGAGATTGACGGCACTGCCGTAGATCTGAAAGGCCGCCGCGCGGCGGCGATCCCCGCGTTCATAGAGCTCACCCAGTTGGGGGGCGAGATTGCCGCGAAAAATCCCGGCGCCGAAGATCAGCAACAAGAGCGCCAGAAAGAACGATTGGTCGAAAGCCATGCAGAAATGGCCCGCGGCCATCAGGCTGCCGCCCAGAACGACGGCGCGTCGCCGGCCCAGCAGGCGATCGCCCAGCGCGCCCCCCAGGATGGGCGTCAGGTTCACCAAGCCGATGTAGAGCCCGAAAATCTGCGTGGCGATGGCTTTGATGCTAAGGTTGCCTCGTACCGCTTCCAGGGCACCACGCACGGCGCCATAGCCCACCACATGCTCGATATGTCCCGGCTTGAGCAGCGCCCCCACCATATAAAGCACAAGCAAAGCCTGCATGCCGTGAAAGGAAATACGGTCCCAAAGCTCCGTGGCTGCGATCGTCGCGACCCCACGCGGATGGCCGAACAGCGTCGCGCGCACTTCGCCTGCGCTTGCGGCGGCAATTGTCACAGCGCCATCCCCGACGTTACCGTTGCCGACCGAGCCTAGGAGAAATCGTCATGAAAGCCATCCGTTTCGCGCAAACCGGCGGCCCTGAGGTTCTCCAGCTTGTCGATGTCGATCTGCCGCCGCCGGGCCCCGGCCAGGTGCGCGTGCGCCACACCGCCATCGGGGTGAATTTCATCGATACCTATCAGCGCAGCGGTCTATACAAGCTGCCGCTGCCATCGGGCCTCGGCAGCGAGGCCGCGGGAATCGTGGACGAGATCGGCGACGGCGTCACGATGCTGCGCAAAGGCGACCGCGTCGCCTACGCGACCGCCTTGGGCGCCTACGCCGAGGCCAACAATCTTGCCGCCGACCGCCTGGTCAAGCTCCCGGACGACATCCCCGACGAAGTTGCGGCGGCCGCAATGCTTAAAGGCATGACAGCGCAATATCTCCTCAAGCGCACCTATCCGGTGCAGCGCGGGCAGACAATCCTGTACCACGCCGCGGCCGGCGGCGTCGGACTGATCGCCTGCCAGTGGGCAAAGCATCTTGGGGCCATCGTCATCGGTACCGTAGGGTCCGAGGAAAAGGTGGCGCTGGCGCGCGAGAACGGCTGCACCCATGTGCTGAACACGCGCAATGACGATTGGGTGAAGCGCGTGCGCGAGCTGACCGGCGGCGAAGGGGTTCCGGTGGTCTATGATTCCGTGGGCAAAGACACCTGGAACGGCTCGCTGGACTGCCTTGCGGTGCGCGGCACGATGGTGAGCTTCGGCAATGCCAGCGGCGCGGTTCCGGCGATCGAGCCGGGCGTGCTCAGCGCCAAGGGTTCGCTCTATCTCACGCGTCCGACGCTGTTCCACTACACCCGAACGGCGCGCGAGCTTCAGGAGACGGCGGACGATCTTTTCGCGGTGATGCAGTCGGGCGCCGTCAAGGTCGCGGTGCACCAGCGCTTCAAGCTCGCCGATGCCGCCAAAGCACACGAAGCGCTGCACTCGCGCCGCACCACGGGCGCCACAATTCTTATGCCGTAGCCTTGAGCGGACGACCGAGCTCGGAAAGCACGCCGGCAGAGTCGAAGAATTCGGTGCAGGAGGCGATCTTGCCCTCCGCGAACTGCCACCGGTTGGCGAGGTTTACCTTTGCGTGTCGTCCGGTGCGATGCTCGACGATCTCCAAATCGCTCAGCGCCCAAACGACTGCGCCCTCCTCCGTCAGCTCGCGGATGTCGTAGCGCAGGATGCCGAATTCGGTGGCGACCAGCGAAAGGCCCTCCTTGAGGCCGATGCGGCCCTGGAAACTGCCGCCGAAGCGATAATGCGCCGCCGGCGCGTTGGAGTTCCAGACGATGTCGTCGCTGACCGCCTGCATCAGCGGCTCGAAATCGCCTTCCACATAGGCGCGGATGACGCGCCGCACGACGTCTTTGTTGCCCGCGCCCATCCTTATTCGGCGGCCTCGCGCATGTAGATCGAGCGCTTGGGCCTGGCCATCACGCGATGGACCATCGGCACGAAAGCCTCGAGCGGCATGGTGTCGTAGTTGGGATCGAAGGCATTCTGGTCGTGGCGCGCGCAGAATGCGGCGGTGCGCTCGTAAGCGCTGTGGCCACGGAACCGCTCGCGCATGTTCCGATCAAGACCGAGATAGTGGAAGAAGTAATAGCCCTGGAAGATGCCGTGGTGCTGCAGCATCCACCAATTGTCTTCCGAGACGAAGGGCTTGAGAATCGTCGCCCCCAACTCGGCATGATTATGCGAGGCCAGCGTGTCGCCGATGTCGTGCAGCAGCGCGCAGACGACGTACTCCTCGTCCATCCCGTCGCGTTGGGCAAGGCTGGCCGACTGCAGCGAATGCTCAAGCCGGTCGACCGCGAAGCCGCCACAGTCTCCGCTCAGAAGCTCGAGATGGGCCAGAACCCGGTTCGGCAGCTCCTTGTTGAAGGGTACCGCAGCGGCAGCGATCTTCATCCAATCGTCCTGCGTGCCCTGCGTCATCGCGTGGAACTGCGCGCGATCATGCGGCTCTTCGCCCATGGCTCTCTCCGTTTCCGTGCTGCACCGAGTTTCGGCCGAGCCCGTGCGCCGGTCAACCTTTAAGCATGAAAGATATCTTGCCGGCGCCCGCTTTCGCGCGTCACCGGCTGGCGCCGGTTAGTTTGCGACCGCGGGCTGTGAGATAGTCGTAGAGCGCGCCTATCTCCGGGTCCGTGAAATGACTGAACCTAGCCCGGGCCGCAGCCGACATCAGCGGCAGCTCGCGGTTTCCCGCAGCCTTTCCCGTGCGCATCAGCCTGATGAAATCGGCCCGTTGATAAGAAGCGACGAGCGACAGGTCGGGCGGCCGCGGCGGGGGCACGAGCGCGGGCGCGCCGGTCAGCGCCGTCATATGGCATTCGCCGCACGCCGCCATGGCGAGCTGGCGTCCGCGGGCATAGCGCGGGCCCAGGTCCATGGCCGGCTTCTGCCAGGAAAACCAGAACCGGTCCATATGCGCATCGCCTTTCAAGAGCGCGATGCGGGCCTGAAAGCCGTAGGTTGGGAACGCGATATCCTCGCCGGCAGGCTTGAGCGAGCGGAGATAGGCCACGATATCGTCCATGTCGCTGTCAGCGACGTACTGAAAGGAATCGGAGGGCATGTACTCGGAGACGCTCGTGCCCTCGGGACGCAGGCCGTACCGTACGGCGCGGTCGAAATCGCGGTCGGAAAACTTCGCCGCCAAGCGCGTCAGATTGCGCGACGAAATGCCGAAATCGGGAATGAACCCGCCCTGCAGATTGTGCCGGTGGCAGTCCGCACATCCAAAGACGGTCGCGAAGTGCCGGCCGCGCGCTGCCGCGGCCAGATCGTTCGCGGCGCGCAGATTTGACGCGGGCGACTCATAGTGTCGCGCGATGATGGCCTGCGAGGCGAAATAAAATACGGCAAGGGCACTGACCGCTAGGACCGCGATGCCGCCCAGTCCAAACCCGACCCATTTCCACACCCGATTACGCACCATTCGTCGGGCACCAGTTTGAGCCGCATGGAATATCGCACAATTTCGCCATGAGCGAAACGCGCAAGATCACCGTTGCGGTTCGATTCGCGCCGCGGAGCACTGCGGGCTGAGCCCGCGCAGCGACCGCTACGTATTCATGCTGTCGAAGAAGTCGGAATTGGTCTTCGATGTCCGCAGCTTGTCGAGCAGGAACTCGATGGCGTCGATGGTGCCCATCGGCGCCAGGATGCGGCGCAGAACGTACATCTTGGCAAGCGTCGCCTTGTCGACCAGCAGCTCTTCCTTGCGCGTCCCGGATTTGAGGATGTCGATGGCCGGGAAGACGCGCTTGTCGGCGACCTTGCGGTCAAGGATGATTTCCGAATTGCCGGTGCCCGTGAACTCCTCGAAGATCACCTCGTCCATGCGGCTGCCGGTGTCTATCAGCGCGGTCGAAATGATAGTGAGGGAGCCGCCTTCCTCGATATTGCGCGCCGCGCCGAAGAAACGCTTGGGCCGCTGCAATGCGTTGGCATCAACGCCGCCCGTCAGGACCTTGCCCGACGAGGGCACGACCGTGTTGTAAGCGCGGCCGAGGCGGGTGATGTTGTCCAGCAGGATGACCACGTCGCGCTTGTGCTCGACCAGGCGCTTTGCCTTCTCGATCACCATTTCAGCGATCTGCACATGGCGCGTCGCGGGCTCGTCGAAGGTCGAAGAGATCACCTCGCCCTTCACCGTGCGCTGCATGTCCGTCACTTCCTCCGGACGCTCGTCGATCAGAAGCACGATCAGGTAGACTTCCGGATGATTGACGGCGATCGCCTTGGCGATGTTCTGCATCATGATCGTCTTGCCGACGCGTGGAGGAGCCACGATCAGGCAGCGCTGTCCCTTGCCCAACGGCGCCACGATGTCGATCACACGGCCGGTCCTGTCCTTCGCCGTCGCATCGGGCAGCTCCATGACGAACCGATCGTCGGGATAGAGCGGCGTCAAATTGTCGAAGGCGACCTTGTGCCTGATCTTTTCCGGATCCTCGAAGTTGATGGTCGAAACCTTGAGAAGCGCGAAATAGCGCTCGCCATCCTTGGGACTGCGGATGGGGCCTTCCACGGTGTCTCCCGTCCTCAGACCGAAGCGCCGGATCTGCGAAGGCGAAACGTAAATGTCGTCGGGACCGGGAAGGTAGTTCGATTCCGGCGACCGCAGGAAGCCGAAGCCGTCCTGCAGGGTCTCGACCACGCCGCTGCCGGTGATCTCCACATTGCGTTCGGCGAGTTCCTTCAGAATCGCGAACAGCATGTCCTGCTTGCGCATCGAGGAGGCGTTCTCGATCTCGAGGTCTTCGGCAAATGCCAAGAGATCGGTCGGGGTCTTGGACTTGAGATCCTGCAGTTTCATCGCCTGCAGGCCGCTTTGAACTGTCATGTCTTTACCTGGTAACGGGAGGAGGGGTTGTTCCGCTGGATGGGCGAAAGGCTCTGACCTTTCGCTTGGGCATCATCGGATGATGGTCGGGCACCGCGCCGGTTCCCCGGCCGGCGCCGAGCGCGCTTTCACGCCTGACGCCTGCGGTGCAATGGGAATGTGCCTATATAGCGCGGTTCAGCCGCGTTGCAAAGGGGCGTGGACCTCAAAATGGCTGCACGATCACCAAAATGACGATAAGCGCCGCCAAGAGCGGGGGAACTTCGTTGATGATGCGATAGAAGCGCGCCGGCTTATCGTTGCGGTCTTGCGCAAACGCACGCACCCGGCCCGCGAAGTAACCATGCAGGCCCGACATGGCCAGCACCAGAACGAACTTCGCCTGCATCCAGTGATCCCGATAGGCGCCCGTCAGCCATGCGAGCGTAAGCCCCAGGATCCAGGTCGCGATCATCGCCGGGTTGACGATCGCCTTAAGAAGCCTGCGCTCCATCACCTTGAAGCGCTCTGACTCCGCCGATCCCGGAATGGTCTCGGTGTGATAGACGAAGAGCCGCGGCATATAGAACATCCCTGCCATCCAGGAGATCACGGCGAAGACATGAAATGCTTTGATCCACAGGATGCCGTTCGAGAGCGCCTCGATCATCGATCCCCCTTGAGCGCCAGTTCCGCCAACGCCTGGATGAACGGCGGCCTCGTCCCCACCGTTGGGGCGCGCAGATAGTGCGGCACGCCGGACTTCTCCGCCAGCCTGGCATATTCGATGTCGAGTTCCACCAGCGTCTCGGAATGCTCCGACACAAAGGCGATGGGGGCCACGATCAGACCCATCGCCTGGCTGCCGGCGCGGACGATCTCGGCATCGGTCGCCGGACCGATCCATTTGAGCGGCCCCACGCGGCTTTGGTAGCACACAGCGCAGTCGAGTTCGGGCATTCCCAGGGCGGCCACGAGCGAGGCTGCGGTCTGCTCGACTTCGTGCCGATAGGGATCGCCGGCGGCGATCACGCGCTGCGGCAGACCGTGCGCCGACAACAACAGCCGGTAGCGGATACCGGGACGCATGCGGCCCCAAGCCTCGCGCACCCCTTCGGCCAGAGCCTCGATAAAACCCGCAGCTGTTGGATAGCTGCGGATGGCCGCCTGCGGTGCAACAATGCCCGCGGCGGCAGCGGCGCGCGACCAATCTTTCAACGAGGAGGCTGTCGTGGTGGTGGAGTACTGCGGGTAAAGCGGCAGCAACGCAATCCGCTCCGGCGCGAATGTTCTCACCGCCCCCGCCGCCGCATCGCTCGACGGTCCCCAGCAGCGCATGGCGACGAAACAGCGCGCATCGTGGCCCCGCATCTTTAACATCTGCTCGAGCGCGCCGGCCTGTGCCTGTGTCTCTTCCAGGATCGGCGAGCGGCCGCCCAGTTTTTCATAGATTTCGCGCGCGATCGGCGCACGCCGCCGGGCGATCAACCGCGCCAAAGGCAGGCGAAGGAACCAAGGCAGCGGCAGGATCGCAGGATCCGAAAACAGATTACGCAGGAAAGGTTCGACGGCTTCCATCGAATCGGGGCCGCCCAGATTGAAGAGGACGACAGCGAGCCTCACTGGCCCCGCACCAGACGCACAAGCCGCTCCACATGTGCGATCGGCGTTTCGGGCAGGATGCCGTGGCCCAGATTGAAGACAAGCGGGACCTCGCGCGTTGCCGCAAGAATTCCCTCCACGGCTTCATCGAGAGCAGCACCGCCTGCGATCAACGCGATCGGATCCAGGTTCCCTTGCAGAGCTCCCTTCAGGCCATTCGCTGCCCAGACCATTGGAACAGCCGTGTCGAGCGAGATAGCATCCACGCCCGTCATCTCGGCATAGCGCTGGTATCCGACCAGCGACGCGGCCCGCGGGAATCCGATGATCAGAGCCTGGGGGTGGATTGTGCGCAACTTGGTGACGATACGCCGCGTCGGCTCGATGACCCATCGTTCGAACATGGCCTCCGGCAGACCGGACGCCCAGCTATCGAAGATCTGCACCGCATCGGCGCCGGCTTCGATCTGCCGCGCGAGGTGACTTGCGACGCAATCTGCGAGCAGTTCCAAAAGCGCTGAAAACCCTTGCGGGTCGCGATAACCCCAGAGTTTCGCCGCTTTTTGTTCATCGCCGCCGCGACCGGCAGCCATGTAGGTTGCTAACGTCCAGGGAGCGCCGGCGAATCCGATCAACGCGGTCTCGCTCGCCAACACGCCGCGAACCAGGCTCAGCGCCTCATACACTGGATGCAGCACTGCCTCGTCGTAAGCAAGTGCCATAGCCGAACTCACAGGCGCCAGGCGCGGACCTTCACCCTCCTCGAACCTGACCTCGATACCGAGCGCAGCCGGGATGACGAGAATATCTGAAAATATGATCGCGGCGTCGAACCCAAACCGCCGGATCGGTTGCAGCGTCACTTCTGCAGCGAGTTTGGGCGACAGACACAAGTCCCAGAATGATTCTCCCAGACTTCGTATCTGCCGGTATTCCGGCAGGTATCGCCCAGCCTGCCGCATCAGCCAAATCGGTGGAGGAGAGGTTTTCCTCCCTTTAAGCACAGAGACGAGTTTTGTCTCTTCGATCAAAGCAAGACTCCTAAAGATGGTTTAAGAAGATGATGGCTCTGTGATTTGTGGATCGAACTTTGAATCTTGCGGTTTCTAGGGCGCAGAGAGGTCCCGGGCAAGGGATGCCGCTGGGGATGGTGATGTGCGGGAGCTGCACAATTGTGCATGGGATAGGTTATTCTCCCTGCGAGGCGCTGGCTGTGTGGAAGAAGGAAAGCGTTTTGTGAGCAAAGCGTTTCATGTCCATCTCGTCTCCGATGCGACCGGGGAAACCTTGAACGCCATTGCCAAAGCGGCTTTGGCCCAATTCGAGGGTGTGGATGTGCGCGAGCATGCATACATGATGGTGCGCAGCCGCCGCCAGCTCGATCGTGCGGTCGATCACATCCGAGCGGAGCCGGGTCTGGTGTTCTTTACGCTGGTAAGTCCGGAGCTGCGCAGTGCCTTGATCGGACAATGTGCCGAAATCTCGGTTCCGTGTCTCGACGTGCTGGAGGGCCCGATTTCGGCCATGGGCCAGTTTCTGGGAGCGCCTGAGACGCACCGGCCGGGCGGACAACACGAGGTGGATCAGCGCTATTTGTTGCGAATCGAAGCTTTGAATTTCACTATCCAACATGACGATGGACAGTCACTCGACAGCTTGAACGACGCGGAAATCGTTCTTGTGGGAGCGAGCCGGACATCGAAGACCCCGACCTGCGTATATCTGGCGATTCGCGGTGTGCGTTGCGCCAATGTACCGCTGGTGCCCGGTATTCCTGCCCCGCAGGCACTGCTGGCCGCTACAGCGCCGCTCGTGATAGGGCTATGGGCATCGCCGGAGCGCCTGGTGCAGTTACGGCGCAACCGCTTGGCCGTCTTGGGCGAAGGTCGCAATACCGACTATGTCGAACTTGAAAGCGTGCGCAGCGAGGTGACGCAGACACGCCGTCTTTACGACCAGCATGGCTGGCCGTCGATCGATGTCTCGCGCCGCTCCATCGAGGAAACCGCCGCCGCGATCCTCAATCTTCTGAATGAGCGGCAGGAAGCCCGTGCATGACGGTTCTCGTTCTGGCGTCGGCAAGCACGGCCCGGGCGCGTCTCTTGGCTGACGCAGGTATACCCTTCCGGCAAGTAACCTCAGACATCGACGAGGCTGCTCTCAAGCGCGAGGGCGGTCCGGCACCCGACATCGCTCTGGGGTTGGCTGCGGCGAAAGCGGCGCAGGTCTCGGCGGGTGAAACCAACGCCCTTGTCCTCGGCGCCGATCAAGTCCTGCTGTATGGCGACCGCCTGCTCAGCAAGGCGCAGACGCCGGCCGAAGCACTGGAGCAGTTGCGAGAACTTCGGGGCCGCAGCCACACCCTCATCTCGGCACTCTGCTTGGCGCAACGCGGAACCGTGCTTTGGAAGCATGTGGAACAGGCGCGTCTGTGGATGCGCCCCTTCAGCGATGCCATTCTCCAAACCTATGTCGCCGGCGAAGGGTCCAGGATTCTGGCTAGCGTCGGCTGCTATCAGTTGGAGGGTCCGGGTATTCAGCTTTTCGAGCGCATTGAGGGCGATTTTTTCGCGGTTCTCGGCCTTCCGCTGCTGCCATTGCTCGCCGAGCTGCGCAGGCACGGGGTGGTTGCGTCATGAGGACCGCGGCCGTCCTGGGCTGGCCAGTCACGCAAAGCCTCTCGCCGCATCTGCACGGTTATTGGCTGCGAGAACATCGAATTGATGGCGCTTACATTGCTCTTCCCGTGCAACGAGAGAACTTTTCCCGCGTCGTCGAGGGGCTGATCCTTGCCGGGTCTTCCGGCGCGAGCGTGACGCTGCCACACAAGGAGGCCGCGTTCGCCATCGCCCATTCCGTCGATTCCGATGCCCGGGCTGCGCGCGCCGTCAATCAGCTTGTCTTCCGGGATGCCAAGATCCACGGCCTCAATACCGATGTCGCAGGACTGACCGAGTGCCTTCATGCCGCAAAGGTCGATATTGCGGGAAAGCCGGTTGTGCTCATCGGAGCCGGCGGGGCTGCGCGTGCTGCTGTTCTGGCGCTGCGCAAGATGGGTGCGAGCGAGATTCGCGCTCTCAACCGTACGCCGCAACGCGCCCAATCGCTCGGTACCGGAAAATGGGGTGGACTGGACGAATGGTCGCAAGCGGCTATGGACGTCGCTCTCGTGCTCAACACCTCCAGCGCCGGCATGAAGGGCGAGGCGCCGGTGGAGCTGGATTTGCGGCTCCTTCCAGCGTCCGCCGCGATCTGCGACATCGTCTACAATCCCCTCCAGACGGCGCTGTTGGCCGCCGCTCAAGCCCGAGGTCTCAAGACGGTGGACGGACTGGGAATGCTGATGCATCAGGCGGTTCCGGCGTTCGAAGCGTTTTTCGGCGTGCGGCCCGCGGTAACGCCGGCGCTTCGCCGGGCGCTTGAGACGGCGCTGTCCCATGGCTAACGGACCGCTTCTCATCGGACTTACCGGTTCCATCGGCATGGGCAAGAGCGAGACTGCCAAGCTGTTCGCGCGACTGGGCGTCCCCGTCTACGATTCGGACGCCGCGGTGCATCGGCTCTACGAACGCGGCGGCGCAGCCGTCGGCGCGATCGGCGCGGCTTTTCCCGGGACCGTGACAGACGGCTTTGTTGATCGAACGGCCTTGAGCAAGCTGGTTGCCGGCCATGAGCGCGCATTCAAGCAACTCGAGGCCATTGTTCATCCCCTGGTCGCCGCCGAACAGCGGCGCTTTCTTGAGTCTGCCAAGGATGCGGAGATGGTCGTCCTCGACATCCCGCTCCTTTTCGAGACCGCCGGCCAGGACCGCGTCGATGCGGTCGTGGTGGTCAGCGCGCCGCCGGACCTCCAGCGCGCTCGCGTGCTCCAGCGCGAGGGCATGACGCCGGAGAAGCTCGACCACATCCTGGCCCGTCAGATGCCGGATGCCGAAAAGCGTGCAAAAGCCCATTTCGTGGTTGAAACCGACAAGGGCCTCGATCACGCTTTCGATCAGGTCAAGGCGATCGTCCAGAAGCTGGGGGCGAAGAAACATGCGTGAGATCGTTCTCGACACGGAAACTACCGGGCTCGACCCCGACGCGGGACATCGCGTGGTGGAGATCGGTTGCGTCGAGCTGCTGGACCATTTTCCTACCGGGCGCCACTTCCAGCGCTATCTCAATCCTGAGCGCGAGATGGCGGCCGACGCGGAGCGCGTGCATGGCATCACCAACGATTTTTTGAAGGACAAGCCGCTTTTCGCCCATATCGTCGAGGAGTTCCTCGAGTTCATCGGCGACGCGCCGCTGGTCATTCACAATGCGGGCTTCGATCTGAAGTTCCTGAACGCCGAGTTGGCGCGCAGCGCGCGGCCGCCCCTGCAAGCTGCACGCGCGATCGACACCATCGAGATCGCGAAGAGCAAATATCCCGGAGCGCGCTATTCGCTCGACGAACTCTGCAAGCGATTCAGCATCGACCTCTCATCGCGCAGTCTCCATGGCGCCCTGCTCGACGCCGAGCTGACGGCGCAGGTCTATCTCGAGCTCATCGGCGGCCGACAGAAAAAGCTCCTGCTCTCCGAAGCCGAAGCGGCCGCGGTCGACGTCGTGCTGGAATCGCGGGTGGCGCGCCAGAGGCCCGCACCGCTTGCAGTCTTGCTGACCCAGCTCGAGAGCGAGGCGCACGCGCTGTTTGTGGCCGCGGAACTCGGAGGCGATGCGGTGTGGAGCTGGCCCTGATGTCTGAGGCCGCCGTCATACCGCAACCCGGCGCCATCTGTCGGATCACGGCCGCGGATGTCGCGGCCGCAAGCGATACCTTGGCGCGCGCCTTCTTGGACGATCCGGTGATGATGCATTTCCTCCCGGAGGACGCGGAGCGCACGGCCAAGCTTCCGCGCATATTCCGCCTCCTGCTCAAACTCGCGATGCCGCATGCTCTTTGCCACATCACGCCCGGCCACGAGTCCGCCGCGATCTGGCGCCCGCCGGGCAAGTGGCATATGAGCCTTTGGGACTATCTCGCCAACGGGCCGGAACTGCTTGGGATCTTCTCCACCAATGTGTTCAATGTGATGGCGACGATGGATCGCGTCGAGAAGGTCCATCCCAGGGAGCCGCATTTCTATCTCCAGGTTCTGGGCACCGACCCGCCGCATCAGGGGAAAGGATTTGCCGGCCGGGTGATGCGCCATCAGCTCGCGGTCTGCGATGCGGCGAGGATGCCCTGCTATCTCGAGTCCAGCAAGGAGACGAACATTCCGGTCTATCGCAGCCTCGGCTTCGAGGTCAGCGGCGAAATCAAGATTCCGGAAGGGCCGATTTTGTGGCCAATGTGGCGCACGGCGCGAAAGTGAAGGCATTGCGATGATCAAGGTTCACCATCTCAACAACTCCCGCTCGCAGCGCGTGTTGTGGCTGCTCGAGGAACTGGGCGAGCCTTACGAGATCGTCCACTACAAACGCGGCAATCCCGTACCCTTGGCGCCGCCGGAGCTGAAGCAGGTTCATCCTCTCGGCAAGTCGCCGGTGCTGCAGGACGGCGGCAAGACGATCGCGGAGTCCGGCGCCATCGTCGAATACCTCATCGACACCCATGGCAAGGGCCGGCTGAAGCCCAAGGCGGGAAGCGACGATTACTGGAGATACGTGGAGTGGATTCACTATGCCGAGGGCTCGGCGATGCTGCCCCTGCTGCTGGCGCTCTACACCGGCATGCTGGGCGATGCGGCGGCGGCGCTGAAACCGCGTGTCGACAGCGAGATCGCCAACAATCTTGCGTACATGGAGCGCGGCCTCAACGTGCGCGACTTCTTCGTCGGCAAGGATCTGACGGGCGCCGACATCCAGTTGCTTTTCGTGCTGGAGGCGGCGGGCGCCAGGCTCGAGCCTTATGCGCATTTGATGCGCTACCGCGCCCGCATGCAGGCGCGCCCGGCCTACAAGCGCGCGATCGACAAAGGCGGACCCTACGCCCTGATGAGCCGTTAACCAGTCCCTTTGCCAGACGCGATGCACGCGCGATAGGATCGCGCAGGGGCGTGGGATGAAGTGGGCTGCAATCCTGGCATTGGCGACGGCAGCGCTGCCGGCGGCAGCGAGTGCCAGCGCCTATTCCGATTTCGAGCGCGGAATCAGCGCATTCAACGATCACGACGGTGCGGGCGTCATCAGCGCGATGTCGGCTGCGCTCAGCAACCCCGAACTCCCGGCAACCCTGAAGCCCGCGGCGCTCGTCGACCGTGCATACGCCTATACGCGCCAACAGAAATACGATCTTGCGGTTGCCGACTACACGGCGTGCCTGACGCTCGAGCCCGGCAACTACCTCGCGCATATGGAACGTGGGGCCGTCTTTGCCCTGCGCAAGGATTTTGAACTGGCACGGACGGATTTCGCGGAGGCGATGCGCATCCGGCCTGACCTGCCCACGCCTTATGTCGATCACGCGCGCACCTTCCTGGCGCAAAGAAAATTCGACGACGCGCTCAAGGACTATGCCGACGGTCTGGCCGCATCCTGGTGGACCCTGGAATTCTATCTGCTGCGCAGTGAGGCCTACCGCCGCTCCGGACGCTACCCAGAAGCGATCAAGGAGGATGATACCGCCCTGTCACGCTATGCGGACTATGCGGATGCATTCGCCATGCGCGGACGCGCAAAAGACGACAGCGGCGATATGAAGGGCGCGTTCGCCGATTATGACAAAGCGGCGGCTCTCGGCGAAGAGGGGCCGCTGTTCCTGCTCATCGAAGGCGCGGCGCAATGGAAGATCGGAAACTTTCAGGAAGCCGAGCGCGTCTTCAAACGGGCGAAAGAGAAGGATGCCTATCTTCTGATCTGGACCTATCTCGCCCAGGCAAAGCAGAGATGGGTATCCAACAAGCTTGCCGCGCAGGCGTCCGCCATCGATGCCGCGAATTGGCCGGGACCTGTGGTCAAACTGGTGGCTGGCACCGGAAGCGTCGATGAGGTTAGGGATTTCGTCGCCAAGGAGCACGATACGGAACTGCACAACACCCTGACCTGTGAAGCCGATTTCTATACGGGCGAGTGGCAGTTGCTGCACGATGACCCCGTCGGGGGCAAGCAGCTATTGAGCGAGGCGTCGACGACATGCGAATTGGGCAGCACCGAACGCGGCGCCGCCGTGGCGGAGCTTGGGCGTCTGCAGCGATGAGAAAGCTTGGCGCGCTTGTGGTTCTCGCCTTCGCTGTTTTCTGTGGGGGCGCGCTGGCGGAAGACCCGACGCCGGCGCCCGCGCCGCAATCACCCCCCGAAAAAATCTGCCAATTGAGCCAGGCGGGTTCGCTGGATCTCAAGACGTCCGGCACCGGCATGGTGTTCCTCGACGCCGATCTCGACGGCCACAAGGGCCGCTTTCTGGTCGATACCGGCGGCCTCGGTCTAGTTCTCAGTTCATCCGTTGCCCAGCACCTTCAAGGCGATCTGCACCGCACGGCCTTCGGCGTGCGCATGGTGGGCGGCGTCGATCTGGACGTCGAGATAGCCGCCAAGCGGCTGCAGATCGCGAATTTCGCCATTACCGCGCCGCGCTTCATCATCGTACGCTATGACACGGTGCCGTTGGAGGAAATGGGGATCATTCAACCCCATGCGCTATGGCCCAGCTACGATATCGAACTCGATTTCGTGAAGGGAAAGCTGAACCTGTTCCTTCCCGATCAGTGCCCCGGCCACGTCGTCTATTGGACGCACGACGCCTATGCTTCGGTACCGATGCAGGCCGACCTCTTCGGACACTTGACCGTGCAGGCGCAGCTCGACGGCAACACCATCGACACTTTGCTGGACACCGGGGCGCAGACGTCGACGGCCAGTTTGCGCTCGGTGTCGCACAATCTGGATATCGACGAGCGCACGCAGGGCATGAAAGCGGCAGGGTCGATAAACTTCAACGGCAATGTCGAGGCCAAACGCTACCGCTACCCGTTCAAGACATTGAGCTTCGAAGGCCTGACGATCTACAACCCCAATATAGAGATTGCCGATACCGGCAACGACTCCCGCCACGATCCGCTGGTGCTCGGGATCGGCGTCCTGCGGCAGCTCCATTTGTTCATCGCCTACGATGAGGACAGGGTTTATCTTACCCCCGCAGAGGCCCACTGATGAAACACCGTCCTTGTCCGCCGGCGATCACAGCCATCGAGAGGCGTGGCCGTATCGAACGTCTTTGCGGCGAGATGGAGAGGGAGAACGTCGGCGCAGTGCTGCTCGTCCGACAGCGAACCTGCGCTATTTTACCGGTGTTGCCTGGCACGCCTCCGAACGCTTCACCGGCGCGCTCATCCGCTGCGACGGCACGGTCGAATACATCACGCCGGCCTTCGAGCGGGACAAGGTTGCCCAGATCACGGGCGTGCCGGGCGACATCTGCACCTGGCACGAGGAAGAAAGCCCGTATCATCTGATCGCCGACCGACTCGGAAACGCAGGGGGCCTCGCAGTGGACGAAGGCGTGGCGCTGTTCACCTGGTTCGGGCTTTGTGGCGCGATCGATCAGGCTCGTCTGCTGCGCGGCGGGACCCTGATCAACCGCTTGCGCTGTCGCAAGTCGGCAGCCGAAATCGCGCTGATGCAATATGCGAAGGATATGACGCTCGAAGTCCAGCGCCGCGCGTGGCAAAGCCTCGCGCCCGGCATGCGCGCGAGCGAGGTAGCCGCCTACATCGATCGCGAGCATCGCGCACTCGGCGGCAGCGGCAATACGTTTTGCATTGTTTCGTTCGGCGAGGACACGGCTCTGCCGCATGGCGGCGAGGCCGACCGCACACTGAAAGAGGGCGATGCGGTCCTAATCGATACGGGAACGCAAATCGACGGCTACAATTCCGACATCACGCGCTCGTATGTCTTCGGTGAGGCGAGCCCGGATTATCGCCGGGTCTGGGAGGCCGAGAAGCGTGCCCAAGCGAGTGCGTTCGAATCGGCGGCCGTGGGAGCGCTGTGCGAGAGCGTGGACGCCGCGGCGCGCGCCTCGCTCGCGCGCGACGGTTTCGGTCCCGACTATCGCCTTCCCGGGTTGCCGCATCGCACCGGGCACGGCATCGGCCTGGAAGTCCACGAAGCGCCGAATCTCGTGCGGGGCGACAGGACAATGCTGGCTGCCGGGATGTGCTTTTCCAACGAGCCGATGATCGTGGTGCCGGCAAAATTCGGCATTCGGCTCGAGGATCATTTCCATATGACCGAGGACGGGCCGCGCTGGTTCACCAAGCCGCAGCCTTCGCTCGAAGAGCCATTCCGAGGCGTGGCGCCCTGGGACTAATCGCTCGCGCGGAAGAAGCTGCCGCCGCTACGCCTTCGTTGCGGAGCCCCAGTAATTGAAACCCGCGAAGCGCGGCGTCCCCGGCAGGTACATTGTCTCGATGTCCTCGATGTGGAAGCCGCCATCCGCGATCAGCTTCGGAATCGGACGCCCGACATGGCAGCCGCCACCGATCACTTTCCATGCCGGCGTCAGCCGCCGCTGCCAGACGCGGACGGATTCATCCGGGGCCTCGCCGTGCTCGCAGAAGATCATGCGGCCCGCCGGCTTGAGCACGCGCCGCATCTGTGCGAGCGCGGCCATCACATCGGGGATCGTGCAAAGCGTGTAGGTGATGAGCACCGTATCCGCCGATGCATCCGCCAGCGGAATCTGCTCGCCCGGCAGGTCGAGAAAGGTGAGCGGAATCGGGCAGACCGCAACCCGTTCGGCCGCGCGGACGCGCATCTCCCGGGCCGGCTCCAGCGCCCAGATTTGCGAGACCTTGGCCGGATCGTAGAAGGGCAGATTATGGCCCGCGCCGAAGCCGACTTCGAGAACGCGGCCTTCCGCCCGCGGCACGACCTTCTTGCGCTGATAGCGGACGGGCTTGGTTCCCATCGCCGCGTTCAGCAATCGCGGCAGAATGAAATGATCGTAAAGCCCCATGGATCGCTCCGATTCTCGCAAGCCAGCGGCCGCGGCATTGACACACCGCGAGCGCCGTTTGTAGGCCACCCCGGCGCGTGCGACGATACAATACTCTCATTCGGGTGCGACGGTGACGGTGATGCCGTCCAGCTCCGGCGTGCAGACAAGCTGGCAGGAGAGCCTGGAATTGGGCTCGACAGCCAGCGCCATGTCGAGCATGTCGACTTCGGCGTCGCTACGCGAAGGCAACTTCTCGAACCAGCCCCCGGTGACATAGACGTGGCAGGTGGCGCAGGCGCAGGCGCCGCCGCATTCCGCGGCAACCGGCAGCCCTGCATCGCGCAACATCTCCATCACGCTCCAGCCCTCGCGGCCTTCGATCTGATGGACTTCGCCCTTGCGATCGGTGGCGATGATCTTCATCCGGCAACACCCAGCTTCTTCTGCAAGCTCGAGGAGGAGGTGGTGTACTGGAAACGGAGCTTCTCGTTGGGCCGGCAGATGTGGAACGCGGCCTGCGCCATCAATGCGGCTTCGTGGAACCCGGACAGGATCAATTTCAGTTTCCCCGGATAGGTGTTGATGTCGCCGATGGCGAAGATGCCCGGCGTATTGCTCTCGAACTTCTCGGTGTCCACCGCAATCAGATTCTCAGTCAGGTTCAGGCCGAAATTCGCGATCGGTCCCAGTTTGATGGTGAGCCCGAAGAAAGGGATGAAGGTGTCGCAGGCGTGCTGCCATTCGCCTTTGCTGGGCGAAGACAGCGTGACCCCGTGCAGTCTGTCGTTCTCGCCGTACAGTGCCTTGACGCTGGCGATCTCGAAATTGATTTTTCCATGCGCTGCCAACTCGCGCATCTGATTGACGCTGTGCTGCGAAGCGCGGAAGCCGTCGCGGTGGTGGACCAGTGTGAGCTTGGCGGCGATTGGCGCAAGATTGATCGTCCAGTCGAGAGCGCTGTCGCCGCCGCCGGCTATCAGAATGTTTTTGCCGCGAAACGACTCCATCTTGCGCACCGCATAGAACACCGATCGGCCTTCATAGGCCTCGATGCCGGCTATGGGCGGGCGCTTGGGTACGAAGGTGCCGCCGCCGGCGGCAATCACCAGAACCCTCGCGACGATTTCGGTGCCGGCATCGGTCGAGAGCTTCCAGCGCCCGTCGCCCAATCGTTCCAGCGC
Organism: Alphaproteobacteria bacterium; assembly: GCA_019245415.1. GTDB lineage: Bacteria > Pseudomonadota > Alphaproteobacteria > Micropepsales > Micropepsaceae > Rhizomicrobium. The sequence continues at coordinate 98,822 of JAFARO010000010.1, read as the reverse complement.
GCTTGCTGTCTCGCCCAAATGGAACTCGGGCTTGAACGGCTTGACCTGCTCCATGAGCCGGTCCGTCAGCTCCTGTCCGGTACAGATCGGCAGGCCGGGAATGTCGTAGATGGGCTTCTCTGGATAGAGTTCGGTGCATTGGCCGCCAGGGCGGTCGAGGATGTCGACCAGATGGGCCTTGAGATCGAGCAGGCCCAGCTCGAACACCGCGAAAAGCCCGATGGGCCCTGCTCCGATAATGGCGACGTCAGTTTCGATGGGCATTGCCATTCTATTTCACAGCGAACAATCCGTAGGACGATGTGTTGTCCACTCCGTACATGGAGATTTGAGCAGCGCCGGTCAAGGCGTCGGCGAGGTAGGGGAAAGCCAACGGCCCGTCAAGCCGCCGGAATCAGGCTGCCAGATAGTGCTGGATGAAGACGTGAACCTGTTCGGCGGTGCGCTCGAGGGTGTCGAGGGCCGCGGTCGCGGTCGGCTCGTCCGCGGGATCGATCGGCTCGGCCGCGGCTGCCGCATCTCCGAGCGGGAAGGCGCCGATGCCGCGTGCGGCACCCTTGAGCGTGTGCACGACCTCACGCCACGATTTTGCGTCCCGGGCGGCTAGGATCGCGCGCAGTCGCGCGACCAGCTCGTTGGCCTGGCCGTCGAACAGCTTCAGGATCTCGGCATTCAACGCGGCGTCGCCGCCGGTGTAGCGGGCGAGATGGCCAAGATCGACGATTGGCGCAGGCATGAGCGCCTCCTTCCCGTCGACGATAAGCGAAAAGCCTCAAGAGGCAGTTAAGGGCGTTCAGTAGGGGACCCAGCCTCCGGGAAACGGCGACACGCCGAAAAGATGGGCGTGACTGAACAAGACGCTCAAGAAGACGGCCGCGGCCACGAAGAAACGCCAGTCGAGGAAAATCTCCCCCAAATTCAACTGGTTGCGGCCGGTGAGCACGGCGGCAAACGGGATGTTCGACGTTTTGCCCGCAAACGAAGTCCAGGTCTCGCCCATCTTTCGGCGACGCTTGGCGTCGATCGAAACTGTTCCGAGCACTGACAAAATCAGGAAGGTTGCAAAGAAGACAACCGAGGCTTCGTCGCCATTGGCGCTGAGATGAAATCCCGACCAAATCGCTACGCCCCAAAGAAAAGGGTGCCGCGTGATGCGCAAAATGCCGCGGACGGTGTCCGACTTCGCCGCTGCATCTTCCTGTTTCAGCGACGTTGGATTGGCCATCAGCAGTCCTGGGACCGCAAGCAGAAACGCGATCGCGATCACCGGGATGCCGGCGTGCCGAATGCCGGTCCACGGAACGTAGACCTGGGGGTCGTCGCCGCTTGCTTGCGCACCGCTGAACGCCATGACAAGCCAAGCGATTGCCGCGAGGGAGGCCAGTGAAAACAGCCCGAGATAGGCGCTCTCGCCGACTGCATCCACGATCCGGTCGCGAATGCGAGTGCCTGCAATCAACAGGTGCAGAGCCAAAAATACGGCCGCCGCGGCCAGCAGCATGTTCAAGGAATCCTCCCCGTCGACTTCAACTTACAACGTCAATTTAATCGGCTCAATCCGCCCAAGCCCTCGCGTCCAATGGGTTGCTTGGTTAAGGTCGGCCTGAAAACTGCCCCCCTTCAAAGGTCTACACAATGGCCACGCCGCAGCCTGAACGCACTCAACCCGTCCTCCTGCAGACGGGCGAAGCCCAGGCGGTGTCCGGGCCCCAGCCCGCCGCGGCGCGCGAGGCCGGCCGGTTCGGGCTCACTGCCATGTTCGCTGCCTCGGTGCTCGCAGCGTTGTGGACAGGCGCGAGCGGTGCGTATCTGTGGGGCTATTTCGGTGCCAAGGGGCTTTCTGGGCTCGACCTGCAGCAGATGGCGATATTCGCGGCCGTGACGCTGCTGCCGTCGGCGCTGGTCCTGGCGGCGACATGGGCGCTGGCGCGGGGCCACGCCATGGCCTTGGCGGCAGCGCAGTTGGCGGACGCGACCGACCGTCTGTTCAGCGCGGACGAGACGGCTGCCCGCACGGCGGCGCGGCTGGGGCGGGCCGTCAGACGTGAACTCGACGCGTTGAACGCCGGTCTGGATGGAGCCTTCAACCGCATGCGCGCTCTCGAGCTTGTGCTCGAAAACCAGATCGCTGCGCTGGACCAGGCCGGGGCGCGCGCCGAAGTGCGCGGCGAAGCGGTCGCCTCGCGTCTGACGCAGGAGCGCGAACGCATCGATGCGGTATCGGGCTCGCTCGCGGATGCGGCAGCGCGGGCAAGCGAAACCGTCGCGGGCCGCGCGGCCCAACTCAAGGCTTCGATGGAAAGCGCGGAGAGTTCGCTCAAGACCGCGGCGCAGACACTGGATCAGCAGGCGGCGGACTTCCGGTCGGCGGCGAGCGCGGCTGCCGAAGCACCGCGCCAGGCGGCTCTCGAACTCGACCGCCAAGCCAAGGCGATCGAATCGGCGTCCGATGCGGCTATGGCGCGCGCGGAATTCGTGCTCGGCCGCCAGGAAAGGCACCGCTCGGCGATGAACGAATTGCTGAGCCGTCTCAAGGAGGAGAGCGCGGTGTTCGAGGCCGCGCTGGGCCGCGAGCGCGCCTCGATCGCGTTGGCCATCGAGCAATTGGGTGGGGAGGCGCAGAAATTCGAGACCGTCACCGGAAATGCGGAACGCCATCTCGAACACATCATGGCCAATGCCGCAGCGCGCGCCAACCAGCTCACCCAGAGCTTCACGCGCGAAGCCGAGCGTCTCAAGGACGCAAGCGACGGGGCCCAGACGACGCTGGTCAAGCTGCTCGACACACTGCGCGAGGCGAGCGCCGGCGCGCAAACCTTGATCGGCGAGACTGCGGGCCAAGCCAAGACGGATGCGCGCGCGCTGGTCGGCGAGGCGATGGTGGAATGCGAACGGCTGCTGCGCACTGCCGGAGAACTCTCAGCCCAAGCCAACGAGATCCGCAAGACGCTCGCCGTCGCGGTCGAGGACGTCCAGAAGCATCTGCTGTCGCTTCCCGACGTCGCGCAGCAGGAGGCACAGCGCGTTCGACAGCTGGTGCGTGCCGAGACCGAGGAAATCTTGGACCTCTCCGCCCGCACGCTTTCCACCATCCATGCGCGCAGTACTCCCAGGCCGGCGCTGGGCGCGCACACTCTGCCCCTGATCGAGCCGGAGCCGGAACGCGATGGTCTGTTCGCGCTGGCGCGCAAGCTCACCGCCAAGCCGAAGGCCAAAACCAAGAGCGGCGATGCGGGCAAGGGTTGGGAAATGAGCAAGCTGCTCGCGGCTGTCGAAAGCAGCGAGAGCCGGGAGCGCGATCTCAAACCCTCCACCGCGGCGGCCATGGGCGCGCTGGAAGCGGCGCTCGCCGATCTGGCCGTTGATCTCGACGCGATCTGCGCTGATGCGCCCCCAGACGACGAAGAGTGGCGGGGCTACCTTTCTGGCGACCGCGCGGTTTTCGCGCGCCGACTCGCCCAGTCCATCGACAGTCAGACAGTCGATCGTGTCGCGACGCTTTATCGCGAAGACACCCGGTTTCGCGACGCGGCCAATCTGTACATGGCCGAATTCGAGGCGCTCCTGGCGCGTGCGCGCGAAGGCGATGGCGGCGGGTTGCTGACGCCCTCCATTCTCTCCGCCGATACGGGAAAGGTGTATCTTGCGATCGCCTATGCGCTCGGCCGGCTATGATCTTCGCCGCAGGCGCGCGGCGTAGAAACCATCCATCCCTCCTTGCTCGGCGAGATGGCAGGGCAGCGTCCGCAGATCGCCCTGCGGATCGATGAATTCCGCATGCCCGAAAACGTCTTCAGGGTTGAGCGGCGCTCTGACGAACTCCGGATGCTGCGCGAGGAAGCTTTCGATCTGTTCCGGACCCTCCTCAGGCTCGAGCGAGCACACGCTGAATACCAGCAGCCCATCCGCCGCCGTCAGGGCGGCTGCTGAGTCCAGCAATTCTGCACTCGCACCGGCGACCGAGGTGATATCGGACGCGCTTTTGATCCACGGTAGCTCGGGATGGCGCCGGATCGTGCCCGTCGCCGTGCAAGGTGCATCCAGCAACACGAAGGGTGCCGGCGCGAGCTGCACGTCGCGAACATCTCCTTCAAGCATCTCGGCGCGCAACTGGAGCCGTCCGAGATTTTCCGCAAGCCGCGTGAGCCGGGCGCCATCGCGGTCGACCGCTGTCACAATCGCGCCCGAAGCGGCGAGCTGTGCCGTCTTGCCGCCAGGTGCGGCGCAGAGATCGATCACGCGCCGTCCATCGACGTCGCCCAACAGATGCACGGGCATGGTGGCGGCCGCGTCCTGCACCCAGAACGCGCCTTCTGCGAATCCGGCAATGTTTTCGACGCGCTGCTGAGGCAGGCGCTGCACGGTTGCGAACAGGGCATCGGCAGGCGCCGTCTTCCATACGATGTCGAGAGGCGGCACCGCGGCATGCGTCGCCGCGATGGCGCGAGTGGTTTCCTCGCCATAGGCCGCAACCCACCTTGCCCAAAGCCAATCCGGCGTATTGCAACGCGGCGCGTCCTGTCCGGCGACGATTCCTCGCCCCTCCCGCGCGACGCGGCGGAGCACCGCGTTGATCAGCGGCTTGAAATGCAGTGCGCGCACGTCTGACTGCGCCAGCTTGTTTGCCGCATCGACCGTCGCGTGTGGCGCCACGTCGAGAAACAGCAGTTCCGCGGCACCCATCAGCAGGATCTCGAGCGTGGGGCCAGCCTTGTGCGGCTGCGGCGTCTTGGGAACGAAATCCCGGATCAAGGCATCGAGCTGACCGAAGTGGCGCAGGGTCTGCGAGGCGATGGCACGCGCAAAACCCGCATCGCGCACCTCGAGCCCGTCGCAATGCGCCAGCACCGCCTCCAGAGGCCGGCGCTTGCGCAGAACATCGGAAAGTATCGCCAGCGCGGCTTGCCGCGCGGCGAGGCCCTGGCTCACGTCCAAGGGTCGCATCCGGCCCGCCGCGAGGCACCGATCCTGCGCAAGGTTTTCATCGAATTTCCCTGAAATTCCGGTGGGCCCGTTGTAGTCTCAGGGTGCCTCCCGTCAAGAAACGCCATTGGTCGACGACAGCAAAATCGCCAAGAGGATCAACGAAGCCGCCACGCGGGCGCTCGCCGAAGCGCAAGCGCGCCGCAAGTCCGGTTCTGCGCACCCGTCCCGGCCTGAAGTGGGAGGGCGCAAGGGGCCCGAACCGACCCGCTATGGGGATTGGGAGAAAAACGGCCTGATTTCGGACTTTTGACGGCAGAGGAGGCGAAGCTTGATTAGAAGCAAGCGGAGGTCCATGTAACCCCTATGTTCATCCAGACCGAATCCACGCCGAATCCGGCGACCTTGAAGTTCCTCCCGGGCCGCGAGGTCATGGGCCAAGGCTCTGTGGCCGATTTTCCGGACCGCAGCGCCGCCGTGCGCTCAGCGCTGGCCCAGGCCCTTTTCGACATCGCGGGAGTCGGGCGTGTGTTCTTCGGCGCCGATTTCATCTCGGTTACAAAGTCAGAAGGCGACTGGAAGCAGCTCAAAGCGCCGATTCTGGCGGCGATCATGGACCATTTCACACATGGTCTGCCGTTGATCGAGACACACGGCGAAGAGGCCGACGACTCCGCGCAGTATGGCGAGGGCGATCCCGAGGTCGTTGCGCAGATCAGGGAACTCATCGACACCCGGGTCCGACCTGCCGTGGCGCAGGACGGCGGCGATATCATCTACAAGGGTTTCGACGGCAGCTCCGGAATCGTCTTCCTGCATCTGCAGGGGTCTTGCGCCGGCTGCCCGTCATCGACAATGACGCTGAAGAACGGCATCGAGAACATGTTGCGCCATTACGTGCCTGAAGTCGTCGCCGTCGAAGCGGTATAGATTTCCCGGCCGGGACCATTTTTCGATCGCATCGCCGAGGATTTCGATGAATCATGCCATCAGCGACGAGGCACTGGACGTCGTTTTCCGCACGGCGCGCTCGCACAACAAATGGCAGGACAGGCCGGTCAGTCCGGCTCTCCTCATGGCCGTCTACGACCTGATGCGCTGGGGACCGACCAGCGCGAATTGCTCGCCCGCGCGGATCGTCTTTCTGGTTTCGCACCTGGCCAAGGAGCGGCTGAAGCCGCATCTGCTTCCCAGCAATGTGGAGAAAGCGATGACCGCGCCCGCAGTGGCGGTCATCGGGCACGATCTCGATTTTCCACAGCTTCTGCCGCGCCTGTTCCCGCACAATCCGGGGGCCAAGGACTGGTTTCACGATGGCCATCTGCGCGAGCGCACCGCCTTTCGCAATGGCTCGCTCCAGGGCGCCTATTTCATCATCGCCGCGCGCGCGCTGGGACTGGATTGCGGACCGATGTCGGGTTTCGACAATGCGGGCGTGGACAAGGAGTTCTTCGGCGGTACCGACATCAAGTCGAATTTCATCTGCGGCCTGGGCTACGGCGATCCTTCGGGCATCTTCGACCGCAGTCCACGTCTCGAGTTCGACGAGGCCTGCCGGATCTTGTGATGGAAATGCGCATTCTCGCCGTCGACACCGCGCTCGGCGCCTGTTCGGCGGCGTTGATCGGCGGCGACAAAGTGCTGGCGCACCGCTTTGTGCCGATGGAGCGCGGTCATGCGGAGGCGCTGGCCCCCATGGTTGCCGAGCTGATGGCGGGCGTCGCGTACACCACGCTCACCCGGCTCGCCGTCACGACGGGGCCCGGGACCTTCACCGGCCAACGCATTGGCCTTGCCTTCATGCGCGGGCTTCGCATAGCGCACGATTTGCCGTTGGTCGGCATTACCAGCCTTTCCGCCATGGCGGCTCAGGCTGCCCACGAAACCGGATTGACCGCAGCCGCCTTGCACGATGCCCGCCGAAGCGAGGTCTATTTCGAGATGCAGGACGGTCCGATGCTGCTTTCATTCGATCAGGCCTTAGTGCAGCTCAGCGGTCGGCCCTCGGACGCCCCGATTGCCCTCGCCGGAACCGCGGCAGAGCGGGCCTGTGCCGCGCTCGGAACGGGTTTCGTTTTGAGCGGCGTCCGCCAGCCGGATGCGCGCTGGGTTGCGCGCCTGGCAGCGCAAGCGCCGGCGCCGCTTGGCCCTCCCCAACCGCTGTATTTGCGGGCGCCGGACGCCAGATTGCCGGCGGCGCCGTGATCCGCCGCGCCCACCCCGACGACGCAGCATGGTTCGCGGCCTTGCATGGCATCCTCTTTGCCCGGGGCTGGAGCGCGGAAGAGTTCAAATCCCTGCTCGACAGCAAGGCTGTCGTGGGATTCGTTGCCCCCGAAGGGTTCGTCGTCGCCCGGCAAGCCGCGGACGAAGCAGAAATTCTCACCCTGTGTGTCCAGCCCTGCGCTCAGCGGCGCGGCATCGGCACGATACTGGTCCAGCACGCAGCCAGGGCGCTGGCCGCTGCCGGTGCCTCGGCAATGTTTCTCGAAGTCGCAACGGCGAATGTGGCGGCGAGGGCGCTTTATGGGCGGCTGGGCTTCGAGCAGCAGGGCCTGCGCAAAGACTACTATGGCCCTGCAAGCGACGCACTCGTCCTGAAAGCCCGCCTGCCATTGGGAATCGGATCAAGCTCGCTTAGTATCGGCCGGCGACTTGGGGAAGCTGCCGTGACGCGCATCGAACAGCTTTGCGTCGAAAAGGGCCTGCGCATGACCGAGCAGCGCCGCGTGATTGCGCGCGTGTTGTCGGAAGCCGAAGATCATCCCGACGCCGAGGAATTGTACAAGCGCGCGTCCGCCATCGACCCGCATATTTCGATCGCCACCGTTTATCGCACGGTGAAACTGTTCGAGGATGCCGGCATCCTCGAGCGGCACGACTTTCGCGACGGCCGCTCGCGCTACGAGGAGGCCCCCGAATCGCACCACGATCATCTGATCGACGTCCAGAGCGGCAGCGTGATCGAATTCCGCAACGAAGAGATCGAAGCCCTGCAGCGCCGCGTGGCAGAGGAACTGGGCTTCGAACTGGTCGATCACCGCCTCGAGCTTTATGGCGTCCCCAGGACCGGCAAAAAGCCGCCATCCTGATATGCAGAAGCTCCGCGGCATCCTCATCCTGTTGCTGTTCGTGATCACGGCGCTGCTGCTGATCCCGGTCCAGAGTGCCGCCCTCGCTCTCAAGCTCAAGGGGCGCAAGACGATACCGAACGCCTACAGCCGCTTCCTCTGCCGGCTGTTCGGCGTGCGCCTGCGCGTGCTGGGCCGGCCGGTGCAGGACAAGGGCGTCCTGATGGTGGCCAACCATACCTCCTATCTCGACATCATCGCGCTCGGCGCGTCGGCGCGCGTCTCCTTTGTCGCAAAGAGCGAAGTCAACACATGGCCTTTTTTCGGCGTTATGGCCCGACTTTACGAGACGGTGTTCGTCGAGCGCGCGCGCCGCACGCAGGCGGGTGTCGCGCGCGATCAGCTGCGCCAGCGGCTCGACGAGGGCGACGCGTTGGTGCTTTTCCCCGAAGGAACCTCCAATGACGGCAATCGCGTGCTGCCCTTCAAGAGCGCGCTGATGGCGGCGGCGGAATCGCAGCTGCAATGGGCTGACAACGAACTCCCGCACTTCGTTCCGGTCCAGCCGGTGTCTCTCGCCTATACCGGCTTCCAGGGCATGCCCATGGGACGGGAGAACCGACCGCTATTTGCCTGGTATGGCGATATGGAATTGATCCCGCACCTCTGGGAAGGCGTCACCGCCGGCCCCATCGACGTCACCATCGTGTTCCATCCGCCAATGACCGTGGATGCCATGGGCGGGCGCAAACCCTTGGCCGCGCGGGCCGAGAGCCTGGTCCGAGAGGGCCAGGCGCGCGCCTTGGCCGGCACGGAGCCGGCGACGTCCGAGCTTGCATCCGCGATTGCCTAAGCCATGCCGCTTCGCGCATAACCCGGCCATGAAAGCCCTCTACCTCAAGACCTATGGCTGCCAGATGAACGTCTACGATTCCGCGAGGATCGCAGACGTTCTGGCGCCGCTTGGGTATGTGCAAACGGACACGCCGGAGGGCGCGGACATTGCCATTCTCAACACATGCCACATCCGCGAAAAGGCTGCGGAGAAGGTCTATTCCGAACTCGGCAAACTCAAGAAGTTGAAGCAAGCCAGAATGCGTGCGGGGGCGGTCATGACGATCGCGGTCGCAGGCTGCGTCGCGCAAGCGGAGGGCGCGGAGATTCTCCGCCGACAGGATGCGGTCGATCTCGTGGTTGGGCCGCAGTCCTATCACCGCCTGCCCGAGATGATCGCGAAGCTGGCACGAGCCGGCGGCCAGGTGCTGGAGGCGGATTTTCCCGCGGAGCAAAAGTTCGACTCGCTGCCTGCGCCGACACAGACCAAAGTCAGCGCCTTTTTGACGGTTCAGGAAGGCTGCGACAAGTTCTGTTCCTTTTGCGTCGTGCCGTATACGCGCGGCGCCGAATTCTCGCGTCCGTCGATGAAGATCGTGGAGGAGGCGCGGCGCCTCGTCGATCTCGGCGCCCGGGAAATCACTCTGCTCGGCCAGAACGTCAATGCGTATCGTCACGAGACGACCGATTTGGCAAGGCTCCTTCGTGCGTTGGCGGAGATCAAGGACCTTAAACGGCTGCGCTATACCACGAGCCATCCCCGCGACATGAGCGACGACTTGATCGACGCCCATCGCGACCTCGACGCGCTGATGCCCTACCTGCACCTGCCGGTGCAGTCAGGATCGGATGCGGTTCTGGACGCGATGAACCGCCAGCACACTGCCGACGACTACCGCCGTATCGTCGAGCGCGTGCGGGAAGCGCGTCCCGACATTGCGCTCTCGTCGGATTTCATCGTCGGATTCCCGGGCGAGACCGACGAGGATTTCGAAGCCACGCTCGCGCTGGTCGGCGAGATCGGCTACGCCCAGGCGTTTTCGTTCAAGTACAGCCGCCGTGCGGGAACGCCGGCCTCCGCCGCGCGCAAGCAGGTGGCAGAAACGACGAAAGCCCAGCGCCTCGAAGCGCTGCAGGCGCTGCTCGATCGTCAGCAGAAATCCTTCAATCGGGCTTGCGAAGGCCGCGCGCTGCCGGTGCTGTTCGAAAAGCCCGGCCGCCGCGACGGCCAGGCCGTCGGCCGCTCACCATACCTGCAGGCCGTCCATGTCGATGGCGCAGCGAGCCTGATCGGCCAGATCCGCCAGGTTCGCATTGCGGAGGCACAATCGAACAGCCTCAAGGGCGAGCTGTTGCCGTGAGCGCTAACGCCAAGAAAACTGCGCTTCCGCGCGAGCAGATGACGCTCGAATTCCCCGACAACGGGCTGCTCTCGGCGCTCGCCGGCGCGCATCAGAAAAACTTCGCGCGGCTCGAACAGAAGCTCGGCATAAAGATAGCGACGCGCGGCAACCTGGTTGCCATGGAAGGGCCTGGCGAGGCGCGTCGGCGCGGCGCGGCCGTGCTGCGGGCACTTTACGCGCGGCTGGAATCCGGCGAAGCGGCCAACCTTTCCGACGTCGACGCGGAAATCCATTTCGCGCTCGAAGGTCCGGCGAACATGCCTGGATCGGGCTTCGGCTCGCCCGCGGTCAAGACCTGGGCGTCGCGCACGACGCGCGCCCGGACACCGGGTCAATTGGCCTACCTGGATTTGATGCGGACCCATCCGCTGGTGTTCGCCATCGGGCCAGCGGGCACCGGCAAGACCTATCTTGCCGCTGCCTATGGCGCCCATCTGCTGTACGAGAAGCGGGTGGAGCGTCTCATTCTCTCGCGGCCCGCGCTCGAGGCGGGAGAACGTCTCGGCTTCCTGCCGGGCGACCTCAAGGAAAAGATCGATCCCTATCTGCGGCCTCTCTACGATGCGCTGTTCGACGTGATGGGCGAGCAGTGCTTGAAACTGATGGAGCAGGGCACGATCGAAGTCGCCCCCTTGGCCTTCATGCGCGGCCGCACGCTGGCGCGCGCCTTCGTCATCTTGGACGAGGCGCAAAACACAACCACCGCCCAGATGAAGATGTTTCTCACCCGCCTGGGCGAAGATTCGCGCATGGTGGTCACCGGGGATCCCAGTCAGAGCGATCTTCCGGGCGGCCTCGCGGTCGGGCTCAACGAGGCGCTCGACATCCTTCATGGCGTGGAAGGGGCGGCAATGGCCCGATTCAGCGAGAAAGACGTGGTGCGCCACGCTCTCGTCACGCGGATCATCGCCGCATATAATACCGCCGATGGACATCGCGAACACAACGTGCGGCGACACAAGGATCAGGCGTGAGCGTCACGCTCCTGATCGAAGAACCGAGATGGCGTGCGAACCGGGGCCTTGGCGCGCGCATCCGGCGTGCAGCCCTGTTGGCGATCGCACGCGGCGGTCGAGGCAAAGGCGCGGTTTCCGTGCTGCTGGCCGACGACGCGGCGCTTCGAGCTCTGAATGCCGGCTTTCGCGGACGGGACAAACCGACCAACGTGCTCTCCTTTCCGTCCGCTCTGAACGGATACCTTGGCGATGTCGCGATCGCTTACGGCACGGCCGCGGCAGAAGCGCGAAGGCAGGCCAAATCGCTCTCCGATCACACCTTGCATCTCGTCGTGCACGGCGTGTTGCATCTTCAAGGTTATGACCACGAGCAGGGCAGGGATGCGCGCGTGATGGAATCCTTGGAAACCGAGGTCCTTGCCGAACTGGGTGTGGCCGATCCCCACGCCGGCCATGCGGAGTGACGCTTCTCCAGCCATGAGCGAAGTTCCCACGCCTGCCGGCGAAGACAGGGCCCCGTCGCTGCTCAAGCGGCTGGCGCAATTGTTGCGCGGAGACAGCGGCCCAGCAGCGATGCGCGAAAGCCTGGAAGGGGTGCTCGAGGAGAGCGACCTCGACCGTACGCTCTCCGATCAGGAGCGGCGCATGCTGGCCAACCTGTTGAAGGTCGGCGAGCTGCGCGTCGAAGACGTGATGGTGCCGCGGGCCGACATCGTGGCGGTGGAGGAATCGACCGCGCTCGCGGAACTCGTGGCGCTTTTCGGCGAGGCGCAGCACTCGCGATTGCCGGTCTATCGCGAGACCCTCGACGATCCCACAGGCCTTGTCCACATCAAGGATGTGCTGGCGCTGATCGCGCCTCAGGACGACGGCAGCTTTCGCTGGAGCGCAGAGTCGATCGCAAAGATCAAGCGGCCGCTTCTGTTCGTGCCACCCTCCATGCCGGTCCTGGACCTGTTGCTCAAGATGCAGACCACGCATATGCAGCTTGCGCTCGTGATCGACGAATATGGGGGTACCGACGGGCTCGTTTCGATCGAAGACCTGATCGAAGAGATCGTCGGGGACATCGCCGATGAACATGACGAAGAGGCGCCACAGGTTCGCGGCGATGGGTCGGGCGCCTACATCGCGGACGCGCGGATCGACCTCGAAGACTTCCGCAGCGCCACCGGGCTCGCACTGGGACTCGATGACGAAGAAGCGCAGGATATCGACACGCTTGGCGGATTGGTGATCTACCTTCTGGGCCGTGTGCCGCAGCGCGGAGAGATCGTTGCGCATCCCAATAGCTACGAGTTCGAGGTGCTCGAAGCCGATCCAAGGCGGGTAAAGCGGCTGCGCATTCGCGGCCCATTCGAACAGCAACGGCCGACCGAATGAAACTGTCGATGGTCGGTGGATGGCTCGCGGCATTGCCGCCTTGGCGCGCGCGGTCCGTTGCGCTCGCCGCAGGAGCGCTGTCGGCGCTGGGCTTCGCGCCTTTAGACGCGTTTCCGTTTTTGTTGCTCGGCTATACCGCGCTGGTTTTGCTGCTGGACGGGGCGCAGGGCTGGCGGCATGCCTGCTGGATCGGCTGGTCGTTCGGGTTCGGCCAGTTTCTCATCGGGCTGCATTGGGTCGGATACGCCTTTCTCGTCGATCCTTCCCAGCATGCATGGCAGATACCATTTGTGGCCATTCTGTTTCCCGGTGGACTGGCCTTGTTCTTTGCCCTCGCCGCCGCGACCGCATCACTGTTCTGGCGGCCTGGCATTTCACGCATTTTCGTGCTGAGCGCTGCGCTTGCGGTGACGGAGTGGTTGCGCGGCCATGTCCTCACTGGCTTTCCCTGGAACATCGCGGGTTATAGCTGGGGCGCATCGCTCAGCATGATGCAGGGTGCGGCTCTGTTCGGTGTCTACGGGCTGAGCCTGCTCACGATGATGTTGGGGGCGTCGCTGGCGGAGCTGTTTACCGTGAACGGTGCTCGAAGATTGCCGGTGGCGATGCTCCTCTTTTTCGCCGCCCTGTTCGTCGGCGGATGGGAGCGCCTTTCACAGAAGACGGATCCCGATATCGCGGGCGTGCGGCTGCGGATCGTGCAGCCGAACATCGCGCAGGCCGACAAGTACAAGCCGAGCCTGATTGACCGCAACTGGAACAGGTTGATCCAATTGAGCACGCGTCCGGCCGCCGAGATGCCGACGCATATCCTTTGGCCGGAAGCTGGGCCGCCGTTCCTGCTGCAGCGTTCCGACGCTGCGCTCCGTCAGATCGCCGCGCTGACGGCGCAGGACCGCGTGCTGATGACCGGCGCGGTGCGCGTTTCCCACGACGACGGCGCAAGACAATTCTACAACAGCTTTTTCGTTTTCGGCCGCGGCGGCCAATTGCTGGGTCTCTACGACAAATTTCACCTGGTGCCCCTGGGCGAGTATCTTCCGTTCGAGAAGATGCTTTCCGCCCTTGGCTTGAAGAAGCTGGTGGGCATCGCGGGAAGCTTCTCTACCGGCGACGGACCGCACACGCTTTTCATCCGGCGCGCGCCACCCGCAAGCGTCTTGATCTGCTACGAAATCCTCTTTCCGGATCAAGTCGTGGCCGACCAGCGGGCGCGGTGGATCGTCAATGTGACAGACGATTCCTGGTTCGGACCGTGGGCGGGCCCCTCGCAGCACCTGATGGTCGCGCGCATGCGCGCGATCGAGCAGGGCATTCCCGTTGTGCGCGCCGCCAACACCGGGATATCTGCGGTGATCGACGCGAAGGGTCGCATTCGCGCGCGGCTCGACCTCGCTCTGGAAGGCGTGATCGATTCCGGCCTGCCCGCGTCGATTGCACCGACGCCGTTTGCGCGCCAGGGTGAGTATGCCTTCTGGCTTCTGGTACTGGCGGCACTCCTGGCAGGACTTCTGGTTGTACAAAATCGGCAACCACAAGACGAGGACCGCTGAAAAGCGCTTTTCCCCACGCGGGTTCATGGTTAAGGTCACGTAAGTCTTTCGCAACCCGCGCACGTAGTCCTTTGCCCAAAAAGAACGCAAATCCGGTCGACGCTCAGGTCGGCAGCCGCGTCAGGCTGCGGCGGATGCTGATCGGCATGAGTCAGGAGCGGCTAGGCGAATTGCTCGGGCTCACTTTCCAGCAAGTTCAAAAATACGAAAAGGGCGTCAACCGTATCGGTGCGGGCCGACTCTACGACGTGGCGCGAATTCTGGGCGTGCCGATCGACTATTTCTACGAGAACGTCGCCAGCACGAATCAGCAGCGCGGATTTTCGGAAGGCGAGATGCCGCCGGTCATGGAGTTCGTTTCGAGCGGCGAGGGCCTGCAGCTCAGCCTTGCCTTCATGCGCATCCGGGACGCCAAAATCCGCAAACGCGTGCTCGATCTGGTCAAGAGCCTCGGCGAAGACAAGGACATCCCGGAGTAGTTCCTAGCGTTTCTTGAGCCGTGCTTTCTTGCGCGCGAGCCCGGAGCGCCCCCGTCGCCGATCGAGCGCATCGTATACCGCTTTCGGCTTGACCCCGGTTGCGGCCCACACCACCAATAGATGGTAGAGGACATCTGCGGACTCCTCGATGATCTCCTTCTTGCGTCCGCCGACGGCGGCTAACGCCGCCTCCACTCCCTCCTCGCCCAGTTTCTTGGCGCATTGGTGGATCCCCCGTTTCAGGAGCTGTGCCGTGTAGGAAGTCTTGGGACTGGTGCCGCCGCGCTGGGCGATGGTTTCATAGAGCTTGTCGATCGGATGGAGCTCAGCCATGGCGGTATTTGTCCGGTTGACGTTTTCAGTACGATGGATGCTTCAGTTCACGCCGTCTTCCAGAAGCCGCCTGGCGATAACCTGCGCCTGAATCTCGGCTGCGCCTTCGAAGATGTTGAGAATGCGTGCGTCGCAGAGAATCCGGCTTACCGGATACTCCAAGGCAAATCCATTGCCCCCGTGGATCTGAACGGCGTTGTCGGCCGCGGCCCAGGCCACTCGCGCCGCAAGAAGCTTCGCCATTCCGGCTTCCTGGTCACAGCGGCGGCCCTCGTCCTTCTCGCGCGCCGCATGATACGCGAGCTGGCGCGCGATCGTGATCTCCACCGCCATCATCGCAAGCTTGTCGCTGACCCGCGGATAGCCGAAAATTCGCCTTCCGCCTTGCTCGCGTTCCAGCGCGTAGGCAAGACCGACGTCGAGTGCCGACTGCGCGACGCCAACCGCGCGCGCTGCCGTCTGAATGCGCGCCGATTCGAAAGTCTGCATCAACTGCCTGAAGCCCTGATTTTCTTCGCGGCCCAACAAGTTCTGGGCAGGCACCTCGAAGCCGTCGAAGCCGATTTCGAACTCCTTCATGCCGCGATAGCCGAGCACGCCGATCTCGCCGCCACGCATGCCAGGTGCCGGAAACGGATTGTCCGCCGACCCACGCGGTTTTTCGGCCAGAAACATGGAGAGACCGCGATAATCATCGGTTCCGGAATCGGTGCGCGCCAGCAGAGTCATCAAATCCGCGCGCGCGGCATGGGTTATCCAGGTCTTGTTGCCCGTAATGCGATAGAGGTTTCCGTCCCGGACCGCGCGGGTACGCAGGCTCCCAAGATCGGAACCGGTATTGGGCTCGGTAAAGACCGCGGTCGGCAGGACTTTGCCGCCCGCGATCAGCGGCAGCCAGTGTTGGCGCTGTTCCTCTGTACCCCCGGTCAGGATC
Organism: Alphaproteobacteria bacterium; assembly: GCA_019245415.1. GTDB lineage: Bacteria > Pseudomonadota > Alphaproteobacteria > Micropepsales > Micropepsaceae > Rhizomicrobium. Next base: position 82,953 of record JAFARO010000010.1, on the reverse strand, counting down.
AGCTCGGCCGCGATCTCCGAACGCGTCCCCAGCGAGCCGACACCGATATACGCCCGCGAAAGTTCCTCAGAGACGACGCACATCGCCGTCTTGGAAAGACCTGAGCCGCCGAATTCCTCCGGTATGGTCAGACCGAAGACGCCGAGCTCGCCCATTTGCGCGATGATCTCGAGCGGGATCAGCTCATCGCGCAAATGCCAACCATGCGCGAAAGGCGCGATCTTATCCTCACCGAAGCGATGGAACTGGGCTCTGACCAGCGACATCGTCTCGTCCAGGCCTGGGTCCCCGACCGTCACGGCGCCAGGATGTGCAGTCAGGTATTCGGCGATGGCGGCACGGCACCCGGACTGCGTTCCCGCCGTCACCAATTCGCGGACCTCTGCCGTCCGAAAGGTGGCGAGGTCGGACTCGTCGAGGCCGAGATCGCCGGGCCGTGCGATCTCGGTCTGGCTCATGGCAATGCCGCCGGCGAGCTGGGCCAGATATTCGCCGAACGCCACTTGGACGATGGTCAGCTCGATGTCGCGCAGTCGGCCATCTCGCTCCAGCCGGCGCGCCCAACGTGCCATCTGGCGCAGGGCCTCGACATAGGTTGCGAACCAGGCGAGCGCATGGGCGGCGCGCTGGTCGCGGTTCAGCAGCGTCCGCGAGATTTTACCCTCAGGGGCGAGACGCCGCGCCAAGGTGCGTCGCGCTTCCGACAGAAGGCGATCGCCGGCCAGGACGGATGCATCGCAACGGTCCAGCAGGTGCGGCAGGAGAGCGTCCATCGCGGCAGTGTTCCGCAAGCGCTTCAACCCTTCAACCCCTCTTGCAGTTATCTCGCGAAACGGGCCTCATTGGCGCATGCATTCCTCGACTGGAGAGATCCGCATGCGCCGTCCCATCCTCGTTCTTGCCGCGGCCGTCGTCGCCGCCCTGTCCGGTCCCGCCGCAGCGCGCGGCGATCTCGACCCGGCGAGCATCCAGGCGCTGCGCAATTACCCGCTGTCGATGGACAAGGTGAAGGCGATGCAGGATGCGATGGACGAAGCCAAGAAGACGCACATGGATAGGCCGGGCCAGCGTCCCGGCACCGATGCCAAGAGCATCGCCGAGATGGAAGCCCGGATGAATGCGATGCCGCAGGCCATGGCGATTTTCCGCAAGCATGGCCTGACCGCGCACGACGTGGTCGTGATGCCGTTTGCGCTCATGGATGCCGGCGTCGTGGTTTCCTACCCGCAGGCGGCGGCGAAGCTCTCCGACCGCGTTTCGCCGGCGCAGATCGCGTTCTACAAGCAACACCAAGCCGAACTGAAGAAGATGCATTGGCTGTTCGGCAACAGCGGGGACTAGGACAGGCGAAACCCGCGGCAACTCGTCGGCCGGAAAAGGAATGAAGGCGCTGCGGCCAGGAACGGCGATCTGCCGAACTGGATGTTCGCTCAAGCAGCCGTCGAGTTTTCCAACACGTCCTCGAAGGTTCGCAGGCCCGGCCGCTGCGCGTTGACCAGCACGGCCATATTGCCGGGCAGGTGCTCGTTGTTCCACATCTTGGTGTGGGCGCGCGGAATGTCCGACCAGGAGAAGACTTCGGACATGCACGGGTCCAGCCGCCGCTCCAGCATCAGCTTGTTGGCCTGGCTCGCTTGGTTGAGGTTGGCAAAGTGCGAGCCCTGAATGCGCTTCTGCCGCATCCACACATAACGCGCGTCGAAGGTGATGTTGTAGCCCGAGGTGCCGGCACAGAACACGACCATGCCGCCGCGCTTGACCACCAGGCAGGAGACCGGGAATGTCGCTTCGCCGGGATGCTCGAACACCATATCGACGTCGTTGCCCTTGCCGGTGAGGTCCCAGATCGCCTTGCCGAATTTGCGCGCTTCCTTGAGCCAGGAATCGTATTGCGGCGTGCCGACCTTCGGCATCTGACCCCAGCAGGAAAAATCCTTGCGGTTGATAATGCCTTTGGCGCCGAGCGAGAGCACGAAATCGCGCTTGGACTCATCGCTGATCACGCCGATGGCGTTGGCGCCGGACACCGCGCAGAGCTGCACCGCAAAGGAACCGAGCCCGCCGCTCGCGCCCCAGATCAGCACGTTGTGGCCGGGGCGCAGGATATGCGGCCGGTGGCCGAAGAACATGCGATAGGTCGTGGCAAGGGTGAGCGTGTAACAGGCGGCTTCTTCCCAGGTCAGGTGCTTGGGCCGGGGCATGAGCTGGCGATCCTGCACGCGCGCGAATTGCGCGAACGAGCCGTCCGGAGTCTCGTAGCCCCAAATGCGCTGCGACGGCGAGAACATTGGGTCGCCGCCATTGCATTCCTCGTCGTCACCGTCGTCCTGATTGCAATGGACGACCACCTCGTCGCCGACCTTCCAGCGCGTGACCTTGGAACCCAACGCCCAGACGATGCCCGAGGCGTCCGATCCGGCAATGTGGTAGGGATTCTTGTGGCTGTCGATGGGCGAGACCGGCGTCCCGAGCGAGGCCCAGACACCATTGTAGTTCACCCCGGCCGCCATCACGAGCACCAGGACGTCGTGGCTGTCGAGGCTCCAGGTCGGCAGCACCTCGATCTGCATCGATTGTTCGGGCGGCCCGTGGCGGTCCTTGCGCACTGCCCAGGCATACATCCTGGCGGGGACGTGGCCCATGGGCGGGATTTCGCCGATTTCGTAGAGGTCCTTATAGACTTCGAATGCCGGCTTGGCGGCTTGCGACATGTTCGTACTCCCCACTCGCCCCACTACAACGCGGATCGGGCAAGTAGGAACCAGTCCCTGCTGCAATGCAACAAAAACTATGAAGGCCGCGAGCGCCGCTCGCGGCCCGGTTTCCGCTTGGCTTTGGCGCCGATCTCCTTAAGTTTTTGCGCCTGCAGCATGGAAAGGGCGGCGCCGGGTCCGCCTTTTTCCGGGTCGCGGAAGGCCCTGCCGAAGCGTTCTACCCGGCCCTCGACCGATCCCAAAAACTCGCCCTCCCAGCTTGAGAGGTCGACCGCGGAATCTTCGACTGCCTTGCGGGTGCGCTTCAGCGCCTTCAATGCCGCGCGCTTCGCCCGCGCGCGTTCCGCCTCGCGCCGCTCCTGGGGATCGCGGACCCGTCGCTTCATCCATGCGCCTTGTGCGGGTCCTTCTCGCCGGCGCGGATGTCGATGGCGAGATTATCGACTGCATAGGGACAAGTGTAGAAGGCCGAGCGCGCGCAGTTGGGATTGTAGGCGTAGTTGAAATCGATCTTGAATGTCTTGGGCGGAAACGGTCCGAAATCATCGACGTCGACATAACGGCCAGCGCCGTAGGTTTCCTTGCCGGTGAGATTGTCGGTGAAGAAGGCGGAGAGCGACTTCATGTCGGCAGGGTCGTCGCTGTCGGTGAAAAAGGGCAGCGTGAAGCTCTTGCCCTTGAGCATGAAGCTGGCGTCGCCGGCGTGGTAGAACTGTTTCCCGGTGCCGCGCGAGGTGCGGAAGACGCGGGCCGGCCGCTTGGGATCGGGCGTGAACGTCGCTGTGACGATATAGGATGGGTCGTAAGGGAAATAGCTCAGACCCTTGAAATCCTTCGCCGATTTGTTCTGCTGGTTGAACACCCAGATGCGGGCACCGACGACGCCGGCATCGACCTGGGTCGGCTGGCCCGCGATGTCCACGCCGCTGTCGACCGCAATCCCTTTGGCGATGTCTTTCTCGGCGTAGAGTTGCTTGTCCTTGACGACGAAGGGGTGCCCCTTGCGCACGCCCGCGATCAGGATGCCTTTGCCGGACTGCCCCTTGACCCAGCGATACGATTCCGGCCGGCCTTTGATGCCGACCAGGGTGGAGGTATCGCCCTCGCGCAGATACGCCGCGTCCTGGATTTTCAGAATTGCATGCGGTTTCGCCGCATAATCCTTGTTCGCATCGGCGATGGCGGCCTTCCATAGAGCCTCCGGCGAAGGGCCCGCGGCCAGCAAACCCAAAGCGGCAAACCCGAGCCCCATCGAAAAGAATCTTCGCATCGCGGTGTCCCACTGGCCTCGGAATGCATCCTGCCCTGAAACTTTATGCGCTTCACCTGGTTTTGCAGCGCAGCGAACGTGTGTAGCCTGATCTCGATGCCGCGCGAAAAACCTTGGATTTTCCGAACCTATGCCGGCCATTCGAGCGCGGCTGCCTCGAACGCGCTCTACCGCGCCAACCTCGCCAAGGGCCAGACGGGTCTGTCGGTCGCCTTCGACCTGCCGACCCAGACCGGTTACGACAGCGACCACGCCCTCGCCCGGGGCGAGGTCGGCAAGGTCGGTGTCCCGATATCCCACCTGGGGGACATGCGCACGCTGTTCGATGGCCTGCCGCTGGACCGCATGAACACCTCGATGACGATCAACGCGCCTGCGATGTGGCTGCTGGCGCTCTATGTCGCGTTGGCGGACGAGCAGGGCGTGCCGCGCACCGCCCTGCAGGGCACGACCCAAAACGACATCGTGAAGGAATATCTTGCGCGCGGCACCCATATCTTCCCACCGGAGCCTTCGCTCCGACTCACGACCGATACGATCGCCTTCGCCTGCGCCGAAATTCCCAAGTGGAATCCGATCAACCTCTGCTCTTATCACTTGCAGGAAGCCGGCGCAGAGCCGGTGGAGGAGGCGGCGTTCGCGCTCTCGGCTGCGATTGCCGTGCTCGACGCCGCGCGCGCGCAAATCCCGCGGGATGGATTTCCAGGTGCCGTCGGACGCATCTCGTTCTTCGTGAATTCGGGAGTGCGCTTCATCACGGAGATCTGCAAGCTGCGTGCGATGGAGCAGGTCTGGAACGAAATTGCCCGCGACCGCTACGGCGTCGAAAACCCGAAGCTGCGCCTGTTCCGCTATGGGGTGCAGGTGAACTCGTTGGGACTCACTGAGCAGCAGCCCGAGAATAACGTCTATCGCATCCTTTTCGGGATGCTGGGCGTGACCTTGTCCAAGCGGGCCCGCGGCCGGGCCGTGCAGCTGCCGGCATGGAATGAAGCCCTCGGACTGCCCAGGCCATGGGACCAGCAATGGTCGCTGCGTCTGCAGCAGATCGCGGCCTTCGAAACCGACCTGCTGGAATATGAGGACATCTTCGACGGCTCCCACGTGATCGAAGCGAAAACCGAGCAGCTCGCCGCGCAGATCCGCGCGGAGATGCTGCGCATCGCCGAGCTCGGCGGCGCGGCGTCTCAAACCGGCCTCGAATACATGAAGGAGCGGCTGGTGGCTTCGAACACCGCGCGGCTCGAAGCGATCGAACGCGGCGACGAGTTGCGCGTTGGCGTCAACGCCTATGTCGACACGGAACCTTCTCCCCTCGCAACGGCGAAGGCCAATTTCGTCACCGTCGATCCGCGCTCCGAGGAAGAGCAGATTGCGCGACTCCAAGCTTGGCGCGCGACACGAGACAGGAATGGGGCCGCGACCTCGCTTGCGGCGCTGGAAAGCGCAGCCGCCAGTGGCGAGAACCTGATGCCCGCGTCCATCGCATGCGCCAAGGCCGGCGTGACGACGGGCGAATGGGCCGCGATCTTGCGCAAGATCTTTGGTGAGTACCGCGCACCCACCGGCGTGGCGGTCCAAGGCCCTGCCCGCAATGACGAGCGCATCATGGCGCTCAAGGCCGAGGTCGACGCCGTCTCGAGCAGGCTTGGCCGCAGGTTATCTCTATTGGTCGCCAAACCTGGTCTGGACGGCCATTCCAACGGCGCCGAGCAGATCGCAATCCGCGCCCGCGATGCTGGCATGGCGGTCGTCTATGAAGGTATCCGCATGTCGCCCGCCGACATTGTCGCTGCGGTTGAGACCCACCGGCCCCATGTCATCGGCCTCTCCATCCTTTCGGGGAGCCATGTGAGCTTGGTGCGCGAGGTCCTCGACGGGCTGCGGGCGGCAGGCTTGGGCGAGGTCAAGGTCGTTGCGGGCGGGATCATTCCGGCCGCGGACGAAAAGGTTCTCAAGTCTGCCGGCGTCGAGGCGGTATTCAGCCCGAAGGATTATGACGTCAACGCCATTCTGCACGAAGTGATCGCGCTCATTCACTCATAGAGTAGTTCCGTTTCGGAACTCGCCAGTGAAAGTTCCCAATTGTGGCAATCGACGCCGCAAATTTGCCTTCAACGCGACACCCCACGCCCGCGCCGCCGTCACGATGTCGGTCACAATAACGTTAATCGACCTTAACCGACGCTGGGGAGCGCCATGATCGCCTATTACCGCCGAGCGCCCGACGAGGAACCAGCAAGAGCTTCCGGCTTGACGCGCGAATTGTTCCACGGAATGACGCCGGAACAATTCGACGACGAGGCGCAGCAACTCTCCAAAGTGCAGGCGATGACGCCCGCCGTGCGCGCCCGCCTCAAATCACAGCTTGTCGAACGCCTGAAGACGCCCATCGATGAACCAAGCTGGGGTCCGGATTGGGTAAGGCACGGCGAGAAAGTCGCAGCGCACCGGCACAAAGACGAAAAGCCCGGCATGTTCGGGCGCATCTTCGCACGCGGCGGGAACGAGGAGGACGAAGACAGCGTGGATCGCGATGGCCCTGCGCTCAACGAGCGCGACCAGACCGACGCCGACATCATCGCGCGCAACATGGAGAAGAGCCGGCAAGTGGCGCATTACCGGCCGCTGTACTTCCTCGCAGCGGGACTCGCCTTGTCGATTCTACTGGTGGCCATGTTCGTCGACTATCACATCATCCGCGAGGTCTGGACTCGCGCGCTCGCCAACGAGTTCATGGTGGTGCCACCGGCGCTGCAGAGCTCGGTGGTATTCAAGAGCCTCCAGGTGATCTTCGCGGTCTTAATCGTGCACTTTATGCTCAAGATCACGGGCGCCTACGGCCGCAACGCGATGATCGTGGCGAGCTTCGTGTTGGCGTTGGTGATGATCGGCGGCCTGGGCTATCTCGTCGCATACAACAACATGGCGGGCGCCACTTCCGCACAGCAGGAGCAGCGTCCAGGCGAAACGGCAGCGCCCAATTCCTCGATCGATCAGCTCTTTGCCTCCGTCAAGAAAGACGACAATGGCGAAGGCAGCGCCCAGCTGATGCAGGCCAGCGCCGCGGACGGCGTGTCGCTCGGCCTTCCCAAGCTCTCGCAGCGGTCGCTGGCCGACGCAGATTCCTGGTTCTGGCTCGCCTTCGCCAGCGTGATCTTCTTCATCGTCACGACCGTGGCGGCGCTTTACATGCAGACCTTTGAAAACAACGTGCGCAATTTCCACATCGCGCGCGATTACGGCCACCGCAAACGCCAGTTCGCGCAACTTCATCTCCTCGAACTCGCCGACCGGCAGGGCTAAGCGATGCAGTCGCTCTTTGCGGCAGTGACGGCGCTCGGCCTGATCGGAGGCGGGGTTCTCTATGCGGCGGCCGAAGCTCCGGCGCTCATTCAGGCATCGGACGATGACGGGCAGCCGCTTGCGCCACGGCGGATCATTGTCGGTCTCGATCTCTCGCGCAGCAATCCGCTCATCGCCGATCCCGCCTTTGCCGACAAGGTGGGGCGCCGCGTCGCGGGCGAAATCGCGCGCCTCGGGATGGCCTCGGAGGTGCATGTACGCACTTTCGGCAGCTTCGATTCCTCGTCGAACAATTTCGCCTACGATCAGGTGATCTCGGTGCGCGCACGGCCGCAATATGTGGCAGCTGAAGTGGAGAGGCTGGTGGCGGGGACCCCCGCGCTGGTGGCACGCGGCCGGTGGCAGGCGCAGGGCACCACCAACATTCTCGCCTTCATGGACAATGTCGTGGACAGCATCGGCTGCGACGCCATGCCGACGACGGTTATCCTGGCGTCCGACGGGATCGAGGATTCCGAATATGCGCATCTCGAGCACGCCGGCTCGCTGCTTCCCGATCCCCAAGGCAGGCCGTTCGGGGGCTGTGCAGAACTGCAGATCCTGGGTATCGGGCAGGGCACGCGCAGCCCGTCCGAAACCGAGCGCCTGCGCGCGCAATGGGGCCGCTGGGCGCGGGCGGCCGGTTTTGTCCGCTTCGTCGGGTTGAACGACTGGTAGCGTTCAATTCCCGCTGCCGGATCAAAGAGCTATTTTCGCGCGGATTTCGGATGCGGTGAGGCCCTCTTCGCGTAGCGACCGCAAGGTCCCCGACGCCTCGCGCTTGGAGAATTTCCGACCCTGGGCGTCCACGATAAGCCTGTGATGTGCGTACGCCGGTGCGGGCAGGCCCAGAAGCGCCTGCAACAAGCGCTGAACATGGGTGGACGCCAGGAGATCCTCGCCACGGGTGACCAGCGTAACGCCTTGACAGGCGTCGTCCACGACAGCCGCGAGATGATACGCCGCCGGCAGCTCCTTGCGGGCAATGACGACATCGCCCAGACGGAAAGGGTCGACGCGAACAGTGCGGCCGCGCTCCTCGAAAGTCAGCGGACCGACATGGGCTGCCGCCTTGGCGGCATCGAGGCGAATCGCGCAAGGCGCATCGCGCTCCTCGCGGAGATTGCGGCAGGTTCCTGGATAGAGCGGTCCTTCGTCACCGTGTGGCGCGCCTGCGGCAGAAAGGATATCCTTGCGGGTGCAGAAACAGCGATATGTAAAGGGCGCGAGTCTTTCGAGTGCCTCGCGATAGACCTGCGCACGCTTCGACTGACGCAGCACGGGTTTCTCCCAGCGCAGTCCGAGCCAGGCCAAATCCTCAAGGATCGCCGCCTCGTATTCCGGCCGGCAGCGCGCCCGGTCGATATCTTCGATGCGAAGCAGAAAGCGATCGCCGGATTTTGCGGCCGTCAACGCCGCAAAGGCATGACCCAGATGCAGATATCCGGTTGGACTGGGCGCGAAACGCGTGACAATCATTCGGCTCGGAGTTCGCAGATCACCCTCGATGGATACACTATGTCCAGGCCGCACCGCATCGCAAACCGCCAGCACCTCGAGCAAGCGCTTGTCCATCTTTCGAACGATCCCCGCCTTGCGGCGGTGGCTGCGCGCGCCGGTGCAATTCCCTTCCGCGCACGACGCGCCGAGGGGTTCGAGGCGCTGATTTCCATCGTGGTGAGCCAGCAATTGTCCGTGGCTGCGGCGGACACGATCTTCGGGCGCCTGAAGGCGCAGCTCGGCCCCTTCGTACCGCAGAAGCTATTGGCGGCGGAGGAAAAGGACCTGCGGCACTGCGGGCTTTCGGCGCCCAAACAGCGGCACATCAAGTCCATCGCCGCGGCGATATTGGAAGGCACGCTCGACCTTCGGTGCCTGCGCCGGATGCAGGACGATGACGCGCGTGCCCATCTCGTCGCGGTCAAGGGAATTGGTCCATGGACGGCGGACATCTATCTGATGTCCGCGCTCGGGCGTGCCGACATCTGGCCAATAGGCGACGTCGGTTTGCAAGCGGCGACCCAACGGGCCCTGGGGCTGAAAAAGCGCCCGAGCGAGCAACAGATGGAGCGCCTCTCAAAAGTTTGGCGGCCATGGCGTACCATCGCCGCGCGGATGCTGTGGATCCACGAAGACAGAATCCGGCGCGAGAAAAAGCTCGCGCAAGCGGCCTTGAGAGCGAAAAAGCGAAAGCAGAGATAGATGGCGCTGAGTTCCCTCACCGGTCCCAGATTGCCGCCTGCGCGCGGCGCGGCGACGCATCTCGTGGTGCTCTGTCACGGCTATGGCGCCGACGGCAACGACTTGATCGGCCTCGCGCCCTATTGGCAACGCGTTCTGCCGACCGCGGCCTTCGTTGCCCCGAATGCGCCCGAGCCGTGCGCGGGCGCGCCATCCGGGTATCAGTGGTTTCCTATTTCGCGCCTGGAGCCTTTGGCGATGAGGCGCGGCGTGGAAGCTGCGGCTGCGACGCTCAGCGACTTCATCGATGCCGAGTTGAAGCGACTGGCCCTCCAGGCGGATCGATTGGCGCTGGTGGGCTTCAGCCAGGGCACCATGATGGCGCTGCATGTGGGCCTGTCGCGTCCTGCCAAGCCGGCCTGCATCGTCGGATTTTCGGGTCTGCTGGCGGGCGACCCTGCTGCAGCTCTAGGGATGGATGCACCGCCGGTCCTGCTTGTCCATGGCGCGGACGATCCGATGATCCCGGCAGCCGCTTTGTTCGATGCGGCGGGAAGGCTGGCTGCCGCCGGATCTCCAGTGCGATGGCACGTTTCTACAGGGCTTGGTCATTCAATCGATGAAGCTGGCATCCTGCTGGCCGCTCAGCACCTGCAGGCTGGACTGCGCGGGCAACTCAGGCGCGGCGCCGCCAAAATCTCATGCCCGGTCGCGGAAATGTCACAACGAATCGCATAAGCTCGGCTGCGGCTTGGCAAAAATGGCAGCCTGCCGGTATGGTGCCGGCTGTTTTCAGGCAAGGAGAGGCGTCTTCCAGGGAGTGAGGCTGTGTTAGCTGCCGCGCGACTGCCCGACAATTGCCCGGCGCTCGTCTTGAATGCCGATCACCGGCCGCTCAGCTATTTCCCGCTGTCGCTGTGGTCGTGGCAGGACACGATCAAGGCCGTGTTCCTGGAGCGGGTGAATATACTCGCGGAATACGACCGTGTGATCCATTCGCCCAGCTTCGAGATGAAGCTGCCGTCGGTCGTTTCGCTCAAGACTTATGTGCGCCAGGCGCGCAATCCCGCATTCACGCGGTTCAACCTGTTCCTGCGCGACAGCTTTGAATGTCAGTATTGCGGCGATGCCGAGGATCTGACGTTCGACCACGTCACCCCGCGATCGCGCGGCGGGCGGACAACCTGGGAAAACGTGGTTACCGCCTGCGCACCTTGCAATCTGCTTAAGGGCGGCCGCCTGCCCCACCAGTCCAAGATGCATCCACGCACCGCCCCTCATCGGCCGACGGTCACCGAATTGCGCAACAACGGCCGCCGCTTCCCGCCCAACTATCTGCACCAATCTTGGGCGGATTATCTGTATTGGGATAGCGAGCTGGAGCCGTAGAGGCCGCGTAGAAAGTGACTCAGCGTCAGGGTAAAGCCGGCCAGATTGGGGGTTTGGAACTGTCGGGGGCCTCGGCACGTTATCGCGCGCTAAGGCGTGGTGCGGAGGGCGGATTGCGCAGAACCATGGACGATCCCGATCGTCCGGGGCGGGAAACGGAAAGCCCGGCCGGTCCGCGTGCCTGCGCTTTTGCGGCCATTCCAGGCGAGATGGCGAGGCGGGTCTGTGCTTTCGAATGGTCCAGGACGGCCCTGGGCCCGATCGAGAACTGGCCTGCCAGCCTGACGACTGCCGTCGGCATGATCCTGCATTCGCCCGTGCCCATCGTGATGCTGTGGGGTGAGGACGGCATCATGCTCTACAACGATGCCTATTCCGTCTTCGCCGCCGGTCGGCATCCGGCCCTGTTGGGCTCGAAGGTGCGGGAAGGCTGGCCCGAAGTGGCCGATTTCAACGACAACGTCATGAAGGTGGGCTTGAGCGGGAGCACGTTGGCCTATCGCGACCAGGAACTCACGCTTTATCGCAATGGCCGGCCGGAACAGGTCTGGATGAATCTCGACTACTCCCCGATCCCTGACGAGAGCGGCAAGCCGGCCGGCGTCATGGCCATTGTGATCGAAACCACCGAACGCGTGCGGGCGGATGCGGCATTGCGCCAAAGCGAGGAACGCCTGCGCTTTGCCACGCAGAACGCCGAGGTCGGTCTTTGGGATATCGATCTGGAAGAGAATATCGACCTGCTCTATGCGCAGGAGCGCGGCGCCTTCAGCATGCCGCGCGATCGAAAGACATCGTGGCAGGAATTTCTCAGCCATGTGCATCCCGACGATGTAGAGGCCGTGCGCAAAGCATATGCCGCCGCGCGCGATCCCGTCACGCGCAGCACCATGGACATCGAATACCGCACCCTGCGCATGCCCGGCATCCCGGCACGCTGGATCGCGGTCAGGGGTCGCGGCGTCTTCGACGAACAGGGACGCTGCGTGCGCATGAGCGGAACCGCTGTCGAAATTACCCAGCGCAAGGAGGCCGAACTCGCGCTGCGCGAAAGCGAACAGCGATTTCGCGAGATCGCCAACGCCGCGCCGGTGATCATATGGATCGCGGATGCGGACATGTCCTGCACTTGGTTCAATCGCTCCGCTCTGGATTTCACCGGCCGCGCCATGGAGGAAGAGCTGGGCTCAGGCTGGGCCGACAATCTGCATCCTGACGATCATGCCGCCGTGTTCGACAATTTCCGCAGTGCCTACGCCGCCCGACAGCCTTTTCGCATACTTTTCCGCATGCGCCGCCACGACGGAGAGTGGCGCGTCCTGGATGAGACTGCGGTGCCGCGCTTCGATCCGAACGCCAACTTTCTGGGCTTCATCGGCACCTGCACCGACATCACCGAGCGCCACCAGACCGAAGAAGCCCTGCGGGACAAAGAAGAACAGCTTCGTGTCGCCACGGAGCACGGCGAGGTGGGGCTGTGGGATTTCGACGTGGCCCGGGGGCGCGCGTTTGCCGATGCAAGGGTCAAGGCCATGTTTGGATTGCCCGGCGATTTCCGCGGCCCCCCGGACGACTACTTCGCGATGATCCATCCGGCAGACGTCGAGCGCGTAACCGATGCGTACCGCAAGGCCTTCGATCCGGCATTGCGCGCCGTCTATGACGTCGAATACCGGGTCGACGGCAAGGATGGGTCGCAGCGCTGGGTGGCCGCCAAGGGACGCGGCATATTCGACGACCAGGGAAATTGTTTGCGCGTCAGCGGCTCGGCGCGTGACATCACGCGCGAAAAAGAAATCGCTGAAGCCTTGCGCCGCAACGAGGAACAGCTGCGCCTCGCCACCGAGTACGCCGAGGTTGGCCTCTGGGATGTCGATGTGCTCAACGACACGCTCTATTGGCCGCCGCGCGTCAATCGTATTTTCGGCATTCCCGAAGACGAGATCGTGACCCTGAAGGAGTTCCGTGCGCGAATCCACCCCGAAGACCGGCGGCGCATCGTAAGCGCCATCCTGGCTGCCTGCGATCCGAGGCTTCGGGCGCCCTACGACGTCGAATATCGAATCGTGCGACGCCAGGACGGCAAGGTGCGCTGGGTGGCTGTGCGCGGGCGGGCGGTATTCGACGACCAGGAGCGTTGCGTGCGGATGTTGGGCATCGTGCTCGACATTACGGCCCGAAAAGAGATCGAAGCGGAACTGCGCGAGCTGACCGAAAGTCTCGAACGTCGCGTCGCCGAGCGCACCGCAGAGCTGACGCAGAGCGAAAAAAATATCCGGACCATCTTCGAGACGTCGCATCTCTATCAAGGCTTGATTTCAACCGACGGTACGCTGCTCTACATCAATGCGACCGCGCTGTCGGGCGTGCGCGGCACTTTCGACGAGGTTGTCGGAAAACCCTTCTGGAACTCGCCATGGTTCGAGACGACGCCCGGCATGACCAAGACGATCAAGGCGGCGGTGGAACGCGCGGCCAAGGGCGAAACCGCGAATATGAGCATCGTGCTCAATCTTCCGATTGGCACCCGGGCCTTCGATTTCTCGCTGCGCCCCGTCCGCGACATCGAGGGCAAGATCGTCGCCCTGGTTCCCGAGGCGGTGGACGTGACCGCCCGCCTCAAAGCCGAAGCTGCTTTGCAGCAGGCACACAAGATGGAGGCTATCGGCAATCTGACCGGCGGCATCGCGCACGATTTCAACAACCTGCTTCAGGGCCTCACCGGCAGCCTCGATCTGATCCGCCGCAAGCCCGATGCCCGCGACCGTGTGCGCCGCTGGGCGGAGGCGGGCCTCCAGGCTGCGGAACGCGGCGCAAAGCTGACCGCCCAGCTTCTGGCATTTTCGCGCTCTCAGAAGCTGGAGATGGCGCCGATCGATCTCGCCCGGCTGCTGCAGGAATCGCGCGAACTCCTGATGCGCACGCTGGGCCCCAAGATTCGCGTGACGCTCGATCTCGACGTCAGGGCAGGCCCCGTCCTCGGCGATGAGACGCAGCTCGAGATGGCGGTACTCAATCTCGCGATCAACGCGCGCGATGCGATGCCTGAAGGCGGCGACGTCATGATCGGGACGCGCCGGCGTCGCATTGTCGACGATCCGGAACTTGCCACGGGCGACTATGTCGAGCTTTCGGTGAGCGATACCGGAGCAGGAATGCCGCCCGATGTCGTCGCGCGCGCCTTCGACCCCTTTTTCACAACCAAAGGCGTGGGCAAGGGCACGGGGTTGGGCCTCAGTCAGGTCTATGGCATGGCGCGTCAGGCCGGTGGACTGGCCCGCATCCGTTCGACGCCGGGACAGGGGACCACCATCGCCATCGTGTTGCGCGCGACGACGGGGAATGTGGAACGTCCCGTTTCCCCACGCATAGGCGAAACGGCGCCCGCTTCGTCTCCGGCAACCGTACTCGTCGTCGACGATGATGCCGGGGTGCGCCAGTTCCTCGGGGAATCGCTTGAGTCCTTTGGCTATGCGGTGCTGCAGGCGGAAGATGGATATGCGGGTCTGGCACTCGCCGAACGTGCCCGCCCTGACGTCATGATTGTCGACTACGCGATGCCCGGCCTGACTGGTGCCGAAGTCGCACTACGAATCCGCAGGCGCCATCCCGCATTGCCCGTCATCTTCGCCAGCGGCTATGCCGATACCTCGGCGCTCGAAGGGGCCTTGCACCAGGATTCGATCATCCTGCGCAAGCCTTTCCGGGTGAACGAGCTCCAGGACGCCGTGAAGCGAGCGCTCGAAAAAGGCGAACAGCGAACAGTTGACTGAACCGGGCCAAGACGCCTATGCGCTGGCGCCCATGCTGACGATCCGCATCATCCCCTGCCTCGACGTGAAGGGCGGCCGCGTGGTCAAAGGCGTGCGCTTTGCGCAGCTGCGCGATGCGGGCGACCCCGTCGAACAGGCTGTCGTCTATGACGCCGCCGGCGCCGATGAACTGTGTTTCCTCGACATTGGCGCAAGTCACGAGCAGCGGCCCATTCTGCTCGATGTCGTACGCCGAACCGCCGATGTCTGTTTCATGCCGCTGACGGTGGGCGGCGGAACGCGCAGCCTCGACGACATCCGCGCGCTTCTGCTCGCTGGCGCCGACAAGGTCTCGATCAACACAGCCGCGGTACAGGATCGCGAGTTCGTGCGGCGCGCGGCGCATAAATTCGGAAGCCAATGCATCGTGGTCGCCATCGATGCCAAGCAGGCGGCAGCCGACCGGTGGGAGGTCTACACCCATGGCGGTCGCGTTGCGACCGGACTCGATGCTGTGAAATACGCTTGCGAAGCCGCATCTCTGGGCGCGGGCGAGATCTTGCTGACCTCGATGGACCGCGACGGCACGCGCGAGGGCTTCGACATCGCCCTCACGCGAGCGATTGCAGACGCGGTGCGAATTCCGGTGATCGCGTCCGGAGGCGTGGGCAATCTCGACCATCTGGTCCAGGGAGTGCGCGACGGCCATGCGAGCGCGCTGCTCGCCGCCTCGCTGTTTCACTTCGGAGAGGTCACGATAGCCGAGGCCAAGAGGCATCTTGCGGAAGCCGGATTGCCCGTGCGCCCCTTGGCGGCGGCTGTTTGATTCCTGCCGCATCTTATCTAGACTCTGCGCCATGGACGAACCTCGCTCAGCAACTGTCCGCAGCACTCTCCCCGCGACGGCAGATTTCCGCGCCCTGGCGGTGGGCGCACATCCGCTCGAGATTCGCCGCGGCATGCGGTTGGAGGAGGCATTCCGCGTCACCCTGCTCGAATGCCTGGCACATGTGCAGGCCAATATCGCCGCGGTTGCGCAGGCGCGTGAGATCGAGGGTCTGCACCAGCTTCGCGTGGGGCTGCGCCGTCTTGGGGTTGCCTTCTCGGCCTTTGGCGATGAGGTCCGCGGCCCACGACAGCGCGAGCTTCAGGAGCGCACCAAAGCATTTGCATCGGCGATCGCTCCGGCGCGCGACCTCGACGTCTTCGCCGAGGAATTGTTTCCGCCGCCGGTCGCAGCGGTGGGCGACGATGCCGCCTTCGCGATCTTGCGCGAGCGCCTGGACCAAGCGCGGGTGGAAGCGTGGGAACGCACGATCGCGCGAGTTGCGAGCACCGAATTTGCAGTGCTTTTGGACGAGATCGCAGGCGTCACCCAGAGCCGCCGGCTTGGGCCGGATCCTGCCGATGAAGGTCTGCGCGCCATGGTGAAGACAGCGGCGCCACGCCGTCTCGAAAAATTCCTGGCGAAGGCGCGCAAGCGCGGGCGGCATCTGAAGTCCCTCGAACAGCGCAATTGCCATCATCTGCGGATCGCCCTCAAGAAGCTGCGCTATGCCTGCGAATTTTATGCGCCGCTCTACAAGCGCAAGCGTGTCAAGAAGTATCTGAAATCGCTTAAGGACTTGCAGGATCTCCTGGGCGCCTTCAACGACGCCGGTCAAGTGCGTGCGACGCTATCTCTGCTCACCAGCGCCGAGGCCGCGCCCAACCCGCGCGCGGATCTTTTTTTCGCGGCCGGCGTCATACAGGGCTGGCACTCCGCGCGCGCACAGTCCTTGGGCAAGAGCGCGCTCAGGCACTGGGATTCCTTCAAGCGCGCCGATCCGTTCTGGACCTAGGTCGTGCGGCAGACCATCGATCCTGCAAAAGCTGAGACCTATCCGCCCAACATCCAGGCGATCCTGAAACGCGTAGCCCCCTGTTCGATGTGGCTCGGACAGGAACTGCTGGAGATCGACACGGAGACCGGCTTCGCCCGCGTCGCTTATGGCTTGGGCGAATCGCATTTCAACCGGTTTGGCGCCCTGCATGGCGGCGCGATCGCCTGCGTGATGGACGACGTGCTCGCCATCGCCGCGGGCTTGGTCTTGCAGTGGGGCGAGATCGCGCCGACCTTGGAGATGAAGGTGAGCTTCTTGAGCCAGGGCAGGGCTGGCCGTCACATCGCCGAGGCGCAGCTCCGCAAGCGCGGCCGACAGGTCAATTTCCTCGAAGCCACGTTGTTCGACGCGACAGGCAAGACAATCGCCACCGCCAGCGCCACGATCATGGTGGCAGCATTGCAGAAATCGTAGGTCCTTCTGCGAATTACTCCGCAGCTTTCGACGCCGCCTTTTTGGCTTCTTCCTCGTGATGCTTCTGGATCGTCTGCATCGCGGCGCCGATCGCAGCCCCAATGAAGCGCTCCTTGTGATCCTTGGCCCAATTGAGGGCGGTCTCGCGCGCGCTGTTCGCACCGTTAATCGCGGGGGTCACATGCCGCTGCCAGAGCTCGTAGGATTTTTTGGTCGCCTCGAAATTCGCCCAGTTGTGGGCCAGCTGAAGGAAGCAACCGAACTCGCCTTGCTTCTTCTGCAGCCGGCGGATCTGGCCGACGGCATCGTCGGGAGTGCCGACAACGGCCACGCCTTCCGCGACCAGGGTTTCGAGCGGGCGGTTTTCCGTCGTCTCGCGGCCTGCCACCGCGGATATCCCGGAGAAATAATCGCGCCATTTCTCAAAGCCGTATTTGCAATTCTCGAACGCCTGTTCGCGAGTCTCTGCGATATGCACCGGTCCGACGAGCCGCAGCCGCTCCGGATCCATCTTGCGGCCGCTTTCCAGCGCGGTCTTGTTGGCGACCTCCCAGTTGACGGCGAGCGCGTCGTAGCCGCCGGCCTGGGTCGCCGCCACGCACAGCATGCCGAAGCCATGTCGGCCTGCGAGCTTGCCGCCGGACGGAGTTACGGACGATGCGACACAGATCTCCGGATGCGGCCAGGTGTAGGGACGCAACTGACAGGTCGCATCGAGGAGCGTGAACCAATCAGCCTTATGCGTGACACGCTCGCCGGCGAAGAGCCTCAGGATCACCTCGACTGCCTCGACCATGCGCTCGCGCTGGCTCGCGGGCTCGATCCCGAGCTGGAAGGCATCCGACGGCAGAAGTCCCGGCCCGACACCGAACATCACCCTCCCCCGGGTCTGGTGATCAAGCTGGATGATGCGGTTCGCAGTCATCAAAGGGTTGTGATACGGCAGCGACACCACCCCGGTACCGAGCTTGATGCGTTTTGTCCTCTCTGCCGCCGCAGCGATGAACACCTCGGGGCTGGCGATGATCTCGAAGCCGGCGGAATGATGCTCGCCGACCCAGGCTTCGTCATAGCCCAACCGGTCGAGGTGCTCGATCAGTTCGAAATCGCGCTCGATGCACAATGTGGGGTCGTCATCGACCGGATGAAATGGCGCCAGGAAAATGCCGTTGCGAAGCTTGATGGTCATGGCTGTCCCTTCGATGTCGCTGCCAGCAGTTATGACACAATGTCAGAGAAGTGTCGCGGGCGGAGAAAATCCGCCACGCGCTTCCTCGACGGCAGCCGCCAAGTCGAAGAGCCGCGCCTCGTCATTCCACGCGCCGACGATCTGCACGCCGACGGGCATGCCTTCGACATTGCGCCCCGTGGGTACCGCGATAGACGGCAAATGCAGCGCAGTCGCAAGCGCGATCCAGCCCAACATCGCGGAGTAGGCAATGGTCTCGCCGTCCATGTTCAGTACGCGCGCATTGAAAGGTTCGCTGTGGTCATGCGCAAAGGCGGTCACGGGCGCGACTGGCATGACGATGGCGTCGTGGCGCTCGAAGAACGCCTTCATGTGCCCTTTCAAGGTGTCCCGCGCCCGCTGAGCCGCAAGAATCTCGTCCGGTCGGGCCGTGGTGCCAAGGCGGAAGAGCTCCGCGCTCCAGGGGTCGCGGTTCGCCGCGAAGGCATTCAAATCGGCGTCGCGCGTGGCGTTCATCGATGCGAGAATTTGGTCGGGATAGCCGACCGCCATGATAGATGTGAGCAGCCGAATATACTCTATCAACAGCTCGCGCGTTTCGAGCGGCGCCGCGATCGTTTCGACCTGCGCCCCGGCATCCGCCAGAGCCCTGGCGGCATGTACCACCGCAGCCTTGGGATCGCGCCCCAAGGGCAGAAGAGGATCGTTGTCCCAAACCGCGAGCCGCATTCCCTTCACGGGTTGCCGCGGCCTCTCGGGTTCACGGCTCAATACGCTCCAGAGCAGCTTGAGATCATCCACGGTACGCGCCATCGGTCCCGCCACCCCAAGGTCGACCTCGGCATCCATGCCCGGCGGCGGCGGCACGTGACCGCGCATCGGAAGTGCGCCCCAGGTCGGCTTCAAAGCGCAGATGCCGCAGAAATTCGCTGGATGCCTAAGAGAACCTCCAATGTCGGAGCCGATCTCGAGCGGAGTGATACCGCACGCCAGCGCCGCCGCCGCCCCGCCGGACGAACCTCCTGGAACGCGCGTCACGTCATAGGGATTGTTGGTCGTGCCATAGATTGCGTTGTAGCTCTGCCAGTCGCTCAGGAAGAATGGGACATTGGTCTTCCCCCAGACGACCGCGCCGGCAGCGCGCGTACGAGCAACCAATTCTGCGTCCGGACAATCTTTCGGCCGCTGCGCAAAGCCCGAAAAGCCGCTGGTCGCGGGAAGGCCTTCGACATCAAAGCCGTCCTTGATCGTCATCGGCAAGCCTGCCAGGGGGCCGAGGGTTTCGCCGCGGCTGCGGCTGTCGTCGATCGCCTGCGCGTCCCTTCGCGCCCGCGTCAAATTCGTCGCCACCACCGCATTGATGGATCCGGCCAAGTACTCCTGCCGCGCAGCGTGGGCCTCGAGGAGTTCACGCGCGGAGACCCTGCGATTTTTCAGGTCCGCGAGGAGCTGTCGTGCCGTTGTGTAAAGTTCGGTCATGGCAGCTTTCCGGTTCCTGTCCGCGATGCAATGACATAGTCTACGGATCGCACTGTCCAGCGGGAAACGATGCGCGCGGCGCTGTTCAAGGAAATGTCCAAGCCCCTCGTGGTCGAGGAAATGGCCGATCCCGTGCCTGGGCCGCACGACCTGATCTTGAAAGTCAGGAATTGCGGCATTTGCGGCTCCGATCTGCATATGACCGAGCCCACATCCATCATGCCCCTTCCGTCGGGCAGCGTGATGGGCCATGAGTTCTCAGGGGAAGTGGTCGAAATCGGCAGTGCCGTTCGCGGCCTGTGGAAGGCCGGCGATCGGGTCGCAGGATTTCCTTTCGTGTGTTGTGGCGAGCAAATCCCGTGCAGCAATTTCGCCGTCGGAGCGCGAAGCTGCATGAAAGGCGCGGCGATAGGTCTCGGCCAAAGTCACGGGGCCTATGCGGAGTACGTCCGCATCGGTGCCGGCAGTGCCTTCCGCCTGCCCGACAGCGTCGCCTTCCGCGAAGGCGCGATGGTCGAACCGCTAGCCGTCGGGCTTCATGCCGTCGACATGGCTCGGATGGAGCGCGGCGCAACGGTTCTCGTCATCGGCGCGGGGCCGGTCGGGCTCGCCACGATGCTATGGGCGAAGTTCCTGGGCGCGCGCCATGTCATCGCGAGCGAGAAGACCGACACGCGCCGCGCCATGGCGGCACGATTCGGAGCCACCGATGCGATCGATCCTGCGCGCCCGCTGAGCGAACAGGTCGAGCGCATTGCGGGCAAGGGGCCAGACGTGATCTTTGAATGCGTCGGCGCGCCGGGCCTGATCGCCCAGACCATGATGGAGGCGCCTCGCGGTGCGCGGCTCGTAATCGCGGGCGTCTGCCAGCAGCCCGACACGATTATGCCGCTGATGGGCATCATGAAAGAGCTGAACCTGCAATTCGTGCTCGGCTACCGGCCTGCCGATTTCGACTATGTCATCGCGATGCTCGCGCTCGACCGCATCGACGCGCTCGCGATGATCACCGACATCGTCGATCTTGACGGCCTCCCCGTGGCCTTTGAGGCACTGCGCAAACCGACGAGCCAGTGCAAGGTGATGGTTGAAGGCTAGGCGGCTGACACCTTCCTCTGCAGCGAGGGAATAGCGGGAATCGTTCATTGCACGCATCGGTGCCGAGCTCGCTTATTTGTCCGATGCCAAATTTTTCCTATGTGCTGCCGTTAATGCCCAATCGGTCGCGCAGCGGAACTCGCTCGTCGAGGCCGACCGCTGTCTGGACAAGTGCCAGATGCGGAAATCCTTGCGGAAAATTTCCAGTCAGCTTTTTGCCGGCCGGATCGTATTCCTCGCTGAAAAGGCCCAGATCGTTTCGCAGGGCAAGCAGCCTGTCGACGAGATCGCGGGCCGCATCCAACCGCCCCCGGCGCTGATAAACGTCGGCCAGCCAGAAGCTGCAGGCAAGAAAGACGCCTTCGCCGGACGGCAACCCGTCGGCGCCGCTGCTGGTGTTGTAGCGCCGCACAAACCCATCCTGCAGCAGCTCGCGCTCGATCGATGCGACCGTGCCGGCCACGCGCGGATCTTGCGCAGGAAGAAATCCGGTCTGCGGAATAAGCAGCAGGCTGGCGTCGAGTTCCCTGCTGCCGAAGCTTTGCGTGAAAGTATTGCGCTTCACGTCGAAGCCATCTTCGCAGACCGCGCGATGGATGGAATCGCGGATTTCGCGCCAGCGCGACAGCGGCCCTTTGAAGCCATATTTTTCGGCATCACGGATCGAGCGATCAAAGGCGACCCACGCCATGATCTTGGAATAAACGAAATGCCGTCTCGGCCCGCGCATCTCCCAGATGCCGTTGTCGGGCTCCCTCCAAATCTTCTCGAGATGACGGATAGCCGCGCACTGCAGGCCCCAGGCGGAAAGTTCGGGGGTTAAGCCTTCCTTGCGGGCCATGCGCAACGCATCGGCCATTTCGCCCCAGACGTCGAGTTGACGCTGGCTGGAGGCGGCGTTTCCGATGCGAACCGGTTTGGCCCCGCCATAACCGGGAAGCCATGGTACTTCCCACTCTGTCAGGCGTCGCTCCCCGGCCAACCCGTACATGATCTGCAGCGCATCCGGCGTGCCGGCAAGCGAACGATGCAGCCAATCGCGCCACGCCGCCGCTTCTTCGTAGTAGCCGGCCCCCATTAGGGCGGTGAGCGTCAAAGTCGCATCGCGAATCCAGCAATAGCGGTAGTCCCAATTGCGGTTGCCGCCCAGCCGTTCCGGCAGCGACGTGGTGGGCGCGGCGACGATCCCTCCGGTCTGCGAATAGGTAAGCGCCTTGAGCGTGAGCAGCGAGCGCACAACCGCATCCCGCCGGTCCCCCTTGTATGTGCAGCGGGCGGCCCATTGCTGCCAGAAGGTTTCGCAGGCGGCCAACGCTTTCCTTGCGCCCAGTGGCTCAGGCGGTGAGAGATGCGACGCACCATAACTGAGAACGAACGTCTTGCATTCGTGGGCGGCGAGGTCGAATTCGGCCACGGTGGAAAGGTCTTCGCCGTGCAAGGCGACCTCGCTGCGCAGGACGGTGAGATTGGGGCCGGCGATGGCGACGATGCCGAAGCCTTCGGCGAGCCGGGTCACCCAAGGCACGGAAGAGCCGTAGTCGAAGCGCAACGTCAGATCCATCCGTATACGGACTTTGCCGCTGCGGCCTTCAAGAACCCGCACGAGCGATGGCGTGGGCGAATCGATGGCCATGAAGTCGATCAGCGCGAAACTGCCGTCGACGCTTTCGAACACGGTCTCCAGGACAAGCGTGTCGCCAATGTAGCGCCGCGTGCTGCGCCACTGCTCCTTGGCCGGGCGGATCACCCAGCAGCCGTGCCGCGCGTCACCGAGCAGCGCGGCGAAACAGGCATCGCTGTCGAATCTCGGCCAACAGAGCCAGTCGATCGAGCCGTTTCTTCCGACAAGAGCGGCACTGCGGCAGTCGCCGATCAGGCCGTAGTCGGCGATATCGAGCGGAGGATGGCGCGTGTTGGCCATCGTTCACCGGCGCCGCGCGGTCTTAGGGGAAGCGACAATTGTTCGGTGCACGCTCAGGCAACGCCAGAACGCCGGGTTGGTTCAAGTTCCGCCCTTACCGAAGAGGCCATCGAGGAAGGTCGAAAACGAATCGCGATCGTCCGTGGGCGGGGACGGGCCGGATTGCGCGGCACCGGTCAGGGGCCGTGAAGGCAACCCCGCCTCGGCAGCGCGCATGAAACTCTTGAAAATTCTGGCCGGCAGTCCGCCGCCTGTCGCATGTTTCATCGGAGTATTGTCATCGTTGCCGATCCAAACCCCGCACACGAGATCGGCAGTGAAGCCCACGAACCATGCGTCGCGGAAATCCTGGCTCGTGCCGGTCTTTCCCGCACTCGGGCGGTCGTCAAGCCTCGCTGCCTTACCGGTACCGGTCGAAACCGTTTCAGTCATCAACGCCGTCATGGCCTCTTCCGGTGCAGGAGCAATGAGCAGTTCCGATCCGGAACTCTTGCGCGACCACAAGACTTTGCCCGATTGCGTCCGAATCCGGACGATCCCGAAAGGAACAGCGCTCTGACCGCCATTGGCGAACGGCACATACGCCGAAGTGAGTTCGAGCGGGGTTACGCTCGAGGTGCCGAGCGCCAGCGAATCGTTGAGGTCGAGATGGGATACGATTCCGAGCCGGCGCGCCGTGTGTGCGACCGCCGCCGGGCCCAGCTCCGCCGTCAACTGCGCGGCCACGGAGTTGGAGGACTTCGCGAAAGCGCGGGTCAACGTGATCTCGCCTTCGTATTTGCCCTCATAATCGTCCGGCTTCCAGCCATGGATGTTGATCGGAGCATCGTTCATCGTGTCGCTGGGCTTGCGGCCCCGCTCGAAGGCGGTGAGATAGACGAAAGGCTTGAACGCCGATCCCGGCTGGCGCATGGCTTCGGTCGCGCGGTTGAAGGGGCTTTGCGCATACGAGCGCCCTCCGACCATCGCGCGCACTGCGCCATCCGGCGTCATCGCCACCAACGCCGCTTGTCCGGCATCGAGTTTGTCGCTGTCGATCCTCATCCCGTCGGCGACGGCGCGTTCGGCCTCGGTCTCCAGATCGAGATCGAATGTCGTTTCAACGACGATCGGTTCGTCGTTATCTCCGATATAGCCCTGAATTTGGGCCACGACCCAGTCGGTGAAGTATCCCCCGCCCGCGTGGCCGCTCCCGCGCACCACGTGAGGACGCGTCATCTGGGCAATTCCTCGCGTTGCGGAGTCGATGAACCCGGCTTCCTGCATCGCCCGCAGAACGTAACCCGCGCGCTCTTCCGAGGCGTCGGTATTGTCGAGCGGGTTGTACTTGCCGGGTGCCTTGACGCTGCCCGCCAGCATCGCCGCTTCGGGAAGTGTGAGTTCGCGTGCGTGCTTTCCGAAAAACCGCTCGGCGGCAGCTTCGATGCCGAATGCACCGGCGCCGAAATAAACGCGATTGAGATAAAGCGCGAGTATCTGGTCCTTGGAATAGCGTTGCTCGAGATACAGGGCCAGCATCGCTTCCTGCATCTTGCGTTCGAAGGTGCGGCTGGGATCGAGAAACAAGTTCTTGGCGAGTTGCTGGGTCAAGGTGGAACCACCCTGCACCACGTGCCCTGCCTGCATATTCTGGTACGCGGCGCGCACCAGTCCAACTGGATCAAGGCCCCAGTGGTCGCGAAACCTGCGATCCTCGATGGCGATGAAGGCGTCGGGTACGTAGCTGGGCAAACTGGCCAGCTCGACCATAGCACCCTGCTTCAGGCCACGGCGCGCAATCAGCCGGCCCTGATCGTCGAGCAAAGTGATGTCCTGCGAGGATCCCTTGCTCATGAGACTCGTCACATCGGGAAGGCTGGACAGAAAGCGCGAGAAGAACACCGCGCCGAAGATCACCAGCCAGACCAACACGACCGCGACGGCGATCGGCCATGTCCGCTTGCGCTTGGATTTCTTCGGGAGTGGGGGAGGGGGCGCAACATGGCCGCCCTCGGCCACCCGCTCCAGTCGGGCATTCGTCCGTTCCTTGCGCGATCCCGCCATGGCTGTGTTTTTATGGAACAAGGGTTAATGGGCGTTAAACTTTCCGGGAAATCGGCGCGGGGCGCCTTGACCTTGATCAGAGGCCACCCAACATTCTTTGCGCTGTCTTAAGGCGTCGGGGAGCCCAGCATGAACGTTCACGAGCCGGCTCCCTTGCCGGATCAAGAGCTTGCGTCCCGACTTGGCATTGGCCGCAAGGGACGGCGCTGGCGGCGCCGCTTGATCTGGTTGGCAGTCGTCCTGGCCGTTGTCGGAGCGGGGGCGTTTTTCGTCATGAGAGGCACGGCGCCTCACGCCTACCTGTTCAAACCAGTCAGTCGCGGCATTCTGGCCGTCAATGTCAGCGCCACCGGCACCCTGGCCCCGCGCGATCAGGTCGATGTCGGCGCCGAGGTCTCGGGCCGAATCGACAAGCTCGAGGTCGATTTCAACGACCATGTGAAAAAAGGCCAGGTGCTGGCGCGCATCAACACCGACCAGCTCGTCGCCCAATTGCAGCAGGCACAGGCTACGCTCGAGCAGGCGCAAGCCACGCTCGCCCAGATGGCAGCGACACACGATCGCTACGTCGCGCTCGAAAAACGCAACGCGCTGTCGAAGGAGCAGCTGAACGTCAACGAGGGCGACTTGGCGCGCGCCAAAGCGGGCGTGGCCCTTGCCCGCGCGCAGGTGGACCAGGACAAGACCTTGCTCTCCAAGGCGACGATCTACTCACCCATCGACGGCGTCGTGCTCGACCGCAAGGTCTCGGCGGGACAGACCGTGGTCGCGGCGTTCACGACCCCAGTGCTGTTCACATTGGCTAGCGATCTCAACCAGATGGAGCTGGACGTCGATATCGACGAGGCCGATGTCGGCGCGATCCGACCCGGCGCCAAGGCGAGCTTCACCGTCGACGCCTATCCCACGCGCCGCTTCCAGGCGCAGCTCATCTCCGTCCACAATGCGCCAAAGACCGTGCAGGGTGTCGTCACCTATCAGGGCGTGCTCCTGGTCCAGAACGAAGCAAACATGCTCAAGCCGGGCATGACCGCGACCGCGGAGATCGAGGCTGCCAATGTGCGCGACGCGCTGCTGGTGCCGAACGCCGCGCTGCGCTTTGTGCCCCCCGACGACGTCAAGGCCGGCGCGCCTTCCCCGCCTCCGACACTCAACGGCATCAATGCAGGACGAGTCTGGAGCATGAACGGCGCCAAGCTCGTGCCGCACGATCTGCGCCTTGGGGCGACCGACGGGCGTTCGACCCAGGTGCTTTCCGGCGATATCAAGCCGGGCGACGAACTGGCCATCGACCTTGCCGACAAGAAGCCGGAACAGCAGTGAGCGCGCTCATCGAACTGCGCTCAGTCACCAAGATCTATGGCAAGGGCGAGGCAGCCGTCACCGCGTTGGGCGGTATCGACCTTGCCATTCATGACGGCGAATTCGTCGCCGTGATGGGACCTTCCGGCTCGGGCAAGTCGACCTGCATGAACATCTTGGGCTGCCTCGATGCGCCGACCTCTGGTCACTATTACTTCCGTGGCGCCGATGTGGGCGCGATGGGTCGCGACGAGCGCGCGCTGCTCAGGCGTTACTATATCGGCTTCGTCTTTCAGGGCTTCAACCTTCTGAAACGCACAACCGCGCTCGAGAATCTGGAGCTGCCGTTGATCTATCGCGGCCTCCCGAGAAGCGAACGGCGCAAACTTGGAATGGAGACCCTGCAACAAGTGGGCCTGGCCGACCGCTGGCATCATACGGCCGCCGAACTTTCGGGAGGACAGCAGCAGCGCGTCGCCATTGCACGCGCATTGGTGACCAACCCTTCCGTAATCTTCGCGGACGAGCCGACCGGCAACCTCGACACTGCCAAAAGCCACGAGATCATGCAGCTCTTGAGATTGCTGAACGCCGAGCGCGGGCTCACCATCGTGCTGGTGACGCACGAGGAGGACGTTGCATCCTACGCGCAGCGCCGGGTGCGCTTCCGCGACGGGCTCATCGAGAACGACAGCGGGACGCGGCAATGATCCTGAACGCCTTCCTGCTGGCGCTGCGCGAGATCCGCAACAATCTGTTGCGAGCGGGGCTGACGACGCTGGGTATCGTGATCGGCGTGGGCGCGGTGATATTGATGGTGACGCTGGGCGCGGGGGCCACGAAGCGCGTCACCGCCGATATAGGCTCGCTCGGCAAGAATATGCTTCTGCTGATCCCGGGCCAGCAGCGCGGCCCGCCGACAGCCGTCGTGCCCTTCGACATGGCCACGGTCGATGCCGTGGAGCACGAAATTCCCGGACTGGCCGAAGTGGTGCCGGAACTCGCCGTGCAGGGTGTGGCTGTCAACGGTAACCGCAATCACGCTACCCAGATCAACGGCACGACCAACGCCTATCTGCGCAGCCGAGATTGGGAATTGAGCGAAGGCCGCGATTTCTCGGCGGCCGAAATCCTGGGCGGAAAATCCGTGTGCATGATCGGCCAGACGGTTCGGCGCGAGCTTTATGGCGATCAGGTTCCGATTGGAGCGCGCCTGCGCATCAACAAGGCGAGCTGCGAGATCGTCGGCATTCTTTCTTCCAAAGGCGAGGCGATTTTCGGCCAGGATATGGACGACATCATCCTGATGCCGCTCAAAGCCGTCCAGCGCCGGCTGGCCGGCAATACGGAAGTCAATGTCATCCGCATCTCGGTGGCGCAAGAATCCGACATTCCCGGCGCCAAGGACCAGATCCAGCGCTTGATGCGCGAGCGCCGCCATATTCTGCCCGGCCAAGTCGACGATTTCGACGTCCAGGATCTGAAGGAAGTGACGCAGATTCTGACCAGCATCACCACGGTCCTGACCGCCTTTCTCTCCGCCGTCGCGGCCGTGAGCTTGTTGGTCGGCGGCATCGGCATCATGAACATCATGCTCGTCTCGGTGACCGAACGAACACGCGAAATCGGCATCCGCCTTGCCATCGGCGCGCGCGAACGCGATGTCCTTTTGCAGTTCCTGATCGAGGCGGTCGTGATGAGCGCGTTCGGCGGCGTGATCGGAATTTTGATCGGGCTGGCGGGTTCGGCTGCGATCTCCGCAGCCCTCAAGCTGCCCTTCGTTTTCCAACCAGGCATCGTCGTCGTCGCGGTGGGATTCGCCGCGCTCGTTGGAGTCGGTTTCGGCTTCTTTCCGGCACGCCGCGCCGCCCGCCTCGATCCGATCGAGGCGCTGCGACACGAATAGCAGTCAGGGATGCGTGCGCGCGATCTGCGCCACACGGCGCGGGTGACTGTAGAAGGTGTTGGACATCGAGACCGGCACCTTGATCAGATAGCTCGAGGGCGTGGCGTAATTGTAGGTCACTTCGGCCATCACCGTACTGCCGCCGGCGGTGATGAGACCTGTGGGCACCGTGACCGATGTGCCGACGGTGCGCGCCGTCCCATTGTAAGCGTCGCTCCACGCCACCTTGCCGCCGCCATGCCCGTCGTCGATGACGCTGGTGATGACGATCTTCGCGCCCGTCGTCGAATAGGGGAAGACCAGCGCCGTCAGCGCATTGAAGACGTTGGTCATGTCGGCATCGCTTACCGTGCTCTCCTGCGCCACCAGGTCGGCCGCACTGCTGGTGAGATTTGCGACGTCGGAGCGGACGATCAGGATATTCGTCACTTCAATCGAGCCGAAGACGAGGGCGAGCAACGCCGGCAACACGAGCGCGAATTCGACGGCGGCCATGCCGGCGGTGCCCATCCGTCTCAGCATCCGCTCACCCCCGCACTATAGGGCTCGTTGCGAAAGGTGCTGGCGGCATAGAGGAGATGCTTGTTCCCGGCCATGGTGGAAAGGAACGGGGTCAGCACCGGCGTGAACACCGTCCAGCCGTCGAATACGCGTACCAGCACCACGTTGCACGCGCTGCCCAGATTGAAATTGTTCGCGGTCGTGTAGTTGCCGTTCGAGTCCAGAGGAGGCGTGAAAGCGACACCGCTGAAATTGCTGTAGGCCTGGATGTCGACTTTGAGATTGCTGTCGCAGGGGATAAGCGGCGCGACGTCGGCGCAGACGCGGCTCATCACTTGCGCCTGGGTCATCGCGCCGCTCTGGGCTTGCCCGGTGCGGACCAGCCGCGCTACGTCGTTGGCCGCCTTCTGCAGAGTCGATTGTGCGAAAAAGATGACGCCGATTTCGACAATGGCGAAGAGCAGAAGAGCAAGCACCGGCGCGATCATGGCGAATTCGATCAGCGCCGACGCGCGCCGATCGTGGCCAAGCCGCGCAAGCGAACTGGTACGATCACCTCTGTTGCCGATGGCAAACACGATATCGACGTCCGCTGGTTCCCGCGGTGCAAAGGGTGTCCCCGATTGTCGCCTGGGTGAAGGACATCTGCACGACACGGTCAATGGACGGTTAATCGCAACGATTCATGGCCATCACCTTCAACGCTTTCCTAATCTTTATTGTCAGAAGGAAGTTTCCGATTTTGCTGTTAAGCGAAAGCTAACTAGACCTCACGACGGCGCGAGCTTTTGTCTGGTGGGGGCGTAGAACATAGACAGGGCTTTTGCGAGCGGCTGTCATGACGGATTCATCAACGATGCGGTTCCTCCGCCGGCGCGTCTTCCGACCTGCACATGGCTTGGGCCATTCGCGCGACGGCAATGTCGCGATGATGGTGGCGCTCGCGCTGGTGCCGATCACGGTGGCCGCAGGCGCAGGCGTCGATATTGCCCGCGGCATGCTGGTGCATGAGGAAATGATCACTGCGCTGGACGCCGCCGCGCTTGCGGTGGGTGGCAATCCTGGCCTGTCACAGACGCAGATGCAGACCCTGGCCCAGCAATACTTCAACGCCAACTACAAGGCCGACTCCTCCTATGGAACGCCGACTTCGGTTTCGGTGACGGTGACGGGCCAGTCGATCAAGGTCGCCGCCAGCGACGCCATGCCGACCACCTTGATGAGTGTCGTCGGTTACCACAGCTATACGGTCTCCGCCTCCTCCACCGTGGTATGGGGGCAGCAGAAGCTGTGGGTTTCGCTAGTGCTGGACAATACCGGCTCGATGACCCAATCGGACTCCTCGGGCACGACAAAAATCGCTGCGCTGAAGACGGCGACCCATTCGCTGCTCAATCTCCTGCAGACGGTCGCGGTCAATCCCGGTGACGTGAAAGTGTCGATCACGCCGTTCGCGCGCGACGTAAAGATCGGAGCCTCATATTCGAGCCAGACGTGGCTGAGCTGGACCGATTGGCTTGCCGCGCCCACGCCGGCGCCATCGACAAGCGTCGGACCGGGTTCCAGCTGCCCCTATATCGACACGACCAACGGCTTTCATTGTCAGGCCACCCCGAGCAACGGCAGCACCAAGGTCACGACAATACCGAGCAGCGGCACGTATAAGGGCTACATCTGTCCGAGCGAAAACAGTGTCGGTCACTACTACAATGGCTGCTGGACCAGCACGAGCATCGGCAGCGGCAAATACAGTCATGCCTGGGTGACGAACGCCACCAGCACCTGGGACGGATGCGTCACGGATCGCACGCAAAGCTACGACGTCGACAACACCGCGCCCACCACCTCGAATTCGGCGACCCTGATGGTGGCGGAGAATTCTCCCTCCTGCGTGCAGACCGCCCTGCTACCGCTGACCTATGATTGGACCGCACTGGGTAATGAAGTGGACGCCATGATCGCGGGCGGCTCGACCAACCAGACCATCGGCCTCGACTGGGGCTGGCTGACGCAGTCCGTGGGCCTGCCGCTGAGCGCCGGCGCCCTGCCGGCCAACACTCAGCGGATCATGATCCTCTTGAGCGATGGCTTGAACACCCAGGACCGTTGGTATGGCGACGGGTCGAACCAAAGCTCGCAGGTGGACGCACGCATGGCGCTCGCCTGCACCAACGCCAAGGCTTTCGGCTTCACCATCTATACCGTGTTTGTGGACCTCAATGGCACGCAAGGCAATTCCAGCGTGCTGGAGAATTGCGCCAGCGACGCGACCAAGTATTTCGATCTGACCTCCGCCGACCAGATCGTCTCGACGTTCAATCAGATCGGCGAGCAGATCACCAATCTGCGCGTCTCGCAGTAGGGGGCGACGATGGCAACCGCACTATCCATTATCGACGGCATCACCCATACGCTCGGGCGGGTGTTGCCCTATCTGATGGCAATGGGAGTCGGGTTTGCGCTGCTTTCCTGGCTATCGCCAGGCAACAAGGGCCGGCCATGGTGGCAAAAGCGCGGGCTTGCCACCGACATCTGCTACTGGCTGGTCGTCCCCCTGTTGCAGCGCTACGGCCGCATCGGCCTGACCGTCGCCTTCACGATCTACGCTCTCGGCATCCAATCGCCTCAGGCGATCGTGGCCTTCTTCGACCACGGGCATGGGCCGCTCGCGCGCCTGCCCTTCTGGTCGCAGCTCGCGCTCTACCTCGTCTTTACCGAATTCTGCCTTTATTGGATCCACCGTGCCTTCCACCGAGAGACGTTGTGGCGCTTCCATTCGGTGCATCACGCTTCGCAGGACGTGGATTGGATTTCGGCCGCACGGTTCCATCCGATCAACATTTTGCTTGGCACGGTCAGCGTGGACGTGATCGCATTGCTGTCGGGAATAACCCCAGACGTATTCCTGATCATCGGGCCGTTTGCGACAGTGTCGTCGGCTTTTGTGCATGCCAACCTCGACTGGACCCTGGGGCCGTTGAAATACCTCCTTGCAGGCCCGGTGTTTCATCGCTGGCACCACACGCCGGAGCACAGCCGGCAGAATTTCGCCGGTACATTCTCGCTTTTCGACTGGTTGTTCGGCACTTTCTATATGCCGGAAGGTGCGCTTCCCGAGCATTTCGGGCTCGGTGAGGAGCGCGTTCCCGAGGGCTTCGCCCGGCAAATCCTCTACCCGTTGGTGGCGTAGGCTTCCTTTCACCGGCCATCGGCCGAAAGCCGCCGGATCGCGTGGAAACGCCGCAAAATTAAGGCTTTATTGACTGCGGAGAGTCCATTCTGCCGGTGAAGAGTTGCGCCTTGCAAAGGCTTCCCATGAACCGCGTCACCGCCCGTTTTGCCGCCTATCTCCTGATGTCTGCCAGCCTCTGCGCTTGCGCCTCGACGGCGGCCGACAAAGCGCAGACCGCCGCAGCGGCAAAAGCGCCGGCGCAGGGCTCGTCCAGGTCGCTGGCGGGCGACCTCGACCTACAGATTCAAAACGCTCGCGCGCTTCGGCTGCGAGGCGATTATCCGGCAGCGGTGCGCATCTTGAGCCAGCTTACCCTGGTTGCTCCCGACAATGCGGGCGTCGTTGCCGAATACGGTAAGACACTGGTCGAACAAGGTCGCGCGCATGATGCGCTCGATTTTCTCAAACGCGCCGTCCAACTCGCCCCCGGCGACTGGACACTCTACTCCGCGACCGGCATCGCCTATGACCAGAGCGGTCAATATTCCAGCGCGAAGATCTTCTATCAGCAGGCACTCGCCCTGAAGCCCGGCGAGGCCAGCGTCCTCAACAACTATGCGCTGTCGCGCATGCAGGCGGGCGACCTTGCCCAGGCGCGGGAGCTGTTCAATTCCGCGCGCGCCGCCGGCGCCAACGACCCCAAGGTTGCGAGCAACATCGCGCTGCTCGCCCAGCTCGCGCCCAGGCCGGCAGCTGCGACGCCCGCGCCGCCGGCAGCGCATGCAACAACCCCTGTTATCGCCGACGAGAAGCCCTCCGCCCATCGTGCAGGACCGAAGCCGGTCGAAACGGTGATGATGCAGCAGATTCCCGTCGATACGAAAGCCGGCCCGGTCAAGACCGCGACTGCGGCCCCGCGCAGTTTGACCTCCGCCGCCTCGAGCCCGCCAGCAGCGGTGCCCAGGAAAATTGCAACTCGATCCGGCAAGAAGGCGGCTTCTCCGATAGCCCCGGTGTCGCTCGACAAACATGAGCCGCACAAGGTCGCTGCAAAGGCTCCCGCCAAACCGGCTGTCAAGACGGCGCCGCCGGCGCTGCGCATGACGGCAGATGCCGCCACCCCATAGGGATTCGGTCTATTTCCTGGATTCGACGGCAGCCACGGCGTTCCATTTCGCGGCCGCGTCGCGCACGTTCATCGACAAAGCTGAACTTTTGGTCAGCGACGTCTTCACGGCGACGGCGCTCAGCGCAGCCTTGCTCAAGAGCTCCCGGATCTGAGGGCTCGGAGCCTGGCCTGGCGCAGTCTTGCTGATCGCGTCTATGGCTGCTTGCAATTTGTCCATCCGATCGTTGAGCGCAGCGAGGGTTTTTTGCTGAGCATCGCTTGAGTTGGCGATCTGGGTGACCGTTTGCGCCTGGAGAGCGCCAATGTTGACGGAATTGTCGCCGACCTTGATCTGGATGCCTGACACACCGGCAAGCACGGCGCCGAATGCAAACACGATCACGTGTTGCCAAGTGAGGTTCTGCTTGTATGCGAGGCCGGCGGCGACCGCGATCATGAGGAAGCCGGCCAGCATTCCAAATTGTGCGATTGTCATGACCCGCCTCCGCAACTCTGCCTAAAGGTGCAGAACTGCAAAGTGGTGTCAATGCATCATGTGGCTGACCTTCATCAGCGCCGGCCCCAGGATGACGACAAACAGGCAAGGCAGGAAAAAGACGATCATCGGCACGGTGAGCTTGGCAGGCAGGGCGGCTGCCTTCTTCTCGGCTTCGGCGAAGCGCTGCTCGCGATTCTCCTGGGCTGCCACGCGCAACGCCTGTCCCAGCGGTGTGCCGTATTTCTCCGCCTGATTGAGCGCCGTGGCGACCGCCTTGATGCCGGAATGGCCGCAGCGCGCGGCCAGGTTTTCAAAGGCGATCCGCCGCTCTGGCAGGTAGGACAGCTCGGCAGTGGTGAGAGCGAGTTCCTCGGCGAGTTCCGGCGATTGCTGGCCGATCTCGGCGGCGACGCGGGTAAATGCGGGCTCGATCGACATGCCGGACTCGACGCAGATCAGCATCAGATCCAGCGCATCGGGGAAAGCGCGCATGATGGAAGCTTGCCGGCGGGAGATCAGATTGGAGACGAACACGTCGGGCAGATAATAGCCCACAAGGGCGGCTGCGATCGCCACGCCGGTCTTCGTGATGGCGGACCAGTCGAAATGGGCCAGCACGAAAACGTAGAGCAGCGCTACGACGAAGACGATGATCGGCATGACGAAGCGGAAGAACACGAACACCATGACCGGCGTGGGCCCGCGAAAACCCGCCATCGCGAGTTTCTCTCGGATGCCGTCGGACTGGGCGAGTTTGGCGAGATTGAAGCGTTCCACAAAACCCTTCATCAACTTGACGGAGCCCACGGCCTCCACACGCAGCGAGCCGCGCTTCGCTTTCAGTGCGGCATGATGCTTGGCGCGAAGTTCCTCGCGCCTTTGGGCAACGTTCTTGAGACGCTGACCGAGCCCGTCGCGTTCCGCGAGCGGCAGGCCGAGCGTGACGATGGTGGCAAACGCGAAGATCGCCGCCGCGACGGTTGCCAGGAAGGCCGGGTCGAAGAGCAGATCGAATAGATCGCTATGCATCGGCTGCGTCCTAGTGCTTGAAGTTGATCATCTTGCGCATCACGAAGATGCCCACGCTCATCCAGAAGGCGCATCCGACAAGCAGCAGATTGCCCGTGCGCTCGGTGAAGAGAAGCGAGATATAGGCGGGGGTCGTCAGGTAGACGATACCCATGACGACGACGGGCAGGGAGCCAATGATCATCGCGGAAGCTTTGGCCTCGGACGACATTGCCTTGATCTTGCCTTGCAGCCGCTTGCGATCGCGCAGGACGCCGGCGAGATTGCTCAAGGCTTCGGACAGGTTGCCACCCGACTTCTGCTGGATGGTCATGACGATCCCGAAAAAACTGACTTCGGCTGTGGGCATGCTCTCATACATCCGTCGGCATCCCTGTTCGAGCGAGACGCCGACCTTCATGCCTTCGACCAGCTTGGCGAACTCGCCGCGCACCGGCTCCGGGCTCTCGCGTGCCACAATCTTGAGCGCTTCGTTGGTCGGAAGACCGGAGCGCACGCTGCGGACCACCACGTCGATGGCGTTGGCGAACTCGGCGGTGAACCTCTTCTCGCGCCTTCTCTTGAGGAATCCGAGCACCCAGCGCGGCAGGCCGAGGCCCGCGGCAAAGGCTGCCATCGCGATTACAAGAAGGCCCTGATGCGTGAGGAAACAGAACGCCACCACGAATAGGCCGAGAGCGGCGGATCCGATCCAGTATTTCCGGACCGAAACGCCGCCGAACCCTGCCATGTCCAGGCGGCGTCGGGTGGTGATTTTTTGCTTCTGCTCGGCGCTGCGGCTTTCGATCTGCTTGAGAAGCTGCTGGACGTTCTTGCGCTTTATGGCATTTCCATCCGGCGTGGCTGCGCCACGCCCTGCCTGCGGCTTGACCACGGCGGCAAAGCGCTTCTGCTGGCGTTCGCGTCCGGCGCCTGCATAGACGTAACCCGCGCCGCCGAGAGCCAGCACCAGCAGGAACGCCGCCATCAAGACGATCATCGCCGTCAGCCCTGGAGCTGGTCGAGCGCCTCGGCCAGTTCTCGCTCAAGATTGTAGTAGCGCGCGCGCTCCCAGAATGTGGGACGCACGATACCGGTACCCATATGCTTGCCCTTGAGCCGGCCGGTCTCGTCTTCGCCCAGGACCTCGTAGACTAGAAGATCCTGCGTGATGACGACATCGCCTTCGGTTCCCACCACTTCCGTGATCTTGGTGATGCGGCGGGAGCCGTCGCGCATGCGCTCGGCTTGAATGATGACGTCGATCGAACCCACGATCATCTCGCGAATGGTCTTCATCGGCAGCTGATATCCGCCCATGGTGATCATCGATTCGAGGCGGCTCATCGCTTCGCGCGGGCTGTTGGCATGAAGTGTGCCCATCGAGCCGTCATGACCGGTGTTCATCGCCTGCAGCAAGTCGAAGGCTTCCGGTCCGCGCACCTCGCCCACGATGATTCGTTCCGGACGCATGCGAAGGCAGTTCCTGACCAGATCACGCATAGTGATCTGGCCTTGGCCTTCCAGGTTGGGTGGGCGCGTCTCCAATCGAACGACGTGCGGCTGCTGGAGCTGCAATTCGGCCGCGTCTTCGGCGGTGATGATGCGTTCCTCGGCATCTATATAGGCAGTCATGCAGTTGAGCAAAGTAGTTTTGCCCGAACCGGTGCCGCCGGAGATAAGCACGTTGCAGCGGCAGCGGCCGATGACGCCGAGCACGCGCGCGCCGGCCGGCGAGATCGAGCCGAACTTCACAAGGTCGTCTAGAGTGAGCTTGTCCTTGCGGAATTTTCGGATGGTCAGCGTCGGTCCGTCGAGCGACAGAGGGGGTGCGATGACGTTGACGCGCGAACCGTCCGCCAGGCGTGCGTCGCAGATCGGGGACGATTCGTCGACGCGGCGTCCGACCTGGCTCACGATGCGCTGACAGATGTTCATCAGCTGAGCGTTGTCCCGGAAGCGGATGGCGGTGAGCTGCACCTTGCCGCCCACTTCGATGAACACCCGATTGGCGCCGTTGACCATGATGTCGGCGATATCGTCGCGCGCCAGCAGCGGCTCGAGCGGCCCATAGCCCAGAACGTCGTTGCAAATGTCCTGGAGCAGGTGTTCCTGCTCCGCGATCGACATCACCACCGCCTTGATGGAGATGATCTCGTTGACGATGTCGCGGATTTCCTCGCGCGCCGAATCCGGATCGAGCTGGGCGAGCTGGGCGAGGTCGATCGTGTCGATCAGGGCCGAGAAGATCAGCGTCTTGATCTGGTAGTAGTCCTCCGAGCGCTGGTCGATCTGCACCCGGGGCACCGCCTTGGACGGCTGCGGCGCGGGCCCTGGTGATTTCATGGGTGCCGGCTCGATGCGGGGAGGCGGGCCCGGTTCGGCGCGCGCCGCCGGCTCCGCGCGCGGTGACGCAACTGGCGGTCGCGGCAGTGTCTCGGTCGCGACGTTGGTGCGCTTTCCGAACATCGCTTAAGCCCTCTTCTTTCCTTTGGAGAGGAAGGAAAGGATCGAGCCGTTCGCCTTTTGGCTCGCCTGTGGCGCGCGGCCGGTGATCGCCTGGGCGAGGCGGCGCACGGCGAGTGCGCTGGCGCTCTGCGGCTGCAGCTCGATCAACGTCTGACCGTTGTTGGCGGCCTGACCAAAGAGCAGGGGATCGAACTGGATGACGCAGGCGGGGTCGATGCCCAGCGTCTCGGCGAAATCCTTGGCGGGAATTTCCGGCCGCTTGGGCTGGTTGACCTGGTTGAGCACAAGCTTCGGCGCCGCGTCGTTTGGGCGGTTGAGCTTGAGCAGCTCGATCATGCTCTTGGCGTTGCGCAGCGAAGCAAGGTCTGGCGTGGCCACGAGCACGATCTCGTCGGCGTTGATCAGCGTCGCTTTGACCCACGGCGTCCAGGCATGTGGCAAATCGACGACCACGCATGGCATCGTCTGGCGCACCGCATCCAGTACGGATTCATAGGCGTCCGGCGCGGCATCGTAATCGCGTTCGAGGGCCGCGGGCGCGGTGAACAGCGAAAGATGCTCGCCCCGCTTCAGCAGGAGGCGGTCGAGCAGCACATCGTCCAGACGCTCCGGCGCCGACAGCGCCTCCGCCACGCCCTGTCCCGGTTCGTCATTGAAGTCGAGTCCCGTGGTGCCGAACGCCAGATCGAAATCGACGATTGTCGTATTGATGTGAAGTTCTTCCGCGATGCACCAGCTGACATTGTGGGCCAATGCCGAGGATCCGGCTCCGCCGCGGGCGCCCACAAAAGCGACCACGCGTCCGATCGGCGAGGTGCCGGGTTCGAGATAGAGTCCTGAAATGACCTCGATCAGATGCAGAGGATTAAGCGGGGCGACCAGGTATTCACTGGCCCCGCGGCGCATCAATTCGCGATAGAGTTCGACGTCGTTGGTGCGGCCGACGACGATGACCTTGGTTGCCGGATCGCATACTTCGGCCAGCCGGTCGAGCTCGTCGAGCGCGGCTGCGCCATTGAGCTTGGTCTCGACGATGATGAGGTTGGGCGTCACCACACCGTGATAGTGCTCGACCGCGGCATTGATGCCGCCGAGCTGCACGTTGAGATTCGCCTTGGCCAGGCGCCGGTCGGCGCCGGCATGCTGCAATGCGGCGCCGGTATCCGGAAACTCCACAAAGGCATGAATGGAGATGCGCGGCACCGGCCGCTCGTGCGGCTTGGCGCCGAAATGTTCTGCTGCTGGAGCGCGCAAGATCGTCATGTCGTACCCGCTACTGGATCTCGGAGCTTTGGCCGGACTGCTCCACCGACTTGTCGGCGGTGTGCTTGTCGGCTTGGGTGATTTCACCCTTTTCGTAGTGGCCCATCATCGCGTTGCGGCGCACCGCATCGGGGTCGTCCATCGTTCGGGGCTGGACGAGGTCGCGCGGATCGGAAAGCTGGGCGGCCATATTGCTTTGCACGGCGCAGCCGAAATTGGGCGTTGGCTGATTGTCGACCGTATCGGACCAATCCTTGGACCAGTCGCCGCCGGGCGTGCAGTTTTCGACATGGGCCTTGTAGGCCATGTAACCGATCTCGACCTTGCCGTCACCCGGCTCGTTGCGTGTGCCGACGAGGATACGCTCGCGCGGCACGCCGTATTGCGCCAGTCTTTCGCCGAAATAGCCGATGGCCACGTTGGCGGAGGATCCGGGCGGCGCGCTGATCGAAATCGCACCGTTCCCGCTCGCGAGATACTCCGCGACGAAAACGCTGAAGCGCGCGGCGTCATCGGGCATCAGTCCTGCCTCGGTCGCGGAGAAGGGCAGCCTGATGGTGTGGAAGTCCGGCTCCACGGCGATCGGATGATTTTGCACCGGATCGGAGAAGTTCGGCGGACCATCAGTATCCGGGCCCGCGCAACTTCCCGAGAGCAACAGCGTCGCGAAGGCGAGGGGCCGGAAGATGCGGTTGATCATCGCGCTGTTCCTTCTATTCCACGATGTAGCCGACCGGCGCGCCGCCGCCGGCCTGCTTCTGCGCGCTCAAGTCGCGCTTGTAGACGGCGTTCAGATGACCAAACAGGATCGTCTCCGGGTCGGTGGGCAACTGATAGCCGTCGGTGGGGGCGGACAATTTCGCTTCCGTCGTGGGATTGACGAGATAGGCGCTGACCAGCACCACGAGTTCGGTTTCGTTGTTCTGGAAGTCACGGCTGCGGAACAGCGCGCCCAGAACCGGCATGTTGCCGATACCTGGAAATTGCTCCAGCACCTGCTTCGTCGTGTGTTGCATGAGCCCGGCAATGGCGAAGCTGCCGCCCGACGGCAGCTCGACTGTCGTCTGCGCGCGGCGCACCGACAGCGCGGGGATCGTCAGCCCCGGCGTCGTGGTGGTGACGCCGGTCGTGGGATCGGTCGTAGAGGTGGTATTGAGGGTGAAGGCGCCGGTGTTCGAAAGCTCGCTCACCTCGGTCGAGATCTGCAACGAGATGCGGCCGGGGCTCAGCACAACCGGCGTGAACGACAGCCCCACGCCGAAGTCCTTGAACTGGACGGAGACGTTGCCCTGGTTGTCGCGGCCCGATGGGACCGGGAATTCGCCACCCGCGAGGAAGCGTGCGGTCTCGCCGGAAACCGCGGTCAGGTTCGGCTCGGCCAGGATGTGCACCAGGCCGATCTGGTCCAGCGCCTGCAGCACACCTTGCACATTGTTGGGGCTGAAACAGGGCTGCACCTTCTCGATCAGCGTGCCCGATGGACCCAAGGCGGGGCTGGAGATGATGGTTTGCTTGAGATAGTCGGGAATGGCGCTCTGGGCGCAGGTGGCGCCGAATTGGGCGCCGGAGGCATCGCTCAGCGCATGGCCGACGAGCCCGAACTGGTTGCCGGTCGAGGCCACGATCGGCACGCCGGCCACCGTCGCCGCTTCGGCCATGTTGACGCCGAACTGCTTGGCGATGTTGCGGTCCATCTCGGCGACGCGAACCTTGAGCATCACCTGCTCGCCCCCGGCGATCGAGAGCATGTTGACGACCTTGGCCGGATCGCCGGCGAAACGCGCGGCGAGGTCCTGCGCGCGCGTCGAATCCTGGGCGCTCGCGACATTGCCGGTGAGCACGATGTTGTCGTTGAGGCCTGACACCTTGATGTTGGAGCCGGGGATGTTGGCGTGAATCATCGAGCCCAGATCGCCCGTATCCTTTTCCACGCGTATATCGAGCGAAAGGATCTGATGTCCGGCGCCATCGAAGAAGAAAGCGTTGGTCTGACCGGTTTTCATGGCGAGCAGGAAAATGCGTCGCGGCGTGCGCACGACCGCATCGACGATCTCCGGGTTGGAGACGAGCACGTCACGCGCATCGGCGTCGAGTTGCACGACGGTCGCCTTGTTCAGGCCGAGCGCGATCCTGCGGCTCGCCTTGGATGGGTCGTGGATCGAAACGTTGACGACGCGGGGGTTCGAATCGTCCTGCGGCTGCGGCGGCAACGGTTGGTGCGCCGACGCGCCGCCGGCCGAGAGGCCCAGAAGAATCGCGATCAAAAACGACTTGCGCATCGCTATTCGCCTCCGGCTGACGAGTCCGGCTTGAGCACGCCGTAGCGGATCACAGAAACTTCGCCGCCGCTGCTGCTCTCGCTGTTTTCACTGTTGTAGCGGGCGCGTGCCGCTGCGACGCGTCCCTGGCCGTCGGCGACCTGCTCCACCATCGAGCGCAGCGAAAGCGAGAGCGTGCCGCTGGCCTGCGCGCGGGTAACGCGCTCGGCCTGCTGCGGCGTCAGCTCGAGAGTCGCGGTCTTTACGTCGGAGACGGGCTTTTGGTTCTTGGAATTGTCGAAGGCCTGGTCTATCGCCAGCACTCGCACGTTGCGCAGGATGGTGGTGGCGCGATAGCGCTTGCTGGCCTCACCCACCTGCGAGGTCAGCACGATATCGACATGGTCGTTGGGCTGGATGAATCCGCCCGCGAGTGAGGCGATGGAGACTGGGATCGAGACCGCGCGCATGCCCGGCGTGAGCGTCGCCGACATCAGGCCGGCTTGGTCGGCATGCACGATCTTCAAGGGCGTCAACGGCTCGCCTGCGACCACCGGGCTGCGGACGACGGTGCCCTTCACGATATCGGCGATATTGGGATTGTTCGCGGCCGTGATGAAACCGGGGTCGACATCGTTCTTTGGCCAGTTCTGCCAGCGCACCTGGTCCGGCGTCACGGCGCGGCCTGGCGTCAGATCGGCCGAGGCGACCAGCACCTGAGCGGTGGCGACCGGCGGCGGAACGATCACGGCTCCCGCTTTCTGCGTGCCACCGCCCAGAAGCCCGCGCGCGAGAAATGCGGCGCCGCCAGCCGCCAATGCTGCGAGGCCCAGAACGACCAAACGCGACGTGTTCATCGAAAGGCTCCTTTGAGCCCCGATACGAGCACGGAACCCTTTAGAAAATGCTTAAGAGGAGGCTGCGGAATTTCTCCACGAAATCGGATTCTCAAGCGCCGAGAAAGCGATAGACATCCGCATTCGGAAGCGTCATCAGCGCGCCGCCGGCCAGCGCCACGCCATAAGGAATTCCGGACTTGGCGTCATGCAGGCGCACCAGCCAGCCTTGCGTCGCAAGTGTTGCGGGAAGCACCAATGTGCGAAGCCCCAGGACCGCGAGCGCGAGGGCGCCGCCAAACAGCGACGACCAAAGCGCGAAATCGACGAGGTCGCGAAAACCGAGCCAGAGAGCGGCTGCCGCAAACAGCTTGGCGTCGCCGCCACCAATCAATCCGGCCGCGAAGAGTGCAAAACCGGCGGCCAGCCCAACGGCGCCTGCCCCCAGATGCAATCCTGCCGTCGCCGGCGCGAGCGGAACGGCGAACACGAACATGGCGAAGGCGGCCAGAAGGGCGAGGGGTATCGCGTTTGGGATCGTGAAGCTCGCCACGTCCCAGCCCGCGGCAAGCGCCAGCAGGGCGGGAACGGCGACAAGGAGCAACATCTCCGCGATCATGGCCAAATCTCGCTCTGAAAATGCGAACGGCCGCTTAAGAAGCGGCCGTCCGCGAACGCCGTCGGGCGGTCGAATCCTACTTCACGCTGCCGGCCACGGAGCTGAACGTGCCGGAAAGGCCGGTACCCACCGCGGTCACGGCGCCGATCACCACCACCGCGATCAGCGCGGCGATCAAGCCATATTCGATCGCCGTCGCGCCGGATTCGTCGCGCATGAAAGTCGAAAGCAATTTGGTCATGGAAGTCTCCAACTGTCGCACCCCGAATCCGGCGCTTCGGCCGGACATGCGGAAAGCCTAGCGCGGCGGTTGCTAACAGCTGCTTAAGCTGGGCGCGACGTTTTTTGGACAACCGCAAATGCAGCGTCACCGAAGCCAACCATCCGTGCTTGGAAATGCCAACGGCCGCTCCGGTTGGAGCGGCCGTTGCCGAAGATCCGGTCTGAGGATCTTACTTCACGCTGCCCGCGACCGTGTTGAACGTGCCCGACAGCTTGGTACCGACCGCGGTCACCGCACCGATCACCACCACGGCGATCAACGCCGCGATCAGACCGTATTCGATCGCCGTCGCGCCCGACTCGTCCCGGACGAAGCGAGAAAAAAGGGTCATTGTTAGCCTCCGCTTTTTGACACCCTAGGATGCCCGGTCGGCGTCCCTGTGAGGCACCCCCGGACTATGCGGATACCCTAAGGCGCGCGCGCTTAACGACGCCTTAAGTCGCGGAACGGCGGATGAGAGACGTTGTGCCGGGTCGGCACGAAATAGCGACATTCTGCGAAGGTCGGACTTCGCCATTGCCGATTTCTTAACCGTACTCGCGAAGACTCCCGGAAAACACCGAGCCGAATGAGCATGCCGATTGACCGCTTCCTGCCGTGGCTCGTCGCGCTCGTGGCGTTCGCGGCGCTTCTCTTTGCGCCGCAAATCTTCAACGACGGCGATACGTATTGGCATGTCGCGGCGGGACTTAGAATGCTCTCCGACGGTGCCCTGATCGCGCGCGATCCGTTTTCCTACACCTTTTCCGGCGCGCCGTGGACGGCGCATGAATGG
The DNA here is from genome assembly GCA_019245415.1 of Alphaproteobacteria bacterium. Classification (GTDB taxonomy): domain Bacteria; phylum Pseudomonadota; class Alphaproteobacteria; order Micropepsales; family Micropepsaceae; genus Rhizomicrobium. The sequence goes on along the minus strand of JAFARO010000010.1, from coordinate 40,276 downwards.
CTGAGCGAGATCGTCATGGCGCTCGCCTGGCGCGCAGGGGGTTGGGGCGGCGTCCAGGTGCTCTTTGCCGGCGCGTTCTCGCTGACTGCGTTTCTGATGTTCATCAATTTGCGCCGCTGGTTCGGCGGCCTGGCAAGCTTGGCTGTCAGCATGCTCGCCCTTGCCTGCATGGCGCCCAGCTTGCTTGCACGGCCGCATCTGCTCGCCCTGCCGCTGGTCGTGCTCTGGACAACCGAGCTCGTTCTCGCCCGGGCGCAACATCGCGCACCCCGCTGGCAATCCGCCGCGATCATGACCTTGTGGGTCAATCTGCATGGGGGCTTCGCCATCGGATTCCTGCTGTTGGCGGCCTTCGCGGTGGAGGCAGTGGTGGAAGAGCGAGACAAACGCGCGACGATACTGCGCTGGGCCGGATTCGGAGTTGCCAGCTTGGCCGCCGCGCTCATCAATCCGCACGGCTTGGAAGGCTTGCTGTTTCCATTCCGTCTGCTGTCGCTGACGCAACTTTCGCATATCGGCGAGTGGGGCCCGGCCGATTTTTCGACGCTGGCGCCGTTCGAAGCGGTACTGATCGGCGGAGCCTATGTGCTCTTGAGCCGCGGCGCGCGCATTCCTGTGCCGCGCTTGCTGATGACGCTTCTTTTCCTGCATCTCGCACTCGCGCATGAACGCCATGTGATCCTGTTTGCCGCAGTCGTACCGCTGTTGCTCGCAGGGCCGGTATCAAAGGCGTTGGCGGATTTGCCAATGTCGAGTGTGCCGATCGAACTGCGACCAGGTGCGCTGTTTTCGCTTGCTATGGCCGGCCTCGCTGCCTTCCGGTTGTCTCTCCCACTGCCCTATGGCGGCGCGCTGGTGACGCCCGACCATGCCCTGGCGCGGGTGCCCCAAGCTCTGCGCGGTCAGCCCGTCCTGAACGATTACGGCTTCGGAGGCTATCTCATCTTCGAAGGCGTCAGACCGTTCATCGACAGCCGCGCCGAGCTCTATGGCGACAGGTTCCTCGCGAACTACGCGCGGATCATGGCGCCGGATCCGAAAGCTCTGGCGCAGGCGCTGGCCCGCTATCGCGTTGCCTGGACGATCTTGCCCCCGTCTTCACCTGCGGTGGCGATGCTTGACCTGATGCCCGGCTGGCACCGGCTCAGCACCGACGCCATCGCGGTCGTCCATGTGCGAAACCGTTAAGCGTTCCTTCACGCCGCGGCGGTTAGCCTGAAAGCGCGGAATTCCCAGGGACTTTCGGCTCATGCGCCTCTGCACATTTCTTCTCTCCGCCACCGTTCTGGTCGTGGCCGCCGCGCCGCTTTCTGCCGCGGCGAAGCCGCATCTCAAGGCTCATCACAAGACGGCCCTGCGCCACGCGATGGCTCAAAAGAGTGCGGGCATCGGAGTCAGCATGGACGAGGTGCGCGTGATCACTTTCGAGCAGCCGGTGGCCACGGTGTTCGTGGGCAATCCCACGATCGCGGACGCGACCGTGATCGATCCGCATCATGCCTTTGTTCTCGGCAAGACCTTCGGCGTCACCAATCTCGTCGCTCTCGGTCCGCAGAGCCAGACGGTCGCCAACCGCCAGATAAGCGTCGCCAATCGCGCCGGTGGGGTGGTGACTTTGAACAAGGGTGCCGCGCAATTCAACTACGCCTGCACACTGGCGCATTGCGAGGCCAATCCGCTGCCGGGGGACCAGAAGGCCTTTTTCGACGAAACCACGGGCTCGGTCGCGTCGCATCAGGACCAGGCGGTGAAGGCGGCCAGCGTCGCCGCCACTCAACACTAGGCGAGTTCTCTAAGCCAAACCGGCGTCGACCTCCGCTTTTGCCGCTTTCCCCCACTCCTGCATGGCGGGCAGCGCCATCATCCGCTCTGCGTATCCTGCGAGCTCCGCGTCCAGAGCGATGCCGTAGGTTCCGAAGCGCGATACCACCGGCGCATACATGCAGTCCGCGATCGAAAAGCGGCCGAACAGGAAGGGTCCGCCGTGGCGCGTGAGCGCCGCAGCCCAAGCCTGTTGGATGCGCGCGATCTGCGCCTTCGTCGCCTCGCGCAGCGGCGGCGTCGGCAGTTTGCGCGCGAAGTCCATCGACAGTTGCTCACGCAGGTCGGCAAAGCCGGAATGCATTTCCGCGCAATAGGAGCGCGCCTCCGCGCGGATCAGCGCGTCATCGGGCCAGAGCCTTGCTTGTGGATGCCGCTCTGCGATGGTTTCACATATCGCGAGGCTGTCCCAGATGAGCGCCCGTCTGCCGTCCTCTTCGATGACGAGCGCAGGCACGCGCCCGGACGGCGAAAACTTCAGGATCTCCGGTGTGGTCCCCCGCCGCAAATGCACCAGCTCTTCCTCAAACGCGATGCTTGAATGGCGCATGGCGAGCCAGGGCCGGAGGCTCCAACTCGACCAGTCCTTGGTGCCGACAATCAGCGTGTAGCGCGTGTCCATGGCTGTCCCCGTTGCAGGCGGCGAAGCTGGTTTCTAGAGTTGCGCCGGCCAAAAAGGCAGATCGATCGATGCAGGTGAGCTTTGCGAGGAATGCACGGGACGCCGTGCCGCTGCATGCGGTCACGGCCGCCGCGCTTGCCCGCTGGCTGGCGACGCGGCCCAAGCGCGAAGCCCGCTTCCTGAAAGGCGCGGGCTTTACTGCCAAGGAGGGAGAGGTCCAACTGATCGCCGGCGCGGATGGAAGCCTCTCCGTCGCCGTCCTCGGCCTCGGCAAGGGAGACGACAAGCTTGCGCTCGCGGCGTTTCCAGCTTCGCTGCCCGCGGGTACCTACAGGCTGGGCGACGTGCCCGAAATGCAGGCCGGGAGCGCCGCCGCGCTGGCTTGGGCCCTGGGCAGCTATGAATTCGCGCGCTACAGGAAGCCCAAGGCCAAGGCCATGCGGCTGGTCCTGCCGGATGGCGCCGACGGCGCGGAGATCAGCCGGGTCGCACAGGGCCTGTTCCTTGCCCGCGATCTGATCAACACGCCTCCGAACGACATGGGCCCGCAGGAGCTGGCCGATGCCGCAATCGCACTCGCAAAATCCCATGGCGCGAAGGTCTCGGTGATCGTCGGCGAGGCGCTTCTGAAGTCCAACTACCCGCTCATCCACGCTGTCGGTCGCGGTTCGGCGCGTGCCCCGCGCTTGATCGATTTCACCTGGGGAAATGAAAGCGCGCCCAAAGTCACGCTGGTCGGCAAAGGCGTCTGCTTCGACACGGGAGGCTACGATCTGAAGCCCTCGTCCGGCATGCTGTCGATGAAAAAGGACATGGGTGGTGCGGCAACGGTACTTGGCGTCGCCAGCATGGCCATGAGCGCGAAGCTGAACCTTAGGCTGCGCGTGCTGATCCCGGCGGTCGAGAATTCCGTTTCCGGCACCGCCTACCGGCCAAGCGACGTATTCAAGAGCCGTAAGGGACTGACGGTCGAGATCGGCAATACCGATGCCGAAGGGCGGCTGGTCTTGGCCGATGCGCTTGCGGAAGCTGACAGCGAAGCACCCGAGCTTCTCATCGATATCGCGACACTGACGGGCGCCGCGCGCGTCGCTACCGGCTTCGAGCTGCCACCCTTCTTCACGGACGACGAGAGTCTGGCGGCCGATCTGATGCGCCATTCGCGCGAGACTCAGGACCCGGTGTGGCGGCTTCCGCTCTGGCGCGGCTACGAAAGCGCACTTTCCAGCCAGATCGCCGATCTCAACAACAACCCCGACTACGCCTATGCCGGCGCGATCACGGCGGCCCTGTTCCTCAATCGCTTCGTCTCCAATACCAAGAGCTGGGCGCATTTCGATATCGCGGCTTGGACGGACCGGCCCAAGCCCGGCCGGCCCAAAGGCGCCGAAGCCAATGCGGCGCGCGCTCTCTATGCTCTGCTCAAGGAGCGCTACGGACGGTAGCGGTTCAGTACCCTCTGCCCCAATCCACCGTGTACGGATCGCGTTCGCCGCGCTCGGCGCGGGCGACACCCTCGATGACGAACCGAGCCGCGACGGCGGGATCGGAGATGGCCGCGATATGCGGCGTGACGGTCACCTTGGGATGGGCCCAGAGCGGATCCTCGGGCGGCAGCGGCTCGGTCGCAAAGACGTCCAGCGTGGCGCCCGAGAGCTGACCGCTATCCAGCGCCGCGATCAGCTCGCTTTCCGCCAGATGGCCGCCGCGCGCCACGTTGATCACATAGGCGCCCTTCGGCAGCAGAGCGAAAGTCTTCGCATTCAAGATGCCGCGCGTTTCATCCGTCAGCGGCAAGAGGCAGACAAGGTAGTCGCTGCGCGCCAGGAACGGCGCAAAGCCCTCTTCGCCCGCGAAGCTTTCGACGCCCGCGACGGTTTTGGCAGACCTGCTCCAGCCGGCAACGGCGAAACCCAGATCGCGCAAGCGCTCTGCAGCCATCGTGCCGATTTCGCCAAGGCCGAGGATGCCGATGCGCGTGTCGGACGTCTTGCGCGCGAGCAGGCGTTGCGCCCAGCGGTGCTCGGCTTGCGCCGTGTCGAACTCGCGCTGGCTGCGGTGCTGCAGCAGGATGTGCATCACGACGTATTGCGCCATCTCGGTCGAAAGCTGGGGATCGACGAAGCGCACCAGCGGAACGGTCTTGGGCAAGGCGGGATCGGCAAGAAAGGCATCGATCCCGGCGCCGAGCGAGAAGACGGTCTTCAGATTGGGAAGCGTGGCGAGGAACCCGTGGGGCGGGCGAAAGCTCAGCACGTAATCGATGCCCTCGCGCCGATACGCATCGCGCTCATGCACCAGCGTGTCGAACGGACCTTCGCGCAGCCACGGCTCCCACAGCGGGGCCAGACCTGACGGCACGACAATGAGGAGCTTGGGCCGCCTGCCCATGGGCAAGCTCAGCCTGGCTTTTTCGGCGCGGCCGCCGGTGTCTGCGTTGCGGGCTTTGTCCCTTGCGCGGCTGGAGCCTTGCCGTTGTCGGCCGGCGTCGAACCGGGGGTCTGCGGCGCGGTCGGCGTGTGGGTGTCGGAAGCCGCCTTGGCCGGCTGCGGCGGCGGAACCGGCAACGGGCTGTCGCTCTGCGTGCGCAGCCAGGCGATCAGGCTGATGCGGTCTTTGGCGTTGGGAATGCCTGCGAAGCTCATCTTGGTGCCCGGCACCACGGCCTGCGGCGATTTGATGAAGCGGAAGAAGTGGTCGAAATTCCAGGGGTCATGGCTCGCCGCCATGGCGCTCGAATAAGAGAAGCTTGCCCGCGAAGCCCGCGGCCGGCCAAGCACACCCCAGAGATTGGGGCCGATCTTGTCCGGTCCGCCCTTGGAAAGATCGTGGCACTGCTCGCAGCGCGCCGAGATCTTCTGGCCCGCGGCGGCGTCCGCCGCCGGCAGCACGGTGCCCCAATCGGGCAGAGCTTCCTCGGCCGGGGCCTGCGAGGTCTGATCGGTTGGCGTCTGTTCGACCACGCCTTCCACCACATAGCCGGGCTTTGCAGGCACGGCGGGCTCGAAGACGGCTTCGCCCACGAAACTCACCACCAGCACAAACATCAAGGTGCCGAGCACGGCGCCGGCGATCTTGTTCCACTCGAAGGAATCCATAAGCTCAGCTCCGCCGTGCATGCGCGAGAAAGGATCGATGGTCCGCGCCGGCCGCGGCGGACATTACAAGCCCGCCGGATTGCGTCATTGCGGCGAAGCGTCGCATAAATCCGCGGGAATCCCGGAATTTCCATGAGCCCGATCGTCCTGATCCCCGCCCGCATGGCTTCGACCCGGCTGCCCGGCAAGCCCTTGGCCGACATCAACGGCATGGGGATGATCGTGCGCGTCTGGCGCCGGGCCCTGGAAGCGGGCGTCGGTCCGGTGGCGGTGGCCTGCGCCGATGCCGAGATCGCCCAGGCAATCGAGAAGGAAGGCGGCATCGCGGTGCTGACCGACCCGGCGCTGCCATCCGGCTCCGACCGCGTCTTCGCCGCGCTGCAGGCGCTCGATCCAGGAGGCACCCACGACGTAGTAGTGAACCTGCAAGGCGACCTGCCGGCGATCGATCCGGGAGCGATCCGCGAAGCGGCAGGTACACTGAAAGCCAGCGGCGCCGACATCGCCACCTTGGCGGCAGAGATCGACAACGATGCCGACCGCGACAACCCGAACGTCGTCAAGGCCATCGTCGCCTGGGACCAGACCGAGCGGCGCGGCCGCGCACTCTACTTCACCCGCGCCTCTGCGCCGGCCGGCGAGGGCGCTATGTTCCATCACATCGGTATCTACGCTTTTCGCCGTGCCGCGCTCGAAAGATTCGTCGCGCTGCCGCCGTCGCCGCTGGAGAAGCGCGAGAGGCTGGAACAGCTGCGTGCGCTCGAAGCCGGCATGAGTGTCTCCGTGGCGCGCATCGCCGAGGTTCCGCTAAGCGTCGATACGCCGGAGGATCTGGAAAGGGCGCGCGCATGCTGCCATTGATCGCGCGTGCCAAGACGGTCGCCTTCCAGGGCGAGCCCGGGGCCTACGCCAATCTCGCGGCGCGCGACGCGCTGCCCGGCGCGGCGGCGATCCCCAAGCCCACCTTCGGCGAAGCGCTCGATGCGGTGAAGCGCGGCGAGACCGAGCTCGCCATCGTGCCGGTAGAGAATTCCGTCTACGGACGGATCGCCGACACCCATCTTCTGGTGCGCCATTTCGGCCGCGCGGTGAAGGGCCAGGAATCGCAGGGCCACAACGACCTCTTCATCCTGGGCGAGCATTTCCATCGCGTCCGTCACCAGCTTCTGGGCGTGAAGGGCGCGGCGCTCTCCGCCGTCAAAGAGGTGTTCAGCCAGCGTCCGGCGCTCGGTCAGTGCATGAAGGCGATCAAGGCATTGGGTTTGATCGAGCGCGAATGGTCCGACACCGCCGGCGCGGCACGTCACGTGGCCGAGATGAACGATCCCGCGGCTGCCGCGATCGCGTCGGCTCTGGCCGGCGAGCTCTACGGCCTCGACGTCCTCAAGGCCGATGTCGAGGACGAGACGCACAACATGACGCGCTTCCTCATCGTCGGCGGCGAGGCCGAGGATGCGCCCAATGACGGTGGCGCCGTCATCACCACGTTGTTATTCCGTGTACGGAATATCCCCGCGGCGCTCTACAAGGCGCTGGGCGGCTTCGCCACCAACGCCATCAACATGACCAAGCTCGAAAGCTACCAACTGGGCGGCTCGTTCAACGCCACCGAGTTCTATGCCGACATCGAGGGTCACCCCGACCAGCCCGCCGTCCGCCGCGCCCTCGAGGAGCTGCAATACTTCTCCTCGCGGCTGACGGTTCTCGGCGTCTATCCCGCGCACCCCTTCCGCGCCGAGATGCCGTAGAAGCGAGCTTATTCCTCGCGTTCCGGCACCGGTTCGGCCGTCATCTCATCCGCCGCCGCATCGCGCACCGCGACGATCTCGGCACCCGGAAAGCGGTCGAGCACCGCGCGCACCAGCGGCTGCTGCGCCACGCTCTCCAGGCGTGCCGCCTTTACCTGCTTGCGTCGGTCGGCGATGGTCGAGGCGCCGCCTTCGCGGGCGACGCTGACCTGCCAGGCAACACCGGTCCAGTCCTTGAGTTTCTGTTTCAGATCGCCGGCCAAGGTGTTGGGCGCGCGCGCAGACGGCCGGAACTCGATCAGCCCCGGCTCCAACCGCACCAGATGAACGTCGTTCTCGAGATGCACTTTCAAGATGGAGGCGCCCTTTTCCCCGGCGAGAGCGGCGAGATCTTCCAGCGAGCGAAATTGGGTCGCTGGCGCGGTCGCCAGCGCCGCCGCCGTCATCATCGGCCGGCCGCTCTGCCCGTGCGCCGGCACGTTGGACGGCACTTTGACGGCCGCGCGCGGCTGCGATCCGCTCCCGGGTTTTGCCGGACTGGAGCCTTCCGCGACTGCTGGGCCTTTCCCGTCCAGCACATCCCTCACCAATTTGTCCACAGGCGGAAGATCAAGGCCGTAGGCGAGCCGGATCAGCGCCATCTCGCAGGCCGCAATCGGCCGCGTGGCGTCGCGCACCTCGATCAGCCCCTTGAGCAGCATCTGCCACGCCCGCGTCAGCGCCGCGACGGAAAGCCGGCCCGCCAGCGCCGCGGCACGAGCGCCTTCCGAACTCGCGCCATCGAAGAACCCCTGCGCCGCCGGCGCCACCTTGACGCGGGTGAGGAAATGCGCGGTCTCCAGCAGATCCTGCATCACCATCAAGGGATCGGCGCCGCGGTCATAGAGTTCGCGCAGATCGAGGAGCGCCCCCTCGATGGCGCCGCCCATCAGCTTCTCGAACAGGTCGAGCACCCGCCCACGGTCCGCAAGGCCCAACATTGCGCGCACCATTTCGGCGCCGATGACGCCGTCTTCGCCATGCGCCATCGCCTGGTCGAGCAGCGACAGCGCATCGCGCGCCGAGCCTTCTGCGGCACGCGCGATCAGGGCAAGCGCCACGTCCTCGATGGCGACGTTCTCCTTCGCCGCCACCTCCTTCAGCAGCGCGCTCAGCTCCGCAGTCTCGATGCGGCGCAGATCGAAGCGCTGGCAGCGCGACAGGACCGTCACTGGGACTTTGCGGATCTCGGTGGTGGCAAAGACGAATTTCACGTGCGGCGGCGGTTCCTCGAGCGTCTTGAGCAGGCCGTTGAAGGCCTGCTTCGACAGCATGTGCACTTCGTCGATGATGTAGACCTTGTACCGGGCGCTGGCCGGGGCATAGCGCACGCCCTCGATGATCTCGCGCACGTCGTCGATGCCGGTGCGCGATGCCGCGTCCATCTCCTGCACATCGACATGGCGGCTTTCGGCGATGGCGATGCAGGGTTCGCAGATGCCGCAGGGATGGATCGTCGGCGCCGTCCGCTTGCCGTCGGGACCGATGCAGTTGAGCGCGCGCGCGATGATGCGCGCCGTCGTCGTCTTGCCCACGCCGCGCACGCCGGTGAGCATGAAGGCATGCGCGATGCGCCCCGTGGCGAACGCGTTGGAGAGCGTACGCACCAGCGCTTCCTGCCCGATCAGGCCGGTGAAGTCTGCCGGGCGGTATTTGCGCGCCAGCACGCGATAGGCTTTGTCGGCGGGTGCGCCTAGCGAGAGGCCGGGTTCGTCCTGGTCCATGGCCTGGGTTATAGCAAGGCGGGCGGCATTTCACGCCTGCGCCTGAAAAATCTCCTCGATCGTCCTGTTGAAAAAACGCGCGATGGCGAATGCCAGCGGCAGGCTCGGATCGTAGCGGCCGGTCTCGATGGCGTTGACCGTCTGGCGCGAGACGTTGAGCGCGTCGGCGAGATCGGCCTGGGTCAGCCCCCGTTCGCCGCGCAGGGCGGGAAGGCGGTTCATCATCGATGCTTGTCGAGCGACAGGAGCGCGCTGGTCAGCGCCCAGGACACGGCCAGGGTGGGCCACGCCCAGGTCAGCGCCAGCGGCGGCAGGCCCGCATCCTCCAGGAAGGCATAAGTGACGATGGCGCAGGAGCCGATGGCGAAAGCCAGCGCGATCGATAGCAGGAATTTCAGGCGCTCGAACTCGTCGATGCGCCGGTAATAGCGCCAGATGGCTGCGAAGGTGAGCCAGATCGGCAGCGCCGGCAGCACCCTGGCCCCCGTCGCCAGTCCAGGCGACGCCGCGTGAGCGATCAGCCAGGGCCGGGCGGCAACCGCCCCAACGTACAGCCCCATCGTCAGGCAAATCTCGACCAGATAGGCCCGGCCGGCGTATTTGACCGGGGCGGTGAGAGAGGGGGACATGATGGCCTCCGCGCTTGTAAAGCTCCCTTTACATACGCCCTGACCGATGTCAAGGATACTTTACACGGCTGGGGAATGGCGCGCGGCCTTACGAAGGATGCCAAGTTTCCAGGAGAGGCCCGGCCGCGACCCGCTGCGGATTCGTTACGGCTGCTTCCTTCCGGACCTGACCGGGTTGGCGAGCGCAGCGTCCGCGACCGGAATTGGAAGTATAAGGGCCAGGACGGCCATGTTCAACACAGGGCGGAACGATGGGCATTTTTTTGTTGGCCACCTTCCTTGCAGTGGATTTTGCGTTTGCCGCAATTGCGATGGAAAACACGGTGACGGCGGCCCAAATGGAGAAAGACTTTGCCGCACGGCGCGCGCAATTTGTCATCGAACGCTACTTCGATTGTCAACACGGAAGCGGCTACCGCCTGGTGGACTCCGGCGATCCGTCCAGCGTGAAACTCGCAGCAACATTGCTCGCGCATGCGGATGCGTGCGTCACCGAAAGCCTGCAAACTGCTTTGGGAACGGCGATGGCACGCCGACCCGCTGTTGTGTTGCCCTATGTGAACACGAACGAGCGGCTGCAGGCGGCTCGCATCTGTTTGCCCTTCATCTCGGACGAGGATTCGCCAGCACGACGACAGGCCGTTGTTGCACGAACACGGCGCGCATTATTGCGCGTGCATTCGAGGACACTTGCGCGCCAAAGGGCCGCGTGCCTAGTCGAGGCCCGCTAGGTTTCGAAGGTAAAATCGACCCGAAACCGCCTGGTTAATATGCCGCCAACGGTTTAACGCTAGGCCGGAAAGGCTTTCGCATGATCCCCTTCACCGCAAATCCGCTCGACCGCGCCAGCGAGAAGCGCGCCGATGCCGCATGGATCGAAGCGCGCAGACGCGATCCGCAGTCCTTGATTCTGCCTCTGTGGCGGCTCGAGCCTTTCCTGCTCGGCGCGGAGACGAGCGCGCCGCCGGCGGAACTCGGCCTCTTGCGCCCGGGCCTTTGCGAAAGCATGGCGGCGGAAGACGCGCCGTGCATCTTTCTGGGCTTGGAAAGCGGCCGCGCGTATTTCGCGCTCGACATCTCCGCCGCGGAAGCGCCGGCGGAAAAGGGACCGCTCGCGGGGCTCGGGCATTTCCGCGATGCGCGCGCGGCGGCACAGATGCTCCCTCTCGGCGACGCGGCGATCATGGGCCAAGCCAAGGCGATGATCGACTGGCACCAGCGACACGGTTTCTGCGCGCGCTGTGGCCACGCCACGCAATCCATGGACGCGGGCTATCGGCGCCTCTGTCCCTCGTGCAAGGCCGAACATTTCCCGCGCACCGATCCCGTGGTGATCATGCTCGCGACGCTGGGCGAGGAGTGCCTGGTCGGCCGCGGACGGCAGTTCCCGCGCGGCATGTATTCGGCGCTGGCCGGCTTTGTCGAACCCAGCGAAACGATCGAAGAGGCCGTTCGCCGCGAACTGAAAGAGGAGGCCGGCATCGAGACCGGCGCCGTCACCTACTACACCACCCAGCCCTGGCCGTTTCCCTCCTCGCTGATGATCGGCTGCTTCGCGCAGGCGCTGACCAAAGAGCTGCAGGTCGACGAAAGCGAACTCGCCGAAGCCCGCTGGCTCGACCGTGCCACCGCGCGCGCGATCATCTCGGGGGAGCGCGTCGAGGGCCTCTGGCTGCCCCCGCCCGTCGCCATCGCCCATCACCTGATCAAGTCATGGGCGACGGGGTAGGTCCCTTAGTGTCATTCCCGGCCGAGCGGAGCCGAAGGCGGAGCGAGGGGAAGGGAATCCACGTTCACAGCCGCGCTGGTCTGAAAATGAATTCCCTTACCCTCGCGTTGCTGCCGCAACGCTCAGCCGGGAATGACACTTGTGCATAGGGAGCAGCGCGCCTTACAAAAAATTGTCCGGCCAGATCATCGTGCGCCACATATGCGCGGTGGGTGAGTTGTCGAAGCCCAAACCTTCCTCCGGCTGCTTGAAGTGGCGGCCGATCAGATCTTCGAATTCACCGGGATCGATGTTCACATTGTCCTCGAAGGCATAGAGATCGTAGAGCGTGATCGTGCGCGCGCTCATGTACCAGCGATGTTCGCGCGCCGCCTCGAAGTCGCGTTTGAGATAGCCGGGAACCTCGTAATCCGGCCCCCAGAAGCGCAGATAGGCTTGCGGATATTCGTAGCCCACGGCCGGATCGGGAAAGAAGCGCAGCGCCTGGTGATGGCGGACCGCCCAGGCGACTTCCTCGTCGACATAAGGCGCGATCAGCTGCGCGCCCCAATAGCCGTGATCGGTGCGCATCAAGGCGCCCATGGCGATGTCGTGCAGCAGGCAGGCCAGCACGATCTTCTCGCCATGCCCCGCCTTGCGCGCCAGCATCGCGCTCTGCAGCAGGTGGCTGCGCGCGGCGTTGCTGAAGCGCAGGCGGTAAAAGTCGAGCAGCCTCGGCCGCGCCGGCATTTGCGGCAGCGCCGGATTGTCGCCCGCCATCAGCAAGGTCCCGGGGCCCAGCTCGGCCAGCACGCGCTTCTCCGCCGCGCCTTCGAAATCGCCGATGGTGGCGATGGGCTGCGGCACCGACAGACGTCTCATCTCATCGCCTTTGGCGCAAATTCCGTGGCGCAGGATACCGCCTTGCTGCTAGATCGTGGATGACATGGCGACGCATACCGCAGGCCCCGAAATCGAACGCCTCATCCAGCTCCTGGCCCGTCTGCCGGGGCTCGGGCCGCGCTCGGCGCGTCGCGCGGCGCTGGCGCTGCTCAAGAAGCGCGAAGCGCTGCTCGAGCCGTTGGGCGCCGCGATGCGCGAGGCGGCGGCCAGCATCAAGCTCTGCGAGATCTGCGGCAATCTCGACAGCACCAGCCCCTGCGCCCTGTGCCGCGACGAGAGCCGCGATCCGCGCCTGCTCTGCGTCGTCGAGGACGTCGCCGACCTCTGGGCGCTGGAGCGCGCCGGCGTCTTCCGCGGCCGCTATCACGTGCTCGGCGGCGCGCTCAGCGCGCTGGACGGCATCACGCCCGAGCGGCTCAATGTCGCCTCGCTGCTCAGCCGCGTCCGCCAGGGCGTCGACGAGGTCGTGCTCGCGGTCAATGCCACCGTCGAAGGCCAGACCACCGCGCATTACCTGATGGATGCGCTGGCATCCTGCGGTGTGAAGGTGACGCGGCTCGCCCATGGCGTCCCCGTCGGCGGCGAGCTCGACTATCTCGACGAAGGCACGCTCAGCGCCGCCTTCAAGGCGCGGCGGGGATTCTAGTTCGGCGGCAATGGCGCCGGCGTCTCGCCGCCGAGTTCGACGTTACGGATCTTCTCGCCGCGGCTCACGATCTTTTCCGCCGACACCGCGATGTCCTTTATGTCGCCTTCAACCTGCCCGAAATGGCCCTGCAGCTTGAGCACGCGCTCGCCCAGCCGCTTCACGTCGGCGACCAGGCTGCCCACTTCCTTCTGGATCAGGCTCGCCTGCTCGCGCATGCGCGCGTCCTTCATCACCGTCTGGATGGTGTTGATCGCGAGCATCAAGATGTTGGGCGAGACCACGATCACCTGGGCGCGGTGCGCCTTCTGGATCATGTCGGCGAAACCGTCATGCAGGTCCGCATAGATCGACTCAGACGGCACGAACATGATCGCCGGCGTCTGGACCTCGCCGGGGATGAGATATTTCTGCGCGATATCGGCGACGTGCTTGCCGACATCGCCGCGGACGCGCGCTGCCGCCACCTTGCGCTCCTCGTCCGTCGCCGCATTCCGCACGCTCTCGAAGCATTCGAGCGGAAATTTGGAGTCGATCACGATCAGCGCCTTGTTGCCGGGAATGCGGATGACGCAGTCGGGGCGGTTGCGGTTGGAGAGCGTGAACTGGAAATCGTAGAGCGTCGGGGGCAGGCCGTCGCGCACGATCTCTTCCATCTGCGCCTGGCCGAAGGCGCCGCGGGCCTGCTTGTTGGAAAGCACCTGCTGCAGCGATACCACCTGGCCCGACAACGCCGAGATGTTCTTCTGCGCCTCGTCGATCACCGTCAGGCGTGTCTGGATGCCGCCGAGCGTCTCGGCGGTCCTGGTCGCGGTCTCGTTCAAGCTCTCGCCCAGCCGGGCATTGAGCGCGTCGATGCGCTCCGACAGCGCCTTCTGCAATTGCGCCTGCGACTCCAGACTCTGCTGGAAGCGTTCGGCGATCCCGCCCTGCGCGGCGATCACCGTATCGAGCCGGCCATCCCCCGGCGCGGCGGCTCCCCGCATGAAGCTCGCCGCCAGGACAAGCGCCGCCAGCACCACCGCCGCGGCAAGCAGGATCAGCCCGAATTCCATCGCCTATCCGTTAACTTGACCCAAAGGTGAGGCTCACCTATCTCAGCCCCATGGCCGTCCGCCCCATCCTTACCGCGCCCGATCCGCGCCTCAAAGCGGTCTCGACCGAGGTCGAGACGGTGGACGAGGCCCTGCGCGCGCTGATCGACGACATGGCGGAGTCTATGTACGCCGCCGACGGCATCGGGCTTGCGGCGATTCAGATCGGCGTCCCCAAACGCGTCATCGTCATGGACCTCGACCAGAAATCGGGCAAGAAAAATCCGCGCGCCTTCGTCAATCCGAGGATCGTCTGGGCGAGCGAAGAGACGGCGACGTTCGAAGAGGGTTGTCTCTCCGTCCCCGAGATCTGGGAAGACGTCGCGCGGCCGGCGCACATCCGCGCCGAATATCTCGACCGCGAGGGTGTCCAGCAGAGCCTGGAAGCCGACGGGCTTCTCGCCACCTGCCTGCAGCACGAGATGGACCATCTCGAAGGCGTGCTGTTCATCGACCACATCTCCAAGCTCAAGCGCTCCATGGCGCTGCGCAAGCTCGCCAAGGCCAAGCGGCTGAAGGAGACGGGGTAGGTGCTCTTCGGGGATTCAAAGAAATGGGCGTCACCCTGAGGTGCCCGCCCGCGTGCTTCGAGGCACCGCTTCGCGGTGCACCTCAGCATGACGCGGGCGGGCCTCGAAGGGTGTGGCGATGACCTTGCGCCTCGCCTTTCTCGGCACGCCGGATTTCGCGGTGCCGACGCTCGCAGCCTTGATGACGCAGGGTCACGAGATCGCTTGCGTCTATTGCCAGCCGCCGCGTCCCAAAGGGCGCGGCTTCGAGACCGAGCCCTCGCCGGTGCATAGATTCGCCTTGGCCTCCCATCTGGCGGTGCGCACGCCGGCAAGCCTGCGCGACCCTGCGCAGCAGGAGCTGTTTGCCGCGCTCGCGCTCGATGCGGCGGTGGTCGTCGCCTATGGGCTGATCCTGCCCAAGGCGATCCTCGAGGCGCCGCGGCTCGGCTGTTTCAACCTGCACGCCTCGCTGCTGCCGCGCTGGCGCGGCGCCGCCCCGATCCAGCGCGCCATCATGGCCGGCGATGCCGAGACTGGCGCGATGGTCATGCGCATGGATGAAGGCCTCGACACCGGTCCGGTTCTGATGGCCGAACGCGTGAGCGTCGCGCGCAAGACCTATGGCGAACTGCACGACGAGCTTGCGCAGCTCGGGGCCGATCTGACGGCGCGCGCGCTAGCGGCGCTGGAGCGCGGCTCGATCGAGGCCGTGCCGCAGGCGAGAGACGGCGTCACCTATGCCAAGAAGATCGACAAGGACGAAGCCCGCATCGACTGGACGAAATCCGCCCGCGAAATCGATTGTCTGATCCGCGGGCTTTCGCCTTCTCCCGGCGCCTGGACCATGGCCAAAGGGGAGCGGCTGAAGATTCTCTACGCCGAGCCCGCCGATGGCAGCGGCGCGCCGGGCACGCTGCTCGACGACGCACTCGCCGTTGCCTGCGGCGAAGGCGCGCTGCGTCTCGTCCGGCTGCAGCGCGCCGGAAAGGCCGCGATGAGCGCAGCCGAATTGCTGCGTGGCTTTGCGCTCAAGATGGGAGAGTGTCTGTCCTGATGCTCCATATAATTCCGTCAAGCCCATGCCCCGCTATCGTCTGATCCTCGAATATGACGGCGCGCTGTTCGTCGGCTGGCAGCGGCAGGACAATGGCGCGTCGGTGCAGGGTGCGCTGGAGGAGGCGATCTCCAAATTCTCTTCCGAGCGCGTCACGGTGACCGGTGCCGGCCGCACCGATGCCGGCGTGCACGCTTTGGCGCAGGTGGCGCATTTCGATCTCGACAAGGACTTTGCTCCCGGCAAGGTGCGCGACGCGCTCAACCATTTCCTGCGCCCGGCGCCGGTCGTGGTGCTGGATGCCGCGCGCGTCGAGGAGCAATTCCATGCGCGCTTCTCGGCCACGAAGCGGCACTACCTCTATCGCATCCTCTGTCGGCGCGCGCCGCCAGCGCTGGAGAAGAACCGCGTCTGGCATGTGGTGCGCGAACTCGATGCCGAGGCGATGCACGCCGCAGCCCGGGCGCTGATCGGGAGCCACGACTTCACCACCTTCCGCGCCGCCGAATGCCAGGCCAAGTCGCCGGTGAAGACTTTGGAGCGGCTCGACGTTTCGCGCGTGGGCGAGGAGATCCACGTCAACGCAGCGGCGCGCTCCTTTCTGCATCACCAGGTGCGCTCGATGGTGGGCAGCCTGAAACTCGTCGGCGAAGGCAAATGGCGGCCGCGCACTCTCGGCGACGCTCTCGCCGCCCGCGACCGCAGCGCCTGCGGCCCCGTCGCACCGCCGGACGGACTCTATCTGGTCAAGGTGGAGTACTAGGCGCTCACAAATCCACCAGCTCCACGCTTCCCGGCGCGATGCGCTGGCCGAGGAAAATCTCGCCGATGCGGGCGAAGCGTTTGGCAGCGTCGGTCGCGAGGAAGCGGTGCGGCATCGGCGGGCCTTCGCGCAGCAATCCGTCCTGCGCCAGGCGCCTCTCCACGGCGAGCGCCACGGTCGCGGCACTGTCGACGAGAACGATGTCGGGCCCGGCGATGCGCGCGATGGCGTCGCGCAAGACCGGATAGTGCGTGCAGCCCAGCACCAACGCCGCCGGCGCGCGCTCGAGAAGGGAATCGAGATAGCGATGGATCGCAAGATCGACGATGGCACCCTCGATCAGGCCTTCTTCCGCGAGCGGCACGAGCAAGGGGCAGGCTTGCTGCAGCACCGGCACCTTAGGCGCGCGCGCGCGGATGGCGCGTTCATAGGCGCCGGCGCGCACCGTTCCCTCCGTCGCGATCACCGCGATGGGGCCTTGGGGCGACGCCGCAAGCGCGGCCTCGGCACCTGGCGCGATCACGTCGATCACCGGCAGCGGAGCGAACGCCTCGTTCAACGCCGGCAGCGCCACGCCCGAGGCGGTGTTGCAGGCGACGACCAGCAGCTTGATCTTGCGCTTGACCAGCGCCGACACCGCCTGCACGGCATAGCGCGTCACCGTGTCGGCGCCCTTGGTGCCGTAGGGAAGCCGCGCGGTGTCGCCCAGATAGACGAAACTCTCCGACGGCATCCCCGCCATAAGCGCCCGCATCACCGTCAATCCACCCATGCCCGAATCGAAGACGCCGATGGCCGCGTCCTTCATGGCGGCGCCGCGAAGTAGCGCTGAAGCAGCTCGGCATAGATCGCGCTCAAGCGCTGGATCTCGGCGACCGGCACGCATTCGTCGGCCTTGTGCATGGTGCCGCCGGGCAGGCCGAGCTCGGCCACCGGACAATGCGATTTTATAAAGCGCGCATCCGAAGTGCCGCCGGTGGTCGACAGCGCCGGCCGTGCACCCGTCACGTTCTCCGTGGCATCGGCGAGGAGGTTGACGAACGGCCCAGGCTTGGTCAGGAACACCTGGCCGCCGCGTTCGAAGGCGATCGCGATCTCGCAGCCGCTGCGCGCGGCGACGGCATCGGCTTCGCCGCGGATCCAGTCTTCGAGCGCGTCGTGGGACTGCCTGTCGTTGAAGCGGATGTTCAATTGCGCCCTCGCCTCGGCGGGGATGACGTTGCCGGCCGGATTGCCGACATCGACGGTGGTGAAGGACAAGGTCGAGGGCTCGAAATGATCCGTACCCGGATCGATCGCCTTTCCCGACAGCGCGCCGATCAGCTTGGCCATTGCCGGTATCGGATTCTTCGCCTTGTGCGGATAGCCGACATGGCCCTGTGTACCCCTGACCCGGATGCGCGCCGTGAGCGAGCCGCGGCGGCCGATCTTGATGGTGTCGCCGGCTGCCGCCGTCGAGGTCGGTTCGCCGACGACGCAATGATCGAGCGTCTCGCCGCGCGCTTTCAGCCAGTCGAGAACCTTGGCCGTGCCGTTGATCGCAACGCCCTCTTCGTCGCCGGTGATGAGCAGGCTGATCGAGCCGTTGAGCGCTCCTTTCGCCAGATGCCGCGCCGCCGCCTGCACGAAGGCGGCAATGGCGGATTTCATGTCCGCTGCGCCACGGCCATAAAGGGTGCCGTCCGCGATCTCGGCGCCGAAGGGATCGTGACGCCATAGCGACGAGTCCCCCGGCGGCACCACGTCGGTATGGCCGGCGAAGCAGAAATGGGGCGCCGCGGACCCGATGCGGGCATAGAGATTGTCGACCGGCGCGGTGCCGTCGCCCTCGAACCGCAGGCGGTGGCATGCGAAGCCCAGCGGCGCAAGCGCGGCTTCCAGCACGCCAAGCGCGCCTTCGTCCTTCGGCGTCACCGAGGGGCAGCGAATCAGGGCTTGCGCGAGCGCGACCGCGTCCATGGCCGGCGATTTACACACAATCCGAGCGGCGGGAAACCTCAGGCCCGATGGCGCCCGCCCCCGGCGCATGGCAGACTCGCGCCTTCTCTGGGAGGGGATTCGCCATGGGCAGGATCAACTTGGGCCGCGTCGTCCTCGGCGGGCTGGTCGCGGGCGTCATCATCAACCTCATCGAGTTCATCTTGAACGGCATCGTGCTGGCGGACCGCTGGAACGACCAGATGGCTTCGCTCAACCGGTCCGTCTTCGACGTCAAGCAGATCGTCGCCTTCAACGTCTTCGGTTTCGTCAGCGGCATCGTGGCGGTGTGGACCTATGCCGCGCTGCGCCCGCGTTTCGGCGCCGGACCGACGACGGCGATCTATGCCGGGCTGCTGACCTGGGTGACGCTGTACCTGCTGGCCGACGGCATGCCGACTATCATGGGCATTTTTCCGGTCTCGATGTTCTTGATCCTGATCGGCGTCGGCCTCGTCGAGATCGTCGCCGCAACGCTGGCCGGTGCCTGGCTCTACAAGGAAGCTTAGTTCGCTCTTCCCGGAGCGACGAATTCAAGGCTCGTTTCGGACGCAATACGGGCGTCGATCGGGACGCGAGGCTTTTTTTGTGCATCGCAGCAAGCGGCAAGATTTATTTTTTCGCTGGGTTCGTCGCGGTCTTCCTTCATCTTCGAGAACACAAAGAACCCAGCCGCGCCGCGCGCTTTCGCACGCCGCGGTGGAGCCGGTTCCGTCGTCTCGCACCTGTGGGGATTTAGCCGAAATGGGAATTCGACCGTGACGGTTCAAGGGGGGGTGCCGGATTTATTTTTGCTGCGGCGCGGCGAAACGATCAGCCTTACGCCGCCGATTCGCCCGCCAGCGGATCGGGCCCGTAAGCGTTGGGTCCCTCCGTGCCGCGCAGGCAATAGAGCTCTACGAACCCCCAGATGCTGAGGATCAGCGAGGCGACGCCCACCAGGGACATCATCGGATTTGGAGCAGCCGCGTTGGCGCCGGCGTTCATCGCGGAAAGCATGGTCGCCAGATTGATCCAGCTGAGCACGATGGGAATCACGATGAAGACGACGATCCACCACGCGCTCTTGTTGCGGTCGTGCAGGCGCTTCACGCTGACCGCGATGCCGCAATAGAGCACTATCAGATAGAGCAGAATCGAGGCCAGGGCAGCCGCCCCGATCGTGGCGCCGCCCGCCATCATCCCGGCAGGTCCGCCCTTGACCATCGCCACGATGGAGCCGCCGAAGACGACCGCAACGGCCGTGAAATAGACGATGTAGACCACGATCGCGATCAGCACGAACAGCCAGATCTTGGCGCGATTGATCCGGCCCTGAAATCCGAAAAGATAATTGCCCCAGTTCATGGCCTGCCCCTCCGCGTAAGGGCGCATCATCCCATATCGGCCGCGTGCGGGGAAGCGGGGGGCGCCATCGGATCGGGCCCGAAACGGTTGGCGCCCCTGGTGCCGCGCAGGAAATACATCTCGACGAAGCCCCACACGGACAGTCCTAGTCCGACTACGGCGAAAACTGCGGCAAGTATCATGCGTATCGCAGACGGCGAAGGTCCATCTGCCGGTGCGATGACTTCGGCCAATCCGATCGCCGCTGTAGGAACGACGTAAAACGGCAAAATCCACCAGCCGCTTCGATTGCGGTCATGCAGTCTTTTGATGCCGACGGCGAAGTACATGCCGTAGATCGCGACAAAGAACGTGAGACCCGCGATGAAAATCGCCTTTCCGAACGCGGGCGATCCCGTTTGCGTGTCGGGGTCGACCTGGACGATCCCCATCGCATTCACAATGGCGTAGGTCAAAAAGGCGAGCGCAAGCGCAACGAATTCGAAGACGACAGCAACGGCAAAAAACAGCCACATCTTCGCGCGGTTGATGCGGCCCTTGAAGCTAAAGAGATATTGCCCCAGCGCATGAGTCCCGCTATTCCCTGAGAAGCTCGTTGATCGAGGTCTTGGCGCGGGTGCGCTCGTCGACGCGCTTGACGATGACGGCGCAGGCGAGCGCGGGGCGATCGCCCCCTTGCGGCAGCGTGCCGGGCACGACCACCGAATAGGGCGGCACGCGGCCCTGGAAGATTTCTCCGCTGGCGCGGTCGACGATGCGCGTCGAGGCGGTCAAGAACACGCCCATCGACAGCACCGAGCCCTGGCCCACGATCACGCCTTCGGCCACTTCCGAGCGGGCGCCGATGAAGCAATCGTCCTCGACGATGGTGGGCGCGGCCTGCACCGGCTCGAGCACCCCGCCGATGCCGACGCCGCCGGACAGATGGCAGTTGCGCCCGATCTGCGCGCAGGAGCCCACCGTCGACCAGGTGTCGACCATAGTATTCTCGCCGACATGGGCGCCGACATTGACGAAGCACGGCATCAGGACCGCGCCTTTGGCGACGAAGGCCGAGCGGCGCACGATCGCGCCCGGCACGACGCGAAAGCCCGCGGTCGCAAAGCGCGCCTCGTCCCAGCCCACGAATTTGAGATCGACCTTGTCCCAGCCGCCTTCGATGCGCCGCATGGCGCCGAGGCGGAAGGAAAGCAGCACCGCCTTCTTGAGCCACTGATGCACGACCCATTCGCCGCCCGTCTTTTCGGCGACGCGCGCGCGGCCGGCATCGAGATCGTCGAGCGCCTGCTCGACCGCCTCGCGCGCCGCGCCGGTCGTCTGCGGCGACAGCGCGTCGCGGTTCTCCCAGGCGGATTCGATGATGGCGGCGAGAGTCATGGCCCGATCCTGATGGCGTGCAGGAATTCGCTCAAGTCGCGCGTGACGTGATCGCTGTGCGCCGCGCCGCTCTCGGCTTGCGGGCCTTGCGTCGCCCACACCGAGCCGGTGTCGATCCAGACCGTGGTCATGCCCAGCGCGCGGGCCGGCGCCAGATTGGGCCTGAGATCGTCGAACATCGCCGCGCGCGCCGGCGCCAGCTTCGCCTGCGCGACCACCGTGTCATAGGCGGAGGGGAAAGGCTTGGGCTGGAACTGCGTGGTGCGGATGTCCCAGATCTCGTCGATGTGTGGAGTGAGTCCGATGCGGTCGAGCACGCGCGCGGCGTGGCTGCGGCAGCCATTGGTGAAGACGAAGCGCCGCCCCGGAAGCGCGCCGATCGCGCGATTCAGCGCGGGCGACGGCGCCAGCGCCGCAAGGTCGATGTCGTGCACCTGAGCGAGGAATTCTTCCGGATCGACGCCATGGCGCTGCATGAGCCCGTTCAAGGTGGTGCCATGGTCGCGGTAATAGGCCTTCTGGACGCGCCTGGCGTCGTCGGCGTCTACGCCCAGCAGCCGCGCCACATAGGCCGCCATGCGCGCGTCGATCTGCTCGAAGATGCGGCTGTCGGCGCGATAAAGCGTGTTGTCGAGATCGAAGATCCAGGCCTCGACATGGCGGAAATCCGCCCGCTCCTGCTGGAATTGCGCCGCCTGCATGGGTGCAGCATGGGCAAGCGCGGCGATCGGCGCAAGCTTTGGGCAACCATGCGGCTTAATGCGCGCTTAAGGCGACAGGGGCGAAAATCCGGCAATGACCGGCAGCATCGCGCGGCGCCCCCAACCGACCCCCGGCAAGAGCCCGGAGGAGATGTTGCATCTGCTCGAGGCGCGCGCGCGCGAGGCCCGCCATGACCTGGCGGCGCGCACCGATGCCGGCGAGGACGTGCTCGACTACCTCGCCCGCCATGGCGAGAGCCAGACGCGCCGCGCCGTCGCCGCCAATCCCGCAGCGCCGGCCCGCGCCAACCGTCATCTCGCCGACGACGGCGAGGACGACGTCCGCGCCGAACTCGCGCGCAAGATCGCGCGGCTGATGCCGGGCCTGTCGCGGCCCGAGGCGGCGCACATCCAGGCGCTCACCATCGAGACGCTCGAGCGGCTGGCGCGCGACCAGGTGCCGCGCGTGCGTGCCGTCCTCGCCGAAGAGATCAAGCATCTGGACTGCGTACCGGCGCATGTGGTCAAGGCCTTGGCGCGCGACGTCGAGGCGATCGTCGCGGTGCCGATCCTGGAATATTCGCCGCTGCTCTCCGACGCCGACCTGATGGAGATCATCGCCGAGGGCAAGGTGCATGGCGTGCTGGCGGCGATCGCGCGGCGCCGGCCGGTGAGCGCGGAGATTTCCGACGCCGTGGTCTCCTCGCTCGACATTCCCGCCGTGTCGGCGCTGCTCTCCAATCCCGACGCGAAGATCCGCGAGCGCACGCTCGACGCCATCATCGACCAGGCCGAGCGCATCAGCGTGTGGCAGAACGCGCTGTGCGTGCGCGCCGAGCTGTCGCAGCGCGCGATCAAGCGGCTGGCCGGATTCGTCTGCGTCGAGATGGTCGAAAGGCTGGCCCAGCGGCGCAATCTGGACGAGGACGCCAAAGCCTGGCTGGCGCGTCAAGTGCGCATCCGCGCCGAGGAAGGCGAGCTCGAGCCGTCGCAGAACCGCGCCGCCTTCGACGAGGTCGACCGCGCCGCAAAGCTCGGGACGCTCGACGAAGATTTCGTCGAGGCCGCCGCCGAGGCCGTCAAGCGCGAGACCATCGTCTTCGCGCTGGCAAGGCTGGCGCGGTGCAGCGACCGGACGGTGCGGCGCATCCTGCTGACGCGCTCGGCAAAGCCGGTGACCGCGTTGTGCTGGCGCGCGGGCTTGAGCATGCGCGCCTCGTTCAAGATCCAGCGCTTCGTGATGAAGCTGCCCGCCGACGAGCTCCTCCCCGCGCGCGGCGGTGTCGGCTTTCCCCTGCGCGAGGAAGAGATGGGCTGGCATCTGAGCTATTTCGGAGTGGGGGATTAAGTACCCATTCATCCTCCCCCGCATGCGGAGGAGGTGCCGAGCGCCAGCGAGGCGGAGGGGGCGCGTTGGTTGCTCCCCCCTCCGGCGCTTCGCGCCACCTCCCCCGTAAACGGGGGATTGTGCACTACTTGACATAAGACCTCCCCGGGGGTATATGTGGGGCGAATGAGGGAGTTCGCCCATGGGCACGTCCAAGCGCATTCACCAAATGACGGTTCCGCAGTGGGAAAAGGCGTTCCCGGACGACGATTCGTGCAAGGCGTACCTGGTTAAGCACCGCTGGCCTGAGGGCATTCACTGCCCGCGCTGTGGCAATACCGAGATTTATGAGCTGGCCCGCGCGTTCCATTGGCAGTGCACGGCGTGCGCGCCGGGAGGATCGACGGGCTATCGGTTCTCCGTGACGGTCGGGACGATCTTTGAGAACTCGAATGTCGGCTTGCGGATGTGGTTCCGCGTCATTCACCGGATGCTTGTCAGCAAGAAAGGCGTTTCGGCCCACCAGATTTACCGGGAGATGGGGTTCGGCTCGTACCGGACAGCTTGGTACATGTGCCATCGCATCCGCGTTGCCTTGGCAGATGAGAATTTCCGCAAGCTGATCGGCATTGTCGAAGTGGACGAAACCTATATCGGCGGGCACAACAAGAACCGGCATTGGAATAAGAAAACCGCTGGCGTCGGCGGACTGGAAGCGGATAAGTCCGTTGTGATCGGCGCCGTCCAGCGCAAAGGCAATGTGGTGGCGCGCGTGATTGAAAACACAAAGACGGAAACCTTTGAAGACTTCGTTCGCGAGTTCGTTTCGACGGACGTTAGCTTGCTCGCAACCGATGAACACAGCGGCTATCGCCGTCTCTCGCCTGAATATCCGCACCATGCCGTGCGGCACCAAGCAAAGAACTACGTTGTCGGCGCCATCCACACCAATACGATTGAAGGCTTTTGGTCGATCATAAAACGCGGCGTTGTCGGCACATTCCATAAAGTGAGCCGCAAGTACCTCCCGCTGTATGTCGCGGAGTTCCAGTTCCGCTACAATAACCGCGAAAATCCGGACATTTTCGCGAGCGCGATTGAGGGTTGCTAGTTGCATGCGCTCATTCGCCAATTGTGGGGGCGCCCTTTGTCAAAGTCCGCTTCTAGATTGACCCTCAGAACTGCGGGAGCCGATCCGGCGGAAAAAACCCTAACGTCATATTCGCCGGGGGAAAGCAATAGAGATGGTCCATTTGCCATGATCTTTTGGTCATTGGGCTGAAGCATATAGATGAATGCGCGATTTCCGGGACCGCGATTGTTATCCAAGTGAACAATGGCGACGTTTTTGGGCTCCTCGCTTCTAAGATCAAAAAGACCGCTGACCGGGTACGGAACGGCGCCCTCCCTGCCAATCGCAACTTGACACTTCTCCAAAAACTTTTCGCCTGTATTTGTGACGCGAGCATGGAACACCATCGTCGCTGGTAGCTCGTTCCCTTCTGCGTCCGTTCGCGGCGATTCAAATGCAGCCCCATCATTCAATGCTATTTCGATGTCCGATTTTCTCTCTGGTGGGATTGTTGCCTGGAGCGCCGCATAAACGCGGACGGGAGCGCCTACGAGCCTAACAACGAAGATGATGACCCATGCTGCTCCGACCGACAGAAGCCCCATTTCGCCCGTAAATACGAGAAACTGTCCCCAATGCTCGGTTGGTGGCACCAGCATCATGCCTTCCTCCTTCGAGAGAGCAACAATATTGCCCTCCTCCGTAGGTAGGCTAACCACTTTTGCGCCCTATGTCGAATACGGCATAATCGCCCGTAAACGGGGGAGGACAACAGTCCCTTACCTTTTCTTCGGCAACAGCAATCCCTGTTCGCCGACATGGGCCGTGTAGCCCGCCAGCCCTTTCACGTCGGTCTCGGCGAAACCGCTTTCGTTGAGGCCGCGCTTGGCGCAGTTCTCGCGGCCCTGGATGTCGAACTCGATATTGGTGGTGCAGAATTTCGCCTTGCCGGTGGCGATGGGGATGCCGCCCGGCGTCTGGACCAGGATATAGATCTTGTCGGCAGCGAGCGGCTCGGCGATGGCCTTGGCGCAGCCGCCGGCGGCGATCTTCCACCAGCCGCGCGAGCGCCAACGGCCCTTGTCGTTCTCGCCGAGCGCCACCCAGACGGGCTTGTCGGCGTCGTCGCAGATCGCGTAGCCCTGCGGGGCGCTGGTCTTGAGCGCCTCGGTCTCGAGAGCGTCGAACAGATCCTGCGGCGTCGCGTCGGCTTTCATGTTGAGGCGCTTGCGGAACGCCGCGAGCGCGGCATCGGCGCTCTTGTCGGGCTTGGGATCGATGGCGCCGATCTTGGCTCCGGTGTCCCTGAGCAGGCGTTTCAGGCCCGCCGCCTCGGCATCCTTCAGCGTGGCGAAGGAAGGCTGGTCGTCGAAGGTCATCGCCCAGGATCGCGCGCCGCGGGTTTCGACGCCGGCAAAGGGACGGTCGAAGGTGTCGTCCGCCGGACAGCGCATCGCCGCGAACGGCACGGTCAGCGTGAAATCGGCATCCTTGACGCAGAGCTTCTGCGTGCCGCCCCAGTTGCGCATCGCGCCCTGGTGCGCGAGCGAGGTGCGCGCATAGACGAAATAGCCCTTCGCCTTCAGCCGCTCGTGGAGCGCGGTCTGGCAGGTGCCCGGCACCACCCGGGTCCAGCCCTGCGTCACCGCGTCGATGCCCTCGGCATGGCCGGTCGCGGCGTAAAGCACATAGGAGGTGCGGTTGCAGAGCTTGAGCTGCGCCTCTGCACCGGTCGCGAGCAGGCACAGCGCGGCCGCGACGATGGCCGGGAGAATCCTCATTCGGCCGTGATCAAGGTGCCGGCGCCATGCTCGGTGAAGAGCTCGAGCAGGACGACATGGGGGATCCGCCCGTCGAGGATGACCGCGGCCTTGACGCCCGATTCGACCGCCTCGATGGCGGTTTCGATCTTTGGGATCATGCCGCCGCGGATGGTGCCGTCGGCGATCAGCGCGCGCGCCTCGGCGATGGTGAGCTTGGGGATCAGCTTGCGGTCCTGGTCGAGCACGCCTTCGACGTCGGTGAGCAGGATCAGGCGCTCCGCCTGCATCGCACCGGCCAGCGCGCCCGCCACCGTGTCGGCATTGATGTTGAAGGTCTCGCCCTTGGGCCCGATGCCGATGGGCGCGATCACGGGGATCAGGTCGGATTCCATGATCTGGCGCAGCACTTCGGGATTGACCGTGTCCGGCGTGCCGACGAAGCCCAGATCGACCTTGCGGGTCTCCAGCGTCGTCGGATCGAGCTTCATGCGCTCGAGCTTGCGCGCCAGGATGAGGTTGCCGTCCTTGCCCGAAATGCCGACGGCGCGGCCGCCCGCGGCATTGATGCCGCTGACGATGTGCTTGTTGATCGAGCCGGTGAGCACCATCTCGACCACGTCGATGGCGGCCGCGTCGGTGACGCGCAGGCCGTCGATGAAGGTCGAGGGGATGGCAAGGCGCTTGAGCATGTCGCCGATCTGCGGGCCGCCGCCATGGACCACGACCGGCTCGATGCCGGTCTGCTTCATCAGCACGATGTCCTGCGCGAAATCCTCGGTGACGCCGTCGAGCATGGCGTTGCCGCCGTATTTCACCACCACGGTCTTGCTGTCGTAGCGCAGGATGTAAGGCAGTGCCTCGACCAGCACGCGGGCGGTGGATCGCCAGCGCGCCATGATGCGCATGTTGCGGTCCTGGCTGATGTCGTCCAGCGCCATGGCGCCCTTATATCCTATCGCTCAGGAAGCGGCCAGCGCCGCCAGATGCGTCTTAAGCGCATCGAGCCCCGCCGATTCGAGCGCGGAGGTTGCGAAAATCTCCGGAAATGCCGCGCCGTGCCGGCGCGCTTCGGCATCGACGTCGTCGCGCGTCTTGGCGAGCGCCGCGGGCTTGAGTTGGTCGATCTTGGTGAGCACGAGAAGGTAGGAAACCGCGGCAAGGTCGAGCTGGCGCATCGCCTCGCGGTCGACATCCATCGTGCCGCGGCGCGCGTCGATGAGAAGGATGACGCGCTTCAAGTTCGGCCGGCCGCGCAGATAGGCGAAGATCAGCGCCCGCCATTCCTCGGCCAGGCTCTTGGACGCGCGCGCATAGCCGTAGCCCGGCAGGTCAGCGAGCATCAGTCTGCCGCCCAGATCGAAGAAGTTGATCTGCCGCGTGCGTCCCGGCGTGTTGGAGACGCGCGCCAGCGCCTTGCGGCCGGTGAGCGCGTTCAACAGGCTCGACTTGCCGACATTGGAGCGCCCGACGAAAGCGATCTCGGGCAGCTTGGGCGGCGGAAGATCGTCGGGCGACGCCGCGCCCCAGACGAAATCGCAGGGACCGGCGAACAGCTTGCGCGCGTCCCCGCCGTTCACTTCCGCTCGCTGCCGCGCGCCAAGCGCTGACGCAGCCACGCCGGCGGCTTCAGGTTCTCGACCAGATGCACGTCGGCGCCCTGCCGGCGCATCATGACGTATTGCTGCACCACCGAGAGCAGGTTGTTCCAGGCGTAATAGATGACGAGGCCCGAGGGGAACGTCGCGAACATGAAGGTGAAGATCAGCGGCATGTAGGAGAACATCTTGGCCTGCACCGGATCGGCGGGTGCCGGATTGAGCTTGGTCTGCAGCCACTGCGTGACGCCCATCAGCACCGGCCAGATGCCGATCGAGAGAAAGCCGAGGAACGACGGCAGCACCGCGTGTGGATTGAACGGCAGGAGACCGAACAGATTGATGAGCGAGGTGGGATCGGGCGCCGAGAGATCGCGGATCCAGCCATAGAACGGCGCATGGCGCAGCTCGATGGTGACGAAGATGACTTTGTACAGCGAGAAGAACACCGGGATGATCAGCAGCATCGGCAGGCAGCCCGCGACCGGGTTCACCTTCTCTCGCCGATAGAGCTCCATCATCGCCTGCTGCTGCTTCTGCGGATCCTCCTTGAAGCGCTCCTTGATGCGCTCCATCTCGGGCTGCACCAGCTTCATCTTCGCCATCGATTTGTACTGGGCGTTGGCGATCGGAAAGAAGACGAGCTTGACCACCACCGTCAGCGCCAGGATGGCGAGACCGAAATTGCCCAGCAGATGGAAAAGCTGGTTGAGCAGCCAGAACAGCGGCTGGGTGATGATGATGAACCAGCCCCAGTCGATGGCGAGATCGAAGCGCGCGATGTTGAGGCGGTGCTCGTAATTCTTGATGATGTCGAAGACCTTGGCGCCGGCGAACAGGCGGTGGGTGACGCTGAGCGTCGAACCCGCGGCGAGGCTGCGCGGGTCGAGGCGGTAATCCGCCTGGTAGTGCTTCGCGCCGCCGCTGGCCGCGCTGTAGACGCCTTGGAAGGGCTGGTTCTGCGGCGGGATCAGCGTGGCCATCCAGTATTTGTCGGTGATGCCGACCCAGCCGCCGGTCGAGTTGAACGTCTTGGGCGGAGTGTCGTCCTTGAAATCGTCGTAGCTCGGATCTTTCAGGCTGCCGTCGCCGACGCCGACGAAGCCTTCATGCAGCACCCAGTATTTCTGGGTCGGCGGCACGCCGTCGCGCGCCACATAGGCATAAGGCTGCAGCGACACCACCGCGCCCGAATTGTTGGCCACCGTGTCGGTGACGGTGAACATGAACTTGTCGTCGACCGCGATGATGCGGGTGAAGACAAGTCCATGGCCGTTGTCCCAGTTCAGCGTCACCGGATGCGACGGCGTCAGCGGCGCATTGTCCTTCGGCGTCCAGGTGGTGGAGCCCGTCGGCACCGCAAACTTCGCCTGCGTGGTGAAGCCGAAGGCGGCATAATAGGGATATTGGCTGCCTTCCGGCGACAACAGCACGATCTCCGGGCTCTTGGGGTCGACGCTCTCGCGATAGTTCTTGAGCCTGAGATCGTCGAGGCGGGCACCTTTGAGCAGCAGCGATCCGTCGACGGAGGGCGTGTCGATGGCGATGCGCGCGCCGCCGCGCTTCAGCGCTTCCGCGCGGCCGAGATGCTGCGGCGCCGCCGGCGCGGACCGGGCGACCGACGGCGCGGCGGCCTTCTCGCGGTGGAGCAGGGCCTGGCGCGCCTGGTCCGCCTTCATCTGCGGCGCGGCGACGAAATATTCCCAACCCAGGAAGATGGCGAGCGAGATGGCGATCGCGAGCACCAGATTGCGATTGTCGGTCATGTCTTATTCCGGAGGAACGGGATCGTAGCCCTGCGAACCGCCGAGCCAGGTGATGGGATGGCAGCGCGCCAGCCGCCGCAAGGTGAGCCAGCCGCCGCGCAGCGGCCCGTGCCGGTGGAGCGCGTCCAGCGCATATTGCGAACAGCTGGGCTCGAAGCGGCACACGGGGGGAAACAGCGGCGACACGACGCGGCGATACACGAGGACGGGCGCGCTGAGCAAGCCGATGGCGAGGCGGCGCAAGGCGTTCATGCGGTCCCCGCATTGGCTTCCAGCCTGACATGGGCCAGGGCGAGGGCGGACGCAAGGTCTGCGACAAGGCGCCCATAGGGTTCGCTGAGCGTGCCGGCGCGCGCCACCAGCACATAGTCGAAGCCGGCGCGGCCTTCCTTGGGCAGCACTTCGGCCGCGGCGGCGCGCAGCCTGCGCTTGGCGCGATTGCGCGTCACGGCATTGCCGATCTTGCGGCTGGCGGTGAAGCCCACCCGAAGCGCGCTGTCGTCAGGCCCCCGGCAGGCTTCGAGGGTGAGGGAAGGCGTCGCACGGCGTGCCCCGCGCTGGACTTTGAGGAATTCGGCGCGGGTTTTCAGGCGCAGAAGCCGCCGTTTTGCCGGGTTCTCAGGCAGAGAGCTTCTTGCGGCCATGGGCGCGCCGGCGGGCCAGCACCTTGCGTCCGCCGGCCGTCTCCATGCGGGCGCGAAAGCCATGGCGGCGCTTGCGCACGATCTTGCTCGGCTGATAGGGGCGCTTCATGGCGGGCTCCAGGGGACCTTTGAAAGGAGCCGGGTTCTAGGGGACGGGTCCGAAAGTGTCAATTGGACCGCCGGCGGCGCCCTCTTTGGGCGCGCCCACCGTCGGGGTGGCGCCAGCGACAGCTGTCACCGACGCACGCCCGGCAGAACGAGGTGTCGAAATCCCGCGAAGCGCGTTGAGCAGTCGTTGATCCCGAATAGAGGGAGAGGGCGGCGGTATGCGCGTATCGAATGCTTGGGGCAAATCGATCTTGGCAGGTCCGCTCTTGGCGTTAGGTGTGGTCGGAAGTGCGCATGCCGGCTTCACGGTTCTTCACCATTTTATCGGCGGCAGCGACGGCACCAACCCGCGAGGCGCGCTGATCCAAGACTCTGCGGGCAACCTTTATGGTACCACAGCCGGCGATTCGAATACCGTCGGCGGGGTTTTCAAGCTAATGCCGGACGGCACTCTGACGGTCCTCCACATTTTTGCGCGGAAGGATGAAGACGGCTCAGACCCGGAGGGCGGTCTGGTGCAGGACGAGGCCGGCAACCTCTATGGCACCACTTATAGCGGCCCCCTGAACGTAGATGGCCACGGAATCGTTTTCGAGATCGCGCCTGAGGGCAGCGAGAAGGTGCTCTACACCTTCACCGGGGGCAGCGACGGCGGAAATCCCAAGGCGGGCTTGATCATCGATAAAGCGGGAAATCTCTACGGCACGACCCTGTACGGCGGCAGCCATGACCGCGGAACGGTTTTCAAGCTCGCACGCGACGGTACCGAAACGGTGCTGCATGCTTTCCACGGAGGACGCGACGGCGCCGACCCCTATGCCGGCCTCATCCGCGACAAGAACGGCAGCCTCTATGGGACGACGCTCCTGGGCGGGGGCAGCGACTGCGCCAATGCACAGGGCTGCGGCACTGTCTTCAAGATTGCACCCGACGGCACCGAAACCGTGCTTCATGCTTTCGACGGGGACGACGGTGCGTGTCCCTATGGCGGTCTGGTCGAAGACTCTGCCGGCAACCTCTACGGCACGACGACCTATCAAGGCCGTACGGACTGCGCCGATGGTCTAGGGTCTGGAACCGTTTTCAAACTCGCGCCCGATGGCACCGAGACCGTGCTTCATGTTTTCTCCGGCGGCCGCGACGGCGGCAATCCCTACGCTGGTCTGACCCTCGATAGACGAGGCAATCTCTATGGAACGACGTCGGTGGGTGGCGGCTGCTGGCTGAATGGTGGTTGTGGAACCGTTTTCCAGCTTGCGCGGGACGGTAGCGAAACCGTACTTCACGCCTTTCTCGATGGCGACGACGGCAGGTATCCTTTTGCAGCGCTGATCAAGGGCCGGACCGGTCTGCTCTACGGGACGGCCTCCGCCAGCGGTGACTGCCATAACGGAACCTGCGGAAGTGTGTTTGCCCTCGGCAGGTGAAGGTCTACCTCTCGCCGGTGCTGGATTCGGTCTGCCTTTGGTCATGGAACGACGCTCCATTTCCACCCCGGCACCGTTTTCGCCGTCAAGAACTGACACCGCCCCGCGCACGTAGCAACGCCGGCCGGCTTGGATTTTGGCCGCCCGAAATGCTCTAAGAGCGGTCATGCCGGGCCGCATCCGCGCCAGCTTGAGCGAAGGGTACAGGCTGGCCGCCCATTCGCTTGCCGGGCGGCTGCTGCTGCTCACCGTCTTCTATGTGATGATCGGCGAGGTGCTGATCTTCGTGCCCTCGATCGGGCAATATTACCGCGAGCTTCTGGGCAACCACACCGACGCGGCGGAGCTCGCCTTCCTCCCCTTCACCTTGCCGGGGGGGAGCGAGCTGCCCGAAGCCATGCGCACCGCGATTTTGAAGCGCGCCGGCGCGCAGGCGGTGTTCCTCACGCTCCCCGACCAGCGGCTCTATTTCGATCTCGGCCGCCAGCCGACCAAGGTCGACGTCGCCATCGATCTCAACAAGATGGGCTTCGGGCGCGAAATGGTCGAGGCCTTGTCCTGCCTGTTCCATCGCGGCGACCGCATCCTGCATGTCACCGCGCCCACCCGCATCCAGAGCGCGCGCTCCATCGGAATCATCCTGAGCGAACAGCCGATCCGCACCGCGCTGGTGGCGTTTGCCTGGCGGGTGCTGATGACCGGATTGTTCGTCTCGGCGGTGGCGGCCCTACTGCTGTTCCTGTCGCTGTTCTTCGTCTTCGTCAGGCCGATGGAGCGCTTCAGCGCGGCGATGATCCGCTTCCGCGACAACCCCGAGGATTCCGGCGCCATCGTTTCGCCCTCCGGCCGGCGCGACGAGATCGGCACTGCCGAACGCGAGCTCGCCGCGATGCAGCGCGATCTCTATGCATCATTGCAGCAGAAGACCCGGCTGGCCGCGCTCGGGACGGCGGTCGCCCGCATCCAGCACGATCTGCGCAACATCCTCTCCAACGCGCAGCTCGCCTCGGAGCGGCTGTCGGCGGTGGAGGATCCGGTGGTCAAGCGGCTGACGCCCAGGCTCGTCGCCTCGCTCGACCGCGCAGTGGCGCTGGCGACGCAGACCCTGCGCTACGGGCGCGCCGACGAGCGGCCCCCGGCACGAAGGCGCATCCCTTTCAAGCCGCTGGTCGACGACGCGGCGCAAGCCGCGCTCGAGATCGCCGCCACGCCGATCGCCTTCGTCAACGCCGCCCAGCCGGGCCTGGAGATCGACGCCGACCCTGAGCAGCTCTACCGCATCGTGCTCAATCTGCTGCGCAACGCGGTCGAGGCGCTCGCCGGCCGCGGCGGCGCGCGCATCGATATCGTCGCGGAGCGGCATGGCAGATGCGTCAGCTTTTCGGTGGCCGACAACGGCCCGGGCATTCCCGACCCGATGCGCGCAAGGCTGTTCCAGCCATTCGCGCGGGCCGCGCGCACCGGCGGCTCGGGCCTTGGGCTGGCGATCGCGCGCGATCTGGTGCGCGCCCATGGCGGCGACATCGCGCTGCTGCATACCGGAGCCGACGGCACGCGTTTTCGCATCGATATTCCGGACAGGAAGGACGCCGCATGAGCTGGGATCCCAAGGTCTATCTCGACTTCGAGGACGAGCGCACCCGCCCGGCGGCGGAGCTGCTGGCGCGCGTGCCGCAGAAATCGCCCGAGCATGTGATCGATCTGGGCTGCGGGCCCGGCAATTCCACCGCGCTGCTGGCGCGGCGCTGGCCCAAGTCCAAGCTCGAAGGCCTCGACTCGTCCGAAGCGATGCTCGACCAGGCGCGCCGCTCCGCAATCCGCGCCACCTGGCATTCCGGCGACATCCCGAGCTGGAAGCCGGCCAAGCGCTACGACGTGATCTATGCCAATGCGGCGCTGCACTGGCTGGACAAGCAGGACGAATTGCTCCGCCGGCTGATGTCGTACCTCGAGCCCAAGGGGGTGCTCGCCTTCCAGGTGCCAGTCAACTTCAACGAGCCGTCCCATCGGCTCATGCGCGAGGTCGCCGCCGAGGGCCCCTGGGCCGCGCGATTGAAGAACGTGCGCAACATGGTGCTGGGCACGGCCGAGGGCTACTACGATGTGCTCGAACCGCTCACCGCCGCGCTCGACATCTGGCAGACCACCTATCTGCAGGTGCTGACCGGCGACGATGCGGTGTATCGCTGGGTGAGCGGCACCGGATTGCGCCCGTTCCTCAATGCGCTGGAAGGCTCCGAGCGCGAGGCCTATGTGCGCGAATACAAGTCCCGCCTCGCCGCCGCCTATCCCGCGCGCGCGTCGGCCAAGACGCTGTTCCCGTTCCAGCGCCTCTTCGTCGTCGCCACCCGCTGAGCCGGAAGCGAAACGGGCGGGCACTGGGCCCGCCCGTTCCGTTGATGATCAAGGAGAGGGACTATTGACCGGGGCAGACATTCGCCTCGTCGTTCTGGAAGCTCAGCCAGCTGTTGACCGACGTGCTCCGCGGCGCGCCGAAATAGCCGATAAACACGAGCGATTGCACGTTATAGGTGAAGCCGTTGTCGGTGTAGTGATAACCGCCGTAATTGGCCCTTCCCTCGAGCGGGTCGCCGACTTCCATGATGCTGTTGTCGGTGCAGTTGACGGCGTTGTTGACGAAGGGGTCATCCATCCACTCGCCGAGTTCGTGGCTGATGGCGGAGACGTCCTGCGAGAACGCGCCTACAGTGTCGACATAGGTGGAATAGGAATAGGTCTGTCCGCCCGGATTGGCGCCGATCGCGGAATGATAGCCGCCGATGCAGCATTGTCCCGTCTGGGTCAGATAGATGTCATAGGTGATGAAGAGGGGCAGCGCCGCCGGGTTGATCTGCGTGAGCGCGGTGATGAAGCCCTGCAGCTTGGTGTCGAAGGCATTGATGCCCATGGTCCCGACCTTGCCGCTGCCGAAGGGATTGTTCATCACTCTGCCCTGCACGGCCGAGACGTTGATCGTCTGTTCGGCGAGCACCGTCGGCGCGCCGAGAAGCACGTGGTAGCCCGAATTGGTGCTGACCGAGGACCAGAAATTGCCGCGCTGGAACGCGTCGATATACTGCGTGGTGCCGAGATTGACGCCACCCTGGGTGAAGTTCACGTCGCTGGTGAACAGCGGCGACGACGTCGTGTTCTGCACGATGTTGCGACCGTTGGAGAGGATATGCGCCACCGGATCGAAGGTCATGTTGCCGTTCAAGGCGCCGTATACCATCTTGATCGGAACGATATAGACGGGAATGGTCGTTGCAGTGTTGGTCGTCGCCGGATTGGTGCCGGGCATCACATAGCTGACGTGGTGTCCGGTCAAATCGGTGAAACTGCCGCTCCACTGTACCAATTGCCCCGCCGGCACGTGCCCCGGCGCGATCTTGGCGTGGTTGTTGGGAAGAGTGACGAACATCGGCTTGACGCTGATGATCGCAGGGCTCGCTTCGGCCGGCCGCGCCAGGCAGGCGAAAGTCGCGGCCGCCAAACACATCGTCAGAATTTGCGATCTCATGAGATTTGCTCTCCTTTGACCGCCCCAGCTGCATGAGTCCATGCGCGTTCAGGCTAGCGCGATTTGTACCGTCTGCAAAGCGCGCGATTGGATCGAGTGGAATTCAACGTAGCGAAATGCTCGGATCCCATACGGCATAAGTCCTCATCGGCGCCGAAACGCAACGGGCGGGCTTCGAGAGCCCGCCCGCCGGTTGATGATCAAGGGGAAGGATTATTGACCGGGGCAGACATTCGCCTCGTCGTTCTGGAAGCTCAGCCAGGAATTGACTGAGGTCGAGCGCGGCGCGCCGAAATAGCCCAGGAACACCAGCGACTGCAGGTTATATTGGAAGCCGTTGTCGGTGTAGTGATAGCTGCCGTAATTGGCATTGCCCTCGAGCGGGTCGCCGACTTCCAGGATGTTGTTGTCGGTGCAGTTGACGGCATTGTTGGTGAAGGGATCGTCCATCCATTCGCCGAGCTCATGGCTGATGGCGGAGACGTCCTGCGAAAACGCGCCGGGGGAGTCGACATAGGTCGAATAGGAATAGGTCTGGCCGCTCGGATTGGCGCCGTTGGCCGAGTGATAGCCGCCGATGCAGCAGCCGCCCTGCGTCAGATAGATGTCATAGGTGATGAACAGCGGCAGCACGCTCGGATTGATCTGCGCGAATCCGCTCATGAAGGTCTGCAATTTCGCGTCGAAGGCGTTGATGCCCATGGTGCCGACTTTGCCGGTGCCGAAGGGATTGTTCATCACCTTGCCTTGGCTGCGCGAGACGTTGATCGTTTGCTCGGTGAGAACGGTCGGAGCGCCGAGCAGCGTGTGATAGCTCGTGTTGTTGCTGACGGATGACCAGAAATTGCCGCGCTGGAAGGCGTCGATGTACTGCGTCGTGCCGAGATTGACGCCGCCTTGCGTGAAGTTGACGTCGCTGGTGAACAACGGCGAGGACGTCGTGTTCTGCACGATGTTGCGTCCGTTGGAGAGGATATGCGCCACCGGATCGAAAGTCATGTTGCCGTTGGTCGAGCCGTACACCATCTTGATCGGGATGATGTAGACCGGAATCGTCGTCGTCGTGTTCGACGTCGACGGGCTGGCACCCGCCATCACATAGGTGACGTGATGTCCGGTGAGATCGGTGAAGCTGCCGCTCCACTGCGCGAGGTTCGCCGGCGGCGGAACCGTCGGCCCATGCTGCGCGTGGTTGTTGGGCAGGGTGACGAACATCGGACGCGCATTCTTGATATTCGGGTCGTAGGCTTGTGCCGCTGCCGTCACGCAGACGAACGCCGCGCCCAGCATTGTCGCCGTCAGAAATCGCGCTTTCATGGGGTACTTTCTCCTGTGATCGCCCTTGGGGGGATGGGGTCCATCCGCTCTCACGCTAGCTTGATTTGATTCGCCTGGAAAGCATCTTTAGTTGAATCGATTTGATTTCAACGTTTAATGAATGTCGCTTTTTGTGCACATGCGAAGGGGTTCAACGCTTACTGGATAAATCGTCAGTGTGATATCCATCGGTTATCATCCGGAAATCAGTCACCCAGAACGACTCCGTCGCGTCGCGGATCGGCGGCGCCGACATAGACGCCGCTCACGCGTTCGATGACATGCAGCCCGCTCTTCTCGACCGCAGGTGCGGCGACGGTGTGGCCCATCGCGGTGAGCTGCGGCGCCAGTGCTTCGAGGGCGGTGCCCTTCTCGAGGAAGGTGGCGCCGTTCAGGTTGCCGGGATGCGGCAGCGCGACCGCTGCTTGCGGGGTCATGCCGGTGTCGAGCATCGCGACCAGCGACTGCGCCACGTAGTCCACGATCATCGCTCCGCCCGGCGATCCCGTCGCCAGCCGGAAGCGGCCCGTTGCATCGAGCACGATCGTCGGCGCCATGCTCGAGAGCGGGCGCTTGCCCGGCGCCGCGGCGTCGGCCACCGGCTTTCCGTCGCGCATGGGATCGAGCGAGAAATCGGTGAGCTCGTTGTTGAGGATGAAGCCGTCGACCATCATCTCCGAACCGAGCGGCGCCTCCACCGTCGACGTCATCGATACGACTTCGCCGGTGTCGTCGACGACCGCCATGTGGCTCGTGCCGGGATGTTCGGGCGAGGTCTGCGGCGCGAAGAATGCCGCCCCTTCGGGTTGGCCGGACGCCGCCTTTCCCATGTCCTTGGCCGGATCGATCAGGGCTGCGCGCTGCGCCAGATAGCGCGCGTCGAGCAGGCCTTTCACCGGCACCGCGACGAAGGCGGGATCGCCCAGATATTGCGCCCGGTCGGCGAAGGCGAGGCGGCTTGCCTGCGTAAAGAGGTGGACGCCTTCGAGCGAGGTGGGATCGAGTTCGGACGGCGCGAAGCGTTCGAGCATCGTAAGCATCTGGATCACCGCGATGCCCCCGGAGCTCGGCGGCCCCATCGCGCACACTTTATATGTGCGATACGGGCCGCAGACGGCATCGCGCTCGACCGCGGTGTAGCGCCGGAGATCGTCCACCGTCATGCTGGCCGGATTGACCGGCGCGTGCTGTACTCTCTGCACGATGTCCCGCGCGATGCGGCCCCGATAGAACGCGTCCGGTCCGCGAGCGGCGATCTCCTCCAAGGTGCGCGCGAGCGCTGGGTTCTTCAGGATCTCGCCCGCGGCATAGGGCGTGCCGTCGCGCTTGTAGAAATAGGCCTTGATGTCGGGCATCGCCGCCATCTGCGGATACTGGCGCAAGGTGGCCGCGAGCTTTTCTTTGACGCGAAAGCCCTGGCGCGCGAGTCGGATCGCGGGCTGAAAGAGGACCTTCCAGGGAAGGCGGCCGTATTCCTTGTGCGCCCTCGCCAGCATCGCGAGCTCGCCCGGCACGCCGACCGAGAGCCCGCCGGGGA
The DNA here is from genome assembly GCA_019245415.1 of Alphaproteobacteria bacterium. Taxonomy (GTDB): domain Bacteria; phylum Pseudomonadota; class Alphaproteobacteria; order Micropepsales; family Micropepsaceae; genus Rhizomicrobium. Next base: position 2,437 of record JAFARO010000010.1, on the reverse strand, counting down.
TGACGTCGAACTTGGATTTGGGCTTGCCGTTCGCGTCCAGGAACATGCCCGGCGTCGCCGAGGCCGGCGCGGTCTCGCGCCCGTCAAAGCTCACCATGCGATGCGTCCTGGGACTCCAGAGCAGGAGGAATCCTCCGCCGCCGAGGCCTGAGGATTCCGGCTCGACCAGCGCCAGCACCATCTGGGCCGCGATGGCCGCATCGACCGCGGAGCCGTGGCGCCGCAGCATCTGAAGCCCTGCTCTCGCGGCATCGGGGCTCGCCGCCGCGATCATGTGATGGCGGGCGGGCCGCGCCGCGGCAGGCTGGGTCGCGACCAGGAGGGCGAGCCCGGCGACGAGCGCCGCGCTCGCCATTTGCCGGAACGGGGACTGCGATGTCATGCGCCTCTCTTCTCGCGCGGGTCGGGCCGAAGTAGCCTGACATACATGGTCCGGCCGGGCGCGCGAAATCTCATCACCGATGTGGCGGGCCTCAAGGTCGGCCAGGCAGAGGACGCCCGCATCGCGACCGGCGTCACGGTGCTGATGGCCGATGCGCCGGCCGCGGCCGTCTGCGACATCCGCGGCGGCGCGCCGGGCACACGCGATGTCGCGACCCTGGATGCCGCCTCCCTGGTCGGCCAAGTCGACGCCATCGCGCTTTCGGGCGGATCGGCGTTCGGCCTGGACGCGCCCGCCGGCGTGACGCAGGTGCTGCGTGCCCAAGGCCGCGGCTTCGTGATCCGGCCGAGCGCGCCGCCCGTCCCTATCGTTCCGGGTGCCATCCTGTTCGACCTCGCCAATGACGGCGACAAGGATTGGGGCGACGAGCCGCCCTATCGCAGGCTCGGTGCCCAGGCCGCGCGCGCCGCCGCGCTCGACTTCTCGCTGGGTACGGTAGGCGCGGGCTACGGCGCGGTGGCGGGGCGTCTCAAGGGCGGGATCGGCAGCACCTCCGCGCAGACCGGGGAGGGGATTGCGGTCGGAGCGCTGGTGGCGGTCAATTCCGTCGGCTCCGCGATTATTCCGGGAACCGATGCGTTCTGGGCCTTTCCCTTCGAACAGGACGGCGAGTTCGGCGGCCGCAGGCCCGAAGCGTTCGCCCCTGTGCCGCTCGACCTGCCGTCGGATATGAAACTGCCCCGCGCCGGCGAGAACACCACCATCGCCATCGTCGCGACCGACGCAGCGCTCGATCGCAGCGAGCTCGCCCGCATCGCGGTCATGGCGGCGGACGGTTTCGCGCGCGCGCTTCGGCCCGTGCACACACCGTTCGACGGCGACGCGGTGTTCGCGCTGTCGACGGCCAAACATCCGCTGGAGGGAATTCGGCAGCGCGAGGTTATGCGGCTGGGCCATATCGCCGCCGATTGCATCGCGCGCGCGATCGCGCGGGGCATCTACGCCGCCACATCGCTCGGCGCCATCAAGAGCTATCGCGATATCTATGGAGGGATATGACATGGACGCCGTCCTCACCCGCCGCGCGTTCGCGGCCACCGGCCTGGTCAGCGGCTTCACGCTCGCGGCCGGACCGCTCAACGCCGCCGCCATCGTCACCGACACGCGCGGCCTCGACGCGGGCGAAGTCAGCGTCGCGGTCAAGGACGGACATATCCCCGCCTATCGCGCGCGCCCAGACGGCCGGGCGCATGCGCCGGTCGTGCTGGTGGTGCAGGAGATCTTCGGCGTGCACGAGCACATCAAGGATCTCTGCCGGCGTTTCGCCAAGCAGGGCTATTACGCCATCGCGCCGTCGCTCTATGCGCGCTTCGGCGATCCCGGAAAATACGATATGGCCCACGTCAAGGATATGATCACCGATATCGTCGCGAAGGTGCCCGACGACGAAGTGATGAGCGATCTGGATTCCGCGGTCACCTTCGCGCGCGGTGAGGGCGCCGATGCAGCGCGTCTGGCGATCACCGGGTTCTGCTGGGGCGGGCGGGTGGTGTGGCTCTACAGCGCGCACAATCCCGACCTCAAGGCGGGCGCCGCCTGGTACGGTCCGCTGGCGGGTACGAACAATGCGCTGCGGCCCCATACCGCGATCGAGCTTGCGCCCGAGATGCACGCGCCGGTGCTGGGACTCTATGCGGGTCTCGACAAGAACATCATCGCCGCCGATATCGACGCGATGCGCGCCGCGCTCGCCAAGGCCGGCAAGACCAATTCGCGCATCGAGGTCTTCGCCGATGCGCAGCACGGCTTCAATGCCGATTACCGCGACAGCTACAACGAGAAGGACGCCAAGCAGGGCTGGTCCGAGATGCTCGCCTGGTTCAAGGCGAGCGGGGTGTAGGCAAACCTTACCGCACGAACACCCGCACTTCGCTGCTCGTCGCGCCGGGGTCGGTGGACGAGGCGACTGCGAGCCGCGACGCCGGCACGCCCATCTCGGTGATCGAGCGCATCACTTCCTGGGCGTGGCGCTTGGCGGCGGTCTGGGCGAGCTGG
>JAFARO010000004.1 GCA_019245415.1 Alphaproteobacteria bacterium | reverse complement strand
CTGGTCGTAGGCCGTGAACGTCGCTCCGCCCGTCTCCGCCAGAACCTTCGTGATCGCAGCCGTCAGCGACGTCTTGCCGTGATCGACATGACCGATCGTCCCGATGTTGCAATGCGGCTTGTTCCGCTCGAATTTCGCCTTGGCCATAACCGTGTCCTTCGTCTCGTTCCTTCCGCTTGCGCGGTATGTAAGTACTCTTTCGTCACCAGTCCGCCTTCGGCTCGCGTGCCAGGCGAAGCTGCGCGGACCCATACACGCCCGTCGTCGCCCTGCGGGCTATGCCGGGCAGTCTCCGCGTCCTTCGCTGTCGCTCAGGACCACAGCGAAGACTGGAGCGGGTGAAGGGAATCGAACCCTCGTCATCAGCTTGGAAGGCTGTTGCTCTACCATTGAGCTACACCCGCCTTAGTCGACTCTCCTTCTCTACTCTCTCTACTCTCTTCTGCCCGGCTGGCTTGCCAGGCGAAGCTGCGCGGTCCAATCGCCGGCCCGTCGTCGCCCTGCGGGCTATGCCGGGCAGTCTCCGCTGCTCGCGCAGCGTAGACTGGTGGGGGAGGTTGGACTCGAACCAACGAAGCTGACGCAGCGGATTTACAGTCCGCCCCCTTTGCCACTCGGGACACTCCCCCTGGATTTTCCAAAGGATTTCAATTGCTTGCCTGTCGATCGCCGGTGGCGCAAAAGCTTCGCCCGCCCGTACGGGTCAGAACGGTTGATGGCCTCCGGATGTGTCGCGCCGCGGATCGGGGGTTATGAGGAGCTTAATCCCGAGTGTCAATAGAAGATTACCGCGGAAAAGCCCCTGTTATGGCCCCACGATTTTTCCATGGCCGGAAGGTAACCTGGGGGGAGCCGAAAGCCAAGCATGACGCCGTGTCATCAATTCCGCTCAGCGGTAGACGTCACGCCGGTGGCCCGCCTTGGCGACGATGACGACAAGGCGGCGGTCCTGAATTTGGCAAACGAGCCGGTAGTCCCCAAGCCGATATTTCCAATACCCCGCCCAATTCCCCGACAAAGCCTCCCCGACCGAGCGCGGCGAGGGATAGCTGGGAAGCCGAGCCAGGAATGCGAAAATCCGTTTCTGAATCGGAAGGTCGAGGTCGGCAATCGAGGTCGGCAATCTGATCGAGTGCGCGATCCAGAATCTCAACCGTCCAGTCCGAGCTTCCGGGCTGCTTCAGCGAGGCTGTAGCTCCGTTTGCTGTTTTTGAGGGCTTCCCTCGCCTCATAATAGTCTTCCAAATCCTCCAGATACTGCGCGATCGCGCGCGAGGCGTAATAGCTCTTCTTCCTCCCGGTCTTCGCTGCCAGCTCGTCGAGCCGAAGGTTCAGCGCCTGGGAAATGCGGATCACCGCCGATTCCGATTTCATGGTTTATATCCTACACATACCGCCAGTAAAGGCAACCTATACCGTTACTTATGTAACAGTTGTAGCTTCTGACGTCAATGTCGATTTGCCTGCGGGCCGCAAGCCTGCTTAACAGCGCCATGCCCCGTCCCGACCGCCGGCACTTCTATCCCAAGCCCGATACGCGCGGCGGCGAGGGGCTGTGGCTCTACGGTCTGCATGCGGTGCGCGCGGCACTGGCCAATCCCGCCCGCAAGCTCAAGCGCGCGGTGCTCACGGCGCGCGCGGCGGAAGAGATCGGGCCCAAACTGCTGGCGCGCGTGCGTCACGAGACCGCCGACGCGGACGCGGTGACGCGCCTGCTCCCTCCCGGCGCGATCCACCAGGGCGTGGCGCTGCAATGCGAGCCGCTGGCGCAGCGCGATCTCGACGAGGTTCTCGAGGCACCAAGCGACGGACGGCGGATCCTGCTCATCCTCGACCAGATCTCCGACCCGCAGAACACCGGCGCGATCCTGCGCACCGCGGCCGCGTTCGGCGTCAACGCCGTCATCGTGCAGGATCGCCACTCGGCCCCGGAATCCGGCGCGCTGGCCAAGGCGGCCTCCGGCGCGCTCGACATCGTGACCGTCGTGCACGTCGTCAACATCGCGCGCACGTTGGAGGAATTGGGCAAGCGCGGCTTCTGGCGGATCGCGCTGGTGGGCGACGGCGACAGCGCCTTGAAGGACGCGGCCGGCGCGGGCGACGTGGCGCTGGTGCTCGGCTCGGAGGGATCGGGAATCCGCAGGCTGGTGCGCGAGCATTGCGACGCCGCCGCCGCGATCGCCATCGATCGCAAGATGGAGAGCCTCAACGTCTCCAACGCCGCCGCCATCGCCCTTTACGAGCTGCGCCGCGCCTAAAGCAGTTTCTGGCTAGCCTGAAACACCACCATCGTCATGGCCGGGCTCGCCGCCTTCGCCAAGGCCACGGCGGCCGAGTGTGAACCTATGCTTGCCCGCCGAAGCTGAAAGCGTAGGCGGGTCCCGGCCATCCGGATGTTCACGCGGAGCCGCGGAAAATCGCGGAGGAAAGCGCAGCTCCGCGTGCTCCGCGCCTCCGCGTGCAAATTTGTTTAGGGCGTCCGCACGCTGACGCTACGGACCAAGGGCGGCCATGACGGTTGGGAGTTGATTCTGTAAAATCGAAAATGGCTTTAGCCCTTGGCTTGCGCGAAATCGACGCCATATCCGAGCGATCGAAGGGGAAAGCGATGCGATCCTGCCTGTTGATCCTGCTCGGCGTGCCGATCCCGTTGGTGTTGCTGCTGTGGTTCCTGACGGGGCATTTGTAGGCGCAGTCATCCTTCGAGGCCCGCCCGCGTCATGCTGAGGTGCGAGCGTTAGCGAGCCTCGAAGCACGCGGGCGGGCACCTCAGGATGACGCAGTGTGCGCCGCCAGCCTTAACTCTCAGAACACCGCCGCGACGACGTTGTCGCCGCCGTAGTTCTCGATGAAGACGAGGACCTTGTAACCGTCCGCCAGTTTCACATGGCCCTCGGCGTCATGCATCAGCAGGCCGTCGTTGCTCATGGTGGCGGTGCGGCGGTCATAGGCGAAGCGCGGCGCCAAGCCGCGGTACTGCGTTTTGATCAGGTTGAATAGCAGCGCCGCGTTCTGGGGCGCGATCCGCACGCAGCCGGCGCTGGCGCGCTTGCCCAGCATGGCGACGTCCTCGCTTGTCGCGCCGTGGATCGCCAGCCCGGTCTGCAGCCCGTCTCTCTCCCAGTTGAAGAACATGGCGTAGGGCATCGACTGGTTCCATTGGCCGGAGACGTGATGCCGGTACATGCGGTCGGGATCGAGCTCGTAATAGCCCTGCGGCGTGAAGCTCGGCGCGCGCTGGCCGTTGGGCGCATATTCGACGAGTTCGCGTCCCGTCGAGACCGGCCAGTTGTAGAGCAGATCGAGATCGCCCTTCGCCTGCTTGCGGAACACATACATGCGCTGCGCCCAGGGACCGTCCTCGGCCTTGCTGACATAGAGAAAGAGCTCGAAGTTCGCGAGCAGCTCGCTGGTCAGGTTGTCCTTGAGGCGCTGAACCACGCGCCTGACCTCGGACGCGCCGGGCGAGGCAAGCTCGGGACGCGCCGCGGCCTCGGCCTGCGGCGCCAGCTCGAGCGGCGCCGGCTTCTGCGCGCTCGCGACCTGGTCGTCGGGAACGGACGGACGCAGGGCCGGCGACGCGGGTTGATCCTCGGGCGGCGCGAGCTTCGCCACCGCGACAGGCGGCGACACCGTCACCGGTGCGAAATGGACGACAGGCTCGGCCTTCGGCGCGGGCCTGGCGGCGGCCAGCCTGGGCGCCGGTTGCGCGCGCGCGAATTGCTTCGGCGGGTCGATATAGTCGAAGAAGGCCTTGTCCCAGACGACGAGCTGCGCGGCCGCGGGCTTGACGGCGCGCTCATTGGCGATGGCGGCGCCGCGCTGGATGCCGGGCCAGATCCGCTCGCCGGCCTGTTGCGCCGCGCGCTGGAGCTCCGGGTTTTGCTGGAACGCGATGACGGTGCCGAAGGCCGCGGCGCTCGCCAGGTAGATCGCGCTCAACGCGGTCAAGGTACGCATGGGTCAGGGTCCGCTCGCACGCTGACGATAGCCGATGCCGGCCGCGACTGTCCCATCCCGGGGCAGAACGCGGTTAACAGGATCGCAAGGATTCCGCGGGCGAACAATGGCAAAAATCAGGCGGCCGGGCCGGTATAGCTGCCCCGCGCGAGGTCCGATTTCAGGGTTCTGGTCGCCCGCCAGTAACAGAAGGCCCCCAGCAGGGACGTCACCACGCCCGCCAGCAGCGCGTAGCGCAGCGAGTCCTCATGCAGGGTCGGCTTCAACAGCACGCTGATCAGCCCGACCGTCGCCGGCCCGAGGCCAAGTGCCAGGATGTTGAGGACGAACAGCAGGATGCCCACCGTCTGCGCCCGCATGCGCAGCGGCACCATGCCCTGCGCCATCGCATAGGACGGCCCGAGATAGCTCGCGCCGAAGAGCGCCGGGACGATGGCCGCGCAGAGAGCCACCGTGGTGCTCGGCACGAGGTAGAACACCGGTGCGAACGGCACGGCGGCCAGCGTGCAGAGGATCGGCACATACATGTACCAGTTGATGTCGCGCCGGCTGAAGCGGTCGGCCAGCACGCCGCTCAGCCAGGTGCCCAGCGCACCGAAGGTGCCGGTGAGCAGCGACAGCGCGATGCCGATCTGGATCGGCGTCATGTGGTGGGAGACGATGAGAAACTTCGGCAGCCAGGTGAGGTTGGCGTAACCGCCGAACGCGCTCATCGCGCAGCCGAGCGCGATCCAGCGGAAGGAGCGCTGGGTCCAGAGGAACGCGATCACTTCGCCGAGCGTGGGCGTCGCGCCGGTATCCGCCAGATGATCGGAGAGGCCGCGCTTGGGCTCGCGCACCGTCGTCAACAGCAGCACCACCAGCAGAAGCCCCGGTGCGCCGGAAGCGATGAAGGCCGAGCGCCAGCCATAATGCTGCAGCATCCAGCTTCCGCCGAAGAAGCCGAACAGCAGCCCGATGTTCAAGCCGGCCGAATAGAACGACAGCGCGCCGGCACGTTTCTGCGGCGGATAGAGATCGGCGATCATCGAGTTGATCGACGGGCCGGTGCCCGCCTCGCCGATGCCGGTGCAGAAGCGCGTCACGACAAGCTGCCAGGCCTGTCCCGCATAGCCCGAGAGCACCGTCATCAGGCTGAAGGTGGCGAGCGACGCGGCGATGATGTTGCGCCGGTTCATGCGGTCGGCCAGCGTCGCCAACGGCACGCTCAAGGTCGCGTAGATCGCGGCGAAGACGGTGCCCGAGAGCAATCCGCCCTGGAAATCGTCGAGCACGAACTCCTTCTGGATATAGGGAAGCAGGATGCCCAGGATCTGGCGGTCGAGATAATTGACCACATAGATCAGCGTCAGGACGAAGAGCACATAGAAGCGATAGGGCGGCGCGGCCGCCTCGGTGTTGTCCTTCACGCCCGCCCCTTCCCTCTTTGCCCGCCGACGCTAGGGGTATTCGGGGAGAAAGGGAAACCCTCTTACCGTCATGGCCGGGTCTAAGCCGGCCATCCAATGTCAGTTCGACCTTTTCCAATAACCAGTCATTGCCCGGCTTGTCCGGGCAACCCATTTTTCCAGATCAGGAAAATTGGGTCGCCCGCATAAAGCGGGCGATGACGATTGTTGTGGAATTCAAGAAGAAACAAACTGGATGGCCGCCGACTTCCACTCGGGCCACGCGAAGGGCGGTCCCCGGTGGCGGCCATGACGAATGCGGTCACTGCCCGAACCGTTCCCCCTTGCGGCCCTTGACCGCGAGATCGACGGTGGTGAGGCGGCGGCCGCCTTCGACGCGCATCTCGTCGGCGAGCACGTTCATCATCGCGACGTAATCGCCGAACGAGTCCTCGATGGCGCGGGCGAAGCCCTGCGCGTCATGCGCCTTGTTCATCTGGACCTTGGCGAAACGCAGCGCGCCGGGCGAGTTCTCGGCCACGCGCTGCGCGAAGGCATGCGTCTCGCGCTCGAGCTCGGCCTTGGGCAGGACGCGGTTGACGAAGCCGTACTCGGCGGCCTCCTGCGCGCCGATGAAGCGGCTCTCGAAGCACAGCTCCTTGGCGCGGCGGATGCCGATGTCCCACGGGATCGACATGTATTCAACGAAGCCGGCGAGGAATTGCGCATCCTCCGCCGCGAAGACGACGTCGCAGGCGGCCGCCAGCATCCAGCCGGCATAGATGCAGTAACCCTCGACCATCGCGATCGTCGGCTTCTCGAAATTGCGCCATTTGAGCAGCAGGTCGAGATTGTATTTGCGGAACTGATCATAGGTCTCGATCCCAGGAGCGGCGCCGAGCGCGCGGCGATATTCCATCCCCTCCGGCGTGCCGAGATCGTGGCCGGTGGAGAAATTCCCGCCGCTGCCCCGCACGATCACCACGCGCACCGCTTTGTCCGCCTTCGCCAGCTCGAACGCCGCATCGATCTCGTCGAGCATGCGATAACCTTGCGCGTTTTTGTACTGCGGCAGGTTGAGCGCGATCGTCGCGACCGGGCCGTCGGTGGTGTAGAGGATGTCTCTGAACGTCATCACAAACTCCATTGTCATCCCCGGCCGAGCGTTGCGGGAGCAACGCGAGGGGAAGGCGACCCAGGTGTCGAAACTTGTCCTTCTCCCCCACAATAATGTCATCGCCCGGCTTGTCCGGGCGACCCATTTTTTTGCCAGAAAGGAAATTGGGTCGCCCGCATGAAGCGGGCGATGACAATCCTAAGCTGGAAAGATAACGCCCCACCTGGGTCCCCTTCCCTCGCGCGCCAAAATGCGCGCTCGCCGGGGATGACAGTTTGGCAGGTGGAGAAACCTACGCAAACCTCCCGCTCTTCGCCCATCCTCTCGGCACCAGACGCCCCGCCTGGGCGCGGGCGCCGCGCCAGTCTTTCAGTTCCGACGGCGGCCATTCGCGGTTGTTGGCGTCCTTCAGTCCCTCTTTCCAGGTGAAGGTCGTGGCGTCGAGCAATCCGCCGTCCTTGTAGCGCTGCAGGTAATTGCCCTGCCCGCGCGCCATCTCGGGCAGCTCGTCGCGCGCGAAGATCAGCATCTTGCGGTTCTCGCCGACGACCGCGATGGAGTCGCCGTCGACGAAGCGGCAGACCGCGGCCTCGGCGCCGGTCTTGACGTTCATGACGCGCTTTCCCGCCTTGGTCATCGCGACCGCGTCGTCCTCGCTAGTGATGAAGCCATGGCCGGAAGTCGCGGCGAGCAAAAGCTTGCGGCCGTCGCGATGCGCGAACATCGCGACCAGATCCGCTTCGGGCGGCAGGTCGATGAAGGTGCGGATCGCCTCGCCATTGCCGCGGCCGCCCGGCAGCTTGGCGCAGTCGAGCGTGAAGAAGCGGCCGTCGGTCGCGAACATCATCAGCTTGTCGGTGGTCTCGGCGTGCAGCCAGAAGCGCTCGCGGTCGCCCTCGCGGTATTTCACGGCATCCGAAGGTTCGATATGGCCCTTGAAAGCGCGCAGCCAGCCCTTCTCGGAGCAGACCACGGTGATCGGCTCCTTCTCGACGGCGACGGCAAGGGTCGCGACTTCCTCGGAGATCGCTTCGACCTGCGCGATGAGGCGCGCCTCCGCGATTTCGGTGCGCCGCTTGCCGAGCGCGGTCTTCTGGCCGAACTTGGCATCGATGGCCTTGACTTCCTCGATCAGCCGCTCCGATTTGAGTTTGCTGGAGCCGAGCAGTTTCCTGAGGTCCTTCTGCTCCCTGGTCAGCGCGTCGTGTTCGGCGCGGATCTCCATCTCCTCCAGCTTGCGCAACGACCGCAGCCGCATGTTGAGGATGGCGTCGGCCTGCGTCTCGCTGAGCGAGAACGCCTTCATCAGCTTCGGCTTCGGCTCGTCCTCGGTGCGGATGATCTTGATGACCCTGTCGAGGTTCAGATAGACCGCGAGATAGCCTTCCAGCACTTCCAGCCGCGCGGCGATCTTCTCCAGCCGGTGGGCCCCGCGCCGCTCCAGCACCTCGCGGCGGTGATCGATGAAGGCGCCAAGCACTTCGCGCAAACTCATCACGCGCGGCACCAGGCCCTTGTCGAGCACGTTCATGTTGAGGGGAAAGCGGGTCTCCAGATCGCTCTGGCGGAAGAGCTGTTCCATCAGCAGCTCGGGCTCGACCGTGCGGCTCTTCGGCGTCAGCACGATGCGGATGTCTTCGGCGGATTCGTCGTGGATGTCGTCGAGCAGCGGCAGCTTCTTCTGTTCCAGCAGCTCCGCGATCGCCGCGATCAGCCGGGACTTCTGCACCTGATAGGGGATTTCATACACCACGATCTGGTACATGCCGCGGCTGCCCTCTTCCCGCTTCCAGCGCGCGCGCACGCGGAACGACCCGCGTCCGGTCTTGTAGGCCTCGGCGATGCTGGCGGCGTCGTCGATCAGCAATCCGCCGGTCGGGAAATCCGGTCCGCGCACCAGCTTGAACAGGGTACTGTCCTGGATGTTGGGGTTCTCGATCAGCGCAACGAGCGCAACGCAGAGTTCGCCCAGATTGTGCGGCGGGATCGACGTCGCCATGCCGACCGCGATGCCGCTGGAACCGTTGGCGAGCAGATTGGGAAACGCTGCCGGCAACACCACCGGCTCTTCGTCGCTGCCGTCATAGGTGGCGCGGAAGTCGACCGCGTTCTCGTCGAGACCGTCGAGCAGGTCCTGCGCGGCCGCCGTGAGCTTGCTCTCGGTGTAGCGCATCGCGGCGGGGTTGTCGCCGTCGACATTGCCGAAATTGCCCTGGCCCTCGACGAGCGGATAGCGCACCGCGAAATCCTGGGCGAGCCGCACCAGCGCGTCGTAGATCGCCTGGTCGCCATGGGGATGGAACGAGCCCATCACGTCGCCGACCACCTTGGCCGATTTCTTCGGCGCCGACGCCGGCGCGAGGCCCAGCCTGCGCATGCCGAACAGGATGCGGCGATGCACGGGCTTGAGCCCATCGCGCGCATCGGGCAGCGCGCGCTGGGTGATCGTCGACAGCGCATAGGCCAGATAGCGCTCGGCCAGCGCCTTGCTCAGCTCTTCAGGACGGATGTCGTCTTTGGTATCGGGCACCTACACCACCACCACCACGCGTCATCGCCCGCTTTATGCGGGCGACCCAATTTCCTCTTGTGAGAAAAATGGGTCGCCCGGACAAGCCGGGCGATGACGAAAGTGAAGGGAATATCTACGACGATTCGCTCCTCGCCATGTCCTCCAACCGCAATCGCGCCGGCGGCATGTCCTTGCCGTGCGGCACAAGCACGCGGTCGAGCAGGAAATAGCCGGTGAGCCTGAGGCCTGCGGCGATGTCGGCGCCGGTCACCGCGTTCTGCGAGCCGAGCAGGAAGGGCGGCAGCGGCAACAGCCTTTCGCGATAGGCGGCGCCCGCCTCTTGCGACACGGCGCGGCCGGAGCGCGGCGAGACGTAGCGCAGCCCCTCTTCGCTCCCGGTGGCGGCGCAGCGGGTGAGATCGAGGCCGAAGCCGAGCGCGTCGAGCAGCCCCGCCTCCCAGCGCACATAGAGCGCGCCCCAATGGTCGAGGCCGTCGTCGAGCATCGCGTCAAGCAGGATCGCGCCCGCCTCGAAGACATTGGCGTGCGCCTCGCGTTCCGGCATCGCGGCGCCGGCGACGGCGGCAAAGGCATTGAGGCCCGCGAGCGATTGGCGGCCCTCCATCAGCTCGCCGGCTCGGGCGCGCGCCGGCTCCGGCGTGAAGCTGCCCAGATGCTCGCTCAGCCGCGCCCGCCAATGCAGATGCAGCGTGTTGCCGGGTTGCAGGATGGGCTTGAGCTTGCGCGACGCACCGCCGCGCACCAAACCCATGTGCCGGCCGTGATCGCGGGTCAGCGCTTCGAGGACGGCCCCGCTCTCCCCCAGCGGCCGCACCGACAGCACGATGCCGTCATCGGACCAGTCCATGGCCCCCCTCCGCCTCGCTGCGCTCGGCACCTCCCCCGCAAGCGGGGGAGGATAAGTGAGGCAAGCTACAACTCATCCTCCCCCGTTCACGGGGGAGGTGGCGCGAAGCGCCGGAGGGGGGACTTTGCGAGCTCACTCCTCCGGGAACTCCAGGCCCATCTCGCGGTAGTGTTCGCGTTCGTCGGCCCAGTTCTCGCGCACCTTGACGAACAGGAACAGATGCACGCGCCGGCCGAGGATCTCCTCGAGCTCGGTGCGCGCCAGCTCGCCGATCTTCTTGATCGTGGCGCCGCCCTTGCCGAGCACGATCGCCTTCTGGCCGTCGCGCTGGACATAGATCGTCTGGTCGATCTTGACCGAGCCGTCCTTGCGCTCCTCCCATTTCTCGGTCTCGACCGTGCTGGCATAGGGCAGCTCGTCATGCAGGCGCAGATACAGCTTCTCGCGCGTGATCTCGGCGGCGAGCAGGCGCGAGGACATGTCGCCCGCCTGGTCTTCCGGGAACAGCCACGGGCCTTGCGGCATGCGCTCGGCGCACCAGGCCGCCAGATCCTCCACCCCTTCGCCGCGCAGCGCCGAGATCAGGAACACGCGCTCGAACACCGCGGCATCGTTCAGCCGCTCGATCAAGGGCAACAGGTCGGTGCGCTTCATGCCGTCGATCTTGTTGAGCGCCAGCGCCGCCTTGGCGCCGTCCTCCTTGAGCCTGGCGACGATGGCCGCAGTGTCGTTCGCGGCATAGCCTTCGGGTTGCGCAACCAGATCCGCCGCATCGACGATCAGCACGATGGCGTCGGCGTCTTTCGCGCCGGCCCAAGCCGAAATCACCATGGCGCGGTCGAGACGGCGCTTCGGCTTGAAGATGCCTGGCGTATCCACGAAGACGAGCTGCGTCTCGCCGCGGATCGCCACGCCGCGCACGGGCATGCGCGTGGTCTGAACCTTGGGCGTGACGATGGCGATCTTGGCGCCGACGAGCCGGTTGACCAGGGTCGACTTGCCGGCATTGGGCGCGCCGATGACGGCGGCGAAACCGCAGCGCGTCATCCGATCTTGTCCAGCAGCCGGCGCGCCGCGTCCTGTTCCGCTTCGCGCTTGGAGCCGCCCTCGCCCGTCTCGGGCCCGAAGCCGGCCACGCTGACTTCGACCGTGAAGCGCGGCGCGTGGTCAGGGCCCTCGCGTCCCACCTGGCGGTATTGGGGCGCGAGCTTGCGCGCCTGGGCCCATTCCTGCAGCGAGGTCTTGGCGTCGCGCATGTCCTGCGTCAGCGAAGCGAAGGCCTGCTCCCAATTCCGCGCGACGAAGCTGCGCGCGGCGTCCAGCCCGCCATCGAGATAGAGAGCCGCGATCACCGCCTCGCAGGCGCAGGCCAGGATCGCCGGCCTGCCGCGTCCGCCGCTCGCCATCTCCGATTTCGCCAGCACGATATGATCGCCCAGCCCCGCCACCTGCGCGGCGGCGGCGCAGGCCTCCTGGCGCACCAGCGCGTTCAGCTTCAGCGCCAGCGCGCCTTCGTTGTCTTGCGGATAGAGCGCTTGCAGCTTCTCGGCGACGACGAGTCCGAGAACGCGATCGCCCAGGAATTCGAGCCGCTCGTTGGAGCGCTGCGCATCGGCGCTGGCATGGGTCAGCGCGCGCTTGAGCAGAGCCTCATCCTGGAAGCGATGGCCGAGGCGCTCTTCCAACTCAGCGAATGGGCGTGAACATGCGGCCGAAGCGGATGGCTCCGGGCCAGGTCCAGGGCTTGTACCAGACGGCGCTTTCATCGATGGAAAAGAACCGGAATTCGGCCTTGCCGACAAGGTCCTCCGCCGGAACGAAGCCGACATCGAGCCTGCTGTCGTCGGAATTGTCGCGATTGTCGCCCATCATGAAGTAGTTGCCGGGCGGCACGACGAAGACCTGGGTGTTGTCCTCGTTGCTCTCCTGGATGCGGTCGAGCACGGTGTAACTGACGCCGTTGGGCATCGTCTCGCGGTAGCGCGGCACTTCGTGGATCATGCCGAAGGCGTCGGTCTCGACATAGGGCGCAATGACGGTGCGCGGGACGACCTTGCCGTTGATATAGAGAAGGCCGTTCAGCACCTGGATATGGTCGCCGGGCAGGCCCACCACGCGCTTGATGAAATCCTCCATGTATTCCGGCGAATTCTTGTTCGGCATCTTGAAGACGACGACGTCGCCGCGCGCCGGATCGGAGCCGAACAGCCGGCCATGCATCCAGTTGCCGACCGGCCAGGCGCGGAACGGGAAGGAGCTTCGGCTGTAGCCATAAGCGAACTTCTCGACGAAGAGATAATCGCCGACCAGCAGCGTGCTCTCCATCGAAGCTGAGGGGATGTTGAAGGGCTGGAAGAAAAAGGTGCGGATGACGAGCGCGATCAGCAGCGCATAGAAGATCGTCTTGACCGTCTCGACCCAGGATTCGCCCTTGGGCTCCGCCGTGGTCGCGGCCGTTGCGGCGGGCGGCGGCGTCGGTGCGGACGCAACAACGACGGGGTCTTGTTCCATGCCGGGCGCGGCCTGGCGTTGGGCAGGGTCGGCCGGCAATTCGGCCGGGGGGCTCAACTCGGGCATTTCCGGCTCGTTTTCCATGAGGGGCGGACAAAAGCGGACGGATGGGGCCGCGTCAAGGCGAGGCGCCGGGTTTACTTAAGTGCGCCATCCGTTTCGGCAATGGCCTGGATGATGACAATTGCTTGAGCCAGCGGATAGTCGTCGGTGATCGTCAATTCGATCAAGGCTCTATGACCCGGCGGCGTGATCGCCGCCAGCCGCGCCAGCGCGCCGCCGGTGAGCTTGAGCGTCGGCTTGCCGCCGGGCAGGTTCACCACCCCCATGTCGCGCCAGAAGACGCCGCGGTTCAGCCCGGTGCCCAATGCCTTGGCGCAGGCCTCCTTCGCCGCGAAGCGCTTGGCATAGGAGGCGGCGCGCTCGGCGCGGCGGTCGGACTTCGCCCGCTCGACATCGGTGAAGATGCGCTCGATGAAACGCTCGCCGAAGCGCTCGATGGTCTTCTCGATGCGCCGGATGTCGACGAGATCGTTGCCCAGCCCGATGATCATGGTGCCTTACCGTCATGGCCGGGCGTGTCCCGGCCATCCAGCCGAAAAAGAGGTTCACGCGGAGTCGCGGAGTCGCGGAGAAGACGCACTTCATTCCGCGTCTCCGCGTCTCCGCGTGAGATTCTAGTTTCGGCAAAAGAGCACGACATCCGAAAGCACATCATTTGCGGGCTTCATCCATGAACTGTCGCATCCGTTTGATCGATGCCTCCAATCCGACGAAGATCCCCTCGCCAACCAGGAAATGGCCGATGTTGAGCTCGCGGATCTCGGGGATCGCGGCGATGGGAGCGACTGTGTCGTAGCTCAGCCCGTGTCCGGCATGGATCTCCAGGCCCAGCGAGGCGCCATAGGCGGCCGCGTCGCGGATCGCGGCGAGATGTTTCTCGCGCGTTTCGCCGGCGCTGTCGCAATAGGCGCCGGTGTGCAGCTCCACCACCGGCGCGCCGAGCGACTTCGCCGCATCGAGCTGGCGGCGGTCGGCTTCGACGAACAGCGAGACGCGGATGCGCGCCTCGCCCAGCCTGCGCACCAGCGGCGCGAGGCGGTTGTGCTGTCCCGCCGCGTCGATGCCGCCTTCGGTGGTGCGCTCCTCGCGCTTCTCCGGCACGATGCAGGCGGCGTGGGGCCTGTGACGCAGCGCGATCGCGAGCATCTCGTCCGTCGCCGCCATTTCGAGATTGAGCGGCAGGTCGATCTCGCGCGAGAGGCGCTCGATATCGGCGTCGGAGATATGGCGCCGATCCTCGCGCAGATGCGCGGTGATGCCGTCGGCGCCGGCTTGCGCAGCGAGCTTCGCCGCGCGCACCGGATCGGGAAACGCGCCGCCCCGCGCGTTGCGGATCGTCGCCACATGGTCGATGTTGACGCCGAGACGGAGCTTGGTCATTGCCCGCGATATTATAGCAGACTCTGGCCCCCACAATCCTTCGCCGTCGCCGCTGGCCCACGAACGCGCACGCCATTGCCCCGATCGGACGGCGGTCGTCAGGCAGACTTCAAATAGGCCGCGAACACATATCCATCGGAAGCGGTATTTCCCGGCTTGGCGATCCGAGCCCAATCGCCGTCGCGGCCGACAACCGTCACGGCGCTTCCTTGGGCAAGCACATTGACAACGTCGAATTCGAGCCCGGGTCCCCCCCGCACTCTCAGGCCGTTGCTGGCATTGACGGTGTAGTTTTCGCCGCCGGCCGGCAGTGCGGGCCCGAAATGGTCGGCGCCCAAAGCGAACGCCCCGAAATCAGGCTGTTGGGGATTGGTGTCGTCGAGATCGACGCCCAGTCCGAGCAGATTGGATGGCATTCTTTGGCTCAAATGCCATCGTTTCGAGGACAGGAAGCTGTCGTATTCGCGGAAACCCGTCGATTGCGCCAGCCAAGCCAGCTCCACCAGATTGGCCTCAAGCAACATGCGGCAGGTCAAGCCGGAGCCGTAGATGCCGATCCGATACGGCGATTTTCCATCTGCCCCCGTCAGGGCCGCACGCACGCCCTTGAAAAATGGCAGGATGCAATTCGTCACGTCATCGGGCGCAGGATCGAAATCCGCGGAAAAATAGATGCCGGAGCCTTCCGGCTGCATGATCGAGTTCTGCGCGTAATTCAGCGCATTGGTCCCTGCGTTCTTGCCCTTCGACTCGGAAAAATCGGCAGTCTGATTTTGGCGATCCTGGTAGACAACGCCGATGCGCAAACCCGCACTTGCGAGATTGCGCGCTTCGGCCGGCTCCATGCGTTTCCAGGCGTTGACGCTGTAATAGCGCAATACCGTGTCGTAGCCGGCAGCCTTTATCGCAGGCGCCTTTGCCGAACAATCTTGCGTGCAGTCGAAGACGGTTGCCATGACGATCCCCTAACCTACCGCTTTGGCCTGATCCGGCGTCGCGCTCGTGCCCGTGGTTCCAGCGCCGTCCGGCGCCGCGCGCGGTGCAGCCTTGTAGGCGAGATAGCCCCCGTGGCTGACGGCGAGCAGCGTGACCAGCGACCCCGGGAAATCCGGCAGCGCCGTCCATCCGGTTCCGCACCCCGCCTTGAGGGCCTCCTGCGCGGTATTGAACCCGCAGCGCAAACTGCCCTGGTTGATCAAATTCTGAAGCTGATCGCCCGGAATATTCCAGAGCAGCCCATCTTGGCCGCTCGAGGCGAAAAGGTCCCACAGCATGGCGAAATAGACCCCCAGCAACAGTATCGTGATCAGGAGCTGCTGCACCTTGCTGATGTCCACCGTACCCGCGGTCGCGACATCATCGCCTTCCACCAGGTCACCGAAATGCGGGGTTTCTGCCAGAGAACGAACGATGAGCTGGCCGTTGCTGACGACATTCGATTCATCCATGCGCTGCCGCGCCGTCTCCAATTGCCCGGCCGTCGGCGCCGTTGTTGTCTTCAGCGACAGCAATGCGGGAGCGGCGGCGCCAGTGAAGAACGAAATACCCATGACGATGAACAGATTGGACGGGACATAGATGTTCAGTGCGTCCGCCGCACTGCCCGCCTGATCCCATAGCCGGGCGACCGCGACTGCGATCAGCGCCGACAGGATCAGCCATGTCCACGCGGCCATCTGCAAACGCGACAGGCTGTAGGTATTGCCGCTGCCGCGTAGAATTCCGAAAGCGGTTTTCGTGATTGCCAGCCCGCACGCGATGAACAGGCACATCGTCGCGATCAGAGTGGCGATAAATCCGGCCAGAGGGAGCCAATCGGAGCCTCTGCTTGTCAGATGAACGAGAACAAGACCTATGAGGGCGATCACGATGCCAAGCCCAAGCCATGTCCCGGGCGAACCGCGCAAAACCTTCGGCGTCATGATTCAGGCCCCCAAAATCCCAACGGTGAATCCTCCACAAAACTACCGTTGCGGGAAGCTCTCCGATAAACAAAAGCTGTGATTAAAATCCCGTAAGCCACGAATCACCGCGCGGATTCGACCGGCTGTAGGCCGGCCAGCGTATTGTGCTCTGCAGCGTCGGGAGCACGATATTCCTATACCGCGCGCTCCCGGTCGCGGACGCGCTCGACGGACTCGACGGCGGCGTTGACGCGCAGCGCGCCGATGATGTTCTGCAGATGGGCGACGTCGCGCACTTCGATGTCGATCAGGAACTCGAAGTACAGCGGATTGCGCGCGGCGACCTTGAGATTGGAGATGTTGCCGCCGTTCGAGCCGATCGCGGTGGCGATGGCCGCGAGCGATCCGGGCACGTTCTCGGTGCGCACGATGATGCGCGCCACGTTGGGCTCCTCCTCGCTCGCCGCGCGCGCGTTCCAGGCGACGTCGAGCCATTCGTCCATGTCGGTCTCGGCTCGGGCCAGCTCCTCGCAGTCCATGGTGTGCACGACGATGCCTTCGCCCGGCACGCGCAGACCCACGATGCGGTCGCCGGGCAGCGGATGGCAGCATTGGCCCAGGTGATAGGAAATCCCTTCCTTCGAACCGCGCAGCGAGATCGGCTTTCCCCGGGCGCCCGGCCTGGTCGGCGCCGGCCGGCGCCGCGCGGGATCGGTCTTGATCTCCGGGAACACGGCCTCCAGCACTTCGCGTCCGCGCAGCGAACCGCGGCCGGTTTCGGCCAGCACGTCTTCCGCCTTGGCCATGCGCAGCTTCCTGGCCACCTCCTCGATCGCCTTGTCGGTCAGCGCGAAGCCCTCGTCCGCGAACGTCTTTTCCAGGATCTTGCGGCCGAAAGCGACGTGTTCGTCGCGCGCCGCGTGGCGCAGGAAGCGGCGGATCTCGGCGCGCGCCCGTCCGGTGACGACGAATTGTTCCCACAGCGGCGACGGCGTCTGCTCGCGCGTCTTGATGATCTCCACCTGCGCGCCGTTGTGGAGCGGGGTGTGCAGCGGCACCTGCTTGCCGTTGATCTTGGCGCCGACGCAGTGATTGCCGAGGTCGGTGTGCACCGCATAGGCGAAGTCGATCGGCGTGGCGCCGCGCGGCAGCGAGATCAGATCGCCCTTGGGGGTGAAGCAGAAGACCTGGTCCTGGTACATGTGCAGGCGCGAATGCTCGAGGAACTCTTCCGCGCTGTCGCCGCGTTCGAGCAGCTCGACCATGTCGCGCAGCCATTCGAGCGCGCTGGACTCGCCGCCGTCCCCGGCTTCGAGATGCTCGCGATAGCGCCAATGCGCCGCCACGCCGCGCTCCGCCACGTCGTGCATCTCCTGGGTGCGGATCTGGACTTCGACGCGCTGGCGCTCCGGCCCGATCACGGTGGTGTGGATCGAGCGGTAGCCGTTGGCCTTCGGGGTGGAGATGAAATCCTTGAAGCGCTCGGGCACCATGCGCCAGTTGGTGTGCAGGATGCCGAGCGCGCGATAGCAATCCTCGGTCGTCGCCATGATGACGCGGAAGCCCAGGATGTCGGAAAGCTGCTCGAAGCTCAGCTGCTTGTCCTTGAGCTTGCGCCAGATCGAATAAGGCCGTTTGGCGCGCCCGCTGACCTGGGCGGCGAGACCGTGCTCGGCGAGCTTGCTCTTGAGCTGCTCGGCGATGCGCACGACGCGGTCGACGCGGATGTCTTCCAGCTGCGCGATGCGCGAGACGATGGATTGGCGCGCCTCGGGCTGCAGTTCGGCGAAGGCCAGATCCTCGAGCTCCTCGCGCATGTTCTGCATGCCGATGCGTCCCGCCAGCGCGGCATAGATGTCGAGCGTCTCCTGGGCGATGCGGCGGCGCTTGTTGGCATCCTCGATGAAGCCGATGGTGCGCATGTTGTGCAGCCGGTCGGCGAGCTTGACGAGCAGCACGCGGATGTCGTTCGACATCGCCAGCATCAGCTTGCGGAAATTCTCCGCCTGCTTGGTGCGCTCGCTGAAGAGCTCGAGCTGGGAGAGCTTGGTCACGCCGTCGACCAGGCCGGCGATCTCGCTGCCGAAATTGGCCTCGATGTCGTCCAGGGTGACGAGGGTGTCCTCGACGGTGTCGTGCAGCAGCGCCGTGACGATGGTCGCCTCGTCGAGCTTCAAGTCGGTCAGGATCGCGGCGACTTCCAGCGGATGGGCGAAATAGGGATCGCCCGAGGCGCGGAACTGCTTGCCGTGCGCCTTCATCGCATAGACATAGGCCTTGTCGAGCAGCGCCTCGTCGGCGCCGGGGTCGTAGGCCTTGACCCTGCTGACCAGCTCGGTCTGGCGCATCATGGCGCGCTTGGCCTGCGGGCGCGCGACCACGGGGACAGGCGGGGGGATTGCACCCTCGGTCCCGGCAGGACGTGGACCGGGCTGAGTCGAACTGCTCATGCTGCGAAGCAATATATAGGAATTTTCGTGGTTTGGCGCGATTCGCTGAGTCCGGAGTCAAAATACCGCAGCCGCGATCGGGCCCTCGTGCGGGGCATTTCGGGGGCCATGTTGACAGTGGACGTTGCCGCCGGCCCTGCTACCTTCCGGCGATCAGGGAGGGATTCAACATGAAGAAGACTCTAGCGGCGCTCGCGCTTCTGGCGCTGACGGGCCAGGCATTGGCCTTTGACGATCATTACATGGGCGAGGTCCGGGCGATGCCCTACGATTATTGCCCCGAGCAATGGGTCCGCGCGGAGGGGCAGCTGATGCCGATCACGCAACACACCGCGCTTTTCGCACTGCTGGGTACGCGCTACGGCGGCGACGGCAAGACGACGTTTGCTTTGCCGGATCTGCGCAGCGCGGCTTTGGTCTCGAAACGTCCGGACAACGAGCGCCCGGACAGGCCGGTGGAGAAAATCCACTGGTGCTTCGCCATCAGGGGGCTTTGGCCACCGCGGCCGCATTGAAGGGCATTGGGTAGCCAAAACAAATACGTCATCGCCCGGCGCGAAAGCGTTCGGGCGATCCAATTTCTTTCACCTTGGAAAAACAAATTGGGTCACCCGGATCGCGCCAAGCGCGCGACCGGGTGATGACGGCTACTCCTCGTAATCCGCTTCGGGCTCGGGCTGCGGCTCGGCGCGGCGCTGGGCTTCGGAGGTGAGCGCGCGCAGCAGCTCTTCCTCGGTCACCTGGCGATGCAGCGGATCCTCGCGGTCGTCGCTCGCCTCGCGCACCTCCTCCGGCTCGTCGACCTCGGCATGCTTCTGCAGCGAGCGGATATAGCCTTCCTTGAGCTCCTCGGCCTTGAGCGCCTTGACCGCGATCTCGCGCAACGCGACGACGGGGTTCTTGTCGCGGTCGCGGTCCACCATCGTGTCCGCGCCGCCGGAGAGCTGGCGCGCCCGGAATCCGGAGAGCAGAACCAGGTCGAACCGGTTGGGGATCTTGTCGACGCAATCCTCGACGGTGACTCGGGCCATGATTTGTCCTTGAAGTTCAGAGGCTTAGCGGAAAAATGCGGCGCAGCCGCCGCAGCCTGACGCGCAAGGCGGCGGACACTATAGGGAACGCCCGAGCAACACAAGCGGCCTCACTTCGGCCCCTGCCCTGCGCGATGCGCCAGGACCAGCGGCCTTGTGCGCCGCCAGACCTCCCAGGCGGAGGCCGTGACCATGCCGAACGCGAAGAACAGCATCGCGTCGGTGGAGAGGACGAGCTGCGGCGGGATCGGCCGGCTGGGATCGGGCGATGCCCCGCCCATCCATGTTCTCAATCCGAACCGCAGGACGAAGATCGCCAGCACCAGGATGAGGCCCACCGGCGAGGCCTTGCTCATCACGTCGCCGGTCTCGGGGTCGATCGAAAACTCCTGATGCCGCGCGCGCAAATAGCCGACGCCGATGCCGACCACGATGGCCGCCGCATAAAGCGGGATCGCATAGGGACTGGCCAGCGGATTTCCCAGCATCGGATTGAGCAGCAGAAACAGCATCGCCGCCAGAATATAGACCGGCCCGATCCAGAGCCGGCCGGGCCGCACCTTCACCGGCTTGGAGAAGCGCGTCATGCGCAGCGCGATGACCGCCACGATCAGCAGCGGCGCCAGATAGGGCAGATAGTCCTTGGGCATGAGCGATCCTTCGGCGCATTCGAACGATGCCGTCAACTATTCGTCAACCGGATTCGCAGGTCCACGCCTGGCGCAGGCAACCAGGCCACAGCCCTGGGCTTTATCCCCTCGACGGAGACGGGGAAGACAACCAGGGACACGAGTACAATGGGACGTGATGGCAGAATGGATGCGAAATATGTGGTCGGACCCGACGGCCGCAGCCTGACGCTGGCGGATCTCCCCAAGCCCCGCAAGACGCGCTGGGTCTGGCGGCGCAAGGCCGAAGTGGTGGCGGCCGTGCGCGGCGGCCTGATCAGCCTCGACGAGGCGTGCGAGCGCTATGCCCTGTCGATCGAGGAGTATCTCTCCTGGGAGCATGCGCTCGCGCATCATGGCGCCACCGCCCTGCGCGCCACCCATTCGCAGGACTACCGGCCGCACTGAGCGCGATCAGTCCTTCTCCTTCGGCAGCACAGGCGCGCCCTCGGCGAAGGCGCGCGCGGCGGAGACGAACTCGCTCGGCATCATCACCACGGTCATGGTGTTCTGCTCGGCGCCGATCTCGGTCAGCATCTGCATGCGGCGCAGCTCGAGCGAGGCGGGCGTCATCACCCCTTCTCGTCGCCGCTGACCGGTGCCTTCGCGGGTGCCCGATCGAGATACCAAAGCATGTCCTTCGGCTTTGCTTTCCCGGCGCGGCGCTTGAAGAATTGGGCCGCAGTTTCTATAGCGCCCACCTTCTCGGCGACCGCGGCCGCGATCCATTGATTGAGAGAAACTCCATCCTCCTTCGCCAGCCTGGCGGCGGCGGATTTGATCGAGACCGGAAGTTTGAGCGGATAGGTCGACTTGCTCATATCACACCCTCTTCAATGCCACGGACGGCGGGACAGCCATCAATCCAAAGCGCTCACAGGCAACCGCGAAATCCCTGACGTTGAAGGTGACGATCGCATCGGCCCGGCCGTTGATCGCTGCTTCCAAGACCATTTCGTCCGAAGGATCGCGCAGTTGCGGCCTCCAGGCAATGTGTACATCGACCGGCTCGAGAACGCTCGCCAACGCCGCCAGAAATCCGTCGACGAGACCATCATCCATGCCGTGAGCGCGCTTCTGTTCGGGCCGCTTTAGAACGTCCTCGTACTCCAAGAAAAGCGCAGGCGTCGCGATCGCCAAAAGACGTCTGGCCGCCGCTTGCCGTAACAATGCATTCGACGCGCCCAAACGGCTGCGAACAGCCGCAACGACGACCGAGGTATCGATAACGGCCCGAAGCACAAGGCCAGACTAGATGATATCCCATAGGATGTCTACTGTGAGGTGGTCGGCGGCCCACGCGTCGGCGGCGCGGAGAGAAAATCAGGCCGAAGAGCGCACTACCCATTTTCCTTCGGCAGCACAGGCGCGCCTTCGGCGAAGGCGCGCGCGGCGGAGACGAACTCGCTCGGCATCATCACCACCGTCATGGTATTCTGCTCGGCGCCGATCTCGGTCAGCATCTGCATGCGGCGCAGCTCGAGCGAGGCGGGCGTCCGCATCAGCTCCTCCGCGCCCTCGCGCAGCTTGCGCGCGGCTTCGAGCTCGGCCTCCGCCTTGATGATGCGCGCGCGCTTCTCGCGCAGCGCCTCGGCCTCCTGCGCCATGGCGCGCTGCATCGAGGCCGGGATCTCGACATTCTTCATCTCGACGTTCTGGATCTCGACGCCCCACGCTTCCGTCACCTGATCGACGCGGTCCTTGAGCATGCCGGAGAGCTGCTCGCGCTCCTTGAGCACGTCGTCGAGCGAATGCTGGCCGATGATGTTGCGCAAGGTGGTCAGCGCCACCTGGATCACCGCGTTGCGCACATTCTGCACCTCGATGATGGCGAGGTCGGGCTTGACGATGCGGTACCAGATGACGGCATTGGCCTTCACCGGCACGTTGTCGCGCGTCATCGCCTCCTGCTGCTCGACGCCGTCGGTGAAGACGCGCAGGTCCACTTTCAGCGCCCTCTCGATGCCCAGCGGCACGATCCAGAACAGTCCCGGCCCGCGCGTGCCGGTGTAGCGGCCGAAACGGAAGACCAGCGCGCGCTCGTATTGCTGAGCGACGCGGAAGCCGGTGATCGCGATGAAGATCACGACGGCAATCAGGATCAGGAGCACGCCCGGCATCGGAGCCTCTTCGGTAAGGGCCCCCAAGAGATAGGAGTTGCGGCCTGTATTTGAAAGCCGCCGCGTTTGCTCAGCCGAGACAATGCCTTAGCGCAAAGGCCGGCAGGCGGGAAACCGGGAGAGGCCGTCCTCTCCCGATTCTCCGCAAGCCCGTGCCTTCAGGGTTGCGTCATGTGCGCGTTCTTGAGCTTCACCCGGATGGAAGTGACGGCCGTCTTCGCCGGCGCACTGTAGCGCAGGAAGGACGACGGATCGACGTGGATGCTCTTGATCTGCCCGACATCGGTGCCGCCGCCCGGGCATTTCGTCGGGTCGGCAAACGCACAATAGATGAAGGCGCCGACATCGCTGTTGACCGTCGCAAGGCCCTTGTCGCTCAGACCGAACACCTGGACATAGGTTGCGCCCGGCACGGTGATCGGTGTGAAGGTCGAGGTGTTGGTGTCCAGCAGGAAGGACTGCAGATTGCCGGTGCCGTCATCCCATTGGCCCGCGGTCATGCCTTGATTGTTCAGCGCTTCGATGTAGCTGGCGATCGCCGATGCGTCGGGATAGTCGACCTGATTGAAGACGCCGCCGATGATGAAGAAACCGTGGATCGCGCCGCCGGCGGTGAAGAAGCCGGCGGTGTTGCCGTGCTTGTCGATGCCGCGTCCGGCGACGCGGTTGGTGCTGATGGGCAGGACGATGTCGCCCTTGTACTTGCCGCGGGTGGCCGTGTAGCCGAAGCGGATGAAGTTCACCGTGTCCCAGTAATCCCCGGTCGACCTGGCGTTGGTCGAAATCCCCTGCGCGATGCCGTCGAACGGCGCGAAGTTGTTGGCGTTGCCCTTGCCAAGGGTGATCATCGTGCCGTTCGGCTTGCGCAGGAATTCGTAGCCGAAGAGCAGGCCCTCATTGGTCGCCGGCGCGAAGCCGGTGATGAACCCGGCATTGTCGAGGCCGCGCGCCACGGTGCCGTCGACGAGATTGTCGGTGTAGTCGAAGCTCGCGTAGTTCGATCCGTCGGGATGGCCGAAGAACCCGTGCTGGATGCCGCCGCTGTCGGTGTAGGAGCCGGAAACCTCCTTGCGGTCGTTGACGCCGAACACCGTCGTGCTCCCCGGCTGGCTGCCCGGAAACTCCGCGACCGGAACCAGGATCGCCGCATGCGCCGCGCCAAGCGACACCAACGCGGCGCCAGCAAGCGCCGCTACCATGAACCGTTTCATTGCAAATCTCCCCAATCCGAGCGGAAACTCTACCCCGGGGGCCGCCGATACTCAATCGGGGGACGAATTCCCGCTCGCGCATTGGTGAAGAAAAGATGCCGGCGATCGGGATAGAATGAATCGTGTTTCGCCGAAGGGGGAAATCCGTGCGCAGTTTCATCGTGATGTTCGCAGCCTTGCTGGCCGTCGCGGCGCCGGCGGCAAGCGTGGCCGCGCCGCGTTCCAGCGCGATCGCCGATGCGGTGGCCGATCCCTATCGGCCCAAGGCCGACCGCGATGCCGACGCGTTGCGCAAGCCGGCCGAGACGCTCGCCTTCGCCGGCGTCAGGCGCGGCATGGTGGTGGGCGAGTTCCTGCCCGGCGGCGGATACTACACGCGCATGCTGAGCGACATCGTGGGACCGGCGGGCAAGGTCTACGCGCTCGAGACCACGCGCTGGGGACAGGAGAACATCGATGCGACCAAGGCGGTCGCAAGCGAGCCCGGCCATCGCAACGTGGTGTTCGCGGCTTCCGCGTTCGGCGCATTCGACCTGCCGGAAAAGGTCGACCTGTTCTGGACCACGCTCAACTATCACGACCTGCACATCGCCAAATACGGCGTCGTCGACATGGCGAAGTTCAACCGCCACGTCCATGACAGCCTGAAACCCGGCGGCATCTATTTCATCACCGACCACGTCGCCAACAAGGGCACCACCGACGATGAGATCGCCAAGCTGCACCGCATCGACAAGGCCGTGCTGATCAAGGAGGTCGAGGCCGCGGGGTTCAAGCTCGTCGGCGAAAGCCGCGCCCTCGCCAACCCCGCCGACCCCCACACCGCCACCGTCTTCGACAAATCCATCCGCGGACACACGGACCAGATGATGCTGAGGTTCAGGAGGGTATGAGAAAAACACTCTCTGCCCTTCTCATCCTCGGCGCTCTTGTCACCGCGTTCTACTGGTGGAGCTATTTCGCCGGCGGGGACGTGATGGTGCTGCATGCGCGCTGGTACACCGCGTTCGAGTCGAGCTTTCCCGTCGCCGATGCGTGGATGGCGCTGGGCATGGTGGTGGCCGGCATCGGACTGTGGCGCGGCACGGTGTGGGGCGCGCGCGCCGGACTGATGGCGGGCTCGGCGCTGGTCTATCTCGCCTGCATGGACATCACCTTCGATGTCGAGAACGGGATGTACGCGCTTGCCGCGAGCAACGACGCCATGAAGTTCGAGATCTTCATCAATGCGACGACCTTGCTGCTCGGCGCCTGGACCATCGTCGCGTGCTGGAACAGGGCGGAGTAGAACTCTGCATTTTTTCAATGTCATCGCCCGCTTTATGCGGGCGACCAAATTTCCTTTTCGCTCTGGAAAATGGTTTGCCCGGACACGCCGGGCAATGACGACTTATTTGAGAGAATGAGTAAGCTTCACCCTCGCCCTCTCCTCCTCGGGCAAGGCCTTGAGCAACTCCGATACACTTTTTCCCGTCACGGGATGTTTCCAATCGGGCGCGACATCGGCGAGCGGCACCAGGACGAAGGCGCGGCGCGTCATGCGTGGATGGGGCAAGGTCGGCGGGCCCTGCTCCACGCGGCCCTCGACATCGAGGATGTCGAGATCGAGCGTGCGCGGCGCATTGGCGATGGAACGTTTGCGCCCGAAGCGCGTTTCCACCTGTTCGAGTGCGCGCAGAAGTTCGTCGGGCGCGAGAAGGGTCTCTATGGTTGCCACGGCGTTGACGAAGGCCGGATCGCGCGGATCGGGCCACGCCGGCGTCCGATAGAACGGCGAAACGCGCCGGACACGCGCGCCGCTTTCGTCGAGCATGCGCAAGGCCGCGCGCAACGTCCGTTCGGGCGGGCCTGCATCGGACGGCAGGTTGGAACCGAGCGCGATCAGGATCATCGCATTCGCCTTGAAGAAAAATTGCCGCCAAGGAGCTTGCGCGCGGCCAGCGAATGACTAGAAAGAGTTTCCAGGGCTCCGGGGGAATTGCCCGTTCGGCCGTTGTGTTTGATGGAGGTCATTATGCTTTTTTACCCGCAGGAAAAACTCGCCATTTTCATCGACGGTGCCAATCTCTACGGCGCCGCGAAAGGGCTGCAGTTCGACATCGACTACAAGCGCCTGCTCGAGCTGTTCGCGCGAAAGGGCATCCTCGTGCGCGCCTTCTACTATACCGCAGTGGCGGAGGATCAGGAATTCTCGCCGCTGCGTCCCCTGGTCGATTGGCTCGACTACAACGGCTTCAGCGTCGTGACCAAGCCGCTCAAGGAATTTACCGATGCCCAGGGCCGGCGCCGGGTCAAGGGCAACATGGACATCGAGCTCGCCATCGACGTGATGGAGATGGCCGACCAGGTCGACCATATCGTCATCTTCTCCGGCGACGGCGACTTCCGCCGCCTGGTCGAAGCCGCGCAGAGGAAGGGCCGCAGGGTCAGCGTCGTCTCCACCATCCGCACTCAGCCGCCCATGGTCTCCGACGATCTGCGCCGTCAGGCCGACAATTTCATCGAGCTGGAAGAGCTCAAGCCGATGATCATGCGCGAAGGCGGTCCGCGCAGCGCCCAGCATGCGGCCGCGCAGCAGAGCGCCTACGCGCAGGCGTGAGCGGAGCCCCCGAAGCGCCGCGCGATTGTCCGCTCTGCCCCCGCCTCGCGGCCTTTCGCGGCGAAAACCGTCGCGCTTATCCGGATTACTTCAACGATCCGGTGCCGAGCTTCGTCGGCGACAATGTGCGGCTGCTGATCGTCGGGCTTGCCCCCGGGCTGCACGGCGCCAACAAGACCGGACGCCCCTTCACCGGCGATTGGGCGGGCGATCTGCTGTATGCGGCATTGCTTCGGCATGGTCTCGCCCGCGGCCGCTATGACGAGCGGGCGGATGACGGGCTTGAGCTCGTCGATTGCGCCATCACCAATGCGGTGCGCTGCGTGCCGCCGCAGAACAAGCCGCTGCCCGCCGAGATCAAAACCTGCCGCCAATTCTTGAGCGCCCGCATCGCCTCGTTTCCGCATCTGCGCGCCATCCTGGCGCTCGGCAAAATCGCCCATGACAGCGTCTGCGACGCGCTGGCGGCGAAGAAGTCTGCCCATCCCTTCAAGCACGGCGCGCAATACGACATGAAGGCGATCGCGCTGATCGCGAGCTATCATTGCAGCCGCTACAACACCAACACCGGCGTGCTGAGCGAGGCGATGTTCGACGCGGTGGTGAAGCAGGCCAAGCTGGCCGCCATGCCGATGCTCTGAGAGATGTGCGGCCGAGCTCCGATGCGCAGTCTTGACCCGCTTGCGCGCATCCTGTCATGTGGATCGCGAGCAGGTTCATCGATGATCGCGTCCTTTCTGCACAACTTCATCTTCATCAAGACCCGCAAGACGGCCGGCACCACGGTGGAACTCGTGCTGGCGCCGCTCTGCGGACCCGACGACGTCGTCAGTCCGCTGGGTTGGAGCGAGGAGAAGAGCCGCAGCAAGGAGGGAATGGTCTGCCGCAACTTCCTGCGCGATCCGCAAGCCGAAGCCCAAGTGCGCGAAGGCCTCGCATCCTCCAGCCGCAAGATGCAGGCGCAGGCCAGGACGCTGCTGCGGAATGCGCCTTTCTACAGCCACATGACCGCCACGGAGATGCGCGATCTGCTGCCGGCCGAGTTCTGGCCGCGCGCCTTCAAGTTCACCGTCGAGCGCCACCCGTACGAAAAGGTCGTCTCGCGCGCCTATTTTCGTTACGACGAGAGCCGTCACGGCACGTTCGCCGATTTCCTCGATTTTCAGGTGCGCCGGCGGACCTATTCCGACTTCGAAAGCTATTCGATCGGCGGCGACGTAGTCATCGACGAATTCCTTCGCCAGGAAAAACTCGAGGAGGACCTGAAGCGGCTCGCCCGGCGCCTGGACCTGCGCATCCCCGAGGCGCTGCCGCAGAGCAAGTCGAAGAGACGCGTCGACCGCCGTCCGGCGCGCGAAATCCTCAGCGAGGAGCAGAAGGCGATTGTCCGCGACGTCTGCCGGCGGGAGTTCGAGCTGTTGGGGTACGAGCCTTAAGTAAAGATGTGCACATCGCTTTTTATCCTCCCCCGTTTACGGGGGAGGCGGATCGGCGCGTCAGCGCCGAGCCGGAGGGGGAGTTTGTGACCGCCCCCTCCCGGCTTCGCTTCGCTACGCCGCGGCAAGTGAAACTCACTTGGCACGCCGGCGCTTCAGCGGAGGCGGCCGCCTCGCTACGCTCGGCACGTCCCCCCGGCTTCGCAAAAGCTACGCCGGACAAAGAGGGTCTCAAGGCCGGCGAAGCGAAGCGTAGACGGCCGTAAACGGGGGAGGATTATGAGCTTTAACTGTATCTCTCCTCCTTCCACGGATCGCCTTGGTTGTGATAGCCGCGGACTTCCCAGAAGCCCGGCCGGTCCTGCGCCGCGAATTCGATGCGCGTCACCCATTTCGCGCTCTTCCAGAAATACCAGTCGGGGATGATCACGCGCACCGGCCCGCCATGCTCGCGCGCGAGCGGCTTGTCCTCCCAGGCATGCGCGAGCAGCACGTTGTCGTCGGTGAAGACCGGCAAGGTCACATTGGTGGTGTAGCCGTCATAGGCGTGGAACAGCACATGGCGCGCTTCCGGCTTGGGCTTGACGAGATCGAGAAGCGTGCGGCTCGATACGCCGCGCCAGCGATTGTCGAAGCGGCTCCAGGCGGTGACGCAATGGATGTCGCTGACGAAGTCCCGCTGCGGCAGCGCGTGGAACTGGTCGAGCGTGAACACGGCCGGATTCTCGACCGCGCCCATGATCCGCAAGCGCCAGTTCTCCGGTTTCACATCGGGCTGGACGCCGAGATCGAGCACCGGCCAGTTCTTCACTTCCTTCTGGCCCGGCGGCAGACGGCCGACATGGCCGAGGTCGGGCCGGCCGGTGATCAGCCTGCCCTCTTCCGCCCATTTCTGCTTGGAACGGATCAACTTGTCCTTGATCCGGCCGATCAGCGAAGGATCGTCGTCGCTCATGCGCTTCTTATACGCGTTCCCTGACGAGGGGTGCGACGGCCCTGTCGAAAGCCGGCGCTGGGAATTAAAGGCGCTAGCGGCCTTGACATCGGAGCTTATGTTCCTATTTTGTTCCCTCCTGATTGCGGAGAGACGGAATGCAACAGAAACGGGAACAATGGAAAAAACTGTTTGAAAACAAGACAGTAGACGAACTGACGGAAATGCGGCCGCCGCCCGATCTGGATGCCGCGTCCTGGAAAGTGTGGACCGCGGACCGCGACGCCGCCATCGCCCGGCTGGACGGGCAGAAAGCCAAGGCCAAGCGCCTGCCCAAGCCCAGGACCAATCTCGACGCGGCTGCGCGTCACAACAAGGATCTCCACGATTGCCTTTTTCCCGAAGAGGATGCGGAGAGACATTACGCGGCACTCGCTGCCATCGATCGCAAGCCGCCACGCCGGGAATCGGATTCGACCGCCTCACCGCTGCTCGCCACGCCCCAAGGCAATGTCGCCGACCTGCTGGAGCAACAGATCGGCACCTGCACCGCGCTGATCGGAAACATCGCCGAGCTGGTCGCCAATCCCGAAACCTCCATGGAGGCCAGTTATCCCTTCGTGGACCGCATCTCGATGCTGCTCTCCTCCAGCGCCTCGGCAGCGCGCGTGGTCGGCCAGCTGCGCGGCATCGCCACCGAGACCAAACAAACCTTCGTCACCCGGAAAGAGGGGGAGAGGGAGGGGGGTGCGCCGGAATCGTGAAATCAACTCTCAAAATGTTGCGGCCCGAAGATATTTGGCAACCACGCATAGGAGCGCCGCCCGGCAACCGCAACGCGCTCAAGACCGGTGCGCATACCAGCCAGGCGCGTCAGCTTCGCAAGGATGTCGCTTATATACTGCGCCGGATGAAGTCGCTGATGGAACGCGCGGAAGAGGAACTCGCGATGCGCTAAAGCGTGAATCACTTTTGTCGAAACAAGCGCGTCATCCTGAGGTGCCGTCCGTCGCCCTTCGAGGCTCGCCGTCATCCTGAGCGAGCCCACGCGCCTGCTTCGAGGCTCGCTAACGCTCGCACCTCAGGGTGACGGACGGCCTCGAAGGATGACCAGGACCATTTGCTTTATGCTACCCCTTCGCCCGCATCAGGCGCGCCTTGTCGCGCTGCCAGTCGCGGTTCTTCTCGGTCTCGCGCTTGTCGTGGAGCTTCTTGCCCTTCGCGATGCCGAGTTCGATCTTGGCGATGCCCTTGGGCGTGAAATAGAGCCTGAGCGGCACCAGGGTCATGCCTTCGCGCTGCACCGCGGCGGCGAGCTTATGGGCCTCGCGCTTGTGCACCAGCAGCTTGCGCGGACGGCGCGGCTCGTGATTGAAGCGGCTGGCCTGGTTGTATTCGGGGATGTAGGAGTTCACCAGCACGATCTCGCCGTCCTTCGCATGCGCGTAGGATTCCGCGATGTTGGCGCGGCCGGTGCGCAGCGATTTCACTTCCGAGCCATAGAGCATCAGCCCGGCCTCGAGCGTCTCCTCGATGGCGTAGGAATAGCGCGCCTTGCGATTGTCCGCGACGACCTTGCGCTCGTCGTCTTTCTTCTTGGCCATGGTGTCTGCTTCGAAACTGAATCTGGTTATCCTCGCCCGTTTACGGGGGAGGTGCCGAGCGTAGCGAGGCAGCGGGGGCGCGTCACGACTCCCCCTCCGGCTCGATGCTGGCGCATCTCGCCATCTCCCCCGCACGCGGGGGAGGATAAGGTCACAGCAACCCCGCACCCGCCATCGCGGCCTTGACCTTCTCGCGCGCGGCATCGGACGCCGGTACCAGCGGCAGGCGCACCTCGTCGGTGCACAGGCCGAGCAGCGAACCGGCGAACTTCACCGGCGCAGGGCTCGGCTCCACGAACAGCGCGTCATGCAGGGGCATCAATCGCTCCTGCAGCTTGAGCGCGGTGTCATAGGCGCCCTGGGCGCAGGCGTCCTGGAAATCGGCGCAGAGCTTGGGCGCGACATTGGCGGTAACGGAGATGCATCCATGGCCGCCCTGCACCATGTAGCCGAGCGTGGTCGAGTCCTCGCCCGACAGCATGCGCCAGTCGTGCCCGCAGGCGATGCGCTCGCGGATCGGGCGCGCCAGGTTCGCGGTCGCGTCCTTGACGCCGATGACGTTGGGGAGCTTCGAAAGCCGGCCCATGGTCTCGACCGAGATCTCGACGATGGCGCGCCCTGGAATGTTGTAGACGAGGATCGGGATGTCGACGGCGTCGGCGATGGCCGCGTAATGCCGGTAGAGTCCCTCCTGCGACGGCTTGTTGTAGTAGCCGGTGACCGACAGCACCGCGTCGGCGCCGACCTCCTTGGCATGGCGGGTGAGCGAGATCGCCTCGGCGGTCGAATTGGAGCCCGCGCCCGCGATGACGGGAACGCGCCCCTTGGCCTGCTCGACGCAGATCGCCACCACGCGCCTGTGCTCTTCGTGGCTCAGGGTGGGCGATTCGCCGGTGGTGCCGCAGGGCACGAGCCCCTGGCTTCCCTGCGCGATCTGCCACTCGACGAGATGGCGGAACGCGGCTTCGTCGACGCGGCCGTCCTTCATGGGCGTGATCAGCGCCGGGATCGACCCCCTTATGCGTTCGCGGACGGCGGACATGACCCAGCTTTCCAATACGATGGCTGAAGGTACAGGCCGGTCAGCGCAAGGAGCAAGTCTATGGGGCTCGAAATGCGGTCGAAATGCGAGCGCTGTGGCGGAATGCTCGCCCCCGATGCCGCGGATGCCCGCATCTGCAGTTTCGAGTGCACCTTCTGCGCCGCCTGCACGGACGCGATGGCGGGGGTCTGTCCCAATTGCGGTGGGGAGCTTGTGCAACGGCCGCGACGAATTGCGCGTGCCGCTCGAAGCACGGCGGTAGAAGGCTGAACGCAACGCCGCTAAGCTTGCAGTCATGGCGATGCGAACGGCGATCCTGGTTGCGGCGGCGGCGATCCTGGCCGGTGCGCAGGCCCCGAGCCTGCCGCCCGGACTGACGCAGAACGGCACCGTCATCATGATGCAGCCGATCCAGGACGGGTCGGAGAGCGGGCCGGAATCGAGCGGCGAGCGCCACGCCGGCCGCGCCTTTTTGAGCCAGCCCGACCATGACATCTTCACCCGCGCCTTCGAGGCGGCCGATCACGGCGATTGGACCGCGGCCAGGGCGCTGGCGGCGCAGGGACGCGACTCCGCCGCGAAGCGGCTGGTCGAATGGCGCTACAGCCTCGACAAGAACAGCGGCGCCCCATTCTCCGAGATCGACGCCTTCCTGCGCGCCAATCCCGACTGGCCGATGCGCGACACGCTGGCCGCCCGCGCCGAGGCGGTGCTCGACCTGAACATGACGCCGGCGCAGATCGTCGCCTGGTTCGGCAACCGCCAGCCGGCCAGCGGCATCGGCAAGATCCGGCTGGGCGAAGCGCTGATCGCCACGGGGCGCGCCGGCGCGGGGCGCGAGATGATCCGCGAGGCCTGGATCAAATCCAGTTTCGAGCCGGAGCAGGAACTCGCCATCGTGCAGAAGGATGGCGCGCTGCTGACGCCGGACATCGATCGCCAGCGGCTGAACAATCTGCTCTGGCACGACGACGTCTCAGGCGCCAAGCGCGAGCTCGCGCGCGCCACCATCGAGGCACAGCGTCTGGCGCAGACACGTCTGCTGCTGCGCACCAACCCGGTTGCGGGCGAGCGCGAGGCGCAGGACCTCTCCGCCGATCTCGCCTCCGACCCCGATTTGCTCTTCGACCGCGCCCGCACCGCGCGCCGCGCCGGCGACAATCCGCGCGCAGAGCAGCTGATGCTGCGTGCGCTGGCCGCGACCAGGCACGACAACTCGCCCAAGCTCTGGGCCGAGACCAACATCGTCGCGCGCGAGGCGCTCAAGGACGGCGACTACCGAACCGCCTATCAGCTGGTCGACCATTGCGACTTGACCTCGGGCGACGCGCTGTCGGAATGCGAGTTCATGGCGGGCTGGATCGCGCTGCGCTTCCTGAAGGAGGCGCGTCTGGCGCAGCCGCATTTCCAGAAACTCGAGGCCGCGGTGTCGCGCCCCATCAGCCTGGCGCGCGCGCATTACTGGGAAGGCCGCAGCTACGAGGCCCTGGGCGATCTCGCAAATGCCTGGGAGCAATACCATCTCGCGGCCAAGGCGCCGGCCACCTATTACGGCCAGATCGCGCTGGCGCGGATCGACGCGACGCCGGTGCTGCACATCCAGGACAAGCCGGCCGAGAGCGCGAACAAGGCGGAATTCGAGCAGGACGATCTCGTCCATGTCATGCGGGTGCTGGCCGATCTCGGCCAGGTCGGTCTGCTTCGCAGTTTCGCGCTGCGCTATGCCGAGCTCCATCCCGAGCCCAGGCAAATGGCTTCGCTCAGCCAGATGCTGGTCGAGAGTGGCTTCCGCGAAGTGGCCGTGCGCGTCGCCAAGCAGGCGAGCTATGCCAACGTGCTGTTCCTCACCTACACCCATCCCGTGATCGACGTTCCCGCATACAGAGGGCCCGGCAGCGGACCGGAAACCGCGGTCGTGCTGGGCCTGATCCGCCAGGAGACCGAATTCGATCCCGCCGCGGTCAGCGCCCCGGGCGCGCGCGGCATCATGCAGATCATGCCGGCCACGGCGCGCCACACCGCCGCCGTCGCGGGAATCCCCTTCCGGCCCAACGATCTCAGCGATCCGACCTACAACATGCAGCTCGGCATGGCGGAATTCGCCGGCGATCTGAGCGATTGGAACGGTTCGCTGGTGTTGGCGGCGGCGGCCTACAACGCCGGGCCCAACAATGTGAAGAAATGGCTGAACTCGAACGGCGATCCGCGCAGTCCGGCCTGCGATCCGATCGACTGGATCGAGCAGATCCCGTTCAACGAGACGCGCAACTACGTGCAGCGGATCATCGAGAATACGCAGATCTACAGGAACCGCCTCGCCGGCCGCGACCTGCCGCTCAAGATCATGGCCGATCTCTACGCGCCCAATCCGCCGCCCAACAAGGTGCTGAACTATACGCCGCCGCCCGCCCCGCCGGCGTCCGTGCCGCTGCCGCAGCCCAAGCCGAAGACGTCGTCGTAGTCGTGCGCCGCCCTTCGAGGCTTCGCGCGCGTCATGCTGAGGTGCGAGCGCCCTTCGTCTCGCGTCATCCTGAGGTGCGAGCGTAGCGAGCCTCGAAGGATGACGCTCGCTCAGGGCGGCGGCGAGCCTCCAAGCACGCGCGCGAAGCACCTCAGGGTGACGGCGCGCATTCAGAGATCAGTGAAACACCCTGAGCCATTCACGCGCCAGGCGCTGGGCCTCGGCGATCTGGGCGACGTTCATCTCGCCCGAAATCTGCGCCCGCCAGCGCTTGGCCTCTTCCACCCCGCGCAACGCCGCGAGATTGAACCATTTGTGCGCCGCCACGAAATCCACGCCCACGCCCTGACCCGTCGAATAGGCCAGACCAAGATTGTAAAGCGCATCGGCGCGTCCGCTCTTGGCATCGCTTTCGAATTGCGTCAGCGCATCCACATCTATGCACGCCATCGCGATGATCTCCCCACTCAGGCGCGTGGATCGTGAGGCGCAAGAACCTAAAGCGCGGTTAACGGCACGAAAGGCTGATGCGGCGGTAGCCTTAGCAAAAGCTTAAGTTCTGGCGCGCTGTCCGAACAGGACGCGGCGGGCTTCTTCCTGTGCCTTGGGGTCGGCGTTCTGCTGCTCGCGCAACGCGCGTCCCAGCGCGAAGCCGCGCTCGACCGCGGGCCGTTTGCCGATCTCGTCGCGCCATGCCTTCACATGCGGGAATTCGGCCCCGATGTCGTGCATGCGCGAGGCGCCGATCACCCAGCCCCAGCACGCCATGTCTGCGATCGAATAATCGCCGGCGAGGTAGTCGTACGACGCCAGCCGCTTGTTCATCACCCCGAGCAGACGGTGGACCTCGTCGACATAGCGCTTGCGGGCATAGTCGTTGCCCTCGCGCGCGTAGTTGAGGAAATGGTTGGCCTGGCCGGTCATGGGACCGAGCCCCGCCATCTGCCAGAACAGCCACTCCTCCACCGCGACGCGGGCGCGCTCGTCGCGCGGATAGAACTTGCCGGTCTTGCGGCCCAGATATTGAAGGATGGCGCCCGACTCAAAAACGGAGATCGGCTTTCCGCCCGGGCCGGCGGGATCGACGATGGCCGGCATCCGGTTGTTGGGCGAGATCGCCAGAAACTCAGGCTCGAACTGCTCGCCCTTGCCGATATTGACAGGCACCATGACGTAGGGGAGCGCGCACTCCTCCAGCATGATGCTGATCTTCCAGCCGTTCGGCGTCGGCCAGTAATAGAGCTGGATCGGGCGGTCGGTTCTGGATTTCGGGGGTGCCGGAGGCTTGGCCTTCACGGCGGTCTTGGGCTTGGAAGCCTGCTTGCTTTTGGGGGCGGGCTTGGCCGCGGCCTTCCGAACCGTTTTCAGGCGTCGGGATGCCGCGGCCTTTGCCTTCGCCATCGGGTACTCCTAATTCAGCGAACCGGAGCAACCGTGAACGTGTGCGTTGAACGAGTCAACGCAGAGGCTACTTCCTCTTCTTCTTCGCCTTCTTGGCCTTCCGCTTCGCGGGGGCTTTCTTGGCTTTCTTTCTTTTCGCTGTCATTGGCATGTGAAACGACTCCTTTATCGCTCGTTCGGGTGTCGCGAATCGCGCCCCCCAAAACGCGAACAATATGAGTGGGTTGCAAGCAATTTGGCAATACAGGGCGGGGTTTGCCGCAAACCCCCTTTTTAAAGGACGTCAAATAGTCCTTATGAAATCGATGTTATTCTCTATCGTCCGTAAACGGATGGAATTCGGCCGATTCCGCTTGCGCGGCCGCGAATTTCCTGCAAATGCGCGAATCACCCCTCGTCGGGCAATCCGAGTCGCGTCTTGAGGATGGCATTCACCGCCTGCGGATTCGCCTTTCCGCCGGTCTGTTTCATCACCTGACCGACGAACCATCCTGCGAGTTTCGGTTTCGCTTTGACCTCTTCGACCTTCTCGGGATGGGCCGCGATCACCGCGTCGACCGCCTTCTCGATCGCGGATGTGTCGGTCACCTGCTTCAATCCGCGGCTCTCGACGATGGCGCGCGGATCGCCGCCTTCGTTCCAGACGATATCGCAGAGATCCTTGGCGATCTTGCCGCTGATCACGTCGGCGGCGATCATCTGCACGATGGCGCTGTTGGCCTTGGGCGAGATCGGACCTTCGGCGAGGCTCAGGCCCGCCTTGTTGAGGCGGCCGAAATACTCGTTGTTCAGCCAGTTGGCGGCAGCTTTCGCCTCCGCGCCGTCCTTCAGCATCTCTTCGAAATAGTCGGCGGTCTCGCGCTCGGCGACCAGCACCGCGGCGTCGTAAGCCGACAGCCCCAGCGCCATGAATCGCGCCTTCTTTTCGTCCGGCAGTTCAGGCAGCGTGGCCGCGATCTCGTCGACCCACGCACGCTCGAGCACCAGCGGCAGCAAATCGGGATCGGGGAAATAGCGGTAGTCGTGGGCTTCTTCCTTGGAGCGCATCGACCGCGTCTCGCCCGCGCGGGCGTCGAACAGGCGCGTCTCCTGGCGGATGGTGCCGCCGGCCTCGACGATCTCGATCTGGCGGCGCGCCTCGTATTCCACCGCCTGGGCGATGAAGCGCACGGAGTTGACGTTCTTGATCTCGCAGCGCGTGCCCAGATGCTTGAAATCGCCGCTCTCGCGGAAGCGCTGATAGCCGCCCGGCCTGCAGACCGAGACGTTGACGTCGGCGCGCATCGAGCCTTCGTCCATGTTGCCGTCGCAGGTGCCCAGATAGCGCACGATGGCGCGCAGCTTCTTCAGGAACGCCGCCGCTTCCTCGCTCGAACGCATGTGAGGCTTGGTCACGATCTCCATCAGCGCCACGCCGGCGCGGTTGAGATCGACATAGGAATGGTCCGGATGCTGGTCGTGCAGGCTCTTGCCCGCGTCCTGCTCCAGATGCAGCCGCTCGATGCCGACCCGGACGCTTTCGCCGTCGGCCAGATCGATGGTCACCTCGCCCTCGCCGACGATCGGGTTCTTGTACTGGGAGATCTGATAGCCGGCCGGAAGATCGGGATAGAAATAGTTCTTGCGGTCGAAGATCGAGGTGAGATTGATCTTCGCCTTCAGGCCGAGCCCGGTGCGCACCGCCTGCTCGACGCATTTGCGGTTGATGACCGGCAGCATGCCGGGCATCGCGGCGTCGACGAAACTGACCTGGCTGTTGGGCTCGGCGCCGAAAGCGGTGGAGGCGCCGGAGAACAGCTTGGCATTGGAGAGCACCTGGGCATGAACCTCCATGCCGATGACGATCTCCCACTCGCCGGTGTCGCCCTTCAGGAGCTTGGGGGCACCCGCGCTCATGCCGCCCTCCACCAGGGCTGAGGCCGCGCGGTGAAGTTCGCCGCCACCTCGATGGCGCGGGCCGCGCGCAACACGGTCGCCTCGTCGAACGCCTTGCCGATCACCTGCAGCC
This sequence comes from Alphaproteobacteria bacterium, assembly GCA_019245415.1. Taxonomy (GTDB): domain Bacteria; phylum Pseudomonadota; class Alphaproteobacteria; order Micropepsales; family Micropepsaceae; genus Rhizomicrobium. The sequence continues at coordinate 1,145,927 of JAFARO010000004.1, read as the reverse complement.
CGAGCGGCAAGCCGTCCGCGGTCGCGCCCGCGGGCACGGAGATGGCGGGCAAGCCCGCGAGGTTCACGGTCACGGTGAAGACGTCGTTCAGGTACATCGAAACCGGATCGGCGGTCTTGGCCCCCACGGCGAAGGCGGGTCCCGGAGTCGCGGGCGTCAACAGCACGTCGCACTTCTTGTAGGCTTGCGTGAAGTCGTCGGCGATCAGGCTGCGCAGCTTCTGGGCGCGGATGTAATAGGCGTCGTAATAGCCCGACGACAGCACATAGGTGCCGATCAGGATGCGCCGCTGCACCTCGCGGCCGAAGCCCTCGGCGCGGCTCTTCTCGTAGAGGTCCGCGATGTCGTGGGCACCCTTGGCGCGGTGGCCGAAACGCACGCCGTCATAGCGCGCCAGGTTGGACGAGGCCTCCGCCGGCGCGACGATGTAATAAGTGGGCAGCGCGTATTTGGTGTGCGGCAGCGAGACGTCGATGATCTCGGCACCCTGCGCCTTCATCCAGGCGACACCCTCGGCCCACAGCGCATCGATCTCCGGCGGCGCTCCGTCGATGCGGTATTCCTTGGGGATGCCGATGCGCAGGCCTTTCACGCCGCGCTCCAGATCCGCTTCGTAATCCGGCACCGGCACATCGACGCTGGTCGAATCCTTGGGATCGACGCTCGCCATGGCACGCAGCAGCAGCGCCGCATCGCGCACATTGCGCGTCATCGGGCCGGCCTGATCCAGCGACGAAGCGAACGCCACGATGCCGTAGCGCGAGCAGCGGCCATAGGTCGGCTTGAGGCCCACGATGCCCGCGACCGCGGCCGGCTGGCGGATCGAGCCGCCGGTGTCGGTGCCGGTCGCGGCCAGACAGGCCTGCGCCGCCACCGCCGCCGCCGATCCGCCGGAGGAACCGCCCGGGACAAGCTTTGCGTTCGAGGTGCGCGAGCGCCAGGGATTGAACACTGGGCCGAAAGCGCTGGTCTCGTTGGACGAGCCCATCGCGAACTCGTCCATGTTGGTCTTGCCCAGCATGACCGCGCCGGCGTCCCACAAATTCTGCGAGACCGTGGATTCGTAAGGCGGCACGAAGTTCGAGAGGATGTTGCTGCCCGCCGTAGTGCGCACGCCCTTGGTGCAGAACAGGTCCTTGATCGCCAGCGGCAATCCTTCGAGCGGCCGCGCTTCGCCCTTGGCGATCCGCGCGTCGCTCTCCTTCGCCATGGCGCGGGCGCGGTCGGGCGTCTCGGTGACGAAGGCATTGAGCGGACGCGCGGCCTCGACCGCGCCGATGAAGGCTTCCGTCAGCTCGACGGCGGAGACCTCCTTCGCGCGCAAGGCATCGCGCGCGCCGGCCAGGGTGAAGTCGGTGGGAGACGACATCCTATTCCACCACCTTCGGCACCACGAAAAAGCGATCTTCGCCCTCCGGCGCGTTCGCCATCAGGGCTTCGGCGTTGCCGCCTTCGCTGACGACGTCGTCGCGCATCTTGAGGCTCTGCGCCACCACGCTCGTCATCGGCGCGACGTTCGTGACGTCGACCTCGTTGAGCTGCTCGACCCAGCCCATGATCCCTGAAAGCTCCGCCGCCATCGGCTCGACGCGCGCCTCGTCGAGCGCGATGCGCGCCAGCCTGGCGATGCGTCTGACGGTGTCCTTGTCGACGGACATGGGCGGTCTCATTGCGCGAAAAGCGCCGTCTTGCTAGCAACCATGTGCCACGCTGGCAAGCAGCCAATGTCGCCGGGGCAGGAGGGCTTGGTGTCGCTCGGAATCGTCGCCATCGACCACGTTCAGATCGCGGTGCCCAAGGCGCTGGAGGCGGCCTGTCTGCGCTTCTATCGCGAGGATCTGGCGCTCAGCGAGATCGAGAAGCCCGAGGCGCTGAAGGCCCGCGGCGGTGCCTGGTTCCAGGTCGGCACGCTCCAGATGCATGTGGGCGTCGATCCCGAGCCCAGCCCGAAAAGCAAGCGCCATGTCTGTTTCCTGGTCGGCGACCTTGCCCGCGCCCGCATGCAGGTGCTGGCGCGCGGCATCGCGATCGAAGACGAAGGCCGCGCCGAAGGCCTGATCCGCTTCTTCGTCCGCGATCCCGCCGGCAACCGCATCGAGATCGGGCAGCGGGTTTGACCATCGTCCGCATCGACGAGCTGACACTGGCCCCCGGCGCGCGCCTGCTCGGGCTCGATCTGGGGGAGAAGACCATCGGCATCGCGCTTTCCGACACGCGCCTGACGGTGGCGACGCCGATGCAGACGCTGAGGCGCGGCAAGTTCTCCGCCGACGCGGACAAGCTCGCAACCATCGTCACAGAGCAGGCCGTCGGCGGCATCGTCATCGGCCTGCCGGTGAACATGGACGGCAGCGACAGCGCAGCCGCGCAGTCGGCGCGCGCCTTCGGGCGCAATCTCGCCTCCAGGCTTGCGCTCCCCATCGTTTTCTGGGACGAGCGGTTGTCGACGGTTGCCGTCACGCGCGCGCTCATCGAAGCCGACGCCTCGCGCAGGAAACGCAGCCAGGTGGTGGACAAGGTCGCGGCGGCCTACATTCTCCAGGGCGCGCTCGAACGGCTGCGGGCGATGAGGGGCGAATGACAGGCAACGAAGACACTACCGCGCGCTTCCGCTGGCTGCCGCCCGGCCTGCGCCCGAAGGTGGCGATGAATTTGCGCCAGGAACGCGTCTTCCTGCTCGTCGGCATCGCGGCGCTGTTCGCGGGCTACGACATGAGCATCTACGGCCTTGCAGTTCCGCGCATCCAGGCTTCGCTGCATATCCCTGAGGACCAGGTCGGGCTTACCATCACCTATTTCCGCCTCGCCTCGATCGTGGCGATGCCGATCGTCGCGATGGCCGACCTCATCGGCCGCAGGCGCGTGCTGCTGATCACGATCCTGGGCCAGGGCGTGCTCACGCTCGCAACCGCGTTTGCCGGCGACTACACGCAGTTCGTCGGACTGCAGATCGCCACGCGGATCTTCGGTTATTGCGAAGAGATGCTGGTCTTTGTCGCCATCGCCGAAGAGGTCGCGGCGGCGGCGCGCGGCTGGTCCAACGGCACCTTGTCGGCCATGTACTACACCGGCATCGGCGTCGCTTCGCTGTGCTACGCGGCGGTGACGATCCTGCCCGGCGACTGGCGCGCGCTCTACGCGATCGGCTCCGTCCCGATTCTGCTGGTGGCGTATCTGCGGCGGCAGCTGCCCGAGACGCAGCGTTTCGAGATCCGCGGCGAACAGATCCACAAGCTGTCGTCCCGCGCGGTGGCGATGCGCGATCTGCTGCGCAGGCTGGTGCAGGAATATCCGCGGCGGCTCACCGCGATCCTGATCTGCGCCGGCGCCTTCGGCTTCGCCACCGCGCCTGTCTTCGTGCTGTCGGCCAAGTACATCCAATCGACGCTCGGCTATAAACCCTACGAGACGACGATGCTCCTGATCGGCGGCGGCCTGATCGGGCTTGCGATGAGCGTGCTGACGGGACGGCTCAGCGACCGCCTCGGACGCCGCGCCGTCCTGTTCGCCACCTTGACGCTCGCGCTCGTCGGCTATGGCGTCTTCTACAGCGGCGCGCGCGGAGCGGAGGCTGCTGGGATCTGGATGGTCGCCAACTTCGCCTATATCGCGTCGGACGCGATGATCGCGGGCTTCGCCGTCGAGATCATGCCGACGGCCTATCGCGCCACGGTCGGCGGCCTGCGCTATCTGGTGCAGATCGGCGCCGGCGCCGCGAGCCTGGCGCTCGAAGGCCTCGCCTACGACCATTTCGGCGCGCACGGCCCCGCCATGCTGGTGATGCTGGCGGCCATGCCGATCGCGCTCATCGCGTTGCTTTTCCTCCCCGAGCCCGCCGGACGCGCGCTCGAGGACGTCAGCCACGGCTGACTTGCCGCTTTGGACGCCGCCCCCTATAAGCCGGACTTTAATGAGCTTGAGCCCCGACACGGCCATCCTGCGCACGAGCCATCTGCTCGGAATCGAAGGCCTGTCCGTCGCCGAAATCGCCGCCCTTCTGGACCTCGCCGACACCTATGTGGCGCTCAACCGCGCCGCGGAGAAGAAGAGTGCGCTGCTCAAGGGCCGCACCCTGATCAACCTGTTCTTCGAAGCCTCGACGCGCACGCAGAGCTCGTTCGAACTCGCCGGCAAGCGCCTGGGCGCCGACGTGCTCAACATGAGCGTGCGGACCTCCTCGGTGACCAAGGGCGAGACGCTGCTCGACACCGCGGCAACCTTGAACGCCATGCGGCCGGATATCCTGGTCGTGCGCCATCCGGATTCGGGCGCGGCGGAGTTGCTGGCCCGCAAGCTCGACTGTTCGGTGGTCAATGCCGGCGACGGCAGCCATGAGCACCCCACCCAGGCGCTGCTCGATGCGCTGACCATCCGCAGGCGGCGGCGATCGTTCGAGGGTCTCGTCGTCGCCATCTGCGGGGACGTGCTGCACAGCCGCGTGGCGCGCTCGAACATCCATCTGCTGTCGCGGCTGGGGGCACGCGTGCGGCTGATCGCGCCGCCGACCCTGCTGCCCGCGAACGCGCAGCGCTTCGGCGTCGAAATCTTCACCGACATGCGCAAGGGGCTGGCCGGCGTCGACATCGTGATGATGCTGAGACTCCAGCTCGAGCGCATGACCGGTGCCTTCGTGCCGTCGACGCGCGAATATTTCCGCTTCTACGGCCTGGATCGCGACAAACTCTCGCTCGCCAAGCCGGGCGCGCTGGTGATGCATCCCGGCCCGATGAATCGCGGGGTCGAGATCGATTCCGTCGTCGCCGACGATATCGAGGTGAGCCTGATCAGCGAGCAGGTCGAGATGGGCGTCGCCATCCGCATGGCCGTGCTCGATGCCCTCGCGCGCGGGCTCGCGCCGGCGGGACGAAACGCACCATGAGCGCCCAGCGCATCGCCTTCCGCAACGCCCGGCTGATCGATCCGGCAAGCAAGCTGGATGCGCGCGGCGGATTGCTGGTCGAGAACGGACGCATCGCCGATCTCGGCCCGCGCCTCTTCAACGACAGCGATCCCAAGGATCCCGAGGTCATCGACTGCAAGGGCCTCATTCTCGCGCCGGGCCTGATCGACATGCGCGTCTTCACCGGCGAGCCCGGCAGCGAGCATCGCGAGACGCTGGAATCGGCGAGCCTCGCGGCAGCGGCGGGCGGCGTCACCACCATCGTGGTCATGCCCAACACCGATCCGGTGATCGACGAGCCTTCGCTGGTCGACTTCATCCATCGCCGCGCCGCCGCCACCGCGCGCGTGCGCGTCGCGCCGATGGCCGCGCTGACGCGGCGCCTGGCCGGCGAGACGATGACCGAGATCGGCCTGTTGCGCGAAGCGGGCGCCGTGGCCTTCACCGACGGCGACCGCACCATCGCCAATGCCAGGGTGCTCAGGCGCGCTCTGTCCTATGCGTCCGGCTTCGGAGCCCTCGTCGTCGGCCATGCCGAGGATCCCGATCTGTGCGCCGGCGCCTCGATGACCGAGGGCGAGTATGCGATGCGTCTGGGTATCGCCGCAGCGCCGGCCGCCGCCGAGCCGATCATCGTCGAGCGCGACATTCGCCTCCTCGAGCTGACCGGCGCGCGTTACCATTTCGGCCAGATTTCGTGCCGCGCCTCGCTCGACGCCATCGCGGCCGCCAAGCAGCGCGGACTTCCCGTCACCTGCGCGGTGTCGGCGCATCACCTGGCGCTGAACGAACTGGATGTCGGCTCCTATCTCACCTTCATGAAAGTGAAGCCCCCGCTGCGTTCCGAAGCCGATCGCGCGGCGATGGTGGAAGGGGTCTCGAACGGGCTCATCGACGTCATCGTTTCCAGCCACGATCCGCAGGCCGCCGACACCAAGCGCCAGCCCTTCGCGCAGGCCGCCTTCGGCGCCGTCGGTCTCGAGACGCTGCTGGCGGTTGCACTCTCGGTCCATCACGACGGCCGCGCCGATCTCGGGCATGTCTTGAAGGCGCTGACGGCGACGCCGGCCCGCATTCTCGATCTTCCCGGCGGCCGGCTCGCCAAGGGCGCGCCGGCCGACCTCGTGCTGTTCGACCCCGATGCCCCCTTCGCGGTCGATCCGGCGCGACTGCATTCGCGCGCGCGCAACACGCCGTTCGAAGGACGCAAGTTCCAGGGCCTCGTGCGCATGACGTTCGTCGGCGGTGCCTGCGTCTACGACCGCGCCAAGGAGAAGCAGACATGATCGCCGCCGTGCATCCCGCCGCCGCGGGATTGAGCTTCCTTGCCGGCTATCTGCTCGGTTCCATTCCGTTCGGCTTGATCTTCACGCGACTGGCGGGCGCGGGCGACGTGCGCAAGATCGGCTCCGGCAATATCGGCGCGACCAATGTGCTGCGGACCGGAAAGAAATGGGCGGCCGCGCTGACCTTGATCTTCGACGCGGGCAAGGGCGCCGCGGCGGTTCTGCTCGCCGGCACTTTCTACGGCATGGACGGCGCGGTCTTCGCGGGTCTCGGCGCGTTCCTGGGCCACATCTTCCCGGTCTGGCTCGGCTTCAAGGGCGGCAAGGGCATGGCGACGTTTCTCGGCGTGATACTGGCCATGGCGTGGCCGGTGGGACTGGTGGTCGCGGCGACATGGCTCGCGGCGGCGGCGATCTGGCGGATCTCGTCGCTCTCGGCCCTGGTCGCGGCCGCTTTGGCGCCGCTCTATATGTATATGTGGCTGCCGCATGCGCCGATCGCGGCCGGGCTGGCGGCGCTGCTGGCGCTCATCCTCTTCGTCACCCATCGCGAGAATATCCAGCGCCTGCTGAGCGGCAGCGAGCCGCGTATCGGCCGCGCATGATCCGCCGTCCGCTCGGCGCGGAAGAGCGGCGCGACTGGCTCAGGCTGGCGCGCACCCAGAATGTCGGGCCGGTGACTTTCGCGCAGCTCATCGCGCGCTTCGGCTCGGCCGGCGCGGCGCTGCAGGAGCTCCCGCGCCTCAGCCGGCGTGGCGGCGGCGAAGCGGTGGTCCCCTTCTCTACCGCGGAGGCGCAGAAGGAACTGGATGTCCTCGCACAATTCGGCGCGCGTCTCATCGCCAGCATCGAGCCGGAGTTTCCCCATGGGCTGGCCGCGCTCGATCCGCCGCCGCCGCTGATCGCGCTCGCGGGCCATGCGGCACTGGTGCGCCGCGAGATGGTCGCCGTGGTCGGCGCACGCAACGCCTCGGCGCTCGGACGCCGGTTCGCCGCCCAGCTGGCACGCGACCTCGGCAGCGCGGGCTTCGTCGTCGTGTCGGGCCTGGCGCGCGGGATCGATGCGGCGGCGCACGAAGCGTCATTGCCGAGCGGCACATGTGCAGTGATCGCAGGCGGAATCGACGTCATCTATCCGCCCGAGAACACGCAGTTGTACGCGCGCATCCGCGCCGAGGGCGCATTGATCTGCGAGATGCCGTTCGGCGAGCGGCCGCAGGCGCGGCATTTCCCGCGGCGAAACCGGCTGATCTCCGGGCTGGGGCGCGGTGTCGTCGTCGTCGAGGCGGCGGAGAATTCCGGCTCGCTGATCACCGCGCGCTTCGCGCTGGAGCAGAACCGGGAGGTGTTCGCCGTGCCGGGCTCGCCGCTCGATCCGCGTGCCAAGGGCACCAACCGCCTGATCCGCGAGGGCGCGGTGCTCGTCGAAAGCGCCGAGGATGTGATCTCGGTCCTGAAGCCGATGCTGGGCGGCGAATTCCGTGAAGTGGGCCCGGACCGCGAGCCTTCTCTTCCGGATCGGCCGGTCCTCGAGGCCGAAGCGGACCGCATCCGGGGATCGATCGAGGAGGCGCTCGGCCCCGCGCCGGTTGATGTCGACGAACTGATTCGGCTGTGCAAGGCGCCGGCAGCGGCGGTGCTGACCGTGCTGCTGGAAATGGAGCTGGCCGGACGGGTCGCCCGTCACTCCGGCAATCGGGTCTCCTGGGCATAGCCCTCGGCCTGGGCCTTGGCCTCGATCACCGCCAGATGGAGGAGATGGGCGAGGAGGGATTGTCCATGCGCGATCGCCATTTTGCGAAGAGAATCCACGAGATCGGCGGTGTACCGGGCGAAATCCGCCGGTGTCACCAAAGGTCCAGGGTCCGGAAGCAAGGGGGAAATGGTCATAGCAAAGCCAGGGGTTCCGTATGCGCGAAAATGGCTGCCGTTGCAACTATTAGTATCATATTTGGCGGAAATCCGAGCTATTTGCAACTTGCGGAACGAATCCCCATATCTGGCTGCGTTGACAGGGCTTGCACCGTTCGATCAGTGTCCGCCCCGCCCAGGAGCCACCCCCCCGAAATCGGCGCAGTTTCGGCTTACCGGGTCCGAAGCGCCCGGTAGTGAGCAATTTTATTTCCATGAATGTCCTCATCGTCGAAAGCCCCGGCAAGATCAAAGCGATCAGCAAGTACCTGGGCCCGGACTACAAGGTGCTGGCGAGCTTCGGCCACATCCGCGACCTGCCGTCCAAAGACGGCTCGGTGAAGCCGGACGAAGATTTCGCCATGACCTGGGAGGTCGATGAGCGGGCCAACAAGCGGATCAAGGACATCGCCGACGCGATCCGCGGCGCCGACAAGCTGATCCTGGCGACCGACCCCGATCGCGAGGGCGAGGCGATCTCGTGGCATGTGCTGCAGGTGCTCAACCAGCGCCATGCGCTCAAGGGCAAGCCGGTGGAGCGGGTGGTCTTCAACGCGGTCACCAAGGCCGCCGTGCTGGAAGCGATCCAGCAGCCGCGCCAGATCAACGAAGAGCTGGTGGACGCCTATCTCGCGCGCCGCGCGCTCGACTATCTCGTCGGCTTCACGCTGTCGCCGGTGCTGTGGCGCAAGCTTCCCGGCGCGCGCTCGGCCGGACGCGTCCAGTCGGTGGCGCTGCGGCTCGTCGTCGAGCGCGAGATCGAGATCGAGGCCTTCAGGGCCGAAGAATACTGGACCATCGACGCCGATCTGCGCGCCGCGGCCGGCGGCTTCGCCGCCAGGCTGACGCATCTCGACGGCAAGAAGCTCGACAAGATGTCGCTCGAGAACCGGGAGGACGCGGAGCGCGCCGTCGCGGCGATCGAGGCGCGCCGGTTCCACGTCGGCAGCGTCGAGAGCAAGCCGGTCAAGCGCCATCCCGCGCCGCCCTTCATCACCTCGACCTTGCAGCAGGAGGCATCGCGCAAGCTGGGTTTCGCCGCCAAGCGCACCATGCAGGTGGCGCAGTCACTCTATGAGGGCGTCAGCATCGGCGGCGATACGGTGGGGCTGATCACCTATATGCGCACCGACGGCGTCACCATGGCTGGCGAAGCCATCGCCGAAGTCCGCCGCGTCATCGGCGCCCGCCATGGCGAGCGCTACGTCCCCAAGGTGCCGCGCGCCTATTCGAGCAAGGCCAAGAATGCGCAGGAAGCGCACGAGGCCATCCGTCCCACCAGCTTCGACCGCGCGCCGGACAAGGTCGCACGCTATCTCGACGGCGACCAGCTCAAGCTCTACGACCTGATCTGGAAGCGCGCCATGGCGAGCCAGATGGAAAGCGCGGAGCTCGAGCGCACCACCGTCGATGTCGCCTCCGACGACAAGCAGGTGATCCTGCGCGCAACCGGAACCGTGACGCTGTTCGACGGCTTCCTCGCGCTCTACCAGGAAGGCCGCGACGACGAAGCCGACGAAGATTCCCGCCGCCTGCCCAAGGTGGTGGAAGGCGATCCGGCCGCGGTCGAGCACATCCATCCCGAACAGCATTTCACCGAGCCGCCGCCGCGCTATTCCGAAGCGAGCCTGGTGCGCAAGCTCGAGGAGCTGGGCATCGGCCGGCCCTCGACCTATGCCTCGATCCTGTCGGTCCTGCGCGAGCGCGCCTATGTGCGCCTCGACCGCGGGCGATTCATCCCCGAGGACAAGGGCCGTCTCGTCACGGCGTTCCTGACGTCGTTCTTCAAGCGCTACGTCGAATACGGTTTCACCGCCGATCTCGAGGAGAAGCTCGACGAGGTCAGCGCCGGCGATCTCGACTGGAAGCAGCTGCTGCGCGATTTCTGGCGCGACTTCTCGGCCGCCGTGGGCGAGACCAAGAACCTCAAGATCACCGACGTCATCAACGAGCTCGACGAGATCCTGGGTCCGCACATTTTTCCGGCCACCGAGCCGGGCGTCGATCCGCGAAAATGTCCGCTCTGCGGCGACGGCCGGCTCAATCTGAAGCTCGGCCGCTTCGGCGCCTTCGTCGGCTGTTCCAACTATCCCAATTGCAAGTTCACCCGCCAGATCGGCCAGAGCAACGGCGAAGGCGGCGGCCAGCCGGTCGAACTCGGCCCCGATCCGCACACCGGCGAGATTATCACGCTGAGGAGCGGCCGCTTCGGGCCCTATGTCCAGCTCGGCGACGGCGACAAGCCCAAGCGCGCCAGCATACCCAAGGGCACCGATGCGTCGGCCGTCGATCTCGAACTGGCGATCAAGCTGCTTTCTTTGCCGCGCGAGGTGGGAAAGCATCCCGAGACCGGCGAGCCCATCGTTGCCAATCTCGGCCGCTACGGGCCCTATGTGCAGCACCAGAAGCAATATGCCTCGCTCGAGTCCGACGAGGATGTCTTCACCATCGGCCTCAATCACGCCGTGACCTTGATCGCCGAGCGCAAGGCCAAGGGCTTCAAGCGCCGCGGCCCGGAAGCGCTCAAGGAGCTCGGGCCCGATCCCACGACCGGCGACACGATCAAGGTGATGAAGGGGCGCTATGGCGCCTATGTCACCGACGGCAAAACCAACGCGACTCTGCCGGGGACGACGACGCCCGAGACGGTGACGCTCGCCGAAGCGCTCGAGCTGATCGCGGCGCGCGCCGCCAAGGGTCCCTCCAAGAAGAAAAGGTCCGCGGCGCCCAAGAGAACCCCCAAGCCGAAAGGCGCATCCGATTCCAGACCGGTGAAGAAACCTGCCAAGAAAAAGTCCTCCAAAACGAGAACCCCGGAGCCCGCCGCCTAAGCCGGCGCGCGCGGCCAAGGCCAAAGCGCCGCTCGACAAGGAGCGCGTGCTGGACGCGCTTGCCTCGGAGCCCGGCGCGACCAAGCGCGACCTCGCGCGCCTGCTGAAGGTGAAGGGTGGCGAACGCATCGCGCTCAAGCGCATCCTCAAGGAGCTCGACCAGGAAGGCACGGTCACCGGCAATCGAAAGAAGGGCTACACCCGGCCGGGCGAATTGCCCGAAGTCACCGTGCTGGAGATCACAGGCCAGGACACCGACGGCGAGCTGCTCGGCCGTCCGCAGCGCTGGGAGTCGAACGAAGAGCCGCCGAAGATCTACATCCTGCCCGGCCGGGACGGCGACGCGGGACCGGCGCTCGGCCGCGGCGAGCGCGTACTGGCGCGGCTGGAAAAGATCGTCGATGGCTACGAGGCGCGCGTCATCAAGCGGCTGGGCGCGAGCGCGCACAAGGTTCTGGGCGTGGCCCATCTGGCCTCGACCGGGATGCGCATCGCTCCCATCGACCGCAAGAGCAGGACCGAATTCAGCGTCGATGCGCGCGACCGCGGCGGCGCGCAGAACAACGAGCTGGTGCTGGCCGAGCCCATCGCCGGCCGCGCCTCCGGCCTGCCGCGCGCGCGCATCGTCGAGCGGCTGGGCAATCTCGATGAACCCAAAGCGGTCAGCCTGATCGCGATCCACGCGCATGGCATCCCCACCGACTTTCCCAAGGAAGCACTCGACGAAGCGAACGGCGCGCTGCCGGCCGATCCGCATGGGCGCACCGACCTGCGCAAATTCGCGCTGCTGACGATCGATCCGGAAGATGCCCGCGACCACGACGATGCGGTATGGGCCGCGGCCGATCCCGATCCCGAAAACAAAGGCGGACACATCGCCATCGTCGCCATCGCCGACGTGTCGCATTACGTGCGTCCCGGCTCGCCGCTCGACCGCGAAGCCTATAAGCGCGGCAACTCGGTCTATTTCCCGGACCGCGTGGTGCCGATGCTGCCAGAGCGCCTGTCGGCCGATCTCTGCTCGCTGATGGAGGGCGTCGACCGGCCCTGCCTCGCGGTGCGCATGGTGTTCGACAGCCAGGGGCGCAAGAAGCGCCACGAATTCCTGCGCGCCATCATGCGCTCCGCCGCGAGCCTGACGTACCGGCAGGCGCAGGAGGCGTTCGACGGCAAACCCGATCCCGCAATCCCGCAAGCGGCGCGAACCGCGTTGAAAGCCGTGTGGGCCTGCTACCGCTCGCTCGTCGTTGCGCGCAAGCAGCGCGATCCGCTCGATCTCGATCTGCCGGAGCGGCGCATCGTCATCGGCAGCGACGGTAAGGTGCAGTCGATCGCCTTCCGCCAGCGCCTCGAATCCATGCGGCTGATCGAGGAGTTCATGGTGCTGGCCAATGTCGCCGCCGCCGAAGCGCTCGAGAAGGCGCGCATGCCGCTGGTCTATCGCGTGCACGAGCATCCGAGCCAGGAGAAGATCTTCTCCTTCGCCGATTACCTGCGCACCATCGACATGTCGTTCGCCAAGGGCCAGGTCATCAAGCCCGGCGCCTTCAACCGCATCCTCGCCACCGCCAAGGGCGGCCCGCACGAGCAGGTGATGAACGACGTGGTGCTCAGGACGCAGGCGCAGGCCGTCTACAGCAGCGACAATGTCGGCCATTTCGGGCTCAACCTGCAGCGCTATGCGCATTTCACCTCGCCGATCCGGCGCTATGCCGATCTGATCGTGCACCGCGCCCTGATCCGTGCCCTGAAGCTCGGCGCCGGCGGCCTGAGCGACAAGGAGATGGCGCGGCTCTCCGAAATGGCCGAGCACATCTCCATGACCGAACGCCGCGCCATGGCGGCCGAGCGCGACTCGACCGACCGCTACGTCGCCGCCTTCATGCAGGATCGGATCGGCGCGGTCTTCGAAGGCCGCATCACGGGCGTCACCCGCTTCGGACTTTTCCTGCGTCTGGCCGAGACCGGAGCCGACGGGTTGTTGCCGGCGCGCGCGCTCGGCTTTGAATATTTCCGCCATGACGAGAAGCGCCACGCCATGGTCGGCGACCGCACCGGCACCAGCTACAAGCTGGGCGACATCGTGCGCGTGAAGTTGGTCGAAGCGGCGCCACTCACGGGCGGTCTGCGCTTCGAACTCGCCGAGCCGCAATCCGGCGGTGCGCGCCGGCCCGCACCGTTCGTCGCGCGCAGGCGCGGACGCAGGCGCTGACCATGGTGATGACGGACGGCGAGACCCATGTGCCCGGCGTGCTGCGCCCCAAGGACGCCGCGACGTTGATCCTCGTCAAGCGCGGCGAAAGCGGCCCACAAGTGCTGATGGGCTGCCGCCATTCGGGCATGGCTTTCATGGCCAACAAATATGTCTTCCCCGGCGGACGTCTCGATCCCGGCGACCAGCGCATCTCCGTAGAGCACAATCTCAGGCCCGAGGTGATGGCGCGCGTTTGCCGGGGCATCACCACGTCGCGCGCGCGTGGACTGGCGTTGGCGGCGATCCGCGAGACTTTCGAGGAAACCGGCATTCTCGTGGGCGAGCGCGGCAAGCCGCCGCGCACGCGCTCGCCGGCCTGGCAGCGCTTCTTTGACCACGGCATCGTGCCGCGTCTGGACGGCCTCGAGATGATCGCGCGCGCGATCACGCCGCCCAACCGTTCGCGGCGCTTCGACGCGCGCTTCTTCCTGGCGGATGCCTCGGCCATCGCGATGACGCTCGACACGGCGGGCCATGATGAATTGCTGACGCCTTCCTGGCTCACCCTGGCAGAAGCCCGCGCGCTCGACCTTCCGGGCATCACGCGCCGCGTGCTGGACGAGGTGGAACTGCGGCTCGCCGATCCGCAGGGGACGCAGCGACCCGCGCCATTCTTCCGCTTTCTCAGGGGACGGACGGACGAGACCTGGTTGGAATAGTCACCCCCAGCGAACCTGCGCCTATGGTTTCCCAGCGGTAAATCTACGAGTCGCCGCTCTAAGCCATTGAAACTACAATTCCCATCCAAGCCGCAGCCGCCATTCTCGCCGCTTGGCCGACCCCAATTCTAGCTGCCGTCGCGTGGTATCGCGCCTAGCGTGAAACTGGACGTTCCAGCCCGCGTTACTGGTTTTGCCTCCGAGGCGAATGGTGGGTTTGGGGGCGCCGGATAGAAACACATAGTCTGGCGCTCCTGCCCTTAAGGGCCGATTATGGTTTCCGTTGGGTTTCCAACCGCCTATTCGCAGGCTGCCGCAGAGCTCGCGCTGGAAAACCTGGCACTGAGGCTTCTCACGGTGGCCGGCGAGCTCAAAGACACGGCCCGCACAGGCGAAGCCCGTAACCCCCAGGCCGCCAAAGTGATCGCCGCCCGCCTGGAACGGGTCGCCCTGGACATCCGCATTTCCAGCGAGAACCGCGAGATCGGGGTGGCTTGACTTCCAGAAGTCGCTGGCTAGTTTACCGGCCCTTCTTGAAGGTTCACGGGAGTTCATCATGGCGAAGCCGACCACGGCCAAGATCAAGCTCAACAGCGAGGGCGGCACGGGCTTCTATTACGTCACCAAGAAGAACACCCGCACCATGACCGAGAAGTTCTCGATGCGGAAATACGATCCGGTGCTGCGCAAGCATGTCGAGTTCAAGGAAGGCAAGATCAAGTAGGATCGCCTCCCGCCTCCGGTTGAAATAGCATCGATTCCCAGTAAGGTCGCGACCGCAGCGAAGAGGTGCGGCCATGATCCTCGGCATCCCCGTCTATGACGGCGTCGACGTGCTCGACGTCACCGGCCCGTTCGAGATGCTCAGCTGGGCGGGCTTCGAGGTCCAGATCGCCGCCGCGGTCGCCGGCCCGGTGCGCTGCCGCGGCGAGGGCATGTCGATCATCGCCAAATACGATTTCAAGAGCGCGCCGCAATACGACGTGATCTGGGTGCCCGGCGGTGAGCCGTATGCGCTCGCCTGCCTCACCTATGGGATGGACCAGACCTATCTGGACTTCGTCAAGCGCCAAGCCGCGAAGTCGGCCTATGTCTGCTCGGTGTGCGAAGGGGCCCTGCTGCTCGCGGCCGCCGGACTTCTGGATGGCTATACCGTGACCACCCATTGGGCCTTCGAGATCTGCCTGAGGGAGCGCTATCGCAACGTGACGCTGGCGCAGGGTCATCCGCGTTATGTTTGGGACCGCAATCGGCTGACAGGCGGCGGAATCTCCTCGGGACTGGACGAGGCGCTGGCGTTGATCGAGCGCGTCTTCGGCACCGCGGTGGCGCAGGACACGCAACGCACCACGCAGTACTATCCCGATCCGCCCGTCACCAGCGAAATGCTGCCGCCCCCGAAGTCTTGCGTGGTCCCGTCCGGCAAGCCGCCGGGATGCGCGTGAGTTCGCGCTAAGCTGCCGCTTTCGCCTTCGCCTCGACGCGCTTGACGAAATTCACGATCAACTTGGTCACGGGCGGGATCGCCGGAAGCGGCATGTCGTGGCCCCAGCCTTCGATTTCGTGATACTCGGCTCCGGGAATGCACTGCGCGGTGTGCCGCCCTGCTTCAGGGCGGATCAGCGTGTCTGCAGAGCCGTGCAGCACCAAGGTGGGCAGCTTCAGCGATTTGAGCCGCTCGGTGCGCGGCGGCGCGGCCAGGATCGCGGCCCAGTGCCGGCCCGGGCCTTCCGGGTAATAGGAGCGGTCGTAGTTATGTCCGATGAGCGCGCCGAGCCGTCCCTCGTCGAACGGCCAGCGCGTCGATGCGTAAGAGCGGCGTCCCTTGAGCGCATGCGCGACGACGTCCTCTCGGGAATTCGACGGCGGACGTGTCGTCAGCGCCGCCTGCGCCTCCGGCGATGACGGCGGCAGCGAGCGGTCGCCGGTGGTGGAGAAGATCGAGATCAGCGAGCGGGCCTTCTGCGGGTGATCGAGCGCGACGAGCTGCGCGATCATGCCGCCCATCGAGGCGCCGGCGATATGCGCGCTCTCGATGCCGAGCGCATCGAGCAGCCCCGCCGCGTCGGCCGCCATGTCGTCCAGCCGATAAGGGACGTCCGGCTTGCGGCCGGCGCGCATCGCCTCGCTCACCGCCTTGATGTCGGGAATCTGCCCGGTCCATTTCTGCGACAACCCGATATCGCGGTTGTCGAAAGCGATGGTGCGCAGCCCGGCCGCCGCGAGCCTCTCGCGGAATTCCACCGGCCAGGACGTCAGCTGCGAGCCGAAGCCGTTGATGAACAGGAATGGGATGGCGTCGCGCGGCCCCAGTTCCTGGTATTCCAGTTCGACGCCGTTGGCGCGGATGCGGCTCATGCGGCCTTCGCCTCGCGCTCGACGTGGGTCAGGAATCCGCCGACATATTGGAGATAGATCGGCACCAGCGCGTTGCTGAAATCGTGCGCCATGCCCGGAACGATCACCAGCTTGGCGCCGGAGATGCTCGCGGCGGTGTCTTTGCCGCCCTCGACGGGCACCAGCGGATCGTCCGCGCCATGCAGCACCATCGCCGGACAACGCACATTCTTAAGGATGTCGTTGCGCGGCGGCGAGGCCATGATCGCCGCCATCTGGCGCGCGATCCCGGCCGGATCGTACGGCGCGCGGTCCATCGCCTCTTCCACGGTCGCCTTGAGCTCCGCGTCGGTCGCGGGATAGCCCGGGCTGCCGATGACGCGCCACAGCTTGATCCCCTGCGCGATGCGGTCCTCGCGCGACAGGCTGGCGGGCGGCGTAGTGATCGCGGCATAGGCTTCCGGCGTGCCGCGCGGCACGTCCGGATTGCCGGTGGTCGACATGATCGAGACCAGGCTGCGCGTGCGCGCGGGATATTTTCCCGCCACGATCTGCGCGATCATGCCGCCCATCGAGGCGCCGACGATATGGGCCTGTGCGATGCCCAGCGCGTCGAGCAGGCCGACCGCATCCGCGGCCATGTCGTCCAGCGTGTAGGGCGCATCGACCTTCTGGCCCATGGCCGACTTCATCATCGCTTCCTGCATGTTCGGCGCGCCGAGGTTCGACAGATGCGTCGATTTGCCGATGTCGCGGTTGTCGAAGCGGATGACGCGGAAGCCCTTCATGGCCAATTGCTCGCAGAAGGCCTTCGGCCACATGGTGAGCTGGGCCGAGAAACCCATGATCAGCAGCGCCGCGGGGTCGCCCGTGCGGCCGAAGCTCTCGTATTCGATCTCGATGCCGTTGGCGTGGACCCGTGCCATGTCGCCTCTCCCGTTTCTCTGCTAAGAGCTTAGCAGGCTCCCTACCCTCCTTGCCAAGATGCAGCGCGCTCTTCCCCGCCTCGCCAACGAGACCTTCGACGTGCTCGTCATCGGCGGCGGGATCACCGGCGCGTGCGCGGCCCGCGACGCCGCGCTGCGCGGACTTTCCGTTGCGTTAGTCGAACGGCGCGATTTTGCCGGCGCCACCTCCGCCCACAATTCCCGATTGATCCACGGCGGCCTCAGGTACCTGCGCAATCTCGAGCTCAGGCTGGTGCGCGAGTCGTTGCGCGAACGCCGCATCTGGCAGCGCATCGCGCCTGCGCTGGTCCATCCCCTGCCCTTTCTGGTGCCGCTGTATGGTGCGGGCGCAAGGGCGCGCGCCACGCTGGCGGCAGGATTGACGCTGTACGACCTGCTCTCCTTCGACCGCGGCTGGCTCGACGATCCGGCGCAGCGGCTGCCCGCTCATTCCTGGCTGAGCGCGAAAGACGCGCGCGCGCAGGAGCCGATTCTCGACCAACCGCGCTTGGAAGGCGCGTTCCTCTATTACGACGCGCAGATGCCCTCGCCCGAACGTCTGGCGCTGGCCTGTCTCGCTGACGCCGACGCGCATGGCGCGGCCCTGGCGAACTATGTCGCGGCGGAGCGCCTGCTGATCGCGGACGGGAAAGTCCAGGGCGCAAGCGCGCGCGACACCGTAGGCGGCGACACATTCGACATCCGCGCACGCGTGACATTGGTTGCGGCCGGTCCTTGGGCGGACATCTTTCTCGAGCACGCGGTCCAGCGCCCGACGTCGCATCGATTGCTGCGCTCGAAAGGCATCCATGTCGTGGTGCCGGCGCTGACGAAGCGCCACGCCCTCACCATGGCGACCGAGCACGGCCATTTCTTCGTCCTGCCGTGGCGCGGCGCGACGCTCCTCGGCACCACCGACACCGCGTTCACGGGCGATCCGGACCTCGTGGGTGTCTGCGATGCCGACATCGAGCGTTTCTTCGAGCTCATCAACCGCCACCTTCCCGGCGCCGCGCTCGACCGCGCCAAAGCCAGCTATTTCTATGCCGGACTGCGCCCGCTGGTGGACGACGGTTCCAGCGACACCTACGGCGCCAGCCGGCGCTCCGAACTCGTCGACCACGGCAGGAGCGACGGCCTGGATGGACTGTTCTCCGCCATCGGGGGAAAATGGACGACCTCGCGCCATCTGGCCGAGCAGGCGGTGGACACGCTGGTGAGCAAGCTCGGCGTCAAGGCAAGGCGTTGCGAGACCGCGCGGCGGACGCTTCCCGTCGCGGTTCCCGATGTCGCGCGTGCCGTGCGCGACGAAATGGCGCTGACGCTGGAGGACGTGGTGATGCGGCGCCTGGGTAGCGGCTTGCTCGGGCCGATGCGCGCGGACGAACTGGACCAGATGTCGCGCAGCGTGGCCGGCGAGCTCGGCTGGGACGAAACGCGCCGCCTGCGCGAAGTCGAGGGCCTCTCGCGGCTCTATCGCACACAGGGTGCCGCATGAGCGCCTTCGCCGTCGTCAATCCCCGTTCGGCGAACGGCCGCACGGCACGGGAATGGCGCGCGATTGCGCCCCTACTCTCGGAGATCTATCCGCGCCTCGACGTGGCCTTCACCCGCGCGCCGCGCGACGCCGCGCATCTCGTCCGCACGGCCTTGCGCGAGGGGCATCACGAGATCGTCGCCGTCGGCGGGGACGGCACGATCAACGAGGCCGTCAACGGCTTCTTCGACATCAACGGACCGGTCTCGCCGGACGCGGTGTTCTCCTTCATCACCAGCGGCACCGGCGGCGATTTCCGCAAGAGCTTCGGCGTCGAGGAGGGAAGCGGCGCGGCGCTGGCGCATCTCAAATCCGCGCCGATCCGCAGTGTCGATGTGGGCCGCCTCTCCTGCCTGAGCCGGAAGGGCGAGCCGCTGATACGGCACTTCGTCAATATCGCTTCGTTCGGGTTGTCCGGCGCGGTGGTGGATTCGGTCAACCGTTCGCGTATCGCCAAGCTGTTCGGCGGCCCGTTCGCGTTCGGCTTTCACAGCGCGCTGGACATGCTGACCTATTCCGACCGCGTCGTCCGGCTGATCGTCGACAACGGTTATGACGAGATCGCCGCCATCTCGACGGTCGCGGTCGCCAACGGCCAGTATTTCGGCGGCGGCATGCGGGTGGCGCCGAGCGCCGCCGTGGACGACGGCGCCTTCGACGTCGTGGTCATGACGGGTGGCTCGCGCGCGCGGATGCTTCAGGACATGAAGCTGATCTATAGCGGCGAACACATCGACAGTCCCAATGTGCGCGTGCTGCGCGGCCGCAAGGTGGTCGCCGTGCCGGTGGCGCAGACGCGCGGCCTCGCCGTGCTGATCGAGACCGACGGCGAAAGCGCCGGCCGGCTGCCCGCCACCTTCGAGATCCTGCCGCGCGCGCTGCAGCTGAGGTGCTGATGGCGATCGAGCGCAACAAGCTTCGCTGGAACGGCTGGGGCTGGACAGCGCACAAGGACGCGCTGGCCGGCCGCGAAGAGGTGTGGGCATGGCTGGCGCAGGAGCTCGGCATGCCGTCGCTGCTCGCCACGCCGGCGCGCAAGCTCGAAGATGCGAACCTGCCGCGGCCGCAGCTTGCGCCCGATCTGCGCGCGCGCCTCGTCGCCATCGTGGGTCCGGAAGGCGTGCGCGACGAGCCCTATGAGCGCGCCTTTCACGCGCTCGGCCGCTCGTATCACGACCTTCTGCGCCTGCGCGCGGGGGATTTGGCCCAGGCGCCCGACGCCGTGGTCTATCCGCGCGCGACCGAAGAAGTTCTCGCGCTGCTCTCCCTCGCCTCGCAACGCGACATCGCGGTCGTGCCCTATGGCGGGGGCACCAGCGTCGTCGGCGGCGTCAGCGGCAACCGCGGCGCGTTCCCCGCGCTGATCACGATCGATCTTTCCGCAATGGATCGTGTGGCCGAGATCGACACGCTTTCGCGCACGGCGGCAGCGCAGGCCGGCATCTACGGTCCGGCGCTCGAGGCCGCGCTCGCGGCCAAGGGACTGACGCTCGGCCATTTCCCGCAATCCTTCGAGTTCTCCACGCTCGGTGGCTGGATCGCCCATCGCGGCGCCGGACAAGGATCGAACGCCTATGGCCGCGCCGAAGACTGGCTCGCCGGCGCCAAGCTCGCCACGCCGCGCGGGCTTCTGGACACGCAGACTTTCCCCGCCTCCGCCGCAGGCCCCGATCTGCTGTCGCTGATCGCCGGATCGGAAGGCATCTTCGGCATCGTCACGGAGGCGACGCTGCGCCTCCATGCCGCGCCGGCCGCGAGCGACTATCGCGCCTATCTGTTCCGCGATTTCGCCAGCGGCGCCGCCGCCATCCGCAGCGCGGTGCAGGAAGGCATGCCATCGACGATGCTGCGCCTGTCGGACGCGGACGAGACGCGGTTCTACCGCGCCTTCGCCAGGGCCGGTCAAAGCGCAACCCTGAAGTCGCGATTGGAGCAGGCCTATCTCGATGCGCGCGGATTCGGCCGCCAAGCCTGCGCCCTGATCGCGGGCATCGAGGGCGAAAAGCCGGTCGTTGCGTCGGCGGCATCCTACTTCGCGCAGATCGCGCGCAAGCTGGGTGCGCTGCCGCTCGGACGCGGCCAGGGAGGGCGCTGGCTCGCCGGCCGCTACCACGGTCCTTATTTGCGCGATCCGATGATGGATCGCGGCCTGGGCGTCGATACGCTCGAAACGGCGACGAGCTGGTCGAAGCTCGATGCGCTCTATGCCGCGGTGCGCGCGGCGCTCGATGCGGCGATGCGCGAGACCGCGCCCAGGCCCGGCGCGCATGGCGTGGTGCTCTGCCATATCAGCCATTCCTACAGCGACGGCGCGAGCCTCTATTTCACCTATATCTTCCCGCGCGCGCTGGGCGGCGAGCTCGCGCAATGGCAGACGATCAAGAAGGCCGCCAGCGATGCAATCGCAGCCCATGGCGGAACGATCAGCCATCACCACGGCATCGGCGAGGATCATCTTCCCTGGATGGCGCAGGAGAAGGGCCAGCTCGGCATCGACGTGTTGCGCGCGGTCAAAGCCGCGCTCGATCCCAAGGGCGTAATGAACCCGGGAAAGCTGATTCCATAGACCCAGCCGTCATCCTTCGAGGCTCGCCCTTCGGGCTCGCACCTCAGGATGACGATCGGTTATAGCGGCAGCGTCACCCTGAGGCGCGGCTCGCCTTTTTGGGCTCGCACCTCGGGATGATGATCTGACCAGAGCGGCAGCGTCACCCTGGGGCGCGGCTCGCCTTTTTGGGCTCGCGCCTCGGATGATGATCTGGCCAGAGCGGGAGCGTCACCCTGAGGTGCCGGCCGCAGACGGGCCTCGAAGGGCGACGCGTTACTCCGCTGTAACGCCGGCATGCACCGCGGCGGCGGCGGCGGCGATGGCTTCGCGCGCTTTCGGCACCAGGCCGCGCATACTGAAGAAGCCGTGCACCATGCCCGGATAATTGACATACGTCACCGGCACGCCCGCGGCGTCGAGCTTGTCGGCATAGGCTTTGCCCTCGTCGCGCAGCGGATCGAAACCGGCGGTCACCACATAGGCCGGCGGCAGGCCGGACAGATCGGGCGCCAGCAGCGGCGACAGCCGCGGATCGCCGAGACGCGAAGCGTCGGGGCAGTACAGCCGCGTGAACCAGCGCATCGAGTCGCGCTCCAGAAAGTAGCCCTTGGCATTTTGCTTCATCGACGGCGTGTCCGGGCCGCCCAACTGCGTCACCGGATAGATGAGGAGCTGGAACGCGAGGTCGGGTCCGTTCGCCCGGGCGAGCTGCGTCACCACCGCGGCGAGATTGCCCCCGGCGCTGTCGCCGCCGATGGCGATGGGGCCCGCGATGCCGAAATCGTCCGCATGCGCGCAAATCCACTGCGTCGCCGCCCAGCAATCCTCGACGGCTGCGGGGAACGGACACTCCGGCGCCAG
The DNA here is from genome assembly GCA_019245415.1 of Alphaproteobacteria bacterium. GTDB lineage: Bacteria > Pseudomonadota > Alphaproteobacteria > Micropepsales > Micropepsaceae > Rhizomicrobium. The sequence continues at coordinate 1,123,856 of JAFARO010000004.1, read as the reverse complement.
GCGATAATCCACCGACACCACGCGGCACATGCTGCCATTGGCAAGCGTGCGGCAGAGATCGTCATGCGTCTCGAGATCGCCGATCACGAAGCCGCCACCGTGGAAAAAAATGAATCCCGGCAACGGACCCTCGGCGCCGATGGGCGTGTAGACGCGCACCGGAATGGCCTGCGCAGGTCCGGGCACCGAGCGGTTCTCGATCCCTCCGATCGGCGTGTCCTTGCCGCCCAACAGGCGCGAGCGCATCGCGGCGCGCGCCGCCTGCGGCCCGAGTTCCCAGAGCTTGGGCAGCGCGGCCGCTTTCATCTGGTCCAGCAACGCGCGGACGCTGACGTCGAGCGCCATCAGCGGGCTTCCAGGCCTTTGGCCACCGCCTTCGCCGCCGCCGTCACCGCCGCGCGCGCCTGCGGCAAGACCGCCTGCATGTAGATGAAACAGTGCACGTGATCGGAATAGTCGGCGATCTCCACCGCGACGCCGGCGTCCTGGAGCTTGCGCGCATAGGCGAGCCCCTCGTCGTGCAGCGGATCGAAGCCGCCCAGCATCACATAGGCCGGCGGCAGTCCCCTGAAGTCCGCGGCATGGAGCGGCGAGATGCGCGCATCGCGCAGATCCGGCGACGACGGGAGATAATGTGCGAAGAACCAGTCCAGGCTCTCGCCGTCGAGGAAATAGCCGGTGGCGAACTCCTTGCGCGAAGCCGTGTGCTCGCCGATCTGCGTCACCGGGAACAGCAGCATCTGGAAGGCGATGCGCGGATGGCCGCGAAGCTTGGCCTGTTGCGCCACCACGGCCGCGAGCGCACCGCCCGCGCTGTCGCCGCCGACGGCGATGCGGCCGGCGTCGATGCCGATTTCGCCCGCATGGGCCGCGATCCAGTCGATGGCCGAGAGCGCATCGTCCACCGCGGCGGGAAATTTGTGCTCGGGCGCCAGACGGTAGTCGACCGCGATGACCGCGAAGCCGCCGTCATTGGCAAACTGGCGGCAAATTGCGTCGTGGGTCTCCAGATCGCCGATCACGAAGCCGCCACCGTGAAAATAGACCAGCGCGCCTGGCGGAGTCCTGCCGGGGTCGACCGGGGTGTACATCCGCAACGCGACGCTGCCGGCGCGCAGCTCCTTCACGCTGCCGATGGGCACATCCTTGGGCCCGATCATCTGCATCATGGCAACGAACATCGCCCGGCCGTCCGCCGGCGGGAGCTCGAACAATTTGGGTCCGGGCACCTGCCCCATCTGATCGAGGAAGGCCTTCAACACGGGATCGAGCGGCATGAATCTCTTCGCATGAAGCTGCGCGAGGAGTTTGGACGCAACGCCGCCGGCGGCGCAAGGCTGGGAAACGCGTCGCCCTTCGAGGCTCGCTGCGCTCGCACCTCAGGGTGACGCGGCCTGGTTCTATACCGTCATTGAAGAACGTCATCCTGAGGTGCGAGCCCGGCGACAGCCGGGGGAGCCTCGAAGGATGACGGCGCCCTACTAGTGGATGACGATCGCGCAGTCGGGATCGAGGCGCTTCAGCGCGATGTCGTCGAGGAGGACGGAAAGCGCGAACCAGAGCCGCGCGCGGTCGGCGCTGCCTTGCGCTTCGAAGCAGACGATCGCGCGGCGCGCGTAACCCTGCGCCGCGTCGCCATGCTCCAAGGCGAGGTCGGCGGCCAGACGGCAGAGATCGGTGGCGTTCAGCTCCATGCGCGCCAGTAGAGCAGGACAAGGTAAGCGCGCCGTTAACGGCTCACGGGATCTCGATGACCTCGGGCCCGCCGGCATAGAGCGCATCGACCAGCGCCTTGCGCCGCTCGAGCGTGGCGCGCTGGTTGACATAGCCCTTGTCGGTGATCTCGTGGCCGTCGATGGAGGGCGGCTCGGCCATCAGCAGCACGCGGCGGACGCGCGACGACGAGCCGGGCTGCGCCGCGTTGTGGGCGGCGAACTTATCGCGGACAAAATCGCGCAGTTTGGGATCGGCGAGGACCTCGTCGATCTTGTTCTTTCCCGTCAACGCGATCGCCGCCTGGATGTTCGGCCAGGCGAGCAGGGCTACGAACGGCTTGTCCTGTCCGCAGACAACGCAGTCGAAGATCGCGGGCGAGGCCGCCGCGACCGCATGGGCGCGCAAGGTGCCGACGCTGACCCAGGTGCCGCTGTCGAGCTTGAAGTCCTCGGTCACGCGGCCGTCGAACACCAAGCCCTTGTTCGGATCGCTCTCGTCGACGAACTTCGCCGCGTCGCCGAGCGCGTAATAGCCCTCGTCGTCGAACGCGGCCCCAGTCAGGTCGGGGCGCGCCAGATAGCCCGGCGTCACCGTCGGACCTTTGACGCGCACTTCGACCTTGCTGCCGTTGGGGACCAGCTTGAGCGTGATGCCGGGCAGCGGCAGGCCGATCAGCCCGACGCGGTCGGTGAGCCAATGCACGACGGTGACGCCTTGCGTCTCCGTCGCGCCGTACATGGTGGTGAAGGGGATGCGCGCGCCGGTGGCCGCGATGGAGAGCGCCTGTATGCGCTCATAGATGTCCTGGCTCAAGGTCGCGCCGCCATAGCCGACCATTCGCATCCTGGCGAAGAAATGATCGCGCAGAGACGCATCGCGCTCCATCGCGTCGGCGAGCCAGCCGAAGGCGATCGGCGCGGAGCCGAAGCCCAGCGGCTGGATCTCGCGCAGATTGCGGATGGTCTCCTCGAACATTCCGGGCAGCGGCTTGCCGGCATCGAGATAGATCGTGCCGCCCGCGTTCAGCGCATTGTTGAAGCCGATATTGCCGGCCGAGATGTGGTTCCACGGCATCCATTCCAGGCTCTGCGGAATTTCGTCCGGATCTGCAGCCTCGGTGCGCAGCGCCTCCTGCGCGGCGACCACCGCGCACATCATGCGATGGGTCTGGATGACGCCCTTGGGCATGCCGGTCGAGCCCGATGTGAAAAGATACTTCGCCACCGTGTCGTGATTGATCCGCGCCATCGAGGCTGCGACCGCGGAACCGGGATCGGTCTCGAGCAGAGCCGCATAGGCAGTCGCGTCCCGATCGGGCACCGGCAGGACGCTCACCACCTCGACGCCGTCGAGCGCAAGCGCGGCCAGCGCGCGCGCATACATCGGCCCCTGCTCGGCGAAGATCATTTTCGGCTTCGCGGTGGCGAAGACGTGGCGCAGCTTGCCGTGATCGCCGGACATCAGCGAATAGGCGACCGAAACCGGCGCCACCGGCACGCGCGCCTTCATCGCGCCCAGCATCATCGAGGCATGGGCGATCGAGTTTCCCGACAGCACCATCAGCGGCGCCTCCGGCCCCAGGCCGCGGTCGAGCAGCGCCTGCGCGATGGCATCGGCGCGGGCGTTCATCTCGCCATAGGAGATGAACCGCCAATCGCCGGTCCCGCCGCCGGGCAGCGGGGTGCGCTCGGCGATGAATTTCCGCTCAGGATGCTTGCGCGCGCGATCCTCGAACAAATGGGCGATGGAACGATGCATCTCGCCGAGGGGATGGCGGGAGCTCAGATAGACGGTCCCATCGGGTCGGCGCACCGTCTCGATCGCCGGCGGCTTCATCGGGAGCGGCTTGAAGGGCGGCTGCCCGTCCGATTTCACCTGGATATTCATGCCATTAGCTCCCCTGACCTCGAACCACAGCTCACGTCCGTTATTCCCTTTATATCCCGGCCGTCCCGAGGTATTTTCAGCCCATGCACGGCAATCGGATATTGCTCATCATCGGCGGCGGCATCGCGGCCTACAAGTCCCTTGAGCTGATCCGCCGCCTGAAAGAGCGCGGCCACACGGTGCGCGCGATCCTGACCAAGGCGGGCGCCGAGTTCGTGACGCCGCTCTCCCTTGCCGCGCTCTCGGGCGAGAGGGTTTTCCAGGACCTCTTCAGCCTCACCGACGAATCCGAGATGGGGCACATTCAGCTCTCGCGCGCCGCCGATCTCGTGGTGTTGGCGCCCGCCACTGCCGACCTGATGGCGAAAATGGCAGGAGGCCATGCCAACGACCTCGCCTCCACCGCGCTTCTCGCCACTGACAAGCCGGTGCTGATGGCACCGGCGATGAACGTGCGGATGTGGAACAGCCCCGCGACGCAGCGCAATCGCGCGACGCTCGAGCGCGACGGCGTCGCTTTCGTGGGACCCAATGAGGGCGAGATGGCCTGCGGCGAGTTCGGTCCGGGCCGCATGGCCGAGCCGGATGAGATCGTCGCCGCCATCGAGACTTTGCTCGCGGCTCCTGGTCCTCTCGCCGGCATGAGCGCGCTCGTCACGGCAGGGCCGACGCATGAGCCGCTCGATCCCGTGCGCTACATCGCCAACCGCTCCTCCGGCCGGCAGGGCTATGCGATCGCCGGCGCGCTCGCAGAAGCGGGCGCCGACACCATGCTGGTCTCCGGACCGGTCGCCATCGCGGCGCCGCCGCGGGTGAAGCTCGTCCAGGTCGAGACGGCGCGCGAGATGCTCGCGGCCTGCGAATCGGCGCTGCCGGTGGACGTCGCGGTGTGCGCGGCGGCGGTCGCCGACTGGCGCCCCGAAGCGATGGCGAACCAGAAGATCAAGAAGAACGCCGCGCACAGCGCGCTCAAGCTCACCGCCAATCCCGACATCCTGCGAACGCTGTCGCAGGGCGCGCAGCGTCCATCGCTGGTCGTCGGCTTCGCGGCGGAGACCGAGAACGTCATCGCGCATGCGCAGGAGAAACGGCTCGCCAAGGGCTGCGACTGGATCGTCGCCAACGATGTCAGCCCCGTCACGGGCGTCATGGGCGGAGCCAACAACACCGTGCATCTGATCACGGCGAAGGGCGTCGAGAACTGGCCGGAGCTGGACAAGGGCGAAGTCGGCCGGCGGCTGGCGGCGCGGATCGCGCAAGCCTTGAAGACGAGCGCGGCATGAACCTTTCCGTCCTGAGACTACCCCATGCACGCGATTTGCCGCTGCCCTCCTACGCTACCGAAGGGTCCGCCGGCCTGGACCTTCTGGCGGCGATCAGCAGCGACATCAAGCTCGCGCCGGGCGCACGCGCGGCTATTCCCTGCGGCATCGCCATCGCCATGTCGGACAAGTACGAGGCGCAGGTCCGGCCGCGCTCGGGGCTGGCGCTCCATCACGGCATCACCGTGCTGAATGCGCCGGGCACCATCGACAGCGACTATCGCGGCGAGGTCAAAGCCATCCTCGTCAACCACGGCGAAACGACTTTCACCGTGACGCGCGGGATGAAGATCGCGCAGCTCGTCATCGCCCGCGTCAAGCGCGCCAACGTCGTGGCCGTCGAAGAGCTGCCCGACACCAAGCGCGGCGAAGGCGGCTTCGGCTCCACGGGCCCGGGAGGCGCGTGATGCTGAAGCTGTCGCGCAAGACCCTGCTCGCGCTGGAAGCGGTGATCGACATCGCCTTCAACGGGCGTCCCGAGCCGGTGCAGGCCAAGGAGATCACGGCGCGCCAGGGCGTGCCGCAGCGCTATCTCGAGCAGGTCATGCAGCAACTCGTGCGCGCCGGCGTTCTCAGGGGCGTGCGCGGCCCGCGCGGCGGCTATCGCCTGGCCAAGGAGCGCCGGCGCATCACGGTGGGCGAAGTCGTGCGCGTCGCCGAGAGCCTTGACGAGGACGGCGAGAATCCGGTGCCGCATTCGGCGCTCGGCACGCAGATCGTCACCCCCCTCATCGCCTCGCTGCAGGAGGAAGTCATGGCCAAGCTCGACGCCATCTCCATCGAGGATCTCTGCGCGCGCGCGCGTGCCGCGGGCGTTGATTGCGGCGGCGCCGCTGCTGCGGATTTCACGATATGAGCTTTGCATCGCGCCCGAATCGGCGGGCTGTGACAATCGTTTTCTAAGGAGTGTCCCATGGAAGCAGGCAAACCCGGACGCGGACGCGTCTACAATTCGATCACCGAGACCATCGGCGACACGCCCCTGGTGCGCATGGCGCGGCTGCCGAAGGAAGCCGGCGTGAAGGCCGACATCCTGCTCAAGCTCGAATTCTTCAACCCAATCTCGAGCGTCAAGGACCGCATCGGCGTCTCGATGATCGAGTCGCTGGAGAAGCAGGGGACGATAACCCCAGGCAAATCGACCTTGGTCGAACCGACCAGCGGCAACACCGGCATCGCGCTCGCCTTCGTCGCCGCCGCCAAAGGCTACCGCCTCATCCTGGTGATGCCGGAATCGATGTCGATCGAGCGGCGCAAGATGCTGGCGCTGATGGGCGCCGAGGTCGTGCTCACCGAAGCCGCCAAGGGCATGAAGGGCGCCATCGCCCGCGCCCAGGAGATCATCGCCGCGACGCCCGGCGCGATCATGCCGCAGCAATTCGAGAACCCCGCCAACCCCGACATCCATCGCCGCACCACCGCGGAGGAAATCTGGAACGACACCGGAGGCAAGGTCGACATCGTGATCTCCGGCGTCGGCACCGGCGGCACCATCACCGGCGTGGGTCAGGTGCTCAAGCAGCGCAAACCCTCGGTGAAGATGATCGCGCTCGAGCCCGAGGATTCTCCGGTGCTGTCCGGCGGCCAGCCGGGCCCGCACAAGATCCAGGGTATCGGCGCGGGCTTCGTGCCTGCGATCTTCGACCGCAAGGTGGTCGACGAAGTGATCACGGTCTCCAACGAAAGCGCCTTCGCCATGGCGCGCAAGGTGGCGAAGGAGGAAGGCATCCCCGTCGGCATTTCGTCCGGCGCCGCGGTTGCCGCCGCGCTGGAAGTCGGCGCACGGCCCGGCATGGAAGGCAAGACCATCGTGGTCATCATCCCCTCCTTCGCCGAGCGCTATCTGTCCACCGCACTCTTCGAAGGATTGTGAATCATGAAGCTCTACTACACCCCCGGCGCCTGCTCGCTGTCGCCGCACATCGTCGCCGAAGAGGCCGGCGTCGCTCTCGATCTCAAGAAGGTCGATCTCAAGGCGCACAAGCTCGAGGACGGCAGCGACTACTATGCCGTCAATCCGAAGGGCGCGGTGCCCGCGCTCGTGCTCGACGACGCGAGGCTGCTCACCGAAGGACCGGCCATCGTGCAGTACATCGCCGATCTCAAGCCCGAGAGCGGACTGGCGCCGAAAGCCGGCAGCTTCGAGCGCTACAAGCTCCAGGAATGGCTCACCTACATCAACGGCGAGATCCACAAGACCTTCACGCCCTTGTTCCGCGGCGCGGAAGGCGACGCCCGCAAGCAGACCATCGAGACCCTCGAAAAGAAATTCGCCTTCGTCGAGAAGGCGCTTCAGGGCAATGCTTTCCTGCTGGGTAACAGCTTCAGCGCGGCGGACGCCTATTTCTTCGTCATGCTGTTCTGGGCGACGCGGTTGCACATCCCTGTCACGCCCGCGCTCAAGGCCTGGTTCGACAAAGTCGCCGCCCGCCCCAAGGTCCGCGCCGCGATGGCCGCGGAGGGGCTTGCCTAAAGCGCCAGCGTTATCCGCATCCCGTCATATGCCGGCTCGACGCCGTCGGGGAGCTCGCGCTTGAGCGCCTCGTAGTCGAGGTCGGTGTGGAGATTGGTGAGGATGGCGCGTTTGGGTTTCACGCGCGCGATCCATTCCAGCGCCAATGCCAGATGCGCGTGGCTGGGATGCGGGTCGTAACGCAAGGTGTCGACGATCCAGCATTCGACACCCGCCAGCGCGTCGAATGCCGCCTCGTCCAGGCGATTGACGTCGCTCGAATAGGCGAGCGGCCCGAAGCGCAGGCCGAGCGAGCGGATATGGCCGTGCACCTGAGAGAACGGCCGCACCGCAATGGCGCCGGCGGGGCCGTCGATCGAGAACTCTTCGAAAGGCTCCGCGATCTCGTGGGCTTTGGCGATCGGGGGATAGCCGCTGCCTTTGGGCTGCACGAAGCAATAGCCGAAGCGCGCGAGCAAGCCTTCCATTGTCGCGGCGTCGGCATGGACGTCGACGCGGCGTCGCATATTGATCGCCACCATGCGCAGATCGTCGAAGCCGTGGATCTGGTCGGCGTGATCGTGCGTGATGACGACGCCGTCGAGCGCGCCGCAGCGCGCGGCCAGGAGCTGCTCGCGCATGTCGGGCGAAGTATCCACCAGCACCGCCGTCTCGCCTTCTGCCTCTTTGCGGCGCACCAGCAGCGAACAGCGCGAGCGCCGGTTCTTGGGGTTTTGCGGATCGCAGGCGCCCCAGTAGCCGGCATTGTCCTTGCCCCCCAGCCGCGGCACCCCGCCGGAAGAGCCGCACCCCAGTATGGTCGCTTCGAGACCGCTCATGCCGGACGCACCGCCTTGGCGAACAGGCGGAAGAAATTGTCTGTGGTCTGGCGCGCGAAGCCCTCGGCGCCGACGCCGCGCAGCTCCGCCAGCCTCGCTGCGGTGTGGGCGACAAAGGCCGGCTCGTTGCGCCTGCCGCGCATCGGCACCGGCGCCAGGTACGGCGCATCGGTCTCGACCAGCAGCCGCTCCGCCGGCACTTCGCTCAAGACGGCCCGCAATTCGCCCGAATTCTTGAACGTCGCAATGCCGGACGCGGAAATGTAGAGCCCGAGCTCCAGCGCCGCTCGGGCCAGCCGGCGCGTGCCGGTGAAGCAATGCAGCACGCCGGCGAAGATGCCGCGCGCCATCTCCTCTTCGAGGATCGCGATCGTGTCGTCGTCGGCATCGCGCGTATGGACGATCAGCGGCAGGCCCGCCTCGCGGGCGGCCGCGATGTGATGGCGGAAATTGGCGCGCTGTGCTTCGCGCGGGCTGTGCTCGTAATAATAATCGAGACCCGTTTCGCCGATGCCCACGACTTTCGCCTGGCGGGCGTGGGTGAGCAGGATCTCTGGACTTTCCAGCTCCTCCACCTGCGCTTCGTGCGGGTGGACGCCGACGCTGCACCAGACATTGCCGAAGCGCTCCGCCACCGCGCGCACCTTGGGGAAGTTCGCGAGCTTGGTGCCGATCGTGACCATCGCGCCGACGCCCGCTTCCGACGCGCGCGCGACCACCGCGTCGAGTTCCGGCGCGAACTCGTCGAAGTCGAGATGACAATGGGAGTCGACGAGCATCAGACTGTCCCTGCCCGCCTGGCGGCGTCGCCCAGCGTCCGCGCCGCGCCGAGCACCGTCTGCCGCGGATCGAGATGCAGCGCCGTCGACCGTGCGAAACTGCGGTTCAACGCCTCCCATGCCGCGACCCAGCGGTCGAGCCGCGCGCCGGAGCCGGCCTTCGCTCTGATGCGCTCGGCCAGTGCCTGGGTCAAGAAGGCGCCGAAATCTTCGAGCCCGTCGGTCATTCGCGAGAGTTTGTCTGCGAAGGCGAGTAGAGCGGAGACGTCCGGCGACGTGGCGCGATCGATCAGCCGGTCGGCTTCGGCCGCCAGCTCGGTGCCCTCGCCGCCCGCCAGCTTGAGTGCCAGGCCCAGCGACCCGCCGCTCAGCCGCACCAGCGAGGTGCGCTGCTTGGCGTCGGCATCGGGCAGGAGACGCTTGAGCTGGGCCTCCATCGTCGCCTCGTCGAGCGGCCGCAGCTCCAACCTCTGGCAGCGCGAGCGGATGGTGGGCAGCAGGCGTCCCGGCACATTCGCAACGAGGAGCAGCATGGCGCGCGAGGGCGGCTCCTCGAGCAATTTGAGCAGCGCGTTCGCCGCCGCCTCGTTCATGTCGTCGGCCGTGTCGATGATGGCCACGCGCCAGCCGCCGGCGCCGGACGTCATGCCGAAGAAGCCGCCGAGCCGGCGGATCTCGCCGACCGAAAGCACCGTCATCAGCTTGCCGGTCTCGGGATTGATTCCGCGCTTGAGCACCAGCAGTCCCGGATGCGAACCCGCCGCGACCTGTTGCGCGACCGGCGAATTGTCCGGCACCGAGAGATCGTCCGGGCCCTCCGCCGTCGCGCCATGAGCGAGCAGATAGCGCGCGATGCGATAGGCGAGCGTCGCCTTGCCGATGCCCGGCGGCCCGGTGATCAGCCAGGCCTGCGGCGGCCGGCCCCGGCGGATGGCGCGCGCCGCTCGCGCCAGCGCATCGGCATGGCCGGCGAGGATCGCCGCTTCGCGCGGATGCGCAAACCCTTCCACGCGGTCAGTCTCGACAATCTCGACGCTGCGAGCGCGCTTGGCCATGCCTAGTTCGAAACCTGAAGCTGGAGACGTTCTGCGACCACGCGCCAGATTTCCGCGGCCACGTCCTCTTCGCGCATCGCGGCATCGATCACCACGCAGCGCTCGGGTGCGCGGCGCGCGATGTCGAGGAAAGCCTGGCGCAGGCGCTCGTGGAACTCGAGGCCGAAGCGCTCGAAGCGGCTTTCCGCGACGCTGCGCGCATGGGCGCGCGCGAGTCCCGTTTCCGCCGGAAGATCGAGAACGAACGTCAGATCGGGCTTGAAATCGCCGAGCACGATGGATTCGATGCGCCGGATTGTTTCGCGCGGCATGTCGCGGCCGACGCCCTGATAGGCATAGGTGGAATCGGCGAAGCGGTCGCAGACGACGAACTCGCCCTGCGCCAGCGCCGGCTTGATCGTGCGCGCCACATGATCGGCGCGCGCGGCGAACAGCAGCAGCGTCTCGGTCAGGGCGTCCCAGCGTCCCGGCTCGCCGTTGACCAGGAGCGCGCGGATCTCCTCCGCGCCCGGCGAGCCTCCCGGCTCACGCGTCACCACGCATCTGCGCCCATGCCGCTCGAGGGTGTTCGCAAGACGGCGAAGCTGCGTGGACTTGCCCACGCCCTCGCCGCCTTCGAGCGTGATGAAGCCTGCGGTCATTTCTTGCCGGACATCAGCGCCTCGGCGCCGAGCCAGATGCGGCCGAAGAATCCGGTTTGCGCCACCGGTTTCGCGGCCACGAGCGGCAGATCGAGACCGGGGAAATCCGGCGCGGTGACGCGCAGGGTGCCGATGCGCTGGCCCTGCGCGATCGGCGCCTTGACCGGCGCGTCATAGGCGACCGTGACCTTCATGGCGCCGCGCGAATCGACCTGCAGGGTCAGCGCCGCCGGCTGCTGCACGGTGAGCGGAACGCTGGCCTGCTCGCCGCCCCAGACCTCCGCCTGACCCACCACGTCGCCCGGCTTGAACAGCTCGTAGCGCCGGAATTCGCGGAAGGCCAATCCGAGGATGCGCGCCGCCTCGTCGCCGCGACGCTGTCCGGCGACCCAGTCCTGCCGCGCCGAACTGGATTTGTCGAGATCGGGATAGCGCAGCCCGTTCAGCACCAGGATCAGACGATGGTCGCCCTGCTTGGCCGAGGTGGTGATGCCATAGCCCGCCGCGTCGGTGTGTCCGGTCTTCAATCCGTCGGCTCCGGGGATCTTGGCGAGCACCGTGTCGCGATTGCTCTGATGGATGTTGTGCCAGGTGAATTCCGGCTCGCTGAAATAGCGATAATATTGCGGATAGTCGCGGATGAGGTGCCGCGCCAGCTTGGCCAGATCGAGCGCCGACATCAGTTGTCCGGGCGGTTCCGGCAAACCGTCCGGATTGACGAAATGCGACTGCGCCAGACCGAGCTGCTTGGCCCGCTGGTTCATCAGATCGACGAAACCCTCCACCGTGCCGCCGATACCCTCGGCCACCACGACGCAGGCATCGTTGCCGGAATCGACGATGATGCCGCGGATCAGCGCCTCCACGGGGATGTTGCCGTGCAGCTCCACGAACATCTTGGAGCCCTGCGTGCTCCAGGCGCGCTCGGAAACCGGGAAGGTGTCGGTCGGCTTGATGCGGCCGTCCTTCAGACGCTGGAACAGAAGTTCCAAGGTCATCAGCTTGCTCATCGAAGCCGGCGGCATCGGCGCGAAGGCGTCCTTCGCCCACAAGACCTGTCCCGTCTCGGCGTCCATCAGCAGGCCGTGCTCGGCGGTGGTGGAAATGGCGCCGAACGCCGAACCGGCAGCAAGCAGGAGGGACAGTCCAAGACCGAGGGACAGAAGGCGCATGCCGGAACTCCGCTAAAGGTCGGCGCCGGCCTTATTGGTCGACGACGATATGTGCGTCGTTACTACCAAGTCCGCTCAGCCGCGCCAACGCGGCATCTGCGTCTTCGGTGCGGTCCATCGGTCCTGTGCGCACCCGGTAAAGTGTCTTGCCGTCCTTCTTGACCGTGGAGATCCGCAGATCGCCGCCCAATTCCTCGCGCAGGCGCATGGCATTCTCATAGGAGCCGAAGGCGCCGACCTGGACATAGAGATGTGTCGTCGCCGGAACCGCAACTTGGCTCACCACGCCGGTGGGTGGCCCGGCATCGGCCGGAATCGGGTCCGGCGCCGGCGCGGGCAACACAGCGACCCGGACCGGCGGCGCCACCGGGGCATCCGGCACCGCCGCGAGAGGCTCCGTGATGACCCTCTGCGTCGGCGCCGCGGGTACCGCCGTCGCCACCTGGATCGGTGTCTCGTCCGGCGCCGGCGCGCCGTTCGGCATGGTCGCGCGCGAGACGAAGGTCACGCGCACCCGCGCCGTGCCGCGGCCATAGAAGCCCAGCAGCTTCGCCGCCTGCTCCGAGACGTCGATGATCCGCCCCTTGGCATAGGGACCGCGGTCGTTCACCCGCAGCACGATGGAGCGGCCGTTGTCGAGATTGGTGACGCGCACATTGACCGGCATCGGCAAGGTGCGGTGCGCGGCCGTCAGGTCGCCCGCGTTGTAGACCTCTCCGTTGGCGGTCTGGTGGCCGTAGAAATCCGGCCCATACCAGGAGGCGATGCCGGTCTCGTCATAGTCCGGCTGCTCGCGCGGGTAATACCAGGTGCCGTCGATCTGATAGGGATTGCCGACCTTGTAGACGCCGCCCCCGCCACCACCCTGGTTCGAGGGTTCGACGATGCCGGCGCCGCGCTGGACGGCACAGCCTGCGGCGAATCCCGCAAGCAAGACCAACAGCGCAAGTCGTCCAGCTACGCTCATGCCCCGGCATCGGATGAGTTCGATCGCCGGGGAAAATACGCGAACCGCGCGGCAGGCTCAATGATCCGCGCGGCCATCCGAACACGGTGACAAGGCTTCAAGGAATCCGCTTCACGCATTTGCCCGCGGGATGGTCGGCGTTATCCAGCTGCGGCGCGACCTCCCCCGGTGCGCCGCTGCAGCCGACCCAGCGGATGTCCTGCTCGACTGCCGTTCCTCCCGCCACCAGGCCGGCGAAGCCGCCGCCCGACACCGAACCCGATTTCGACCCCGTGCCGCAGGTGGACGCCGAGTCGCTTCCCTTCTCCACGCAATACGCGAACTGCACGTCGTTGCCGCAGCGATTGCGGAAGCCGACATAGGCGCCCTCGATCTCGACCGACAGACACTGCGACGCGCCGCTTCCCATGGCCACGACTTGCGGAGTTGGGGGCGCAGCGGTCGCCGGCGATGTCGTCACCGGCACCGTCGGCGCAGCCACGGGCGCCGCTCCCGCGCCTGGCGGTGCCGATGCCGGCGCCGCCGATGCAACCGGGGGCGGCGGCGGCGCGGGAGTCTCGGCCCGGCGCGCGGGCGCGGAACGCGGCGGCGGCGCCTTGATCGCCGGCGAGCAGATGCTCGCGACTGCGGGCGCGGGCTTGCGGTGCCGTCCCTTACGCTCGGCATGCTGCGCGATTCCCAGGCTCTGGGCGTAGGCCGCGACCGCTGCCTGGCGCTCCGCCGCGCTGAAAACATGCTCCTTGGGGAACCAGGAGACGCAGACCGACTGCCCGTTCGTCCCCTGGCGCGTCATGGTCAGTCCGCCGGCCACATTGGCGAAGAGCGAGGCGGTGCGGCCGTCCTCGTACTGCATCTCCAGGCCGACATCGCTAAGCCGGAAAAAGCCGCTGGGCCGGGTGCTGCCCTCGTCCTCCGCGATCGTGCCCATCTTGTCGCTCATGAAGCTGAAGAAGGTCTTCTGCGCCGTACCGCCGCGCGGCGTGAATTCGAGCACGATGCGGCCCTCCATCGGCGACAGCGTCATCTGCGAATCGTCGACGGCCTTGAGCTCCATATTGGAAACACCGGCGGTCCAGGCGAGATCGGCGTCGCTACCCGTCTCGGCCAGGACCGGTAGGACGAAACATGACAGCGCAGCCGCGACCGCAAACCGCTTCATGGACGGCATCCCTTAAATGTCGTCCCCCCGAAAATCACTGTACACGGGCAATACCGTGCTTGTCAGTGGGCTTGCTCGCGTTGCGGCCGGCCCCCCTATGGCGTGACCTCGTAGACCACACCGGCACCGAACTTGCCGCCCGCATCCGTCACGCCATACAGATTGCCGGCATCGTCCATGATCACGCCGTGCGGTGACATGCCGTCTTTTCCGCCGCCGAAGCGGTGCAGCACCGTCTGCTTTCCCGACGGCGTCAGCTTGAATACCACGCCGCCGTTCACGTCCGGCTTTCCGCCGAGCCGAGTCGTGCCATAGAACTTGCCGCTCGCGTCCTGGATGAGGTCCGAGGTGGGGCTCGAGCCTCCAAGCCCCCCTTGGCATGCCCACAATACGCTAAAGTCACCGGAAGGCGCGAGCTTGAAGATGCTGCCGTGACCGGTCGCGCCGTCAGTCGAAGCAGAGCCGATGAAATTGCCTTTGCCATCGACGATCAGCCCGGCCAAAGGTTGGGCGCCTTCGCTTGCATCGAAGGAATGCAGGACGGATTCCTGGCCGTCCGAGGTCAACTCGAACACCGTCCCCAACCCGTTGGCGCCGCCGGTAAAAGTTGTTCCGAAGAGATTGCCGTTTGAATCGCGCAACAGCCTTCCATACGGGTTGCCGCCGTCCGCGCCGCCGGTAAAGGTATAAAGCACGCTGAACTGTCCGCTCGACGCCACCTCGAAAACGACGCCGCTGCCGTTGCCGTCGCCGCCACCGGTGGATGTCGTGCCATAGAGGTTGCCCTGGTCGTCGCGGACCAAAGCGGTCTCCGGTACGCGGCCATCGGTGCCGCCGGTGAATTGCCACAGCACGACCCGGTGGCCGTTGGACTTCAGCTCGAACACCGTGCCGTCGAAATCCGCACCGCCACCGGTGGTGGTGCCGTAGAAATCGCCCTGCGCGTCGGCGATCATTCCCGCGCGGGGATAGGCGCCGTCGGAGAGTCCGAAGTGCCAGAGCACCGTCTCCGTGCCGTCCGGCGCCAGTTTGTACACGGTGCCGAAATTGTAGCGGCCGCCGGAATAGGTCGTGCCGAAGAGATTTCCGTTCGCATCGCGGAGCAAATTGCCATAGGGCTGCCCGCCATCCTTGCCGCCTTTGAATGTGTAGAGGATTGTGTCCTTTGCAGCCGCGCCTCCGACCGCAAGCCAAGAGACAGCAATAAGCCCAAAGCCCGCAAAGGCGCGCATTCCCAATGCCAACATTAGCCGCCCCCTAAGCCGCACAGGGAAACAACATTACCCCGACGCCGCAGATTCTTCAAAGGCAGACATTGATACGTCGGCAAGTTCGAACTTGAAACCTCCAGCCCGGTTGAAAGAGGCCCACTAGTTGGAGTCCATGCGGCCCTCTGGGAGCTGCCATTCCCTTGGCCTCGAAGTGTGCGTCGGCACCGATGCCCCGGCCGACACCTTCGCACGGGACGCAAAATGAACGGCGCGGATTGGTGGCCGGAGAAATGGGTTCTGGTACAGTGAATGGCTTGGCTCGGTGAACGAGCCTACATCGGCTTTGTCGGCAAAATCCTTCCGCACCTGCTGCTCTATTCCACTTGCCGGCAATCGTCTGCGCCTTGCTGTGGCTGATCCTGTCGCAGGCAAATCTCTTGGAGCCAATTGCGCTAACGCGTGGGCGACATGCGATTGCTTATGGTTTGCTCGGAGCGGCCTCGCGATCGCGGCCGCGCAACATGCACAGTACCCGGTTGGTCTGCGCGTGCTGATCGCGAGCATCGGTATCTCCTGGTGTTGGATTCGCCTTCGCGCACGCACCTTGTGGGCGCCCTACATCAGCCACGAGGTCATGGACACGGTTCCGGGACGCGATGATTGGCTAGCCGCGGTGGCTAGGCGGTCGCTATCGCTTGCGGGTTGCCTTCGTCTACCAAGCTCAGTAATTGAAGCAGCGACCGGGATGGGTGGCCGAGCGGTTGAAGGCACCGGTCTTGAAAACCGGCAGGCCCGCAAGGGTCTCGTGGGTTCGAATCCCACCCCATCCGCCAAACGCTGTCGATTTGACTCGGAAGTTCTGAGTTCCGTGAGAACCCCCCGGTTTGACGCTCGGGATGGACAATGGTTTCGGGCTATAGGCCGACCGGCGACTACGAGACGGCATCACGACATTCCCATTTTCTATCTGCGCCCATGGGCGGGACAGGCGGACAAATCTGCCGGTTTGAGAGAGCCGCGTATTGGATGGCGGGCCGATGCAATTGACACCGCAGCCCGCGCCGGATGATCCTGCGCCGGCTGGGGTGATGTCATGTTGTTCAAGAACGTTCTCGTGCCGCTCGCTGCCGCGGTAGTGTTTGCACTCTCTCCTGCGAATGCGGGCCTGCGCTCCAGCGGTTCCGCGGCCGACGACAGCGTCGCGTTTCGCCTGAACGCCGCCCACACCAACAGCATCGTATTCAGCGGCGGTTTCTCGGCCAACCTCACGCCCTTGTGGACCTCGCATATCATCGGTCCGGACTATTTCATGGACTCCATCGTCGCCAACGGAACGGTGTTCGTCATCCAGCGGGTCCAAGCCGGCACGCCCGGCGACATCCTGCATGCCTTCCGTCTTTCCGACGGCCGCGAACTCTGGTTCAAGAAGTTCAAGAAGCATGTCGGCGACGGTTTCAGCGCCCCTGCCTACGACAACGGCATGGTCTTCGTGGTCGACCAATCGAACAAGGTCTATGCGCTCTCGGCCTCGAACGGCAAGACCAAATGGGAGGTGAGCCCGCCGAAACAGCCCTTCAGCAACATCGATCCCATCGTCGGCAACGGCGAAGTTTTCCTCAGCTCCGACGGCAACCAAAAATACAGCTCCATTTACGGGCTCGACGAGCTGAGCGGGGCGGTTCTCTGGTCGGGAAAGCTCAACTATGGCGGCGATGGCTCCCCCGCCTATGGCGGGGGCGGCGTCTACACCGCGCCGCCCTGCAACTACTACCGCTTCGACGCGGTGACCGGCGTGAGGGACTGGTACATTCGTTCCCGCGGCTGCCATGGCGGCGGCGGGCTCGCGCCGATCTACCTCGACGGCAACATCTTCATTCAGGACGTCGTCCTGCCGACGACGCTGTCGATCCGTGATGCCGCGACGGGCAAGAACAAGGGCACGCTCCATCAGTACTGGGGCATTTCTCCGGCTCTCTACACCGACAATACCGGCGCGGACCGCGCGCTCACCATCTATGGCGATGCGCTCGACACGATGTCGAGCTGGCTGGTCTCGTCCCGAGAACGTGTGTGGACCTACAAGCTCGGCAATGGCGCAACGTTCATCACCGCGCCGATTGTGATCAACGGATTGGTCTTCGTGGGCTTGGGCGGCGCGCAGATCGCCGTGCTGGATGCCAACACCGGTGCGCTGCTGAACACGATCACCGTGTCGCTGAGCTGCAGCCCGAGTTGTTTCGCCGCTCCGGAGCTCACCGCGGGCGACGGCGCTCTGATGGTCGACGAAGGCACCCAACTACAGGCCTATGTGCCGCAATAACGAAGACGGCTAAGGCACCAGTTCGAACACCGAGCCGTCGCCGTCGGGCTCGCCGCCAGCGGTGCCGAAGATGCGGCCGCGCTTGTCCAGGGTCACCCCACTCTCCGAGTGGCCGCTATCGCCGAGCCCTTCAAAATCGTAGAGCTTGGTGAAGGTGCCGTCCGGGGCGATCTTGAACACCGTGCCGTAGCCGTGCGCGCCGCAGGCGAAAGTGGTGCCGTAGAGATTGCCGGCCTTGTCCGCGGAGAGCGGCCCGGCCGGCTCGCAACCGTCATCGTTCGAAAAAGCGTGAAGAGTCGTCTCGATGCCTTTGCGGTCGAGCTTGAACACCGCACCGCCATTGTTGCCGCCGCCGCCCGAACTGGCCGTGCCGAAGAGATTGCCGTCATTGTCGCGGATCGGCGCATCCGTAGGAGCAACACCGTCGCCATTGGCGACGTCGAAATTATAGAGCACCTTCTCCTTGCCCTGGGCGGTGAACTCGAAGACGATTCCGCGTTCCAGGATGCCGCCCTGGAAGGTCGTGCCGTACAGATTTCCCTGTTTGTCGACGGTCACGCCCCAGGGGCCGATACCGTCCTTGTTGTTGCGCCCGAAGGACCAAAGCACGGTCTCGGTTCCGTCGGTCGCGATCTTGAAGATGGTGCCCCGGCCGTAGGTGCCGCCGCCCAGGGTCGTGCCGTAGAAGTTGCCGGCGAGATCCATCGTCACGGTTCCCGCAGGCGCCACCCCGTCGCCCGGGACGCTGAAATCGTGCACCAGCTTCATCTTGCCGCTCGGCGTGATCTTGAACACCGTACCGTTGTCGCCCTGACCGCCATGTTGCGTCGTGCCGTAGAGATTGCCGGCCGCGTCCGCGACCAGGTTCGACCAGGGATAATGTCCGTCGCCTCCCTGGAACGAATAGATGATCGCATAGCTGCCGTTGGGCGTGATCGTGAAGACCGTGCCGTAGCCGTTGGCGCCGCCGTCGGAGGTCGCGCCGTAGTAGGTGCCCTGCATCGCCAGAAGCCCCGCCATCGGGTGAAGGCCGTCGCCGTTCTGGGTCGAGAAGCTGTGCAAAGTCGTGAATTTCGCGGCCGCCGGCGTCGCGGCGAGCAATACAAGCGAACACCAACCGAACATGAAATGCGCGCGCATCACACCCCGCGACTGATAGCCCGCAGCATGATAGGCGATGCACGCTTAAATGACCATGGGCGGAATGCAAACGCACGCGGCCGCGCACTGACGCGTCTGCGTCTAGCGCTGGCTATTTCAATATCGCGGTGTCGAACAGGTTGCCGGCGCTGCCGGTCGCGGCGCTGGCGACGACGGGCGCGGTCGGCGGCGTCTCGTACTGCTTGTACTCGGGCACCTGGTCCAGCCGCTCGAACGTGTAGCCTTCTTCGACCAGCGCGGGGATGACGTCGCCCACGAGTTCCGCGGATTGGTTGTGGATGCAATGCATCAGCACGACGCCGCCATTGGTGCGGCGGATCTCGCGCAGATAACCCTTGGCGCAGGCGGCGGCACTCCAATGGTGGCGCCAGCAATCCCAGTCCGCGGAGCTCAGGATGTAGCCGTCCTCGGTGCGCGACAGGTCGCCGCCGATGTCCCAATAGATCGGGCCGATGTAATTGCGCAGCACCGGATCGTCATTGAGGATCTCCGCATGCGCCGAGCGCCACGCGCCATAGGGAGCACGGAAATAGAACTTGTCGCCCGGCTTCATCAGTGGCGCGATCTCGTCATTGACTTGACGGATCTGCTCGATCAGGCGTTCGGGATGGGCGTCGAAGGTCCCGTTCAGCAGCGGATGCGTCGCGCTGTGGTTGGCGAGCAGATGCCCTTCGGCGGCGATGCGCGCCAGGATCTGGGGATGGGCCCGCGCCATGCGCCCGACGACGAAGAACGTGGCCTTGACGTTGTACTGCTTGAGCACGTCCAGCACGGCATTCGTGTTCGCGTTCGGGCCGTCGTCGAAGGTGAAGGCGACGGTGTGGATGTCGCGCAGTCCCGAGTGGAAGATGGTGTGGGTCTGGAAGTATGCGACGCGCTCCTGCTGGCCGCGCGGATCGGCGCCCGCGGGAGCGGCGAGGCATGCGCCCGCGAGCAGCGCGGCGCAGAGCATGGCGGTCTTCATCGTGCATCCCCACGGAAGGCGGCAAATTCTAGGCGCCGTCCCGCAACGGCACAAGGGAGGCGCCAGGCCGCCGGGAAATATGGCTAACGGCGCTGCCTTTCGGCAATCCAGCGCTCCACGTTTTCCTGCAGCAGCCAGAGCGGCATCGCCCCGTTCTCCAGCACCAGCGCGTGGAAGCCCTTGAGGTCGAATCGGGGGCCGAGCTTCGCCTTGGCCTTCTCGCGCAGATCCAGGATGGTCTTCATGCCGATCTTGTAGGCACAGGCCTGCCCCGGCCACACGACGTAGCGCTCCACCTCGGCGGTGACGTCCGACGGCGCCATGCCGGTGACCGACTGCATGTACGCGATCGCCTGTTCGCGCGACCAGTGTTTGGCATGCATGCCGGTATCGACCACCAGCCGCGCGGCACGGAAGAGTTCCGCCTGCAGCCGCCCCAGATCGCCATAGGGATCGCCGCGATAGAGTCCGATGTCTTTCGCCAGATGCTCGGCATAAAGCGCCCAGCCTTCGGAGAAGGCGGGAATGAACTGGAAGCGGCGCAAGAGCGGCAGGCCCGGGATCTCCATCGCGGTCGCGATCTGCAGATGATGGCCCGGGATGCCTTCGTGATAGGCCAGCGTCGGCATCGCCCACATCGGCGTCTCCGCCACGTTGCGCAGATTGGCGAAGAAGATTCCGGGCTTGCTTCCGTCGAGCGCGGGCGGCTCGTAGTAAGCGCCGGCGGATCCCTTCTCGGAGAACGGCGGCACGCGGCGGACGTCGAGCTCGGCCCTCGGCAGGCTGGCGAAATAGCGCGGCAGCAGCGCGCGCACATGGCCGAGCAGCTCCTTGTAATGCGCCAGCATCCGCGCGCGGCCGGCGTCGTCGTTCGCATAGAGGAAGCGCGGATCGGCCATGAGCTTGTCGAGCCGCGCGCCCACCGTGCCGTCCTCCAGCCCCACGGTCTTCAACACCGCATCCGCTTCGGCGGAGATGCGCGCGACTTCGCTCAAGCCATAAGCGTGGATTTCGTCCGGCGTCATGTCGCTCGCTGTCAGCTGCTTGAGCTGATCGGCGTAGTATTCGGCGCCGCCTTTGAGGCGCCACACCCCGGCGTCATGGGTGGCGCGCGGGCGCAACGCCTGTTCTTCCGCGATCATGCGGCGATAGGCGGGATAGACCACGTCGCGCACCGCCG
This sequence comes from Alphaproteobacteria bacterium, assembly GCA_019245415.1. Taxonomy (GTDB): domain Bacteria; phylum Pseudomonadota; class Alphaproteobacteria; order Micropepsales; family Micropepsaceae; genus Rhizomicrobium. The sequence continues at coordinate 1,103,031 of JAFARO010000004.1, read as the reverse complement.
CGGTCGCCTCGTCGATCAGCTCGCGGCGCTCGCCGTCGTCCATGCCGATTTTGGCCGTCTTGTCCGCGAGGTTTCGGACCAGCGCGTTCTTGTCGGGCGGCGGCGCGATCAACGATCCGATCTGGGCGATATTGCCGTCCACGATGAAGTCGGGCGGGATGACGCCCTGCAGCGCCTGACGCGCGACATCCGCGGTCACGGCATCCAGGACGGCACCCAGAGCGCGCAGCCGGTCGACATAGTGCCGCGCCAGCCGCGCATTGCGGATCGGATGGGTGGAGAGCAGGAAGTTCGGCAGGTTCTTCTGGATGCCGAATGCCGGGTTGACCGGATAGAGGCTGTCGTCGGCGCCGAGCCAGGGATATTTCGCGTCGGCCAGCGTGCGGTCGTAGCTCCACAGCACGATGTCGTAGGAGAGCTGCTCTTGGGGCGCAAGGTCCGCGCGGTTCCAGCGGCGGATCTCCGCCTCGTTGTCGCGCAGGCGGCGGAAATTCTCCTGCCGCTCGACGAGCGAATAGGAATCGAGCTTGCCGCTGTGGAAGTCGAACCAGGTCCCGTCGACGAAGCCGATGGCGCTCAATTCCTGCGGACGATCGACGACGAAGGCCACCGCCTGGCGGTCGAGCATCCAGTTGAAACGCAGCGGATGCTTCCAGACCAGTTCATAGACGAATGCGCCCGCGGCGATCAGCAGGAGCGCCAGCACGGCGCCCGTGACGCCAAGGACCTTCTTCATATCCCCTGCCCCGCGCCTACTCGGACGTCGTCACCGACGCGGACGGCGCCAAGGAATGGTTCTTGATCGGCAGGTTGCGCACGCGCACGCCGCAAGCGGCGAAGATCGCGTTGGTGACGGCCGGTGCCAAAGGCGGCACGCCCGGCTCGCCGGCTCCGCCCACTTCGCCGTCGCTTTCGCAGAGATGGACCTCGATCTCGGGGCAATCGGCGAGGCGCAGCATCTCGTAGTCGTTGAAGTTCGACTGCGCGACGGCGCCCTGGTCGATGGTGATCTCGCCCTTGAGCGCGGCGGTCAGCGCAAAGAAGATTGCGCCCTCGATCTGCGCCTTGAGGCCGTCGGGATTGACGACCAGGCCGGTATCCACCGCGGCGACCACGCGGTCGACTTTGAGCGCGCCTTTGGCGTCGATGGTCACCTCGGCCACCTGCGCCACGATGGTCTTGAAGGACTCCACGATGGCGATGCCACGTCCGCGGCCGCGCGCCATCGGTGCGCCCCAGCCGGCTTTCTGCGCCGCCAGTTCCAAGACCGCGAGGTGGCGCGGCGCGTGCCTAAGAAGCGCGCGGCGATATTCGAAGGGATCCTGCCCGCCGCGATGCGCCAACTCATCGACGAAGGACTCCACGAAGAAGCCGTGCCAGGAGGCTTCGACGCTGCGCCACGGTCCGGTCGGGACATGGGTCGCCACCTTCACCGAGCCGATCTGCTGATTGGGGATGTCGTAAGGGATATGCGCTTGGGGATTGGCGCCGTCGTCGGTGGTGTAGGTGTTGACCCAGGTCCGCACCAGGCCCTCCGGCCCCAGCGATCCCCAGAATGCGCTGGTCACATTCGGACGGTAGTAATCGTGCTGGGTATCCTGCTCGCGCGTGAAGATCAGCTTCACCGGCACGCCGGGCACTGCCAGAGCCGTGCGCACCGCGTATTCGAGGAAGTTCCACTGGCCGGGAAGCCTGCGGCCGAAGCCGCCGCCCATCGGCTGGAGATGGAACGCGACCTTGTCCAGGGAAAGCTTCGCCGCCTTGGCGCAGAAGGCGCGGCTGCCGAGCCCGTCCTGGGTGCCGGACCACACTTCCAGCATGCCGTCCTTGTAGAGCGCGGTGGCGTTCATCGGCTCCATCGGCGAATGCGCCAGATACGGCACGCTGTAGGTCGCCGCGAAACTGGTGCCGCGCGCCAGTGCGTCGATGCCCTCGCCCCGCGTCAGGTCGATCTTGGCGTCGCGCCCCCTGACGGCCTCGAGCCGCCTTGCGGCGATGCTGGCGCTGGTGACCTTGTCGTGGCCGCCGCCGTCGAATTGCGGATCGAGATCGGCCGCGGCCGCCTTGGCGCGCCAGTAGCGGTCGGCAACGACCACCACCGCATCGTCGAGCTTGACCACCTGCCGGATGCCGCGGCGGCCCTCGACAATCCTGGTGTCGACCGATTTCAGCTTGCCGCCGAACACCGGCGAGATGCGGATCGCGGCATAGAGCATGTCCGGCTGGATCACGTCGATGCCGTAATTGGTGCTGCCATCGACCTTGCCCGGAATGTCGATGCGCTGGAGCGGCCGCCCGATCAGACGGAACTCGCTCTTATCCTTCAGCCGCGGATGCGTCGGCGGTTCGTAGTCGGAAGCCGCGCCCGCCAGTTCGCCATAGGTGAATTCGCGCTGCGTCGCTTTGTGGATGACGCGGCTCGAACGCGTCTCGCACGAGGCGACATCGACGTCCCAGCGCCGCGCCGCGGCCTTGAGGAGCATCTCGCGCGCCGCCGCGCCGGCGAGCCGCATGCCGAACATGCCGGTGGCGCGCACGGCGGACGAGCCGCCCGTCACCTGCAGGTCCATGTACTCCGCCACCATGCGGAAGCCGTTGGCGACCGTGCCGCGCAGGAACGGCGGGATGTCGCGGCCGGACATGTCCTGCTGGCTCAGGATGAAACCTTCCGCCAAGGCGCCGTTGGCGAAGAGCGGATCGGACGGCGCGGTTTCGGCCGTCACCTTGTTCCAGTCGGCGTCGAGTTCCTCCGCCGCCATCTGGCTGAGCGAGGTGAAGATGCCCGTCCCCATGTCGCAATGCGGGATGACGACGGTGACCGTGTCGTCGTTGGCGATCTTGATCCAGTTGCTGACGAAGCGCTCGTCCTTGGCGGCATCCATCGCGTTGGCGCGGCGGATGCGCGAACTCGGCCAGAATGCATAGCCCACGACCAGCGCGCCGGCGGCGCCGAACGTTCCCAGCACGATCGTCCTGCGGGTCGGCATGGCCTAGTCCTCCCGGCTGGCAAGCGCGCGCACCGCGGCGCGGATGCGCGGGTAGGTGCCGCAGCGGCAGATATTGGTGATCGCGGCGGCGAGCTCTTCGTCCGTCGGGTCGCCGTTCTCGGCCAGCAGCGCGCTGATCGCCATGATCATCCCCGACTGGCAATAGCCGCATTGCGGCACCTGATGATCGATCCAGGCCTGTTGCACATGCGTCAGCCCGCTCGTGCTCAGCCCTTCGATCGTGGTGATCTCCGCGTCCTGGAGCGAGCCCACGGGGATGACGCAGCTGCGCTGCGCCTCGCCGTTGATGTGGACGGTGCAGGCGCCGCATTGCGCGATGCCGCAGCCGAACTTCGTCCCGGTCAATCCGATCTCGTCGCGGATAACCCAGAGCAGCGGCGTTTCGTCCTCGACCTCGATCTCGTGGACCGCGCCGTTCACCTTCAGACTGACCATGGACCCCTCCACACCCACAGCCCTTATACCACGGCCCGCGCATGCGGCATCGGCGGCAGATTGGCTCGCCCCGTTGTGTCTGGAAATTGTCACGCGACTTGGCTATGGATTGGGGGCCGCGGCCCCTGGAACGGATAAGCCGGGACGCCGGCATTGGGGTCGTATTCGGGGGAAGGTCCATGCCGCAAGCCATTGCGTTCGTTCAGGCAAATCCGGTCTTGATGCTGAGCGCGCTGCTCATCGCCTCGCTGTTCTTCAGCCTGGGCCTGCTGATGCGCCGCCGCCACGTCATCCAGATTTTGCCCGCGCCGGTCTCGCCGGGGCTCGAGAAGGTCATTTCGGCGGCGCTCGCATCGCGCGAGATCGTCTATGTGCAGCCGGTGCCCGGACCCGCGAGCGCGACCTTGTCCGCCGGCGGCGCGTTGTCGCCCTCGCCGGTCCTGCAGTCGACCGCCGCGTCGGCCCAACGGCAGGCGCTCTCCAAGCCGGAAGAGATCGTCCACGCGATCGAGAAGATCGCCGACAAGCTCCACCACGAAGACGCCCACGCGCTCGACGCGGCGGCGCGCGATGCGCTGCTCGATATCCTGGCGCATATGGAGCATCACAGCGACGACGACTGGTTCAAGGCGATGCACGACAAGCTCGCCCACGCCAAGCACAACTCCGACCTCAGCGCCTGCGCCGCGGAGATGATCAAGCACCTGCATCATTGAGCACCGTCATGGCCGCCCTCGAGGCGGCCAGCGGATCCCGGCACGGCACGACCCTTGCTCTCTCCAGACGAGGACGAGCCCCCGCGTCCCATTTCAGGATTGGAGACGCCCATGAGTGCCGCGACCGCGCCGTTCGAAGCCCTGGCCGTGCGCCTGCTCGGCGGCGGGGCGCTGCAGACCCGCCTCAAGGAGTGGAAGGAATTCCGCTATTGGAAGAAGAAGCAGACCGAAGAGGTCGAGCTTCGCAACACCCATTACGCCTGGTTCTACACCGAGTGTTTCGGCCTGGAGCCCAAGGACTATGCGGGGCGCCGCCTGCTCGACGTGGGCTGCGGCCCGCGCGGCAGCCTGGAATGGGCGACGGCGGCGCGAGAGACGGTCGGCGTCGACCCCCTCGCCGACCGCTACCGCAGCCTGCAGGTGCGCGACCGGCGCATGACCATGGTCAACGCCTATGCCGAGGCGATGCCGTTCACCAACGGCTATTTCGACGACGCGTTCTGCTTCAACGCGCTCGACCACACCGGCGATTTCCGCAAGGCGCTTGTCGAGATCGCGCGCGTGCTCAAGCCCGGCGGGCGGTTCCTGCTGATCACCGAAGTCAACCACGAGCCGACGCTTGCCGAGCCCAACTGCATCCTCCCCGACGAGCTCGCCAAGCTGATCGAATGCCGCTTCGATTTCGTCAGCCGCAAGCTCGCGCGCATCCGCGACGATCACAATGTGTATCAGAGCGTGCGCGACGGCATCGCGGTCGATCCTGCGTCGCTGATGCCCAACTCACCCGCGATCTTCGCGGCGCGTTGCGCTAAGCGGGCCTGATCCGGACCAAGACGATCGAGGTGGGCATTGCGGCCGGCGCCAGTGGCTTGCTAACGTCGTTCCGCCGCTGCTTGGGGGGGAAATGGTGCGGTCGATCCTTATTCTGTTGTTCTGTGCGCCGCTGCTGTCGGGTTGCGCGGCCGGTTTCATCGCCATGCAAACTATCAAGTCCACTGGCAAGTTCGAGAGCGCGCCACCGCCGCCGAATGGCAAAGCCCTGCTCTACGTCTACCGCACGGCATCGATGACCGGAGCGGTAAACGGTGCCGAGATCTATGCCGACGGCAAGAAGCTGTTCGGGCTGGCCACCGGCGGCTACGCCTATGCCTACTTGCCGCCGGGACAACACAGGATTACGGCGCATTGGAGCGGCAGCTTGGGCTTTAGCGATCAGCCGGTGGAACTCTCGCTCGATCTCGCAACGGGCACGAGCCGGTTTGTTCGCTTCTCGGCGGCGACGGAACCCGATTTCGGCTTCAACCGTCACACCTGGAAAATCGAAGAGCTGGCGCCCCCCACGGCGATGTCCGAGCTCAACGAAGAACATCTCGACCGAGATGCGGTCGCCGAGCTTGCTCCCGAATTCCGTCCGTAGCAGACGTTCAGCCGGGCTTGCGCATCAAACGTAATGCCAGCGGCCGTCGCGGTCGTAATAGCCCTTGCGGCCGTCGCGATAGCTGTAGTGGCGATAGTGGTGGACATAGGCCGTCTTGTGGCAGTTGTCGGACGCGATGCGGTGGCCGGCAAAACCGCCAAGCGCCGCGCCGCCAAGCGTGCCCACCACGCTGCCGTGGGTGACCACATTTCCCAGCACGCCGCCGGCGCCCGCGCCGACAACAGTCCCGGTCGTCTTGCGCCCTTCGCAGCCGGCATTCGCCGCCGCTGCGCCAACACAGAGCGACAGCATTGCCGCCGCCAGAACAGCATTCCACCGCATGGGAAATCTCCTCATTCCTTTGGAAGAAAACCGGCGAGGAGGGGGAATGGTTCCGGACTTATCCTCCCCCGTTTACGGGGGAGGTGGCGAGCAAGCGAAGCGTAGCGAGACGGAGAGGGCCGCACGCGAACCTGCCCCTCCGTCTGCCTTCGGCAGACACCTCCCCCGCAAGCGGGGGAGGATAAAATCTACGCCAGCCGGGCCACGGCCTCTTTCAGTCGCGCCGCCAAGGCTTGGGCTTCGGCGCGTTTTTCGCGCTGCTCGGCGAGGACGTCTTCCGGCGCGCGGGCGACGAACTGCTCGTTGGAGAGCTTGGCGTCGAAGCGCGCGATCTCGTCCTGCGCCTTCTTGAGCTCCTTCTCCAGCCGCGCGCGTTCCTTGGCGAAGTCGATGACGTCGCCGAGCGGAAGCGCCACGGTCGCCTCGCCGAGGACGAACTGCGCGCAGCCCTGGGGCAACGCATCGGCGGCATGCGCGGAGGCGAGACGTGCCAAGGTCAGGATCGAATCCCGGTTGCGGCGCAGACGCTCGCGCGACTCCGCCGACGCATCCTTGAGCACGAGCGCGATCTTGGCCGACGGCGGCACGTTCATCTCCGCGCGGATCGAGCGCACGCCTGAGACCAGCTCGATCAGCCAGCGCATCTCCGCGCCCGCCTCCTCGCTCGCCGGCAGCGCGTCGAGCTTCGGCCAATCGGCAATGATGAGCAGCGTATCGCGCGGTGCGCCGTGCTCGGCGGTGCGCGCCCACAATTCCTCGGTGATGAACGGCATGAAGGGATGCAGCAGTTTCAGGATCTGGTCGCGCGTCCACGCAGCGGTCATGCGCGCCTCGGCCTTGGCGCCCTCGTCGGTGCCGTTGAGCAGCGGCTTGATCAGCTCCAGATACCAGTCGCAATAGACATCCCAGACGAAGCGATAGGCCGCGCTCGCCGCGTCGTTGAAGTGCAAATTCTCCAGCGCCTCAGTCACTTCCGCTGCGGTGCGCGCGCATTCGGCGACGATCCAGCGGTTGACGGTCAGCGTCGCTTTCGCCGGATCGAAATCGGCGCGCGTCTCGCAGCCGTTCATCTCGCAGAAGCGGGCCGCGTTCCAAAGCTTGGTGGCGAAGTTGCGGTTGACCTCGACGCGCGACGGCCCGATGCGCATGTCCTTGCCGTGACCCGCCGCGAGCGCGAGCGTGAAGCGCAGTGCGTCGGCGCCGAACTGATCGACGAGATCGAGTGGGTCGACGACGTTGCCCTTGGTCTTCGACATCTTCACGCCCTTCTCGTCGAGGACGCGGGTGTGGATGAAGACGCGGTGGAACGGCACATCCTTCATGAAATGCAGCCCCATCATCATCATCCGCGCCACCCAGAAGAAGATGATGTCGAAACCGGTGACCAGCACCGAAGTCGGATAGTAGCGCTTGAGCTCCTTGGTCTCGTCCGGCCAGCCGAGCGTGGAGAATGGCCATAGCGCGGAGGAAAACCAAGTATCGAGAACGTCCGACTCACGCGCAAAGAAGATTTCAGCGGCTGCGACCTTGTTTCCAACTCGGACGGATTTTCCACTATCGAATCTGATCGCCTCGGCGACATCGTCAAAGGTGTCCTTCTTTACAAAGGAGCCTTCGCCAAAATGATCAGCGGCAATCTCCAGTGCCTCACGTTCCGTTTCCGCCACAAATACTTGGTCATCTATCTTCAACTCGGGTTCGCGTAGCCGTCGGAGGAAGCGCCACGCCGGAATCTGATGCCCCCACCACAGCTGTCTTGAGATGCACCAGGGATGGATGTTGCGCATCCAGCGGAAATAGACGTCGCGCCATTGCTCGGGAACGATCTCGGTGCGCCCGTCCTCGACCGCGGCGATGGCCTTCTCCGCCAGCGGCGTCACGTTCAGATACCATTGCTCGGTCATCAGCGGTTCGAGCACGACGGTCTTGGTCTTCTCGTCATGCGGCACGGCATGGACGATGGGCTCGATGCGGTCGATGAGCTCCACGGCCTCGAGATCGGCGACGATCTGCTTGCGCGCCTCGAAGCGGTCGAGGCCGCGATAGGCCTGCGGCACCTGATCGTTGAGCGTGCCGTCCTTGTTGAGGATGTTGATCAGCGGAAGATTATGCCTTTTGCCGACCTCGAAATCGTTGAAGTCGTGGCCGGGCGTGATCTTGACCGCGCCGGTGCCCTTCTCGGGATCGGAATGTTCGTCGGCGACGATGGGGATCGGCCGGTTCGCCAGCGGCAGCACGACGCGCTTGCCGATCAGATCGCGGTACCGCGCATCGTCCGGATGCACTGCGACCGCGGTGTCGCCCAGCATCGTCTCCGGCCGCGTCGTGGCGACGGTGATGAAGCGGCCCATCTGCCCCTCGATGGGATATTTGAGGTACCAAAGATGCCCCTTCATCTCGATGTTCTCGACTTCGAGGTCGGAGACGGCGGTCTGCAGCCGCGGGTCCCAATTGACCAGCCGCTTGTCCTTGTAGATCAGGCCCTCGCGATAAAGCTCGACGAAAACCTTGAGCACCGCCCGCGACAGGCCCTCGTCCATGGTAAAGCGCTCGCGCGACCAATCCGCCGACGCACCCAGCCGCCGAAGCTGCTCGCCGATGGCGCCGCCGGATTCGTCTTTCCACGTCCACACCGCTTCGAGGAATTTCTCGCGCCCCATCTTGATGCGGCTCTGCTGGCGCTCCGCGAGCTGGCGCTCGACGACGAGCTGCGTGGCGATGCCGGCGTGATCCATGCCCGGCTGCCAAAGCACGTCTTTGCCGCGCATGCGCTCGAACCGTGCGAGCGCATCCTGCAAGGTGTTGTTGAGTGCGTGCCCGATATGGAGCCGGCCGGTGACGTTGGGCGGCGGGATGACGATGCAGAACGGCTCCGCGTCCGGACGCCGGCCCGCACGGGACGCGCCCGATGCCATCCACTGGGCGTAGATGCGGCCTTCCACCTCTTGTGGCGAAAAGGTCTTGTCGAGCATGGGAGGAGAACCTCGTGAAGCGCGGCGGTTTCGAGGTTGGTGAAGCCCCGAACAGCGCGCGTCAAGAGGCTGTCCGGAGCGTTCCCGCCCGGACCGGCCTATCGTGGGAGAATTAGGACCGGTGGCGGGCGCGGGCGACGCGTTCGACTTCGGCGCGTACGGCGCCTTCGAGCAGCGCGGGGAAATGCTCGTCCATCCAGCTGCGGACCAGCGGCTTCAGCTTGTCGACCAGCGCGTCCGAATTGGCGCTCAGCCAGTTCTGCAGCACCGGATCGAAGCTTTCGCGCACGGCCTTCTCGAACACCGACTGGACGGTGGCGCCGTCCATCGCGGGCATCGCCTGGTCGGACTGCGCCGTGGCGCTCGCCCGCGGCGACTGGATGTTGGCAAAAGTATCCTCGACGGCCTTGCGGGTCTTCTCGGAGAAAATCCCCTCATGCGGGGCAACGGCCTGGGCTTCGCTAGTCACAGGGGCTTCCTCCTCGATCGTCTGGAAGACGACGTCGTCGTCGGGCTTGGCGGGTTCGCTCTTGGCAACGGCCGCGACGGGGGCAGGTTCCGCCATGGGGGGCGGCGGCGGCGGCGCGGCCATCGCGACCGGCGCGTGCGCGGGCTCGTCCTCTACTTCCTGCGTCAGCTCGAGCACGTCGCCTTCCGGCGCCGCGGCGCCCGAGGCCGCATGGGCATCGCCCGAATCCTCGGAGATGATCTTGCGGATGGAGGCGAGGATCTCTTCCATCGTGGGTTCGTGCTGGGGACTCGACGCCATGCTCATGCTCCGACCGCGCTTTCTTACGCCTTGGCTGACCCTAGAATAGTTGCCCGCCGAACGCAAAGAATCTCTTAATCTCACAGTCACTTAAGCCAGGTTTCTGAGATCATCCACCGAATCCCACCCAGGCTGCGGCATCGTCATTGTAGTGGTCGAGCGGGTCGTAGAGCTTCACTTTGAGGCCGAGCGTCCTAGCGGTGAGCGAGCCTCCCGCCGCCAGGACGGAATAGGCCGCCACCTCGGCATTGCGCTGAGAACTGACCAGCGCAACCTGGGCGTTCAGCAGCTCCTGCTCGGCATTGAGGACGTCCAGCACGGTTCGGCCGCCGACCTGCTGCTCCTTGCTGACGCCTTCGAAGGCGATCTCGTCGGCCCTCTCGGTCGCTTCGTTGGATTCGATCGTGCCGAGCGCCGATTCGTAGTTCGCCCAGGCCTGCGCCACCGCGTCGCGCACCTGGCGGTCCGCCACCGCGACGTTGAGCTGCGACTGCGCATGCAGCTCGCGCGTCTGGCGCACATTGGCCTCCTCCACACCGGCCTGGTAGATCGGCACGTTGAGCTGGCCCACCACGGCAAGCGCGTGCTCCGCCACAGATTGCGGCGGGCCACCCGAGCTGAAGCCCTGCACCGAGTTCAGCACGCTCTGCGAATAGCCGTACTGCCCCTGGACCGAGAGCGTCGGCCCCATCGCGCCCCAGGCATCGTCGACGGCGTAGTTCGCGGCGCGCTCGTTCTCGCGCGCCGTCACCAGCGCCGGGTTCTGCTTGACCGCCATCGCCAGCACGCGATCCTCATCGCCCGGAAGCTTGGGCAGCGCCGGCTTGGCTTCGAGCGACTCCGCGGGCCTGCCGATGCGCTGGAGGAAATCGGCCCGGCTGATCGCCAGCTGACCTTGGGCGGTGACCAGATCGGACTGCGCCGTCGCCAGCCGCGCCTGCGACTGCGCCACATCGGTGCGGGTGAGCGAGCCGGCCTTGAATTCGAGCTCGGTCGACTGCTTCTGGCGCTTGAGCACTTCGACATTGTGCTGTCGCAGATTCACGATCGCCCCGTCGCGCACGACGTTCATGTAGGCGGTCACCGAGTTGAGCAGCACGGTCTGCTCGGTGGCTGTGAGCTGCGCCCGCCCGGAACGCACCAGCGCCTTGGCGCGGCTGATCTCGGCGATGGTGCGGCCGCTGCGGAAGAGCGGCTGGGTGATCGTGGCCTGCCCGTTCAGGGGATGATCCGTGACGGCCGCGTTGACGGTGCCCAGGCCGCTGATCTGGATGGGGAAGAAATACTTCTCCACCCCATACGTCGCGCCGACCGCGATGGTCGGCCGCCAGCCGCCATTGGCCTGGGCGACCTGCTCGTCGGCCGCCCGCAGTCCGGCCTGCGCCGCCGCAAGCTCGGGATTGGTCTCATAGGCGATGGCGAGCGCCTCGTTCAGCGTCATGCTCGGGCGGGCGGACTCGGCGGCGACTTCCGGCGCCGCCTGTGCGGCCGCGACGAGCGCATGCGCCGGGGTGCGATGCTTGCCCTGCGCCAGGGCCGGCGGCGCGGCGGCCAGGCCCAGGCAGGCGGCCCAGACGGCCCCGCGGCGAATTCCACTCATGACGCGATCCCCTTCGATGGACCTGTTATTTGGGGTGTCAGAAGACGAATCCAACGCTCCTGGAAAATCCCACTAGTGCCGGGCAGATCGCGTCGAACGCATCGCGCGTCCCGATCCGGCCGTGTTCGCGCAGGAACAGCCGTGCTTTGCCGACAGGCCCTTCCGATACCACCGCCACAAGCCTGCCGCCTTCGGCAAGCTGGCCCAGAAGCGTGTCGGGCCGCTCTTCAATGGCGCCGTTCACGACGATGACGTTATAGGGCGCCTTGGCCTTGAGCCCCTGGCTGAGCGGACCCTGGGTGACGATCACATTGCTCGCGCCCACGGCCGGGCAGAGGCCATAGGCCAGCCGCACGAGTTCGGCATCCTGCTCCAGCGCGATGACGCTGCGCGCCAGCCGCCCCAGCACCGCGGCGGAATATCCGGTGGCGGAGCCGACATCGAGGACCGAATCGTCGGGCTCGATCTGCGCCAGCGCCACCATCTTCGAAAAGGTCCGCGGGTCGAGGAGGAAGCGCCCCGGCGACACCTCGACGGGCAGGTCGGAATACGCCAACGCCAGCTTGGCGGCGGGGACGAAGCGCTCGCGCGGCACTTCGGCCATTGCGGCGCAGAGCGCGGGATCGGTGACGTCGTTCGGCCGCACCTGGGTTTCGACCATGGTCAGGCGCTGCGCGGCGAAGGGTTGCATGGGCTCGCAATGTTCGTGAAATCGCGCGCTGTATATCGGGGCAAGGCGAGTCTGACAACGCGCGCGCCCGCGGCACTGGCTTGGGCGGGAAGCCTCTGCTATAGGCGCGTGCTTCCGGCGACGTGGCGGAGTGGTTACGCAGCGGTCTGCAAAACCGTTTACCCCGGTTCAATTCCGGGCGTCGCCTCCAGCCTTCGCCCGCGCAGCGGCGAAGGCTGTCGCGCCGGAGCCCGAAGGGCGAAGGCGGACCGGTTGCCGCGGGCTACGGCTCGGCAAGCCAGCTTCCGCCAAGTCATCTACCGATTCGGTTTTGTTAAGGTTTTATTAACCTTAGTAGGTAATGCTGTGTACGTCTTCCCTTGAAGACACCCCACCATTACCCAACGCCTTGGGGCCGGGCTTACCACCCGGCCCTTTTTTCTTTCCAGGCGGGCGAGCGAAGATTCGGGTAGCCATGACTTGGCGGACAGGCTAGAGAACCCGGCCTTTGCGTTCCCCGGTAGCTCAGCGGTAGAGCAACCGGCTGTTAACCGGTTGGTCGCTGGTTCGAATCCGGCCCGGGGAGCCAGGCTTCCGCTACATCTCGATGTCCGTCGGCCCGGCGCCGGCGGCCTCTACGTCCGGCACTTCGAAATCGTCGATTTCGACGGCGGCTTCGGCGATCGCCTCGCCTTCGCCGGCATGGGCCCGGAGCCGGCCCTCGATCAGCATGAGCCCCAGCGCCCTGCGGTCGTTCGACTGACCTTCCGCAGCCGGCGTGAAGTCCCGATCGGCGACGAGGTGGAGGCTGATCCCCGCTTTGGGATTCACCGGAACGGGAAGCGCGATGGTCCAGACCCGCGGCGCGTCGTTCTCGAAAGTCATCGAACTGAGCTCGCGCCGGTCGAGCTGCGCCACGACCCTGCGCGGGCCGGTAACGGCGGTGCCGGCCACCCGCAGCCGCAAGGAGAGCATGGCGCCGTTGCGCGCGGCCTGCGGCGGCAGCTGGAAATGCAGATCGCCCGTCGCACCATTGCTCCAGCGGCCTTGCTGGTCGCGGCGATGCCAGAGCTGGCCCAGGACCGCCTGGGTGACGGCATCGTCCTCGTTGAAGCGCACCGCCTCGTCGAGCGGCCAGACCTGCTTCGGCTTGCGGTCGCGAACAGTGGCAGGCGACAGCGCCGCCTCGCGTTCGGCCCAATCCTCGAGGGCGCCGAGCGCGCGGTCGGGAAAGACCTGACGGTACTCGGCACTCTTGAGGAATTCGAGCAGGGCGGCCGCCGGCGCCATGCCCTGGCGCAAGCGGTTGGTCCAGTTTTCCGTCTCGGCAGCGCTCCAGCCGCGCGCCAGCACGCACAGATACATCATGCGTATGACGATCTCGGGCGGAAGCCGCATCGCAATGTCCCAGAACGCGGTGTCGCCGATGCGCGTGGCGAATTCGGAAACTTCGCCCGGCACGCTTTCGGGCTTCTGGCAAAGCCGCTGATAGAGGCAAAGCCGGGTCACGAGACGGTAGAAGTTCCAGCGGCCCAGGCGCTGCGCGTGACCCACAAGGAGCGCCGCGATGCCGGTCTGCGTCGAGGGGTGCACCAGGACGCGGCCCGCGAAAGCGATCAGATCGTCCATCGGCCAGGTGAGAAAGGCCTCCGGCGAACGCGCGCCGTCGTCGAGTTCGAGATGGAGAAGCGCACGCCGCGCGCGGGTCAGCTGCGCGAACCAGGCCGCATCGTCGGCGGCTACCTCGCTCGCGCTCCACGCCATCCCATCGCGCACCGGCGCGACATAGCGCGCGCGCCGCGCGAGGGTGCGCGCGTTCTCGGTCACGAACGCCTTGAAGCGCGCGACATAAAGCGCGCTGTCGTTGGGGGCCACATGCTTCTGCCCGGCAGCTCCGATGGCGACGCGCCTTTCAGGCTGCGTCAACACCATCTCCATCGCTTCCGCCACCGCTTCGGGACCCGCGGCGCGATCGAGCAGCACGGCCGCATCTTCGGGAAGCTCGGCATAGCACCCGGCGCGATAGGCGATCACCGGCTTGCCTGCATTGAGCATCTCGGTCAGCGATCCCGATGCCCCCTCGGTGTTGGGGAAGCGCAGATTGATGAAGGCGTCCGCATCGCGCTTGATGGCGAGAAGACGCTCGTCCGTGACGTCGAACTCGAAAGTCACCTGGCGGGCGAGCCCCAGCTTCGCCACCATCGCCTCGATCTCGCGCACATGCTCCTTGTCGCCGGGATGCCCCGCGATGACGAGCTGCGCCCGCGCGCGCAGCGCCGGCGAAAGCGCGATGGCCTGGATGACGACGTCCAGGCATTTCGGCCTGCCGATATGGCCGAAGGTGGCGAAGTGGACATAGGACTTCGCCGCGGTCTCCGCGCGCCAGCGCGCGATGTCGGCCTCGCTCGGCGCGCGCTTCTGGTCGCTGGGCAGAAACAGGCGCAGGATCGGGCCCTGGAAGAATTTCGCCACCCGCTCTTCCATGAAGCGCGAATGCACGACCACCGCCGAAGCCAGCTCGGCCAAGGGCTGCATCAGCGGGTAGTCGGCGACGTTCTCTCCGTCCCAAGGCGCATAGAGCGCCGCGCCGCCGGTGACGACGCCCGAGCGCAGCGCCATGTTGAAGCCGGCGCTGCCGTAATACTCGCCGATCAAGCGCGCATAGGCGGGCGGCGAGCGCAGCTCCTCGAAGCATTTGTGCGCGAAGAAATGATGGTAGGAAAAGTCGTGCAGCACCGCGATGCCCGGCACGCCGCGCAAGGTCGCCGCGATGCGGTTGTGGTTCTGGACATTGTTGCCGAGATTGAAGACCGCCGCGTCGTAGCGCGCCAGGATTTCGCCCATCGCCGCGTCGGCGGCAAGTTCGGCGATCGGCAGCGGCGCGTCATAGGCCGGGCCGCAGGGATTGACGTAGAGATCGCAATCGAAGGCGGGCGCATCGGCCTTGAAATGGAGCAGCAGCGCGCGCGTGAAGGCGCCGATATCCGAGCGCGGACCATAGGGCGAGAGCCAGGCGATGCGCGTCATTGCAGCACCTCCCGCAGCAGCGCGTCCCATAGCGCGGCCGCATCGATGCTCCTTCGCGCGCCCCGCGCCACCGAACGCAGCGGCAAGGGGTCAACCGAAAGATCGCGCAAGGCGGAGACGAGATCTTCCTGGGAGAACATCTGCAAGCCGTTGCGGCCGTGCTGGACAACCATGTCGGCAAGCGCGCCGGGCTGGCGGCGGTTGCGCCCTTCGACGATGCGGCGGTCCAGCAGTTGGAGAACCGGGACCCCGCCCGCCCAAGCGTCGCAAAGACGCGCGCCGGGCTTGCTCGAAGTGGCGATGCCAAGCTGCACCACCGCCTTCCAGGATGTGGACAGCACGTCCGCGGACTCGAACGGCTTCAGGCTCTGCTCCGCCACCTGCGCCTGAAGCGTCTCGAACAATTCCGCCGCACCCAGTTCCTCATTGTCCACGACCAGGATCGGGTCGTTCTCCGTGGTCGAAGGTTTGAGCGCGATGGGGGGCAGCGTGCGGCGTTCCGGCGGCCGCTTCGTCAGCGCCGCCACCGCATCGAAAGCCTCCGACGACAAGGCGATGACCCGCTCGGCGCTGATCAATCCTTCATGCAGGCGCGTGCGCACGCACCCCGGCTCCGCCTGCAACTCCCGCGCGAGCGAGTCCGCGCCTGCGAACGGATCGCCGGTCAATACGACGCGCGCGCGGTAGGGGGCATAGGCGAGCAGCGCCGCCGCATCGACCAGGATCAGGTTCGCGTCCGGAGCCCGCCTTTCGTGGCCCCAGGGCATGCCGCGGACGAGGCCGCCGATGTCGTCTGCCGACAAGGCGCGGGTCTCGACGCTGAACTTGCCGGCCTCCAGACTCTGCGCCGCGTGCATCGCGACCGTGCGTGCGACCGCGGCCGGTGGAAAGGCCGACGCCGCGTCCGATTCCGCGTGAACGATGATGCTGCGAGAAGCCACGTGCGACCCTACGCCCCGGAAAGCGGGTTCATAGCGCGCCCGGCGCGGCATTGGGAAGCGTTATCGCGGGCGCTCGCCCCGCCCGAAGACGAACTCCACGATCTCTCGCGGACGCGGTGGCGGCGGCACCGCCTGCGGGAATCCTTCGAACCCCGCGGCGAAAGCCCCCGCAAGGGCGGGATCGACATAGTGCTCGAAAAACTTCTTGTTGCTCAGCGTGAAGCGGGAAAGGAACTCCTGGGCCTCGGCGCGCGTCAGCAGCGGCACGCGCGCACCGCCCCGTCTCCTGCCGGCGGCGATGAGCTTGCGGCGCAGTTCCTTGTTGTCCTTGTGGCGCGACGCGTTGAGCAGCAACAGGACATGGATGGTCTCGAACGACAGCGACTCGTTCGCTTTGAGCCTGGCTTGTTTCGGATCGGGCGCGATCCCCAGCATCGCGGCGAAGTCGTCGACGACGTCGCCGTTCTTCAGCCGCTCGCGCTCGTAGATCCGGCAGACCAGACTCTCCCTGCCGAACACGCCCGCCCAAAGATCGCAGATCGCGGCGTGATCGAAATAGTAATGGCCCTTGGTCTCGTAGACCGAGAGCGCGGCCGGGTTGGTGGACCAGCCGCCCTGCACCGCGGTCGAGTGCATGCTGGCCAGCATGTGGTCCTGCCTGCGGGCATAGTAGACGAGCCGGAAAGCGTCGAAGTGCTGCGCCAGAAACGCCTTGAGCCGCTCGACGGCGCCGCGATCGCGCATTTCGCTGTGAAAGAATTCCGACGAGAACACCGTCATGCGGACGTCCCGGGCCTTGATCGAGGCCAGTTCCGTGGCGAAGGCCGCGACGTCGGGATTGTCCGCCTTAAGGCTGTCGCGAAGCGCCGCGCTGCTCAGGCCCAGATGCACATGTGCTGTGGGGCTGGCGAAGCTCCTGGGATACCAGATGCCATCCTGGAGCAGCGCGTCGCGGTGCTGGCCGAGATAGCGCTGCACGCTGGAGGTGCCGGTCTTCTCGGAGCCCAGATGTAAGACGCAAAGCCGCATGCAACCTCTTTCGCTGCGACAGCTTTAGCCAAAGCACCGCCGCTCGTCATCCCAATCTTGAAGGGCCGCGAGCCCCTGAATAGGGTGGGACATGGAATACAGGCAGGACGTCCTGGCGGCTATCGGCGACACGCCGCTGATTCGGCTCAGGCGCGCCTCGCAGGAGACCGGCTGCCTGATTCTCGGCAAGGCCGAGTTCCTCAATCCCGGGCAGTCGATCAAGGACCGCGCCGCGCTCTACATCGTGCGCGACGCCATGCGCCGCGGGATCCTGAAGCCCGGCGGCGTCATCGTCGAAGGCACGGCCGGCAATACCGGCATCGGCCTCGCCATGGTGGGCAACGCGCTCGGCCTGCGCAGCATGATCGTCATCCCCAAGACCCAGAGCCAGGAGAAGAAGGACGCGCTGCGGCTTTTGGGCGCCGAGCTGATCGAGGTTCCGGCGGTCCCCTACAAGGACCCCAACAATTACGTGAAGATCTCCGGCCGCCTTGCCGAACAGCTGGCCGCGACGGAGCCCGGCGGAGCCTATTGGGCCAACCAGTTCGACAACGTCGCCAATCGTCAGGCGCATGTCGAAGGCACTGGTCCCGAAATCTGGGAACAGACCGGCGGCGAGGTCGACGGTTTCGTCTGCGCCGTCGGCACCGGCGGCACGCTCGCCGGCGTCGCGATGGCGCTGAAGGCGCGCAATCCGAAGATCCGAATCGCCGCCGCCGATCCCATGGGGGCGTCGATCTATTCCTGGATCAAGACCGGCAAGCTCGAATCCGAAGGCAGCTCCATCACCGAGGGCATCGGCCAGGGACGCGTCACCGCCAACCTCGACGGCGCGCCGATCGACGACGCCTATCGCATCGACGATGCCGAGATGCTCTCCATCGTCTTCGATCTTCTCGAGCACGAAGGTCTGTGCCTGGGCGGTTCGAGCGGCATCAATGTCGCCGGTGCGATCCGTCTGGCGAAGGATCTGGGCCCGGGGCATACGATCGTCACGGTGCTCTGCGACTACGGCACGCGTTATCAGAGCAAGATGTTCGATCCCGAATTCCTGCGCGCCAAAGACCTGCCGGTTCCGCCCTGGATGGCCGAGCCGCCGCCGCTCCCGAAAGTGCCCTTCGCATGACAAGCCCCCTCGTCTCGACGCAATGGCTGGCGGAGCACCTCGACGCGCCCGACATCCGCATCGCGGACGCTTCGTGGTACCTGCCCGATGCCGGCCGCAGCGCCAAGGCGGAGTACCAGTCCGCGCATATCGCGCGCGCGGTGTTCTTCGATCTCGAAGACCTCTCGGACGAGAACAACTCCCTACCCCACATGCTGGCGCCGGCCGCGAAGTTCGCGAGCCGGATGCGGCGAATGGGACTGGGCGACGGCAATCTGATCGTCGTTTATGACGGAGCGGGCCTCTATTCGAGTCCCAGGGCGTGGTGGATGCTCAAAGCCATGGGGCACGAGGACGTTCGCGTGCTGGATGGCGGACTGCCGAAATGGCGACGCGAGGGACGCCCGGTGGAGGACATGGCGCCGCCCGCCTATCCACGCCATTTCACGCCGCGGCAGAACCACGCGCTGCTGCGGAATTTCGAACAGATGCGCAAGGTGCAGGAGAGCGGGGGACAGATCGTCGATGCGCGCAGTCCGTCGCGCTTTGCCGGCCGCGAGCCCGAGCCGCGCAGCGGCGTGCGTCCCGGCCACATTCCCGGAAGCGTCAACGTCCATTATGCGTCGCTGATCGCAGAAGACGGCACGCTCAAGACGGCCGACGAACTGCGCGAAATTTTCAAGAACCGCGGCGTCGATCTTTCCAAGCCGGTGGTGACGAGCTGCGGTTCCGGCGTCACCGCGACGATCGTGATGTTGGGACTGGCGGTGGCGGGCGCGAGCGACGTGGCGCTCTACGACGGCTCCTGGGCCGAATGGGGCGCGCGCGGCGATGCAGCGGTGGGAGTGGGCTGATGGTCAGAATTGTCGAAGTCGACGGCAAAAAGCGGATCTCCATGACCGTCACCTTCCTGCAGATGCGCGCGCGGCCCTCGGCGCTGCCGCCGCCGCAGCCCAAGGGCAAGATCGCATTGCTGCGCGCGGAAAATCCGCCGGTGCATTTCTATCGCTATCTCTACAACACGATCGGCGAGCCCTATTACTGGGTCGACCGCCGCAAGCTGAGCGACGCAGCGCTCGGCGAGGCCATCCGGCATCCCCAGGTCGAGCTCTATGTTCTGTATGCGGACGGCTGTCCGGCCGGCATGGCCGAGCTCGACTTCCGCGACGCGGCGCAGGGCCAGCTCGCCTATTTCGGATTGATGCCGGAATGTGTAGGCCGCGGGCTCGGCTACTTCTTCATCTATCACACCGCCGTCATCGCCTGGTCGCGGCCGATCTCGAGACTGCTGGTCAACACCTGCACCCTCGACCATGCGCGCGCGCTACCGCTCTACCAGCGCATCGGCTTTGAGCCCTATGCCCGCGAAGCCCACTATATCGAGCTGCCCTGAGCCGGCATTAACCATGTCAGCGTGGGCTGAAAGCCACAGCCGGGACATTCGCGAGGCCAAAGCCGGCCGAAGGGTTCGCGCACGGCCGCAGAGCCGGTAAACTTCCGCGGGAAGATTGTGGGGCAGGAACATCCGCTTCGCCGCTCCTCAGCGAGACACCATGGCTACGAAAAACCGGCACAAACCGTATTTCAACGCCACGACCGGTTTGTCCGAGCGGCCGCCCTTCAACATCGCCGACGTTCGCTGGAACAAGACGGGACGGCTTTCGCGCGTGCTGTTGTTTCCGCTGTGGATGCTGTTGTTCTGGTCCGCGGAAGTCCTGCGGTTCGTGAGTGCCAAGTTCCGGACTGCGCGCTATTACAGCCGCGTCGTACGGCCCAAATATTCCCTGGACGAAAAGGGCGCCATCTTTCTTGGCGAACACGCACGCGATCCGGTTGCGAGCTATCTGACAAAAGGCGCAAGGGAGCAAGTCGGCCGGCTGGCAGCCGCGGACGACACGACGTATCTGTTGTTTCGCGGGCTTCCGACGATCAGCCCGTTCATGCGGTTTCCGAGCGACGACGTCTTTCCCGAGAAGGACCGCGATGCGGAGCACGTCCGCAACCGCCTTATGGGCACGGCGCGCAAAGCCGACCCCCGGCTACGAAAACGAATCCGTCAAGCGGCGAGCCCGCAAGCGCCAAGAGCTCGACGCCAAATTTCGCCATTCCGATTTCATCATCGCGGGGATCGCGGACCTGCTTCACTGCAAGATATGGTCGCGCTACGAGAACGGTCCGTTCGCGCGCAATATCCTCACCGATCCCGGCGAACAGCAGTCCAGCGACCTCGACAATGTCGACATGGCCCTGCGCTTTGCGCAAAGCACCGTGGAAAAGAACCTGCCCGACACGCCAATACCGAGGAACGACGAAAGCTGCGCCTACCGGATATATTTGTGCATCAAGAACTGGGCCCGGATACCGATCTACCTGATCACCGTCAGCGAGATCGTCGAGGAATACCTTTGCCGCCACTCGCCCGAGCGAAAGGCGAAGATACTCGAGATCCTGCAATCGTCCCAATTCGTCCGGCGCGGTCCCCAGTTCGACGGAAACCAGACATTGATCAGCACGGATGTCCTGGAGAAATGCCCGATCCTCAAGAAGGACTTCCTTCGTCCCGACGGCTGGATCATGGCCTTCGACCACGAGCGCGTGCGGCCGATGGCCGAGGCTCCGGAACAGGAAGTGGCGCTGCTTGAATTGCGCGAGGCAATCCGGCGCGCCCGGCGCGACGCCATCAAGATCGTCATGCAGCCGGGCGATCTGCTCGTCGTCGACAATCTGCGCGCGATGGTGTCGAGACGCGACTATCTGCCGTCGCGTCTTGCCGAGGTGCTGAGGCTGATCCCGGCCTATCTGCGGATCACCCGCGACAGGCCGGACGAGACCGATCCCGACGCCCAGATCCGGACCATCGTGTTCTGGCCGCTGCGGCCGCACCGTTGGCTGCGCGCCTACTACGCCTTCAGGCACGCGCACAGCGCGTAAGCGCTTGCGAGCACGGGGACTGCCCCATTTCCTTCCGCAGGCGGACAGGGCACACTCGCCGCGCTCTAGGGGAGACGCTTGCACATGGCGATGGCGGATACAGCACAGCAGAAGACTCTATTCGGCCACCCGCGCGGCCTGACCTGGCTGTTCACGACCGAGATGTGGGAGCGTTTCTCCTACTACGGGATGCGCGCCATCCTCATCCTCTATCTGACGCAGTTTTTGCTGCTCAGCCCGAATTACGAAACGGTGCTTGGCTATCATACGGTCAAGCATATCTTCGAGGTTCTCTTCAACGGCGGACGGACGCTCGACGTCCAGCCCTTCTCGTCGCTGATCTACGGAACCTACACCGCCTTCGTCTATCTGACTCCGTTCTTCGGCGGATTGATCGCCGACCGCCTGATCGGCCAGCGCTACAGCGTCATCGTCGGCGGCGTCACCATGGCGGCGGCGGAATTCACATTGATGTCGCCCAATCTGTTCTTCGTCGGCCTGCTGCTGCTCATCCTCGGCAACGGCTTCTTCAAGCCCAACATCTCGACCCAGGTGGGCAATCTCTACAAGGCGGGCGACGCGCGCATCGACCGTGCCTATTCGATCTTCTATGTCGGCATCAATGTCGGCGCCACGGCGGCGCCATTGGTCTGCGGCTATCTCGCGAACGATCCGGCCTGGGGCTATCGCTGGGGCTTCTTCGCCGCCGGCATCGGCATGGTGCTCGGCCAAATCATCTACATCCTGGCGCTGCGCTCCCTGCCCAAGGACCGCGTCGAACGGGCCCGCGCCGGCAGCGAAACGAAAGTGCCGCTGACCTCCACCGATTGGCGCGCCGTGTTGGCGATCATCCTGCTGTGCATTCCGACGACGCTGTTCTGGGCGACTTACGAGCAGCAGGGCAACACCATGAATTTGTGGGCCCAGAGCTTCACCAACCGCTCCTTCATCCCCGGCGTGATCGACTGGCAAATCCCGACCGCGTGGTTCCAGTCCTTCAATCCGGCGATGATCGTCGGCTTCACCCCGCTGGTCGTGATGTTCTGGGCGCGGCAGGCGCAGCGCGGCAAGGAGCCGGCGACCGTCACCAAGATGGCGATCGGCAACGCCCTGCTCGGCGTTTCCTACCTGATCATGGCGGCGGCCGCCTATCTGACCGGATCGGGCCATGCGAGCTGGCTCTGGCTGCTCGGCTTCTACGTCGTGATTACGACGGGCGAGCTCTATCTCTCGCCCATCGGGCTGGCGCTGGTCGCCCGCGTCGCGCCGCCGCAGATCCTGTCGATGATGATGGGCCTGTGGTTCATCACGAGCTTCACCGGCAACCTGCTGCAGGGCTACATCGGCAGTTTCTTCAGCCGCATGGACAAGGTGGACTTCTTCCTGCTCTGCGGCGGATTGGGCTTCGTGGCGGCGCTGATGACCTGGGCCTTCGAACGGCCCTTGAGGACCATCATCGAATCCAAGATGGCCAAGGCCCGCCCGGCGGTCGAGCCGCAGCCGCAGGCCGACGGAGAACCCAGACCCGCGCAATGACGACATGAGCAAGGAAAAGCCGGACACCATCGCCGTCTCGGCCGGGCGAATGACGCGCGAGCATTTCGGCGTGGTCAACACGCCTGTTTACCGCACCTCCACCATCCTGCATCCCTCGCTCGAGTCGATGAAGGGCGAGGCGCTGCCCTACAAATACGGCCGGCGCGGCACGCCCTCGAGCCGCAGCTTCGAAAGCGCCATCGAGGCGCTGGAAGGCGGCGCGCGCTGCGTCGCGGTGCCGTCCGGGCTGAATGCGATCGCCACCGCGATCATGGCGGTGTGCAATGCCGGCGATCATCTGCTGATGACCGACAGCTGCTACGGGCCGACGCGGCTGTTCTGCGACAAGACCCTGAAGCGCTTCGGCGTCGAGACCGAATACTACGATCCCCTGATCGGCGGCGGCATCGCGGCGCTGCTGCGCCCCAACACCCGCGCGGTCTATTGCGAAAGTCCGGGCTCACTCACCTTCGAGATCCAGGACGTCCCCGCCATCGCCGCGGCGGCGCATGCGAAGGAAGTTTCCGTCCTGCTCGACAACACCTGGGCGACGCCGGTGTTCTTCCGCGCGCTCGACTACGGTGTCGACCTCTCCATCATGTCGGGCACCAAATACATCAACGGCCATGCCGACGTGATGGTCGGCACCATCACCGCGAACGAGAGCCATCGCAAAAGACTGGAAGCCTTCTACGGCGACACCGGCCTGTTCCTCGGTGGCGACGACACCTATCTGTCGCTGCGCGGCGTGCGCACCTTGGCCGTCAGGCTCAAGCGCCATGAGGAGAACGCGCTGGCGCTGACGCGCTGGCTGACGACGCGGCCGGAAGTGGCGCGCGTGCTCTATCCGGCGCTCGAAAGCGATCCGGGACACGCGATCTGGAAGCGCGATTTCAGCGGCTCGTCGGGCTTGTTCGGCGTGGAACTGAAACCGGTCTCGAAGAGCGCACTCAGCGCCTTCTTCAACGGCTTCGCGCATTTCGGGCTCGGCTATTCCTGGGGCGGCTTCGAAAGCCTGATCATCCCAGCCGACTTCAAGCGCACCGCCACCAAGTTCCAGTGCGACGGCCCGCTGATCCGCCTCCATGCCGGGTTGGAAGCGGCCGAAGACCTGATCGCCGACCTCGAAGCGGGCTTCGCGCGCATGAGAGAAGGCGCATGAGCGAGCGGTTGCCGCGCGAGGCCTTCGTCAACGCGGTCGCCTTCAACGAAGACGGCCTGGTGCCGGTGATCGCGCAGAGCGCGGCCACCGGACAGGTGCTGATGATGGCGTGGATGAATCGCGACACGCTCGAGCGCACCCTGCAGACCGGCGAGGTCACCTATTGGTCGCGTTCGCGCCAGGAGGTCTGGCGCAAGGGCGAGACGTCGGGCCACGTCCAGCATCTGGTCGAGGCCCATGTCGACTGCGACGGCGACGCGGTGCTGCTGAAAGTGGATCAGATCGGCCCCGCCTGCCACACCGGCGCGCCGAGCTGCTTCTATCGCGCGCTGTCGCGCTGAGCGCTGCGGCGCCGCTGGGTGTTCTCGTGGCGCCGGTCGGAGGGCGGTGCGATGTCGTTCGGATAGGCGTGGGTGAAGACGAAGAAGATCACGCCGATCCCCATGCCGACCAGCGCCGCCAGCAGCCAGTTCGACGTCGTGATCACCAGCACCGCCAGTGTCGCGAACGACATCATCAGTCCGAGCTTGGTGCGTCTGCGCATGGTTGGCCCTCTACCCCACTTTCGTCATGGCCGGGCTTGACCCGGCCACCCAGTAGGCGCGCGTCCGCGCGCCATTGGATCCGTCTGCGCTCGCAGACGCTCGCGCGCTGGATGGCCGCCTCAAGGGCGGCCATGACGAAATCGAAAGCCCGCAACTACCCGAACATCGCGCGCAGGTGCGGATTGAGGAACTTGCCTTGCGGGTCGAGCCTGCGCCGGACCGCGCGGAAGTCCTCGAATTTCGGATAGAGCTCTGCGAGTTCGTGCGCATCGCGGCTGTGGCGCTTCCCCCAATGCGGCCGGCCCTGGTGGCGGCGGAAGACGGCTTCGCAAGCCTCGAACAGCCGCCGGGTGTCGACGCGGTGATATTGGTGGACGGCGATTGTGGCGCTTTCGCGCCCATAAAATGGGCTCATCCAGACGTCGTCGGCCGCCACGGTGCGGTATTCCAGCGGAAAGCCGGTATTGATCCTCTGCTTACGGATGGTTTCCACGATCTCCTGCAGCGCCTGCAGCCCCTCGGCAATGGGGAGCGCGTATTCCATCTCGTTGAAGCGCGTGGTCCGCGGGCTGGGAAAGATCTCGTGGCTCCAGCGCACCTTGGCTGCGCCCGGCATCAGCCGCGAGAACAGCTTGTGCGCCGGGCGCAACAAGACCGGCGCATAGGGAAGAACCTCGTTGATGGCGGCGAAGATGCGCTGGTCGGAAGTCTGCCTTTCGCCGCGCGCGAACATCTCGTCCGCCGAGCGCGGCGCCGGCGCCTCGTCGGCGCTCTCGTTCAACGACTTGCAGACCGCCAGGTCGGCATAGGGAAACCAGAAGAATTCGAAATGGCGGTTGTCGGCAACCAGCCTGTCGAGATCGCGCAACAGCTCGTCGATCGGCAGCACGAAATTGCGTTCGACCAGCCTGTAGGCCGGCCGTGCGTTCATCGTGATCTCGGTGAGGACCCCGAGCGCGCCCAGCGACGTGCGGCCTGCGGCGAAGACCTCCGCGTTCTCGCTCGCCGAGCAGTTCAGCACCTCGCCGCCGGCCATCACCAGGCGGAACCCGGCCACTTCGGCGGAGAAGCTCTTGAGCGTGCGGCCGGTGCCGTGCGTCCCCGTGCTGACCACGCCGGCCAACGTCTGGCGGTCGATGTCGCCCATGTTCTTGAGCCCGAGGCCATGCGGATGCAGCAGCGGCCCGACCTGCCACAGCGGCGTCGCCGCGGCGAAGGTGGCGGTCGCAGCACCTGTGTCGACGCTCTTCAAGCCGGTGAAGGCGCCCAGATCGATGATCGTGCCGTCGGTGGCGTTGAGCGGCGTGAAGGAGTGGCCGCTGCCCGGCGTACGCACCGGCGCGTTCGCCTGGCGCACCGCGGCGGCCAATTCGACCTCGTCCTGGGGAACCAGCAACCGCTTCGGCTTGGCCGTGACGGCGCCGGACCAGTTGGACCACATGCCGCGCTGAATCTTCATCGACACCATCGTGGAAAGGCGCGCGGTCTAGCGACTGGACGCACGAAAAGCAACGCAAGCGACCTATCCACAAACGCCTCCCAAGAACCGCATGGCTGTGCATGAAGGACCGCGAAAAATTTTCCACAGTCTTTTGCGAACCCCGCTTGACTCGCGGGTTTTCGATCCCCCGTTAAGACACAAGATGTTGTAGGTAATGTTTCATTAACCACTTAGGCCTTGCGAAGGCGGACAGGCCGGGTCCATACTTTGCGCCTGTCGCCGAGCGCGGCACCAAATCTGGGCGGACCAAGAGCACCCGCCGCCGGAGGCCCTGTCACACAGGCGGCGCCCCGGCGAACGGACAACTGTCCCCTGAACGGTGCCTCGGCCGGTGCAGGCGGGCACCACATCAAGGGCAGGGGAAACAGCATGCGTATCCGGCGTCAGTTCACCATCGAAGGCAAAGACCCCTACGAAGGCATCGCGTTCCGCACCGCCTCGAGCGAAATCCGCAATCCCGACGGCTCGGTGGTGTTCCGCCAGACCGACATCGAAGTGCCCGAGGAGTGGAGCCAGGTCGCCTGCGACGTGCTGGCGCAGAAATATTTCCGCAAGGCCGGAATTCCGGCGAGCCTGAAGCCGGTGCCGGAAGAAAACGTGCCCGAGTTCCTCTGGCGCCGGACCGCCGACGGCAGCGAGACGACCGGGGAGCACTCGGCCAAGCAGGTCTTCGACCGGCTCGCCGGCACCTGGGCCTATTGGGGCTGGAAGGGCGGCTATTTCGATTCCGAGGCTGATGCGCGCGCCTTCCATGACGAGATGTGCCACATGCTGGCGACGCAGAAGGCGGCGCCGAATTCGCCGCAATGGTTCAACACCGGCCTGCACTGGGCCTACGGCATCGACGGACCGAGCCAGGGACACTATTACGTCGACCACCGTACCCAGCGGCTGACAAAATCCACCTCGTCCTACGAGCATCCGCAGCCGCATGCCTGCTTCATCCAGAGTGTGAAGGACGACCTGGTAAACGACGGCGGCATCATGGATTTGTGGACGCGCGAGGCGCGTCTGTTCAAATATGGCTCGGGCACGGGCACCAACTTCTCGGCGCTGCGCGGCGAGAACGAGAAGCTCTCCGGCGGCGGCAAGTCGTCGGGCCTGATGAGCTTCCTCAAGATCGGCGACCGCGCCGCCGGGGCCATCAAGTCGGGCGGCACGACGCGGCGCGCCGCCAAGATGGTGATCGTCGACGTCGACCATCCCGACATCGAGGACTTCATCGACTGGAAGGTGCTCGAGGAACAAAAGGTCGCCGCCATGGTGGCCGGCTCCAAGCTCGCCGAGAAGCATCTCAAGCTGGTGATGAAGGCCTGCATCAATTGCGAAGGCTCGGGCGACGACTGCTTCGATCCCAAGAAGAATCCCGCGCTGCGCCGCGAGGTGAAGGCCGCGCGCAAATCGATGATTCCCGACAACTACATCGAGCGGGTGATCTCGTTCGCGCGCCAAGGCTACAAGGACATCGACTTCAAGACCTACGACACGGATTGGGATTCGGAAGCCTATCTCTCGGTCTCGGGGCAGAACTCGAACAATTCGGTGCGCGTGACCGACGAATTCCTGCGCGCCGTCCTCGAGGATCGCGACTGGAACCTCACCTATCGCGGCAACGGCAAGCTTGCCAAGACGCTGAAGGCGCGCGAACTGTGGGAGAAAATCTCCTACGCCGCCTGGGCCTGCGCCGATCCGGGCATCCAGTTCCACACCACCGTCAACGACTGGCACACCTGCCCGGCCGGCGGCGAGATCCGCGCCTCCAATCCGTGCTCGGAATACATGTTCCTCGACGACACGGCGTGCAACCTCGCCTCGCTGAACCTGATGCAGTTCCGGAAGGAGATCGACGGGAAGAAAATCTTCGACGTTGCGGCCTTCGAACACGCCGTCCGTCTGTGGACCATCGTGCTCGAGATCTCGGTGCTGATGGCGCAGTTCCCCTCCAAGGAGATCGCCCAGCTTTCCTACGACTACCGCACCCTGGGGCTGGGCTACGCCAATATCGGCGGCTTGCTGATGGCGTCCGGCACGCCGTACGATTCGCGCGAAGGCCGCGCCATCGCCGGCGCCATCGCCGCGATCATGACCGGCGCCTCCTATGCGGCGTCGGCGGAGATGGCGTCGGAGCTCGGCGCCTTCCCCGAATTCGCGCTCAATCGCGACGCCATGCTGCGCGTCATCCGCAACCATCGCCGCGCCGCGCATGGCGAGAAGAACGGCTATGAGAAGGTGGCGATGCCGCCGGTGCCGCTCGACCTCGCCGCGCTGTCGCAGGCCGAGCTCGCCGACGCCGCCAAGCGCGCCTGGGACCGTGCCCTGGCGCTGGGCGAGAAGTTCGGCTTCCGCAATGCGCAGTCCACCGTGATCGCGCCCACCGGCACCATCGGGTTGGTGATGGACTGCGACACCACCGGCGTCGAGCCCGATTTCGCGTTGGTGAAGTTCAAGAAGCTCGCCGGCGGCGGCTATTTCAAGATCATCAACCGCTGCGTGCCCGAGGCGCTCGCGACCCTGGGCTACGACCAGCGACAGATCGACGAGATCGTGGCTTATGCCGTCGGCCATGGCACGCTCGAGACCGTCACCGCCGGCGTCACCCACGAGGCCCTGCGCGCGAAGGGCTTCGGCGACGAGCAGATGAGCGCCATCGAGGCCGCCCTGGAAGCCGCCTTCGACATCCGCTTCGTCTTCAACAAATGGACCTTGGGCGCAGAGTTCTGCACCGAGGTGCTCAAGCTCGACGCAGCCCAGATGGACGCGCCGGATTTCGACCTGCTCAAGGCCATCGGCTTCAGCCGCGCCGAGATCGACGTCGCCAACCTGCATGTTTGCGGCGCCATGACGCTCGAAGGAGCGCCTTACCTGAAGGACGAGCATCTGGCGGTGTTCGACTGCGCCAATCCCTGCGGCCGCGTCGGCAAGCGCGCGCTGAGCGTGGAATCGCACATCCGCATGATGGCCGCGGTGCAGCCCTTCATCTCGGGTGCGATTTCCAAGACCATCAACATGCCCAACGCCGCCACGGTGAAGGAATGCGGCGAGAGCTACATCCTCTCCTGGAAGCTGGGGCTCAAGGCCAACGCGCTCTATCGCGACGGCTCCAAGCTCAGCCAGCCGCTCGCCAGCCAGGTGCTCCAGATCGACGAGGACGACGAGCTCGACGAGGCACCGCTGGTTCAGCGCACCGCCATCGTCAGCGAGCGCATCGTCGAGAAGCTGGTCGAGCGCGTGGTCAACAAGGCCGAGCGCGAGCGCCTGCCCCATCGCCGCAAGAGCTATACCCAGAAGGCCATCGTCGGCGGCCACAAGGTCTATCTCCACACCGGCGAGTACGAAGACGGGCGGCTGGGCGAGATCTTCATCGACATGCACAAGGAAGGCGCGGCCTTCCGCTCGCTGATGAACAATTTTGCCATCGCCATCTCGATCGGCCTGCAATACGGCGTGCCGCTGGACGAGTTCGTAGAGGCCTTCACCTTCACGCGCTTCGAGCCCGCCGGCCTCGTCATCGGCAACGACTCGATCAAGAACGCGACCAGCGTGCTCGACTACATCTTCCGCGAGCTGGCGGTGTCCTATCTCGGCCGCAACGATCTCGCCCATGTGACGCCGGGCGGCGACGAGGATCTGGGCGGCGGCGAGCAGGAAACCCCGCGCGCGCCGGATGTCGCACGCGCGGTCAGCCGGGTCACCTCCAGCGGTTTCGTGCGCGGACGCTTCGGCGGCATCGGCGTGGTGCGCGGCGGCGCCGCGCCCAAAATGCTCGAGCTCCACGACCACGACCACGACCGCGAACATCTGCAGCTGCACGACCGCAGTGAGCCCGACGACCTTGCCGAATCGCTCGACGAGCCGCACCTGGATTTGAGCGAGATCCGCGCCAGCGTGCTCGAGGCCGCGGCCAATCCGGTGGGAGACCTGATGACCGCGGTCGGGGTGGCGATGATCCGGCGCACCGAAGCTGCGGCAGAGAAATCGGGCCAAGCGCGCGACCAGCAGGCGCGCCGCGCCGCGGAGGCCCGCATGAAGGGCTACGAAGGCGATGCCTGCGGCAATTGCGGCAATTTCACCCTGGTGCGCAACGGCACCTGCATGAAGTGCAACACCTGCGGAAGCACGAGCGGGTGTTCGTAAGGAGCGTATGCAATGGCCAGACAACTCGTCGAAGTGATCGACCGGCACGGGCATGTGGTGGAGAGCTGCACCATCGAGCTCGACGACGAAGCCTGCATGGATGTGGAGTACGAAGAGGTCGCCATCGTGCTCGCCCAGAACAGCGGCCGCGTCCCCAGGACGGAGCACATCCACCTGCGCGCCAGGTGCGTGCGGTAGACTTATCCTCCCCCGCGTGCGGGGGAGGTGGCGCGAAGCGCCGGAGGGGGGAGTTCATCACGGGCCCCCTCCGCCTCGCCTTCGGCTCGGCACCTCCCCCGTAAACGGGGGAGGACAAGATCAAGCCCTCTCCACCCGGCACGCAAAGCAGCCGCGCTTGGCGTTGTGGATGTGGAGATAGGAGATCGCCGCGTCCGCGAACAGGCGCGCGATGGCATCCTCCACCGCCGCACCTTCAACGACATCCGCATCGCGCATGAAGCCTGCCGCGTCGTAGGCGCGCAAAGACAGCGACCGGCCGCGCAGCACCACCGGCACCGTGTCGACTGCGTCGAACGGGGCCTGCGCCTTTTCACGCACGAAGATCGGGCCCGAAGCGCGATAGGGCGTGTCCGCACGCTGGTGCCGATAAGTCAGGAGGATCAGCGACTCGCCGGGTTCGGCGTCCTCCAGGGTGACCCGGCAGGGAAACCCGGGCTTCGAATCCGCTGTCATCCGCCGCATCCCCTGAGCCGCCAGCGCGTGGTCGCCGAGTGCAAAGAGGGACGCGAATTCGGCGAGCGGAAGTCCAACGGCGCGGAAGGGCATGGCAGGTCTCTCACGGCGGTTGCGCGTCCGTTGTGCCCGCGCGGCGCCGAGGTTTCGACCCGGTTCTTGCGGCGATTGTCGTTGTGCAGCACCTGCAAAAAAATCCGTCATCGCCCGCTTTATGCGGGCGACCCAATTTCTTCTTGTTCTGGAAAATGGGTTGCCCGGACAAGCCGGGCAATGACGGTTTTGTTGAGAGCGGACAGAGAAGGCGGCACGCCCCTTGCGACGAGAGCCGCACGCGTCCCGATCCGGAACAGGCCCCGTGCTCCGCATTGCCCTTGTCTTCTCCGCCCTGCTCGCGCTCCCCGCTCTCGCGGACGGCGCGGACCAAGCCGCAGTAGCGCGCATCCATGCGGGCATCGTCGACTGCCCCGGCTGCCGGCTCGAAGGCGCCGACCTAAGCAACACCTGCGTCAAGGGCCGCGACCTGCACGGCGCCGATTTCGATCGCGCCGACGCGCATCTGATGTGCATGTCCTACGCGGATTTCTCCGGCGCGAGCTTCCGCGGCACCGACCTGTCGGCTGCCAATCTCAGCCACGCCAAGCTCGACGGCGCCGACCTCACCGGCGCCCGGCTCACCATCACTTCGTTCAAGGGCACCGATCTCGCGCGCGCCAAGGGGCTGACCCAGGCGCAACTCGATGCCGCCTGCGGCGATGCCGACACCCGATTGCCGCAAGGCCTCACGGTGAGGACCTGCCGCTAAGATTTCCTGTGAAGCCTCCGACACCTTGACCCCGGCCGCGGATGTACCGGCCGGGGATTTTTTTGCGCGCGCATGCAGGCGCTCGCCTGCTCCCTTCGCTATCCACAAAACCGTCATCGCCCGCTTCATGCGGGCGACCCAATTTCTTCTGGAAAAACAAAATGGGTCGCCCGGAGAAGCCGGGCGATGACAACGCTGGGAATGGAGCCGTCCCCTACCGATCCGCCAGCCACATCGCGGGATCTTTCTTCGCGTGCAGCACGATGTCGGCATGGAAGACGCCCTTGGCGTCGAAGCTGCCGCGCAGGATCACGCCGTTGCCGGTCGCGGGCTCGGCATAGCGCCAGGTCTGCTCGGCGACAGTCGTATCGACCGTCAACAGCGAGCCGTCGCGGCGCTGCACGGTGAGCATGCCGGCTTTCATCGCCTTGACGATGCCGTAGATCTCATGCGTGCCGGGGGGCAGCGCGACCTGCATCGCCGACGGCGAATAAGATGCCTCCACCTGCTTTGCCGGCGCGGCGGACGAGAGCCCGAAGATGTCGAGCGTCTTATAGGTCGCGACATAGACCTTGCCGTTCGCCACCGTCGGCACAATGTCGGAATTGCCGCCGGTGTTCGGCCAGGTTCCCGCGTGGCCCGAGAACAGCGTGTTGCCCTTGCGCGCGTTGAAGGCAAAGAGCGAGACGTTGTGCTGCGCCGTGCCGTCGGGCCGGCTCACTGCCCAGATCACCGCCGTGCCGTCGGTCGTGCCGTTCGACGAGATCGAGGTGAAGAAGCCCGGATCCTGGTTGCCGCCGATGCTCTGGCTGGCAACGAGCGAGACGAGCTTGGGATGCGCGCCGCTCTTCACTTTCCAGACGGCAGCATTGTCGCCGCCGCTGGTCACCACGCGGCCCGTGCCGTCGGCCGCGGTGTAGTAGGACTGACCGCACCAGCAGCTGCCGACGCCGTACGTCCCCAGATTGGTGTTCGACATGCCGGTGCCCAGATTGTCGGCATTGAAGAAATAGAGGTTGCCGTCCTTGCCCGCGGCCGCGCCGAGATCGAAGGGCTGGTTCGGCTGCGGCGGGATCAGAAGGAAACCGCCCGAGCCGTAATCGGTATCCTGGTTCTCCAGAGTGACCGCATCGGGTGGCGTGAACAGGCTCTTGACGGTGCTGAGATCTGCCGACATCTGCACCGCGCTCTCCGCGATGTTCTTCTTCGGATCGAGCGTCGTGCCGCTGTAATCGGAATTGCCGGTGACGAAATAGATGTCCCCGGTCGAGGGATTGGACGCCAGCCCGTAGCCCGACATCCACACCGAGCTCAGGAAGAAATTGTCCGGCGCGCTGGCGAGCACGTTGGTCAACTCGTTATGCGCCATGGGCGTCAGCGTGTCCTTCTGCCAGCCCAGCACCCAGCCGCGCGACTTGTCGGCGGAGACGTCGCAGAAGCTGGCGAAACCGGCATAGACGTTGCCGTTTGCCAGGAGCAACGCCGAGCGCTGGCGGCTGACGGCGGCGTTGAAGCGATAGGTGATGCCATTGTCGAGCTTGGCGCTCGCCGTCACCTTGACCGCCGGCACGACGTCGGCAAGCGTCGAGAGATCGACGGCGTGCAGATGATATTGCTGGACGCTGTTTGTGTAGGTGTAGGCGATGAGATACAGCGTCGACGTCGCCGGATCGATCACCGGCGTCGACTCGATGCCGATCGTGGGCCCGTTGTTGCCGCAGCCGCCGGGCAGCGCGTTTATCGGAACAGGCGGTCCGAAATTGCGGCTGAGCAGCACGCTGCCGTCATTGGCGTCGATGGCGTAGAGCGTGTTGCTCTCGGTCGCGACATAAACGACGTCGTGCGTGCCCTGCCCCTGGATCGCCTGGGCGGTCTTTATCAGCGGCTGGGCATAGGCCTGATCGTCGAGCGCGACCGAGCCGATCATCTTGAATGTCCGGCCGTTCGCGCCCTTCCTCACCGCCGAAGGTGTGAGAACGCTCTCCGCCGGGTTCCAGCCGGTGCGGTAGCTGTCGTTGTGGTAAGTGTTGACGTCGGCGGCTTGCGCCGCGGCCGCAGCCAGCAACAATCCCGCAACCGTCAAAACCCGCATGCCGATGGCCATATTCGCGTCCGCCTTGGATTCGTTCCCCCATGTTAACGCCCCCGGCCATCTCCCGACATCCCGAAAAAAACCGCGGCAACGTCGATATATCGCCGCCGCCGTGCTAGCTTTGCGGCGTGAGGGGGCCATGAAAACGGGACATTTCGCGCTGGCGGCGCTGCTGGCGGCCGGCAACGCGGCCGCCGGCGAGACCGTCACCGTCCTGCTGAAGCCGGGCGCCACGCTGGAAAGCCGCGCGGCCGATCGCGAGCGCTGCGAGATCGTGGCGCAGAATGCGCCGCTGGACGACCTGCCGCTGGTGGAACCGAAAGGCAACTACGAGATCCCCGGCTGGCAGTTCCAGCAGATGCAGCGCCAATACGGCACCGGGCCCAGCCTCGCCGGCGCGGCGATCGCCGCCGTCATCATCGCCAAGGCGGAATACGACGAGGGGATTCGCGAACAACGTCTCGCCGGCGCCGAGCTTTGCCTGCGCACGCTCGGCTACGTCGCCCTGCCCCTGACGGAGGCGGAAGCGCAATCCTATCGCGCGCTCCCGAGCGACGCGCGCCCCGCCTGGGAAGCGACGTTCATGGCTTCCGTCCCAGCAGCGCGCATTGCGGCGGAGAGCGCCCCACTCTTCCCGCCGCTGCCGCACGAGGAACACGAACCGTTTGCCCAAGGCGGCATTCGCATCGTGCCGGAATCGCTCGCGGCCACTGTGGCACCGCTCGCGAGCGGCGATCTCGTCACCGGCAAGGCGGAACGGGTCCATAGCGCCACGCTGCGCGAGCGCATCGCCGTCTCCCACGGCGACGTCACGATCACCGCCGAGGCCGGCACGGCGATGTACCTCGCCGAATTCCGCCGGCAGTCGCAGCTCCTGTTGCGGCCCGCCGGGGCGACATGGTGCGGCGCATTCAGCGAAAGCAGCAGGAACGGCCCGGTGACGCGGACCTGGTGTTTGACGACGCGCCACGCCGGTTACGAAGTCGAGCCCGCCGACGGGGAGCCCTGGCTCGCCGCGCCGATCCGCAAGCTCAATTCGTTCCCGCTCTACACCTCGGCTGTCCATCTGGACGAGCAGCCGGCAGCCGGCGACACGGGCCCGCTCGACTTCGCGATCGTGGTGAAGGCGGTGAAGCCGCGGCTGGCGCAGCTCGCGGCCGTCATCCGTCACGACGGACAAGAGACGGAAATCTGGCGCCGCACCGTCGTGTTCAATCACAAGGGCGAAGCGGAGATTGCGCTGTGGTCGATGCGCCTGCTGCTCAGCCATGGCGACGGCGCGATCAGCGGCACCCTGGCCAAGGACGGCGAAGGTGCCGACTGGTATCGCTGAGGCGGATTTTTCGGCAGCAAAAATAATTTTTGCCGCTTGCTGCGATGCACAATCCGGACGCGCGTCATTTTTGTTCGGTTATGATCTTCAAGGCGTTAGGAGCGCTTTCGGGCAACGGAAATATTTTTCGCACACCCCCTTGAACCGTAACGGTCGAAATCCCATTTGCGTTAAATCCCCACAGTTGCGAGCGAAAGGAAATGAGCGCGGAATGCCTCATTCAACCTCGGCGCGTCCGAGTGCACCTCACCGCGAGAAAATCCGCCTCCCGTTCACGGCGGAGCTATGTGTATCAGGGAGGGGTGAACACGTCGATTTGTTGGACCGAATTGAATTCGATTTTCGAGCTAAGGCATCGGACGTTCCGGCGCACTCGGGATTCAGTGTCATTCCCGGCGAGCGCGCGTTAGCGCGTGGGGGACCGGCTACGCCGTTGGCTTCGCCGGTCTAGGAGATTCTCACTCGTCCGCCGTAGCCGAAAGCGAAGGCGGAAGGGAATCCAGCACAAAGACATGGACTCCCCTACCCTCGCGCCATCCTTCGAGGCCCGCCCGCGTCATGCTGAGGTGCGAGCAAAGCGAGCCTCGAAGCACGCGGGCGGGCACCTCAGGATGACGCGAAGCGTTCACGTCTAAAGCCAATTTGCTCTAAGACATCCCAACCGCACGCTCAGGACGGCAGCAGCCGGATCTGGGTAATCACCGCATGCCCCAGATAGAACAGCTCCGAAAACTCGCTTCGCCTGTGACCGAGATCCAGCTCCAGCGCGGAGTGGCAATACGTGCCGCCGTCGGTCAGGGCATAGAAGATCGTGTGGCCTTCCGCCGGCAACGGGCAATCGGCCGCGCGGTCCATCTTCGAGAGGAATCCGTCGCAGGCCTGCACGAAGGATTTCGCCGCTTCGGCGACCGAGCCATGTGCGCCCGCGCCGATCGTTCCGCCGCCATTGCTGAAATAGAGGCTGCATTCGCCGGAAAGGAAACAAACCAGCGTCGCCACGCCCTGCGGATAGCCCGTTTCCATCAGGACTCCGTAGCACGACCCGGAATGGTCCGCCTGGAGCGAGGCGCGGGTCGTTGCGAGTGCAAGCTTTCGCAAGCCCGCATAGGGATTTGCGGCCTCGTCCGTCACTCCGCCGCCTGCGGAAGATTTTTCGGCCGCCAGCGCAGCACCGGCTTGCGCGCGGCGGCGGTCTCGTCGAGGCGGCGGCGGGGCGCGAGGCGCGGCGCGCCTTCGAAGCGCTGGATCTTTCCGGCCTTGGCCTCTTGCGCCATCGTGCGCAGCACGTGGATGAAGCGGTCGAGCGAATCCTTGGACTCGGACTCCGTCGGCTCGATCAGCATCGCGCCATGGACGACGAGCGGGAAATACATCGTCATCGGGTGATAGCCCTCGTCGATCATCGCCTTGGCGAAGTCGAGCGTGGTGACGCCCGTGCCTTCGAGGAAGGAATCGTCGAACAGCGCCTCGTGCATGCACGGCCCCTCGCCGAACGGCGCGCTCATCACGTCCTTGAGCGAGGCCAGGATGTAGTTCGCCGACAGCACCGCGTCCTCGCTCGCCTGGCGGATGCCGTCGCGGCCGTGGCTCAGCATATAGGCGAGCGCGCGGGTGAACATGCCCATCTGGCCGTGGAAGGCGCACATCCGCCCGAACGGCTTGGCGCCGCCGCCGGCTTCGTCCGCATGCTCGATCATGCGGAACTCGTTGCCGTCATGCATGAGCAGCGGCAGCGGCGCGTAGGGCGCGAGCCGCTCGGAGAGCACCACCGGCCCGGCGCCCGGGCCGCCGCCGCCATGCGGTGTCGAGAAGGTCTTGTGAAGGTTGATGTGCATCGCGTCGATGCCGAGATCGCCGGGGCGCACGCGTCCGGCAATGGCGTTGAAGTTGGCGCCGTCGCAGTAGAAATAGGCGCCGGCTTTGTGCACCGCGTTCGCCATCTCGATGATGCGCGGCTCGAACAATCCACAGGTGTTCGGATTGGTGAGCATGATGGCGCAGACGTCGGGGCCGAGCTTGGCCTCCAGCGCGTCGGCGTCGACATGGCCGTCCTTCGTCGCGGGCACTTCGTCGACGGTGAAACCGGCGAAGGCGGCGGTGGCAGGGTTGGTGCCGTGCGCCGATTCCGGCACCAGGATGCGCGGCCGCTTCTCGCCCCGCGCTTCGATCGCCGCGCGGATCGCGAGCAGGCCGCAGAGCTCGCCATGCGCGCCGGCTTTCGGCGACATCGCCACCGCCGGCATGCCGGTCATGGTGGTGAGCCAGCGCATCAGCTCGCCGATGAGCTGGAAGGCGCCCTGCACGGTCTGCTGCGGTTGCAGCGGATGGACGTCGCCGAAGCCTGGAAGCCGCGCCATCTTCTCGTTGAGGCGCGGGTTGTGCTTCATGGTGCAGGAGCCGAGCGGATAAAGACCGCTGTCGATCGCATAATTCATGCGCGACAGGCGCACGTAGTGGCGCACGACTTCGGGCTCGGAGAGTCCCGGCAGGCCGATTGGACCCCTGCGGCGCTGGCCGCCCAGGCGCTCCTCGCTCATCTGCACGTCGGGCACGTCCACGCCGGTCATGCCGGGGCGGCCGAGCTCGAAGATCAGGCCCTCCTCGTGATCGAGCCCGCGGTCTCCGGAGATGGTCGGCGGCGCGACATCGCTTTGCGCTTCGATGGAGGTGGCGCGGCCCTGTTTGTTCATGGTCATGACAGCACCTCCGAAAGCCCTTTGGCGAAGGCTTCGCAGTCCTCGTCAGTGTTGGTTTCGGTGGCGGCGACGATCAGCAGGTCGCGCGCCTGCTTGTCGTGCGGGAACAGCCGCGAGGCGGGAACGCCCGCGATGATGCCGCGCTCCGCCAGCGCGTCGACCACCGACCGCGCAGGCTTGCTGAGGCGGATGGTAAACTCGTTGAAGAAGGAGTCGGTGACGAGCGACACGCCGCGGACTTTCGCCAGCCGCACCGCCAACGACGCGGCACGGGCATGGTTCTGCCGCGCCAGCCGCGTCAGGCCCTCTTCGCCGAGCAGCGACAGATGGATGGTGAAAGCGAGACAGCACAGCCCCGAATTGGTGCAGATGTTGCTCGTCGCCTTGTCGCGGCGGATATGCTGCTCGCGCGTGGAGAGCGTGAGCACGAAGCCGCGGCGGCCTTCCGCATCGACAGTCTCGCCGCTCAAGCGTCCAGGCATCTGGCGGATGAACTTCTCGCGCGTCGCGAACAACCCGACATACGGCCCGCCGAAGTTCAGGCCGTTGCCGATGGACTGGCCCTCGGCGGCGACGATGTCGGCGTCCTGCGCGCCGGGCGGTTCCAGAAGGCCGAACGACATCGCCTCGGTAACGACGGCAATCAGGAGCGCGCCCTTGGCGTGGGCGGCGGCGGCGATGGGCTTCAAATCGCGGATCAGGCCGAAGACGTCGGGGCTCTGCACCACGACGCAAGCGGTTTCATTGTCGATCATCTCAGCGATGTCTTCGGCCGCGCCCGGCGTCACCGGCGCGCGCACGACCTTGCCGGAAAGATTGGCGACGGTCTCGACGGTCTCGGCATAGTGCGGATGCAATCCGCCGGAAAGGATCGCCTTGGAGCGGCGCGTCAGGCGCTGCGCCATCAGCACCGCTTCGGCCGTCGCCGTCGAACCGTCATAGAGCGAGGCGTTGGCGACCTCCATGCCAGCCAGGAGCGCGACCTGGGTCTGGAACTCGAACAGGTACTGCAACGTGCCCTGCGCGATCTCGGGCTGGTACGGCGTGTAGGAGGTGAGGAATTCGGAGCGCTGGATGAGGTGATCCACCGCGGCCGGCACGTGATGGCGATAGGCGCCAGCGCCGCAGAACGACGGCACGCTGCCCGCCGCCAAATTGCGCGCGGCCATGCGCGACATCAGACGCTCGACTTCGAGCTCGCCCTTGGTGTCGGGCAGATCGAAAGCCGAGAGCGGCACGACTGCCGACTTCGGCACGTCGCGGAACAGCGCGTCGATGTCCTTGGCGCCGATCCTGGCCAGCATCTGGGCCCGGTCTTCGGTAGTCAGTGGATGATAGCGCATGTGATTTCCTCTATTCGGCGTCACCCTGAGGTGCGCCGCGCGTGCTTCGAGGCTCGCTTACGCTCGCACCTCAGCATGACGCGCGGCGCCTCGAAGGGCGACGCCGCTACAGCCCCTTCACGAACTCGTCGTATTGCGCCCGCGTCATCAGCTTCGCCACTTCGCCCGCATCGGAGAGCTTGACCTTGAAGAACCATCCCGCGCCTTCCGGATCGGCATTGACCTTGGCGGGATCGTCACTCAGCGCCGCGTTCGAAGCGGTCACCTCGCCGCTCACCGGCGCATAGACTTCGCTCGCCGCCTTGACGCTTTCGACCACGGCCGCTTCGCCGCCGGCGCCTACCTTGCGTCCGGCCTCGGGCAGCTCGACGAAGACCACGTCGCCCAATTGTTCGGCGGCGTATTGGGTGATGCCGACGGTCGCTTCGCCGCTCTCGACGCGGACCCATTCATGTTCCTTGGTGTAACGGACTTCGCTCATGAGCTTCCCCTGGCTAAACTGCGCGACGGTAACGGTGCGGCACGAACGGCATCGGCGCGACGCGGGCGGGCATCGCCTTGCCGCGCACCATCAGGTCGATTTCGGTGCCGTCGCCGGCGAATGCGGATTCGACATAGCCCATCGCGACCGGCGCGTTCAGGCTGGGTCCGAAGCCGCCCGACGTGATCTCGCCGATCCGGCGGCCGGACTTGTCGACGATCTCGGTGTGCTCGCGCGCCGGCGCGCGTCCCGTCGGCAGGATGCCGACGCGCTTCTTCGCGGTGCCGTTGAAGACCTGGTCCATGATCTTCTCGGCGGCGGGAAAATCCTTGTCCAGCTTGCGGCGCTTGGCGATCGACCAGACGAGAGCGGCTTCGACGGGCGTCACTGTCTCATCGATGTCATGCCCGTAGAGACAGAGCCCGGCTTCCAGCCGCAGCGAGTCGCGCGCGCCCAGCCCGATGGGCAGCACTTCGGGTTCGCCGAGCAGCGCGCGGGCCACGCGCTCGCCGTCCCTGCCTTCGATGGAGATCTCGAAACCGTCTTCGCCGGTGTAGCCCGAGCGGCTGACGATGGCGGGGCAGCCGGCAATGGTCGCACGCACCACCTTCATGAAGGTGAGCTTGTCGATGCCCGGAGAATGACGCTCCAGCACAGCGCCGGCCATCGGGCCCTGCAGCGCCAGCAGCGCGCGGTCGAACCGGGTCGTCACCTTCGCTGTGCCATCGAGCTTTTCGGCGATATAGGCGTAGTCGCCTTCCTTGGTCCCCGCATTGACGACGAGATACATGTCCGCCTCGCCTTCCAGCTTGGTGAACATGAAGTCGTCCTTGATCGTGCCCTGGTCGTTGAGCAGCAAGCCGTATCGCTGCATGCCCGGTTTCAACCCGATCACGTCGGCAGGCGTGACTCGCTCCAGCGCCTTGGCGGGATCGGCGCCCGAGAGGAACGCCTGGCCCATATGCGAGACGTCGAACAGTCCCGCCTTCTCGCGGGTGTGCAGATGCTCCTTGAGGATTCCGGCCGGGTACTGCACCGCCATGTCGTAGCCGGCGAACGGCACCATCTTGCCGCCCAGCTCCAGATGGAGCGCGTGCAGCGGCGTCTTTCGCAAAGTTTCAGTGTCGGCCATGGCGGTCCTGACAAGAGTTGGTCCGGCGCGAACCGCCAAAACAGGCGGAACCCGCGCCCCTCTGTCATCGGACCTGAGAGATTTCCCCCGGGCTCTCCCATGCGAGGAGCGATTCGGGGTTACCCCTTCGGTGGAGGCTGCTCGATGCAGCGCTCGCTTTCCAGAAGTTCATCTCCTTCGCGGTCCTTTTGCCTGAGAGTTTCCGGGGCGGTTGCTCCTTCGGCCTTCGCCTTCGGCTTCGGCCGACAAGTCGGCCTCCAGCAAATGCGAACGTCTCCCGCGAGGGATCGTGTGCTCGCCGCAGCCATGCGCCTCCCGGCGGAAACCTGCGTTGCGCCGCATCATAGGGGGGGACAAGGCGGAGTCAATCAAACACGGTTTTCCCTCTCCCCCTCTGGGGGAGAGGGTTAGGGTGAGGGGGAGCCGCCCCGCAAAGCAAGAAGGGTTGTTGCGCACACAGTGGCAAAGCCGCGCATGCGCT
This sequence comes from Alphaproteobacteria bacterium, assembly GCA_019245415.1. Taxonomy (GTDB): domain Bacteria; phylum Pseudomonadota; class Alphaproteobacteria; order Micropepsales; family Micropepsaceae; genus Rhizomicrobium. Next base: position 1,062,135 of record JAFARO010000004.1, on the reverse strand, counting down.
TTGCACGCTCTCGGTTTAGCGCCAGAGCCTCGCGCCGCCTGTCCGCAATTGCGCCGACCACCCCCTCACCCTGCCCTCTCCCCCTGCGGGGGAGAGGGAGAATGTGGTATATAATCTGCAACAAAGCTACATCCGCTCCGGAACCTCGATGCCTAGGATGTCGAGCACCTTGATCAGGACCGCCAGGGTCAGCGCGCACAACCCGAGCCGTGCGGCGCGAACGCCGGCGTCGCTCTCCGACAGGATGTGGTGCTCGGCATAGAAACGGCTGAACTTCTGTGCCAGCTCGAAGGCGTATTCGCACAGGATGTTGGGCGCGCGGTTGTCCTCGGCGGCGGCCAACTTTTCCGGCAGAACCAGCAGATGCAAGACGAGCGCGCGCTCCTCGTCCGAGCGGATGAGAGGATCGGCGGCGACAAAGCCTTCGTCGCCCGCCTTGCGCAGAATGGATTGGATGCGCACCGCGGCATACTGCAGGTACGGCCCGGTCTTGCCTTCGAAGCGGGTGAAGCGTTCGAGATCGAAAACGTAATCGGTGAGCCGGAAATTCGACAGATCGGCGAATTTGAGCGCCGCGATGCCGACTTTCCTGGCGATATCGGCGCGCTCTTCCGCCGGATAGTCGGCGCCGATGCCGGCTTCGTGCAGCCGCTTGTCGGCTTCCGCGGTGGTCATGGCGATGAGGTCGTAGAGCTTCATCACCCCGCCGGCGCGCGTCTTGAACGGCTTGCCGTCGGTGCCGTTCATGGTGCCGAAGCCGGCATGTTCGAGCATGGCCTTGCCGGCGATGCCGGCCTTGCGCGCAGCGCGGAAGACCTGCTCGAAATGCAGGTGCTGGCGCTGGTCCACGACGTAGAGGATGAGATCGGGGTCCTGCTCGGCGACGCGGTCGAGGATGGTGGCGAGGTCGGTGGTGGCGTAGTTCACCGCGCCGTCGGATTTGACCAGGATCAGCGGCGGCATCTCTTTCTTGTCTCCGGGCTCGGCGACGCGCACGATCAGCGCGCCTTCGCTTTCCTCCGCGATGTGCTTGTCCTTGAGCATCGCGATCAAGGCCGGGATCAGGCGGTCGACGCTGGCCTCGCCCTTCCACAGGTCGAAATGGACGCCGAGGCTTCCCCATTCCCGCTCCAGACCGACTTTGGAGACCTCGAAGAAATGTTCCCAGAGCGCACGATAGCCAGGACGCCCCGCTTGCAGCTCCGCGGTCGCGCGCCGCGCCTCCTCCAGCCGCGCCGGTTCGGCTTTGCAGGCGGCGGAGGCCGCAGGATAGATCTCCTCCAGGTCCTCCATCGTGATCGGCGAGTCTTTCGGATAGGGACCGCGATAATTCTCGTCGAAATAGATCGGCGCGATGCCGCGATGGCCGATCTCGCTGATCAGCTGCCCCATCTGCAGGCCCCAATCGCCCAGATGCACGTCGCTCGTCACCGTCCAGCCATTGGCGCGGAACAGCCGCTGCAGCGAGTCGCCGATGACGGAGGACCTCAGATGCCCGACATGCATCGGCTTGGCGACATTGGCGCCGCCGAAATCGATCACCGCGGACTTTCCGTTGGGCGACGCTGGAGCGGAGGCGATCTTCGCGGCGCGGCCTTCCAGGGCCGCGTCTGTGAGGACGAGATTGATGAAGCCCGGACCGGCGATCTCGACCTTGGCGAACATGGGCTGCGTCTTGAGCCGCGCCGCGATCTTCTCCGCCACGGCGCGCGGGTTGGTCTTGGCCTGCTTCGCCGCCGCCAGCGCGCCGTTGCACTGGAACTGGGCGAGATCGGGCCTGTCCGAAAGCTGCACGCGGCCGAACGTTCCGGCCAGGCCTTCCGCCTCGAACGCGGCGGCCACGATCGCGCCGAGTTCCGCGGTCAGCGCCGTCATGGGGCGTAGCGGTTCATCTTGGTGTTGTAGTCCAGCTGGGACTTGGTGAGCTGCAGTCCCGTCACGATCGCGTATTCGCCGACCTTCTTGCCGCGGGCCAGGTGAATGACGGTCGAGTCGATGGATTGCTGGAAATCCGACGTCACCTGTCCGGGCCCGAACACGATCTGCGCCGTGAAGATCTGCTTGGCCATGATGCGGTCGCCGTGATGGGTGACGGCCACGAAATACGGCACGTTATAGGCGGCCGCCTCCATGCTGGGCGCGCGCTTGGCATGGAAGGCGATGCGCAGGCTGGAATCGGTGACATACTTGGTCTTGTCAAAGTCGCAGCTCGTCCGAACGTTGCCCATCCATACGGTATATAGCTCGCCGGAGGGATCGGCTGGGGCGCCGACGCGGAAGACGGTCAAGCTCGATGTCGGCGCCAGGACGAAGGCGGTGGGGCACAGCCCCTTGTCCCGGTCCGTGGTGCAGCCGATGAGAGCCATGGCGCCCAACAGCATGCAGCCGATCGCCGCGCCCCGCGCGAAAAAACCGTGCCCAGCAACCACCGGCTCCGTCATTCTTTTGCCTTCCGCTTGACTTTTGCTGTGACGCGCCCGACTTCTCGAATCCGCGTTCGACGAAGCCGGACTGTAGCCAGACGGGCTCCGAATGGAAAGCATGACAGACGCATCGACGCCGCGACAGTTGACGCTGCTGCTGGCGTGTCCGCGCGGCTTCTGCGCCGGCGTGGAGCGCGCCATCCGCATCGTCGAGCTCTCGCTCGCCAAATACGGTGCGCCGGTCTATGTGCGCCACGAGATCGTCCACAACCGCTTCGTCGTCGAGCGTCTGGAGCGGATGGGAGCCGTCTTCATCGACGAGCTGGATCAGGTGCCGGACGGGGCCTGCGTCATTTTCTCCGCCCATGGCGTGCCCAAGCGGGTGCCCGAGGAAGCCCGGCGCCGCAAGCTGTTCTACCTCAACGCCACCTGCCCGCTGGTCTCCAAGGTGCATGTCGAGGCCGAGCGGCATTACCACGCCGGCCGCCACGTTCTGCTGATCGGCCATGCGGGCCATCCGGAAGTGGAAGGCACGTTGGGGCAGCTGCCAGAAGGCGCGATCACGCTGATCGAGAGCGCCGAGCAGGCCGCGACCGTGCGGCCCTGCGACCCGCAGAAACTCGCCTTCATCACCCAGACGACCTTGTCGGTCGACGATACCAGCGAGATCGTGGCGGTCCTGCGCTCCCGGTTCCCGGCGATCGCGGGGCCGCATCGTGAGGACATCTGCTACGCCACGACCAACCGCCAGGACGCGGTCAAGGCGATGGCGCCGCGCTGCGATCTCGTGTTGGTCATCGGCGCGCCGAATTCGTCGAATTCGCTGCGCCTGGTCGAGGTGGCGCGCAAGGCCGGCGCCAAGGTGGCGGCGTTGATCCAGCACGTCTCCGACATCGATTGGCGCTGGCTCGACGGCGTGTCGACATTGGGTCTGTCGTCCGGGGCCTCGGCGCCCGAGCCGCTGATGGAAGAAGTCGTCGCCGCCTTGAGCAAACGCTTCACGCTGGCCCTCGAAGAGCTGAGCGTGACGCGCGAGGACGTCGAGTTCAACATGCCGCGCGCCCTGCTCGCTTCGTGACATGGCGGTCTACACCGACGTCTCGTTCGAGGACCTGGAACGCTTCCTCGCTGCCTACGCCATCGGCTCCGCCCTCAGCTTCAAGGGCATCGCCGAGGGCGTGGAGAATTCCAATTACTTCCTCAAGACCGAGCGCGGCGTCTTCGTCCTGACGCTGTATGAGAAGCGCGTGCGCGCTGGGGATCTGCCGTTCTTCCTGGGCTTGATGGAGCATTTGTCGGCACGAAGGATTCCCTGCCCGCTGCCGGTGCGGGGGAAAGACGGCGCCTTGTTCGGCACCTTGTGCGGCAGGCCGGCGGCGGTCCTGACGTTTCTCAATGGCGTCTCTCTCAGCGAGCCGGAGCCCGCGCATTGCGCCGCGGCGGGTGCGGCATTGGCCGCCATCCACGATGCCGGCAGAGATTTCGCGCAAACCCGGCCCAATGCACTGGGACCGGCGAGCTGGAGCGAGCTTGCCAAGAGGATCGGAAGCCGGGCCGACGAGATCGAGCCCGGCCTTGCAAGACTGATCGCGCAGGGGCTCGACGGCCTAAGCTTTCCGGAGCTGCCGTCGGGCCTGATCCATGCCGATCTGTTTGCGGACAACGTTCTGTTCGCCGGCGGCGAAATCTCCGGCGTCATCGACTTCTATTTCGCCTGCACGGATGCGTTTGCCTATGACCTCGCGGTGCTGCTCAATGCCTGGTGTTTCGACGCGGAAGGCAATTTCGACTTGGCAAGAGGAAAGAACCTGTTCGCGGGCTACGGCACGCACCGCGCCCTTACCGAAGCCGAGACGGCAGCGATGCCGATGCTGGCGCGCGGCGCCGCGCTCAGGTTCCTGCTGACGCGGCTCTATGACCTTTTGCACCACGACATGCGTGCGCTGGTACGGCCCAAGGACCCGCGCGAGTTTGCCCGCCGCCTGCGCTTTCATCTGGGCGTGCGCGACGCCTCGGAGTATGGGTTGTGATCGACATCTTCACCGACGGCGCATGCTCGGGGAATCCAGGGCCGGGGGGCTGGGCCGCGATCCTGCGCTCGGGACGGCACGAGAAGGAGCTGTCGGGCGCCGAGGCGGCGACGACAAACAACCGCATGGAGCTGATGGCGGCGATCCGTGCGCTCGGAGCGCTCACCAAGCCGTCCGTCGTCACCATCCACACGGACTCCCGCTACGTCATGGACGGCGCGACGCAATGGCTCAAGCGCTGGAAGGCCAATGGCTGGAAGACGTCCGACAAGAAAGCCGTCAAGAACGCCGATCTGTGGCGCGCGCTTGAGGAGGCGTCGGCGCCGCACGAGGTCCACTGGCGCTGGGTCAAAGGCCATTCCGACCACATCGAGAACGCGCGCGCCGACGCGCTGGCCCGCGCCGCGATCGCTACGCTCGGCGGCTAGGCGTGCTGTCGCGGCCCGCGCTGAAGCCCGCGATGTCCGCCGGCATCTCGATCCATTGGTGGCGGCTGCGCTCGAACACCGAACGCATCGGCTTCGGGAAATGCGGATCGCCAAAGGCGCCGACCGCGATGCCGACGCGGCCGGGATGGTTCTCGGCCGTCCAATACACCGTCGAGCCGCAGCGCGGGCAGAAATGGAAGGCCAGCTTGCGGCTCCCGACCGTGCGTTCGTAGACGGTCGAGGCGCCGCCAAGCCTGACCTGACCGGCGTCGTAATACGCCCCGATGCCGAACGGCGCGCCGGTGCGCCGCTGGCATTCGAGACAATGGCAGAGCGAGATCGCCGCAGGCTCGCCTTCGGCCTCGGCCGAAAGCGCGCCGCAGCAACACGACGCGCGCCGCGCCGTCAAAGCTGTTGCAGGACGTGCTCGGCGCTGGAGACCGAGAACGCGCCCGGCTCTTCGACGTTGAGCGCCTTGACGACGCCGTTGTCGACGACCATCGCGTAGCGCTTGCTGCGCATGCCCATGCCGAACTTGGTCGCGTCCATCTCGAGGCCGAGCTGGCGGGTAAAGTCGCCATTGCCGTCGGCAAGCATCACCACCTTGTCGCCGGCCCCCTGATTTTCGCCCCAGGCGCCCATCACGAAGGCGTCATTGACGGACAGGCAGGCGATCGTATCGACGCCCTTGGCCTTGAAGGCCGCGGCATTCTGGATGAAGCCCGGCAGGTGCTTCGCGGAGCAGGTCGGCGTGAACGCCCCGGGCAGCGCGAAGACCACGACCTTCTTGCCGTCGAACAATTCCGAAGTCGTCACCGGCTTGGGGCCGCCTTCCTTCATCCGCATCAGCGTCGCCTGGGGAATCTTGTCGCCCACCTTGATCGTCATGTCTGCTCCTTAAGTAAAGTTCACGCCGGCGACCTTGTAGCCCGGCGTTTCGCCGCCCGCAAAGGGATGTTAGAGTTTGGTCGCCATGGCGTCGAAACAACAAGGCTCGTCCGGCCCGCAGGGCTTTCTGCTCGGCAAGCTGCTGGTGGCGCTTCCGGGCATGAGCGATCCGCGCTTCGAGCAGAGCGTGATCTTCATGTGCGCCCATTCCGACGAGGGCGCGATGGGCCTCATCGTCAACAAGCCGTTCGAAGGCCTCACCTTTCGCGAGATGGTGGAGAAGCTTGACCTCGCGGTCAGCCCCGACGCGACCGAGCCGCCCATCTTGTTCGGCGGACCCGTCGGCGTCGGCCAGGGATTCGTCCTGCACAGCTCCGAATATGCGAGCGCCGGCGCGACCATGCCGGTGACGTCGGAAATCTCGCTCACGGCCACCATCGACATCCTGCGTGCCATGGCCGAGGGCCGCGGGCCGCGGCATGCCGTCTTCGCGCTCGGCTATGCCGGTTGGGGTCCGGGACAGATCGAAGGCGAACTTTCCTCCAATGGCTGGATTCCCTGCGAGGCGGACCGGCGCATCGTTTTCGGCCGCGACTGCGACGGCAAGTGGCGCGCCGCGCTCGCCACCCTCGGCGCCGACATCTCCGGCCTGTCGGCGGAAGCCGGACGGGCCTGATCAGTCCGCGACCGCGCTACGCGTGTTGTAGTGGCGCGCGATGTAGTTGAGCGCATCGGCCAAAGGCAGCGGCGGCGCATAGTGGAACCCTTGCGCGAACTCGCAGCCCAGCGCGCGCACCTGCTGTGCCTCCGCGGCGCTCTCGACGCCTTCGACGACCACTTCCCGCTTGAGGTCGTGCGCCAGCGCCACGATGGAGCCTAGCACCACGGCGCTGTCGGATGCGCCGTCGGTGCCGCCATGGCGGGTGAGGAAGCTGCGGTCGATCTTCACCGTGTCGAACGGCAGGTCCTTGAGCTGGCTCAGGCTCGACTGGCCGGTGCCGAAATCGTCGATGGCGAGCCCGGCGCCGAGCGCGCGCAGCCGCCGCAGGATCGCTTTCATGTCGGAGACGGCGGCATTTTCGGTGATCTCGAGCTTGAGCGAATGCGGCGCGATCGAAGCGCCCTCAATCAATTGCCTGAGCTGCGTCTCGAAGGCCGCGTCGCGAAGCTGCCGGCGTGAAACATTGACGCTGACGAACAGCGGCGGATGCAGCGGAAAGAAGCGCTGCCACTGGGCGAGATCGCGCGTGGCCTGCTCGAGCGCGAAACGTCCCAAGGTGACGATGAGCCCCGTGCCTTCCGAATGGGCGATGAATTCCTGCGGCGCGACGAGGCCTTTTTCGGGGTGGCGCCAGCGCAGCAGCGCCTCGAACCCCGCGACGCTGTCGCCCGCCAGCCGCACGATCGGCTGATAGAAGACCTCGATCTGGCCCTGATCCAGCGCGGCGCGCAACTCGGCCTCGAGCGCCACGGCGTCGCCCTGCGGCACGGCGGCCATCGCGCGCAGATAGAGCCGCGCACAGCCGCCGCCGTCGCGCTTGGCCTGCATCAGCGCAAGTTCGGCATTGCGCACCAGATCGGCGGTGTCGCGCGCATCGTGCCCAACGGTGAGACCGACGCTGACCGGCGCGAAAACGCTGCGGCCTGCTTCGGTATAGGCGGTGCCGCAGAGCTTCACGAGGCTGGCGCCCAGCGCCTGTGCGCTTTCGCCGGCATGGGGCACGAGCAGCGCGAAGCAGTCGCCACTGAAGCGGAAGGCCTGAGCCTCGCCGGCGAAATGCGTGCTCAACCGCTCGGCCGTTTGGGTCAGGATCGCGTCGCCGCCGGAATCGCCGAGGCTGGCGTGAATACTCTTGAATCGGTCGATATCGAGCAGCGCCAGCGTGGCATCGAGAAAGCCCTCGCCAAGGCTCTCCAGCGCGTGGCTCAGCGCCGCCCGGTTGCCCAGCCCGGTGAGCGGATCGCGCAAGGCCTCGGCGGATTGAGGTTGGCCCTCGGACTGCTTGCGCGCGCCGATATCGGCGATCAGGCCGAGGCAGCGCGGTGTCCCGCCCTCCCCCATCATGGTGGCGCGCAGTTCGAGCCAGACCAGGCGTCCCACTTCGTCGCGGAAACGGAACTCGATGCGGAACGCCAACCCGCTCTGACCGCGGAATTCGCTCAGTGCCTGCTCGTAGACGGCGCGGTCTTCCGGATGGATGCGCGCGATCCAAGCGGGATGGGGTATGCGCGCGCCGTCCGGCGCATCGAAGGCGAGGAGTCTTGCGGCCTCGGACGACAGCACGATCTCGTCGCTGGCGAATTCGAGATCGTAGATTCCCTGGTGCGAGGCACCGATGGCGAGACGTTCGGTCGGCGCGCTGCGCGCGGAGCCGGGAAGGACGGCGATCCCCTCGCCCGCCGCCACCGCGAGCGCGAGCAGAACGGCGCCCGCCGCGGCGAACCCACCGGCGATGTCGGGTGCGACGGAGCTCCTGCCGAGAAGCCCAAGGTGGGTGAGGATCGTGGCCAGCGTGACTAGCGCGAAGACGATGGCGCTCGGCGTCAGCATCCGCGCGGGCTGGGAGCCGCGGCGGCCGCGATCGAGCAGATAGGCGGCGAGCATGCCGGACCCGAGCACGACCAGGAGATCGGTCAGCAGCGTCGCAAAGGGTAGACCGATATAGGCAAATCCGGCGACGGCGGCGGTGCTGCCGAGTGCGATGCGCAGGAAGCGCTCGGACCCGGGCCAGCGCTCGTCGATTGGCACGACGAGATTGCCAAGCCACGCGCCCGATATCAGGGACAGGCCGGAAAACAATGCAACCAGCCCGTAAGGTCCGCCGACATGGGTGGCGAGGCTGGCATCGAACATGCCGCTGCCTGCCAGGCGCGCGAGCAGCACAAACGTCAAGGTCGCCGCGGCCCAGATCGGGGCCTTGTGGCCGGTCATCACGGCGAGCCCGGCGGCGATCGCGGCCGCGGCAAAGATCAGGCCGGCAATCGCCGCGATGAAGATCGCCATCTGGCGGTTGTGGGCGGCAAGCGCAGGCTCGGTCCAGGCCAGCAGCGACGGTGGGCTTTCGCCATTGGCGATCTCCACCGCCAGGCCGATGGTCGCGCCGGGCGGCACGGTGACCAGATAGGCGCGCCCGCCATAGGCTTTCGCGGTCTCGACAATGGCGCCGGGATCGGGGCTTGCCAGACTGATGATTGAAGGCCGGGTCGAATGCGGAAAGATCGCGAGTGCCGCCTGCGCTGACGGTCCGGCCTCGAGGACGCGCATCGCGGTTCGCGCGCCGTTGTTGGTGGCGCTGAACGAGTACCAGCTCGAAGAGCGCGGCTGCAGGTTGGCCGGCATCTTGTACGGACCAAGCGCGTCCTCAAGCTCGATCACGCCATCGTGCGCCGCAAAGTCGACCGTATGCGAATCCTTCGGCGGCGCGGCGGCCGCCGCGCAGAGAAGCGCAAGCCATGCAAGAGCGGCGCGAAAGACAGTCTTCATTCCAATGGAGGCTCCGGGGCGACAAGGTCGGCTGACGCGAGGACTAAACTACGTTGGGATCGTCTGCGAGCAAAGCGAACAAGGCGTGATCGCGCCATTCGCCGTCGATCTGAAGATAACCGCGTGCCAGCCCTTCGCGACGGAAGCCCGCCTTCGATAGCAGGTTCTGCGACGGCTGGTTGGAAGGCAGGCACGCCGCCTCGATGCGGTGCAGGCCCAATGTCGAGAATACGAAAGGGATCAGCGCGCGCACCGCGTCGAACATGAAACCCTGGCGCGCGAAGCGCTGTCCGATCCAGTACCCCAGCGCACAGCACTGCGTCACCCCGCGCCTTACATTGGAGAGCGTGCAACCGCCCATCAGCGCGTCGTCGCCCTGGCGGAAGACGAAGAAGGCATAGGCGGTGTCCGCGCGGGTTTCCTTCTGGTAGCGCTTGATCCGCCGCCGGAACGCGCCCTTGCTCAGTTCATCGCTCGCCCAGACCGGCTCCCAGGGCGACAGGAAATCGCGGCTTTCGCTGCGTATGGCCGCCCATGCCGGATAGTCGGAGACGCGCGGATAGCGCAGATAGACTTGGTGGCCGTTGATGATCGGCTGCTGGCCTCCGGGAAAGGTGAGGCCGCGCATGAACGCCATCGGGTTGGTCATTCGGCGGCGCGCATCGCGACCGTGCCTCCGAAGCGGGCCGCGAAGGTGCCGAAACTTTCGAGCTTGCCGACAGGGCCGAGCGACGCCATCGCGGGCCGCTCCGTCGCCATCAACCTTTCGCCGACGCGGCGGATCGCAGCCGCGTCCACCTCGCCGAGCTTGGCGATCTGCTCGCCGACGTCGACGATACGGCCATGGGTCAGCAATTGCGACGCGAGCTGCTCGGCGCGGTTGGCGGGCCGCTCGAGGCCCATCAGCAGGGCGGATTTGAGCTGTGCGCGGGCGCGCGTGATTTCGGCCTCGCCCGGTTGACTGGCAAGGGCCGCCATCTCGCCCGCCACGACCGGGGCGATCTCGCGCGCTTCTTGTTCGCCCGTGCCGGTGTAGATCGCGACCACGCCGCCATCCGTCGCCGACTGCGCCATCGCGGATATGGTGTAGCAAAGGCCGCGCTTCTCGCGCACTTCCTGGAACAAGCGCGAGGACATGCCGCCGCCCAGCGCCATCGTGTAGACCTGCAGGGCATAGATGTCCGGATCGGTATGGCACAGGCCCGGGAACGCGAACGTCATGTGCGCTTGTTCGAGATCGTCCGCGACGCGCGACTCGCCGCCGATCCATTGGGCCGTGGCCGGCGTCGGCGTGGTCCCGGGCGGCAGAGAGGAGAACTTCTCCTCGCAGAGGCGCACGACCATCTCGTGATCCACCGCGCCCGAAGCGACCACGACCATGCTGCCGGCACGGTAATTGCCGGCCATGTAGCTTTGCAGATCGCCGCGGCTGAACCCCGCGACCGTGTCGTCCTCACCCAGGATCGGCCAGCCCATCGGCTGGTGCGGATAGATGGTGGCCTGGAGATGATCGAAGATGACATCGTCCGGCGTATCCCGCGCCTGCCCGATCTCCTGCAGAACGACCTGGCGCTCGCGTTCGAGCTCGGTCTGATCGAAGGTGGGATGCGTGAGGATGTCGGCCAGGATGTCGAGCGCCAGCGGCACATCGGCTTTGAGCACCTGGGCATGGAAAGCGGTCTGCTCGCGGCCGGTATAGGCGTTGAGAAAGCCGCCCACGGTCTCGATCTCTTCGGCGATGCCGCGCGCCGAGCGGCGCTCCGTGCCCTTGAACGCCATGTGCTCGAGCATGTGCGAGACGCCCATGAGCGGGCGCGACTCGTTGCGCGCGCCGCAATTCACCCAAACCCCCAAGGCCGCGCTTTCGAGCTGCGGCATGGGATCGGTGACAATGGTCAAGCCATTGGAAAGACGGGAGATTCCGATATTCATGAAGGCGGCACTCTAGCCGCGATGAAGTCCCGCACCAAGCCCAAATCGGGCTTCAGGACATCGAATTTTTCGTCCGCCGCCAGCAACCCGCTAAGCCTCGGAGGAAGCGCGGGAATCTGGCCCGTTGCCCGGCGGACCGCGTCGGGGAATTTCGCGGGATGGGCGGTGGAGAGAACGACCAGGGGTCCCGGCAAGGCCGATCGCCGCGCCGCCGCCAAGGCGACCGCCGTGTGGGGGTCCACCAGACGCCCGCTCTGCGCAAAGGTGGCTGCCATCTCTTGCAGGGTCGCCGCGTCGTCGATGGCGACGGCGCGGTAGAGCCCGGAAAGCGCGATCCGCACGGGTTCGGGAAGAACAAGACGGCGCTCGCGCGCGAACGCCGCCATGGCGTCGCGGACGAACGCGCTGTCGCGGCCGCCGGCCTCGAAGAGCGCGCGTTCGAAGTTACTCGCGACCTGAATATCCATCGACGGGCTCAAGGTCGCCTGCACGGGACCGGCGGCGTAGATGCCCTCCTCGAGCGCGCGCGCAACGATGTCGTTGGCATTGGTCGCAGCCATCAGCCCGCGAATGGGAAGCCCCATGCGCATCGCCCCTTCGCCGGCGAAGATGTCGCCGAAATTGCCGGTGGGCACGATGAACGTCGCGGGCACGCCGAGATGCGCCGCAGCCGTGAAGTAGTAGACCGTTTGCGCCGCGATGCGCGCGAAGTTGATCGAGTTGACGGCACCGAGTTTCGCCCTTTCGGCGAAATCTCGATCGGCGAACAGCGCCTTCACCAGCGCCTGCGCGTCGTCGAAGGTGCCTTCGAGCGCGATGTTGTGGACATTGGCATGAGAGGAAGTGGTCATCTGCCGTCGCTGCACCGCGCTGATGCGGCCATGCGGATGGAGGACGAATATCTCGATTTGCGGCAGGCCGCCGAACGCGGCGATGGCGGCGGAGCCGGTGTCTCCGGATGTGGCGGCCACGATGGTCAGGCGCCGGCCGACTTGCTTCAGCGTCCGCGCCACCATCCGGCCCAGCAGCTGGAGCGCGATGTCCTTGAAGGCGAGCGTCGGCCCGTGAAACAGCTCGAGCAGATACTGCCCCCGCGTGATTTCGATCAAAGGCGCGATACGCGCATCGTCGAAGCCGGCGTAAGCTTCGGCGATGTCGCTGTGCAGGGCATCGTCGCTCTCGGTCGCGCCGCCAAAGCGCTGCAGCACCTCGAACGCGACATGCGCATAAGACTTGTCGGCGAACGCAGCGATGACGTCCGCGTCGAAATGCGGCCACGCATCCGGCATGTACAACCCGCCGTCCTGCGCAAGGCCTGAGAGCAGCACGTCGCGGAAACCGACGGCGGGTGCCAGGCCCCTGGTGCTGACGAACTTCATCGCAGCGACAACCTTCCGCGCGAAACATGATAGGCGAGATAGACCGCGAGCAGCACGGCCGCCAACCCAAACCAGGTGATCGCGTATTGCAAATGCTCATTGCGGAAGGTCACGCGGGTCTGGCCGCCTTTCGGCCAGCCGCCGGGATTGGGCGTCGCATCGGCCTCGATGATCGGGCCGCTCAGGGAAACTCCATCGAGCTTGGCGATCGCCGAAAGATCATCGGCGTAGAAGACGCGATGCGCCACATCTGGCGCGGGGGTGAACGGGCCGGGCGCGTCGGGCGTGCGCCACACACCAACGACGCGGGATTCGCCGGAAATCTGCCCAGTGAGTCGCGTTTGAGGGGCGAGCTTCTCCTCGGGCACGACGCCCCGGTCGATGAGAAACACGCGCCCATCGCGCATCCGGAACGGAACGACCACGTGATAGACCGGAGCGCCGCCCACATCGGTGCCGAAGACATAGGCCTCCTTGGCGTTGTCGAAGCGACCCGTCAGCGAAACGCGCGTGTACTCGCTCTGCAGCCCCCGGGGCGGCGTGCCGCCACCGTCGAGATTGACGGGGCGGGCGTGGAGCTTGGCATTGACGCGCTCGATCAGCGCCAGTTTCCAATGCAGCCGCTCGAGCTGCCAGAAACCCAGAGCCATCAGGATGGCGAACAGCGTGGCGCTGGCTGCCGTCAGTTTCCATAGCGGGCGGAACCGCAGCACGTCTATCCGACTCGTCCCTCGCCGGCCTTGTGCTTGAACTGCAGCACCAGGAGCAGCGCCTTCGCCAGGCGCAGCAGGCCCAGGGAGAGAATCGCGGTCAAAGGAATCCAGAGCAGCGCATGGACCCAATAGGGCGGCTGGTAGGCGACCTCGACGAACAATGCGGATCCCGTGACGATCGCACCCACGATCAGGATCACGAAGACCGCGGGGCCATCGCCGGCGTCGAAGTTCGCGTAGTCCAGGCCGCAGGAGGAGCAGGCCGACGCCACATGGAGGTAGCCGTCGAACAGGCTCCCCTGCCCGCAGCGCGGGCAACGTCCCAGAAGCGCTGCACGCGCGACGCTCAACCGGTCACGGCCGAGGCGCCCCAGACATAGATCCAGGTGAACAGGAACAGCCACACCACGTCGACGAAGTGCCAGTACCAGGCTGCGGCCTCGAAGCCGAAATGCCGCTCCGGCGTGAACTGTCCCTTCATCGCACGGAACAGGCAGACGATCAGGAAGATCGTCCCCACGATCACGTGGAACCCGTGAAAGCCCGTCGCCATGAAGAAGGTCGAGCCATAGATGGCGCCGAGATTGCCGACGCCACTCGCCAGATTGACGTGCGCCGCGTCCGTAAAGGGTTTCAGAGCCGCGCCGTTGAAGCCGAAGGTGAATGGCGCATGGCTGTACTCCCAGGCCTGGATGCAGGTGAAGGAGAGCCCCAGACATACGGTCAGCAGCAGGCCCTGCACCGCGCCCTTGCGGTCGCCATGCAGAAGGGCGTGGTGCGCCCAGGTCACGGTCGTCGCCGAGGTCAGCAGGATCAGCGTGTTGAGCAGCGGAAAGTGCCAGGGATCGAGTGTGACGATTCCCTGGGGCGGCCACTGCGCGATGGAGACATCCTGCGGGAAGAAGGCCGAATTGAAATACGCCCAGAACCAGGCAACGAAGAACATCACCTCCGACGCGATGAACAGCACCATTCCGTAGCGCAGGCCGAGCTTGACGACAGGGGTGTGATCGGCGCGCACGACGGACTCGTCGATGACGTCGCGCCACCAGCCGACGAACGTGAAGGCGAGGAGCAGCGCGCCGATGGCGAAAATCCACGGCTGGCCCGCGACCGGCAGGCCGAAGAAATCGTAGCCCTTGTTCATCCAGAATACGGCACCCAGCAGCATCGTGAATGCCGCGATCGAGCCGACGATCGGCCAGGGGCTCGGATCGACAAGGTGATAGTCGTGATGGACGTCGTCGTGCGCCATGGATCTCAAGCCCCTGCTATGTGCCGCCGCTCAGTGGAAGACATGACCGCCCCACTTCACGATCGACATCAGAAAAACCAGTATCGCGAGCGCCGCGAGCACCAATCCCAGCGCGACGCTGCGCCCGCGGCGGTTCCGATCGAAGCGGCTTTCCTCATCCATACTCTCACATCCACGACCCGAAGAGAGGCAGATGGAACAGACGCTCGGCCACCAGTGCAGCGAACAGCGAGAACAGGTAGAACAGCGACACTGCGAACAGGCGCCGCGCCCGGGGCTCGCGTTCGCCGTCGCGCTCGGCGAGCACCAGCACGCTTTGCGCCAGGAACCACAGACCCATCGCGACGGCGAGCGCCAGGTAGAGCATGCCGGCGCCGCCGATCAGAACCGGCACCAGCGCCAGCGGCACAAGAGCCAGCGTATAGGCGAAGATGCCGCGCCGCGTGGTCGCCTTGCCCTTGACCACCGGCAGCATCGGCACGCCGGCCCGCGCGTAATCGCCGGATCGGAACAGAGACAGCGCCCAGAAATGCGGCGGCGTCCACAGGAAAATGATCGCGACCAGCACCAGAGGCAGCGGCGCGAGCGATCCGGTCGCTGCAGCCCAGCCGATGGCGGGCGGCAGTGCGCCCGCCAATCCGCCGATGACGATGTTCTGCGGCGTGCGGCGCTTCAGCCAAAGCGTATAGACGGCCACGTAGAAGAAGATCGTGAACGCGAGGAGTGCCGCCGCGAGCGCATTGAGGAACAAACCCATCAGCGCGACGGAGCCGATCGCGAGACTGTAGCCGAAGCCCAGAGCCTCGCCCCTGCCGACCCTGCCGGTCGGTATGGGCCGGCCGGCTGTACGCGCCATCAAGCCGTCGATGTCGCTGTCATAGGCCATATTGAGCGCGCCCGACGCACCGGCTCCGACGGCGATGCAGAGCAGCGCGGTGAACGCTTCCAGCGGATGCAGGTGCCCCGGCGCCAGCGCCATCCCCGCAAAGCCCGTGAACACGACCAGCGACATCACGCGCGGCTTCAACAGCACGAGGTAGTCGCCCACCGTCGCTGTGGGCCGGGCAAGCGCGAGGGTGGCGGCGCCGGACATCAGGTGATCTTCGGCAGGTCGTTGTAGGTGTGGAACGGAGGCGGCGACGAAAGGGTCCACTCCAGAGTCGTCGCGCCGATACCCCACGGATTGTCCCCTGCCCGGCGCCGCGCCATGAAGGCTTCCACCATTGTCGCCAGGAACACCAGCACGCCGATGCCCGCGATGAAGGCGCCGATCGAGGAGACGTAGTTCCAGCCGGCGAATGCGTCGGGATAATCGGCATAGCGCCTGGGCATCCCCTGCAGTCCCAGGAAATGCATCGGGAAAAAGGCGATGTTGACGCCGAAGAAGGTGATCCAAAAATGCAGCTTGGCAAGGAACTCGTTGTACATGTAGCCGGTGATCTTCGGGAACCAGAAGTACCAGCCGGCGAAAATGGCGAACACCGCGCCAAGCGACAGGACGTAGTGGAAGTGCGCCACGACGTAATAGGTATCCTGCAAGGAGACGTCGACGCCGGCGTTGGCGAGCACCACGCCGGTGACGCCGCCGACGGTGAACAGGAAGATGAAGCCGATGGCCCACAGCATCGGCGTCTTGAACTCGATCGAGCCGCCCCACATCGTGGCGATCCACGAAAAGACCTTGATGCCGGTCGGCACCGCGATGACCATGGTCGCGACGACGAAATAGGCCTTGGTGTCGACCGACAGGCCCACCGTGTACATGTGGTGCGCCCAGACCAGGAAGCCGATGAAGCCGATCGCCACCATCGCATAGGCCATGCCCAGATAGCCGAACACCGGCCGCTTGGAGAATGTCGCCACGACATGGCTGATCATGCCGAAGCCCGGAAGGATGAGAATGTAGACCTCCGGATGGCCGAAGAACCAGAACAGGTGCTGATAGAGAATTGGATCGCCGCCGCCGGCCGCGTTGAAGAAGGCGGTGCCGAAATGGCGGTCGGCCAACAGCATGGTGATCGCTCCGGCCAGCACCGGCAGCGACAAGAGCAGCAGGAACGCCGTCACCAGGATCGACCAGACGAACAGCGGCATCTTGTGCAGGGTCATGCCCGGCGCGCGCATGTTCAGGATGGTGGTGATGAAGTTGATGGCGCCCAGGATCGAGGAGGCGCCCGCGATATGCAGCGAGAAGATCGCCAGATCCATCGCCGGCCCGGGAGAGCCCGTGGTCGAAAGCGGCGCATACAGCGTCCAGCCGCCACCCACGCCTTGGCCGCCAGAATCGCCCTCCACGAACATCGACAGGAGCAGGAACGTGAAGGAGAACGGCAGCAGCCAGAACGAGATGTTGTTCATGCGCGGGAACGCCATGTCGGGCGCGCCGATCATCAGCGGCACCAGCCAGTTGCCGAAGCCGCCGATCATAGCCGGCATGATCATGAAGAAAACCATGATCAACCCGTGCCCGGTGACGAAGACGTTGTAGGTGTGCGGACTGGCGAACAGCTGCAGGCCGGGATGCATCAGCTCATAGCGCATCACCATCGACAGCGCGCCGCCGACGATGCCGGCGCAGATGGCGAACACCAGGTACATCGTGCCGATGTCCTTGTGGTTCGTCGAATAGACGAAACGCCGCCAGCCATGCGGATGGTCATCGTGGGCGTGGGCGATCTCAGCCATGTGTCTTCGTCCCTATCTCGACGCAAGCTGCGTCGTTGCGCCCTGATCCAGGGACGCGAATTTCTTCTTCGCCGAAGCCACCCAGGCGGCGAAGTCGGCGGCGCTGACCACCTTGACCTCGATCGGCATGAAATCGTGGTTGGCGCCGCAGAGCTCGGAGCATTCGCCGTAGAACGTGCCCATGCGGTCGGCCTTGAACCAGGTGTGATTGATGCGGCCGGGGACAGCGTCCATCTTGACCCCCATCTCGGGCAGCGCCCAGGAATGGATGACGTCCGCTCCCGTGGTCTCGACCTCGATCACCTTGTTCACCGGCACGACGACCGCATTGTCGACACCCAGCAACCTCGGCTCGCCGGCCTTGGCGGCGTCGGCATCCTTGAGCGGCAGCGAATCGAACGTGAACTTGGCGCCCGGGTATTCATACGACCAGGACCATTGCTTGCCGATCGCCTTGATCGTGACGTCCGGCTGGGGAATGACCGCTTCGAAGTAGAGCAGCCGGAAGGACGGCACGGCGATGATGCCGAGGATGAGGACCGGAAGGAACGTCCAGGCGACCTCGAGCAGCGTATTGTGGTGAGTCTTGCTGGGCGTCGGGTTGGCGCGTTGGTTGTAGCGCACCGCGACCCACAGCAGCAGCACCAGCACGAAAAGGCTGATCGCCACGATGATGTAGAGCAGGAGGCGGTGAAACTCCTCGATGTTGGCCATCACCGGCGAAGCCGCGGCCTGGAAGTCGGTACCCCAGTCATGGGGAACGGCAAGCGCCTGCGTGGCCCAAAGGAGCGATGCTCCCGCCATGCCCGCTGCAATGGCCTTTTTGGCCGTGATCATGAAGGCGACCTCGCGTCCTGTAACGTGCGGCGCCGGAACTGGCTGCCGCTGAGGGATTCTGCCGGTTTTAGAGGGCGGATGCCGCCAGTGTCATTGCGACCATATGGCACGGGGCCGCAAAACGCCTATATCTGGGACAAGTCCGCCAGACAGGGAGACTTTCATGAGCCAGTCCGACGATCTCTTCTTCTCCCGCACCGGCATGGATCGCGGCCGCGTCCAGGGCGTCGTGGACGACGCCTTGGCCAAGGCGGACGACGGCGAGCTTTTTCTCGAGTACCGCCAAAGCGAATCGTTCGCCTTCGACGACGGGAGGCTGAAGGCGGCGAGCTTCGACACCATGCAGGGCTTCGGCCTGCGCGCGGTGAGCGGCGAGGCCACCGGCTACGCCCATGCCTCGGAACTCTCGGAAGACGCCGTCAAGCGCGCCGCGGCCACGGTGCGGGCAGTGGCGCAAGGACATTCCGGCGCGGCTGCGCTGGCGCCGGCAAGGACCAACAAGCACCTCTACACCGACGTCGATCCGCTCGGCAGCGCACAATTCGAAGCCAAGGTGAAACTGCTGGAGGAGATCAATTCCTACGCGCGCACCCGCGATCCCCGCGTAAAGCAGGTCTCCTGTTCGCTCACGGGCGAATGGCAGAACATCGAAATCGTCCGCGCAGGCGGCGAGACCTATCGCGACATCCGCCCGCTGGTGCGCATCGGCGTATCCATTGTCGTCGAGGAGGACGGACGCCAGGAATCCGGCAGCTACGGCGGCGGCGGCCGCGGCACCTATGAGACCTATCTGGCGACAGGCTATTGGCAGGGCGCGGTCGACGAGGCGCTGCGCCAGGCGCTGGTCAATCTGGCATCCGTGCCCGCACCCGCCGGCGAGATGACCGTGGTGCTCGGTCCCGGCTGGCCCGGGATCCTGTTGCACGAAGCGATCGGTCATGGCCTGGAGGGCGACTTCAATCGCAAGAAGACGAGCGCCTTTGCGGGGCTGCTTGGCCAACGCGTCGCGGCTCCGGGCGTCACCGTCGTCGACGACGGTACGATCGGCGGGCGCCGCGGTTCGCTAACCATCGACGACGAAGGAACGCCCTCCTCATGTACCGTCCTGATCGAGGATGGCATCCTCAAAAGCTACATGCAGGATCGGCACAACGCCCGGCTCATGGGCGTGAACCCGACCGGCAATGGACGGCGTCAGTCCTACGCCAATTCGGTGATGCCGCGCATGACCAACACCACCATGCTGGGCGGCGACAAGGATCCCGGCGAGATCCTGGCAAGCGTCAAGAAGGGCATCTACGCGACCAATTTCGGCGGCGGCCAAGTGGACATCACCAACGGCAAATTCGTCTTCTCCTGCACCGAGGCCTATCTGATCGAAGACGGCAAGCTCGGTCCCGCGATCAAAGGCGCGACCTTGATCGGCAACGGGCCGGACGCGCTGACACGCGTCAGCATGATCGGCAACGACATGAAGCTCGATACCGGCATAGGCGTCTGCGGCAAGAACGGACAATCCGTTCCGGTGGGCGTGGGTCAGCCGACCTTGCGCCTCGATGGCCTCACCGTCGGCGGAACGGCGGCATAGGTGCTGGTTTACAAGATCGCACCCGCCGAGGATTGGTCGGAAGCGATGCGGGTTGGCGCGTTCGCGGGATCTGCAAAAGACAAAGAGGACGGGTTCATCCATCTCTCCACAGCAGAACAACTCGTCGAGACGCTGCGTCTGCACTTTCGGCACGTCGAGGACATGCTGGCATTGGTCGCCGTCGACGTGAAGGCACTCGGCGGGAAATGGAAATGGGAGCCCTCGCGCAATGGCGATCTGTTCCCGCACCTCTACAGCCCCCTTCCTGCCAATGCCGTTCGAAATGCCGAGTTCGCACTCTTCGATTCCCTTGCCGAGGACGATTTCTCTCGCGCGCGCGAGTTCGTCCACGAAACCGGGAAGCACGCGCAATTGGCCCCTGCTGACGACAAGGGAGACGCGGGATGATCGTCCTCAAAGGCAAAGCGCACGATTTGGGGGACGGCTTCTTCGTCAATCGCATTCTGCCGCAGCCCGGCAGGCGCACGATCGGGCCGTTCGTCTTCCTCGATCAGTTCGGGCCGGCGGCGTTCGCGCCGGGCCGCGGCATCGACGTCAGACCTCATCCGCATATCGGCTTGGCCACGGTCACTTATTTGTTCGAGGGCTCGCAGGTGCATCGCGACAGCCTCGGCACCGTTCAGTCCATTTACCCCGGCGACGTCAACTGGATGACCGCCGGCCGCGGCATCGTGCATTCCGAACGCACCGGACCCGATGTCCGCGCGCACGGCCACCGCATGCACGGTATTCAGAGCTGGATCGGGCTGCCGCGCGAGGATGAGGAGACGCAGCCCTCCTTCCAGAATGTGCGCCAAGCGGATCTGCCGGAGCTGAACCGCGACGGCGTGAAGCTGCGGCTCGTGGTGGGCAAGGCTTTCGGGCTGACCTCGCCCGTGCGGGTTTTCTCGCCGATCTTCTATGCCGATGCACGCTTCGCTGGGGGCGGCAAACTCGAGATGACGGACGAACACGACGAACGTGCGGTCCTGGTCATCGAGGGCGGCGTCACGGTCAACGGCAGGCCGTGCGTGGTCGGCGACATGGTCGTGATGGAAAAAGGCGAAGCGGCGGCGCTTGCCTCAGATGCGCCGGCGCGCGCCATGCTATTGGGCGGAGCGCCTCTCGACGGTGAGCGGCATGTCTGGTGGAATTTCGTCTCCAGCAGACAGTCGCGTATCGAACAGGCCAAGGACGATTGGCACGCCATGCGCTTCGGCACGATTCCCGGCGACGACAAGGAATTCATCCCCTTGCCGCCCGACCGGCCGGCGCCCGCGCCGCAGCTGGAGTAAAGGCAGTCGATTGCCTCGATTGATGCCTCGAGCCGCGTCCGCTCCGGCAGCGCAAGCGCCACCGGAGCGGATCGAGATCACAAGATCGGATCAGCGATCTTCCCATCCTCGGCGGGCCGCTTCGGAATGGCCGCGCGAGTCGCCGAACCAGCCGCCATGGCTGCGGCCACGCGAAGACGATGAGCGGCGATCGTCGTCGTCATCGCGGCTGCGCGAGCGAGAGTCGCCGCCGCCGCGCGAAGAGGAGCGATGCTCCCAGCCGCGCTCGGAGGCTTCCGAATGACCTTCGGGATCGCCGAACCAGCCGCCGTGTCCGCGGCCGCCGCCGCGTGGGGAGGAGCGGCGATCGTCATCGTCTTCTTCATAGCGGCCGCCGCGTGAGCTGTAGCCGCCGCGCGAGGACGAGCGGTTCTCCCAACCGCGTTCCGAGGCTTCCGAATGACCCTGGGAGTCGCCATACCATCCGTGACCGCCGCGCGAGCGGCCGCGATCGCCATCCTCATCGTCGCGCCCGCGCGAGCGATAGCCGCCGCCGCTGGCGCGATAGCCGCCATCGTCGTCGTCGCTCATGAACCGGCCATAGTCGTCGCGCTCCCGGCCGCGGCCGCCATTGCCGCCGCGGGAACCGCGGTCGTCGTCGCTCATGAAGCGTCCCCGGCCGTCGCGCTCGCGTCCGCTACCGCGATAGTCGTCATCATCGTCTCGTGCGTAACGTCGCCGTTCGTCGCCGTAGGATTGCCTTGGCATCGTGCTTTTCTCCCGGCCCGGTTTGACCTTCTCCGGGTGGAGTTCCTTGGGCTGGGGAGGATCGAGGTCGTTTTCGTCGAGCTGGCCCGTCAGCTCCTGCTTGCGGGCGAGGATTTTCTGGCCCACCGCGTTCATGTCCACACCGGCGCTCTTCGCCCTGGCGAGAATACCGGTACGAGGTTTCTCCTCCTCCGCGACGTGGTGCTTGATGTATTCCGACAGGACCTTGACCTTGGCGTCGTAAAACTCGTCGTCGGGCGAGCCTTCGATGAGTTCGCCGATCAGGAGCTTGGCACTATCGTGCTCGATCTGCGCTTCGTCGAGCAGATCCTCCTCGACGTCCTTCTCACGGCACGCCGAATAGAAGATCTCCTCCTCCACCTGGGCGTGGATGATGAGCTCCTTGCACACTTGCTTGGCGAGCTTGGATTTCTGCCCGCTGTCGGAGGCGTCTTCGTACCGTTTGAACAGGCCTTCCACTTTGCGGTGGTCGGCCTTGATCAGGCTCGCAGCGTCCTGGCCGCCGCCGGACGTCGAAAGCAAACTGCTCGCGGTGGAAAGCAGCCCACCGCTTTGTTTGTTCTTGTCCGTGCCTGAGGACTTGGCGCTCGAGGCGTTCCTTTCAGCCATTTTTTTCTTCCCGGGTTGTGAAGCGCGCAAGTGCGCGCACAAATCACAACCAAGGGGTTAGAGCGTTGTTCCTCCTCGAAAAAAATTTCATTCGCGGAGAAAAAACTGTCGTCGAAATAGCGAAGGTTAAAGACGCAGAGCGAGCAAGATTGATACTGTGCCGATGTCTTGCGCGACAAGGCGCGATCCGAATTGCGCTTTCGCCGTTGCAAGGTCATGCGCAAGAAACCGCTGTCTCCGCTCTCTGCAAGACCGATGGAAGCGCGGCTGGCGGCCGCGTTGCCCGCAGGCGCTTGGCAGTACGAGCCCAAATGGGACGGCTTTCGCTGCCTGGCCTTTCGCGACGGCGAATCGGTTGAGCTGCGCGCCAAGTCCGGAAAGTCGCTGACGCGGTTCTTTCCGGAGGTCGTCGCATGCCTGCGACACACCAGACGGGCGCGCTTTGTCCTCGATGGCGAGCTCGTCATCTGGATTGGTCGGCATCTCTCCTTCGACGCGTTGCAGATGCGCCTGCATCCTGCCGAAAGCCGTATCCGTAAGCTGGCCGAGCGAACGCCGGCTCGCTACATGCTGTTCGACGTCCTCGCCGACGGCCGCCGCGACCTGACGGCGCTGCCTCTGGGCCTGCGGCGCGAAGCGCTCGAGAGCCTGTTCAAGAAATTCAGCGACAGCCCTTGTCTCAGACTGACCCCCGCGACGGGGGAAATCGCAAAGGCAAAGAAATGGCTCAACGATGCGAGCGGCACGTGGGACGGTGTCGTGGCCAAGGCCGTCGACGCCCCCTACCTGCAGGGCGAGCGTGCAATGATAAAGGTCAAACGGCTTCGAACGGCGGACTGCGTGGTCGGCGGGTTTCGCTATGCCAGCGGTTCGCCACTGGTCGGTTCGCTGCTGCTGGGTCTCTATGACGAAAGTGGAAAGCTGAACCACGTGGGATTTACGTCTGGCATTGCCGATGCCGATCGGCCTGCCTTGACGAAGATGCTTCAGCGGCTGCGGGGTGGTGCAGGCTTCACTGGAGATGCTCCGGGTGCGCCGAGCCGGTGGTCGACAGAGCGCAGCGCGGCTTGGGAGCCGTTGAAGCCGAAACTGGTCGCCGAAGTGCGGTACGATCACGTTTCCGGCAGCCGATTTCGCCATGGTACGCGCTTCCTGCGTTGGCGACCGGATAAGCTACCGCGGCAATGTACCTTCGATCAGTTGGCTCTGGCGGCGAGGAGGCGTGGCTGACTGCGGATTGGAAAGATGGACCGCGGATGTAGAAAACATCAGAGAGATGGACGACGGCTGCATCAAGGGCGATGTACACAAATCCGTGCCTGCCGTCGACGGTGAACCCGCACTCTCCTCATTCGTTTCTTCCTTGTCTCAACAAGGAGAACCAAATGGGTCAGAACAATCAGACCGGCAAGCAGGCACCGTCCGGCGGCCAAGGCGGCCAGCAGGGAATGGGCGGCGGCCAGCAGGGCATGGGTGGCCAGAGCGGCCAATCCGGAAATCGCCCCGGTCAGACGGGCGACGAGGGCGGCAAGTCCGCACCGGGCGGCTCGCACGGCCAAAGCGGCGGTCAGGGCGGCTCGCAGAGCAGCGGCTCCAAGTAGCCGACAAATGCAGACGGCACCCGCTCCACGAGAGTGGGTGCCGTCGCTTTTCCTACAGTTCCTTGAAATTCAGGTGCTTAGCGCCTCAGAAATTTTGGCGTGTTTTCGGGAACCACCTCCCCGTTCATCCGTTTATCGTGCACGTCAGGAGGCTTGCCGCATGAATTTGCAATTCGTGAGCACCCAGGCTCCTGCGAAGGCGCGGGCCTGGGGTGGGATCGCATCGCTATCGGCCATCCACAACCGGCTTCTCTCCATGGGAGACCTCTCCGACCGGGAAACCGATATCCTGGCAGCGACCCTGCAGAGTCCGCTCTTCTACGAGCCGCTGAGCGAGATCAAGGTTACTTCACCGCAGTTCATATTGAACGGTTGGGCGTGTCGCGCGCGGACGCTGCCGGACGGCCGGCGCCAGATTTTTCAGCTCTATATCGCCGGCGATCTTCTGACCGACCGATCGCGCGGCAAGAGCGGTACCAGCTACCTCAGCCTGACTGGGGTGAAGAGCATCGACGCCGGCGCACTCCAGGACGCGGTGCGTCGCAACCCGGAAGAATTTCCCGCACTGGCCCAGGCACTCGACTCTTTGGATGACGAGACCGAGGATCGGTTGATGGGGCAGATTCTGCGCACGGGACGGCTTCGGGCCCATGAGCGGCTGGCCCATCTCACTCTCGAGCTCTACCGCCGTCATCAGCGCTGCGGTCAGACGGCGGGAAATGCCTTTCCGATGCCGCTGACACAGGAAATCCTTGCGGATATCCTGGGCCTCAGCCAGGTCCACATCAACCGCATGCTGCAGCAGCTTCGCCACGAGGGCGCGGTTCGCACGTTGGGCGGCAAACTGGAGATTCTCGACTTCGAAAAGCTGGCGGCGCTAGCCTGCTGCGGAGAGAACGAGCCTTAGAACCGGGGCGATCGGGCTTGCAGGACCGCCCAACGCCCGCATGTGCGCGGTGCGCTTGACCGGATTCCGCTGAATCTCCATATGTTCGCTGGGCTTTCGGGCGAACAAAGATGCTTTCCCAAAAGGCGCGCTATGCCCTTCACGCGCTGATCGTACTGGCGCAACGCGGCGACGAGCAGCCGGTGATGATCGCGGACATCGCGGAGGAAGCCCGCGTACCGCGGAAATTTCTCGAACAGATTCTGCTTGGGCTGAAGCGGCGCGGTATCGTGCAAAGCATGCGCGGCCGCGCCGGCGGCTATAAGCTGGGGCGGCCGGCCAAAGAAATCTCCTTCGCCGATATCATCCGAGAGATCGACGGCCCTCTCGCCCTGAGCCCCTGCGTCAGTGTCACGGCGTATCACAAATGTCCCGACTGCGACGACGAAGCGACCTGCTCGATTCGCAAAGTGCTGCTCGCGGCCCGGGATGCGACCGCCGAAATCCTGGAGACGCGTACTCTGGCGCAGGCCGCTGCACCCGTAAGGCATCGCCGGCCATAGTCTCACTGCGCGATCCTGTCCTGGTGTCGCCTGGACCAGGTGAAAACGATCTCCCGATCGGGATGCACCAGGCCCTTGTCCTTTCCGCGGTAATCGAAGCTGTCTAGCAAGTCACGCAAGATCTCGAGGCGGGCCTTTTTCTTGTCATTGGCGAGAACGATGCGCCAGGGAACCGTATCGTGACTGGTGCGCGCAAACATCTCGTCGCGCGCCTTCGAATAAGCCTTCCAGTTCTTCTGCGCCGCCTGATCCACGGGCGATATCTTCCACTGCTTCAGAGGATCCTCTCGACGCGCTTCGAGACGTCGCTTCTGCTCCTTGCGCGTTATGTCGAGATAATACTTGCGCAGCTGGATGCCGTCGCGAACAAGAAGGCACTCGAACGGACCGACGGATTCGAAAAAGGCCTCCACGGCGTCCTCGCCGCAAAATCCCATGACCTTCTCGACGCCGGCACGATTGTACCAGGAGCGATTGAAGACGACAAACTCTCCCGCCGCGGGCAGGAAAGACGCGAAGCGCTGAAAATACCACTCCGTGTCCTCGCGGCTTGACGGTTTTCCCGGCGCGTGCACGCGGGTTTCACGCGGACTCATATGCTCCGTGAGGCGCTTGATGGTCCCATCCTTGCCGGCCGCGTCGCGGCCTTCGAGAGTGAGGAGCACGCGGGCGCCATCGGCGATCAAATCGCGCTGCAGCTTGACGAGTTCGATCTGCAATTCCCGCAGCTGTTGCTTGTAATGGCCATCGCCTTCGTCATCGGAGCCGTGGTGCTTCTTGGTCATTGTCGGTCCTCATTGTCCAGGGAAGTATGGCATGCTCTCCATCTTCGCTCACCGTCACCGCGCGTACACCAAACACCTCCGCCAAGGTGTCTTGCGTCAGCTCCGTCGCGACAAGCCGGCCCTGCTGCAAGACCACAATGGCGTCGCAAAAGCGCGAAGCAAGCGCAAGATCGTGCAGCGTGACGGCGACGGCAACGCCGCGCGCGGCTTCTTCGCGCAGCAAGGCCATCAGACGAAGCTGATGCGCCGGATCGAGCCACGCGGCGGGCTCGTCAGCGAGCAGAACTTCCGGTTCGGTGGCGAGCGCTCGGGCAACGAGCACGCGTGCGCGCTCGCCGGCAGAGAGCTCGTCGACAGGGCGTCCGGCGAGGCCTGCCGCGTCGGCACGTTCCAGCGCTGCAGCGATGGCGCGGGGATTGCGGTCGCGATGGGGCAGCCGACCAAGAGCGACCAGATTTTCCGCCGAGATCGACCAATGCGCCTGGCCGCCTTGCGGAAGATAGGCAACGGTGCGGGCCAGCGCTTCGCGGGACCATTGCGACAGCGGCCTGTCTCCAATGCGTAAGGAGCCTTGCGCAATGGGCAAAATACCCAGCGAGACGCGCAGCAATGTCGTCTTACCGGCGCCATTGGGCCCGACTATCCCGGTGACCGCACCGTGTGCGAAGCGGGCCGTCAACTCGCATAATGCAATGCGCTTGCCATAGCCCGCCGTCACACTATCAAACGCGATCACGCATCTCTCCGCAAGCCAATGATCAAGGCGAAGAAGAAGGGTGCGCCCAACATCGCGGTGACGACACCTAGCCGCAGCTGCTCGCTCGGATCGATGCTGCGCACCAGCAGATCGGCGGCCGTGACCAGAACGGCGCCGCCGAGCGCAGATGGCAGGATAAGTCGCGCGGGACTGTGGCCATAGAACGGACGCAGGATATGAGGCACGACGAGTCCCACGAAGCTGACCGCACCCGCGGCTGCCGTCGCCGCACCCGTTGCCAGCGCCACTCCCACAACTACACGCGCGCGCGCGCCGGCGACGTCGATGCCGAGACTGTGGGCAGCCTCCTCACCCAAGGTCAGGGCATCGAGTGCGCGCCCGGCGCTCAGCAACAGCGCGATTCCGGCGAGCACAAGGGGTGTCGCAACAAGAAGTTCATGCAACGTGCGGTCCTTCAGCGAGCCCATCATCCATAACACCATCTCGGACATGGCATAGGGGTTTGGCGCGAATGTCAGTGCCAGCGCCGTTAATGCGACGGCAAGGCTCGAGATCACGACCCCGGCCAGCACCAAAGCCATGATCGCAGCGCCGCGCCGGGACAGAATGAACAACAGTGCTGCCGATCCGAGCGAGCCCAGAACTGCAAAGAGCGGCAGCAGCAACGGAAACTGTGCCGCAAGCCCGAAGTAGAGTGCGAGGACCGCCCCCAGACCGGCGCAGGACGTCACGCCGGTCACATCGGGCGAGGCAAGCGGATTTCGGAACAAGCCCTGCAATGCCGCACCACTCGCCCCGAGCGCCGAGCCGACAACGAGCCCAAGCGCCGCGCGAGGCAGCCTGATCTGCCGCGCGATCACGCCGTCGATTCCTTGTCCACCGAACAGGCCGTCAAGAAGCGCGCCCGGTGAGATGTGCGACGGCCCCAGGAAGAACGATCCAGCGACGAAGCCGAGTGCAAGGCCGCCGAGGACAACCGTCGCAGTTCTGCTCATCGTTGCCTTGCCTGCCGCCCGAGGTCCGCCAATATAGGCGCAATCTCCACGGACCATGGCCCCGGGCACAATAAGGGCACGAGGTCGGCCCAGGCGACTTTGCTATTGCCCGAGAGCGCGGCCAAAGCGGGGTGATGTTGCACCAGGGCAGCGCGCGTGTTCGCCGCATTCGGATTGCCGTTGAGAATCAAAAGCTCGGGCGCCTTTGCGATCACCGCTTCGAGCGGCAGCGTATCGGCGCGTGTCAGTCGCAACTGTGGCGCCGTGTCGACGAGCCCAGCGGCCGACATGAGTTCGCCGACGAGCGGTCCCGAAGTGGCGTAACCGTTGGGCTCGTAGATCAGGGTGCGGACCGGCGGGCGTGGTGCCACGGCGCGCGCATGTGCGAGGGCGCGATCCATCTGCGCGAGCAAGGCGTCGGCCCGGGCACGTGCGCCTAATGTACCTCCCAGCCAGTGCGTGATCCGGCGAACATCGCCGAGGGATGTCGCCCATGGGACGTCGAGAATACGAACACCCGCAGCCGCAAGCTGCGCATGCAGAGGCGTCATCGTGTCCCGATACATCACGACCAGATCGGGTCTGAGAGACAGAACGCCTTCCGCCGAAGGACGAATTGCCGCGATTCCTTTCGCGACATCCGCAATGGTGGAAACAACCGGATGGCGATCCGTCGCTTCGAAAGACAGTGCGGCGATGTGATTGCGCGGCAACAGCCGAAAGACATATTCGTCGGTGCAGAGGAACGTCGAAACCACGCGGCCCGGCGAGGCCGCCGGCGATGCGCCCGCTGGAACAGCACTTGCCAGGCACAGCACAATCCAGCCATGCAACAGGCGCATATTGTGCAGGTAGCTGCGGCCTACCACTTGAACCATAACCCGGGAGATCTCATGCGCACCACATTCGCCTTCCTCGCGCTCGCGGCTTCGGTCGCGGGTACGCCCGCCTACGCTGCCGATCCTCACCGGATTCTAGGCGCCGATAAAGCCGGCACCGCGAACCCGGCGGAAGTCTTGGCCGCCAATAAATCCGCGTCCGGCGGCACCGCGTGGGACGCCAAGGCGGCCGTGAGGATCGAATATGCCTATAGCGGTCAAGGTATGACCGGGAGCGTCGTCTCGGTGGACGACGTGCAGAGCGGCCGCTGGCTGGACGATGCCAAGGTCGGGCCTGCAACCGAGACCCAAGGGTTCGACGGATCGCACACCTGGGTGCGCGACCAGTCCGGCACGGTGACGCAGCAGAGCGGCGGCGACACGCTGCAGCTGGCCTTCAACGAAGCCTATCGCCGCGCCAATCTGTGGTGGCGTCCCGATTTCGGTGGCGCGACCGTGGTCTCCGGCGGCGAGAAGATCTATGGCGGCGCGACATTCGAGGTGCTGACCGTCACCCCCAGGAACGGCAAGGCATTCGACGCATGGTTCGATGCCAAGACTCATTTGCTCTCACGCACGGTGGAGTCGCAGGGTCCCCAGGTCGCCACCACGACACTTTCGGATTATCGCCTCTATGACGGCGTCGCGCTGCCGGGCAAGGTGATCGCCAGTACCGGGGACCCGAAATACGATCAGATCGAGTCCATCACCGCCGCAGCCTTCGAGCCGATGCCGCCGGACTCGACCTTTGCAATGCCGGCGAACAAGGTCGCGGACTTCTCCATCGCAGGCGGTGCGGCCGCGACGACGCTGCCCTTTCAGTTGGTCAACAATCACATCTACGCACCCGTCGCGGTGAACGGAAAAACGTTCGTCTTCATCTTCGATAGCGGCGGTGTGAATGTGGTGACGCCGTCAACCGCCAGGGCACTGGGCCTCGAGAGTGTCGGGCATCTGCAAGGCAATGGCGGCGGCTCGGGCCACATGGATTTCGGCCTGACCAAGGTGCAATCGCTGGGCATCGCCGGCGCAACGATCAAGGACCAGGTGCTGCCCGTGGCGCCGCTCGAAGAGCTCGCGCCCTCCGAAGGCATGACCGGCGGAGGCATGATCGGGTTCGAGACGTTCCGCCGCTTCGTCACCGTTGTCGATTACGGCGCAAAAACGCTCACATTCATCGACCCGGCGAAGTTCGACGCAAAGGATGCCGGAGCGCCGATCCCGTTCCAGTTCGACGGCAATACGTTGGTCGTCGAAGCCAGCTATGGCGGCCATTGCGGCGGCTTCATCGTCGACACCGGCGCGCGGATGTCGCTCACCTTGAATACGCCGTTCGTCAAAGCCAACGGCCTGAGCGCCGGGTCGGCCAAATCGGTCACCGGCGTGACGGGATGGGGTATCGGCGGCCCGACCCGCGCCGTCGTCCTGCGCGGCGCGCCGCTCGTCATCGGTCCCTTCACCGTCGCGCATCCGGTGGCAGAACTCTCGACCGACAGCGCCGGATCCAACAGCGACGCAGCGCTTTCCGGCAACATCGGCGCCGGCATCCTGAAGCGCTTTATCGTCACGCTGGATTACGGCCATCAGCTCATCTATCTGAAGCCGGTTGCCGGGACCGTCGCCGATCTCGACACCTTCGACCGCGCGGGGCTGTGGATGAACACGGACCCGCAAGGCTACACGGTGATCGACTTGATGGACGGCGCGCCCGCCCACCAAGCCGGACTTAACGTCGGCGACGTCGTCACGGCAGTGGACGGGAAGCCAGCGCTATCGGTCCCCCTTTACGAGATGCGGCGGCGGCTGCGCGATGATGCGCCGGGCACAGTCGTCACCTTCACCGTCAAGGGCAAGGGAGACCTCAAGGTGACTCTGCGGGACCTGATCTAGAACGGGAGGCGGCTGCCAGTCCTAGAGCCCGAGCACCGCTTTGGCGATGATGTTGCGCTGGATTTCGTTGGAGCCGCCATAGATCGATGCCTTGCGCATGTTGAAATAACGCCCAGCCGCGCCCACAGCGTAATCCGGCCCGACCGGATATTCGTTGCGGCCCATCGCGCGCTCATAGGGGAAGGCGTAGTAGCCGACGGCTTCCTCGGTGAGCTCCGTAATGCGCTGCTGGATTTCGGTGCCCCGGATCTTCAGGATCGAGCTCTCGGGACCCGCCATCTTGCCCTTGGATTCCTGCGCCAAAGTACGCAACTCGGTGAATTCCAGCGCCGCCAATTCGACTTCGAGCTCGGCCACTTTATGTATGAAATCGCCGCTCTCGATCAGCGGCTTGCCGTCGACCAGCTCGGTGCGCGCGATCTCCTTGAGCCTTTCGACGGCGCGCTTGGAGCCCGCAACCCGGGCGATGCCGGACCGCTCATGCACCAACAGGAACTTGGCATAGGTCCAGCCTTTATTCTCCTCCCCAACGCGGTTCTCGACAGGGACCTTGACGTTGTCGAAAAACACGTCGTTCACCTCATGTGCGCCGTCGAGCACGATGATCGGCTTGACTTCTATGCCCGGCGTTTTCATGTCGATGAGCAGGAAGCTGATGCCTTCCTGCGGTTTGACGCTAGGATCGGTGCGCACGAGGCAGAAGATCCAGTCGGCATACTGCGCCAGCGTCGTCCAGGTCTTCTGCCCATTGACGATGTAGTGGTCCCCTTCGCGCACCGCGCGCGTGCGCAGATTGGCGAGATCGCTGCCAGCCCCGGGCTCGGAATATCCTTGGCACCACCAGTCCTCACCAGAGAGGATGCGCGGCAGGAACTTCTTCTTCTGCGCCTCGTTGCCGAAGGTGTAGATCACCGGTCCGCACATCGACAGGCCGAAGGGGAGCGTCGCCGGCATCTCGGCTTCTGCAGTCTCCTGGCCGAAGATATAGCGTTGCGTCACGCTCCAACCCGTGCCGCCATACTGCTTGGGCCACGCCGGCGCGACCCAGCCCTTTTGGAAGAGCAGCTTGTGCCAGGCGAGATAATCCTCCTTCGACCTCGTCGCCGATTCCGGCACGCCGATGGCCTTGGGCAGCTTGGTCTTCGCCTCGGCGATGAAGGCGCGCACTTCCTGTCGAAAGGCCTCTTCTTCCGGCGAAAAGGTCAGGTCCATGGCAAGACTCCTGGCGGGTACAGGTATGATAGCCCTGCGTCTGCGGTCCGCAAGGCATGCACCTTCCGCGCATTGCGCCCGATAGCGGCGGTAGGGGAAACTTCGCCCATGCGCCAATGGGTCACCGCGCTTGGACTGCTTGCGGCAACGACTGCCCATGCTCTGCCGGGCGATGAAATCTATGCAAAGCCCGGTCGGCGGGTCGATATCGGCGGACGTGCGCTCAATCTCTACTGCACCGGCCATGGCTCACCCACGGTCGTGCTGGAAGCCGGACTTGGCGGTCGCGCTTCGGCCTGGGCCGAAGTGCAGCCGGCGCTGGCAAAAAGCGTCCGCGTCTGCGGCTACGACCGCGCCGGTTATGCGTTCAGCGATCCGGACTCTCAACCGCGTACCTCCGGGCGGATCGCCGCCGATCTCTATGCCGTGCTGCGAAATGCGAAGGAGCGCGGACCCTTTGTTCTGATTGGCGCGACCTTTGGAACCTTCGATCTGCGCCTGTTCGCGGCCAGACACCTTGCATCGGTCGCTGGCATGCTTCTGGTCAATCCCTCGCCCGAGGACGAGGAATTGCAGCCGGCATCGCCGACCGTCGAGCGCATAGACCGCAACGGCCTCGACCACGCCATCTACTGCCGCGATGCCGCGCGCCGCGGCGAATTGAAGCGCGACTGGCATGGCTGCGTGCCGGCGGAAAATCCCAACTACTCGACCGCGCTCAATGCCGCGCGCAGCCGGATGCTTCGTCGACCCGAGATTTGGTCGGCATTGGTCTCCGAATGGCAGAACATTCGCGACAGCGCTGCCGAAGTGAAAGCGGCACGAACTAGGTTCCCGTTTCCGGTCGTCATTCTTTCGGCCGACCGCGAACAATCATCCGACGGCAACGACATCGACAAGAAGGCGCTGCACGAGGCTTGGCTGCATTGGATCGCTTGGCAGGATGCCATGAAGACGCTGTCGGTAGACTGCCTGGTCATGCGCGCGCAAACCGACAGCCGGACGCTCGAAACCAGCAACCCAACTCTTGTCGTCGATGCGGCAAGGCGGCTGATCTCGGCGCTTCGCGGGCACAAACGCCTCGCGCCCTGATCAGCGCCGGCGCAATGCCTCATGATGTCGGATCACTTCGGTGACAATGAAGTTCAGGAACTTCTCCGCGAAATCGGGATCGAGCTTGGCCGCCTCGGCGAGCTTGCGCAGGCGGGCGATCTGCTCCGCCTCCCGTTTCGGATCGGCCGGCGGCAAGCCGTGCTCGGCCTTGTGGCGTCCGACCGCCTGGGTGCATTTGAAACGCTCGGCCAGGAGATGCACCAGTGCCGCGTCGATATTGTCGATCGAATCGCGCAGGCGCCTGAGTTCGGGATCGCTCATCGTCTTCGTCTCTAGCTTCGTGCAGCCATGGCCAGTCCCAGCGCCACCAGCATCACGCCTGCGGTGCGCTCACCCCAAGTGACGAAGCGCGGGCCGAGCCTGCGGATGGGTTCGGCAAGTAGCGCATAGCCGAACTGCACTGCGAACTCGATCGCTGCGCTCGCCAATGCCAGGATCGCCAGCTGCGGGATGAGCGGCGCATGCGCGTCCAGGAATTGCGGTAGGAACGCCACGAAGAACACGAGCACACCAGGATTTCCCATCTGCAGCACGAATCCGGCCGCGAACAGCTTCCCCCCCTTGGCCGTTCCATGCGCCTCTTGAATCCCGCCCCTTTGCGGTTTCCGCAGGAAGCTGCGCACGCCAAGCCATAGCAGATAGACGATGCCGCCCCATTTGATCGCCATGAACAGCTTGCCAGACGCAAGCAGCAACGCACCTATTCCGGTCGCCGAAAGCGCGAACCATGCGGTTCCGCCGGCGATGATCCCCAGGATCGACCAAACGGCTTTCGCGCTGCCATGGCCCAGCGCCTCCGAGACCACGAGCAAGACAGCCGGACCCGGTACGATGCAAAGCACCGTTGTCGCGGCCACGAAAGCAGTGAAGCTTGCCCAAGTCATCGCATGTCCCATAGGGTTGCGAGCGTAGGTGCGGGCGGGGCTTGGGGCAATGGATTATTCGGCGGCGCTCAAGGACTACACCCGATTCGACTTCGACGATGGGCGCTGGAGGCGCACCGTCTTCCGCCGTGGCAGCGGCCCGGCCGTGATCGTCGTCCACGAGATGCCGGGCATCCATCCGCTCGTGATCCGTTTCGCCGACCGCGTCGCGGCGGCCGGCATGACCGTGTTCATGCCAAGCCTTTTTGGCGAGCCGGGCCGTCCGGTGACCCGCGGGTACGCGCTCGGCACGATGCTGAAGACCATCTGCATCGCGCGCGAGTTCAATGTCTGGCATGGCGGCCGATCCAGCCCTTTCGTCGACTGGCTGCGTGCGCTGGCCCGCAAGGCGAAAGCGGAATGCGGCGGACGCGGCGTCGGCGCGGTGGGCATGTGCTTCACCGGTGGTTTTGCGCTCGCGATGATGACCGAAGACGCCGTGGTGGCGCCGGTGCTGTCACAACCCTCGATGCCGGCAACGCTGTTCGCCGGCAATGCCTCGATCGACGTTTCGGCGGTTGAGATGGCGAAGGCCAAGCAGCGCTTCGAACGCGAAGACCTTTCCTGCATCGGCCTGCGCTTCAAGGGCGACAAGCTCGTGCCGAACGAGCGCTTTGAGCAGTTGAAGCGCGAACTCGGGTCGCGCTTCGAAGCCATCGAACTCGAGGACAAGGATTCCGCGCCCGGCCTCGTCGACCATCACTCCGTGCTGACGGTCAACCTTGTGGACGAGCCAGGCAGCGCGACCAAACGCGCCGAGGAACGCGTTATCGCTTTTCTCAAGCAGCGCACGGCGGCGCGCTAATCGCCGACGCGCTCGAACGCCATGATGGTTTCGCTGCCCGCCTGGATGCGCTCGAACAGCATCGGACATTCCGGGATCAGCCGCTCCATCCAGTACTTCGCCGCGACGATCTTCTGTCGGTAGAAATCCGCATTGGGCGGATTGGCCGCGAGTTTCGCCTGCGCCACTTTCGCCATGCGCGCATGCATCCAGCCCACCACAACGATGCCCATGAGGCGCAGGTAGTCGACGGCGCCGGCGCCCGCGTCATTCGGGTTGGCGAGGCCATGCTGGGCCAGCCACATCGTCGCCTGTTGCAAGGTGTCCAGGCCGCGCTTCAGCGGCTTCAAATACGGCGCCATGGCGGCGTCGTTTTCGTTCTCGCCGACCCAGCCAGAGAGAAGTCCGAACAGCGCCATCGGCGCCGCACCGCCCTTGCGTCCCAGCTTGCGGCCGACAAGGTCCATCGCCTGCACGCCATTGGCGCCTTCATAGGTCTGGTTGATGCGGCCGTCGCGCACGAACTGCTCAACGCCGTTGTCGCGGATATAGCCGTGGCCGCCATAGCACTGCATCGCCAGGTTCGCCGCCTCGAAGCCCATATCGGTGAAGAACGCCTTGATCACCGGCGTCATCAGGTCGGCCAGCAGGCCCGCGCTCTGTGCTTCGGGCTTGCCGCTGTCGGCAAGCGCCATGTTGAGCGTCGTCCACATCGCGACCGCGCGCGCGCCGTCGACGAAGGACTTGCAGTGCAGCAGCATGCGCCGCACATCGGGATGGACGAATTCGATATCGGCGGGCTTGTCGGGCTCTTTGGGGCCGGTGAGCGCGTGGCCGACGCGGCGCTCATGGGCGTAGGCCATGCCGTTCTGCCAGGCCACCTCGCCGATCGAGATGCCCTGGATGCCGACGCCGAGGCGCGCGTTGTTCATCATGCCGAACATCCCCGCCATGCCGGCGGATGCCGAGCGCTTCTCGCCCGGCTTCGCCGGCGTGGGCTTCGGACCGAGCCGCCAGGCGGTCGCCTCGTCGAAATTGAGCACGCAGGTCGCCTGCGCCTTGATGCCCATCTTCTTCTCGATGCCGCCGGTCGTAACGCCGTTGCGCGCGCCCATCTTGCCGTCCTCGGAGACGAGGAATTTCGGCACCATGAAGAAGTTCACGGTGGAAAGGTCGTCGCGGATCTGGCCGTTCTCGTCGGGGATCTTGGCGATGACCATGTGGATGATGTTGTCGGTCAAGTCCTGATCGCCGCCGGAGATGAAGATCTTGGTCCCAGTGAGCTTATAGGTCCCGTCGGGCTGCACGACGGCGCGAGTCTTCATCAAGCGCAGATCGGTGCCGCAATTGGGCTCGGTCAGGCACATCGTGCCGGCCCATTCGCCGCTGATCATCCTGGGAAGAATGTGCTGCTTCATCCAGTCGGCGCCGGTGGCGCCCAAGGCACCCGCGGCGGCGCCGGTCAGGCCCGGATACATCGCAAAGGACTGGTTGGCCGACTGCGCCATCTCCGCGACGGCCATGGTGATGAGCATCGGCAGGCCCGCACCGCCGACTTTCGCAGGCGCCGCCAGCGAGCCCCAGCCCGCCTCGCAATAGGCCTTGTAGGCTTCCTTGAAGCCCTTGGGCGTGCGCACCACGCCGTTCTCGAAATGCGCTCCTTCCTCGTCGCCCGACTGGTTGATCGGCTGCAAGACTTCCTCGCAGAACTTGCCCGCGTTGGTCAGGATGTCGTCGATCAGGTCGGGGGTGAGGTCGGA
Organism: Alphaproteobacteria bacterium; assembly: GCA_019245415.1. Lineage (GTDB taxonomy): Bacteria > Pseudomonadota > Alphaproteobacteria > Micropepsales > Micropepsaceae > Rhizomicrobium. The sequence goes on along the minus strand of JAFARO010000004.1, from coordinate 1,025,713 downwards.
ATAGCCCGGCAGGTCGCGATGCCGGTCGACTTCCAGGAGTTCGTTGAAGATGAATTTGTATTCGTCGATAGGGGCACGATAGACAGGCATGGCTCGATCCTGAGTGGGCGGGACCTTATAGCTTGAACGGCGGCTTCCATCCCAAGGATTTTCACGCGCTCGCGTAACGGAAGCGGCGGCCCCACGGGCCGGGGTGGCGCTCCGGACGGCTCCCCATTATCATTTCATGGCGCCGGTTTCGGCGAGCCTTCTACCAAAGGAGATTCTCCATGCAGCGATTTCTTCTGCCTGTCCTCGCGACGCTCCTTGCGACTTCGATGGGCGCGCAGGCCCAACAGATCGGCGAGTATACCGGCCTCACCGACGACGGCAGCACGGTCACCATCGACGTCGCGCAGGACCCGGGCAACAGCAATCTCGAAGTCACCCTGGTCGCCTTCGGGCTCAGCCTGCCCTGCTCGAAGTCTGGCGAGACCCTGCACGACATCGGCATCGGGATAAACAATGGCGCGGACATCATCGGCGGCAAGTTCTCCTTCAACACCGCCAACTTCTTCGACATCGACCTGGTCACCTCGATGACGTTTAAGGGCACGACCACGGTCAAGGGAAAGGTCGGCGCCAATCTGGCGGCCTTCAATCCCGCCCTGACCCATGACAAGCTGACCAAGAATGTCCAGGTCTGCGTTTCGCCGGTGCAGAACTTCACCGCGACATTCACCGGCGCGCCGAAGCTCGCTATCGCGCCCGGCAAGGCGGTGATAGGCAATACCATCCGATCGGCGAACTAGCCCTTCTCAACCTCGAGCGAGCTCAAATGGACTTCTCCTACACCGAAGAACAGACCCTTCTGCGCAACTCCGTGGCGCGCTATCTGGCCGACAATTACACCTTCGACCACTGGCGCAAGTTCACCCGCAGCGACGAGGGGCGCGATCCCAAACACTGGTCGCAGTTCGCCGAGCTCGGGCTGTTGGCGGCTGCACTGTCGGAAGCCCATGGCGGCCTGGGAGGCGATGCGCTCTCGACCTTGATCGTGATGGAGGAGTTCGGCCGCGCCCTCGTCGTCGAGCCCTATGTGCCGACGGTGGTCGTGGCGGGCGGGATGATCGAGGCGGCCGGCAGCGATGCGATGCAGCAGGAGTGGCTGCCCCGCATCGCCGGCGGGGAGACGATCGTCGCCTTCGCCTTTGCCGAACAGGGCGGCCGCTACGATCTCGCCGACCTGTCGCTGAGCGCGAAGAAGCAGGGCGGCAGCTATGTTCTGAGCGGACAGAAATCCGTCGTCATCGGCGCTCCTTTCGCCGACCGGCTGGTGGTCACGGCGCGCAGCGGCGGCGGGCGGCGCGAGCGTGAGGGCATCAGCGTCTTTCTGGTCGACAAGGCGTCCAAGGGCGTGTCCTGCCGCGATTTTCCGACCGTCGACGGCAACCGCGCCTCCGAGATAACCTTCGAAAACGTGGAGGTGCCGGCGTCGCGGCTGATCGGCGAGGCCGATCGCGGCCTGCCGCTGATCGAGCGCGCGGTCGATCATGCGATCGCGGCGACCTGCGCCGAGGCGGTGGGCGCGATGAAGGTCCTGGTCGACTCGACGGTCGAATTTTCCAAGAGCCGCAAGCAGTTCGGCGTTCCCATCGGCAAGTTCCAGGTTCTGCAGCACCGCATGGTCGACATGTTCGTCAACTACGAACAGTCGCTTTCGATCACCCTGATGGCGACCTTGAAGCTCAAGGACGCCGATGCCGTGCGTGCTAAGGCCGCCTCCGCGGCGAAGGCCGAGATCGGCAAGGCCGGCCGCTTCGTCGGCCAGAGCGCCGTGCAGATCCATGGCGGCATGGGCATGACCGACGAGCTCAATGTCGGCCACTACTTCAAGCGGCTCACCATGATCGACACGCTCTACGGCAATGTCGATCACCATCTGAAGCGCTTCGCGGCGCTGTGATCCGCGCTTGAGGATCACCGGCGGAAGCTTGCGCGGCCGCGCCCTCGTGGCGCCGGCGGATGCGCGCGTGCGGCCGACCTCCGACAAGGTGCGCCAGGCGCTCTTCAACATCCTGCGGCACAACGATTTCGGCGTCGCGCTCGAAGGCGCGCGGGTCCTCGACCTCTTTGCCGGCACCGGCGCGCTGGGCATCGAGGCGCTGTCCCATGGCGCCGCGTTCGCGCTCCTGATCGACGACGCGGCCGAGAGCCGTGCGTTGATCCGCGAGAACGTGGAAGCGCTCGGCCTGACCGGCGCGACCAAGATCTGGCGGCGCGACGCGACCGCGCTCGGCCCCATGGCGGCGGGCGCAGGAGGGCCGTTCGATCTCGTCTTCCTCGACCCGCCCTATCGCAAGAACCTGATCGCGCCGGCGCTGGCGTCGCTGCGCGACGGCCGCTGGCTCGCCAGCCCCGCCATCATCGTGGTCGAGGCGTCCGCGGAGGACAACGATCCGTATACGGATTTATTTCCGGTCCGCGACACACGCCTCTATGGCGACACGAAAATCTCCTTTCTTGCGGCAGCGGGCTGAGGAAAGCGCCGGCGCCTGGGTTTCAGCACATGGCAGAACGCGCGCGCGGCGCGCATATGCTCGCGCACGATGAGACCAGATCGCGCGCCTCCCGGGTGAACTCGCCGTGCTTGAGCGCATTGCGGTTGCCGGCCGGAGCACCCCGGCGTTTGGACACCGGCCCGCTGTCTGCGGAAAAGCCAGCCGCTGAATGCGTTTCCTTCGCGGCTGCGGTAGTGCCGTTTTTGCAATTCAATTCGTTCGCGCATGCGATAATGCCATTTTTGAAAATCAATTCCTTCGCATCTGCGGTAACGCCGTTTTTCGAATTCAATTGCCGCTCCGCCCGCTGAACGACCGCGTCCAGCGCGATCTGGATCTGCAACAGCCGCGCGCCGGCGTCCCCGGCGGCCGCCGCGGCGGCGAGGCTCGTGTCCCCGTCCGCCGCGGCGCAGCAACGCTCGAGCAGGCTCATCCCGCGAACGAGATGTGCCCTGGCCTCCTTGACGATCTGCGCGCGTTCCATCCGCCGCACATAGGCCTGCGAAAGACCACTTCAAGATGCACCGGAAAAAATAATTTTCCTGTGGTTGTACGACCTCACATCCCCTGGAAGCCCTTGGGCAGGGCGGCCGCTTCGGAATCGCTGAGCGGGGTCATCGTCTTGACGACGCAATGGCTGGGAAGGCTGCCATGCGCATCGCGCGTAACCTCGAGGTCCCAATCGGCCGGCCCGCAGAGAAGGTCCGAGCCGCTGGTCTTGTAGGCGATATGCGCGCCCTTGTCGGTCAGCAGCGGGCAGGCATTGCCGAGATCGAGGCGGTAATACTGCGTCTGCGCGGCGCGCACATACAGCGTCTTCGCATCGGACGCGCGCCAGCCGTCGATCTCATGGGTTCGCACGCAGCGTTTGGCATCGGCGACGGCGGGCGTAAGCGACGCACCCAGCATGACGCCGGCCAGAACGGCGGAACAGGCTGCAACACGGTTCATGGCGGATCTCCATCGAATGCCTCGTCAACATAACACACAAACCGGCCGAATTCCCCGGCACTGTTACCGTTTGCTAGTCGCGTTTAGACCAATCGGGCAAACCGCCGTCAAAAAGGGCTACGAAAGCGAAACCAGCCAGTAGGCCCATTGGATAAAACCAATACTCTCTTAAGGGCGGATGTTGTCCGCCTATGAGATGGAAAACAGCGATGACACCGGCCCCCGCGAACACCGATACGGAACCTATGAGAACCTGGTAAGTCATCTTCTCCGCTTCATTGACGTAATAGCGAATCAGAGCCCCTAACAAAGCGCCCAATGAGGCGCATCCTGCGGCAACTATCCAATCAATCTGCACGGGCACTCCCCAAGCGAGAACCGTTCATGCGATGGTACCCTCACGCTCAAAGGACCCCAAGGTCAGAAACGCCCTGCGAACCTATCCTTTGAACCCCCTCAAAAACAAAGCGTTCGGAATCGTCTGCTCCAGGAAAGGCAAACTGTAACAGCACCAATCCCCGCGGTCTGGACAGGGAAGCGAAGGGCTGCGATTCTCGCGCGGGGGTACTACATGGCGTTTCGGATCGCATTTCTGGCAGCGCTGCTTGTCGCCGCGCCGGTTGTGGCAGCGGCACCTGCGGACCCGGGCGCGGCGCCACCGCCTCCAATCAAGACCGGAAGAGCCCATGCCTGCGGCTCCTACTATCCGCCGCTGGCCGTTCGTCTGGGCCTCGAGGGCGAGACCGTGCTCGCGTTCACGGTCACCAGCGAGGGCGGCGTCAAGGATATCACCGTCGCCATAAGCAGCGGCCACCCCGAACTGGATGCGGCCGCGGTGGATTGCGCCACACACTGGCGCTACAAGCCCGCGACACAGGACGGCGCTGCCGTCGCGACGCCGTGGAAAGCCGCCGTCGTGTGGAAACTCCGCGATCCGCTCGATCTCCAGCTCACCGCCGTGTGCGCGCGCTATCATCCGCTGACCGGCCGGACATTTGCGGGCATCGACGGCGCGACGCATGTGACGTTCCATCTGCGGCCGGACGGCAATGCCGAGACGATCGCGGTCGCAAAATCCAGCGGAGATGCGAGTCTCGACAACGCCGCGGTCAAATGCCTGAACGAGGTCCCGTTCGACACGAAGAAAATGGCCGTGCCCGAGCAGGGCGCCGATCTGGCGGCCGTCCTGGATTGGCGCGCGGAATATCTCAGAAGGGCAACCGTGCCGTTGGCGGCGGATGTCGAACCGCCGCTGCTCTTGAGCCGGACGCCGTGCAACCGCGAACCGATCCCCGGCTATCTGCTGCCCATCCGCGGGCCGACGATGCTGCAATTCCTGATCGCGACGGACGGAAGCGTGCAGCAGGCCCGCGTGCTCAAGTCGAGCGGCACCGCACTCTTGGACGATCGGGCCGTCTCATGCGTCGCGGGCTGGCACTATGCTCCGGCACGGAAGGACGGCGCGCCGACTGCCATAGAGTGGCGAGGGGATATCGACTGGCACGAGCCCTGAGCGCGGCTGCGCCGGCGAAGGACTACCGCCGCCCGAACAGCCGCTCGATATCGGCGAGCTTGAGTTCGACATAGGTCGGGCGGCCGTGGTTGCACTGGCCGGAATGCGGCGTCGCTTCCATTTCGCGCAGCAGCGCATTCATCTCGTCCGCGTTCAATCGGCGGCCGGCGCGCACGCTGGTGTGGCAGGCGAGCGTTCCCGCCACCTCCTCCAGCCGCTCCTTCAGACTCAGCGCCGAACCGCTTTCGGCGAGATCGTCGGCGAGATCGCGCAGCAGGGCCTTGGCGTCGATGCGGTCGAGAATCGCGGGCACCTCGCGCACCACCACCGCGTCCGGACCGAAAGCCTCGACGACGAGGCCGAGCTCCGCGAGCTCATCCGCCCGCGCCGCGACGCGCGTCACCTCGGCGGGATCGAGATCGACGACCTCCGGGATCAGCAGCGGCTGGCGCGCGATGCCGCCGTTCTCCATGGCGCGCTTCATCTTCTCGTAGACGAGCCGCTCATGCGCCGCGTGCTGGTCGACGATGACGATGCCGTCGCGCGTCTGCGCCACGATGTAGGTCTCGTGCAGCTGGGCCCGCGCCGCGCCCAGCGGCGGATCGTCCGGGAGCCCTTCCGGCTGTCGCTCGACGCGGGCGGAGACCTCCGCACCGAACAGCGGCGCATGATAGGTCTCGGCCGCTTCGCGCAGGTTCGCCGGCGCCCCGGCCGGCTGCGGATAGCTCTGTTGCGGATAGCTCTGCGGCCTCAGCGCCGCCAGCGCGTCGCCGGCAACCGTCGTGGCGGCGCGGTGGCCCGCCTGGTGGAGCGCATGCTTCAGCGCCGAGACAATCAGTCCACGGACCAATCCGGAATCGCGGAAGCGCACTTCGGTCTTCGCCGGATGCACATTGACGTCGACGAAAGAGGGCGCGCAATCCAGGAACAGCGCCAGCGCCGGATGCCTGTCGCGCGCCAGGAAGTCTGCATAGGCGCCGCGCACCGCGCCGACCAGGAGCTTGTCGCGCACCGGACGGCCGTTGACGAAAAGGAACTGCATCCGGCTGTTGGCGCGGTTGTAGGTGGGAAGGCCGGCGAAGCCCTGCAGCCGCACGCCCTCGCGCAGCGCATCGACGGCTGCGGCATTGGCGGCGAAGTCGCGTCCCATGATGCGCGCCAGCCTCGCCAGCCGCATTTGCGCATAAGACGCGGATGCCCCGTCCGCTCCGGCCACGTCCGTTTCCGCCGGCAGGTCGAGCGCGCGCCGCCCGTCGAGCGTCAGCGTGAAGGCGACGTCGGGCCGGGCCATCGCCAGCCGCTGGACGACATCGAGAACCGCGAGTTCCTCCGAGCGCGCAGATTTGAGAAATTTGAGCCGCGCCGGCGTGGCAAAGAAAAGCTCGCGCACCTCCACTCGCGTGCCGTGCTGGCCGGGCGCGCGGAAGGCGGCCGGTCGGACATGGCCGCCACGTCCTGCCTCGACGCGGATCGCATGGGCCTCGCTCGTCGCGCTGCGGCTTTCGATGGCGAGCCGCGCCACCGCGCCGATGGAGGGCAGCGCCTCGCCGCGGAAACCCATGGTGGCGATGTCGCTGAGGTCGTCGCCGGTAAGCTTGGAGGTGGCGTGGCGCTCGACGGCCAGCGCCAGATCGTCCGGCTCCATGCCGCTGCCGTCGTCCTCGACCAGGATCAGCTCCGCCCCGCCCGCGGTCGCGGCGATGTCGATGCGCGCGGCGCCGGAATCGAGCGCGTTCTCGACGAGCTCCTTCACGGCGCTCGCCGGCCGCTCCACCACCTCGCCCGCGGCGATGCGGTTGATGGTGCCCTCGTCGAGCCTGCGAATCGGCATGGCGACAAGCTATTCCCTCTCTTCCGCCGGGGGGAGTGAGATTGCGTTCGGCTGCCGTTTTGCCCACTGGCAATTGCATCGCGATTCGATAAGATAACCCCGTTAGGTTGCATCGGAGGGGACCATGCTGACCATCGTGCTGCAGCGGCAGAACGAGACCGCGAACTCGACCTCGGGCGCGCTGTCGAAGGACGACGGCACGGCGCTTTGCGCGATCCTGGAGCGCGGCCTGCACAATGCGGACGGCCACCCGCGCATTCCCGCCGGGACCTACACCCTCGCGATCCGCCCGTTCGGCGAGAGCCATTTCGACGCCAAGCTGAAGGACGTGATCCCGCAATATCGCGGCATCATCCAGGTGCTCGACGTGCCGAACCGCACCGCCATCGAGATGCATCCCGCGAACGAGGTCTCCGAACTGCTCGGGTGCCTGGCCACCGGCACGACCGTCGCTCTCAACGGTGGCGACTACGAGGCGAGCGCCAGCCGCAACGCCTATGCCAAGGTCTATCCGCTGGTCCAGGCGGCCTGTGCCGACGGCGGCGCGCAGATCGAGATCCACGACATTGGGGCGCAGGCAGATTCCTGAGCCGGATCAGCCGCCCTTCAGATAGTCCCGCGCCAGCACCTTGCCCTCCTCGACGCCGGGCTGATCGAACGGATCGACGCCCATCAGCCGGCCCATCAGGATGGTCTCCAGCATGAAATGCATCATCAGCGCGCCGACGCTGTGCGCATCGACGGCGCGGAGATGGATCCGGCGCACGGGCCGGCCGTTGCGGCTCAGGGTCTGGGCGGTGGCGCGCGCCTCGGCATCGACGAGGTCGCCCATGGTCTTGCCGGCCAGATAGTCGAGACCGAGCGCCTGCGCGCGCTGCGGCGGCACGGCGAGACCTGCGCCTTGCGTGTCGATGGCGAGGATCGTGTAGAGCGACTTGCCCGGTCCGTCGCGGAAGAGCTGCAGCTGGCTGTGCTGGTCGACGGGGCCCAGGGCGCCGACCGGCGTCGAGCCCTGCCCGTCCTTGCCCAGGCTCTCCGCCCACAATTGCCGCCACCAGCCATGCAGGGTCGCAAGCCTGTCGGCATAGGCCCACAGCACCGTCTCGTGCAGTCGGCCCTCCTGGGCGAGCGCATAGTGCAAGGCAGCGCCGTCCGCGGGCGCGGACTCCGCGCCGTCCAGCGCCGCGTCGAGCGCGGCTTGCGCGCCTTCGCGCAGTGCCACGACATCGATTCCCATCAGCAGCGCGGGGAGCGCGCCGCAGACGGTGAGCACCGAATAGCGCCCGCCGACATCGCGGGGATGATCGAGCACCGCGCAGCCGATCTCGCGGGCGAATTTCCGCAAGGCGCCGTCGCCGGGCTCGGTGATGACCGCGAAATGGTCCTTGAGATATTTGCCGCCGCCGGCCTTGTCGATCGCGTCCGCCGCCGTCAGCACCTGCATCAGGGTCTCGGCGGTCCCGCCGGACTTGGAGATGGCGACGAAGCGCGCGGTCCTGAGATCGAGGCGCGAAAGCGCTTCCGCCCAGGAGAACGGATCGGGGTTGTCGTGGAAGCTGACGCGCGGTCCGTCGCGATCATGCGCTTCCAGCGCGGTCTTGAGCGCCTGCCCGCCGAGGCTCGATCCGCCGATGCCCAGCACCGCGATGTCGGTGGTATTGTGCAGCAGCTTCTCGGCCACCGGCCGCGCGGCGTCGAGGTCGTCGCGCCGCGACGGCACGCCGAGCAGCTCCAGCGAACCGTCGGCGCGCGCACGGCGCAGCCCGTCGAGATGGGCGGCGCAGGCCTTGCGCGCCGCGTCGAAATCCGCGCGCGGCACGGCGCCCTTTCCCGAAAGCGCGAGGTCGAGGGAAATCGTATAGGGAAGTGATTTCATGTCCGGTTCCAGGGTAGCACAAGGAAACGCAATTGCGCGATCAGGTTTCCCGCCGCCCGCGCAATACCGCGACCTACTTCTTCATCGTTCCCGCGACGACGATGGTGAGGCGGTTGGGGTCGAAGACGCGACGCGCGACGCGACGCACGTCGTCGAGCGTCACCGCATCGATCAGGCTGTTGCGCCGCGCGACGTAGCCGACATCCAGCCCTGCGCGCTGGAACGCTCCAAGCTGCGACGCGGTTCCGGTATCCGAGGAGAAGGCCAGCGGATAGGAGCCGGTGAGATAGGTCTTGGCGTCGGTCAACTCCTGCGCGGTCGGCCCTTCGGCGGCGAAGCGCGCGAAGGCATCGCGGATGGCGCTCAGCGTGTCGCCCATCGCGTCGGCGCGCGTCGCCACTAGGCCCTCCACGGTCGCGGCGCGCCGCATGTCCGACAACTCGGTCGAAATGTCGTAGGTCAGCCCCTTCTTCTCGCGCACGTCTTCGGTGAGCCGCGAGGAGGCACCGCCCCCGCCCAGAATGTAATTGGCGACATAGGCCGGGATGAAGTCGGGATCGTCGCGCATCACGCCCGCCATGCCGAAGGCGGCATTGGGCTGCGGCACGTCCATCGCGATGCGATGCACGCCCGCCGCGCCAAGCTTTCCGACAGGCGGCAGCGGCGGCAGCGGCTTGCCGCTCAGGGCGCCGAAGGTGGATTTGAGATAGGCGGTCAACGCCGGCGCGCCGATGTCGCCCGCCACCGCGATCTTCAGTCCGGCCCGCACCCAATGCGCCGCGGCAAACGCCTTGAGATCGCCGCGCTGCACGGCGTTCAATCCGCCGCGGTCGCCGGCGACGGGGTGCGCGTAAGGATGCCAGCCGAAGAACAGATGGTGGAACTCGCGTCCCGCGACCTCCGACGGGTCTTCGTCCTGGCGGTCGATGTTCTGCAGCATCTGCGCGCGCACGCGCGCGATGGCGTCGGCGTCGAAACGCGGACGCGTCAGCGCGAGCTTCAGGAGCGCGAAGGCGTCCTTCGCGTTGGCGCTCAAGCTGACGATGCTGACAACGGTCCAGTCGCGGCTGGGCTCGACCTCGAGCTGGATCGCCTTGTCGGCCAGCGCGCTGTGGAACTGGCGCCCGTTGAGGTTCCCGGCGCCCTCGTCCATCAGCGCCGCCGCAAACGCGGCGAGGCCCGCCTTGCCGTTTGGATCGTAGGCCGAACCCGCGGGGAACGACGCCACCACCGCGAACATCGGCAGCGTGTGGTCCTCGGCGAACCACACGTCTTCGCCCTTTTGCACCGCCAGCGGCTTGGCGCCGAAGGCATGGGCGGGCGAGAGCCAATTGATCAGTACAAAGACGAGCACGAAGAGAGCGGTAAACATCGAGCGGGATTTCGAAACCCCCTCACCCCCGCCCTCTGCCCCGGTGGGGGAGAGGGAGAATTTTTTGTGAGATATTTTTCCAAGACCCATCGTCACTTCCCCGGTGCCAAGGTGGCGGTGACGGACTCGCGCTTGATGAGGAATTCGCGCGCCGCCTTGGCGACCCAATCGCCCGTCACCGCCTGGACGCGATCGGGCCAGGCATTGACGTCGAAGGCGGTGAGCCCGATGGCGAGCGCCTGGCCATAAGCCGAGGCGAGCGCATATTGGCTGTCGCGGCGATAGGTGTTGGAGGCGACGAGCTGCGTCTTGGCGCGCGCCAGTTCCTTCGGGTTGGGGGGCTTCAGATAGGCGGCCAAGGTCTCGTCGATGGTGCGTTCGACGAGCGCGAACGGCACGCCCGGCCGCGGCGAGGCATAGACCGTGAAGCCGGTCGCGTCGCGGCGATAGCCGTCATAGCTTGCGCCCGCCGCCGTCGCGAGCTTTCGATCCTCGACCAGCCTTCGATACAGCGTCGCGCTGTAATCGCCGCCCAGGAGCTGGGCGAGCACTTCGAGCGCTTCCGCCTGTCCCGGCGCCGCCTCCGCGTAGGACGGCACGCGATAGCTGCGCATGAACAGCGGGACCTTCGCTTCCGCGCTCGTCATCGCGAGCCGCGTTTCCGCGAGCCTTGGCGGCTCGGCCACGAACCGATGCGACATCAGCGCGCGCGCGGGGGTCTTGGCATAAGCGGCCTGGGCATCGGCGCGCACGGCGTCCGCCGTCACGTCTCCGGCGACCACCAGAATCGCGTTGTTCGGCGCGTAGTGGTGATCGTAATAGTCCTGCGCCTCCGTCCGCCCGATGCGGCGCACCTCTTCGGACCAGCCGATCACCGGCCGCCCGTAGGGATGGGAAAGGAACAGCGCCGCGTCGATCTGCTCGCCGAGAAGCGCCTGCGGATCGTTGTCGATGCGCATGCGGCGTTCTTCCAGCACGACCTGCCGCTCGGTCGCGACGTTGGAATCGGAGAGATCGAGATTGGCCATGCGATCGGCTTCGAGGGCCATCGCCATGGGCAGCTTGTCCTTGGCGATCTGTTCGTAGAAGGCGGTGTAGTCGTGGGTGGTGAAGGCGTTGTCCTCGCCGCCGTTGCGGGCGAGCGTCTGGGAGAAGCGGTCGCCGGGCACCTGCTTGGTGCCGCGGAACATCATGTGCTCGAAGAAATGCGCCAGTCCCGACAGCCCCTGCGGGTCGTCCGCCCCGCCGGTCTTGAACCAGATCATCTGGGTGACCACCGGGGCGCGGTGATCGGGAATGACCACGACCTGCATGCCGTTCTGCAGCGCGAACTGGAACACCTGCGGGCCGGCGGCGAAGGAAGCCGTGGGTGAAAGAGCGAGCAAGAGGGCGGCAAAAAGGCCGACGAACCATCCTCCCCCGTTTACGGGGGAGGTGCCGAGCGAGCTTTTCGCGAGCGAGGCGGAGGGGGGAGTACACATCAGCCGCCCCCCTCCGGCGCTTCGCGCCACCTCCCCCGTAAACGGGGGAGGATTGTCCTCAAATGATCGAGAGAGTTGGGTCCCGTCAGAAAATGCCATCGAGCCAGCCGTGATGCTCCGACTTGGCATTGTCGTCATCCGAACGCTGGATGGTGGCGGAGTCGTGCGGCGCGTCGATGTCGCCGGCGGCCCTCTCCGCCGACAGCCGCTTGTCCTCGGCCTCGGCGTCGACCGGCGTGCCGGGAATCTTCTTCGACTTCCAGAACAGCAGCTTCTCAGTGAAGCTGTCGTCCGCGGCCTCCATCGCGCGGCCGTCGGAGGCGACCTCCTGGCGGATGGACGGGTCGGTGTTGACGGCGCCGGTTTGCGCGAGCAGCAGCTTCTCGGCCTGACTGAAATCGCCCTTGACGTTCTTGGCGGCGGCGGAAGGATCGGTGTCGAACAGCGCGGACTGCGCGTTGCTCGCCGGATCGGCCTGGTTCGTCGGCGGCGCGCCCTCGCGCGGCGGACGCAGATTGTAGTCCGGCGGCATGACCAGGGGCTGCTTGGTCACGACCGCGAACTCGTCCGGCGCTTCCTTGTTCAATCCCGCGGCGTTGCGGATGCCCTGGCAGCCGACGACGAGTCCGCATGCCGCGACGAGCAGCGCAGCGCGAAGGGACAGGCGCAATCCGAATGTCATGACCACTCCACTCTAGTCGCCGCTGCCCACGGCCTTTGCCTCGGGCTTGTGCAGCGCATCGTACAGCATCGCGATGACGCCCAGCGTGATCTCCACGTCGGCGACGTTGAACACATACCAGTCGAAGCCGCGGACGTAAAAGTGGAAAAAATCGGCCACCCGTCCGTAAACCATGCGGTCCAGCAGGTTGCCCAGCGCGCCGCCCATGATCAGTCCCAGCCCCAGCGCCAGCGCCCTGCTCTGCGAAAGCCACAGCCAGACGCCCAGGCCGCCCACCACCAGGACCGCGAAGAGGACCAGGAATGCCGGGCTGAGCCAGGAAAGCCAGCCATAGCTGACCCCCTTGTTCCACACCATGATGATATTAAAAAAAGGCAAGACGGGAATGACGTGGCTCTCATAGGGCTCGGACCTGAACCCCAGCCCGTAGAGCATGAAGAGCTTCGTCGCCTGGTCGAACAGCAGCGCCACGCCGGCGGCGAGCAGCCCATAGTCGCGCGCGCTCAAGCCCCACCTCATCCGACAGCTCCGGCGCAGCGATTGCAGAGATCGCGGTGGCGCGGGTTGGCGCCGACCTCCTCGAGGATCATCCAGCAGCGCGCGCATTTGTCGCCCCGCGCATGTTCGAAGCGCACCGCCACGCCCGGCACGTCTTCGAGGCGGAAGGCATCGTCGGGCGCAGCGACCCGGGCCAGATGCGCGCCGGAGGTGATGGCGATCTCCGCCAGGTCGATGCCTTCGAGCAGCGCCCGGTCGGCCGTGTCCTCCAGATAGACGAGCGGCGCGGCCTCGAGGCTGGCGCCGATCACCTTGTCGCGGCGCGCGACCTCGAGCGCCCCGGTGACGACGCGGCGGATGGCGCGGATGCGGTTCCACTTGGCGATCAGCTCCGCCGAGCGCCAGCCTTCCGGCGTGTCGAGGAACGTCTGCAGATGCACGCTGTCGTTCTCGCCGGGGAAGCGCAGCAGCCAGGCTTCTTCCATGGTGAAGCACAGGATCGGCGCCAGCCACGTGGCCACGCGGCGGAAGATCTCGTCGAGCACGGTGCGCGCGGCACGGCGGCGCGGCGCGGTCCGGGCATCGCAATAGAGCGCATCCTTTCGGATGTCGAAATAGAAGGCGGAGCACTCGTTGGTGCAGAACGAAAAGACGCTGTTGTAGACGCGATTGAAGTCGTAGAGCGTGTAGCTCTCGCGCACGATGGCATCGAGCTCGGCGAGCCGCGCCAGCATGTAGCGCTCGAGCTCGGGCATCTCGCCCGGGCTCGCGCGCTCGCTCTCCTCATACCCCGCCAGATTGGCGAGCATGAAGCGCACGGTGTTGCGCAGGCGCCGGTAGGCGTCGGAATTCGCCTGGACGATGTCGTTGCCCATGCGCATGTCCTGGGTGAAATCCGAGGCCGCCACCCAAAGCCGGAAGATGTCGGCGCCGTTCTTGTCGGCGATGGCTTGCGGCAGGATGACGTTGCCGACCGATTTCGACATCTTGTCGCCTTCGCGGTCGAGTACGAAGCCCGCCGTCAGCACCTCGTCGTAAGGGGCGCGGCCGCGCGTGGCGCAGCTCTCCAGCAGCGACGACTGGAACCACCCGCGATGCTGGTCCGAGCCTTCGAGATACAGATCGGCGTGGTCCTTTTGCGGCCATTGCGGCTCGAGCGGCTGCTCCACCGTGAAGACGTGCGTCGAGCCGGAATCGAACCAGACGTCGAGGATGTCCTTGACCTGCTCGTAATCGTCGGGATTGCGGCCGTTGCCCAGGAAGCGCGACGGCGGCGAATTGAACCAGGCGTCGGCGCCCTCGGACTTGAAGGCGTCGACGATGCGCGCGTTCACGTCGGCGTCGTCGAGGATTTCCTGCGTCTTCCTGTCGACGAAGATCGCCAGCGGCACGCCCCAGGCGCGCTGGCGCGACAGCACCCAATCGGGCCGGTCCTTGACCATGCCGGCGATGCGGTTCTCGCCCGAGGGCGGAAACCATCTGGTGTCGGCGATCGCCTTCATCGCGCGCTGGCGCAGGGTGCCGCCGCCCGCGATCTCCTTGTCCATCGCCGCGAACCATTGCGGCGTGGCGCGGAAGATCACCGGCGCCTTCGAGCGCCAGCTATGCGGATATTGATGGCGCAAGGTGCCCTTTGCCAGCAGCGCGCCGGCGTCGATCAAGGCCTGGATCACCGCGCCGTTGGCGTCGCCATCCTTCTTGCCGTCGCGCGAGAGGATGAACTTGCCGATCAACGATGGGAGATGGACAGCGGAGGTAAGCGTCCCATCTTCGGCCACCGTATTGAATGGATTCGGCGTATTAGCCGGAAACATGGATCGTTTCAGCTCATAGAGCCTGAAATCGTCTTCACCATGACCCGGCGCCGTGTGAACAAAGCCAGTTCCAGTGTCGTCGGTAACGTGTTCTGCCCACAAAAGAGGGACATCAAAGCCATAGTGGCTATCCAATTCGCGGAATGGATGGCCGCAAACAATCTTGCTTTCCCGGAACGTTCCAAGGATGGGCCATTCCACAGCTTCAGTGATCTTCGCGTGGCTTTTGACTGTCTGCGCCAGTGATGCCGCGACGATCAGTTTTTCGCCAACGCGCGCGAAAGAGCCTTCCGCAATTTCGCGAACTTCCAAAACAACGTACCGGATGGCGGTATTCCACGCGATCGCGCGATTAGCTGGGATCGTCCAAGGTGTTGTCGTCCAGATGATGACTGAAGCACCGTCAAGCTGTTGTGCGCTTGCTTTATTTTCGTGGCGAAGAACTGGGAAGCGTACATAGATCGTCGGGCTGGTTTTCTCGTGGTACTCGACCTCGGCTTCGGCGAGCGCGGTTTTCTCGACGGGCGACCACATCACCGGACGGAAGCCGCGATAGAGAAGCTTGTGGGCGACGAACTTGTGCAGCTCGGCCGCGATCACCGCTTCGGCGCGATAATCCATCGTTGTGTAGGGCTTGTCCCACAGGCCGATGCAGCCCAGCCGCTTGAACTGCCGCCGCTGGACGTCGATCCAGTGTTCGGCGAATTCGCGGCAATCCTGGCGCAGCCGCGCGATCGGCACGTCGTCCTTGGACTTGCCCTCCTTGCGGTACTTCTCCTCGATCTTCCATTCGATCGGGAGCCCGTGACAGTCCCAGCCCGGGATATACGGCGCGTCGTAACCCAGAAAGCCGCGCGAGCGCACCACGATGTCCTTCAGCACCTTGTTGAGGCCGGTGCCGGAATGGATCTCGCCATTGGCGTAAGGAGGTCCATCGTGGAGGACGAACAGCGGCCGGCCCTTGTTCGCGGCGCGCAGGCGGCCATAGAGGTCCATCCGCTCCCAGCGCTCGAGCCATTTGGGCTCCGCCGCCGGCAGATTTGCCTTCATCGGGAAATCGGTGGCCGGCAGGAACAGCGTGCCGCGGTAGTCGCGCGCGGCCGGCTCTTGGCCGCTGGTGGAGTGGGATTCGTTCATCGCTCTTGCCTGTGGAAAGTCCTGGAAAAACGCGTCGCGGAAGCCCGGCTCCGCCGCGAAAGGTCGCTAGCCGTTCCGGCGCGGAGCCGGGCGGCGAATTCGCGTAACCTCCAGGAATTTCGACATCGGCCTGCCTTCAAAACGGTGCGGCTTCATACCAGCGGCGTCCCCCGGGGTCCAGCGCGGGACGGAAGGCAAGAGGAATTCTACCCTCCCCTCGAAGGGAATTATGCACTTGACATATCGGACGGCGACATGGAGCGCGCCGCAAGAGGTACAGAGCCCTGACGAAGCTGCGGGCAAGATAGACCGATAGCGCTCCAATTATTCTCCGATCTTCACACGGTTCCATTCGAACTTGAAGATCGACTGTGCCTGTCTAACCACTTCGTCTCGAAGTGAATTGTAGCTTTCTGGAGCGCCTTGAATTCCGCTGCTCAAGGCCTGGAGGTGCGCCATTAGTTCGATGTGGCTGTCCTCATTTGGATTGAGACGCAGCTCAATCGCCGTGAAGGTGCGACCCGCCTCAAACATTAGCTTGTCCAACTCGTTCCCATCTTGCGGCGCGATGCCGTGTGCACGTAGCCAAGCCATGCGCTGGGATGCATTCAAATATGACGCAACGTCCTCGCGGAGTGCGTTAATCCAGGCCTGCCGATTGGTCGACCGCACAGATGCAAAAATCTGGCGTTCCGTAGTTTCGCGCTGCGCCGCAAGCTCGTCTTTTAAGGCTCGAGCATGTGCCTCACGATCTTTCTTCGACGCGCCAGCTTGAATGAGAGGGCCGAATATGACTGCAGCAAGTGCAATGCTCAGTGTGAGCCACTCTCGGAGATCGCTTACTGATGGAGGCGCGGCTACGATCATCCAGCCCCGAATCTGTGGATTCAACGCTTCTTAGCATTCTTTCGAGTCGCAGTCTTGCGGCGACTCACTTTCTTCTTGCTCCGAATTGTGCCGTGCCGGCTCGGCGGCATCCTACCGTGTTACGGACGATGGCATCGCGGTGGCGCCCGGCCTCCTTCTCTGAGTAACAGTCCGAGTCAACCATGGCCATACTGTAATGCAAACTGGACCAGTTCCGCCAATCATTATTGAGCGTCAATACCCTGAAGAAGAACGCACCCACATCTTCTTCTTGAATGATATGCTGATTTCACTTGGTTCCCTATGCAAGGAGTTTCAGGCTGCCTTAGCGCTATTCAACTTTGCACAAGAGGCCGACTCATGTGCGGCAATTCCGGGAATGCCGACAGGTATGTACTTCCTGATCTTAACAGCGCACGCCGCAGCCTCGGTCATCTATCGATTCAATGAGACCTTGGGCGCCGCCTCAATCAATCTCAATAAGAGCCCGTCTGTTCTTAATAAAATCGATATGCAGGCAAAGCGTGATGCAACGCGGCTCTTCAAAAAGCATTTCCCAGACTTCGCTGGCGCGAGACATAGCGGTCAGCATGAGGCTAAGCTTTTCGGAACGCACGATAACGCGATGAAGCACGCGGACCAAAAGGGTGTGATCGCCTACAATAACATAGCCGGAAACCAGCTAGTGACCGCGTATGAACGGAAGCAGATTATACTCGAAATTTCGGAAGAATCGCTGAGGAAGCTTTGCGAAGTGCGAGATGCTTATTGGGCTGTTTTTGCCCCGTTGGACCCATATTATGCCCCTAGAGATCAGGGCCCTGAGCAGAACCGCCCATAGAGAATCCGTGCGCTTTTGTGAAACCAGTTCACCCCGCGCCTGTCCCGCAGTGACCATGGAGCCTCGGTTCTGCCCTTGAGTCTCGGCCTGTCACGCATACAAGCTCTAGCGTGACAACATTCAGCATGTCGAGCGCGTACCCCCTCTGGGAGGGTAATTCTTTATGGAGCCCCCCATGTCCGATATCGACCAGGTCGTGGTTCCGCTGCCGACCAGCACCGGCGTGATCACCTATGCCGTGGCGCGGCTGGTGCGCGAGGGCAACCAGGTCTTTGCCGAGGCCATCACAGCGATTCCCGACACCACCTTCGTGCCGCCCAAGCGCGTCGAGCTGTCGCGCTACAGCTTGGCACAGATCAAGCCGGGCGCGGCGATGCGGCCCAACCTCTATCTCTATCAAGGGATGATCATGCCCGCCCCGGCGAAGCCGCATTGATTCACGATCGGACCGGCTTCTAGATCGTGACTTTCGCCAATATGGCCTTCGCGGCTTCCGCGTCCTTGGCGATCTGTGCTTTCAGGGAAGCGAGATCGGGCAAATTCATCTCGGGCCGCAGATAGGCGATCAATTCGACCGAGAGGTGCTTGCCGTAGAGATCGCCGGCGAAATCGAAGAGCAGGGTCTCTAGCAGCGGCACCTTCGACTCGAACATCGGGCGGATGCCGAAATTGGCGACGCCGTTGTGGCGCGCGACGACGCGCTCGTCTTCCAGGATCGAGGCGCGCACCGCATAGACGCCGAACGCGGGATGCAAGCAATCGACGAGGCGCATGTTCGCCGTCGGCACGCCGATGGCGCGGCCGCGCTTGTCGCCGTGTTCGACCCGCGCCTCGACCGCCCAATGATGGCCGAGCAGCCGCGCCGCCTCCTGCGGCCTGCCTTCGCGCAATGCGGCGCGGATCGCGGTGGAGGAGATCTTCTCGTCGCCGTCGCTCACCGCATCGAAGATCTCGACGCCGAAGCCTTCCATCTCGCCCATATAGGCGAGCACCGTGGTGTTGCCGGCGCGGCCCTTGCCGAACTGGAAGTCGCCGCCCACGACCACGCAGCCGACCGCGAGGCCGCCGACCAGGACGTCGAGCACGAATTCCTGCGCGCTTTTCGTCGCCAGTTGCGCGTCGAAGGGCAGCGCGAACATCGCGTCCACGCCGAGCTCGGCCAGCAGCCGCGCCTTGACGCGGAACGGCGTCAAGCGAAAGGACTGCGGCGACGGCCGGAAGAACTCCTGCGGATGCGGCTCGAAGGCGAGCACGCACAGCGCCGCGCCGCGCTCCTGCGCCTTGCGGCCGGCTTCGGCGATCAGCGCCTGATGGCCGCGATGGACGCCGTCGAAGTTGCCGACCGCCACCACCGCGCCCTGATAGGCGCCGGGAACGTCGCGATAGTGGCGAAAGATTTTCATGCGGTCCGAATGCGTGCTCCAGGGTCACCCTTCGAGGCTCCGCGCGCGTCATGCTGAGGTGGCCGCGAAGCGGCCCTCGAAGCACGCGCGCGAAGCACCTCAGGATGACGCAATATCCATACCTACCCCTTCGCCCGCGCCGGCGCCATGACCAGCGCCTCGCCTTCGACGACGGTGGTCTCGCCCACCTTGCAGACGCAATCGAAGAGGACGCGGCGCTTCTCGGCATTGACCTCGCGCACGGTGCAGGTGGTGGCGACCGTATCGCCGATGCGGACCGGCGCCTTGAAGCGGGTGGTGAGGCTCATGAAGATCGTGCCGGGGCCGGGCATCTTCATGCCCAGCACCGTCGAGATGTAGCTCGCCGACAGCATGCCGTGCGCGATGCGGCCCTTGAAGATCGTCGTCGCCGCGAAGGCTTCGTCGAAATGCACCGGATTGACGTCGCCGCTGACCTCGCCGAACAGTTCGATGTCGCGTTCCGTCACCGTGCGCGTATAGCCCTCGGACATGCCGGGCTTGAGATCGTCGATGGTATAGGTCATGGCCACCTCTGTTGTTCCGCGGGCGTCTTAGCGATGCGGGGCAGCGGCGGCAAGCGCGCCGATCGTCCTACCAGACCAGCCGCGGCATCGCGGCGCGCGCGCTGACGCCGGCTTCGGCAAAGAGCGCGGCCATGCGCACGGGCGTCACCGCGCCGATCTCTTCGCCATGGATGCCGTCGGCGATGAACAGCGCGTCGATGCCGGCACCGTTGGCGCCCTTGATGTCGGTGTGCAGTCCGTCGCCGATCGCGAGCCATCGCCGCGCCTTCGGCACCTCCGCCCGCACGATGTCGTAGATCGCGGGCATCGGCTTGCCGTAATAGATCACCGTCCCGCCGAGCTTCTCGTATTCGCTCGCCAGCGCGCCGGCGCACCAGATCAGCCTGCCGCCGCGCTGCACCACCCGGTCTGGATTGGCGCAGAGCATCGGCAGGCCCCGCGCCTTCATTTGCGCAAGCCGCTCGCGATAGTCGTCGGGCGTCTCGCGGTCGTCGTCGAACAATCCGCTGTTCAGGACGATCTCGGCGTCCTCGATTGCGCTTGCCGCGATATCGAGACCTTCGAAAATGCCGCGGTCGCGTTCGGGGCCGAGATGGAACATACGCAACCGGCGGTCCTTGCAGCGCCGCGCGAGATCGATGCGCGTGGCGATGCCGGACGTCACGATGGCGTCGTAGCAATCGAGCGGCACGCCGAAGCGGCGGAACTGCGCCTCCAGGTCGCGCTTGGGCCTTGGCGCGTTGGAGAGCAGCACCACCGGCCCATGCTCCGCGCGGAACCGCTGCAACGCCGCCGTCGCCTCGAGCCGCGCCGCCGTGCCGTCATGCAGCACGCCCCAGACGTCGCACACGAGCGCGTCGTAATCGGCCGCGATGGCGGAAAGGCCGGGGAGAATGGGAGGTAAATGCAATTTGGCCGCCATATTCGTTAACTTGTCCGCCTACTGACAAATATGGTGTTGATGATTCGCGCACTTACGGCATTTGGGCTTGCGGCAATAAAATTGCTGGACAAGGCTACGTCCGCCGAGTCTTGGACCGGTCGCCCCTGCCAAGGAAGACGACCGGCCCGGTCGCCCCGGGTCTCGACTGGCGCACCTTAAGGCCCTAGGCGGGTATCCAAGAGCCCCCTAGGGCCGCGCCGGATGTACCGAATCCAGCGTCGACGTCAGAAAGAGTAACATCGCTTAAGGCGACATTCACGCCAAAAGTTCGAAAACTCCGAACGCAGCGGCGACGCCAGAATCTGAAATCAAGTGCTGCTGCCTCCCCACATAGGGGAGGCCAAAATCACGCGCTCTTGCGGAAGGGGATGACGGGGGCGGCGGGTTCGGTCTTTTCCGGCTTGTCGTCGCGCACGGCGCGCGGTTCGCCGAAGAGATAGCCTTGCGCGAAATCGACGCCGTATTCGAGGAGCTGGACGACCGTCTTCTCGTCCTCGACGCGTTCGACGATGAGATTGAGGCCGTGGCGGGCGAGCAGGGTCTTGAAGTCCTCCGGTCCCACCGCGGCGCGGGCATGGCTCATGCCGCCGAGCAGCACGTCGGCGCGCAGCTTGAGGTGGCGGAAGCCGATGCGCTTCAGCCGCCCGAAATCGAGCGCCAGCGCATCGACGTGGTCCATCGACAGCGCGAAGCCGAGACCGGCGAGCACGATCAGGTTCTCTTCGCCCTTGGCGCCCGCCTTGGCGACAGCCTCCTGGCCGAACTCGAACACGATCTGGCCGGCGAGGTCCTTGTTCTGGCGCATGTATTCGAGGAACTGGGGAAAGAACTCGGCATCGGTCAGCGTATCGCCGGAGATGTTGCAGAACACCGCCACGTCGCGGTTCTTGTGCGTCAGGCGCCGCACGATCTGCACGCAGCGGAAGAGCAGGAGATTGTCGACCACGCTCATCAATCCGGCGGGTGCGGCAACCTTCATATACTGCGCCGGCATGATGACGGAGCCGTTCTCGGCGCGCAGCCGCGACAGCGCTTCGTAATAGCGCAACTTCCTCTGCGGCAGGCTGACGATGGGCTGGAGATAGAGATCGACCCGGTTCTCCTCCAGGCTGGCGCGGATGGTCTCGAGCAGGTCGGACTCGCCCATGCTCTCCAGATAGGCGCGCGCACCGGGCGCCTGCCCGGACGCGACGGGGGCCGCGTCGGGTGCGGCTTTTTCCGAAATGCGTCCCGCGAATTCGCGCATCAGGCTTTCCAGCACCTGCAGCTCGGCGACGATCTTGCGGCCCTGGGCGCTGGAGCGCGCCTCGGCCGCCTCGCGGATGACCTCCATCTTGGCCTGGGCCTCGCCGAGCGCCTGCTCGATCGCGGCATGGGCGCGCTTGAGGCCAGCGATTTCGCGGCCGGCCAGGCGCCGCTCGCGGCGCTGGTTGGCGGCCAGGCGGAGCTGGAGCGCGAAGAGAAGCAGGATCGCGAAGACTGCCGTCCCCGCCGGAAACCCGGCAAACAGCCCGACCGCCCCCCCGACCGCGGCGGAGCCGAACAGACTGATGATGGAGATGAGGACGCCGGCCATTTGCGGAAGTTTGCCGCTTGTGCGTTTCCAATCGGTTAACCAAACTCCCGGCCCGCAGGGAGAATTGCCGATGACCACCGCCTACGACTTCCAGTTCCGCTCCATCGACGGCGCGCCGCTGCCGCTCTCCAGCTTCAAGGGCAAGGCGCTGCTGGTGGTCAACGTGGCAAGCCAGTGCGGGCTCACCCCGCAATATGAAGGCTTGGAGAAGCTCTGGCGCGAGAAGCGCGACGCCGGGCTGGTCGTGCTGGGCGTGCCGGCGAACGATTTCGGCGCGCAGGAACCCGGCAGCGAGAACGAGATCAAGACATTCTGCGAGACGCGCTTCAGCGTGGACTTCCCGATGACAGCGAAGGAGCACGTCATCGGCGCCGAGGCGCATCCGCTCTATCGATGGGTCGCGAAGGAACTCGGCGAGGCCGCTGCGCCCAAATGGAACTTCCACAAATATCTCTTCGGCCGCGACGGAAGCATCGCCGGCACGTTCGGCTCGCGCACCGAGCCGGGGGCAGCCGATTTGAGGGAAGCGATCGAAGGCGCGTTGAAGTAGGCCAAGCACACTGATCCTCCCCCGTTTACGGGGGAGGTGCCGAGCGAGCACTTCGCGAGCGAGGCGGAGGGGGCGCGCCGCTTGCTCGCCCCCTCCGGCGCTTCGCGCCACCTCCCCCGTAAACGGGGGAGGATCATTCGGTTCAATTCACCGTCACGTTCACCGGGGCCGAGGGAATTCCGTTGGCGACCACGACGAGCGTGGCGGGACCGGTTTCCGTGCCGCTCGCCACGTCGAAATTGGTCATCACCGTGGCCGAGCCGGTGGCGACGCCCATCGAGCTGTGGTCGTGGGTGCGCGCGTAGAAGACGTGCCCCGTGGCCGTGTTGGTGATGCGCACCAGCGGGAAGTTGGTGTGGGTGTCGAACTCGTCGCCGAACGCCGCGCCTTGCGACAAGCCGTTGAACTGCGTTCCGGAGATCTGATAGCTCGAGCCGCGCGTCACGTTCGCCGGAAACGCCGTGATCGTCGGCGCCCAGGACGCATCGTAGGTGCCGGTCGATTTGTAGACCCCAAAGCCGCCGACCAGGACTTCGCCGCTGGGCAGCGGCATCATCACACCGAAGCCGCTGAATGGCTCCTTGATCAGGTTCGTGCCGTCGAACTCGTAGAGCGTGCCCGACGAACTTTCCACCAGCACATGGCCGTTGGGCAGCGCCGCGACGCCGGAGTCAAACGCGTCGTCGCCGTTGGGGAAGTTCGGGCCCGCCGTCCAATGGCCGTGCGCGTCGCCCGGGCTGGGCGGCGTCCAGATCGCGGTGTGGCCGACAGTCTCGCCCTCCGGAATCGAGCCGCTGGCGAAGACGCGCCCGTCGGGAAGCCGCAGCGCCGCGCCGGTCTCGCCCGGCGGGTCGTAGCACTTGTTCTTGGGACCGTAATGGATGCAGGTGCCGCAGCAATTCTGCGGCCCGCGCAGATCGACCACCGTGTCGCCGGCGCTGACCCATTTCCCCTGATCGGGCAGATAGCGCTCCGAATGCGGATGCGCCTTGACGTCGACGGTCAGGATCGTGCCGTCGGGCAGCAGCACCCAGCCTTCTTCCGCGTTCCAGCCCTTCTTGTTGGCGGCGGGCACCGCGCTCCATTTCAGCGTCGTAGGATCGAGCACCGCCATTTTAGTCTTGAATTTGTAGCCAAGCAGGAAGCGGCCGTCGGGCAGCACCGTGGCCGGCGTGTCGCCGATGCAGCACCAGCCCTTGGGCGGATCGATCATCGTCCATTTGTTGGCCACCGGGTCGTACACCGCCGATTGGTTGGTGAAGGCGAACTGGCCGAAATTGTACTCGCCGCCGGAGATGATCACGCGCCCGTCTGCCAGCACCGCCTCGGCCTGGGCATAGGGCGAATAGCCGGACGGCAGATTGGCCAGCCGCGTCCAGGTGCCGTTGACATAGCTGCCGTTGATGTCGGGGGTGAGCTTGTAGAAGTCGCTGTCGCTGTCGCCCTGCGCCAGCACCGTGCCGTCGGTCAGCTGCATGGTGAGCTCGGCGCCGTTGGGCGGCTGATGGACAAGATTGGTAAAGGTCTGCGCCGAAGCCAGCGACGGCAGCAGCAAAAGACACGACGACAACGCAACAGCGCGAAGCATGAAAACCCCTCTCTCTATACCGTCAGGCCACGCCATGGTCGAAGCAACCACGTCATCCTGAGGTGCCCGCCCGTCGCCCTTCGAGGCTCGCTCCGCTCGCACCTCAGGGTGACGGGCGGGCCTCGAAGGATGACCGGCGCGATGCTCTACGATACGGACTCCGGCGGCGCTTTTGAATAGGATTTCATCCGCATCGTCACCAATTCTTCCGCCGCAGTGGGATGCAGCGCGATGGTGGCGTCGAAATCGGACTTCTTCGCGCCCATGCGGATGGCGATCGCAGCCGCCTGGACGATTTCGGCGGCGCCCCAGCCGAAGATGTGGCAGCCCAGCACCCGGCCGCTCTTGGCGTCGACCACCAGCTTGAACAGCGAGCGCTCGTCGGTCCCGGTCATGGTATGCTTCAAGGGCTTGAAGGTCGATTTGTAGACGTCGATGGAATGGCCCAGTCCCAAGGCCTTCATCTCCGTCATGCCCACGGTCGCAAGTTCCGGCGTGGTGAACACCGCGCTCGGCACGAGATCGTGGTCCGGCGACGTAGGCACACCCTCATAGACGGTCTTGACGAAGCACATCGCTTCGTGGATCGCGACGGGTGTGAGCTGGATGCGGTCGGTGACGTCGCCGATGGCATAGATGTGGGGCGCCGAGGTCCGCGAGTATTCGTTCACGACGATCTCGCCCTTCCGGCCCAGCCGCACGCCGGCCTTATCGACATGCAGCGCCATGGTGTTCGGCGCCCGGCCGATGGCGAGCATCACCTGGTCGCACTCGATGGTCGCGCCCTTGTTGGTTTCGGCGTGCAGGCAGCGGCCGCGCTTCTCGATCCCGGTGAACTCGCAGCCGAGCAGGATATTCAGCTTGCGGCGTGCCATCGACGCCATCAGCGCGTCGCGCAAATCCTCATCGAACCCGCGCAGCGGCTTCTCGCCGCGATAGACCAGCGACACCGCGGCTCCCAAGCCGTGAAAGATGTGGGCGAATTCTAGCGCGACATAACCGCCGCCGGCGATCAGGATCCGTCCGGGCAGCTTCTCCAGATGGAACGCCTCGTCGGAGGTGATGCAGAGATCCGCGCCCGGGACGATATGCGTGGTTCCCATCTCGCGGGTCGGCCGGTTGCCGGTCGCGATCAGGATGGTCTGCGCCGTGACGCGCCGGCCTTCGTTGAGCAGCAGGATGGTGTGCGGATCCTCGAACACCGCGCGGTCGCCGAAGATGGTGACGCCCGCCGCCTCGACGTTCTTGCGGTAGAGGCCTTCGAGGCGCGCGATCTCCTTGTCCTTGTTGGCGATGAGGGTCGGCCAGTCGAAACGGCGCTCGCCCACGCTCCAGCCATAGCCTTCGGCGTCGTGGAATTCCTCGCCGAACTGACTGGCATAGACGAACAGCTTCTTGGGGATGCAGCCGCGGATGACGCAGGTCCCGCCCATGCGGTATTCCTCGGCCAGCGCCACCCGCGCGCCGGACATGGCCGCCATCCGGCTCGCCCTCACCCCGCCCGAGCCGCCGCCGATGACGAAGAGATCGTAGTCAAATTTGGCCATTGTGGCTGCCCTGCTCTTGCGGGTTTCGATTACAGGACGGTCAGACCAAATACAAAGATGTCATCACCCGGTCGCGCGATTTTTCGCGCGGTCCGGGTGACCCAATTTCTCCTTGGTGTTGCCAAATTGGGTCGCCCGGACCCTTGCGGGCCGGACGATGACAGTGTGGGGTTGGGGAAATTGAGCTGGATCTCCGGAATGAGACCCTTTCTCGCTCTTTTCTTGGCACTGCTCGTTTCTGGCTGCGTCGGCGACAAGGCGGAACTCGTCCACTCGGTGTGGCGGCCGGCGGACGGCGCCGCGGTGGAGCGCACCGTCTGGTACGCGACCGACCGCGCCGCCGACAAGGACTGGCCCGGCGGCTTCGGCAAGCACTGGTCGGACGCGCTTTCGTGCGGCCGCACCGTGGCGGTTCTGCCGGCGATGAGCCTGGTGGGAGAAGACATCTCCACGGGACATCTGAAGCCCGCGGCACAAGCCCCGCTTGCCTGCGCCGATCTGGACGCTTTCGCTGCGCGCCTGGCGGGCGAAGCGCATGCAAAAAACTGCAACGAAGTCCTGATTTACGTTCACGGCTTCAACACGCTGTTCGACGGCGCGGTGCTCCGCGCGGGCCAACTCGCCAACGACGCGCAGATGCCGTGTCCGGCGCTGGCATTTTCCTGGAGCAGCGAGGGCGAAGTCGGCCGCTACATCGCCGACATCGAGCACAGCGCCTATGCGGTGCCCGAATTCGAGGCGCT
Organism: Alphaproteobacteria bacterium; assembly: GCA_019245415.1. GTDB lineage: Bacteria > Pseudomonadota > Alphaproteobacteria > Micropepsales > Micropepsaceae > Rhizomicrobium. Next base: position 999,415 of record JAFARO010000004.1, on the reverse strand, counting down.
GCTGCGCGGGCTTGCGAAGAGCGGGATGCACGTCGACATCCTGGGCCACAGCATGGGCGCGCGCATCGCGCTGTCGGCGCTGGCTTCGATGGCGCGGCATCGCGAACCGCCGCCGGACGATTTCGTCGGCGAGCTGATCCTGGCCGCGGCCGACGTCGGCGCGGATCCGGTGAACGACGACTTCGCGCATCTGCTCGGCGACGCGCGGCCGTTCGTGCACCGCATCACGGTCTATGCGTCCAGCGGCGATGCCGTACTCGCGGTGTCGGCAGTGGCGCATGGCGACGTCGCCCGCGCCGGTCACAGGCCGCTCGGCGACCGCGCGCTTGCCGCGGCCGGGCCCGATCACGCCGTCGATATCGTCGACGCGACCGACGCGCCGGCGGAACTGCTGGGCCATTCCTATTTCGGCCTCTCCTACGAAGCGGTGAGCGACATTGCGCTGGTGCTGCACGGCGCAACGGTGGCGCAACGGCTGTCGAAGATCGACGGCTGGCCGGTCACGCTTGTCTGCAGGCCGGTCGAGGGCGAGAGCGGCTGCGATCCGCGCCTGCCGCATTACGTGCTCTATGTCGATCCGGCGCGGCGGCCCGATTTCTTCGTGCGGCTGGTGCGGCGCCTCGTGCCGCTGCTGCCGCGCATCGAACTGGCGCCGCTCAACCCGTCCGGCGAATGATCTCGACCCGGCCCGGATGGGCGATGATCAGCATGGTCGCAATGCCGATGAAGAGCCCGTGCTCGACGACACCGGTGACGGCGGAAAGCGCGGCGCCGAGCGCGGCGGCATCCTTGATGGCGCCGAAGGCGCAGTCGCAGACCAGATTGCCGCTGTCGGTGCGGACTAGCGCGCCGTCCTTGCGTCGTAATGTGGCCTTCACGTCGCGGTAGCCGAGCGCAGCGCAGGCCCGCGCAATCCGCGCCAGCGTCGTTGCCTGACCGAATGGAATGATTTCGACCGGAAGCGCGAACTTGCCCAGTTGCGCCACGAGCTTGCTCTCGTCGGCGATGACGATCATCTCACGCGAGGACGCGGCGACGATCTTCTCGCGCAGCAGAGCCGCGCCCGCGCCCTTGATCAGATCGAGGCTGTGGTCGGCTTCGTCCGCGCCATCGACGGTCAGATCGAGCGGCGCCAGGCGATCAAGCTCGTCCAGCGCGATGCCGAGCGCACGCGCCTTTAGCGCGGTGCGCTCCGAAGTCGCGACGCCGGTCACGTCGAGCCCATCGCGCACCAGCGGGGCCAGAAGATCGACGAACGCCTCCGCCGTCGAGCCGGTGCCGAGGCCCAGCTTCATCCCCGGCCGCACGAACTCCAGCGCCTTGGCGGCTGCGTCGCGTTTGAGCGAATCCTGCGAAGTCATGCGCCGAGCTTAGAGCATGGCGCGTTCGCCGCGAAAGCGATCTTGCCTCACCCCGCGCCGAGAATCTGCCGGCGCCGCTCGAGGCTCTGCGCGGGCCAGAGCGCCTGCATGTCGTAATAGACCTCGAACTGCGGGACGTCCGGCGGAAGCCCGACCCAGGGCTGCTTGGAGCGCGTGAAGATGTGCACGTTCGGCTTCAGCGCGGACGGAGTCTCTAGCGTCCCCACGCGCACGAAGAACAGCAACTTGCGCCGTCCGTAATCGCTCCACATCGCGGTTTGGCACTCGGTGCAACGATAGACGTCGTGAGGGCGGCCGCTGTCCGTCGGCATCGGCACCGCGACCGGGTTGCCGCACAGCGTCTCGACATGGCTGCTTTCGATCAGCGCGTTGAGCACGAAGGCGCTGCCCGTCTGGCGCTGGCAGTCCAGGCAATGGCAGCAATGCACGAAAATCGGTTCCCGGGTCAGACGGTACCGCACCGCGCCGCAGGCACAGCGACCGCTCAGTTCATGGCTCATGCCTCACCCCGACAAGATTTGAGACCGCATTGGATGAACAGAGTACAAATATCACGACAGCACCTTCAGCGCATTGAATTCGTTCGATAAATCTTCTGAAAAAATCGCGCATCGCTAAAATTTTCGCGACTCCTTCCACCGCCGCTTCATATCTCGCTGCCAGGATGGCGCACGTCAACGGGTCAAGGGAGGTTGAGCATGAACACGGTGCGGCGTTTTCTTCGCGACGACAGCGGCGCGACGGCCATCGAATACGGACTGATCGCAGCGCTCATCGCCGTGGTGGTGATCGGCGCGGTCACGGCGGTAGGCACCGGCCTTTCCGGCACCTTCAGCACCGTCGCCGGCTCGGTGAAATAAGCGCTTTCGGCGAGGGCCGGCGCCCCCCGACGTCCGGCCCTAGTCGGCCTGCGTCTGCTTGAGGCGGCGCAGGATGTCGGCGAATTGCTTCTTGCGCCGGGACAACTGGTCGAGGTGCAGGCCGGCAAGCTTGACGAGCAGCGCGCGACCCTTGGGCGTGAGTGCGATGCGCACCGAGCGACGGTCGCCTTCGTCGCGCGTGCGCGTCACCAGATCCTGCGCCGCCAGCCTGTCGACGAGCTGCACGGCGGCGTTGGCCTTGAGCAGCAGTTCCTGCGCCAGCGCGCCCAGGGTCAGGGCCGCCCCCTTCGCCGCGCCGATCGCGAGAAGGGCCTGGTATTGCTGCGAGGTGATCCCGGCCTCGATCGTGGCCTCTTCGCTAAACGCCAGGAAGCGGCGCAGAGCTGCGCGGAAGCCCGCCAGCGCCACCAGCTTGTCGTGATCGACGTCCATACATCCCTGCTCAATTGCACTGCCGATAGTCGCAACGCGCCATCCATCGAGGTGGCTGCGCGGTTGCGATTCCCGTACCCAAACCTACGGCGCGCCGGGCGCCATGACGAGACGGCGGCCTGGTGCCGTCGGTTCGTCCCGCCCCCACAGGGTTATTCCACCGTCACGCTCTTGGCCAAGTTGCGCGGCTGGTCGACGTCGGTGCCCTTGGCGACGGCGGCGTAATAGGCCAGCAGCTGCGCCGGAATGGCATAGAGGATCGGCGCGATGAATGGGTCGGCCTCCGGCACGGCGATCGTCGCCCACACGTCTTGACCGGCACGCGCGATGCCCTCGGCCTCGGAGATCAAGAGCACCTTGCCGCCGCGCGCCATCACTTCCTGCATGTTGGAAACGGTCTTCTCGAAGAAGCCGTCATGCGGCGCCATCACGATCACCGGCACGTTCTCGTCGATCAGCGCGATGGGCCCGTGCTTCATCTCGCCGGCCGCATAACCCTCGGCGTGGACGTAGGAGATCTCCTTCAGCTTCAGCGCGCCTTCGAGCGCGAGCGGGAAGCTCGGGCCGCGGCCGAGATAGAGCACGTCGCGGGCCTTGGCCACCTCCTGCCCCAGCACCTCGACTTTGGCTTCCTGCTTGAGAAATTCGACAATGTGGCGCGGGATTTCCAGCAGCGCCGTGCACAGCCGCTTTTCCTCTTCGGGCTTCAGCTCGCCGCGGCCGCGTCCGGCCGCCAGCGCCAGGGCCGCAAGGCCGGCAAGCTGGCAGGTGAAAGCCTTGGTCGAGGCGACGCCGATCTCGGGACCTGCGAAGATCGGCAGCACGATGTCCGCCTCGCGCGCGATCGAGCTCTCGACCACGTTGACGAGTGCCAGCGTGGTCTGGCCATGGGCCTTGGCATCGCGCAGCGCGGCCAACGTGTCGGCGGTCTCGCCGGATTGCGAAATGAACAGCGCGGCGCCGTCCTTGGGATAGACCGGGTTTCGGTAGCGCAGCTCCGAAGCGACGTCGATCTCGACCGGCAGCCGCGCCAGCTTCTCGAACCAGTACTTGCCGACCAGCCCGGCGTAATAGGCCGTGCCGCAGGCCGAGATCGTGAGCCGCGAACAGCCGGCGAGCACCTTTTCGAGCCTGGCATTGTTGAGGGCGACGGCGGGCCCGGAGGGATCGAGGTAGTGCGCGAGCGTGTGGCTGATGACTTCGGGCTGCTCGTGGATCTCCTTGGCCATGAAATGCCGATGGCCCGCCTTGTCCACCAGCGCCGAGGACGCATTGGTGACGACGACCTCGCGATTGGCGGGCCGTCCCTCTGCGTCGAAGATGGAGACCTGGTCGCCGCGCACCACCGCCACGTCGCCGTCCTCGAGATAAGCGACGCGGTTGGTGAAGGGCGCCAGCGCAAACGCGTCGGAGCCGAGATAGGCTTCGTGCTCGCCGTAGCCGACGGCGAGCGGGCTGCCCTTGCGCGCGCCGATCAAGAGGCGGTCTTCGCCGCGGAAGATCATCGCCAGCGAATAGGCGCCGGTCAGCCTCTGCACCGCTTTCTTGGCCGCAGCCTCCGGCGACAGGCCCTGGTCGAGATAATCGCTGACCAGATGCACGGCGACTTCGCTGTCGGTCTCGGATTCGAATTTGTGGCCCTTGGCGAGAAGCTCGGCGCGCAGGTCGCGGAAATTCTCGATGATGCCGTTATGGACGATGGCGACGCGCGCATTGGCATGGGGATGGGCATTGATCACGGTCGGCGCGCCATGCGTCGCCCAGCGGGTGTGGCCGATGCCGGTGTGGCCGGCGAGCGGCTCCTTCTGCAGCACGCGGTCGAGCTGGCTGAGCTTGCCGGGCGAACGGCGGCGCTCGATAGCGCCGTCGACCAGCGTGGCGATGCCGGCGGAATCGTAGCCGCGATATTCGAGCCGCTTCAGGGCCTCCAGGATGACCGGCGCCACATCCTTCGTTCCCGCGATGCCGACAATGCCGCACATTTATCCGCTTCCTTTTTCCGTCATGGCCGCCCTTGAGGCGGCCATCCAGCTCTTGTTTCCGTGTGGATGGCCGGGTCAAGCCCGGCCATGACGACGTTGTTAGATCTTCCCCTTCACCGCTTTCTTCCGTGCACGGAACTTCGCCGCCCAACCCTGGACCTCGCGCTGCTCGGCGCGGGTGACCGCGAGAGCGTCGGCGGCAACGTCCTTGGTGACGACCGATCCCGCTCCGACATAGGCGCCGTCCCCGACCGTCACCGGCGCCACCAGCGCCGTGTCCGAACCGATGAACGCGCCCGCTCCGATGCGGGTTTCATGCTTGTCGAAGCCGTCATAGTTGCAGGTTATGGTGCCCGCGCCGATATTGGCGCCCGCTCCCACCTCGGCATCGCCCAAATAGGCCAGATGGTTGGCCTTGGAGCCCTTGCCGATGCGCGATTTCTTCACCTCGACGAAATTGCCGATATGGGCGCTTTCGCCGATGAGAGAGCCGGGCCTGAGCCGCGCATAGGGACCGACGACGGCGCCCGTCTCCACCACCGCGCCTTCGAGATGCGAGAAGGCTTTGATCTCCGCGCCGCTCTTCACCGTGACGCCGGGCGCGAACATGACATAGGGACCGACCTGGCAGTCCGGCTCCAGCACCGTGTCGTGCGAGAGATACACCGTCTCCGGCGCCAGCATGCCGACGCCGGACTCCAGCGCGGCGCGCCGCAGACGCTGCTGCATCGCAGCCTCGGCCTCGGCGAGTTCCAGTCGGGAATTCACACCCCGCATCTCCCTCTCGTCCGCGACCACCACCGCAGTCCTCTGCCCTTCCTTCTTCGCCAGCAGCGGAACGTCGGTGAGATAATATTCGCGCTGCGCATTGTCGTTCTTGAGCCCCCCAGCCCAGCGGAAAAAACTGCGTGCATCGGCGCAGAGGATGCCCGCGTTGCAGAGATCGATTCTGCGCTCCTCCTCATCGGCGTCGCGGTATTCGACGATGCGGTCGAGCAGGCCGTCCGCCTTGTCCAGGATCACGCGGCCGTAAGCGGTGCTTTCCGACCGGAACGCCACGATGGACAACGACGCCACGCCGCGGGCCTCGAACGAGCGCGCGATGGTGCTCGCCTGCATCAGCGGCATGTCGCCGTAGCAGATCACCACGTCGCCGGCGAAATCCTCCAGCGCCGCACCTGCCGCAGCCGCGGCATGGCCGGTGCCCAACTGCTTGTCCTGGACCACGCTCCCGACATCGACGAGGCGTGCAAAGTCGCGCACTGCGGCGCCATCGGACGAGGTCACTACGACAATCCGCGCGCAGCCCGCCGCGCGTACGGCCTTGATCACGTGGCCGAGGATGGGATACCCCGCCACCGCGTGCAGCACTTTGGGGGTCGCGGATTTCATCCGGGTCCCCATCCCGGCTGCCAGGATCACCGCCGCTCGCGTCATCGTTCGGGCCTACCTTCTGGTCGGAAACGCGTAAAGTGACGATTCATGACGCTATATTGCCGCGCTCCTGCTTGAACGGAAGCTTAATGTCCCCTGCTCTGGTTTTCGACCTCGACGGCACCTTGGTGGATACCGCGCCCGATCTGCTGGGCGCGCTGAATTCCGTCCTGGTTCGCGAAAGACGGCGAAAGGTGGACCTCGCCGATCTGCGGCACCTGGTCGGTTTCGGCGCGCGGAGCATGCTGGCGGAGGCATTTCGGATGACCGGCGACGACGCCGACCCCGATCGCCTGCCGGAGCTCATCGACAGCTTCATCGCCCATTACCGCAGCCACATCGCCGCCGCCAGCAGGCTCTTCCCGGGGGTGGAGGAAACGCTGGCCGCACTCAAGGCCGGCGGCGCAAAGCTGGGCGTCTTGACCAACAAGCCGCAGGAGCTGACCGACCTGCTGTTGCCGGCGCTGCGGATCGATCGTTTTTTCGGCGCCATCCACGGCGCCGGCCGCTACGGCTACAGCAAGCCGGACGCGCGCGTCTTCCATCACGTGGTCGACGAGCTGGGCCATGGTGCCGCGTTGATGATCGGCGACAGTGCCACCGACGTCGCCACCGCCCGCGCCGCAGGGGTCCCGGTGATTCTCGTTTCCTACGGCTACACGCCCGAGCCCGCGCATACCTTGGGCGCAGATGCGGTGGTCGATAGTTTCGATGCCATCCCCGCCGCCGCGGCGCGTCTTCTCTGATAGACTGCGGGCGGGGGGCTCATGCCGGCCGGCAGCAACAGACACATACTCGATCCGGAAAAGATCGTGCAGACGACCGAGCGCCTGCGGGCGCGCGTCGCGGAGCGCTTCCCGAGTTCGGGCTTGGCCGAAGTGGCCGCCGACCTGACCGCGACCGCCCAGATGACCTCCGCATGGGTTCTGCGACTGTCGCAGCCCTATCTCGGACTGCGCCTCCTCGCAGCGCTGGTCGTCGCCTTCGGACTCGCCGCCCAGGTCTATGTCGCCCGGCTGATCGACTGGCGGCGCGTGATCCGGCAGGCCGATTTGGTCGCGCTGACCCAGGGCCTCGACTCCGTCGTCAACCTGCTGCTGCTGGCCTTCGCCGCGATCTGGTTCGTATTGACCCTGGAGCAGCGGCTGAAGCGCCGCCGCGTGCAGCGCCGGCTGTACGAGCTGCGTTCATTCGCGCACGTCATCGACATGCATCAGCTGACGAAAGACCCCACCGTGGTGCTCAGCCAGAGCGAGCCGACGCAGTCCTCGCCCGAGCGGCGGATGAGCGAGTTCGAATTGTCGCGCTATCTCGACTACTGCGCCGAGATGCTGGCGCTGATTTCCAAACTCGCCGCTCTTTATGCCGAGCCGAGCCGCGATAGCGAGGTGATCTCTGCGGTGAACGAGATCGAGGAGCTGACCTCCAATCTCGGCCGCAAGATCTGGCAGAAGATCATGATCCTGAGCAATCTCGACGAGCGGCGCGCCGGCCATCGATCTTAAAGGAGGGAAAATTCCCATGCGTTGGTTCGATAAGGCTCTTGCGTTCGCGCTCGCATTCGGCGTCGCCGCCTGCGGCGAGCGCGCCAAGCTTCCGGAAAAAGCCGGTTGGGGACCGCATCCGGTGCTGACGATGCCGAACCAGACCCTGCTGCCCACGATCGACGTTGCCCGCGCCGTCGGATGGAAGCCGGGGGAGACGCCCGAAGCGGCGCCTGGCCTGAAGGTCGCAGCGTTCGCGCGCGGGCTCGATCATCCGCGCTGGATCTATGTGCTGCCGAACGGGGACGTGCTGGTGGCGGAAACCAATGCTCCCGCCAAGCCCGACGACTGGAAGGGCGTCACCGGCTATGTCGCGAGGCGCCTGATGACCGTCGGGGGCTCCGAGACGGGCCACTCCGCCAACCGCATCACCTTGCTGCGCGACACCGACGGCGACGGCGTGGCGGACACCCGCAGCGTCTTCGCCTCCGGCCTGCATTCGCCCTTCGGCATGGCGCTGGTGGGCGACAGCTTCTATGTCGCCGACACCGATGCGGTGCTGCGCTTTCGCTACCATCAAGGCGACGCGCGGCTCTCCGGCGCGGGCGAGAAGATCGCCGATCTTCCCGCCGGCACGCGCAATCATCATTGGACCAAGAACCTGATCGCAAGTCGCGACGGCAGCAGGCTCTATGTCACGGTCGGCTCGAACAGCAACGCCGCGGAAAACGGAATGGCGGCGGAACAGGGACGCGCCTCGATCTGGGAGATCGATCCCGCAACCGGCGCGCATCGCATCTTTGCATCGGGCTTGCGCAACCCGAACGGCCTCGGCTGGCGCGGCAATACGCTCTGGGTCGCGGTCAACGAGCGCGACGAGCTCGGCAGCGACCTCGTGCCCGACTACATGACGTCGGTCAGGGACGGCGAATTCTACGGCTGGCCCTATTCGTATTTCGGCCGGCATGTCGATGCGCGCGTCGCTCCGCAGCGCCCCGACCTCGTGGCGCGCGCCATCGCGCCCGACTATGCGCTCGGCGCGCACACGGCATCGCTCGGCCTTGCGTTTTCGGACGGCGCAAAGCTCGGGCCGGACTATGCGAGCGGCGTCTTCATCGGCCAGCACGGCTCGTGGAACCGCGATCCGCCGGCGGGCTATCAGGTTGTGTTCGTGCCGTTCGCCGGCGGCAAGCCCGAGGGCGAGCCGCGGCAGGTGCTCGGCGGCTTCCTCACCGCCGATCACGCGGCGCGCGGGCGCCCTGTCGGCGTCGCGATCGACAAGCGCGGCGCGCTGCTGGTCGCGGACGACGTCGGCAACACGATCTGGCGGGTGACGCGGGATTAGTGCTCAAAAGAGAAATTCGTCCATCAGGGGGGCGCAAATGCTTTCTGGATTCAAATTCTCGCGGGCTGTTTTCTGCGCGCTCCTTTTTTCGCTTGCAGGGTTCGACGCGACCGCCGCCACGACATTATGGACAAACCGCGCGGGCGCCGTGCCGATCATTCAAGAATGGGACCTGAGCGGCAATTTGCTGATGACGATCCCATCGTCGGCACTGCACGGCAACAATGGCCGCGGCATCGCCAAGATCGGCAATATCCTCTACTACACCGCCGTATCGGCCAACTCGAACTATGCGCCCGGCAATTCGGTCTACGCCTACGACCTGTCCACCAACTCCGATCTCGGAACCGTCTTTTCCGTCGCCGGCGCCAACGGCCTTGGCGCTTTGGCCTATGACGGTTCGAGTCTCTACATCTCGTCCTATGTCGGTACGGGCAATGTCTACAAATATTCGCTCAGCGGAACTCCGCAAGGCATTGTGAATCTCGGGTATTGCTACGGCTATACCTGCGACGGCGTCGAGATCGCCAATGGCCATCTGATCGCCAACCGCAACGATGCCGACGGACCTTACGACGCCTACAGCCTGACCGGTACGCCGCTTGCGCCGGCATTCATCACCGACTTGCCCGCCGGCAACAGCGGCATCGCCTTCGACGGGACGAACTATTACGTGGCCCGGCCGTACTATTCGACCAACCAGATCGCGGTCTACAACGCCAGTGGTGCTTACCAGTATGCGATCACCCTTCCGGGAGCGCACGAGATCGAAGATCTTTCCGTCGATTACAACAATGTGCTCAACCCCGGAACGCTCAAGATCTGCAAGGTGGCCGGTCTCGGCGTGACGGCTGGCATGCAGTTCACCTTCACTGCCAACGGCAATCCGGTCAGCGTGCCGGCCGGGCCTGCACCCGGCGGCACCTGTGTCATTGCCGGAAGTTTCGCGCAAAGCACAACGGTGACAGTCCAGGAAACCGGGCCGCAGGGCTACAGCGTCAGCGACATCGCGGTCGCGCCCTTGGGCAATATCGTCGGCAGTCCCGATCTGGCGAACCGAAAGGTCAAATTGACGATCGGCGCCGGCGTCACCGAGACCACCTTCACCAATGAGAAGACAAAGGGCGAGACAGGATATCTGGAGATTTGCAAACAGGAATTGATACGCTCCAACGGCAGTTTCACCTTCACGCTCAATCCCGGCAATCAGGGACCGTACACCGTGCCGATCGGAGGATGCTCGCCGGCGATAAAGGTCTCCGCGGGCCAAGTGACCATTCAGGAAAGCCCGAGCCCATTGGGGATCATGGCGTCGTGCTCGACCATTCCCGCACCGCGTCAAGGGGCCTGCAATCTCGCCGCCCAAACTTCGACGGTCAGCGTCGTTGCCGGCGGAATTCAGAGTCAGACCATTGCGATCATCACGAACCGGCCCACCGGACGGGGAGGAAACGAGGAAACGGTTCGCCAGGACATCGCACGCCCTCCTCTGAAGGAAATTCAGGATTGTGCCAAATACGACGTGACAAAGGTCCGGCCTCAGTGCCTCTGCCCTCAGGGGGGCACGGACACCGGCTGCGCATTGCATTGCGATGCGCCCATGGTTGCCGATGCCAAGACCCATCGCTGCGTCTGTCCGGAGGGGACCGAGCTCAAGAAGGGGAAATGCGTCAAGTCCACGAGCATACTTGATGGGATTCACGTTGGGATCGGCATCGGTGTCGGCGGAAGCAAAGGCGGGGCCGACCGCGACGCCAAGCCTTGCGATCCGAATGCGGCCTGCCCCGGGCGCGACTGAAATTTCGCGTTTCGCCACGACTTTTCTGTTTGCTGGCGAGATGTAGCCGCATGACCGGTGCCGTCGCCGACGACGTCGGCAACACGATCTGGCGCGTGACTGGGAACTAGCCTTTCCGCCATTTCCGGGAGGTCGACACTAGTTCTGGTTGACATTGCAAAAAATTCATACCCTTACTCTGCTCGGGGATGGCGCCGGTCGGGCCAAGGGGGACATCATGCCTTCGTTATGCAGATTGCGTCCGTGGCGGGCTCTGTTCGCGGCGGCACTGATATCGCTTGCCTCGTCGGCCGCTTCGGCAGCAACCACGATCTGGACGAACAGTGCCAGCTCGGGCCCACCAATCCTTCAGAAGTGGGATCTGAGCGGCAACCTGCTGATGACGATCCCTTCCAGCCAAGTGCATGGCAGCAATGGGCGCGGCATCGTGCAGATCGGCAACACGCTCTATTACACCGCGCCGTATTCCAACTGGGTTTACGGTTACGACCTCGGCTCCAATCTCGATCTCGGCAGCCTGTTCCAGGTCACCGCCGCGAGCGGCCTGGCGAGCATGGCCTATGATGGGGTCAGTCTCTATATCGAGGACTATTCAGGCACCGGCATCATCTACAAATACTCGCCGAGCGGAACGCTGCAGGGCACGGTGACGCTGAGCAACTGCGCCGGCGTCACCTGCGACGGCCTCGAAGTCGCCAATGGCCGGCTGATCGCCAATCGCGGCGACGGCATCGGCCCCTACGACGTCTACAGTCTGAGCGGAAGCCTGCTGACCCCGGCCTTCATCACCGATATCACCTATGGCGACACCGGCATCGCCTTCGACGGAACGAGCTATTACGTGTCGCGCGTGAGTGCGGGCCAGATCGCGGTCTTCAACGCGAGCGGCGTCTATCAGAGCACCATCACGTTGGCGGGAGGGCACAACGTCGAGGATATTTCGGTCGACTACAGCAGCGTTCTCAATCCCGGCATCCTCAAGATCTGCAAGGTCGCCGATCTTGGCGTTACGGTCGGCACGCCGTTCACATTCACCGTCAACGGCAACACGATCTCCGTTCCCGCCGGTGCGGCACCCGGAGGCAATTGCGCTCTCGCCGGCAACTTCGCGCCGAATACGGCCGTGACCGTGCAGGAGACCGCCACCTCCTCGACCGCGGTCAATGCCATCACGGTCGCGCCGCCAGCCAATCTCTCAGGCTCCCCCGACCTGCCCAACAGAAAGGTGCAGGTGACGATGGGAAACGGCGTCACAGAGGTGACCTTCACCAACCAGGCGAGCAAGCGGGAGACCGGGTATCTCGAGATCTGCAAGCAGGAGCGGATGCGCGGCAGCGGAAACTTCACCTTCAACATCAGCGGCGGCAGTCCGGCGACGGTCAGCGTGCCGGTCGGCGGATGCTCGCCCGCGATCCGTGCCTATGCCGGGCAGGTGACGATCCAGGAAATCGGGGGCAGCATGGTTGCCTGCTCGACCATTCCCGCGTCGCGGCAAGGGGCGTGCAATTTCGCCGCGCAGACCTCCACAGTGAGTGTTGTGCCGGGCGGAATTTCCACCGAGACCATTGCCATCGTCACCAATGGGCTGAAGCGCGAAGACCGGGGCAGGCAAATCCAAGGCGATATCGGAGGCCGTCCGCCAAGCGGCGCGCCGGGCTGTGACAAGATCGACCCGACCAAGAGCCTGCCGCCGCAATGCCTGTGCCGAAGCGAAAACGGCCAGGGCTGCGCGCCGCGCTGCCAACCGCCGATGGCCGCGGATGCCAAAACCGGCCGATGCCTCTGTCCGCAGGGGAGCGAGGCCAAGAACGGCGGCTGCGTGAAATCCGGCAGCATTCTCGACGATATTCACGTCGGCATAGGTATCGGGGTCGGCGGCGGCTCGGGTCACACGGACAAGCCTTGCGATCCCACGACAAAATGCGAAGGCCACGACTGAAATTCCGCGGGAGCGCTGCCTTGCTTGACGGACATTGGGCCTCGCCCTATAGCCGGACCCTCCGCACACAGGCGGGCGCGTAGCTCAGCGGGAGAGCACTCCCTTCACACGGGAGGGGTCACAGGTTCAATCCCTGTCGCGCCCACCATTTTTTCCAGGATTTCCGCGGGTTTTCGAAATCGGCTGTTCGTTCTACTCGGCACCGAACGGCGTACAAAAGCAGACTTCGGCACCGAAATCCGTGGAAAATCCGTGGAAAAATCTGTAGGCCGAAATCGCACTTTGTTCCGGTGCATTCAGCACATCGAAAGCCGAAAAACCGCACCGCTAACAGCCCCGAATCGATCAGGCATTTGGTGGTGTCACGAGCGGCTCGCCCCACTCGTCCTCGACGCTCTGGCGGTCTTGAAATGAGAGGTTGATCAGCAACGAGTTACCCCGCTTCAAACGTGAACCGCGGCCCCAAAGAATCTGCAGCCGCTTGTCGTGGAAGGCGGCAGACAGGGTAGCGATGAATTCGACCGGAACCTCGACAACGAATTGAAACTCACCGCCCTGCTTCATGATCGTTCCAACGATCAGCCCGATGTCCCTTTCGGGCATCTCGACAAGAGACGGATCGCCTAACAGGAGCGCGTTCACCTTGGCGCCGGCGATCTGTTTGGGATGTGCCATTTCTCCATACAGATACAAGGACCGGTGATATGGCTTGATGCGCGATCTCCCAAACCGATGATGGTTGATACTGTAGTGCAACTCCGTGCGATCGATGATTGCGATATAGTCGACGACCTCTTCCTGCTGCTGCTTTCGCTTTCGAGCGGCCATGGCGTCAAATGTCCGGCCTGACCCGGGCCAGGGCGTCGTCAAGCGCCTTGGCTTGTTCCGAGAACTTGTTCGGATTCGATGCCTTGAGCTTTTCCAAGTTCTGAAGCTTCCAGCGCAGCGAAGGCATGGTGTCGAGGTGCGGTATTTCCAGTAGTGGCCAGTCCGGCTCGGCACGGACCAACGACCGCAGGAAGTTCACCTCATTCTCGCCCAAGCCCGCATGAAGTTCGGACAACATGCGGTCGCGCGCTTCCAATAGCTTGTCCAACGAAACAGGCGCCAGCGTCATGCCGACGAAGTTGTTCTCATAGTCCTGTGTGACATCGCGAAGGCGCGGAAACAGAACTTCGTGAACCGGGCGGGTATGGCTCGCCAGGTAAACGACGAAGGCCCGGCGGATTCCGTTCGTGATCCCTTCATTCTCGAACAGCTGGAGGACGTCGAAGAGGTCGCGAGGATGCTGTCTGTCGAGCGCGGCAACGAGCTTCCCGCCATAGAGGTCTTCAAGCGAGGCGACAGGAATTTCCAGATCGGCCAGCAGCGTCTCTCTCGCACGCGGCGTAAGCGATGCGACGCGAACCGGCCGGACCGTTCCGCGCAAAACGAAGTTTACCTCGATCTTCACTTCGATGGAGCCGCGCCGCACCAGAAGTTTCGTCTCACCGGCGCCGGCAGCCGTGGAAGCGCGGGTCTGGAACCCGCTCTTGGTAAGACGCTCCGAAGCCAGCCTTATGGCGGCATTGATACGGCGCAGTGCCTGTTCGCGAGGAACCGCGGGGTCGGCGAAAACAAGATCCAAGTCTACCGACAGGCGCGGCATGTCTCGCGTGAAGAGGTTGATCGCGGTCCCGCCCTTCAGAGCCAATGCGTCATCCGTGAATACGAACGGCGCCACCTGCACCAGCATTCGGGCGGTATCGAGATAGAGCTGGTTCAAGGCTTGAGCACCAGCAGACCATCGGCGGATCGGGAGACCCAGCGGCGATTGCTGCCTGTCGGCAGCTTGTCCGGTTTGAGCTTTGCTGCCCAGGGAAGCGAGCCTTCCTTTCCAAGCTGCAAGCAGAGCCTGACGGTCTTCACGCTTGTGCAGCGCCTCAAGAGTTCACCCAATACATCGGCGCGCATGCTGTAGGTACTTTCGACCAGCTCGCGCGCTTCCTGCATAGGCTGGCGGACACCAACCTCGCTCAGCACTTCAAGCAAGGCACGCTCGGGAGCGGACACAAGAGGCGCACCACTGCGCCGCTCGAACGGACCGACATGAAGCAAAGCGCCAGGCTTTTCGTCGAACAGACGCTTGCGATGATATTCCGCCGGAAAGCGCTCCGTGAACCAGCGCGGGAGCGTGGCCGCTGTCCATCCGTAGAGATGCAGGATCGGCTGCTGCGATACGTACTGGCGGACGCCATACCAGTCGAGAGCGGATTTGCCGCCGACGTGCAGACCTTCCAGCTTGCGCTGCAAGACAAGCAGGCTCGGATGAAGCGCCAAAGTATCGCTCGGCCTGCTGTACACGCCGCGGGCAAGCCGCGTCAGCCAGCCCGAGCGCACATAGTGGACCGCGAGGTCAGCCGATATGCCGAGACCAGCGAGATCCTCAGGCGTCAGCGGGGCGCCTGGCGCGAGTTTGGCATAAAGGGTGTTTAGCTTATTTCTCTCTATCGTAGCCATGCTACGATTATAGGAACTTTTCCAAACAAAAGGCAAGATTGGATTTATCTAAATTATCGTAGTCCAGCTACGATAATTGGTACTTTATCAAACATCAGCCACGCTTCCGCCGCCGAGGTTCGGCTGGCCGATGGCCCAAGCCGATCTTCTTCGCGAACGCGGACCGCTGGGCCGCGTAGTTGGGCGCGACCATCGGATAATCGGCGGGCAAGCCCCACTTGGCACGATAGTCTTCTGGCGAGAGCTGATATCGCGACCGCAGATATCGCTTGAGCATCTTCAGCTTCTTCCCGTCCTCCAGGCAGACAATGTGTTCCGCCGTCACCGATTTCTTGATCGGGACCGCGGGCTTTTGTGTTGTGACTGCGTCCGCAGGAGGTGATCCGAGCAAGCCGGTCAGCGTGCCATGCACGCTTTTCACCAGGCCGGGTAGCTCGGCCATCGGCACGGGATTGTTGCTTGCGTAGGCCGCAACGACCTTGGCTACCATTTCGAGTGTACCCTCTCCGCTGTCCATTCGATCTCCCCCCAATTGTCGTTGATGACAAACACCTACCCGGCCCACTTCGCCGTTGCGGGATAGCTCGCAAAGAGCACAACCTTTGGCACGATGCCGCCGCTCGAAAGCGGCAGCGCCAACTCGTTGAACACGACTTCTTCGCCGTGAATGATTTGCGTATGGCTTGCGATGCTTGGCAGTCGCTCGGTCCGAACACGCGCGATACCATCGCGAAAGGACCGGCCGCCCTCGTCCCGGAGATCGGCAACGCGCAGGCCCGTCACGTCTCCTCCGAAGCGCGCAAACAAGTTCGTGCCGCAGAGCCGGAACGTGTCGCCAGCACCGTCCAGGTCAATCAGCGCCAGATTCCCAAGCCACGGCCGAAGATCAGCAACACTCAGATCGCCGCGACATGGCATGGCTCTTTCGCCGCGCTTCTGCTCCCATAGCGTTTGCAGGGCGGCAAGCTTCTGATTCGCTGCGGCATCTTGGAGTGTAAGCATAGATCGCGACCTGCACCCTACCGGCCTAGTAATTACCCGATAGAGCTTATATATCACCCTATAGAGGGCGAATAATACCCTTTAAGTAGCGAAAAGCCGCCGAACGGCGATTGTGACCGCCATGGTCACGTCTTGCCAAATCCGGGCGGCTCGCGCCCTTTTGCGCTGGTCTCAACAAGACTTGGCGGACAAGGCGATCGTTTCGATAAATGCAGTCACACGCTTGGAACGCGACGAGGTGGACCCCAGGATGAGCACCGTCTCCGCGGTGGAGAAGGCACTCACCAAGGCCGGCATTACCTTTCTGCCCAACGACAGGATGGGTGAAGGCGTCCGGTTCACCAAGCCCCGAAGCTGAACGCCTGCCCGAATTCAATCCGCCCGGCGCCTGTTCCAAACAAGCTGCGCTTCCTCGCCTTCCTTTCCGTGAAACATCGCGGCAGAAATCGGCTCGGGTAGGCTTGGGTCATCGATCTGGACGCTGAGATAATCGCGCGAATTCTCTCCATTGGACCGCTGCGCCCAGGCGGCGCCGAGTTCGGAGCGCCCGGCAAAGATGCGGAAGGCCGGAGCACGATCGTTCTCCCGGTTGTCGTTGGGAACGAACTTGGCTTTGACGTCGATCGTCAAGGTGCGGATCGCACCGCTCCAGCCGCCGTCCTTGGTCGGCGTAAACGTTCCGATGATTGCCATGTTGGTCTCCTTGCTGCTGTGAACTACTGCTGTTGCTGATCCCGTGTCTGCCGACGGGATCGCCGGGGTGCGAGAGGCGTGTCGCCTCCGCCATTCTTTCGGACCTTGGCAAAGCCTCTGTCTGCCGACAGGAAGCTATCGATCATGTAGGGGACAAGCTCCGCCACTTCCTCCTCCTCGCCATAGGTTTCGCGGTAGGCGGCGGCATAAGCCTGCAGCGCAGTATTCGTCTCGGGCTGCAGCATGATCGTGAGCTTCACCGGCTTACGGTCAGGCAGTCTTGCGAGCTTCAGTTCTGGCATCGTCGTCTCCTTCAGCCGCGATAGGGACGCAGCACGAGATCCTTGTGAACGATCACGCGCAGCGGCCATCCAGGCCGTACCTTGATGGTGGGTTGGATATTCAAATTCTTCTGCGTGAGCTGCTGGCCGGCCTGATTGACGCTGTCCTGCGTGGACTCACGAATGGAAAGCAGAAGATCGCTCTGGCCGGTCAGCGACAGTTGACTGCCGACGCCCAGAAGCGTCGATATCGCGACGCCCTTGATGAGCGCCCATGTGTGATAGTCGACGTCGTCCTCGAGACCGGAATAACCTTGCGCGTCAGTCGCCGGCAGATTGTCGATCTGGATCGATGAGCCGTCTGGCATGATGATCCGCTGCCAGACGATGAGTGCGCGACTCTGACCGAAGGCAATCACGCTGTCATAGGTGCCGATCAGTCGCGACCCTTGCGCAATGAGCAGCGTCTGTCCAGTCACGGTGTCATAGACGTTCTGCGTGACCTGTCCGACGACAAGGCCGGGCAAGTCGGAATCCAGGCCGGTGATCAGGCTCGCGGAAATCAGCGTGCCAGCCATGACCTCATAGGGCGACACCGGGTCCTGGACCGCATGGGGATTGTAGATGGCTCGATCATCGTGGGCGTTTACGAAATCCAGCTTGCGCTGCACCTCGCCCGGATCGCGCGCGGGGTCCAACGCCACGCGGTCGCTTGGAGCGGGCACCGGATCGATACCCGGAACAACGCCGGATGTTGCTGGCAGAACCGAGCCGGCATCGCCGGCGCGACTCGCGCCGGATTGGAAGAAGACACCGCCCTCGCGGGCCTGCCGCGCCAATTGCGCTTGCCGCAATTCCTCCGCGCGCGCCCCGTCGTCCTCTGCACCAACACCCAGACCGTGCCGAGCCCGCAACTCGGCAGGCCCAAGATCACCGGGGAGCGCGGGACCGAGTGTTGGCGGTTTCACCTTGTCATAGGTGGACGGCAACGCAGCTAGGCCGTCGGCCTGGGGCTTGCGGTCGATGTTGTAGAGTTCTTCGCCTGAAGCCGGCTTGGCCAGCGGTGACGCCCTGAGCGCGATCCACGCGGCGGCGAAAACGCCGATCACCAGTGCCGACACGACGCCGATCACGACATGGCGTTTGAAGCGCGTCACGCGGCGTGGGCTTGCCCGCAACACCAGGCTCTCGGGATCGACTTTCGGAGCGCCGCCTGCGCCTAAAGTGGTGTCTGTCATGCCGTCCTCAGCGCGTGTGATGTGTGTTGTCCGCGTCCGCCGTGCGCAGGTCTCGCGTGCGTTTGATGCGAACGACCTGCTGATGGTCTTGTCCCAGTCGCAGTTCGGCCGTGGCGAAGAGCTGGTCGACGACGTAGTAGTTGCCGCGCACGCGGTAGTTCACGAGGTCGCTGGCGCCGTCACTGCCCTTCACGAAAAGTGGTGGTGCATCGCCTTGGTCGAGCGCGCGCGGAAACTCGATATAGACGTGGGTGCCGTCGTCGAACGCCCGCACCGGCTTCCACGGCGGATTGTCGCCGCTGATCGCATAGTCGAAGTGCAGATTGTCGAGCGTAGGCACGACATCCGCCGCGATCGTGTGAACGGGACCGCCGCTCGCTCTTGTCGAGACCAGTCCATCCTGCGGGTAGGTCCAGGAGATCGCCGCCATGTAGGTCCGGTCGGTGCTCTCCAGCTGCAGATGATAGCTGCGCCGATCGGTGGTAATGACGAGATTGGTGCGCAGATTGGCGGCGAACGGCTTGGCAAGAATATGAACCTGCTTGGTCGCACCAGAGCCGCTGCTGGTATCGCCCACCACCCATCGCGTCGTGTCGCCAGCTGAGATCGCGATCAAGCTCTCGCCGGGCTGCAACGCGATGTCGCTCACCTCCTGCGGCGCCGCGTAGAGCCGGTAAAGTGCGCCCTCGCTGTACGGGTAGACCTGGATGGCGCTCACATACCCGTCGCTCGCAGGCTCCTGCAGTGCCGCGAGATTGGCAGCATCGACGCGAGCCTTCGGCGGCCGGACGGGATGCCTGCCGCGGTGCGGCTTGAGCTGAAGCTGTCCGGGAAGTGGAAGTGGCTGGACAATCTGCACCGTGCGGATGACCGCGGGCGGATCGGGAACGATCGCCGCCTGACTGGCCGCTGGCTTGAGATCGGGCTGCATAAAGGATGGAAGCCAGCTCGCGCTTGCGCAGCCAGAGAGTCCCGCGGCGATCACTGGCACGATGATGGCGGCCTTCATGTTCATGCTGTTCTCCTTGTCAGCTATCGAGTTCGCGCGACCAGTTCACGCCGTTGACGTAAAGGCCGAGCGGATTCTTGTTGAGGATTTCGGCGGTAGTCGGCTGCTTGGTCACGACCGAGAGGATCGCGGTCCAATGTTCGGTGCGCGCGAGCGCGTCATGTTCGAAGGTCTGCTCGGTCCACTTCACCTGAAACGAATTGTCTGACACGCGCACGACACTCGTGATCTGCACCGAGACGGTGCGTTCGCCGACAGCCTTGAACGGGTCGTTCGCCTGCGCGTACTGGTTCAGGAAGAGCGCGCCGTGATCGGTCGCGTAGTCATAGGCCTCCAGCCAGCTGCGCCGAACGACCACAGGATCGAGCGAAAGCGAGCGCACATCGGTCACGAACCGCGACAGATACCAGGCAATCTCTGCATCGGTCGGCGAGTAGTTCTGAATTGCGGGGCCGACGGCTTGCACGGCACCGAACTTGTCGACCTGGACGACATAAGGCGTGACGCGCGATTGGCTCGCCTGCCAGAGCATCCCGCCGCCGAGAAGCAGCGCCAGGCCAAGCGTGCCGAAGGAAACCAGCCGCCAGTTCTTCGCCTGCGCGCGCGCCGAGCCAATGCGCTCGTCCCAGATCTGACCGGCGCGCTGATAAGGCGTCTCGGGCTCGACGGGTTGTCCATAGCGCTGAAGTGCTCGTCTGAAGACCATTTAGTGCTCCCGCTGTTCGAGGTCTGGGTTGGCCGAGGCGCCGGGACGGTCGCCGTCCCGGATGGCCTGGGTGGTCGCGTGCGCATGGGCGCGCATGCGCTGTTCGCTACGCAGCCGGCGGGCCCAGGCCGGCGCTCCACCGGTCGCTCCTCCGGCAGGCGCGGAATTCTCATTTGCCGGACGGCCGCCGGTCCGCGTTCCGCCCGTCGCCCGGAAGGCGGCATTCCGGCCGGCCTGGGCACTGTCGCTGACGGTGGAGGCAAAGCGCTGCCCTGCGCTCCTGGCGGCGTTGCGCATCGCGCCGGCTCCGGCGCGCGCCACTCCGGCCAAGCCCGCGCCGACACCCGCCGCTCCGCTCTCCCCGGACGTAGCTTGGGCCATCTGATAGGCCGTCGAAGCGCCGGAGCCCAAAGCCGTTCCGGCCCGGATTGCGCCCATGCCAGCCGCGCCGGCCAGGCGCGCGCCGCCGACGGCCGCGGCGCCGCCCAGCGCGCCCGCTCCGACCAACGCCCCGGCCGTGCCAAGAGCCGCGCCTGCGCCAAGCTGGGGAGCGCCCGACACAAGACCCGTAGCAATGCCCGGACCGAATATCCCGAGGCCAAAGAGAGACAGCGAGGCCAGCACTAGAGACATGGCATCGGCCAGGCTTGGCGGATGGCCTTGGAGCGCGGCGACAAACTGGCTGAAGAACGTCGTGCCGATGCCGACGATGACGGCGAGCACCATCACCTTGATGCCCGAAGCGATAACGTTGCCGAGAACACGCTCCGCCAAGAAGGCCGTCTTGCCCCACAGGGCGAACGGCACCAGGACAAAGCCAGCGAGCGTGGTCAGCTTGAACTCGAGGATCGTGATGAAGAGCTGGATCGCCAGAATGAAGAACGCCAGCACCACCACGACCCAGGCAAACAGGAGCACCACGATGGTCACGAAGTTGTTGAAGAAGGTCGTGAAGCCGATGAGCGAACCGGCCTGTTGTAGAAGCGGCCAAGCGGCTTGAAAGCCTGTGCCGGCCAGCTTGCCGGGCTTGAGCAGATCCTGTGCCGTCAGGCCGCTGTTGGTCGCGTGCAATCCCAGCGTCGAGAAGGAATTGTAGATGATCATCGAGAGCGTCGAGAAATTGTTCAGGATGAACGCGAAGGTTCCGACATAAAGAACCTTCTTGATGAGACGGGCGAGGACGTTGGCTTCACCGTCCATCGCCCAGAACAAGCCGGCGAGCGTGATGTCGATGCCGATCAGAATCGTCGTGAGCGCCGCGACGTCGACCTGCAGAAGCCCGAACCCGCTGTCGATATAGCGGATGAAAGTCTGCATGAACTGGTCGATGACATTGAGGTCGTTCACGGCGATGTCCTCAGTGATAGGCCGAGTTGCTGCCCAGGAAGGTGGAGAACTGCGATTGCGCCTGTGCCTCGGCTTCTGCGTTGCGGGCCTGGTCCAGCGATGTGGCGCGGTACTGTGCCGCCATCAGGTTCTGAATCTGGAGCTGCTGCTTGACCGACAGCGCGAGGAGCTGATTGGTCGCCTGGCTGACCTGCAGATTGCCGACCGCGCCCTGCGAAGCGTTGGTAATCGTGCTGAGTGTCGCGGTGTCTGCCTGCACGTTCTGCGCAACGCCGGCCTGGACCTGAAGTGTCTGCTGGAAGGCCGCCATGGTGTCCTGCCAGCGCTTCAAGGCGTCGGCGGCCAAGGTCGATTGCGGCGTGCCGGTAGGATAGGACGATGGATAGGTCTGCGTGAACGCGGTGTTGGTCGCATTGACGTTGAAGGCGATGCCTTGGCCCTGGTTCATCAGCGTGCTGATCTGGGTCAGTGCCGACACCATCGTACCCAGCTGCGACATGTTCAGGGACTTGAGGTTCGTCCCCATGTTCTGAAGCATCATCGCTTCGTTCTGCAGCGACTGGATCTGGTTGTTGATCTGCTGCAGGGCGCGCGCCGCTTGGAGCAGGTTCTGGACATAGTTCTGCGGGTCGAACACGACCCACTGGGCGTGAACGGGCGCGAAGCTTGTGACGCTGAGCGCGGTCGCGAGAAGGATTGTGCGTAGGATTTTCATTCTGCTGCCTCCAGCTGGATTGCGGTGTGGTCGTCCTGAAGCGATGCCGCCCAATCGAGGCCGCGGGCCGCGAGGAAGCGGACAGCGAACGACGCCGGGTCGTCCGGCTCGCGGACGCGCTCGATCAACGCCTGGTCGGCTGGGGACGAGGCGGCACAGAAGGCAAACGCGATCGGCCCGAGGCCAAGCTCGAACAGCCGGTTGCCGCGCCGGGATTGCAGGTAGTATTGGCGCTTGGGGACCGCACGGGCGACGAGTTCGATCTGGCGGTCGTTGAGGCCGAAACGCTCATAGGCTTCGCGGCCTTGCGGCTCCATCGCGCGTTCGTTAGGCAGGAAGATGCGCTGCGGGCAGCTCTCGATGATGGCTGGCGCGATCGACGAATTTGCAATGTCCGACAGGGACTGCGTCGCGAAGACGACCGATACATTCTTCTTGCGCAGCACCTTCAGCCATTCGCGGATGCGAGCCGCGAACAGCGGGTTGTCGAGGAACACCCACGCTTCGTCCAGGATGAGCAGTGTCGGCCGGCCGGTGAAGCGCGCCTCCAGCCGGTGGAACAAATAAGTGAGCACTGGCAGGACCACGCTGGTTTCGTGCAACAGGGTCTCGGTCTCGAAACACTGAAGGTCCGCCAGCGCGAGACTATCCTCGGCAGCATCCAGCAAGCGGCCGAACGGTCCCTCCAGCGTGTAGGTCAGAAGCGCGGACTTGAGCGCATTCGACTGAAGCAGGACCGACAAGCCGGTCAGAGTGCGTTCCTGAGGAGGCGCCGATGCAAGGCTCGTAAGCGCCGACCACAGCGTTTCCTTGATCTCAGGCGTGAGCGCGATCTTCTCATGATCGAGCAGCGTGCCGATCCATTCCGCCGCCCAGCTGCGCTCCGCCGCGTCATCGATGTTGCGCAAAGGCTGGAAGGCCAGCGAGCCATCTGAGCCGAGTTCATGGTGCGCGCCGTTCATGGCAAGCACGGCCGCGCGCGCCGAATTGCCTTTGTCGAAGACGTAGAGCTGAGATTGCGGATAGCGGCGGAACTGCATCGCGACGAGCGAGAGGAGGACCGACTTGCCGGCGCCCGTCGGGCCGACGATCAGCGTATGACCGACATCGCCGACATGGGTGGAGAAGCGGAACGGCGTCGAGCCGCTGGTCTCCGCGTAGAACAGGGGCGGGCCATTCAAATGTTCGTTGCGCTTAGGCCCCGCCCAAACCGACGACAAGGGGGTCAGATGCGCAAGATTGAGCGAATGGATGAGCGGCTGGCGGACATTGGCGTAGACGTGACCCGGCAGACTCCCGAGCCAGGCCTCCACAGCATTCAGGCTTTCGCGGATGGTCGTGAAGCCGAGCCCGTTGATTACGCGCTCCACAGCGCGGACCTTTTCCTCGACCCGCATCCGGTCCTCATCGAAGACCGTAACAGTGGTGGTGAGATATCCGTAGGAGACGTGATCGCCGCCGAGCTCCTGAAGGGCTGCGTCGGCGTCTACAACCTTGTTGTCCGCGTCGGAATCGAGGAGCTGGACCGGCTCGTTGTGCATGACTTCGCGGACAAGCTGCGAAATGGACTTGCGCTTGTTGAACCACTGGCGGCGCAGCTTGGTGAGGGTTTTGGTCGCCTCGGTCTTGTCCAAGGCGATAAACCGCGTCATCCAGCGATAGGGGAAATCCAGATGGTTGAGCGCGTCCAGAAGACCCGGCCGCGTCGTGTTGGGGAAACCCAGGATGGCCAGGGTGCGCAGATGCTGTGTGCCGAGAACCGGCTCCAAACCGCCCGTCAGGGGCTGATCGGCCAGGATCGCGTCGAGATAAATCGGCTGTTCGGGAACCCGAACGGCATGGCGCTTGGTTGAAACGGTGCGATGCAGATAGGTCAGTGTCTCGCCGTCATCGAGCGGCGCGATTTCCGGCATGACCTGGCTGAGCAGATCTAAGGTGCGGTTGGTCTCCGCGACGAACGCGTCGAGCTCATACCGCCAATCGCGCTTCTGCTCGCCGCCCTCGGTCTCGACCAATGCGCGTTCGGCCCGGGCGACGCGGTCGGGCGGCGTCATATATAGAAGCGTGAGGATATAGCTGTTCTCGAAATGCTCGCGCGCGAAGGTCTGGGTTCCATCGCGGCCGAGCGATACGCCGTCCTCGAATTGTGCGCGACGTTCCTCGTCCACAACCCAGGATGCGAAATCCGGAAATTCCGAGTGCGGATAGCCCGGCGCCGAATAGCGCTCGGCCTCGAAGAACAGCGCCCAGCCCGAACCCAGCCGGCGCAGCACGTTGTTCACCCGCGCGCAGGCGGCAACCAACTCCGACTCCGTGGCGCTCTCCTGATCGGGACCACGAAAGCGCAGGCTGCGCTGGAAGCTGCCATCCTTGTTGAGCACGACGCCCGGCGCGACGAGCGCGGCCCAGGGCAGATGATCGGCAAGCCGGTCGGACTTGTTGCGGTATTCGGCGAGATTCAGCATGCGAGATATGCCTTGTGGCGGAGGTGACGGCGGAGGACTTCCACGAAGTCCGGATCGCGCTTGGCGGCGAAGACGGCGACGGAATGGCCCACGACCCAGAGAAGGAGTCCGGCCAGCCAGAGCTGCAGGCCCAGGCCCAATGCGGCCGCGACCGTCCCGTTGACGATGGCGATGGCGCGTGGCGCACCGGCGAGGAAGATCGGCTCGGTCAGCGAGCGATGCAGCGGCACCTCGAAGCCCTCGATCACTGGACGAGCGCTCCGCCGCCGAACGAGAAGAACGAGAGAAAGAAGCTCGACGCCGCGAAGGCGATCGAGAGCCCGAACACGATTTGAATCAGGCGCCGGAAGCCACCCGCGGTTTCGCCAAAGGCCAAAGTCAGGCCGGTGACGATGATGATGATCACGGCGACGATCTTCGCGACCGGTCCTTGAACCGAGTCCAGTATCTGCTGGAGCGGTTGTTCCCACGGCATGTTGGTGCCGGCCGCTTGGGCAGAAGAGATCAGAAGGAGCGATGCGGCGCCCGACAGGACCGCGATACGCCGGATGGATCGAACAATTGTCACGAGCAATCTTCTCCTTGTCAGAGCACTTGAAGTTTGGGGGTGACGGGAGCGTCGATCAGGTAGTCGCCGTCCGGCGAGAGCCCGCGCACGTCGGCAATCGCCTCGATGCGGCGGGAGACTCCGCGACCACTGATGAAGACGACGAGGTCGACCGCTTCCGCGATCAGCCGGCGCGGCACAGTGACGACAACCTCCTGCACCAGTTGCTCAAGCCGGTAGAGCGCGCTGGACGCCGAGTTTGCGTGAACGGTCGCGATCCCGCCCGGATGGCCTGTGTTCCACGCCTTCAGCATGTCCAGTGCTTCGGGGCCGCGCACTTCGCCCACGATAATGCGGTCCGGCCGCAGGCGTAACGTCGAGCGCACGAGGTCGGCTAGGGAGACGATGCCCGCTTTGGTCCGCAGAGCCACGCAATCGGGCGCGGCGCATTGCAGTTCCCGTGTATCCTCGATGAGGATTACGCGCTCGTTGAGCATCGCCATTTCCGCCAAGAGCGCGTTCGCCAGTGTGGTCTTGCCCGAACTGGTGCCGCCCGCGACCAGGATGTTCTTGCGGCCCGCAACGGCTTGGCGAAGCGCTTCAGCCTGCGCCGGAAGCATGATCCGATCGCCCACATAGTCGTCGAGCGTGTAGATGCGCTTGGCCGGCTTTCGGATGGTGAAGCACGGCGCCAATGCTACGGGCGGCAACAGGCCCTCGAAGCGTTCGCCGGCAACACCGTCCTCGCGGGACGGCAATTCAGCGCTGACGATGGGATTGTTCGCATGGGCTTCAAGGCGGACATGCGACGCAACCAGCCGGATGATGCGCTCCACTTCGCTCGGCGCGAGATGCGACGGCGTCTCGCAGCGACCGGCGCCAAGCCGGTCAAGGCGCAGCAGACCGTCGGGGTTGACCATGATCTCGATAACCAATGGGTCCGCCAGCGCCTCGGCGATCGCCGGACCCATGGCGGTGCGGAGCATCGTTCGGCGGCGCTCGTGGCTTTCGTTATGTTCCCGCATAGCGCTCATCACTCGGCCGCTATGGCTGGGAGTTTGGTTTCGTTCGCGGCGATGGCGCGTTCGGCGACCTCCTCTGCAATGCGCTTGTCGCCCGCCATACGGCGCCCGACCTGCTCGATGAACTGCTGGAAACGATCGCGGCCGAGCGCTTGGGCCGCCGCCTGCTCAGAGGCCGGCAGTGGCGGTGTGATTCCCAGGTGATAGCGAACGAAGAGCGCAAAGCTCTCGATCATCACACTCTGATCACGCTCCAGCCGGCGCAGCTGCTCGCTAACGCGGTCCAGCCGGACCTTAAAGACATCGTCGAGTTCTTTCGCGCCACGCCGTGCGAGATAGGCCCGTACCGCATCATTCACGATGGAGGATTTCGACGATCCGGCCTTTGCCGTCAGCGCCTCAAGCTGTTCGCCAACGTCCTCGTCCAGATAAAGATTGTGCCTGGGCTTCATCATGTCCCTCAAAACGCCGGCATGAGATCGTCATCGGCGCCGCGCCGATGCTCGCCTTCGTTGATGGCGTGTGCGCGGCCGATGATTCCGAGCCTGCCGCGGTCGATCGTCGTGCTTTGGGAATCCGTCTCGTCGTCCTGGTCGCCCTCCCGCTGCGTGTCCGCCTCCGGCTGGGCATCGACTGTCTCCGCGATTGCCGGATGGCGCTGCAGCTGCATACCGCCGTCATCGTCTGCGTCGCTCGCCTCTGCATCGACGAGCGCTGCCAGATCTTCGTGAGGACCGCGCACCTGTCCGCCCCAGTCGTTCGGCCGCGGGGCGGGAACATCGAGGTAGCGACCGTCTCCGAGTGTGGGCGCGTCTGTCACGCGCTTGATGAAATTGCGGTCCTCGTAGTAGCGCAGCTTCTTGGCGCGGATCGGCGGCAGGCTCGACACCAGGATGAGTTCGTCAATCGGCGGCAGCTGCATGACTTCGCCCGGTGTCAGCAGAGGCCGAGCCGTCTCCTGTCGAGAGACCATGACGTGCCCGAGCCATGGCGAGAGCCGGTGACCGGCATAGTTGCGCTGCGCCCTCAGTTCGGTCGCGGTGCCCAAGGCATCGGAAATACGCTTTGCGGTCCGCTCATCGTTTGAGGAGAACGCGATGCGTACATGGCAATTGTCGAGAATGGCGTTGTTCTCGCCATAGGCTTTGGATATCTGGTTGAGCGATTGTGCGATCAGATAGGCTCGAATCCCGTAGCCGGCCATGAAGGCGAGTGCCGTCTCGAAGAAGTCCAACCGCCCCAACGCCGGAAACTCGTCCAGCATCATCAGCAGCTTGTGCTTGCGGCTTTTGCTCGGATCGCCTTCCAGGCGCTCGGTAAGCCGCCGCCCGATTTGATTGAGGACAAGACGCACCAGCGGCTTGGTACGGGAGATGTCGGATGGCGGGATGACCAGATAGAGCGAGACCGGACGCGTGGCGTCCACCAGGTCGGCAATACGCCAATCGCAAGCAGCCGTCGTCTTGGCAACCGTTGGGTCGCGGTAGAGACCAAGGAACGACATAGCCGTAGACAGGACGCCGGACCGCTCGTTCTCGCTCTTGTTCAGCACCTCGCGCGACGCCGACGCAACGACGGGATGGACGACCGGTGCTTTGGCTGTGCCCAGATGGTTGGTCGCCATCATGGCGCGCAGGGTGTGCTCGAAGGAGCGGCGCGGGTCAGAGAGGAAGCTGGCGACACGGGCGAGCGTCTTTTCTTCTTCCGCGTAGAGGACGTGAAGGATGACGCCGACCAGGAGCGAATGGCTGGTCTTTTCCCAATGATTGCGCCGCTCCAGCGCACCTTCCGGATCAACCAGGATGTCTGCGATGTTCTGGACATCGCGGACTTCATCCAGTCCTTTGCGGACTTCCAGCAGCGGATTGTAGCGGGCGCTCTTCGGGTCTGTCGGATTGAACAGGAGGCAGTGCGAGAAGCGGCTGCGCCAGCCCGCCGTCAACTGCCAGTTCTCGCCCTTGATGTCATGAATGACGACACTCTGGGTCCAGGACAGCAACGTCGGAACGACCAAACCGACGCCCTTACCGGAACGTGTCGGCGCGAACGCCATCACATGCTCTGGGCCGTCGTGCCGCAGATAGCGTTCGCTCAACTGGCCGAGAAAGACCCCGGATGGTTGCAACAGGCCGGCCTTGCGGATTTCGCGCGACGTCGCCCACCGCGACGAGCCATAAGTTGTAACGTTACGGTTCTGACGTGCGCGCCAGAGCGACCCAACGATTGCAACTGCACAGCCGGCGAACCCGCTCAGCGCAGCGATCGAACCCGCCGTATTGAAGATCGACGGCGCGTAGGCGTCATAGGCATACCACCATGCGAACAGACTCCAAGGCCGGTAGATCGGGTAGCCCAACACTTCGAACCAGGCCTGCCCTAGTTGGCTCTGATAGCCCAGCTTCCAAGCCGCCCATTGCGCCGCAATCCACATTCCACCGACGGCAACGGCGAACACGACCGCGATCTGACCGACGAGGAATTTGGTTGGTGTCACGCACTGCCTCCTGACGAATCAGGAGTCGCGCGAAACTCAGAAAATGGAAATCGCCTTTATCTACGCTGACTTTCGTTGTCGTATTTGGGGCTACAAGCGTCGGGATAAATTGGCGGCGCTGGCCCTCGGTGTGTTCGCTTCACAGCGATCGCGCTACGCGAAGTACCGCATCCACAAGCTTAGCTACTTGAGCTGCTGCACCGCCCTCCACCAGCAGCCCGGTTTCAAGCGAGACGCCCTCGCTGGAATTGAGGAGGTTAGCAGAGCCAACATAGGCTAGCGTGTCGTCGGCAACCACAATTTTTGCATGAAATGTTTCAATTGGGACCGCGCGGGCCGTGTTCGCGTCATGTGCAAGGTGATAATCCCGCACCGAAATCCGTAGTGACCGCAGCCAGTCGGCGTGCTGGATACCGAGCTCCACAGAATATTGCTGAGTATTTCGAAGGACGACGATCCGCTCGCAGTTCTCTGATGACGCCTCGAACACGCGCCGCAACCATCGAAAGCCACGCGCATCGATAAAGGGTGTCATCACGACCAATCGCCGAGATGCCGCGTTAGCGACCCGCGTAAATGCGGTTGTTGTCGTGAGAAATCCACCCGGACGTCCCAGCGTCTCTAGCAATTCCTTTTCTAAGTGACTTGGGACGAGCGGCATAGTGACCGCCAACTCGATAGCCGCGGGATTTAGGCGCATGCGCCGGAAATGATCCGCTCCGCTTAGGATGCATACCAAGCGGTTAAGTTCGGCTGGCCCGTACTGACATAGCCACGTGTCATCCGCCGCACCGACGGCACACATACCCGTAAGAGCGAGACCGGCCAATATCTGCGACGCGTGCCCGACGTCAATGCCAGAACCGGAAGCACTGCAGATCTGCTCAAGCGACCATACGCCAGGACCCAATTTGGCAAATCCCTCCAATATGCGCGCAGCACTCCCGGGCCAGGGCGCAACGGACCGCACGATGTCGGCGTCAGAGGGCATCAGCCGATCGGGTGTGGTTGGCCGGTATGGTGTAGATCGTGTAAGATTTCAAAGAAGCCGCGAAGCGGTGTCTGGTTCGTATCCCAGAGCGGTGCGCGTCCCCCTACAAGCGCCGCCCGAGATAGCAGCTGGTTGCCGGCAACACATGACGTTTCAGGAATCATGATGCACGCGGGACAGGCGCCACCGCGATGGTCGCAGAGGGTTCCTGAGCCACACCGCAACTCGCGCCGCGCAACAAGATAGCGGAGAAATGCTCCATTTTGATCGCGCCACATAGACGAGATGTTGCCCAAGTCTTCTGTCATTCCGCGCCGGTGCACCACGAAAGCAAGGTCGGCAGGAAATATCACTTCGCTCAAGGAACCTAGGTCGAGCCCAGAAAACCGTGCAATGCCGTGCATGACATGATGGGCCATGGAATGGACCAAAAGATAGGTCAACGACGCGACGTCTCGTGATCGCAGTCGCGACGCCTCGTCTCGCACTGAGAAGTCCTTCAGAAATACTTTGAAATCCTGGTAGGTCTCTATAAGTCTGCTGCCGATTGTTCGCGGGGGGACGGGTCGCTGGTCCAGTACGCCATTTCTCTCCAAAAACGCCGCAACCGTTGCTGCATCAAGCTGTATATATATGGCTTCGTTCTGCTGCTCGATCACATAGATAGGACGTTTGTTGCTCGGCAGAGGCGGAAAGCCCATGAGCCGGACAGGCATGCGTCTGTCTTTCTGCGTAGTCTCTGGCGTCGCCGAGACGCGAGAGAAGCCAAACGAAAATTCGACCATATCCAGATTACGAATCAATCGAGCTTCCTGGATCCCGGCTCGGGACAGGTCGCCAACGACGCGCTGTTCATAGACAGCCTGTAGATCAGCGGTTTCATATTCGGCACAGAGATCGGGATGAGCAATTTTCAAATTTGCCGCTTCGCGCGCAAGATTCACTTTCCGACGACGTAGCGCGTCGTGTTCAACGGTGCTGCGGATCGGGTCATAGCGACGAGCATAGTTGCCCCGCGCATGAACCTGTGCCTGCAGTGCGGGGCTTGCACTAACTTCTCGAGATACCAACCCTGCTTCATACCAGCCGTTGAGTGTGGTGCGTGCTGCGTCGGCCCATATTTCCGCGCCAGCGGCGTCTCCGCTCTCTCGGGCAGCCGCTTCCCGAGCACGAAAAGACTGGTAGGGAGCGAAGATTGAACCCTTATCATTTCTATCGAGCTGTTCCTTGATGCGCTCGTCGCTCGGATCGATGCCAGCAAATCCGTGCAGTGACGCAACACGCGCCGCCAGATCGTCTTCGCGAGAGGGCGCCATCAGCGTGATGACTTCCGGATCAGAGTCGAAGACTATAAATCGCGAGGTCTGAACATAAAAAACCGGTGACGCGCGGTATGATACCGGGATCATGTTGATCTCGCTCCACTGGTGAGGAACGCCAGCCTCGATCAAAGGCTTCAAGAGATTTAAGCTGAACGGGTCTGTTTGATAAACTTCCTTCTGTGCTTTGCAGCCGGTGCAAATGAAGCGCCAACGCGAGAATTGGTTTCCCTGTTTCTTCAGGCGAAAACTCTCTGAGCCGCACTGACAGCGTGGGATTTTTTGGATCGCTCCGTTTCGGTCCATCGTATAACGATAGGGTGACAAACCTTCGACGCCGCCCGACCAGTGCGCGTAGACAACGTCCAATTGGCGCCAATGAGAATCGTGTGCCGCGCGATCATCCCTGGCACCGCAAGTGACGGATAGAGGTTCTGCGATCTGGTGAGCTGGCGAGACAAATTCACGAACGAGTTCGCAGACATCGCAGCGATAAACCAACGGGCCCGGCAGATAACCCATACGTTCCGGCCGTAGGAATTCAAAGCGGTCTAGCGCAATGTCCACCGACGCTTGGCCCTGCCGCATCGGGTTGTGAAAGCAACCATCTAGTAATTGCTGCTCGTAGATAGGAGCGTTGCGATTAATTGACATGCCGCGCGCAAGCCAGTTTTGGCAAAATTCCTGGAGACTCTCGATGATTTGGTCACGCCGGGTCTGGCGCGCCGAGAAATCAATCGCGGCACCATCTATGGGTACGGACAAACATGCCCCCTTGCCTCCCTCCCAGGTGAAGATCGAGCCCGGGGCGTAGGCTGTCGCAAGTTGGGGCTGCGAACGGGTCATCCGCGGTGGCAATGCTCGCGTTCCGGGCGCCCCAGCCCCAATGGCATGTCGTTGGTCTTGGGCCATGCTTCAATCCTCCACGTCAATCGGAGGCGGGTCTGCATCCACATCGGCGCGTCCCCCTATCCGTTGACCTCGAATGATCTTCATGACCTGGCGCGTGGTCTCCAGATGAACATTCCTCCCGCGCCAAGGATCGCGCGTCGCACCGAGAATAACCCCTCCCGCGTCCACGTCACGAAGCGACATCATTGGTTTGCGCATGTCGCGTGTCTGCTTACTCTCCCAGAAATTAGACAATTTGCTGCTGTCCGATCTCTGCGTGAAAAGGCTCAGGATTTCCCGCACGCTATCTTCTACGAATTTTCGGTAGTGCTCTGAATGAGACGCGGCTCCAGTATGCCGGCCGCCTCGGCCATCGATACCGACGGCCTCAAGCGCGAATTGCGTCACAGCCCGAATTGCACCGGGATTTCCGCCGCTGTATCTATCCGCCCACGATTTGATCGCTGCGGCCGTACTAAACGTTCTGGCCGTGCTCTTGTCCGCGCCAGCAGACGAAAACGATTCTTGTTCGACAACCCCGCAGAGATATGCCTGCAAGATGCTGGGCATCGCGCGCCGAATAGCACGCTCGGCCCATCGCTGTACGGCTGGCGGTGGGATCATTCGCTCTAAGAAGCGATGAAACTGGTCGTGTGTCTCAATCACATAACGGTCCCGCCGACTGTGCGGCGTAGGCACTAGCAAGCTGAATCCAACATGCGTGCGACCGACTCGACTTGACGCTTGGATGTATTCAGCAATGTCAGATGGAAGCCCGGCAAAGAACATCGCGTTAAACTTGTCCACGTCGACGCCGTGGCTAATGGCGGATGTCGCAACGATATTCCTGAGGCTTTCTCCAATCGGCGGAAACGGCTGTCCAGGAACGACGCCCGCCTCGGCTAACCGCATTACATCTTGGATTTCCGCAATAGTGACACCGCCCGAGATCAATTCGGTAACGAACGGCAAATCGCCTATGCCGTCGCTGCGCTGATCGCGCTCCACCTGGGTTTGGAGCGTTTCGATAATCTGATCGCCACCCTTTTTGTTAGTTACATAGGTCAGCGAAATACGTTGCAGATCAAGCAGGGTCGCCAACACGGAAGGCCCGACCAAATTGCCTTTTTCAACAAACATTTCCAGGGCAGCGCGCCGCAATGGCGTCAATGGGTCATCTGGATTGAGCGCAGCGACCATTTCATTGACCACATCCTCCGCGCGGCCCTCGTCGACGAGCGCGCGCCAAAGTCGTGTGATCGTAACGTGATAGGCCGATACGACCGTGGATGTCGTCATGGTATGGGAGCGGCCATTGGTCATTATGGACATATAGCTGCGCATACGCGGGGTGAATTGTTCGGTGCGATCCTGAATTGGCGCCTGACCCGCCAACCGTTGTCGTTCAATGTTTAGCGGTATCCGCGGCATCGCATAAAAAGACTCATAGATGCTGGGTCCGGGACAGGGAAAGCGTAACGGCTCGCGTTGGTAGAGGACACGGAGTTGCCGGTCCGGATCCGAGATCGTGGCGGTCGCGGCAATAACCTTCGCGAGGCGCGGTACGCGAACGCCCGAACCCTGGTCCGGACGCCAAGAAGCCACATAATTCTTCAGAATCCCCTCACCGAGCCTCGTCAAGATGCTCTCGAAAGTGGTTTCGAATAGGCCAGAGAAGGTACCTAAGCTTTCTTCAAGAAGATGACCCTCGTCTTGGATGATCAGGCTTGGGAAGGGATCGTGAAACATCTCTACGCCATCGGCGTATGCAGGCTTGAGATGCGTCCAACCTTCATCTTCCGCGCGGGTAAGTGATCGAGCGCCGCGCGGCACATAAAAGTGCCGGTTGCTAGGATCAATGTACCGCGCAACACCGAGCATTCCCACAATTGCGTTGATTGTCCGATCGTGCTGCCCAATCAAGGCGAGTTTATCGATAGTGCCCAAGATAACTGCCGGAGCCCGCTGATAGATCGTGTCGTCAGTTAGCAAAAATGGAAGTGGGACCCGATGCGGCGAAAGGGGATTCTCGCGATTCCAATCACACGCATCGTTGAAGCAAACAATCCCGATGCGGCCGGCTTGAGATGGATAGCGGCGCATTCCAGTGGCACTTCCACAGCACGGACACACACGCAGTTTGTCATAGGACTCGAGTGCTTCCCGGTAACGGCCCGACCTCCGTCGGGCTGCTCGGGCTGTTTCAGTATCTGCGTCCGACGGATTTAGCAGGTCGTTATCGTCTGCATATCCGGCGAGCGTAATCGCTGGAACACCTCCAAATCCTTGCGCGACACGATTGGGGGTGTTTCCAGAACCCACCCAGAAGCCTATCTCGAATGGTGCACCTGGAATGCGCCGACGAATCTTCACAAGCTCCGCGTTCGTCAGAATGCGCATCAAACGGCGCGCCTGCTGCAACGTGAGCAGACGAAGAGGGTAGCGCACGAGCGCCGTCACCCCGCGATGTTTTCCACGTAAGCGATCCAGAAAGATATTGAACACGAGCAAGCCGAAAAAGGCCTCGGACTTACCGCCACCCGTCGCAAAATAGAGAAGGCTTGCTGTGAGCTCATCGCGCTCCGCGTCAAACCGATCTTCAAATTCAGGCATACGCGACGCGAATGTAGGAATATGGGCAAGAATGAATGCAAGCTGAAACAGCCGCCAATCGGTAAAGCGTGCGCGGCCGTAAAGGGCAAATGCTTCGTTTGTAAGTAGCCACGCCTCCCAGGGCGCCGCGCGAACATCCAAAGCCGACCACGACCCCAAAGCTGCCTTGGACGTCAGGGGCTGAGCCACAACTCGCGAATCCAACAATAGTTGGACGCCTTCGCGAATGTAGCTGCTTTCGCGGCGATAGGCCTCAAGGTCCCGACCATGCGCCTGACGCTCCCGCTCTGCAACTTCAGGAGGCAACTGCACGCCTGCGTCGACCAACGCTTGAGTTGCTATCCAAGAATCATATTGATCTGGAAGCTTCATCAACCGCGCTATATCGCCGTCTGGATTGGCAAGCTCGCTGTAGCGAGTCGGCAGGCCTTCAATTACCGTAGGATCGATTCTGGGCTGGGTATAACGCGGCGCCCAAGTAGTGGCGATACCAACCGTTCCATGCGCGGATGGCACTACCTTAACGCCGCAATTCAATCCCATTGCAGGGTAGGTAAGCCAATCCTTGAAGCGATAAGAAGGTTGCACACGGTCCAGACGAAGTGGCTGATGCAGATTTGACGGCAAGGTTAGCTGCAGGCGCACCTGAAAAAGACTGGGCTCGAAATCCGCATATGTCTGCCGCGCCGGTCGGTCAGCACCATTCTCTATTGCAACGCGTAAATTGACGCGTGACGGGTCAATAAAGTCGGGAGCGCCATCAAGCACCAATGCGATGCCCGACAAGTCCGGCAAAATGTCAGCGAGAACTGCTGGGCGACGTAGGCGGAGAGCGCCCAGATAGTTTTCCCAACCTGTCTTGCTGCCAAAGTTGCTTGGGAGAATTCTTTCGTTCGGACGATAGGCATCACGCTGCCCTTCCGGAGAATCGATCCACGCCTCCAAAACAGCTCGCACCTGCCCCAGCAAACGTGAGGCGAATTCCGCCGACGTGGCCTCGCGCACCTCGGCGTCGTGGTTCTCGAATCTAAACTCCCCTAGTTCCAAACTGAAGCGTCGCCACTTCATGGGAATGGGTTGGCGCTCAGCAAAGTGGTCATCCAGGACGCCGGCGCTTGGGCTAACCACCAAGTCGACATATGCAGAAATTTCCGCCGGCGTGCCATCGGCTGGAATGTCCGCGTCTGCACTCACGTCCGAAAAGCTCTCGCCATCCGAAGGCTTGGGGGGCTCTGCTCGGGCTCCCTCATGTCCTGGGTCAGTGGATAAATCGTCGGCACTGACAACCCGCTCGGTTGGGGTTCCGGCTTGCTCTTCTCGCAAGCGAATCCCGAGGTCGGCAAAAGCGCGATTGAACGCCTCTCGACGAATTGCCGCTACTGCAGCATTTCTTTGGCGGCGCGCCGCTAGTCGCTCTTGAGCGCCCTGCTGGCGGGCGGTAGCGATTTCCTCAGCACGTCGCGCCGCTATTTGCGCAGCACGGCTCTGGCCGCGCGCATCTCCGTCCGCTTGACCATCCTCTGCGATACGTTGCTCAGTTTGGTCAGCAAGATCGCGCGCTCGTTGCGCCTCTGCAGCTGCATCTCCCGGCCGCTCGTCCGGTTCAGTAGTTTCTTCGATTGGCGGAAGCACCGAAATCGCGTCGCTGATGTATTGACGCGCTCGATCTTCGACCGCCTGCCGCGTATCGCGAGACAACTCCGATCTCGGGACCATGTCATAACGTGGATCGACCAAGTCTTCCCATGTAGGCAACATCCGAACATAGATAGCGGCGCTCGGAGCTATCACTACTTCGCCAGATTGAGCGGCTGCTAGCTGCAGATCAACCCCCATCGTAGCGATGTGAATGTCAGACGTTTCGTCGCCTTGGCCTGTTTCATCAAAGCGGGGCAATAGAAAACCACTAACGAGCTTCGATGAAGGTTTAACGCCATAGATGAACTCCCCCTCGCTTCCCTCGCCTGTGCATTTCTGCCCTGCGATTTGCAGTAGAGCCTCTACCACCGCCTCTTTTGCTTCCGTCAGGTCGGTGCCAGTTGCCCCTCGCATGTCACGTTCCACGGCATCTAAATTGACGCCCTGGGGCAAACTTCGCGATTCTGAATGAGGAGTGCCTGTCGCATCAGTCATGCGTGAATTTCCTCTCGAAATTCCTGCCGTCTAACCGAGACCACCCCATCAAGATGCTCCATCGCCCGTCTGCGCAACCGAGAGATTCCTTCTTTGACGCCCGAGGGCATTGAGCCCAGTACGCCGTGAGGATCGACAAGCACCGACACAAATGCCTGAGCCATTCGAGTACCTGCTCTACGCCGGTCAATTCTCAGAGGTTCGATACCTTCCTGCCAAAGCTTTTCAGCAAGTGCCGATGGAACGTTGACCATTTCCATGAAAGCCCGAAATTCGCGATAATTCTGCGGCGCGTGTGGCCTCATGCGTTCCGCCGACACAAGCTTGTGCTCCGCGACATTCAGCCAATCCATCGCGGTCGCTTCCACGACCGCCCGTGCGCCTGCACTTTTCAAACGCTCGATCACATAGCGCGCCTTGGCCGCACGGCTCGCTCCGGGTAGTGCCGGAATGGCAGCCTCCACTGCTGCGTGATAAACTTGCACGCGAGTCTGCGCGAGTATCCGGACGGGTAGTACCGTGCGGGCTTCCTCGACGAACGCTCGGTTGGGGACGACGATCGTGTTGTGAGCCGCTATCTCGCGCCCAATGGCGCGCTCGAATGGATTAACATCCGCAAACCGATTGTGGCGGATGACGAGACCTCCTGGTCTAACGCGCATTACACGACCGCTTTCTAGAGCGAACTCGACGATTTCGCCTCCGCCATCCCCGTCCTCAGAATCGGTCAGGTCGATGATCGTTTCATTCGATTGCACGTAAGCCCGTGCATCTAATTCCAGTTCTACCGGCCCCACGTCGCGCGCACGCGCTTCAGCCGTCGCAGCCGCCGCGGCGTTAGCGAGTCTACTACCGATTTTTCCAGCGCCGGACAGATCAGCGTGCGACGAAAGTACCGCATATGTGGCGCCAAGACGATCGACGAACTCTCTGTCGGCAACGACGACAACCTCGTCGGGAAGCCATCGACGACCAATAAGAACGGCCAACTGATCCTGAGGAGGTGCAATTACAAAAAGCCTCTTCCAGGAGTTTCGACTTCGTCCGCTTTCGATTTGGGCAAGCTCCAAATCAAGCGTTTGGAGTGTCACAAGGCGAATGAAGCCGCTTTCAATTCGCTTCTTGACTGACTCGCCATACTCCCCATTGCCAAGAATCCTGTCTTGGCCGAGCAACAGCTCATAGTCGCTCGAAAATGCGATAACGCTCGAGCTCGACTTGCGCCAGACACTTGCTCCAATTTCCGAAAGCATCGAGCCGATTGGTGTGTCGTTTTCAAATTCGTCGAATGCCGCTTCGACGGCCTGCTTAGCTTCGGCTAGCATTGCTCGTTCTGCACTATCCGTAGTACCCTCAATTTGGCGTGCAATCACGGCAAGTACCGTCCCAGCAGATCGACGCTCTAGAAACACTTCAGCGCCGGCATCTTTCTCACCGAGCAATTGATGTGCCTGCTTAAGCCCGCATGGCAGGCTCATTGCGCGCCGAACATTTCCCATTAGATGCCGAATGAGTCCTGCGGCGCTTGAATCGGAACTCTCGCGGGCTGCACGCGAAAGCGCACGCAATGCAGCTGCACCTTTTCCAGACGTGGAAAGGAATTGAAACTCGACCTCCGAGACAGTGTCCACGTCTGCGTCGGTCGCAAAGCAATCATCCGTTGAACGAACAATAATCCTGGACGACGCTGAATAGCTCTTGGAACCTTGGGGTAGACCAACTTTTGTAATCATGTGAGTTAGGCGGCGATGGACATATACGTCTTGTGTCACCGCGAAAATCGGCGTCTCAGGTTGATGCCTGGCCAGGAGTTGGATGAATTCCGTGACAGAATCCTCCCAGCCAGGCCCCACACGCGCAAGGCCCGGCGGGCCCAAATCGAGGATGCAGATGTCCGCGGAGCGGCCCTTCGTTAGTGCTGGATTCTGGATCACGGCTTTGACAGTGGATCTGGGGCAGATACCGAAGAAAGCGAACGGCGCCGTTGCAGGTTGGGAGATCTCCGCGCGATGATCTTGAAGTCGGTCGAGCGCCGCCCCGTGGCGAACGCGACCAAATAACTCGTAAAGGGACGTCCGAAATGGTCGTGGCGCGCCCTCTCCACCCAACGCGCTAAAAATAGGGTAGAGCTCGCCAAGCGTTGGATGCGCCAGGTGCGGTTTGCTTGAATCTCGAAGCTTAAGTTGATGAAGGTGCCCCAATGTTATGTGCACCTTACCCATTTCATTTGAGAATTCGGCTTCGCCGACTTGCCTTCGGGTTAGATGCAATCCATTGCGTTTGACTATTTCATTACGATCAACAAGAAGATGGCGCTGCGCGATGCCAGTACTGCTTCCGCGCCACGGGTAATAGAGCGTACGAAAATCAGGCACCGCAGGGCTCCATTTGAAGTCTCCTGTGGCACGCTCGGACGAAGAACCCAGGATCGCCAGCATCGCAAGTGGATGCAGTATCGATATATCCCGCAAGCCTCGCGGCCACTGAAGTACTCCCACAGAGACTCGCTCTTGTAAGGACCTGAGAAAGAGCTCGAGAATCGCAAGCGTGGGCCTGTTCAGACGAGTGGTGCTCCCAGCGGCTTCCGCCTCTAGATCAACGAATGATAGGCGCCGCGCAGCCAGAATGGCTTCAGGGATAGAAAGGCTTCCGAATCGGTTCCGCTTCGCAGTTAGGACTGCATCATGGGCTTGTCGTTCACGGTCCACATTCGCTTGATGGTCCTTGAAACGGTCGAGCATACGCCTGCGCGCAGCGTCGGCGTTTTCGCGCGCTTCGCGCATCTTCTCGATGTCTCGTGGTCGCCGGCTCATTGACGTTTCCGCCGGCGTGGATTGTTCGCAACTTCACGCTTGCTGGCCACGGGTATGCGGTCACTCTCTAGTGACGCCGCATATGCAGCAACGGCGGCAGTGTCGTCTTCAGCCCGACTTCGCGCTTTGAAGAAGCGGCGCACTTCGGATGCGACTGGAAGCGGAAGTTCTCGTAGTGCCTTCGTTGAGACGCTAACCGATCCCGACATTCGCCGAAAACGCGCGTCCACCGCCATCGTGTTTAAGAGGCGACACACCATCCCGAGAGGGAGGATTTGTCGCTTAGTGGTGTCGGGAACAATGAGGATGGTGTGATTCTCGGTAACAAATCCGCGCCCACCGATCACGCGATCATGGCGGATTACCGCCCCGATCAGTCGTCGTTTTTGTCGCCGATTGCTCGTCCGTTGGAGAATGATCGCATCTGACCGAACGATGGCTGTGCTGCTCTTGGGAATTTTCGCAAAACCAATATCATCCGGTTCACCATCTTGGGGGCAACACATCTTGTTTGCTCGTACATTGTGAGCCCAGAAGAGAGGTATCTCGTTGCGTCGTGGCTTTTTGCCGATGCGGTAGCGATGCTGCTCTCGATTCCATACGAAGTAGCCGGTCTTCACCAGGTAACCGTAGTCTGCCAGAGTTTCTAAGCCGGGCTGAAAAAGAGAACTGCCGTCTACCTCGTCCGGCAAGGCCCATACGTGACTGCTCGGATGGGTTGGAATCTCTAAGTTGCCCAGATCGCGATTGGGCTGATCGATAAGAAGAAGAGAAGTCTTTGCGGTGACGGCGGGGGTGATGCCATCGGTTCGTCTGAGAACTATTACGCAGAGGTCGTATAATACATCAAGAAAGACGTCGCTGCGCTTGTCGATCACGTCGAGCCGCAACACCGATGCCATTTCCAGCATTCGCCTCCGCAGTGCCGCGAAGTAGGGGCCGCCAACGAACGACATGGGTATGATGAGGCAAACAAGGCCGCCAGGCCGAACGCATTGCAGTGCCTGCTCGACAAACAACGCATAGAGATTGACGTAACCGTCCGAAATAACTGGGCGATAGCGAAGGAGCAACGCATTGGTTGGTCTCAGAATGCGCCCGTATGGCGGATTGCCAATGACTGCGTCGTAAAGAGGTTCAGGATTGTCGAGCTTCAGGGTGTCAGCCCGTTCGATCAAACCATTGAGTTTGATGCCTGAGGATTGGATCTCAGCGTCAAGCAAATCCGACAACAACAGGTGGGAGAGCCTAGCGAGGCCAGCGTCAATCTCGACGCCGCGCAGCGTGTTGTTAATCGAACTCAGTATTGTTTTTGCGTTCGCGCCTATTTGGTGTCCATACTTGGCAATTCGTGCGGCTAGCGGAACTAAAAAAGCTGCGCCACCGGAAGCTGGGTCGAGAATACGGTGCCGGCCCGGCTGAATGCCGGCATCCACAAGGGCGTCGATGGCGTGTTGCGCGAGATGTGGTGGTGTGAAATACGCGGCAAGGCGTCGACGCCGAGCCACCGGCATCAGCAACGCGTACAAGCTCGCGATCCAGTAATGCCTTTCCTCGCTTGGTAGGCCCGTAAAGTAGGTCCGCGTCTGCCGATCCACGAGGCGATTCTCAGTGATCGCCTCGCAAACCTGCAGGGGCGTCATACGAGAACTCTTTAGCCGAGAAGCAATTTGACGGAGGTCACCCAGGCGCCGGTTAAGGGGTGCGGCGCATTCCTGATTATGCCTTCGGTCAGCCTCAACTTGCATTTCGCCCCACCCAGGACAACCGTTGGACGATTCGACTGGGCTGGCAAATCCCAACAACAGCATCCGATAGCGCCCGCGCCTAAGCCGTTGGCTTGTCGGGAGATTCGCTTAAATCAACGCGCTTGGCTCGGCTTGACGCGCGGACGGCCAGGTCCGACCGAAGTCCAATGGTTCCAGGAGGATAGCTAGTCTACCAGCCTACGCCAAGGTAGCAGACCGACAATCGTTCAACCTTCGGGTCCGCCGCGTTGCTTTTTGCCGGACCAAGAAATTGTATTGCCGCGGCCTATTCCTGAAACTGCTCGACCGAGGTGGCGATCGAGGGCCGATCGCCAAGGCACCAGTGTGAACTCTCGGCTCTTTTCGATCATCGCGAATTTTCCGCTCACAAGGTCAATCGACCGTCGATAGACGCCTTCAATTCGTGAGCTTGGTTCGACATGCCGAAGGCCCGTTTCTTTCGCAATGGCCCGACCGGCGCTGTCGATCTCTCTTTTGGCAAGGGCCGCCAGCATGTCGGTGCGATACACTACCCGGCCGTCACGTTCGCTCGCCAGACCCTGCTCTACGAGCCAGCGCCGACGAAGTGCCAGCGCATCGTTGGCTTCTCGCCCGAAACCAGTTTCGCGAAACTCTCTCACGCCACTCGCCAAAGTGCGATCCAACCAAGTCGGACCTTCAATTCCGATTTGTTGCGACAACGGCGACTTCGAGAGCGACACCACCATCACCGGCGACTTGCGCGCTTGTCCTCTATCGAACTCGACTGCGCTCGCGCGGTGATCCGATGCGATTTTCCATGAGCCGTCGGGCTCCCGTTCGACCATGCCAGCGAGGCGTCGCATCGCCTCCAGGCGTCGAATATGCGCCTGCACGAATTCCCCCGAGGCGGAGGGGTCTGCTTGTTGGTGTAGTTCGACGCTGTAGCGTCCGCCATTCTGCTCGGCAATCCGAGCGACGGTGCGGTCGACCTCCCTCGGTGCCACCTGGCGCGCTCGTATCTGCACAATCGATCCAATCGGAACATCTCCGTGTGCATCTCCCACTTCCACGTAGTGCGCCCGGCCGTCCAAACCGTCGACAATCGCATAGCGCCGGTCATTCAGTTCATCGGATAGTCCGCGTGCGGTCAGGCGACCGATAAGAGCCTTGGTTCCAGGATCGCTTGCATCGAAGATCGCGTAGTCGGCGGTCGCCCGTACCAGGCCGGCCGCAGCAAGTTCGCGATGCAGGGTCTTGATAATGTCGCCACGCTCGCCCATTCGCCGGAGTGTCGTCTCGACGCCGTCCGCGAGCTGCCAACGTCCGGGGTCTAGTTCTTCGGCGAGACCGAGCCGTTTCAGCTTCTGCAAGCGTCCGGCTCTCAGGGCCTGGCGGAACGCGTCCTGCGCGCGGGCTTGCGACACGACTACGCCGTCCTCGTCGGCACGCCGCATGAGGTCGCGGTCCAGGCTCGTGAGCCGCTCCTGCTCGATTTCGCCTCTCAGACGGTCCTCGATCTGGCGATCCGATTTTGGCCCGAGGTCGAGGGACACGATCTCGGCAGCCCGCTCGCGCATGCCTTCGGCCAAGTAATCCCGCGCGATGACCAAGTCCTTCCCCCGGTCATCCTTGCCGCGCAGCACGATGTGGGTATGGGGATGACCGGTGTTGAAATGATCGACGGCGACCCAATCAAGCCTGGTGCCGAGGTCTTCCTCCATCTGCTGCATCAGCCGCCGCGTGACCGGCTTGAGATCGTCGTACTCGGCGCCGTCCTCCGCCGAGACGATGATCCGGAACTGGTGGCGGTCGCCATCGCAGCGGCCGAGAAAGCCCTTGCTCTCCGCGCGATCATTGCCGGTGTCGTAAAGCTGTCCGGCCTGCCCCTCCCGTGTCACGCCATCCCGCTGAATGTATCTCAGGTGCTGTGCCGCCGCCTTGAGGCCCGTACCTTTCAGTCTGATCACGCGCGATTTGACGATCACGCGACGCGCGCGGAAGGCAGCATAGCGGTCGCGCTGTGACAGCACGCGGCCGACACCGGCGCCACGGCCGATGCGATTGCCCTGAAACGCCCTCCCAGATCGGTTTTTTCCGGCCAGCGTCGCGGCTTGCAGAACACGTTGGAGATAGCGTCGGCTGGTCTTGCTGCCGCCATGCCGGATCTTGCCGAGTTTCGGTTCGAAGTCGTCGTCGAAATTCATCCGCTCGCCGCTGTCGTCTAAACTCGCGCAAGTCGCGCGTGGTGCCGCGTTGGTGCCGGCGCGACCGCGTTGGCACCACGCTTTTGGATGTGCAGACAAAGACTTAGGCGCCGATGGTGCCTTCTTTTATCTTGCCCTTCCGCGATATGTTGCATGCGTTCGTCCTTCACCTGCGCTTACTTGCGACCATGTGCGATTTCTACTGGGTGTTTCCTGCGAGAGGAACGAACAAGGCGGCGTTGTTCGTGGACGAAAATGCCGCCGTCGAATTGCCGGAGCGCGCTTCTACGGGCGCCCCTCCGGCAGCGGATTCTGGTCTCGAATCCGGATCATTTCTTGTGAAGAAAAGCGCGTTCCCAAAAGCCGAGTGCTGCGCCGACTGCGTGCTGGAGAGCTGAACGGGCGCTAAAAAAGGAACCGCACCCGAACGGTTCGAGAAAGCGATTTCAGCGCCGGGAACGATGCTTCCGACATAGTCCAGCGTGGCGCGCGGCAGCGACTGTCCATGCACCAGGAAGTCGTCGAGGCGCTTTGGTCCGGCGTTGTACGCGGCGAACAGAGACGGATAGCCGTAGCGGTCGTACATCTGCCGCAGATAGGCCGCGCCGGCAAAGATGTTGTCTCGCGGGTCATAGGCGTCGTCGCCCAATCCATATTGTATACGCAAGGTTCGATACGTGCCTGGCATGACCTGCATTAGTCCCATGGCGCCCTTCGGCGACGTGATCGACTTGCCGTTGAGGCGCGTCCGCCCGCCACTTTCCGCGCGCATGACGCCGCGAATCCATGCGTCGGGAATACCGAACTGCTGCGCCGCTTCGGTGATAATCGACTGCCATTGCGCAAGGCGTGGCATCGCAGTTTCGGCCGTCGAAGGCGCTGCGGCGGCTGGAACGACCAGCACAGTTGTAGCGACGGCGCTTATGGCAAGCAGCTTCATTCTGTCCATAGCGGCACCAGTTTTCCGATGATGG
Organism: Alphaproteobacteria bacterium; assembly: GCA_019245415.1. Taxonomy (GTDB): domain Bacteria; phylum Pseudomonadota; class Alphaproteobacteria; order Micropepsales; family Micropepsaceae; genus Rhizomicrobium. The sequence continues at coordinate 955,052 of JAFARO010000004.1, read as the reverse complement.
ATGTGCGCGGCGTAACTCCGAAATATCGGCCGTCAAACGAGTCCGGAACCTGCTCCATCAGGAGGAACACATCGTTCAAGCCGAGGCGCCGGCATCCGGACCAGGTCGGGAGCGCGCGTCGCATACGATCGCGCGCCAGCCTCGCGGCGACAGGGATTTGATCAATGAAAATTTCGGTTCCGGCAGCACAGACACGATCGCCGTCGGTGGCAGCGATGCGTTTGACCATCGGCACATTCGCAGGGAGGTAACCACGCTCCGCTGCCAGATCGCGAATGGCTGGCGGTGGCCGAACAAGCGCGAAATCGCCGCGCCGGGGTTGATCGGCACTGAGCGCATAAAGTCCGAGTGGCGCGCTCGCGCTCGCATTCCAGATCAGCCTCGGAACTGTGCCGCGAAGCGCCGTCTCGCCGATCATCGACAGACCGGCGAGCGCGAATAGGAGCGTGCGGCGGACATGTCGATGATGAAGCGAAACCGTCATCTGGCGCTGTGGCGACACGTCAGATGTGCGCCGTGGAATGCTGGGCATGCGAGGCGGACCATGCGTCCAGGGCGTCTATGTGGTAGCGGACATAGCGGCCGTGTTTGCGATATTCCGGCCCGCATCCGTTGCAGCGCATCTTCTCCAATGTGCGCCCGGAGAGGCCGATGTAGTCGCCGGCTTGTCGTGTGTTCAGAAACGGACTCTTGAAGCGAAGACGCGGCAATCCTTGAGAAATCTGAGCGGAATTGCCGTTCGGGAGAGAGTGTTCGTTGTCCATGATACCTCGCTGATTCCTGGGCGAGGAGCACGACAGGGGCCGTCGCGCCCCCATCGACGACGCTAAAGGCAACACCAGCGCTGCGGATCGGGCGAAAACGCGAGTCGTGCAGATTCGCCATGGCACAAGGGCGTAGATCGTCGCGATACACGCGGAGCCCCGCGCGCAGGTTGCGCGCGGGGCGTCCAGCGCCGTTAGTCGACGGGATTCCAGATGACAGCGAACACGCTCTCGTCGTCCTGACCGGCGGCGCGGCCGAGGTTGGCGTAGAGCTTCTTCGGCCCGAAAGCGGGGTCGGAAAGGCTCAGGCTCACATAGTCCTTGCCGGAGCTTTCGCCGGTCTTGACCCAGCCCGCGCCGATCTCGACGGCCTGGCTGTAGACGCGATAGTCGGGCTGGTTGTCGCCGTTCTTCGAGGTGTTGGGCAGAATGTCGATGGGGGCGCGGAACGAAAGCGTCTTGAGCTGGCCCTTGTACGACTTGCCGTCCTTGGACTTCGTGACGTGACCGATAGCAGGCATTGGTGTCTCCATTACGTTCGCGGGAGACCATTCTCCCTTGCGATGGCGGACCGTTCATGGGCGGCGGACGGGCACCCGAACCCGTTTGGGCCGTAGCGCAGCGGAGGACCGGAGCGGTGTGAAATTTGAAGCGCAGCGACCGCGAGGAGCGCGCGAAGCGCGCGGGGAAATTTCTAAGCCGCGATGGTTTCGGAAGGACCGGACCCGCCCATAGGTCTTGAGCCGAGAGCAAGGAGAAATGGTCGCCGAACAGCGACGGAGACAGCATTTCCGCATTGGGCGTCCGATCCCGAAGCGGTGGGTCGAGACCAGCGCACACGCGCTAATCCGCGCGCCTTCGTGCTGCCCAAACCGCCGCCGTCGGCGACACTGCAGGTCGCGTTTGTGGCTTCATTGGCCCCGATGAGGAGCGATCAAATGCTGGCAAAGCTTCGGACAGGATTGAACCTGGGCTTTTCCGGCCTGCCGGCCGGCGAGCCAATTCCATCCGCGCGTTGGCATGGCGCGAGGCACGCCGTCATCTGGAATCCCGGCGGCGCCGACGCCCTATGCAATTGCACGCAGGGGCCGACTTTTGGTGGACAGTTTACGCCGTGGGCACCGTTCCACCATCGATGACGTACTCGGCTCCGGTGATTGACGCGGCAAGCGGCGACACCAGAAACGCGACGAGATCAGCCACCTCGCGCGGCTTCGCTGGCCGTCCAATTGGGATGCCACCCAGCGAATCCATGAGCGCCTTCCGAGCACCGTCGGCATCGGTGTTCATCTGTTTTGCAAGCGTCGCCACGAGACCGACAGCCGCCTCGGTTTCGACCCAGCCCGGCGAAACCCGAACGACGCGGACGCCTTTCGGACTGACCTCCTTCGACAACGCCTTGCTGTAGTTCGACAACGCCGCCTTGGCAGCGGCATAGGCAATTGTCGCTTCGGGCAGCGGCAATTGCCGCTGAATCGAGGTGATATGAATCACAACGCCGGAGCCTTGCGCCAGCATTGTAGGAAGCAACGCGCGATCCAGGCGCACGGCGGCGAGCATATTGAGGTCGAAGGCTTGCTGCCATTCGTTGTCGTTCAGCGCCGCGAACCCACCTGCGGGAGCCGAAGAACCACCCACCACATGGACGACAATGTCGATGCCACCCAGGCGGTCGCGCACGGCATCTACAACGCGCGCGCAGCCTTCGGCCGTAGCGACATCCGCCGCTACAAACAATGATTCTGCGGATGCTCCAACGGCTGGTGTCCGTGCCGTCGCAAGGACGGTCGCGCCAAGTTCGCGCAGTCGCGTCACAATGGCCGCACCAATACCTTTGGTGCCGCCAGTGACCAGCGCGCGCTTGCCGCTCAGGTCGAGAGAGTCGCGCATCATCCGATTTCCAGCGCGTTGATTTTACCGTCCTGGGCGAAGCCAAATCTGTAAGTCAGGTCCGCAGGGCTGCCGTTGAACGTACCGGAGACCTTGGCCACTATCACGGTCCGGTCGCCCTCGATGCGGCATTCGAGCGGTTCGACCGTCACGCGATATTTTGCGGACGTATTTTGCTTCCAGGCGCGAATTGCATCCGCACCAACGATGTCGCGGCCCTCATCGCGGACGCGCGCATCCGGCGCAAAGCACGCCACCATCGCATTGATATCATGCCGGTTTTGCGCCGCGATGTAGCGGGCAAGGTTGTCTGGTAGAGTTGGAAGCACCATGTCGGTTCTCGCGATTGCAGCGGCAGACCCTCATGTGTTGCCAAGGAGCGGCGATGGCAAGAACCGACAAAAAGGTGGGCTACTCACCTACAGGTAACCTCGTGGATGTGACGCCCGAAATGGCCGCGCGCGGGGTGGAACGCGCGCTTGGCGTTCTCAACGGTCGCTGGAAGATGGTCATTCTCTTCCATCTGTTCGACAAGAGAACGCTGCGTTTCTCGAAATTGGAGAAGGCGATTCCGAGCATCTCGCAGAAGATGCTGACACAGCATCTACGCGAACTGGAACACGACGGCGTTGTCGCACGCACGGTTTATCCTGAGGTGCCGCCGAAAGTGGAGTATGCGTTGACGGAGTGGGGAAGCGCGCTGTGCCCCGTTCTGGACATGCTGTTGGAATGGGGAGCGTTGGGCGAGGCGACCAAGGCGCAAATCGCGGAGCAATCCGGCGAATTGCAAAAATGAAGAGCGGCGGATCGCTCCACCGCCCTCCCGCCAACTATTCGGCGGCCATGCGCTCCGGCCCGATTTCGGCGTCCGGCTCGCCGGTGATCGACGGGCCTTGGCCGATCCCGCCTGCGGGGAAGGCAAGCCAGCCGGGAAGCCAGCCTTCGACCTTCGCGCGGCCATTTGTGCCCGCCAGACAGTCTCGGACGATCTGCTTCTGGGTCTTGGCCTTCTCCGCGACGTTGGCCTTGGCGACGGCTTCGCCCGCCACCTCTCCCACGATGGCGTTGACCGTGGCGCGGTCGCGGATGAGGTCGAAGAACGCACCGTCCGGTTGCCAATACGCCCGCGCGTCCACCGCCAGCCGCGTACCGACTTCCTCTACCACGTCGCTGCCCGCTTGCAGGCTGCGCGCCATGAAGAAGGCCGCGATCCGCGTCACGTCGCCCTCGACAAGCGTGACCAAGTGCGCGAACACGTCCGCCGTCTGACGGCGGACCACAAATGTTTCGTCCTCGTCATCCTCCGCCGTCCAGCCGAGCAAAGCGAACACGGCCTGTTCTTCGGCGGCGAATGCCGCCTGCGCCGGGCTCGCCTCGATGCTGGCGCGGATGGCCGGATTGCGGGTCGTCTGCGGATCGCGCTTGACGCTCCAATTGCCGGAAGATGCCGCCATGTGCGCGACCGCGAGCCGGAAGGCGGCTTGCGGATGCGCGATGAGCGCCTGCCGAACGGCCAGATGGCGATGCAGGTCCACATAATTTTCGAGGGCCTGCGTCATGACCGGCCCGCCGCTGGCGCGTGGCGTCTTGGCCGTGTCGGCGCTTTCGCGTTCCTCGGCCTTTGCCAGCTTTCGCGCTTCCTTCTGCGACAGCCAGCCGTCGAAAAATTCGACGGCGCCGTCATGGCTGACAGCGACAAACACCTTGCCGCCCTTCTTCTTGGATACCTTCACATGCTCGTATTGCTGGAACCGCTGGCCGACTTCGAGGATGGCCACGGCGCTCCACCCGAACTTGAGAAGCGCCTCCCGCTTGTCCGCGATGGCGCGGTTCTGCAAGGCCCAGAACAGGTCCGCGTCCGCGAAGTAGCTGTCCTCGCCGAACAAATCCTCCACCGTCTGGCCGGTGTAGTCCTCCAGCTTGAACAGCGCATGGGCGGTGCTGATCTGCTGCCCGCCGAACAGCCATTGTTTGAGCTGATAGCCGCGCGGGCAATGGTGGTGCGGGTCGTTGAACAGGCGCAGCCATTTCCGCTGCTGCGCGACGGACGCCATCGTCAGATGGCGCACCGTCTCATCGTCCACGTCCTCGGCGCGGTAGGCATCCCTGATCTTGGGGAGCAGATTTCCGAGCGCGAGACGCTGGCGGACCTGCGTGGCGGTCATGCCGAAGGTGGCGGCGATGCCGTCCACCGTCCGGCCCTCCTTGATGAGCCGCACGAAGGTCTCATATTCGCGCATCGGATCGGGATCGCGGCGCGCGACATTTTCCAACAAGGACGCCTCGATGGCTTCGGCGTCGTCGCCTTCCGCCATGATCGCGCAAGGCGGGGCTGCGACTTCGCCCAGCTTCTCCTTGACGGCTTTGAGCGAGAACCACCGCCGCCGTCCCGCCACCACGCCGAACTTGCCGTCCTCGGGCCGCACGATGAGCGGCTCCAGAACCCCCTTGACGCGGATCGACGGCAGAATGTCGGACACGTCCGGCGGCGGATCGCGATAGCGCATGTTGCACTTGGAGATTTTGAGCTTGCTGAACTCGATGTGTGCCAATTCCATGATGATTGCTCCTTGGGGGAGTGACGGCCTCGTCCGTCTTTCGAGATCGTGGCGAGGCCGGGCGGTGCGGGATGCACCTATTCCGCTGCCTCGGCAGTCGGAATGTCGGCCTCGCGGGATTGCTGTAACGCGAGGATGAAGTCGGTGGCCTTGCTGGCCTGGCTGGTCGCGTGAAAGATCGCGCGGCTATCCTCTTTCAGGATTTGCAGCCAATGCCCGAGATAATCCGCATGGCGGATTTGCGGGACGATGTTCAGATGCGCGCAAAGGAATGCGCTGGTCAGTTCCGCGATGAGTTCTTCGCGCGCATAGGCCGATGAGCCGAAGCGGTGTTGCAAGTCGCGGTTTAGCCGTGAGGAATGCGCGGTCCAGTGGCCGAGTTCATGCAGCGCGTTGCAATAGTAGTCGGCGGGCGAAAGGAAGGTTTCGCGGTAGGGAAGCCGGATGAAATCTTCGCCACGATGATAGAACGCCTCGCCGCCGCCTTCGACAAACTTCGCGCCCGTCACCGCGATCAAGGCTTCCGCCTCCTGCGATAGCTCGGACGGCGCAACGGGTTTCGGTGCGGCAACGATATGACCCGGCAAGCCGTCGCACTGCTCGACATTGAACACGATAAAGCGTTTGAGGAACGGAACGGCGTTGGGTTCGTCGCCCGTATCGCGGGCGCGTTCCTGTTCCTTCTTCGGGATGAAGCGGTCGGCGTAGCAAATAGCGGTGCCACGTTCGCCTTTGCGGACGTGTCCGCCGAGGCTTAAGGATTGGCGGAAGGTCAACCATTCCTGCGAGGCAAAGCCGCGCTTGATGACGGCATCCCACAGGATGAGAACATTGATCCCCGAATAGAATTTGCGGGTGGCGGCGCTGCGCGGAAGGCCAAGCGCGACACCGGAAGACTTCCAAGGCCGCACCCAAGGCACACAGCCCTGTTCCAGTTCGCGGACGATCCGGTCGGTAACTTCGTCATAAAAGGAAGTCCTAGCGACAGCGTCGGGACGGCTCGTGCCGCTGGCGGGCTGCTGGTGGGTCTGGCTCATGGTTACCTCCTGCTCCGATCTCGCGCGCGCAATTCCCCGGAAGCGGGGTGGGCGGCGTCTTCGACCGGAGAGGCCCGCCGTCAGAGGCGGGGCGCACCCGAAGGGCTGGAGCGAAGCGGAAGACCCGCGCAGCGGGTTGCGGCACGCCGCGGCGGGCCTAGAAGGGAGCGCCGCCCGCCCCGCGGAGGGGAATTGCTATTGAACAAAGTCGGCGCGCGGCAGCGCGGCGGCCGTAGCTCTTCGTCTTGCGTCAGGGATCGAAGCCCGGAGGGCCGAGACCGCAGGTTCGCGGGCTCGGTTCACGAGAGCCCGGCCGCAAAGCGGGACGCGCGCCATTTCTCACAAGCAGGAGTAGCCTTGCGTCCGCACCGGAGCGGATGGCTGAGGGCAGCATGATTGGCGAGCTGACAAACGCAGAAGCGGTTCGGCAGGCGATGGCCGAGTTCAATCTGCTGGGCCGGCCTGAATTCCTCAGGCGATACGGCTATCGCGAGGCTACCGGTTATTTGATCGTCGAAGACGGACGGTTTTATGATTCGAAGGCAATTGCCGGGGGTGGCCTACGGGATCCAGTTTCCAACTCGCGGCGCGCTCAAAGCCAGCGATTTCCGTGGTGGAGATGTTTCGGTCAAGCGGCGGCTAGAAGCCATGGGCTTCACCGTTGTCGAACCCGGACAGGTATCTGCGGATTCGCGCAACCGATTTCTCCTGAAGCTGAACGCAGAAGGATTCCCTGATGGCAGCAGCGAACCTGCGGACGCCAGTGCATGGGAGAATCAAGTCTTTATCGTGGGTCGCACTCGGCGCAGCCACAACGGCATCGCGATCCGCCCACGCCCAGCGGATCTCGCGCAAGGCGACCATGTTGCGATCTGGGCGAATGAACCATCCGATCGGGCGGGTCTCGTTGCAATCGCTCGTGTCGCCTGGGTCTCCCCGGACGTCGCGCAATGCCGGATCGAAGCGGTCACCTTGACGCCCCTGTTGCGCTTGCGCGATCTGCAGGCCAATCAGCAAGACACCATAGCGAGACTTGCCGCGGACATTGACGAGGATCGCCCCTCAAAGGTCCGTCCGCTCGATGAACCGACCTGGGCTTCGCTGATCGGGCTTGCAGACATAGCCTCAGCTGATACAGCAGAAATCGCGCATCTGCCGATCGCCGTTGTGGCGGCTGGTATCGACGCACGCGCCAGCGGCTACGCCATAGGCCAACTGCAGACGATCCGCGCCACGCTTCATCGCAAACGGCGAACGGGCACAAGGCTCTTCGCCGCTCGCACAATCCACGAACGCTGGGCATTTCACGACGGCGGCCGCACCGAACTGCAATTTAACATCGGACTCGAGGACGACGAGCAAGGACCGTTGGTGCGTTTCGGTGTGGCCTTCTCGCTGGAGCCCAGCCGGACTTACCCGGACTTGGCGCCATTGTTCCGGAAAGTGCGTTTCTTCAACGAATATCTTTCAAGTTACCCCCATGCATTCGCCGACATGTCCATGTGGTCGTGGAATGGCGAAGACCGCGGAAGCGACATCGCTCCCAGACCCATCGAACCGGAAGAGGCCCAGATGGGACGCTTCATCTTCCTGGGCTTGAGCGATCCGATCCCGGCGCTCGACTTCGACAAGATATTGCGCACCTTCGATCGCCTTCTCCCGCTGTATCGCTTTGTGGAGAGCGGCGGCGAGGCACCGCTTGTGGAGACGGATGAAAGGCAGCCGTTTGCATTTGGAGCGGGGCACCGGCCGCGAGCCCGTTCGGCCAGGGTGTCGGTGGCGGCCCGCGAACTGGTCGCTGAGCTGCGGCACGTCGAGATACAGGATGCTCTACGCCGCGAACTGATCCGTGAATATGGTACAAGCAACGTGGACATCGAAGTGCCCACCGGAAACGGCACGCTGATCGACGTTGTGGTACGTCGCGGCAAGCGGTACTGGTTCTTTGAGATCAAGACCTCGTCTTCGCCGCGCGCATGCTTGAGAGAAGCGCTCGGTCAGTTGCTGGAATATTCGCTGTGGCCCGGTGGTCAGGAAGCCGAACGGCTGGTCGTCGTGGGCGAAACACAGCTGGATCCCGACGGCGCGCAATACCTCAGGGCCTTGCGAAAACGGTTTCACCTTCCCATCGACTATCGGCGCGTTGTGCGCCTGGGTCGCTGAGTGCTCTTGTCGGTCCTACAGCCTGTCCCGTTGATGCTCCGAGGCCGCGGGCGGAGGCGCCGAGGGGGGCACCCGGTCCGAGCACGCCCGCGGTCGCAGGTCGCGGGCAGCGCAGGACCGGGGATGCGGCGCGTCCGAGCGCCAGCGATCCCGCGGCCGAGCCGGAGCGTCTGCTCCGAAAAGAAGCGAATGACCACGGCGGCAGCCGTGCTTGAAGAGATGGAGGCTGCAAGAGCCCGCGCCTTCGCGGGCGAACGCGCCGGCGAGCGGCCGGCGGCGCGCGACCAGCGCGCGCGCCGCGGCGCACCCGCAGGAGCGGCGAAGCCGCGGGACCGAGTGCGACCGCCGGCTGCTCACAAGACAAACGCCACGGCCTTCAGGTGCCGGTCTTGGCGAGGCGGACGCCTTCGCCCTTCCTGTCATCTTCGGAAATGAACTCGATACCGGCTTTGGTGATGGCCTTCTGGACAGCCATCACCGTGCTGAAGCGCGGATCGACCTCGCCCCGCTCAAGGCGCGTCACGGCGTTCAAGGACACGACGGCCTTGTCCGCGAGGTTTTGCTGCGACCAACCCAACAAAGCGCGGGCCGCCCGAATTTGACGCGCAGTGATCATGCACGCGCACAATCGCCGCGCCGGGGCGCTTTTAGCTACAGAGAGGGTCTTAATCGACCTCGTTAGGTTGATATCTATCCCGGATAGGGTATTTCTTACAGCCGCAGGATGTAGGGTAGCCGACCCATGCCGCCATCTAGACGCGAGCGAGCGAATCAGCCGCCGAAGCACCAATCCTCCAAGGAAAGGCCCAGGGACGCCAAGGATGTGCCGCCCGCCGCGTCCCTAAAGCATTCCTCGTCGATTGACGACGAGATCGGATCGGCTATCGCGCTCGCATTCGCGATCGAGCTGATGGGATTCGGTTTGGACAGCCTTGGCGATGACTACAGCAAGGCACTCATCACTGTGACCCAGCAGCTCATCGAACACCTAAACAACGCAAAGGCGTCCTGCAGCGCCATGCGGGAGGAAGTGCGCAAGGCGCGCGCGGGGACCGCGCCAGCCGCAGGCACAAGGTCGCGGGAGGACACTTGACGCAAACCGCCCAGCCGAACCGCAAACGCTCGACGCAATATGACCGGCATGTCGGGGGCCGGCTTCGTCTGGCCCGCACGTCGCGCGGCATGTCGCAGAGCGATCTAGGCCAGACTCTGGGGCTGACCTTTCAGCAGGTGCAGAAATACGAGCGTGGCGCAAATCGCATCAGCGCCGGCCGTCTGTTCGAGGCGTCCATCATCCTCAAAGTCGAGATCGTGTATTTCTTCGAAGGGCTCGACGGCTGCACCGACCCCATTCCAATAGAAATTGTTGACAACGAAGCGTCGTCACTTTTTGCGATGATCTGGAGCATCGAAGATTCGCGTGTCCGAACGCTTATTCTCGATCTGATCTCAGCTCTTGCTACGGGTGACGCAAAGCAGCGCAAACGTCTGGCCCGGCGCCAACGAAAGGCGCCGTGATAATGCGCCCGCTGCAACCACGAGTTACTGGTGCAGGTTCTCTGCAAATTCATTCGACTGTGGAGAACCCGCATTGCATTGTGGCGATGCGCAATTTCAGCCGCTACCGTTCACGACGCTGTCACGAGCGCTCGGATTTGGAGACGGAGTGATGACCAAGGACGGCAAGGCCGCAATCATTGCTGACGAAGTTCCATGGTCCGACGATTTGACCGACTACGACCATGCTCATTTCTCTATCTACGCGCGCCTGCTGGATGCGGAAGCGGACGGCGCCGCAGAAAACGAGATCGCCCGTATCGTCCTTGCGATCGATCCAGCCGCCGAACCGGATCGGGCGAGACGCTGCCTGGCGTCGCACCTGACACGCGCGCGCTGGATGAGCGAGCACGGGTATTTTCATCTGCTTCGGAACTGACCGCCTAATCCAGGAAGCGACGATACCGCGAATCCATCAGTTCGCGTCCGTAAGCGACAGCTCGCCGGACATGATCGCGAAGGTGGTTGCGCGGGTCTTGCCAATCCCGATCCACTCGTTCCTTGGAAAAGAGCGCCACAGCGATCTCCCGCTGCTGCGCCTTCGCGAGCGAGCCGTCGAGCGCCTGGATTACCCGAGCGAGGCGCGCGCTTTGCCGTTCGCGGCGATAGAGCGAAGGGCGCAGCCAGCCGTGCTTGACCACATCCGCAAGGCGTTTCACGGCTTGCAGGCGCGACTTGCTGAAACGTAGCTCCGGCAAGGCAGGGGTGAGCAACAGCGCTTCCTCCAGAGGTATCGAGCCAAATACGGTCAGCTGGAGCGAACGGCCCTCCTGGGTCAGCAGAACCTCACGGCGCTCTTCCACGCCGAAGTCGTAGACGGCCGTGCGGCATCGGAGCTTCGGCAGGTCGAGCGTCTCGACCGCAGTTCCCGGCCGCATCTTGGCCGCCGCCAGCGGAAGCACCTCTCGACACGCTTTCATCTGCCAGAGGACAGACGCCAACCGGGCGTCATTTGTGGGGTCTTCAAATCTCAAAAGTCCCCAAGGCAACGCGCTCAGATGGTCCGGCTCGTTGACCGTAGGATGGCCTGCGAGATGGCTGGCATAGTCGCTGCCATACCTTGGATTACGCCGAAGAAATTCCCACGCCCACGCCGTGCGCGGGAGCGAGGTCGTCCAGCGATAGGTTTCAGGATCGCGCCAGTCACCTTTGGCTTCCGGCGCGCATGCATTGGACGCAACAAGATTCACGCGTGCTACCCACCTTTGTTACCCCCGTGTTGTTGTTGGTTCTAATGCCGCAAGGGCACAGGCTCGGCCACAACGCGACGGCCAAGCACTGCCCAAGGTCTCAGCCAACTAGGCGCCAGACCTTCGACGACCTATTGTAGGCCCACAAATCGCGGTCTGCCAAACGGCTTTTTCGACATCAATGCAGGCAACTCTCTCTGATTTCGACTGCTGTGCATTTGCAGAACACTGCAAAACTATGTTCGTAATTGCGATATTCCGGCGAAGTAGCTAGTCTTGCTTACAGTTTTGTTCCCTAGCACGGCAGCGAGTACGTCCGCCTCACGTGCTAGTTCCAGTCCGACAAGATGTCGCGGTGCCCTAAGCCACAGGGAATGAATATGGAACCAGCAGCGACTCCAAAAAATGGACTGACCTATAGACTGTGCAAGTCGGCACTTTTGGAATTGCTTGTTATCTACCCTGGTATTGCGCGCATTGGCGTGGACGGTGTCGATGAATGGCTCTTGTCTCTGGCGCAGCCCAACGAGAAAGCGAAGCTTCACAAGAGTCTCCGCTTAGCATATCGAAATTTCTTTGAAGTGACCAAGCGACCATTCATGTGTAGCCCCGTCTCTGTGGTCTTCGAGCCGGCAGGTTCCAGCCCACTCATACTCCTTTTCAGGGAGGGAGAAACGACTCGCGCGATCCTCGGCAATAGTGGCAATGGAGCTGTCGAGACTAAGGGGACGCTCGATGGGCGGAGGCGCGAATTTGACCGGGCTGAATGCTATGAGAGGCAGCACACACTAGCGGAGCTACAGAGAGTTAATGCAGAATTCTTTGATGAGCGAACCTCCGATTAGCTATAGCGTCGGGATTATCAATTTGCCGCCAGACATGCTCCCAACTGGGTGCAGGAGAACACAAGAATGGTCAGCGATATTCAATCCATTGAAACTCTCGTTCGCAGCGGCCTTGATGACATGAAGAGCAAAGCTCTATCATCTCGAAGCCTAGCGGCACAGGATTTTGACCCCGCGCTAGAAGAACGATTTGGCTCGATCGAAATTCAGCTGCGCGATCTGCTGCAAGCTTACGTTGACCGATGCATCGACGATGGTGGCATCACAGCGTGGTGAATGGTCCGATGAACCGGCGCATTCGTGAGCGAAAGCTATAGGGAGCTAACTCGGGTGTTTGCCCCACTCCGCAATAGCATTATTACCACCAGCGCGGCACCGTACAGCATCTGCCTTGCATTGCCCTCAGCAACACCCGGAATTCCAAAAAATCTGAGCGCCTCAGGAAGCATCACCAATGCAACAGCTGCCAAAAGGGCACCATGGACGCTGCCAAGGCCACCAACAACAATCATAGCCAAAACGACTATCGATTCAGAAATCGTGAAAGATGTAGGATCAATGAAGGTTACATACTGCGCGAATAACATTCCAACGTAACCAGCGATCGCCGCGCCAATAAGAAATGTTATGGTCTTGATCCGTGGAACGGGCTTTCCCAGCGCGATCATCATGAGTTCGTCGTCCCGAATTCCGCGGAGATTAGCTCCCCAACTCGAGCGATTTAGACGCCAAAGGGCGACATAAATGACCAGTGCAGAGCTCACGGCAAATATGGCCATCCCGCCTGCCGAAGAAATTAGAGGCACCTGAGGTATCGCTCTAATTCCTAGTGGACCATTTGTGATCACGCTGAAGTTATTGAGAATATCAAATATCAACATCTGCACAGATAGCGTAATTATCACGAAATAGTCATCCCGCGTACGAAACGCAACGAGTGATACGACGAGCGCGCTCAAGCTAACCGCAGCTAAAGCAATGATAGGCGCCAACGCAAAGGACAATCCGTTCGCGGCAGCAAGTGCCCAACCATAAGCTCCCAAACCATAGAAGCCCGCGTGGGTGAGCGAGAGCAATCCGGTATTGCCCGAAAAGAAATTCAGGCTCATCGCCAGCATGGCGTAAAGCGAGGCAACAATCGCTATGTGAAGAAAGTAGTCCATCAGCGTCGCTCCAAGGCCAAGTTGAGCGATTTGACGCCCTCTGGTCTAATCAGAAGAAAAGCTATCAGAACCACGTAGGAAATTGTGCTCGCCCACTTTGAGTCAATGAAAAACGCGGTGCCACTCTGCAAAGCTCCTAGGAGCAAAGCCCCCGCAATTGTTCCAAGAAGAGATTCGTTGCCTCCGATCACCATCGCAATAATGGCGAAGAGCAAATAGGAAAAGCCTGCCGTTGGGGTTATGCCCACTTCAAATCCGATCAGCAGTCCGGCGATACCGGCGACGCAGGAGCCTAACGCTACCGAGAGCAAAATGATTCTATTGGTATTGACTCCAATTATTCCCGCAAGCTCGCGGTTTTCGGAAACTGACCTCGCAGCCCTGCCGAAACTCGTGCGGTACCAAACGACAAGGAGGCCAGCCAAAGTCGTACCTGCGATCACAACGTTTCCGAGTTGTGCGGAACTAACGACGAACGATGACCCAACCAATACTCGCCGAAGGCATCCATTGCAGGGGTCTACCAACTGGATCTGATCCCCGAATCCAATTGAAAGTATGTTTTGGACCACAAGATAGACTCCAAGTGACAGAACCAGCACTTTAATGCCCGCATCTCTGCTCACTGAAAGCCTTCGATAGAGGACAAGCTCACTCAACGACCCAAGCGCGGTTGCGGCCGCTAATGCAGCCACGCCGGCAAAAAGAGGTCCAAGACCAGCAGTCCTACAAAAAAGGAACGTGTATGCGCTCAGAACGATGACCGCCGCATGCGATATATGAAAGTATTTTGACGGCTTAAAGACCAGAAAGAAAGATGCCGCGACAAGCGCGAGCATGAGAAACGAATAGAGCGAGTTGACGAGTAGTTGCATGCCCATCCGAATCTCCGAAGCAGACTGCGAAATCTGCGCTATAGGACAAAGACCTCTCGCATTGCAGAATCGACCCGATGTGCGTCCTGTAGTTGCGCTCTGTCTAAGCGTGTTATCGTTCGACCCAGCTTCATGCCGTAGCATCTATCGGCTAGGGCAATCAGCCTCTTGTATCGGTGTTCGACGATCAAGAAGGCAATTCCATACTCTTCTTGATGCAGCCGAATTGTTGCTGCGACCGTGCTTGATCCCCGTTCGTCCAAACCTGCCAACGGTTCGTCCAACAGCAATAGCTTGGGCCGCACGATGAGTCCCATGGTCAAAGCGAGCAGCTGCCGCTGACCACCACTTAGCTGCCCCGCAGTTCTACCCAAGATACGTCCTATTTCGGGTATCTGTTCAGTCAGCCCGCTCGGAACATCTGGTTTCCCTCGCATCACGAGCGCGAGCTGCAGATTTTCCCGTCCTGTAAGGCGGTTGAAAACGTTTTTGTGCTGAGGCACATAAGCGAGACCCGCTCGCATTAAGCGCTGCAGCGGCGTCTTCGCGATTGAAAGCGCGTCAAAGGAGAATTCGTTGGCGGATTTGAAATCGCATTGACGATATATCGCCTTCAGAAGAGTCGATTTCCCGGAGCCGTTTGGTCCCACAATCAATGCGATCTGGCCCCGTTCGACCTCGGCTACCGCATCGAACAACACTTGGCGGCTTCCGTACCCCGCTTCCAACTTCCGAATTTCGAGCAGGCTCATGAATAGCTTTCCCGAGCTGCGGGCGAATTCATGACATCATCGTATGGTCCCGATGCCACAATCTTACCGTTTGCGAGGAAAAGCACTTCTGGAGATAGGCGTCGAATAAATTCACCGCTGTGTTCTACGACTATAATTGCTTCAGCGCTGTTCATGAGGCGAGTCAGCACAACGTCAACAAACTTTGGTTCCAGCCCTGCAACAGGCTCGTCAAGCAGCAGGAGGTCGAACGCATTCACGGTCACCATCGCGAAATGAAGCAGTTTTTGCTGTCCAAACGACAATTCCGCCGCTAATTTTCCTTGATGATCTTCGAGCCCGACCTGTTGTAGCGCTTCATTCGCTTTCGCCAACAAGTTTGGGATAGACGCGGCGCTTGCTCCTAGCAAAGCTCCGGTGACCCTTTCATCGGGCTTATTCCGAAGAGCAATCAACACATTTTCACGTGCCGTGAGAGACCCGAATACCTTCACACTCTGAAATGTTCGAGCTACGCCTGAGCGTGCAAGCCATCCCGGCGACCTGCGAGTAATATTTCTGCCATGAAAATTGATAGTGCCCCCATCAGGACGCGTGAAGCCGCTAATAACGTTCAACAACGTTGACTTGCCAGATCCATTGGGGCCAACAACCGCGTAGCGTCCACCAGCCCGAAATGAATACGTTACATTCGAAAGCACCGGAACCGTGCCGAACGACTTTCTTATACGATTAAGTTCAAGCAACACGGGTCAACTCGACATCACTGAGATCGTGAAACGCCGTTCGAATCCGGTTAGCCAAACTTTCATCGAAGCGAACCCTGTAGAGAAAATCCTGCGTCCTCGCTTCGCTCGTTCCAGCTGGTACCTTGAACTCCTCTCCTACGAAGTGCGCCCCAAAGAGACCGATGTCGAAGCTGTCAAGAGGGGTCTTGTGCCCTCCGCCTATGCTGTTGATTGCCGCAAACTTGGTATCTATCTCGTCCTTTCGGACAAGCCAGATGAAGGCGCCATGATCATGGTTAGGTAATAGACGAGCGAAGGTCCTGGCATTCTCAGCGAACTGTCTTTCACTCTCTTTCCATCTCTGCGCGACGACCTTGACGACGCACTTCTTTGTGCAGTCGACATAGTGGCAGCGGCCTTCTGTCACGCATTTTGGCTTCTTGTCTGGTTCGTCGAAGTTGCGCAACGGCTCATACACTATCAATTTCTGAAAACTGGTGGGGGTCTTCTGCGTCTTTACGAGCTCTGAAATTTCTCTCCCCAATCGGTCTAGCCAATAGGCCTTGGCCCCTTCAAAAATATCGAGGGATCTTTTGTCGCCATTTCGCACCGTCACGTCCGCGTAAAAAGAAAGATCACAGACGCTCACATAACGTTTTGACGAGTCTACAAGCTTTTTCCACAACTCACCGAATTCTGCATCTCTTACATAGACTTCCTGATTTGCGATCTGAGATAAAATTTGCGCAAGCTTGCTCCTAAAGGTCTCGACGTAGAACCCTGCGTCGTGCTCAAAGCGACCGAGCAGAGAGACCTGCGCGCTCTTAAGCCCAGATAGAGCCAGTATATGGAGCCGCCTAGCCTCCGCGTTTAAGTCACTATTTTGTTCAAAGACCTCAACGATGCTCTTGTCATGCTCGTCGAATTTCTTCTGATGGTCGCTAAATCGCACTTCCTGCCAAACGATGCAGCCGACAAAAAGGGAAAGAACGGTGATGGCCAAACCCTCGATGTGTGCAACAGGGTAGACGGCCAGCACGATGGTCGGCATGGCGACGGTGGTCGCGATACCGGTTGCCCACCCCGCGCTCCATCGCCATCTCGTGGCGGCCGAAGCAGCAGCCCAGATGATCATGAAAACGATCAGAGAAAGAGCGACCAATTCGAGCGCATCAAGGAGAGAAAGGCCAGCCTGAGACGCTTGCGTCGTCGGCCCTACCGCCCCACCTAAGACATAGGCATAGAGACGCGCGAAAAAGTCACCACTGCCGAACATCGTCGCCCCCAACAATTGTCATCCCGTCGGCATAATCCAACCACTTCCTGTCAACGCGCTCACTCGTTAGGCCGCGCTGAGCTCGGCGTCCACCACAACGATTTGTCCGAACGCCTCGCGGAGTTCTGCGACCAGTTCCGGCTTGTGCCGGATCCGATACAAATAGTCTTTCATCAGGTGCTGTTGATCGTCGAGCTCAATCGGGACTTTGAATTCTTCACCCACGAATGCTGTCCCGAATAGCCCGATATCGATGCTGTCTAACCCATGCCGATTAGGAGCAGCTTGCTCGTATGCGTTGTTGACGAACTGGACGCGCGCTTCGACCACCTCCCTAGATATGAGATGAATGGACCACCGGTCAGCACCACCCGTAGCGTGCTTGGCATTGAAGCTCTTTGCGGCCGTAACCCAATGCGTGGCGATCGGCTTAACTATGCATTTCTCGGAAGCCGGACAGCTAACGTGATCGCACTTTGACACTTCTGTCCGTCGACAAGGTGGAGGGCTCGCCTTGTCCCATACAGCCGGCTTGGAATAGACAAGAACCTTTTGAAATGTCCCTTTGTAGCTATCCAAAGTCTTGATCTCGCGCGTCAGCCGGCGATCCCAAGATGTTTGAAGACCGTAGTAAAAGGTATCGTAGTTCGAAGCGGCCAGTTTGGCTCTCGAATATGACGATAGATCGCAAATGCTTTGATAGTCTGGCTCTGCTGCCAGCATGCTCCATATTTTTTCAAACCTGCTGCTGCGCAGATACATCTCCTGCTTATCGAGTTGCTCGCACATCTCCTCGAACTTCTGGCCATAAATTTCGAGGCAGATTTTTTTGTGCTCAGTCGATAGCTGATCGGAGTCAGAAAATTTATTGAAAAAATTCTCCACGAGCTTTTGGCGGTATGCGGTGAGTATTCGATATGATGTCTCCAAGAGCTCTCGAACGGAAAACTGGAGTTGCTGCGTACGGTCGACGGCTTCCTTGGTTTTAGCTGCCTGAAGAGCAATCTCGTCCAGACTCGATTTTACCTCGATGAAGCAGAGAGGCAGAAACGTTCCCAATAGGCCTACGATAACGACAAACTGCCAATAGACATCGCTGAACGCCGGGATCATCGTTAGCAATGGTATGATCGTGACAATTGCCAGCCAGCCTGCTGGAACCGCATAAGCTGTAATTTTTTCGAACTGCCGCCATCTCGGCGCCCATTTCTTTCTTATCAAACGCCTCGTCACCCAAATCATCGGAATGAATATGCTCATGACTGTCCAAAGCATGAGGACGTCATCAAGGCCGAATTGCCTATGCGCGTGGTGTTCGACCTGCCCGCTGGGAGCAGTCGTCCCAGCTGAGCCTTGACCCGAGTTTTCGGAATTCTGTCCCGGTACTGCAGTCATCGAAGCCCCCCTCGATGGCCGGCGTAACCACAGCGATTTAGAAATGCCTAGAGGGCCATCTCCAAGGTATAGTGCTGCTCCACCAGCCGCATTACATCAGTGTAAAGACTTGTCGGGATACTTTTACCATCCTTTGCGATACAACCGCAATTAAACTTTCCAGCGCGTGCACGATTACTGGATGCATCCCAGATTTCGCTTAGAGTGTTCTTCCAGATGTCCCCTTCAATGGCGACCTCAGAGCCAGGACAACTAAGGACAGTGCCGCCGAGGGTAACATAAACCCCTGTCGAAACTTGATTGCAGGGATGTCCCCCTGCATAGGCCGATATTCCCTCACGCCTGATCTGTTCGAGTGTCTGCAGACCCGAATCGATATTGAAGGTGTAGATTTTTGCGTACAAATCGATCAGCTGCTCGTAGGAAGGGTTTATCGCATTCCAGGTACCCGTCTTTCGGGCCCTACCGCTGATCATGGTTGGAGTCACTATCGCATAGAAATTGCGAAGCCTGCCCCACCTGTAGATATCAAAGGCTTCGGCGACGTTCGATTTCGTGATTGGGTTTACTGCAAGGGCTAGGCGTGTGGGATTCGAAGCCGCGAAGCCACGTTCTGACAGCATCATCAGCGAACGGTTACGTGCCAAAACGTAGTCCACTGGGGCACCAACGAGTTTCGCTTGAAGCTGGTCGTCGAATGAATTGAAGCCGAGCATTATGCTCGCGTCGCATTCAAACAACGCATCGACGAGATCCTCGCCTCTCGAGATGCCGAGGTAGCCGAAGTATTTTTTTACCAACGCGTCGTCGCCGATAACGTGCCCTTTTGTGAAAATCAGAGGAACGATGCCTTCAGACTTGAGGAAGCGAAGGAAATCGAGAAATCCGTGGTTCTCGAATGGATCTCCCGCTCCAAGAAATTTTACGCTGCGCAATCCCAGCTTCTTAGCATCCAGGATAACCCTTGAAAGATCGTCGAAACCGAGTTGGCGACTTGTTCCAACATCAACGTTGTTGTTCTTTCGAAAACAACTCGGACAATTCAACGTGCAAATGTTGCCAAAGTCGATATCGAGAGTTAGTAGCTTGCCAACGTTCTCCCGAATTGTGCGTTGATCAAACGCCCAACCACGTATGTCATTCACGTAGTCCGGGGGAAACCGCCGATAGACCTCAGGGATATTTGGAATGCTTCTCATCGCGGTACAAATTGTCCGTTCTTCACCTGAACCAAGCCATATGCGCGATCAACCTGACCATTCACGAACTTGAGAGGACCGGAGAAGGAGTTGAAGGTGGTGGAGTCGAGAATTTGTTTGTAGTTCGCACCGCCCTTTTCTACTAACTGACGGAGAATCAACCCAGCTTCATAGGCATAGGTGTCATACACGTCGGGCTTGCGGCCGTAAGCCTTCAAGAACCTGCTTTCGAAGTCCTTGTACATCGGGGTCGTCTGGTCGACCGCCATAATGGTACAAATGAATCCCTCTGCCGCCGGGCCGGCGTATTGGAGCAAGCTCGGGCTGTAGGAACCATCACCCCCGATCCAGACTGCAGTGATTCCCAGCTCCGAAGCTTGCTTCAAGATGATGCCGGTATCTTGATAGTTGCCGGGTATGAAGACGGCATCTACGCCTGCGTTCTTGATTTTGAGAAGTTGATTCCGAAAGTCCGTGTCTGTGGGTTGGTAGCTGCTGTCATAAGCTATCTGCAACCCTAAAGCGCGCACATGCTGGCGGAAACTTGATGCCAGGTTTGTTCCGTACTCATCATTCTTGTTGAATATCGCCACGGTATGACCCTTTAGGGTATTCGCGACAAACTCAGCCGCAGTCTTGCCCTGAATTGAATTGGCTGGAACGTTCCGGAAGAAGTAAGGGCCAGCGTTGTTCAGACTGTCCGCTGTCGAGATTGATGAAAACAGCACTACTTTGTTTTGATCTGCGATCGGCACTATTGCGGACGTAACGCCTGAAGCTGCGGATCCGTAGACAATCGAAACGTTGTCAAGCGATATCAATTTTTGGATGGCGGCGACACCGTCCTTCGGACTGAGCTTGTCGTCCTCGTATATGAGTTTGATCCCGGAACCCTCCATCGCTAGCTCAATGCCGCGCTTCATCGACGCGCCGTAGGTCGCCCCTTCTCCTGTAAGTGGTGCGACAACCCCGATGCTTTTTTGAGCCGTGGGTTGCCCGCAGGACACGACGGTAGCCGCCGTCAGTAAGACAAGCGCAAGTCTGACCAACCTGTTCATGATGTCCCCCCTCGATGGTCCCCAATAAACAGGACGGCGACGCGAGTGCCAAGCTTAGTTCCACTCATAGTAACATTGGCGCCCAATTTGAGCACGGACACATTATTGCTCGACGGGAGCCGAACAAATGACGTTCGGTCTTCGCACGTGTCCACTATTTGTTCACGTTCCATGGGCCTACCCGGATCTCCAACAAATGGGAACGTCCAATGGCGGCATGTGTAGCCGCTCCGCCCTGAACGGGAAATGGGACCAGCGTTCAGGTGGCGTTCATTTGGGAACCGTGAGCCAACCCCGTGTTGCTCGTATTGCCTCTCTAACAGCCTTGAGCTGAAACCGAGGTCTGAGGCGTGCTCCGCATCACCGGAATCTCTTACAAGCTTCGTCTCTCCGCGCGAAGAAACTCTTCTACCAGCATTCCTTTATGTGCGCTCTCTCACGCTCCCCTCTCGGGCGCTATGGACAGCAGGCTTGGTTTCCAGAATCAATCTATCGTTCTAGGGACAATGCGTTTTGAGCGATGAACTCGGACGTTCAGAGTTGGTTTACACAATGGACGAAGCAGCGGCGCGGATGCGCATCTGCCGGCGCGTCCTGCAGGAAATTATCAAGTTACATCCTCACTATTTTTCGAATGGCCGTCGAAAACTGTTCACGGAGCGTGATATGATGGCACTAATCAGTGCCATGCGTGAGGAAGGCGCATCATGCCGCTCAAACTCATTCCGCCCCGTGAAGGCAAATCGCCGTATTGGTCTGTCCGCGGCACCTATCTGCGGACCTATGTGGACCGAAGCACAAAAGCGTCTGACCGCCCTACGGCAGCAAAAGTCCTCAAGCTCTGGAAAGAGGAAATCGAGCGCGGCACCTTCGCCAAGCCAGACGAGCCCACATTCCTAGACGCCGCCGTCAACTACATGGCCGAGACCGGCAACGAACGGTTCGTCCAGCCCGTCGTCGATCATTTCGGCCAACAGCTTCTGTCCGAGATCACTCAGCAGGCGATCGACCAGGCAGCCGTCAAGCTCTACCCCGAGGGCACGGCACAGACACGCAATCGGCAGGTCCACACCGTCGTTTCTGCGATCCTCAAGCACGCCGGCGTTGACGGGAAGCTGAAGCGCCCAAAGGGGTGGCGCGGCAGCAAAAGGACCGACTGGCTAAAGCCCGACCAGGCGTTCCGTGTCTTCAAAGCCGCCGGCAAGATCGACGAGGAATTTGAAATCTTCCTCACCACGCTCTGCTACACGGGTATGCGCCTCACCGAGGCGCTGACCATGATGGTCGATCAGGTCGAGATGAAGGAGAGTTTCGCCTATGTGCGGGAGTCGAAGAACGACGATCCGCGCGGCGTCTATCTGCCGCCCGTCGTGATCGCGGCGCTTAAGCGTCACCCGCGCGGCCTGGACCGTCGCGGACAGAAGGTCTTCCGGTTCACGAAGTGCGGGCGCCTCTACAGCCTCATGGCGGCTGTTAAGAAAGCGACTGGGCCGGACGTATCGTTCCTGACCTTCCACATCTTCTGCCACACCTACGCGACGTGGATGCGCCGCTACGCCGGCCTCGACAAGACGGGCCTTGTCGCGACGGGACGCTGGCGCGATGAAGCGTCAGTGGCGCGCTACACGCATGTGGTCGCAAGTGAGGAAAGTCAGAGGGCGACGCTGCTACCCGTGGAAAAGCCGTGGAAAAGGCGTTCTTCCAGTGCTAAGTCTTTGACACGAAAGGCATCTTAATTCCCTTCACACGGGAGGGGTCACAGGTTCAATCCCTGTCGCGCCCACCATAAGCTCGGAAATCATACGGCGTGGGCTTCGAGGCAGGTAGACGATAGAAGCGCTGCCCATCAACCCTTCGCACTGATCGATACGGGACCTGCAGAGCGAACAAAATAGCTGGCAACTTAGCTTGGGCGCAGCCGTTCATTGTGGATATGCGGACGGAGCTATCTACCTCGGCGCGCAAGCGGACCGGATCGTTGGAGCCATTCGAACGCGCCCGCCGCAAGTTCCTCCGCAGGTTCCCCGGCGGATTCAATGATGAGACGTACCTCGCGTGGGAACGAACCTACAAATGGGAAGCTCACGAAGAATGGGTGGCCGCGTTCAACCGCGGGAACCTCCGGGCGCAATTGAGTGCCGGCGCTCATCGCGAGATTGCCGCCAAAGCTGTGAAAATCGAGTCTGGACGAAGCCTGCTGTTTTCTTTCGAGAAGATGGCTTTGCGGGATGCAGTTCGAAGCGATGCCGGCGCAAAGCGGTTTGCAGACGGATTGTTCGAGTTGCTGTGTGGCCAGGAAGCTCTGGAGCACCGGTTTGAAAGCTGGGTCGCAGCAATTGAGCGACTTCCGCGAAAAAAGACGCGCGTCCTAACCTGGCCGCTTGTTACGGTGTTTGGCTTCATTGCTCAACCGGACACCCACATCTTCTTGAAACCAAACACGACCAACGAAGCAGCGCGGCAGCTGGGACTAAATTTTGAATATAAGTCACGTCCGAATTGGGCGACTTACAAATCATATCTTGAGATGGCGGAGGTGACGCGCAAGAAGATTCGCGACCTCCGCCCACGCGACATGATCGATATTCAGTCTTTCCTTTGGGTGCAGGGATCGGACGAATATCGCTAGGTGACAGGAGACCGATGTGAACCTCCGCCAACTCGACAGGAAGCACTTTGGACGCCGAGGTACACCTGAGGATGTCGTCGTCGGAAACTCCGTTGACAGCTATCTGATCGACAGCCGCGGGCGCAAATACATCGACTTCATGATGGGATGGTGCGTGGGCAATCTGGGGTGGGGAAACACAGAGGTTCGCGCGGCGGTGGGGAAGTTCGATGGCCCCGATTACGTCCACCCCGACTACCTTTACCGCCCTTGGACACAGCTCGCCGAAATCCTCGCCCGCATCACGCCGGGCAAGCTCGCAGTCTCCTATCGCACGACCGGTGGCACTGAATCCGTCGAAGGGGCCCTGCAAATTGCAATGGCCTACACCGGGCGCGGCAAGTTCGTCTCGATTGAAGACAGCTACCATGGCAACTCCATCGCCACGATGAGCATCGGTGCAGCGCAAAACCGCGAAACGTTCAAAAACCTCCTTCCGAACTGCCACAAGATCAAACCGCCGCTCGATCGCAAGGCGCTTGGCAAGGTGGAGACCTTGTTGAAAAAGCGTGACGTTGCCGCCTTCATCATGGAGCCGATCATCTGCAATCTGGGCGCTCTGGTTCCCGACAGGGAGTTCATCATTGGGGTGCGCAAACTTTGCACCCGCTACGGCACTCTGTTCATCGCCGATGAAGTGGCCACGGGGTTTGGACGGACAGGAAAGCTATTTGCCTGTGAGCATTTCGATCTTGAACCCGATATTCTCTGCGTCTCCAAGGCGATCACCGGGGGCTACGGCGGCCTAGGGGCCGTGATCACGACGTCCAAAATAGCAAGCGCCATCAAGGAGGATTTCGGGCTCTATTCCACCTATGGCTGGCACCCGCGCGCCGTCGCCGCTGCCCTGGCAAATCTGCGCTATCTCACGCGTCATCAGAACAAGCTTCTCGAAAATACAAACCGACTCGGCGAGTATTTTCTTTCTCGGCTCGCTCAGATGACTTTCAAAGGCAAAGCCATCACTCAGGGCAAAGGCTTCGCCATCGGCATAAAACTTGTGGACGACGCCTACGCCTCTGCGGTCGGCGACACTTGCCGCGAAAACGGCCTGCTTATCTCCGCTGAAGAAGAAGTCCTTATGCTCTTTCCCGCCCTGACCATCACTCGCCAGATGGCTCAGCGCGGCCTCGATATTCTCGAAATGTCCCTCTAGCCACATGATCAGACGAACCCCCGCACCGCACCGGGTGAAGGTGTCTAGCCAGGTCGCAGGTTCAATCCCTGCGCTGCGAATCGTCGCTGCGCGATTCAAAATCGTTCGAATTTCTTAACGCCGTTCTAAGCCGGATGCCGCAGGGTTGGGGCGCACCGCGGGATTAAGTCCATGCCCAATCGTCCGGCGTTTGGCCGACGCGTCGCCGGCAGGCCTCTGCAAGCTTCGCTCGCCGAGCGGCCTCAGCGCCAAGCCTCCAGCCCGGCCATCGCCGTCAACGACAGCGAGGACAGGCAATCCCTGCCGGAGCCGCGTCCGCCGGCGCCGTCCATCGAGGATGAACTGCGCGAATGGAAGCAGACCCGCAAGGCGTATTCCCTGCCCTGGAAGCAATTGTCGTTCACCGCGTCGGTCTGCTTCGGAGTCGCCGGACTCGTTCTTCCGGACTCGGTCAACAGCGTCGTCGATTGGATGCTTTATGCGCTCGCGGCCGCCAGCCTGTATGTGGGATTCAAGGCGCGCCGGCAAAAGCGGTCGCAACCTCCCGATCCGACGAAAAGTGGCGGGGACCTCTACAGGAATTCCTTCTCGTCCCAGCCGTGATAGCGGCAGACCAGGCGCGCAAGCCGCAGGAATTCCGCATTGTGCTCGGTGTGCGGCGTCTCGGTCCGCGCGCGCTGCTGGTACTGATGTATCATTTCATGCGCCATGGCGCGCAACAGCGTGTTGGTGTGGCCGACGCACACTTCCGAGACGCCGATCTCGTGCGAGCGCACCTTGCGGCGGCGGCCGCGATGGTAGGCCACGTGGTTGCGGTGGCGCGAAACCACGAATTCCACCTCCGCGGCCTGAGGCAGTTTCCAGCCCCTAAATGGCGGCGTCATGCGCAAGAATTCATAGGCTCCGGCAATGATGCCCGGGGAAAGCGGCAGTCCCATCTTACGAACTTTCCGGCTGGCGTCGGGTGAGAGAACGGAGCAGGGGCGACCCCGTTCCGGCGCATTATAGATTTGTTCTGCGGCAGGTTTGTTGCAAATTTGCGGCCTTGAAATCGGCGTTTATTGCCGCTTGGCCATCACAAAAAGCGTAGACAAAAAGGCCCTTTTCCGCGAAGTCTTGGGGCTTCAGTCACATCCTGGAAAGCATGGATTCCTACGATCCCGGCACGCCGCAGACCGCCTGGTGGCTACCGCAGATCGAGGAGCGCGGCGAGACCATTCTGGTCGACGGCATCGTCCGGCCCGCTGCCTGGCCGCCGCCGCGGCTCAGGCTCGCAGCCGGCGGCAAGCCGGTCCCCGGCGTCGACTATCTCGAGCTGCCCGGCGAAGCGATCGGCCTGCGCGGGATGATGCCGGTCGGCGCCCTGTTCGACGGGGCCGAGGAAGCGGTGCTGCGGCTGGTAACGGAAGACGGGAAGCCGCTGCGAGACTGGGATCAGTTCCACCTTGCGCGGCCCGGCAGCTTCGCGGCCGTCCCGCTTCCGCCCGCCAAGCTCACCAACCGCGCGATCTGGTTGAGCCCGCGGGTGTTCGACAAGTGGGGCTATGCACTCAAGCGCAAACTCGAGGAAGCGCTCACCCCTCACCTGCATGCGCCATGGGCATCCTTACGCCTTCTGGATTGGGGGTGCGGTTGCGGCAGGCTGGCCAAGTATCTGTCCGGCCAGGGCAGCTACACCGGCATCGATATCGACGCCGAGGCCATCGCCTGGTGCCGCGCCAATATTCCAAACGGCAGCTTCGAGCTGCAAGGTCTCGAGCCGCGGACGCAATTCGAGGCCGGCCGCTTCGATGTGGCGATCGGCATTTCGATCTTCACCCATTTGCGCGAAGAGGACCAGTTCGCCTGGCTCAAGGAACTCGCCCGCGTCGTCAAGCCCGGCGGCGTGGTAGCCGTATCGGTCAACGGCGCAACGTCGCTGTTCAATGCGAGTTATCCGCCGTCGGTGCGCGAGGCGCTGAAGACGCGCGGCTTCTGCGACACCGGAATCGAGAATACGCTGAAGGGCGTGACATCCGACGACAGCTATTACCGAAATATCTATCACACCCACGACTACATTCGCGAACGCTGGAGCGAATGGTTCGAGATTCTCGCCATTCTTCCCGCCTTCGTTGGCAACATGCAGGACATGATCCTATTACGGCCGCGCCGCTAGGCTCTCCGCAAGATATGCCGACGTCGCCGTGTCCGCGCGAAGCCAGGAGGCGTGGCGCAGGAATCCGTGGATCTCGTCCGGCAGGATCAGCTCGTCATAGTGCAGATGCCGCGCATCCAGCCGCCGCGCCAGATCGACGGTTTGCTCGAACTGGACATTGCGGTCGTCGTCGCCATGGATCAGCAGCACAGGGCCCTTCCACTTCGACAGATCGGCGATCGGCGAGGACAGGAAAGCGACTTTGAGCGCCTGGTCGCGGTCGCCCTTTTCGTAGCGCGCGCTCGCGGGGCGGAACCAGACATCCAGGAAGCGCGACCAGTCGTGGACGCCGTGCAGATCGACTCCCGCCTTGAAGATCTCGGGATCGCGCGCCAGCCCCATCGCTGTCAGATAGCCGCCATAGGAGCCGCCCCAGATGCCGATGTGCGCGGCGTCGACGCCCTTCAGGGCTTGGAGAAGCTTCGCGCCCGCAACGACGTCCTGGTACTCACTCGCGCCCG
This sequence comes from Alphaproteobacteria bacterium, assembly GCA_019245415.1. Lineage (GTDB taxonomy): Bacteria > Pseudomonadota > Alphaproteobacteria > Micropepsales > Micropepsaceae > Rhizomicrobium. The sequence continues at coordinate 928,141 of JAFARO010000004.1, read as the reverse complement.
TCGGGCCGGCGTGCTCGGGATTTGCGAAGTCGTGCCCGTAGCCGATGCCGAGGCGATAGTTCACCGCCAGCACCGTGAACCCATGCGTCGCGAGGTACTGATTCACCGCATAGGCGTTGCTGTAATAGTCCATGTAGTGCCAGCCAAGCAGCATCTGCCGCGGCGGCCCGCCATGGACGAAGATCACGCCGGGCTTCGCCGCTCCACTTTCCGGCGATTGAAAAACCTGTCCATGCGCCAGCGTGCCGTCTGCGGCGCGGAAGCTTACCGATCGGGGCAGCACGAAAGCCTGCGATGGATAGGCAGCGGGAACATCGTCGGCCAGGAGATCGCGCCGTTGCTTGCCGTCGATGCCGGCGATGGCAGCGACCGGCGGCCGGCGCGCGCCTGTCGAGATGAATGCGACATGGCTTGCGTCGGCCGCTACCGGCTCCCATTCGATGCTTTCGCCCGCCGTGACGGCGAACGGCGCGCCGCCGTCGACACCGACGCGGAAGATGTGACGCCGGTCGCCGTCGTCACGCGTCGATCCGGTGTTGGCGCTGTAGACCAGATACTGGCCGTCGCGGCTGACGTTGACGTGCTCCACCATGAACGGACCGGGCGTCAGCAGCCGGATCGCGCCGCCGCCAGCGGCCACGGCATAGAGATGCGGCCAGTTGTCGAGATCGGCGAGAAAGACCAGCTTGCCGCCCACCCAGTTGAGATTGGCGTTGCCTTCCGTGCGGGGAAACGAGCCGTGCAGCGTTTCGGGGCTCGTCCAGGCCGGGTGCGCGACCCCGCTCGACGCATCGGCGACCCAGATCGCCCAGGGGTCGGGTGTCAACTTCAGGATCGGCACCGGTGCCCCGCCCTCGCCGGGCAACCGCACGAACGCGATCCGGCGTCCATCCGGCGACCAGCGCGGCGAAAGATCGCGCGACGTCGTGGGCGCGATGTAGACGAGCGGCTTCGATCTGCCGCCGAAAATTCCGATGAAGGAATGATCTCCGCGGTCGGAGCGGAATGCGAGACGCGCGCCGTCGGGCGACCACGTCAGATCGCGATCCTTGCCGCGATCGAAGAATAACAGCGCCGGCTTTGCTTTGCTGCCGAGCCGAACGGACCAGACCTGATCCTTCACGACAAAGGCGACCTCGTCCTGCCGTGAGATCGTGGGAGCGTCGCCCTCCGCGAGCACCGCCGCCTTGCCGCCCTTGGGCGCGACGGCCCAGATGGTCACCTTCTGCTGCTCGGGCCGTGCGTCGGGAACGGGCGCCACCTCGCCTTCCCAGTTGGCATCGTGGTCGCCGCCGCGCACGAACAGCAGCCACTTGCCGTCGGCCGAGAACGAGAGCTGCGTGATTTCCTGGCCGTCGTCCTCCTTGAAGGACGTCACCACATGCGCCTTGTAGGCCGGCGCGTCGGCGACCCAGACGTTGCGCACGCCGGCGACATTTCGCACCCAGCCGACGTGCCCGCCCGACGGCGCGGCCACGAGACCGCCGGCATAAGGATAGGACAGCACCTGCTCCATGGTGAAGGGCGCCGCCTCCGCGCACGGCGCCGACAACACCAGCGCGGCCGCGAGCGCATATCCGATCGTGATTTTCATGTCGTGACTCCCCTTGCATGGAGCATGACAGATTCGTTGCCCGCTTGTACGGGCAGGCCGAATTGGAGCACAATGCGGCTCACATTTCCGGAGCCGATCCATGAACGAAATCGTGCGGCCGCGCGAGCCCGAAACCTTGCCGGCGCGCGCCTATTGGGCAGAGGAAGATTGGGCGATCGAGCGGCGGGAAATCTGGGCGAAGAACTGGGTTCTCGTGGGCGGATTGGAGGATCTCCGCGATCGCGGCGACTACATCTCGGCGATGGTCGCGGGATATCCGATCGTGGTGATCAAATCCGATGAAAAGCTGAACGCATTTCACAATGTCTGCCGCCACCGCGCCTCGCCGCTGGTGCTCGAGGCGTGCGGCCACCTCGACAAGCTCACCTGCCCCTATCACGGCTGGCGCTATGGGTTGGACGGCACGCTCCTCCACGCGCCCGCAATGCACCTCGAGAAATCCGAATACGGACTGTTTGGCGTGCGCTGCGAGACTTGGCGCGGCCTCGTCTTCGTCTGCCTCGACGCAACTGCGCCTTCGCTGGAACAATGGATGCAGGACGTCAGCGAGGCCGCGCTGCGTTTCCCGCTCGAGCGCATGCACCTGGCGCGCAAGCTCACCCTCGAAGCGGACGTCAACTGGAAGACCTATGCGGACAATTATGCCGAGGGCTGGCATGTGCCGACCATCCATCCCGGCCTCAACGCCTCCATCGACATGGCGAGTTACCGCGTGGAGACGCTGGGCAGCGTGTTGCAGAAGCATTCCGCGCAAGCGCGCGATGGCGGCTTGAGCGACGGCTTGTGGCTGTGGCGGCTGCCGGGCTTCTTCATCAACATGTATTCGTGGGGCATGAGCGTGGAGCAAATCGAGCCCGTCGGCCCGCGAAAGCTCAAGCTCCATTACTGCTACTACTTCATCGATCCGAAGGACGCCAAGGACGAGGTCCTCGACTGGAGCCTGAGCGTGGTGAAGGAAGACATCGCGATCTGCGAGCGGGTGCAGAAGAACCTCGAAGCCGGCATCTATGACCGCGGGCGGTTGTCGCTGGTGTTCGAGAACGGGGTGGTCCAGTTCCAGGAATTCGTCGAACAATCCTGTCGGGGGCAGATTTCCGCGTAGCAGGATTTGCCCGCCACGTCTCGAGCCGGTTCAGTTCATGTCCGGTTCAGGATCGGCAGGAAACAATCGCGGCTGAGAGTGTTCAGGAATCCGACCAGGAGTTCCCCATCATGCTGAAAAAGACCCTTCTTTCCGCCCTGCTGCTCGGCGCGGCCGTGACAGCGCAGCCGTCGCAGGCATGGGTTCATCCGGGCCATCCCGGCTTTCATCCCCACGCCGGGTTCGTGTTCCGACACGATTTCCATCATTTCACGCCGGTCGAGCACCGCCTGTGGGTCGGCGGCCACTGGCGTCACATGTGGTGGCATGGCCGGTTCGGCTGGTGGTGGGGCGTGGACGGCGCTTGGTACTGGTACCCGGCCCCGATCTACCCGTACCCCGAAGTCGTCTCGAGCTACTACTACGACGAAGACGGCGACTATGACGACGATGGCGCCGGCCCGGGCGACCAGAACGGCGGTTACGACCAGGGCGGTTACGACCAGGGCGGCGGTTACGGCACATGGTACCATTGCGCCAATCCGGAAGGCTATTACCCCTATATCAAGTCGTGCCGCGGCGGCTGGGAACAGGTGCCTGCGCAGCCGAACGACATGCAGGGTCCCGACGGCGGTCCGCGCGGTCGCGACGATCAAGGACCGGACAACGGTCCCAACGGCGCGCCTTACGACGAGAACAACCGGCCGCCTCCGCCGCCGCGCTGATCAATCCGGTGTGGACCGCCTGCTCGCGATCCAGTCGAGCACGTCGGTCCACACCGTTTTGCCGTCCAGATCGCGCAGCAGCATGTGATAGCCGTGCGGATAGCGCATGACCTTGGCGCGCCCGCCCAGTGAAGCGATCACCGCTTCCGTCGGCTCCTTGGGAATGATCTGATCGTTCGCGCCATAGAGGAACAGGATCGGTGGCGCGTCCGGCTGCAGTTTTTCCGGTGCCCGCCGCGCCTGGTCCATCAAATCGGCGAGACCGTAGATCGCGTCCGCGCGAGTCTGGTGCTGGAACAGCGGATCGCGCGCCAATTTCTTCAGCATCTCGATATTGTCCGAAGGCCAGATCTTGAGGCCTTTTCCGGACAGCATCAGCCACGGCATCGTATGCGCCGTCAGCCACAGCGCCGCGCGATAGGACAGCGGCATGTCGCTGCGCGACCATACCGCGGGCGCCACCAGGATCACGCCGTCGGCGCGCGGACGATGGCCGCTCGCCAGAGCCGACAGGACGACCGCGCCACCCATGCTCTCGCCGAGCACATACACCGGCAGGCGTGGATATTTTTCGCGGACGGCCTCGACGCAATCCCCCAGGTCGCGGCGCAGCGCATCGGCGCCCGGCCAGATGCCGGGTTGGGGCGACCGGCCGAAGCTGCGCTGATCGTAAGCCAGCGTGGTGATGCCCTTCGCCGCCCACCAGGTCGCAGGCATGTCGAAGGCGTTGGAATAGTCGCTCATGCCGTGCAGCGCGACGATCACGGCAATCGGGTTGGACGCATCCCAATGGCGCAGCGGCAGGTGCAGACCGTCGCGCGTGACGAACGCGTCCTCGGTAACGGCTGGCATTGCGTTCTCAAGTCCCTGCCCCGCGATCCGCGGCGCGCAGGCGCAAAGCAACGTCAGGACGACAACACACGCCGCACGCGCCGCCGCAGAGCGGGAAGCAATTCGCTTTCGAACCATGGATTCTTCTTGAGCCAACCGGTGTTGCGCCAGGACGGATGCGGCAGGGGAATATAACGCGGTCTGTATTCGCGCCAAGCCTTGACCGTCTCGGTCATCGTGGACTTGGCGCGCGCGCCGAGATGCCAGTTCTGGGCATAGCTGCCCACGAGCAGCATCAGCGGGAACTGCGGCAGTGCCCCGAAGAGGCGTTCGCGCCAGTGCCTGGCGCACGCGCGCGGCGGCGGCCTGTCGCTGCCCGCGTCGTCGTATCCCGGGAAGCAGAATGCCATCGCGGCAATGGCGATCTTCGTGCCGTCATAGAAGGTCTCGCGATCGATCCCCATCCAATCGCGAAGCCGGTCGCCGGAGCGGTCGTTGAAGGAGAGCCCCGTCTGGTGCACGCGCAACCCCGGCGCCTGGCTGACGATGCAGAGCTTCGCGGTGCGGCTGACATGCAGGACCGGCCTCGGCTGCAGCTCAGCCTCGCACAGCCGGCAGGCGCGGATATCGGCGAGGAGATTTTCGAGTTCGTCGCCGGCCGACATCAACGCCATTGCTCGATTGTGAGTGGAAGTCCCATCCGGCGCATTTCCCGATCGGAAAGTCAGTCGCCCTTCAGCATGTTGCGCGCGATGACGAGCTGCTGCACCTGGCTGGTGCCCTCGTAGATGCGGAAGATGCGCACGTCGCGGTAGAAGCGCTCGATGCCGTAATCGGCGACATAGCCGGCGCCGCCGAAGATCTGCACCGCGCGGTCGGCGACTCGTCCCACCATCTCCGAGGCGAAGTATTTCGCGCAGGCCGCCTCCATGGTCACCTTCTCGCCCGCGTCGCGCTTGCATGCGGCGTCCAGCACCATGCAGCGCGCGGCATAAGACTCTGTCCTGGAATCGGCGAGCATCGCCTGGACGAGCTGGAACTCGCCGATCTTCTGTCCGAACTGTTCGCGTTCGCGCGCGTAATTCACCGCCTCGCCGATCAGCCGCTCCGCCACGCCGACGCACACGCCGGCGATATGCAGCCGTCCGCGATCGAGCACCTGCATCGCGACCTTGAAGCCGTCGCCTTCCTCGCCCAGCCGCAGATCGGCGGGGACCCGGACGTCCTCGAACACGACGTCGCAGATGTGGGCGCCCTGCTGGCCCATCTTCTTTTCCGGCGGTCCGACATGGATGCCGGGCAGGTTCGCCGGCACGATGAAGGCGGAGATGCCGCCGGCGCCTTTACGCGCAGGATCGCTGCGCGCCATCAAGGTGAACATGCCCGCCCGGTTCGCGTTGGTGATGAAACGCTTGGTGCCGTTGACGACATAGTGGTCGCCCTGGCGGATTGCGGTCGTCCTCAGCGAGGCGGCATCGGAGCCGGCGCCAGGCTCGGTGAGACAGAAACTCGACACGATCTCCCCGCTTGCGAGCCTGGGCAGCCATTCGCGCTTCTGCGCCTCGCTGCCGAACATCACTACGCCCTGGCTGCCGATGCCGACATTGGTCCCGATCACGGAGCGGAAGGCGGGCGAGGTATGCCCGAGCTCCATGGCGACGAGGACCTCTTCCTCCATGCCGAGGCCGAGGCCGCCATGCTCTTGCGGGATCGAGATGCCGAACAGCCCGAGCGCACGCATTCCTTCGATGACGCGGTCCGGCATGCGATCGGTTTCGGCGACAATTGCCTCCAGCGGAACGCAAGTCTCGCGCACGAAGCGGCGCACGGTGGCGAGAAGCTGATCGCGGGTTTCGAGATCGAGCGGCATCCTTCGTCTTCTCCGGTATCGCGAATTCACACTAGCGCATTCACGCTCGCGTGTTTCAAGGGAACGTTACTTCTACTCTGGGGCGATGTGTGGACAATTCCATTTTTCACAGACCGGAGGCGCATATGCTTGCCCATTTCCTGCTGCTCATTCTCGGCCGGCCGAAAGGCTTGGGCGTCGATCCCAACGGAGGCTGAGATGCTGAAGTTCCTGTTCCTATGGCTGTTCGGCGCCGACCAGGGCCCCGCCATCGATCCCAACGGGGGATGAGATTCTGAGGGTCTTGTTGCTGCTGCTGTTCGGCGGCGATCAGGGGCCGGCGGTCGATCCCAACGGCTAGGGCGGACTATGCCTTCTTTCCGTCTCCGCGCACGACATAGACGCCCGCCAGAAGAACGTGATCCACGGCATCGTCCGTCTCGCCGAGAGGGAAGTAGGCGATCTCGTGATAGGAGAAGCGCGTGTGGGGCATGTCGCGGCCGATCCAGCCGCGGTAGCCGAACGGATCGCGGCCCATGCGCACGCCGTCGAAGAAGATCCGCATCCCTTCGGCGAATTTCGGATGGCGCTTGGCCAGTGCGCTGAGCCGCATGTTGCGGAAATTCTCGCCATAGGCCTGCACCTGCACATCGCCCACGACGCGGTATTCGTAATCCGCGCCGCCATCGAGGACCCGCAGCAAGCTCACATGGCGCAGCGTCCGGCCCAATCCACGCGGCGTGATCGCGGCGCGCGGCGGAAAGCGCCTTTCGCCGCGGCAAGCGTTCCAATTGCGGGCCACCGTGCGAAGGGTCTCGCTCTCGATCTGGTCGAGCGTGAGGATGCGGCCGGTCGAGAATTCGGGGATCTCGAGCTCGTTCTCAGGCTGCGGCGGCATGTTTCGGAAGGGCTCGGCCATGGCGCGAGTGTCCGTGCCAAATGTAAAGGATGTGGTAAAGGCTTGCTGAAAGCCCGAGATCGAATATGCGCCTTTCCGTCCTGGATCAATCGCCCATCCGCCAAGGCGGCAGCGCGGCCGACGCGGTGGCGGAAACGGTGGCTTTGGCGAAGGCCTGCGACGCGCTTGGCTACCACCGGTATTGGCTTGCCGAGCATCACAACTCGAACTCGTTTGCCGGTTCCTGTCCGGAAATCCTGATCGGCAAGGTTGCGAGCGAGACCCGCGCCATTCGCGTCGGCTCCGGCGGCGTGATGCTCAGCCATTACAGCCCGCTCAAGGTCGCCGAACAGTTTCGCATGCTCGAGGTACTCAACCCCGGCCGCATCGACCTGGGGCTCGGCCGCGCACCGGGCAGCGACGCGATGACGGCACGCGCGCTCCAGGCCGGACCTCAGGGCTGGGGCATCGACGCCTTTCCGAGCCAGATCCACCTGCTACGCCAATTCCTCGACGATGCAGCGGGGCGCAGGCCGCTGCCCGAAGATCATCCCTATCGCGGCATCCATGCGATGCCGCGGGCGCCGAGCGCGGGGCCGCAGCTGTGGCTGCTCGGCTCCGGCGTTCATAGCGCGGTTTATGCGGCCGAGTTCGGCCTGCCGTTCTCCCACGCCTATTTCATCAGCCCGGAAAACAGCGAGGAGGCGGTCGCCGCCTATCGCGAGCGTTTCAAGCCGAGCGAACAATGTCCGCAACCTCTCGTCTCGATGGGCGTGGCGGCGCTCGCAGCGCAGAGCGAGGAAGAAGCCCACGACCTGGCGGCGTCGCGCAATCTCTGGGTCGTGCGGCTGCTGACCAATCGTCCGATCCCCTTCCCCTCGCCGGACGAGGCGCGCGACTATCCCTTCACGGAGCAGGAGCGCGCGTTGTTGCGCAGCGTCGAGCGGCGCTCCGTCGTCGGCACCGCTGATCAGGTGCGGGCGCAGCTCCTTGCGCTTGCGTCGGCGCACGGCGCGGATGAACTGGTGATCGTGACCATCACCTACGACTACGCCTCGCGGCTGAGATCCTATGAGCTTCTGGCGAAGGCGTTCGGGCTTCCGTCTCGCCTTTGACCCGATCGCCTATGCCAGCGTCAGGCCTACCGACACGACGTACATGACCATCCCGGCGAGGCTGTGACCGACGATAGGAGCGACGACGCTGCGCGAACGCAGCTGCCAATACGCGTACACGGTTCCCATCACCACAAGGCACAGCACGTAGCCGATCGTCGCCAGCGCGCTGGGAAAGATCGTCATCTCAAAGAGGGCGTAGATGAGGCCCACCGTGACGCCGGCGGCCTCGATCGGCCTGCCGCCGATGGACCATGTCCCCGGCATCTTCGCCGCCAGGAACGTGACCAGCAGCGCACGGAACAGGACCTCCTGCGCCGGCCCAACGAAAACACCGTAGTTCAGCAACGCGCCCAGCGATTTGGCGCTCGCCAGCGCGTCGGCATGGGTCCTGTAGATCTCCTGGGAGGATAGGTCGCCCAGATACTGCAGCGCTCCCAGCACGATTCCCCCGCCTACGCCCCAGACGACCGCCCAAACGAGATAGGACTTGTCGCGCGGAGGATGCAGCCCGTAATCGGCGGGCACCAGCCAGCGCATGGCCGCGATCGCGATCAGCGTCAGGACGAGCAGGACGGCATGGGTGGCGCTGGACCAGCCGGTCTTGTCGGCGAAGGCCGGCACCAGATGCGTGTAATGCCGCAGTTCCTCGACGATTTCCCCCGCCAGATAGGGCAGCCCGAATCCCAGCAGGACGGCTGTCAGGACCGGCACGAAGCGAAACCGGAAGTGCGTCGCGCCGGGCGCGCCGTCAGTGCTCATCGAGCCCCCGCTCGAACCAAATGCTCTGTCATAGGGACCAAGCTTTATGGCAATCAAATGACCGGCAAAAGCCCGATCATCGCGCCGTTGAGGCCGCTGGCCAGTGTTCCCGCGACCATGGCGCGCAGGGCCAGCGGCACGATTTCGTCGCGCCGCTCCGGGATGAGCGTGCTGAAACCGGCGATCATGATCCCCACCGAACCCAGATTGGCGAAGCCGCACATGGCATAGACCATGATCAGGGTGGCGCGCGGATCGAGCGCGCCTTGCGGCAGTGACGCTAACCTCAAATAGGCCACCAGCTCGTTCAAGATGGTCTTGGTGCCCATCAGGCTGCCGGCGGTCGCGGCTTCGCGCCACGGGACGCCGAACAGCCAGACCAGCGGCGCGAACAGCCAGCCGAAGACGCGCTCCAGCGAAAGCGGGGCACCCGCCACCTGGGGCAAATGCGCAAGGATGCCGTCGGCGAGCGCGATCAGCGCCACCATGACAAGCAGCATGGCGAGAATCTGAAGATAGATCTTGAGGCCGTCCTCGGTGCCGCGAGCGATTGCATCCATGCTAGAGCGGTATTTGAGATCCGACGCCGCTTCGGTCGCGACCCCGCCTTCGCCAGGGATCATCACGCGCGCGATCAGGATCGCCGACGGCAGCGACATCATCGAGGAAATGAGGATGTGCCCCAGCGCGCCCGGCACTGTGTGCTTGAGGATGCTGGCATAGAGGAAGAACACGGTACCCGCGACCGAGGCCAGGCCGACGGTCATCAGGATGAAGAGCTCCGATCGCGCGAGCCGCAGAAGGTACGGCCGGATCAGCAGCGGCGCCTCGACCATGCCGATGAAGATCGTGGCCGCGCTGCCAAGCCCCACCGCACCGCCGATGCGCAGAAGCTTGCGCAGCACGAATGCGAAAGCGCCGACGATCGCGGGAAGGATGCGCCAATGCCAGAGCAACGCCGACAGTGCCGAGATCACGATCACCAGCGGCAGGATCTGGAACGCGAAGCTGACCAGGCCTGCGGCATTGGTCACGGCAAAAGGCGCGGTCCCGCCGCCGACGAAGCCGAAGACGAAAGAGGTTCCGGCCCGCGTCGCAGATGTCAGCGCATCGACTGCGCCGTTGAGGGCCAGCAGCGCCGCGCGCGCCGGCGGTGCTTCGAGCAGTAGCAGCGCCAGGCCCGCCTGCAAGGCCAGAGCGACGGCCGCCATGCGCCAGGGGAAGGCGCGCTTGTCCTCGGACAAAAGCCAGGCCAGGGCGACGATGACCACGACCCCCAGCGCCGACTGCAGATGAAGAATCATGGAGCCCCCGGACGCGGCATCCTTCCGCGAGAGCAGGGGCGAGGCAACAGGGCCTTAAGCGTAGAAGGCCAGACCGGCCAGCGAACAAGCCGCGAGGGTCGCGAACATCGGTACCTTGAAGCGCAGCATCGCCACCGCGGCCGCGACGGAGAGGACCAGCGCCGGCAGGTTCAGGCTTGCGAGCAGCGGCACGCTCAAGTGAAGGCCGAAGCGATCGAAGGCGACGGTGCGTCCGAAAAGCGTATGCAGCGCAAACCAGAGCGCGAGATTGAGGATCACACCCACCACCGCCGCCGTGATCGCCGAGAGCGCTGCGCCGAGGGCGCGATTGCCGATCAGTGCCTCGATGTAGGGACCGCCCAGAAAGATCCAGATGAAAGGCGGCACGAACGTCATCCACATCGCAAGCCAGCCGCCCAGCAGCCCTGCGAAAGCGGGCGGCAAGGCGCCCGGGTTTCGGTACGCGGCCATGTAGCCCACGAAGAGAACGACACAGATCAGCGGCCCGGGCGTGGTCTCGGCAAATCCCAAGCCCACCAGCATTTCGCCCGGCTTGAGCCAGCCATAGGTCGAGACCGCCTGCTGCGTCATGTACGCCAGCACCGCATAGGCCCCGCCGAAGGTCACGACCGCCATCCTGGAATTGAAGCCCGCGATCTGGGTGAAGACGTTCGATGTGCCCTGGGTCACGAGCAGGATGGCAAGCGGTGCAAGCCAGATCGCACCGCCCACAACGGCAACGGCGACGAAGCGCTTCCAGGACGGGCGCAGATGCTGCGGTGTCTCCTGCGCCAGAGCGGCGTCGAGCAGCGCGGATTTCTCGCCGGCTGCATGCCGGTCGGCCCGCGAATCAAAAATTTTGGGCGCGACACGAAATCCGATTAGGCCGATCGCGGCTGCCGCGGCAACGATCAAAGGAAACGGCAGAGCGAAAACGTAGATGCCCAAGAATGCCAGCGCCGCGATCGCTACCGACGCCTTGCTCTTGAGCGCGCGCCTGCCGACGCGCAGCAACGCCTCGAGCACGATCGCGAGCACCGCGCATTTGAGGCCGAAGAACACGGCCTGCACCCAGCCGACATGGCCGAACGCGGCATAGGCCCAGCTCAGGATCGAGAGCGTCACCAGGCCCGGGAGCACGAACAAGCCGCCCGCGATCAGACCGCCCCGCATGCGATGCATCAGCCAACCGATATAGATGGCGAGCTCATGCGCCTCCGGTCCCGGAAGCAGCATGCAGTAGTTGAGGGCGTGCAGGAATCGCGTCTCGCCGATCCAGCGCTTCTCTTCCACCAGGATGCGGTGCATCACCGCGATCTGCCCGGCCGGCCCGCCGAAGCTGAGTGCCGCGACCCGGGCCCATACCCAGGCGGCCTCACGCAAGGGAACGGACGCGGCCGCGGCCCCGCCGGTTTGCAAGTTCGCAGACGCGCCTTCGCTCATCGCTTCGCCTTCGGCTTGTGCGAAGTCCAATTGTGCGTCTCGGCGGACGCATCGCGGCACCAGCGATAGAATGCGTCGTAAAGAGCCATGCCGGCATCGAGCTGCGCATGATCGTCGGTGTACATGCGCGAAAGACCGAGCGAGGCCGCTAGCAGGCCGGCCGCTTCCGGCGCCGTATCGAGCCGCGACGTGTCCGCCCCCCGCACGATCAGCGCGAGGCGCTTCAGCGCCGGGAAGCCGGAAAGGCCAAGACCATCGACCATCACGTCGAAGGTGCAGCGTTCGCCGTCGTGACTCCACACCACGCCCTCGCCTTCGACATCGAACGCGGCCGCGTCGAGTTGCGCCGCGACCCGGGGCACGTCTCCCGGCGCGACGAACAGGAAGACTGCGTCGGGATCGACGAATCTGCGAATCAGCCAAGGGCAGGCGATGCGATCGACCTTGGGCCGTTCACGCGTCACCCAGCGCGTGCGGCCCAGCGCGTCGCGCTTGGGAAGCGCCGCCTCGGAGACCAGCGGCAGGCCTGCCTGCCGCCATGCCGCAAAGCCGCCCTCCAGCACCTCGGCCTCGACGCCGCGCTGGCGCAGCCAGGCGGCGACGCCCGGGCTTTCGGACCTGCCGTCGTCGCAGATCACGACCGCGTTCTTGGAATCGAGCTCCTTGGCCCAACCCTGGAGCTGCGCTGCGCTTCGCGGTCGCGACGACGGCACGAGCAGATCCGCGCTTGCGCGCAGGTCGATGAGCGCCGGACAGCGATGCGTGCCCACAAGGCGCTGCAGCTTTTCGATATCGATGCAATTGATCGCAGACATGTTGCGTCCCTTTTCGTTCGTCAGGACGCGATACTTGGGCGTGCCGCCTCGTGGGGAGACCGCGAAGTCCCCATGGCCGAAACAAAGCCGAGGCCGGGCGCTCTGTCAATGCACAGCGCCGGCGCTTCACAACACGCGGCGCCGCTGATTGAATGGCGCGGTCAATGCGGGGTCGAGGGATGACGGCCGATATCTTGCAGGGCGCCGCGCCGAACCGGCCCGCCTCGTTTGCGCCCAGCCACCGCTGGGACCGCAACTTCTTTCTCACCAATGTGCTGCTGATTTGGTTCGGAATCCTGGCGGGCTTCGTCCCGGAGATCGTCGCCCATATCAAGAGCAACGCGCCGCCCTACCCGATCATCCTCCATGTGCATGCCGCAGCTTTCGTGGGCTGGCTGATCCTGCTCACCGCGCAGGTCACCTTGATCCGCCGCGGCCGCCACGCGCGCCACCGTCAACTCGGCATCTTCGGCATGGCGCTGGCGGCCGCCATGGTGGTGATCGGTCCGGCCACGGCGATTGTCATGCAACGCTATCATTGGGGCACGGCGGACAGCGATCCTGCCTTCCTGTCCGTCCAGTTCACCGACATCACCATCTTCGCAGGGCTGGCGGCGGCAGCCTTCTATCTCCGGGGAGATCCTTCGGCCCACAAGCGGCTGATCCTTCTGGCGACTTTGCATATCAGCAATGCCGGGACGGCGCGCTTTATCGGCGCCGACCTGAACCATGCCTTCGGCGGCGGCTTGCCCGGTTTTCTGGCGTCGATGTATCCCGCCGACGTCTTGATGCTCGCGCTAGGCGGTTACGATCTCATCACCCGCCGCAGACTTCATCCGGTCTACCTGCCTGCGCTTGCCTGGGTCGCATTCTGGCAAGCAGTCGCGGCCTATCTCGATGTGGCGCCTTGGTGGAAGACGTTGGCCATCCATCTGATCGGACATTGACCGTGCCATAATCGCGGCGACGATTCGGGGGCGACATGGCGCAGCGACCGGCCGAGATCAAGGCGCTTTCCGGCGCGCGCGCTCTGCCGCCGCTGATCCTGGTGCTCTATCATTTCTGCGAAGGCCACGGCTATCGGCATCTCTTCGTCTTCGACGCGCTCGTGGCCAAGGGCTATCTCTGGGTCGAATTCTTCTTCATCCTGTCGGGCTTCATCCTGACCCATGTCTACGGGCAACCGGGGAAAAGCGGATTCCACTATCCGAGCTTCCTGCGCGCGCGCTTGGCGCGGCTGTATCCGCTTCACCTGTTCATGCTGCTGGCGATGCTGGCATTGGTGCTGCTGCTGCGCTGGCTGGGTGCACAGGGCCATTATGTTTCGATCTACGAGCAGCGCTATCACCCGATCAACACCTGGCAGGGTTTTGTCGCCAGCCTCTTCCTGGTGCAGGCATGGAACATCCTGCCGTACCTGACCTGGAACGGCGCATCGTGGTTCGTGAGCATCGAATTCCTCCTCTGCCTGCTGATGCCGCTTTACCGCCTGCTCGCGGAAGGCGGCCTGTGGCGCGGCATTGCCATCGTGACGGCCGGCGCGGCGGCGCTGGCGTTTCTCGCGGCGGCGTCGGGCCATGGCCTCGACCTCACCTTCCACAACGGCATCTTCCGCGGCATGGCGAATTTCGCGATCGGCACGGGGCTCGCGATGCTCTATCGCGAAGCCCTCGGCGGCGGCGCCGACCGGCTCCCCGAGTCCGCGTTTTCGGCGCTGCAATTCGCCGCGGTCGCGGCGTTGCTCTATGCGATCTATCGCACGGGCTGGGCGCATCGGCCGAGCGACATCTTCGTCGCGCTGGCGATGGCGCTGCTGATCTTCACGCTCGCCTTCGACCGCGGGCTGGTGGCGCGGCTGATGCGGACGCGGCCCTTGCTGGTGCTGGGGTCGTGGTCCTATGCGATCTATCTGGGCCAGACCTTCTGGCTGCAATCGATCCGGTATTTCGAACAGCGCTGGTACCCGAACGTCGATCCGGCCGCGATCTGGTGGATCGAGCCTTTCGTGTTGCTTGCCGTCTGCGTCGTCTGGGGCGCGCTGCTGGCCACCTTTGTCGAGCATCCGGCCAACGCCTGGCTCAGGGGGCGCATGTCGCAGAAGGGCTGATGCGATGCTCGTGACGGTGGCGCGCTTCTTCGAACTGCCGTTCGCCCATATCGTGCGCGGCAGATTGGAAGCCGAAGGCATCCCTGCATTCGTCGCGTTCGCGTATCATGTGGGCAATAACTGGTTTCAAGCCATCGGCTTGCATGGCGCTCACGTGCAGATTTCCTCCTTCGATATCGAAGAGGCCGTCGCCCTTGGCAATGCCGCCGCCACAGGGGAATACGCAGCACTTATCGACGAAATGTTCGGCGCCTTCGAAACGCTGAGATGTCCCTCTTGCGGCTCCGCCGATGTCCTTCGCCGCAATCCGCTTTGGCAAAATCTTGTCCGCGCTTTGGTGGTCTTTCTGACCCGCATCCCGGAGTTGCCCGCGCGATCCTGCGCCTGCAGGGCATGCGGAATGCAATTCCGCGTGAGCCGGTGCTCCTATGACTGGCCTGTCGACCCGCAGATCGCCTTCGCCTTTGCGCAGGCTACCTTTGCCGATCTCGATGAGATGCTGGACGTCCGCAAACAGGTTGGGAAAAACAATCCGGCAATCCCCGCGGACTCGGAAGCCGGCCGCTATGCCGACATCATCGCAGGTGGAGGGCGCGGATGGGTATGCCGCATCGGTCCACGAATATACGGATTTGCGCTCGCCGACCGTCGCACCGGAGAGCTTGCTGCGCTCCATGTCCATCCGTACCTGATCCGCAACGGCATCGGCAGGCAGCTTCACAACGCGGCTGTGGATTTCCTGTTCGGGGAGGGAGCAACCACGATCCATGCGGCCTTGCAACCTCGCACCGCCGGGGAGCGCTTTCTCGCGAAGGCCGGCTGGACAGCCGTCGATGCGATAGGCTCCCAACGGGCGTTCGAACTGACGCCGGATGTCTGGGGGCGGCATCGCGCGAAATTCTGACGCTTCGAAGCCGGATTGGCGCTTGACCCTTGCTCCCCCTTTCGGCCATCACTCCGGCGCAAAGCCATTCGCGGGAGCAGTCCATGGCCATTCGCTTCGACGGCAAGGTCGTCATCGTCACCGGGGCCGGCGGCGGTTTGGGACGCGCGCATGCGCTCGAGTTCGCGCGGCGCGGCGCCAAAGTCGTCGTCAACGATCTGGGCGGGGCGGTCGACGGCACCGGCGGCAATTCCGCCGCGGCGGAAGCGGTTGTGAAGGAGATAGTTGCCGCCGGTGGCACGGCCATAGCCAACGGCGCCTCGGTCGCCGACGACGCGGGCGTCGCGCAGCTTGTCAAGCAGACCATGGACGCGTTTGGCCGCGTCGACGTGCTGATCGCCAATGCCGGCATCCTGCGCGACAAGAGTTTCGCCAAGATGGAGCTCAAGGATTTCGACGCCGTCATGCAGGTTCATGTCATGGGCAGCGTGAAACCCGCCAAGGCGGTTTGGCAGATCATGCGCGACCAGCAATACGGCCGCATCGTCGTGACCACGTCCTCCACCGGACTCTACGGCAATTTCGGCCAGACCAATTACGGTACCGCCAAGCTCGGGCTTGTCGGCTTCATGAACTCGCTCAAGCTCGAAGGCGCCAAGGACAACATCAAGGTCAATGCCATCTGCCCGGTCGCCGGCACGCGCATGACCGAGAACCTGATGCCGCCCGAAATGGTGCAGATGCTGAAGCCCGAATACGTCACGCCGGCGGTCGTCTATCTGGCAAGCGACGATGCGCCGACGGGCACGATCGTGTCCGCCGCGGCCGGCGCGTTCTCCTCGGCGCAGATCGTGGAGTCAGCCGGCGTCAATCTCGGCCACTCCGCCACTGCCGACGACGTGGCCGCCAACTGGAGCAAGATCTCCGATTTCACCGGCGCCAAGCATTTCACGATGGGCAACGAGCACAGCGCCCATTTCTTCGAACTGCTGAAGAACAAGGCGGCGGTCGGCTAGGAGCGCTGGCCGCCGGCAGCAGGCACTCGACGTTCAGCGCGCTCTCGTACCCCGATTGGGTCATCGGCGGAGCTTTGCCGCGCGCCGCCATCGATGGTGGGCCCAGGCACAACTAGTATGAACTGCCCCCTAGGGAGCATGAGCCCGCTTTGCAAGGTTCGCAAGCATGTGCGGCACGCATGGCTGGCAGAATTTGCCCCCTCGGGGAAGCGCCCTATCTCCATGGCGAACGGGCGGTTAACCGCCAAAGGAGAGGCAGATGAAGACCGAAACCAGCCTGCACGGCGCGGGCGAAAGCAGCGGCTCGAGATTCTTTACCTGGGCAATCATCCTGGCGGCGGCGGGCCTGCTGGTGGCAATGACCGCGGACATCACCCGCACCCAGGCGACGACGACGCACACCGTTCAGACCGACGCGCAGCAGACCCAGTCGTAAGTCTTCTACGCCGCCACTTCCTCGAGCCGCACGTCGTGGCCCCAGAGGAGCTCGACATGGGCGAGGACCTGTTCCTTGAGGGCGTTGTTGAGCGGCACGCCGCGATGCATGCGGTGCTCGAGCAGCAGCGTGCGGCTGCCCTTGAGATCGGCGCCGGCCACCTGGATGTTGGGATCGCCGGCGGTATCGTATTGCCGGGCCAGCGCCTTGCGTACCTCGCGATAGCCGCGCTCGTCGTGGATCGCGCTGACGCGGTAGACCGCATCGTCCGCCTTGTCGAACAGCGAGAAGAAGCGGAAATCGCGCATCAGCTTGGGCGATAGGAACTGCTCGATGAAGCTCTCGTCGCGATAATTGGCCCAGGCATCCTTGAGCGCCGCCATCGCATCGCCGGAGCCGGCGATCGACGGAAACCAGTCGCGGTCCTCCTGCGTCGGCGCCTCGCAGATGCGCTTGATGTCTTCCATCATTGCGTAGCCGAGCGCATAGGGATTGATGCCGTAATAGCGCTTGTCGTCGAAGGCCGGCTGGAACACCACGCTGGTGTGGCTGTGGAGGAACTCGAGCAGCGAACCCTCATCGATCCGGCCGCGCTCGTAGAGCGTGTTCATGATGGTGTAGTGCACGAAGGTGGCGCAGCCTTCGTTCATCACCTTGAGCTGACGCTGGGGGTGGAAGTACTGCGCCAGGTTGCGCACGATGCGCAGCGTCTCGCGCTGCCAGGGCTTCAGGCTGGGCGAATTCTTTTCCAGAAAGTACAGGATGTTCTCTTCCGGAAGCCGGTCTTCGACGCCGAATTCCTCTTCCGGATCGGGCGTCGGCGGCGCGCTGGGCGGTTCGATGCCGGCAGGCAGCGTCCGCCACAGCTCGTTATAAGCCTCGGCCTCGTATTCCATGCGCTTGCGGCGCTTCTCGATGACGCGTTCTTTGGACGGACGCGGCGGCCGGCGGTAGCGGAAGACGCCCTGATCCATCAGCGCGTGCGCGGCGTCGAGCACGGCCTCGACCTCCTCGCGGCCGTGGCGCTCCTCGCACGCCGCGACATAGCGCTTGGCGAAGGCGAGATAGTCGAGGATGCCCTCCGCATTGGTCCATTGCCGGAACAGGTAGTTGTTCTTGAAGAAATGGTTGTGACCGAAGGCGGCATGCGCCATCACCAGCGCCTGCATCGTCATCGTGTTCTCTTCGAGCAGATAGGAAATGCAGGGATTGGAATTGATCACGATCTCATAGGCGAGCGCGGAATAGCCGGCGCGGTACATCGTCTCCTCTCGCGCGAACAGCTTGCCGAAGCTCCAATGGTTGTACATCAAAGGCATCGCCAGCGAGGAATAGGCGTCGAGCATCTGCTCCGACGAGATGATCTCGATCTGGTTGGGATAGACGTCGAGGCCCAAATCGTTCAGCGCGATCTCCCCGATCGCGGCATAGGCGCGGTCGAGCGTCGCGAAGTCCCATTGGGAGCCTTCAAACAGCAGCGTCATTTGCGCGCTCCCGATCCTCCCCCGTTTACGGGGGAGGGGCCGAGCGATAGCGAGGCGGAGGGGGCGCTTCGCTTGCCCCCCCCTCCGGCGCTTCGCGCCACCTCCCCCGCGCGCGGGGGAGGATAAGAATATGGGCGCGTCATGCCTCCGCCTTCCGGAACAGTTCGTGGAACACGGGGAAGATGTCGGCCGGCCGGGCGATGCGCTTGGTGGCGAAATTGTCCCATTCCTCCGCGACCGTGCGATAGGCGCGCCACAACTCGGCGCCGGAATCTTCGCTCGCGAACACTTCCATCTCCCGCTCGTCCAGGATCTCGATATAGGCGTAGTACTGGCACAGCGGCATGATCTGTTCGTTGAGCAGCTCGACGCAATGCCGCGCGTCGCCCGTCTGGGTATACCCGTCGGAGGCCTGCGCGGCATAGATGTTCCAGTCGGCGGTGGCGTAGCGCGCCTTCTGGATCTCCAGCATCTTGTCGAGCGCGGTCGAAACGATGGTGCCGCCCGACTGGCGCGAATAGAAGAACTCCTGCTCGTCGACTTCCTGGGCGTCATGAGTGTGGCGGATGAAGACGACGTCCACCTTCTCGTAGCGCCGCTTCAGGAACAGGTGCAGCAGCATGTAGAAGCGCTTGGCGAGGTCCTTCTCGCGCTCGCCCATCGAGCCGGAGACGTCCATCAGGCAGAACATCACCGCCTGGCTGGTCGGCACCGGCTGCTCGGTGAACGCGTTGAAACGCACATCGACGGGATCGATGAAGCCGACCCATTTGCGCCGGGCGTTGGCCTTTGCAAGCTGCTCCTTCAACGCTGCGATCTTCTCCGGCGCCTGCGGTTCCTCGCACTCCGCCGCCTGCAGCGCCTGTTCCAGCGCCTCGATGTGCTTGAGCGAAGGCCGGCGCATCGCCAGCCTGCGGCCCTGGGCGTGCCGCATGGTGCGCAACAGGTTGATCTGGTTCGGAGAGCCGGCCGTCGTCAAGCCCGCGCGCTTCCAGGTCTTGGCCGGCGTCTCCTTCAGCGTCGTGCGCACAAGGTTGGGCAGCGCCAGATCCTCGAAGAAGATGTCGAGCACCTCGTCCTGCGTCATGGTGAATTCGAAATCGTCCTCGCCTTCGAAGGCGTCGGAGGCCTGCTTGCCCCGCGCCCCGTCTTCGCCGGAACGCGGCTTCTTGATCTCGTCCCCGCTGGTGAACTGCTTGTTGCCGGGCAGCACGAAATCGCGCTCGCCGGCGGCGCGCGGATCTAGCCGGAAGCGCGGCTCTTTTGTGCCCTTGGTCGAGATCTTGATCTTGCGGTCCTTGGCAAGATCGGCGACCGCGGACTCCTTGAGCGATTTCTGCACCGCCTCGCGGATCTGCGCGCGCGCCCGGCGCAAGAAGCGCTGGCGGTTGCCCAGGCTCTTGCCCTTCGGGTTCAGGCGCCGGTCGATGAAGTGGGTCACCGGATCACCTGCCAAAATAAAAACGTCATGGCCGGGCTTGACCCGGCCACCCAGCGCGTCCGCGTCTGCGGGCGCACCAGAGTCTTCTCGCTCGCGGAAGCTCGCTGGCTGGATGGCCGCCTCAAGGGCGGCCATGACGAGGTGGTGAACATGGAAGCACCACCTACCCCGCCTTGTTGACCCGCATGTACCACTCGACGAGGCGGCGCACCTGGCGGGGCGTGTAGCCGCGCGCGTGCATGCGCTTGACGAACTCGTTGTGCTTGGTCTCGGTGTCGCTGTCCTTCTTGGACTCGAAGGAGATCACCGGCAGCAGATCCTCGACCTGGGTGAACATGCGCTTCTCGATCACCGAGCGGATCTTCTCATACGCCGTCCAGGCCGGGTTCTTGCCCTCGTGCTGCGAGCGGTAGCGCAGCGCGAACTTGACCACCTCGTTGCGGAAGTCCTTCGGGTTGGCGATGCCCGCGGGCTTCTCCACCTTGGACAGCTCGGCGTCGAGCTGGGCGCGGTCGAGCAATTGGCCGGTGTCGGCGTCCTTGAAGTCCTGGTCCTCGATCCAGGCATCTGCATAGGCGATGTAGCGGTCGAACAGGTTCTGGCCGTATTCGCCGTAGCTTTCGAGATAGGCCTTCTGGATCTCCTTGCCGATGAACTCGGCATAGCGCGGCGCCAGCTCGGACTTGATGAACTCGAGATATTTCTTCTCGGTGTCGTCAGCGTATTGCTCGCGCTTGATCGACTGCTCGAGCACGAACATCAGATGCACAGGGTCGGCTGCGATCTCGGTCGAGTCGTAGTTGAAGGTCTCCGACAGCGCCTTGTAGGCAAAGCGGGTGGAGATGCCCGTCATGCCCTCGTCGACGCCGGCCTGGTCCTTGTATTCCTGCAGGGTCTTGGCCTTGGGGTCGGTGTCCTTGAGCTTCTCGCCGTCATAGACGCGCATCTTGGAGACGATATTGGAGTTTTCGTGCTCCTTGAGCCGCGTCATGACGCAGAACTTGGCGAGCATCTCCAGAGTCTCGGGGGCGCAGGGCGTGCCGCCCAGGTTCGAGGTGTTGATCAGCTTCTTGTAGATCTGCGTCTCTTCCATCACGCGCAGGCAATAGGGAACGGTGATCACGCAGATGCGGTCGAGGAAGGCCTCGTTGTTCTTGTTGGCCTTGAAAACCGTCCATTCCGCCTCGTTGGAATGCGCGAGGATGGTACCGTTGAAGGGGATCGGGCCCAGGGTTTCCGTGCCGATATAGTTGCCTTCCTGCGTCGCGGTCAGCAGGGGGTGCAGCACCTTGATCGGTGCCTTGAACATCTCGACGAATTCGAGCAGGCCCTGGTTGGCGCGGCACAGGCCGCCCGAGAAGGAATAGGCGTCAGGATCGTTCTGGCTGTAATGCTCGAGCTTGCGGATGTCGACCTTGCCGACCAGCGAGGAGATATCCTGGTTGTTCTCGTCGCCCGGTTCGGTCTTGGCGACCGCAATCTGGCGCAGCTTGGAAGGATAGAGCCGCGCCACCTCGAATTTCGAAATGTCGCCGCCGAACTCGTCCAGCCGCTTGACCGCCCACGGGCTCATCACCGCGCCGACGCGATGCTTCTCGATGCCATATTTCTCGGACAGCAGATCGGCGAGCTCCGCGGAACGGAACAGTCCCAGCGGCGATTCGAAGACCGGCGAAATGTCGTTGCCGGCCTTGAGCACATAGATCGGGTGCTTCTCCATCAGGTCCTTGAGGCGCTCGGCGAGCGAGGACTTGCCGCCGCCGACGGGACCCAGCAGGTAGAGAATCTGCCGCTTCTCCTCCAAACCCTGCGCGGCATGCTTGAAGTAGCCCACGATCCGCTCGATCGTGTCCTCCATGCCGTAGAAGCCTTCGAACGCCCGATAGAGCTTGATCGTGCGGTTGAAGAAGAGGCGGCCCAGACGAGAGTCCTGCGCGGTGTCGATCAGTTCCGCTTCGCCGATGGCCTCGACCATGCGCTCGGACGGCGTCGCGTAGAGCATTTTGTCGTCGCGCGCGGCGAGCAGCCAATCGCGCAGCGACATGGTCTCGAATTTCTCGCGCGCGTAATCGCGCGTGAACATGTCGAAGACATCCAGCGTGGCCATCTAAACCGCCTCCTCAGTTCGCCGCACACCCGCTTGTCATGCGCGGCGGTTTTCCCACATCGGCAGCCTGATCATCTCCTCTGAGCAGTGAACGCCCGATTAACCAAGGGTTTCCATGGCATTCAGCTGCCCAGGGTGGACAAGGCTGCGGCCCGCGCGGTCCCGGCCCGCGCGACTGTCCCCCATCGCGTTCCTCAGTGTCTGTTTGGCCCGTTTCTTACGCAAACTGGCTCTGCGGCCCTCAGGCCCGCCCTCGACTTTGGAATCATACGCCAAAACAACGATTTAGAAAAGCGCGATCGGTCGCATTCGGACATCAGGTCGCACAAAAGGCAAAGCTCCGACCGCCACAATTCGGACAGAGACTCGGGCGCCCGGTTTTATTTCATCGGGGTCGATGCACCTTGCTTCGTCCGCGCCACGCTTCACCCTATCCTCCTCTTTAGAAAAGAACTGGAAGGGCTGCCGTGCTGATCCACACCGTCTTCGATCTCTTGGCTTGGCTGTCGGCGGCGTTCGTGGCTTGGGCGGTCGCCAAGGCGGCATGGCTGGGCAAGACGGCGCGCACCCCGTTCAGCGATCCCGGATATTTCATCGCCCTGGCCGCCGGCGCGATCCCGGGAGCGCTTATATTCGGCAGCCTCAATCTCCAGCATGCCGGACACTGGGTCCTTGGACACTCGATTGCCGGCGCGATCGCGGGCGGCGTGGTCGCGGTCGAAATCTACAAGCTCCTTTTCGGCATCAAGGGCTCGACCGGCGCGCAGTTCGTGGCGCCGTTGGCGACGGGCATCGCAGTCGGTAGGCTCGGCTGCTTCTTCGCCGGACTTCCCGATTACACCTACGGCACGCCGACCACATTGCCCTGGGCCATCGATTTCGGTGACGGCATTCCGCGCCACCCCGTGCAACTCTACGAAAGCACCGCGATGGCGTTGTTTCTGACCCTGTACCTGCGCGAAATCGCGCGCGGCAACGCGCTGTTCCGAAGCCAGGGTTTCTATCTTTTCGTCGGCTGGTATGCTTGCCAGCGTTTTGCGTGGGAATTCCTAAAACCGTACCCCGCGATATTCGGACCGCTCAATATCTTCCATGCGGTCTGTCTGGTGTTGTTGGGTTATTCGTTATTCATGCTGGGGCGCAACCATGAACTTCGTGCGGCCGTCCAAAGGCTATAGCTTCTACGGCCAGACCACCTCGCTCTGCGAGACCTGCCTGAGACTCGTCCCGGCCAAGATCGTCATCGAAGGCGACGACGTCTTCTATCTCAAGCGCTGCGGCGAGCATGGCGCGCAAAAGACACTCATCGCTTCGGACGCCGCCTACTACAGATCCTGCAAGGATTTCATCAAGCCGGGCGATTTGCCGCTCAAGCATCAGAGCCGAACGCATTACGGATGCCCCTACGATTGCGGATTGTGTCCCGACCACGAACAGCATTCCTGCCTGGCGCTGATCGAAGTCAACGATAGCTGCAATCTCACCTGCCCGGTCTGCTTTGCGGAGTCCGGCCAGACACGCACGGAGCAGAAGAGCCTGTCGCAGATCGAAGCCATGCTGGACACGCTGGTGGAGAGCGAAGGCTTCCCGGACCTCGTTCAGATCAGCGGCGGCGAGCCGACGATCCATCCCGACATCGTCGAAATCTTGACGCGGGCCAAGGCGAAGCCCATCCGTCATATCATGCTCAACACCAACGGCATCCGAATCGCACGCGACAAAGGTTTCGTCGAGGAGCTGGCGCGTCTCAAACCCGGCTTCGAGGTGTATCTCCAATTCGACTCGCTGGAGCGCAGTGCGCTCGAGAACATCCGCGGCGCCGATCTGCGCAAGGTGCGCGAGCAGGCGCTCGCCAATCTCGAAGAAGCGGGAATTTCCACGACACTGGTCTGCGTGGTGAAGAAGTGCGTCAACGATCGCGAGATCGGCGGCATCATACGTCACGCGCTGACTTACAGCTGCGTGCGCGGCATCACCTTTCAACCCGTGCAGGATGCCGGCCGCAACCTGAACTTCGACAAGAACCGCGACCGCATGCTGCTCACCGACATTCGCCGCGAAGTCGCGGCGCAGGCGGGCGAGGTCTTCGCACTGGACGACATCATCCCCCTGCCTTGCAACCCGGACGCCATCGCGATCGCGTACGGCTTGCGCGATGGCGCAAAAGTGACTCCGATCACGCGGCTCATTCCCAAGGCGGAACTGCTGGCGATCTCGCCCAACACGATCTCGTTCGAGAAGTATCCGGCGCTTCGCGACAGGCTGTTCGACCTGTTGTCGCTGGCGTCGTCCGGCGAGCGCACCAAGACGGTGCTGGGCGACCTGCTGTGCTGCCTACCGCAGGTCGAGGTGCCCGACGATCTGGGTTACGACAAGGTCTTCCGCATCGCCATCGTTTCATTTCTCGACCGCTACAATTTCTGCATCGCGGCGGTAAAGCGCTCCTGCATCCATTTCGTCACGACCGAGGGCAAGATCATCCCCTTCGACACCTACAATCTCTTCTACCGCAATGGATTGGACGTGAAGCTGCGCGAGGCCGCTCGTGCCTGACTTGAGACCCGACCTTCCGCAAATGCGGCCCATCGAGCCTTCGGCGCCGGTCGGCTGCGTCGCGACGGCACTGATCGCCATCGGTGCGCTGATCCTGGTGCCGTCAGGTCTTTGCACCGCCATCATGGGCATGGCGGCGATCGCCGCATGGCTGCGCAGTCCCACGGATTTCTGGAACAATGTGGGGGTGGGGAGCCATACATTCATAACTGCCGTGGGATTTGCCATTGTGGGCGCGATGCTGACCTGGGCCGGCCGCAGACTGAGGGGCAAGAAATGATAGAACCAGCGGAACCGGCCAAGCGGCGGCACGTCGGCGTCGGCATCGCTCTGCTGGTCATCGGGCTGCTCATCTTGATTCCGTCCGGGCTGTGCACAGGCATTTTTGCATTCGGCGGGCTGGTAGAGCTGTTCATGCAACCGGGCTCGGCGGATTCTTCTTTTCTGGCGTTGGTGCTAAGCATCGGCGGGCCTTTCGTCGCGGCGGGCACGGCGATGGTTTATTTCGGAGTCAAGGCGCTCAGGCGCAAGGATTAGCTCTCATTCGCTCTTGCCGAAGGCGCTGCGTCGCGCGAAGCTGCTCCCATGACGTTGGCACTCGCTATCCGCAACGCCACACCGACCGATGCCGGAGAAATCGCGCGCGTCTATATCGAATCGTGGCACGACACCTATCCCGGCGTGCTGTCCAAGGCGTTGCTCAGCTCGATGAAGCTCGGCAGCCAGACCGGACGCTGGCGCGCCGCGATTTGCCAGGGCGAGATCGTGCTGGTAGCCGAGATCGGCGGACGCGTCGCCGGCATGCTGAGCGCCGGCCCGTCGCGCGACCGCACCCTCGGTTTCGACGGCGAAGTCTATACGCTGTATGTCGACCCCGCCCATTACGGCGAAGGCGCGGGCCGCAACCTGCTGGCAGCCGCCTTCTCGCAACTCAGAAAGCGCGGCTGCCGCTCCTGCTTGATCTGGGCGCATGCGCAGAACCATGCGCGCTTCTTCTACGAGCGCATGGGTGGCAGGCTGGTGGCGGAGCGCACGGCGAAGATGATGGGCGATCCGGTGCCCGAAGTGGCCTTCGGCTGGAAGAGCCTCGAAACCGTCCAGCAAAGCCCGGCGCGATAGAGCAGAAGGCGCGTTTTCTTTCGTGCAAAGCGCAGCAATGCGGCACTTGCAAGTCAGTCCGCCAAATCCTTCGGCCGCATGAACGCGTCGAGCTCGCCTGTGCCGGGGGCGACATCGGCCCAGCGGTCGACGGCGAAATCGATCACGGCCAATGCGCAGGTGGGAAACTTCTCGCGCATCGCCATGGTGCGCTTGCGCTGCGCCTTGTCGTCGCCGGCCGCGGCGAGCGACAGCGCACATTGCTCCAGTCCGGGATTGTGACCCACCACCATCAGCGTGCCGCACTTTTCCGGCGCCCGCCGGGCCAGCGACGCGATGATCTCGGGCTCGGCGAGATAGAGTTCGCTCGGATATTGTACCGGCGGCGCGGATCCAAGCTCGGCCAGTACCCGCTTCAACGTCTCGCGCGTGCGCGTGGACGGCGAGCAGAGCACCAGGTCGGGCAGGTAGGCGTCCTCGCGCAGGTAGCGGCCCATGCGGACGCTGTCCTTCTCGCCGCGCTTTTCAAGGCCGCGCTTGAGGTCGTCGGCGGTTTCGCGCTCCGATTTGGCGTGGCGCAGGAGCAACAGACGTTTCACGCGACCTGGTAGCGCGCCCGGGCGGCGCGTTCGAGTCCGGCGGCGACGAGCTTGTCGACGCCGAGCGCGCGGCGGATGGTTTCGATGACGCGGATCTCCTCCAGCATCACGCGGCTGTCGCTGAGCGCCACTTCGAGCGCGAGCCAATAGGCCGTCTCGCGCAGGTGCGGTGCCAGCGCGGCCTTGGCAAGGCCAAGCACCGCATCCAATCCCTCGCGGTCCTGCAATATGGCGCCGCAATCCTGCGCCGTCGCGACCAGCCGCTCGCGCTCGAAATCGCGGAAGATGGGCAACGTCCTGACGAGATCGCCCATGGTCTTCATCTCGCGATCCGAGATCGAGCCGTCGGATGCTGCGACGACCACCATGACGTAGATCAGGGCTGCGTGGTGACTGATGGTGTTCATGCCGGAGCCGGTGGAAACGCGCACGGACCTTAGGAAACTTGACCCAGAGCGGCAAGCCGCGCCACAAGACGCGCATGGCGGCAGGCAGGAAAGGCGCAAACTGGCGCGCGCGTACGCTCGCGATCCGCGGCGGGCAGTCGCGCACGCCGTTCCAGGAGACGGCGGAGGCCCTCTTCCTGACCTCCGGCTATGCCTATGATTCGGCCGCGCAGGCCGCCGCCCGCTTCACGGGCGAGGATGACGGCTTCCAGTACACCCGCTTCGGCAACCCGACGATCGCCATGTTCGAGGACCGCATGGCGGCGCTCGAAGGCGCCCCTTGCGCGCGGGCCACGGCGAGCGGCATGGCGGCGGTGAGCGCGGCGTTGCTCGCCGGTCTCGACGCCGGCGATCACGTGGTCGCCGCGAGAGCGATGTTCGGTTCCTGCCGCGCCGTGATCGCGGAGATCCTGCCGCGCTTCGGCATTTCGCACACGCTGATCGACGGCAGCGATCTCGACGCCTGGCGCGGCGCGGTGACGGAACGGACGCGGATGCTGTTCGTGGAGACGCCGGCCAACCCCACGCTCGACATCGTCGACATCGCCGCCGTCGCAGAAATCGCCGAGCGCGCCCGCGCGCAGCTCATCGTCGACAACGCCTTCGCAAGCCCTGCCCTGCAGCAGCCGATGAAGCACGGCGCCCATATCGTCGTTCATTCCTCGACCAAGTTCATCGACGGGCAGGGACGCTGCCTCGGCGGCGTCATCCTCTGCGGCAAGGACTTCCTCGAGAAGCGGCTGCAGCCCTACCTGCGCAACACCGGGCCGGTGATGAGCCCGTTCAATGCCTGGGTGCATCTGAAGAGCCTCGAGACCCTCGACCTGCGCATGCGTGCGCATTGCGAAAACGCGGCGAAGGTCGCCGACTTCCTGGCGGCGCAGAAGAAAGTCTTGCGCGTACGCTATCCGTTTCGGGAGGATCATCCCGGGTATGCGCTTGCGCGGCGGCAGATGTCGGGCGGCGGCGGCGTGGTCGGCTTCGACGTCGCGGGTGGCAAGGACGCCGCCTTCCGTCTGATGGACGCTCTCGCGCTGATCGACATCTCCAACAATCTCGGCGACGCCAAGAGCCTGATCACCCATCCCGAGACCACAACGCATCAGCGGCTCAAGCCCGACACGCGCGACGAGCTCGGCATCGGCCCGGGCCTCCTGCGCCTGTCCGTCGGCCTGGAAGATGCGGAAGACATTTGCGAAGATTTGGAGCGCGGGCTGGCGGCGGTTTAGCGGTCCTCGCAATCAGCATATGAAAAACCGTCTGCAAGGAGCATCCATGCCCAGCCACCGCGCCGGCGTCCACTGGACCCGCACGTCCGCCGATTTCGGCTACGACACCTATAACCGCGCGCATGAGGTGCGGTTCAAGGATGGCGCGATCGTGCTGCCTGCATCGTCCGCGCCGGCGTTCAAGGGCGATGCCGACCGCGTCGATCCGGAGGAGGCGTTCGTCGGCTCGCTGTCGTCCTGCCACATGCTCACCTTTCTCGCGATCTGCGCGCGCAAGCGGCTGGTGGTGGATGCCTACGACGATTCAGCCGAGGGCCATCTCGAGAAGGGCGCCGGCGGCAAGCTCCAGATGACGCGGGTGACCTTGAGACCGCGCGTCGTTTTCGCTCCGGGGACAAAAGTCGATGCCGCAACGCTCGCGGAGCTTCACCATCGCGCGCATGAGGAATGTTTCATCGCCAATTCGGTCAAGACCGACGTGGCGGTCGCGCCACAGGCGTGAGCCCGCACCTCATTTCCGGCCTTGCACGGGCGCTGCCCGGCGCGCGATAATCGGGCGATGTACGAGCGAGAGACCCACGGCATCCGGGTGGCGGTGAAACCCGCCTTCCTGGACGACGAATCCGATCCCGACGAGGGCCAGTATCTCTGGGCCTATACGGTGACGATCGAAAATCACGGGCCCGAGTCCGTGCAGCTCCTGTCGCGCTATTGGCACATCACCGATGCCCTGGGACGGGAGCAGGAAGTGCGCGGGCCCGGCGTAGTCGGCGCGCAGCCCGTCATCGCGCCGGGCGAGGCGTTCCAGTATACGAGCGGTTGTCCGCTTCCGACCTCGTCCGGCTGCATGGTGGGCCGATATCAGATGAAGACGGCGTCGGGACAGTCGTTCGAGGCCGAAATTCCAACCTTCCTGCTTGAAAGCCCGCACGAGCGTCGCCAGATCCACTGAAGGCTTCAAGGCGCGGGGCAGACCTGGCGCGCTTTCGGCCGTTTTCCGCGTTGTGATTTTGAAAGCCTGTCTGATGTCCGAAGAGCGAAAACTCCGTCCCCTCCCAACGACACAAGTCCCGAAGCGTCCCAGCCGCGAAGAGGCCGAAGACGCCATTCGCACGCTTTTGCTTTGGGCCGGCGACGACCCGTCGCGCGAGGGCTTGGCCGAGACGCCGCAACGCGTCGCGCGCGCCTATGAGGATTGGTTCTCCGGCTACCGCGTCGACCCGGAGGAATTCCTGCGCCGCACCTTCGAGGAAGTCGAAGGCTATGACGACATGATCGTGCTCAAGGACATCCGCTTCGAGTCGCACTGCGAACATCATCTGGCGCCGATCATCGGCCGCGTCCATGTCGGCTATCTTCCGACCAACAAGGTTGTGGGCATCTCCAAGCTCGCGCGCGTGGTCGAAGCCTTCGCGCGCCGCCTGCAGGTCCAGGAGAAGATGAACGCGCAGATCGCCAACACCATCCAGAACGTTCTCGAGCCCAAGGGCGTGGCGGTGGTGATCGAGGCGGTGCATCAGTGCATGACTACGCGCGGCGTCCACAAGCCCGGCGTCAGCATGGTGACGTCGACGATGCTGGGCGAATTCCGCAAGAATCCGCTGACGCGGCGGGAATTCCTGAGCGTGATCGGCAATCCGACATCGAGCATGGATGGGTAATCGTGAAGGCCATCCTTCGAGGCAGGGCCGCGTCATGCTGAGGTGCGAGCGGAGCGAGCCTCGAAGCACGCGGCCCTGCACCTCAGGATGACGACAATTTTCTCACCCACCGAGCTCACGGCCCGTCTCATCGCCTTCGACACGACGAGTCGGCTCTCCAACCTCGCGCTGATCGATTTCGCGCAGGACATGCTCGAGGCGAACGGCGCGCGCTGCCGGCGCAGCCATAACGCCGACGGCAGCAAGGCGAACCTGTTCGCGAGCCTCGGGCCGGATCGCGACGGCGGCATTGTGCTGTCGGGACACACCGATGTCGTGCCGGTCGACGGGCAGGACTGGTCGAGCGACCCCTTCAAGGCCGAGACGCATGACGGGCGCCTGTTCGGCCGCGGCGCGTGCGACATGAAGGGCTTCGTCGCCACCGCGTTGTCGCTGGTTGGCGAGATCGCGGCGGCCAAACTCGCGCGCCCGATCCATTTCGCGCTCTCCTTCGACGAGGAGGTGGGTTGCGCCGGCGTGCCTGCGCTGCTCGACGATCTGCGCAAGGCCGGCATCAAGCCGGCGCTCGCCATCGTCGGCGAACCCACGATGATGAAAGTGGTCGGCGCGCACAAAGGCGGCACCGCGGTCAGGACCCGATGCAAGGGCCATGAAGGCCATTCCAGCGCGCCGCAAAAAGGCGCCAGTGCGGTGATGATGGCGGGCGAGTTCGTCTCGCTCATTGCCCGGCTTGGCCGCGAGCTCGAAGCCGATTGCGATCCGCGCTTCGAGCCGCCCTTCACCACCACACAGGCCAATGTCATTTCTGGCGGCACCGCGCTCAACATCCTGGCCGGCGCGGCGCAGATCGTGTGGGAGTGCCGGCCCCTGCCCGGCCGCGACGGCCGCACCGTCGTCGCGCGCGCGCAGGCCCTGGCCGAGTCCGATATCCTGCCGCGTTATCGCCGCGGCGCTCCGGAAGCGGCGATCGAAAGCACGATCACAAGCCAATATCCCGGACTCGCCCTCGATCCGGAGTCCCCCGCCGTCGCGCTGGCTCTGGAGCTCACCGGAGCCAATCGCGCCGAGACCGTCGCTTACGGGACGGAAGCCGGGCATTTCCAGGCGGCCGGCATTCCCGCGGTAATCTGCGGCCCCGGCTCTATCGACCAGGCGCACAAGGCCGACGAGTTCGTCGATCTGTCGCAGCTCGAGGCGTGCGAGGCTTTTCTGCGCAAAGTGATTGCGAAGGCAGTTGTTGGATAAATTTTCGGCGTCACCCTGAGGTGCTCGCCCGCGTGCTTCGAGGCTCGCTTCGCTCGCACCTCAGCATGACGCGGGCGAGCCTCGAAGGGCGACGCCGCAATCTAAACCGTCACTTCGTGGACCCGGCCGCAGAACTCGCAGCGGGCGCGGATGATGCCGTCGGCATCGGCGAGTCCCGTGCGGTCTTCGTCGGAATACGAACGCAGCACCGAAGCGATGCGGTCGGTGTGGCAGTCGCAGCGGAAGCCGACCGGCTCCGCCGGATGCACGCGCACTTCGTCTTCGTGGAACAGGCGCCACAGCAACGTTTCCGCCGCCAAAGCGGTATCGACGAGCTCCAGGTCCTCCACCGTCTTCAGGATCAGGCTCAGCCGCTGCCAGTCGTCGTCCACCTGCTGCGCGCCCGGCGTGACCTGCAGCATGATGCCGCCCGCGCGCCATTGCGGTTCGGCCTTGCCCGCCTCGAACAACGGCGCAGCGGCAAGACGGATCGCGGTCGGCAATTGCTCGGACTGCGCGAAATAGGTCTCGGCCGATGCTGCGATGCCGTCGGGCGACAGCGCGACGATGCCCTGATAAGCCTGTGCACCGCTGCGCGGCTCGATGGTGATGGCGAGAGAGCCTTCGCCGGTGAGCGCGGCGAAACCCGGGTTCGCGGCCAAAGCTTCGGCGCGCGTCCGATCCAATCTGGCAAAACCGCGCACGCCTTTGGCGCGGTCGTCTTGCGCGCTGTAATAGTCGGTGACCATCAGATCGAGCGGGCCGCCGCTCTTGGTCTGCACGCTCAAGCGGCCTTCCAGCTTCAGTGAGGTGCCGAGCAGCACGCCCAGCACCAATGTCTCGGCCATCACCCGCGACGCCGCCTCGGGCAGGCGATGGGCAAGGAGCGCGCGCGCCGACGCCGAATCCAGCCGTACCAAGCGGCCGCGCACGCCCGCGGCGGGAAGATCGAACGGCAGAACGAAATCCCCCGGCGGCGCCGGAATGTGGCCTTGCGCGGACACCGATCAGGCGCCCAGGCCCGCGAGCCGCGTGGAGATATCCCAGAGCCGCTTCGCATCGGCGTCGTTCTGCGCTTCCGGTGTCGGCGTCGCGGGCTTGCACTTGTAGTAATAGCCGCCGCTTTCGCCTTCGACCTCGGGCGACGCCGCGAGATGGACGATCGTCTTCGCGCCCTCTTCCGGCGAGATCGCGCCGACCGGCTTGACGAGCCGGACCGCGACCGACACCAGGCCACCGCTCTGGTCGCCGAAGCGCGTGGCGACGAAGCCCGGGTGCAGGCAATTCGCGCTTACGCCGGAGCCCTGGATGCGCCGCGCCAGCTCGCGGGTGAACAGGATGTTGCAGAGCTTGGACTTTCCGTACACGGAGAAGCCGCTGTAGCGCCGCTCGCATTGCAGGTCGTCGAAGTCGAGCCGGGCGCCGCGGTGCGCGTCGGAAGCGGTGGAGACGATCCGCCCGCCGCGCTTGATATGCGGCAGCAGCAGGCCTGTCACGACGAAGTACGACATGTGGTTGAGGGCGAAAGTCTTCTCCAGCCCGTCCTCGGTCACTTGTCTTGTGTTGAACAGCGCGCCGGCATTGTTCACCAGGACGTCGATCTCAGGGGCGAGCCGTGTGATCTCTGCGGAAATCCGCTTCATCTCGGCAAGCCGCGAAAGATCGGCGAGGGGCGCCGCATGCTGCGCGTCCGGATTGGCGGCGCGGAGCTTGGCCAGCGTCGATTCGGCGCGCTTGGAGTCGCGCCCGACCGCGAGAATCCGCGCGCCCTGCCTGGCGAGCGCCACCGCGGCCACTTCCCCGATGCCGGAGGTGGCGCCCGTGATGACGACGGTCTTGCCCTGCATGGTCACGTTCGCTAGCCCACGATCTCCAGATCGGAAAAGAAGAAGCGGATTTCGTTCGCGGCGGTCTCGGGCGCATCGGAGCCATGCACGGAGTTCGCCTCGATCGACTCGGCGAAATCCCTGCGGATGGTACCGGCGGCGGCCTTGGCCGGATCGGTCGCGCCCATCACCTCGCGGTTCTTGGCGATCGCGCTCTCGCCCTCCAGCACCTGCACCACCACCGGTCCCGACGTCATGAACTCGACCAGGCTCTTGAAGAACGGCCGCGCCTTGTGCACCGCGTAGAAGGCTTCGGCCTGGGCCGTGGAAAGCCGCATGCGGCGCTGGGCCACCACGCGCAAGCCCGCCTTCTCGAAGCGGTCGACGACCGCGCCCGTCAGATTGCGCCGCGTGGCGTCCGGCTTGATGATCGAAAGCGTGCGCTCGACGGCCATGATAGTCTCCGCTGGTGGTGGAAGCGCGGCCTTATAGAGGCCTCGCCGCATTCGGGCAAGCAGGCCCGCCGGCGCAAAGACAGGGAGGCGCAACATGGTCAAGGTCGCGGTCGTCCAGGCAGGATCGGTGCTGTTCGACACGCAAGCCACGCTCGCCAAACTCAAGCGCCTGGCCGGCGAAGCGGCTGCAGAAGGGGCAAAGCTGATCGTCTTCCCGGAGGCCTTTGTCGGCGGCTATCCCAAAGGCGTGACCTTCGGCGCTCATGTCGGCTCGCGCAGCCCCGACGGCCGCGATCTCTTCCGGCGCTATTTCGAATCCGCCATCGAGGTCCGGGGACCGGAAACCAACGCCATCGGCGAAACGGCGGCCAAGCTGAGAGTCCATCTTGTGACCGGCGTCATCGAGCGCGACGGCGGCACGCTCTATTGCACGGTGCTGCATCACGACGACCGCGGCAGGCTCGCCGGACGGCGCCGCAAGCTGATGCCGACCGCGAGCGAGAGGCTGATCTGGGGCATGGGCGACGGCTCGACGCTCGATGTCGTGGCGACCCCTGTTGGCCGTGTCGGCTCGGTGATCTGCTGGGAGAACTACATGCCGATGCTGCGCATGGCGATGTATGCGCAGGACATCCAGCTCTATTGCGCGCCGACCGTCGACGACCGCGACAGCTGGCAGACCACGATGCGCCACATCGCGCTCGAAGGACGCTGCTTCGTGCTCAGCGCGGTGCAGTATCTGAGGCGCGCCGATTGCCCTTCCGACTACCGTCCGATGCAGGGCGACGCGCCGGATACCGTCCTCATCCGCGGCGGCAGCGCGATCTACGGTCCGCTTGGAGAGACCATTGCCGAGCCCGTCTACGGGCGCGAGGCCGTCGTCACCGCAGAGATCGACCTTGGCGCCATCGCGCGCGGCAAGTACGATTTCGACGCCGCCGGCCACTATTCGCGGCCCGATGTCTTCACGCTGCTGATCGACCGGCGCGAAAAGAAAGGCGTGCAGGTGGACGCGCAATCGAGGTAGAGGCCAAAAAAAAGAATCGTCATCACCCGGTAGGCCGAAGCGAAGCGCAGGCCGTATCCGGGTGACCCATCTTCCTGCGGGCAAAATTGGGTCGCCCGGACCCTTTCGGGCCGGGCGATGACAACTCCGGTTTGAGAGTGAGGGTTGGCCGATCCCAGCTATTCCGTCCTTTGCTTTATGCTATACGCCGCGCGCCATGCTGGTCATCGATAACATCGTCGTGCGCATCGCCGGTCGCGAGATCCTGGACGGCGCGAGCGCGAGTCTGCCCGCCGGCCGGCGCATCGGGCTCGTCGGACGCAACGGCGCGGGCAAGTCGACGCTGCTCATGGTCATCCTGGGCGGCCTGACGCCCGATCTGGGCGAGGTGAGCTGGCCCAAGGACTGGCGCATCGGCGCGGTGGCGCAGGAAGCGCCGGGCGGGCCCATGAGCCTGATCGAGACGGTGCTCGCCGGCGACAGCGAACGCAGCGCGCTGCTCGCCCGCGCGGAGCACGAGCACGATCCGCATGCGCTGGGCGACATCCATGCGCGGCTGGAAGCCATCGACGCGTATTCGGCGCCGGCGCGCGCGGCGAGCATCCTCCACGGCCTCGGATTCTCGGCCTCCGACCAGATGAGGCCGTGCTCGCAGTTCTCCGGCGGCTGGCGCATGCGCGTGGCGCTGGCGGCGATCCTCTTCCGCGCGCCGGATCTGCTGCTGCTCGACGAGCCGACGAACTATCTCGACCTCGAAGGCGTGCTCTGGCTCGAGGACTATCTCCGGCGCTATCGCGGCAGCGTCATCGTCGTCAGCCACGACCGCGACCTGCTCAACAACGTCGCCGAATTCATTCTCCATCTCGAGTACCAGAAGCTCACGCTCTACAGCGGCAATTACGACACTTTCGTCGACACCCGCGCGATGCGCCGCGCCAACGACATGGCGTTCGCCCGCAAGCAGGACGCGGCGCGCAAGCACATGCAGGCCTTCGTCGACCGCTTCCGCTACAAGGCCTCGAAGGCGCGCCAGGCGCAGAGCCGCATCAAGATGCTCGAGCGCCTGCAGCGGGTTGAAGTCCCCCCCGACGAGTTCATCGCGCCGATCCGCCTGCCCCGGCCGCTGGATGCCAGTCCGCCCCTGATCGGCCTCGAGAAGGCCTGCGTCGGCTATGACGGCCGCGCGGTGTTGAGCGCGATGTCGCTGCGCTTCGATCCGGACGACCGGATCGCGCTTCTGGGCAAGAACGGCAACGGCAAATCGACCCTGGCGAAGCTGCTGGCAGGCAAGCTCGAGGCGATGGGCGGCGAGGTCGTGCGCTCGAAGAAGCTGGTGCCGGGCTATTTCGCGCAGCATCAGCTCGACGAGCTCGACCCGGATGCTACGGCAGTGCAGACGCTCGCGCGGGTGCGGCCGAAGCTCAACCAGACGGAACTGCGTACGCAACTGGGCGCGATGGGGCTCTCCGGCGACAAGGCGCTGACCCGCGTCGGCCAGCTTTCGGGTGGCGAGCGCGCGCGCCTGATGCTGGCGATGGCGACCTTGGACAGGCCCAACCTGCTGATCCTCGACGAGCCGACCAACCATCTCGACATCGACGCGCGCGAGGAGCTGCTGATGGCGCTCAACGATTTCGAGGGCGCGGTCGTGCTGGTGAGCCACGATCGCCGGCTGATAGAAGCCACAATGGACCGCCTGCTGCTCGTCGCCGAGGGAGGGGTGACGCCGTTCGACGGCGATCTCGACGATTACCGCCGCTTCCTGCTGTCGGGCGAAGCAGCGCCGCAGCCGCGCCTCGAACAAGCGCCGAAACTGTCGAAGGAAGACGCGCGCCGCGAGGCGGCGGAGCGGCGCAAGGCGCTCAAGCCGCTGAAAGAGAAAGTCGAGATCGCGGAGCACCAGATCGACGAACTGAACAAGGAAATCGCGAAATACGACAAGGCGCTCGCCGATCCGCTGCTCTTCGCGCAGGACCGCGCCAAGGCGACGGCGGTGTCGAAGAAGCGCGCCGACGCGCAGCGCCGGCTTGAGGCCGCCGAGGCGCGCTGGATCGCCGTTAACGAAGAGTACGAAATCGCGATGCGCGCGGACGCCTGAGGCCCTGGCCGTTATCATTTGGCAATCCTTCTGCCGAAGGCCGTGCTAGGGTCCCGCCCGTCCCAGAGGTTATGTCATTGACGGATGACAGGTTTTTCCGCCGCAGCGGCCCATTTTCCTTGGCCGAGATCGCGATTCATGTCGGCGGCGAGTTGTGCGCGGAAGCGCCGTCCGCATTCCTGGTTCACGGCATAGCGCCGCTCGACAGCGCCGAGACCGGCGAGATCAGCGTCTTCAGCGACAGCAAGTGGTCGGCGCATTTCGCCATCAGCCGCGCCAGCGTCATCGTCACCAATAGCAGGCTCGGCGATTGCGAGCACAACGGTTCGTGGTTGCTTCTGGTGAAGGATCCGTCCCTGGCCTTCGCCCAGATCGGGCACCTGTTCTATCCGCCGCCGTGCGACAATACCGGCATCCATCCGCGCGCCGACATCGCCGACACCGCCTCCATCGGCGAGGGTTCCCAGATCGGTCCAGGCGCGACGATCGGCCCGGACGCGCGGCTCGGCCGGCGCTGTCATGTCGAGGCCAACGGCGTCATCGGCGAAGGCGTGGTGATCGGCGACGATTGCAGGATCGGCGCCGGCACGACGATCAGCCACGCCCTGATCGGCGCGCGCGTCCGCATCGGCGCCAACAACAGCATCGGCGGCGAAGGCTTCGGCTTCGTGGCCGGTCCCAAGGGCCTGATGCGCGTGGCCCAGCTCGGCCGCGTCATCATCGAGAACGACGTGCGCATCGGCGGCAATTGCGCGATCGACCGCGGCGCGGTGTGCGACACCGTCATCGGCATGGGCACGGTGATCGACAACCTCGTCCAGATTGCCCACAACGTGCACATCGGGCGTCACTGCGTGATCGCAGGGCAGTGCGGCATTGCCGGCAGCTCGTCGCTCGGCGACCACGTGATGGTCG
The DNA here is from genome assembly GCA_019245415.1 of Alphaproteobacteria bacterium. Taxonomy (GTDB): domain Bacteria; phylum Pseudomonadota; class Alphaproteobacteria; order Micropepsales; family Micropepsaceae; genus Rhizomicrobium. The sequence continues at coordinate 891,098 of JAFARO010000004.1, read as the reverse complement.
GCGGCCAGGTCGGCATCAACGACCATGTCCACATCGGCGCGCGCGCGCGCATCGCGGCCAAGAGCGGCGTGATCCACGACGTCGCGGAGGGCGCCATCATCGGCGGCTATCCCGCCATGCCGATCCGCCAGTGGCATCGCCAGACGGTTGCCGCGCTGGGCAAGCCCGCGCCGCGCAAGCGCGATTGAGCGTGCGCTTCAAGCCCTGATTGCGTTCTTGGCGATGTCGCCCCACTGGCGCTGGGCCTTGCGGTAGCGCGCGGGCGCGCCGTCCAGGTGCTTGACCACCTGATCGTAGACCGCGCGGGCTTCGTCGCGCCGGCCGAGCCTGTCGAGCAGCATCGCCATGCGCGTGCGCGCCTCCTCGCCGGCGAAGTACGGCACCAGCCGGCGGTATTCGTCCAGCGCTTCGCTCTCCTTGCCCTGCAGCTCCAGCGCGCGGGCATAGATCAGGTGCGCATCCTCCGAGACGAACTTCGGATCGGCGTGCTGCAGCGCGTCGAGCGCAGCCTGCGCGCCCTCGCCGTCGCCGGCGCTGAAGCGGGCGCGGGCGATTCCGACCAGCAATGCCGGATCGCTCGCGAACTGGCCGGTGAGCGCGCTCTCATAGACCTCGACCGCCTCGTTGAAGAGCCCGCGCTGCATCAGCTGCTCGGCAAGTGCGCGCTTGGCGTCGACGGAGCCCACCATCTCGACCTCGCGCATCGCGGCGCGGAAATCCTTGTTGGGATCGATGGCGCGGGCGGCACCGCGCTTGAGGCGTTGCGCCGCGCGGCCGCGCGCGAGTTCGGGCACGATCACCATGAAGAAGTAGATCAGCGGCCCGATGCCCGGCAGGAACACCATCACGTAAATCCACGGGAAGATGTTGCCCGTGCGGATGGCGTGCACGACGCAGACCACCAGCAGCGCGAGCGCCGCCAAGCCGATCGGCGATGAGAGCAACGAGAAAATGCTGAACAACCGCGCCTCCCGGCAAGGGGGAAGGATGTAGCAAGGCTTCCCCTGCCTATCAACCGGCTGCTGCGCTGCGGCGCATCTCCTTCGAGGCCCGCCCGCGTCATGCTGAGGTGCGAGGCGAAGCCGAGCCTCGAAGCACGCGGGCGGGCGCCTCAGGATGACGCGCCGATTACGATTGAACCCCAAATTGAACTACGCTGCCACCGGCTTCGGGGATTCGCATGGGCGCGTTCGAGCACGTCATCTCGCTGCTGTCCTTCGTCTATGCGCTGGCGATCGCGCACCTGCTGACGACGGCGGCGAAGCTGATCGGGGGGCGCGAGCGGGTCCGCTTCTCCTGGCTGCACGCCTATTGGATGTTCAACGCCCTGATCCTGCTGTTGGCGGATTGGATCAGCTATTGGGACATGCGCGAGGTCCCCAACTGGACGATGCCGAGCATCCTGATCGTCGTGGTTCAGTCCTTCGTGGACTACATGCAGGCGGCGCTCGTCTGTCCGGAAGTCCCGGCGGAAGGCACGCTCGACCTCGTCGAATTCCATCGCATGCGCTCGCGGCGCTACATCGGCGCCTTCCTGGCGACGGCAATTTGGGCCTTCATCGACAACCTCTATTTTGGCGGCGCCTACAATGTGAGCGAGGTCATGCGGCAGAACCTGGCGACGGTGCCTTTGATCGCGCTTGCGATCGCTGCGATCGTGTTCCGCAATCGCGTGGTTCAGGCCGTCGTGCCGTTTCTGCTGCTGGGCGTGTGGGCCTACTACTTCACCGCCCTGCAGGACGCGCTGAAATAGTCAGGCCTGCTTCTCGAACCTGCCGCCCGGGCCTTCCTTCCAATAGGTGACGGCGTGGCCGGCGTCGCGCGCGCCTTTCCAGGACTCGCGCGCACGTCCCAGCGCCTCGGGGTCACGGCCGTCGAACAGTGCGACGATGCGGGTGAAAGCGCTCATCTGCTGCGCGCTCCAATCGGCGGGTGCTGCGCCACCGACGAGGAACAGGACATTGGCGCCGTTGGCGTTGTCCTCTTCCACCGTGATGAGCACGGGCTGGCGCTTCGCATCGCCGTCGCCCGTCTGGGCATGCGGCAGGAAGCTCGAATCGTCATAGGTCCACAGCAAGGTGTCGATCATCTCGGCGCGCTCGGCGGAGTCCGTGCGGATCAGCGCCCGCCAGCCGCGCTCGAGCGATTTTTCCAGCAGCCCGGGCAGCACCTCTTCCAGCGTGCGGCGTTCGAGGTGATAGAAGAGTACTTCGCTCAAAATCCTCCCCCGCTTGCGGAGGAGGTGGCGCGCGAGCAAAGCGAGCGCGACGGAGGGGGGACTCGCATGCACAATCCCCCCTCCGCCTCGCTCCGCTCGGCACCTCCCCCGTAAACGGGGGAGGACAAGAAAGCGCTACCCCTCATAATCCTCCGCCACCAGCCGGTCGAGCAAGCGCACGCCCCAGCCCACGCCCCAGCTCGGCGCGAGCGATTTCTGCTCGCCGTCCTGCCAGGCGGTGCCGGCGATATCGAGATGCGCCCAGGCCTGGTCCTTCTCGACGAAGCGCTTGAGGAACTGCGCCGCCGCGATCGAGCCGGCATTGGTCGTGCCGGTGATGTTCTTCATGTCGGCGATCTTGGAGCGGATCATCTTGTCGTAGCCGGCGCCGAGCGGCAGGCGCCAGACCGGCTCGCCCACGGCCTTGCCGGCGGCTTCGATGCGCCGCGCGAGCTTGTCGTCGTTGGAGAACAGGCCCGCATTCTCGGTGCCCAGCGCGACCATGATGGCGCCGGTGAGCGTGGCGAGATCGATGACGAAGGCGGGCTTGAAGGTGCGCTGCGTATAGGTCAGCGCGTCGGCGAGCACCAGACGGCCTTCCGCGTCGGTGTTGAGCACCTCGATCGTCTGGCCCGACATCGATGTCACCACGTCGTCGGGACGCTGCGCCGTGCCACTCGGCATGTTCTCGACCAGTCCAATCACGCCGACGGCGTTGACTTTGGCACGGCGCGCGGCCAGCGCGCGGATCGCGCCGGTGACGGCGGCGGCTCCGCCCATGTCGCCCTTCATGCCCATCATGCCCTGGCCCGTCTTGAGCGAGAGGCCGCCGGAATCGAAGCACACGCCCTTGCCCACGAAGGCGACGGGCGCCTGCGCCTTGCCGCGCGCGCCGTTCCACTGCATGACGACGAGCTGGCTTTCGCGCTCGCTGCCTTGGCCGACGCCGAGCAGCGCGCCCATGCCGAGCTTCTTCATCTCCTTCTCGCCCAGCACTTCGACCTTGACGCCGAGCTTGGAGAGCTGCTTGGCACGCGTGGCGAATTCCTGCGGCGAGAGCACGTTCGGCGGCTCGTTGACGAGATCGCGGGCAAGAAACATGCCCTCCGCCACCGCATCCATCGCCGGCCAAGTCCGCCGCGCTGCCGGCGCGTCGGGGGTCAGCACGCTCACCGATTTGACATGGAATTCGTGTTCGGCGACCTCTCTGGTGCGGTAGCGGTTGAAGGTATAGCTGCGCAGCCGCGCGCCCATCGCCAGATGCACCGCGAGCGCGCCGGGCTTCAGCTTCGCGCCTTTCGGCACGTCGATGTCGAAGGTGACGGCGCCCTCGCCGGCTTTCGACAGCGCGCCGACAACATTGGCGCTCAGATTCTCGGCGGCGTTGCCGTCGAACTCCGATGCCTTGCCGAGCCCCACGAGGACGATGCGCGACGCGCTTGCGCCGGCCGGCGCCAGGACTTCGAGCGACTGGCCCGCCTTGCCGGTGAAGCGGCTTGTCTTGAGCGCGCGCGCGATGGCGCCGCCGGCGGCTGCGTCCGCCCTGTTTGCGGCGGCAAGCAGCACCGGGCCTTCCGTGGCGCCCACGATCCAGGCGCCGGCCTTGACGGCCTGCGGCGCGACAAACGACAAGAGCATGACGATCTCCCAATTAGCGTGTTGATTTTATTTGCTGAAACAGGGTTGCGGGGGCAAGGTCCGGGAATGGTAGTTTAGGCCGAATCGCCAGAGGGGCAAATCCGGCATGGTCAGGCCCATAATGCCGCGACTGTCGCTGTACGTCCTGGGGCAGCTGATCGGGCCGACGGCGCTGTTCGCCATGCTCATGACCATCGTCGTCTGGCTGACGCAGTCGCTGCGACTGCTCGACCTGGTGATCAACCGCGGGCAGTCGGCCACCACCTTCGTCTATCTGACCCTGCTGATTCTTCCGAGCCTGCTCGTCATCATCCTGCCGATCGCGTTCTTCTCCGGCACGCTTTATTCGCTGACGCGGCTCAATTCCGACAGCGAGCTGGTGGTGATGGCGTCCGCCGGGTACAGCCGCTCGCAGCTCGCCCTGCCGGTGATGCTGTCCGCGGGGATCGTCATGGCGTTCACCTATCTCTGCGGCCTCTATCTCATGCCGTCGGGCCAGCGCGCGATGAAGGACAAGGTGCTCGACATCCGCGCCGATGTCGGCGCGGCGCTGCTCGACGAGGGCGAGTTCAACACGCCCGCCCCAGGGCTCACCGTCTTCATCCGCTATCTGAACTCGAGCGGCCATATGGGCGGCGTTTTGGTGCATGACAGCCGCGACAAGAAGCAGCCCACCACCTATCTCGCCGAAAGCGGGCAGCTGGTGCAGACGCCGGCCGGCGCGCGGCTTCTGATGTTCGACGGCACGATCGAGCACGCCTCCAACCGCGGCAGCAAGATTTCGGTGCTCAAATTCAAGAGCTACGTCTTCGACCTCGACCAGTTCACCAGCGCCAACCGCACCGCCGATCGCGCCGCGAGCGAGCGTTTCCTGGGCGAGCTTTTCTGGCCCGACAAGACCGTGAAGGGCAGCGCGCGCGCCGCCTACTACGCTGAGGCCCACAACCGGCTGGCGCAACCGCTCTATTGCATCGTGTTCGGTCTCATCGCGCTCGTCGTCATCACGCGCGGACGGCGCGCGCGCGGGGCGCAAGCGCTTCGCATCACCGCGGCCGCCACCGCCGCCGCCGGCCTGCGCATCGCGGGCTATGGCGTGCAGGGACTGGCGACGCATCATCCCTCGCTCGTCTTCCTGTTCTATCTGATCCCCGCGCTCGGCACCGCCGGCGCGACCGCCCTGCTGATGGGCTTCGATCCGGCGCGCCTGTTGCGCGGCGCGGCGCCGGTGCAGGAACAGCCGGCATGAGCTGGTCCTGGACGCTCTACAAATATCTCGCGACCCAGTTCCTGCTCGGCGTCGCCATCGTCCATGGCGCGTTCCTGATGCTGGCCTTCTCGATCGACGTCGTCGATATCATCAACCGCACCGCCGGGCGCAACATCACCAGCGGCGTGATCGTCGGCATGGCGCTGCTGCAGCTTCCCGATCTGGGCCAGGAGTTGCTGCCCTTCTCGGTGCTGCTGGGCGGGGTGTTCGCCTTCGCGCGGCTGTCGCGCAACCAGGAGCTCGTCGCCACGCGCGCGGCCGGCATGTCGGCCTGGGATTTCCTGCTGCCGCCGCTCAGCGTCGCGGTGCTGCTCGGCATCTTCCAGGTCATGGTCTTCACGCCGGTGTCCGCCCAGATGCTCGCGCAGTTCGCGGCGCTCGAGGCGAAGTACATCCGCGGGGAAGAGTCCCAGCTCGCGGTCTCGATCAACGGACTGTGGCTGCGCCAGGGCGACGAGACGCACCAATCGGTGATCCATGCCTTGCGCGTCGCCCACCAGGGCGTCGAGCTCGAGGACGTCGACGTCTTCCGCTACGCAGCGCATGACCACTTCCTCGGCCGCATCGGCGCGCGCAGCGCCAGCCTCGAAGCGCAGGCATGGCTGCTGCGCGACGCCAATGTCAGCGGGCTGGACGGCGTCGTCAGCCATTTCGCGCGCTACGAATTGCCGACCAGCATGACGCCGACCCAGATCCAGGAGAGCTTTGCCTCGCCCAACACGCTGTCGTTCTGGGAGCTGCCGGGCTTCATCCGCGCCGCGCAGAACGCCGGCTTCGCCGCGACGCGGCACGAGCTCTATTTCTGCACCCTGCTCGCCTTGCCGGTGCTGTTCGCCGCGATGGTGTTCATGGCGGCGAGCTTCTCGGTGCGTCTGCAGCGCGGCGGCGGCGTGGCGCGCATGATCCTGGTCAGCGCGCTGTCGGGCTTTGCCATCTACTTCTTCAGCGATCTCACCCGCGCGCTGGGCCAGTCCGGCATCCTGCCCGTCCTGATCGCGGCCACCGCGCCGGCGCTCGCCGCCATCCTCATCGGCATGACTCTCGTCTTCCATCAGGAGGACGGATGATGAGCCGCTTCGTCATCCTCGCCGCGGCGCTCATCCTGGCCGCGGGCAGCGCGCACGCCGCCGGCCGCCAGAAACAGCAGGACGGCGACGTGCTGCTGCTCGCCGACCAGGTGGTCTACGACGCCGACCGCCATATCATCGCGGCGCAGGGCCATGTCGAGGTCGATCGCGACGGCCGCATCCTGATGTGCGACAAGCTCGACTACGACCAGGACAAGGACGTGATGACGGCCAGCGGGCATGTCAGCCTGATGGACGCCAAGGGCAACGTCGCCTTCGCCAGCAGTGTCGTGCTCACCGACAAGATGCGCGACGGAGCGCTCAAGGGCTTCGCGGCGCTGATCGGCAGGAGCGGACGTCTCGCCGCCACCAGCGCCCAGCGCAACCAGGACCGCTTCACCACCGCGTGGCACGCGGCCTACACGCCCTGCAAGATCTGCGACAAGCCGGGACAGCGCACGCCCGTGTGGCGCATCAAGGCCTACCGCGTGGTGCACGACCAGCTCAAGCACCGCATCCGCTTCAAGGACGCCACGATCGAGGCCTTCGGCGTTCCCATCCTCTACACGCCGTACATGTCCGAGCCCGATCCGACCGTGCGCTACTCGTCCGGCTTGCTGCTTCCCGATTTCGGCTCGTCGAGCACCATCGGCTATTTCATCCGGCTGCCGATCTATGTCTCGCTGTCGCCGTCCCAGGACGCGACGATCGAGCCCCTGATCACCAGCCATGGCGGCGACGTGCTCGAGGGCGAATACCGCGAACGCTGGATGAACGGCGGCATGTGGTTGCAAGGCAGCTTCGGTTTCAATCCCAATGGCGGCGTCTCGCTCAAGCAGGACCAGGTCTACAGCGATCTGTTCGGCTCCGGCCGCACGCCCATCGACAATGTCTGGTCGACCGGGTTCGACGTCCAAGTCTCGTCCGACCAGACCTTCCTCAAGCGCTACGACATCTCCTTCCTCGACCGGCTGACGAGCGATCTGTTTCTCCAGGGCGAAAGCGGCCGCAGCCGCTTCGCCGTCACGGGCTATTTCTTCCAGGGGCTGAGATCGACCGACGACAACCGCACCTTCCCGGTGCCGCTGCCGCTGATCGAGTACAGCTACATCCCGCAGGATCATCTGCTCGGCGGCCAGTTCCGCCTGGATCTGTCGAGCGTGGCGCTGACCCGCGACATCGGCACCGACGAGCAGCGTGTCAGCGCGGAAGTGCGCTGGCGCAAGCCCTGGATCACCGCCAACGGCATGATGATCACCTTGCAGGCGGACGCACGCGGCGACGTCTATCACATCGACAACGAGACTCCGCTGCCGCCGAGCGGTCACTATGTCGAGCGCGGCCTGCCCTATATCGCGCTCGACTGGCGCTGGCCTTTCGTCTCCGAGGGCGAGAACGGCCGCGCCTTCGTGCTGGAGCCGATCGCGCAGATCATCGGCGCGCCCTATGGCGGCAATCCCAAGAACCTGCCCGACGAGGACAGCGTCGCCTTCGAGCTGGACGAGAACAACGTCTTCAGCTTCGACCAGGTGCCGGGCTACGACATCGTCGACGACGGTCCGCGCGCCACCGCCGGCGTGCGCGCCGATGCGATATTCCCGATCGCGCACCTCGAAGCAGTGGTCGGCGAAACCTATCGCCTCAAGGCGGAGCCGATCCTGGGTTCCGATTCAGGGCTCTCGGAAAAATCCTCCGACATCGTCGCGCGCTTCAGCATCAAGTTCCCGCCCTATATCGATCTCACCCATCGCATCGACTTCGATCAGGACAGCGGCACGGTGCGGCGCAACGAAGTCTATCTCCTGGGCACCTATGGCCGGACGGCGGCCGAGGTGAGCTATGTCCAGCTTGCGCCCTCCGCCGCTCTGGGCCTGGGTGCACGCGAAGAAATCAACGCCCAATTCGACGTCAACCTGTTCAAATACTGGCAGGCCTTCGCCGCCGTCCAGCGCGACCTGATCGCGGGCGAGATGATCAACACCGAATACGGCCTGGGCTACGAGGACGAGTGCCTGGCCATCGCACTGGCCTATCGGCGCAAATATACGAGCGAGCTCAGCCTGCCGCCCTCGACCGCGGTCATCCTCCATATCGGGCTGAAGACCGGCGACCAGGACGTCAAGCCCTTCAGCCTGTTCCACCAGGACATCTTTACCTACAACAGGCCCTGAGCGGGTTGGCCGCGTCAACCAGGATCGACGCACGTCCTTGAACCCCTTGGGGAATTGCGTATTGTGCCGGCTCGTTTGGGGGCAGTCCGCCGGGGCGGGTCGATGCCGGGAAAGACCGCGTGAGAACACTGCCGAAAAGCCGAATACGCTGGATCGCCGCGCTTGCCTTCTTGACGGGGCTGGCTGCCGTCGCAGCTGCCGCGGCACCGCATCCGGCCAAGCCCGCGCAGATTGCCAAGGCGGAGCCGCCGGCCCCGCAGCCGGCGCCCGTCGCCGAGCTCGACCAGGACGATAACGAAAACGGCGTCGCCGCCGTGGTCAACGACCAGATCGTCTCCGAATACGACCTGCGCCAGCGCCTGGCGCTGGTGATCTCGACCTCGGGCATGACGCCCACGGCCGAGACCCTCAAGCGCATGCGCCCGCAGGTGCTCGAACAGCTCAAGACCGAAAAGCTCGAGCTCGAAGAGGCCCAGCGCAAGAACATCACCGTCTCTCCGCCCGAGGTGGACAAGGAGATCGACGGCATCCTCAAAGACAACAACTTGACGATGGATCAGCTCAAGACCGTGCTGACCCGCGCCCGCGTGGCGATGGAGACCTTGCGCGCCCAGATCGCGGTGCAGCTCGCCTGGCAAAAGGCGATCGAGGATGAATACGGCGACCGCATCAACATCAGCGAGCAGGACGTCAACGAGGAATTTGCCCGTATCATGGAGGGCAAGGACAAGACGCACTACCAGGTGTCTGAGATCTTCCTCGCGGTCGAATCGCCCGACCAGGACCAGAAGGTCCGCGACCGCGCCAACGATCTCCTGAAGCAGATGCAGAGCGGCGCGCCCTTCCCGCAGATCGCGCGCCAGTTCAGCCAGAGCCCCACCGCGGCGACCGGCGGCGATCTCGGCTGGGTGGCCGACGGCCAGTTGCCGCCCGAACTCAACGACGCCGTCCACAAGCTCAATATCGGCGGCGTCTCGGACCCGATCCGCTCCGCCGGCGGCTATTACATCCTGGGCATGCGCGACAAGGCCGAGCCGGCGGGCGCCAAGCTGCCGGAGGTCAAGAAGCCCGCCCCCCCGCCGGGCAAGCCCGGCTACCTGCCGCTCGCGCGGCTTCTGCTGCCCATGCCGCCCAAGCCGGCGCAGGACTATGTGCAGAAGGTCATGAACATCGCCGCCGAAATCCGCATGCGCGTCACCAGCTGCCCGCAAATGCAGAAGCTTGTCGCACAGGGCAAGGGCGCCATCTTCATGAATTTGGGCGAGATGAAACTCAGCGATCTGAGCCCGCAGATCCAGGCCGAACTCGCCAAGATCCAGGCGGGCGAGGTCACCGAGCCCTTCGCCTCGGCGGCCGGCATCGAACTCTTCGCCCGCTGCGACGAGCGCGCCGCGCCCGAAGCGCATCGCTGGATCGCGCCGTCCAAGGAACAGGTCGAGCGCCAGCTCTTCCAGCAGCAGATCAGCATGCTCGCCCGGCGCTATATTCGCGACCTGCGGCGCCAGGCCAATGTCGAAACCCGCTGAGCCGGGAGCGGACGCGCCGATCCTCCTCACCATGGGCGAGCCCGCCGGCATCGGGCCGGAAATCGCGGTCGCCGCGTGGCGTGCATTGGGCGGACGCATCGGCAAGCGCGAGATTAAGCTCGTCGGCGATCCTATGGTGTTCCGGGCCTTCGGCGAAATTTCCGGCGATCCCATTCTTGCTTCGAACCGCCTCAGCGTGCCGACAGTCGCAGGTAAGCCCGATCCCCGTAACGCATCCGCAGTCCTCGGTTCCATCGAGAGTGCGGTCAAGATCGCATCGCATCCCGAAGCGGCGGCGGCAGTCGTCACCGCGCCCATCAACAAGGCCGTGTTGATGCAAGCCGGTTTCGGCTTTCCGGGTCATACAGAGTATCTCGCGCATCTCACCGGTGCGAAGCGCGCGGTGATGATGCTGGCCAGCGACAAATTGCGGGTCATACCGCAGACCATCCATATGCCGCTCAAAGAAGTGCCGCAGGCGATCTCGACGGCGGCGATCGTCGAGACCGCGACCATTATCCTCGCCGCGCTGCAAACCGATTTCAGCATTGCGCGGCCAAGGCTGGCGGTCGCCGGGCTCAATCCCCATCCCGGCGAGTTCGGCAACGAGGACGGACGCGTCATCGCGCCCGCGGTCGAAGCCCTGAAAGCGCAGGGCCACGACGTGCGCGGGCCGCTTTCCGCCGACACGCTGTTCCACGAAGCGGCGCGCGCGACGTACGACGCAGCGCTGTGCATGTATCACGACCAGGCGCTGATCCCGATCAAGACGCTGTCGTTCTGGGACGGCGTCAACGTGACCTTGGGCCTTCCCATCGTGCGGACCTCGCCCGATCACGGCACCGCCTTCGACATCGCGGGCACGGGCAAGGCCGATGCGCGCAGCATGATCGCCGCCGTCGAGATGGCCGCGCGGATCGCCAATGCCCGAGCGCGAGGATAATTTGCCGCCGCTGCGCGCGGCGATCGCGGCCCATGGACTGACGGCGAAGAGATCGCTGGGCCAGAACTTCCTGCTCGATCTCAACCTGACGCGCCGCATCGCGCGCGCCGCGGGGCCGCTCGAGGAGACGACCCTTTACGAGGTCGGCCCGGGTCCCGGCGGCCTCACCCGCGCCTTGCTGGCGGAGGGCGCGGCGCGGGTCGTCGCGGTCGAGCGCGACCGCCGCTGTCTGCCGGCTCTGGCCGAGATCGCCGCGGCTTATCCCGGCCGCCTGGACATCGTCGAAGCCGATGCGCTGGCGCTGGACGAGCGGGCAATGTTCGGCGTTGAGCCTGTTCGCGTCGCCGCCAATCTGCCGTACAACATCGGCACGGCGCTGCTGGTGAAATGGCTGACCGCGCCCGGGTTCTTCTGGCAGAGCCTCACCCTCATGTTCCAGCGCGAGGTGGCCGAGCGCATCGTGGCCCAGCCCGGCAGCAAGGCCTATGGCCGGCTCTCCGTGCTCGCCGCATGGCGCACGCGCGCGAAGATCCTGTTCGACGTCTCGCCGCGCGCCTTCACCCCGCCGCCCAAAGTCACCTCCTCCATCGTGCGCATCGAGCCGTTGGCGCAGCCGCTGGCGCAAGCCAATCTCGCCGACATCGAGCGGATCACCGAAGCCGCCTTCGGCCAGCGCCGCAAGATGCTGCGCCAGAGTCTGAAGCCTCTGCTTTCCGAGGACGCCATCCGCGCCGCCGGCATCGATCCGACACGCCGCGCGGAAACATTGTCGGTGATGGAGTTTGCAGCCCTGGCGCGGCAACTCGTGCTCTAGGCCTGCTCCATGCGCTGTCGGAGCGCATTGAAGACGAGCGGCGGCACGCGACAATCCGACTCGTACAGCGCGCGCACATCGTTCCAATGCGCATCGGGGTCGGCCGTCACCGCGGCCAGGCGATCGAAGCGCTCGACATCGATCGCTTCGCCCTCCTGCGGCATCGGCTCCCAGACGTCCCAGGGCAGCATGACGACGCCGTTCAGCGCAGCAAGATCGCGCACCAGATTGCCGGCGATGAACCACCAGCCCGCCATCTCCAGGATTCCGAAATCGTCCGGCTTCGCCTTGCCGGCACGGCACATCGTCCACGCTTCGGCCGCGACGAGGAATCGGTCGCGCGGCACGTCGAGCGGATCGAAGGCGATTGCAAACGCCTTGCGCTGCACCTCGTCGAGCTGCGGATCGATCAACCTCCAGCGTCCGCCGTGCCACGCCTCGCATACCCAGTGATCGACGAACCGGCCCTTCTCGAAATAGGCCGCAAAGCCGCAACGCGGGCGCGCAGGTACACCTTTCGCCCTGAGCATCGCGGCCAACAGCAGGCTGAAATGCCTACAGACGCCGACGGTGCGCTGCGGCGGCCGGCGCGCGATATCGAGCGGCGAACAGTCCTTGCGCATCACCTCGTCCAGGATGGCGTCCACCGCGCGCAGATGCTGCTCCTCGATCCGCGTTTCGGACAGCGTCTCGCCATAGGCCGGCGCAATGTAGCGGTGGATCATCAGCGCCGACGGCAGGCGCGCCAGCGTCTCAATCCCCGCCGGCAACGAAACGAGCGCCTGCAAGTGCCGCGACGCGAGAGGTTTCAGACAGAAATCGCGGATGCTTTCCGGCAAGCTTTCCTCTGCGTCATGATGTCATCCGTTGAGAGCCTATGGCCCGCGTGCCACACTGGCAACCGAAAGACATCCGGAGAATGCACATGCTGAGCCAGGCCGTCGTCGAATTCGGCGCCCCTTTGAAGGAGATCGAGAGCCCGACGCCCACGCCCAGCGGCACCGAGGTCCTCCTCAAGGTGCACAACGCCGGGGTCTGCCACAGCGACGTGCACATCCATGACGGCTATTTCGATCTCGGCGGAGGCAACAAGCTGCCGATGGCAAACATCCAGCTTCCCCACACTTTGGGCCACGAGATCGAGGGCGAAGTCGTCGCCGTCGGTGCAGACGCGAAGGAGGTCAGGATCGGCACGCGCTATGCGGCGTTTCCCTGGATCGGCTGCGGCAAGTGCCCCTCCTGCCTGCGCGGCGAGGAGAACATCTGCGTCGGCGGACCGCGGCAGCTCGGCTGCAACAATGGCTGCCCCGGCGGCTACGCGACGCATGTGATGGTGCCGCATCCGCGTTATCTCATCGATTACGGCAATGTCGATCCGGCGCTGGGCGCGGCCTATATGTGCTCCGGCCTCACGGCGTTTGCCGCAATGAAGAAGGTGGGCAAGCTCGCCGACAAGGACCAGGTGCTGGTGCTCGGCTGCGGCGGCGTCGGCATGATGGGCGTGCAGTTCGCGCGCGCGCTGTTTGGCAAAGGGCCTCTCGCCGCGGACATCGTCGACAGCCATCTCGAAGCCGCGAAGAAAGCCGGCGCCAGCGCCACCTACAACCCGTCGAAGGACGGCGAGGCCAAGCGGCTGATGGCCGAGACCGGCGGCGGCGCCTATGCGGTCGTCGATTTCGTCGGGTCGGAGAAGAGCTTCGCCTTCGCCAGCCAGAGCGTGCGGCGCGGCGGCAAAGTCATCATCGTCGGCCTGTTCGGCGGTGCCATGCAGATGCCGCTGCCGATGTTCCCCTTCCGCGCCATCGCCATCCAGGGCTCGATGGTCGGCTCGCTCTCCGACACGCAGGAGATGATGAAGCTGGTGCGCGAAGGCAAGGTCGATCCGGTACCGGTGAGCAAGCGTCCGCTCTCCGCCGCCAACCAGACGCTCGAGGATCTGCGCGAAGGCAGGATCGTCGGCCGCGTGGTGCTGATGCCGTGACCGTCGTCCTTCGAGGCACCGCTTCGCGGTGCACCTCAGGATGACGGTATGCTCGAGAGCGCGTCACCCTGGGGTGCGAGCGTAGCGAGCCTCGAAGGGCGACGCGAGGCACCGCTTCGCGGTGCGCCTCAGGATGACGGTATGATCGAGAGCGCGTCACCCTGAGGTGCGAGCGTAGCGAGCCTCGAAGGGCGACGCGATCACGCCGCCTTCGCCAGTTTCGCCAACTGCCCCACCAGCGCGGCGGCGCCTTTGAGGCGCTGTTCCGGGGACGGCCAGTCGCGCGCCACGACCACCTTCTGATCCGGACGCACTTTCATCGTGCCCTGATGCTCGGCGATGAGGCGCACCAGCGCGCCGGGATTGGGAAACTGGTTGCCGCGGAAGGCGATGGTGGCGCCCTTGGGCCCTGCCTCGATCTTCTCCACCTGCGCCGTGCGGCAGAGATGCTTGATCGCCACGATGTCGAGCAGGTGCTTGACCTCGTCGGGGAGCGGGCCGAAGCGGTCGATCAGCTCCGCCGCGAAGCGCTCGATGTCCTCGCGGCTCTCGATGCCCGCCAGGCGCCGGTAGAGCGACATGCGCACATTGAGGTCGGCGACGTAATCCTCCGGGATCAGCACTGCGGCGCCGATGTTGATCTGCGGCGACCAGTGCTCGGCGACGTCCTCCGCCGTGGCGCCGGAACGCATCTGCGCCACGGCTTCCTCCAGCATCTCCTGATACAGCTCGATGCCGACCTCGCGGACGTGGCCGGACTGCTCCTCGCCGAGCAGATTGCCCGCGCCGCGAATGTCGAGATCGTGGCTCGCGACCGAGAAGCCGGCGCCCAATTGGTCGAGCGATTGCAGCACCTGAAGGCGGCGGTCCGCGGTCTCGGTCAGCTTGCGGTCCGACGGCGTGGTCAGATAGGCATAGGCGCGCTGCTTGCCGCGACCGATGCGGCCGCGCAGCTGGTAGAGCTGCGACAGCCCAAACATGTCGGCGCGATGCACGATCAAGGTGTTTGCGCTCGGGATGTCGAGGCCGCTCTCCACGATGTTTGTGGAGATCAGCACGTCGATACGGCGATCGTAGAACGCGGTCATCACGTCCTCCAGCGCGCCGGACGCGAGCTGCCCATGGGCGACCGCCGCCTTCACCTCCGGCACCGTCGCCTTGATGAACTCCGCCATCTCGCGCAGATCGGCGATGCGCGGCGCGACATAGAAGCTCTGCCCGCCGCGATAATGCTCGCGCAGCAGCGCCTCGCGCACCGTGAGCGGATCGAACGGCGTGACGAAAGTGCGCACCGCGAGGCGGTCGATCGGCGGCGTGGCGATCAGCGACAGGTCGCGCACGCCGGACAACGCCAACTGCAAGGTGCGCGGGATCGGCGTCGCGGTCAGCGTCAGCACGTGCACGTCGGCCTTGAGCGCCTTCAGCCGCTCCTTGTGGCCGACGCCGAAATGCTGCTCCTCGTCCACCACCACCATGCCGAGATTGCGGAACTTGATGCTCTTGGAGAGCAGCGCATGGGTGCCGATGACGATGTCGACATCGCCGCTTTCGAGCGATGCGCGGGTCTCGCGCGCCTCCTTGGCGTCGACGAAACGCGAAAGCTGGCGCAGCTTCACCGGAAAGCCCGCGAATCTTTCGCAGAACGTGCGAAAGTGCTGGCGCGCGAGCAGCGTCGTGGGCACCACCACCGCGACCTGCTGGCCCGACATCGCCACCACGAACGCCGCGCGCAGCGCCACCTCCGTCTTGCCGAAACCGACATCGCCGCAGACCAGCCGATCCATCGGCCGGCCCTTGGCGAGGTCCTCGATGGTGTCGGCGATGGCCTTCTCCTGGTCCTCGGTCTCCTGATAGGGAAAGCGCGCGCAGAATTCGTCGTAGACACCCTGCGGCGGATCGGTCGCCGGCAGCGCCTTGAGCTCGCGCGCGGCGGCGATGCGGATGAGCTCCGCCGCCATCTCGCGCACGCGCTCGCGCATCTTGGCCTTGCGCGTCTGCCAACCCGCGCCGCCGAGGCGATCCAACTGCGCGGTGCCCTCGTCCGCGCCGTAGCGCGTCAGGAGCTCGATGTTCTCCACCGGCAGGAACAGCTTGCCGCCGTCATATTGCAGCTCCAGGCAATCGTGCGGCGCGCCGGCGGCATCGATGGTCTTGAGGCCGAGATAGCGCCCGACGCCGTGTTCGATATGCGTCACCAGATCGCCGGGCGCGAGCGACGAGGCCTCCTGCAGAAAGTTCTGCGCGCGGCGGTGGCGCGACGGCCGCACCATGCGGTCGCCCAGGATGTCCTGCTCGGAGACGACCGCGAAGTCCTGCGCCTCGAAACCGTGCTCGACCGAGAGGCAGGCGATGCCGATCGCGCCTTTGGCGAGCTTGAGCGCATCCGGCCAATCCTTGACGCGGCGGATCGCCTTCAATCCGTGGTCGGAGAGCACGCCGCCGAGCCGCTCGACCGAACCTTCGCTCCAGGCGCCGACCAGCACTTTCCTGTCGAGCGCCTTGATGTGCCCGACAGCCGCTTCGAAGACGTTGGCATTGGCCTTGCGCTCCGGCGCGAAATCGCGGCCCGGGCGCGCGCCGGCATCGACCGAGTGTTTCGACTCCGGCGCCTGGAACGGCGAGAGATCGCGCACGCGATGGCGCTCGAGCGCCGCCTTCCACTCGTCGTCGGTCAAATAGAGCTGTTCCGGCGGCAGCGGTTTGTACGGCGGCGCCTTCACCGCGTGCTTGGGATCGGTCTCCTTCTGGATCAAGAGATCCTTGCGCGCCGCATAATAGTCGCGGAACAGTTCCAGCCTGGCGTTCTTCGCTTCCTCGCTCTGATGCGACAGCAGGAACAGCGCCTTGGGCGCATAGTCGAACAGCGTCTCCAGCGTCTCGTGGAACAGCGGCAGCCAGTGCTCCATGCCTTGCGCCTTGCGCCCGGCACTCACCGCCTCGTAAAGCGGATCGTCGCTCGCCGGCCCGAAGCGCGCGACATAGCCGGCGCGGAAGCGGCTGATCGACTTCGCATCCAGCGGCGTCTCGCTCGCCGGCAGCAGTTCGATCTCGTCGACGCTGTCGCCGGAGAGCTGGGTCTCGGCGTCGAAGCGTCGGATGGCCTCGAGCGTCGGCCCGAAGAAGTCGAGCCGCAGCGGCTGCTCGCTGCCCGGCGGCCACAGATCGACGATGCCGCCGCGCAGCGCGAAATCGCCCGGCTCGCGCACCGTGCTCGCGTTGACGTAGCCGTTGGCGGCGAGAAAGGCCGTGAGCTTGTCGTAACCGATGTCCTTGCCGATCCGGGCGTGGAAGCTCGCGCTTTCGATCGCCGCGCGCGGCGGCACGCGCTGGAGCAGCGCGTTCACCACCGTCACGACCACGGCCGCGCCTTGGAGCCGCGTCAGCGCCGCCAAGGTCGCGAGCCTTTCGCTCTCGATATCGGATTTGGGCGACATGCGGTCGTAGGGCAGACAGTCCCAGGCCGGGAAATGCCGCACCGCAAGGTCGGGCGCGAAGAACCTTATGCTTTCGACCAGGGCCGCGGCGTGCAGTTCCTCCGTCGCGACCAGCACGACAAGGCCGTTGCCGCGCTGCGCGGCCTCAGCCGCCAGATAGGCGTCGTAGCCGCCCGGCACGCCGGTGACGGTGAGGCGGCCGGGCTCGCGCGCGATATAGGTCAGACGTTCCATGTCGGGTTCTTGCGGGTGCAGAAGGCCTTGATCTTGTGGAGCAGCGGCGTGTCGTAACGTGCGGTAACTGGCGCGCCGCGGCTGAGCCAGGCGTAGACCTCCTGGTCCGGCGCATCCAGCAGCAACTCGAAGGCGTCCAGCTCGGCTTCGTTCATCGCCTCGAGGTGCGCGGCGGCGAACGATCCGAAGACGAGATCGACCTCCTTGAAGCCGCGCCGCTGGGCCCGGAACAATAGCCGTTTGCGGCGGGCCTCCTGCGAGCCGCCTTTTTCAGGTTGGGTCATGGGGTGGATATAGCGATGCGTGAACGTGACAACAAGCGAACTCAAAAATCCTCCCCGTTTACG
Organism: Alphaproteobacteria bacterium; assembly: GCA_019245415.1. Lineage (GTDB taxonomy): Bacteria > Pseudomonadota > Alphaproteobacteria > Micropepsales > Micropepsaceae > Rhizomicrobium. The sequence continues at coordinate 873,458 of JAFARO010000004.1, read as the reverse complement.
GCCGCCTACGCCAAAGCTCCGGCGTGCCAAATGAGCCTCACTTGCCGCGGCGTAGCGTAAGCGAAGCCGGGGGGAGGGGGACCGCCGAAGGCGGTGGAGGGGGCGGCCGCTTGTACGATGCGAGCCAACCCGCGCTCCATCACGTCCTCGCGCAGCAGCGCTGTCCGGAACGCGCAAAGGCCGAATGATTGGTTCGCAGCAAAAGAGGCGCCCCGCTTCAAGATCGGAAGCCGGCACGCGTGCCCGCCCCCTCCACCGCGCTGCGCGCGGTCCCCTCCCCCGCTGCGCGGGGGAGGATCAACGAGTGCGGCATGACGCAGAGCGTCATAATCCTTATCTTCACCCCACATGCGGCCCGCGATTCTCTTTCCGCTTTTCGCCGAGACGCGAACCTTGCCGGGCGTCGGTCCGCGCATCGAGAAGCTGATCGCGCGCGTCGCGGGGACGCGGCTGATCGATCTCATCTTCGACCTGCCCGCCGGCGTGATCGACCGTTCCTGGCGGCCGAAGCTGATCCGCGCCGAGGCCGGACGCATCGCCACCTTGCTGCTCAACGTGCTCGAGCATGTGCGCCCCGCGACGCCCAGCCGGCCCTGGGTGGTGCGCTGTTCGGACGACACCGCGCTGATCGATCTCGTCTTCTTTCACGCGCGGCCCGACTATCTCAAATCGGTGTTGCCGGTCGGCGCGCAACGTCTGGTCAGCGGTCGTGTCGAGCGCTTCCGCGAGGCGTTGCAGATGCCGCATCCGGATTATGTGCTCGATCCGGCAAAGGCGGCCGAGCTTCCGCTGCACGAGGCGGTGTATGCGCTGACCGAAGGCCTGCCGGCGAAGTCGCTGCACAAGGCGGTCCGCGCCGCGCTCGACAAGCTGCAGCCATTGCCGGAGTGGCACGATGCGGCCATGCGCAAAGCGCGCGGCTGGACATCGTTCCATGAGGCGCTGCAGGCCGCGCACGCACCGGTCCGCGAAGATGATCTCGCGCCGACGACGCCGGCGCGCCGGCGCCTCGCCTATGACGAATTGCTGGCGAACCAGCTTGCGCTTCACATGATCCGCGCGCGCCTGAAGACGCCGAAGGGCCGCGCGCTCGCCGGCACCGGAACTCTCAAGCGCAAGGCGCTCGCGGCGCTGCCCTTCGCGCTCACCGACGGCCAGCAGCAGGCGCTCGCCGAAATCGAGACCGACATGGCGTCGCCCGCGCGGATGCTGCGCCTGCTGCAGGGCGATGTCGGCGCCGGCAAGACGGTGGTCGCGATGCTGGCGCTGCTCAAGGCCGTCGAGTCCGGCTGCCAAGGCGCGCTGATGGCGCCGACCGAACTTCTGACGCGCCAGCACATGGCGTCGCTGGCGCCGCTGGCCGAGGCGGCGGGCGTGCGCATGGCGCTGCTCACCGGGCGCGAGCGCGGACCGGCGCGCGAACGCACACTGGACACGCTGCGGGCGGGCGAGATCGACATCCTTGTCGGCACCCATGCGCTGTTCTCCGACGACGTGAGTTTTCGCGATCTCGGCCTCGCGGTCGTCGACGAGCAGCACCGCTTCGGCGTCCATCAGCGCATGCAGCTTCAGGGCAAGGGCCCCGCCGACGTGCTGGTGATGACCGCGACGCCGATCCCGCGCACGCTTGCCCTCACTGCCTATGGCGACATGGACGTGTCGCGCATCCATGGCCGCCCGCCCGGCCGCAAGCCGGTCGAAACGCGCGTGATCTCCGACGAGAAGCTGGACCAGGCGGTCGCGCATTTGCGCGGAGCGATTGCCAAAGGCGCCCGCGCCTATTGGGTCTGCCCGCTGGTCGAGGAGTCCGAGAAGAGCGACCTCGCCGCCGCCGAAGCGCGCGCGCGCGAACTGCGCCAGGCGCTCGGCATTCCCGTCGGCCTCGTCCATGGGCGCCTGAAAGGACAAGAGCGCGACGCCGCGATGGAGCGCTTCAAGCGCGGCGAGGACAAGATCCTGGTCGCGACGACGGTGATCGAAGTCGGCGTCGACGTGCCGGAAGCGACGATCATGGTGGTCGAGCATGCCGAGCGTTTCGGGCTGGCGCAGCTGCACCAACTGCGCGGCCGCGTCGGACGCGGCGCCGGAAAATCGAGCTGCCTGCTCGTCTATCATCCTCCTTTGGGCGAGACCGCCAGGGCCCGGCTCAAGACCATGCGCGAGACCGACGACGGCTTCGTCATCGCCGAAGAAGACTTAAGTCTGCGCGGCGCGGGCGAGCTCCTCGGCAAGCGCCAAAGCGGCATGCCCGAGTTCCGGCTCGCCGATCTCGCGGCCCATTCCGACCTGCTGGCGATGGCGCGCGACGACGCGCGGCTGGTGCTCTCCCGCGATCCCCAGTTGAAATCACCGCGCGGCGAGGCGCTGCGGCTGTTGCTTTATCTCTTCGAACGCGATGAAGCTGTACGCCTGCTCAGGACGGGGTGAGATTGCCGCTTGTCCCTGTTCCAATCTATCGTCATGGCCGGGCTTGACCCGGCCATCCAGCAGCGAGCGCCAGCGAGCGGGATGACTCTGGATGGCCGCCTCAAGGGCGGCCATGACGAAGGTGTTCAAAGGCCGACGGTTATTCGCATGGCAGAGATTCGCTTTCCCGACTTCCTGCCCGCTCTCGAACGCGCGCTCGGCATGCGCATCGAGAACCTCGTGCGCCTCTCCGGCGGCGCGAGCCAGGAGACTTGGGCGTTCGACGGCGCCAGCGCGGGCGAAACGCTGCCGCTGATCCTGCGCCGCGCACCGTCGGGCATTGCGCGGACTACAGGCATTCCTCTCTCCACCGAGGCCGCCGTCATCGAAGCCGCGCGCGCCGCCGGCGTGGCGGCGCCGCGCGTGCGCCATGTGCTCGCGCCGCACGACGGCGCCGGAGACGGCTATGTGATGGATCGGCTGCCGGGCGAGACCATCGCGCGCAAGATCCTGCGCGACGATGCATTCGCCGGTGCGCGGGCAAAGTTGGCGCGCGAATGCGGCCGGTCGCTGGCGCGCATCCACCGCGTGGAGCTTGATGATCTTCGTGCACTGCTCCCGGTGGTCGACGGGCCGGCGCAGCTTGCTTCCTATCGCGACAACTACGATGCCTTCGATTATCCGCATCCGGTGTTCGAGCTGGCGTTCCAATGGCTCGCGCCGCGCCTGATCAGGAGCGATCGCGAGACGCTGGTGCATGGCGATTTCCGCCTCGGCAATTTGCTCGTCTCTCCCGCCGGACTCGAAGCCGCGCTCGATTGGGAGCTCGCCCATATCGGCGACCCGCTCGAGGACATCGGCTGGATCTGCACGGCGGCCTGGCGCTTCGGCGTGCAGGACAAGGTGGTCGGCGGCTTCGGCGACCTCGCCGATCTGCTCGCCGGCTACGAAGAGGAAAGCGGCATCCGCGTCGCGGCCGAGGACGTGCGTCCCTGGATCGTCTACGGTTCGCTCAAATGGGGCATCATGTGCATGAAGATGTACCAGGGCTTCCTGCTCGACCGGTCCGTCGAACGCGCCGCCATCGGCCGCCGCTGCTCGGAGAACGAGATCGACCTGGTGAACATGATCGTGGGGGGAAAGTCGTGATGCTGTCCCGATTGTCATCCCCGGCGAGCACCGCGCAGCGGTGCGAGGTCAAGGGGACCCAGGCGGACAGAGCAGGCTCGTTCTCGCCACCTGGGTCCCCTTCCCCTCGCAGTGCGTACCGCACTGCTCGGCCGGGGATGACAATTTGAAGAGATGGAGAAGTCCATGATGGACCAGCCTTCGATGCGCGAACTGGTGGAGGCCGTGCGCGACTTCATCGAGCAGAAAGCCATGCCCGAGCTCAAGGGTCACACCGCCTTTCATGCTCGCGTCGCCGCCAATGCGCTGGGCATCGTCGCGCGCGAACTCGCCCAAGGCCCGCAATCGGCGGCGGACGAGCGCGAACGTCTCGCTGTCCTGCTCGGCCATGACGGCACGCTCGAAGAGCTCAATCGCGAACTCTGCCGGCGCATCCGCGACGGTGCCTTCAGCCTGGACACGCCCGGCCTCGCCGAGCATCTGACCGTCACGACGCGGGAGAAGGTTCTGATCGACCAGCCGAACTACGCCGGCTTGAAGCGCCGCTGAGCGCGAGCGCCGCGAGTGCCAGTCCTTCGCCCCAGGCGAGCGCCGCGCCGATCCAGCTGGGCGCCTCCGGCTGGGGCAAGAACAGCACCAGAAGCGCTGCGAAACCCAGCCCTTTGAGGATCGCCGGCACCAGCACATAGGCCGCGAGAAGGATGCCGAGCGTCGCCAGATCGCCGCGGCGCCGGCTGCGCATGACGACGAAGAGCGCGACGTCGCGCGTCAAGAAGCCGAGGCCGGCGGCGATGAGCGCCGGCGGCCCCTGCATGTCGGGATGCGCCAGTTCCAGCCGCGCGACCGCGGCCGCGGCGCAGACCAGCGCCGCCGCATAGGCCATCATCCAGGACTGCAGGCCGCCAAAGAAAGCGCCCAGCCGCGCCGACGAGAGCTGGCTTCCCAGCCAGCGGTAATGGACGCGGTCCTTGGGCTCGAGGATCACCATCGCATAGGTCAGGATCGCATACGCCGCCGTCGCCAGAAGAAGACGCAGCGCCACGGCGTCGTAGCCTGCAACCAGCCGGTTCGTCGGCAGCCAAGCATCGAACCCCGCGACATAGAGGCCGATGAAAACGAGGAATGCGAGCCAGACCGCGATCCCGTTGCGCATCATGAGCTCGAGGCGCATCTCGCGATAGCAGCCGGTCACGATCCATCCGGCGAACACCGCCAGCGAGGCCAGCAGGAACACCCGCGCATCGAGCCGCACCCCCCACCACACCAGGTCGTTCCACGGGGCGGCCGGCGCGACGCGGGCGACACTCCAGATCTGGTGGACCGCCAGCGCTGCGGCGAGCCCCACCGCCTGGTAGACGAACACGTCGAGGCGCGAATGCGACTGGCGCCGGCGCACCGCGACAAGGCTTGCGAGGAATGCGGCTGCCTGTGCGATTACGCCGACGGCGACGTAGTACACAAGGTCGGCCGCGGCGGCGGCCGCGCCGCGACGCATGGCCGCGTCGCCGACGATGACCGCCAGGCAGAGGGCGCCGCCGAACCAGTTGAAGCTCGTCGCGCCGAACAGCTTGCCCCACATCATGGCGCCCGGCCCCAGGGCGCTCAGCCGCTGCATGTCCCAGGTGCGGTCGCGGATCTCGCTCACCACGGCGGTCGCCGCGTTGCGCGTACCCCAGACCACGACGACGATGGCGAACAGCCAGCGCGCCGCGTCGGCCGGCGTCTGGTTGATGTCGCCCGACACCGCCGCGGCAAAGAAGGCGAGCGCGAGCAGCACCGCCATGAGGATCATGCGCCTGGGCGTCAGCTCGATCCAGAGATTTCGCTGGAACTCCGGGTTCATGGCTTGCGCGTCTCCGCGAAATAGAGGTCTTCGAGCGCCTTGCTCGACTCCGCGAAGCTCGAGACTTCGAAGCCCGCCGCCAGCAGGTCGCGCACCAGCTTCGCGCGCGCGCCGGGATTGCGCGTGAAGGTGAAGAGCGCGTGATGCTGGTCGCATTCGACGACGTCGAGGCCGGCGCGGGCGGCGAGGACATCGCGCAGGTCGCTGCGCGCGGTGGCGATCTCGAGCAGATAGCGCGGCCGCTCCACGTCGCGCACCTTGATCGCCTTGCCGCCGACCAGGCGGCCGCCCTCGATGATGAGCATCTCCGAGCAGTAATCCTCGAGCTCGGCCAGGATGTGCGACGACACCACCAGGGTCATGCCGCCCTCCTTGAGCGCGACCAGCAGCGCCGAAAGATCGCGCCGCGCCTGGGGATCGAGGCCGGCCGCGGGCTCGTCGAGCAGCAGCACGCGCGGCTCGTGCACGATGGTCTGCGCGATGGCGAGCCGCTGGCGCAGCCCGCGCGACAGCTCGCCGGCTTGCTGCTGCGCACGCTCGCCGAGGCCGACGCGCATCGCGGCCTTGGCGGCGGCGGCGCCGGCAGCCTCAGGCGCGATGCCGTGGACACGGGCGGAATGGATCAGGCAGCGCTCCACCGAGAGCGAATCGTAGAGCCCGTGGAAATCCGGCAGGTAGCCCAGCCGCGCGTGGATCTCCCGCGGCGCCAGGGTGGTGTCGAGGCCGCCGATCGCGACATGGCCGGCATAGGGGACTTCCAGAGCCGCGAGGCACCGCAGCAAGGTCGTCTTGCCCGCGCCGTTGGGCCCGACCAGCGCGGTGATGGTCCCGGGCGCGACCGTGAACGAGACGCCGTCCAGCGCCCTGACCGAAGGGTATTCGAAAACCAGGCCGGAAACTTCGATCATGCGACGCCGAACGCCCCGAAGCACCTTAGCAAGGTGCACCCGAAAGTTATATCGTCTTTCCGGATTGGGGCAGCAGTGAGGAGCCATGCGCATTGCGATGATCGGGACGGGCTATGTCGGCCTGGTCTCCGGCGCCTGCCTCTCGGAATTCGGTCACAACGTCGTCTGCATCGACAAGGACGCCGCCAAGGTCGAGGCGCTGCGCCAGGGCGTGATTCCCATTTTCGAGCCGGGCCTCGAGGAAGTGGTCGGGGCGAATGCGCGCGCCGGGCGGCTCACCTTCGAGTCCGCCATGGCGCAGGCGGTCTCGGAGGCCGAGGCCGTGTTCATCGCCGTCGGCACGCCCAGCCGCCGCGGCGACGGCCATGCCGACCTCAGCTATGTCTTCGCGGCGGCGGAAGAGCTCGCCTGCCATCTCCGCGACTACACGGTGGTCATCACCAAGTCGACCGTGCCGGTCGGCACCAGCCACCAGGTCAAGCAGATCATCGCCCGCGCCCGCCCCGACGCGCGGTTCGACGTCTGCTCCAACCCGGAATTCCTGCGCGAAGGCTCGGCGATCGAGGATTTCCGCCGGCCGGACCGCGTCATCGTCGGCTGCGACAGCGACCGTGCCCGCGACGTGATCCGCGAGATCTACCGCCCGCTCTATCTGCACGAGACGCCCATCGTCTTCACCAATCCGGAGACCTCCGAACTCATCAAATACGCGGCGAACGCGTTCCTGGCGACGAAGATCACCTTCATCAACGAGATCGCGGATCTCTGCGAGAAGGTCGGCGCCGACGTCCAGGACGTGGCGCGCGGCATCGGCCTGGACGGCCGCATCGGCGCGAAGTTCCTCCATGCCGGTCCGGGCTTTGGCGGCTCGTGCTTTCCCAAGGACACCTTGGCGCTGCTCAAGACCTCGCAGGACCATGAGGCGCCGGCCCGCATCGTCGAAGCCGTCGTCGCAGTCAACGAGGAGCGCAAGCGCCGCATGGCCGGCAAGATCGAAGCCGCGTTCGGCGGCGTCCGGGGCAAGACGGTCGCCGTGCTCGGCCTCACCTTCAAGCCCAACACCGACGACATGCGCGACGCGCCGAGCCTTGCCATCGTGCCGCAGCTCCAGGCCGCGGGCGCGACGGTGCGCGCCTACGATCCCGAAGGCGGCAAGGAAGCGCGCAAGCTGCTCGACGTGACGCTCTGCGACAGCGCCTATGAGGCGCTCGACGGCGCCGACGGCGTGGTGATCCTCACCGAGTGGAACGAATTCCGCGCGCTCGACGTGGCGCGCATGAAGGCTCTCCTCAAGCACCCCCTGATGGTCGATCTGCGCAACATCTACCGCCCGGCGCATATGGCAGCGGAAGGCTTCACCTATGTCAGCATCGGGCGCGCCATGGCGGCGCCGCAATGATGCGCGCCGTGCTCCTCGCGCTGGCTGTGTGCGTCGCGCAGGCGTCGCACGCCTCGCCGGCCTGCGACGGCGTGGAGCGCAATGGAGGCGGCGAACGCGCCTTGCACACACTGCACGACGAAAAGGCGCGCGCGTTGCGCTCCTTCCTCTATGACGGCTGGGAGATCAGCGAGATTGCCCTTTCCGGCGGTTCGCGCGCATTCGTTTTCCTTTCTCCCGACAAGACCGTGGCGGTGTGGCGCGGCGCCTGGACGCTCGATGAGATCAGCCAGGCCAAGGAATGGACCGTCGAGAACGCGCCCGGCATCCCCAACCAGCTGGCGCGCTGCTTCGCGGTGCAGGTGACGCGCGAGCACGCGCCGTGAGAGACTCATCGACGAATTTCCCTCTCCCCCACTTGGGGGAGAGGGCAAGGGTGGGGGGCGGATGTCAGGTATCAGGGATCAGAAATATGCTGATACAGAGCGTCTGATACCCGATACCTGTTTCCCGGCTCCCCCTCACCCCGGCCCGCTCCCCCGCTGAAGAAGCGGGGGAGAGGGAGGTTTGAGCTTGAATCCAAAATCCGGGTTGCATCCGGACATAGCTCCGCCGGTCATGGGAGCGAGGATTTTTTTCGCGGGTTCTGTTTCAGGGGGAACGCGCTTTATCGCGCGCTGCTTTTCGGCATCGTTTCGTCCTGTCGCACCTGTGGGGATTTAGCGGAAATGGGATTTGGACCGTGACGGTTCAAGGGGGTCCGCGAAATATATTTTCGGCTCGGAATTCTTCGCCCAAGTCCTTGAAGACTATAGACGAACAAAAATGACGCCTGTGAAATTTGTGCATCGCAGCAAGCGGCGAAAATTATTTTTTTGGCGGCGTTTCGCAATCACGAATGAGGAGAATGCTCAGTCAGATCTGCGCATGCAGCCGGAGCGCCAGGATCGACACCGGCCCGCGGTCGCGGTTGTAGGCGGGATTGGCGACGAACTGATAGTCCGCGCTCGCGTTCAACCAGCCGGTCACGGCGGCGTTGTAATAGGCTTCGAGGATGTCCTCGGTGCCGTAGTGCGGCAGCCGTCCGTCGCCGATGAGGATGCCCAACCCGCCCGCCGCGAAATAGCTGCGCGCGGAGCGTGACAAGCCGTTGACCACCGCCGCGAGGCCGAACGTATCGTCATTGCGTCCCCAACGCGTGCCCTTGAGCGACAGGCCGGCCGCGAGCGAGCGGTCGATCTCGGTGAATTCGTACGCTTCCTTGCTGCCGTCGTTCAGGCTGGCGCGCAGAAAGGCGCCGAGGTCGTCGGCGATCTCCTGTTCGAGATTGAGTGCGCCGCCGCCGCGCGAGGCGTATTGGCGAACGAGTGCGGTATCCGGCGTGGTGCCGGTGGCCTGTCCCAGCGCGACCGCGCCGCGATAGCCGCCCATGCGGCCGCGATTGAGAAATCCGAGCAGCCTGATCTTGCCCGCGCGGCCGAACAGCCGAAGCCGCGCCTCGCCTTCGCTCACGAGCTCGAACTGGCCGAAGCCCGTTTCGAGCTCCGTCGAATTGGGCACGCGCGAAAGATCGAACAGCCCCAGCCGCAGCGTCCATCGATCCTGCGTCCATTCCGCAGCCGTCCCGTAGCTGTAGCCCCAGGCGTCGGCGGCGTAGTCGAAGGCGCCGGAATCGATCAGCGACCAGTTGAGGAAATCGCTCTTCGGGTCGTGGGCATAGGAATTGGCGTCGAAGATATCGGTCACCGACATTTTGCCGGCGGTGATCACGAGGGAATTGGCGGTGCGCGTTCCCGCGATCTGGTTCTGCCCGTCCTCGAGCGTCGTGCTGTCGCCGCCCAGATCGAAGGACTGTCGGAAGAACAATCGCTGCAGGCGGAAATAAGGATCGCTCTTGCCGACCTTGTAGGCTTCGCCGCTGGCGAAACCGGCGAGGCCCAAGGTATCGCTGAGCCCGAAGCCCTGATCGACTTCCGGATCGGCATAGAGTTCGCCGCCCCGCCACAGCCGCACGCCGAGAAAGGCCGTCAGGTCGAACGTCTCCTCGCCCACGCTTTCGGGGCTCAAGCTGTTCGTGCCCAGATACGGCGAGTGGAAGGCGGGGTGATATTGATCGACGAACGTCGCCTGCGCATGCAGCGACCAGGCGTCATCGGCCCGCGCCGCAAAGGGCGACGCGAGCGCAAAACAGAAGATCAGGCGTTGAACCGTCTTTCCCATTCCAGAGCCGAACGCACGATCTCGGTCAGGTCGTCATGCCGCGGTTGCCATTTCAAAACGGTCTTGATCCGTGTCGGATCCGAGATCAGGGTCGGCGGATCGCCGGGGCGGCGCGGGCCTTCGCGCACCGGCAGCTTGCGGCCGAGCACCTGCTCCACCGTCGCGATCACCTCGCGCACGCTGGCGCCGTGGCCGTAGCCGCAATTGTAGGCGGTGGGCCCGGCGCCCGCCCGCAGCGCGTCCAGCGCCAAAAGATGCGCCTCGGCCAGATCGCTGACATGGATGTAGTCGCGCACGCCAGTGCCGTCGGGCGTCGGATAATCGGTGCCGAAGATGTCCAGATGCGGCACGCGGCCGAGCGCCGCTTGGGCCGCGCGCTTGATGAGATGGGTGGCGCGCGGGCTCGACTGGCCGGTGCGGCCTTTGGGATCGGCGCCGGCGACGTTGAAGTAGCGCAGCACCATCGGCTTGAAATCGTGCGCGCGCGCGGCGTCCTCCAGCATCCACTCCGTCATCAGCTTGGAGCGGGCATAGGGGCTGATCGGGTTCTTGGGCTCGTCCTCGCGAAGCGGCTGGCGTGCATTCTCGTCATAGACCGTCGCCGTCGAGGAGAAGATGAAATGCCGGACGCCGGATTCGACGCAAGCCTCCATCAGCGAACGCGAGGCCACCGTGTTGTTGGCGTAATAGGCGAGCGGCTTGGCGACCGATTCCGGTACCACGATGGAACCCGCGAAATGGATCACCGCATCGACGCCGTGCGCCGCGATCACCCGGCGCACCAGCGCCTCGTCGCCCGCCTCGCCTTCGACGAAGGCCGCCTTCTCGCTCACCAGCGCGCGCGTGCCGGTGGAGAGATTGTCGAGCACGACGACGTCCTCGCCGCGGTCGACGAGAGCGTAGGTGGTATGGCTTCCGATATAGCCGGCGCCGCCGGTGACGAGCACGCTCATGCGCCGGCTTTCGCCGCGGGCGCGCGGCCATAGACGTCTTCGAAGCGCACGATGTCGTCCTCGCCGAGATAGCCGCCGGACTGCACCTCGATCAGGCGCAGCGGCGCGTCGCCGGGATTTTCGAGGCGGTGCTTCTCGCCCAGCGGGATGAAGGTGGACTCGTTCTCCTTGAGGATGGAGACCTTGTCGCCGACCGTGACCCGCGCGGTGCCCTGCACCACCACCCAATGCTCGGCGCGCTGGTGATGCATCTGCAGCGACAGCCGTCCGCCGGGTTTGACCATGATGTGCTTGACCTGGAAGCGGTCGCCCGCGTCGATGGTCTCGTAACTGCCCCAGGGCCGGAACACGCGCTTGTGCTCGGTGTGCTCGCTGCGGCCGTCGGCTTTCAGCCGGTCGACCACCGCCTTGACCTCCTGCGCGCGGGACTTGTCGGCGACCAGAAGCGCATCGTCGGTCGCCACCACTACCAGGTCGCGCACGCCGACCAGCGCGATGAGCTTCCTTCCGCTGTGGACGAAGGAACCGGTGCTGTCATGGGCGATGACGTCGCCGGTCAGGACATTGCCGTCGGCGTCGCGGGCCCGGATGTCCCACAAGGCCGACCACGCGCCGACGTCGCTCCAGCCGATGTCGCAGGGCACCACGGCGGCGCGGTCGGTCTTCTCCATCAATGCATAGTCGATGGAGATGTTGGGCGAGTCCGAGAAGGCCTTGGCGTCGAGGCGCACGAAATCCAGATCGCGCTTTGCGGCCGACAGCGCGGCGCGCGCCGCCGCCAGCACGTCCGGCGCATGCAGGCGCATGTCTTCGATCAGCACGTCGGCGCGGAACACGAACATCCCGCTGTTCCAGAAATAGCCGCCGTCGTCGAGATAGGTTTGCGCGGTCGGGGCATCGGGCTTCTCCACGAAGCGCTGCACGCGATGCACGCCGTCGACTTTTTCGAGCCGCGGCCCGCGATGGACATAGCCGTAACCGGTTTCGGGCGCGCTGGGCTGCATGCCGAAGGTGACGATGTGGCCTTCGCGCGCCGCCTCAGCCGACAGCGCCACCGCTTCGCCGAACGCAGCGCCGTCGCGCACCACGTGATCGGACGGCAGCAGCACGATGACGCCTTGCGCATCGTCCTGCGCAATCATCAGAGCCGCGACGGCGGCGGCGGGCGCGGTATTGCGGCCCATGGGCTCGAGCACGATGGCGCGCGGGGTGACGCCGATTTCCTGCATCTGCTCGGCGACCAGGAAGCGGTGCGCTTCGCTGCACAGAAGCAGCGGCGGCGCGGCGCCGGGGAGCTGGCCGCGCAACACGGTGTCCTGGATCATGGTGCGCTCGCCGTCGAGCGCCAGCAGCTGCTTGGGCAGCGCCGCCCGCGACAGCGGCCACAGCCGCGTGCCCGTGCCGCCGGAAAGGATCACGGGGTAAACCGTGTGAGACGTCGTCATGGGTGTCCTTTGCGCGCCGGTTTGGTAGCGTACTCAACGGCCTCGTGCATCAATTTCCGCCGGCGTTGCCAAATGGTCGAAATAGTCGTATATTTTGACTTTCTTGAAGGATTTGGGCCATGCGCTCGTTTTCCACCGTCGACCTTTTGCGCGACCTGAAAACGGTCACCCACGCCGCGGCCAAGGCACCGGTTGCCATCACCCAGCACCGCAAGCCCCGCTTCGTTCTGATGGCAGTGGAGGACTTCGAGAAGCTGCAAGGCGGCAATCCCGATCCAAGACGCGCTTATCGAATCGAAGAGACTCCGCCTGAATTGGCAAAGCTGATCGCGAAAGGACTGGACAAAATTACCGGCAGTAAGGACACTACCGACAAATGACCATGCATCTTCTGCAACTTGCGGGGAATGCGACTGTGTACTGCGTTGGTCGAAATCGCCGGTCGAACACGGGGCAACAGTCCGAGCATGGCGCCGCTCAAAGTCACAAGATCGATCCGCCATGTGATTGCCTTCGTATTTCAGGTCATTTTGGGATCAATCGCTTTCCTTCTATTCTATCTCGTCGCGGCTGGCGTGTCGTACGCGGTCGGCTCCATCAACAAATGGCTTTCTTTGACAGCACCTTGGTTGCTAGGGGCGTCAAACTATATAGAGATCGCGCTCTTTGGGCTCGACGTGATCGCGTTCGGCCTGTTCGCGGTGTTCGAACTCGCGCACTTCGCAAGAGCGTTGTGGCGCCAATGGGTTGACGAATGATGTCCGAACTCGAACCACACTACCGCCGCACAGAAGTCATTGACCTCGACTTCTTCAGGGACAGCGCCGCAGATGCTTTGTCAACATTCGTCGGACCATTTGCGTGGGCAACGCACGTCGTCCAACACCTGTTGGCGGCATCCGTTATCGGCGCATTGACGGCCATTCGTTGGGTGAAGCACATCATAAACCTCACGCCCCCTGCGCGCCGATGATGGCGACGGAGCAGACGTTCATCGAGGGCGCGCCGCCGAGATTGTGGGTCATGCCGATGCGCGGGCTCTTGAGCTGGCGCGCGCCGGCGCGGCCCTGGAGCTGCAGGTACATCTCGTAGAGCATGCGCAAGCCGCTGGCGCCGATGGGATGGCCGAAGCATTTGAGGCCACCGTCGATCTGGCAGGGGATCTGCCCGTCGGCGTCATAGAAGCCGTTCATCACGTCCTTCCAGCCTTCGCCTTCGCGGGAGATGTGCAGGTCTTCCATCGTCACCAGCTCGGTGATCGAGAAGCAGTCATGCACCTCCATCATCGATATCTCGTCGCGCGGGTTGCGGATGCCGGCCTCGTCATAGGCCCGCTTGGCGGCGATGCGCGCGGTGTGGAAATAGGACCCGTCCCACGAATTGTGCTGGCTCTCCAGCCCGTTCGACAGCGCCAGTTGCAGCGCCTTGACGGTGATCAGATCCTTCTTGCCGAGCGCGCGCGCGATCTCGGGCGTGGTGACGAGGGCGCAGGCCGCGCCGTCCGAAACGCCGCAGCAATCGAACAGGCCCAAGGGCTCCGCGATCATCGGCGCGTTCAGGCACATCTCCTCGGTGATCGCCTTCTGCAGATGCGCCTTCGGATTCCTGGTGCCGTTGGCATGGCTCTTCACCGAGACGTGCGCGATGGCGCGCTTCAGATCGTCCTTCGCCACGCCGTGCTTGCTGCGATAGGCCGAGGCGAGCTGCGCGAAATTGCCCGGCGCCGAGCCGTTGGCGCTCCACAAGGGATTGAGCGTGCCGTTCTCGCGCTGGGGCAGGCCGCCATAACCGGTGTCCTTGAGCTTCTCCACGCCCAGCGCCAGTGCGACGTCGCACGCGCCGGCCGCGACCGCATAGACCGCGCCGCGGAACGCTTCAGAGCCGCTGGCGCAGAAATTCTCGACATGGGTGACGGGAATGTTGGGCAGGCGCAGGGCCACCGAGAGGGGCGTTCCGCCCTTGCCGACATGCTGGTCCTCCATGGCGGTGGAGAACCAGGCCGCGTCGATGCGGCTGGTCTCGATGCCGCTGTCCTGCATGGCCTCGAGATAGGCTTCGACCATCAGCTCCTCGGCGCCCATGTCCCAGCGCTCGCCGAATTTCGAGCAGCCCATGCCGATGATGGCGACCTTGTCCTTGATGCCCGTTGCCATGAGGGACTCCCGATGCGTTCTGCGGCGCAGTAAAGGGCCGACCGCCGCCAGTGTAAAGCGCTCGAATAATCGGCGTCGTTTCAAACAAAAACGTCATCGCCCGGCTTGTCCGGGCGACCAAATTTGTTCTTTTTCCTTCAAAAATGGGTCGCCCGCATAAAGCGGGCGATGACGATTTACTTGGGAAAAGGGAACACGAAGGTATCCACCGGCCCTAGCGCAGCCTGTCGATCCTCACGCCCTGACGATCTTGGCGCGGCCGCCGTGGACGTTCTTAGTGGCGTTGCGGGTGTCGATGACGAGCCTGGACCACGCGACCAGCGAGGGGTAGTCGACATTGCTGTGGTCGGTCGCGATTACCACCGCATCGAAGGCGGAGATCGTAGCCTCGTCGAACGGCGCGCTCTTCATGCCCTTGAGCTCGGGATGTTCGCGCGTCGGCATGATCTCGGCGATCCAGGGATCGTGGTAGGCGACGCTGCCGCCGCGCTCCTGGATGATGTCCATGATCTCGAGCGCCGGGCTCTCGCGCAGGTCGTCGACGTTCTTCTTGTAGGCGACGCCCATCACCAGGACGCGCGCCCCCTTCATCGGCTTGCCGTCGCTCTTCAGCGCCTCGGCAAGCGCATCGACGACGAGGCCCGGCATGGCGCGGTTGACGACGCCGGCGAGCTCGATGAAATGGGTGTCGACGTTGAACTGTTTGGCGCGCCAGGACAGATAGAACGGATCGATCGGGATGCAGTGGCCGCCCAAGCCGGGGCCGGGATAGAACGCCATGAAGCCGAACGGCTTGGTCTTGGCCGCCTCGATCACCGCCCAGACGTCGATGCCCATCTTGCCGTAGGCGATCTTGAGCTCGTTGACGAGCGCGATGTTCACGGCGCGGAAGATGTTCTCGGTGATCTTCACCGCTTCGGCGGTTTCGGTGTCGCGCACCCGGTGCACCTCGGCGAAGGCCAGCGCATAGAGCTGCTCGGCGGCCGCGCCGGAGCGTTCGTCGATGCCGCCGACGATCTTCGGGATCTTTCGCGTCTCGTAGCCGCTGCCCGGATCTTCGCGCTCCGGCGAGAAGGCGAGCAGGACGTCGCGCCCGATCTCGAGTCCGCTCTTCTCCAGGATGGGGCCGACGACCTCCGTCGTCGTGCCGGGATAGGTCGTCGATTCCAGCACCACCAGCATCCCGGGGTGGAGGTTCTTCGCGATCGCCTCGGCGGTGTTGACGACGAAGCTCAGATCGGGCTCGCGCTCGGCGTTGAGCGGAGTCGGCACGCAGATCAGCACCGCGTCGACTTCGCTCAGGCGGCCGAAATCGCTGGTCGCGGTGAAGCGGCCGGAGGCGTTCATCGCGCGCACATTGTCGCCGGCGAAATGCTTGATGTAGGTCTCGCCGCGGCGGAGCCTCTCGATCTTGCCGGGATCGATGTCGAAGCCCATGGTCGTGAGGCCGGCCTGCCAGAAGACATGCACCAGCGGCAGACCGACATAGCCGAGGCCGATGACGCCCACCCGCACGGTCTTGTCGCTGAGCCTGGATTCGAACGCGGTCATGGTCGTCTCTGCCGGATGCCGGAATGCGGTCCTACGCCCGCCATGCTTAGCAACGCGTAAAGCTAGAAGGTGGTGGTCAGCCTGGCCTCGAAGGCGCCGGTGGCGCCGTGGTCGGGCCGGGGCTGGTCGTCCTGGATGCGCGCCGCCAGGTCGAGATGCCAGGGCTTGAAGGGAATCGAGACCCGGGCCTCGCCCAGATTGACGATCACCGGCGCGGTCGTGACCACGTTGCCGGTGGTGTTGTTGGGGTTGGAGATCGCCGCATGGTGGAGCGACAGCTCATAGGACCAGTCGTGGGAATCGCTCCAGGCCGCCTGCAGCGACAACAGCCGTGAGTCGCTGTCCAGACTGAATCCCAGGGTGCGGCCGCGATAGCGCATGCCGTCGACATACTGGAAATTGTTGTACGCCGCGCCGTGATCGACATTGCCGAAGCTGAAGATGTCCACCGTCGGCACGGTGTCGGTGTATTCGAGCGTCACGCGCACGGCCTGGCGATTCACCGGCATCCAGACGCTGGCGCCGAAAAGATGGCTGGTGATCGAGTGGATGATCGGGTTCGAGTCCTCGTTCATCTCCTGGGTGTAGATCTCCCACGGCACGCCGGCGGTCTGGTTGGTGTAGTGCAGGTCGATCACGCCTTCGTCGTTGGTGCGGTTGGTGTGATTGGCCTGGTTCGTGAACTCGAAATATTCCGCGATCGGAACGCAAGGATGTCCGGTGCCGCACATCTCGTCGGTGCGCGCGATGCCGATCTGCAAGCCCGGCAGCGGATTGAAGGTGAAGCGCAGGCCGTTGTAGACGGTGTTGCGCGCGATGCGCTCGTCGTCCAGAACGCCCACCAAGAACTGCATCTGCCAGGGGCCCAGCCAGCTCAACAGGGGCGTGTGGAACGGCTCGGTGCTGATGCGCTCGATGCCCACTTGCGGGAACGGGCGCGCGTTGTTCGACAGCGAGAGCGCCGAGATCCAGCCCGGCCCCCACCACTGCGAGATGTAGCCGCCATAGACGACCGCGCCGCCGATGCGCTGGGCGATGTAAGAGCCGTCCGGATCGAAATGGGTGGTGCGGCCGTTGAAATCGCTCCAGGCGCCGACGGAAATGCGCAGCGCCGTATCGCTGTCCATGTACTCGATCGCCCATTGCGATTCGGCCTTGTTGCGGCCGAGGCCGTCGAAGCCGCGCACCACATTGGGCAGATTGGTGAAGTCGTTGCTGATCCAGCCCTTGAAAGTGTTGCGGTGCATCTGCGCGCGCGCGGCATTGAGCACCCGCCGCGCCGCCTCGCGCACATAGGCGGGCTGCGCCGCCAGCGCGACCTGGTCCTTGAGTTCGGAGACAAGACCCGCCCAAGGCAACGGCCATTGGCTGGTGATGTCGTCGACCAGCCCGGCATTGGCCAGGATCTGGATGTCGGAGCGCAGCTGCGAGTCGCCGACCTCCGCCCAGGGCGAGGCCCAGGCGGCCGCCATCCCCAGCCACAGCGCAGCCACGCCGCCGATCAAGACCCAAAAAGACTTCACGCCGCGGTCACCCAACCTCGGAAGCCGCAAACCTATGCGATCATTGGCGGAATGGAAATGGCCGAAGCCGCGTAATGTGGCCTCAGGCGAACCTTTTGAGACGGAATGGCGACAGATCGAACCGACTGCGGCCTTCCAGCGCCTCTTGCGCCAACGCCTCGCCGATCGCCGCGGAGTGCTTGAAGCCGTGACCGGAACAGGCCGAGACGAAGATCGCATTCGCACATTCCGGCAACCGATCGATCAGGAACTGGCGATCCGGCGTCAATGTGTAGAGGCAGACGGTACTCTTGACGCAGCGCGCGCCGAGGCCGCTCAGGAAGGGCGAGGCGAGGCGGAACATGGCCTGCGATTCCTGCGCCGTCGCCTCGCGCGACACCGTGTCCGGCACCGCGGTAGTTTCATAGTGCTCGGTCGCGACCTTCAGCCCGCTTGAATCGCCCGACAAGGGAAATCCGTAGATGCCGTCGGCGCTGTCCGGCAGTTCCCAGATGAAGATGGGGAAGCGGCCGGGCATGTAGGGCGCACGGTCGCCTTCGACGTCGAACCAGTGCAGGACCTGCCGATACACCTGCAACAGCGGCGCGAGCGTCGGGCTGAGCGCGGGCAGCCACGCTCCGGCCGCGACGATCGCTCTGGCGGCGCGATAGGTTCCGCGCTCCGTGACGGCACGCACGCCCTGCCCGTCGCTCTCCAGAGAAAGCAGGCGCTCGCCGCTGCGAATCTCCGCGCCATGGCGCTTGGCCAGCGCGAGCTGCGCGCGGATGCAGGCTTCGGGCCTGACGAAGCCGGCTTCGGGCTCGAAATAGCCCTGTTCGCCAGCGCGGACGCGGAATTGCGGGAAGCGTCGGCGGATCGCGTCCGTATCCAGCAGTTCATGCGTCACATGGCTGGCGCGCGCATTGGCGATGGTGTTGGCGAAGAAATCCGCGACATGGATCGAGGCGCGACTCTTGCCCGAAATCACCAATCCGCCGCATTGGGTGAGAAGCTCTTCGCCCGTCTCGCTTTCGATCTCGCGCCACAGCGCATGGCTGCGGCGCACGATATCGGTCAGATGCGCGCTTTCCCCGTTGGCGAGCCGCGTGATGCGCGTCTCGCCGTGACTCGAACCGAGATCGTGCGGCGGCGCGTAGCGGTCGATGCCGAGGACTTTGGCGCCTCGGCGTGCAAGCTGAAAGAGCGTGGCACTGCCATAGGCGCCAAGCCCGATGACAATCGCGTCGTAAGTCATCCTTCGAGGCCCGCCCGCGTCATGCTGAGGTGCGCGCGAAGCGCGCCTCGACCCGCCTACGCTTTCAGCTTCGGCGGGCAAGTTCTATTCTCCTGGTCCGCCGTAGCCTAGGCGAAGGCGGAAGCACGCGGGCGGGCACCTCAGGATGACGCGGTGTGATTGGTTCTGAGGACAATTTTTCTATGCAGCCGCCGTTAGCTTCGGACGGCGCAGGTCGGACGCCAGCCCCTCGCCCATCAGGTCGATGAAATTGTCGCAGAAGAACCGCTCGGCGGCGCGCGGCGGCGTGTTCGCCAGGCTGTCGTTGAACCGCTTGAGCGGATTGCGGCCACCCTCGACATGGGGGAAGTCCGACGAAAACAGGCAAATCTCCTCGCCCGAATTGGCGATGATCCAGCCGGTGTCCTCGTGGCAATAGGGCGTCACGCGCACTTGGCGCCGCACGATGTCGGACGGTTTGGCCGAGAGCTTCTGCAGCCGCTCCTCGTTCTTGATGAAGGCCTGCGCCGCGGAGTCCATGTTGCGCATCCAGCCCGGCAGCCAGGAGGCGCCGAGCTCGATGGCGCCGAACTTGAGGCGCGGATGACGGTCCAGCACGCCGTCGAAGATCAAGGCCGCGAGCGTCGTCATCACCGAATAGGGAATCGGCATGTAGCTGACCGAGGTGAAGTTCTCCTCGCCGCCATGGAAATCCTTAACCCGCGGCAATCCGTTGTCGAAATAGTCGGCATTGAGCTTCTCCTCGCCGCCGACATGAAAGACGATGGGAAGACCGGCTTCCTGCGCCATCGCCCACAGCGGCTCGAACATGATGTGGCTGGGCGAATGACCCTTGGGGCATCGCGAGGGGATGAGCAGCGCCTTGAGCCCCAGCGCGATGGCTTCGCGCGCGGTCTTCATCGTGCGATCCGCATCGGTGAGCGGAATGTAGGCGGTGCCGAGGAAGCGGCGGTCGACGGAACAGAAATCCGCCATCATCCGATTGTGCGCCTGAGCGGTCGCATGCGCGAACGCCGGATCGACATCGTCGAGCCCGAAATTTCCCAGGCACCAAGTGGTGAAGATCAGCTGGCTGGAGAAGCCCAGCAGATCGAGCGCGCGCGGGCGATCCTGCTTGCGGAAGGCGCCCAGCGCCTCGTAGTTCTTGCGCAGGAGGATGTTCGCGTCCGCGCCGGCACGGAATTCCGCATCGTCATGCTTGGCGTTCGCCCATTGCGGCAGCTTGCCGTCGCGCGGCCAAGCCTTGAGCTTGGGCAGTTCGTCATACGCCGCGCGGAATTTGGGATCGAGATACGCGTCCAGGCAGTCGCTCAATTCCATCAGATGGGAATCGGCATCATGGACGATGCGGTTCTCGACATAGGGCATGGCGGGGCTCCCGACTTGCGGTCGTCATGGCCGCCCTTGAGGCGGCCATCCAGCGCGCGAGCGCCAGCGAGCCCCAAGCAAAGGAACTCTGGATGGCCGGGTCAAGCCCGGCCATGACGGATAAGGCCTAAAACCCCCAATCGGGTTCGCTCTCCGGTCTGCGGTCGCGGACCCGGAGCCGGCCGATCCGTAGCTCGCCGATGTCGAGCCGGCCGAAGGCGGCGCGTCGCACCGCCAGCATGTTGATCGCGACGAAGCCCAGAGCAACGGCACCGACGGCGAGAGCGCCGATGGCAAAGGCGATCAACGCCGTCGCGGCCGGCGGACGTTCCGCGGCCAGGAAACCGCGTCGAGGGACATGCAAGGTCACGCCGGCACCGCCTTCCAGAAATAGCGCACGAAGCCGCGTTTGTCGTCGCGGTCCTTGATGCGGAAGCTCATGCGCACCTTGGTTCCTGTGTCGATCTGGCCCTGATCGACGTCGGTGATGTCGGCCATCAGCCTTCCGCCGTCGGCGAAAGTGATCATCCCGTAATGGTTGGGCGGATCGGCGCTGTAGGTGAGGAAATCCGCCGACCACGACAGCACCGTCCCCTGGCGTTCCGAGAAGCCGTAATCGTCCTGGCTGTCCACCGCGCCGCAATTGGGCCCGACGCAAACGCGCGTCTTGGGGAATTGCGCGGTGCCGCAGACCCGGCACTTGCCGCCGACGAGTCCCAGGAGCATGTCGTTCTTGCGATAGAGGACGGAGAGCGCGGTGCGCTTGTCGACCTCGGCGCGCATGCCCTTCTCCAGCTCGATCAGTCCGTTGAAGGCGAGGTATTTCAGATAGTTGGTCTCTTCCTTGCGGCGCTTGAGCGAACCCGAAACGGCGTTGCGCTTGGGCAGATCGGCGATCGCGTCGGTCGCTTCGAACAGCAGCACGTCGCAGCCCTGGCCGAACTGGGCGACGAGGATCTTCTCGCCCGGCTTTGCACCTTCCAGCGCGTGCACCAGCATCAGGAGCGCGTGCGCCGCGCCGCTGTCGCCGACGGTCGCGGCGAGATTGTCGCGCGTGCGTGCGGGGTCGATGCCGCATTGCTTGGCGATGGTCTGGTCGAGCTTGGCGAAAGGACAAGGCAGGATGAAATGCGCGACGTCCGCCGCTGCGACCTCCGCCTTCTCCAGCGCCGCCTTGATCGCGGAGGGCACGATCTTGCTGTAGCCCTCGTCGCGGATCCAGCGCTCTTCCCAGCCGTAGTCGAAGTCGTCGCCCTCGCCGCGGAAATGATCGACGAAATCGAGCGTGCGCGAATGGCCGCCGAGAAATTTCGCGATGACGCGATCGCTTCCGACCGTGAGCGCCGCGGCCGCATCGCCGAAGGCCAGTTCCTGCGCCGAGGCCGCGCGCGCCTTGCGCCGTTCGCCCGCGACCACCAGCGGCGATCGCAGCCGTCCGGCCGCCACGCCGTCGAGCGCGAGCGCTAAGGCCGACAACCCCGCGCGCTGCGACGAGGTCACGTCGGCGGATGCGAGATCTTCCGGCAATTGCAGCGCCGCCGCGACGATGCCGGCGTTCTGGCGATCCGAGAACGGCATCGAGGTCGAGGCGAAATAGATCGCGTCGATGTGGCCGCGCTCGCGTGCCGAATCGGCGGCAGGAAGACAATCTCGCCCCGCCTCCACCGCCATCGTGACGGCGTCCTCGTCGAAGTTCGCCATGGCGCGCTCGCCCTTGGCGCCGCCGGCCAGCCCCGGCGCGAACCATCTGTTGGCCTCGGCGACGGCCTTTCGCTGAAGCCGCCTGCGCGGCAGATAGGCGCCATAGGCGGTGATTCCGGTTAGCATTTGGAAACCTCAAGTGCGAATGCCCTATCAGGGCCGACACCGCCGCGTCCGTCAATCGTTTAGAGCCCGCATGGACCTTTGCCCGCACGCCATGCCATGAAAGGCGCCATGACGCAGATCAAGCCCGTCCGCAAAGCCGTTTTCCCCGTGGCCGGGATGGGAACGCGATTCCTGCCAGCCACCAAGGCGGTGCCGAAGGAAATGCTGCCCGTCGTCGACAAGCCGGTGATCCAATACGCGGTAGAGGAAGCCAAGGAGGCCGGCATCGAGCAATTCGTCTTCGTCACCGGCCGCGGCAAGACCGTGATCGAGGACCATTTCGACCACGCCTATGAGCTCGAGAGCCTGCTGCACGAACGCGAGAAGACCAAGGAGCTGAACAGCCTGCTCGAGGGCCTGCCGATCACGGGCTCGGTCAGCTTCACCCGGCAGCAGAAGCCGCTGGGCCTAGGGCATGCGGCGTGGTGCGCGCGGCATCTGGTCGGCGACGAACCCTTCGCCGTGCTGTTGCCCGACGATCTGATGATCGGCAAGCCGGGGGCGCTCAAGCAGATGATCGCGGCGTATGAGAAATCCGGCGGCGGCGTCATCGTGGCGGCGGAGGAAAAGCCGCGCGAAGAGACCAAGCGCTACGGCGTCATCGATCCCGGCAAGCGCAGCGGCAACATCACCGAAGTGAAGGCGGTGGTCGAGAAGCCCGATCCGGCGAAGGCGCCGTCGACGCTGTGCATCATCGGCCGCTACATCCTCCAGCCGGAAATCTTCGCCGAACTCGACAGGCAGGAAAAAGGCGCCGGCGGCGAGATCCAGCTGACCGACGCGATGGCCAAGCTCATCGGCCGCGGCCCGTTCCACGCGGTCGAGACCGATTGCGCGCGCTACGATTGCGGCGACAAGGTCGGCTTCCTGCATGCCAACATCGCCGTCGGCCTGGCGCGTCCGGATATTGCTCCGGCGCTGAGGCCGCTGCTGAAGGGCCTTGCGGTCTGAATATTGTCGACTGCGAAACCCACCCCCCAGAACCTATCCAGTTCAAAAAGAACCTCCCTCTCCCCCGCCCATTCGGCGGGGGAGAGGGAATGCTTCTTGGCGTGACGCATTCGGCAACAATTAGTGTCGCTGCGGCGCGTTGTCGTCCACAGGCTGCCCGACTAAAACGCCAATTCCCCCAAGCGGTTGGAGTCACGATGCCCGAACCCATCGCCCTGATCGACCTGCAGGCGCAGCGCCGCCGGCTCGGCGTGGCCCTGGAGCGCGCCATCCTCGACGTGGTGCAGGGCGGGCAGTGGGTGATGGGACCGCAGGTGGCCGAACTCGAGCGCCAGCTGGCCAAGTTCGTCGACATAAAGCACTGCATCGCCTGCGCGAACGGCACCGACGCGCTGATGATCGTGCTGCGCGCCTGGGGCGTCGGTCCGGGCGATGCGGTGTTCGTGCCGGCATTCACCTTCGCCGCGTCGGCGGAAGTGGTGGCGCTGGTGGGCGCGACACCGGTGTTCGTCGACGTGCTCGAAGACACCTACAATATGGATCCGGCGAGCCTGGAAGCGGCCATCGCGATGGTGAAGCGCGACGGCAAGCTGAAGCCGAAAGTGGTGATGCCGGTCGACCTGTTCGGGCAGGCGGCGGATTATCGCGTGCTGGAGCCTTTGATCGCGCGCGAAGGGCTCAAGCTGCTGTGCGATGCCGCGCAAGGCTTCGGCGCGCTCATCGACGGACGCCGCGCCGGCGGGATCGGCGATGCCGCGGCGACGAGTTTCTTTCCCGCCAAGCCGCTCGGCTGTTACGGCGACGGCGGCGCGACCTTCACCAACGACGATGCGCTGGCGGAGGCGCTGCGCTCCATTCGGATCCACGGCCAGGGCCGCGACAAGTATGAGAACGTGCGCATCGGCGTGAATTCGCGGCTCGATACGATTCAGGCCGCGGTTCTGCTCGAGAAGCTGAAGATCTTCGAGGACGAGATCGAACTGCGTCAGACCGTAGCCAACCGCTACAACGAGGCCTTCCGCGCCTCGAACCGGATCGTCGAGCCCAAGGTGATCGACGGAGCGGTGTCGACCTGGGCGCAGTACACGATCCAGGTGCCCGACCGCGACAAGGTTCAGGCGGCGCTCAAGGCCAAGGGCATCCCGAGCGCGATCTATTACCCCATCCCGCTGTCGCTGCAGGGCGGCTACCGGAACTATCCCTCGGCGCCGACGCCGGTCAGCGAACGCATCAGCAAGACCGTGCTCAGCCTGCCGATGCACCCCTATCTCGACGCCGCGACCCAGAGCCGCATCATCGAGGCGGTGCTGGAGGCGGTGTAGGGGCATTCTTGGATTTGTACGAGTCGACATGGCCGGGCTTGGCCCAGCTCCGTCAGGCGCGCCGTCACCCTGAGGTGCTTCGAGGGCCGCTTCGCGGCCACCTCAGCATGACGCGCGCGAAGCCTCGAAGGGCGGCGCGCCGTTGGATGGCATGAGCACGCTGACGCTACGGATCAAGGGCGGCGATGACGAAAGGTTTGTGGCCGTGATCCCCCTCATTCACGATAGGGCTCTTTTGTTTCTGCGCGGCCGCGGAAAGTGCGCTACACCCTGCGCCGGATCGGCGGGGCGGCCTGCTTGAATATTGACGGGTTCAGCGGCGTGGAATTGGCCGGCGTCTTCGCCGCGCTCGGCCTTGCGCTCGCGATCCTGCTCGCCGCGCAGCCTCTGGCGGCGCGGCTGGGCGTGATCGACCGGCCGGACAACGGGCGTAAAAGTCATTCCCGGCCCACGCCGCTGATCGGCGGATTGGCAATGATGCTGCCGCTGCTGCTGTGGACGGCAGCAGGATTGATTTGGCCGGTGCTGTCCGACGGCGCGCCGATACCGGCATCGATGCTGGTCTGCGGCACGGCTGCGGCACTGGTCGGGTTCGCCGACGATGTGCGGCCCTATTCGGCGAAGCTGCGCCTGGTGCTTCTGCTGCTGATCAGCCTTCTCGCGCTGTGGATCAGTCCCGTCCTCCTGCCGGCGCAGTTCCATTGGGGACATCTGGCGCCCAGCGCGGTCGCGCCGTGGATCGCCTATCCGCTGGTGGCGATCGGCATGACGGGCTTCGTCAACGCGATGAACATGGCGGACGGACAGGACGGCTGCGTCGCCGGGATGTTCGTCATCTGGTCGGCCTGCGCCATCCTGGGCGGCAACGATGCGGTGGCGGACATCGCGGCCATCCTGCTCACCACCGGTCTGGCCGTGCTGGCGTTCAATCTGGCCGGCAAGGTGTTCCTCGGCGGCGCGGGAGCCTATGGCGTCTCGTTCGTGTTCGCGCTGCTCATCCTGCGGCTGCACAATCGGTGGAACGTCAGCGCCGAAACCATCATCGCCTGGCTGTTCGTTCCGGTTGCGGATTGCCTGAGGCTGTTGATCGCGCGGCCCTTGCGCGGCCGCTCGCCGCTCGACGGCGACCGCGACCATTTCCATCACCGCCTGGGCGACAGGTTCGGAATCCACCGGGGACTTGCGATCTATCTGGGCATCGTGGCGGCGGGATCGTTCGTCGCGACCTTGGCGCCGTCGCTCGCGCCGGCCTGCATCGGCTTCGAGGCGCTGGTCTATGGCGCCCTGATCTGGAAGACGCAATCCGCCTCCGTCCATGCGCGTCGAGCAGTTTGATTTCGAGCTTCCGCAGGAGCTGATCGCGCTGCGCCCGGCCGAGCCGCGCGACAATGCGCGCCTGCTCGTGGTGCACGCCGACGGCACACTGGAGCATAGCCAAGTGCGCGACCTGCCGCTGTACCTCAATGCCGGCGATGCGCTGGTGCTCAACGACACCAAGGTCATCCACGCAAGGCTGCGCGGCGTGCGGACCGGACGCGGTACGGCGACGCCGAAGATCGAAGTCACGCTGCACAAGCGCATCGGCGCCGACCGCTATCTCGCTTTCGCCAAGCCGGCCCGCAAGCTCGAAGCCGGCGACAATTTGCTGCTCGGCTCGCTGGCGGCGCGAGTCGAGAGCCGCAACGAAGGCGAAGTCGCGTTGCGCTTCGAGATCGCGGGCCCGGCCCTCGATGCGGCGATCGCATCTGAAGGCGAAGTGCCGCTGCCGCCCTATATCGCCGGCAAGCGCAATGCCGACGCGCGCGACGAGAGCGACTACCAGACCGTTTACGCGCGCGATCCCGGTTCCGTGGCGGCGCCGACGGCGGGACTGCATTTCACGCCCGAGCTTCTGGCCGCGCTCGCGGCGAAAGGCGTGGCGCGCGAGACCGTGACGCTCCATGTGGGGGCAGGCACGTTCCTGCCGATGAGCGCGGACGATACTGCCGATCACAAGATGCACAGCGAATGGGCGGCTCTTAGCGCCGACGCTGCGGCGCGGCTGCGGGCGGCCAGACGCATCGTCGCGGTAGGCACGACGTCGCTGCGCACGCTCGAAAGCGCCGCGCGCGGCGGCCGGCTCGACGCCTTCGAAGGCGAGACCGACATCTTCATCACGCCGGGCCACCGCTTCCGCACGGCAGAGGTGCTGCTGACCAACTTCCACCTGCCGCGCTCGACCCTGTTCATGCTGGTGTGCGCCTTCAGCGGCACCCAGACGATGAAGCGGGCCTATGCCGCTGCGATCGAGGAACGTTACCGCTTCTATTCCTATGGCGACGCCTGCCTGCTATTTCGCCAGCCATGATCGCGCTCCAAATCGAGGCCGCGGACGGCGCCGCGCGCACGGGCATCCTCAAGACGCCGCGCGGCGACATCCGCACGCCGGCCTTCATGCCGGTGGGAACCGCCGGCAGCGTCAAGGCGATGCTGCCCCAATCGGTGCGCGAGACCGGCGCCGACGTCGTGCTCGGCAACACCTATCACCTGATGCTCAGGCCCGGCGCGGAGCGCATCGCGCGGCTCGGCGGACTGCACACGTTCATGGGCTGGGAGCGGCCGATCCTCACCGACTCCGGCGGCTACCAGGTGATGTCGCTGACCAAGCTACGCAAGCTCGACGAGGACGGCGTGCGCTTCCGCTCGCATATCGACGGCTCGGAGCATTTCCTCTCGCCCGAACGCGCGATGGAGATCCAGCGCCTGCTAGGCTCCGATATCCAGATGGTGCTGGACGAATGCCCGCCCTTCCCTGCGACGCGCGCGCAGATGGAGACCTCCGTCGGGCTCACCGAGCGCTGGGCGAAGCGCTCGCGCGCGGCATTCGGGGCGCAGGACGGGCGCGCCTGCTTCGGCATCGTGCAGGGGGGCGTGTTCGCCGACCTGCGCGCGCGCTCGCTGGACGGCCTGCAGGCGATCGGCTTCGACGGCTATGCGGTCGGCGGCCTGGCGGTGGGCGAGCCGCAAGCGGCGATGTTCGAGACGCTCGACGCCACCGTGCCGCTGTTGCCGCGCGACAGGCCGCGCTACCTGATGGGCGTCGGCAAGCCCGACGACATCACCGGCGCGGTGCTGCGCGGCATCGACATGTTCGACTGCGTGATGCCGACGCGCTCGGGCCGCAATGGACAGGCGTTCACGCGCAGGGGCCCGCTCAACCTGCGCAATGCGCGCCATGCCGAGGATCCCGCGCCGCTGGACGAGGCCTGCCGCTGTCCCGCCTGCCGCGGTTTCAGCCGCGCCTATCTGCATCACGTGGTCAAGGCCGGCGAGATCGTCGCCGCGATGCTGCTCACCTGGCACAATCTCACTTACTATCAGGACCTGATGGCGGAACTGCGCGCGGCAATCGCCGAGCGCCGGCTCGCGGCGGCGGTGCGTTCGATCGCGCAAGCCTATGCGCGCAAGGAGGAAGCCGAGACGAATTGACCTTGCGCCCAGCCGCCCCTATGGTCCCGCGCCCTTGTGGGCCCGTAGCTCAGTGGTAGAGCATTTGACTTTTAATCAAAGGGTCGATGGTTCGAACCCATCCGGGCTCACCAGCGTTTCAGCCGCGATAGACCCTGTCCCGGGTGCTCATGCCGCACCCAACTCGTCAGGCAATTTCCTGGGACGTTTGGGCGCGAAGTGTTCGCGCGCCACCGCGAGCTCGAAGCTCAGCGAGCAATAGCCGGAAAATATCACGAAAATCAGCGATGCCCAGCCGGTAAGCCTGTTCGACATGCCGGTGGCCGCGGCGCCGTACAGCATCGATGCCAACGCGAAACAGACGATGGTGATGCCCCACACGATCCGCATCCAGGGCGTCAGGCTCGAGATCGTCAGGTGCGCGCCGAGCATGCGGGTGAAAACCGTGACGGCGACGAGCCCGGAGTTGCTGATCGTGATGAACAGCAGGTCGGGCGCCCAATTGTCATCCCAATCCGGTGCCGAGCGCGCCGCGAAGTGCAACAGGAGATGGCACAAGAGCGGCATGAGCCCGATGATCATGCCCGCGATCCAATCGCACCACGCGATCATGATCGCATGATCGAGCGACTCCGGCCGCGCGGCAATCTTGCGCCCGGCCGAATTCCAATTGTGTGGCCTTGGGCGCGCCACGGCCGATCTGGATTGCAGATTGTCGTCGTCATCCATGATGTGGACCCCGTGACGATCCGCGACGGCCGGCGGAACGGCCGTCATGCCTTCTGCCGCCGGCGAGCCTTGCGAGGCGGCGAATCCGAAAGTCCAAAGACGCCGCGGAGCATCCCGGTCTTCAACTGACCCTTGCGGACCATGCGCCAAAGCTTGTTTTGCAGGAACCGGCGCTTCTGGACCAGCTGGAACTTGCGGTAAAGTCCGATGAGAATCTCGTCGAGATTGGCGCTTCCGCCCCGCGCCTGCAGAACCGCGCATATCTGCGATTCCAGGAGTTCGGCGGGCCGGGTTTTCAGCTCGCGCAACAGTGCCGGCGGCAGGTCGGAGACGTCGTCCAGGCTGTGCCCCGGACGGGCTTTGTCGTGCCGCAAACTTTCCTCAAGTGCGCGCGCGTGTTCCCGCCAATCGGGCCGGCTTCTCTTGACCCTGCCGGCATTTTTCTGGTTCTGCGGCGCTTCCTCCGGGGAAATCAGCCTCAATCCTTTTTTTGCCGTCTTCGCCATCTCTCCCTCCCGGTCTTCGCGAAACCGGCCTCTCGCTTCCTATGCCGCAACGATCCTGGCGATGCGTTCGGGCAGCATGCCAAGCCCGTCCACACCGCCTTCATACACGAGCTTCCTGCACATCAAATCGTGCGGCCGCTCGATCACGAGGCTGAGTTGAAGCCGCTTTCCCGCGTCCGCGCCGAACAAGGCTCTGAGGTGCTGTCTGATCAGCAGTATCGCTATCGCCGCCGCGTCGGGTTCCCACTTCGAGAGATCGCTCGAAAGGAAGAGGCTGGCGCGCCAGTCGAAGCCGGATTCATGGCAATATTCGACGTGCTCGACGCCATGGGCAAAGCTGCCCAACGACAGGTCCACAGCGGCGAACACATCCCGCAAGATCACCGACTGGCTGTGGACGGCGAATTCGCGGCTCGTTCGCGCCTCGAAGAAATTGTTCGGCATGATGGCAAAACTCGGCACGCCGCAGCCCATCTCGGCCGCCCGGTCGCGGACCGGCAGAGATTCCGCCTCGTGGATCTGGATTTCGATCCCGGCGGGCTTCATTCCTCCGAACCCCGGTGTTCTCCGGCCAGGGTCTCGACGTCGCCGTCCGGTTCCCGCGCCGTGCCGTTCTCGCCGGCCGCCGCTTTTTCGGTCGCGGCACGGAAGCGAACCACCTTGCGCGCAGGTTTTTCTCCTTCCGCCGGAAGATCGCGGACGCTGAACTTCCCGAATTCGGGGATCTGCACGTTTTCGCCCGATTCCAGGGCCGTGCGGATGCGGGCGAAAGTTTCTTTCTGGATCGCGGCAACCGCCCCGGTCTGCGAGTCGCAGGCCTTCGCGATCTCGTCGCGCATATGCTTCAGGTTCATTTCTTCCCTCGACTCCATTTCTTCTGCGTTCGTCCATCCTTCTACGCCATGATTGCATGATGATCAAGATTTTTTTATTTTTCGTCTCATTTCGTTCGTGAGTGCGGGGGCATTTCTAGGGCTCGGCAACCTTGCAGCACCACGAGCCAACCGCCTCGACAATCTGTTGCGCCAGGGCAAGCCGTTGTCGCTGCGCCAGGGTCTTGGGCACGGAATCTGACACGATTTTCCGGTTACCGGCGCCGAAGGCGTTCCCCGCCGCGCAGGCTGGAGCTTCAGCGGGGACGATGGGCATTGCGGAGCAATTTTCCCGGCTCGCCGGTAAAGCTCGAGGTCGAACCTAATCCGGCTTCGCCATGATGCGGATCTCGATGCGGCGGTTGCGCGGATTGGCGACGCCGGTGCCGGTGGCGACCTTCAGATGCGTGCGGCCGAGCCCGGTGGCGAGGATTCGCTTGCCGTCGATGCCTTCGCCGCGCAGGACCGCCGCCGCCGCGTCGGCGTCGCGCTGCGACGTCTTCAGGTTCTCCTCCGGCGTGCCGCGCGTATCGGTGTAACTGTTCACCCAGATCGTGGTGCGGTCGTAATGGCGCAGCGCCGCAGCCACCGTCCTCAGCGCCTCGCGGCCGCGCTGCGACAATTGCGGGGCGCGCGCGAACAGCCAATCGTCGCGCAGATCGAGCACGATCGCGTCGCCCGGGCGCGCCACCGCGATGCCGCGCAAGTAATGGCGCAGGTCGGCCTCGAGCCCGTCCATGTAATGGCCGACGCCGGCGCGCGCGAGCGGCCCGGCGCTGCCGGTGTAGCTGGGTTCCTGCGGCGCCGGCGGCGCCGGCGGGATCGCGGGCGCGGATTTGGGCGGCGGAGGCGGCGGCTGCGATGCGGGCTTGGGATAATGCGGCCGGCGCATCGTGTAATGCGGCTCGCTCTCGCAGCCGAGCAGCACTGCGAGCGTCAGGAAGGCGGGAATGGATTTCGAACGCATGGCGGCAAACCTTGCCATCGGAGGTGTCGAAACTTAGGCGAAGGTGTAACGAGTTGCCAGCGGCGGCGCAGCGGTCAATGATCGGCCACTGTCATTTGAGGGAGACCGTTTCATGAATCTGTTCGACCTGAGCGGCAAGGTCGCGCTCGTCACCGGCTCGACCAAGGGCATCGGCGAGGCCATCGTCCACCGTTTCGCCGAGCACGGGGCGAAGGTCGTCGTTTCCAGCCGGAAAGCGGACGCCTGCGACAAGGTCGCGTCCGACATCAACAAGGCGCGCGGCGCCGAGGTGGCGACACCGATCCCCTGCAACATCAACTACAAGGAGCAGCTCGAGCAGCTGGTCGCCAAGACCCGCGCCAAATGGGGCCGGATCGACGTCCTGGTCTGCAACGCCGCGCTCAATCCCTACTATGGCCCGCAGATGGGCATTCCCGACGAGGCGTTCGACAAGATCATGGGTGCCAACATCCGCTCCAATCACTGGCTCGCCCAGCTCGTGCTGCCGGAGATGGTGGGGCGCAAGGACGGCGCGATCATCATCGTCTCCTCGATCGGCGGATTGCGGGGCTCGCCAGTGCTCGGCGCCTATTGCATCTCCAAGGCGGCGGACATGCAGCTCGCGCGCAACATCGCGGTCGAATACGGCCCGCACAACATCCGCGCCAATTGCATCGCGCCGGGTCTGATCCGCACCGACTTCGCCCGCGCGCTGTGGGAGAATCCGGAGACGCTGAAACGGTCCACGCAAGGCGCGCCGCTGCGCCGCATCGGCGAGCCGGACGAGATCGCGGGGGCCGCGGTGTTCCTGGCTTCGAAAGCCGGCTCCTTCACAACGGGCCAGGTCATCGTCTGCGACGGCGGCGCGACGATATGAGACCGACATTTGGCTTTTGCGCGCTAGCGGCGCTCCTGCTCGCGGCGCCGCTTCGTGCCGAAGAGAATTGCAACAAGGTCTATGTCCAGACCGACATCAATCTCTGCATGCAGCACAATTACGAGGAAGCGGACGCAGCGCTGAACGAGGCTTGGAAGGCGCTGCCCGACGAAACGCGCGCCCGGCTGCGCGAGGAAGAGCGGCACTGGATCACCGCGCGCGACATCGCCTGCAAGCGCGAAGCGGCGCAGAACGTCGGCGGCGGCATCTATCCGACGGTGTTCTACGGCTGCCTCGCCGAGCGCACGCAGGCGCGGACGAAGGAGCTGCGGGCGCTGGCGCCGTGACTACATCCCCAGCACCGCTTCCGCGCTCTTGAAGGCGAGGCCCTGTGCGTCCGCGACGGCCTGATAGGTCAGCGTGCCCTTGTAGACGTTGAGGCCCGCGCGCAGATGGGGGTTGTCCTTCATCGCCTGCTCGGCGCCTTTCTGCGCGAGCTGGATGGTGAACGGCATGGTGGCGTTGTTGAGCGCGAAGGTCGAGGTGCGCGCCACCGCGCCCGGCATGTTGGCGACGGCGTAATGCACCACGCCGTCGACCATGTAGGTCGGATCGGCATGGGTGGTGGCGTGGCTGGTTTCGGCGCAGCCGCCCTGGTCGATGGCGACGTCGACGAGAACCGAACCCTTCTTCATCTGGCTCACGATCTTGCGCGTGATCAGCTTCGGCGCGGCCGCTCCCGGCAAGAGCACGCCGCCAATGACGAGGTCGGCGGACGTGACGTGCTCCTCGATCGAGTCGATGGTCGAATAGATCGTGTTCAGCATGGCGCCGAACTGCAGGTCGAGCTCGTTGAGACGGCGCAGCGACACGTCGAGGATGGTAACATGCGCCTCGAGTCCCATCGCCATGCGCGCGGCGTTGGTGCCGACCACGCCGCCGCCGAGCACCACGACCTTCGCCGCCGGTACGCCGGGCACGCCGCCCAAGAGCATGCCGCGCCCGCCCTGCGCCTTCTCGAGGCTATGCGCGCCGGCCTGGATCGACATGCGGCCTGCGACCTCGCTCATCGGCGCGAGCAGCGGCAGCCCGCCGCGGTCGTCGGTCACGGTCTCATAGGCGATGCAGACCGCGCCGGAATCGATCAGGCCCTTGGTCTGCTCCGGATCGGGCGCGAGGTGGAGATAGGTGAACAAGGTCTGGCCCGGGCGCAGCCGCTTGATCTCGACCGGCTGCGGCTCCTTGACCTTCACGATCATGTCGGCGCCGGCGAAGACTTCGTCAGCGGTGCTGAGGATCTTGGCGCCTACGCGGGTGTAGGCCTCGTCGTGCAGGCCAATGCCGTCGCCGGCCTTCGTCTCCACGAAGACTTCGTGTCCGCGCGAGGTCAGCTCGCGCACGGCGGCGGGCGTCATGCCGACGCGGTATTCGTGGTTCTTGATTTCCTTCGGCACGCCGATGCGCATGGTGGTCCTCATGGGCCAGATGAAGCGCGCGGATTAGCGCATTTACCCTGCCAAAGGAAGGCTGCCCCGACGCAACAACATTGCCGCAAGTGCTGCGGTGCAATAACTAAAGGCCGCGCACCGCTGCGCGCACTCCGTCGACCATGCGGGCGATGTCGCTTTCGGTGGCGATCAGCGCCGGCGCGAGCGCGATGGTGTCGCCGGAGACACGGATGACCAAGTTCTGGTCGGTGAAGCAGCGCTTCATCGCCGCATAGCCGCGCAGTCCCGGCGATTTCGGATCGGGCTCGATATCGATTCCTGCTGCCAGCCCGGCATTTCGGACATCGACGATTTTCGATTCGCCGCGCAGCGAATGCACCGCATCCATGAACACCGGCTCGAGGGCCTTCGCGCGCCCGAACAGTTCCTCGTCGCGATAGAGATCGAGTGTCGCGAGTCCTGCGGCGCAGGCGAGCGGATGCGCCGAGTAGGTGTGACCGTGGAAAAGCTCGATGGCATGCGCGGGTCCGGCCATGAAGCCGTCGTGGATCGCGCGGCTGACGATGACGCCGCCCATCGGCACCGCGCCGTTGGTGACGCCCTTCGCAAACGTGATCATGTCGGGCACGACGCCGTAGCGTTCCGCCGCGAAGGCCGCGCCCAGCCGGCCGAAGCCGGTGATCACCTCGTCGAAGATCAGCAGGATGCCGTGGCGGTCGCAAGCGGCGCGCAACCGCTTGAGATAGCCCAGCGGCGGCGCGAACACGCCGGCCGAGCCGCTCACCGGCTCGACGATCACCGCGGCGATGGTCTCGGCGCCGTGCCGCGCCACCACCGCGTCCAGCGCGTCGGCGAAATCCGCGCCGGTCTCCGGCTCGCCCCTGGTGAAACGCATCCTCGCCGCATCGTAGGGCAGCGGCAGGTGATCGTCCGTACCCGGAAGAAGCGGGCCGTAGGGCTTGCGGTTGTTGGCGAGACCGCCGACCGAGATGCCCGCGAAAGTGACGCCGTGATAGCCCTTGTCGCGCCCGATCAGTCGGAAGCGGCCGCCCTCGCCCTTCTTCTGCCAAAAGGCGCGCGCGATCTTGAGCGCTGCATCGCAGGCCTCCGATCCCGAATTGACGAAGAAGACATGATCGAGCCCTTCCGGCGCCAGCGCCGCGATGCGTTCGGCCAGGGTGAACGCCTGCGGATGCGCGAACTGGAATGTCGGCGCGAAGTCGAGTTCGTACGCCGCCTTGGCGATGGCTTCGGCAATTTCTTTACGGCCATGGCCGGCGTTGACGCACCAAAGGCCCGAGCAGGCGTCGAGCAGCGTGCGCCCGTCTTCGCTCTTGAAGATCATGCCCTCCGCGCCGGCCAGCATCCGCGGCGCGGCCTTGAAGTCGCGGTTGGGCGTGAAGGGCAGCCAGAAGGCGCCGAGATCGTTGGGCCGCGATGGGCGCATGCGCAGACACTCGCTTTTGCGCCGAAACGGTATCAGCCACGCATGCAAAAACGAAACGGCCCCGGCGATTGCGCGCCGGGGCCGCTCGCATCCCCTCAAACAGGCTTAGTGGCCGGGGCCGTCGTTGCCCTTGTCGTTCTTGTCGTGGCCTTTCCCGCTGCCTTGGCCGCCGTTGCCGGAGCCACTGCCTGAACCATGACCGCTGCTGCCGCCCTGGCCGGAGTTGCCCGAGCCGTGGCCGCTGCCGCCCATCATGCCGCCGGAGCCGCCATTGCCGGAGCCATGACCGCTGTTGCCGCCCTGGCCGGAGTTGCCGGAGCCGTGGCTGCCGCTGCCCATCATGCCGCCGCCGCCCATCATACCGCCGCCGGAGCGGTGGTCGCGATCGTTGTCGCGGCGATCGTAGTCGCGCCGATCGTTGTCACGATCACGCGCATCGTCCCTGCGGTCGCGGTCCATTTCGCGGCGGTCGCGGTCCATGTCACGGTGGTCGCGATCCATGTCGTGACGTGCCCAATCGGGATGGTCGCGGTCCCAGCCGCGGGCACGGTCGCGGTCCCAGTCGCGGCCCGGACGCCACTCATTGCCACGCCAGTAGCGGTCGTGATCGTGGCGGAAGCCATGGCCGAGATAGAAGCTGTAGCCGAGCGCCGGGCCGTAGCGGTAGTCGCCGCGCCACCAGCGCGGATGCGGGCCGCGCCACTCGTCGCGCCGCCAGCCGCCCCGGATCCAATACCAGCGCTCGCCGCCGTATTCGCGATAGTAGACCGGACCCTGGAACCACATGCCGTTCCAGAAGACCGGGCCGTAATACACCGGCATGTCCCAATAGGCATCCGGGCAGCCATAGTCGTCGCAATAGCCGCCGCTGTCGTAGTCGATGCCCACCGCTCCGGGAACGACCGGAATGCCGAAGGAAATGCCGATGTCGACGCCCGCCTGGGCCGGCACCGAAGCGGCGAATGCCGAGAACACCGCGGCCGCCGCGGCCGCTTTCAGAACCGATTTCATGAACAATCCTCCTTTAGGGGATGCGTGAGAAAACGAAAGCCAAGTCGGTATCAATCGCCGCCGAGCTTAGCCCGTCCACGACGATAAAACACTTGTTAAGGATAGGTTCACCCAGACTCCGGCGCGGACGGGTTCCCGCCCGCGCCGGAGATGCCGAGCCTGACGGCTCAGCCGATACGATCAGCGGCCATGGCCGGGATGCGATCCGCCGCCGCGGTCGCCGCCGCCGGGGTGACCCATGCCGCCGCCGGGACGGCCCTCGAAACGCGGTCCGCCGTCACGGAAGCCAGGATGGCCGCCGAAACCGTCCCGGAAGCCGGGGTGTCCGGCGAATCCGCCATGGAAGCCAGGGTTTGGGCCGAAATGGCCGTGGAAGCCGGGATTGAAGCCGCGGCCGTGGAAGCCGCCCTCACGCCAGCCCGAGCCGACATGCCAGCCGCCATGCCACCAGAACTCACGCCGTCCGCCCCACCAGCGCCAGCGCAGCGGTCCGTTGAACCACACGCCGTCGATGAAGACCGGGCCGGTGTAGTAGGCGCCGCAGCCATAGGCGTCGTAATAGTCGTCATAGGGGTCGCAGGCATAGGCCGGACCGTAATAGTAGGGTCCCGGGATGCCGATCCCGATGCCGACCGAAACGCCGGCGGAGGCCGGCGTGCCGAGCCCGACCGCCGCGCTGGCAAGCATCGCGGCGCCGAGCGCCAATTTCGTGATTCTTTTCATGATCTTCCGCTCCATCATGGGTCTTCCAGCCCATCCACGCGGGCGAGTATCTTCGCCAGCGGCTGAACCCTGCATGAACGGTTCTGTTAGGTTTGGACATCGTCATGCCCGCCCTCCGAGGCGGCCATCCAGCGCGCGAGCGTCGGCGAGCGCAGAAGATGTCACTGGATGGCCGGGTCGAGCCCGGCCATGACGACAGTGCGAATTTACGCGCTGCGCCCGCGCCCATCGACCGGCCAGATGGCTTCCAGCGTGTCGCCTCGCACGACATGATAGATATCGTAGAGATTGACGGTCGGATCGCAATGCGGAACGACGCAGGCGATCGCGTCGCCGCGTTTGAGCTTGCCGTGCTCCTCGCTGTAGATCACCCCGCCCTGTTCGTCGCCGAAGAAGAAATAGGACGCCCCCGCCGGCGCACCATGCGCGATCACGGGAACGCCGTCGTCGGTGGCGAAGGCCTTGAGGCCGGCATCGGTGGTGACGAGGCCGCTGCGGTTGGCGCTGATCACGGTGGTCTGCACGAACAGCGCGGTCTCGAAGGGCGGGCGGCTGCCGGGCTTGGTCCAAACGTCATTGTACTGACGATCCATGAAGACATAGGAGCCGACCTGCAGCTCGCTCAGCACTGCCGCATCGGGATCGATGTCGAAGGTGCCGGTACCGCCGCCGCTGAGCATGGGCACGTCCTGCCCCTTCGCCTTCAGCAGGTCGCGCAGGCCCGCGAGCTCCTTGAGCGCCGAGAGGGAGGCGTCGCGCCGCTCGTTCGGCGATTCCATGTGCTGCACCTGGCCGGCATAGCATTGCAGGCCGGCGAAGCGCAGGTTGGGCGACGACGCGATGCGCTCCACCAATGGCGGCGCGCGGTCCGGACGGATTCCGGTGCGGCCCATCCCCGGATCGATGTCGACGACGACGCTGAGCGTCTTGCCGCTCCGCGCCGCCGCGGCATCGAGATGCGCGGCGATGGCCTCGTCGTCGCATACCGCAGCCAGCGCGCCGATCTTCGCGTTGAGCGCCAGCAGGCGGGCGATGCCGGCCTCGGTCACGACCGGCGACGTCAGCAGAATGGAGTCGATGCCGGCCGCCGCCAGCGCTTCGGCCTCGCCGAGCTTGGCGCAGCAGATGCCGAGCGCACCGGCCGAGATCTGCCGCCGTGCGATCTCGGCGCTCTTGTGCGTCTTGGCATGGGGCCTGAGCGCGACGCGCCGGCGCTCGGCATGCGCGGCCATCACCGCGATGTTGCGTTCCAGCGCCTCGATGTCGATGACGAGCGCCGGCGTCTGCAGCTTCCAGCGTCCGCCGGGAACGCCGATCAGATTCTCGTTGAGCACGGTTCGCCTCCGCGCGCAGTCTGCGCGGGGCGAAAGGGAGAATCTAGCCCTTTACGTTCTGGCCTTCGGGAACGTTCTTGCCCGGTTCCGGCGTGACGAGTTGGGGATCGGTCGAGACGCGGGCATCCTGTTCGCGGCGAAGCTGCTCCTGCGTCACCATATGCGGAGGCTGCTGCTCCGATGCGATGTCCTCGCGGCCTCGCACCTGGTCTCTGAGATCGGGTTTCCTGTTTTCGGCCATCGGCAATCCTTCCTTGAGCGCTTGTGAGCGGCTCTCGAAAATCATAACGATTGAGCGCCCTGCCCGTTGCGCCGATGCCCTTCGCCCTCGCCCTGATCCTGCTGTCGGCCGCCGTGCACGCGGCGGTGAACATCCTGACCAAGCGGGCGCGGGACAAATACGCCATGCGCCTGCTGATCGGCGTGTTCTCGGCGCTGATCGTGGCGCCAGTCCTGCCTTTCCTGCCGCTGCCGCAGGGACCGG
Organism: Alphaproteobacteria bacterium; assembly: GCA_019245415.1. Lineage (GTDB taxonomy): Bacteria > Pseudomonadota > Alphaproteobacteria > Micropepsales > Micropepsaceae > Rhizomicrobium. The sequence continues at coordinate 835,364 of JAFARO010000004.1, read as the reverse complement.
CCTTGTGGTTCCTGCTCGCGACAGGGCTGGTGCACGCCGTCTACGAGCTGCTGCTGGTGCGCTCCTATGAGAGTGCGGCCTTTTCCATGGTCTACCCGATCGCGCGCGGCAGCGGGCCGCTGTTCACGGCGCTGGGCTCGATCCTGCTGCTGCGGGAGCATCCGCCGCCGCTCCAGCTGCTCGGTATCGTCGCGGTCTGCGGCGGCGTCATCGCCATCGGCATCTCGCACCGGGCCAGTCTCGGCGCGCGCGCAGGCTTGTTCTACGCGCTGGGCACCGGACTGGCCATCGGCTGCTACACCCTGATCGACGCCTCGGGTGTCCGCTCGGTGCCCGAGCCGATGACCTATGTGCTGTGGTTCTTCGTCGTGCACGGCGCGAGCGTGCTGATCACCGCGCCGGGCATCCGCGGCCGCGCCGTGGTGATCGCCGCACGGCAGCAATGGAAGCTCGGGGCGCTGACCGCAGCGCTGTCCATCGTCACTTACGGATCGGCGATGCTCGCCTTTCGCTACGGCGCGACGGCGCAGCTCGCCGCGCTGCGCGAAACCAGCGTCTTGTTCGGCACCGCGCTGGCATCGACGTTCCTCGGCGAGCACATGACGCCGCGCCGCTGGCTCGCCGCCGCAGCGATTGCGGCGGGCGCCGTGTTGCTCCAAGCTGGATAAATGAAGACGTTCTACTCTCCGGCGCATCTGGCGCACGTTCCGGCCGAGGAGTTCGAGGCTGGCCGGCTGACGCCCGCAGTGGAAATACCCGAGCGTGCCGAGGCGGTGCGCGCGCGCATTGTGGAGCGCAAGCTGGGCGAGATCGCCGCTCCCGCGGAATTCGACAACGAAGCGGTCCTGCGCGTGCACGACGCGGAGCTGGTCGGATTTCTGGGCGAGGCGTTCGAGGCCTGGCAGGCAGCGTACGGCTCCAAGGCGCAATCCGCATTGCCGTCGCGCTGGCCGGCGCCCGGACTGAGCGCGCGCCGCGCGCCCGACATCGAGTCGCGCCTGGGCACCTTCGCCTTCGACGCCGGGACGCCGATCATGAAAGGCACTTGGCAGGCCGCACGCGCCGCGGCCAATGTGGCGCTGAGCGCCGCGGAAGCGATCCGCGCCGGTGAGCGCAGCGCGTTTGCGCTCACCCGGCCGCCGGGTCATCACGCCGCCGGCGACGTGTTCGGCGGCTTCTGCTACCTCAACAACATCGCCATCGCGGCGCAGTATCTGCGCGACGCCGGGCTGAAGCCCGCGATCCTCGACGTCGATTATCACCATGGCAACGGCACGCAGACGATCTTCTACGGCCGCGACGACGTGTTGTTCTGTTCCCTCCATGCCGATCCGAATTACGCCTTTCCCCATTTTCTGGGCTTTGCCGACGAGCGCGGTCTGGGCAAGGGCGAGGGATTCAATCTGAACCTGCCGCTGCCTGCCGGAACGGATTGGGCGCGCTACAGCGCCGCGCTGGGTGAAGCTACGGCGCGGCTCCGCGCGTTCGCGCCGGATGTGCTGCTCGTCTCCTTGGGTCTCGACACGTATATCGACGATCCGATCGCGCGCTTCCGCCTCAAGAGCGACGACTATCTGCGCATGGGCGAGGCGATCGCCGCGCTCGAGCTGCCGACGCTGTTCGTGTTCGAAGGCGGCTATAACGTCGAGATGCTGGGCGTGAATGCGGTCAATGTGCTCGAGGGGTTCGAGGGGGTTCATTAAATAAACCGTCGTCGCCCGGCGCGAAGCGTCCGGGCGACCCAATTTGCTTTTCGAAGAGCAAGAAATTTGGTCGCCCGCACAAGGCGGGCAATGACGACAAAATTGATAGCGTGGCACCGAAGCAGGGGTCGCCTAATTCTCCCCATCTTTCGGCCGCAGCTTCTCCGCCACGTCGCGCACCTTTTCCGCGGCCTTCTGCGCCGCGCGGGCGGCCTTCTCGGACGCGGGAGCGGTGCGCGACTGCATCTCGTCGAAGGCACGGTCGACGGCGTTCTTGACGCTCGCCGCGGTGCCGCCCTTCTCGTACTCGCGCACGATGACGGTTTCGAGCCGCTTGAGCACCGCGTCGACGGTGTAGTCTTTGTTGAGGCCGCGCTCGCGGTGGTCGACGATGCTGTAGATGTCGATGTGATCGTCGATCAGCCGTCCCTGCTCCACCAGCCAGTAGAAGCGCGAACCCTCCTCGCCATGCTTGAAGACGAGATCGACCGCGGCCACCGCCATGGTGAGCGGGATCTGGAAGAAATTGTGCAGGTTGTTGAGCGCAAGCTTGAGCTCGAAAACGGCGACGTCGCGCAGGAACTTCCAGCGCGCATCGGCGCGCTTCGGACTGTCTTCGCCCGCTGCCCGCAGGCCGCTCTCAGGGGTATCGCTCATGCGCTCAGTCTAGGGAAAATCGAACAGCGACTTAACCGAAAAATCCGGTGTGACGCCCTGCATGGGCTTGGTGATCTTGAAGATGCCGTTGGCGCGCAGGCAAGGCTCGCCATCCGCCGTGGCCACCCCTTGCGCGAACAGGAGATTGCGCGTCATGCGCACGACCTCGGCCTTGCCTTCGACCCAGGCACCGAGCCTGGCGGGCGACAGGAAATCGCAGGCGAGGTTCACGGTAGGCAGAAAACCCATGTCGGTCTTGGCCTGGAACCGCGAGGCGATGGGAAGGAGCATGTCGGCAAAGGTCGCCATCATGCCGCCATGCGCCACCATGCCGGGGTTGCAGTGGCGCGGCTCGACGCGGAATCCCATCAGCAGATGCGTGCCGTCCCACTTGCCATAGAGCGGCCCGTTGGCGGCGAGAAAACCCATGGCGAGCTTGAAGGGCGCGAAGCCCTCGGGCAGATCGGCGGACATCGCAAAACCTTGGCAATAGCGTGTCCGCGTGCTCTAGCCTTCGCCGCGCGGTTCGACAAGCGTGACGCTACGCCAGGCTCCACTTCATTTCGCGCAGCAGATCGGCGGGATGCACGCCGAGTGCGCGCGCGATGCGAAATACGGTTACCACACGCGGGCTTCGCTCCGCCCGCTCGACGAAGCCGATGTAATTGCGATTGAGACCGGCAAGCTCCGCCAGCTTTTCCTGGCTGAGGCCCTTGGCATTTCGATGGCGGCGGATTTCGCGCCCCAGCGCCAGAAGATCGTCGCGGTCCTGCACATCCAAAGTGTTGCGTCGGGCCCGAAAACCATCTACTTACTGACGGTAAGCAGAAGCGATTCGCTCGACCTAAGCTCTTTCATGCCCAAAACCAGCAGACGCAACGCCATCGACGAACATGTCGGCGCCCGCCTGAGAGCGCGGCGCAAGTCGCTCGGCATGAGCCAAAGCGTGCTGGCGGAGAGGCTCGGCGTCACCTTCCAGATGGTCCAACGCTACGAATACGGGCTGTGCCGGATTTCGGCCTCGACGCTGTACGCCGCGGCCCTGGCGCTGGAGGCGCCGGTGTCGTTTTTCTTCGACGGATTGTCGCAGCCCAAATCCGGCCGGCTCGGTGCGCTGGCCGTCGAATCCTCGCCGCTCGAGCTGGCCCGCACCCGCCATGGGCGCGACATCGCCCTGCTCTTCCCGCGCATCCAGCAACGCGCCGCCCGGCGCGCTATCGTCGAACTGGTCCGGGCGATGGTGATGGAGGCGCGAATCTAGCGCCTCAGCTCTTGGTCTCCCGCGGCTCGCCGGCAAGGCGCCGGCCGCCATTGAGCCAATGGCGCAGCGCGGAGTCGAGCTCGCGCGCCTCGCGCTCTTCAAACCGGGCAATCTGCGCATCGCTCAAGGCCGTGCGCCAGCGGCCGTTGGTGCCTTCGTTGAGGAAGCGTTTGTGGCCCATATCCCAACTCTGCGCCGCGCGCGGCATGATGGTGGCGCCGTGCTCGCGCATGTAGCCGAACCCGGCGGCGCTCACGAGCTCCGGCCAGAGCGCCGGCACAATCTCGATGTCCATAAAGGCCGCGATGCGGCGCATCTCGGCCTCCAGGTCGCTCTTGAGATCGCTGTAATGGACGAGCAGGACGTTCTCGCGCCCGCGCTCGCGCCACCAGCTGCGTTCGATGTCGAAATAGTGCGAGGCGGGAGCATCGTCCAGCAGCCGCGCCTGCGGCCCCTCGGTCATCCACGCGTCGAACTGTTCGCGCGGTGTCGGCAGCGGCCGCGGCAAAGGACGCGCGATGGTCTCGTCGTCCATGCCGGCCTGACCCTGCAGCGCGATCGCGGTGTCGGAATAATGGCTGGTGTGGTTGTGCCAGGACATGAAGGCGTCCAGGCCGTGGCGCGCAACATGGATGTAGCGCACGTCATCGTAGATCGGCAGGGCGTCGAACGGCAGGTGCGATTTGAGGAAGCGGCGGTGGGTCTGGCCCTCGATGAAATCCATCATCCGCTCGATCGGCGGCAGGCGGAAATCGATCCAGGGTGAGGTGTTCTGGACGTCCTTGGGCGTCCCCGACTGAAAAATGAGCAGGCTCACGATCTGCTGCGTCCAGGTCGTGCCGCATTTGGGCGCGGTGGCGATGACGACGTCGCCGGGGCGCGGCCGGTAATGCGCCCAGCGGCGGCTGTCCGTCGTCCAGCTGCGGACTTCCTTGCGCGGCGCCTGGATGAGCATTGTCGAACCCCCGAACGGCCCATATAGACGGCGGGCATCCGCAGGGTCAAAGTCTTTACGGAACGCGCGGGACCGCCCGCGGGTCGTCAGACCAAGGAGAGCCCATGGATCCCGCTCGCACACTTGTCGCCGTGTTCGACTCCGCCCGCGCCGGCTTCTTCGAATACAAGCAACCCCACGGCAAGCTTGTGCGGGTGCTGGCCGAGGTCAGCTCCGGCCTGCATCACGACCGCCGCGCCATTGAAAGCGACAAGCCCGGGCGCGGCTTCTCCAGCGCCGGTGGCACGCACCACAGCTACGAATCCGAGCACGATCCGCGCAAGCTCGAGAAGCACGATTTCGTCCGGGCGCTGGCCCGCGCGATCGACGCGGCGCTCGACGCCCATCAATTCGCAAGCCTGGTGATCGTCGCGCCCGCGCGCAGCGTCGGCGAGTTCCGGAGCGTGGCGAGCGACAAGGTCAAGAAGACGGTTTGGCGGGAGGTGGAAAAGGACTTCGCCCATCTCACCGATCCCGAGCTCGAAAGGCACTTGGTGCCGATCCTGCAAGCGCCGGCGAGCTGAGAGACGCGGATGGGGGGCGCCAAGGGCGGGATTTCGCCGTTTCTCTTGATCGACGCTGAGGACGATGACCGCGCCGATGCCAAGGCTGCCTTCGATAGGCTTTCCGCACTAAACGGCTACGCCGAACCGTTTTCGCTGTTTCCCGGAGAGACCCTACGCATCAAGATCGCGCGCAAACCACGCTCGCTGCTGATCCCGCGTACAGTTACTGTGAAGTCGATCGCCATCCGCGACGCGGTCAGCGGTGCAATCCTGCACACGCAAGTGCCGCCCACCCCGGCCCAGGTCCATCTCGAATCGCCGCAAGACTATCGAGGCAAAGGCGCGAATTACCGCTGCGAAATCATGTTGGAGACCGCCGAACTCCCACCGGGCCTCTACGAATGCGTGGTGCGGGACAGCACCGGCGCGGTATCGCAGGACATCTATTTCAATCTCAAGCCGCGCACGGTGGAAGGCCTCGATATCCTCTGCGTTCTGCCGAGTTTCACCTGGCATGCCTATTGCCGGGTGGGCGGCGGCTCTTTCTATAGCGCGAGCCTGGGCCCGCTACGCACCGTGTCGCTGCGACGGCCGATGAGCAGCCGCGGCGATAACGCGATAAGCGCCTCGCTCCATTTCCTGCGCGTCTTCGCCCAGGCCGGCATCCGCTATGGCTGCATCGATTCGATGGATTTGCACATCGACGCCCTGCCATATGGCGCGGCCCCGACAATGGCGCTCCTCACACATGACGAGTACTGGTCGCGGCCGATGCGCGATGTGATCGATCGCTATCTCGACTATTCCGGCGTGCTTCTCGTAATGGCGGGGAACGTCTGCTGGTGGCAGATCGAAGTCGATGGCGACACCATCAGCGTGGACAAACAACCTTCCAAGAAGATGTCCTATTGGCACATTCGCGGCAACCCCGAGGAACGCACCTTTCTTCTGTCGTTCCGCTTCGGCGGTTATGCCCTGCCCCATGCGGTGCGCAAGCCCGCAGTTGCGCACCATCTGTCATCCCTGTCGCCGGCCGAAATCCGCGAGGCAGGCGGTGTTCGGGTGATCGAGCCCGGTCATCGCCTCTTTCAAGGCGTGACACTCGACCCGGGTCGCGCTTTCGGCAGCGAGGTGCCCGTCCTTCATCGCGAAATCGACGGCGTCCCGCTAGACGCCGAAGGAAATGTGGACCGCAATTGGTACGATGCCGACGACATCGCGCCTTCCGTCATCGCGACCGGAATGGCGGTCAACAATAGCCGCTATACACCCATCGCCCGCGTCGGCGTCATCGTCGAAGCCGCCGTGCGGGGCGGTCATGTCCTTCACATGGGCTCATTCGGATGGTCGGTGGGGCTTGGCCAGAACAATGCCGCCGTGCGCCAGGTCGTGCTCAATGCGGTCGCCTATTGCCGTGAGCTTCGGCCCGCGCCGGGCAAGGCGAAGGCGCGCGGACGGCGACGCCCCAAAGCTTGACCGGCTTCAACGAGGTCCAGGCCGGTTCGCGTATCTTCCCTGTGCCGTCTGATCCCGCGCTCAGGCGCGCGCGCGGCTCATTTTCAACGCCGAGACCTCCGAGCAAGTGCATCGTTTCAAATTCAATTCCTGGGCCCAGACCTTGGATCGCATCGAACGCGCCCTGGGCGCATGAAGTTGGTGGAGCGCCGCGCCGGCGCGCCGCGCAACAAGGACGGGGTCGAGATGACGCCGGTCGAATTCGAGTTCCGGCGTTAGCGTTCATTGGCGGGCCTGCTCAGAGCTTTGCCGGCTCGAACGATGTCCAGGTCTGTTCGACGATCTTCCAGCGGCCCCGGCCCACGCGCTTGAAGAGGAAAAGATAGGTTCCCTGGGCATGGATCGCCTTGCCGCCCTTCACCGGTGCCACGACCTCTTCATAGCTGCCGGTGTCGTAGGCGAGGTCGCCGGAGGACTCGCTGCGCACGCTGGCGAGAACGATGCGCGGATCGTAGACCGCGAGCAGGCCGGCGAAGTTCTTCCTGATTTCTGCGATCCCACTCCAGCTCTTGCCGTTGGTCGGACAGAAGATCGGCTCCGGCGCATAGAGCGTCAGGATCGCCTTTAGGTTCTTGGCGTTCCAATACCCGGCCCATTCGGCGCTGACGTCGGTGACGGTGGCGGCGAGCGCCGCCTGCGCTTGCAGCGCGAACGTCAAAGCCGTCGCGGCAATGATCGATGCTCTCTTCATCTCTGTCTCCGGCGTCCGCCAGCAGAATAAGGGAGCGCGCGGCTGCCGCACCCCCTTGACCTTATCTCCCTCCCGCACTATCTCCGCCTCGAGGTTTGGCACTCGCCTATGGGGAGTGCTGCTCATTGGCCGTAAGGCCTTGTCCCAGAAAGCTTTTTAGGAGACCCCAGCATGAAGTTCCGTCCGCTCGGCGACCGCGTGGTCGTCCGCCGCGTCAAGGAGGATCAGAAGACCCCCGGCGGCATCATCATTCCCGACACCGCCCAGGAGAAGCCGCAGGAAGGCGAGGTCATCAGCGTCGGCCCCGGCGCGCTGGACGATGCCGGCAAGCGCGTCGCCCCCGAGGTGAAGGCCGGCGACTTCGTCCTGTTCGGCAAGTGGTCGGGCACGGAAGTCAAGATCGACGGCGAGGAACTCCTGATCATGAAGGAGTCCGACATCATGGGCGTTCTCGAGGGCCGCAAGGCGCCTTCGCGGAAAGCCGCCTAGTGAATAGGGAATAGCGAGTAGGGAGTAGCGCGACCGCGCGCCCCACTACTCACTAAGCACTATTCACTACTCACGCATTCGAAATCTATTCAGGAGACAACACACATGGCAGCCAAAGACGTACGTTTCGGCGCCGACGCGCGGGAGAAGATGCTCCGCGGCGTCGACATTCTCGCCGATGCGGTGAAGGTGACGCTGGGGCCTAAGGGCCGCAACGTCGTGATCGAGAAGAGCTTCGGCGCTCCGCGCTCCACCAAGGACGGTGTCACGGTGGCGAAGGAGATCGAGCTCGCCGACAAGTTCGAGAACATGGGCGCACAGATGGTGCGCGAGGTGGCGTCGAAGACCAACGACGCGGCCGGCGACGGCACCACCACCGCGACCGTGCTGGCGCAGGCGATCGTGCGCGAGGGCCAGAAGGCCGTCGCCGCCGGCATGAACCCGATGGATTTGAAGCGCGGCATCGAGAAGGCGGTCGAGACCGTCGTCGCCGATCTCAAGCGCCGCTCCAAGAAGGTCAAGTCCAACGACGAGATCGGCCAGGTCGGCACGATCTCGGCGAATGGCGACGCGTCGGTCGGCAAGATGATCGCCGAGGCGATGGCCAAGGTCGGCAATGAAGGCGTCATCACGGTGGAAGAGGCCAAGAGCCTGGACACCGAGCTCGACGTCGTCGAAGGCATGCAGTTCGACCGCGGCTACATCTCGCCCTACTTCATCACCAACGCCGACAAGATGGTGGCGGAGCTCGATGAGCCCTACATCCTGATCCACGAGAAGAAGCTCTCCTCGCTCAAGGATCTCCTGCCCCTGCTGGAATCGGTGGTGCAGAGCGGCCGTCCGCTGCTCATCATCGCCGAGGAAGTCGAGGGCGAGGCGCTGGCGACCTTGGTCGTCAATAAGCTGCGCGGTGGCCTCAAGGTTGCGGCGGTGAAGGCGCCGGGCTTCGGCGATCGCCGCAAGGCGATGCTCGAAGACATCGCCATCGTCACCGGCGGCCAGGTGATCAGCGAGGACCTCGGCATCAAGCTCGAGAACGTCAAGCTGAACATGCTGGGCACCGCCAAGAAGGTGCGCATCGACAAGGACGACACCACGATCATCGACGGTTCCGGCAAGAAGGGCGACATTCAGGCCCGCGTCGGCCAGATCAAGGCGCAGATCGAGGAGACCACGTCGGACTACGACAAGGAGAAGCTCCAGGAGCGTCTGGCCAAGCTCGCGGGCGGCGTCGCGGTGATCCGCGTCGGCGGCGCGACCGAGGTCGAGGTCAAGGAGAAGAAGGACCGCGTCGACGACGCGCTCAACGCCACCAAGGCGGCGGTCGAGGAAGGCATCGTGCCGGGCGGCGGCGTCGCCCTGCTCTATGCGACCAAGGCGCTTGGCGGCCTGGCGGGCGACAACGAGGACCAGACCCAGGGCATCGCCATCGTGCGCAAGGCGATCCAGGCGCCGGTGCGCCAGATCGTCGAGAACTCCGGCTCGGAGAGCTCGATGATCGTCGGCAAGCTGCTGGAGCAGAAGTCCGCGACCTATGGCTGGGACGCGCAGAGCGAGAAGTTCGCCGACTTCATCGACTCCGGCATCGTCGATCCGACCAAGGTGGTGCGCGTGGCGCTGCAGAACGCGGCCTCGGTCGCGGGCCTGCTGATCACCACCGAAGCCATGGTCGCCGACCGTCCGAAGAAGGAAGCGGCCGGCGGCGGCATGCCCGGCGGCGGCGGCATGGGCGGCATGGGGGACATGGATTTCTAATCCATGTCGGTCCCAATCGCCGATTGAATGCGGAAAGGCCCGGTGGAAACACCGGGCCTTTCTGTTTCACGTCATCTCCCCTTGAGGGGGTCGCTAGTGGCAGCGTAGCGACGAACGACGAAGTCGTTCGGGTGGGGGGCGCGAGCGTAGCGAAGCGCGACCCGGCCACCGTCTTCCCAATCGAAATGCACAAAACCCGGAACACCGCTCCGGGCCTTTTGTTTGCTCCGCTGTTATCTCGGGCGCGGCGCCGCATATAGGCGCAGCCGGAACAATACGCCGCAGGCCCGGGAACCAATTCCGCAAGAATACAGAATCGAGGTTCGTAACGCATCAGATTCCGGGCACGTCTCGCACGATACGCCGGAACTCGTTCAACTGAAACCTCCGATTCACCTTGGGCATCTCGGCCTTAAACTCATCCATCAAGTATGGGAGCATTGACCAAGAGTTTTTAGCTCCCATCACCTTTTTGCCCATTAGGCTGCCAACGCCAACTTGGGAGATCAATTGAACAACAATTTCGAATTCGTGCGCGGATGCAACCGTGTACGGCATCGTATCCAATACTTCTACTGGGATCCCTTCTGCATCTAACAAATCGTAAATTTGAGCATCAAGCATCTCCCTGACTCTCGGGCTGAAGATGAACCAGTCCTCCAACGTCAATATCAGAGGATATATAGGCAAGGAATCAGCTTCCCAGACAGTCAGGCCATTTCGGGCGTCCATGATGTTCTTATAATTTTGTACAATACCATCGGCCATTATTGAAAGGTCGCGTTCTAAAGCAGATGGTTCAGACAGAGTTCTTGCGTTGAGCGTCAGTCGTTTTGCTTTGCACTCAATAAAGAGATGTCCAGCTCCATCAGAAAGTATCCAATCAACGCCGTGCATTTTTCTTGAACCAATCCGATAAGGCGGTGGGTCAAGAAGGCGAAACGATGGTTCTTTACAAAATTGCCGAGCAACCAATCCAATATATGCTTGAAATGCATTTCCAAAAGAATTGTCAAAATCGGAAGCTTTGACGAGGTCGTAAAACAGGCCCGTTGATACCCGTCGGAGTAAATATCGCTGGATAGGGCAAACGATCCTCTCTGGGTATCTCGGGTCGAAAGCAACCAACGGGGTGCCTTCCAATGGATTCCATGTATACATCCAGTCACGATTATACGCTTGGCGCTTTCGCATTTCTTCTCGCAAACGAGAGATAGGGCTTACGAGCCGCGTGAAAAACGCTCTAGAAGCATCGAGCGAGACGCCAATTTCGCGGTAGTCCTGCTCTGTTGACATTCCCCATTTGTTTTTAAAATGTCCAGCGATTGCCATTCCAAGCAAAAGGTAGCGCTGTGTAGACAGCCCGAGCTCGCGCTCGACAATTCTGTCTACGGTGGGTTCCCCAAAAATATTCAAAGCTCGTACAAAGCCTCCTAAATCATTTCTGACCTGCCAAGGAAACTGTCTGTGAGCTATCCGGTGCAATTCAAACAGTACGTCAGGGCGATCATCGCCGTCCTCTGAATACGATTTGTTGTCCATATCCCGAATGAAGTTTATTGCCGTTGCCAAGTTGTCCCAAATTTGAAGCCTACGGTTCCCAACAACTCCGGCATTGAGGATAATTTCGCGAGATAAAATATCCAAATCCCATGGATAGATGTGTCTTTCAATCTGTCCATGCAAAAAACTATTGTAACCCGAGGGGTAACCCTCTGGCAGCCGCTCCTTGTCGATAATATGAGATGAATAAACCCAGATATCTACGAGACTCGAAAGGAGGTCGAATTCCCGCATGAAATTACGAAAGGGTTTGTAGCTTTTGTACAGATCCATTAGGAAGGAATCATTCCAAGTGTCCAAAGCATTATATGTCAGTCCTGAGCTCTGATTGGCTATCCTTGTCGAAGCTGGTATCCGAGAAGCAAAATCGTAAATGTGGTCCCTCGACTTAGCGCCATCGCAGCCTCGGGAAACCGCGCCGCGTGTTTACGGAATTCCATCGCAGCCTCTCGTATAGAGCCGCAGACGGGGCCGGTGTCCTTGACCCCGATGTGACCGGCGCTCTTCGTTCGCGGGCCGCCTACCTTTTGAACCGGGCGTTAAGCGCGACGAGCCTGTCGATCAGGCCGGGGCCCGGAAAGTCCGCCATGATCATGCCCACGCGCCGGAAGGCCGGCAGGCGATCGTAGGTGAGTATGTTGGTGCCCTCGAAGGCGATGGTGCAGAAATTCGTCCAGAACATGCGCCAGCAATTCACCCGCGGAAAGTCCAGCCAGGTGTTGCGGAACGCCGGCGTCGTCCGTCCGGTCGCCAGCCGCGGCGCGCCCGTCGCCGGGTTCGAATGTCCGCTCGCCACGAAATACGGAAACGAGCCGCGCGACGCGCTGAGATAATTCATATAGGTGATATTCTGGCTGCCGGTATCGGCGGCCCGCAGGTGATTGAGCACCTTCGTCCATTTGTCGTACAGATCCCAATTGGAGTTCATGACGAACTCGTCCTGGATCTGGAGACTGCGATAATCGATGCCGTAGAGTTCCGGCGGAGCGGGATCGCGGCTGAAGACCGGAAAATTCCTTAAGATCACGATCTTTCCGCGGATCTGATCCAATCGCGGGTTCCCTCCATTTCGCGGCGGCGGTTGCCAAAAGACCTTCTGCCATCTCGCGTCGTCCCAGTACTGGGCAAACGTCATCGCGAAGTCCCGGCCGGGCGGGATGTTCTCGGGGTCGCCTTCCTCCTTGACGCGCATGAACACGGTCTCGCGCGGATGCGCCTTGAGGAAATTCACCGCCGCGTCCAGCACGTCGTCGAAGAATGCGTTCTGATGCGTGGCACCGTGAACGATTGCGAATCTGTAGCTCGAGGCGCCGAAGCGGACATGACGGCAGCGGATGTCGAGAACGCGGATGCCGGACTCCAGCTGATTCGGCAGCGAGAGCGTTTGCGTCCTCACGGCATCGCCGCCGAAGAACGACATGGTGTCGTGCGTGCCGGGCAGGGAGAGCTGGCTCAGCCGGACGTCGTCTCTCAGCGCGCCCATCCAGTCCGGATGGCGCGTCGTGATCGTGCTGTCGTGCGAATAGCCCGGCGACACATGCGCCGCGCAGGGCGCGACGAGGACGAGAGACAGCAACCCGCCGATTGCAACGCGCCGGATCGTCCCGGCCCTCGCACCCCGATCGCGCATGACATCCCCCGAATGCAATGTAAGTTTGTTGCCGCAGCATTTCTCAAAGAGATTGCATCATGAACAAACCGACATGGAGATACAAGTTGCCTCACGCTCAGGCGGGTTGTCGGGTAGGAAAATGCAAAAAGGCCCGGAGTCCGCTCCGGGCCTTTCTGCTTCCTGTCGCGCAAGACGCGAACGGGTCGCGGCTGTCTTTGCCGGATACTACTGCGGAGGAGGCGGATCCACACGCCCCGCCTGCTGCGCGTTCGGCTGGACACGCGTGCCGGTCGTCGGTTGGGGTTGCGAGGCATTGGCGACGGTCATGGGCGCATGAGAGCGCGTGTCGCGGGCACTCGGACTGGGGGTCTGCTGCGGCCCCTGATCCTGGGGCGCCACCATCGGATGCGCTCCCGAGGGGGATGCGTTCGGCGCGGTACTGGCATGTCCACCGCCTCCCCCTCCGCCACCACCGCCGGCCGCGATGGCGCTGGGCGCCAGGGCCAGGCTCAGCGCGCAAGCGCCGGCGAGCATGGCAAATTTGTGCGTGATAGTGCGTGCCATCGTCTACTCCTTTTCAGGGTAACTCTCGCGGCCCGCCCGTCTCCATTCTTGCATTTACTAAACGTGACCGGGCGCCCCGTGGTTCCCGAAGTTCCCCGCGCGGCGGTGCCCTTCACTGCGTTTGCGCCGATTTGTGTCCGTCCACGGACTTGTTTTCGTCGTCGTCTAAACTCCACGTCACCTTCACCGTCATCGGCGCGTCGACGAGTTGGTTGTCCTTGATCGCGGGGCGGTAGTGCCAGGTCTTCACGCAGTCGACCGCCGCGCCGTCGAGGCGGTCGGAGCCGCTGGATTTGGCGACCGTGATCGCGTCCACCGTGCCGTCGGCCATGACGGTGAAGGCGAGCTCGGTCGTGCCCTCGTCACCGAAGATGCGCGCGAGGAAGGGATAATGGTCGCGGCAATTCTCGGGCCTGGACAAAGCCGGCGGCTGCGAGACGCGCTGCACCACGGGCACGCGCACCACCTGCTTGACGACCTTGACCGGCGCTTCGGTATGCACCGCGAGCTTTATTGCCAGATCGTAGACGAAGAGCAGCGACGAGCCCGTCGCGAGGCCGCCCGCGATCAGGATGGCCCAGAGGTGGTGCCGGAAACGGTCGCTGAAGAACAATCCCGACGACACCACGAAGATCACGAACTCGACGACGATCACGCCCGCTCCTGCCCTTGTGCGGCCGGCGCACTCTAGCCGGAACGCCGTGGCAGGAAAGCGGCGGCGCGGACCGCGTTCACATCTCCGGCGCGCGCAGTTCGTAGCTCGCGACCAGGAAGCGGTTCGGCCCCGACGGGCCGGCGGCGAGGGGCAGCACCAGGTCGCTGAACTCGGCGCTCTGCCGTCCGAACGCGATGGTGACGCGCCCGCTCACGGGAGCGCGGGTCTCGAGGGCCTTCTGCAGCCGCTTACGCAGGCCCGTGGCGATGTCGAGCGCGAGATCCTCGACGAAGTGGTTCGTCGCCTCGCGGCCGAAGCGGCGGATCAGTTCGAGGCCGAAGCTCTTGACTCGGAACCGGTCGTCCACCGTCCGTTCGATCCAGGCGACGTGCGCCGCCCAGGGCGCCAGCTCGTCCGGACCGAAACGCGAACGCTCCGGCAACGGCGCGCTCCCGTAGCGGGCGCGCCACAGTTCCAGCAGGGCCTCGAGCCGCGCATGCAAGCGTGGATTGCCGTCGGCGCCAGCGGTCATGACGATGGACTTTCTCTCGCAACTTGCTTTAATGATGCTTATATCCCGTCGTTTGAAAACCGACAACCGGGTTTATTTGCCGCATGATGGATATCCGCAAACATGTCGGGCGCAATGTGCGCCGTCTCCGCCTGGGCCGCCGCATCTCGCAAGAGGTGCTGGCGCTCGAATCCGATATCGACCGCACCTATATGAGCGGCATCGAACGCGGCATCTCCAATCCCAGCGTCGTTCTGCTGTCGCGGCTGGCGAAGGTGCTGCGCGTCACCGTCGCCGATTTGGTGACGCCGAGCGCGGAGAAGGAACCCGCGCCCAAGAACCTGCCGCGCGGGCGCAACGTCAGCCAGCGCGGCCGCAAGACGAAGTCGCGGCGGAAATAGCGGCCGACGCCTTCGCTTCAGGGCGACGCTTCTCCCGGTTCCGGTGCGCCCCGTAGATAGGGCTCGACGGTGCCCTTGAGCCTGACGGTCATAGGATTGCCGAAGCGGTCGAGGCTGCGCCCCGCTGCGACGCGGATCCAGCCTTCGCTGACGCAATATTCCTCGACATTGGTCTTTTCCTGACCGTTGAAGCGGATGCCCACGCCGCGCGCCAGCAGCGCCTCGTCGTAATGGGGGCTTTTGGGATTCGTGCTCAGGCGGTCGGGCAGTGCGTCCGTCATGGCGATGCTTTCAGCAGGATTTCGGCCGTTTTGGGAAATTAGCACGGGGGCTGCGGCAACTCCCAACGCTTTCAATTCGAAATTTCAGAAACTCTGCGCGGGCTCCGCAAGCAGCACTTCAGCGTCGCCAAGGCTTTAAGTCGACTTGGAAATCGGCCGGCGCATCATCTCCCTCGGGTGGGATGCAGATCGGGGCTGATCATGAGAACCAGAAACTTCGCAACCGCGGCAGTCTTGGTAGTACTGCTCGCACCGGCCGCCGCCAGCGCGCAACACGCGGCCGCGGGAAAAATCCCGGCATCCTCGCATGAGGCGCTCGATGCCAGCGCGGCGCGGCTGGCGATGAAGGCCGCTTTCGAGCCGCAAACGCAGCCGACGCGCGAAGAGCTTCTGCGCGTCATCGTCATCATGTCGCTGCGCCAGCAGCGGAGCGGCACGTGAGCGTCGCGCGGCACGGCTCCATCGCCGCGGTCGCGCTTGCGGGGCTGATGCTCGCGGGCGGCGGAGCGATCGCGGGCGGAGCCGTGCAAAACCCCTCCTGGCTCGGTCCGATGGCGGGCGCGCGGCTGGTGGCGGTCGATGGCTCGACGTTGACGGTGGCGCCGACCGAGGGCGGTTTCGTGGTGGCGCTAAACGCGGCCGATGGCGGCGCACAACACACCGCCTTCGCCTATATCGGCGAGCGCCTCGGCACCATCAGCGATGCGTCCGATCCCGGCCGCGTCACCGGATTCTTCCGCCAGACCGACAACGGCCTGGAAATCCAGTTCGCCGACGGCCGAGCGGAGACGCTGGCCCTCAACAGTGCCGGCGGCTTTTCGTTGACCTTGCGCGCGGCCGACGGCGCCGCGAGCTGCTCGGCCTGGTATCCGCAGGGACATGTCTTCGGTGCCGCGGAAAAACGCGCCGCGCTCGCCGTCTATGCCCACAAGCTCGGCATCGCGGAACACGCCAAGCGCACCGCGCGCACGCCCATTTCGGACTGCCCGGCAGCGGTGAAGTCCGCCACACACCTTCCGTCGCCGGCTCAGCCCGCTCCTTACAGGATCGGGATGTATGCCGGCGCGGAAGTCACGACCCCGGGCGCGGCCGCGCCGGCAATCGCGGTTCGCACGTCGAACGTGCAGCCGGTCGATCCGCCGGTACCGGCGCAGCCAGCGGCATCACCCCCCCCTGTCGCCCAAGCGCCGACAGCGGCCGCGCCCGCGGTTCCATCCGACGCGACGAAAGTTACGCTCGCGTCCGCGATGCCCGACGGGCATGGTGCATCGGACTGCCTCAGCGTCGAGAGCGCGAACGGCACCATCGGATTCCGCAATCGCTGCGGCTTCGGCGTGCAGTTCGCCTATTGCCTGCAGCGCGCGACCGACGCGGCTGCCGATTGCGGCGGCGTAGCGAAGATGGGCGCCGTCGCCGCCAATGGCTTCGCGCTGCTCCTGGAGAGCGTCGACAGCCGCGAGCCGGAACGCGATTTCCGCTGGGTGGCGTGCAGCGGCAGCAACGGCAACGTCGTGGCGCATCTCGACCGCGCCGATCCGCCATCGGGCCGCTGCGAACGTCTCAACGCATCGTGAAACACGGAAAACCAGACAAGACCAACAAGGAGCGGGACAAATGAAGACGACAATGAAGACTGCCGCCGGTGCGCTCGCGCTGCTGGCGATGACGGGGCAGAGCCTCGCGGCAAGCTGTGCGCGGGCGCCGGAAGCGCTGGCGCTCAAGACGGCGGCGATGCAGCAGCAGCTGATGGTGGCGGCGCTCTATTGCAACGATGTCGGGCTCTATAACCGGTTCGTAGTGTCCTATCAGCGTGAGCTGCAGGAATCCGACGCGGCGCTGCTAGGTTTCTTCCAGCGCGGCCATGGCGGCTCGAGCGCCTATCACGCGTACAAGACGGGACTGGCGAACGACTATTCCTTGAGCGGCCTGCACGGCATGCAGAGCTTCTGCGGCGCGGCGAAGGCGGCGTTCGATGCGGCGCTCAATCCAGCCGACCAGCGTTCGCTCGCGGCCTTCATCGCGACACAGGAGATCGGCGGCGTGGAAACCTATCCGGCCTGCGAGGCCAGCGCCGAAAGTGTCTCCGGCGGCTCCGGCCGGCTCGCCGCGAACAGGCGGAATTAGAATGCGTCGGCGGCCTGCGTCGCTGCGGAGGCCGCCGCCAGCATCCGCCAATTGCCGATTTTCGCGTCTCGAAGACAGCCGCCGGTGCGTTCCAGACTCGCGCTCAAGGCGAAAATATCTCCAAAAACCTCGTGAATCCGCGCCTCGCCGCTGGTCTCGAAATTGCCGCGATGAGCGCTCAGCCTTGCCGGCGTATGTCACTGGCAAGAAGGACTAGCCCTATGAAACAAATGACTTTTGCGGCCGCGGCGATGGCGGGCTTCATCGTCTCCGCCCCGGCGATGGCCGATTATGTGCGGCTCGGCAGTGTCGATGTCGGCTACCACATGGACCGCGACACGAGCTGGACGCGGTTCGGCGGCGGCATGGAAGGCCTGCGGCTGGTGGCCGACGGCAATGACGTGTGGTGCCGCTCCATCGTGGCGCATTTCGCCGACGGCGAATTGCAGAACGTCTATTCCGGCATGCTACGCGAAGACCGCCCGGTCGAAGTCGATCTTCGCGGCGGCGTGCGCCATGTGCGCGACGTGCAGTTCACCTGCCGCTCGGACCGCGGCGGCGCGCGCATCTTCCTCTCCGCCGAGGTCGGGCGCTTCCGCGACGAGTGGATGCGCAGCCCCGACTGGAGCGGCTATTGGCAGGGCGTCTTCGGCGGCGGCGACCGTCGCGGCCGCGATGCGGATTACTGGGTCACGCTCGGACACGAGCGTTTCGAAGGGCGCAACGACCGCGAGAACCACTTCGCGGGTTGGGGCGGCCAGAGCGTCGACCGCATCGGATTGCGGGCCTTGAACGACGACGCCACCTGCTGGCCGATGCGAGTCGAGTTCGCCAACGGCTCTTCGACCAGCATCGGTGTCGGTCATCTCGAGCAGGGCCGGCCGAAATCCTTCGACCTGCCGGGACAAGAGCGCAACGTGCGCAACATCGTACTCAATTGCCACGCCGATCACGGGCACGCCGTGACCATCGACATCCTCGCCCGCAAATAAGAGCACGACATGGGGCCGGAGATCATCGCTCCGGCCCTTCACGTTCGGGGCGTACCGCTCTCAGCCCTTGGTCGGCGTCTTTGCCGCCGGCTCGTAGGGCGTGAAGGCACCCATCTGGCAGACCTCGTGCGTCACCAGCACGGAGATGCTCTCCTGGTTGGAGCAGATCTGCGCATTGCCGCCGCGGATGTTCATGACATAGCCGTGGAAATTGAGGCCCGGACAGGCCGCCAGGAGATGGTTGGCATAGACCGAACCGTCCTTCATGTAGAACAGCAGCGTCTGCGGATCCTTCACGCTGCTGTGGTCGATCAGGTAGGACGTCAAGCAGACCGGCGCGGCCACCGCGGGCGACAGCGCGCCGGCGCCGATCGCCGCCGCGGTCAGCGCTGAAACTAGAGTTCTCATGCTCGTCTCCGAAACTTCGCGACCCCTCGCGGGGGAATAATGATCCCGGCGGCCCCGAAGTTCAACGCGCCGCACGCAAATGTGCGGCTCGCCTTGACTTCCGCGACCCCGGTGGAGATGGTCCCGCCCCGGTTTCCACAGCCCTGAGGAGTGCTTTTCCGTGTCCGCCGCCGCCCAGCCCGATATCACCATCACCCTGCCCGACGGCAAGGCGATGACGTTCGCGCGCGGCGTGACGGCCGGAGAGGTTGCCGCCGCAATCGGGCCCGGCCTCGCCAAGGCGGCGCTGGTGGCCGAAGTCGACGGCGTGCAATGGGACCTGTTCCGCCCGATCGAGCACGACGCCAAGCTCCGGATCATCACCCGCAAAGACACCGAGGCGCTGGAGCTGATCCGCCACGACATGGCGCATGTCCTGGCGATGGCGGTCCAGGAGCTGTACCCGGGAACCCAGGTGACCATCGGCCCGGCGATCGAGGACGGCTTCTACTACGACTTTGCGCGCGAAACGCCCTTCACGCCCGACGACCTGCCCAGGATCGAAGCCAGGATGCGCGAGATCATCGCCCGCGACCTGCCGACGCGGCGCGAAGTGTGGCCGCGCGACAAGGCGATCGCCCACTTCAAGGGCATGGGCGAGGCATACAAGGCTGAGCTGATCGAGGGCATTCCCGCCGGCGAGGAGGTTTCGCTCTATTGGCATGGCGACTGGCACGATCTCTGCCGGGGACCGCATTTCGCCTCGACAGCCAAGATCGGCGACGCGTTCAAGCTCACCAAGATCGCGGGCGCCTATTGGCGCGGCGACTCGAACAACGCGCAGCTCCAGCGCATCTACGGCACCGCCTGGCGCGACAAGAAGGAGCTCGATGCCTACCTGCTGCGGCTCGAGGAGCAGGAGAAGCGCGACCACCGCCGCATCGGCAAGGAACTGGAGCTCTTCACGTTCTCGCCCGATGTCGGCGCCGGATTGCCTCTGTGGCTGCCCAACGGCATGGTGATCCGCCAGGAGCTCGAATTCCTGGCGGTACAGGAGGAGCGCAAGGAAGGCTACAAGCGCGTCGCCACGCCCCAGATCACCAAGGAGGCGCTGTTCTATCGTTCGCGCCACTTGCCCTACTACAAGGACGACATGTACGCGCCGCTCGATATCGACGGTGAGAATTATTACCTGCGGCCGATGAATTGCCCGTTCCATCATCTCGTCTACGGTGCGACGCGGCATTCGTATCGCGAGCTGCCGCTGCGCATCACCGAATACGCGCAGGACTATCGCTACGAAGCCTCCGGCGGATTGTCGGGCCTGATGCGGGTGCGCGGTTTTTGCATGAACGACGCCCATATCTATTGCCGCCACGACCAGGCGAAGGACGAGTTCGTCCGCGTCATGCACCTGCATGCGCGCTACTACGATCTCATGGGCATCAAGGATTACTACATGCGGTTCTCGCTGCCCGATTTGAACAAGCTCGAGAAATACGTCGACCAACCCGACAAATGGCTGACCGCGATGGAGATCATCAAGGAGGCGATGAAGGAGTCCGGCTATCCCTATGTCGAGGCTCGGGGCGAGGCGGCGTTCTACGGGCCGAAGGTCGATTTCATGATCAAGTCGGTGATCGGCACCGAATACGCGATCTCGACCAACCAGCTCGATTTCCTGGCCACCCAGACCTTCAATCTCACCTATATCGGCGAGGACGGCGCGGAGCACCCGGTCTATGTCATCCACCGCGCGCCCTTGGGCACGCATGAACGCTTTACCGCGTTCCTCACCGAGCACTATGCCGGCGCCTTTCCGGTCTGGCTGGCGCCGGTTCAGGCGCGCGTCGTTCCGATCAGCGAAAAGGCCAACGCCTATGCCGAGGAGGTCCGGCGCAAGCTTTTCGAGGCGCCGGTGGTGAACGGCACGGCCGGCCTGCGGGTCGACGTCGATCTGTCGGCCGAGCGGATGCAGAAGAAGATCCGCGACGCCCAGCTTCAGAAGATCCCCTACATGCTGGTGGTGGGCGAGCGCGAGGCGGCGGAGGGAAAGGTGGCCGTGCGCCTGCGCTCGGGCAAGGATCTGGGGCCCATGGCACTGGAAACCTTCATCGCCCGCATCAAGTCGGAGGCGGAATCCCGCACCGATGTGGCCGAAAGGGGCTTGCGAATCGCGCCTTGACGCCTATTCTTGGCCCACCAGAGGTTCCGCGCGGCGGCCCTGAAATAGGATTTCAACCCTGCCAATGAGCCGACACAGCGTTTCGCGAGGCCGCAGGAAACACTCGCGAGGCGCCCGGCCGTTCGCGCGGACGAAACAAAGGAGAGAGTCATAGTTCCCAGACGTTTTGCCACCAACATGCCGGCGCCTTCCAAGGACGGGCCGCGCATCAACGAGGAAATCTTCTCCCGTACCATCCTGCTCATCGGCGACGACGGCCACAAATACGGCGAGATCGGCACCGACGAGGCCCGCGCCATCGCGGAGGAAAAAGGCTTCGACCTGGTCGAAGTCTCGCCGGAGGCGAAACCTCCGGTGGTCAAGTTGATGGACTACGGCAAGTTCAAATACGAGCAGCAGAAGAAGGCCAACGAGGCGCGCAAGCGGCAGAAGGTCATCGAGATCAAGGAGATCAAGATGCGGCCGACCATCGACGACCACGATTACGACGTGAAGATGAAGGCGATGCAGCGCTTCTTCGGCGAGGGCGACAAGGTCAAGGTCACATTGCGCTTCCGGGGCCGCGAGATGGCGCACCAGCATCTGGGCATGGCGCTGCTCAGCCGCATCCAGAAGGACACCGAAAGCTTCGCCAAGACGGAGCAGTATCCCAAGATGGAAGGCCGGCAGATGATGATGGTGCTGGCGCCGCGCTGATCGCGGCGGCGGCGGCGGATCGCGATGATCGACTTTTTTCGCGACAATCTGATCGTCCACACGCACATACCGAAAACGGCCGGCTCCACGCTGACGCGCGGTTTCATCCGCGCATTCGGCCGCGAGCGTGTCTGCGACACCCGCGGCGACGAAAGGCCTGAGGCCCTGACCGCCGAAGCGCGCAGCGCGGTGTATCTGCTGGCCGGCCACTTCCATTATGGCAGCAGGCATGTCGACTTTTTTGGGCGGACCCCGATTTACCTGGCCTGCGTGCGTCCGCCGCTCGAACGCTACCGCTCCGCCTATGATTTCGTCCGCACAAGAACAACCCACCCCGATCACCGCCGCGTGGCCGGGAAGACGCTTCGCGAGACGGTTGTGGACCTGCAAATTTTGCCGAAGAAGCAGATAAATTTCATGACGCGAGCCCTCACCCGCAGGGCCGGCATTCCGGCCGAGGCTCTGTTCAAGCACGTGGAAGAGAACTACCTGATCGTGACACCGCATGAGCGCGTGAACGATACGCTGGGCGAGCTGATGCCGCTGCTCGGCACTGCGCCGGTCGAGCCCGATCTCCACAGGAACAGAACGCGCGACCCGACGGCGGAAGACTACGGCAACACGAGAACCTGGTTCGAGAACGCCAACAGGCTGGACTCCGATCTCGTGCGATTCGTGGAGGACAATTACGAACGCTGGCTCCGCACGCTGCCGGAGCGACTGGAAGTCCTGATGCGGCAGTCGCGATCCTAGATCCTAGAGGAACCGCCCGGAGACGTGCACCGCCTGGTCGCCGAGATCCTGGAGCGGACCGAGCGGCTGGATGTCGTCGTGGTAGCCCTGGATGTGCGGCTTGCCGGACATCACCTTGTAGGCGACGCGTCCATCCTGCATCAGCAGCACGACCTCGGCCGCCCATCCGCGGTCGAGCGTCGTCCGCTCGAAGCCCATCAGGTCGAGGAAGATGCTGCCGGTGCGCTGCTGCTCCAGCCGCGAGGGGCGGAAGACATAGGCCGAGCAGCGCTCCTGGGCCTCGATGCAGGCCCGCACCGGCCGCGCCAGGCGATCGAACTTGATGGAGTCGCGCGGCAGGAAGCGCTCGATCACGCCCAGATAGGAGATCGATTCCGCATTCGGCTGGACCGCGACGTCGAAACCGATCTTCGCCAGATCGGCTTCCCGGGTCTCGCCGGGGACGATGTTCGAATAGGCCAGAACCACGTCCGCGTAGTTCTTGAAGTTCTGATCTTCCGACAAGTCGCTCCGGTGTGGCAGCAGCTCGATTCCGCCGCAGCCCACGAGAGTCAAAGCAACTGTAAGAATTGCCCCCAGGCGCGCATAACGGCGCGCAGCGTATCCCCCGTCAGCCATGCCACCCCTACACAAGTTGAACCGTGCTTGGGTCGAATGTAGCCAAAATTGGGCGGGTTGAAAAGCGATTGTCCCAGAATGGTAAGCAGGGACCCGCGTGTCGCAAATCCATCAAGGATCGCTGCACTGCGATACGCAGTTCGCCACCGTGTCGAAATCGCAATTGCCGCCTGTCAGGACCGCCGCCACAATCTTTCCGTGCACGTCGTATTTGCCGGCGAGCAGGGCGGCGAGTCCAGCCAAGCCGCCGGGTTCTATGATTAATTTGAGGGTGGTCGCGGCATAGGCCACCGCGCGCGCCAGCTCCCGTTCTTCAACCCAAAGTCCGAAAGGGATGTGTCGTTGTGCAAGCGCGAAGGGCACCGCGCCGGGCATCGGCGCCATCAGTGCGTCGGCCATGGACAGCGCGCCGCCTGGAGCTGAAGTCCGCTTTCCCGCAACCAGCGAGCGCCCCATGCCGTCGAAATTCTCCGGCTCGACGCTGATGGCGGCGGTGCCGGGGCTGGCGCCGGAGAGCGCGAGCGCGATGCCGCTCACCACGCCGCCGCCGCTACAGGGGACGAGCACCGCGTCGAGCGCGTCGCAGCCCTTGGCGCGCGCCTGAGCGACGAGCTCAAGCCCGATGGTGCCCTGCCCCGCCACGATGCCGGGATCGTCGAATGGCCGGATCAGGGTGCCGCCGCGCTCCGCCAGCACGCGCGCCGCGATGGCTTCGCGGTCGTCGCGAAGACGGTCATAGAAAACGATGTTCGCGCCTTGGGCCCGCGTTCCTTCGAGCTTCGTCCGGGGCGAGTCCTGCGGCATGACGATGGTTGCGGCGATACCGAACAGCCGCGCCGCCGCCGCCACGCCCTGGGCATGGTTGCCGGAGGAAAAGGCAATGACACCGCGTTGCCGCTCGGCCGGCGGGATCAGCGCGATACGGTTGTAGGCGCCGCGGAACTTGAACGATCCGGTGCGCTGGAGCGATTCGAGCTTGAGGAACACGCGCCCGCCCAGTCTTTCGTTCAGCGTCGCATTCTCGATCAGCGGTGTCTCGTAGGCATGGGGTTGGATGCGCCGGGCGGCGGCTTCGACGTCGGCGAAGGTAGGAAGGCTTTCGGGTTCGCTCATGGCCGCGGACTAAACATCAAGCCCGGCCGCGACGAAAGAGACGCATGGCAGCCATGAGTGCCGGCTTTGCGCTTTCATGCCGGCGACGGGCGCGCTAACAAAACCGCCGGCCCAGCAGTCGTCGCTCCGTGAAGCACCCTTCTCTCGGTATCCTTCTCAAGATCGCCGCCACCATCGCCTTCTCGCTGATGTATGTGGTGATCCGCCTTGCCGGGAAAGTGCCGGTGGGCGAGGTCGTCTTCTTTCGCGGCCTGTTTGCGCTGCTGCCCTTGGCGGTGGTCTCGCATTTCACGCAGGGCATCAAGGCGATCGCGCTCACCCGCCATCCCTTGCTGCATCTGCGCCGCTCGGTCGCGGGCACCGCGTCGATGTTCCTCAATTTCTTCGCGCTGACCCGGCTGCCGCTGGCCGACGTCACGGGTTTCAGCTTCGTGATGCCGATCTTCGCGGTGATCCTGGCCGCGCTCCTTTTGGGCGAGAAGGTCGGTCCGCACCGCGCCTTTGCCGTGGTGCTGGGTTTCGCCGGCGTTCTGATGATGCTCGAGCCGCATGCGGGCTTCGGCGCGACCCTCGCCTCCGCCTCGGGCGCGACCGCGGCCCTTTGCGGCGCGTTGCTGTCGGCCTTCGTGGTGGTCTTCATCCGCCACATGAGCCCGACCGAGACGAGCGAGGCGATCGTGTTCTATTTCATGGTGGTTTGCGCCTTGTCGGGCGCCGTGACGATGCTCTGGGCCTTTACGCCGCTGGACGGGGCGCGGGTCGCGCTGCTGGTGCTTTGCGGACTCTTGGGCGGCGTCGGACAGGTCTGCATGACCTACTCGTATCGCTACGCCGAGCCGTCCCTGCTGGCGCCGTTCGACTACACCGCGATGCTGTGGGCGTCCGCACTGGGCTATCTCGTTTTCAACGAAATACCTCAGCGCATCGTCCTCGCCGGCGCCGCGGTGGTCACCGTCTCCGGCCTCTACATCGTCTGGCGCGAGCGGCAGGCGCGGATCATCCGGGTGACGGAAGCGAGCCTGCCATAGCATCGAGCTCGGCGATCAGCGCCGCGCCGAAGTAATGGGCCAGTTCGTCGCGCACGCCGTCATAGAGGCTGGGGCCTTGCGATGCGCAGACAAGACTGCCGTCCAGCACCTCGTTCGACGGCATCAGGCAGCCATGCTCGAAGGTGAGCGGGAAGAGCGTGCTCACCATCGGCTTGTAGAGATGGTAGTCGAGCCCCTGCTCCAAGCACCAGGCATGGATCGAGCAGCCGCGGCCCGAGTCGCGATGGAACACGCAGTGGCTGCCTCTTGTCTGCGTGCGGCGGTAACGTCCGGACGGGAATTCGGCGTCCTCCAAGACTTCGGAGCCGAACCATTGCTCCCTCGGCACGCCGACAAACGCAGCAAAGGCGTCGCCGAGCCCCAGCACCCGCTCCGCGTTGTCGGCATCGACGTCGACGCCGTACGAGCAGCATTGGTCGTTGCAAAAACCGCAATGCATGCAACGCGTGAAATAACGCAGGCTGAAGATGCGCGTATCCACGCTCTTCAGCACCGGCGCCTTGAACACACAGACATGCGGCTTGGACAATGCAGCGACGCTCATACCTTGAGCGCCGCGAGCGTGACGCGCTCGATCAGTTCGTCGTAAGGGATGCCCGCCTGCTCGCCGGCGGCGGCAAATCCGGCATCGGTCGAGATGCAGCAATTGGGGTTGATCTCAAGCACCCAGGGCTTGCCGTCGGCGTCGACGCGGAAATCCACCCGCGCATAGCCGCGCAGCGAGAACAGATGCCAGACCTTCTTGGTGATCTCGACCAGCTGGCGCGCCAGCTCGGGCTCGTCGCTTTCGCAGCCGAACCGCCGCTGGCTGCCGTTGTAGTCGAAGGTGTCCTCCTCCCACTTCGCGGCGAACGAGACGAGCTTCGGCTTGCCCGCCGGCCATCCGTCGTTGAACCGCATCTCCGCCAGCGGGAACACGAAAGGACCTTCCGGCCCGGCCATCACCGCAATGTTGAATTCGCGGCCGTCGACATAGGCTTCGGCGAACCAGCGGCCGCCGAATTTCTGCCGGCAGAGTTCCGTGCGCGCGCGCACCGATCGCCCCGGCACGACCGAAAGGTCGTCGATGCCGACCGAGGAATCCTCGTCCGCCGCCTTGACGATGTAGGGCGCTTCGGGGTCCAGCCCTTCCCATTCGGGACCGGTGGACCATGCCGGCGTCTCCACGCCGCCGACGCGGAGCACGTTCTTGCCGAAGGGCTTGTCCGTCGTTGCCGCGAAATGCGCCGCCGTCGCGCCGGTATAGGGAATATTGAGCCGGTCCAGCATCGCCGGCGCGAGCGACGAATAAATCCCGGCGCCGAACACCGACTCGACGACGTTGAAGACGACATCGGGACGATGGGTTTCTATCAGCCCCTTGAGAAACCCCATATCGGGCGCGAACGCCGCCTTGGTGGCGCGATGGCCCCTGCTCTGCAGCGCCTTGGCCACGGCCTCGGCGGAATCCAGCGTATCGAGCTCGTCCGGCGGCGCGTCCGGCGCGACATCGGAGTGCAGGACCAGAACCCTCATGCGGCGGCGCGGGCGCGCGCCTTCTTGAGTTCGGGGTGGCGCCGGAAGAATGCCTGCATGATGCGGCCGATCAGTTCGGCATGGCTCAAGCCCTTGCGGTTGGCGATCAGGCACATGTCGGAATATTCCGGGCGCAGGCCCGCCAGCGGATTGACCTCGATGAAATGGTGGCTTCCTTGCGCATCGCAGCGGATATCGACCCGTCCGCCGTCGCGGCAGCGCAAGGCGCGCCATGCCGCCAGCGCAACGTCGCCGGCTCTCGACGCATTTTCCGCGTCGGTCTCGACGATGTCGACTTTGTCTTCCCAGTATTCCTTGTTCTGATAACCGTACCCCGAACCGACCCAGTTGCTTTTCGGCACGATCTCGGAGACGCCGAGCACGGCAGCCTCCTCTCCCGTGCCGATGATGGCGACAGTGAATTCGCGGCCCGACAGGAAGCTCTCGGCCAATACCGGCTGCTGGAAACGCGTCAGCAGCGCCTGGGCCACGCGGCGCAGGTCGCGGGGGTTGTCGACCTTGGAATCCGCGCCGACCCCCTTGCCCGAGCCCTCCTGCACGGGTTTCAGGAACAGCGGGAAGGGAAGGACGATCTTCTTCACGTCCGCGAGTTTCTCGATTACCTGGAAATCGGCCGTGGGGATGCCGGCATCGCGCACCACGCGCTTGGCCATCGCCTTGTCGAGCGACAGCGCCAGGGTCAGCGCGTCCGAGAAGACGTAAGGTATGTCATAGGCCTCGAGCAGCGCCGGGACCTGGGCCTCGCGCGCGACGCCTCTCAGCCCTTCGCAGAAATTGAATACCGCGTCGAAGCGCTCGCCCCTGGCCAGTCGCGCGACCAGCTTGCGCACCCCGCCGATGCGAACGGGCGTCAGGCCCATTCCGGCTAACGCCGAACAGATCGCCTCGATCGTGACTTCGCTGTCGAACTCGGCGGTCTCCTCCTCGCCATAGCCCATGGCGATGTAGTCGGCCCTGAGGTCGTAGGTGACGCCGATACGCATGAAGCCCCTTTACCCGGTCGCCGCCTTGTCCCGTCCGAGTTGACCTCCCGGATCGGGATAGCGGTAGACCTTGCCCTCGAAGTTGCGCAGCAGGAGATCGTCGCCGTCGCGGCCGACGACCGGATCGGGCGCCAGCTGGATCTTGCCGCCGCCCCCCGGCGCGTCCACGGCGAAGATCGGCGTTGCGTAGCCCGTGGTGTGGCCGCGCAGCGCCTGGATGATTTCGAGACCCTTCTGCACATTGGTGCGGAAATGTCCCGATCCCCGGATCGGATCGCATTGGTAAAGATAGTAAGGCCTGACGCGGCGCTTCAGCAGGCCGTGCATCAGCGGCACCATCACCGCGGCGCTGTCGTTGATGCCCTTGAGCAGGACCGTCTGGCTGCCGAGCGGGATGCCGGCGTCGGCAAGCCGGGCGGTGGCCTCCGTCACTTCCGGCGTGAGTTCGCGCGGGTGCGTGAAATGCAGGCTCATCCACAGCGGATGGTGTTTCTTGAGGATCTGGACGAGCGCCTTGGTCACCCGCTGCGGGGTCACCGCCGGCATCTTGCTGCCGATGCGCACGAACTCGATATGCGGGATCGCGCGCAGGCGGCCGAGCAGCCAGTCGAGCTTGTCGTCACCCAGGGTCAGCGGATCGCCGCCGGAAAGCAGGACGTCGCGGATTTCGGTATGGGCCTCCAGATAGCCCAGCGCCTGCTCCCACTGCCGGGTCGAGAACTGGTACTCGCCGCCGGGATTGCCGACGACGCGGGCGCGCGTGCAGTAGCGGCAATAGGTCGAGCAGGTTCCGGTGGTGAGGAAAAGCACGCGGTCGGGATAGCGGTGAACGAGGCCGGGCACGACGGAATGGTCGTCCTCCGCCAGCGGATCGTCGTCCTCGCCCGGCAGGCGGACGTATTCGTCGCCGGTCATGATGTGGGTGCGGCGCAGCGGCTCGCGTGCGTCCGTCAGGCCCATCAGGCTCGCATAATAGGGCGTGATGCCCACCGGCAGGGCGCCCTGATGTCCCGCAACGGCGGAGCGCTCATCCTGGGAAAGGCGGAAGATGCGCTCGAGTTCGGCAAGGCTGCGGATGCGGGTGCGCATCTGCCAGCGCCAGTCGTTCCACTCGATGGTCGAGGTGCCCGGATAGAATCGGCGGTAGAAGGCCCGGGTCTCCTCCGATACCGGAAAGCGCAGCGGCGCGGGACGCGGTGTCCTCGAATCGATCTTGGCAAGGGTCGTATGCGTGTCCGGCTGCGGGCGGACCGGCCGTAGCGGCGCTTTGACATCGCGGCGCCGCAGCATCTGGAGACTCATCGATGTCTCGCAACCACTCCCGTCGTGCCTTACGAAGCCACCGTGGCCTCGCGTCGAGCCGCGACATTGCGCCGATATTTAAGCGCCCGCGGCTTTTGTCAAGTTTAGGGGCACGAGTACTGGAACAGATTGGGCGTTTCTCAAGAAAAACCATCCCGTTCTTGTCGCAACTATTGAAGAATTAGCAAAAAGCTCAAAGTATTCGCGACATCCGGTTCGGGTGCCAATTCCATAGCTGGCCGAATGATTTGCGAGAACAATCTTCGCAGGTCCTTCGCAACGACTTAAAGCAACCCTTCATCGACATGAGACCACGAAGACCATCGCCCGAATCGAAAAGTCTTCGTCGCGGTTATGACTTCCTTCGGCTGGGAATCGCGCGCGCTGTGAATCGTTTGCGAAAAAGCCGGTGTGTTGCGCGACGGCCTAGGACGAGCGCGCATCGCGCGCGACTCACTCGGCCGGCGGATCGTTCGTCTGCCGCGCCGGCGTCACCCGGAAGAGCGTGATGTGCACGTCGCGGCCGCGCGAATAGTTGAAGCCCGCGAGCGCATCGACGGGCCGCGCCTTGCCTTCGAGAGCCGAGAGCGTTTCGAGGAACAAGGGGCGCTGACCGTCCTCGATCGCCGCCAGCCCACCCTGCGCCGCCGCGATCTGTGCGGCGTCACGACCGTTCGCCGCCAGATGGGTTCCTGTGCCAAGGAGGAACAGCGCACTGGGCTCGGTATAGCCGGCGAGGACAGGCGACGGATCGGCGGGCACGCTGTGGGCACGGATCATGGCCGCCTCTCGCGGACTGACCCATATCTTCTCCAGCCGCGGCATCGCATCCAGGGTGAGGACGGCATAGAACACCAGCGCCGATGCGGCCGCGGACCAGAACGCCCGCCCTCGCGCAGCGCTCAGCATTGAAAATGCAGCGAGCAGGGCGAGCAGCGCCCCGATCGCCGCACCGATGAGAAGATCGGGCGAGGTGCCGCCGCCGAAATGCTGCGGGAGGAGAGTCAGGCCGACCGTCAGCAGCGCGGCGCCCAGTGCGAAATGCAGGCTGGAAAGCGCCGGCAGCATCCGGCGCCAACCGACGGCCGCCTCCGCGGGCCGCACCAGGTAGGCCGCCATCAGGATCGTCAATGCGGGATAGGCCGGAAGGATATAGTGCGGCAGCTTGGTGGGCACGATCTCGAACATCAGCCAGGACGCCCCCGCCCACGCCATCAGGAAGCGCATGGCCGGCTGCGCGCGATGACGGACGGCCGAAACGATCGCGGGGATCAGGAACAGAGTCGCCGGCCACAGCGTCAGGATCGTCATCAGCAAGTAATAGCCGGGCGGCTCGCCGTGGCTCTCCTCGCCGCGCGCAAGCTTGGCGCCGAAATCGTGGCCCAGGGACTGTGCATAGAAGGCGCCGTGGCTCTGGACCGCGATGGCGATCAGCCAGGGCAGCACGATCGCCAGTGTCAGCGCGATACCGCTGAGCGGACGCAAGGCCGCCAGCCAGCGCCATTGCCTGTCCCAGATCAGTACCGCGACCAGCGTCACCGCTGCCACGCCCAGGATGACCGGCCCCTTGATCAGGATGCCGAGCGCCAGCGCCAACCAACCGCCCAAGGTCACCCAGCGCGTCGGCGGCGTCCGTTCGCCGCCCTGCGCCAGATAGGCGCGCAGCAGGACACCCTGCATGGCGACGATGCTCGCGAGCAGGACGGCGTCGGTCTTGGCGATCTTCGCCTCGGCGCAGAGCAGGAGAGTGAGGCCCAGCAGCAGCGCGGCGACGAACGAGCCTTCGACGCTCAGGAACGCCCCCGCACACCAAAAACACAGTAGCACGGCGGCGATGGCGCCGATCAGCGAAGGAAGACGATAGCTCCAGATCCTGTCGCGCTCGCCGGTGGCGAGGCCGACCAGCTCCGTCGACGCCGCCTGCAGCCAATAGATGCCGACCGGCTTCTTGTAGCGCGGCTCATTGGCAAAGCGGATATCGATGAAATTGCCGCTCTCCAGCATCTGCTTGCTGGCCTGGGCGAAACGGCTTTCGTCGCGATCCAGCGCCGGAATGGTCCACAAGCCGGGCAGCCAGGCGATCAGACAGATGAGCAGCAGCAACAGTCGCGGCCGCCGCCGGATCTGTGCCACGATCATGCCTTCCGCCGCGCTCATGCCCCGCCCTGTTCCTTGAGGAAGGGCGCCTGTATAAGGCCGACGCACGCGATGGGCAAAGGCTGGAGAATCGATGGCGCAGGCAGTGGCGTTTTCCTGGATCGTCGCCGTCAAGGACGAAAAGGAGAACATGGCGCCGCTGATCGACGAGATCGCGTCCGCCATGCAGGGCCGCGACCCCGCGACCTACGAGGTCCTCTTCATCGATGACGGCTCGAGCGACGGCACCGAGCTGGAGCTTGCGCGGTTGAAGTCCCAGCTCCCCGCGCTGCGCGTGCTGGTGCATGGGCGCAATCTCGGCAAGAGCGCCGCGCTGCGGACCGGCATACGCGCCGCCCGCCATTCCGTCATCGTCACCATGGACGGCGACGGCCAGAACGATCCGGCCGACGTCCACACGATGCTTGCCCCCTTCGCGCAGCACGAGGCCAATCTCGGAATCGTGGCCGGCCAGCGGATCAAGCGCGAGGACACCTTTGCCAAGCGGATGGCCTCGAAGATCGCCAACCGCGTGCGCCGCTGGCTGCTCAGCGACGGCACGCGCGACTCGGTCTGCGGCTGGAAGGCGATGCCGCGCGACCTCTTCCTCAGGCTTCCCTATTTCGACAACATGCACCGCTTCCTGATCGCGCTGACCATGCGCGAAGGCTATGCCGTCAGGCTCATCGACGTGCGCGACCGCAGGCGGCTGCATGGCCGCTCGAAATACACAAATTGGGGCCGGCTGGTGGTGGGCGTTCCCGACCTCCTCGGCGTGGCGTGGCTGATGCGCCGCTTCCGCGGCTCCGTCGAAGCGAGAGAACTGTGATGCACGAGGTTGCCAACTGGTTTTTGGGCGTGGTGCGCCACCCTTTCGACACGTGGGACGCGATCGGCTTCTTGGGCGCGGCCGTGTTCGGGGCGCGCTTCATCATCCAGTGGCTGAAGAGCGAGATGGAAGGCCGCAGCGTGATTCCCATCGCCTTTTGGTACTGCAGCCTGGCCGGCGCCTCGATCAACCTTGTCTATGTGATCCATCTGCGCAGCCTGCCGCTGGTCCTGGGCAACGCGCTGCCGCTCTTCATCTATGCGCGAAATCTCTACTTGACCTATCGCGAGCGCAAGCCGGCCAAGGCGGCGTCTTAACCATACTGTCACACGGCCGCCCTGGGCGTGCCCCTGTTCCGCCCCATTGTGATACGTTAAGTATTGCGGCGGGGTCCGCAAACGACACGGGGAGATTTCACGATGTTCCGATTGTTTCCGCTGCTTGTCCTGCCGGTCGGGCTTTACAATCTGTTCGCATTGGGCGGCTCGATCGCGGGGCGCAACGACGTCCAGGACGGACACAACAAGATTCAAGCGCTTCTGAGCGACAAGCTCAGCTTTACCGTCAAGATGTTTTCCGGCGATCCGTGGCAGTTCAGCTTCAGCGATTTCCTCGTGCTCTTCGGCGTCGCGATGCTGTTCATAGAGGTGGTCAAGGCGACGCGCACCACTTCCAAGGAAATCATAAATCACGGTCTGTCGATGCTCCTTTTCGTGGTGGCTCTAATCGAGTTCATCACGCTTAGGGGCTTCGCGACGTCGACCTTCTTTTTCCTTACCCTGTTCACGCTGTTCGACGTGGTGGCGGGCTACACGATCTCCATCGTCGCCGCCGAACACGATCTCGGACTGGGCCGCGCCGGAACCGACTGAGGCGCAGGCGCCCCGCCAAAGCACCGGGCGGCTCTCATCAGCCGCCCGGCTTGCTTTGCGGGCCAATCCGGATAAAAGCGTGCCCCTGCCAGAGCGGACAGATGGCCGAGTGGTTGAAGGCGCACGCCTGGAAAGTGTGTAACGGTTAATAGCCGTTCGAGGGTTCGAATCCCTCTCTGTCCGCCAGCCTCACGTTAGTCCCAGCACCTCGAGCAGGGCCCTGGATGCAGATGTCGGCGCGGAATTTGCGGCGCACGAATGTCGGGCCGGCGCGCCTGGCGGCGTCGCGCCAGGCCGGATCGTCGGCGATGGACTCGACCGCGTCGGCGATCTGTTGCGCCGTCGCATCGTCCGCCAGAAGGCGTCCCGTCACGCCGACCTCCATGGCTTCTCCGACGCCGCCGACATCGATCGCGAGCGCGGGGATGCCGAGCGCCTGGCCCTCGGCCAGCACGTTGGCAAAGCCCTCGCGCTCCGAGACCAGAAGATTGAGATCCATGATCGCGTACCAGTCCGCGATGTCGTGCACCGCGCCCGGCATATGCAGCCGCGCGGCGAGGCCGTGCCTGTGCGCAAAGCGCTCAAGCTCCGCAAACAGCGCTCCGTCGCCCACCAGGACGAAGCGCGCGTCGGGGAGCGCGTCCGCGACCAGCAGCGCCGTCTCCATCCACAATGCCGGCCGCTTGACGGGCGCCAAGCGAAAGACACCGCCGAGGACGAACGCATCCTGCGCAATGCCGAGCCGGCCGCGCAAATCGCGCCCGCGTTCGGCGGACAGGGCTTGAACGTCGACCGCGTTGGGGATCGTGCGAAAGCGCGTGCCGTCCAGCCACTCCAGCCATTCGCGGTCGGCGGCGCGGCAAGCCCGGCTGGGAGCGGTCATCACGAAGCCGGGCCGTTCGAGCAGACGCTGATAGGTGTGCCGGCGCGGCCGCGCCAGTCTCGTGAGCTGCGTCGCATTTTGGTTCCAACGATCCAGCGGCAGCGTGCCGCGGTGGATCGCAAAGCGCGGTACGTTCTCCAGCGCACAGGCGATCGCGCAGCCGGCCATTTCGTGGCGGATGTGGACCGCCTGCGGCCGATGCCGGCGCAGCAAGGCGGCGAACTGCCGAATATCACGCCGCAGCTGGGCGGGCAACAGATCCATGCATGCCTTCAACCGCGAATTCGTCTCCGCCTGGGGCAAGTTCGGGTCTTGCGCCGCGAACACGATCGGATCGAGCGGAACCTCCCGCAGCATCGGAAGGAAGAAGCTCCCGCCCGGCTCGTCGAGAACGCGGAACACCGGAAAAACCTGTGCGATGCGCGCGTCGGCGGCCAGCCGCTTCAGGACCGTGACGGTCTGCCTTTCGGCGCCGCCCGCCGCGAGCGAATGGCAAACGGTCATCAGTGTCGAAGGCTGCGATTCCCACGCCCGCGTCGATGCCGCGCATTCGTCGAGCAGGACGTCGATCAGGCATTCGGGATAGAGCAGTTCACCCAGCGAACCGGCCAGTGCTTCGACCTGCGCGATGAAGACGAGCCTTTGCGCCGCAACAGGGTCGCTTTGGCAACGCGCGTAGCAGGCGCGTGCCTGGTCGAACTGCCCTCGCTTGAAGTGCAGCTCCGCCGCCTCGAGATCGCCCCTGCTGCCCTCGCTCGCCATGCCGCTTCAATGCTGGCACGGCGAGCAGCCATCTCACAACAAATCCGGGAAGACGGCCGGGCTAAGGCCCTGTCATTCGCCGGCCTACGGTGATGCCGGCGATGAGGAGCACGACGAAGATCACCATGAAGACGAAGAACAGGATCTTCGCGATCTCGATCGAGGCGCCGGCAAGATTTGTGAATCCCAACACCGCCGCGATCAACCCGACGATCAAGAAAATGAAGGCCCATCTCAGCATGGCAATCTCCCGTCGCAATCCCTCCCTTAACGGCAAGCGGGGGAGATTGGTTCCGGGCTAGCCGCCGCCCTTGCCGTGCGCCGCCGAGAGCGCCCAGGGCACGATGTCGGACAGGGCCTGGCCGAGGGCGGCATCGAACGCGCGCACCACCGCGGCAACCGAGTTCTCCGAGGCCGGCACGTCGTGCACCGAATTCAGCTCGGCAACGATGGCGCGTCCGCGGATCGGCGCGAGCTTGGCGACGATGCGCACGCGCACGGCGGGGATGCCGTCCGGCAAGGCATAGCGGGCCTCGAAATCGCGGATGTCGGCATCCAGGATGTAATCAGCCTGGAAGCCTTCGCCCTCCGCCGCCACGGCCGCGATGCGCCCGCTGCTCTCGAAAGCCTCGACCAGTGCGCTCTGCACCAGCACATGCAGCCGGTCCGTCCATGCCGCATCCGCGTAGTAGTCGACACGCCCGTCGCTCTGCGCCAGTGCGATGCGCAAGCTATCGAGATGCTGCGAGGCCGTGCTGGCCTGGACGGCGAGCGAGAAATCGGCTTTGGGGCCGGGCATCGGCGCCGCGCCTTGGGGCTTGAGCGAATAGAGCTGCTGCGGCGTGCTGGCGGGGCCGATCAGGTCGCCGCAGGCGGCCAAGACGAAGGCCGAGCCGCCCAGCAGCACGGCGCGGCGATTGGAGATGGCAAGGAGCGGGGTCATTTGGGCGTGTATCCCTTGTAGCGATCACCGAAAAGAAGCTTGGTCGGCTGGCGGTCGAGGTCGTTGGAGAGCCGCGTCAGGCTCGCCACCATGGCGCGCCCTTCGCGCAGCAGGTCCGCGAACTGGCCGAGCGCTTCGCCGTTGACGAATGCATCGGCGTCGGTCGAAAGCTTGCCGAAGGACTTCACCGTCTTGTCGGCATCGGCGATCATCGGCGTCATTTGCTTCGACGCCTGCGCCAGGTTCTTCGATGCCTGCGAAAAATTGACGAGCGTCGCGTCGATGTCGCCCGAGCGCCGAGCCAGCGCCGCCGTGGTGGTGTCGAGATTGGCGAGGACGTCGCTCAGCGCCTTGCGGTTCTTGTCGCCCAGCATGTCGTTGAGCTTGTCGGCGACGAGGTTGAGCTTGGCCACGAGCTGCGGCGCGCTCTGCTCGAGCTGCTGCAAGGTCGACGGACTGGATTTGATGACCGGGATCTGGCCCGCCGGCGCGCTCAGCTCGGGCGATTTCTTCGTCCCGCCGCTGATCTCGACATAGGAGCCGCCGGTGAGGCCCTCGCTTTCGATCGAGGCCACCGAGTCTTCGCGGATGTGCAGATTGGGCCGCAACTGCAGCTTGGCGATGACGCGCTGCGGGTCGTTGGGATCGAAGCTCAGATCGGTGACCCGGCCGACATCGATGCCGTTGAAGCGCACCACCGTACCGTCGCCCAGCCCGGTGACGGGGCCTTTAAACGAGGTCTGATAGTAGACGTATTCCTGGCTGTACTGCGCGCCCGCGAACCAGAGCAGCGTCACCACCAGTCCCAGCATGCAGACGAGCACGAACGCGCCCACCGCAACGTAATTCGCCTTGGTTTCCATCGTTTCGGCTCCTCAACTGTCCAACGCCGCGCGGCCGCGCGTGCCGGAGAAATATTCCTGGATCCAGGGATCGGGATCGCGCCTGATCTCGTCGATCGTGCCGATCTTGATCTTGCGGTTGACGAGAACCGCGATGCGGTCGGCCGTCGCCCGCAGGGTGTCGAGATCGTGGGTCACCATGAAGACGGTCAGGTTGAGGCTCTTCTGCAGGTCGCGCAGGAGCGCGTCGAACTGGCTGGCTGAGATCGGATCGAGCCCCGCGGTCGGCTCGTCCAGAAAGACGATCTCGGGATCGGCCGCGAGGGCGCGCGCGAGGCCGGCGCGCTTCTTCATGCCGCCGGAGAGTTCGGAAGGAAATTTGCGCGCGGCATCGGCCGGCAGCCCGACCATCGAAAGCTTCATCGCGGCTATCTCGTTCATCAAGGCCTGGCTCATATTCGTGTATTCGCGCAGCGGCACCTGGATGTTCTCGGCCACGGTCTGCGAGGAGAACAGGGCGCCTTCCTGGAACAGCACGCCCCAGCGCATCTGGACGGAGTTTTCCGGCCGTTCGCGGTGCGGCACCGGATCCTCGCCGAAGACCTCCACCGTGCCGGCCCGCGGCCGGTTCAGGCCGACGATGGTGCGCAGCAGCACCGATTTTCCCGAGCCCGAGCCGCCGACCACGCCCAGCACCTCGCCCCGATAGACGTCGAGATCGATGTCGTCATGGATGAGGTTGCCGCCCAGCCGGTTGACCAGCCCGCGCACCTTGATCACGACCTCTCTGTCCGCTGTCGCCATGGTCATATGTTCAGGATCGAGAACAGGATCGAAAAGCCGGCATCGAGCACGATCACCAGGAAGACCGATTCGACGACGGAGCGGGTGGTGAGCTTGCCGACGCTGGCGGCGTTGCGCTCGACCTGCAGGCCTTCGAAGCAGCCGACCAGCCCGATCACCACCGCGAACACCGGCGCCTTGATAAGGCCGACGAGGAAGGTG
The DNA here is from genome assembly GCA_019245415.1 of Alphaproteobacteria bacterium. Lineage (GTDB taxonomy): Bacteria > Pseudomonadota > Alphaproteobacteria > Micropepsales > Micropepsaceae > Rhizomicrobium. Next base: position 798,196 of record JAFARO010000004.1, on the reverse strand, counting down.
TTGATCGATATGGCGTGCTGCAGATGGCGCATGAAGGCCGGCACCGTGATGCCGAGATCGAAATAGCACATCACCGCGCCGCCGATCATCGCCATCACGTCGGAATAGAAGGTGAGCAGCGGCAGCGCGATCAACAGGCCCAGCACGCGCGGCAGCACCAGGACGTCGAAGGTGTTGATGCCGATGGTCTCCAGCGCGTCGATCTCCTCGTTGACGCGCATGGTGCCGATCTCGGCGGTGAAGGCGGAGCCGGAGCGGCCGGCGACGATGATGGCGGTGATCAGCACGCCGAGCTCGCGCAGCACGCCGAACGCCACGCCGTCGATGGTCAGGACCTCGGCATTGAAGCGGCGAAGCTGGTTGGCGGCCTGGTAGGCGATGACGATGCCGATCAGAAACTGCAGCAATCCCACGATGGGAAGCGCGTTGATCCCGACCTCCTCGACCTGATGGAGCAGCGCCGCGAACCGCAGATTGCCGCGCGGCTGGACGAGCGCCTCGAACCACTCGATCATGAAGCGCCCGAGATAGCCGAGCATGCGGTAGCCCTGTCGGCCGGCGCCGACGGTGCCGCGACCCACGCGCTCCAGGACCGGGACGAAGCCATGCCGCTTGGCGATCACCACCGGCTGTGCGACGTGCTCCTGCTCGATGCTGGCGATGAGCGGCGCATATCTGTCGGGCAGCGACAGCGAGGTCACCCGCGCGCCGCCCTGCTCCAGCGCGCGTTTGGTGCGCACCAGGAGCCAGGCGCCGGCGCTGTCCAGCCGTTCAATGCCGCTGCCGTCGATTTCGACTTCCGGCGAGCCGCCCGAAGCGAGCCCGGAAAGCTCACGGTCAAGCCGCGCCGCCTCGCTCACGACCCAGACGCCGCCCGCGACGAATCGCAACAGCCGCCCCTTCCGCTCCAAGCGGAACCAGGCGCGTGCATCGGCCAATACGGCGTTCTCTGTACGATTCATCCCAAATCGACTTTAACCCTCGGGCGCCGCCCGCTCTAGGCCGGCTTGACCCCCACGCCCGTCCGGGCAAGCTCACGCAATTATCAAAGGAGAAACGCATGAAACGCCTCGACGGACGCGTCGCCCTGATTACAGGAGCCGCCAGCGGAATCGGCCGCGCCAGCGCCATCCTCTTCGCACAGGAAGGGGCCAAGGTCGTCGCGGTGGACCGCGCGGCGGAAATCGCTGAGACGGCCGAGGCCATTACGCGCGCCGGCGGCACCGCGATCGCGATTCGCGCCGACGCCTCTTCCGAGACCGACATCGCCGCCGCGGTGGACCGTGCCGTGTCGGAATACGGCACGCTCGATGCCCTCTATGCCAATGCCGGGGTGAGCGGCGGCTTTCGCAATTTCCTCGAACTGTCGCCCCAGGACTGGATGGACGTGCTCAGCGTCAACCTGATCGGCGTCTATCTCGCGATCAAGCATGCGGCGCGGGTCATGGTGCCGAAGAAGAAAGGCGCCATCGTCTGCACCGCCTCGGTCGCGGGCCTGCGCTCCGGCGCCGGCGGCGCGCCCTACAGCGCCAGCAAGGCCGGGGTGATCTCGCTCACGCAGCTGAGCGCGAACCTGCTCGCCGGCACAGGCATCCGCGTCAATGCCATCTGTCCCGGCATCATCGAGACCGGCATGACCAAGCCGATCTTCGATCACGCCAAGTCGCGCGGCACCGAAGGCAAGATCGGCCAGCTCAATCCGCTGAAGCGCTACGGCCATCCCGAAGAGATCGCGCATATGGCGCTGTTCCTGGCGAGCGACGACGCGTCCTACGTCAACGGCCAGGCCTTCCCGGTCGACGGCGGCTTGTCGAGCTCGCACCCCGTCACGGGACGGTGGGGATGAACCCGCGCGCGACGGTCTTGGCCGCGGTGATCTTGCTGACGCCCGCAGCCGCGGCGGCGCAGCAGACGCCGCTGGACAAGGCCTACGTCTTCGTCGACCGGATGATGGATCTCTATGGCAGCGGCGATACGCTGCGCGTGGCGCAGAGTTTCGTGCCGACAAGCACCTTCGACGATGGCGACGTCAGCTACACGTATGACGACGCCGTGCTGATCGTGGCGCTGCTGCAGCGCGGCAATCCCGACGACAAGGACCGCGCCAAGGTTCTGGGCGACAGCCTGGTCTATGCGCAGCAGCACGACCCCGCCGCCGACGGGCGGGTGCGCGACGCCTATCATGCCGATCCCTTCCTCAACAACGACGGCACGCCCAATGTCGCCGCGCAAAGCAGCTTTACCGGCAACATCGCCTGGACCGGGATGGCGCTACTGCATCTGTGGCGCCTCACCCATGACGGAACCTATCTCGATGCCGCTTTGGCGCTCGGTAATTTTCTCATAGCGAACGCGTACGACACCCGCGGCAAGGGCGGATACACCGGCGGGCTGAAGGTGGACGGCAGCAAGCTTCTGTGGAAGTCCACAGAGCACAACATCGACACCTTTGCCTTCTTCACCATGCTGCACCAAGCCACTGGCAATAGCGCCTGGAAAGCGGACGCCGCGCACGCCTTGCGTTTCGTCAAGTCGATGTGGAACCGCAAAAAGGGCTTCTTCTACATCGGCACGCTCGACGACGGCGTGACGGTCAATCGCGGAGATCCGACGCCGGAAGACGTCCAGACCTGGAGCTATCTCGCGACCGGGCTCGCGGCCTATCAAGGCTCGATCGATTGGGCGCTGACTCATCTCTCAGCTACCAGCGGCGACTTCCAGGGACTGAGCTTCGAAGTGAAGGACCGCTCCGGGGTCTGGTTCGAAGGCACGGCGCATGCCGCCGCGGCGCTTCTCGCGCGCAACCAGGGCGGCGACGTCACCCAGGCGGACATTTTGCTCGGCGACATCGAGACCGGACAGGCGTCGGCACCGAACGCCGACGGTTACGGCATCGATGCGGCGTCGAAGGACGGATTGCAAACCGGCGACAGCGGCGACGATTACTACGCGGCGCTGCACACCGGCGCCACCGGCTGGTTCTGCATCGCGATGCAGGCGGGCAATCCGTTCCGGTTCGCGAAGAGTGGCGAGTTGCTAGCCCAGCGGCCCTAACGCCAGCACCGCGAATGTCGCCAGCCAATGCTCGCCGGCATAGTCCCCGGCGACGTGCGGCAGCGATGCGTGAATATGCTTTTCCGCCGTCTCGCGCAGCAACGCAGCGGTCCGGGGATCGTCGACAGCCTCCGCCAGCGCGCGCAGGCACCAGGCGCGGCTCAGATTGACTCCGTCGAGGTGGGCGATCTTGCCATCACTGCGGTCGCTGACCATCGCGGGCTGGAAGAGCACCGCAGGCAGGCCCTGCCCGATGGCCGGCAGGAAGTTCGCGAACCACGCCGTGAACTGCGCGCGCGGCAGAAGCCGCAGCATGGCAAAGGCCTCGATCAAGGTGGGCGATAGAAAGTCGTCGCCGCTGGGCTCCCACGCGGGTGCGTCGCGATCGGCACCGAACCAGCGCTTCGCATGTTTCGCGAACAGCGCGCTCAGCCGCGAGTCGTTGCTTGCCCGCGCATAGGCATCGCCGAGGACGAGAGCGAAGGCCGTGTTGGCATGTGTGCCGGCGCGGAGCGGATAGGTGAGCTTCGGCAGATAGTCGTGAAAGCGGGCCACGAAGGCGTTCTCGAGCGGCCTGAAAGCCTCAGACCACGGCCGGTCGGCGAAGCGCTTCAATTCCGCCGCCAGCATCAGCGCCCAGGCCCAGCCATAGGGGCGCTCGAACCCGCCGCTCGATGGGCGCAGGAGATAGGAGTATTCGCCCGCGACATTGTCCTCGGTGAAGGCGGCATCGAACAGCGCTGCCGTCGCGTCGGCCTGCGCGTGGCCGGGATGGAGCCGCAGCAGGCGCGCCAGCATCCAATAGCCATGCACGCAGCTGTGCCAGTCGAAGCTGCCGTAGAAGATCGGGTGGAGATCGCGCGGGCCGCGCGCATCGTCGGCGCCGTCCATCACATGGTCGAGCTTGTTCGGGAACTCGCGCCGGACATGGCCGAGCGCGATGGCCGAAAAGCGTTCGGCGAGGGTCTGGGTCAGGGTCGTCATGCGGTCACCGATGATAGACGAAGATGGCCATGATTGTCGTATTCGCGGCGAGAAGCAGTAGAGCGGTCGGAATCTGCACCTTGATCACGCCGTTGCGGTCCTTCAGGTCCAGCACTGCCGCCGGCACGATGTTGAAGTTCGCGGCCATCGGCGTCATCAGCGTCCCGCAAAAGCCCGACAGCATCCCCACCGCCGCCATGACGACGGGATCGCCGCCGAACTTGCCGACGATCAGCGGCAGACCTATGCCCGCCGTCATCACCGGAAACGCCGCAAAGGCATTGCCCATGACGAACGTGAACAACGCCATGCCGATGGTATAGGCCACCACCGCGACCACCGGCAGCGTCATCGGGATATAGGCGGTGGTTAGATGCGCGATCACCTGCCCGACGCCGGCGGCCGCGAAGATGCCGCCGAGCGCCGCGAGGAGCTGCGGCAGCACCGCCGCCCAGCCGATGGAATCGACCAGCCTGCGTCCCTCGCTCAAGGCGGCGTAGGGCCCGGCGCGCACGATCCCCATCGCCAGGACCAGCGAAACCACCGACGCCAGCGCCAGCGAAACCAGCGTCACCTGCTTGGCGTCGACGAACCTGCTGCCGGGCAGTAGCAACGTCCCTGCCAGCGTGATGGCGGGAACGGCGAGCGCCGGGAGGAAGAGCAGATTCCCCGACCGAGCCGCGGAACGCTGGCGCGTCTCAAGGTCCGTGGTCTTGACCGGCTTCGGCCGCAGACCGGCCGCGCCCAGCACCGCCAGCACGATCACCAGCGCGCCGTTCACGGTGTCGGAAAAAACCGAGCCGCCGAGCATCGTCGCCGCGAAGCATCCCCAGAACACCGCGCTGCGCCAGGAGCGCGCGAGCGCGTGCTGCAGGGCGAACGCCGCAAACAGCGCTCCCGTCAGCAGATAAAGCGCGTCCAACCCGATCACGCCTTGCTCCTGGCCTTGAGGCGCCGGTCGAACAGCCACAGCCGCGTGGCGTGCACGGCGAAGGCGATCAGCGCCGTCGGAATCGCCCAGACGGAAAGTCGGATCGGGGCGACGACGATGCCGTTCTGCTCGAGGAACCCCTTGATCAGCAGGATGGAGCCGATGGCGACGAAGACATCCTCGCCGAAGAAGACACCGACATTGTCTGCCGAGGCGGCATAGGCGCGCACGCGGTCGCGCGTCTCTGCGTCGAGCGGCGCCTGACGTTCGGCGGCGGCTTCCGCCATCGGCGCGATCAGCGGACGCACCATCTGCACATGGCCGCCGAGCGCCACCAGACCGAGCGTCGCGGAGATCTGGCGCAGCGCCAGATAAAGGATCAGCACGCGTCCCGGCGTCGCGGCGCGGAGCCTGCCGATCAATATCCGCGCCCGCTCGCGGATGCCGCCGCGCTCGAGCAGTCCGATCACCGGCAGCACCAGCCAGGCCACGGCGATGAAGCGGTTGGCGACGAAGGCGTGTCCCAGCATCGCGACCACCGCGCCCGGATGCATTCCCGCGGTCAAGCCCGTCACCAGCGCAGCAACGACCACGACCAGCAGCGGGTTCGCCCTGAGCGCAAAGCCCAGGACCACCACGGCGATGCCGGATAGAACGAGCAAGACCTTCCCCCTCCCGCAACGCGCGTCGCCGTTCGAGGGACGAGCTTGGCACAGAGTCTATTGAGGCTGTAGGTCCCTCACCAAATCTGGATGCGGTCCGGCGGCGCCAGATAGAGCGCCTCGCCCGGCTTCACGTCGAACGCGGGATACCAGGCGTCCAGGTTGCGCACCGTGTCGCCGCGATACATCGCCGGCGCGTGACCGTCGGTCTTGATGCGCTGGCGCAGCGCCGCGTCGCGGATCTTCTGCCGCCAGCTCTGGGTGTAGGCGAGGAAGAAGCGCTGGTCGCCCGTCAGTCCGTCGATCACCGGCGCGGGCTTCCCGTGCAGCGAGAGCAGATAGGCATCGTGCGAGGCGGAGAGGCCCGCGACGTCGGCGATGTTCTCGCTCAAGGTCTGCTTGCCGTTGACCGCGAGATCGGGGAATGGACGATAGGCGTCGAACTGCCGCGCCAGCGCCGCCGATGCTACCTGGAAGTGCGCGAAGTCTTGCGGCGTCCACCAGTTGAGCAGCCGGCCCTCCGCGTCGAACTGGCTGCCCTGATCGTCGAAGCTATGGCTGATCTCGTGGCCGATCGTGGCGCCGATGGAGCCGAAATTGTAGGCGTCGTCGGCGCCGGGATCGAAGAAGGGCGGCTGCAGGATCGCGGCCGGGAAATTCAGCGCGTTGGCGAGCGGCAGGTTCACGGCGTTCACCTCCTGCGGCACCATTGCCCACTCGCCGCGGTCGACCGGGCCGTGCAGCTTGGCGAGATTGCGCCGGTACTCGAACATCTCGGCGCGCATCAGATTGCCCAGCGCGTCGCCGCGAACGACCTGAAGCGCGGAATAGTCGCGCCATCTGTCGGGATAACCGACGCCGATCCTGAGCGTCGCCAATTTGGCGAGCGCCTTTTCTTTGGTCTTGGGCGACATCCAGGCCAGCTTTTCGATGCGGGCGTGATAAGCGGCGAGCAATTCCTGCACCATCGCCTGGATGCGCGCCTTGGACGACGCCGGGAAGTATCTTGCCGCATACATCTTGCCGACCGCTTCGCCCAAGGCGGAATCGGTCGCATCGACGGCGCGCTTCCAGCGGTCCTGGTTCTGGGGCGTGCCCGACAGCGCCGTGCCGTAAAACGCGAAACGTTCGTCGACGAACGCTTTCGGCAGCACGCTCGAATAGTGATCGAGGAGATGGAAGGTCAGATAGTCCTTCCACACATCGAGCGGCTGGCTCGCGGCCAGCTTCGAGATGCCGACGACGGCACTCGGATGCCAGACGATGAAATCGTCTTGGGCCGCAAGATCGGCGGCGCCGAAAAAGGCGTTCCAGTCCATCCCCGGCGCCTTCGCCGCGAAGTCGGCGCGCTTCCACGGATTGTCCGCCTTGTGCACGTCCTCGCTGTCGGCGCGCGAGACATGGCTCTGCGCGATGCCGGTTTCGAGCGCGAGGATCGCCGCGGCCTTCTTGTCGGCGTCCGCGATCTTGGCGAGCTTGAGAACGGCGGCGATGTGGCCGCGGAACTGTTCGCGCAGCTTCGCCATCTGCGGCGTCTGCTCGATGTAGTAGTCGCGGTCGGGCATGCCGAGGCCGCCTTGCAGCAGATAGGGCACGTTGCGGTCGGGGTTCGAGAAGCCCTGCGTGATCCAGACGCCGAAGACGTGGTCGGTATGGAAGTTCGTGGAGTTCAACGCGTCGACATCGGCGCGCAAGGTGCCGCCGAGATAGGACGATAGAGCGGCTTTGTCCTTGATCGCGCCGATGCGCGAGAGGTCGGGCCCCAGCGGGCGAAGACCCTTGGCCTCGATTGCGGCCTCGTCGAGATAGCTCGCGTAAGTGTCGCCGACCTTTTGCGCGTCCGAGCCCGGCTTCGGGTGCGCCTTGGCGGCCTCCTCGATCAGTCCGCGTACGCGTTCGCGAGTCTTTTCGGTCAGGATCGCGCCCGGACCTTCGCTCGCACGGTCGGGCGGGATCACCGTCTTCGCGATCCAGGCGCCATTGGCGTAGCGATAGAAATCGTCGCCCGGCTTGACCGCATGGTCGATGCCGGCGAGATCGACGCCATGATGTTCGGTTAAGGCCAACGCCACGGACGCCCCCAAGACGACAAGAGCCGCGATGCCGAATTTTTGCATGGTTCTCTCCCTGTCGCGCACCTTAACCACGCGCCAAGCCTGGCAAGCAAGGGCGGTGGCTAAACGAAAGTTCATGTCATCGGCGCGCTAATAGCGAAGCTGCGCGCGCTTTGCATGGAGGCCATTCCATGGCGCATGCAAAATCACGGACAAGTGAGCGGCGGGCGCCTTTTTCTCGCCACGCGGATCGCAATCTTTTCATAAAGCGCAACAAGGAGGGAGCATGCGCGCGCTGACCGAAGCGGGCCTCAAGAGCCCGGCAGCCGTCGCCGTGGGCGTCGCCGTCACCATCCTGTTCGGTGCCTTCGCCCTCTACAACCTGCCGATCCAGCTCTTTCCGGACATCGATCGCCCCCAGATCGGCATCGAGACCGATTGGCGCGCCGAGACGCCGCGCGAAGTCGAGTCGCAGCTCGTGCAGCCCGAAGAGGACGTGCTGCAGGGCATCCCCGGGCTCCAGGAGATGGACGGCTTCGCCAACAGCGGCGGCGGCTATGTCCAGCTCACCTTCGCGCTCGGCACCGACATGAAGAGCACGCTGGTCGACGTGATCGGCCGGCTGAACCGCCTGCCGCCGCTCCCCGCCGACGCGCAAAAACCCTTCGTCCAGCTCGCCAGCACCCAGAGCGCCAATGCGCTCTTGCTCTACGTCTTCATGCAGAAGCTGCCGGGCAACAAGCGCGACGTGAACTCCTATACCCAATGGCTCAAGGACTCCGTCATCCCGCGCTTGGAAGCCGTGCCCGGCGTCGGCTCGGCCCAGATCAATTCCAACGGCGGCACCGACGAGATCGACATCGTCTTCGATCCGATGCGCGCAGCCCAGCTCGGCGTGCAGATCCCGAAGATGGCGCAGCAGATCAGCGGCGCCGAGGACATTTCCGGCGGCACGCTCGACGTCGGACGGCGCCGTTACGGGCTCGAGTTCCGCGGGCGCTATTCGGTCCAGGCGCTCAAGGACCTGGTCCTGGAGTGGCGCGACGGCAAGCCGGTGCATCTGGGTGACATCGCCGACGTCCATGTCGGGCGGAGCAAGCCGCAAGGCTTCGCCTACCAGAACGGCAACCCGGCGCTTGGGCTGCAGGTGTTCCGCGCCGACGGCGCCAATGTGCTCGCCACCGTCAACGCGGTGAAGGCGGAGATCGAGAAGATCAACGCGGGCGCCGCCAAGGAACAGGGCGTCAAGCTCGCCTGGTCGTTCGATCCGTCGCATTTCATCAACCAGGCGATGGGGATGGTCACCTCCGATCTCATCCTCGGCATCCTGCTCGCGGTCGGCGTCTTGTGGTTCTTCATGCGCGAGTGGCGCGGCACCTTGATCATCTCGGCCGCGATCCCGATCTGCCTGATGGCGGTGGTGGTGCTGCTCAACCTGTCCGGCCGCACCTTGAACGTCGTTTCGCTCGCGGGCCTCGCCTTCGCCACCGGCATCGTGCTCGACGCCGCCATCGTCGCCTTCGAGAACATCCTGCGCCTGCGCGAGCGCGGCATGCCAGGCGGAGAGGCCTCCGAGACCGGCACGCATCAGGTCTGGGGCGCGCTGCTCGCCTCCACCGCGACCAATGTCGCGATCTTCCTGCCGGTGATCTTCCTGAAAGACGTCGAGGGCCAGCTCTTCGCCGATCTGGCGCTGACCATCGCGTTTGCCGTGTTCGTATCGCTGATCGTCGCGGTGACGGTGGTGCCGGTGACGGCGATGCTGTTCCTCAAGACGCGGCCCAAGGTCGGCGACCTCGCCCATGTCTGGCGCAAGATCACCGATGTGATCATGAGCGCGACGAACACGCCGCAGAAGCGCAGGCTGTGGATCGGCGGCTTGATCGCGGGCTCCATCGCCGGCACCTGGCTGTTGACGCCCAGCCTGCAATACCTGCCGCAGGTCAAGCGCGCCGCCATCGACGGGTTCATCCAGCTTCCCGCCAGCGCGACGGTGGACACCGTCGACAAGACCATCGCCCAGCCGATCATCAAGCGCCTCAAGCCCTATCTCGACGGCACCAAGCAACCCAAGCTGCTCAACTATTACGTCAAGATGGACGGGCCCGGCTTCATGGACATGGCCGTGCGCGTGCCCAACGACGAGGATTTCCCCACGATCGAGAAGATCGTGCGCAACGAGATCATCAAGGACCTGCCGGATGCCCAGGCCTTCGCGCAGATGGGCAGCCTGTTCGGCGGCTTCGACGCGGGCGGCGGCATCTCGATCAACATCCAGTCCAACGATGCCGAGGCGATGCGGGCGGCGGCGCGCAAGGGCATGGATCTGCTCACCGAGAAATTCCCCGAAGGCGTGGTCAACACCAATCCGACGCTGGACTACGACCAGCCGCAAATACGTCTGCATCCCGACGACCGCTCCATCGCCGAAGTGGGCTGGACGCGCGCCGATGTCGGCACCGTCACCCAGGCGCTGGGCGAAGGCACCTATGTCGGCCAGCGCTATGACGGCGAGCGGCAGCTCTTCCTCATCCTGAAATCCCAGACGCTCGCCTCCCCCGACGCCATCGGCGCGGCGCCGGTCGCGACACCGTCCGGCGGCGTGGTGTCGTTCGGACATCTGGTTTCGATGCAGAAGACCCTGGCGCCCAGCGGCACCTATCGCCTGGACCGCCGGCGCACCGTCGCGCTCAATCTCCAGCCCCCGCGCGACATGTCGCTGCAGGACACGATGGCGATCATCAAGCGCGACATCGAGCCCGAGATCCGCAAGCTGCTGCCCGCCGACGGCACAGTGAACTATGGCGCCGCGGCCAACCACCTGGACAACGCGCTTTGGAACATGGGCAAGAATTTCGCCCTCGCGGTGCTGCTGTTGTTCCTCATCATGGCGGCGCTGTTCAAGTCGGTGTGGGATTCGGCGATCGCCACCATCGCCCTGCCGCTCGGCATGGTGGGCGGCATGGCGGCGCTGAGATTGCTCGGCCTCTTCGTCTTCCAGCCGCTCGATCTGCTCACCATGATCGGCTTCATCATCGTGCTGGGGCTCGTGGTCAACAACACGATCCTGCTGGTCGCGCGCACGCGCCAGGCGGAAGCCGAAGGCATGAACCGCGTCGACGCGGTGCGATCCAGTCTGGAGACCAGACTTCGCCCGATCTTCTCCAGCACTTTGACGGCGATCTTCGGCATGCTGCCTCTGGTGCTGGTGCCGGGACCGGGCGCGGAGATCTATCGCGGCCTGGGCGCCGTCATCGTTGGCGGCATCCTCGTCAGCCATGTGTTCACCCTCGTCCTGATGCCCGCGATGCTGCGGCTCGGCGAAAAGACCGAAGCGGCGCGGCAGGCGCCGTTCACCCCGATGAAGGAAGCGGCATGATGATGCGAAAATTCGGTCACGCTCCGCTCGTCGCAGGCGCCCTTGTCGCCCTCGGCGTCGCGTTCATGGTCGCCTCGCGCCCGCCGCAGGCAGTCGCCCAGCAGGCGCCGCCGCCCGCGCCGCCACCGCCCTCCGTCGGCGTCTCGACCGCGCGCCTGGTCAAGATGGCGCCGAAAGTGTCGCTGCCAGGCACCGTGGTGTCGCGCAGCGATTCCCAGCTCGCCTCGGAGGTCGAAGGCCGCATCGCCTGGGTCGCGGAAGTCGGCACCGCGGTCAAGCAGGGCGACGTCGTCGCGCGCATCGACAACAAGCTCGCGAGCCTCCAGCTCCAATCCGACAAATCCAATGCGGCGCGGCTGGCGGCGCAATTGCGCTACGACCGCGAGCAGGCGGCGCGGATGGACAATCTGTTCAACCAGAGCGCCATCGCCAAGAGCACACGCGATCAGGCGCTGTCGACCAAGGACATGGATTCGGCCGCGCTCGCCCAGGCCGAAGCGAGCTTCAAGAAGAGCCAATACCAGTTCAGCCACAGCGACATCCGGGCGCCCTTCTCGGGGCGCGTCGTGGCGCGGCTGATCAATGCCGGCGAATACGCCACGCCCGGAAAGCCCGTGGTGCGGCTGGTCGACACGCAGTCGCTGGAAGTGAGCGTGCAATCGCCCATCGACACCGCGCGCAACGTCGCCGAGGGGACGCAGCTCGCGGTCGAGCTCCAGGGCAAGTCCGTGCCGGCGCGCGTGCGCGCCATCGTGCCGGTCGGCGACATCGCCAGCCGCACCATCGAAGTGCGCCTCGCTTTGCCCGCGGGCGCCGGTCTGGTCGGCGACGCCGCCAAGGTGTTCATGCCTTCCGACCTGCCGCGCGACGTGGTCGCCGTACCGCGCGACGCGCTGGTGCTGCGCGAAGAGAGCACCTATGTCTTCAAGGTCGACAGGAAGGACAAGGCGCAGCGCGTCGCGGTGGAGACCGGCGCGGAGGAAGGTGCCATGGTCGAGATCAAGGGCGCCGTCACGCCGGGCGACCGGGTCATCGTGCGCGGCGCCGAGCGTCTGGAAGCGGGGCAGAAGGTCAAGGCGGTCAGGGCGTCGTAGTTGCACCGCTTGTCATCCCCGGCGAGCAGCGCCGACAGGCGCTGCGAGGTCAAGGGGACCCAGGCGGTTGGACCGGTCTTGTTCTTTCCACCTGGGTCCCCTTCCCCTCACGCTGCTTGCGCAGCGTTCGGCCGGGGATGACAGTGTGGCAAAATTGAATCGGGGGAAGCACATGAACCGCCTTCACATCGTCGCCGCAGCGTTGCTTGCCGCGACCGCCGCCATCGCCGCGCCGCAATACGGCCGATGGGGGTTCGACTCCGCCGGCATGGACGCCGCGACCCGGCCCGGCGACGACTTCTTCCGCTTTGCCAACGGCGCCTGGCTCGACCGCACGCAGATCCCCGGCGACAAGCCCGGCGTGTCGTTCCGGCTGCAGATGACCGACCGCGCCGAAGCGCGCATCCACGACCTCCTCGAAGCCGCGAAGGACAAGGCGCCCAACGACCTCGAAGGCAAGGTCGGCCGCTTCTACCGCTCCTTCATGGACGAGGCGCGCGTCGACGCCGCGGGCGCCAAGCCGCTCGATCCGCTGTTCGCCGATGTGCGCAACGCCAAGAGCCGCGATGCGCTCGCCGCCCTGATGGGACGCAGTGCCGCCGATTTCGAGGGCACGCTGTTCAATTTCGGCATCGACGCGGACCTCAAGGATCCCAAGCACTACGCCGTCTACATCGGCCAGGGTGGTCTCGGCCTTCCCGACCGCGACTACTACCTGAAGCCGCAATTCGCGGCCCAGAAAGCGAAGTACCAGGACTATGTCGCGCAATTGCTGAAGCTCGCGGGCTGGCAAGGCGACGCCAAGGCGGTCGTCGATTTCGAGACCAAGGTCGCCGATGCCAGCTGGGCCAAGGCCGATCAGCGCGATCCGGTGAAGGTCTACAATCCGACGACCATCGCGGAGCTTGAAAAGCTCGCGCCCGGCTTCAATTGGAAAGGCTTCCTGGCGGACGCCGATCTGTCCAAGGTCGGCCGCGTGATCGTCGCCGAGAAGACTGCATTCCCCAAGCTCGCCGCGATCTTCGCCGCGACGCCGGTTGCGACACTGCAGGCCTGGCAGGCCTTCCACATCGCCGACAACGCCGCGCCCTATCTCTCCAAGCCCTTCACCGACGCCTATTTCGAGATGCACGACAAGACGCTGTCCGGCCAGAAGGAGCAGAAGCTGCGCTGGAAACGCGCGGTGCTCGCGGTCTCGGGCAGCGACTTCCTGGTCGGCGACCGCTTCGGCTCGTTCGGCACCATGGGCTGGGGCGTGGGCCAGCTCTATGCCGCGAAGTATTTTCCTCCCGCCGCCAAGGCCAAGATCGAAGCGCTGGTCGGCAACCTCAAGGCCGCCTATCGCGTCCGCCTCGAGCATCTGGACTGGATGAGCGAGCCGACGCGCCAGCAGGCGCTGAAGAAGCTCGACACCTATACGATCAAGGTCGGCTATCCCGATCATCCGCGCGATTATTCCGCGCTCATCATCGGCGACGATCTCGTCGGCAATGTGCGCCGCGCAGGGGCCGCGGACTGGGCGTTCTATTCCGGCAGGCTCTTCGGTCCGGTCGACAGGAGCGACTGGGCGATGACGCCGCAGACCAACGACGCCTATAACGGCACGCTGCGCGATATCGCCTTTCCCGCCGGCATCCTGCAGGCGCCGATGTTCGATGCCGAAGCCGATCCCGCGATCAATTACGGCGCCATCGGCGGCGTCATCGGGCACGAACTGACGCACGGTTTCGACGACCAGGGGCGCAAGATCGACGCCGACGGCGCGCTGCGCGACTGGTGGACGAAGGAGGATGCCGACAAGTTCGAGGCGCGCGCCAAGGCGCTGGGCGCGCAATACTCCGCGTTCCAGCCCCTCCCCGGCGTCCACGTCAATGGCGACCTGACCATGGGCGAGAACATCGCCGATCTCGGCGGGCTGACGCTCGCGCTCGATGCCTATCACGCCTCGCTCGGCGGCAAGCCGGCGCCGGTGATCGACAGCCTTACCGGCGACCAGCGCGTCTTCCTGGGCTGGGCGCAGGCCTGGCGCGGCAAGGTCACCGACGACTACGTCAAGAAGCAGGTGGTCAGCGATCCGCACTCACCCCGCCAGTTCCGCGTCAACGGCGTGGTGCGCAATCTCGACGCCTGGTACGCGGCCTTCGCCATCAAGCCCGGCGACAAGCTCTATGTCGCGCCGGAGAAACGGGTGCGGATCTGGTAGGGGCGCGGTGGCTTTTTCCTTCCCAAGAGGCAAGCTTTTGGCGGAAATGGGCGAAATCGAGGTTCAACTCCCGCGTCCTGCGTTAAGCCGTTGACAATACTCGGCAATGAGCCTGCTTCGTTGTGCTGCGGCATCGAGGGGACTCCTCTGGTTTTCCTTACCTGATAAGGGGCAAGCGACGTTGCACTCGCGACGCGCTTGGCGCGCCTCGTGCTTCGGCTCGCAATTGTGGGGATTTAAGAGAAATGGGTTCTCGTCCGTGACGGTTCAAGGGGGGGGTGCGAAATAAATTTTGGCCGCGAAAAAACCGCTTAAGTACTTGATGGATATACGCGAACAAAAATGACGCCTGAAAATTTGTGCATCGCATATAACGGCGGAAATTATTTTTTCCGACTGATCCTCCCCCGTTTACGGGGGAGGTGCTGAGCGAGCGCTCCGCGAGCGAAGCGGAGGGGGTAGCGCGAGGCCCCCTCCGGCTCCCCCGCAACAAGTGCGGGGTCGCCACCTCCCCCGTAAACGGGGGAGGATCAAGCCATGCCGCCGCGCGTGAGCTTCAAAGCAGATCCCCCCCCGTGGCGCTGGCGGTGGTGCCGAACTTCTCGTAGGCCTTGATGACGTTGCGGCCCACCGTCCAGCGATGGACCTCGTCCGGGCCGTCGACCAGGCGCTGCGAGCGGATGTGGGTGTACCAGGAGGCGAGAGGCGTATCCTGGCTGTAGCCGAGCGCGCCGTGCAGTTGGATCGCGGTATCGACGACCTTGTGCACCATGTGGGCGAGGAAGACCTTGGCGATCGAGTTCTCCTGGCGCAGGTCCATGCCCTTCTCCGCCTTGTAGGCGATGTGCAGCAGCATCAGCCGCGCCATGTAGAGCTCGCTGGCGCAATCGGCGAGCATCCATTGCACGCCCTGGCGCTCCGACAATTTCTTGCCGAAGGTCGTGCGCGCGGTGACATGCTTGGTCGCCATGTCGAGCGCGCGCTGGGCCATCGCGACGTTGTGCATGCCGTGGCGCAGGCGGCCGTATGCGAGCCGATGCTGGCCCATGTTGAAGCCGTTGCCCTCGCCGCCCAAAAGATTCTCGGCCGGCACTTCGAGATCCGCGATCTCGATCTCGGCATGGCCCCCGCCCATGATGTGGGAGAGCTCGCTCTCCACCGCCATGGTCTTGATGTTGCGCTTGATGCGGTAGCCGGGATTGGGCAGTTCGACGATGAAGGTCGAGAATTGCTGATGGCGCGGGGCGTCGGGATTGGTCTTGGCCATGACGAGCGCGATGTCGGCGGCAGTGGCGGCGGAAGAGAACCACTTCTCGCCGTTCAGGACATAGGCGCTGTTGCCCTTCTTCTCGGCGCGGGTCTGCATGCCGGTGGCGTCGGCGCCGGCGGCCTTCTCGGTCATCGAATAGCAGATGCGCTTTTCGCCGTTGAGCAGGGGCTTGAGGAACTTCTCCTTCTGGTGCTCGGTGCCGTGCGCGAGCAGCGTGAGCATGGTGGCGTCGTCTGGCCCTTGGCTGTTCATCGACAGCGCGCCCAGATGGCTCTGGCCGAGCTCCATCTGCACCAGCGCATTGGCGAGCGGCCCGAGCCCCATGCCGCCATGTTCCTTGGGGATGAAGGGACACCACAGCCCTTGCGCGCGGGCCTTCTTGCGCAAATCGCCCAGCACCTGCTTGTAGGGCTCGCCGGCCTTGAGCCGGTCCTCCGCCGGAATGCATTCCTCCTGCACCCAGCGGCGCACCTTCTCGCGGATGTTCTTCGCCTCTTGCGGAATCTCGAAGTCGATGGCCATGGTCTTGCCTCTTGTCTCCAATGTCGATGCGGGAAGAGTGCCAACAACGCGCCCCACTGTCATCCCCGGCCGAGCGCCGCAACGCGGCGCGAGGGTGAAGGGGACCCAGGCGGAGAGAATGAGACCGGTCTATCCACCTGGGTTCCCTTCCCTCGGATCTCTCGCTTTGCGAGCGATCCTCGCCGGGAATGACAGTTACACTTTGAACCGCACCGGCAATCGCTTCGGTCCGGAGATGAAGTTGGACGGCAGCCATTCCGGCCGGCCGACGATCTCGATGTCGCGCATGCGGGTCAGCACTTCGGTCAGGATCGCGTCGATCTCGATGCGCGCGATGTGCTGGCCGAGGCAGCCATGGGGGCCGGTGCCGAAGGCGATGTGCTCGTTCGGCGCGCGCGATAGATCGAGCGTGTCGGGTCGCTCGAATTTTTCCGGATCGCGGTTGGCGGAGCCGAAATACATCACCACTTTGTCGCCTTCGCGAATCTTCTGGCCGCCGAGCACGGCGTCGTGCTTGGCGGTGCGGCGCATGTAGATCACCGGCGTCGTGTAGCGCAGCAATTCCTCGCGCGCCGAAGGCAGCCGCGCGGAGAGGTCCGCCTGGAGCCAGGCCAGTTGGTCCGGGTTCTCGAGCAGCGCGATCAAGCCCGACGACAGCAGATTGCGCGTGGTGTCGCCGCCGGCATCGACCAGAAGGAGGAAGAACAGCAGGAATTCGATGTCGTCGAGCTTCTTGCCGTCGACTTCGGCCATGAGCAGCTTGGTGGCGAGATCGTCCTTCGGCCGGGCGCGCTTTTCCTCGATCACCTTGCGGCCGTATTCGAACATTTTCAGCACCGCCATGCCGCCGGCGTTGGCCTCCTGCACCTCGGGCGCGGTGTGGATCGCCTCGGTCAGCGTGTAGAGCTCGCGCCCGTCGTCCAGCGGAATGCCCAGCAGCTCGGCGATGACATAGGACGGCATCTCGCCCGCGACCTCGGCGACGAAATCGCATTCGCCCTTGTCGATCACGCAATCGACGATCTGCTTCGCCAGCGCGTTCATGCGCGGCGTGCGTCCCGCCGAGACCGGCTGGGTGAACTCGTTTCGGATCAGCCGGCGATAGGCCGTGTGCTGCGGCGGGTCCATCATCAGCATCATCTTGTAGCCGCCGAAGCCCAGCGCCGCCTCCGCCGCCGGATCGGAGATCATGATGGTGGGTTCCGACGAATAGCTCTGGAAATCGCGATCGACGGCCCAGACGTCGGAAAAGCGAGTCACCGCCCAGAAACCTTTGCCGCCCGGTTCCTCGTGCCGGAACACCGGGGCGTTCTCGCGCAGCCAGTGGTATTGCGCGAACGGGTGCCCGCTTGCGAAGCTCTTGGGCGACAACAGATCGATCTTCATGGAGACCATGATGCCAGATCACGCCGCTTTGCGCTCGATGAAAGGCGCGGTCGTCCTCGTCACCGGCGCCGCCAGCGGCATGGGCAGGGCGACCGCGGAAGTTTTCGCAGCGGAAGGCGCACGGGTCGCCGCAACCGATCTTGTGGCTCCCGAAGGCATCGGCACCCGCGCCTGGAAGATGGATGTGCGCGACCCCGCGGAGGTCGTGCGCGTGACGTTCGACATCGCCAGGGCCTTTCAAGGTCTGGACATCGTGATCAACAATGCCGGCATTCCCGGATTCGCTGCGATCGATGCGGAGAACTATGACGAGGTGTGGGCGAACAGCCTGACCGTGCTTCTGACGGCGCAGCAGCGGGTGATCCGCGCGGCGCTTCCCTATCTGCGCAAGGCGCGCTTCCCACGCATCGTCAACATCGCCTCCACCGAAGCGCTGGGCGCGACGGCGCGCGACAGCGCCTATGCCGCGGCGAAGGCCGGCGTCACGGGATTGACGCGCGCTCTTGCGGTGGAGCTGGGGCGCGAAGGCATCACGGTCAACTGCATCTGTCCGGGCCCGATCCTGACCGGCATGACGGCGTCGATCCCCGACGAGCACAAGCAGATCTTCGCCAAGCGCCGCACCGCGCTCGGCCGCTATGGCGAGCCGCACGAAGTGGCGCATGTCACCTTGAGTCTGTGCCTGCCGGCTGCTTCCTACATCACCGGCGCGACGATTCCGGTCGACGGCGGGTTAATGGCGAGGAATGCGTAAGAGCACGCCGCCGCACTCAATGCATCCACTCAAAGAGTCCCTGTGCAACCGCATATCCCATGGAGCAAAGTAGGCCACCCGCTAAGCCAACAATTCGTGCGGGCGCGGCATCCACCCTGAGAAATGACTTCAAAAAGAACAAGACATTGCGAATGCCGCTTAGTGCTTTCACTACACCTATTCCCATCGTCATCATAATCAGCCACAGAGTTGGCAAATATCCAGTCAGAATCAATGGCCAGGTTACCGAACTCTCATGTACAAACAGACTTCGATAGATACCGGAAAAATTTTCTATAAATGTTTGATCGGCGGCGTAACACGATCGAAAAGGAAAAATGATCGTCGCTAAGTGTTCCATGATGGAATATACAAGACAGAATATGCAATAGTATAATATGCTGTCCAGCACGCATATCGCCACGAGTGCCGCAATAGAAATCTTCTTGTCATTGGTCAGCATCAAAATTTTTCTTGTCTTCCATAAATTCAGGTAATCCATTGCAATGGCTGAAGCGAGCCAGACAAATACGGCCGTTCTCAAAGCGTTGGCAGCCTCTCCGCTACCGGTCACCATTGCGCCGAGCAACCCACGGAGGTCTGAAGAATGCAGTGCGGCAAGCAGAAGAAGGAATGCGAGAGCGACAACCGAGAAAGCTACCGACCGAATTGCACATTTTCCTGAGAAATGCCTAGGGCTGAAAGCTTTGTTAAATAGAACTAGCGTACCCGCGGGAACATAGTATCGATGTCGTGAGGGCTCCTCTGCGGTTAGATATCTGACAAAATCCGCATGCGCGGATTCGGTCATGTAACGATCCAACCACGATCCTACTAACGTGAATGTTCCCGCAATTCCCGCGACCACTCCAGCCTGACCAAGCCAAGTCTGGATAAGCTGACCAATTGTCTCCATCCATTCGCCCCATCGTCGATCCAATCGATGCTTGCAGGTCCGTTGGCCATAGCGATACCGCGAATCGAAGTATGGTTGTAGCGTTAGGAGTGTGGCATTTCCCGGAAGCCAGAGAAGCGATTCATTTCGTCACCAGCTCGCAGAACTTCTTCAGGTCGATATTGCCGCCCGAGACGACCGCGACCACCGGGCCCTCGCCAGCCATACCTTTGACCGCAGCCGCCACCGATAAAGCGCCCGCGCCTTCGGCGATGACGCGCGCCTTCTCGGCGAGGAGGCGCATCGCGGCGCGGGTCTCGTCGAGGCTCACCACGAAATAATCGTCGACGACGGGCTTGAGCCGCTCCCACATGCGCGGGAACATGCTCTGGCCGCCGGCGCCGTCGACGAACGAGGCCTGCCACGGCGCGAAGCGCTGCGGCGAACCCATCTTCTTCGACAGCGCGGCCGGCGCCGCGGTCTCGGGCTCGACACCGAACACCTTGATCTCGGGACGCAGCGCCTTGATGGCGCTGCCGACGCCCGCGATCAGCCCGCCGCCGCCGATGGCGCAGATCACCGCGCGCGTCGCCGGCTCGTCCTCAAGAATCTCCAGCCCGATCGAGCCGTGGCCGGCTATGAAATCGTGATCGTCGAAGGGATGGACGAACGTTCCTTCGACGCCGGGAAAGGCGCGTTCCTCCAGCGCCTGCCAAGCGCGGTCGTAAGAGGCTTCGAGCAACGTGGCGCCCAGCGCCTTCATGCGCGCTTTCTTCGCTTCCGGCGCGGAACCGATCACGACGACGGTGCACGGAACGCCGGCCCGGCGCGCAGCATAGGCCACGCCCTGTCCGGCATTCCCGGCGCTGATCGTCCACACACCGCGCCGGCGCGCTTCGTCGGATAGCATCGCAACCGCGTTCGCCGCGCCGCGCAGCTTGTAGGCGTTGATCGGCTGCAGGTTCTCGAGCTTGAGACGGACATCCGGCGCCCCCTGCCCCAGCTCGAGCTTCACCAGCGGCGTGCGCAGCACCGTCGGCGCGATGCGCGCGCGCGCGGCGTTGATATCGTCGATGCTGATCGGGCGGACCGGCGCGGCATGGCTCATGCGCCTTATATACTTGGCTTTTGCGGCGAGTGTGAGTCCGGCTGCCGCACCCCGGGCGGACCTCCCTTTGGGGGTGCTCTATTCGCTGCAGACTGCGGACGCATCTTTGTTCGGCCTGACGCGGTTGGAAGATCAGCCGCCGGCGGGCGTCATCATGTGGGTTCCCCGCGGCGCAGTTTGTTTTGTGGCCCCCGGATCTCAGCGCTACCGACTTTGAGTGTTCATCCCCTGCGATCGAAGATCCAGGACAAGCAACAGCACCACCAGACCGCCGATGACGAAGACATGGACCAGATCGCCATGCAGGGGCCCGATCTGCGCGATGAAAGCGCCGGTGCAAACCCCCAGAAGTATAAGGGCGCCCCATAGGCGCGCGGCTGGGGCGAAGAGCAGCGTTGCACCCAAAATTTCGATCGCAGCGGTGAAAAAACGGAACCACTGGCCAAAGCCGATAAGGCCGAACTCCTGAACCATGCGAGGCACGCCGATAAGTTTCATCGTGCCGGCTGCAACGAACACTGCGGCGAGCAGGCCTCGCAAAATCCATATGGCGACTTGCTTGGCGCGCATGATTCTCTCCTCGATCCGGCTTCAGGTCAGAGCGCCTGTGCGTGTTGCTTGCGCTTCCACTCTGCGGCTCTCGACGGCGCTCTTGGCCAAACGCGCGGCCTCCGCCTGTCTGAGCCCGAGCGCGATCAGCGCCGTCGTCAGGGACTGCGTGGCGAATGCGTAGGGCTGGCCGACAGGGTGCGTGCTGTCGGTCAGGCGCATGACGGTCGCAACCGCGATACCGAGCAGCACGACCACGGCCGCGTCCACCGAGGCGACCCAGAATCTCTTCGAGTTCGCCCCAAAAACTACATCGCTGCGCAGCCCGGCATTGATCGGCAATACCGGATCGACGATCGTCGGATTCAATCTGACAAGTGCGCGGGCGCGAACCGGTTGGGCAATGGCGAAGGCGAAGAACGTGGAGAGGCCGTTCGCCATTCGAATCGCCGCATCGCCAATGCCTTGGTTCAGCTCAGTGACCTTTTGCTCCATCTCCATACGGATACCGTAGGCAATGGACGTTGCAAGATCGCTCTTGTCGTCGAAATGCGTGTAGAACGTCCCCTTGGCGACGTCGGCCGCCTCCGTGATCTCGTCGACGGATATGGCATCCAATCCGCGCTCGGCGAGGAGTTGTTCGGCAGCCGAAACGAGTTCGCCCCGCGTGCGCTCGCGTTTGCGAGCAGCTCGCGGCATCGCCGGCCTCTTGTTCGACAGCAAAGCCATTACGACCGGCCCAAAATTTTGAGCAGCACGCTCTCGAGCACAGATGTCGCATTTGAGACGGCTTCCAGGCTGCGCCAGGCGACGACGCGATCGGGACGGACCAGGACCGCGCCTTGATCGGAAATACCGCGTTGCCGCAGCCACGCGCAACGTGGATCGCGATAATCGCCTTCGATATGACCGATGCGGACTGCTTCAAGAGGCACATCGAGATCTTTGGCGACAGATTTGGCGGCATCGCACCACTGTTCGCCGTTCTCACCCGCAATCAGCAGAAAGTGTCCTGGAGAGACAAGGTCCATCAATGGGCGGCTGACGCCGTCCGCATCCTCCAGATCGGCGTGCGGCAGCGGCGCGCCGGGGCGCGTACTTGGTGTGTAGACACGCACCGCATCGGGCGCCGGCATCGCCGTCTGTTCGGAAACGATCGCGTTCGAGGAAAATGAAAATCCGTATTCCACATTGTGCTCGTTGAATTCCATGGACTGGCTTGCGATCGCGCGCAGAATCTTCCGGCGATGCGCCACATCTTCCGGCTGCTCGCCGAAGAGTCGATCGAGCTGTTTCCAGTTGGCTTCCGCGCCGGCCTCCGGATCCAACCCAAGGACCTCGCGAAAGCCGAACTGATTCAGGGCATTTTCCACCGAGCGCTGCACATTCTGAGCGGCGACGGCGCGCCGTTCGGGCTCATAGCTGTCGAGCAGGTCAGCACCCGCGTAACCCTTGATGACCGCGGCGAGCTTCCAGGTGAGATTGTGCACGTCGTTGATGGCGCTGTTGAGGCCGAGCCCGCCCGTCGGCGGATGCCGGTGGGCGGCGTCGCCGGCCAGGAAAATCCGCCCCTCGCGAAAGCGCGCGGCGACGACGCCCTCCAGTGCCCAGCGCGAGATGCAGTGAATCGTCACCGGATGATCTGCAATCCCCAGAGCGGCACGCATATCGGCTTCCACGCGTGCGTCGTCGAGCGCGCGCGGATCGTCGCTGGGATAGTTGAGGTGATAGACCCATTCCTCCGAATGGGGGCCCCAATGGTCGGGGCCCATCGGGACCAGGACGCCGAGCGAACCCGTTTCCGGGTGCCAGATCCAGCGGATGAGCACATCGGGATCGCCGCACCAGCGCGACAGATCCGCGGACATATGGATTGAGACTTCGCGTGCCAGGTTGCGCGGGCCATCGAGCGCGATTCCGAGCTTGGGCCCGACCGTCTTGCCACCATCGCAGGCGAGCATGTATTGCGCGCGGATCTTGTATTCCGTCCCCTTGGTCTTGTCGTCGACGACCGCCGTGACACCTTCAGAGTCGTTGGAGAAGTCCGTGAGTTCGTGTGCAAACCGCACGCGGCCCGGGGCCAGCTCTTCGGCGCGCCGCCGCATGATGGGCTCGAGCCGGATTTGCGGCAGGTTGGTCGAAGGACAGGCGCTGGCAAGCGCCCAATAAGGATCCTGGCCACCGGCGCCCCACGACTGCATGCGCGCGATAAGCCGGCCTGCATTGCGGCGATTGCCGCCGAAGCCCGCATACCAAGCCGTTGCGCGCATGTGCTCCGGGGGCGTGCCCTGCCGATACACTGCGCCGGCAATTCCCAATTCCCGCAGGACTTCCATGGCGCGTTGATTGACGACATGCGCTTTCGGCAGCACCGAGGTCGTGGGCAGCGCATTGACCAGCACGGACTCGATCCCCAGCCGCGAAAGCGCCGCCGATGCGGTCAGGCCCGCGCCGCCGCCGCCAACGATGAGAACCGGGATGTGTTCGAGGGTCATGCCGTCCTCCGCGATACTGACCATATAGTCAAAATTGACTTTTTAGTCAAATTCCGGCATGTCGCGGCGCAGGAGTTTTTACGTTCGCCTGCGGAAAAGCTGTTGCACACACTGGTGGGCCGGCAGAACGGAGGCGATATTGCCGCCAATGAGATTGCCCTTGGCGTCGTGGCCCAAACTGCGCGCGCCGGGCGCCCCCTGCGGCGTGATCGACGGATACTGGTTGAGCGTGTTCACCGCCGCATAGTTGTCGGTGCCGGCGCCCGCCGGCTGCAGCGGCGCATAGTCGGGATCGCTGTTGGTCTCGCTCGCCAGCTGATGGGCGCCGCTGTAGGTGAAGGTGAAGTGCGGGTCGTCGCCCGTGCCGGCCATGTCGTGATTGAGCGTCAGCACGTCGCCCGCCGGCGAGTACGAATAGGCCATCGACGCGCCGTTGCCGTAGAGCAGATTCAGCCGCCGCGAGAGCGTGTCGTACTGATACGTCGCCAGCAGGTTCGTCGCGCAGCCGGACGAAGTCGAGTTCTCCATCGCCTGCGTCAGGCGGTCGAGATTGTCGAAGCAATAGTCGACTTCCGACCAGGTCAGCATTATCAGACCGCACTTTTTTTCATTTGCCGAAGCCGATCTTTTGACCACGGGAGCGAATTGTGCACTGTCCGAAATGAATTTGGTGCCACAGCGCAATCTCATGTGATTGATATATCAAAGCCATCTATAACTTCCGGGTGCATTCCTAGTATCTTCGAATCCAATGAAAAGCTTAACGTGCTTTCAAAATCCCAAAAAACTCTGATACTGACACTCGCACAGGCATTTCGTTTTGCGTCTAATATCTTTGATTTATGAAGTTCAAGAAATTGAACAATGTAGGCGAGATGATCACAAATATCCAATGAAGAAACATGCCTGTCGCTGTCGACGGCCCATAGTCCTTTTATTCGCTTTTTTCCTTTGCATGAAAGTTCGCCCCGAGAGAATCGGCGATCAGGCTCAACCCCTATCAATTTCGAGACGTTATCTGGATCGAGATTCCGCGAGCCAATTTCTAACGAGCAAGATCGAATCGGGTCTTTTTTCATGGCTTGTAATCTTTGATGTTGCCGATCACTTCTCCTGTTTGTGAATCAACATAGTCGCCGTTCGACATTATTATGCCCTGATGGTCGTTTCGTACATTGTTGTCACGCTTCAACCGCTCAAGAGCTCGTCCCGCTTCTCTCCGATTCTCAAATCCAAGAGCGTCCGCTGTGCTCTGGCTGATGGTATGGCCACCGGTCTGCAGGACACGCACCGCGGCCATACCCGCCGAAAAATGGTCTAGGACGCTTTCAAAAAAGGAGGGATTGCGGCCGAGGTATCTATTGACTTGAGCTCTGATGTCCTTTCCGACACCAAGCGCGTCAGCGGGATATGTCTCTGTTACCGTCGTTTCAGTCTTATGAATGTTGCCTTCCTTGTCGTGGGTAGACTTCTGCAGATGATAAGTAACATAGGTCTCGGGCTTTTCGTCGTCGCCAGACGTAATGCATAGTGCTGTGCCTTTTGTGAGGTCAATGGTGCAGACAACAGTCACCTTTCCAGACGGATCGGCTTTGTCCGTCGGATCATTTCCGGCGTAAGCGTAGAGATTTAAGTCTGCCGCGAACCCCACCGGATCGATCTGCATGAACCTGCCGCCCTGGGGCCAGTAGTATCGGGCGCGGTAGTAGTAGAGGCCGGTCTCGGGATCGAGACGGCGGCCGGTATACTTGAAGGCCACGCCGGTCGTGGGGGCGCCGTTGCCATAGGGATCGTAGACGAAGGGGCCTTCGACCTTGGCGCCCGTGCCATCCGACATGGCGATGACGCTGCCCTGGCGGTTGGTGTGGAAGAACTCCTTGGCGCCCGACGAGGCGGTGACCATCGCGATCGGCTCGTCGATGGCCGGACCGGGGACGTAGCGCGTCGTCACCGAGCCAGAGCCGTTGTACTCGGCGATCTCGTCGCTGCCGTCGGAGACGAAGAAGGTCTGGGTGACGCCGGTGCCGGATTTCTGGGTGCGGCGGCCGAGCGGGTCGTAGGCATACGACGCGGCCACGCCACTCTTGGACGCCGTCAGCATGCGGTTCTCGGCATCGTAGCCGAACGTCCAGACGCCGTTCGAGGCGATGTTGCGGCCAACTCGTGGCTCGATAAGCGCAGTCTCAAAAATCGGTTGTCCTGCACTATCGAGATTTGCCTGCTGCATTCGTAGCGTCCGCAACTATGCGTGATACACAATCTGTGAGGTGGTCTTCAAAGCAAGACCCAATGGTGGTCCCGAATTGCCGCCCGCCTACTATAGATAACTCCGCCCGATAGAATAACTCTGTCTTTCCGTTCACTAGCTTCCACCTGACGTTTGCCGGAATGGATACGATCAAAGTGCCAGGTTTTTGTCCGCTGCTCAATAAAAAGTCCCCAGACACCGCAAAGGCTGACTCTAGTGTTTCTGCCAGCTTTATCGTCAACCCATCGTCTCCACCGCGCCACACCTCTATCGGTGTCCGTGCTCTTGGCACATTTTGCGCGCAGGATGTAGTAGCGAGAAACATCATTGTGAGTGAGAGAAAGAGCATACGGCTTAAGATCACTTGCATGTTGGGATCCTCGAACCTGTTTTAACAACGCACTTCTTTGTCGTTGGATTGCCTTGGGCTTCGTTGACCTGACCCGGTTTCAGATTCGTTCCGGATCGAGAAGTCATTATATTCGTATTGTCGTATCCCGGCTTTGGCTTGCTGGTGCGATTTCCCTTGGGGTCTCGAGGACCCTCTGTGTACTGATCGTCGATACCAGCAAAGTGTAGGATATCGTGTGCAGCGGCGTCCGTTGACTGGTCGTTTGCACTATTGATGTGTGCCTCATTGCCACCAAGCCTGTTCACACATTCGCCAGCATCACCGCACATCGAGTTGTTATAAGTTGGACTAAAATCCATGTGATTCAGTACACCATTTATGGGCTTATCGGTTGCTATCACTTGAATTGTGACCGTCGAACCACCCAGATTCAGCGTATTGTCGCGGTCGACAATCGCAGCGATGTTCTCTGCTGTAGCCCCAGAACCAGTAATATTGACGGGTATGACAAGCATGGCCCCGGCGCCACCCGTGAACCCGTCGCCCGGCTGGGCGTCCAACCGTCGTGACCAGCACCGCGACGGCACCGTTCAATCCCGCGCTGAATGCCGTCGATCCGGACGCCGATCCGCTGACGATCACGGCCATCGGCACGCCGGCGCATGGCAGCGCGGTGCTGAGCGGCGGCCTGGTGACCTACACGCCCACGACGGGCTATCAGGGATTGGACAATTTCACCTATACGGTTTCGGATGGCCACGGGCATACTGTGTTCGGAACGGTCTATGCCTCGATCACCAACGGCATTCCGCCGGTTGCGGTCAACGACAGCATCAAGACGCCGCTGAACACGCCGGTCGTCGGCTTCGATCCGCGCGTCAACGACAGCGAGCCCAATCCGCCCGGCTATCCGCTCGCTATATACTCTGTGGTATCCCCAACCGCGGGCGGCGGCACCGTCGCAATCACGGGCGGTAACACGACCGTCACGTACACTCCGGCTACCGGCTATGAAGGTCAGGACAGCTTCAACTACACGATCACGGACGGGCATCAGCACTATTCGACAGCCACCGTCTTCGTCTTTGTCGGCGCCCCGCCGATTGCCCAGGACGACTATCAGCCGGTTCCTTCGAACACGGCGACGACATTCGATCCGCGCGTCAACGACAGCGACCCGAACAATTTCCCCTTGACGATCGCCCAAATCCCGACGGCCCCCGTGCATGGGACGGTCGCGATCAACAACGGCGTGTCGGTCACCTATACCCCGACGACGGGCTATTCCGGCGCCGACAGCTTCGTCTACGACGTCACCAACGGTCACGGTCTCGACGCCACGGCGGCGGCGCATGTTTGCGTCGGAACCAACCCGCCGGTTGCCAATCCGGATACTCTCGAAGTCACGGCCACAATCCCCTCGGGCGGCGGTACGGTCACGCCGCAGGCGAGTCTCGATCCGCGCAATAACGACAGCGATCCCTGCGGCAGCGCCCTCGCCATCACCGCAGTGACTCAAGGCGCCCCGGGCAGCGTGAACATCAATTGGACCGGATTGCCCATCACTTATACCTATCCGTCCGTCAATCACGTCGTCCACACCACCGATACCTTCACCTACACGATCACCAATGCCTTCGGCGCGACCGCGACCGGCACGGTGACGGTGACCATCGACGTCGAGACGAATGGCTGAGAGCGCCAAGGTGACTTGGCTTCGGCGGGCTCTGGGGGCGAAGATGGGACGGGGGCCGACCGCGCAAATTGTCAGGTCACGTGTAGGTTTTAGAAGTCGGAGCGATGGAGGTTCAAATGAACCACCGCACCCTACCTAACCGTCTGCAAATTTCCAGGAAAACCCTGGTGGGCGCGACAGGGATCGAACCTGTGACCCCTACCATGTCAAGGTAGTGCTCTCCCGCTGAGCTACGCGCCCTTCCAGGGGATGGGCTCTATAGCGCCCCGCGCCGCCGGCTGGCAAGGCGCCCCGCTTTCGCGAGGCGCCCTGCCCGACCCGACGGCGCTCCCTCTATCCGGCGTTGCGCAGATTGAACACGACCGCCGCGTCGGTCTCGCTCGCGACCGGCGAGCCGTCCTCGATCGCCGGGTTGTAGCGCCAATGCGCGATCACCCAGCTGACGGCCGCCTGGTCCAGCTCGTCATAGCCGCTTGAGCGCACGACATCCGCCGCGGTGACGATGCCCTGCGGCGAGATCGAAAGGTGCAGGACGACTTTTCCCTCCCAGCCCATATGCCGCGCCAGCGCGGGGTAGTCCGGAATCGTGTGCGTCGCGGCGATCGCGCTCGCGGCGCTGTCCGGCGCCGCCGGCAGTGCTCGGTCGTCGCCGTTGACGGGCGGCTGCTCCTCCGGAATATCCACGATCGGCGGCGTCATAACGATGGGATGGTCCGTGATGATCGGGTGCTCCGACGGATGATGCGCTTTGGGCGGCTGCGGATTGGCCGCTTTCGGCGGCAGCGGCGGGGGCTTGTCGATGGTCAGAATGAGATCGCCGGGCGGCGTGTAATGGAAAAGCTTCGGCGCCAGGCCCGTGACGATCGCTCAGATCGCGACGATATGCAGCACGACGACAAAACCGATGCCGACGACTCTTTCCGGCGACATCGGACGATGCCCGGCCAAGGCATGAATGGGTTGCTTCATCTGGTCCTCCCTGCGCGCGCATGCGCCCCGCCGGCAGGAACCTGGACCGGCGCAGTGCCGGTCCCCGGCCCAGGCCGGACGATCGCAGTGTGAGGAAGAATTCGGGCGAGGCGCGGGCGCGAATATGGCGGCAGGCCCAAATCGACAAACTGTCAGGCGGCCATCATGCGGTCGACTTCGGCGACGATCTCGCGCAAATGGAACGGCTTGGAAAGCACCTTCGCCTGCTTGGGCGCCTGAGACGACGGATGCAACGCCACCGCGGCGAAGCCGGTGATGAACATGATCTTGAGCCGCGTGTCGAGTTCCGCCGCGCGCTTGGCGAGCTCGATGCCGTCCATGCCGGGCATGACGATGTCGGTGAGCAGCAGATCGAAGGGCGACGTCTTCAGGTGCTCCCACGCTTCGCTGCCGTCGCCGAAATCGGCCACGGCATGGCCGGCGCGCACTAGCGCCTGCGCCAGGAACTTGCGCAACGACTCGTCGTCTTCCGCCAGAAGGATGCTGGCCATATCCCCGCTCCTGAGGCCAAGTAGAGCGTATAAAGGGCAAATCTGTAAATGCCGGTTAATGCCGCGGCCTTGATCCCGCACCATCCTTGAGGTCCACTGTTTCCAGGTGAGACAGGGAGAAGCACCGCGAATGGGCTGGCCGCAGCGCAGCGAACGGGCGTCGGACGCGATCTTGGCTGCGCTTTACGCCCACCCCTTCAAGATTCACCGTCCCGCCGAGCAGCGCATCCCCTTTGTCTTCGCCTCGCCTCATTCGGGAAGGCTTTATCCCGCGAGCTTCGTGGCGGCGAGCACGCTCGATGCGCTGACCCTGCGCCGGTCCGAGGATGCTTACGCCGACATCCTGTTCGAAGCGGCCGCCGCTTTGGGCGCCCCGCTTCTGGCGGCGAGATTCCCGCGCGCCTTCGTCGATGCCAACCGCGCGCCCGAGGAACTGGACCCCGCGATGTTTTCCGGGCCGCTCCGCGTTTACGCGGAGGCTCCGAATGCCCGGGTCCAGGCTGGGCTCGGCGTCATTCCGCGCATCGTGCGCGATGGGGCGGAGATCTATCGCGGCAAACTCGATCCGCTCGAAGCGACGCGGCGGCTGGAGCTGCTGCACCGGCCCTATCATGCGGCCTTGGCGCGGCTGGTGGAGGAGACGCGCCGGCGCTTCGGGCTTGCCATCGTGATCGACTGTCATTCCATGCCCTCCGCGGCGGCGGTTCCCGATGTCGTCCTGGGCGACCGTCACGGCCTCTCGGCCGCGGCGGCGCTGGTCGATCACGTGGAGCGGGCGCTCGTCGCGGCAGGCTTCGCCACCGCCCGGAACACGCCTTATGCGGGCGGCTACACGACGCATCTCTATGGCCGCCGGGACGAGGGCGTCCATGCCTTGCAGATCGAGATCAATCGCGCCCTCTATCTCGACGAGGAACGGATCGAACGGCGCGCGGATTTCGACCGGCTCAAGACGCGGCTGAAAAGCGCCATGGCCGCCTTCGCGCAGCTCGATTGGACCTGCCTTCCGCCGCAGCGGGCCCTGGCAGCGGAATAAAAAAAGGGCCGCCCCCGGGTGGGAGCGGCCAAGTTCAGGGAGGAAACGCCCAGGAAGGGCCGCGATACCGCAAGTGCGAACTCGAAGTACCGCGCTGCAGCATAATGCGGAGTCGTGACCATCATTTCAATTGTTTTATTTCCAAATACGGCGCCGTTTGTGAAATTAAGTTGCATAGTTTTGCGGCGGTATGGCCGGTTTTTGGGCACGCCTGACGATGACGCGGATTCATATTTCTGTCGCGGCGGCGCAACAAAAGATTCGTGCCTACGGGCTACCCCGGTGTGGAAACACCCGGGGTCGATTCGCCCGCCATGCAAAAGGTCGCCCGAATCCTGGCCGAGGCTGCCCGCCACGGCAATTTTGCCCCGAAAACCAGCGAGCGCCGGCAAGGCCGGGACCCACGCGGTCTGCCGCCCCTCGAGAACCGGCCGCCGCGCGCGGTGCGCAGGCACCGCACGCTCTTCATCTCGGACATCCATCTGGGCACGCGCGGCTGCAAGGCCGATCTTCTGGCCGACTTCCTCGCCCATAACGATTGCGAGGTGCTCTATCTGGTCGGCGACATCGTCGATGGCTGGCAGTTCAAGCGCTGGTACTGGAGCGAGGCGCAGGACCGCGTGGTCCGCGAGGTGCTGCGCAAAGTCGACGAAGGCACCGAAGTCATCTACGTGCCCGGCAATCACGACGAGTTCCTGCGCGACTATATCGGCCGCAGCGTGGCCGGCATCGCGGTGGTGCGCGAGACGGTCCATGAGACCGCGCAGGGCGTGCGCCTGCTCGTCCTGCACGGCGATCAGTTCGACGGCGTCATCGGCTGCGCCAAATGGCTCGCCCATGTCGGCGACCGTGCCTACAGCTTGGCGCTCAGGCTCAACGACGGCCTGCACGCGATTCGGCGCTGGCTCGGGCTGCCTTACTGGTCGCTCTCCGCCTACCTGAAGCGCGCGGTCAAGAACGCGGTCGAATACGTCTCGCGTTACGAAGAGATCGTGGCCCGCGCCGCCGCGCAGCGCGGCGTCGACGGCGTCGTCTGCGGCCACATCCACCATGCCGAGATGCGCCGCATCGGCGACATCCTTTACCTGAACGACGGAGACTGGGTTGAAAGCTGCTCCGCCCTTGCAGAAGATGCCTTCGGCAATCTGGAGATTCTGCGCTGGGCCATCGCACCGCCTCGAAGCGTTCCGCAGCCCGCTCATCCCACGCCCGCGTTTATACCCGCGTAGGAAAAGGCGGATGAGGCCGGGCGGCGCCATGCCGGCCGGCATCGGGACGGCTTCGGGCGACGAGCGCCTCCGGATACTGATCGTCACCGACGCCTGGGCGCCGCAGGTGAACGGCGTCGTCCGCACGCTGGAAATCCTCGGCAACGATTTGCGCGCGCTCGGCCATGACGTGCGCTACATCACGCCCGAGGGGCGCTTCACCGTGCCGATGCCGACCTATCCGGAAATCCGCCTGGCGGTGTTTCCGCGCGCCGCGGTCGAGCGGGAGATCCGCGCGTTCGCCCCCGACGCCATCCACATCGCGACCGAAGGCACGCTCGGCCTGTCGGCGCGCGCCATCTGCCGCAAATATGCGATTCCCTACACCACCTCGTTCCACACGCGCTTTCCCGAATATGTGCGCGCGCGCATTCCCTTCATCCGAGAGGAGACGGTTTATCGCTTCCTGCGCTGGTTCCACGCGCCGGCGACGGCGATGATGGTGGCGACGCGCTCGCTGAAGCGGGAGCTCGAAGGTCACGGTTTCAAGAATTTGCGCATCTGGTCGCGCGGCGTCGATGTCGAGCGCTTCCGGCCGATCCCCGACGCGAATTTCCCGTTTCCCGCACCGATCTGGCTCTCGGTCGGCCGAGTCGCGGTCGAGAAGAATATCGAGGCGTTCCTCGCGCTCGATCTGCCGGGCACGAAGGTCGTCATCGGCGAGGGGCCGGCGCGCACAGCACTGGCGCGCAAATTCCCCGAGGCCAGGTTTCTGGGCCAGAAGACCGGCGAGGAGCTTGTGCGGGCCTATGCGGCGAGCAGCGTCTTCGTCTTCCCGAGCCGCACCGACACATTCGGCCTGGTCATGCTGGAGGCATTGGCCTGCGGCTTGCCGGTCGCGGCCTATCCCGTCCAGGGACCGCTGGACGTCGTCGGCGATGCAGCAGTTGCAGTGCTGGACGACGATCTCGCCAAGGCATGCCTCAGGGCGCTGTCGATCCCCCGCGAAAGCTGCCGGGCCTTCGCCGTCACGCGGTCCTGGCGCGCCTGTACCCGCCAATTCCTCTCCAATCTCGCGCTCGAACCGGTGACCGACGAGGCGACAGCCGCGGCAGACTGACGCGCAGGCGAGCCATCTGGTTCGCGGCCGTCTGTCATGACAGATTGGCGCTCCGCTCCCTGCCGGCCCCCTTCGATGCCCCCGAGTTCCGACGATCCCCGCGACCTGCCGCTTGCGCCGCGCGAGTGGCTGTTCCTCGGCCTCGCCATCGTCTTCTGGTCGGCCTTCGTCGTCTATCTGGGGAAGGACACGTCCTGGGATTTCCGCAACTATCATTGGTACATCCCCTACGCGTTCCTGCATCATCGCCTGGCTTTCGACGTCGTCGTCGCGCATCAGGCGAGCTACTACAATCCGCTGATCGACATCCCGTTCTATGAGCTCGCGACGCATACGCCGGTGTGGTTCGCGCTGGCCGCGCTGGGCGCCGTGCAGGGCGCAAACGTCGTCCCCCTCTATCTCATCGCGCGGCAGTCGCTGCGCATCGACGAACACCATCTGGGCGCGGCGGCCCTCGCGCTCCTCGGGCAGACCGGGGGACTGACGCTGGGGCTCCTCGGCTCGCACTACTACGACAACGTGATGAGCCTGTTCATCCTCGGCGGGCTCGCGATCCTCATCGTGAAGATGCGGACGTTGCGCGAGGGGCCGCTGTTGCACGTCGCGCTGTGGACGGCTCTGGCGGGATTCATCGTCGGCATGGCGCCGGGGCTGAAGCTGCCGGAGGCGCCGTTCGCGGTGGGTTTCGGCGTCGCGTTGCTGTTCATCGGCGGCGACTGGAAACGCCAGGCGACCCGCCTCGCCGCCGGCGCGATCGCGGGCCTCGCCGGCTTCGCGCTGTTCTCCGCCTATTGGATGCTGAAGATGCAGCATCTCACGGGCAATCCGCTGTTCCCTTATTTCAATCAGTACTTCCACTCCTCGCTCGCCCTGCCGCGCGCCTATCGCGATCTGCGCTTCGTGCCGACGCATTTTTGGCGTGAGGTCTTCTTCCCCTATCTTTTCACCGAGGACTGGTCGGTCGCCGACGATCTTCCGTTCCGCGACATCCGCGTGATGCTGGCCTATACCGGCGTCATCGTCGCGACCCTGCTCGCGATCTTCCGCAGACGTTCGAAGGATCCGCTGTTCGCGCCGGGCGCGGTGTGGGTGCTGTTCGCCTTCGCGGCGGTCTCCTATTTCATCTGGCTCAAGATCTTCGCGATCTACCGCTACATCACGCTGCTGGAGATGCTGGCGCCGATCCTGATCGCGGCGGCGGTGGGCCTGCTGCCCCTGCCGCGCCGGGCGCAGCTTCTGACCTTGGCGGCGACCTTCTTCGTGGCGCTGCTGTTGACCCGGCCCGATTTCCTGGACCGCGCGCCGCTGGAAGAGCCCTATGTCGGCGTGGCCCTGCCCAAGCTCGCCCATCCCGCGCATTCCATGGTGCTGATGACCGGCAATTCGCCGATGGGCTTCATCGTGCCGGAGATGCCGCCGCAGATCCCGGTGCTGCGCATCGACGGCTGGATGGTGCAGCCCAAGGACGGCACCAGACTGACCGCCGACATGCGCGCCCGCGTCAGCGCCTTTAAAGGCGACCTCTATTTGATGGCCGATTCGTTCGACATGACGCGCGCCCACGATGCCGTGGCCGATTACGACCTGATGATCGACTGGCCCAAATGCACCCTGTTCGACACCAACCTCGCGGGCGAATATGAATTGTGTCCGCTGACCCGCAAGCCCGGACCATGACCGCCGCCCGCATCGCCGTTCTCATCCCCTGCTACAACGAGGAAGCCGCGATCGCCAAGGTCGTGGAGGATTTCCGTGCGGCGCTGCCGTCGGCGGCCATCTATGTCTACGACAACAACTCCCGCGACGGGACGTCGGCGCGCGCCAGGGAAGCCGGCGCCGTGGTGCGCAACGAACTGCGCCAGGGCAAGGGCAATGTCGTGCGGCGCATGTTCGCCGACATCGAGGCAGACATCTATGTGCTGGTGGACGGCGACGACACCTACGACGCGGGCGTGGCGCCCGGGCTGATCGAGAAACTCGCCGCGGAAGGCCTCGACATCGTTTCCGGCCAGCGCGTGGCCACCGGACAAAGCGCCTACCGTCCCGGCCATGTGCTGGGCAACCGGATGCTGACGGGGCTCACCTCGTTGATGTTCGGGGTGCGGCTCAACGACCTGTTGAGCGGCTACCGGGTGATGTCGCGTCGCTTCGTCAAATCCTTTCCCTTCACCGCCGAGGGCTTCGGCATCGAGACCGAGCTCACCGTGCACGCCGTGCGCCTGTTGATGCCGATGGCGGAGGTCGAGACCCGCTACAAGGAGCGGCCGGAAGGTTCGGTCAGCAAGCTCAATACCTATCGCGACGGCTTTCGCATCCTGTTCACCATCGCGAGCCTCGTGCGCGAGGAGCGGCCTCTCGTCTTCTTCTCGACCATCGCCGTGCTGCTCGCCATATCCTCGCTGCTGCTCGGCACGCCCGTGGTGCTCGAATATTTCCAGACCGGGCTCGTCCCCAGGCTGCCGACGGCGGTGCTTTCGGTCGGCTTCATGGTGCTCGCCTTTCTCGCGCTGGCGAGCGGGCTGATCCTCGACACCGTCACGCGCGGGCGCTGGGAAGACAAGCGCATGGCCTATCTCGGCATCCCGGGACCCCAGGACCTCAAGCTGCCGTGGCGCGATTGACGCGGCTCCCGGCGTTCTTCCGCTTCGCGCTGGTCGGCGCTGCCGGCTTCGTCGTCAATGAAGCGGCTCTGTGGCTCGCGCTCCACCCGCTGCATCTGGGCAAGGACGTGGCTTGGTTCTTCGCGTTCGTGCCCTCGGTCACCTTCACCTGGTGGGGCAACCGCACCTTCACCTTTGCCGAGCGCGCGAGCGACAAGCCGCTGCGGGAATGGGCCCGCTTCGTCGCCACCAACAGCCTCGGCGCGCTCGCAAACCTCGCGACCTACGAGATTTTGATCCGCGTGGCCGCACTCAACGCCCAGCTGGCGCTGGCGGCCGGAGTCCTTGTGGGCTTGGCCTTCAACTACACGCTGTCGAAGGCGTTCGTGTTCAGGAAGTCCTTGTCCAGCTAGGAACCGCGACACCGGGCGGAGCGTCGACGTCCACGCGCAAGGTCTCGGTCATCCGCGCCATGGTCATGTAGAAGCCCGCGGTCAGCACGATCTCGACCATTTCCTGCGGCGAGAAATGCCGCTTCGCTGCCTCCGCCGCCGCCTCCGACGCTTTCACGGCGCGCACCACCTCGCGCACCAGGGCGAGCATCGCCCGGGCGTCGGCATCGAACACTTGATCGTCGAGGCGCAACGCTTCCAGGGCGGCGATCTGCGCTTTGGAGCAGCCGGCGCGCTCGCCGATCGGCACATGCTGCACCCATTCGTAGATCCCGCCCTCCAGCCGCGCCACCAGCAGGATGATCATCTCGCGCAGATCGGGTCGCAGCTTCTGTTTCGTCAGGATCGCCGTGCCGAAGGAGAGCCCAGGGCGGAAACATGTCGCGGCGTTGGCCCACATGCGGAAGATGTTGAGCTTGCGCGGCAGCTTTTCGAAAGTGTCGCGCGCTTCGTCCGGCAGGCCGCCCGGATCGGCATAGGGAATGAGGGGCATGGCTTTCTCCTTCAGGACGCGGAATCGACGATCACGCTCTTGACGACGGCGAACACGGCGACGCCGGGCGCCAATTGAAGCCGCGCGGCGGAGGCGCGCGTGATGCGGGCCACAGCCCGCGAGGCGCCGATGGCAAGCTCGATGTCCGCTTGGCCCGTTCCGCCGATGGCTGTGATCATGGCAGGCAACAGGTTGTTCGCGCTGATGGCCTTCGGCTCGTCGCGCGCCAGCATGATATCCTCGGCGCGAATGCGCACGCGCACCCGTGTTCCCACGGCCCGCGCCAAGCGAGGAACGAAGAGCTCTCCGCCATCGAAGCGCAGAACCGTCAGGTCGTCGCGGTGCTCGCCGACGGCGGTGTCGAGCACCGCTCCCACCGGCTCGATCTCGCCGCCGATCCGCGTCAAGAGATCGAACACCGAGCCCTGCGCCACGACGCGCCCGTCGCGCAGCATCACGACATCGTCGGCGAGACGGGCGACCTCGTCGACATTGTGGCTGACGAGGAAGATCGGCAGCCGGGTCTCGTCGCGCAGGCGTTCGAGATAGGGCAGGATCTCCGCCCGCCGCGCCGCGTCCAGCGCCGCCAGCGGCTCGTCGAGCAGGAGAATGTCCGGCGCCGACAACAGCGCGCGGCCGAGCGCGACGCGCGATTTTTCGCCGCCGGAAAGCGCGCGCGGGCGGCGGTCCAGCAGTCCCTCCAGACCCAGCATCGCGACGACCTGCGCGATCTCCGCCTCGTCCGCGGGCCGCTTTGCGCGCCGCCAGCCGAAGCGCAGATTGTCCGCGACGCGCATATGCGGAAACAGCCGCGCGTCCTGGAAGACATAGCCGATACGGCGCGCCACGGCCGGCGTAAACGATCCCGTCGCGGTATCGAGAACGACCCGGCCGGCGATGACGATGCGCCCCTGTTGCGGCCGGAAGAGTCCCGCGATCGCGTTGACGATGGTGGTCTTGCCGGCGCCGGAAGGGCCGAACAAGGCCGTCACGCCGGCGCGCTCCGTGCCGAATTGCACGTCGAGCGTAAATCCGCCGAAGCCGTGGCGAAGCGCGATCTCGACGCTCATGCGCGCGATCGCCGCCGCACGGTCTCGGCCAGGGTCATGAACGCCAGGGCCAGCACAATGGAGAGCAGCGACAGCCGCGCGGCTTCCGCTTCGCCGCCGGGCGTCTGCAGCGCACTGTAGATCGCCAGCGGCAGCGTGCGCGTCTCGCCGGGAATGTTGGACACGAAGGTGATGATGGCGCCGAACTCGCCCAGGCTGGCCGCGAACGCCGTGACGAGCCCGGCGACGATGCCGGGCAGCGCCAGCGGCAGGGTCACATTGGCAAGGCGGTCGAACCAGCCTGCGCCGAGGCTTCTGGCCGCGTCGTCGAGGCCCGGATCGGCACTTTCCAGCGCGAGGCGGATGGCGCGGACCTGGAACGGGAAGGTGATCAGGCCGCAGGCCAGCGCCGCCCCGGTCCAGCTGAAGACGAAGCGGATGCCGAACGTGGCGAACAGCCAGCCGCCGAGGCCGGCCCTGGTGCCGAGCACGCTGAGCAGCAGGAAGCCGACGGCAACGGGGGGCAGCACCAGCGGAAGATGGATAACGGCGTCCACCACGGTCTTGCCGGGAAAGCGCGCCCGAGCCAATCCCAGCGCCGCCGCCACCGCGAACGGCAGCGCGGCGAACACCGCGACGGACGAGACCTTCAGGCTCAGCCCCAGCGCCTGCCATTCCTCCGCGCTCATCACCTGGTCCATGGCTGCCACGTTAAACCACAGGGGGCGGCCGTGACGAATATGGAACGGTCCGCCCGTGGCCCTTGGGCAACGCCTTGCAACGCCCCTTCCGGCGCCACCTTGACCGGCCCTCCCCAGCCCCTACCCTCGGCGGCATGGAGTGGAGAGGTACGATCGCGGCCGCCGGGCTCGTGGCCCTGCTGTGGAGTGGCGGCGCCCGGGCCGATGCGGTCGCCCCGACCCCGCCCCCGGCGGCCCCTTCGGCGGCACCGAGCCCCTATCCCGCGATCTTCGTCGTGCGCCACGACCACTGGACGGACATCGACGAGCGCGACTACAGCCGCTTCATCGCGGAGATCGGCGAGTCCGGCTGCAACACGGTGGATTTGTGCCTGCATTCGCCGCGCAACCCGTTCCACGGCACGGATCCGCCCGGCGTCTACTTCGCCTCGGACTGCGCCGATCTCGCCTACAATCTGCGGTTCTACTTCGCCTGGAAGCGCGGACTGCCCTTCGGCTATGTCTCGCAGGTGCGCATGCGCGGTGCCGGCCGCGATTTCCGCTATGGCTTCAGCGGCAATGCGGTCGAGGCACGCCTCACCGTTCCGAGCGGCAAGGTCAGCGGTTACGAGATCTGGGACGAGATTCGCGACAATGTCTCGTCGGGCACCTTCCGCATCCATCCCACGCTCGAGGAGCCGGAAGTGCCGGACCTTTATTCTCCGGCGATCGACGTCAGATCGATCCGGCCCGGCACCGCCATCTACGATCCCAACGGCCACGTGGCCACGGTCTACAAGGTGGAGACGGACGGCCGCATCCGCTACATGGACGCCCATCCGGATTCGTCGCTGACCCGCGGCTTCTACGATCTGCGCTTCGTGCGCGCCTATCCGGGCATGGGCGCGGGCTTCAAGAACTGGCGGCCGCTGAAACTGGTCGGCGCGCGCAAGCTGGCGGACGGGACCTATAGCGGCGGACGCGCGGTGCCCGCCTCGAACGCGGAGATCGCCAATTTCTCAACCGAACAATTCTACGGCAACGGTCCGAAGCCGGACGAGGACCGCGACTGGCGGGACGGGACATTCACGCTGAACGGCCAGCCGCTCGACTGGTACGATTACGTGCGGGCAAAGCTCGCCGGCGGCAAGCTCGAGTTCGATCCGCTGCGCGAAGTCTCCGACATGATCGACTCCAACTGCGTCGACCTGCACGACCGCGTCGATGCGGTGGACCTTGCCGCGAAGTCCGGCCTCGTCAATCAACCCGAGCCGGACCGCCTGCCCGAGAACATCTACGGCACCGATGGCGATTGGGAGACCTATTCGACGCCGTCGCGCGATGCGCGCCTCAAGACCGCATTCAAGGAACTGCGCGACGCCGTCGAACGCTATGTGAAGCTGTGGCGGGCCAAGGACCCGAAGCTCCATTTCAAGGGCAACGACCTGATCGCGGAGTTGATCGCTCTTTATGACAGGAAGGCGGCGCAATGCACGATCGTCTATGTCCGCAGCGACGGCACGCCCTTCGCGCTCGGCTACGAGCAGATCCGCGCACGTCTGTTCGCGCTTTCCTTCGACCCCTATCAATGCGTGGAGCGCCGCTGGGGCGCCGGCGATCCGGCGGAGTTCGCGCCCTGTCCCGACACCACGCTGAAAGCCGCCTGGTACGAGGCCGAACAGGGCCTGCGCAACCAGATCGACCGCACCTATGAAGCGCAGATGGGATTCAGCCTCGAGGAATTGCGTGCGCCCGGTCCGGACAGGGGCGTCGCGACGGCGCCGGACATCGACGTCCGCGGCTTCCTGGAACGCCAGCGCGCACCCGCCAAGACGGCCAGCAGCCAGTAACGATGATGGCCTCTTCGCTATTCGTCGTCCCGCCTACTTCTTGGCGTAGAGCGTCCAGAGCTTGGCGATCATCTCGTCGTTGGGCTTGCCCTTCACCTTGGCGAAGGCGTGCACCGCCTGGTCCTTCTGGCCGGCGGCGAGATAGGCCTGGCCGAGCCGGATCTGGGCATTGTTCATGTCGCCTTGCCCCTTGGCGATGCCTTGCTGGATCAGATCGATCGCGTCCTTGGCCTTGCCTTGGCCGATCTGGTCTTCGCCGAGCTTGACCAGGGCGTCGCCGCTCGGCGAGGCCTTGGCGGCCGCGAGCTTCTGAGCCCAACCGCCCAGGTCCTGACCCTGTTGGGTCTTGGCCATCGCGGTAAGGCGGTTGACGACATCGCCGGTCAAAACCTTGGCCTGGACGCCCTTCTGCAGCACGTCCAGCGCCTCGCTCGGGAAGCCGAGCGCGATTGCGAGCTTGGAGAGCGTCATCCAGTCACTCTCGTTGCGCAGGGTGCCGGTACCCAGCTTCATGCGATAAATGTCCAAGGTCTGGTGATCGCTGAGCGCCTTGGCGCGCTCCGCCGAGTTCAGCAGCTGTTGCCAGTATTCCGGCTTGTTGGTGATCGCGACGAGCTCTTCCAGCGCTTCGGTCTGGGCCTTGTCGTTGCCGGCCGAGTAGGCGCAGGCGCGCTTGATCTCGAGAATGACGGCGCCGCCGCCATGGCCGAAATGCTCATCGATGTAGTTCAGGCACTGCGAATCTTCGTGCAGCTTGTAGTACGCCGTGGCGACCGCGGCCATGTCGTTGGCGCCGAGCCCCTTCATCGAGTTGGCGTCCTCGATCACGGCACCCCAGCGGCCGGCGCGGTAGTCGTTGGCAAGCTTGCCGGAGCCGCTGGTCGCGTTCGACTTGGACTCGATATAGGCGCGCATCTGCTCGATGACGTGGCTCTCTTCCGGGCTCAGCCCGCCGACGCCTTCGGCCTGATGCACCTTGGACATGGCGGCGCTGTAGTTGCCGGAGGCGGCGAGGCTCTGGGCCTCCTGTAGCGGCCGGCCGACAGCGGCGCGCACCGCCGCCTCGGCAGGCAGACTCGCCGTCAATGCCAATCCGGCGGCCGCCAGAAACAATGCGGCGGTGCGGGAAAGTAGCGCCGCGCGAAACTTTGTCGTCATCGTCAAAACCTCTTCATTCGGCATAGGCAACCCAGTCATGCAAACAGCACGAATCAGGCGCCGCAAGTGCCCCTCACGTTACTGTGCGTATTGCGCGGTGTCCGAGAACCCGATCTTGGTTATGCCAAGGCGCTGCGCATCCGCAAGCACCATGGCGACGGTCTCGTATTTCGCAAGCTTGTCAGGATTGAGATGGATTTCCGGCTGGAGCGGCAGCTCCTGCTGCGCTTCGGAAACGAAATAGGAGTCCATGGTGGCGCGGTCGATAGGTTGCTTGTTCCAGGTAATCGTGCCGTCGAAATCGATCCCGAGATCCACCGGCTGAGTCAACGGCGGCGGCGGGTTTGTCTCGGGCTTTGGCATGTCGAGCTTCACGGCATGCGTCTGGATGGGGAGCGTGATGATCAAAAGCGTGAGAAGCACGAGCATGACGTCGATCAGCGGGGTGGTATTCATCTCCACCATCACCTCGCCTTCGCCGCTTGCTGGACCGACACTGCCTGCCATGTGACTTAACCCTTGCGTGTCCGATCAGGACTGGTTGCGCGGTTCGGTGATGAAGCCGACCTTGAGGATGCCGGCCTGCTGCGCGGCGAAGATCACCCGGCCGACCGCCGCGAAGCGCACGTTGCGGTCGCCGCGAATGTGCACTTCCGGCATGTTGGCCGCGCTGACGCCGCGGGCCTGGGCGCGGCGGATGGCATCGACGAAGCGGTCGCGCAGCTCGCCCACCTCGATCGGCCGGTTGTTGTAATAGACGTTTTCATCGCGATCGACCGAAACGACGATGTTCTCCGGCTTGGTCTGTGTGGCGATGTTGCGCTCGTTGGGAAGCTCAACCGGCACCGTCTTCACGATCACCGGAATGGTGACCAGGAAGATGATGAGCAGCACCAGCATCACGTCCACCAAAGGCGTGGTGTTGATGGTGGTATTGAGCTCGGCTTCGTCCTGACCGCCGTCGCCCTGAACGTTCATCGCCATGCGAACAAACTCCCGTGCGCGCTCTCGATTCTACTTGCTCTTCGAGATCAGGTAGGTCTGCAAATCGCCGGCGAAGCCGCGCAGCTTTTCGGTGATGACCTTGTTGCGGCGGACGAGGAAGTTGTAGCAGAGCACCGCTGGCACGGCCACGAACAGACCGATGGCGGTCATGATCAGCGCCTCGCCGACCGGACCCGCGACCTTGTCGATCGAAGCCTGGCCCGCGACGCCGATGGCGATGAGGGCCTGCAGGATGCCCCACACCGTGCCGAACAGACCGACGAACGGCGCCGTCGAGCCGACCGAGGCGAGGAAGGCGATGCCGCCCTGGAGCCGCGCATTGGCGTCTTCGAGCTGGCGGGTGAGCGACATGGCGATCCAGTCGTTGAGGCCGACCAGCGACGTGCCGCCCTGGCTCGCGCGAACGCCGCTTTCGGCGATCAGCCGGAACATCGAGTTCTTGGGCAGCTTGTCGATACCTTCGTTGAGGGTGCCCGAAGACCAGAAGCGGCGCTCGACCGAGCGGGCTTGGCCCAGGATGCGGCTCTGCTCGAAATACTTGACGAAGAAGATGTACCAGCTGCCGACCGACATGATCGCCAGGAGAGCGAGAACGCCGAGCGACACCGGGTTGCCCTTATGGATGATGTCCATCAGGCCGTAGGGATTCTCGTCAGGATTGACCGCCGGCTTGCTGGGCGAAGGCGCCGCGACACTTGGCGTGGCCGCCGGAGCCGGAGCCGGAGCCGGCGTCGCGGCCGGTGCGGCACTGCTGGTCGCGGGCGGGGCGGCGGGAGCCGCTGCACCCGTATTCTGGGCCAGCGCCGCTCCCGACATGAGCACGACGGCGGCGACGATCGTCAGATATTTCGAGATCATTTCTTCGGTACTCCGCTTTCCATTTGCGTATGACCCGCCGATCCCCTCGGCTGGCCGCTAGTGAAACTTCAATCTCCGGCTAATGCAGCTTCCATTGCACCGCTGCTTGCCAATTCGTCTCCACCGGATTGCCCTCCTGAATGGCAGGCTTGTATCGCCAGCGCTCGGCACAAGAAACCGCCGCGTTGTCCAGGCGCTCCGAGCCGCTCGACTTTGCGACCGTCACATTGGTGACGCTACCGTCGGTCTGGATCTTGAAGGCCAGGGTCGTGGTCCCTTCCTCATTGAGGCGCACCGAGATTTCCGGATAGTTCTGAAGACAGGTGT
Organism: Alphaproteobacteria bacterium; assembly: GCA_019245415.1. GTDB lineage: Bacteria > Pseudomonadota > Alphaproteobacteria > Micropepsales > Micropepsaceae > Rhizomicrobium. The sequence goes on along the minus strand of JAFARO010000004.1, from coordinate 755,243 downwards.
GCGCACGACCGATCGACACCGGACTGGACGCCAGCACCTTCGGCGGCGGCGCGGGCTTGGGCGCCTCGACGTGAATCGGATTGCTTGGCGTCTCGGTCTGGATGTTGATCACCGGTGGCGGCGCCGTCGGCGGGGGCGGCAAATCGACCGGCGGCGGCGGCGGCGGCGGCGGCTTGGGAGCGATCTTCTCCTGCTCCACTTCCACCTTCAGCACTTCTGGCAGCTTGGTCAGCATCGTCGCCGCCAAACCGCTGACGATCGCATAGACGAAGCCGGCCTGCAGCGCGAGCGCGGCCAACATGCCGATCGCGCGCGCTGGCGTGATCGTTCTTTGCGGTACCGAACGGATGCTGTGAAAAGGTTGTTCCATGGCTCTATACTGACCCGGCAAGACGCAGCACGACGCAACGGCCAGAGCCGCCGCGATAATGGTTCGGACTCACATATCCCCCTACGGGCGCCCCTGGGCGTGGACGCTTGAACGATCTTGGTTTCATCGTAGTCATGGTTTTTAGATCGGTCCAGTCTTTCGAATGGTTAACTCTGCCTCATATCCTAACTGGTTAAAACAGGGGACGGAACGGATCGTTCCCGTTTCGAGCCTGTGGACGAAATCTTCCGCCGAAAGTTGCCGACGTAGCAATCCGCCTTGCGCCTAAACGTTCCATTGCCGATGCGGCTGCGGTCCGCCGCACGAATTATCCGCGAGTCGTCGCTATCCCTGCACACTTTCAAGGGATTGTGACCGCGACCGGTGTCCAAATCGTGTTCGTCCGACGGCAACATTTTTGTGACGGCGCGCCGCGCGCTTTTGCCGCCTCCTGCAGGGCGGGGTGGCCGCCGTTGCTCCCAAGAGCGCCGATGCTAGGCTCCGCGACGAACGGGCGCTCCGGCGCTCAGCAAAATGTGAAGGCGGAAGAATGCGTTATCTCCACACCATGGTGCGCGTCGCCGATCTGGACGCGGCGCTCGACTTCTATTGCGCCAAGCTCGGGCTTCGGGAGGTCCGCCGAATCGACAACGACAAGGGGCGCTTCACGCTGGTCTTTCTGGCGGCTCCGGACGATGCGGAGCGCGCCCAGCGCGAGCAGGCGCCCATGGTGGAGCTGACCTACAATTGGGACAAGGAAACCTACGGCGGAGGGCGCAATTTCGGGCATCTGGCCTATCGCGTGAAGGACATTTATGCGCTGTGCCGCCGGCTGATGGAGGGCGGCGTCACCATCAACCGGCCGCCGCGCGACGGGCACATGGCTTTCGTGCGCTCCCCCGACGGAATCTCCATCGAACTCCTGCAGGAGGGGACCGCGCTCGCGCCGGCCGAGCCTTGGGCGTCGATGCCCAACACCGGAAGCTGGTAGCCTCGGCGGGATGAATTTCACCAGCGACAATTGCTATGGCGCCTCGCCGGAAATCCTGGCGGCCCTGGCGCGCGAAAACGCGGGACCGCAGCCGTCCTATGGCGACGACGCCGCGAGCCGGCGTCTGACGGCGCGCTTTTCGGAAATCTTCGAGCGCGAGGTCGCGGTCTTTCCGCTGATCAGCGGCACCGCGGCCAATGCGCTGGCGCTGTCCACCCTGGTTCCGGCGCAGGGCGCGATTCTCTGCCATGCCGCCAGCCATATCGTGACCGACGAGTGCGGCGCCGTGGAGTTGTTCTCGCATGGCGCAAGGCTGGTGCCTCTGGAGGGCGCGGCCGGCAAACTGACACCTGCGGCGATCGGTACGGCGCTCCCGCGCTTCGAGAAGGGCTCGGTGCATCACGTTCAGCCGATGGCGGTCAGTCTGACGAATGCGACGGAGCTGGGAACCGTCTACCGCCCCAAAGAGATTGCGGCGATTGCCGAGGTGGCGCACGCCGAGGGCCTCAAAATGCACATGGACGGCGCGCGGTTCGCCAATGCCCTGGCCAGCCTGGACTGCTCGCCCGCGGAATTGACCTGGCGCGCAGGGATCGACGTGCTCAGCTTCGGGGCCGCCAAGAACGGCGCGCTCGGCGCCGAGGCCGTCGTGTTCTTCGATCCTGCACTGGCGGGCGACTTCGTCTGGCGGCGCAAGAAGGCCGGCCATTTGCTCTCGAAGATGCGCTTCGTCGCGGTGCAGCTCGAGGCCTATCTGGAGGGCGGCCTGTGGCTCCGGAACGCGGCGCGCGCCAACGCCTTGGCGCGGCATCTGGCGCAGAACATGCCCGGCGAGCTCGCGACGCCGGTCGAGGCCAACGAGGTGTTCGTGCGCATTCCCGACGCCACCGTTGCGCGGCTGCGCGCCGCCGGTGCGCTGTTCTATGACTGGGCCCCGAGCGAGAGCGGCAGCACCCTGATCCGCCTCGTCACGTCCTTCGCGACGCCGGACGCCGACATCGCCGAACTGATCGCCCTCGCCCGTTCCTGAGACCGCTAGTGCAGATTGCATCCAGAAGCGATCGATATCGTCACCCTGAGGTGCCCCGCGCGTGCTTCGAGTCCCGCCTTCGGCGGGCACCTCAGCATGACGCGCGGGGCCTCGAAGGGTGACGGACGGCCCGATTCCGCCAGATTGCAAAACTGCTCTAGATCCGGCCCAGCAGGTGGATCGTGCCGATCTCGGTGGTGGCGCCGTTGTCGCCGCGCACGAAGTCGAAATTGGCGCCGAGCGTCCAGGCATCGGTGGTCGCGGAGAGCGAGGCGCCCGCCACGATGTTGCCCTGCGACGGATCCGGGCCGACCAGCGTGAAGGTCGGGCCCGGCGTCGGCGTCGAATTGGTGCCGATGTCGGCGAAGTTCACCCGCAGCTTGGTCGGATCGTTGAGGAAGTCGTAGCGATAGCCGACGCGGATGGCGGGCTGCACGAAGAAGTCGCTCAGATTGAGATCCTCGCGCACTTCGGTGCCCAAGAAGGCGCGCAGCGAGTTGGCGTAGTAGGCCTGGGTCTGCAGGTCCATGCCCTTGCCGTTGCCGGTCGTGGTGCCGCCGACGTGATGCTCGGTATAGCCCTCCTCGCGCATCGACATGCCGTCGACGCTGATCTGCGGCGTAAACGTCGTCGAGCCGTAGGCCAGGATCGCGCCGGTGGTGAAGCCGACCGCGCCCACGATGCCCGGCCGCTGGCTGTCGGCCTCGTCGGTGAAGACCGTCGAGCCGGTGCCGCTGGCGCTCGGGATCGTCAGGCTGATGTAGCGCTTGGATTTGAAGTCGGCGTAGCCGACATCGACCTTGGTATCGAGGAACAGGCCCTTGCCGCGCCAGTCGGTGTAGCCGGTCAGCATGTACCACAGCGTGTTGGTGTGCGAATCGCGCGGCAGCGGCTCGACGATGTCGCCGGAATAGAAGCTGAAGGCGCCGCCGTACCATCCCATCTTGGGATCGCCGCCGTCGAGGCCCAGCACGAAGCCGAAGCCGTGGTCCTTGAAGCCGGTCAGGCCGGCCGAGCGGTCGCCCGGATCGTTGACGAACTCGGCGAACTCCTCGCCCCAGAGCGTCACTTCGCCGTCCTGCTTGCCGTACATGCGCAAGATGCGCTGGCGCGCCGCGACCGGTCCCGAGGATTGGTCGGTCAGCGCGACGGCGATGGCGCGCGCGCCGCCCGAGACGTCCGGCGCCATTTCGTTATAGGCCGTCTGCGCCGCAGACTGGTTCGTGATGCCGTTGACGAAAGCCGCGCCCAGCGTGTCGTCGACTGCCAGCGCTTGGTTGGCGAAGGGCAGGATCTGCGCCGCATAACCTTTGAGGCCGAGCTGGGCCGCGGTTTTGACGGCGACGTCGAGCACCAGCTCGTCGGTCGTGTTGTCCGGCGTGGTGATGATGTGCAGCAAGGTGTCGGTCGGATCGAACAGGAACGGAAGCTTCTCGATGATCTGGCTCTGATAGGTCGCCAATTGTGCGTCGGGGATGAGGAGCTCGTCATGCGGCGCCGTGATCAGCACGAACTCGGAATTGCTCGGCACGAAGCTGCCATAGGTGATGTTGAGGTTGGCCCCGGAATCGAATTGCACTGTCCCGCTCGAATCGACGATGCCGGTGCGGAATTCCTGGAGCATCGTGAGGTCGAGGGTGCCGCCGCTTTCGATGTGAAAGGCCGGGTTGGTGCCGTCGCTCGCGGTGAACAGCGCGGTCGCGTTGTTGAGCAGGTCGAGCGTGCCGCCGGACCGCACATCGACGCCGATGCCGACGGTCTGGTTGGACAGGATGATGCCGGTGACCGTGCCGAAATTGCCGACGATCAGCTTGTCGCTGCCGGCGGTAGAGCCGCCGCCATAGGTGATGTTGCCGTTGATCGCGGCGGTATTGGTGGTGCTGGCGCCTTCGACGTCGACGACCTGATTGTCGCCGGTGCCGAAGAGGATGTCGCCGTTGATCCTGGCGGCGGTGTCGACGGTTCCCTGGTCCAGGATCAAGACGCCCGCGCCTGCCGCCGAATCCTCGGTGTCGGCATGCAGGTCGATGGCGATCGATTCCTGCCCGCCATTGGTGAGCTTGGCGGCGGCGGCCGCGATGATGCCGTTGTTCTGGATGAAGTTCAGCGTGCCGGACTGGTCGACGATGGCGCGCGCGATCAGCTCGGTCGTGTTGGTGAGATCGGTCGTCGTCGCCACCGCCGAGATCAAGCCGGAATTGATGATCGACGGCACGGTCGCGGTCGGCGAAATCAGGATCGCATCCGCCTCGCCCCCCGAGGCGCCGCCGATCGAGGCGATGATCCTTCCCCCATTCGCTTCGGAGGAGTTCACGAACGCGGCCTGATCGTCGTGCAGCGGGTCGGTGTCGATCTTCTGGTAAGGGTCGTTCGGGTTATAAACGAAACCGTCGATGCCCTGACCGGCCTGGAAGGTATAGAACGAGTCGGGGCCGACGATCGCATAACTGCCGAAATTGATCGCGATCGCGGAGACGGGATTCGACTTCGCTAGGCTCGTCGCCACCGCGGTGATGGTGCCGGAATTCAGGATGCCGCCCGACAGCGTCGTCGTCGCGTCGGGGTTGCCGCCGCCGATGAACACCGCCGTCGTACTGTCGCCGGAATTGGACGACACGGCGCCGATATTGCCGCGGTTGTAGAAGCTGAAATTGGGGTCGACGAGGTCCGCCGTGTAGACGCCGATTGTGATCGCCGTGGGCGTCGTCAATCCCTCCAGCGACGGCGAAATCTCCACCGCGGGCGCCAGGCCTTGCACGGAAATCGAGCCTTGCGCTGCGGTGTCGCCGCTGAAGGTCGGGCCGCCATTGAAGATGCCGCCCGCGATGTTGCCGCCGATGCCGACCGCGATGCCGGCGACCGGGTTGCCGGTATTCTGGGTCAGCGAGGCGAGCTGGCCGAGCGTGTTGATCGATCCGTCGTTCACCAGCGCGCCGGTGCCGGTGCACGCCGTGTTGGCGGCCGACATGTCGCAGGGATTAAGGCTTCCCGTGATCAGGATGCCCTGCGCGCCGGCGCCGCTGATGCCGAGCGTGGCGCCGGTATTGATCATGAGATTGCCGTTGATCGTGCCCGTGATGTCCATGCCGATGAGCGTGCTGACGCCGGCCACCTTGTTGCCCTGGACGGAGATGCCCGAGGTCATTGCGATATCGCCGTCGACCGTGCCGGCGATGTCGAGGCCAATGTCGCCGAATGTCGAGGTGGTCGAGCTCGGCTTCAAAGTCATCTGGCCGAGCGTCAGCTGACCGTCGAGTTCGGCGAGGGAATCGATCTTGACGCCGACGCTGGTGTCGCCGGTGATCGATATGGTCGAGCCGGTCATGTTTATGTTGCCGATGAATTGGGTCAGCGGCAGGCCGCTGGTCGGATCCGGCCCCTCGAGCCACAGGCCCGTCTTCGCGGTACCGGTGCCGGTGAGGTTGATGATGCTGGCGACGGTGATGCCCTCGAAGGTGTGGGTGCAGGTGCCGGTGCAGCCGTCATTGGTCGAATCCAGCGGCACGCCGGATGTCAGATCGACGAGGATGCCCACGGCATTGGCCGTGTTCTGGTTCGAGATCACCGTGCCGGCGACGCTCTCGAAGCTGTTGTTGGAATTGATCGTGACCGCGGCGCCCGCCGTCGTGACCGTGATCGAGCCGTTGGTGTCGAGCAGGATGTCGGCGGCGGTGCCGTCGCTGGCCGCGGTCGCCGTGGCGACGGGCGTCGTCAATGCGGTGGTAATGTCGTCGACAGGATCGGTTTGGCCGAGCGCGGGGGAAACGGCGAGCGCAGCCCAGAGCACAGACGACAACAGCACCAGCTTTTTCAAGACGGACCCCTTCATTTACCAGGCCAATCAGAACCTTGGGCGTACCCAGGTCGTGCTGGCAGTGACCACACCAAATCGGTTCCCGCGCGCCTCTTCCCCAGCTTCCGGCGCTGCCTGGGGCGGACCTTACACAAAAAAAACCGCCCGTCACCTAGCCCTGGGTGCGGCCAAAGGCAACTCGCGCCATTTTAATCAGGAATTAGAGGGTTGGGCGAACAATGGACATGGGTCATCCTTAATGCCCGGTCCACCTCCGCCATGCCCCAGATCCAGCGCACCAGCTTCGCGCGACTGACACAAAAGGACCTCTCGGCCTCGATGGCGAGGCACGAGATGCTTTACTCCGGGCGCATGGGCGGCGCGCGCGCGGTCTTCGCCTTCTGCGATCTTTCCGGATTGGAGCTGGCCGGACGCAATCTCTGCGACGCCGACTTCACGGGCGCGGTGCTCGAAGAAGCGAACCTCGCCGGCGCGCGACTCGATTCGACGAGCTTCTTCGGCGCCGATCTGCGCCGCGCCAATCTCTGCGGCGCCAGCATCCGCAGGGCCGATCTCCGCGGCGCCTGCCTGCGCGGCGCGAACCTCATCGGCGCCGACCTCTACGAAGCCGATTTGCGCGAAGGCACGATCGCCGAGAAGGACAAGTTCGGGAACCTGCGCGTGCTGCAGCACGATGTCGGCCCTTCCGAGATCGCAAGCGCGATGCTCAACTCTGCCAATCTGGAGCGCGCCAAGATGGGCGGCGCGGTCGCGATCCGTGCCGACTTCACCGACGCGATGATGAAGGGCTGCCGGCTGGTGCGTGCCAATCTGCGCCAGGCAAGCTTCGCCGGCGCCAACCTCGAGAACGCCGATTTGTCGAGCTGCGATCTCTCCGGCGCCGATCTATCGGGCGCGGTGCTGATCGGCGCGCGGCTCAGCATGGCGGTTCTGCAGGGCGCCGACATGACGGGCGTGCTGACCGAGGAAGCGATCGGCAGGCTGCCCGCCGACCTCGAAACTCCGATCGAGGAGCTGCTGCAGCTGCACGGCCTGTGGGTCGAAAGCGATGGCCGCGAAGGACGGCCGACGGATCTTTCGAAGATGGACTTGCGCAAAGTGGGCTCGCTCGCTCACCGGATGCTCACCGCCCTCATCGCCCCGGGCGCCAATCTGTACGGCGTCGACCTGGAAGGCGCCTCGCTGCAGGGCGGCAATCTGCAGGACGCCGATCTGCGCTCGGCAAAGCTCTCGGGCGCCGATCTGCGCGGCACCAATCTCTCGGGTGCGAAGCTCAATCACACGGATTTGCGCGATGCCAAGCTCGGTCCGCTTGTGATCTCCGATTCGCGACTGCTTCCGGCGCGCCTCGATCAGGCGGTGGCGCGCTATGCCGACTTCCGCGGCGCCGATCTCAGGCGCGCCAATCTCTCCGCCGCCGATCTCTCCTATGCCAACCTGATCGACGCAGACCTGCGCGGCAGCAACAGCGCCGAAGCCGATCTCACCGGCGCCAAGCTCGACCGACCGAACGCAGCGAGCGTCGCCTAGTCTAGGTGACGGTCCCTGTCGCGACCTTTGTCCATGCCTTTCACGAGCGAAAGGATGGCAGTTAATAAGCCGTGACCGAATTCCCGCGATAAGCGTTGTGTCCCTTTGGAGACGTCTCCGGTTGCGGAAAAGCTAGCGGGGGTTAAGATGCACGCGCTTCGCCGTTTCAGCAAAAATCTGTTGGCCGGCACACTCGCCGCACTCGCAGTGGCCGGAACAACCGATGCCCGAACCTCGGTGCTTTACCACTTCGCCGGCGGGGGCGACGGAGCCAATCCCGCTGCTAGCCTAATTCAAGATTCCAAGGGCAATTTCTACGGCACGACATACGCGGGCGGCGGCACCGGTTGCGGCGGCGGCGGTTGTGGCACCGTTTTCAAGTTCTCGGCTGACGGCACAGAAAACGTCCTCTATGCCTTTCAAGGAGGCAGCGATGGCAGAAACCCGTGGTGTACCCTCGTAGAAGACGAGGATGGAACCCTCTACGGCACCACCATCTACGGAGGGAACAATGATCTCGGGACTGTTTTCAAGCTTGTACCTGATGGTACCGAGACGGTGCTTCATTCCTTTGCAGGGCGAAAGGACGGCAACTCCCCCCAACGTGGTCTAATTCGGGACAAGAAAGGCAACTTGTATGGCACGACTCTTCTGGGCGGCAGCGCCGGGTGCACAGCCGGTTTTGGTTGTGGAACCGTCTTTCGTCTCGCACCCAACGGCAATGAAACAGTGCTTTATGCCTTTACCGGCGGCCGCGACGGTGCGTACCCCTACGCCAGCGTGGTCCTGGACCAAGTAGGCAATCTATACGGCACCACATCGCAAGGCGGCAGCAACGGCTGTGATCATTCCGGCTGCGGAGTTGTCTTCAAACTCGGACCACAGCGGTTGCTGACTGTGCTTCACACCTTCGCCGGCGGAAACGACGGGGCTTCCCCCATCGCCAGCCTACGCAGAGACAAAGCGGGCAACCTCTATGGCACCACGAGTGGTGGCGGCCCTTATGATCTCGGAATCGTATTCAAGTTGCAGCCCGACGGCACCGAAACGGTGCTTCACACCTTTGCAGGTGGAAGCGACGGCGCCTATCCAGAAGCGAACCTGATCCAGGATAGAGTTGGCAACCTGTACGGCACGACCGTAGGGGCCAACAGCGCCAATAACTGTCCGCCAGATTGCGGAACCGTATTCAAACTCGCTCCCGATGGGACCGAGACAGTGCTGTATGCTTTTCGAAATCATACGCGCCACGGCAGGACGCCTTATGCCGGCCTGATAAAGGCTGGAAGCGGTGAACTCTACGGTTCCGCGTCTTTGGGCGGAGATCCGCACTGCGGACAAAAATACGGTTGCGGCACAGTGTACATGCTCAGGAAGTAAGCTGGCCCCAGTCGACATTATTGAGGTTCCAAACCACCGCTGCGCGCGTTGAACCGTCATCGGTTCCGCGAATTGAGGGAGGGTGACGAAAAGCACGTGCCTAACACTTGGAGAAAACAGATTGTATTCGCAGTTGCCGTGCTTGCCGCACTGGCATCATTCGATACCGTTTACGCCGGCGCCGCTGTCCTTTACGCTTTCAACGGCGGACCTGACGGGGCCGGGCCCGGTCTTTATTCCACGGATACCGGCCTGATCGCAGACTCCGCGGGCAATCTCTACGGCACGACCTACGCAGGCGGTGGTTCTGGCTGCGCCGGCGACGGCTGCGGAACGGTCTTCATGCTCGCGCCTGATGGCACGGAAACGGTTCTCTACGCCTTCCGAGGTCTCAGTGACGGCGAAAATCCCACGTCAGGCGTCATCCGGGACACAGCGGGCAACCTCTACGGCACGACCGTGACTGGCGGCAAATATGGAGGCGGCACCGTTTTCAAGCTCGCGCCCGACGGCACGGAGACCGTGCTTCACTCCTTCGATCCCGAAAGCGACGGCGAATATCCTAACGCTCTGATCCGGGATATGTCCGGCAACATCTATGGCACTACATACGATTGCGGCATAAGGTGTGACTTGTCCGCCTGTTGCGGAACCGTTTTCGAGCTCGCACCCAACGGCACCGAGACCGTGCTACATTTTTTCACCGGCGGAAGCGACGGCTCACATCCGCAAGGGCGTCTGATTTGGGATGGCGCCGGCAACTTTTATGGCACGACGACCCAAGACGGTCCCGGTGGCAGCGGAACTGTTTTCAAGCTCGCCCCCGACGGCACCGAAACCGTGCTTCATGGATTTGCCTGCGATAAGGACGGTTCTTCCCCCGAAGGTACCCTTATCCGGGACAAAGCGGGCGATTTCTATGGCACGACGACGTATTGCGGGGCCGGCGGCGGCGGAACCGCATTCAAGCTTGCGCCCAACGGCACGCTGACAGTGCTTCATGCTTTCGTCGGAGGAATCGACGGTTATTACCCGTTTGCCGGCCTCATCCAGGACAGGGCCGGCAACCTTTATGGGACGACGATTGGGGGTGGCGATGGCCCAGCGTGCAATTATTCTTATGGCTGCGGAATCCTCTTCAAGCTCGCGCCCGATGGCACCGAAACCGTACTTCATACCTTCGGCAGGCACCGGCACTCCGGGTCGTCGCCCTATGCCGGTCTGATTTTCGCGCCCAAGGGTATGCTCATTGGCTTGGCAGCCCGGGGCGGCAATACCAGTTGCCAGCACGGTTGCGGCACAGTCTTTGTGCTGAAGAAGTGAGATAGTCCATCAACGTATCACCGGTTGTCGAGGCCGTTGACCCAGACAGATTCGTTCAACTCGGCGGCCCCCAAATCTGGATGTCATTGAAGCTCAAACGGAACTTGTTGGTCGGGCCGGTATTGTTTGCGCTGCCAAAATCGTTCGAGTCGATGTCGCCCCCCGCCAATTGATTGGCCAACGCGAGATCGATCATCAGATTGAGAGCCACCGGGGTGCCGTCGTCGTGGCAATATTGCGTGGCATCGAAGTGTCCCATCTTCTGATCGTCGATCCAGATCGAGATCGTGTGGTCCGGTTCGATCAGGCAGCCATACGTGTGGAACCCGACCGACGCATCGATACCTTGGATTTCAAATGTCCCGAGATTGTATGAATTCAAATGGTATGTTGCCGCATCATTGTCTGTCGCTGCGGGCGGAATATTCAAAGGAGGGGAGTCGCTGCGGAAGCAAGAATTTGGCAACTCATTACCGTTCGAGTCAGACATGCAATGCAGCGTGGCGTTGAAATCAGAAACTTGCCCTTTGCCTGCGACTTCCACGACGTCAATCTCCGGACCCCAGGTCGTAGCGTTTGGGGCGCCTCCAATACTATGGCCGATTGTCCACCATGCCGGCCATGCACCCTTCACTTTCGGACACTTGAACGTACCCTGAATATAAGCGACGCTTGTCAGCCCGGGGACCGCCGCGTCGAGCGGCAGCATGATCTCCATCGACGTAACGTTATCACTTGGCGGGGCTTCGATCGGGAGCGCGCCAGCCCAAATCGCAAGAAAGTCGAAATAATTCGCAAGCGGTTGAACATTTGCATTGGTGTCCTGCATATCCGTATTGAATAGCTGGACTTCAACTGGGTTGTTATAGTGAGGCTTGTTCGAGTGTATCCAGCCTGCCTCGGCAAGTTTGCGAAAGGTTTTGATGTTGTTTCCTTGGTTCGTACCAAACTTCCAGTTCCTGCGGTGCGTCCAGGTCGGATAGTTGGCAAGCGCTGCCGGCCTCTTTAGCCCCCCGCCGTGGCCGCCGCCCCAGGCCGCGAATCCGGATGGCGGAGTGTAGGCGAAGGCGCTGGCGCCGAAATTCGCCGTCGCATTGTCGCCCGCCGTCGGGCTGCAATAGCCGACGAAATAGGGCCCCGTGATGCTTGAGAAACTAATGCCGCCCGTTCCCGCTGCAGGATGGGCATTTGTGCCGTTCCAGTTGAGCGTATTATTCTTGCCAAACCAAAACAGCTTGGCGTCGAAGTCCACGCAAAGCTGGACGATGTCGCCGGCAGCGATGCTGCCGAAAGACGTCACATTGGTATTGGCGACGAAGACGGACCCGTTGCTTCCGTAATCGAAGGAATTGGCGTCGCGCCCCAGCATTTCACTCTGGGTATAATTCCAAGAGGAATTTGCAACACCGATCCGGGTTGCGCCGCTAGGCGCGACCTGCCCCATTGTGAATTCGATATAGGCTTTTCCCGTGTTCCACGAAGTAAGACTGCGCGCCGACATGCCGTCGGTCGCAGAGGCAGTGACCGTCGCGGTCAGGTTGCCGGTGGAGAGGGTTAGGCCGCTTTCGGCGTTCGGATCCCATGTGGTCCGCGTCGTTTGCGAATTCCAAGACGAGAAGCCTGATGGAACAGCATATGTGAAGGCGCTCGCGCCGAAATTGGCGGTAACACTGTCACCGGTGGTGGCGCTGCAATAGCCCACATAGAATGTGAACCCCGCCATAGTAGAGAAATCGATGCCTCCCGATCCTGACACGGGATCGGCGTTGGTTCCGTTCCAATTTCCGGTGTTGTTTTTGGTCAGCCAGAAGAATTGGGCGTCGAAATCCACGCAAAGCTGGACGACATCGCCAGGAGAGAGCGTATTGACCTCGCCCGCACTGTCGCCGGCGACGTATATTGAACCGTCGCTCTCCTGATCGAAAGAATTTGCCTCGCGTCCCAGCTGCGCACTCTGGCTATAATCCCAAAGAGAGTTCGCAATGCCGATACGAGTCCCGCTGCTCGGTGCGACCTGACCCAAAGTGAATTCGACATAGGCCTTCCCCGCGGTGCGAGAGGTGGTGCTGCGTGCGGATTTGCCGCCGCTCGAGGTAGCCGTAGCTGTCAAGCTCCCGTTGGAGAGGGTTATGCCGCTTTGGGCATTCGGATCCCAGGTGGTGGTCGTCATATTGAGCAGTCCCCGCAATTGCAATCGGAGCTTGCCCCTTTCCTAATTCTCGCGCGCCAACAAATGAGAGCGCTATGCCGCTATTCTCTTTTGTAATTCGAAGACGAAGTCCACAATCAACCAACGGCCGTCTCTTGCAGACGCGGCGTCTTGGCGCGGACGAATTGACCGAGCCGCTGCAGGCTGACGCGCGCTTCGGGCATGAGCGGATTGGCTTGGAAGATATGCTGCATGCTGTCGTAGATCTCGATGCTCACCGGCACGCCGGCATCGGCGGCGCGGTCGCCGATGCGGCTGGCGTCGTCCTTGAGCATCTCCATGCCTCCGGCATGCACCATGATCGGAGGGAAGTCGCGGAAGCTCGCGAAGGCCGCGCTCGCATAGGGATCGCACGGATTGGTGCGCCGCAGGTAGTGGCGCGCGCTCAGGAACAGCAGCTCCCAGGTGAGCGCGTGATCGTGCTCGCGATTGGTGAGGATGCTCATGCCCGAGAGCGAAAGGTCCGCCCAGGGCGACATCGCCACGGCCGCCGCGGGCAGCTTGAGGCCAGCATTGCGCGCGGCGAGCAGGACCGAGAACGCGAGCCCGCCGCCCGATCCGTCGCCGGCCACGACGATCGCCTTGGGATCGACCTGCTGGATCAAATGACGATAGGCATCGATGCCGTCACGCACCGCTGCCGGAAACGCGAATTCCGGGGCCAGGCGGTAGGCGGGCACGAAAGCATGCGCCTCCGACGCGATGGCCAGGCGTCCGATGAGAGCGCGGTGCGTCTCAGGCGAGCCCGCGATATAGCCGCCGCCATGGAAGTACAGCAGCAGCCGGTCCGTCGCCTTCGCCCCGTGGCGCGCCCATTCGCCCTTGATCGGACCGAGTTGCCCGGGTTCGAACGAGACGTCGCCGGGGACCGGCCCGAAGCGGTCCGAGAGATAGGCGTATTGCGCGCGCAGCTCGGCGACATCGACCGCAGCGCCGCCGGCACGCGGCCGCGACAGGCGCGAGAGCCGGCGAAAAATCTCACTCTGCCAGGAGGGCATCGTCCTTGCGCTCGGGAATCCGGAGACGGACATTAAGACCGTAGGCCCGAGCATGTCACGCCGGCAGGAGGAGATGGCCCCAACGTCCATCGCCCCGGGTTCGGCCGCGTGCCGAGCCGCGTATCGATCGCAATGAAGAAGGCCGGGCGCTTTCGCGGCCCGGCCTTTTTGATTGATGCGGCTCGCCGATTACGCCGCCTTGGCGGAGCCTTCGATGGTCTTGAGCTCAGGCGCATTGATGGCGATGCGCCGGGGTTTCTTCTCTTCGGGCACGACGCGCTCGAGGTGGCACTCGAACGCACGGCCGGCAGGGGCAAGAGGGTACGCTCTCCGGAACTCACCAAATTGGTCCAAGACATGGAGAAGCGAGGGCGAGCGAAGCTGCAGCGCGGCCGTTCAGGTGGGCGAATATCCCATCTGTGCACGCAGATGATTGTTCTGATATTTCACAAACTCCAGCCTTGGGAATATATTGCCCACGACGAACATTGCGATCGGGGGCCGCAGTGCCAGAACAAGGAGCCGAACCGCACGAAACACCCAAGTCTTCCGCGACAGCGCAGGATTTGGCCTCATCAGTCGCCAAATGGTTTATTCCCTCGGCATCCGCGCTGTTTCTGGTCACTGGCTACATCGTGCAGGTCTCGGAAGAAAGCCTACTCGGTATCGGAGGTATCGCGCACACGTCAAACTCGTATGTCGAATCGTCCGCGCAATTCGTGCGCGACATTTTGAGCCTGCCCATTGAAATTCTGTTCAATCGGCCACTCTCGCTTTTCGCCAATTGGCTCAGCCTGGGAATCACCGTCGCCGCTGCTACGTCACTTCTCGTCTCCTTTCGATGGCGGAAGATTTCGTCCACGTGGTCACACCGGACCGCGCCGGTCGTCATCGTGCTGCTTCTAGGCGCGAAATTCCTGGCTTTCGATGCGCCGCTCTCGCTTGTGGGAAATATCATTCTTGGCAATGCCGCGATTTCCGGCCTTGTCGACAAGAATTTGACGGGCCCCGAGAAAACCGATGCGATAAACGACAAGATCCAAACCAACGTGAAGTGGCCCTTAAGCGATATGATTTCGCGAGCGAGCCATTTCGCAACGGTGATTACGTGTTCGCATCTGGGCGCCACAACACTGGTTACGGCAGGATACGGCGGACAATGCGATAGCGATAGCGCTTCACGTGCCGCGGCGCCGCGCGCGATATTCACCGTCCTTGTTCTGATGCAAATCGTCGTTATCATAGCATCAGTTCTCATATTGCGGAGCACTCGGCTTTCGGCAAGGCGCGCGATCCTTGCCCTGATCGGTCTGACCTATGTTGCGACCGTGCCTTATGACTATGGAAAGTTGCTGAGGTCCACCTCCTTCGATTACGGCATCGTACGGCTGTCGACTCCGCTATTGCCCAATGTCGGAGTCGATTCCGATTTGGATGGAACAATCGTCAGGGGCCTCATACTGTCGCATGACGGCTCCGAAACAAGGCTGCTGTATGTGCACAATTCCGGCAATCCTTGCGGCGCAAACTATCAAAAACAGATTCAGATGCTCTCGCTCGTGGGATCGGAAGTGGTTTCGACAGCTCAGATAGAATCCCATGACATCTTCGAGTGGTCGTTCGCGTCCAAACCGAAATGCGATTAAGGGGAATGGCACGATGCACACGAATCTAAGACCGACATGCCTTGCAATTGCATTCTCGCTTGCATTTGGCATGCAATCGCGCGCCGACGACCACATCCGGTTCGATGCACAGACGCTGCACCCCTACCCTTATGGCCAATTGCTCGCCGACTTCAGCAATGATCTCGATGTCGGAACCCGTTTTGTGTTCAATCAAGACAAAATGAAAGCTCTGCCAGGCGGCATCGAGCTGCGCATTTTCTCAATTCAGCCAAGTGACCAGCTAATTCAAGCGGGGCATGCCGACCAAGCAAGACCGCGGTCTTGGGCCGACATTGCACACTGCCACGTCTATCTCTCGCTGGTATTTCGGCCCAATCGCGCCCGCCAGGAGTATGTTCGGAGCCACGGTGAACTCACGATCGGGCCTTTGAGGACCGATGCGCAATGGTTTCCCTTCCTAGACAAGGACAGCGTGGCTCACGGCTATTATTTGATCGTGTTTCAGCCCATCACTAAGTCCGATCCGCCGACTATCGACAACTATGGCGGCCGCGACAAGGACGAAATGTATTACGAATTCATTCGCCTATCCGACGAGAGGGGCGAGGATGAGAAATACTTCGGCAACGCCAAGTTCTTCGAAATCGAAGCGCCTTACAATGGCGGTCATGGACACGAGCCCGACCTCGCCAGAGGGCAGCGCACATTTGACGCGGCCGCCACGAAAATAGATTTCGTTGATGCCGCAACAAGTATCAAGCATTGGCTGCGCTGCTATAGCAGCAAAGATGTCATCCCAGATACCCCAACTGTCTCGGCCAATTCACCGGCGATCGCCCAAAATTCCTGCACGGAGGCGGACTCGCCCCGCACGGCACATCCTGCCGCGAAGACATTTTCGTTGCCGGGATGAGTGTCGAGAACGGCGAAGGGCCGGACGGCGAACCGTCCGGCCCTTGTTCGATCGGGGAGTACTGGAGGCCTTAAGCCGCCTTGGCGGAGCCTTCGATGGTCTTGAGCTCCGGCGCGTTGATGGTGATGCGGCGCGGCTTCTTCTCCTCGGGCACCTGGCGCTCGAGGTCGACATGGAGCAGGCCGTTCTCCAGCTTGGCGCCCTTGACCTCGACGTGCTCGGCGAGCTGGAAGCGGCGCTCGAAGGCGCGGCCGGCGATGCCGTGATAGAGATAGGACTGCTTGTCCGAATCCTCGCGCTTGCCGGTGACGCTCAGCACGCCGTCGCGGACCTCGACGTTCAGATCCTTCTCGGCGAAGCCGGCCACCGCGACCGTGATGCGGTAGGTGTTATCGGCGGTGCGCTCGATGTTGTAGGGGGGATAGCCCTGGCTCGAATCCGCAACCTGGTCGAGCATGTCGAACATGCGGTCGAAACCGACCGTGGAGCGGAAGAGGGGCGAAAAGTCGAAACTGCGCATGGTTCAAACCTCCTAAAAGCGTTTGGGTCAGGACCCTCCCCTTCCGGGGCAGGGCCGCACTCGTTGCCGGGCGCCATAAGGCCGCCCGGACACGTCTGAGTTAGGAGGCGGGAGGGGTATTTCAAGAGGCCGAAGAGGCAAAAAACTTTACCTGAACGTCAAGTTCTACGCCCGCAAATGCCACAGCCCGCCGGCCCAGAGCGCGG
The DNA here is from genome assembly GCA_019245415.1 of Alphaproteobacteria bacterium. Classification (GTDB taxonomy): domain Bacteria; phylum Pseudomonadota; class Alphaproteobacteria; order Micropepsales; family Micropepsaceae; genus Rhizomicrobium. The sequence goes on along the minus strand of JAFARO010000004.1, from coordinate 738,331 downwards.
CCATGACCGAATAAGTCAGCAGGTCGACCTGCCAGGCTTTGAGCGCGATGCCGGTCAGGTTGCGGATCAGGGTCATCAGCCAGGCGCCCTCCTCCGCATTGTGCTCGGAGCGCCAGGTCCCATGGCGCAGCCAGGACTCGATGTTGTTGAGCACGCAGGAATTCTTGTTGATCTGCCAATGCGCCGCGACCACCGGCAGGAAACCCAGATAGAACCACAGCAGCGGCTTCCATGGGATCGCCCAGCCACCGACGATATAGAGCATGATCGCGAAATGCAGGTAGAAGCAGAAATTCCCCAGCAGGTCACGCTTCTCCGCGGGCGACGGCGCCGCCGTCGCCAGCACCGGAGTGTCGTCTTCGGGCGCCGCGCTCATCGAGACCAACCTTTAGCAGGATTGTCACATTGCGCCTATGCAGGCCGGGCCGAATTAAGGCTATAAATGCCCGGTTCGAGGCGCGCGGCGCCGTCCAGGAAGGGATAGATCCATGAGCTCACCGCAGGTCCAGGAAATCATCACCCAGATGGGTTCGGCCATCGGCGCCAATTCCGGGCTCGGCGGCACGCTCAAATTCGACTTCGGCGAGCCGGGCTCCGTCTACATCGACGGAAAATCGACGCCGAACACCGTCAGCGACGGCGACGGCAAGAATGCCGACTGCACCATCTCGGTCAGCCTCGAGACCTTCGAGAAGATGGTCAAGGGCGAGCTCGACGGCACCTCCGCCTTCATGCAGGGCAAGCTGCGGGTCGCCGGCGACATGGGCCTGGCGATGAAGCTCGGCCCGATCCTGCAGAAGGCGCGGGGTTGAATTTCACCCCGCGCTTCATCGCCGCGTCCGACGGCACGCGCCTGCGCGCCGCGGCGTTTCCAGCATCGCCTGAGACGCAAGGCATCTGCGTCCTGCTGCAGGGCCAGACGGAATTCATCGAGAAATACGACGAGGTCATCGCAGAGCTGAATGCGCGCGGCTTCACGGTGGCGACCTTCGACTGGCGCGGCCAGGGTGGCTCGTCGCGCGGCCTCGACAATCCCCTGCCCGCGCATGTCCGCGACTTCGCGCAATACGACGCCGATCTGGCGAGTTTCCTGGCGCAGGTCGTGAGGCCGCTCGGCGGCGCGGCGCCGCTCGTGCTGGCGCATTCGATGGGCGCGCACATCCTGCTGCGCACGTTGCATGACAAGCCGCAGGCCTTCCGCGCCGCCGTCCTCAGCGCACCGATGATCGCGGTATCGGCGCGCGGATATCCCGGCTGGCTCGCGCGCGGGGTGACCGCGGCCTACAGTCTTGCCGGACGCGGCCGCGACTTCGCCTGGGGCATGGCCGCGCGCGATCCGTTCCTCATCACGTTCGACACCCAGCTCGTGACCTCCGATCGCGAGCGTTTCGCGAAGGCGCAGAAATTCCTCGGCGACCATCCCGAACTCCGGCTGGCCGGGCCGACCTGGGGCTGGCTGGAAGCGGCCTATCGATCGATGGCGCGCATGCAACGACCGGGATATGCCGAAGCGATCGCGACCCCGGCGCTCGTCTGCGGACCCGGCAAGGACCGCATCTGCCTCACAGCAGCGACGGAATCCTTCGCGCGACGGATGCCGAATGCGACCTATCTGGAAATCGCCGACAGCGAGCACGAGATCCTGATGGAGAACGATTCCATCCGCGCCCGCTTCTGGAGCGCGTTCGACAACTTCGTGGCGCGATTGGGCTAGCAGCTATTTCTTCGACGGCTGAAGCATGTCCGGCGTGATGCCGGCGATCTTGTAGGCCGCGCGCAGGACGGTGGAGATCACCGGTTTGACGTTGTCCCAGCCGTTGTTGCCCACGACATAGAGGAACACGTCCTGTTTCGGCAGCCAGCCGAAATAGGCCATGAATGTCGTGTCCGACCCCGCGAAGCCGATGCGATAGGGCTGCATATTCCTGTCGAGACGCACGGCAAGGCCGTAGCCTTCCCACGCCTCCCCCTCGATTTGATCGTGCGGCGACGTCATCGCCGAGGCGATGTCAGGTGGAATACCCGCTATTTTGCCGCTGAGCGCGCGATAGAAGCGTTCCATGTCGGTGACAGTGGCCTGCGTGCCGCCATTGCCGCGCAGATTCCAGTCCGCGCCGCCGAGCTTGGCGATAGAGTTGGAAATCACATCCTCGCGCGTCTTGCCGGGCGGATAGCCATAGGCGAACCGATCGGGCCTCGCGTCTCCGAACTGCGTCAGTCCGGTGTGTGCCATGCCGAGCGGCTGCCACAGATGCGCGCGCTCATAGTCTTCCCAGCTCTGCGCGGACACCTGCTCCACCACCGCGGCCAGAATGCTGTAGCCCATGTTGGAGTAATGATCCTCGCCGGCCGTGAATGCGAGCGGCTTGGCCATGCATTGGGAAAGCAGGTCGTGTTTCGTGAGCGTGTCGAAATCTTCGCCGCAGGTGTCGGCGAGGCCGGCATGGTGGGTGAGGATCTGGTGGATGGTCGCCGATGCCGCCGGCTCGGCCGCGCCGGGAAGATAAGTCTTCACCGGCTTCTCGATGTCGAGCTTGCCCTGGCGTTCGAGATCGAGAATGGCGAAGGCCGTCATAGATTTCGTCAGCGATCCGATCTGGGCGATGGTGTCCGCCGTGAAGGCGATCTTCTTTTCGCGGTCCGCATAGCCGTAACCCCTGCTGAACACGGCCACGCCCTTCTGCTCGATCAGGATATAGCCGCCGAAGTCCTGCTTCGCGACCGCGTCCGGCATCGCGGCGTCGATGGACGCCAGCGCTTCGCTCTGCGGATCGGCGCGTGCACCCGAAGCAGACGGGATCGAGACCACGGCGAATGCCAGCAAGAGCGCTTTCATCGGTCCTCCTATCCGCGCAGCAGCTTCAGCGCGGCTTGATGCACACGCGCATCTCCGGCGGCGACGACTTGTCCGCCATGCGAGCAATCGCCGCCTTGCCAGTCTGTGATGATGCCGCCGGCGCCTTCGACCACCGGGATCAGCGCGGCGACGTCCCAGCGGTGCAGGCTCGATTCGACGATGAGGTCGCAGAATCCCATCGCCAGAAGGCCGAAGATGTAGCAATCGCCGCCGAAGCGGGTCATGCGCGCCTCAGCCGAGAGCCGCTCCAGCGCGGCGCGTTCGGCCGCGTCGAAATAGGCGGTGGGATGCGTGCAGCATAAAATGGCCTCCGACAGCGCCGCGCATTCGCGCACTTTCAAGGACAAGGTCTCGTCGTGCGTGATCAATGTGGCGGACCGGTTGACGCCGAAGAAGCGCTCGCCCAGCACCGGCTGATCGATGATGCCCAGAACCGGGCGGCCCTTATCCTCGAGCGCGATCAGCGAGCCCCATTCGTGGCGGCCGCCGATGAAGGCGCGCGTGCCGTCCACCGGATCGAGCACCCAGCGCCGCCCGCTCGTTCCGGGTGTTTCGCCGAACTCCTCGCCGAGAATTCCGTCGTCGGGCCGCTCGCGCTCGAGGATGGCGCGGATCACGCGCTCGGCTTCGCGGTCGGCCTCGGTCACGGGATCAAAGGCTTTGCCCTTAGCGGCGCCCTTGTCGGCGACATCGATGCGGCGGCGGAAATAGGGCCGGATCGCCTCACCCGCGGCGTCGGCAAGACGATGGGCCAGCGCAATGGTCTCGGCTTCGATCATGTATACTCGCCCATGTGCCAATGGGGTGATGCCATGAAATCCGTCGTCGTAACAGGTTCGTCCACCGGGATCGGCTGGGGCGCGAGCAAGGTGCTGATCCAGAACGGCTTCCGCGTCTTCGGCAGCGTCCGCAAGCCCCAGGACGGCGAGCGGCTGAAAACGGAGTTTGGCGCCAATTTCGTGCCGCTGCTGTTCGACGTGACGGATGCGGCCGCGGTCAACCGCGCGGCGGATCAGGTGGCGCAGGCGCTCGGCAACGAGACGCTGTTCGGCCTGGTCAACAATGCCGGCATCGCTGTCGCAGGTCCCCTGCTCTATCTCAAGATCGACGAGCTGCGCCATCAGCTCGACGTCAACCTGGTGGCCCAGGTCTCGGTCACCCAAGCCTTTGCGCCTTTGCTCGGCGCGGACCGTTCGCGCAAGGGAAAGCCCGGACGCATCGTGATGATCTCCTCGGTCGGCGGCAGGAACGCCAACCCGTTCCTCGGTCCCTATTGCGCTTCCAAATTCGGGCTCGAGGGCTTGGCGGAGTCGCTGCGCCGCGAGCTGATGCTGTTCGGCATCGACGTGATCGTCATCGCGCCGGGCGCAGTGGCGACCGCGATCTGGGACAAGGCCGACAAAATCGACGCCACGCCATACGACAACACGCCCTATCGCGAGCCGCTGGATCGCATCCGCAAATACATGATCGCGAACGGGCCGAAGGGGCTGAAGCCGGAGCGGCTCGGTGCGGCGATCCATCGCGCTCTCACTGCCGCGCATCCCAAGGTCCGCTACACGCTGACCCCGGACCCGATCCAGAACTTCGTCATGAACACGTTTCCCAAACGCATGGTCGACCGCATGATCGGCGGACGGCTGGGGCTGGTGCCGGGGAAAAACTGAGTCCGTGACCGTCAACTCCTGGAACGAATGGGACCCGTTACGCGAGGTCATCGTCGGTTCGGTGCGGGGCGCCGCCGAGATGGGATACGAGCCTGCTTTTTCGCCCTATTACGCGCGCAGCGATCCGGCCCGCCGCTTCCGGGGCGCGCCCGTGCCGCAAAGCGTGGCGGACGACGCGGAACGGCAGTTGGACGGGTTCGCCGAGTTGCTGCAGCGCCGGGGCATTGTCGTGCGCCGGCCGGATGGCTTCGACCAGAACGTCGCCGCGGCGACGCCGGACTGGGCGGTCGGCTGCGGCCGCGCCATCGCTTGCCCCCGCGACGTTTTGCTGGTGATCGGCGACGAGATCATCGAGGCGCCGATGGCGCAGCGCGGCCGCTATTTCGAGTTCCGCGCTTATCGTTCCTTGATCAAGGACTATTTCCGAGCCGGCGCACGCTGGACCGCGGCACCCAAACCGCTGATGGGCGACGCGCTGTATCACGACCATGCCCCATTCGACATGAACGATGCGCCGCTGCTCACCGAGTTCGAGCCGGCCTTCGACGCCGCCTGCTTCGCGCGCTTCGGCCGCGATATTTTCTGGCAGCCCGATCTGGTGAGCAATGCGTTCGGCGCCGCCTGGCTCGCGCGCCATCTCGGTCCCGGCTTCCGTATCCACACGATCCGATTCCGCGAGCACGCGCCGGTCCACATCGATGCGACCTTCGTTCCGATCCGGCCGGGTCTTGTGCTCACCAATCCCCAACGACCGTGTACGAACGGGGTGCTGGAGCTTCTTGCAAAGAACGACTGGCGCCTCGTCGATGCGCCGCCGTCGGTGCGCAGCGGGAGGTCGCCGTCGCGTGACGTCAGCAACTGGATTTCGATGAACATCCTGATGCTGGACGAGCGTACCGCCGTCGTCGAGGCGGCGGAGAAGGCCATGATGGCGCTGTTGCAATCGCTCGGCTGCGAGACGATCCCGTGCGCGTTCGATCGCGTCTATCCGTTTGGCGGCGGCCTGCATTGCGCGACGTGCGACGTCCACCGCGAAGGGACATTACAATCCTATTTTCCGAGTCTGGATCAGGCCTAGGCCGCTGCGACCCGCAAGTGCGTATGCTTGTGACGACATCGCGAGAGGGCTAGGGTTTGGCGGACAGGATCCGGTTCAAATGGAACCGCGATCCGTTGCGACTATGAGTGACGCCCATGCAGAAGACTGAGCTACAACGGTGCGCGGCGCTTCCCAATGGCGGGGCTGGCGTGAAGGCTGGCCGGTCATGACCCCACCAGTGAACTTCCGCGTCCTGGCGCTTGCGCTTACTGTGGCATTGGCAACATCATCCGCATTGGCACAGCAAGACGACTGCAAGACCGGTATTGCACGCCTGACGACGGCGCAGTCCGCCGTAGAGAGCGCGCATACCAAAGCGCTTTCGCTGTTCCTCACCTTCGGCATTGCGAGCACCATGCAAGGCGAAAAACAAAAGGCCTATTTCGCCGAACTTTGCCGGCCCGACGGTTTGGCGGATTTCGACAATGCTGCCACTGCACTCGACGATGCGACAGCGGCAGCGACAAAGGCCGAAACACTCTGCCCCATAGGCCGCGAACACGACAACGCCTCGGCTCTGCACAAGCAGTACGTCGAAATGAATGAATCCGCTGCAGGGATGAAATCCACTGCGATGAAGATGTGCGGCGAGGTGCTGCACTAACTCGTGGAAGAGCTTTAGTCTACCTCCGCCCGCGCGGCGCGCTTGCGCTCATGCGGGGAAAGTTCGCGCTTGCGCAGCCGGATGGATTGCGGCGTGACCTCGACGAGTTCGTCATCCTCGATATAGGCGATGGCCTGCTCCAGCGTCATCGCCACGATCGGCGTCAGCCGCACCGCCTCGTCCTTGGAGGTGGTGCGGATGTTGGTGAGCTGCTTGGCGCGCAGGGGATTCACTTCCAGATCGTTGTCCTTGGCGTTCTGGCCGATGATCATGCCCTGATAGACCTTGGTGCCCGGCACGATGAAGAGCTTGCCGCGCTCTTCGAGGTACCACAGCGCATAGGCCACCGCCTCGCCATCGCCGGTGGAGATCAAGACTCCGTTGGTGCGGCCGGCGATCGGGCCCTTGTGCGGCGCATAGGAATGAAACATGCGGTTGATCACGCCGGTGCCGCGCGTGTCGGTGAGGAACTCGCCGTGATAGCCGATCAGGCCGCGCGACGGCGCCAGGAAGGTGAGCCGCGTCTTGCCGGCGCCGGTCGGCCGCATGTCGGTCATCTCGCCCTTGCGGGAGGCGAGCTTCTCGATCACCACGCCCGTATAGGGATCGTCGACGTCGACGGTCACTTCCTCCATCGGCTCCAGCCGCTCGCCCTTCTCGCCGCTCTGGAACAGCACCCGCGGCCGGCTGATCGAAAGCTCGAAGCCTTCGCGGCGCATGGTCTCGATCAGGACCCCGAGCTGCAACTCCCCGCGGCCGGCCACCTCGAAGGCGCCGTCGCCGGTCTCCTTGAGCTTGATGGCGACATTGCCCTCGGCTTCCCGCAGGAGCCGTTCGCGGATGACGCGGCTCTGCACCTTGTCGCCTTCGCGGCCTGCCAAGGGAGAGTCGTTCACCGACACCGTCATCGCCAGGGTCGGCGGATCGATCGGCGTGGCATGGATCGGCTCGCTCACGCCCATGTCGCAGAGCGTGTCGGCGACGGTGGCGATCTGCAGGCCGGCGATGGCGATGATGTCGCCGGCTTCCGCACGCGCCACCGGCACGCGCGCCAGCCCGCGGAAGGCCAGCAGCTTTGTCACCCGCGCGCGCTCGATCTCCTTGGCCGTGCGGTCGAGCACCTTGATCACGCGGTTGACGGTCATCGCCCCGGATTCGATGCGGCCCGTGAGCACACGGCCGAGATAGGGATCGGCCTCCAAAGTCGTCACCAGCATCTTGAAGGGATGCTCGTCGCCCGCCAGCGCCATTGGCTTGGGCGGCGGCACGTCCTCGACGATGCGCCGGAACAGCGGATCGAGATTCTTGCGTTCGTCGTCGAGCTCGTCCACCGCCCAGCCGTTGCGCCCCGAGGCATAGAGATGATGGAAATCGAGCTGGTTGTCGTTGGCCTCCAGCGCCAGGAACAGGTCGAAGATGTTCTCCAGCGTCTCGGTGGGCTGGGCATCCGTGCGGTCGATCTTGTTGATCACGACGATGGGCTTGAGGCCCAGCTTCAGCGCCTTCGAGAGGACGAACTTGGTCTGCGGCATCACCGATTCCGCGGCGTCGACCAGCAGCACCACGCCGTCGACCATGGAAAGGATACGTTCGACCTCGCCGCCGAAATCGGCATGGCCCGGCGTGTCGACGATGTTGATGCGGGTACCGTGCCACTCGACGCTGGTGCATTTGGCGAGGATGGTGATGCCGCGCTCGCGCTCCAGGTCGTTGGAGTCCATCGCCCGCTCCTGCATGTGCTGGTTCTCGCGCACCGAGCCGGACTGCTTGAGGAGCTGGTCCACCAGCGTCGTCTTGCCGTGGTCGACATGGGCAATGATGGCGATGTTGCGGAGGTCCATTCGGGGGTGCGCCTGAGAGAAGCGGGGCTTATAGAGAGCGCCTGCCGTATCGGCAATCGCCGGCCGGCGCGGCAGATTTCCCCGTATTAACAAAACTTTACGCGTGCTCGCGCCATCGCGGGGCACGGCGGCAGATGCAATTCGTTACAAAAATCGCGTCTCGTGAACCCAATTTATGCCCAGCCGTGCTAGGAACCAGCCGCCGCGGCCTTAAATAGGCCAAGGGAATTTGACCGCATGAACATCCGATTTTCCAGCGCCTTCGATACGGCCAACGTGCGCAAAATGCCAGCCGCGATCCGCAATCCCGATTCGCGCACGCGGCTCATCTTGAGCGTGCTGGGCGTGCTGGTGCTGCTTTTCGTCGTTTGGCGGCTGGTGGCGGCGCCGGCGGGAAACAAGCCGCGCGCGCTCCCGCCGCCGCCGGTCCGGATCGGCCAAGTGGCGCAATCGAACGTGACGGTGACCGAGCATACCTTGGGCACCGTGATCGCGAATGCCACCGTCGACGTGACCGCGCGCGTCACCGGCCAGCTGCTGTCCGCCGCCTTCAAGGAAGGCGACATCGTCCATGTCGGTCAGCTCCTTTTCCAGATCGATCCTCGGCCCTATCAGGCGACCCTGGCTCAGGCCAAGGCCCAGATGGCCAAGGACCAGGCCAGTCTCGTCAGCGCCCGCAACGACGCCCGGCGCTATAGCGCCCTGCTGGCGCAGGGAGCCGCCAGCCAGCAGCAGGTGGACCAGACCGTCGCCGCCGCCAAGGGCTTCGAGGCGACGGTCCAGGCCGACAAGGCCGCCATCCAGGCCGCGGCGCTGAATGTGGGCTACACGACCATCCGCTCCCCCATCGACGGCAAGACGGGGCCGATCCTGGTGCAGCCGGGAAACATGGTGATGAGCGGGAGCGGCGGCTCGCCGGCGTCGGGCTCGGGCACCAACGGCTCCGCGACAAGCACGTCGTCGCCGTCCGGCGGCGGCAATTCCAACACGCTGGTGGTGATCACCCAGGTCCAGCCGGTCAAGGTCTCGTTCTCGCTGTCGCAGTCCGACCTTCCCAGCATCCAGGCGCGCTGGCAGCAACACGCGCTGACGGCAACGGTCGACCGCCACGACGCCGAACACAAGCTGATCGAGGCGCCGGTGGACTTCGTCGGCAACGCCGTCAGCAACACCACCGGCACCATCGAGTTGCGCGCGACCTATCCCAACAGCGACAGCGCGCTCATCCCCGGCCAGCTGGTCGACGTGACGGTGGCGCTCAACACCCTCGATCATGCCCTGACCGTGCCGCACGACGCGGTCAACATCGGACCCGACAGCCGCTTCGTCTACCGGATCGGCCGCGACAACAAGGCCGAGCTCGTGCCGGTGAAGGTGCTGTTCGACGCGGGCGCGACCACAGCAGTGTCCGGCAACCTCAGGCCGGGGGACAAGGTCGTCACCGACGGCCAACTGCGCGTCGTGCCGGGTTCGCCGGTGAGCATTGCCGGCAGGCGCTCCGCCAAACGGCCATGAACGTCTCGGAAGTCTTCATCCGCCGGCCGATCATGACGGTGCTGCTCATGGCGGCGCTCGTGATCTTCGGCCTGTTCGGCTATTCGTCCCTGCCGGTCAGCGAGCTGCCCAACGTCGACTTCCCGACCATCGTGGTTTCGGCCGGCCTTCCCGGCGCCGATCCGGAGACGATGGCTTCGGCGGTCGCCACGCCGCTCGAGAGCCAGTTCTCCACCATCGCCGGCATCAGCTCGATGAGCTCCTCGAGCACCCAGGGCTCGACGCAGATCACCCTCCAGTTCGACCTCGACCGCAACCTCGACGGCGCGGCCCAGGACGTCCAGTCGGCGATCGCGGCGGCCCAGCGCCAATTGCCGCAGCAGATGCCGGCGCCTCCGACATACAAGAAAGTGAACCCCTCCGACCAGCCGATCATGTATCTGGCGATGGGGTCATCCACCCTGCCCTTGTCCGAGGTCGACAAATACGCCGAGACGCTGCTGGCGCGGCAGCTCTCCACGCTGTCGGGCGTGGCGCAGGTCAATGTCTACGGTTCGCAGAAATTCGCCGTGCGCATCCAGGCCGATCCGTTCGAGCTGGCGGCGCGCGGCATCGGCATCGACCAGATCGCCAGCGCCGCCAACGCCGCCAATCCGAACGTGCCGACCGGCACGTTGAACGGTCCGCAACAGGCCATCGTCGTGCATTCGAGCGGCCAGCTGCAAAGCGCCGAAGCGTTCAACCACCAGATCGTCGCCTACAAGAACGGCGCGCCGGTGCGCGTCCAAGACGTCGCCACCACGATCAACGGCGTCGAGAACCCCTATGTCGCCAGCTGGTACAATGGCCGGCGCGCCATCGTCCTCGCCATCCAGCGACAGCCCGGCTCCAACACCATCGAGGTCGTGGACGAAGTCAAATCGATCCTGCCGCGCTTCCTGCAGCAGCTCCCCGCGACGCTGAAGCTGGACGTGCTCTATGACCGCTCCATCTCGATCCGCCAGTCGGTGTCCGACGTGCAGACGACCTTGCTGCTGGCCGGCGCGCTGGTCGTACTGGTCATTTTCGTCTTTCTGCGCACGCTGTCGGCGACGATCATTCCCTCGCTGGCGCTGCCCATCGCGGTGATCGGCACCTTCGCCGGCATGGCCTATTTCGGCTACAGCCTCGACAACCTTTCGCTGCTCGCGCTGACGCTTTCCGTCGGCTTCGTCGTCGACGACGCCATCGTCATGCTCGAGAACGTGGTGCGCCATGTCGAGGACGGCGAACCGCCTTTCGAGGCCGCGCTCAAGGGCTCGCGCGAAATCGCCTTCACCATCCTGTCGATGACGGTGTCGCTGGCGGCGGTGTTCATCCCGCTGATCTTCATGGGCGGGATCATGGGACGGCTGCTGCACGAATTCGCCGTCACCATCGTGCTGGCGATCGTCTTCTCCGGCATCGTCTCGGTGACGCTGACGCCGATGCTGTGCGCGCGCATGCTCAAGCCCGAGCACAAGCGCAGTCACAACCGGTTCTACGAGTTCAGCGAACGCAGCTTCGAGCGCATGCAGAAGGGCTATGAGCGCACGCTGGGCTGGAGCATCCGCCATGCCCGCGCCGTCTTCATCGTTTTCCTGCTCAGCATCGCCGCCACCATCGGCCTTTTCTACGTGATGCAGCAGGATTTCCTGCCTGCCAGCGACCAGGGCCAGATCTTCGGATTGACGGAAGCGGCGAACGGCACCTCCTTCGCGCAGATGGTGCGCTACCAGCAGCAGGCGGCAGCCATCGTCGCGCGGGACCCCAACATCGACGGCTTCATGTCGGCGGTGGGCTCGGGCGGCTCGAGCAGCGGCGCCAACAGTGGACGCATCTTCGCCAGCCTCAAGCCCGTCGAGCGGCGCGCGCATAGCTGCCTGATCGGCAATTTGTTTTGTTGGCACGCGCTCTCGGCGGCGGAAGTCGCCCAGGAGCTCAGGCCCAAGCTGTCGCACATCCCCGGCATCAACATCTACATGCAGGTGCCGCCTTCGATCCGCATCGGCGGGCGGCTGACCAAGTCGCAGTACCAGTACACGCTGCAGGATCTCGACCAGGAGGAGCTGCAGACCTGGTCGATCAAGCTGATGAACGCGCTGAGCACCGCTGCGGGCTTCGTCGACGTGACCAGCGACCTGCAGCTCACGACGCCTTCGGTCAACGTCACCATCGACCGCGACAAAGCGGCCGCCTTGAACGTCACGCCGACGGCGGTCGAGACGGCTCTGGGCGCGGCTTTCGGCGGCGGGCAGATTTCCCAGATTTACGGGTCTTCGGACACCTATCAGGTGATCCTGGAGCTTCTGCCCCAATACCAGACCGATCCCACCGCGCTGTCGCGGCTTTACGTGTCGGCGAGCGACGGCACGCTGGTGCCGCTTACGGCGGTGACGAAGATCACCAGCGGCTCCATGCCGCTCAGCGTCAACCATCAGGGCCAGTTGCCGTCGGTGACAATCTCCTTCGATCTGGCTCCCGGCTATGCCCTGAGCGACGCGGTCAGCAGCATCGATCGCGTGCAGGCCCGGCTCGGCATGCCATCCACCATCGCCACCTCGTTCCAGGGAACGGCGCAGGCCTATCAGCAATCGACCAGCGGCATCGGATTGCTGCTGCTGGCGGCGCTGATCGTGGTCTATATCGTGCTCGGCATCCTCTATGAGAGCTTCATCCACCCGCTGACCATTCTCTCGGGCCTGCCTTCCGCGGCGGTCGGTGCCCTGATCACGCTCAAATTATTCAACGTCCCCCTGAGCCTCTATGCCTTCGTCGGCATGATCATGCTGATCGGCATCGTCAAGAAGAACGCCATCATGATGATCGACTTCGCCTTGACGCGCGAACGCAGCGAGCACGTGCCGCCGGAGCAGGCGATACAGGAAGCCGCGCTGATCCGCTTCCGCCCCATCATGATGACGACCATGGCCGCGCTGATGGGCACGCTGCCGATCGCGGTCGGGCTGGGCGCGGGATCGGAGACCCGCCAGCCTCTCGGCCTCGCGGTGGTGGGCGGGCTGATCTTGTCGCAGCTCCTGACCCTCTACATCACGCCGGTGATCTATATCGGGCTCGATCGGCTGGGCATGCGCATCGGCGAGTTCCGCGGACGGCCGGCGCGGCGCCTGCCGGCCGAGTAGCTATTTCCGCGTCATCCGGTCGATTTCCGCCAACTCCTGTGGCGTGAGCTGCCATGACGCAGCCTTGACGTTCGCCTCGACCTGCTCGGGCCGTGTGGCCCCGGCAATGACGCTGGCGAGCACGGGGTGGGAAAGCAGCCAGGAGAACGCCAGCTCCAGCAGATTGCGGCCGCGGGCGCGGCAGAATTCCTCCAGTCGCGCGACGATCGCCCAGTTCGCCTCGCTCATGTAGCGGTCGTTGAAGCGGCTGGTCCGGCCGAAGCGGGTATCCTTGGGCGCCGCTTCGCCGCGGCGGTATTTGCCCGTGAGCAGGCCGCTGGCGAGAGGGAAATAGGGCAGCAGCGACATCCGGCACGACTCGATTGCCGGCATCAGCTCCTTCTCCGCGTCGCGCACCAGCAGGCTGTATTCGTCCTGCGCCGAGACGAACGGCGTGAGCTTGCGGTCGCGGGTGATGGCTGTGGCGTCGCGCACGCCAGCGGCGGGCAGATTGGAACAGCCGATCGCGCGCACCTTGCCGGACGCGACCAGATCGTCGAGCGCGGCGAGGGTCTCCTCGAGCGGCGTCTTCCCATCCGGCGTGTGGTATTGGTAGAGGTCGATCCAATCGGTCCTGAGCCTTTTCAGGCTCGCCTCCACCGCACCCGCGATATAGCCGCGGCTGCCGCGGGCCTTGACGGCATCGTCATCCATCGCCATGCCGAATTTGGTCGCGAGCACGACGTCCTTGCGCCGGGGGCCCAGGATCTGACCGAGCTGCTCTTCCGAACCGCCGCGATTGCCGTAGACATCGGCGGTGTCGAGCAGCGTGATTCCCAGATCGAGCGCCCGGGTCACGACCTTGCGCGAGGACTCGAGGTCGAGAATGCCGAAATTGTTGCAGCCGAGACCGACGGTCGAGACCTCGATCGCGCTGGTTCCCAATCGACGCGTCTGCATGCAGCGACTCCCGTGCGGTGACAAGCCAGTGGAACAAGGAACCAGTGTAACAAGAAAAAGGGGCGCCGGTTGCCCGGCGCCCCGCTTTCGATTGACGTCCGGCTTGCGGCTTAGAACCGCGCGCCGACCGTGATGCCGACGTTGCGCGGCTCGCCGTAGAACACGCCGGTCCACAGGCCCGACGAAGAGCTCGTCAGGTACTGGCCGGTGACCTTGCTGCCGCCGAGCAGATTACGGCCATACAGCGCGACGTACCACTCATTGTTCGGCGCATTGAGCGTGAACAGCGCGTTCATGACGCTGTAGGACTTAATGCGGTCGGCCGAGTCGTTGAAGATGCGGCCCCAGCTCGCGGCCTGCCAGTAGAAGTCGCCGCGGCTGACCAAGTTGAACCCGCCGCCCACCGGCATCGTGTACTGGGCGCCGAAGCTGATCGTGTAGGGAGGCGTGTCGGCGAGCTGGTTGCCGTCGAGATTGACGGGCACGCCGGTCAGGCTGCCCCCGGTAGAGTCGTCCCAGGTCGCAAAGCCGCCGGGCAGGATGTACTTGCCCTGCGCGACTTTCGTGGCGAGGCCCGCGGCCACGAGCTTGTCGTAGATGCCCGTGCTGCAGGTACCGTACGCCGCATTGGGAACGCCGGCCCCAGACAGACTATTGATGCCGCCGGGCGGCGCGAAGAACAGCCCGCCCGTGAACAAGCTCAGTGTGCCGAAGTCGGCAGAGACGTTGCCCGTTCCGCCCGGAGCGTTGTCATACAATACGCAGTTCTGGGCGTTGGTCGTGGTCAGCGTCGCATCCTTCACCACCAGCCCGTAGCTCAGTCCGGCTCCAGGATTGCGGGTGTCGATCTGCGACGTCTGTCCGACCTTGGACTGCGTCCAGCCGGCGCTCAAGTTGAACTGCCACTTGTCGGTCGGCGCCCACACGAACTCGCCCTCGAAGCCGTTGAGGAAGGAGTTGATGTTGGTGTTGACCGAGGTGTTCGAGATGATCGACGAGATCTGGTAGTTCCCGTAGTCGTAATACCAGGCGGTCAGGTTCGCCTGCAGGCGCCCGTCGAGCAACGTGTTCTTGGCGCCGATTTCGTAGGCGTCGATCGATTCCGGCTTGTAGACGAAGGGCACGCCGATATTGCCCGGCTGCACGCCGGGGTTCGAGCCGCCGGCCTTGTAACCGCGCGAATAGGACGCGTAGATCAAGGTCTGATCGGTGAAGCTCAGCTTGGGCGTCCAGTCGATCACCGCGCGACCCGTGAGCTGCTCGAAGTCGCGATGCGTGTTCTGGTAGATGCCGGGCGTGTTGGTCGCCGCACCAAGGTCGCAGCCCGCCTGTTGCGGATTGCCCGCTGCGAACTCGCCGTAACAGGTCTGCATGGCCGCGGTGGCGTCATTCGATCCGATGGGCATGAAGCCGTTGAAGATGCGGATGCCGCCGGTGTAGTCCTTGATGTCCTGGGTGCCGCGCAACCCGATCGTCACCTTCAAGGTGTCGGGAATTGCCGTCCAGTAGGCCTCACCATAGATGGCCTTGGAATCGACGTTGCTGCGCTCGGTGTTGTTGTCGTAGTACGGCGTACCGAAGATGCAGCCCGTCGTATTACATCCCGGGACAGGCTCGCCAAGTAGCGCAAGCACCGGCCCGAGTATTCCGCCGATCAGGGTCTGGCCGTAGTCCAGCGTGTTGGCGCCCACGAAGTAATCGCCGGCGGCGTCGTATTTCAGATAGTAGGCGGCGAGCATGAAGTTCAGCGGGCCGTCGAAATTGGTATTGAAGCGAAGGTCCGCCGACCACTGCTTGGAAACGCCGTTCGACTGGTCATAGGCGAACGGATTGCTGGTGTAGCGGTTGATCGAGCCGCCGATGATGCCGTTGTTGGTGAAGTTCGAGGTCGGCAGTGTCCCCGGCGTGGGCGGATTCAGTATGAAGGCATAGGGACCATTGACCGGATCGGCGAAGGAAGGCGGAACCAGGCCGCCCGCGGCATAAGCCTGCAAAGTCGATGCGAACACGAACTCGCTGGTGGCGAGCTTGACGGGATCGAACGGAGCGCCGGGCGAGTTGGTGTAGCTTTCCTGGGATTTGATCTCGCCGTCGGCGTAGCCGCCCACCAGAGTCATGTCGAGCCAGTCCGCCCATTTCTGCTTCACTTCCCCGGTGATCGAATTGCCGCGGCCCTTCGTCGTGGGCGTGAAGTCGGAGTTGATCGTGCGCGGATTGCTCGGAACCGCGCCCGGAGGCGCGACATAGGCTTGCGTAAGATCGAACAATCCGAGCAGAGCAGCCGCCGGACCGAGCACCGGCCCGAAGACTTGCAGCGTCGCCTGGCTGCTGACGGGAATGTTGAAGAACGTGGCGTTCGGATTCACCGGCTGGTTGGCGAGTTCGTCCGGCAAGCAACCCAGCACGCCCGACGGGTCGGTGTGGCAGAGCTGTTTCTCGCCGCGCATGCGCGTGTCGTTCTCATCGCCATGTTCGACGATGACATCGACGGTCGTGTCGTTGGTCGGTTGCCAGCGAATGCTGCCGCGCGCGGACCATTGGTCGCGCGAGTCGGGGTGCGCATCGCCCGCGGCGGCATCGACGTTGGTGTCGTAGCCGTCATGGCGGATCCAATCGGCCGCGACGCGCACGCCGAGCTGGCCGTCGATGATCGGCATGTTGACCATGCCCTTGATCTCGGAGGTGTTGTAGGTGCCGTAGCTGGCATCGATGCTCGCGGCGAAGGCGTCGAGCTTGGGACGGGCCGAGAAGACGTTGACGGCGCCGCCGGTCGCACCGCGTCCGTACAGCGTGCTTTGCGGGCCGCGCAGCACTTCGACCCGGTCGATGTCGTAGAACTGGCCGGAGTCGACGGGCGCGGACTCGTAGAAGATGTCGTTGATGTTGAAGGCGATGCCGGATTCGGCGTCGCCGGAGATCACCTGGGTGCCGATGCCGCGGATCGCGAAGTTCGTGCCGGTGAAGTTCGTCTTGCTGTAATAGACGTTCGGCGTCGAGAACTGGATGTCCTTGAACTGATTGACCTGGTGGGCGGCGAGATCCTGCGCCGTATAGGCCGTCACCGCGATCGGCACCGATTGGATGTCCTCCGAACGCTTTTCGGCGGTCACAACCACGGTTTCGATCTGCGCGAATGCCGGTACCGTGAATGCGGTGGTAACGAGCAATGCACCAATGAAGGTAAGGGACTGGCTCGTCCCCAGCGAACGCTTCGCAGGCATTTTGAACTCCCCGTTGCGACCCCTTTATCGGCGGGGTCATGAAATTGCCAAGTACGCCCCGCTCACCCCGAGCGGACCCAGTCGACGCAATTAGGCGTATGAAGATTGAGGGAATGTCAGCATAGGGGCAAGGGGATTATCCCTGTGCGCACAGGCCCCTGCGCTACTTCGGCCAACATTTGTACCTAATATGCCACACCGAAGATGCAGGCGGGCGGGCATTCCTGCAACATCCCCGCGCGGCCGCTAAGCATCTGAAACACAAGCGCGAATGGCACGCGTGCCAGGCGAAGCCGCGAGGGCGTCGTTCCGGTCTCTACTATCGATTGTCAGAGATGGCGGGGAAAGGGTGCGAACGGGAACGGCCGCTCGTCGCGAATGAAGACGATGAACGCCAAAAGCTCCCAGAGATACTGCACCAGACCGAGCGTGAAGCCCTTGAGCTCGTCGTTGACCCGGCCGCTGACGGCGAGGATCGCGAACTGGGCCACGCCCAGGACGAAGACCAGCCACAGCGCCATCCAGGCGACAAGCGCGAAAACGAACGCATAGGCGAGGCGCACGACCGGGAATGGCTGGTGCGTGGGCACAGGCAGAGGCTGACTGGCAGCGGCGCCTTGGCTCGAATCGGACATGGAGGCCTCCATTGGCGGCATCGCCGCTCCCTTAACTTGGCCCCGGCCGGCCGCCGTTCAAGGGGCGCCAGTGCCAAATCCGTCGCGCATCAGGGCCGCTTCGACCAGGGGCAGGCGGTCGTTTCCGAAATACATATCGTCGCCATCGACGAACATGGTCGGCGAGCCGAAGCCGCCGCGCGCGATCACCTCCTCCGTATTGGCCTTCAGACGCTCCTTGATTTCTGCCGAGCCGGCGCGTGAGAGGATATCTTCCGGGTCGAGGCCGGTGGCCGCGATCGTCTCTTCCAGCACCTCGGTCTGGCCGATGTCCTTGAGGTCGCGCCAATAGGCCTCGAACATGGCGCGGGACAATTCCACCAATGCGCCCTGCTCCTGGGCTGCGAGCACGCAGCGCATTGCTGTGACGGCGCGGACCGGAAACACAGCAGGCTTGCCGATGACGATGCCCGCGAGGCGCGCCCAGTCCTGAAGGTCTTTCCCGGAATAGGACGCTTTGCGCGGATCGGGATGGGCGCGGCGCTCATAGACCTCTCGATTGACCGCATTGAAGACGCCGCCCACCAGGATCGGCTTCCAGACGATCTGTGCGCCCGTGCGCCGTGCGACGTCGTGAATCCGCGTAAAGGCGAGATAGGTCCAGGGCGAGGAGACGTCGAAGAAGAATTCCAGACGTGCCAAGGTCCACCTCTGCTTTCGGTACGCCCGCGGCACACCGGTTAGCGCGACTATACCGAACCGCGTCCCGCTTTGAACCAACCGGGCCATGGAAGGCGGCCCCGGCGTGGCACGGGGGTTGCTGTCCTGGCGAGCGACACCATTGCCAGAGCCCATCATGTTGAAGCGTCTTGCGATCTCTGCCGCACTCCTCGCCGCCACCGCGAGCCTGGCCGAAGCCGGCTCGTACGACGCCGCGAGCAACTACAACGCTCCGATCGGCCTGAGCTCGACCTCGCAGAACGCGCCCGTGAATTCGTCGCTGCGCGATGCCAACGGCAATCTCGAAGTCGTCAACGGCCAGATCACCTCCTCGTCGTTCGCCGAAGTGGGCGGCGTGCAGAACTTCACGCCGGGCCAGAGCGGCTTCGGCGGCGGCGTCAACGGCCAAGCGACCGCGATCGGCAACCAGCTCAACGTCGTCACCGCGGGCTCGAACAACATCGTCATCGTCGACTCCGTCCAGACCAACAACGGCGATCAAAACGCCAACAACAACGTGCACTGAAGAAAGCGAAGGGGAGGCCCCATCCCATGACCGCGCGCGGACGAAAACACCTGATGATGCCACTGGCGATGGTGCTCGCGCTGATCGCCCTGGAAGGCTGCATCAGCACGACGCCCGAGAGTGACGGGCGCTACACCGTTCCCATCGGCGGCTCGCCGGTGATCAGCAACGAGACTCCCTATTCGCAGGCGCTGCGCTGCATGGGCCGCTACACCGCCCAGCGACCGCTGCGCATCGCGGTGGGCCAGATCGCCGACTACACCGGCAAGAACGAGAGCGACAATTCGGGCCGCAAGCTGACGCAGGGCGCCGCGCTGATGGCGATGTCGGCGCTCGCCAAGTCCGGCGTGCAGCTGGTCGAGCGTTTCGACACCTCGGTCGCCGAAATGGAGCTCAAATACGCCAGCAGCAAGCTGATCGGCAACGACAAGCCGCAGGTGGCGCCGGGTGACTATCGCCGCATCCTGGCCGGCTCGATCCCGGGCTCGGACTACTACATGGTCGGCGGCATCACGGAGCTCAACTTCAACATCCGCTCCGAAGGCGCCAATGGCGACGGCGGGCAGACCACGACCAACGGCATCAAAGGCTCGGCCAGCGCCAGCCTCTATGTCATGAATGTCGGCCTCGACCTGCGCCTCGTCGACACCAACACGCTGCAGGTCGTCGACGTGATCTCGTACCAGAAGCAGATCATCGGCCATCAGATCCAGGCCGGCGTGTTCGACTTCCTGGGCCAGACTTTCTTCGACGCCTCGGTCGGCGAAAGCGCGCTCGAGCCGGTGCAGCTCGCGGTGCGCTCGGTGGTGGAGCGCGCGGTGCTCGAGATGACCTCGCGGCTCTACCGCATTCCGTCGAACGCCTGCGCCTCCAATCTCGACACCGACAACGATCCCTTGGCCGACGCAACCGACAAGAGACGCCCCCAACCCGAGCCCCAGCCGGTCGAAACCTATCGCCCCGCGACCGCGATGAAAGAGGAGAAGCACAATGACCAATCTCGCCAGGACCCTTATCGCTGGTACAGCAATCCTGATGATTCCGATGGCGGCCTACGCGGACGGGTTGACTAGCACCCACGCGAACGGCCTGCCGGTGATGCAGGTCGGCGGCGGCTCGGGCCCGAACACCAGCCCGAACGTCCAAGGCTTGCCTGTGATGCAGGTTTCGCGCACCGGTCCGAACACGAGTCCCAATGTTCAGGGCCTTCCCGTGATGGAAGTCGGGCCCAGCGGTCCGAACACCAGCCCGAACGCAGCCGGCTTGCCGGTGATGACGGTGGCGCCGACACAGACAGCGGCCAACACACCGGCCGGCTCCGGCGACACTGCCGGTGCGCCTGCAGACGGCGGCGCGCCAAACGGCAATGTCAGCGAGAGCGACATCGTCAACAAGCAGATCAATCTCGACAGTGTGTGGACCAACACCAACGCGGAAGCCGACAACGTCAACGGCGACGTCAACGGCAGCGCCACGGCGGTCGCCAACGCCTTCCAGGCGGTGACGATGAACAACACCCTGGTCAAGAACGATCAGTATGCTTCGGGCGCGGCGGTCGGCGCCGATCTCAACGCGCAGGCGACCAATGTCAATGGCAGCGTCAACATGGGCACGCAGGTTGCCTGCAACACCGCCGACATCTCGACCGACCCGGCCTACACGGTGGTGAACTCGAAGCAGCAATGCGCCGTCGGCGATCCCAGCCAGGCGACGAACGTCTTCGCCGCCCAGGTGCAGAACGACGTCAACGTGCAGGGCTCGGTCGCCGGCAACGTCTACACCGAGGACACCAACGCCAAGTACAACTACGTCAACACCAAGCAGCTCAACCAGTCCTCGACCAACTCGACGACCAACGTGCAGGCCTACAATGTCGGCGGCACGGTCAATGTCAGCTCATCGGCGGTCGGCAACACCGCGCAGGTGGTTCACTACTAAGCTCTCAAAGGGGGCCGCGCCGGCCGTCCTCTGGGGCAACATGGGACGGCCGAGAGAGAGGGAGGGCGAAAGCCTTCCCTCTTTTTCTTTCTTGCCACCCCTCTTGTGGCGAAATCGAAATCCCGTAGCGTAGTCGAGAAGATTGTCATTCCCGGCCGCGAGTCGCGAAGCGACCGAGGGGAAGGGAATCCAGCGACACAAGCGCGGCGCCATGGATTCCCTTCCCCTCGCTCCGCTCGGCCGGGAATGACAAGAACGGTTAGCGGGGACGCCACATGGACGGCAAGGTCTTGGAATTCACGCTCCGCGGCACGATCCTGGGCATCCTGATCACGCTGGTGTTCACCGCGGCCAATGTCTATCTGGGCCTGAAAGTTGGCCTGACCTTCGCGACTTCGATCCCGGCGGCGGTGATCTCGATGGCGGTGCTGTCGGCGTTCAAGGACTCGACCATCCTCGAGAACAACATCGTGCAGACGATCGCCTCGGCGGCGGGGACTTTGTCGGCGATCATCTTCGTGCTGCCGGGACTGTTGATCGTCGGCTGGTGGGCGGACTTTCCGTTCTGGACCTCGTTCTGGATCTGCGCCTCGGGCGGCATCCTGGGCGTGCTGTTCACCATCCCCTTGCGCCGCGCGATGGTGGTGAACACCGACCTGCCCTATCCGGAAGGCGTCGCCGCAGCCGAGGTGCTTGAAGTCGGCGAGGCTGCGCGCAAGAGCGACAGCACGGAGTCGCGCGAAGGCCTGATGGCGGTGATCTATGGCGCCGTTGCCTCTGCCGGGCTGGCGATCGTCGCCGCCACCGGTTACGCCACCGCGGAATTCACGCGCTATTTCCGCCTCGACCGCTTCAATTGGCCGAACGCGGCGAGCGGCTTCGACATGGGGTTCTCGCTCGCGCTCGTCGGCGCGGGCTACCTCGTAGGCCTGAGCGTGGGCATGGCGATGCTGCTCGGCCTCTTCATCTCGTGGGGCGTGGCGGTGCCTTATCTCACCGCGCATCCCTTTCCGGTGCCGCACAATCCCTTCACGCTCGCCGACGTCGACAACTACACGGACTTCATCTGGCGCAAGCATGTGCGCTTCATCGGCGCCGGCGCCATCGCGGTGGCGTCGGTGTGGACCCTGATGAAGCTGATCGGCCCCGTGGTGAGCGGCGTGGTCTCGACGCTGTCGGCCTCGCGCGCCGCAAAGGGCGGCAAGGGCGAGCGCACCGACACCGACATGTCACCGGGCGCCATCGCACTGATCGCGCTGGCCTGTCTGGCGGTGATCGCCTGGCTGCTGTTCGAGTTCCTTCAGCCCACGCCGCTTGTGGGCCGGACGACCGCGCTGATCGCCACCGCCATCCCCTTCGTCTTCATCGGCGGATTCCTGATCGCGGCGATCTGCGGCTACATGGCGGGCCTGATCGGCGCCTCGAACTCGCCGATCTCCGGGGTGGGGATTCTCGCGATCCTGTTCTGCACCCTGGTGCTCGTCGCGGTGGTGCATCCGGGCGCCGATGCGCGCCAAGCGCTTGTCGCCTTCGCGCTGTTCGCCACCGCCATCGTCTTCGCCATCGCCACCATCTCCAACAACAACCTCCAGGACCTCAAGACCGGTCAGCTGGTCAAGGCGACGCCGCGCGCGCAGCAATGGGCACTGATCGTCGGCGTGATCGCGGGTGCCGCCGTGATCCCGCCGGTGCTGAACATCATCGCCCATTCGATGGGCTTTCTCGGCGCGCCCAACCTCCACGTCGTCGCCGGCACCAAGCCGCTGCCGGCGCCGCAGGCGACGCTGATCTCCGCGCTGGCGCAGGGCGTGATCGGCGGCAATCTCAACTGGTACATGCTCTATGTCGGCATGGGGCTGGGTGTCGGCCTCATTCTGCTGGACGAATTGATGGGCGCGATGAAGTGGCTCAGGCTTTCCCCCCTGGCCGTCGGCATCGGTATCTATCTGCCGATGAGCGCGACTTTGCCCGTCGTCTTCGGCGCGATCATCGGCCATCTCTACGACAATTGGGCACGCGGCACGCCCAGCCCGGAATACTCCAAGCGGCTCGCGGTGCTGATCGCATCGGGCATGATCGTGGGCGAGAGCCTGTGGGGCGTGATCAACGCCGGCGTAATCTCCGCGACCGGCAGCGGCACGCCGTTCCAGCTCGCGCCGGTGGATTTCCCCTGGATCAACGAAGTGGCGACGGCGCTGTTCGTGGCGCTGATCGTCGTGCTCTATGGCTGGATCATGGTGCGGGCCAAGGCGCACAGGCAGGCGCCGTCGCGATAGGGGTGCACCCTTCGAGACCCGCCCGCGTCATGCTGAGGTGCGAGCGAAGCGAGCCTCGAAGCGCGCGGGGCAGGCACCTCAGGGTGACGCCGTTATTTTTTGATCCGCAATCGTCTCCGCCAGCGCGATCACCTGCTTGGCCTGTTTCAAATGCGGCTGGTCGAGCATCTTACCGTCGAGTGAAGCCACGCCGGCGCCGCCGGCAAAGGCTTGCACCACGCGCCGCGCATGCGCGACATCGGCCTGCGACGGAGTGAAGGCGGCATTGATCGTCTCCACTTGGTCGGGATGGATCGCGAGCATGCCCGAGAAGCCTTCGCGCTGCGCCGCCCGCGCCGCGCGCTCGAGGCCGGCGCTGTCGCGGAAATCTGCTTGCAAAGTCTCGATCGCGGGAACGTCCGCAGCCTTGGCGGCGATGAGACACAGCGTGCGCACGATTTTGTAGGTGAGCAGGAACTCGCCATCGTCGCCGCGGTTGGTTGCGGCACCGAGCGCGGCCGCCAGATCCTCCGCGCCCCAGGTCAGCGCCGCCAGCCGCGGCGGCTTCGAGCGATAGTCCTGAAGCGACAGCACCGCCGTCGGAGTCTCGGTCGCGACCGGCAACAGTTTGATCGAGCCGTGCGGCAAACCCGCCTGCGTCTCGCGCGTCATCAGATGCGCGTCGATGACGTCCAGCGTCTGCGGGCCATCCGGCTTCGGCACCACGAAGCCCGCGGGCTTCGACGCCGTCACCGATTCGATGTCGCGGATGAAATCCTCGCTGCCCAGCGGATTGATCCTAACCCAGACGGCCGGCGCATGCGACGTCTTCAGGAACTCGCGGACCAGGCCGCGCGCCTTCGCGCGGTTCTCCGCCGCGACCGAATCTTCCAGATCGAGGATCAGCGCATCGGCGGGCGACGAGGAAGCCTTGGCCAGCTTCTTCTCGCTGTCGGCGGGGACGAAGAGGAGGGAGCGCAGCATCATCTTTTGCGACCCAGCATCAGCGCACTGCGCTTGCACTGAGCGACGATCTCACCGCGCTGATTGATCGCCCTGTGCAGGAAGGTGACGATGCCCTGCCCGGGGCGCGATTTGCTGGCGCGCAATTCGAGCACTTCGGTCTCCACATGCAGCGTGTCGCCGTGGAAGACGGGCTTGGGAAACCGCACCTCGTCCATGCCGAGATTGGCGACGGTGGTGCCCAGCGTGGTATCGCCGACCGAGATCCCGATCATCAGTCCCAGGGTGAACAGCGAATTGACGATGCGGGCGCCGAACTCCGTGCCCTTTGCGTATTCCTCGTCGAGATGGAGTTGCGCCGGGTTGTGCGTCATCGCCGTAAAGAAGACGTTGTCGGCTTCCGTCACGGTGCGGCGGATCGGGTGGACGAATTTCTGTCCGACCTGGAACTCCTCGAAATAAAGACCGGGCATCAACTTCCTCCGCGGCCGACTCTAGCTGTCGATGAGCAAAAGGAAAGGCGTCAAGGCAAGCGCTCGAGCAGCACGATCGGCTCACCCTTGTACATGGTGCGCGCGCATTCGCAGAAACCGAGCTTCGCGGCCAGCCTCAGCGACGGCGCATTGCCGGGATCGATGATGCAGACCATGCGCACCTTGCCGAAGCGGGTTTCGGCCCAGCTAAGAATCGCGCGCATCGCCTCGCCGGCAAAGCCCTGGCCCTGCGCCGAGGGCAGCAGGCCCCAGCCGAGTTCCGGCACGTCGTGGAAGCTGGGCTCCATGTCGCGCTTCATGCCGAGAACGCCGGCCTCGCCGATGCGGGTGCCGCTGGCCTTCTCGACGATGCTCCAGAAACCGTAGCCGAGCAGCGCCCAATGACCGGCGACGCGCAGGAATTTCGCCCACGCCTCCTCCTCGCTCAGGGGGGAGCCGCCGATGAAGCGGGTGACCTGCGGATCGGCCCACATCTGCGCATAGGCCGGGAAGTCCTCGAGCATGTGGCCGCGTAGGATGAGGCGCTCGGTTTCGAGGATCGGGATTGTCATGGGTCCACATTACCTGCATCCGTCCAAGGACGAAAAGAAACAAATCTTGGGGTCGCAACTAGTTCTTGTCCCGACCTCGGCTCACCCTATTTCTGCACGCGCTTTTCAAAGGGTCATTCCCACCGAGCGATGCGAAGGGAAGGCCTCGTTCCGGAAAGCGATTTGTGTGAATCGAGAAACTTTCGCGGTGTCAGTCAAATGCAGCCAGGACATTCGCGGCCGTTGAGAATAGAAAGCCAAGGCCGATTAGGCTCAAGCCTTGCAATGTGGTCACGACGTCTTCGCGAGTAATCTGCTCGAGATTTGCTATATCGCGGGCCAATTGGCCCCGCCATAACGCGCTGGCCAAGCCCGGCAATACTTCCAAAAGGTCGACGTTTATATAACGCGCACTCATGGCGAACACGCCCGCTAGCTCGAAGATTCCCCCCACGATGGCTAGCCCCGCCTTGGCAGCGGTGTAGAGATGGGTGTGCATTGTCAGGGCCTCAACGGTTCGACCAGAAGTACGCGGTTCATTGCTGACGTGAAGACAACTGCGTGATTGCAGACGGTGACAGTCAATGTCGAGGAAGTACGAAAAAACTTGGCCTGGACAGGCGCCGATTGAAGAGAGAGGAAAAAGGCCTCAAGACAATCCTTGTCGATCGGGCTCGGGCTGTGAGCGAGGTATTTAGTTGCTGCCGACCCAAATCTAAACGATGCAGGCCCGATCAAACCCGTGAATAGATACATTATCCCCGCCCCGGAAATGTCTTCTTGTGGATCAGCGGCTCGCTCTCTTGGCAGCCCGTCCGAAGACCTCTTCCAACGACAAATCCCCAGCCACCGTGTCGAGATGACGCTCACCGTATTTACCGGTCATAATGATCTCAAGTTTCTCACTATCGCCCTCCGAGATCAGATGAAAGACAAACGAAATGAGGCGCCAAACATCGGCGGAGACAAAATAACCAATGGTGCGGCCCTGAAACTCCGTCAGCCGGAGGATATCGTCCCCTTTGGCCAGCCGTGCCTGAAGCAACTTGGCAGCATCGGTACCGAGATTGAAGCTGGAAATCTGATCATGACCGGCGTCGACGTCATCCCCTGCCATTCGAGCCCCGCGAGCAAGACGAACGGAATCAATCTTGAGGCAAGTTCGCCAAGCAGTCAATAAACCGTTACCAATGCAGCGCGAAGCTATCAGGACTAGGGACAGGAAGTGCTTGAGCCAGGACGGAGCGCCGCACCGGCAAGCGATCCTGCGGGCGCAACCGCGCCTCCGCCATTTTTTCGCCGCAGGTCGTTCCGAATGCTAAACGTTATCAAAAGGTTGCTTTAACCTGCCCTTCAGGGAACGTGCTGCACTCTTCGGGCGTTTGGAGTTGGTGCGATGCGCTACACAGAAGAAGAGTTCCGCCAGAAATATCTCGCAGCAGCCCACCAACTGGGGCTCGCGGCGCCGAGCGACGCTACAATCCTCGAAGATTATCGAGCTTACAATTATGGAACCAAGCTCATCGTCGGCGAGAGTTCCATCCGCTTCTTCAAGGACGGTAATCGCCTCGACTGGGATGTTGGCCCTGCAAGTTGACCTTCATGTCACTATCCTTCCACGTCACCCGATGAGCGCAATGGCTGAAGCATTTGCTGCGTTCCCTGCGCGCTATGCGCCGGGCGGCGCCCCTTGAACTAATACGACTTCGGCAGGTCGAGCACGTTCTCGGCGATGTAGCTCAAAACCAATTGCTCGCTCACCGGCGCCAGAATCGGGATCAGGCTTTCGCGGAACAGGCGCTCGACCTGGAACTCCTTGGCATAGCCCATGCCGCCATGGGTCATGATCGCCTTCTTGCAGGCATCGAACGCCGCGCGGGCGCCGAGCAGCTTGGCCGCATTGGCTTCGGCGCCGCAGGGTTCGCGCGCGTCAAAGAGCGAGGCCGCGCGCATCGTCATCCACCAGGCGCTTTCGAGATAGGCCCACGCCTCGGCCAGGGGATGCTGGATGCCCTGGTTCTGGCCGATGGGCCGTCCGAACACCACGCGCTCCTTCGCATAACGCGCCGCGCGCGAGAGTGCATCGCGGCCCAGACCGATGGCTTCCGCAGCGATCAGAATCCGCTCCGGATTCAAACTGTCGAGCAGATAGCGGAAGCCTTTGCCCTCCTCGCCGATACGGTCCTCGTCCGGCACGAACAGGTCGTCGATGAAGAGCGCGTTCGAATCCACCGCAGCGCGGCCCATCTTGGGAATGCGCCGGACCTCGATCTTCTTGCGGTCGAGCGCGGTGTAGAACAACGTCATGCCGTCGGCCGGCTTTTTGCCGTCGGCCTTCTTGGCGGTGCGGGCGAGCAGGAGAATGCGGTCCGCTTCCTGCGCCGTGGTGGTCCAGATCTTCCGCCCGCTGACGATGTAGCCCGCATGGCTGCGCCGCGCGAAGGTCGCGATGCTGGTGGTATCGAGGCCGGCGTCGGGCTCGGTGACGGCGAAACAGGCCTTCTCGTCGCCACGGATCAGCGGCACCAGCATGCGCCGCTTCTGTTCTTCCGTGCCGTGGACCACGATGGCATGCGGCCCGAAGATGTTGAGATGGATCGCCGAGGCCGCGGCGAAGCCGCCGCCGCTGCGCGCCACCGCGTGCATGAGGATCGCGGCCTCGGCCACGCCGAGCCCCGCCCCTCCCAGGGCCTCGGGCATGGCGATGCCCAGGAAGCCCGCCTCGGCGACGGCCCTGTGGAATTCGTGCGGAAAGCGCGCCTCGGCCTCGCATGCGCTCCAGTAGCCGTCGTCGAAGCCCTCGCAGAGCCTGGTTACCGCGTCGTCAATGTTCTGCTGGTCGGGATTGAGACGAATGTCCATGGCGCGCTTTCCGGGCGAAATCCGCTGTTGCCTCAAGGGGCTTCGGGACTAATATCAGAAAAAGGGGGCGTTGCTTCGTTCGGGCCGCTATAAGGCGCCGCGGCCGGCGCCTTCCCGCCGTCCATCGTGCCGGGAGTTCGATAGAAAAGAATGAGTTCCGCGATCGCTGAAGGCCCGGCTCGTGGCGCCGTGCGCCGCCCGGGCATGAAGCCGACCGATGCCGCCGACCCCAATTATTTCCACAAGGTGGTGGACTGCCAATGGGCCTGCCCGGCGCACACGCCGGTGCCGGAATACATCCGGCTGATCGCGGCGGGGCGCTATTCCGACGCCTACATGATCAACTGGAAGTCCAACGTCTTTCCAGGCGTGTTGGGCCGCACCTGCGACCGGCCCTGCGAGCCCGCTTGCCGCCGCGGCCGCGTCGAGGAGCAGCCGGTGGCGATCTGCCGGCTCAAGCGCGTCGCCGCCGACAACAAGGACGATATCCGCGCCCGCCTGCCACGACCGGCCGCGACCAAAAACGGCAAACGCGTCGCGCTCATCGGCGCCGGCCCGGCCTCGCTGACGGTGGCGCGCGACCTTCTGCCGCTCGGCTACCACGTGACGATCTACGATCAGGACCCGTTCGCGGGCGGCATGATGCGCACGCAGATCCCGAAATTCCGCCTGCCCGAGACAGTGCTGGACGAGGAATGCGGCTACATTCTCGGCCTCGAGCCCGAGACCCGGTTCGGCCAGAAGATCAGCAGCATGAAGGCGCTTCTGGCTGACAACTACGACGCGATCTTCGTCGGCTGCGGCGCGCCGCGCGGCCGCGAGCTCGAGATTCCGGGTCGCCAGGAAGCGGCGGCGAACATCCATATCGGGATCGACTGGCTGTCGTCGGTGTCCTTCGGCCACACGACCTCGATCGGCAAGCGCGTCATCGTGCTGGGCGGCGGCAACACCGCGATGGATTGCTGCCGCACCTCGCGCCGTCTCGGCGGCGCCGACGTCAAAGTCGTTGTCCGCTCCGGCTTCGAGGAGATGAAGGCCTCGCCCTGGGAGAAGGACGACGCGATGTCGGAAGGCATCCCGATCCTGAACTTCCTGGTGCCCAAGGAATTCACCCACAAGGACGGCAAGCTCAACGGCGTGCTGTTCGAGAAGGTCAAGGCCGAGCGCGACGCCAAGGGCCGGCGCAATCTGGTGCCCACCGGCGAGCCGGACATGCATCTGGAATGCGACGACGTGCTGGTCGCGGTGGGCCAGGAGAACGCCTTTCCCTGGATCGAGCGCGACGTCGGCATCGAGTTCGACAAATGGGAGATGCCGGTCGTCGATGCGGTGACCTTCCAGTCGACCAATCCGAAGATCTTCTTCGGCGGCGACGCGGCATTCGGGCCGAAGAACATCATCTGGGCGGTGGCGCACGGCCATGCCGCCGCGGTGTCGATCGACCTGCTCTGCCGCGGCCAGGATGTGAAGCTGCGCCCGGCCGATCCGCACACCCTCGCCAGCCAGAAGATGGGCATCCACGAATGGTCCTACGACAACGACGTGTCGCTCGACCTGCGCTTCAAGGTGCCGCATGCGCCGCATGAGCTGACGCTGCACAACGTCAACATGGAGGTCGAGCTCGGCTTCACCCGCGAGCTCGGCTTCAAGGAGGCGCAGCGCTGCCTCAACTGCGACGTCGAGACGGTGTTCGAGAAGAACCTCTGCATCGAATGCGACGCCTGCGTCGACATCTGTCCGGTCGACTGCATCACCTTCACCGGCAACGATCCCGAGCCCGAGCTGCGCACCCATCTCACCGCGCCGGCGCCCAACACGACGCAGGACCTCTACGTCTCCGATTATTTGAAGACCGGGCGCGTCATGGTGAAAGACGAGGACGTCTGCCTGCACTGCGGCCTGTGCGCCGAGCGCTGCCCGACAGGCGCCTGGGACATGCAGAAATTCTATCTGGAGACGGCGCAGGCATGCGGACGATGATCTCCCTGGTATGCTGCTCTACTTTAGCGCGTCACCCTGAGGTGCGAGCGCAGCGAGCCTCGAAGGGCGACGCGCGGCGGAAAACCCGGGTGGGGTACCCACGTCCGTGCAGCCCTACCGAGCAGGTAGCGCGGAACTCGAAGCAAGGCTGCGAAGAATGAGCGGCTGGGCTTATATGCTGCGCTGCTCTGATGGCAGCTACTATGTTGGTTCGACGTCCTATAGTGACATTGACATCCGCGTTGGCGAGCACAATGACGGCAGGTTCGAAGGTTACACCCATTCGCGACGACCTGTAGAATTGGTCTGGGCCGGGAAATTTGGCGACCTTCGAGACGCACAAGAGTGCGAGAGACGTATCAAAGGCTGGCGCCGCGAAAAAAAGGAAGCTGCAATTCGCGGGAACTGGGAGAGGCTGAAATTGTTGGCGAAACGACCTGGCGCACGTCGCCCTTCGAGGGCCGCTTCGCGGCCACCTCAGGGTGACGTGCTTCTGAAAGGTCGTGAACTCGTATGAAACCCCTCGCCGCCACCAACGACTTCGTCGTCAAGTTCGCCAACGTCAACGGCTCGGGCTCGGCGAGCGCCAACGAGCTGTTCGCTCGCAGCGTCCTGCGCATGGGCGTGGCCGTTGCGACGCGCAACATCTTCCCCTCCAACATCCAGGGCCTGCCCACCTGGTACGAGGTGCGCATCTCCGGCGAAGGCTGGCTCGGGCGCCGCGGCGGCGTCGACCTCGTGGTGCCGCTGAACCCGCAGACCTGGGACCGCGACATCGCCGAGGTCGAGCCGGGCGGCTACATGCTCTACGACTCGACCAAGCCGCTCACCGGTCAGAAGCTGCGCAGCGACATCACCGTTCTGGGCGTGCCCTTTACCGAGCTCTCCAATTCGATGGCCGGCACCATCCCGCGCGAGCGCCAGCTGCTCAAGAACATCGTCTATGTCGGCGCCCTCGCCGCTCTTCTCGGCCTCGATCTCAAGGTGATCGACGCGCTGATCGAAAAGCAGTTCAAGGGCAAGACCAAGCTCGTCACACTGAACGGTACCGCGCTGCGCCTCGGCTACGACTATGTCGAGAAGAACCTGAAGGGTGCCTGCGGCCTGAAGGTCACGCACTCCGACAAGGTGGGCGAGCGCATCTTCATCGCCGGCAACGACGCCGCCGGCCTGGGCGCCGTCTATGGCGGCGCCACGGTCTGCGCCTGGTATCCGATCACGCCGTCGACCTCGCTCGCCGAAGCTTTCAGCGCGCATTGCAAGCGCTTCCGCGTCGATCCTGCGACAGGCGAAAATAAGTTCGCCATCGTCCAGGCCGAGGACGAGATCGCCGCCATCGGCATGGTCTTGGGCGCCGGCTGGAACGGCACGCGCAGCTTCACCGCGACCTCGGGCCCCGGCATCTCGCTGATGCAGGAATTCTTCGGCTTCGCCTATTACGCCGAAATCCCGGCGGTGATCTTTGACATCCAGCGCGGCGGACCGTCCACCGGCATGCCGACGCGCACCCAGCAATCCGACATTCTGCTCGCGGCCTATGCCAGCCACGGAGACACCAAGCACATCCTGCTGTTCCCCGAGGATCCGCGCGAGAGCTTCGAGTTCGCCGCCCAGAGCTTCGACCTCGCCGAGCGGCTGCAGACGCCGATCTTCGTGATGATGGACCTGGACATCGGCATGAACGATTGGCTGTGCGAGCCGCTAAGCTGGGACGACAGCCGCACCTATGACCGCGGCAAGCTCATCACCGCCGAGGAACTCGAAGCCGGCAAGGCCTTTGCGCGCTATCTCGATGTCGACGGCGACGCCATACCCTATCGCACCCTGCCCGGCACGCATCCGACCAAGGGCGCCTATTTCACCCGCGGCTCGTCGCACAACGCTTACGCGGTCTACAGCGAGTCCGGCAAGGACTACACCGACGTGATGCAGCGCCTGCTGCGCAAGCTCGAGACCGCCAAGAGCCTGGTGCCGGCTCCGGTGATGCGAGCCGCCAAGGAGAAGTCGCGCCACGGCGTGATCTATTTCGGCTCGACCTCGGCCGCGATGGACGAAGCCTTCGCCAGCCTCGCCGCCCAGGGTGTCCATCTCGACGGCTTGCGCGTGCGGGCCTTCCCCTTCGCCGACGCGCTCAGCGATTTTGTCCATGGCCACGACCAGGTCTTCGTCATCGAGCAGAACCGCGACGCGCAGCTCCTCAAGCTGATCGTCAACGAATGCGGCCTCGATCCGGCGCGGTTCATCTCGATCCTGCATTACGACGGCACGCCGATCACGGCGCGGTTCATCCACGGCGCCATCGCCGAGCGGCTTTCGGTGACGCGCAAAGAGGCAGCGGAGTGACGACGGGGTGCCTCGCACGTCGCCCTTCGAGGGCCGCTACGCAGCCACCTCAGGGTGACGTGCTTTTCGACAGCCGTCATCCTGAGGTGCGAGCGAAGCGAGCCTCGAAGGATGGCGGACCATGATCGTCTCCCACGCGCGCCGCTTCGTCTTCGCCCATGTTCCCAAGACCGGCGGGATCAGCGTGCGCGCGGCTCTCGCGCCCTATGCCGACGGTGAAGATGCCGTGTCGCACGAGACCACGCACGAGACTCTGCCCGAGCTGATGGCCCGGCGTCCCGACCTCGTCGGATATTTCGCGTTCGGCTTTGTGCGCAATCCCTGGGAGCGGCTTGTGTCGTTCTACTGCCACGCGCGCGAACGACTGAGGCCGACTTTCCCGCAATTCCAGACACTCAGCTTTGCACAATGGCTGCGCCAGATCGATGCGGACGCGGGCCGGCTGGAGCGATTGTTCGTGCTGCGGCCACAGCGCGACTGCCTCGATGGCGCCGATTTCATCGGCCGCTTCGAGACACTCGCCGAAGATCTTGCGCGAGTGGCCGGCAAGCTGGGCCTTTCCGTCGCGCTTGCGCGCAAAAACGCGAGCACGCACGGCCCCTATCCTTCCTACTTCGACGGCTGGGGACGAGACTTTGTCGCTGCCCGTTATGCCGGCGACATCCGGGACTTCGGCTATCACTTCGGAACCGCATCATGACCTACATCGCCAAGCCCAAGCTGCATCATCCCGGCCTCCCCAAGAACGCGCTCGGCTTCACCCATCGCGATTATGAAGGCCGCATCTCGACCCTGTGCGCCGGCTGCGGCCACGACTCGATCAGCGCCGCGCTGATCCAGGCCTGTTTCGAGCTCGACCTCGAGCCGCACCGTGTCGCGAAAATCTCCGGCATCGGCTGCTCGTCCAAGACGCCGGACTATTTTCTCGGCCAGAGCCACGGCTTCAATTCCGCGCATGGCCGCATGCCCAGCGTGCTCACCGGCGCCAATCTCGCCAACCGCGATCTCATCTATCTGGGCGTCTCGGGCGACGGCGACAGCGCCAGCATCGGACTTGGCCAGTTCGCCCATTGCATCCGCCGCGGCGTCAACATGGTCTATATCTGCGAGAACAACGGCGTCTACGGCCTGACCAAGGGACAGTTCTCGGCCACCGCCGACAAGGGCTCGAAATCCAAGGCCGGCGGCACCAATGCGGATTCGCCGATCGATCTCGTCAGCCTGGCGCTGGTGCTCGGCTGCACCTATGTGGCGCGCAGCTTCTCCGGCGACAAGCACCAGCTCGTGCCCCTCATCAAGGGCGCGATCAGCCACCAGGGCTCGGCCGTGCTCGATGTCATCAGCCCCTGCGTCCAGTTCAACAACCATGCCGGCTCGACCAAGAGCTTCGACTATGTGCGCGAGCACAACGAGGCGATGAACCGCATCGACGTCATCCCCGCGCGCAGCGAGATCACGGTCGATTTCGAACCCGGCACGACCGAGGTCGTGCGCCAGCATGACGGCTCGTACCTCAAACTCGCCAAGCTTCATGCCGATTACGATCCGACCAACCGCGCCGCCGCGATGGCCTTCCTGCAGGAAAAGTCCGCGAAGGGCGAAGTGGTGACCGGGCTGCTCTATGTCGATCCCGAACCCGAAGACCTGCATGCGCATCTGAAGACGGTGGGCGCGCCCCTGAACCGGCTGGGCGAAAAGGAGCTCTGCCCCGGATCGGCCGCGCTCGCCCAGGTGAATGCGGGGTATCGGTAGATTCTCGATTGTCATGGCCCGCGAATGCGGGCCACCCAGATGGGTTCTGCACAATGCTGTTTGTCGCGCGAGATCGAAGCCAAAATTGCGAGATTTCGCAGGGTGTCACCTGGGTGGCCCGCATTCGCGGGCCATGACAAATTTTGTTATGAGGTTTGCCCATGTCCGTCTCCGATCTTTTCTCCCTCAATGGCAAGACCGCGGTGGTGACCGGCGGCTCGCGTGGCATCGGGCTAATGATCGCGCGGGGCTTCGTCGAGGCTGGCGTGAAAACCTATATCTCCTCGCGCAAAGCCGCCGCCTGCGACGCCGCGGCGGCGGAGTTGTCGAAGACAGGCACTTGCATCCCGCTCGCCCACGATCTGGGCGATCCGTCGGAAGTGCGCAAACTCGCGGACGAGATCAAGGCGCGCGAGAAGAAGCTCGACATCCTGGTCAACAACGCCGGCGCGGCGTGGGCCGAGCCGATCGATCAGTACTCCGAAGCCGGCTGGGACAAGCTGATGGCGGTCAACCTCAAGGCCACGTTCCTGCTCACCCAGGCGCTGTTGCCCTTGTTGCGTGCGGCCGCGACGCAGGACGAGCCCGCGCGCGTGCTCAACATCGGTTCCATTGACGGCATCCTGCAGCCGACGCTCGAGAGCTATGCCTATTCGGCGAGCAAGGCGGCGGTGCATCACCTGACGCGCAATCTCGCCAAGCATCTGGCGCGCGACAACATCAACGTCAACGCCATCGCGCCGGGCCCGTTCGACACCAAGATGCTGGCCCCCGTGCTCGCCGTGGCGCGCAGGCAGATGGAGGCGGCGGTGCCTCGCAAACGCATCGGCCGCGACGACGACATGATCGGGGCCGCGATCTTCTATTGCTCGCGCGCCTCGTCCTTCGTGACGGGAACGGTGCTCCCCGTCGACGGCGGCATCGTCAGCGCGGCGTACACGGCGATGGAAATCGGGCTCGAGGCATGACGCTTCCCATCGATGTCGAGGCGGTGCGCAATGCGACCTTGGTCGCCGAGCCGTTTCCGTATCTGATGGTGCCGGGCTTCGTGAGAAGCGAGGCGATTGCCGATATCGAGCGGGATTTCCCCCCTGTGGCTCATCCCGGCAGCTTTCCGCTTCCCACCTTGCAGTACGGGCCGGCATTCCAGGCCTTCATGGATGCGATCCGCGGCCCCGAGTTCAGCGCCGCGGTGGCGGACAAATTCGGCATCAATCTTTCGCACCGCCCGACCATGGTCACGGTGCGCGGGCAATCCAGCGCCCGCGACGGCCAGATCCACACCGACAGCACGACCAAGCTGATCACCGTGCTGATCTACATGAACGGCCGGTGGGAGAGCCCGAAGGGAAGGCTGCGCCTGCTGCGCTCGGCGACCGACCTCAACGCCGTGGTGGCCGAGGTGCCGCCGGACGAAGGCACGCTCGTCATCTTCAAAAACCAGCCCAATGCCTGGCACGGCTTCGAACCGTTCGAGGGCCCGCGCAAGGTCATCCAATTGAACTGGGTGACCAACGCCCGCGTGGTGTGGTGGGAACAGACCCGCCACAAGATCAGCGCGTTCTTCAAGGGCAAACACGAAGCGCCGGCGCGGATGTAGTTCTGATCCTCCCCTGCGAAGCGGGGGAGGTGGATGCGCCGCGACAACGGCGCAGACGGAGGGGGCGCCCCCTCCACCACTTCGTGGTCCCCCTCCCCCGTAAACGGGGGAGGATCATTACGGCGCCGGCGTCCAGATCACGTCGTCGATCCGCCGCGCGCCGGTGGCCAGCATGACGAGGCGGTCGAAGCCGAGCGCGACGCCCGAGGCAGGCGGCATCTGCGCCAGGGCAGCGAGAAAGTCATCGTCGACGGGATAGCGCTCGCCATAGACGCGCTGCTTCTCCGCCATCTCCGCCTCGAATCGCGCGCGCTGTTCCACCGGATCGGTGAGCTCGCCGAAGCCGTTGGCGAGTTCCACGCCGCAGACATAGAGCTCGAAGCGCTCGGCCACGCGCGGATCGTGGGTGCAGGCCCGCGCCAGCGCGGCTTCGCAACGCGGATATTCGCACAGGATCAAAGGCCGCTCGACGCCGAGTTTGGGTTCGACCCGCGCGACCAGCAGCTTGGAGAAGATGTCGGCCCAGGTGTCGTCGTCAGCAACCTCCATGCCGGCACGGCGCGCGCGCGTCGCCAGATGATCGCGGTCGCCCTCGCCTCTGTCCGACAGCGTCGCGAGAAGGTCGACACCGGCATGATGCCGGAACGCATCTCCGACCGTCATGCGTTCCGGTTGGGCGCGGGGATCGCAGTCGCGTCCGCGATATCTGAACATGTCGGTGCCGGCAGTCTCGGAGGCGAGACGCAAGATCGAGATGCTGTCCGCGATGACGCGCGCATAGTCCTCGTTGGCGCGGTACCATTCCAGCATCGTGAATTCCGGCGCGTGCAGCGGCCCGCGCTCCCGGTTGCGGAAGACACGCGCGAATTCGAAGATGCGTTCCTCGCCCGCCGCCAGCAGCTTCTTGGCCGCGAACTCCGGCGAGGTGTGCAGATAGAGCGTGCGCCGCGCGCCGCCGGTCTCGATCAGTTCCGTCCCGAAGGCATGCAGATGCGCCTCGTTCCCCGGCGAGACAGCGAGCGCGCCGCACTCGACCTCGGTGAAGTCCCGGGCGCGAAACCAGGCGCGCAAGGCGTCCTTGATCCGGCCGCGCGCGACGAGCGCGGGCCGGCGGTCGGCATGGGCATCGCGGGACCACCATGGCGCCATGGCTCTTGGACCTTTTCCTTGCCCCTGCTATACGCCCGCCTTCAACGGCGAAGAGGTCATCGTGGTTTCGGTTATGGCGAGCAATGTCCGCAAGGGCAATGTCATCGAGAAGGACGGCAAGCTCTACATCGTGCTGACGGCGGAGAACATCCACCCCGGCAAGGGCACGCCCGTGACCCAGCTCGAGATGCGCCGCATCAGCGACGGGGTCAAGGTGGCGGAGCGCTACAAGACCACGGACAGCCTGGAGAAGGCGTTCATCGACTACCAGACCTACAATTACCTCTACCAGGACGGCGAGCATTACGTCTTCATGCAGCCGGAGACCTTCGACCAGATCCATGTCGGCAGCGACATCCTGGGCGGCATGGCGCCGTACCTTCAGGAGAACATGGAGGTGCGGCTTGCCACCTATAACGGCCTGCCGGTTTCCATCGAGCTGCCGCAGCGCGTGACCTTGGAAGTGACCGAGACCGAGCCCGCGATGAAGGGCCAGACCGCCTCGGGCTCGTTCAAGCCGGCGATGCTGTCCAACGGCGTGCGCACCATGGTGCCGACCCACATCGTGCCGGGCACGCGCATCGTCGTGCTGACGGAAGACGGCTCCTATGTCGAGCGGGCGAAGGATTAGGGCTATCTCTCGCCGTCATGTTCCCAATGTCATGGCCCGCGAATGCGGGCCACCCAGGTCGGTTCTGCACAACCTGACGAACACGACAAGCGCGGCCGATCTTGGGCGTTCCTATGGCTTGGTTTTGTTTGCCCAGTAGTCGTGAACTTTGTTCAGCTCGTTTATCCAAAACTTGAGCACATCCTTCGTGTCCCGCCCGAGATGCTTTGCAAGTAAAAAAAAGCCCTGTCCTGGCTGCATGTCGTCTCGTTTGTGAACTACTACCGCGCTGAGCATCCCGCGGCCGGCGGCGTCTTCTTCTACCGACACTCGCCCAGAAGATGAAATAAGCGAACGTCGAATGCCTCAAACCGAACTGTCTCAATCTTGGGAACTAATTCGGAATAAGCAAGCCGCCCTCGCAGCTTGGCGCGTTCAATCATCGCGGCGCGCGCTTCCGCCTTGGCTTTGTCCCAATCCTGTTGAGGAATATTGAAATCTGCCGCAGATCGCAGCATTGCTTCCTCACTTATCAGCTCCGCTGTTCAGCGTATCGCCATGCGGAGAATATACAAACCGGGTCAATGTCAGAAGCTGCGAAATCGCGCAAGCGTCACCTGGCTGGCCCGCATTTGCGGGCCATGACAACAATAATTTGTATCAAGACCTCAGCGCCCGCCCATACAGTGCCAGCAATCGCTCCCAATGCCGCTCGGCCGCCTGCTTGTCGTAGGCGGGGCGCTCGGGGAAGGCGAAGCCGTGATCGGCGCCCTTGTAGAGCTCGACCTCGTGCTTGACGCCGCTCTCGCGCAGCGCGGCTTCGAGTGGCGGCAACTCCTCGAGCGGGGCGTAGTGGTCGGTCTCGGCCCAGGCGACATAGATCTCGGCCTTGGATTTGGCGGCGGCAAGATGCGGAGAATCCACTGCGTCCGTCTTCAGCCGCACGCCATAGATCGAGGCCGCAGCACGCACGCGTTCGGGATGGCGGCCCGCGGCAGCGATGGCGTATTGGCCGCTCATGCAATAGCCGAGCGTGCCGACGGGACCCTTCGACGCCGCGGGATCGCCCGACGCATGGGCAAGCAATGCATCCCCATCCGCCATCACCAGCGGGATCGAGAGCGTCGACATCAATGCGAACATCTTCTTGCGCGTGGCGGACGCTTGCTCGCCGATGAAGACACCCAGCTCCTCGGCGCCGGAGCGGTAGTAGAGGTTCGGCAACATCACGTAGTAGCCGGACGTGGCCAAGCGCCGCGCCATATCGCGCAGCTCCTCGCGGATGCCGGGCGCGTCCATGAAGAACAGGATGACCGGATGTGGCCCGCCGCGCTCGGGGTGGACGATGAAGGTCGCCATCGCGCCGTTCTTGGTCGCGATGTCGACGCGCCTCTCGATCATGCCGCCATCCTCCATTCGCCTTGCCAGAGATCCGCGAGCGCGCGCTCGACTTCGCGCGCGCTCGACATTCGGCAGAGGGCGGACTTCGCTGCGCGCCGCCGATCTGCAGTTCCGCAAGGGGCATGTTCAACATACCAGCCCAGATGCTTGCGGAACACGCGCAGGCCCAGCGCGTCGCCGTAGAACGACAAGGTGTCGGCGAAGTGGTCGAGCGCAATGGCCAGGCGCTCGTCGAGATCGGGCTCGAGGCGCTTGCCGTCGAGAACGCTCGCGATCCAGGGGCGGCCATAGGCGCCGCGGCCGATCATGATCGCGTCGGCGCCCGATTGCGCCAGCGCTTCGCGTGCGGAAGCGGCGTCGGTCACGTCGCCGTTGACGATCACCGGGATCGTGACCGCCTGTTTCACCGCGGCGACCGCACGCCAATCGGCCTTGCCGCCGTAGAATTGCTGGCGCGTGCGGCCGTGCACGGTGAGCGCGCACGCGCCGGCGCGTTCGGCGCGCATCGCCAATTCGGGCGCGACGACGCAATCCCAGCCCAGGCGCATCTTGACGGTGACCGGGCAGGAAACGGCGTTCACCGCCGCGGCGATCAGCGCTTCCGCGTGATCGAGGTCGCGCATCAGCGCCGCGCCGGACTGCGCGCCGGCGACTTCCTTGGCGGGGCAGCCCATGTTGATATCGACGATATCGGCGCCGGCCTGTTCGGCGAGCGTCGCGCCCCTGGCGATCCATTGCGCATCGCGGCCGACGAGCTGAATCACCATCAGCGGCAAGCCATCGCCCACCGCGGCGCGGCGCACGACGTCGGGACGGCCGCGCGCGAAGGCGTCGCAAGCCACCATCTCGGTCGCGACATACGCCGCGCCGCAGCGCGACGCCGCGCGCCGGAACGGCAGGTCCGACACCCCCGTCATCGGCGCGATCAGCACGCGGCCGGGGATGGGGACCGTACCTATGGAAAAAACGCAGGTGTCATGGCCCGCGAATGCGGGCCACCCAGTTGGGTTCCGCACGGCATTGGGGGTCGGCACGAAAACTTCTCTCCGCTTCGACGCAGCAGATGTCACCTGGGTGGCCCGCATTCGCGGGCCATGACATCCCCGGCGGCTACGCCGCCTCGTAACCCATCACCGCCTTGATCTCGAGGAACTCCTCGAAGCCGAACTCGCCCCATTCGCGGCCGGTGCCGGACTGCTTGTAGCCGCCGAAGGGTGCGGCGAGATCGACGCCGGCGCCGTTCAGATGAACGTTTCCGGTGCGCAGCCGCGCCGCCACCTTGCGCGCGTGCTCGAGGCTTCCTGATTGTACGTACCCGGACAGTCCGTACACGGTGTCATTCGCCTGCCGGATCGCATCCTCTTCGCTGTCGTAGGGCAGCATGGCCAGCACCGGCCCGAAAATCTCCTCGCGCGCGATGGTCATGTCGTTGGTGACGTCGGCGAACACCGTAGGCTTGACGAAATAGCCGCGGTTCAAGCCGTCCGGACGGCCGACGCCGCCGCAGACCAGCCGCGCGCCCTCGTCGATGCCCTTCTGGATCAGCGCCTGGATCTTGTTGAACTGGGTCTCGTTGACCACCGGGCCCATGGTCGTGCCGTCGGCGAAGGGATCCCCGACCTTGACCTTCTCGGCAGTGGCCTTGGCGATCGCCGCCGCCTCATCCTGCTTGGCGCGCGGCACGAACATGCGGCTGGGCGCATTGCAGGACTGGCCGCTGTTCGAGAACATGTTCATCACGCCGCCGACCACGGCCTTCTTGAGATCGGCGTCGTCGAGCACGATGTTGGCGGACTTGCCGCCCAGCTCCTGCGCCACGCGCTTGACGGTGTTGGCAGCCGCCTTGGCGACGGCGATGCCTGCGCGCGTCGAGCCGGTGAACGACATCATGTCGATGCCTGGATGGTTCGACATCGCCTCGCCCACCGTCGGGCCGTCGCCGTTCACCAGGTTGAAGACGCCCTTGGGCACGCCCGCCTCGTGCAGGACCTCGGCGAAGAGGATGGCGTTGATCGGGGCGACTTCGGAGGGCTTGAGCACCATGGTGCAGCCCGCTGCCAGCGCCGGCGCCACCTTGCAGGCGATCTGGTTGATCGGCCAGTTCCACGGCGTGATCATGCCGATGACGCCGACCGGCTCATAAACCACCGCGGTCGTGCCGCTGACCTTCTCGAACTGGAAGTCCTTCAGCACCTTCATGGCCTGGCTGAAATGGGCGATGCCCATCGCGGCCTGCGCGTTCTTGGAGAGGCCGAGCGGCGCACCCATTTCTTTGGAGATCGCCTCGACCATTTCGCCATAGCGCTTCTGGTAGACGCCAAGAATCTTCTCGAGCAGCGCCAGCCGCTCTTCCTTCGTCGTCTGCGAGAAGGTTTCGAAAGCGCGCCGCGCGGCCGCCACGGCCTTGTCCACGTCGGCCTTGGAACCCAGCGAGACCCGCGCGAACGCCTCCTCGGTCGCGGGATTGATCACATCCTCGGTCTTGGGCGCGACCGGGTCGACCCACTCGCCGTCGATGTAGAATTTCAGGTAGTCGCGCATGTTTTCTCTCCCTGGCTATCTAGCCGGATAAAACCACAGCGACGCGATCCGGGGCAATGCGCCGGCGCGGCTGCGTCCGAGGTCTCCTGTCGAGGGGTGTCGATGGCGCGTGCCGCCCTGCCCGCTGCTAGTCTTCGCCGGCTTCCTTGTCCACGGGCTCGGCCTTTTTTCCGTCCTTCTCCCGCTTGGCCTTCTTGCCCTCGCCCTTGCCCTTTTTTTCCTTCTTTTCGGCGATCTCGCCGGTGCGGTCGCGGAAGCGCACGATCTTTTTCGCGGGCTTGCCGTCCATCGCCGGGGTCTCCTTGACCGCGAAAATCCCCCAATCGGGCACGACGATCTTTTCGCCCTTGTCCAACGCGGCCTTGATCTGGCGGAAGGTTTCGGTCTGGACCGCGGTCACCAGTTGCGGGCGGACATTGCAGGCCGCGGCGATGGCCTCGTTCAATTGCTTGAGTTTCATGGCGTTGGTTTCGTCTCAAAAAGCCGGGTTTCGGGGGCGGGACTATGGCCCGGCGCACCAGGGCTTTCAAGCAACATCGGACCTCAGTCCAGAAGCCGCAATCCGGCACCGTCGAGGCGATAGCGCTCCGCCGTGCGCGGACAGACGAGATCGTCGCCAAGCCGGTCGCCGCTGCGGCTGACCCAGCCGATGCGCCGGGCGGGCGCCCCGATCACCAGCGCATGGTCCTGCACGTCGCGCGTCACCACGGCGCCCGCGCCCACCATGGCATAGCGACCGAGCGTGGTGCCGCACACGATGGTGGCGTTGGCCCCGATTGTGGCGCCCTTGCGCACCAAGGTGGGCAGGAACTCGGCGCGCCGGTTCACATGGGCGCGTGGATAGAGCACGTTGGTGAACACCATCGACGGGCCGCAAAAGACGTCGTCTTCGAGTGTCACGCCTTCATAGATCGAGACGTTGTTCTGGACCTTGCAGCCGTCGCCGACGACGGCGTTGGGTCCGATCATCACGTTCTGGGCGATCACGCAACGCGCGCCGATGCGGGTGCCGCCCAGGATATGCGCGAAATGCCAGATCTTGGTGCCGGCGCCGATGGTGCAGCCATCGTCGACCACGGCACTGGGATGGCAATAAAAGTCCTTGGTCATCGTCTACTCGCGGCGCAGGCGCTGGACGCGGCCGGGCACGAAGCGCATGCGTTCCGGCACCGCGGTGCCGCTGTCGCCGAAAGCCTGGTCGAGCTGCTCCTGCACCAGGCCCTGGGCCTCCGACAGGATCGCGCCGCCGATGTTGCTGTTGGTGAAATTCGCACCGGCCACCTTGGCGCGCGTGAAGTCGGCGTCGGTGAGATCGGCCTCCGAAAAATCCGCGCGGCGCAGATCGGCGCCGGATAGATCGGCGCCCACCAGCGACGATCCGGAAAGGTCGCAGTCGCTGAGCCTTGCGCCGGCGAGCCGGCAGCGGTCGAAGACGCATTGCGCCAGACGGAAGCGCTGAAGATTGATGCCGGCCAGCGATGCGCCGCGGAAATCGAGGCCGCTGAGATCGAGACCCTGCCCGCTCTCCTTGAGCGCCTGGCGCACGGCATCGCTGGCGAGCAGGGTCAGCGCCAGACGCACATCGTCATACGCGTCGCCCCCGCTCTCGGCGGCGAGCCTGCGCCGCACGAAAGAGACGAGCACCTGGCCCAGACCGCGCGCGCCGCTCTTCGAGCGCGCCACGCGCTGGGCGACGAACAGCGCCGCGAGCCGCTTGTGCATTTCGTCCGACCACAGATCGGCGAACAGCGGCTCGTAGGTGTCGCGGATCTGCGCCACGCGGCTCTGCGATTGGGCGCTCCAACGTTCCCGCGCCCACATCACCACGGCCGTGAGCGCGACGCCGATGCCGAAAGCGGCGAGGAGTAGGAGTGCCTGGGAGGGGGTCATCGCGTTTGGGTGCCTCCGTCCCAAGTGTCATTCCCGGCCGAGCGGAGCCGAAGGCGAAGCGAGGGGAAGGGAATCCATGGGCGGCGAGCGTGGGCTGCGCCTCCAAATGGATTCCCTTCCCCTCGCGACACTGTCGTGTCGCTCGGCCGGGAATGACACTGAAGAGAGTTACGCATGCGTCCCGCTTCCCGCGAAGCCGGCATAGAGATCGAGCAGGCGCTTCTCGTAGCGGGCGCTCCAATTGTC
Organism: Alphaproteobacteria bacterium; assembly: GCA_019245415.1. GTDB lineage: Bacteria > Pseudomonadota > Alphaproteobacteria > Micropepsales > Micropepsaceae > Rhizomicrobium. The sequence continues at coordinate 695,034 of JAFARO010000004.1, read as the reverse complement.
GGCTTCGATGAAGCGCATGCAGCCGAGACGGGCCTGCGCGATTTCCTCGTCGCTGAGCGATGCCACGAGGTCGGCGATGCCGCTTGCGGTCAGGCTCTCCGGCAGCACCCAGCCGCATTTGTAGGTCGTGACCACGCGGCGCATCTCCGGGAAGGGCTGCACGATCAGCGGCACGCCGGCGCCCGGATATTCCCACAGCTTGTTCGGTGTCGCGATCCAGTGGTTCAGCATCTTGCCGTCATAGGGAATGATGCCCAGCGTTGCACCCTGGGTCCAGGATTTCAGCTCCTTCTGCGGCGCCGGCGGGATGAAGCGGATCTTCTCCTGGTCCCCCTCGCGGCCGGAGCGGCTTATCGCCTGCGCGGCGATCTGCTTGAGCTGGCCGGCGAGCGGGCCCCAGCCCATCATCACCAGGCTCCAGTTCGGCGGCAGCAGGAACGCGGCGCGCACCAAGGTCGGCAAGCCGCGGCCTTCGGAGAAACCGCCCTGATAGAGCAGGATCCGGCGATCTTCGGGCAGGTCGGCCGCATCGTGCAACCGGCCGTCATAAGGTTCGCTGGGCGAGAGCTGAATGGCGTTGCGGATCACCACCGGCTTGGGCGTCTGCGGATAGGCATGGTGGTAATAGAGCGCGGCGCTGTCGTTGACCGCGATGAAGCCGTCGACGTGCTTGAGATACTTCTTGTGGACGCGCGCATAATAGTCGGTGATGCCGGCCATGCGCGTCGCGGCGGCCTCGTAGATCTCGTGCGCATCGTAGATCAGCGGGATGCCGAGCTTCTTCTTGATGCGCACGCCGGTGGGCAGGGTCAGGCAATCGTGGCAATGGACGATGTCGGGCTTGATGCGGACCGCGACCTCGGTCATCTCCCGCGCGCGGTAGCGCAGCAGGGTGAAACGCGTGGCATTGCCGCCGAACCATTCGAGCGGCTCCAGAGTCACGGCGAGCAGCCAGTCCGGAACCCAGGACGGGATGCGCGACTTGACCGAAGGAAAATCCGCGTCGTCGAGCGCGCCTTCCTTGATCAGCGCTTCGGCGTAGCGGCGGATGGTGTCCTCTTCGTTGGCGCGCATGCGCGCACCGGTACCGAACAGCCCGAGATAGGCCCGCGCGGCGCGCCATATCAGATAGACGAGCGCGGCCGCGATCAGCACCACCAGCACCGCATAGATGGCATCGAGCACGCTCCATGCCATGGCGCCGCGGACGAACCGCATCAGCGCCAACCCGCCCTGGGCGAGCGGGCCGTGCGCGGCGAAGAGCAGCTTGAGCCCATAGGCGATGGCCGCGAGCACCACGACGATGACCGCGAACACCGGCAGCACCCGCAACAGCGCCGACCAGATCAGGCTGCGATAGGCATTGGCGAGCCAGAAGACCCGGAAGATGCGAACCCCGCTGTCCAGGTACTCGACCGGCGAAGCGGCGTCGGCATCGAGCAATCCCAGCACCGTCACGCTGTGGCCGGCGCGCTGCAGCGAGTTGGCCTCGCGCATCACCCGCCCGTCGCGCGTGACGTTGTTCTGGACGACCATGCAGACGTTCATGCAAAGCCCCGGCTGGGCGCCTGTTGCGACAACGCTCGCGGAATCAAGAGCATATTGGGTTAACCCATCGTTACACTAACAAAAACCCCCTCCCCCGCAAGCGCGGAGGAAGGGGCTGGAAAGGCTCCGTATCGGTACGGTCTTCAGGGACTGGTATAATCGCCCGTGCTGCACTGGCCGGTGCTGTTGAGGAAGTACTGCGTCACCGTGAAGTGGTTCTGGCCCTGGGTCAGCGTGCCGCTGGTGCCGCATTTGTCGCCGATCTCGAAGCCGTCGGCGTCGTTCCAGGCTTGCGGGAAGTCCGGATTGGACCCCGGCGTCGGCACGTTATCGGTCGTGGCTTCCGCGAACTCATGGCTGGCGATGAAGGTGATGGTGCTGAAGCCATAGGTGCAGGCCGGTTCGACCGCGTAGAAGATATTCTTCTTCGAGAGCTTGGTGTCGACGGTGGCGAAGTGATAGGCGCCGAAATCCTGGCAGGAGATCAAGCCGTCCAGATTGATGGTCACGTTCTTGGGGAAATAAATCATGTACAGGGTGTTCAGGTCGGGAGCCGGGAGATTGTGGACTTTGATCTGATGCTTGAGCTCGGCCTGGATATCGGCATCGGTCAGGCTGGTGTTCTTGTTCCTGGGCGTGAACGTGACCTGGGAGACGAACGTGCCGCGGCCGATGTCCTGGTAGGTCCCTCTGTGGCCGTTGATGCCGCGCAGATGGGTGTCGTACTCGGCCATCTGGTCGACATAAATGCTGTTGACCAGGGCCGAGGTGAACGCTGGAACGCCGTTCACAGTGAAGCTCGGAACGTCGAAGCCCCACATCACCGAAACGACCTTGGAACTCGTGAACACGGAGCCGCCATAGTAGTTCATCAGCCCGGCATTCATCACCGGCGCGCGGCCGATCTTGGCCATCTTCGCCAGATAGGAAGGCGTCGGCATGACGTGATAGGCGCCGTACACGAATGCCTGAGCGGGTGCGGCGCAAAGCGCAAGTCCGGCCAGGGCCGCCGACGCGGCCGCAATGCGCATTGAGGAAAACATCGAGGCCTCCCTTGGCTAAACGGCGCGCCGTGCCTGCACGCGGGTGAGACAGTGATGCCTGCCCGAATGCCTGGCAAGCCTGAAGCAGCAAATGTGATCGATTTCCGTTATGCCAAACCCGGCATGCTGCAGCCGGGAGCCTGGGCTCCCGGCCGCGCATCCTCGACTACGGGCTGGTGTAGTTGCCCGTGCTGCAGCCGTTCTTGCTGTTCAGATAGTACTGGGTCACGATCCAGCTGCCGCCGGTGGCGGTCAGCGTGCCATGGCCGCTGCACTTGTCGCCGACCTCGAAGCCGGCAGAGTCGTTCCAGGCTTGCGGGAAATCGGGGTTGGAGCCCGGAGTCGGCACGTTGTCCGTCGTCGCTTCCGCGAATTCATGGCTGGCGGCGAAGGTGATCGAGCTGATGCCCGAACCGCAATCGGGTTCGACTGCGTAGAAGATATTCTTCTTCTTCGAGATCGCAGTGTCGATCGTGGCGAAGTGATAGGCGCCGAAATCCACGCAGGAGGTCAGCCCGTCCAAGGTGATGGTGATGTCGCGCGGAAAGTAGATCTGGTAGAGCGTGTTCGGATCGCGCGGCGGCAACGCGCCGATGTTGATCTGGTGCTTGATCTCGGCCTGGATGTCGGTGTCGTCCAGGGTCGTGTTCTGGTTCTTGGGCGTAATCACGACCTGGCCCAGATAGCTACCGCGGGTGATGGTCTGCTTGGTGCCCTTGTGGCCGTTGATCGTGACCACGCCCTTGGTGCTGTACTCGCCCATCTGGTCGACATAGGTGCTGTCCACGATCGCGCCCGAGAATCCGGGAATGGTCGAGACAATCGTCGAATTGACGCCCGAACCCCACATCACCGAGACGAGCTTGGAGCTCGAGAACACCGAGCCGCCATAGTAGTTCATCGGGCCCGAAGGCGTATGGCCGAGCTTGGCCATCTTCGCGGCGTAGGATTTCGTCGGCATGATGTGATAGCCGCCGTAAACGAACGCCTGCGCGGGAACGGCGCACAACGCAAGTCCGGCCAGGGCCGCCGAAACGGCCAGAGTACGCACTGAGGCAAACATCGAAGACTCCCCTTGACTGGATCTGCGGGCCGCGCCCGCGAGCAGCCGGACAATGTTACGCCCGGTCAATCTTGGCAAGCCCGCGGCCGCAATTGTGATGGAAAAATGCCCGCGCTCCTGTAGAGCGCCGGCCGGAAAAGCCGCGAAAGCTCTAAGAGTTCTTCGAACGCGCCGAGGTTGCCGCGCCTTCGAGAACGCTCAGCACGCTCAGGGCCTCGTGGCCGTCGGTGACGGGCTGGCGCCCGGTGGCGACGCAGTCGAGGAAGTGCGAAAGCTCTTCCTTCAGCGGCTCCGCCTGTTCCACGACCGGCGAGACGGGATCGGCGCGGTCGATGGTCGGCTGGCCGGTCGAGACGTCGACGCGATGATCGTAGATCTGCAGCTTTTTCTCCCAGGGCTGGATGTCGTCGAACACCGCATGCGCCTTGGAACCGATCACCACCGTGCGCTGCTCCTTGGTCGGATTGAGCCAGGAGACCGAGACGCGCGCGCTGATGCCGCTGGGGAAGCCGAGATGGATGTTGGCGATATCGGCGATGCCGGGGGTCAGGATGCTCGTGGTCTCGGCGGACACGTAGCTTGGCGTCTCGCCGATCAGGGCCAGCACGATGGAGATATCGTGCGGCGCCAAGGACCACATCACGTCTTCTTCCATGCGGATCTTGCCGAGGCTGAAACGGCGCGAATAGACGTGCTTGACGGCGCCGAGCCTGCCCTTGCGCGCCAGATCGACCAGCGCCATGACGACGGGGTGATAGCGAAGCAGATGGCCGACCATGAGGATGCGTCCACGCTCGCGCGCCAGCTTGACCAGCGAATGGGCGTCGAACAACTGGAGCGCCAGCGGCTTCTCGACGAAGACGTGCTTGCCGGCCATCAGGGCGCGGCGCACATGTTCGCCGTGCATCGGCGCCGGCGAGGCGATCGCGACGGCTTCGCAGCTCGGATCGGCGAGAATGGTGTCCAGGTCGTGGCCGGGCACGTCGTGCATCTTCACGACCTCGGCCAGAGCGCCGGGAGAGATATCGGCCGCGGCATGCAGCGCGTTGAGCTCGGCGAGATTGCGGGCGACCTTGCGGCCCCAATAACCGCAGCCTATGCAGGCCGTGCGCGGTATGCGGACCGTCGGCAGCGCCAGGTGCGGATACGCCGCCGGCCGCTCAATGGGTTCGGCAATGATCGGGCGCGAAACTCGAGACCCGCCCGCCTTGCCCCCCTCATGCAACATGATCTTACCCCCGAAAACTGTACTCAGGTTCCATCCCTCAACTACCCCGCTGATGCGCAGCCCGCTGCGACCTGCCCCCCTGCTAAAGCCGACCCGCTACCGTCTCATGTCCAGGGCCCATGGGCAAGCGCCGGGGGGACTAAGCTTTGATGGAATTTGGATTTTTGGTTTTCGGTGCGCCTGCTATACCCGCTCGAAGTGTCGCGATTTCCGTTAATTTTTGTCAGCCCCTTCCAACAAGCTTCCGATGCATGTCCTTGTTGTAACAGACAACTTCTTGCCAGAGCGTAACGCGCCGGCGATCCGCACCCATGCCCATTGCAAGCGGTGGGTGGAGGCCGGAGTCGCGGTCACGGTCGTCACCTCGGTCCCGAATTTTCCCGCGGGTGTTGTACTGGCGCCCTACCGGAACCGGCTGCTGCAGCGCGAGAGGATCGACGGCATCGACGTGGTCCGGGTCTGGACCTATCTCGCGCCCAACGAGGGGCGCTGGCGCCGGATGCTGGATTTCGCGAGTTTCGGCGTTGGCGGGTTCCTCGCAGGGCTCTGGCAGAAGGCGGACGTCATCGTGGCGACATCTCCGCAACTTCTGGCTGGGGCTGCGGGCGGAATGCTCGGGTGGGTACGCAGGAAGCCCTGGCTCCTCGAAGTGCGCGATCTGTGGCCGGACTCGGTGGTGGCGCTGGGCATGATGTCGGAGACGAGCCCGGCGGTGCGTCTGCTGCGCCGGCTCGAGAAGCGCCTCTATCGCTCCGCCGCGCGCATCGTCACCACCAATGACGGTCTGCGCGCCCGCCTGATCGCGCGCGGAATCCCCGCGGTGAAGATCGGCGTGGTGCCCAACGGCGTCGACCGCTCGCAGTTCTCGCCGCGTCCGGCGCCGCAGCGCCTGCTCGACCTTTACAATCTCGGCGGCCGGTTCGTGGTCGGCTATATCGGCACCCAGGGCCTCGCCCACGACATGGAAAGCGTCATCGCGGCGGCGGAACGGCTGCGCGGCAGCGAAGTCGTGTTCTTCCTCGTCGGCGAGGGCGCGCGCCACCACGGGCTCGTCAAACAGGTGCGCCAGAAGAAGCTTGACAATGTGCGCCTGGTGCGCAGCGTGCCGGCGAGCGAGGTGCCCGATCACATCGCCTGCTGCAACGCCGTGCTGGTGCCGCTCAGGCACAGCGCAACCCTGCCCGATACCATGCCGTCGAAAATCTTCGAGCTGGCGGCGATGGAGAAGCCCATCGTCATCGGCGCCGAAGGCATTGCCGCCGATCTCATCCGCTCGCGACACGCCGGGCTCGCCGTGCCGCCCGAGGACGCGGACGCGCTGCTGGCGGCGATCCTGCGGCTCAAGGACGAAGCGGGTCTGGCGGACACGCTGCGCGCCGGCGCGCGTGCGCTCGCCGCCGAATACAGCCGCGACGCCTTCGCGGCGCGCATGCTCGACGAGATCAAGCTGGCGGCGAAAATCCACAAGCCGCCGGCTTCGGCCTAGAGCAGATTTGTTTTGCCCGAACCGATCCAAGCCACCGCTTTCCTCTAAAGTTGCCGGTGCCGACTCGATTCCGGGGGAACCATGTCCTTGTCCGACCTCGCCAGTCTCGGCACCTTCATCAGCAGTTTTGCGGTGCTGATCTCGCTGATCTATCTGGCGAAGCAGATTACGCAGAACACCAAACATACCCGGGCACTGATCCAGCAGGGCCGGGTGAGCGGCATCGCCGGGCAATATCTGGCGATGGCGGATGCGGATCTTGCCACCGCCTGGCTTACCGCCAACGGCCATCCGGCAGCGCCGGCGGACGTTCGCAAGCGGCAGTTCTTTCTGCAATGCGTCGCGATCCAGGTGCGCCAAGACGACACCTTCACTCAGCACCAGCACGGCCTGCTCGACGGCGACCAGTTCGCCCGCTCCACCAGGCACATGACCGAGCGTTTGAGAGCGGACCCGGCCTTGCGCGATTTTTTCCGCAATAGCGTGATCGTCAACGGACCATCGACACCGTATCGGGCTTATATCCAGGAACTGCTGTCGACGGCTGAGACGCCCGGTTAGGTCTTCTTCCCCGTTGGCATGGCCCTACTGTTTGCTCACCACCGCGAGCGACGCGGCCGTGATGGCGACCTTGCTCAGGATGTCGGTGTAGGTGGAGAGGAAGGTCTGCAGGTTGAACGGCTGCGGATCGCGCGGCACGACGACCGTGGCGCCCGGCGGTATGCGGGTGACGCCGCCGAACGACCACCAGCTGGTATGCGCCGGCACCGCCGTGCCGTCGGGCATGATGACGAACACCATGCTGTCCTCGGCCGCGTCGGTCTCGCCGCCGGCCATGTCGACATAGTCGTCGAGCGACATGCCGGGCCGCCAGGCGAAGGCGCCGGCGTTGAGCACTTCGCCCGTCACCGCGACCGTCGAAGGGCGCTTCGGGATATAGAGCGCGTCGCCGGTCTCGAGCAGCGGGTCGCGGTCGGGATGGGCGAGCAGGATCGCCGGATCGATGGCGATGGAGATGCGGCCCAAGGTCGGCTGGTGCGCCAGGGTCGATGCCATGGTCTGCAGGTAGCTCAGATTGGGCGGCGGCTGTCCCGGGATGGCCGGCTGCGTGGCGAGCGTGGCGAGTTCGTCGTTCAGCATCATCGCTTCGCGCTGATTGGCCTGGGCTTCGGCCGCCGCGGCGCTCTGGCGCGTGAACACGGCGCCGTAGGCATAGGCTTCGTCGGTGAGCCCGCCGGCGCGGGCGATGACGGAAGAGAGCCGCTCGTCGCGGGTGATCTCGTAGGTGCCGGGATAGCGCACCTGGCCGCTGACGGTGATGCTCTCGCCCACACGGTCGGAGAACACCGCGCGCACCGACACCGCGTCGAAGGGCCGGATCTGGATCGAGGCGAAGTCGGTCGATTTCTGCGAATAGGTATTGCGCAAGGTGCGCGACAATCCGCGCTGCGCGTCGATCTCGGTCGAGGTCACCGTGATGCCGGAAAGATCGGCCTGCCGCGACAACCCGCCGGCCGCTTCGAGGGCGGCGTCCAGGTTGGCGCCTGTCGCCGCAAGCAGCGGCCCGGGGTTGAGCACCTCGCCGTTGACCCAGATGAGATAGTCGCTGGCGAGATTGGTGAGCGCGGTCTGCGTCACGTTCATGCGGTTGGCGATGGCGTTGACGGTATTGGGATTGACCGTCGCCATCACGGTGGTCGAATTGGTGCCGACCGGCGCCCCCTGCGGCGCAGCCGCGGTCGAGGTGCTGCCGGGCGGAGCGACACCGGCGGCGGTGACTGTGCCAGCCTGCGGCGGCATCCCGGCGGGAACGCTGCCGTTCGACTGCGGCGCGGCGGCCTGGGCCGTCTGCGCCATCTGCGCGATCGTCTGGGTGCTGGGCTGAGTCGGCGTGCCGGCGTTGGAGGTCGGGGGGGCAGGAGCGGCGCCGGGCTGGGTGGTGCCGGAGGCGCCCGTGGCCTGCTGCTGCGCCGTCATCGCCTGGACGCTCGGCGATTGCGTGGCGTTGTAGAGCTGGGTCGAGGCGGCCTGCGCCAGCGCCTGGATCTCGGTGTTGTTGAAGACATAGACGAAGTCATTGTCGACCAGCCTGACGGTCTGGGTCTTGTCGAACACCGCCTGGATCGAGAACGGCACCAGCTTGAGGAAGTTTGTCCTGGGATCGTGGCGCACGATCACCGCGAACAGCGTGTAGGCGTTGGGACCGAGATCGTCGGGATCGCGCAGCAGATCGGCCACGGTGGAGGCGCCGCCGATGGCATGCACGCCCGGCACCGTGACTTCGCCGTTCAGGCTGACGCGCGAGGCCGTCGAGGAGCGGTTGAAGTCGACGAACAGCACCTCGCCCTTGGCGATGCTGCCGTCGCGCGGCAGCGAGACCATCGTGATGCGACCGTCGGGCGCGAGCGCGAGCTTGCTGAGCCGCTTGGCGCCCGCCAACTCCTCGCCGCCGGCGAGCTGAACCAGCGCGTTCGCGCCGATATGCGCCGCGCCGGGAGGAAGCTCGTAGATGCCCGGATGCTGCACCACCCCGGTGATCGCCACGGTGCTGCCGATCGGCGGCACGACGATACGATCGCCTTCGGTCAGCGTGCCCAGATGCGAGGCCGTTCCGCGGCCGATGATCGAATAGAGGTCGAGCGGGATGCGGCGCGTGCCGCGCAGGACATAGATGGCGCGCAGGCTGCCGGTCTTCTTCACGCCGCCCGACAGCAACAGCGCGTCGATCGCGGTGTTGAGCCCGGTCACGGTCCGCATGCCCGGCACGTTCACTTCGCCCGTCACCAGCACCGAGATCTGGCGGATGCCGGCGACGGTGATGTAGCTCTTGGTCCCCAGGAACTGCGCGGCAATGCGCGAGGAAAGCTCGGCGCGCACCTCGCCCAGGGTCCGCCCGGCGGCTGCCACCGGCGGCAGGTTGAGCAGCAGGATGCGCCCGTCCCGGTCGATGGTGAGCGTATAAGTCGCGTTCTCATGGCCGACCATCACGACCTGGATCTGGTCGCCGACGCCGAGGATATAGCTGTCCTGCACGGCGCCCATCTGGGTGGTGCTGACCGCCGAGCCGGCGCCGAAGATGTCGTAGCCGAACTGCTTCAGGGTGACGCCGGCGCGGGTGCTGAAGTCGTTCTCGAGCGGCGAAGGCGCCGACGAGGCGGCTGAGGGCGCGGTCGCGGGCTGCATCGTCTGGGTGCCGGTCGAGGACGGCAGCGTCGTGGGCTGGGCCGGCGCCGCAGGCTGCTGCGCCTGGCTGACGCCTTGCAGGATGCTCTGGATGTCGCCGCTGCCCAAGGTCTGCGCCGACGCGGCGTTGATCCAAAGACCAAGCGCGCATGCACCTGCGACCCGGACGGCACGCTTCAGAGCGTGCACAATTCTATATAACGGCATGCGCCTTGTCCGCCTCTAGAAAGCAAGACTGCCCCAGCGCCATCAGACGGCGCGGCCGCCGCTTTCTTAGCCCGAGGATTTGCCCAAGGGCAAGCGGGACGCGCCGCTATGCACTTGAAATCCCTCTTGAACTTATACTTCTTTTATGTGCTGTCGGCACAGGCGACGGAAACCCCGTCGAATCCCGTTGGCAAGCAAACCGCATGGGAGCCGTCATGAAGACACTCGCGCTTTCCTTGGCCGCGCTCGTTTGCGTCGGGCTCGCCGGCTGCGAACGCCATCCGATGAAGGCCGGACGCGCCGGTGCACGGATGATGGAGCGCGGCGAACGCGCCCAGCACCAGGGACTGCGCCGCGCCTGCGAGGCCGATATCGCGCAGTTCTGCGCCTCGAGCCAAACCGGCCGAGAACGGCGGATCTGCCTGGAGAGCCATAGCGACAAGCTTTCCCAGGACTGCAAGACGGCGCTGGAGGCGCGCATGAATCGTCGCCGCGGGGGCCAAAACGATGGCGGCGGCGGTGAGGACAACGAGTAGGCCGCACCCCTCCCCCTTTTGCGCGCATTTCATTACTCTTCGCGGCGCATGAATCTTCCCGCCGACTATGTTCTTCTCACCAATGCCCAGCCCGACAAGGGCTACGACTTCATCCTGAAGGTCGCGGCATTGCTGCCCGAGGTGCCGTTCCTCGTCATCGCGAGCCAGTCGCCGCGCGACGATGCGGTACAGGCTGCCGAGGCGGCCGGGCTCGACAACGTCACCGTGATCGAGCGCGTCGCCGATATGGCGCCGCTCTATGCCGGAGCTTTGGCCGCCGCGGTGCCGAGCTATCGCTTCCGCGAATCGTTCAGCCGGGTCTGCATCGAGGCGCAGCGCGCCGGCGTGCCGGTGATCGGCTCCGATCGCGGCAATCTGCCCTATCTGCTGGCCGAGAGCGGCGTGTCGCTGCCGCCGGACCCGGCGTTGTGGGCGGCGGAGATCGAGAAGCTGCGCGCCGACGAGGCCTATCGCGCCGAGCGCAGCCGCCGCGGCCGCGCCAACGCCGCGCGCTACACGATCGCGGAGCAGCGCGCCGTGACCGAGCGGATCGTCGCCGCGGCGCAGGCACCATTCCTCGTCGCCGTGGGATCGGGCTTGGGCAACATGCTGCACACCACGCCCATGATCCGCGCCATCGCGCGGCATCTGGGACACCCGGTGGACGTCGTCGTCGCCGAGGACCACGCGCGCAGCCTCTACCTCATGCATCGTCCTGAGTACGTCAACGCGGTGCATTCGCTGACGCAGACATTGCTGCGGCGGGTCTACGATTGCGTATTCGTGACCCATTCCTTCGGCCCGGCGCGGCTGCCGTTCAAGGGCCGCCGCGTGGCGTGGTCGCGCGACTGGGACAATTTCTCGCCCGCAGGCATGCACGAGACCTTGTTCAATCTCGAAGCCGCGAAGCGCCTGCTGGGCGTTCCTTATACGGACGAGGATGCCCAAGGCTATTTCTGCGGCGATCTCGCCTGGTCCGCGCCGGCGCAGCCCTTGATCGGCATGCATGCGGGCTCCAAGGCCGGCAACTGGACCGTCAAGCGCTGGCCGCACTTCCCGGCGCTGGCCGGGCGGCTGACCGCCAACGGCCTGCGCGTCGCCTCCTTCGGCACCGCCGACGAATATGTGGAGGGCACCGAGAACCGCACCGGCGCCACGATCGCGGCGATGTGCGAGGCGATGACCGACTGCAGCCACTTCGTCGCCAACGACAGCGGCGTGATGAACATCGCAAGCGCCCTGGGCATTCCGACGCTGGCGCTGTTCGCGCCGACCAATGCGGCGACGCGCCTGCCGCTGCGCGCGACCACGCAGGCGATCGTGCTGGAAAAGGACTGCGCACCCTGCGAGATCAAGGACGTCGAGGGTTTCATGCGCGGCCAGTGCCGCTGCATGGAGGAAATCGGCGTCGACCTCGTCGAGCGGCGGCTGCTGGCGATGATGGCATGACGGAGGAACGCATGCGCGCGGTGACGATCGCGGTGTCGTATGGCGAGGCCGCCGACCGCCTCGCCATCCTCAGCATCAAGAACGAGCGCATCCGCGATCCCGCAAAGCTCGCGCATGTGCGCCGCGAACTGGCGCTGCTGAACGACGCGTTCTTCGCGCAGGTCCCGCCCGCGAGCGGTTTCGATGCGCTGCTGGCGGAGCTCAAGGGCGTCAACGAAACGCTGTGGGAGATCGAGGACGCGCTGCGTGTCCGCGAGGCGGCGGGCGATTTCGGCGAAGGTTTCGTGCAGCTGGCGCGCGAGGTCTACCGCACCAACGACGCCCGCGCCCGCCTCAAACGCGCCATCGACGAACTGCTGGGCTCGGATCTGCGGGAAGAGAAGTCGTATGGGGAGTGAGGGTTCCTCTCGCAGGAATCTGCCGTGTCATCCCCAGCCGAGCAGCGCACTCTCACAACGAACCCGGTGTCATCCCCGGCGAGCGCGCACTTGCGCGCGAGGGAAGGGGACCCAGGCTGGGACCGCAAAAAACTAGAGCAGAAGGGTCTTCGTCTGCATTTCGCGGTCAAGCAGATTGCACCGCCTGGGTCCCCTTCCCCTCGCTTCGCTCGGCCGGGGATGACACCGGTGACGTTCACCCCCACTTCACCTCCCATTTGAGCAGCTTGTGGCCGGTGGGGAACGCGTCCGTGCTGGCGCGGTAGGTGAAGAAGGTGCCGTCCTTCGCGGCGCGGCTGGCGCGCGAATAGGTGAAGCCGGTGCGCACTTGGCTGTGCACCGGGACGTCGAAGAGATGCACCAGGGCCGGGGCCGGAGCCAATGGCGCGCGCTTGGGCATCAGGAACACGCCCGGCCGCTTCTCTTCCGCCGTGGCGTCGGCGCGGTTGCAGCCTTGCGTCAGCACGAAAAAGAAATCGCCGACATCGACCATGTTGCGGATCTGCCAGCGCGCGCGGCCGATCTCCATGGGCAGCAGCGCGTCGTCGCAGCGTGCGCGGAACATTCGCGCCCCCTGCTCGGTGCCGCGCACGCTGTAGAGATAGTCGTCGGTGCCCCACACCGCCTCGTCGTCCACCCAGGCGAGATCGGTGAGGCGAAAGAGCGTGCGCGGCATCTCGGCCGCGCCGAAGCGAAGATGCGTGCCGGTGCCCGCCGTGACGTCGCGCCAGGTTTGGCCGTCGTCCCTGGAGACATAGATGCGCGATTCCATGACGGCGTCGCCGCAGGTCAGCCACCACTCGCCCGGGTGGCCGGGCCGCGCCTGGAGGAAATGGAAGTGGCGGATGTCGCGCGCTTCGAACACCACCTGCCAGCTCCGCCCGCCGTCGCGCGAGCGCCACACGCGGCTGATGTCGCGCTGCTCCGGCGTCGCGTTCGGCACCTCGAAGGGATACTCCGCATACATCAGGACGTCGTTTGCGATGTCCACGGCGCGACAACTGTGCCAGGGCGAGGCCATGAGCCGGTTCGCGGCGAGCACCTTGCCGTCTTCGTCGGCGACCAGAAGATCGACATTGCGCGGGGCGCTCCTGTCCGGCAGACGCTCGGTCGCCTGCAGAAGATAGGTGCCGCCCGCGATCTGCTTGGCGTGCAGGATGCGGCGGTCCTCCTGGCCCGCGATCTTTACATAGCGCCAGCTGGTGCCGAGATCGTGGCTGACCGCGAAGCCGCCCATCGCCGAGGCGACGACCGTGTCGCCGCCCTGCCCGTCAGGCGCCAGCGGATGATCGGCGAATTCGAGATGCGGCCTGGCCGGAATGGCCGGCAGGCTGAGCGTCACCTCGACATGCCGCGCCGGCCAACCCTCGGGCAGCGTCGCGCGAAAGCTCTGCCGGTAGTCCGGGATCTCAGCCGCGCGCACCAGCTTGCCGGTCACCCCTCGCATGGCGAAGCGGCTGCCGAGACGGGTGGTCAATAGGTACTTCTTCACGATCGAGGGAATGGCGGGCACGCCTTGGCGCGCGACCGCCGCGCGGAAGGCGCCGGCCAGATGGACGATGCGCTTCAATCCCATGGACGCGTTGCGCTCCTTCGGCGGCGCACTTAAGTTCGCGCGCCCGGGTTTCGTCAACACGTCGAGGACAATTGGCCGCCTTCTTCCTCAACGAGACGCTGAAGCCTCGCCTGCGCGATCCCGATGCGCTGATCGTCCATCCCCATGCCCAGCGCACCGGCGGCAACACGCTGCGGCGGCTGGTGTTGGCCGCCCTGTTCGGGCCGGACAAGGTCTACAGCCGCCAGTTCCGCGACAAGCCCACCGTCTGGAAGGAGGCGACCGACGCGACGGTCGACGGCGCGCGCGCCTTCAGCGACCATTTCGATTTCCGCCCCAACAAGGTGACGCGGCCGCTGTTGCCCGTGGCGGTGCTGCGCCATCCGCTCTATCGCGCGGTGTCGCTCTATCATTTCGTGCGGCGCAAGCAGACGCACAAGGACCACGAGCTGGCGATGGCGCACGATCTGGAAACCTTTTACATCCGCGCCTCGGAGCGCAACCCGCGCTACTACATCAACCTGCAATGCCGGCGCGTCTGCAACGCCGAAGACGCGCGCGTGGCGCTCGAGACCATCGCCACGGAATATTTCGCGCTGGGCTTCACCGAGGAGCTCGATGCCTTCGCCGCGGCGCTCGGCGCAATGTTCGGCCGGCCGGAGCTCCGCGTCGAGCCTGCGCCGCGCGATGCGGAGCGCTACGACTCCCTGATCACGCCGTCGCTGCGCGCGCGCGTGCTCGCCGACAACGCGCAGGACCTGCTGCTCTACGAGACGATGCGGGCGGGGCCGCCCTATTCCCTGCCGATCCAAACCGCCGCCGCCGAAGCCCGAAGCCTCCTCCACCGCGCCCGAAGATGGGCGGCGACGGCGCTGGGAAGGTGAGGGGTCCGATCAGTCCAACTGACGGTGTCATCCTTCCCTCGCGCGCTGTCGCGCGCTCGCCGGGGATGACACCGAGTTTGTTGCGGCACAATGCAATCGTCCGGCCGGGAATGACACTGTCTTTTGAACCCTTCACTCACCCCGCGCGCGCGCTGAGGTAGCTGCGCGTCGCGGTGCCGGCCCAGTAGTCGAGGATGGAGCCGAGGTCGAGGGCAACGGCGCCGCGGCGGCGGGCTTCTTCGACGATCACCTTGCCTGCATATCCCGCGCCGACGATGACGAGGCGGCCGGCAAGGTCGGCGGGCAGCGCGGCGAGCGTGTCGTCGAGCACTTCGGGCAGGATCTTCGGGCCCATCTCGCGGCCGAAGGTCGGCAGCGAGGCATGGCGCGGCGGCACCTCGATGTGCTGCGCCAAGGCGACGCCGAAGCGCTGGTGGAAGATCTCAGGCAGTGCGGGATGGCACGAGACCGCCACGATCCCGTCGAGGCCGGCGAACAATCCGCGATACAGATCCCACTTCTCCAGGTCGTGCTGGAGATGCGCCGAGGCCAGCATCGCCTGCGCGCCGCCGAGCGTGCCTGCTTCCAGCGCTTCCATCACCGTGCGCAGGCCACGTCCGCCGCGCGTGGCGGCGAGATAGTCGCGCCGCTCCAGCCGCAAATCGCGCAGCAGCCGCTCGAGCGCCGGCACGCCCAGCATGTCGGCGTTGCGCATCGCCTCGCGCACGCGCTCAGCCAGCGCCGCGCGCGGTTCGCGTTCGAGCGTGCGTCCCCACCACACGGTCTCGCGCGCGGCGGCGTCGGCGTCGAATTGGCGCGCGATCTCCGGCGCGTAGCTGAGCGCGTTGGCCTCGGCATCGCCGACGCGGATCAGCGACCAGGGCCGCCGCGCGGCGAGCCTGTCGCGGACCAGCGCCACGATGGCGCGGGCCTGCTCCGCATCGATGTCGCTGTCGCAGCGCTGGCCGCTGAGGCAGTTCAGCGCCCGCGCCAGGAACTGCTTCGCCCCGGCCTCGCATTGCGTGCGCGCGAGCATGCGCGAGGTCTGCGCGGTTGCTGCGATGGGGCGACGCGCGAATTCGCCGAAGACGATACGGCTGAGCCTGAGCGCCAGCCGGCGGTAATCACCCGTGCCGCGAAAGCGCTTGAGGAAGCGGCGCACCAACGCGCGGCGTGCCGGCGCGTCCAGCAGGGCGACGGCGCCAACGACGAAATTGGCGTCGCTGGCCCGCAGCAGGCTGCCGGCGAACAGCGCGTCGAGAAGCGCGATCGCTTCGGCCGATTGGCCGTCCTGCAAGGCCGCGTGCAGGTATTTGCGCAGGAAATCCGCGTTCTCCGGAAACGCCGCATGAGCGGCGCGCCAGAATTCGCTGTGGCCGAGATCGGGCGCCTTGGCCGCGAGCAGCCGGCCCTCCAGACGCAGCCCCGCCTGGCGGTCGCCGCCCTTGAGCTTGGCGATCAGCGCCGCGCAGCCTTCGTAGTCGCGCGCCGCCAGCAGCGCGCCGCCCAGGTCCTGCCAGAAGCGCGTCTCCTGCGGGAATTTATCCGTGAGCTGACGATGATGCGCCACCGCCGCCGCCGCATCGCCCAGCGCCACGGCGATCTCGGCCTTCAGCGACAGCGCGGCCGGATTGTCCGGCGCCACCATGGCGAGCTTGGCGGCGCAGGCTTCGGCCTCGGCGATCTCGCCCGCCTCGATCATCAGACGGCCGAGACGGATCAGCGCCTGGCTTCGCGTCGGGTTGAGCGCGAGCACGCAGCGCCACTGGCGCACCGCCTCCCCGGCATCGCCGGCCTCCTCGGCCAGCCGCGCGCGCAAGGTGGGAGCGTTCTCGTCGGCGGGCCAGCGCGATGCGATCTCCTCGGTGAGCGCGCGGGCCTCGTCGAACTTCCCGTTGTAGACGAGCACCTGGGCCAGACCGACGGTCGCGGCTTTCTCCCCCGGCTCGGCGGCCAGGCTCTGGCGCCACAGGCTTTCGGCCAGCGCCCAGTTCTTCTGCTGTTGCGCCGTGCGCGCGCTTTGACGCAGCTGTTGTCCCTTGCGGCGCTCGAAGGCGCGCCCTGCATTCGCCGCCGCCTTGAACAGCGCATCATGGGGATTTCGCTTTTGCGCCACCCTCGGTCCCGATATAACGCGCCCTTCCGCGAGTTAAGGATAAAGCCTGCCGGCTTGCAAGTTTGCCAGCAGATTCAGCAATATAGGGTCGGCCGCCCCCGGGAGGCCCATCCTTGAGGGGCCGCCCAGCGACATGCACAGCACGCGTCATTCCCATCTCAAGCGGCTCGAGGCCGAGAGCATCCACATCATCCGCGAGGTGGCGGCGGAGTTCCGCAACCCGGTGATGCTCTATTCCATCGGCAAGGATTCCGGCGTCATGCTGCACCTGGCGCTGAAGGCGTTCCATCCCTCCAAGCCGCCCTTCCCGCTGATGCATGTCGACACGACGTGGAAGTTCCGCGACATGATCAAGTTCCGCGACGAGACCGCCAGCCGGCTGGGCCTCGAGCTGATCGTCTACACCAACCAGGACGGCGTGAAGCGCGGCATCAATCCGTTCGACTCCGGTTCCTCGCTGCATACCCAGGTGATGAAGACCGAGGCCCTGAAACAGGCGCTCGACAAATACGGCTTCGACGCGGCCTTCGGCGGCGCGCGCCGCGACGAGGAGAAAAGCCGCGCCAAGGAGCGCGTGTTCTCTTTCCGCAACGCCCAGCATGCCTGGGACCCCAAGAGCCAGCGCCCGGAGCTCTGGCGCGTCTACAACACGCGAGTGAACAAGGGCGAGAGCATCCGCGTCTTCCCGCTGTCGAACTGGACCGAGCTCGACATCTGGCAATACACCATGATGGAGAAGCTCCCCATCGTGCCGCTCTATTTCGCCGCCAGGCGTCCGGTGGTGATGCGCGACGGCGCCATGATCATGGTCGACGACGAGCGCATGCCCCTGAAACAGGGCGAGACGCCCGAGATGAAGATGGTTCGCTTCCGCACGCTCGGCTGCTATCCGCTCACCGGCGCGGTGGAATCCTCCGCCGTCACCCTGGAAGAGATCGTCGCCGAGATGTTCACCGCGCGCACCAGCGAACGCCAGGGCCGCGTCATCGACCACGACGAAAACGCCTCCATGGAGAAGAAGAAGAAGGAGGGGTATTTCTGATGATCATGCCGGCCCTTCAAAAGGAATCACGCGGAGCCGCGGAGCCGCGGAGAAGTTTAGCTCGCCTCCGCGACTCCGCGTCTCCGCGTGTAACCTCCTTACTGTGCGCTATCGCGCGCGACGGAGTAGCGCGATGACCGCGCCGCTCGATCTCAAGGCCTATCTCGCCCAGCAGGAGAACAAGTCGTTCCTGCGCTTCCTCACTTGCGGCAGCGTCGACGACGGCAAGTCGACGTTGATCGGCAGGCTGCTCTACGATTCCAAGCTGTTGTTCGAGGACCACCTCTCGGCGCTCGAGAAGGACTCCAAGAAATTCGGCACCGACGGCGAGAACATCGATTTCGCGCTGCTCGTCGACGGGCTCGAGGCCGAGCGCGAACAGGGCATCACCATCGACGTCGCCTACCGCTTCTTCGCCACCGACAAGCGCAAATTCATCGTCGCCGACACGCCCGGCCACGAGCAGTACACCCGCAACATGGCGACCGGCGCCTCCAATTCCGACCTCGCGGTGGTGCTGATCGACGCGCGCAAGGGCGTGCTCACCCAGTCGCGCCGCCATTCCTATATCTGCTCGCTGCTCGGCATCCGCCACATCGTGCTGGCGGTGAACAAGATCGACCTGGTCGGCTTCAACCAGGTGATCTTCGACGACATCGTCAAGGATTACCGCGCGTTTGCGGAGAATCTCGGCTTCGCCTCGCTGGTCCCGATCCCGATCAGCGCGCGCTACGGCGACAACGTCATTTCGCGCTCGCCGCGCATGCCCTGGTATCAGGGACCGGCGCTGCTCGATCATCTCAACACCGTCGACGCCGAGAGCGATCTCGCGGCGCGCCCGTTCCGCATGCCGGTGCAGTGGGTCAACCGGCCCAATCTCGATTTCCGCGGCTTCAGCGGCACCATCGCGAGCGGCGCGGTCCGCCCGGGCGACGCCGTCGTCGTCGCGGGCTCGGGCCGCACCAGCACGGTGGCGCGCATCGTCACCTATGACGGCGACCTCGACGAAGCCTCCGCCGGCGACGCGGTGACGCTCTGCCTCGCCGACGAGATCGATGTCAGCCGCGGCGACGTGCTCGCCCCGGCGGCGGCGCGCCCCGAAGTCTCCGACCAGTTCTCGGCGCATATGCTGTGGATGGCCGAGGACGAATTGCTGCCCGGCCGGCAATATCTGCTCAAAGTGGGCGCCAAGACCGTGCCGGCCCAGGTCACCGAGCTCAAGCACAAGGTCGACGTCAACACCTTCGAGCATCTCGCCGCCAAGACGTTGCACCTCAACGAGGTCGGCTACGGCAACGTCTCGCTGACGATGCCCATCGCCTTCGATCCGTACAGGGACAATCGCGACACCGGCGGCTTCATCCTGATCGACCGCTTCACCAACGCCACCGTCGCCGCCGGCATGATCGATTTCGGCTTACGGCGCGCGACCAACGTGCATTGGCAGGCGCTCGACGTGCACAAGCGTGCCCGCGCCGGGCTCAATCACCAGAAGCCGGCGGTCTTGTGGTTCACCGGGCTCTCGGGCTCGGGCAAGTCGACCATCGCCAACCTGGTGGAGAAGGCGCTGTTCGCGGAAGGCCGCCACACCTACATCCTCGACGGCGACAATGTCCGCCACGGGCTGAACCGCGACCTCGGCTTCACCGATGCCGACAGGGTAGAGAACATCCGCCGCGTCGGCGAGACGGCCAAGCTGTTCGTCGATGCCGGGCTGATCGTGCTGGTCTCGTTCATCTCGCCGTTCCGCAGCGAGCGGCGCATGGCGCGCGAGCTCCTGGCACCGGGCGAGTTCATCGAGATCTTCGTCGACACGCCGATCGAGGAATGCATGCGCCGCGATCCCAAGGGGCTGTACGAGAAGGCGGTGGCCGGCGAGATCGCCAACTTCACCGGCATCTCCTCGCCCTACGAACTGCCCGAAACCGCCGAGATGGTGGTCAAGACCCAAGGCCGCACCCCCCAAGACTGCGCCACGGAGATCGTGCGTTTCCTGAAGAAGCGGGACATCGTGCCGTAGGGGCGGCGAACATCGCTCTCTGTCATACGTACTCGGTGTCATCCCCGGCGAGCGCGCATTTTCGCGCGCGAGGGAAGGGGACCCAGGAGTCAGACGACAGGCATCAGAGATCAGAAGTCAGACTCGATCTGATTCCTGATACCTGTGTTCTGTGTTCTGACACCTGGGTCCCCTTCCCCTCGCAGCGCGATTGAGAGAGCAGCGCAGACTTGTTGAATGGTACTCGCGCTGCTCGGCCGGGGATGACACCGGCTTATTGTGGGCAATAAGAGTCTGCCCCCCCGCAACCTTCTCTCATTTCATGCGTTGCGGCGGTATGCGGGTGAGGATCGCGGCACTGGTTTTGCTGTGCGGGGGGCTGTTCGGCTGCACGACCGTGCACGATTTCGTCTACGGCCCGCCCACCACCTTCATCGTCTTCTTCCCCGCCAACAGCGCCGAGCTGACGCCGGATGCGGCCGCGATCGTCAAGACGGCGGCGGTCGCCATCCGCAGGCAGCATCCCAAGACCGTCGACATCGCCGCGGGCGTGGCGGCCGGCGGCAACATGGAGATGTCGGCGCCCCGCTTCGCCGCGGTTCGCAAGCTACTGATCGACGACGGCGTCGACGAGGACAGCATCGCCCGTTCCGCCATCCCCGATCCCAAGCTCGACACCGGCCCGGCGCGCCAGCGCGTCGAGATCCGGCTGCTGGCCAAGGGGGCGTGAGGGAACTGTCGTCATCCTTCGAGGGCCGCGTGCCGCGGCCACCTCAGGATGACGAATGAGAAATGCCGGCATCCAGAACCGCGAGCACCCTTCGACTCGCCCGCGCGTCATGCTGAGGTGCACCGCGAAGCGGTGCCTCGAAGCACGCGCGGGCTCGCACCGGATGACGGCACCTACGCCTCGTCCCTGACCGTCACGAACTCATCCAACGCCGCGCGTTCGCTGACGAGCGAATTCACCGGCGCGGTCATGTCGGCGCGGCCGATGCCCATTCCGCAAAAGATCATTTCGTTGTCGGGCACGCTCAGATAGTCGCGGATCACGCGGTGCCAGAGCGCCCAGGCTTCCTGCGGACAGGTGTCGAGTCCCTGTTCGCGCGCCAGCAGCATGATGTTGCCCAAGAACATGCCGAGGTCGGACCATTGGCCCTGCTGCATGGCGCGGTCGATGGTGAAGATCATGGCCTGCGGCGCGCCGAAGAATTCCCAGTTGCGCGAGAAGAACTGGAGCCGCGCACGCTTGTCCTCGCGCGGAATGTTCAGTGTGGCGTACATCGCCTCGCCGATGCGGAAGCGCCGCGTCTTGTAGGGCTCGGCCAAATGCGGCGGATAGATGTGATATTCCGGCGCCTCGCCCATCGGATTGGTCGCGCGCGCCTCGGCGACGCGGCGCACCAGCTCGTCGCGCGCTTCGCCGAGCAGGACATAGACCTTCCACGGCTGCAGATTGCCGCCCGAGGGCGCGCGCGCGGCCTTGGCGAGAACCTCCTCGATGGTCCCGCGCGCCACCCGCTCGGGCGTGAAAGCGCGGACCGTCTTGCGCGTCGCGATCGCCTCGCTGACGTTCATGGGCGACTCCTCGGATAGCGGTTGCTTCATGAAGGCAGGTAATCCTGCGGGATGTCCATCCCCGGTGTCGTAGTGGGTTCACGCGAAGGCGCGGAGATGCGGAGGATCATCCTGCCCCATTGCGAGGGAGGATTCCGCGCCTCCGCGCCTCCGCGTGCAATATTACTTCGCCGCCGCCTGGGCGAGCGCCGCGTCGACTTGCGGGCGCAGGGTGGCGGTGGCGGCTTCGGCTTTGGCGAGGGCGGCGTGGACTTGCGCCACGTCGGTTTCGCCGACCACGGATTGGCCCTCTTCGAACAGCGGCACGAGCTGTCCCAGCAGCGCGGCGAGCGCTTCGAGCGCCTGCACGATCATTGTCACGGTCATGATGGTCTCCTTCAGTGTTTGGGGATCAGGCTGTCGATGGCGGCGATGGCGGTTTGCGCGTCGGCGACGGCGGCGAGCACGCCCGGCGCGTTCGCCGCGTCGTCGGCCTTGTCGGCGGCGTCGAGCGCCGCGCCCGCCTTGTCGTAGAGCGCCTGCGCCTTCGCCGCGTCGGCGCCTTCGAGCAGGCCGCTCGCGGCCGCATTGGCGAGCGTGTTGCCCACCGCCTGATAGGCGAGATGGGCGATGCTGAGCGCCTTCTCGGCGTCCGCGATCTGCGACGGCTGGGCAGCGGCGATGCTGCTGCCTTCGAACAACGACGTGACGGTGCTGCAGCCGCCGAGCGCCAAAGCGCAGGCAGCCGCCGCGATGAGCGGCAGTTTCATGGGAGATCTCCTTTGGTTGGGGGACTTACTTTTCCTCCCCCGTTTACGGGGGAGGTGCTGAGCGAGCTTTTTGCGAGCGAAGCGGAGGGGGTGCGTCGAGGCCCCCTCCGTCGCGCTCCGCGCGCCACCTCCCCCGTAAACGGGGGAGGATCTCTCTATTTCTGGAACC
The DNA here is from genome assembly GCA_019245415.1 of Alphaproteobacteria bacterium. Classification (GTDB taxonomy): domain Bacteria; phylum Pseudomonadota; class Alphaproteobacteria; order Micropepsales; family Micropepsaceae; genus Rhizomicrobium. Next base: position 672,762 of record JAFARO010000004.1, on the reverse strand, counting down.
ACAGCGCCGCCGTGGCGTCGTAGATGAAGTCGGCGTTGGCATTGTCGGCGAGCGTCGCGATCAATGTCGTGCCGTCGGACTGATAGACGGAGCGGTTGTGGCCGCCGGACGCGCCGCGGCGGCTGACCTCCACCTTGTGGCCGTCGGTGACGTTGGTGGTTGCGAGCGTGAGCTTGCGGTCGGCACTGAGCGCCGCGCTGTCGCGCACGATGCGGCCGTCGGCGCGCGGCGTGTAGGTCGCGTCGGCGTCGGTGGTCAGCTTGCGGACCGCCGCCTGCCCCGCATGACGATAAGCGCTCGAAGTGTCGACGGCGACTTCGCCCGCCCCGCCCTGCGCGTCGGAGTGATAGAACAGATTGCCCGCCACCGACGGCGCCACCGCGCCCGCGATGGTGGTGGAGCGCAGGCGGTGGGCGCGGTTCTTGTCGATCACCGGATTGGCGCCGAACAGCGACAGCCCGCCTTCGTTGTCGAGCCGCGCCACTTCGGTGAGCGAAGCGGAACCGATGGGACAGGCGAAGATGCGCAGCTGACTGCCGAGATGGCTCGCGTCCAGGGTCGCGGTCTCGGTGACCACCGCCTGAAGCCGCGCGCTGTTCGAGAAGCCGCTCGAGCCCGAGGCGGAATAGGGCTGGAAATTGATGTTGCCGATGACGTCGTTGGTCGCGGCCACCGTCGGCGCGGCGATGGTGCCCCGCGCCTTGCGCAAGGTGTAGGTCGCCGTCGCCGAGCCTGTGGCATAGGTCTCGATCTGGTTGTTGGCGTTGCCCTCCGATTGCAGGCTGATGGTGGTGGAAGTTCCGCCCGCGAGCGCGAGCCTGAACATGCTCGATGTCAGATAGCCGAGCTCCGCGCCTGCGACCGAAAAACCCAGCGCGCTGTTCGTGCTGTCGTAGAACAGGCCGGTGTTGGTGTTGAGCGCCACCGCGGGTGCCGCAGCGCTGGCATTGGGCAGCTTCAAGCCGGCGGCGAGCGTGACGGCGCCGCTCGTGCGGTCGATCGTTGCGGCATCGGTCCAAGCGGCGCCGTCGGGCGAGACCTTCATGTGGAAATTGTCGTCGCCGCAAAGCCCGAACTCGGCGCGGCCCGAGTAATTGGTCTGATAGAGCAGCGAGGCGGTGTCGCCGGCCGCATGCTTGTTGAGCTTGGCCTGCACGCCGTTGCCGATATTGTCGAACAGCAGCGCGGAGGATTTGACCGCGAGCTTGTTGGTCGAATCCGCGCTCGTGTTGATGCCGAGCATGGCGATGTTCTCGAGCGGCACGACGCTGGCGAAATCGGACCACACCGCGCCGTCGTAGAAGATCAGCTTGGTTTCGTCCGAGACATAGACGGTGAGGCCCTTGAACGGCGCGGCGAAATTCCAGGCGCCGTCGAGGCTGTAGGCGAGGCGCCCGTCCTGACCGCTCCAAGCGCCGGTCGCAGTCGCCTTGATGAGATAGCAATCGCCGTCGGCGGGCGAGGACGGCGGCGCCGAAAGATCGCGGTCGAGGATGGCGGCGCCGATCAGCGCGTCGATCTCGACCAGCGCCTGGTTGTGCGTGACGTGCTTCTGCGCCTGCGCGGCGGCGAGCAGCGGCATCCCGCTGCGTGGCGTGGTGGAGGTCATGGTGGGTTCCTTGTGGTATGATCCTCCCCTGCGAAGCGGGGGAGGGAGAGACGACAGTGCGATGTTCGGATCCTCCCTCGTTTACGGGGGAGGGGGACCGCGCGAAGCGCGGTGGAGGGGGCGGATGCGAGCGCCGATCCTGACATTGAAGCGCGCACGCGCTTTGCGGCGCCGAATGACGCTTCCGGAAGTCATTCTTTGGCAAGAGCTTCGCGGCGCCCGGTTCGGGCAGTTACGATTCCGGCGGCAGCATGCGATGGACCCTTTCATTCTCGATTTCTATTGCGCGGCAGCGCGGCTGGCCGTCGAGATCGACGGCTCCGGACATGATTACGAACGGCAAGCTCGGCACGATGAGCGCCGAGACCGATGGCTGGCGAACCAAAACGTCACGGTTATGAGAATTGCCGCACGCGATATCTTGCGCGACGAGGAATTCGAGCACGTCCTCGCTCGAATCACGCAGGCGGCCGCCCCCTCCACCGCCTTCGGCGGTCGCGATGACGCTGTCGCTATCGCTCCCCCGTAAGCGGGGGAGGGTCACGTGACCCACACCCTTCCCTCCCCCGCCGCGCCACGCCCAACGGTCGCGGAGAGCTGGGTGACGCGGAAGCGGAACGGCGACGGCAGTCCGGACGGGAAGTCGCTTGCGATCTGCGATGCCGCATAAAGAAGTGAAGGCGCGGTCAGCGCGGAGGCCGTGCGCACCACCGCGCCGCCCGCATCGAGGATTTCGACCGTTACGGTTCAAGGGGGGTCGCGAAAATTATTTTCGGGCCCGCAAAACGCGATCAAGCCTTTGAATCCATTCGGCGACCAAAAATGACGCCTACAAAATTGGTGCATCGCAATAAGCGGTAAAAATTATTTTTCGCGACGATTTTGGACCCTCGGCGGTGCTGTCGCGGACCGCGCGATTTTTGCGTGCCGTCAAGGCGTCGGACGGGACGCGATGCCAGGTTGCGGCATGATGATCGACCCCATCCCGGTTACGGCTGCCGAGTTCGCCGATTACACCGCGGAAATGGTGACGGCGCTGGCAGACGCCGCGCGCAGGCTCGACATGCCGGAACTGGCCGAAAGGCTGAACGCGGCAGGCCAAGCGGCCACGCAGGCCCAAGCCGCCGCGCGCAGGATGCTGAACTAGAGCGGTTTACAATCTGACGGAATATGGCCGTCACCCTTCGAGGCCCCGCGCGTCATGCTGAGGTGCCCGCCGAAGGCGGGCCTCGACCCGCCTACGCTTTCAGCTTCGGCGGGCGAGTTTCATTCTCCTGGTCCGCCGTAGCCTAGGCGAAGGCGGAAGCAAGCGCGGGGCACCTCAGGGTGACGATATCCATCGGTCAGGGCACTGAGCCGGCCCATGACAATCTTTTCACGTCCGCGCGCGATGAGGTTCCGGCTCGGCGATGTCCTGCACGATGGCGGCGGTGTGGTCGGCTTCGACGGCGTATTGCGCCAGGCGCCGCCAGGCGGCCGCGATCTGGATGTATTCGCGCTCGAGCCAGGGCGCGGAAGCAAGCAATGCCATGGCCTCCGCTTCCACCGCCATCGCTTCATAATGGCCGCAATGGGCTTCCGCGTCCGTGTCGTCCGTCATACGCAAATACCTGGAAGGGAGTCCTCGGTGAGCCCCTCGTGTCCGCCTTTGAGAACGCTTCGCGCACGCGGTGGTTTCCCCTCCATCGCGATTTGGCGGAATTGCTATGGCGACAGGCGCGCGCTGCGCGCTTCCGGGCCCGCGAGCGCCAGCAGCGCGATGGCGAGCGCGGCGGCGATCGCGACGCCGGCAAGCGCCAGCGAATAGTTCCCGCCTTGGCTGGCCGCGATATGGGCCTGCAGCACTGCGTTCGACGAAGCGATGAAGTTCCCGAGCTGATACACGGTGCCCGGAAAAGTTCCACGCGCTTCGGCGGGCGAAAGCTCGTTCAGATGCGCGGGAATCACGCCCCAGGCGCCCTGGACGAAGAACTGCACCAGGAACGCGCCGGCCGCGAGCATCGCCGCGCTCGGCGAGAACGCCCACAGCCACACCGCCGGCAGCGCCAGGAGCGCCGCGAGCACGATCGTGCGCCGTCGGCCGAGCTTCTGGCTCAGGCTGCCGAACGCGATCCCGCCGAGGATGGCGCCGATATTGTAAATCACCGCGATGGTGCCGACTGTGTGCGGCGCGAATTTGTGCTGCACCTGGAGGAAGGTCGGATAGAGGTCCTGCGTGCCGTGGCTGAAGAAGTTGAACGCCGTCATCAGCACGATGGCGTAGAGCGCGAGCCCGCCATGGCGTCGCAGCACGTCGAGAAAAGAGACCCGCGCATGCTCGCGCTTCCAGCCCGGAGACTCCGGCACACTGCTGCGGATGTAGAGGATGAGCAGCGCCGGCGCGAGGCCGACCATGAACAGGCCGCGCCAGCCGATCGCCGCGTAGAGCAGGTAATAGACGATGGAGGCGAGCAGGTATCCCGTCGGATAGCCTGACTGTAACAGCCCGGAGACGAAGCCGCGGGACTCGGGCTTGACCGTCTCCATGGTGAGCGAGGCGCCGATGCCCCACTCCCCGCCCATGGCGATGCCGAACAGCGCGCGGATGATGAGGAACATTGTGAGGTTCGGGGCGAAGGCGGTGGAAAATCCGAGCACGGAATAAAGCCCGACATCGAGCATCATCACCGGCCTGCGTCCGTAGCGGTCGGCCAGCCGCCCGAAGACGAAGGCGCCGAGCGCGCGGAACGCCAGCGTCAAGGTGATGGCGAGCGCCACTGCTTCGTGGCCGACGCCGAACTCCTTCGCCACGTCCTTGATGACGAAGACCATGAGGAAGAAATCGAAGGCGTCGAGCGTCCAGCCGAGATAGCTCGCCGCCACCACATGCTTCTGCGCCTTCGTCCAATCCTTGAGCGCCATCCGCGATTCCCCCGTTCTCGCCGCGCGAACATGGCGGTTTGCTTTACCCGCCGCAACATTCGTCGGTGGTTGCAAACGAAAGAGATTCCCTCTCCCCCCAAACTTCTGGGGGAGAGGGCAAGGGTGAGGGGGTGCTTGAAGTCGGAACTCGGAAGTCGGAAATCGGAATGGACTGCATATACAGCGCCGTTCTGGCTTCCGATTTCTGACTTCTGCTTTCCGAATCCCCCTCACCCCAACCCTCTCCCCCTGAAGTAGGGGGAGAGGGAGCTTTCCCGGTTTGCACCTGCGCCGCCAACTCCTATAGTCGCTGCGCCAGAGCGGGGAACGCGCGCGTGAGAACGAGTCTGATCTTTGCGGCCTGCGCGTTGCTCGGGATTGCCGCGCCGGCTTCGGCGTCCTCCACCCTGTCGTTCTCCGCGCCCATATCGTTGACGCGCGCGCCCTCCTCCTCGACTTCCACCGTCTCGCCCGATGCGGGACAGACGGTGGCGTTCGCGATGCCGGTGGTCGCGGGCGGGGTCGCGCTGCTGCACCACTGGGACTGGCAGGGCGTCGAGCAGCTGACCCTCGACACCGCGCTGACCGTCGGCACCGCCTTCGCGCTGAAGCAGATCGTGCGCGAGAAGCGTCCCGACGGTTCGGACTGGCATTCCTTCCCTTCGGACACCGAGGCGGTGGCGTTCGCGCCGGCGGCGTTCCTGTGGGACCGCTACGGCTGGGAGTACGGGCTGCCGGCCTATGCGGTCGCGGGTTACGTCGGCTATGAGCGCGTGCATTCGCAGCAGCATCATTGGTGGGACGTGGCGGCCAGCGCCGCGATCGGCCTCGGCTACACCAAGCTCATCACCACGCGCTACCGCAACCCGCGCTTCCACACCGATGTCTACGGCTCCGCCGACGGCGGCGGCGTGCGCGTGAGCTGGGAGTTTTGAGAAAATGAAATTCCTCTCCTGCTGTGGAGAGGTTGTCAGGCATGGACCAGTTTGGTCTGGTTTAGGAATTGTCCCGTGTATCCCTTTTCCGGAGTGCCCAACGTCGTTTCGAAAATGAGCTGGCAAATTCGCATTCCAGGCTTGAGCAGAATCGGCGAAATACCGTGGTTGATCATTTCGAGTTGAATAGGCCCTTTGAATCCAGCGTGAATTGTTGGGGCCGTCACATGCACTCCCAAGCCCAATCTCGCCAAGGAGCTCCGCCCCTCGACTCGCGCTGCAATCCGAGTGACGACGGAGAGTTCAACGTATTCCCTTGTCCAAGCCAGAATTAGCTTATTGGGAGGAAGCTCATATCCCGCAAATGGGATTTTCCGCTTGTCGGTGAGCTGGCCTATTACATCGGCAGAATTAAATCCCGGCACCGAGGGATCGATGACAGGCACGACCCCAGGTACATTGTCTTTGAATACACGGATTTGCGGATCAAGCGTAAGATCCAATGCCGTTGATGTCAGTGCAACATCGTGATCCGGTGCCGGATCGATGCGGATCAGCTTCCTCGCTATCGCGATCTTTATTTCGCGATCTGTGAGGATCATGCTGCTTGAACCTCATTCTTTTCCGGAATCAATTGCGATTGCTTGACCCAAACGCGCCAAGCTCCACTCATAGCCTCTTGCGGCAATTCAACCAGCAGCCGACTTCCATTTGCGCGCGCAAGCGGCGCGCCCACGGAGATCGAACTATCATCCAAGGAGCGTTTGTCCAAAACCAGACTTTCAGCCCCTGAAAGGGTCTCTATCTTCACGACGATCTCGTTGGGATGCAGTCCGTTTCCTATTTTTTGGACCTTTAACCGCATGAAGGTAGCTCCCCGGAAATCTGAACCATTGCGCCTGACTCGCGGCATTTTGGGAATCCCTGTTCTCATTTTTGCTGTGATCTTAAATTGATAAGAACAAAAGGTGAACACTTATCTTTCATTGAAAAATCAATACCTTAAACGCACCTTGGCCGATTTCGTGTCCCAGGACGCCCGTGAAATCTTTTTTCCTTCACCGCCTCGCCGCCCGCGCCCGGAATTCTTCGGTGGTGTTGGTCAGCGGATAGGGCGCGTCGGGCACCGGCACGCCCAAAAACTCGCAGAGCGGTTTCCAGCCGTCGGGGGAATCGAACACCAGCAGACGGTCCTTCGGCACCTCGCGCTTCACCGCTTCGCTGTTGGCGCGGTAGACGTCGAGGACGTGCTCCTTGTCGAAGCGGCCCCCGAACGTCTTCTCCGAGACGATCAGCTTGCCCATCTTGCGCTGGGCGCGCGCGACGGGATCGACGATGGTGTCGGCATCGACCTTCATGAATTCCAGGATCGTCTGCGACATGCTCTTATACCAGGCTTCCGGATCGCGCTCGGTGAGGATGACCTTGGCGTCCGGATACATCGCCATCAGCGGGCGCCAGAAATAGCTCGCCGGCCAGTCCACCGCCGCCTTGTAGGGCCCTAGCAGCGCCTGCCAGTCGATGACGTCGCCGCGCGCCGCCGCCTCCCACATCTCGGATTGGCCCGGATGGCTGAAGACTTCGACCATGTGATAGCAGGGCGCGAAACCCAGCATCTCCAGCGCGATCTTGAGCGAATGCGTGCCGGTGCGCCCGAAGCCGGCGCCGATGACCTTCAAGCTCATGTGATGCTCCCTGTCCGAGCGCAGTCTTGCCCGCTGCGGCACGTCTCGACAATAGTGCCGCGCCGTCCGAGGGAGAGCGCCCATGCGCATGCCGTTCCTGGGTTTCACTTTTGCGATCGCCGCGCAGGCGGCTTCGGCGATGAGCCTGTCGAGTGCCGATTTCGCCGACAACGCAACCATCCCGCAGGTGCATTACTACCCGCGCTGCGGCGGAGAGAACCTGTCGCCGCAGCTGTCGTGGAAGGGCGTGCCCGGCAGCGCCAAGAGCCTGATGCTGACGATGATCGATCTCGACGTGCCGCCGAATCTATGGTCGCACTGGATCGTCGCAGGCTTGCCGGCATCGAGCATGGGTCTGGCGCGCGGCGCCAGGCTGCCGGCCGGCGCGCACGCCATCGTCAGCAATTTCGGCGATCCCTTTTACGACGGCCCCTGCCCGCCCGAAGGCTCCGGCATACACCGCTACCGCATCACCTTGTGGGCGCTCAGCGTCGCCGATCCGCATTTCGCGCCGAACGCGCCGGCCAAGGACCTGCAGACCGTCCTCGACGGCATGGCCATCGACCACGCCTCGATCACCGGAACGGTGCGGCGGTAACTCCGCTCTCATCCTCGGCCGAGCGAACGCCGAGACCGACCGTGACTGCTGTTCCTTTTTGCATATATTCTACAGTGTCATTCCCGCCGAGCGAAGAGCTGTTCTCACAACCCACACCGCTGTCATCCCCGGCCGAGCGAACGTAGTGAGCGAGGGGAAGGGGACCCAGGTAGATCGGGCAATGCGATCTCACCGATCAATCTCTCGTAAAGATCGTTCCATCCGGAATTGTTTTGCTCGATCAGCTTGATCTTCCACACCCTGTTCCAACGCTTCAGCCTCTTTTCGCGCGCGATTGCTTCGTGAATATCACTATGAAGTTCGTACCAGACCAGACAGTGGACGCCATACTTCTTTGTAAAACCTTCGACCAAGTCGCTGCGATGTTCCCAGCTTCGGCGCATCAAATCGTTGGTGACGCCAACATACAATGTGCCGTTTCTGGCGCTTGCGAGAATATAGACGAAGTACAGGTGCTCCTTCATCGCACTAGAATGTCTTAGTGTATTATCGACAGCAAGCGCGTTTAGACACCTGGGTCCCCTTCCCTCGGCGCGCAAGTGCGCGCCTCGCCGGGGATGACAGCGTGTGGGTTGTGAGAGTGGCGCGTCGCTCCCCGGGGATGGCGCCAGAGCAATTGAGCGCTTCACCCGCCCACGTCCGTCAGGCGGTCGACGTCGCGCAAGGGCGGGAACAGCTTCATCCAGATCGCGACCACCGCGAGCGTGCCGAGGCCGCCGATAACGACCGCGCGCACGGTGCCGAACCAGGCCGCGGTGATGCCGGATTCGAACTCGCCCAGTTCGTTGGAGGCGCCGATGAAGAGCATGTTGACCGCACCCACCCTTCCGCGCATCGGATCGGGGGTGGCGAAGTTGATCAGCGCGCTGCGGATATAGACGCTGACCATGTCGACGGCGCCGCTCACCGCCAGCGCGGCCAGCGACAGCGTGAAGCTGCGCGAAATCCCGAACACGATGGTGGCGATGCCGAAGACCGCCACGCAGGCGAACATCGTCATGCCGGTGCGCCGCTCGATGGGCCAGCGCGCCAGCGCCAGCGCGGTCAGCCCGGCCCCGACGGCGGGCGCGCTGCGCAGCAAGCCCAATCCCAGCGTGCCGATATGCAGGATGTCGCGTGCGTACACCGGCAGCAGCGCCACCGCGCCGCCGAGCAGCACCGCGAACAGATCGAGCGAGATCGCGCCCAAGACAACTTTCCGCTCGCGCACGAAGCGCACGCCTTCGATCACGCGCTCCAGTCTGGAGGCATCGGATTGGGCGCTGCGGTCGAGCCGGCGTCCGCCGAGCTGCGCCATCAGCACGGCGCTCGCGACGAAGCTCAAGAGGCAAACACTGTATGTCGCGCCGGGGCCGAATCCGTAGAGCAGGCCGCCCAGCGCCGGGCCCGCGATCACCGCGGTGGTGAAGGCCGAGGAGTTGATCGCGATGGAGCGCGCCAGTGTCTCCTGCGGCACCAGGAAGGCGAGCAGCGAACTTCCCGACGGCGCCGCGAAGCCGCGCGCCGCGCCGAACAGGATCATCACGGCGTAATAGGGCAGCGCCTTGTGCGGTGCGAAGATACTGAGCGCCAGGAACAGCCCGGCGCAGACGCCCTGCATCAGCAATGCCGCGGCATAGACGCGGCGCTGGTCGAGGCGGTCGGCGATCTCGCCCGCCGGCAAGGTGAGCAGGAACATCGGCAGGAACTGGCATGCGCCCACCAGGCCGAGCGCCAGCGGCGTGCGCTCGATGTCGTAGATCTGCCAGCCGATCGCCACCGACTGCGCCTGCATCGCCATGGTGGAGAGGAAGCGTCCGCCGACGAAGGACGCGAAATCGCGGCGGCGGTAACTGGGGGGCTGGGGCTGCATCGAGACGGCTTGGGTTGGGGCGCCTTGATGGCGAGGTTTGGCGCGCAAGGCAATGCGGCGCGCCCGGTTTGCCGCCATTTTCGCGTTTTGGCGCGCATCAGCCTATGGTGCGCCGGAAGGCTGCCTCAGGCCGAGCCTATGCCCCACAGTCGCCCCCCGGCGCCCGCAAAGGCAGAAAGTGCGCACCGCCCGATCCATCTGCCTTGGCAGAAGACGGCCGACGGCGAGGCCTTGCGCGACACCGGCATCGCGCTGATCGGCAAGATCCCCTGGGGCACGCATATGTGCCTGTTCTGCGAGACCAAGCGCGACGTGCTCGAAGCGGCAAGCGAATATTTCGCCGCCGCCAGGGACGCGCGCGAGCAATGCGTCTGGGTCGTATCGCAACCGCTGACCGTCGCCGAAGCCGTCGCGCAGCTCCGCGCCACGCTGCCCGAATTCGAGGAGCGCCATCGCGCCGGGTTGTTCGACGTCGTCACCGACGAGGAATGGTATTTCGTCGACGGCCGCTTCGATTGGCACAAGACATTGGCGCAGTGGCAGGCGGTGATCGCCAAGGCCCTGGCGCGCGGGCTTGAAGGCGTTCGGGTCTTCGGCAATCCGTGGTGGCGCAGGATCGGCGAGTGGCGCGACATGCAGGAATTCGAGGCCATGCTGGAGAAGACCGTCGCCGCGTGGCCGATGATCATGCTGTGCAGCTACATGACCGAGAAGAGCGACCCTGTCGACGTCTTCGACGTGGCCAGCGCCCATCAATGCGCCATCGCGCGCCGCCACGGCGTCTGGGAATTCCTCGAAGCGCCGCACAACGACGACGCGCGCCGGGAGCTCGACCTGCTGAACGGCGATCTCGAAATCGTGCCGGAGCGCATCCGCGGCCTGCTGACCGAGCGCGAGCGCGTGGTGCTGGCGCAGCTCGTGCGCGGCCATTCGAGCAAGGAAGTCGCGCGCAGTTTGGGCATCTCGCCGCGCACCGTCGATTTCCACCGCGCCAACTTGATGCAGAAGCTCGGCGCGAGAAACGCGGCCGAGCTGATCGCCAAGGCGGTGACTGGCAGCTAGGTTTGGCTGAGCGCAGATCGATCCATTGTCGTCATCCTGAGGTGCCCGGCGCAGCCGGGCCTCGAAGGATGACATCGCCATCGTACGTGCTTCGAGGCTCGCCACCACCCTGAGAGAGCCCGCGCGTGCTTCGAGGCTCGCTGCGCTCGCACCTCAGCATGACGGAGAGCGAGCTCGCCACCACCTGAGAGAGCCCGCGCGTGCTTCGAGGCTCGCTGCGCTCGCATCTCAGCATGACGGAGACCGAGCTCTGTGGGGCGATTGCATGCATTGGCAGTCCCAACCGGCGCGCCTCGCAATCCTACGAGGTGCGGCGCGCCTCAGCCGCGCACTACATAGCATCTGCAAATCGCAGATGGAGTTCAGCGCCGTAGCGCGTTCGCGCCGCGGTGCGCCGCCTTTATGCCGCTGCATGCCCTGGTGATCGATCCCGACGATAGAACACGCAACGGCCTTGCCCGCAATCTCGAGGCGCTGGGCCTGACGGTCGACCGCGCCATATCCGGCGAGGCAGGCCTGCGCCTGGCGCAGCGCGAGCGCCCCGATCTCGTCATCCTGGAGATCGTGATGCCGGGCATGGACGGCGTCGAGTGCATGCTGGCGATCCGCCGCCTTCATCCCGGCACCAAGTTCGTGGCGATGACCGCGGCCTTCGGCATGTTCAGCGCCGAATTCCTGCTGCGCGTGATGGAGCGGCTGGGCGCCGAGACCGGCCTGCTGAAGCCGATCTCGCGCCGCAAGCTCGGGCTCGCCGTGCGCGCCGCCTTGGAGACGCTGACGAGATAGCGCGCTACAGGCCCCAGCCGCTGCGCTGCGCGACATGGCCGCAGCCCTGCAGCGTGACGCTGGCATAGAGGAAGCGCGGCGGCGCGTTGGGGCCGAGCTGGGTCAGCGACAGCCCGCCGCCGTCGACGCAATGCAGCGCCAGCGGACCGGCGATCCTGGGAAAGAAGATCATCCAGTCCCACGAACCCGCATGCACGGTGCGCTTGTCGGTGTTTTCGACATAGCCCTGGGACTCGCCGCGCACCTGCGCTTCCAAGCTCGACGCGCCGCTGTTGTGCACCACCACCACCTTGCCGCCGCGCGCATAGAGCACGCCGAGCGTGAACAGCGGAACGATCAGCACCGCCGCGAGTATCACCAACACCGAACGCATGGTTGAGCCCCCTCACCTTCGACGACGGAAAGCATAGCCGAGGAATTCGCGTTCTGTGTGAAAGAAATAAATTCGGAACTATGCCGTTGACGCACAGCAGCGGGGGTTGACACAAAGTCTAGGGCGACGGTTCCGGCGGGGGGTTATTTGCCAGCGAGAACGTATAGGACTGCGCGTCCAAGCAACCAGATTAGCGCCGCTATGGCGACAGCGAGCATGGCTTGCCCATAGGCGTACGCGCCCTGCACAGTGCCAGCCGCCCATAGCCCCGTTAGGGCCGCAACTACTGCTAAGGCGGACGCGCCCCAGTACAGAACCTGCCCCAGACGCGCCGCCACTATTTCTTCGCCTTCCGCTTTCGCTGCTTGGCCTTTGGTGGCTTGCCGGAAGCGAGCGCGCCACGCACAAACGCCTCGAAATCGAGCGGCTTACTCTTAGGCGCGGCTTTCTTCGGCTTGGCTTTCGGCATAGTCCTATCCTACCCGATTCAGCTATAACTTGCGCTAGGGGATAGGACGGCCATCCGACAAGCGCGGCACTCCGGCGCGCTTCCCCTTCTCACCCTTCGGAGCCCTGCCGGAGTGGGGATGTCTGCGAAACGACCGCGCCCGATTGCGGGGCACGATTGGATCACGCCAAAGGAAGCGTTGGCAATCGTATCCGAAGCAATTGGCGACAGCGCGCAATCAATCATCATGGAAAGGCTTAGCGGGAATCTTCTGCAAGCCGTTGCCGGTCGCGTGTCCTTAGTTGACGACGATGGCGAGCCGGATATTTCCGAGGACTGTCCAATTGACGCTGGCCTTTGGCAACACCTCCAACAGCCAATGCACCTATGGGCGGCAGCACAGGCTAGATTCTATCTACGAGACCCGATCTATGGCGCAAGAACTTTCACCTGCACGGATATTCGGTTTCTCAAGGAACACGTCCTTCGCATGTTTCCCAATCGCCCTACACCGGCGTCCGAAAGAAGCGAAATGGGAAATGCTATCGAACCAATCTCAAAAGGGCGTCCGGTATCTGACGCGGACTTAAAGCGATGGGCCGAGCTTTACGTCGCCGTCTATCCCGAAAATGAGGACACAGGCGATAAGGCATGGGAATCAGCGAAGGGAATGTTCCAAGGCAAGTCTGTCAGCCGCAAAGCGGCACGAGACGCGATAGCTGCCCTTCGCCCAAGGAAGAGAGGAAGGAAGGCAGCTGGCGAATAAATAGCGCGTGCTGGCGAATTTCGATAGAAAAAACCCTTCTATTTCAATGCTTGCCAAAAAAATCCGCCGATAGCCCGCGAATTAGCGGCGGAATTGGACGGCGAATTTCTCCCCACGCAACCTTCTTGGGCAACCCAAGGAGCGATTCGCATGGACCCGCCTTAGCCGCCGAAAAGCAAAACGCCGCCCGAAGGCGGCGTCGGCTGAAAGCTTCTCCGGTTCTCGTCGAAGGGGCCGGAGAAGCGCTTTTTGCCCGCATGGCGGAATTTGGCAGACGCGGGGGAATTGGACTCCCCTGGAGCGCCCTAACCCGGCACCGTGCGAGTTCGAGTCTCGCTGCGGGTAGACCCTAAGTCAAGCGGCTCCTAGCCGCTTCGCAAGTCGCTGAAACTTGGCCGCTTGCTCGCGCGCCATCCGGCCTACCACGCGCTCCCAGCCTTGCGGAGGGGACCGACTGGCCTTTGCCTCGGGATCAAGCCGCGCCTGCCGGACAGTCGCCACGCTCACCCCTAGGGCCTCAGCGAGGGCTTGGTGGCTGATGCAGGCCAAAAGCTCATCTGTGGCCCCTCGAAAATCTTGCGCCATATTGTATGCACTCCGCTTGACAAGCGGGCCGGAGTGTCCTACATACTGCATACAACGTCAAGGCTGATTTCAGATGAACCTCGCGACCCTTTCCGCCCTAACCGAAACCGAAGCCCGTGAAATGCTGGAGCGTATCCGCTGGCCGAATGGCCCAGTTTGCGCGCATTGCGGTTGCTTCGAAAACATTCGTACGATCAAGAGCGAGGCGCGTCCGGGCCTGTACCGTTGCGGTGATTGCAAGATGCAATTCACGGTCCGGGTCAATACCGTGTTGCACGACTCGCACATTCCGTATCGGCTTTGGCTTATGGCGTTTTCGATCATGGCAAGCGCAAAGAAGGGTATCAGCGCGCTACAGCTTCAACGCCAGCTTGGCATCGGTTCTTACAAGTGCGCGTGGCACCTCGCGCACCGCATCCGCCATGCGATGAAGCAAGAACCACTTCGCGGGTTGCTCACTGGCGAGGTTGAGGTTGACGAAACCTATGTCGGCGGAAAGCCGCGCAAATTCGCTGGCAAGGTCGGCAAGCTGACCAAAGAAGAAAAGAAACACGTTGGACGCGGCACAAAGAAGGTCCCGGTTCTGGCGCTTGTGGAACGCGATGGCCGTATCCGCGCCCATGTCGTCCCGAACGTTACGGCTAAGACGCTCAAAACTTCGATCCGCGAATTGGTCGATCCGTCCGCCGCGATTATGACCGACGAGTTCAACGCCTATAAGGGTATCGGCAACGAATTTGAGGGCGGCCATCACACCGTCAATCATTCGCGCGGCGAGTACAAGCGCGGCAAAGCTTCCACTAATCAGGTTGAAGCGTTCTTTGCCCTCTTGAAGCGCGGCATCAACGGCAGTTTCCATTCCGTCTCGCGCAAGCACTTGAACAAGTACTGCGATGAGTTCGCCTTCCGTTGGTCGCTTCGCAAGGACAGCGACGCCGACCGGACCGTGCGCGCCATCGTGCGCGGCGACGGGAAGCGCTTGACCTACAAATCGCCAATAGCAGCGGCACAAGCCTAGCTGCCACATTTCTCCCTTGGTATGCTGGCAGGCAACCAGGGGAAGAAGATGGAACAGGGGCTATTGTGGCCGCTAGTCGTGCTGGCGATCAGCGGCATTACTTGGTTCGCTTATGTACATCCGAAGGAATACGTGTGGCTGTTCTGGCCCACTGTGGTCCTGTTGTTTGTCGGCGAAATTGTTATGACGTTTTGGAATGCGGCAGCATCGCAAGGGGAAATGGCAGCGCGGTACTTCGTCCCATTCGATAAGAAATCCGCCGCCGACGACGCCCTAAAGGCGGTCCTGTTCCCTGACCCCTTCGTGATTTGGCCCTTCGTTTTGCTGGCGACGTTGTACCTAAGCGCCCTCTTCCTATTCGGCTTGCTACCGAGAAAAGAAAGGCCACAAGGCGATGGCGAGAATCAGCCAAAAGGCCCAGCCGGGGAATGAACGCCGTCTAGTCACCGCGCGCCCCTACATCTTGTGCCTGTGCGTCAACGGCATAGTTCCGAATAAATTTATCGGTCCTCCGTCTCCCCCACTCGGGGGAGAGGGCCGGGGTGAGGGGGTGTCAGAAGTCAGAACACGGAATACAGGGATCGGATGGACATGCCCCTACAGCGCGATCTGATCCCCGACGTCTGTATTCCGACTCCCGGCACCCCCTCACCCTGACCCTCTCCCCCCCAAAAGGGGGGAGAGGGAGTCTCTTGTTTTATATATGCAGCGCCTGCTTGTCGGCGTCGAGCACCGCCTCGTGCATCATCTCCGAAAGCGTCGGATGCGGGAAGATCGTGCGGGCGAGGTCGGCGTCGGTGAGCTCGCCGGCGCGCGCGATGGCGTAGCCCTGGATCAGCTCGGTGACTTCGGCGCCGATCATGTGCGCGCCCAGGAGCTCGCCGGTCTCTGCGTCGAACACGGTCTTGACCAGGCCTTCGCTGTCGCCGAGCGCGATCGCCTTGCCGTTGCCGATGAAGGGGAAGCGGCCGACCTTGATCTTGCGCCCCGACCCTTTCGCCTTGGCCTCCGTCATGCCGACCGAGGCGACCTGCGGCCAGCAATAGGTGCAGCCGGGCACGTTGGACGCATCGAGCGGATGGACGCCTTCGACGCCGGCGATGCGCTCGGCGACGATGACGCCTTCGTGCATGGCCTTGTGCGCGAGCCAGGGCGGGCCGGTGAGATCGCCGATCGCCCACAGGCCGGCCACGCCGGTCGCGCCCCATCGGTCGACGGCGACATGGGTCTTCTCGATCTTCACGCCGCTTTGCTCCAGGCCTTCGACATTGCCGACGATGCCCATGGCGAGAATGACGCGCGCGATCTCGAGCGTCTCGGTCTTGCCGTCCTTGGTCTTGAGCGTCGCGGTGACGCTGTCGGCGCCCTTCTCCAGTTTCTCGACAGTCGTCGCGGTGCGAATCTTCATGCCCTGCTTGACGAAGGCCTTCTGCGCGAGTTGCGAAATCTCCTCATCCTCCACCGGCAGCACGCGGTCGAGGATCTCGACCACCGTCACCTCGGCGCCCAAGGTGCGATAGAAGCTCGCGAACTCGATGCCGATGGCGCCCGAGCCCACCACCAGCAGCGATTTCGGGAACGCGTCCGGCACCATCGCCTCACGATAGGTCCAGATCAGCTTTCCGTCCGGCTCGAGGCCCGGCAGCGTGCGAGCCCGCGCGCCGGTCGCGAGCACGATGTTCTTCGCCGCATAGGTCTTGTCGCCGACGGCGACGGTGTTCGCGCCGGTGAGCTTGGCCTCGCCTGCGATGACGGCGATCTTGTGCTTTTTCATCAGGAAGCCGACGCCGTTGGAAAGCTGCTGCGAAACTTTCCGCGAGCGCGCGACGATCTTCGCGATGTCGAATTGGAGATTGCCGGCGCTGAAGCCGAACTCGGAGAGCCGGTGCATCAGATGGAAGACCTCCGACGAGCGCAGCAGCGCCTTGGTCGGGATGCAGCCCCAGTTGAGGCAGATGCCGCCCAGCCTGTCGCGCTCCACCACCGCGGTCTTCAAGCCCAGCTGCGCGGCGCGGATGGCCGACACGTAGCCCCCCGGCCCCCCGCCGATCACGATGACGTCGTAGGTGTCGGACATGGGGCCTCGGGAGCGTGCGGATTGCGGGGGCTCAATAACACGACATTATGTAGCTTGTCGTCGCGCGAGTTCTTTCATCCTCCCCCGTTTACGGCCGTCTACGCTTCGCTTCGCCGGCCTTGAGATTCTCCTTGCCCGGCGTAGCTCTTGCGAAGCCGGGGGGAGGTGCCGAGCGTCAGCGAGGCGGAGGGGGATAGTGTCAGATAGCGTCCCCCCTCCGGCGCTTCGCGCCACCTCCCCCGCACGCGGGGGAGGATTGTCATTGCCTACACGTTCAGAAAGCTCAGCGCGATAACGGCGCCGAGTGCGGGCAGGACGAAGAAGACGACGTAGAAGAACGACACCAGCACGAATTTCAGCACGGTCCAAAACCAGCTCTGGCGGTAGAAATTGCGCGTCGCGATCAGGGTGTAGAGGCCGGCGACCACGAAAGTGCCGAGCGCGACGTTGCCGCCGGAGAAGATCTGCGCCGCGCCCGCCGCCAGCATCAACAGCACGAAGCCGAAGGAATGGATCGACAGCGAGAAGATCAGGTG
Source organism: Alphaproteobacteria bacterium (assembly GCA_019245415.1). Taxonomy (GTDB): domain Bacteria; phylum Pseudomonadota; class Alphaproteobacteria; order Micropepsales; family Micropepsaceae; genus Rhizomicrobium. Next base: position 655,510 of record JAFARO010000004.1, on the reverse strand, counting down.
ATCGACATAGAAGAACTTCCTGCGCTGGCGGATATAGAACAGCGCCAGCAGCGCGGCATAGAGCGGCACCAGCAGGAACAGCACGCGCGGGATCCAGGTGGTGAGCGGACCGTTGAGCGCCGCCGGGTCGGCGGCCAGCCGCTGCAGCCCGTCATAGACGTGTCGCTCGATCCAGCTTTTTATCTCCACCGCGCGCTTCTTCTTGGCGGCGTCCTCTTTGCCGAGCGTCTTGACCTCGACGTCGAAATTGTTCTGCCCGAGCTTGGCGCGCGCCTCGGGCGTGAGCTCGGACTGGTGGGCGCCGATGGGGGCGAAGAAATAGACCTTGGTCGAATATTCGAAATGCCCGCCGGGCTGCGCCGCGCGCTCCTTCGACATCTTCATCATCTTGGGCATGAAGTGCGTGTCGGGGTCGGCCGGATCGTAGGAGGGATTGGGGACATAGGCTTCGCCCTTGATCCAGACGATCTTGACCGGCGTCGCCGTCACCACCAGCTGCATGATCGCGATGTTGGAGAGACCCAGCACCACGAAGAAGATCAGCGAGACGAAGAAATAAAGCCGCAGCGCGGGGACGTAGCGGCGCGGCCGTCCCTCCCGGAACGCGCTCGCGATCTCGCCCGGCCGCGCCACCAGCGCATAGGCCGTGCGCAGCACGCGGCTGTCGAAGCTGATGATGTCCTCCATCAGCGCGTGGATGAGCCCCCAGACCGAGCGGCGATGGGTGTCGCGCTCCTGGCCGCAGATCGCGCAATAGGCGCCGATCATCGGCTTGCCGCAATTGGGACAGGGATGGACCTCGTGGCCGCGCTCGGCCATCGCCGACGCCGCGATCTCCACGGCCGCCGCCGCCCCGGTTTCGATGATGGCTTCGAGATCGCTCACGCCTGCCCCCGGCGCCTTATAGCAGCATCGCGGCCGGGTCTTCGACGAATTGTTTGAAGGCGGCGAGGAAGCGCGCGCCGGTGGCGCCGTCGACGACGCGGTGGTCGCAGGACATCGTCACCGTCATCATCGTCGCCGCTTCGACCTTGCCGCCCTTCACGATGGCGCGCTCCTCGCCCATGCCGACGGCCAGGATCGCGGCATGCGGCGGATTGATAACGCCGGTGAATTCGCGGATGCCGAACATGCCCAGATTGGAGACCGCGAAGCTGCCGCCCTCGAACTCGGCCGGCTTGAGCTTCTTGGCGCGCGCGCGCTCGGCGAGCTCCTTGACCTCGGCAGAGATCGCGGCCAGCCCCTTTTCCTCGGCGCGCAAGACGATCGGCGTGATCAGCCCGAAATCGAGAGCCACCGCGACGCCGACATCGGCGTGCTTGTGACGCAGGATCGCGGTGTCGGTCCAGCTCGCGTTGACCTGCGGCACGCGCATCAGGGCGAGCGCGGACGCCTTGACCACGAAATCGTTGACCGAAAGCTTGATGCCCTGCCCGGCGCCGGACTCGTTCAGGCGCTTGCGCGTCTCCAGCAGCATGTCGATGCGGCAATCGACGGTGAGATAGAAATGCGGGATCAGAGTCTTCGATGAGGTCAGCCGGCGCGCGATGGCCTTGCGCATGGCGTCGTGCGGGATCTCGTCGTAATCGTCCTTGGCGAAGAACAGCCGCGCATCGGGCAGCGGAGCGACACCGAGCCCGTCGCCCTTCGAGACGCTCGCTGGCGCTCGCTCCTCAGGGGTCGTAGCGGCAGCGCCACGACGGTTTTTATGAGCGTCATCCTGAGGTGCGCGCATTTCGCGCGCCTCGAGGGACGACGCGCTTTCGACATCGGCCTTGACGATGCGTCCGCGCGGACCGGAGCCCTTGAGCGCGGCGATGTCGATGCCCTTCTGCTGCGCGATTCGGCGTGCCAGCGGCGAGGCGAAGAGGCGATGCTCCGTAGGCGGAGCTTGTTGCGCCACCCCCTCACCCTGCCCTCTCCCCCTGGAGGAGGAAAGGGAAATTTTATTGGAATCTCCCTCTCCCCCGGAACCGGGGGAGAGGGCCGGGGTGAGGGGGTGCTGCAGCCTGGCGGGCGCGGCATCGTTGGCCTCCGCGCTCACCGCGTCCTTGATCGAGGCCATGGCGGTGGCGATGTCGGGCGCCGTGTCCGCGTCTTCGCCTTCGCCGATCAAGGTGGCGATGGGCTGGTTGACCTTGACGCCCTCGCTGCCTTCGGGAACCAGCAGCTTGCCGATGCGGCCCTCGTCGACGGCTTCGAACTCCATCGTCGCCTTGTCGGTCTCGATCTCCGCCAGGATGTCGCCGGACTTGACCGCGTCGCCGGGCTTGACCAGCCATTTGGCGAGCTTGCCCTCCTCCATGGTGGGCGACAGCGCAGGCATGAGGATCTGGGTGGTCATGATGGAGCCACTCTTGACGCGCCGCCCTTCGAGGCTTCGCGCGCGTCATGCTGAGGTGCGAGCGCCCTTCGTCTCGCGTCATCCTGAGGTGCGAGCGTAGCGAGCCTCGAAGGATGACGCTCGCTCAGGGCGGCGGCGAGCCTCGAAGCACGCGCGCGAAGCACCTCAGGGTGACGGCGCGCACCATCGGTGACAATGATCGCTCCCCCCGCCACTCAGTTCTCCTCGAGCCGCGCCAGTTCGCCGGCGTGCTGCTCCCAGTGGCGGCCGTCGAATTGGGTGGTGAAGACCGAGGCGAACTCCCCCCCATCGAGGCAGCGGAAATTCACGCTGTAGCCGTCGGGATGCGAACGCGGCACGTAGAACGACTTGATGCCGCAGATCTTGCAGAACAGATGCTTCGCCGCCCCGGTGTTGAAGGTGTAGGTGGCGAGCGCCTTCTCGCCGCGCAACAGGCGGAAGTCTTTCTTCGCCACGATCAGGTGCAGATAACCGGTCTTGGCGCACATCGAGCAGTTGCAGTCGACGAGTTCGACCGAGTCCGCCGTCCGCACCTCGAACGCCACCGCGCCGCAATGGCAGCCGCCGCGATGCGCGGATTTGGCGGGCTTGGTCGATTTGGGGGCTCTCGTCATCTCAACCCACTCGATGTCATGGCCCGCGAATGCGGGCCACCCAGGTGAGGCGTGCCTCGAACCTGCAAAGGCTCACGCGGAGGCGCGGAGACGCGGAGAATGGAGCGCACCTCCGCGCCTCCGCGTCTCCGCGTGTAATTCTTTTTGTTGTGCAGAACCCAACTGGGTGGCCCGCATTCGCGGGCCATGACAATCAGACTGTCGGATGCAGTCCTCGTCCTCATGCTCGATAACACACCGCTTTCGCCGCTGCGACGATGTCGTCCACGCCGGGCAGCGCGAGCTTTTCGAGATTGGCGGCATAGGGCATCGGCACGTCGGCGCCGCTCACTTTCGTCGGCGGCGCGTCGAGCCAGTCGAAGGCCTCGCTCGCCACCCGCGCGCAGATCTCCGAGCCGATGGAGCACACCGGCCAGCCCTGCTCCACGGTGACGACGCGGTTGGTCTTCTTGACCGATTGGATCACGGTGTCGCTGTCGAGCGGGCGCAGGGTGCGCAGGTCGATCAGCTCAGCCTCGATGCCTTCCTTGGCGAGCTTCTCCGCCGCTTCCAGGCATTGGCCGACACAGATCGAATAGGAGACCAGCGTGACGTGCGTTCCCTCGCGCACCACGCGCGCTCTTCCGATGGGCAGCACGAAATCGTCGAGCTTCGGCACCGGGAAGGAGCGTCCGTAGACGATCTCGTTCTCCAGGAAGATCACCGGATTGGGATCGCGGATCGCCGCCTTCAGCAACCCCTTGGCATCGGCGGCGAAGTACGGCGCGATCACCCGGATGCCCGGAACATGGGCGTACCACGAGGAATAGTCCTGGCTGTGCTGGGCGCCGACTCGCGCCGCCGGGCCGTTGGGGCCGCGGAAGACGATCGGCGAACTCATCTGGCCGCCGGACATGTAATGCGTCTTGGCGGCGGAGTTGACGATCTGGTCGATCGCCTGCATCGCGAAGTTCCAGGTCATGAACTCGACGATGGGTCTGAGGCCCGCGAACGCCGCGCCGACGCCCAGGCCTGCGAAGCCCTGCTCGGTGATCGGGGTGTCGATGACGCGCTTTGGCCCGAACTCGTCGAGCAGGCCCTGGCTTACCTTGTAGGCGCCCTGGTACTGCGCCACCTCCTCGCCCATCAGGAAGACGCTCTCGTCGCGGCGCATCTCTTCGGCCATGGCATCGCGCAAAGCTTCGCGGACGGTTTGCGTGACCATCTCGGTGCCTTCGGGGATTTCTTTTGTCGGGTCGCCCTTCGAGGCTCGCTCGGCATCCTGAGCAAGCCCGCGCGTGCTTCGAGGCACCGCTTCGCGGTGCACCTCAGGGTGACGCGACTGCTTTGCGCGGGCGTCATCCTGAGGAGCGGCCGCAGGCCGCGTCTCGAAGGAGGACGCCCTGGTCTCCACCGCCGCCACCGGTTTCGCGGTCTCGCCTTCGCCCACCAGTTCCGCGATGGGCTGGTTGACCTTGACGCCTTCGGTGCCTTCGGCAACGAGAAGCTTGCCGATGCGGCCCTCGTCGACGGCTTCGAATTCCATCGTCGCCTTGTCGGTCTCGATCTCCGCAAGGATGTCGCCGGACTTGACCGCGTCGCCGGGCTTGACCAGCCACTTGGCGAGCTTGCCCTCCTCCATCGTGGGCGATAGCGCCGGCATGAGGATCTGGGTGGTCATGGGGCGACCGCCCACTCGCTGTCATCCCCGGCGAGCGCGCGAATGCGCGCGAGGGAAGGGGACCCAGGTGCCGACGGCCGATAAACTCGCGAAGAATTTGTTCGAACCACATTTTCGAGACCGAGCGCTTTTCGCGACCTGGGTCCCCTTCCCCTCGCTTCGCTCGGCCGGGGATGACACTGGGTGCAAGCAACGTACAGAACGCTCATGCCAGCACGTCCGTGAAGAGTTCGGCGGCCTCGGGCTCGGGGCTTTCGGTGGCGAACTCGGCGGCGCGGTTGACGACGGCGCGGATGTCCTTGTCGATGGCCTTCAGATCGTCCTCGCCGGCGATGCCGGCGGCGGTCAGCTTCTGGCCGAGATGGTCGATCGGATCGCGCTTCTCGCGCACGCCCTGGACCTCCTCGCGCGTGCGGTACTTCGCAGGATCGGACATCGAGTGGCCGCGATAGCGATAGGTCTTCATTTCCAGGATGACCGGGCCCTTGCCGGCGCGGCAGGCGGCGATGGCCTTGGCGCCCGCCGCGTACACCGCCTCGACATCCATGCCGTCGACCTGCTCGCCGGGAATGTTGAACGAGGCGCCGCGGCGCGAGAAATCCACCTGCGCGCTCGAGCGCTCGACGCTGGTGCCCATGGCGTACTGGTTGTTCTCGATGATGTAGACGACGGGAAGCTTCCAGAGCTCGGCCATGTTGAAGCTCTCATAGACCTGGCCCTGGTTGGCGGCGCCGTCGCCGAAATAGGTCAGCGTCACCGCGTCGTTGTCGCGGTACCTGTTGGCGAAGGCGAGCCCGGTGCCGAGCGGGATCTGCGCGCCGACGATGCCGTGACCGCCATAGAAGCGCTTCTCGGCGCTGAACATGTGCATCGAGCCGCCCTTGCCCTTGGAATAGCCGGTGCGGCGCCCGGTGAGCTCGGCCATGACGCCCTTGGGGTCCATGCCGCAGGCCAGCATGTGGCCGTGGTCGCGATAGGCGGTGATGACCTGGTCGGACGGCCCCGTGGCGGCATGCATGCCGACGACCACCGCCTCCTGGCCGATATAGAGGTGGCAGAAGCCGCCGATCAGCCCCATGCCGTAGAGCTGGCCCGCCTTTTCCTCGAAGCGGCGGATGAGCAGCATCTGGGAGTAGAAGCCCTTGAGCGCCGCCGCCCGGCCCTGGCCGTTAGTCTTTGATATGTCAGGGTTATTCATTAAGGGTCCGGCGTTTGGGGCAAGCCTGGCGGCACCATCGGCCGTTGTGGCAAGCAGGCGGGCTTTTGGCAAGCGGCGGTGCCGCACCTTTCCTCCCGAAGCGTCATCGCCCGCTTCATGCGGGCGACCCAATTTCCTTTTTTGTGCCTGCAAAATGGGTCGCCTGGACCCTTTCGGGCCGGGCGATGACGGTTTTTGATTGGGGGATCGCGAAAGCGATCCCTCGCCCCGCGCGTTCCCGCTCCATGGCCGCGGGCGTTCAGACCTCCACCGTGCTCAAGACCGCCGCGATCTGGATCGGCACGGCGGCGGCGGTGTGGCTGGTATGGCTGCTGCGCAGCGCGCTGCTCGTCGCCTTCGCCGCCCTGCTGCTCTCGCTGCTGCTCAGGCTGATGACGCGCGTGATCTGCCGGCTGCTGCCGTTTACGCGCGGCGCAGCGCTGGTGATCGCGGTGCTGGTTGTGGTGGGCCTGGTGGCGCTCTGCCTGATACTGTTCGGCGCCACCATGGGCGGCCAGCTGCACGACGCGATCCAGCGCGCGCGCGACGGGCTCGGCACCTTCGAGGCCTTCCTGCGCGCCAACGGCATCGACGCTTCGCCGATCGCCAAGACCGCCGGTTCGCTCGGCGCCGAGCTGCCGACGGTGCTGCTGTCGGGCATCTCGTTCGGCGAGGTGGCGGTGATCGTCGGCGTCTCGGCGATCTATCTCGCCGCCGAGCCCGCGATCTATCGCGACGGCATCGCCACGCTGTTCCCGCAGCGCATGCAGAAGAAGGGCGAGGAGGCGCTGGACCTGATCGCGACTTCGCTCAAGCTGTGGATGCTGGGACAGCTCGGCGCGATGCTGATCGTGGGCGTGCTGACCTATGTCGGGCTGCTGGCGATCGGCGTGCCGGCCCCTCTGGCGCTGGCGCTGATCGCGGGCCTGGCGGAGGCGGTTCCTTATCTCGGCCCCTTCCTGGGCGCGGTGCCGGCGCTGCTTGTGGCCCTGACCCAGAGCATGCAGATCGCCGTCTGGACGGCGCTCATCTATCTCGCCGTCCACATGATCGAAGGCTATTTCATCGCGCCGATGCTGCAGCGCTGGTTCGTGCGCATCCCGCCCGCGCTCATCCTGATCGGCATCTTCATCGCCCAGCTGATCTTCGGCTTCTGGGGCGTGGTGCTCGCAGCGCCGGTGGTCGTGGCGGTGTTCACCGCGGTCAAGGTGCTCTATGTCCGCAACGCCCTGCACAAACCGGCCGAAATCCCGGACACGGTGCCGGTGTGAGACCGCACCCTTCGAGGCTTCGCGCGCGTCATGCTGAGGTGCGAGCGAAGCGAGCCTCGAAGCACGCGCGCGGAGCACCTCAGGGTGACGGCCCGATAAGGTTCTACGGCTTCCTGGGCACCGCGACTTCGCCGGGCTGGCCATCCATGAGTTCCTGGCGCGCCAGCTCCTCGACGAGATCGGGGTCGACCTGACCCGGCCGCATGAGGGCGATGCGATGTTCGAGCCGCGCGCGCCGGTCGCGGATGGCGACGAGCTGCTCCTTGCGGACGCCCAGCTGGGCCTGGGCATCCTGCAGCGCCAGGACGCCGCGCTCGCCCCAGATCGCGTGCCAGCCGAAATAGGCGCCGACGCCCGTGCACACCGCCGGCAGCACCAGAGCGGCGAACACGCGGGAGACACTGCGCCTGATTCGCATGCGACGAACGAATCACCAACCGATTCGCGCGGTCAAGCAGAGAATCGTTAAAGCCGCAACCGGAAGAGGTTAACGGACGAAGGCGCCGGTCGCGCTTCGCGACATGCCGATGGACGCGCAGGCTCAGACTGCCCAGGTGATCCCGATGCGGGACTTCGGCAAGCCGCGGCTATAAAACGAAGGGCTGGGGCTGTTCGTGAAAGGCGGGCGGGCGCCGGGCACCATGCCGGATGTGCAGGATCAACAGTTCGCCAGCGTCAACCTTATAGTATATCGAATACGGAAATCGCACGAGAGGCGCGACGCGCACACCCGCCACGTCGCTGAGCCGCGCGCTTCCAGGAAACAGCGCCAACCGAGCCACGACCTGCTCTACGCGTTCGACGACGGTGCGTGCAGCCGCCGGATTCTCGCGCGCTATGTAGGAAAATATTTCCGAAAGCTCGGCCGTAGCGTTCAGCGAATAGCGAACATTCACTGCTTGTAGCGGGCGAACAGGGCGGCCACCTCTTCGGCGGATGCGAACCGGCCTTGGCGCACGTCTTCCAGGCCGCGCTCGACACCGCGGCGCTCATCGTCCGACAGCTGGTAGGACTCGGCACCCATTGCCTCGATTCCAAGCAAGGCCTCGACAGCCACTTCCTGCAGCTGGCGCGGCCAGGTGAGCACACGTTCAAACAGTGCTTGAATTTCGTCTCGGGTCATGCCGGATATATAGCACAGACGATGACTGCCGTCACCGTGGGGTTAAGCGCCGGCACTGTTACAGTTTGAATTCATAGGTGGGGCCTAAAAGAATCGAATAGCTCCCATCGGTTTTCCCAATGTGCCGGGAGACTGGAAGGGTATAGCCGCCGTTCCCAGTTGCTGGTGCCATGGGCGGGGTGTTCGACGCAAAACTGCCCAACCTCAGACTTGAGCGCGAGCCAGTATCTTGGCGCCTCAAACGTTGAAGTTCTTCCCAGCCAAACTAGCGCACAATACGTGTTCGGACGCGATTCTACCCATGCCTCGTCCGTCACTCTCAAAATGAAGGATTCGGACCTGTCAGGATGACATGCTTTAACTTGTACAAAGCCAGTGGAGGTGCCTTCACGGTTGCTAATCATAAGATCGTCGGCGGTAAAATTTTCAGGTAGCAGGGCCGTGAGAATGCCTCGTTTCATAAGTTCGCCAGCGACGAACATCTCTCCGGCTTCTCCGCCGATCTTCTTCACCCATTGCGGCGTCTTCACGTCTAGCCCCGCCTTTGCAGTTCGTAGGCTTCTACCAGCTTAGTCAGGTCGTCCATTTCCCAAAGCCTATCCGTTAGGCCAACGGCCATAGCCGGGGCCATCTTCACGGCGGAATTGATCCGGACCCAATTGTACCAGACGGTATAGAGGGCAACCATGTGGACGTGGTTTGCGAACTTTTTGGAATGAGCCGCTGTCAGTCTCGTGAACCGCCTCATATGCTGGCGCATGGACTGGTTGTGCTTCTCGACGAAGGACGTGCTGACATAGTTGGCGTTGGGATTGCCCACGACCTTTCGGCCGCTGACGCCCGTGCAGACGCCGGGGGAATACTTGCGCTCGGGGCCAGCGTCCGGCGTCTCGCCGTAGTGTTTGATTAGCTGGGCATAGTCCACGTCCAGCCCGAAGGCGCCGTCCACGGCGCTCAGATAAGCCCCGTGCCCGTCTGTTGTAAGCTGGATACGATTGGCGACGCGATACGCCACGTCCTGCATGAACTCGGCCGCATAGCCCGCGTCGCGACCGCCGACGAGATACGAGACAATCAGCTTGCTATCGCGGTCCAGTGCCGTCCACGTCCACGTGTCGCCAGCATCGGCAGGTGCGGCCTTGGCCTTCGCCAGCGTCGCTCGTTTGCAATAGTTGAACGACCAAATTTCATCGCACTCGACCCGCTTCGCCTTTACGCCTCGGACCTTCTCATCGTGGAAGATCGCGCACGCCTGTCCAGCCAATTCGAGCTGGCGCAGGACCGTGACCGGCGATACGTCCACGAGCCGGGCGATCCCCGGACGGAGTTCCCCTCGACCATCAGGTGGAGGATTTGGCGACGTTTCTCGAAGGGGAGACGGTTCATACTGGACATTATGCGTAAGCAATCTAGCAAGTCAAGCGCTTTGATAGAAATACACTCAGCCGCTATGAACCGGCATGCCGCCGCTTGACTCGTGGGTGGTAAGAGCGCATAAAGAAGCGCGCCAGGATTGGCACCCTGGCGCGCTTAGCCTCTCCCAACTGACAGAAAGAAGAGGAGGTTCAGAAGATGACGACCGCAGCCTAGGAGGGGGCTTTGTGCCCCTGATGTCCAGCGGCTCAAGGCGCGCCACCCAAAGGGCTGAACTCCCAATGGGTGGCTCCCCAATAGCACAATCCCGCTTAAGGAGCAACAAATGCCTGCAGAGGCTCAAGAATTCGACGCTTACGAGGTCGTTCTAGCGGACCTCCGGGCGAAACGCGAACAGATAGATCAAGCGATCAAGGCGATTGAAGGCTTACGCGGGCTTAGCGTCCAGTCTCTCGCCATGGCCCCGCCTGCGGCCGGCGCTGGTGGCGGAAGCGTCGATGACCCCGGCGCTTTTCTCGGCATGACCATCCCCGACGCCGCCAAAAAGTTACTTGCCGCCAAGCGCAAGCCCCTAAACAACCCGGAAATGGCCGGCGCCTTCCGGGCTGGCGGCTTGCACCTCAATTCGAAGGACCCCGTAAACACCATCGGTGCGGTCATTACGCGGCGGTCTAAGGAGGTGGGGGATATTGTGAAGGTGGGGCGCGGTACGTGGGGGCTAAAAGAGTGGTATCCCAACCGCAGCTTTAAGACTAAGCCCAAAACAAAGGACGCTGCCGACGACGATTTGAGCGATATTCTTGGCGAGGGTGGCGAAAGTTAGTCACGCCGCCAACGTGCCTTGGCTGCCAGCGTTGCGGCATTGCTTCGCTGGTCTGCGTTCAATTTCTTCGCACGTGTCGAGCCGCCTTTTTTGCCGCCAAGCCTTCCCGCGCGTGCCCGTGCACTTTCTTCCTGCTCTTCAATCTCCCCCGTCGCGATCCGCATGACGTGGACGGCGTTGCCGATGACATCGGCGGGGCGCTTCTGGCCTTGGGGTCCTTTAGGCATTGATCCATCCTACCACGAACGGGAGTAGCCTTGTTTTCGAAAAGCTAAAGTCCTCAGCGGGGTCTGTCATTGCCAAAATGAAGCCCTCTCTGCTGAGCTTTCGGAGAAAGCCCCGCAATTCAGTTTCCGGATGAAGCGTGAGGTGCCAGTTGTCGTAGCGCACATACAATTTGGACGGATTGCTGGGGTACCAGAAAGGGACGCGCTCTACGATCCTAAGACAGCACGTCCCCGGTGGCCTTGCGGCATTGCGCTCAAGGGCATACAGGCGCCTGGGGCTATAAGCCTTGGTTTTGTTCGGTGCATGGAACATGCTGCCAGCTTAGCCGCTACAGAATAATTTCTGGAGCCCCGACCTTAAACTGTAACAGTGCCTAAGCGCCATGTCGTTCCTGGCCGACTCGGCGCCTTGTCCAGCACTCCATTGTCACCCCCGCAACACGCTCCGTCCTGCATACACCGCCTGGTCGCCCAATTGTTCCTCGATGCGCAGGAGCTGGTTGTATTTGGCGAGACGGTCGGAGCGCGCCAGAGAACCGGTCTTGATCTGTCCGCAATTGGTGGCGACGGCGAGATCGGCGATGGTCGCATCCTCGGTCTCGCCGGAGCGGTGCGACATCACGCAGGCGTACGCCGCGCGATGTGCGGTCGCCACCGCGTCCAACGTCTCGGTCAGGGTGCCGATCTGATTGACCTTGATGAGAATGGCGTTGGCGGCGCCCTTGGCGATGCCCTCGCGCAGCCGCGCCGAATTGGTGACGAAGAGATCGTCGCCCACCAGCTGCACTTTGCCGCCGATGGCCTTGGTGAGCGCGATCCAGCCGTCCCAATCGTCCTCGGCCATGCCGTCTTCGATGGAGACGATCGGATAGCGCTTGCACAGATCCTCGTACAGCTTCGCCATGGCGCCGGAGTCGAGCGTCTTGCCCTCGCCTTCCAGCACATACTTCCCTTTCTTGAAGAACTCGGTCGAAGCCGGATCGAGCGCGAGATGGACGTCCTCGCCGGGCTTGTAGCCCGCCTTCCCGATCGCCTTCATGATGAAGCCAAGCGCTTCGTCGGCGCTTTTCAGGTTCGGCGCGAAGCCGCCCTCGTCGCCGACATTGGTGTTGTGGCCGGCGTCGGCGAGCTGTTTCTTCAGCGTGTGAAAAATCTCCGCGCCCATGCGCAGCGCTTCGCGGAAGCTCGGCGCGCCGGCCGGCACGATCATGAATTCCTGGAAGTCGATCGGGTTGTCGGCATGGACGCCGCCATTGACGATGTTCATCAGCGGCACCGGCAGGACATGCGCGCTCGCGCCGCCGACATAACGGTAGAGCGGCAGGTTCGCGCTCGCCGCCGCCGCCTTCGCCAGCGCCAGCGAGACGCCGAGCACGGCATTGGCGCCGAGCCGCGCCTTGTTGGGCGTGCCGTCCAGCGCGCACATCGTCTTGTCGAGCCGCGCCTGGTCCTGGGCCTCCATGCCGCAAAGCGCGTCGAAGATCTCGGTGTTGACGGAGGCGACCGCCTTCTCGACGCCCTTGCCGCCATAGCGCTTGCCGCCGTCGCGCAGCTCCACCGCCTCATGCGCGCCGGTCGAGGCGCCGGAGGGCACCGCGGCGCGGCCGAAGGCGCCGTCCTCGAGGCGGACATCGACCTCGACGGTCGGATTGCCGCGCGAGTCGAGAATCTCTCGCGCGGTGATGTCGACGATGGCGGTCATGAGACTCCCCGGACGGACGCCGCTCTTTTAGGCGCGCGGCGCCGGCCCGGGCAAGTCCGTGGGTTCACTCGGTGGCGACCAGTTCCATGCGGCCGATGGTGGGCGCCGCCCCGGCCTTCGGTCTGCCCAAGGGCTGGAGCGTGACGTTGAGCGAACGCTCGGTTCCGGCCATCTTGGCGCCGCGCAGCGCCTCGGTGACGTCGAAGCTGTGGAACCGGTTCTGCGGTTCGTTCATCGCCATGCCGGGCATCGCGGACTCGAAGAAATTGACATAGCCCACGGGCTTGGCGCCTTTCGGCACGGTGCGGCTGCCGGCGGGCAGACCGACATAGACCGCATAAAGCACCTCCGGTGATTCCTTTGCCGTCAGATTGCGCAGCACCAGGCGCACTTCCGAGCTCGAGCCGACCAAGCTCCTTGTCTGCAGCTTGAGACGGCTGGTGGCCTCGTCGTTGAGCGGGATGGCGATGTGATAGGGATCGGGCGGATTGGGAATGGTGATCCCCTCCTGCACCGCCAGGAACTTCAGATTGCCCAGGTTCAACACGCGTCCGCCCGGAATGCGCACGAAGCTGTCATAGGTGTAGTTCAGCGGCACGATCGATTTGAAGTCGTCGATCTTGCCGATGACCTTGTTGCAGTGCTCGTCGGCGAAGATGAAGGTCTTGTTGAGCCAGCTCGAGCTCGTCGGATTGGCGCGGCCGGCGTTGTTCCAGCTCGCCCAGATGCGGTCGATGTTGCAGTGATGGGTGTAGAATACGGGATCGCCCGCCGCGAAGGGCACGCTGCCCATGTTGGTGCCGTTGCCGGTCAGCACGTGCACGTCGCCATGCAGGCCGAAATCCAAGGTCATGTTGAAGCCCTGATGGCTTCCCGACGGCGAATAGGCGGTTTCGGCGACGGCGGCGGCGAAATCCTGGCTGATCGGCGACGGCGACAGGCCGTAGTCGAGCGGCTGGCCGGCATTGATGTTGGGATTGCCGGCGGTGCCGCCGCTGTTGCGGTTGGGGCGATAGAGCGCGTTGGAACTGGAACTGCGGAACGGCGTCGGGATCGAGCGCTGCGCGGTGACCGTGTAATCCCAATAGGGCAGCGTCCAGTTCGTATTGCCGGACAAGGTGCGCACGATGCGCTCGAAGAAATAGACGTACATCCGGTGCCAGGGAAGGAAGTAGTCCTCCACCGCGCCCGGCGTGCTGCCGTGCGCCTGGCAGGTATTCCACATGTCGGTCGCAAGCGGCTGCTGCGCCGCGGGAAGCAGCGCGATCTGCGCCGCCTTGGTGGTGTTGCTCGGAACCGCGTGGGTGTACCACTGAAACGCCCAGCTGCACGGATTGCCGGTGGGCTGGCTCATCATGTGGCTGACGACGCTGCGGTAGGTGGCGAGATTGGCCGCGCCCTGCGTGCTCTCGGCGCTGTAGCGCACCATCGGCGTGCTGGCCTTGGCGCCGTATTGCTCGAACCAGATGGGAAACGGAATCAGCGCCGTGGCCGCGGCCCCGGTCCTCAGCATGGAACGTCGTGAAATGCGGTCGCTCATGGCGCCCCCCTAGCCTGAAGTTTATTCGACTATAGGTAGTTATTGTGGCTGCTTCAAGCGGGATCGGTAACCGGCACAAAAGTGTTTCGGCGTAGAAGGTTTCCACTCAAAAAAACCGTCATGGCCGGGCTTGCCGCCTTCGCCAAGGCTACGGCGGCCATGACGGATTGGATTGAGTTTCGGCAAAAACCAGAGCCGCGCTACTCGGCAACCAGCTCGACCGTCTGGATGCGCGGGGCGGCGGCCGCGGCCGGGGCGCCCAGAGGAACGATCAAGAGCGTGTGTCCGCCGGTTTTCGCCAAACGGGCGGTGACGTCGAAGCTCACGAAGCGGTCGGTGCGCGGCGCCGGACCGACATCGTAGAAGTTGATGTCGCCGACAAACGCGGACGGGTCTGCCTTGCCGTCCGGCGCGTCGAGATAGAGACGGTAGATCACACCCGGCGCCGCCGCGGCCGAAAACCCGCGCAGCACCAAGCGCACGAGCGAGCCCTTATGCAATGGCGCGCGCGCCAGCAGCTTGACCGATGTCGCGACGGTGCCGAGCCGGACCCCGCCTGCGCCCTCCGTCTCGGCAATGACATTGGGCATCGCGCTCTCCGCTTGCGCGCGTGCCGGCGCTTGCGCGGCGATCGCGCCGAGAAACAACAGTGCGGAAAGATACAGCTTTTCGTTGCGCATCGCAGCATCCTATACCGCATCGCGATTGCCGGGGATGCAATCTTGGTCACGTTCGGTTGAGGAAATCCGTCAAGAAAAACGCGCGGAAGCGCCACATTCCCGCCATGGCCGCCGCCGCCCGCGCAAGGCATGGCAGCCGCCGACGGACACAAGCGTTCTCCCCGTTGAACGCTTGACAAAACGGAGACCCCCACGCCCATGAAGGCTTTCCTCTTGACGACCGCCGCGGCGGCGTTGTTCGCATCGGCGGCGCTCGCCGATCCCCCGTCCGCCGCTCAGGTGAGCGTCCCGTCCCAAGCCAGCGGCCATCACGGCCAGAAGATGCAGGCGATGTTCGAGACGCCGCAGGAATTCATGATGTTCCGCGCCGACATGCACCAGGCGACGCGCGGCATGGACAAGGCGCAGAAGCATTCTTATCGCAAGGCCCAGATTCAGAAGCTTCGCGCCATGAGCGGACAGCAGCGCCAGGCCTTCCTGCAGGACCTCGAGGCGCGCTGGAACGCGCTGCCCGACGCCCAGAAGGCCCGCATCGAGCGCCATATCGAGAACCAGCAGGCGAAGTACCAGAACCGCATGCAGGGCGGGCAGGCTGGATACGGCCAGGGTTCGCAGCAGGGCGACCAAGGCTATGGCGACCAGGGATATTCGCAAACCCCGCCTCCCCCGCCGCATTAGAGAAAGCAAAGCGATCCTCCCCCGTTTACGGGGGAGGTGCCGAGCCGAAGGCGAGGCGGAGGGGGCATGCCGCGAGCCGCCCCCTCCACCGCCTTCGGCGGTCCCCCTCCCCCGCGCGCGGGGGAGGATCACAGCGGTGCGAATCGGCGAATCGCATAGACTCCCCTTTCGACTCAGGCCGCGCCTGCGGCCGTCAATTTCGGAAGGGAATTTCCATGTCCGCAACAGTCGCCACGCTGTTCACCGCCACCGTCACCGTCCTTGCCCTCCTCGTCGTCTTCTGGACCGGCTTCCGCGTCGGCGGCATGCGCTCCAAGCACAATGTCCAGGCGCCCGCCGTCACGGGCCATCCCGAATTCGAGCGCGCCTATCGCGTGCAGATGAACACGCTGGAGCAGTTCGTGATCTTCCTGCCGCTGCTGTGGCTGTCGAACAGCTATTTCATGATGCTGCCGCTGCTCACCGGAGCGCTGGGCTTGGTGTGGATCGTCGGGCGCATCGTCTACGCGCTCGCCTATGTCAGCGATCCGGGGTCGCGGGGCACCGGCTTCATCATCTCGCTGGCGGCGACCGCAGGCCTGCTCATCACCACGATTGTCGGCCTGGTCAACGCCTGGATGGCGGTGACCGCGGGGTAGCGCGCTAGAAAAAACGTCATCGCCCGTCCCTACGCTGCCGCTACGGACTATGCGGGCGACCCAATTTATTCCAGGCAAAGATGGGTCGCCCGGACAAGCCGGGCGATGACGATCTTTTTTGAGAGAATGCGATCGCCGCGGCATTTGGAGGGCGGCCAGCGATGGCCGGAATTACCTCTTCACCACGCGATCGATCGCGATCAGTTCGTCGAGGATCGCGGCCATGTCCTTCAGCCGGATCATGTTGGGGCCGTCGGACGGCGCATGATCGGGATCCTGGTGCGTTTCCATGAATACCGCGGCGACGCCCACCGCGACCGCGGCGCGCGCGATCACCGGCGCCATCGCGCGATTGCCGCCCGATGAGGCGCCCTGCCCGCCCGGCTTCTGCACCGCATGGGTCGCGTCCATCACCACGGGCGCGCCGAACGCGGCCATCTCGGGCAGTCCGGTCATGTCGACGACCAGGGTGTTGTAGCCGAAGCTCGCGCCGCGCTCGGTGACGAGCACGTTGGGATTTCCCGCCTCGGTCACCTTGGCGATGACGTGCTGCATGTCCGCCGGCGCGAGGAACTGGCCCTTCTTGACGTTGACGATCTTGCCGGTCTTCGCGGCGGCGACGATAAGATCGGTCTGGCGCGAAAGGAACGCGGGGATCTGCAGCACGTCGACCGCTTGCGCCACCGCCGCGCATTGCTCGCGCTCATGCACGTCGGTCAGCACGGCAAGCCCCAGGCTCTCGCGGATCTCGGCGAACACCGGCAGCGAGGCTTCGAGCCCCATGCCGCGCTTGCCCGCGCCGCTGGTGCGGTTGGCCTTGTCGAAGCTCGTCTTGTAGACGAGGCCGATGCCGGCTTTCGCCGCGATCTCCTTCAGCGCCTGCGCCATCTCGAGCGCATGCGCGCGGCTCTCGAGCTGGCAGGGCCCCGCGATCAGCGCCAAGGGCAGCCGATTGCCGATGGCGACGGAGCCGACGGTGACGATGCTGTTTGGAGCAGACATGGAGAGTTCATAGGGCATTTGCGCCGCCATTGTCATCCCCGGTATCCGGCGCTGCGGCCCGCAAGCGCCATTAGCAGGTTGTTAGAATCCTACGCCTACGCTCCCGACGCTGTGCGCATCGAGGTGCCACGTGCTGAAGAAGCTTATTTGCGTCACCTTGCTGACGGCCTGCCTTCCGGCCCGGGCGGCAACCGATATTCCGGATTTTTCGGGCAACTACAGCTATATCCGCGATATCGTATGCTGGTCGCAAACGAACGGACAATACTTCACCCAGGAAGTCGGCCTGGAAAAATTTGTTCCCAAAAGAGGCTACGGCAGAGTCACGGATTCTCAGAACTACATCACCGCAGGAAACGTGCACAATCAGGGGGCCGCACGCCTTCGTGAACCCTACAAGGTCATCGGCATACACAGGATGAATTTGGGCGGCATGGACTCCTATGTCCAGTTCGGCACCGTCGTGAACGGGATCGCCACATCTGCCGTCGTTCTCGGCTCCAATGATGCGTGCTCATTCCGCACGGTGTTTACCCAAATCCAGCCGTGAAGCGCCCGCGCCACCTTGCTGGCTCGGCATCTGCTGTGTCTCAGAACAAAACGGGCAACGAAAGAAACCCTCGGTATCATGGCCCGCGAATGCGGGCCACCCAGGTGACATTGTCGGTGGCCTAAAAATGGGTATGGCGCAGCTGCGGAAAACGAAGCTCAACGGCGCGCCTCCGCGTGCAATCCCTCTGGTTGCTGAGAACTCAACTGGGTGGCCCGCATTCGCGGGCCATGACAGTGTTTTTTTGATCGCTACTTCGAGAAACTACGGCCTCAGCACATAGGCGAGCGAGGCGGCGGAGGCGGTGGGGGACAGGACGCCGGCGATGTCCCAGAACAGGGTCTGGTCGACGCGGATGACGTCGCCGGGGCGGATCTTGACCGAGGCGTCGGCCGCGACGTCGATCTCCTTGCTCTCGCCTTCGTGACGGATATGGACGGTGGATTCGACCGCGTGCTCGGTGAAGCCGCCGGCGATGCCGATGGCGTCGAGCGCGCTCATGTTGCTGTTGTAGGGATACTGGCCCGGCCGGTTGACCTGGCCGATGATGTAGAACGGCCGGTAGGCGGTGACCTCGATATTGACGCGCGGCTCCTTGAGGAAGCCGTCGGCCAGCGCCGTGCCGACCGCGCCTTCGAGCTGATGCGCGGTCTCGCCGCCCGCCTTCACCGCGCCGATCAGCGGCAGGCGCACATAGCCGGTATCGTCGACCTGGAACTCGCCCGAGAGATCGGTCTCGTCATAGACCGTGACGCGCAGCTTGTCGCCCGGGCCGAGCCTGTAATCGGCATAAGCGGGGGCGTGCACGACCACGGTCTCGAGCCCGTCGCCGCGCAGGCCGTCGTCCGCCTGGGCGGAGCCCGCGCCAAGGCCGGCGATCAAAAGAAGGAGCGGGAATGCGCGCATGGCGCCATCATATGAGCGAGAGGATTGAGAATTTCTCACCTGGCTTCGAAACGTGGTGAACCCCGCGTTAAGACGCGCTATACCGCCTTAAACCCTCGGCAAGAAGCAGGCCCCCATGCGCACCGAAGAGCCGCGCGCCATCGCGCTCAAGGACTATCATCCCCCCGCCTACCGCATCTCGGACGTCAGCCTGACCTTCGCGCTCGAGCCCAAGGCAACGCGGGTCAGCGCGGTCATGACCGTGACTCGGCTGAAGGACGAGCCGCTGGTGCTGAACGGCGAACATCTGAAGCTTGTTTCCGTCGCGCTGGACGGCCGCCCGGCCGATTTCGTCAAGGACGACGAGACGCTGACCATCGCGCGCACGCCGGAGCGCTTCACGCTCGAGATCGTCACCGAGATTTCGCCGGCTGACAACACCGCGCTGGAAGGACTCTATCTCTCCAAGGGCATGTTCTGCACCCAATGCGAGGCGGAAGGCTTCCGGCGCATCACCTATTACCTCGACCGGCCGGACGTGCTCGCCGTCTACACCACGCGCATCGAGGCGTCGAAGGCGGACTATCCCGTGCTGCTGTCGAACGGCAATCTCATCGAGAGCGGCGATCTCGCGAACGGCCGCCACTATGCGGTGTGGCACGATCCTTATCCCAAGCCCTGCTATCTCTTCGCGCTGGTGGCCGGCGATCTGGCGAGCATCGAGGACCGCTTCGTGCGCGCCTCGGGCAAGCCGGTGACGCTTCGCATCTTCGTCGAGCATGGCAATGAGGAGAAGGCGCGCTATGCGATGGACTCGTTGAAGCGCGCGATGCGCTGGGACGAGGAGACCTATGGCCGCGAATACGATCTCGACATCTTCATGATCGTGGCGGTCAGCGCCTTCAATTTCGGCGCCATGGAGAACAAGGGCCTCAACATCTTCAACGACCGCGTGCTGCTCGCCTCCGCGGACACCGCGACCGACGACGACTTCGCCAACATCGAGGCGGTGGTGGCGCATGAGTATTTCCACAACTGGACCGGCGACCGGGTGACCTGCCGCGACTGGTTCCAGCTTTCGCTGAAGGAAGGCCTGACCGTCTTCCGCGACCAGAATTTCTCCGCCGACATGCGCTCGCGCGGGGTTTGCCGCATCGGCGACGTGCGCGGGCTTCGCATGCGTCAGTTCGTCGAGGATGCCGGGCCGCTTGCCCATCCGGTGCAGCCGCAGAGCTACATCACCATCGACAATTTCTATACCGCCACCGTCTACGACAAGGGCGCCGAGGTCATCGGCATGCTCAAGACGCTGGTCGGCGACGAAGCCTATCGCAAGGCCACCGATCTCTATTTCGAACGCCATGACGGTCAGGCGGTGACCGTCGAGGAATGGGTCAAGTGCTTCGAGGATTCCTGCGGCCGCGACCTCAAGCAGTTCCGGCTGTGGTACCGCCAGGCGGGCACGCCCGTGGTCGAGGCGGAAGGCGCCTTCGATGCCGCAAGCAAAACCTACGCCCTCACCTTGCGCCAGAGCCTGGCGCCGACGCCGGGCCAGCCCGAGAAGAAGCCGATGCACATCCCGGTGCGCCTCGGGCTTGTCGGGCAGAACGGGGCACTGCCGCTGACGCTGGAAGGCGAGAACGCCACCGGGCCGGATGAGCGCGTGCTGGAGCTGACGGCGCCGGAGCAGCGCTTCGTCTTCGTCGACGTCGCCGAAGAGCCCCTGCCCTCCATCGGCCGCGGCTTCTCGGCGCCGGTGAATTTCAAGGTGCCGGCGACGCGCGAAGGCCGCGCGCGGCTGATGGCAAAGGACAGCGACGCCTTCAACCGCTGGGAGGCGGGACAGGCGCTGGCCACCGATGTCCTGAAGGACATGGCGGCCGGCGGGCGTGCGGACAAAACCTATGTCGGGGCCATTGCAGAGGTGCTGCGCCGCGCCAAGGAAGACTTGGCCTTCGCGGCGCAGATGCTGATGCCGCCGACGGAGAGCGAGCTCGCCCAGGTGATGGAGCGGCCCGATCCCGATGCCATCCATGCCGCGCGCAATGGCCTGATCCGCGCGGTCGCCGACGCCCATCGCGCCGCGATGGAGCCGCTGTATCGCGAGCTTCAGTCGCGCGAGCCCTATGCGCCCGATGCGGCGCAGGCCGGACGCCGCGCGCTCCGCAACGTGCTGCTGCGGTATCTGACCACGGCGGAGGATGACGCTGCGGCCGCGCTCGCCGACGCGCATTACCGCGAGGCCGCCAACATGACCGACATGATCGCGGGACTCGCCGCTCTGTCGCGCATGGAGTCCGCCTTGCGCGAGAAGGCGTTCGCCCATTTCCACGACCGCTTCAAGGACGACGCGCTGGTGCTCGACAAATGGATGGGTCTGCAGGCGCATTCGCCGCTCCCCGGCACCATCGCGCGCGTGCAGGAATTGACCGCGCATCCCGCCTATGACGTGAAGAACCCCAACCGCGTGCGCTCGCTGATCGGCGCCTTCGCCGGCAACCATCTGCGCTTCCATGCCGCCGACGGCGCCGGCTACGCGCTGGTCGGCGACACCATCCGGACGCTCGACCGCATCAATCCCCAGGTCGCCTCGCGCATGGCGTCCGCCTTCGAAGCCTGGCGCCGCTACGACGACAAGCGCCAGGCCCTGATGCGCGCCGAACTCGACAAGATGCTGGCGATGGACGGCCTTTCCCCCAACCTCTTCGAAGTCGCGACCAAGATGGCGGGGTGAGGGGGGCCTCACCCTCGTTGTCATCCCCAGCGAGCGGCGCATGCTATTGCAACCCCACCGCTGTCATCCCCGGCGAGCGCGCGACTGCGCGCGCGAGGGAAGGGGACCCAGGTGGCGACGTTTGCTTGCTGTCGATAATAGACGAAGATATCCTGGTGCGATGAAGGAGCATCTCTACTTCGTCTATATTCTCTCAAGCGCCCGAAATGGCACATTGTACGTCGGCGTCACCAACGACGTAGTGCGCCGGAGCTGGGAACATCGTAGCGACCTCGTCGAAGGTTTTACAAAGAAGTATGGCGTTCATCGCCTCGTCTGGTACGAACTTCATAGGGACATTCACGAAGCGATCGCGCGCGAGAAGCGATTGAAGCGCTGGAACAGGGCCTGGAAGATCAAGTTGATCGAGCAAAACAATTCCGGATGGAACGATCTTTACGAGAGATTGATCGGTGAGATCGCGTTGCCGGATAGACCTGGGTCCCCTTCCCCTCGCTCACTACGTTCGCTCGGCCGGGGATGACACATGAGCGGTGGCTGGAGCTACGCAAGCGCTACGCTCGGCCGGGAATGACACTGTTTGTTGAGTTGTGGCGGGATCACGCGCGCTTCGCTCGGCCGGGGATGACAGCGGAGTTTGTGACTCGATCCCCCATTCCTTAACGCCCCTCCCCAAAATCGTTAATGACAGCGACTCGGCGATTCGCATAATCGATTCTTGCGAATCAGTTGGGGGCATGATGGCGAGCATTGCCGTCTGGCCGGGAGTGCTCCGGACGAGTGCGCGGTTTGCCGCGACGCGGGTCCGCGCCACGGTGGCGATCGCGCTGATCCTGATCGCGGGCAGCTTCGCCGCGGCGGCCGCGCTCTCCATGCGCTTCGAGCGCGTGCATGCCCTCGCCCAGGCGACGGGGTTCGAGCAGCAGCGCGCGCGCGACCTTGCCGCCGTGATCGCGGCGAACCTCGCCCGTTTCGAGGCCGCGGGCCGCGCCTTCGCGCAAGGCGGGCTGGGCGCCGCCCCGCCGGAGGGCGTGCGCAACATCGCGGTCTATGCGGCGGACGGCACGCCGCTCTCGACGCTCGGCGACGGCGCGCGCTACGTCCATCTCTCCAGCGCGATCGTGGCGACGGCGCGCGCGCGGCCTCTGCTGATCGCGGGCGGCGGCGTCGCAACCCTGGTGAGCGCCTCCGGCGGCAGCGTCATCGCCGTCGCTTTCGATGCGGCCGCATTGGTGCCGGCGTCGATGCTGGCGCGTGCCGCAGTTGCGACGGATGCGGGCAGCGTGCTGCTCGGCGCGGGTACCGGCAGCGTCCGTGCTTCCGTTCCAGGCTGGCCGGCGACAGTCTCGATCGCGCCGGACGACGAAGGCGCGCTCGCCGCCTGGACCGGCTCGCTGCCGCTCTATCTGTTCGTGATCCTAGGCCCCGCGCTCGCCGGCGCCTGGCTCGCCGCGCTGTTCGTCGGCGAATTCGAGAAGCGCATGCGCGCGTCGCAGGCGGTCCAGGCGTTGCGCGCCGCCAAGCCCGCCGAACAGCGCCTGCTGGTGCGCCTGGCCCAGGCCGAGCGCGAGGCGAACGAGGCGCAGCGCTCCAAGGCCGAGTTCATCGCCCATATGAGCCACGAATTGCGCACGCCGCTGAACGCGGTGATCGGCTTCTCCGAGATCATCGAGCAGGGGATGTTCGGACCCGTGGGCCATGCCAAATACGTCGAATATGCGCGCGACATCGCCGCCGCGGGGCGCGGCCTCCATGCCAAGGTCGGCGACATCCTCGACTACGCGAACCTCGAAGCCGGGCGCTATCCGATCGCGCTTTCGGCATTCGATCTTTGCGCGCTCGCGTCGGCGGCAGTCGAGGAGCACACGGGCCGCGCCTTCTCGCGCCGCATCGCGCTGGAGTTCGCGCCGTCGTTGCCGCTCGTCGTGCGCGCCGACGCGCATGCGGTCAAGCGCATCCTGACGAACCTGATCTCGAACGCGCTCGCCTATACGCCCGAAGGCGGCCGGGTGTGCGTCGACTTGCTGCAGGAGGAGACGGCCGCGGTGCTGCGGGTGAGCGACACCGGCCCCGGCTTCAAAGACGGCGAAGCGCGCGCCGCCGGCAACGCCTTCCGCCGCTTCGACCGCAAGCAGGCGCAGACCGGCACCGGCCTCGGCCTCGCCATCGCCGTCGCGCTCGCCCACCGCACCGGCGGCACGCTCAATCTTACGACCCCGCGCGAGGGCGGCACGCGCACGGAGCTGAGATTGCCCAAAGCATAGTTTTGCACGCGGAGCCGCGGAGTACGCGGAGTGAGAGAAAGAAAATTCGGTCCCTGAGAGCGGGGCTACGGCGCACTCCGCGTTCTCCGCGGCTCCGCGTGAAACCAACCTACCTTCACAAATACCACGCGTATTCCGCCGGCGAGATGATCTTCTGGAAGCGCTGGTGCTCGAGGCGCTTGGTTTCGGCGTAGAAGGCGATGGTTTCGCTACCCAGATAATCGCCGAGCGCGGTCTCGGCTTCGAGTTTCTCGAGCGCGGCTTCGAGCGAGAACGGCAGCGCCAGGTCGGGCTCGCGCGAGACATTGCCTTGCGCCGGCGGACCCGGATCGATCTTCTTCATCAGCCCCAGATGCAATCCCGCCAGCACCGCGGCCAGCGTGAGATAGGGATTGGCGTCGGCGCCGGCGACGCGGTGTTCGACGCGGCGCGCGGCTTCCACGCTCATCGGCACGCGCAGTCCCGCCGAGCGGTTGTTGATGCCCCAGCGGCGGTTGACCGGCGCGAACATGTCGGGCTGGAAGCGGCGATAGGAGTTGAGCGACGGCGCGAACAACGCCATCGAACCCGGCATCAAGGCCTGCATGCCGCCGATGGCGTGGCGCAGCGCCTCGGAACCCGCCGCCGTGCCGTCGTCGAAGATGTTGCGGCCTCGCTCGTCGAGCACGCTGACATGGACGTGCAGCCCGGTGCCGGCGCGGCCGGGATAGGGCTTGGCCATGAAGGTCGCGTCGTAGCCGTTGGCGCGCGCCGCGGCCTTGACGATCTGCTTGAGGAAGACGCAGTGGTCGGCGGCGATGAGCGCGTTGTCCTGGTGGCGCAGATTGGCCTCGAACTGGCCGGGCGCGTATTCCGAGCTCGTCGCGCTCAAGGGCAGCGCCTGCACCGCGGCCGCCTCGCCCAGCGCGGCAAGGAAGCCCCGATAGCGGTCGAGGTCATCCATTCCGTATACGGAGTTCTGGCTCTCGCGCTTGCCGCTCGCCGGATCGATCGGCGGCAGCGGCGCCCCGCCTTCGCCACGGACCCGGTCGATGAGATAGAATTCGAGCTCCAGCGCCGCCACGGGCGTGAGCTTCAATGCGGCGAAACGCTCCAGCACGCGGCTTAGCGCCGCGCGCGGCTCCGCTGGATGGGCGCGGCCCTCGCCGTCGCGCAAGGTCATCAGCATCTGCGCCCGCGGCGGCCCCTCGCTCCAGACGCGCGCGACGGTCTCCGGGATGGGCCAGGCGGTGCCGTCGGGATCGCCGTCGCCGATGCCGCGCCCGAACGGGTTCACCATCTCGCCGCTCGCATCCATCATGTAGATCGATTGCGGGATCTGCATGCCGGAATCGAACAGCTGCGCCATGCCGCCGCGCGGCAGCCGCTTGCCCCGCAAGGTGCCGCAGAGGTCGGCCAGCACCGCGTCGACCGCTTCGATCTCGGGATGTGCGCCGAGCAGCGCATCGAGGCGCGCCTTGGCATCCTCCACGAATTGCGGCCGGGCAAAGGCGGGATTGGGCGTGGGCTTGTTCATGGCACGCAGTATAGGAAATGGCCGCTTTTCCTACCACACCGGCGTCCTGGAATGGCAAATGCGCCGGAAATGGAGGGTCGTGGCCTCGTTTTTGCGCGCGATTGTCATCCCCCGGCCGAGCCTTCAACCATAGTGTCATTCCCGGCCGAGCGAAGCGTGTGGGTGCGTTCACATCCTCCTCGGTGTCATCCCCGGCGAGCGCGCGACTGCGCGCGAGGTTCGCTCGCCGGGGATGACGCTGAGCTTGATGTTGTAAAGTGCAAACCTACTCGCCCTCTTCCGGCGGCGAAAGTGCACGTCCCCGCAACACCTCCGCATGCAGACCGGAATCGGCTTCGGGGTTGGAGGCGCGCAGCAGGGCCGTGTCGTCGCTGTCGTAGAGTCGCGCCAAGCTCACCGCCGTCGCCACCAGCGCGCAACCCGACGCCAGCAGCAGCGCCACTTCCGGGCCTTGATGGCGCGCGAAGAGCAGCGCGACCACCGCGGCGCCGGTCGTCTGTCCGAGAAGCCGAGCGGTGCCCAGCATGCCGCTGGCACCGCCGCTGCGCGATTTGGGCGCGGCGCTCAGCATCGCGCGGTTGTTCGGCGACTGGAAAATGCCGAAGCCGAAGCCGCACAGCGCCACGCGCCAGACGATGTCGACCGCGCCCGGGCCATCCGGCAAGAGCGCCAGCGCCAGCAATCCCATCGCGAACAAGAACAATCCGATGCCGCCCAGCATGCCGGCGGGATAGCGGTCGGCGAGACGGCCGGCGAGCGGCGCTGCGATGCCGACGGCGACCGGCCAGGGCGTGATCAGCAGACCGGTCTCGACCGCGTCGTAATGCAGGCCCATCTGGAACAGGAAGGGCAGCGCCACCATCGCCAGCATTTGCGCCGCGAAGGAGCAGATCGATGTCGAGACCGACAAGGTGAAGATCGGAATGCGCAGCAGATCGACCGGCAGCATCGGCGCGACGCGGCCGAGCTCGCGGCGCACCAGCACCGTGCCGATCGCCCCCGTCGCCGCGATCTCGAGCAGGAAGAGCCCGAACGGCTCGCCATGGCCGAGCGCATCGATGCTGCCGATGAGCAGTCCGAATCCCGCCGCGCTGAGCAGCGCGCTCCACAGATCGAAGCTGTGCGCGGCGGGCCTGGCGTGCGGCAGCGCATAGCTGCCGACCGCGATGGCGGCGATGCCGATGGGCAGATTCACCGCGAACAGCCAGGGCCAGTTGGCGATCGAGAGAATGGCGCTCGCCGCCGTCGGACCGATGGCCGCCGACACCGCCACCACCATCGCGTTGACGCCGATGCCGCGTCCGAGCAGGCGCTGCGGATAGATGAAGCGCAACAGCGCGGTGTTGACGCTCATGATGCCCGCCGCGCCGAAGCCCTGAACGACGCGCGCGAGGGCGAGCATGGGCAGGCTCGTCGAGAAGGCGCAGGCGAGCGAGGCGAGCGTGAACAGCGCCAGTCCCGCAAGATAGACGCGGCGGTATCCGACGATGTCGCCAAGCGAGGACAGCGGCAGCAGCGAGATCGTGATCGCGAGCTGATAGCCGTTCACCACCCAGATCGAGAACGCCGGATCGGTGTGCAGGTCGGCCGCGATGGTGGGCAGCGCCACATTGGCGATGGCCGAATCGATCACCGCCAGCATGATGCCGAGCCCGATCGCGGCAATCGCCCAGTGGCGCGCCGGCAGCGGCAGGCCGTCTTCGGCCGTCATGGCGGCAATCTCATTGGGCCTGTCCATGGCTTTTAAAACGCATGAGCGCGCGCTCGGCGCGGCGCCACTATCGTCAATGCGTCCTCGATTCGCAAAGTTTGCCGCGCCCGGATAGGCTGCGGATCAACCGAGGGGGCAGACTCAGATGGATTTCAAACCGGCCGCGCGCGCGGTCCTTGCACTATGTCTTGTGGCATTCGCGGCGGCGCAGGCGAAGGCAGCGGGCAATGCGGATGTCAAATCCGCGATGAAGGCCAACGCCGCGTTCTATGTGGCGCTCAACGCCATGTTCACCGGCGACGGCGCGCCGATGGAGAAGGTGTGGTCGCACGCCGCCGACGTGACCTATATGGGACCCACCGGCGCGTTCGATATCGGCTGGGCCGCCGTGGGCAAGAACTTTCAGGCGCAGGCCGCGATGAAGCTGGGCGGCAGGATCGAGCCGGACGAGATCCACCTGTTCGTCGGCGGCAACCTGGCGGTCGTCAGCGAGGTCGAAGTGGGCGAGAACACCAACGCCAACGGCAAGACCGCGCAGGTCAAGCTCCGCGCCACCAACATCTTCCGCCGCGAACACAGCCAGTGGAAAATGATCGGCCACCACACCGACACCTTGCCGTATTTGAGCAAGTAGACGCCATCCTTTCAATAAATCGTCATCGCCCGCTTTATGCGGGCGACCCATTTTAGTACTTTCAAAAAATGGGTTGCCCGGACCCGCCTACGCCACGCTTCGGCGGGCGAGATGTGCTAAGGCTCGTCCGCCGAAGCATTGCGAAGGCGGAACAAGCCGGGCAATGACGACTTTGTTTGATAGAGCATGCGCATCCTTCTTCTCATCATCGCCGTGGCGGTCGCTGGTGTCGTCGCCCTGGTGGTGACGTTTCGTCCCGGGGCGGCGGTCGAGCGCGCGGCGCCGGGGCAACTCACCCTGTTCCAGTGGGAGGACTATATGAACCCTCCCTTCCTGCACGATTACGAGCGCCGCTTCCGCGAAGACCCGCGCATCACCATCTTCGCCGACGAGGACGAAGCCTTCGCCAAGATGCGCGCGGGCTTCAGGCCCGACGTGATGGGGCCGTGCTACTACGAATTCCCGCGCTGGCAGCAGGCGGGGCTGCTCGAGCCGATCGACACCGCCAAGCTCAAGAACTGGAACCGCATCTCGCCCACCTTGCGCAACCTGCCCGGCATTTCGGCGGGGGCGGGCAAGGTGTGGTTCGTGCCGCATTACTGGGGCAACACCTCGATCACCTTCCGCACCGATCTGGCGCCGGAATACGCCAGGCATCCGAGCTGGAACATCCTGTTCGACCCCAAATACAAGGGCCGCGTCAGCGTGCTCGAAGGCGTCGACGACACCGTGCCCTTCGTCGCGCATATGATCGGCGTCGATGCCTATACGATGAACGAGGCGCAGTGGCGCCGCGTGCAGGAGAAGCTGCGCGACCTGGTGCCCCGGACGCGCACCATCACCAGCGACGACAGCGCGCTGGTGCAGGGCCTCGCCTCGGGCGAGATCGTCGCGGCGATGACCTGGCGCATCGTCTATTCGACGCTGAAGCGCGAGAACCAGCCGGTGGCGTTCATGAACCCGCCCGGCGGCATGTTCACCTATGTCTGCGGCCTCGTCATGCACAAGAACCCGTCGAGCGTGGAGAAGGCGACCGCGCTGATCGATTCGATGATCGGCGACGAAGGCGCGGTCTATACCATCGAGAAGATCGGCGACGAGCCGGCCAATGAAGCCGCGCTGGCCGGCGAACCCGACGCGGTTTTCGCGCGCCAGGGCCTGTCGCGCGACATGGAAGCGATGCTGAAATCGGGCATCTTCCAGCGGCGGATGAGGAACAAGGAAGAGATCATCAGCGCCTGGACCGAGATCCGGGCGGGGTTGTAACCAGGGAGACCTCGCTCTCCCCACACTTGTGGGGGAGAGGGCCGGGGTGAGGGGGAGTCGGAAAACAGAATACCGACGTCAAGGATCAGATCGCCCTGTATGGGCATGTCCATCCGATCCCCGTATTCCGTGTTTTGACTTCTGGCACCCCCTCACCCTGCCCTCTCCCCCTGAAGGAGGGGGAGAGGGAATCTTGTTTAGTTGGAGAGAGCTCTCGCGCACGACGGCAGCCCATCCGGCACCTTGTTACCTGGGATCAAGGCTTTGTCGCCTGGCGCCCTTGTTGCCGGAGCGGCCAGGCCCAACATTGCGTCTGCAAGGCCGCAGCCGCCAACGCGCCCCGACAAAGCGCGGCACGCATGGCTGCGAGGAAAAGGCTGCCATGCTGAACCGGATGTTCCCCAAGACCCTCGACAACGCTTATCGCGGCCATTGGGGGGCGGTCGCCATCATGGTGCTGCTGCTGCTCGGCCGCTTCGCCATGACGATCAATGGCACACTCAACACCGCCTTCGTGGCCGTGTCGGCGGACGGCATCCCGCTGTCGAGCTACGACGCAGCGGCAGCGCAAACGGTGATCGCGCTGTTCGCGCTCGCCGCCATCTCCAACCTCGGACTGGGGCTTCTGGGCCTCGTCGCGTTGCTGCGCTATCGCGCCATGCTGCCGCTGGTCTATCTGCTGACCCTGATCCAGAGCGTCGCGTCGCGTCTGGTCATCTGGGCGCACCCGATCGTGCGCGGCAACGTGCCGACGGCGACGCTGGGCTTCGCCTTCGTTCTCGGGCTTCTGGCGCTCACCGCGATCGGCTTCGTGCTGTCGCTCGTGCCGCGGAAGGATCGGCAGAATTGATGCTCCTCTCCTTGCGGGAGAGGGACACTTTCGCCCGGCTCAATGCTGCCCGTAGCGCGCGAAGGTCTCGTGGCAGAGCCGGTCCTGATCGGCGAGTTTGACGCGGCCGGTCTCCATCATCTTGCGCTTCTTGGAGATCTCGCCGTCGACGATGCGGGCCGGAAGTCCGCTGTCGCGGGCCTGGTCGTAAAGCCATCCATAGACGGCGTCCCAGTCGTTTCCCTTATGCCCAACCTGGCGCTCATGTTCCTTGCGGACCAGGGCGACCGCCGCACAGCTCGTCAGCAGATCGTAGTGCTGTGTTTGCTGGTCGGTGTCGGCGCGGCCGGGCGCCGGCAGCAAAAACGTCGCCGCGGCCACGGCGAGGCAGGCTGCGCGATGCGTCTTCATCGGTTGGCGCTTCCCAAGGAGCGGACCCTGAATGGCTCGCGGCTCACGATAGCGTCGGCCTCACGCAACGCAAGGGCGGCCGCGGGAAGCGGCGAAAAACCTCTCACCTCCCCTCAAAAAAAAATGGAGAACAAAAAAATTCGCGGCGGCCTCTTGAAACTTATCTTGTCATATGTAATATATTTCTTACATATGTCCTATGGAGCTGTTGATTGGCACTGACCGGGGATCGCTTGCTGCTTGCGCTTTCGGCGCTCGCCAATCCGCACCGGCTGCGGATCCTGGCGGCGCTGACCAAGGGCGGGCGCAACTATGTCAGCCGATTGGCCCGCGAAGTCGGCATCAGCCGTCCGCTGCTGCATCTGCATCTGCAGAAGCTCGAAGAGGCCGGGCTGGTCAATTCGAGCCTGGAACTCTCCACCGACGGCAAGGCGCTCAAATTCTTCGAGGTCGCCAAGTTCGATCTCGAGCTCACCCCGGCCGCGATCGCCGCGGCCGCAAGAACACTCAGCGATTCGGGCAAATGAAAGGGAATGCCATGACCACGATCGTCTATTTCATCACGCTGTTCGTCATGTTCGGAACGGTGCTAGCGGTTTTCGGCCTCAAATACTGGTCGGCCGCCTCGGCCGCCAAGGTGCAGGTCGTCCTGCAGGAAGCCTATCGCAAGCTCGCCGCCGACGCCGTCACTGCGCAGGCGGGAAACGCCGCCACCCTGTCGGCGATCCAGAGCGAGCTGACCGAGATCAAGACGCGGCTCGGCGACGTCGAGAAAGTGTTGAAAGCCGTCGAGTGACGGCGATCGCAGCGAAGGAGGATTCCATGCACGACATCAAGGAGCGGCTTTCCCTGCTGTGGCTGTTCGCGTTGCTGAACTATCTTTATGCCGACGTCGTCGGCCTGTGGGACATCATCGGCAGGACGAATTTCCACGTCCATCTGCCGCCCTGGGCATTGATGAGTTCGGCCGTCCTGATGGAAATCCCCATTGCCATGATCCTGGCGTCGCGGCTGCTTCCGTTTCGAGCGAACCAGGTGGCCAACATCGTCGCGGGAATCATCGTCACCGTCGTGAACGGCTTTCTGACCTACGTTCCTCCTCTGGCCGGATGGGGCACGACGCCCGCCCTGCCCGAGTATCTGTTCTTCGCAACCATCGAAACTGTCTGTACCCTCATCATCATCAGGCAGGCATGGACATGGCAGCGGCCCCTTCAGGCGCAGCCAAGTCGAGCATGAACCGAATGGGGACGGAGATGAGAACGATGCAGGCCTCGGCAGCAGACACGAATGCGATCGCGCAGGACGGCGCCGGCGACAGCGTGCCTCTCTGGCGTCTTTACGTCTTGCGCGCGATGTACGCGATCCTCGCGGCCGGACAGGGCTCGATCCAGGTGCCGGCATTCCTGCATCACCCGCATTGGACGCCGGCCGCCGGCGTGGCGCACAGCTTCTTTCTGGCGCTCGCGCTCCTGTCGGTGGTCGGAATACGGTATCCGCTGAAGATGCTGCCGGTGATGCTCTTCGAGCTGCTTTGGAAGATCATCTGGCTCTTGGGCGTCGCGCTGCCGCTGTGGAACGCCGGCCAGTTCGACGCGGACACCCGTCAGTCGTTCTTCGAGATCGCGCCGATCGTCGTCATCGTCCCCTTGCTGCCCTGGGGTTACATCTTTTCCAATTACCTGAAAAAGCCCGGCGACCGCTGGCGCTGAAGCGCTGGGGTCATCACTGCAGAGACGGCGCTGGGGCTGAGCGGCACGATCTCACATTCAAACCAGTCCGTCATGGCCGGGCTTGACCCGGCCATCCAGAATTTCACGCGGAGACGCGGAGCCGCGGAGAACATCGCCGCTCCGCGTCTCCGCGTGCCATCTCTTCTTGAAGGCTGGATGGCCGGGTCGAGCCCGGCCATGACGACAATATATAAAGGGCAGCTCTTCCCGGCTCTCGCTCACCGCTCCACGCACATGGCGATGCCCATGCCGCCGCCGATGCAGAGCGTGGCGAGGCCCTTCTTGGCATCGCGCTTGCCCATCTCGTGCAGCAACGTCACCAGCACGCGCGCGCCGGAGGCGCCGATCGGATGGCCGATGGCGATGGCGCCGCCGTTGACATTGACCTTCGCCGGGTCCCAGCCCATGTCCTTGTTGACCGCGCAGGCCTGTGCCGCGAAGGCCTCGTTGGCCTCGACGAGATCGAGATCGGCGACCTTCCAGCCGGCGCGCTCCAGCGCCTTCTTCGATGCCGGGATCGGGCCCGAGCCCATGACCGCCGGATCGACGCCGACCGTCGCCCAGGAGACGATGCGCGCCAGTGGCGTCAGGCCCCGCGCGTCCGCGTCCTTGGCGCTCATCAGCACCACCGCCGCGGCGCCGTCATTGATGCCCGACGCGTTGGCCGCCGTCACGGTGCCTTCCTTGTTGAAGGCCGGCCGCAAGCCCGAGATGCCATCATAGGTCACGCCGTCGCGGATGAACTCGTCGGTGTCGACGATCTTCTCACCCTTGCGCTCTTTGATCGTGACGGGCGCGATCTCGTCCTTGAAGCGGCCGGCCTTGCGCGCGGCCTCAGCCTTGTTCTGCGACGCGACCGCGAACTTGTCCTGCTGCTCGCGCGTGATCTGCCAGCGCTGCGCCACGTTCTCGGCGGTGACGCCCATGTGATAGCCGTGGAAGGCGTCGATGAGCCCGTCCTTCAGCATCGTGTCGACGAATTCGAGGCCGCCCATCTTCTGCCCGGCGCGCAGATAGGCCGCGTGCGGCGCCTGGCTCATCGATTCCTGGCCGCCGGCAACGACGATCTTGGCGTCGCCGTTCAGGATCGCCTGATAGCCCAGCGCCACCGCGCGCAGGCCCGAGCCGCAGAGCTGGTTCACGATCCAGGCCGGCGTCTCGTAAGGAATGCCGGCATTGACCGAGGCCTGGCGCGCCGGGTTCTGGCCCTGCGCCGCGGTCAGGATCTGGCCGAGGATGGTCTCGGAGACGTCCTTGCCCTCGACCTTGGCGCGCGACAGCCCCGCGGCGATGGCGGTCTTGCCCAGCTCATGCGCCGGCACATTGGCGAAGGCGCCGTTGAAGGAGCCCACGGCCGTGCGCGCGGCCGATACGATGACGACGTCTACCATGGCTTTCCTCACGGGTTTTTGCGGTGCACGCAAACTGCCGCGAATGCGAGCGGAGGTAAACGGTTGTGTTTCGACCTTTTATATCAATGGCTTGGAAGACCCTTCCCGGTCTGCGGTTTTGCTGCATTTGCACCGGGCACTGGACTGTGGAGGACGGGAATGCTTTCCTCGCCCGTCGTCCGATGAGCCAAAGGCGTATGCGTGGTTGAAGAAAAACCCAAGGGCGAGCCGATCGTCATCAAGAAGTACGCCAACCGGCGCCTCTACAACACCAAGACGTCGAGCTACGTCACGCTCGACCATCTGTGCGAAATGGTGAAGCAAGGCACCGAGTTCGAGGTGCGCGACGCGCGCACCGGCGAGGACATCACCCGCTCGGTCCTCACCCAGATCATCTTCGAGGAAGAGGCCAAGGGCCAGTCGCTCCTGCCGATCAAGTTCCTGCGCCAGCTCATCCGCATGTACGGCGACAGCCTGCAGAGCTTCGTGCCCGGCTATCTCGACCTGTCGATGGAGAGCTTTTCCAAGAACCAGGAAGCGATGCGCTCCCGCATCGCCGAGGCCTTCGGCGGCGGCGGCCAGATGATCGAGGCGATGACGCGCCAGAACCTGGCGATGTTCGAGCGCGCCATGCAGATGTTCTCGCCTTTCGCCATCCGCGCGCGCGAGGACGAAGCCAGGGCCAACGGCGCCGCGGCGCAACCCGAGGCCAAGGCGAAAGCCGCCGACGACATCGGCGACCTCAAGAGCGAAATCGAAGCCATGCGCCGCCAGATCGCGGAACTGAGCCAGAGGAAGTAGGCGGCGACGGCCGGTCCCATTTTCTGCGGATTCGAGTGTTCTGTGTTTCGAGTGCCCTGAATCGGGGTGCTTTGGGTGCCAGTGGGTGCCTACCTGCGCCTTTTTGTGCCTTTTTTGTGCGGATCGCGCCCCTTTTCCCTGGCGCTACCTTACGCTCGAAAGGTATGGCATCGCTGCACGCTCTATATTAAACTAAGCGTTTAATAAGGTGGCGGTGCGATATCGTTGCCAAGCGAAAATTCAATGAGCGAGCGATGGCCGGGCAAAGAACGACTGGCTCTTACGTCAAGCAGCCCACCGGTTACAGCGCATTCATTCCTCGCCGCTTGCCGCCGCACCCGGCAATCCAAATCGATCCAGAAATGCAGGCGCTCCTATCCAAGGCAGATCGCGCGTTGGGCAGATTGGATGGTTCCATCCAGACCCTGCCGAACCCGGAACTCTTCGTATTCATGTATGTCCGAAAGGAAGCCGTCCTCTCGAGCCAAATTGAAGGCACTCAAGCATCGCTCAACGATCTCCTGGCGGCAGAAGCAAAGCTTCACGACCGCAGTGCGCCATCAGATGTCCATGAAGTCGTGAACTACGTCAGCGCCTTCAATCACGGGCTTTCGCGGCTCAAAGAACTGCCGCTCTCATTGCGTCTCATCCGTGAGATCCACGAAAAGCTCATGACGGGGGTGCGCGGACATAACATGACGCCGGGAGAATTCCGCACCTCTCAAAACTGGATCGGGCCACCTGGTTGCACGCTCAATCAAGCCCTGTTCATCCCGCCGCCACACACGGAATTTCCGGGCCTTCTCGGAGATTTCGAGAAATTTCTGCATGAACCGATCGTGATGCCGGAACTGCTGAAAATCGGACTGGCGCATGCCCAATTCGAAACCATACATCCGTTCTTGGACGGCAACGGGCGCGTCGGCCGCCTCTTGATCACTTTTCTCCTGTGCGAGAAGAACATGCTGATCAAGCCGGTTCTTTATCTTTCGCACTATCTTCGAAAACACCGCAACAGGTACTACGAACTCCTTCAAGGAACGAGGGATCGCGGTGACTACGAAGCGTGGCTAAAGTTCTTCCTCAACGGAGTCACTGAAGTTTCGAGCGAAGCAACGGAGACGGCAAGAGCGATTGTAGGATTGCGAGAGTCCCATCGACAGCTCATTGCCGATAAATTCGGCATGGGTGCCCGCAACGGCATGCGCCTGCTGGAACATATGTTCGAGAACCCGTATTTCTCGGTGAACGACGTCGCCAAGCGTTTGAGTATCACCTTTGTCGCCGCAAACAACGTCGTCAAAAAGCTTGTGCGGGAAAAGATGGCGGTTGAGATCACCGGAAGGTACCGCAATCGTCAATACAGCTATGCGCCCTATATCAAGCTTTTCGGCGCGTGATCCCAAACGAACTACCCCAGCACCAGCTTCGGTTCGCCGAAGTGGAAGCCTTGGAAGTAGTCGACGCCGAAGCTTTCCAGAAGATCGGCTTCCGCGTCGCTGCCGACCCATTCGGCGACGGTCTTGAGATTGAAGTTCTTGGCGAGCTCGACCAGGGTGCGCACGAAGATCTGATTGTCAGGAGAGGCGCACAGCCCCTGGACGTAGGCGCCGTCGATCTTGACCATATCGACGCGCAGCATCTGCAGATTGCGGAACGAGGTGTAGCCGGCGCCGAAATCGTCGATGGCGACGCGGCAGCCGAGATCGCGCAGCTGGCTGACGAAATTCGCATTCTCCTCGAAATGATGCAGCGCCGCGGTCTCGGTCAGCTCCACGATCATCCGGCCCGCCACCGAGGCGTTGGCGCGGACATGGTCGATGAAGGATTTGAGCCAGGAGGGATCGCCGGCGGTGGTGCCGGAAACGTTGACGCCGAGGGTGAGCGCGGGATGGGCGTGCAGCATCTCCACCGTCATCTCCAGCGCGTGGCGGTCGACCAGGCGCACCAGGCCGAGCTGCTCCGCCGCGGGAATGAAATGCCCGGCCGCAACGATGGCGCCGTCCCCGCGCTTCATCCGAAGCAGGCATTCGTAGTGACGGACCTCACGCGTCCTGGCCTCGACGATGGGCTGGTAGGCGAAGACCAGCCGCTGGTCCTTGAGCGCCTCCACCACCTCGTCGGCGATGGCCATCAGCCGCTTGCGCGCGGTCTCGAGCTGCGGCGAACGGGCATAGACCGCGAAGCCGTCGCGTCCGGCGCTGCGCGCGCGCTCGAGCGTCTCCTCGGCCCGGAGCATCGCTTCCTGGCTCGACTGCGCGCCGTGCGGCAGGAGCACCGCGCCGGCGGAGCAGGTCGCCGCGACCATGCCCGCGCGCGTGTCGATGACGCGGTCGCGCACCGCCGCGCGCAGCCGGTCGGCGACGAGGCCGAGCTCGCGCTCGCTGCAATTGCCCAGGATGACGCCGAACTTGTTGCCGGCGGTGCGGCCGATGACGTCGGTCGAGCGCAGGGTGCGCGCCAGCCGCTCGCCGACCGCGACGATGACCTCGTCCGCGGCGTCGAAGCCATAGGTGTCGTTGATCATCGCCAGCCGGTCGATGGAAGCGACGAGGAAGGCGCAGTTGCGCTCCTCCGCCTTGGCGCGGGAGATGGCTTCGGCGAGCTCGGCGCGCAGCGAGTTGCGGTTGAGATGGCCGGTGAGCTCGTCGCGGGTGGCGAGATAGCGCAAGCGCTGCGACTCGCGCCTGCGCTCGGTGATCTCGCGCATCACCCCGCTCAGCCGTTCGGTGCGGCCGTCGAGGCCCGCGATGCGCGTCCCCAGCATCACGTACCACACCGAGCCCATTGCGGACGAGAACTCGACATCGATGTCGAACGGCACGTTCTGCGGCGCGCGGCTGTCGACCAGCGCATTGACGCGCGCGCGGCCGTCGGAGCTCATGCAGGCGAGCAGGTTGCGGCCGCGGCACACTTCGTCGAGCGCGAGCTGGCCGGGCAGGATGTCGCGCGCGCCGTCCCAGACTATGGCGTCGTCGGCAACGTTCCAGGAGAAGGCCGCGATGCCCGCACCGGTGACGGCAAGGCCGACGCGGCCCGCGTCCTCGACGCGGCGCAATTGGCCCAGGGCAGCCTCGGTCTGCAGCGACTGGCTCAGCAAGCTCCACCATCCCCGCCCGATATTTTTTTCCGGGCCTTTGGAGCGATGATGAAGGCCGCGGCTTAAAAAACTCGTAACTCCTGGGGCAGAGCAACTGCGGCGCGGGGCTTGCGTTAAGAATCGGTTATGGAGCTCGAGTTGCGCTCAGTTTCGTGCGATGCGTCCGCCGCGCCGCGGCTGCGCCTCAACCATGCGCGCATTGCAAAAGCGCAGTCTTTGGGCGGTTCGAACGACGGCGACGCCTCCGCGCGCGAGCGCCGCGGCGCGCAGACGACGCGACGCCAGGCGTACCGTTTCGAGACAGCCGGCGCCTCGCCCTGGAACGGCCCTCTCCTCGACCCGCGCTATGCCGCACAGGTGATCGGCCAGGCGGTGGCCTCTCGGTCTCGACATGCGGGCGCCTATCCAGGGCTTGCGCCTACAATTGCACCGATGCTGTTCGACCGATCGTACTGATCGACGCGCGGGCGGACTTCAGTTCCGCGGCGCGGCGTAGACGGTCGGCGTCGAGCCGCGACGGCCCTCCCCCGGCGCACCGCTCACCGTGTAGGTGCCGCTGTTGAGAACGGTCGATGACGTGCCGTTGGTGGTGAAGATCTCTTCCCACGTCCCGCCGGTGACGAAGGGATATTGGATGATGTAGGAGTATTGTTCCGAGCCCGCAGGATGGCCGTCGAAGCTCTCCCAATTCACGCCGAGCACGAGGTTGCCGCCTTTCTTCTTGCTCCCGATCTTGTAGCCCGCGCCCATGACCAATGTGCCTTGCAGGCAGGCGCCTGTTTGAACGGTGACGAAGTGCAGCCCGTCGCCGGAAATCCTCATGCCGTCGCAGAAGCCGTCGAAAGTGATATGGGTGGCGGCCTCAGCCGCCGAAGTCATGAGCAGCAGAGCCAGCATCGAAACGACTCTCTTCATCGCACTCTCCCCCGCTTCTAAGGCATCGTCGCCAGATAGACCTGATGATACTTGCCCGGATTTCCTCCTGCGACGAGATTGGTCGCCTGGCTGTCGAAGAGAATGTAGTGCGTGTCCGAACTCATCATCGGTTGTTCGGCGTTTGCGTTCGCCGGCGTGCCGTCGGGGGCGAGCGAGACCTCGACGATCTCCCCGGTCTGCAAGTCCTTCACATAGGCTTCCGCCGCATAGATCGTGTTCTGCACGCCGGGGACGAGGTTCGTTGCATTGGTCCAGAACGCCACATAGCGGCCGTCGGGGCTGATCGACTCGGTGTAATTGCCGAAGCCGGTATCGATCGAATTCGCCTCCACGCCTTCCGCCGTCGACGATACCAGCGTCGTCACTTGGGTCGCACGGTCGTAGCGGAACGTCTGGATTCCCGTGGTGCCGCCGGGCACGAGGTCGGTCTCGGAACTGTTGAACACGACGTAGCGTCCGTCGGTGGAAAGTCCCGCGGTGGAGACCCCGGTCTCGATTCCCTGGGTGCCGTTGGTCGTCCTCACCAGAACCTCGAATGTGTTCGAAGCGCGATCCCAGACATATCCGGTCGGATAGTCGATCCCTTCCACCAGATTGTCGGAATCGCAGGAGATCACGACGAACTGTCCGGTGTCGTTCATCCCGATCGGTTGGCAGCCGCTTCCGTCCGGCAAGGTCCCGTCCGGCGCCAACATCTGGGTCGCGGTGCCGTTCGACCGGTCATAGACAAAGACGCCGAAGGAGCCCTGGCAGGGTCCGACCTGCCCCGATTCGTAGACGACATAACGGCCGTCACCGCTTATCAGCACCCTGTTCGTCATATCGTAGCAGTTCGGGATGACCTGCGTCGTCTGCGCCGCGAGATCGAAGACATAATAGTTTCCGATATCCGTATTCGAATCGGTTCCCGCCAGCGCGACGGCGGTTGCGTCGTCGGACAGCACGACATTCTCGCTGTCGTCGGGACTGAGGCTGGTGGGAATGGCCGTGTACGACGCATCCCCTGTCCCGTAGACGTAGACGCTCATGACACCTGGCGTCGCTCCGGGGATGTTGGAAGCGCCGCTGTGAAACACCGCGTGCGCGCCGTCCGGCGTGATGCTGGCACAGCAGGCATAGCTTTCGTTGTCGCCGGGAACGCCATTGTTGGATGAAACCATGATGATGGAGGGAGGCGCGGTTGGCGCCGACCAGGCGTTGCTGTTCCAGTCGGCGAAGGCGATGGTGAACACCGCGCCTTTGGGGATCGCACCGCCGCTGCCGGCGCGCCAGCTATAGGTGATGCGGCCGGCGGCGAACTCGGCCGCGGTCGAGGGATTGCCTATGCAGAGGCGGCGTTTCGCTTTGCCCTGGGTGCAGCGGTCCCAGTCCGCGCCGCTCAACTGCGATTTGTAGCGGTAGGATCCAGTCCCGCTTTGCGCCGAAAAGCCGTTGCACGGCTTGCCGGACTGCGCGCCGCGGCAGACATCGCCGGGTGCGCCGCGAAAATCGTCGGCGAGCGCCAGGGCGAAAAGCGAGATCGGACGGCCGGTGTCGTTCAAGACCAGGAACGCGCCCGAGCCGCGAAGGGGTTCGCCCTGCTGGCCCTTCAAATGAGTCTTGCCGTCGATATCGACCTGGAACCAGCGCGCGATGGCGCTGGCGTTGAAGGGCCGGCCGCGGCCGTTGTCGAGGTAGCCATGCGTGCCGTCGACGCTGCACAAGACGCCGTGCCCGCAATTGTCGCGATTCTGGCCGAAGACGATGACGTTGGAGGCGTGTGCCGAGAACGACACGAATGCCGCTGCCGCGGCGGCCGCCGCGATGATCTTGCCCATGATGATGTTTCCCCCGGCAAGGAATCGAGGGCTGCGCAACTTCGCGCTTGCTGAAGCAACAAATAGGGCTTTCGCGAAATCCGCAGCCGCCAATTCGACGGACACAAGGCTAGAGGCCGACAGCTTGCTTGGCAAACTCCCCGGAAGTTGCGATGCGAATGCAACGAAATCAATCGCCTACGAGCAGAACGACACCCGTATCGCTGCTACTCCGGCGCGCATTCAGGACCGCTGATCCTAACCGCCCGGCCAGGGCTTGAAGTGCTTGGCGAGGGCGACTCCCTGGCCCTGATAGTTGGACTTGATGCCGGCGCCGTAGAGCTTGTCGGGCGGAGCGCCGGTGGCGAGGCGGCTGTAGTTCAGCCACCCCACCGTCTGGCCATGCTCCAGCATGAACGAGACGCCATAGGAGCGCACTTCCAGCACCGCCTTGCTGCCCTGCGCGCGGCCGTCCTGATAGCCGAAGCCCGGATCGAAGAAGCCGGCATAGTGGACGCGGAATTCTCCCGACGCCGAATCGAAGGGAACCATCTCGGCGGCGAGATCCGGCGGGACGCCGACGTCTTCGCGCGTCGCCAGGATGTAGAAGTCGCCCTTGTCGAGCGGCAGCCGGCCGTCGACGTCGGCGATCGGTTCCCAGAACTCGCGCGGATCGTAGTGGCCGATCCTGCCGACATCGATCGTGTCCGTCGTCTTCTTGGCCTTGTAGCCGACGATGCTGCCCGGCCCTTTGCCGCGCAGATCGACGGAGACCGGCACGAGCTGGCCGCGCAACGGCAGCAGCTCGCCGTCCGGGCGGACGAGCTGGCCTTTCCTGTAGCGCTCTTCGAGGCCGCCGACGGTGCCGATGGCGACGCCGGGAGACGTCCCGCGCAGAAAACGCAGCTGGTTGAGACGCACGCCTTGCTGCACGACGATGCTGAAGGCCTGCGGCGCGACCTCGAGATAGAGCGGGCCTTCGTAGCGGCGGCGCACGAGGTCGAACTGGGTCGCCTCGTTGGTGATCAGGCGCACGAGCACGTCGAGCCTGCCGGTCGAACTCTTCGGGTTGGCGACGCCCCACAGCCCGTTGGTCAGCCGCACGCTTTCCATGAGCTCCACGACATAGACGACGCCGCTCTCGAACACGGCGGGCCGGGTCAGGTCGATCTCGGTACCGCCGAGCTGGCTGACGCGCTCGGCGACGCTCTTGTCGCCCGGCAGGAAACTCGCCCGCACGCGCCAGGCGCGCCGGCCCAGGCGCAGATCGACGCTGGCGGGCTGGACCTGATCGGCGTCGAACGCGACGCTCGCCACGATCTCCTTGGCGTTCTGCAGATGGCGCAGGCCCTGATAGGAGATGACCCCGGTGCCATCGCGCGATGGACTCAAGCTGGAAGGCCCGTCGGCCATTGGAAACAGCTCTTGCAAGACGCTCCCGCCGCTCATGCCACAACGCCCCGACAACCGCCAGGCGACCGCGCGCCGGCACTCATCGCCAAGTCTTGTGGGCAATCGCGCGCGCCCGCAAGCGCTATTGCGTCCACCGATCGATCCACAAGCGAGCGCGCAAAGGCCGCGCTTGCCGCATGCCCATCGCGTTGCGTCATCCACAAATCCACAGGCTTGTGGATATCCGCCTCGCTACAGAGGCGCGAACTCCGGATGCGCCAGCACCGCGGCGCCGACGATGTGGCCGAAGCCGCCATGCTGGACCACGACCGCGACGCTGTCATGCGGCAGGCCTTCCATCTCCGAGCGCGGCAGGTCGATGGCGAGCGGTTCGCCCTTCCATTGGCCGACCGCGCGCAGATCGCCGACGACATTGCGATAGGTCATGGTGCGGCCGCCGTTCTCGCCGCCGCCGATCGCCACCGTCGCCGCGTTCTTGATGTGGAACATCCAAACCGTCGCCGGGGCGGCACTGCGCTCGGCGCCGCCGATGCCGATCTGAAGCTCGTTCTGAGTCTCGCGCAGGAATACCGGCACGTCGCCCGCGTCCGCGTCGCGCGCGCGCGCGTCGATCGCCGAGAGCACCTGCGGCTCGCGCGAGCCGACCACGTCGGTGATGCCGTCGACGATCATCTGCGGCGTATAGACCGCGCCGTGGCCCATGGTGGCGGCATAGGCCTTTTGCCGGCGCGTGTTGGCGTCGCTCGCCAGCGTGTCCTTCCAGCCCAGCATGTCCCAATAGGTCACGGGCAGGCTCAAGGGCAGCACATCGCTGCGCCGGGTGAGGCGCGTCAGCAGCGCATCGGCCGGAACGCAGGAGCTGCAGCCCTGGCTGGTAAAGAGCTCGACCACTACGGGACGCCGTGCCGGCGGCGGTCCGGCAAAGGACGGCAATGCCCAAACGCAACACACCAGCGCCCAAAGCCCGGCGCGCACGACCGAAGACGACGTCATGGCCGGCACCATAGTCAGAGGCCCCCGCCCCCTCCAGTCACTTCGGCTTGAACGGCCCAAAACGCCCTTCCCGCCCCGGATCCCTGCGCCAACAGGACGCAATGCGGGCGAGATTAATGAAGCGGGGAGCCCGGCGCCAGTTGGTTTTCGGGCTCCGAGGGCGGAGCAAGATAACAGTGTCATTCCCGGCCGAACGAAGCCGAAGGCGGAGTGAGGGGAAGGGAATCCATTTCGTCGCCAAAAAAGATGGATTCCCTTCCCCTCGCACGCTCGGCCGGGAATGACACTGTGTTGGACCACGCGCGCTGTCGCGCTCGCCGAGGATGACACTATGAGCTTGGATGGCGAATCACGCCGCCAGCAAATTCCTCAGCACGTACGGTAGGATGCCGCCGTTGGTGTAGTAGGCGACTTCGTCGGCGGTGAGGATCATCAGCATCAACGGCATCGGCGCGGTGGTGCCGTCGGCGTAGTAGACGGTCGCGGTCACTTCCATGCGCGGGGCGATCTTGCCGGAGAGACCCGGGATGTCGATCGCCTCGCGCCCCGTCAACCGATAATCGCGCCGCGTCTTGCCGCCCATGAACGCGAACGGCGCAACCCCCATGCCGATGAGGTTGGAACGGTGGATGCGCTCGAAACTCTCCGCGATCACGGCGCGGATGCCGAGCAGGCGCGGGCCCTTCGCGGCCCAGTCGCGCGACGAGCCGGTGCCGTATTCCTTGCCGCCGATCACGACCGTGTCGAAGCCGTCCTTCTGGTAGCGCATCGCCGCGTCGAAGATCGACATCGGTTCGCCGGAGGGCTGCATTTCCGAATAATAGACCGTGTTGCCGCCTTCCTGTCCGCCCATCATCTCATTGCGGATGCGGATATTGGCGAAGGTGCCGCGCATCATCACTTCGTGATTGCCGCGCCGCGCGCCGTAGGAATTGAAGTCCTGCTGGCGCACCTGGTGCTCCATCAGATAGACGCCGGCCGGCGACGTCGCCTTGATCGAGCCCGCGGGCGAGATGTGGTCGGTGGTGATCGAGTCGCCGAACAGCGCCAGGATGCGCGCCTTGCGGATCTCGGCGACCGGCTTGGGCGCGACCGTCATGCCTTCGAAATAGGGCGGGTTGCGCACATAGGTCGAGCCGATGTCCCATTGATAGGTCTGACCCTTGAGCACCTTGACCTTCTTCCAATTGGGCCCGCCATCGAAGACGTCGCCATAGAGCGCGCGGAAGCTCGACGCCTTCACCGCCTTGCGGATGGTGGCGGCGATCTCCTTCGGGCTCGGCCAGATGTCCTTCAGATACACCGGCTCATTCTCGGTGTCGTAGCCGACCGGCTCCTTGGTGAGATCGATGTTCATCGAGCCGGCCAGCGCATAGGCCACCACCAGCATCGGCGAGGCTAGATAGTTGGCGCGCACCTGCGGATGCACGCGGCCTTCGAAATTGCGGTTGCCCGACAGAACCGCGGCGGCGACGAGATCGCCCTCGTTCACCGCGTCCGCCACCGCTTCCGGCAAGGGGCCCGAATTGCCGATGCAGGTGGTGCAGCCGTAACCCACGAGCTGGAAACCGAGCGTGTCGAGCGGCTTGTCGAGGCCGGCCTTGGCGAGGTAGTCCGTCACCACTTGGCTGCCCGGCGCCAGCGACGTCTTCACCCACGGCTTCACTTTCAGCCCACGCTCCACCGCGTTGCGCGCCACCAGCCCCGCGCCGATCATCACGCTGGGGTTGGACGTGTTGGTGCACGAGGTGATGGCGGCGATCACCACGTCGCCATGGCCGATCGACTGTTCGCTGCCTTTCAGCCGCACGCGGCGGTTGGCGTCGTCCTCTTTCTTGTAGGTGTTCATCAGCGCTTCGGCGAAACGCTGCGGCACCTCGCGCAAGGCCACGCGATCCTGCGGCCGCGCCGGACCGGCCAGACTGGGTTCGACCGTCGTCATGTCGAGTTCGAGCGTATCGGTGAATACCGGATCGGGACTCTTGGGCGTGCGGAACAGGCCCTGGGCCTTGGCGTATTTCTCCACCAGCGCCACGCGCGCCGGCTTGCGCGCGGTGTCCTTGAGATAGCGGATGGTCTCCGCGTCGATCGGGAAGAAGCCGCAGGTCGCGCCGTATTCCGGCGCCATGTTGGCGATGGTGGCGCGGTCCTCCAGCGCCAGCTCGTCCAGGCCGGGGCCGTAGAACTCCACGAACTTGCCGACCACGCCCTTCTTGCGCAGCATCTGCGTCACGGTGAGCACCAGATCGGTCGCGGTCACGCCCTCGCGAAGCTTGCCGCTCAGCCGGAAGCCGATCACTTCGGGGATCAGCATCGAGATCGGCTGGCCGAGCATCGCCGCTTCCGCCTCGATGCCGCCGACGCCCCAGCCCAAGACCGACAAGCCGTTGACCATGGTGGTGTGGCTGTCGGTGCCGAC
This sequence comes from Alphaproteobacteria bacterium, assembly GCA_019245415.1. Lineage (GTDB taxonomy): Bacteria > Pseudomonadota > Alphaproteobacteria > Micropepsales > Micropepsaceae > Rhizomicrobium. The sequence goes on along the minus strand of JAFARO010000004.1, from coordinate 611,233 downwards.
CAGCGTGTCGGGAAACGCGTATTCGACGGTGCTCTTTCCTTCCTTCGCTTTACGCGTCCACACCGTCTGCGCCAAATATTCGAGATTGACCTGGTGGCAGATGCCGGTGCCCGGCGGCACGACGCGGAAATTGGCGAAGGCCTGCTGGCCCCAGCGCAGGAACCGATAGCGCTCCATGTTGCGCTCGTACTCGATGCCGACGTTGGTCTTGAACGAGCCCTTGTGGCCGAAATCGTCGACCATCACCGAATGGTCGATGACGAGATCGACCTCGGCGAGCGGATTGATCTTCTCCGGATCGCCGCCCAGATCCTTCATCGCGTCGCGCATGGCGGCGAGGTCGACCACGGCGGGGACGCCGGTCAGGTCCTGCATCAAGACGCGCGCCGGGCGGAAGGCGACTTCGCGGTCGGAGCGGCGTTCGGCGAGCCAGCCCGCCACCGCCAGCGCATCGTCGGCCTTGACCGTCTTGCCGTCTTCGTAGCGCAGCAGATTTTCCAGAAGGATCTTTAGCGAATACGGAAGTCGCGAAATGCCGCCAAGGCCGTTCTTCTCGGCCGCGGCGAGGCTGAAATAGGCATAAGACTTTCCGCCCGCCGTCATGCTGCGGCGGGACTTGAAGGAATTGAGGCTCTTGGTCACGGGGGCGCCTTCGATACGAGGAGGAATGGGCGCGGGTTTAGGCGCATTCGGCAGTCATGCCAAGCGCCTTTTGCCCCATCCTTCGAGGCCCGCCCGCGTGCTTCGAGGCCCGCCTTCGGCGGGCACCTCAGCATGACGCGGGCGTCCATTTTTCTCGCGTCATCCTGAGGTGCGAGCGGAGCGAGCCTCGAAGGAGGACGCCAAGAAGAGGAAATATGCGATGATCGGTCGCGAAATCGGGAGTGAGACATGAGCGGCGAAGAGGCGGTGCGCGTCGAGCGCCAAGGTGCTGTGACCACGATCATTTTGAACCGGCCTGAGGCGCGCAACGCGGTCGACCGCCCGACGGCGGATGCGCTGGCTGCGGCGTTCCTGGACTTCGAGCGCGACGACGAGGCCAAGGTCGCGGTCTTGTGGGGCGCGGGCGGAACCTTCTGCGCCGGCGCCGATCTCAAAGGCGTCGCCGACGGCCGCGGCAACCGCATCGCGCGAATCGATGCCGACACGCTCGATCCGCTCGCGGGCGACGCACCGATGGGGCCGACGCGCATGCGGCTCTCCAAGCCGGTGATCGCGGCGGTGGCGGGCTATGCGGTGGCCGGCGGCCTGGAGCTCGCCTGTTGGTGCGATCTGCGCGTGGCGGAAGAGGACGCGGTGTTCGGCGTGTTCTGCCGGCGGTGGGGCGTGCCGCTGATCGACGGCGGCACGGTGCGGCTGCCGCGCCTCATCGGCCAGTCGCGCGCGCTGGATATGATCCTCACCGGCCGCCCGGTCTCGGCGCAGGAGGCGCTGTCGTTTGGGCTTGCCAACCGCGTCGTCGCCAAGGGCCACGCGCGCGCCGCGGCCGAAGCGCTGGCGGCGGAACTGGCGCGCCTGCCGCAAACGTGCCTGAAGAGCGACAGACGATCCGTGTACGAACAATGGGACGGCGGTTTCGCGGAAGCGATGGCCGTCGAATTCGCGCTCGGCACGGCAACCCTCGCCAGCGGCGAGTCGCGCGACGGCGCGGCACGCTTCGCCGCCGGCAAGGGCCGAGGCGGAAGCTTCGGGGATATTTGAGCGCTATTGCGCGGAAAGAAATTGCAAACCAAATAATAGTGTCATTCCCGGCCGAGCGAAGCGAGGGGAATCCATTTTCCTTTTGCTGGATTCCCTTCCCTCGCGCGCGTCCGCGCGCTCGCCCGGAATGACACTGTTTTTTGCGCCATTCGCCCCTCCCATAAAATCGCCCCATTTCTTGGGCTTAGTGGCAGCAGGGGAGCCCCGGCCGGGCTTGAGGGGTTGAAAAAAGAAAACGATTTCATGCCCAGGATCGGGATCGCCTTTCTATTGTGCGCACTGATGAGCGGCGCGGCCCTGGCCCAGAGCGAGATGTCCTCGCGTCTCAATCAGGAGGAAGTCGGCGGCGTCCAGCCCGGCAGCTACAGCGCCGGCCGCTTCGATTTCTCGCTCGACGCATACGGCGACAAATATCTGCTGCGCTTCGACGACGATCCCGAGATCTACGTGCTCTACGAGGAGCCTGCGCCGCTCGGCGGACGCGCGCTCAAATACGATTCCGGCGCGATCGCGATCCGGGTCGCGGCCTGGGGCGGCATGACGCTGTTCACCGACGCTACGCCGGGCGGCGTGGCGGCGGAGCGCACCGGCGACTCGCTGCGGCCGTCGCCCGGACAAGTCTCGCTCGGCGACGTGCAGAATGCCGCCGACGACGAGTCCGAGCATCTCGCCTATTCGCGCGGCATCCATGCCGTGTTCACCGCCGATTGGGTGGCGCTCGCCGGCGACGCGCGCATGCGCGCGCTGTGCTTCGAGGCGATGGAGAACGCCGCGCGCGGCATCGACCGATTCCTCATCCCCGGCCAGGCGCGCGGCGCGTTCGCCCGGCGCATCGACCAGGTGCGCATGGCGCTCGGCACCAAGCCCTTGATGTTCCTCTCGGGCAAGACCTTGAACATCACCTTCGACGTGCGCAGCGGCTATGCCGGTCGCGCCTCGTCCCGCGGCATCGCCCGCGCGCTCGGTCAATTGCTGGGCGTCGGAACGCCGGGTTAGAAGATCGACGGCGCTAGCCCAACTCGAAACCTTCGAACGCGAACCCCGGCGCCACGGTGCAGCCGGCGAGCGTGTACGCGCCGAGCGGGCGCGCGCTCTGCCAGACGCGCGCGGGCACGACGAGCTGTGGCCGCTCGCCGCTTTCGAGATCGGGTCCGAGCACGCGGCGTTCCCCGCCGATGGTGAGCTCGAGCGGCGCGCCGCGATAGAAGTGCCAGACCTCCGCGGCATCGATGCGGTGGCGGCGCGAGATTTCTCCTTCGCGCAACAGGAAATAGATCGCGGTGGAATGCGCGCGCGGATTGCCCGCATCGCGAAATGTCTCGCGGTAATGTCCGCCCTCGGGATGCGGCTTGAGCCCCAGCAGCGCGATCCATCGATCCGCCTCGTCGCTCATGCGAGCAGCGGATTGCGCGCGCCGCGTGCGACCAGCGCCGCGATGCCCGACAGCACCGAGCGCGTGTCGGCCAGCGCGTTGTGCTTCTGGCCCTCGAACGGCACGCCGCAAAGCGGTCCGACGTCGCAGGCGTTGCGGCCCTTGGGATCGATGCCGTTCTCGATCAGCCAGGGCACGATGTTGACGTAGCGCGGCATCGCCGGCGCGTCCCTGATCCCGTAGAGCTTCACGTTCGCCTCGAAGATCAGATCGTCGCGGCCGAAGGCGAAGATCGTGCAGCCCTGCGCGAATTCGACGAAGCGCGCATAGGCCTGGGCGAAATCGATCCCGCGCGCGGCGAGTTCCTCGTTGCCGATGCCGGTCAGCGCGATGAAGTAGTCCGACAGCACGGGGTTGAGGCGCGGCTTGACCAGCACGTCGAGCGTCTCCTCGACCGCGAAGCTCCGCGCGTCCACCCGCAGCGCGCCGATCTGGACGAGCTCCGTGAATTCGCCCGGCCTCAGCCAGCGATGCGCCATCGAACCCGCCCAGGCGGTGAATTCGAGGTCGAACACCACGGCACGAATCTGTGGAAAAATGCTCATCGGCGCATCGAATCGGGAACCATGGCTTCATTAAGGCATTCTTAATCCTCGAGGCAGAGCGTATGCCCGTATCGCTGGCATACCCTGGGAGGGAGCCATGTCCATGCCGTTAGCCGCAGACCGCCCGTTGACGGGCGTTTCCGCCCCCGAGCCGGACGCACCCGCAAAACCGCCGCTGGCGCGCCTTGCTGCGCTGCACCGCGAGGCGGAGGAGACCTCCCAGCTCGCGAACCTGCTCGGCCGCTCGATCCAGGCCGCCGCCGCGCTGGCGCTGATGGCCTGCGCGGTGGTGCTGTTCGCCGGCCCGCAATCGGCACAAGCCGCGGCGTGGATCACGTTTGTCGGCGCGGCGGCCGGCGCGATCGGAATCATTTACCGCAGCGCCATCCTGAGGCCGTTCGAGCGGCCGGCACTCGTCGTCTTCTCCCGCGATTTCCGGGCCGCAATGCTGTTCGCAGGCGCGGCCTGGGGCTCGGGCGCATTCCTGGTGCTGCCGCCGGCCGCCAACATCGCGGCCGTGGTGCTGTTCGTCACGGGCGCGGCAACCATCGTCGCGCTGATCCTGCGCGAGCGGGACTCGACGATGTTCTTCCTGGCGCCGGCGGCCCTGATGGTCGCGGCGGCGTCGATCCTGAAGCCGCTCGCGGCCGGCGATTTCGGTGCCATCTTCGTTCTCATCGCCTGCGCCGCGCTCGGCGTCAGCGTCGCCGCCGGCAGCCGCTTCGTCACCCGCGCCACCGAGATCGGCGACCTGACAGGGATGCAGCAGGGCTAGAGCAGAATACCGCGGTCGATGCCTAATACCTGACGTCGGGATTACCCCTTGCCCCTGAAACCGGCGGAGCGAGGATCCATTGGTATTTGGAGATTACCGGTTCCCGCCGCGCGCGCGGCGCCCTAAGATCGCGCCGCCATCCTCCGACAAGCCCCACCCATGAATGTCGCCCCCGCGCGCAGCCAAGCCCACATCGATGTCGAGGAGGAAGCGGCCGAGCGCTTGGCGCGCGGCCGAAAGCTGCACAAGGGCGAGAGCGATTTCTTCGACGCGCTCTATCGCAACGCGGCGCCCGAAGACATCAACCGCCTGGCCCCCGAGGCGCTGGCCGCGCTGAGCCGGATGGCACAGGCGCGGCTGATGGCGCGCAAGCCCGGCAACAGCGCGGTCGACCTCTTCCTGCCCGGCAACGACTGGCCCGACTATCCACGCAATGAGAGCGTGCTCATCGCCATCAACGACGACATGCCGTTCCTGTTCGACTCCGCGATGGGCGAACTGCATGCGCAAGGCGTGCGGGTGCGAGCGGTGTTCCATCCCATCGTCGATTTCGGCGGCCGGCAGACCAGCGTCATCGTCGCCGCGCTCGAGCCGGTGCACGACCTGCAGCGCTGCCAGGCGATCGTCGCGGCGTTGCGCAAGGTCTTCGTGCAGGTGTTCGAAGCGGTGCAGGACTGGCGCGCGATGCTGGACAAGCTGAAGGAGTCCGAGGCGGGGCTGCGCGCGCATCCGCCGGCGGTCGGCAAGCAGGATCTCGACGAATACCTCGCCTTCCTCGAATGGCTGGGCGACAACCATTTCACTTTCCTGGGCTGCCGCGACTACCATTTCCAGTCCGACGGCGAAGGCCGGCTGGTGCCGGTGCTGGAAAGCGGCCTCGGCGTGCTGCGCGACGGCGAGGCGCGCGTGCTTCGCGGCGGCGCCGACCGCGCCTCGCTGACGCCGCAGATCCGCGAGTTTCTGACGCGGCCTGAGCCCATCATCATCACCAAGGCCAATGAGCGCTCGCTGGTGCACCGCCGCGTGCACATGGATTACGTCGGCGTGAAGACCTTCGACGCCAAGGGCAACCTGACTGGCGAGCGGCGCTTCGTCGGCCTCTTCACTTCCGGCGCCTATAGCCGGCGCCCGAGCGAGATCCCGCTGCTCCGCCACAAGGTCGAAAAGGTGAAGAGCCGCGCGGGCCTGGTGCCCAACAGCCATGACGGCAAGGCCCTGGCGCACATCCTCGACAATTTTCCGCGCGAAGAGCTGTTCCAGATCTCCGAGGACGAGCTGTTCGAAACCGCGCTCGGCATCCTCAAGCTCGGCGAGCGGCCCAAGGTGCGCGTCTTCCTGCGCTTCGACCGCTTCGACCGCTTCGTCTCCGCCCTCGTCTTCGTGCCGCGCGACCGCTACGACACCCAGGCGCGCGAAACCATCCACGCGATCCTGGCCGACGCGTTCCAGGGCCGCACCTCGGCGGCGACGCCGGTGCTCGACGATACGCCCCTGGCGCGCGTGCACTACATCGTCGGCCGCGACGACGGGCCGCGGCCCAAGGTCGAGCCGCGGGCGCTGGAGGAGCGCATCCGCGACGCCATCCGCACCTGGGACGACGGTTTCGCCGATGCGCTCGCCGCGCGCCATGGCGAGAGCGAAGGCACGCGTCTCTATCAGGCGCGCGAGGCGCGTTTCTCGCCCGGCTATACCGGCATCTTCCCGCCGCAAGAGGCCGCGATCGATCTGGTGGAATTGGAGCAGGGCCTGCCGCTGAAGGCGCGCGCCTACCGCAAGGACGGCGACGCGGCCAACGCGGTGCGCTTCAAGCTCTATATGCACGGGCCGGTGATGCCGCTCTCCACCACCCTGCCGATCTTCGAGAATCTCGGCATGAAGGTGATCGCGGAGGATTCCTTCACCGTCCGCTTCAAGGACGACCACGGCGTCAATCACGACTGCATCGTGCTCGACTTCCAGATGGAGCGCACCGATGGCGCCCATGCCGCGCTCGACGACATCAAGGGACCGCTGGAGGACGCTTTCGGAGCGGTGGTGTCGCGCGCGGCGGAGAACGACGGCTTCAACCGGCTGGTGATCCGCGCCGGGCTGTCGTGGCGCGACGTGACGATCCTGCGCGCGGCGGCGAAATATCTGCGCCAGGCCGGCGTCACCTTCAGCCAGGATTATATGGAGCAGGCGCTGGCGCGAAATCCGGACATCGCCAAGCTCCTGGTCGAGCTTTTCCATGCGCGCAACGATCCCAAGGAAGGCGAACGGCGCGAGGGCCGCGTGCGGCTGACCCAGACGCGCATCGACAAGGCGCTGGGCGACGTCCCCAGCCTCGACGACGACCGCATCATCCGCCGCCTGCGCAACGTCATGGCCTGCGTGCTGCGCACCAATTTCTACCAGCCGGGCGCGCAGGCCTTCGCGATGAAACTCGACTCGCAGAAGCTCGACGAGCTTCCGGCGCCGCGGCCGCTGGTGGAGATCTCCGTCTATTCGCCGCTTGTCGAGGGCGTGCATCTGCGCTTCGGCAAGGTGGCGCGCGGCGGCATCCGCTGGTCGGACCGGCGCGAGGATTTCCGCACCGAGGTGCTGGGCCTGGTCAAGGCGCAGCAGGTCAAGAACGCGGTGATCGTGCCGGTCGGCGCCAAGGGCGGCTTCTTCCCCAAGCAGATGCCAGCGGCGCCGACGCGCGAGCAGTTCATGGACGCGGGCATCGCCGCCTACAAGGTCTTCATCGGCGCCTTGCTCGACGTGACCGACAATCTGCATTTCGACGGCAGCGTGGTGCCGCCGCCGGACTGCGTGCGCCATGACGGCGACGATCCCTATCTCGTTGTCGCCGCCGACAAGGGCACCGCGACCTTCTCCGACATCGCCAACGGCATCGCGGAAGCGCGCGGTTTCTGGCTGGGCGACGCCTTTGCCAGCGGCGGAAGCCATGGCTACGACCACAAGAAGATGGGCATCACCGCGCGCGGCGCCTGGGAAGCGGTCAAGCGCCATTTCCGCGAGATGGGCCGCGACATCCAGAAAGAGCCGTTCACCGTGGTCGGCGTCGGCGACATGTCGGGCGACGTCTTCGGCAACGGCATGCTGCTGTCCAAATGCACACGCCTGCTTGCGGCTTTCGACCACCGCCACATCTTCATCGATCCCGATCCCGACACGGCCGAGAGCTTCGCCGAGCGCCAACGCATGTTCGACCTGCCGCGCTCGAGCTGGGCCGATTACGACAGGAGCCTGATTTCCAAGGGCGGCGGCGTCTTCGCGCGAGACTTGAAGCAGATTGCATTGTCGCCGCAGGTGAAGGCGCTGACCGGCCTTTCCGCCGACAGCGCCACGCCGGCGGAGCTGATGAAGGCGCTGCTCAAGGCCGATATCGATCTGTTGTGGTTCGGCGGCATCGGCACCTTCGTCAAGGCGGCGAGCCAGAGCAATCTCGACGTCGGCGACCGCGCCAACGACGCGGTGCGCGTCAACGGCGCCGAGGTGCGCGCCAAGGTGATCGGCGAAGGCGCCAATCTCGGCGTCACCCAGCTCGGCCGCGTCGAGTTCGCCCATGCAGGCGGGCGCATCAACACCGACGCCATCGACAATTCCGCCGGCGTCGACACCTCCGACCACGAAGTGAATTTGAAGATCCTGTTCAGCGGCCCGATGCGCCGCGGCGAGATGACCGGCGAAGCGCGCGACGCGCTGCTGATCGAGATGACGGAAGACGTCGCCGCGCACGTGCTGCAGGACAATTACGACCAGACGCTGACGCTTTCGGTGGCGCAGTCGCGCGCGGCGAAGGATCTCGACGCCCATGGCCGCTACATGCGCGACCTGGAAGCGCGCGGGCGGCTGGACCGCGCGGTGGAATTCCTGCCCGACGACGCGCAGCTGCGCGTCCGCGCGCAGAACGATCGCGGCCTCACCCGGCCGGAACTCGCGGTCTTGCTTGCCTATGCCAAGCTCGACCTCAAGGACGAGCTGCTGGCGAGCGCGCTGCCCGACGATCCGCATTTCGCCAATGAGCTTGCCAGCTACTTTCCGGCAAAGGCGGTCGAACGCCTGCCCAAGGAGCTCCAAAGCCACCGCCTGCGGCGCGAGATCGTCACTGACGTGCTCGCCAACCGCATCGTCAACCTCGCCGGGCCGGTGTTCGTCGCGCGCATGAAGGAGATGACGGGCGCCAGCGGCGCCGAAGTGGTGCGAGTCTCGGTCGTCGCCGAAGGCGCCTTCGATCTCTCCGCCCTGAAGGCGCGGGTCGACGCGCTCGACGGCAAGGTCGACGCCGCGGCTCAGATCTCGATGTACACCGACATCGCCGAGCTGCTGCGCCGGCTGGGCCTGTGGTTCCTCGCCAATGTGCCGGCCGATGCCGACTTCGCCTCGACCATCAAGCTCTATCGCTCGGGCATCGAGGCCCTGAAGGGCACCTTCGAAGGCCTGATCTCGTCCTACGAGCGCGAGGACACCTTGGCGCGCATCGCCGAACTGGAGAAGGCCGGCGTGCCGCACGACCTCGCCGACGAGATCGGCGCGCTGCCCTTGTTCGGCACCTCGCCCGAGATCGCGCAGCTTGCCGCCTCGCGTGGATTGAGCGTGGATCTGGTGGCCGGCGCCTATTTCTGCATCGGCGCCCTGGTCGGCATCGACAAGCTGCGCGGGCTGAGCCGCCGCATCGTCGGCCTCGAGCATTGGGACCGGCTCGCGGTCCGGCGCCTCAACGACGATCTTTTCGCCGCGCAGCGCGCACTGACCTCGGATGCGCTTTCGCTGCTCGACACGAAGAAGCCCAGGGCCGACCGCCATGACGGCGCCGCCGCCGCCAAGGCCTGGGTCGAGCGCAACCGCGAGCGGCTGGAGCGCGCCAAGTCGTTTCTCGCCGCGGTCGAAGCCACCGGCGAACTCTCGATCGCCAAGTTCACGCTCGCCAACAGCCAGATCCGCGAGTTGGCGGCGCGGTGAAGTCCTACCGATCGAGCATCGGCACGTCGCCCTTCGAGGCGTGGCCTTCGGCCTCGCACCTCAGGGTGACGCGCCTACTGCTAACAGTAGCGTCATCCTGAGGTGCGAGCGCAGCGAGCCTCGAAGGAGGGCGCGTCAAATTCCATTCAACACCATTTGCGCTGAACAATCCCATAGCCGCTAATCGAACATGCGCCGTACTGCTATGCTCCGTCCATTGCACTCGCCCTGGAGCTCGATAATGACCACCGAAGACTATGTGCCGCCGAAAGTGTGGAGCTGGAACAAGGAGAGCGGCGGGCGTTTCGCCAACATCAACCGACCGATCGCGGGCCCGACGCATGACAAGGAGCTTCCGGCCGGCCGTCACCCGCTGCAGCTTTACTCGCTCGCCACGCCCAACGGCGTGAAGGTCACGGTGATGCTCGAAGAACTGCTCGCGGCCGGCCATACGGGCGCGGAATACGATGCCTGGCTGATCAACATCCAGGGCGGCGACCAGTTCGGCTCCGGCTTCGTCGCGATCAATCCCAATTCCAAGATTCCGGCGCTGCTCGACCGTTCGACGCCCACGCCCACGCGCATCTTCGAGTCGGGCTCGATCCTGCTTTATCTCGCGGAGAAGTTCGGCGCCTTCCTGCCCAGGGAGCATCACGCGCGCACCGAAGCGCTCAACTGGCTGTTCTGGCAGATGGGCGCCGCGCCCTATCTGGGCGGTGGCTTCGGGCATTTCTATGCCTATGCGCCAGTGAAGATCGAATACGCCATCGACCGCTTCGCCATGGAAGTAAAGCGCCAGCTCGACGTGCTCGACCGCAATCTCGCCGACCGGCAATGGATGGCGGGCGACGAATACTCCATCGCCGACATGGCGATTGCGCCCTGGTATGGCGGGCTGGTCAAGGGCCTGTTGTACGAGGCCGGCGAGTTCCTGGACGTTGCCAGCTACAAGCACGTCAACCGCTGGATGGATGCGTTCTCCGCGCGACCCGCCGTGCAGCGTGGGCGCAAGGTCAATCGCGCCTGGGGCGAGCCCAGCGGCCAGCTATTGGAGCGCCATGAGGCGTCGGACTTCGACACCAAGACGATGGACAAGCTGCAGGAGAAGGCGGGCTGAGGGGTTATTCCTGCGCCCGCCTGGGAATCTCGATGGCGAACACCCAGGCCAGTCCGAAGGAGAGATATAGTCCGATCACCTGCGACGGGATCAGCCAGAAGAAGGCGCGCCCGCTGCCGGCAATGACAAGCGTGCCCGCGAGCACCGGCAGCAAGGTCGCGGTGTGGATAAGCACCTCGCGCGTCAGCCGCGCGCCCTTCGAGCCCAGCACATGGGAGCGCTCGTCCTCGGGGAAGTAGTGGCCGAAGACGCGGATCGCGGCCAGCACGCCCAATCCCGTCGCGATGTATTCACCCCCGAGCGCTGCCGGCGGCTGCGTGGGGATGAGAGTGAAGAGCCCGATCACCAGCGCCTCGAACTGCAGGAACAGCGCCGCCCAGGCGCGGTAGAGATAGCCGCGCACCGACAGCATGTGGCCGAGGCTGATCGTGAGACCGACGAACAACAACCCGGCCAAGGTCGCGCTGACCTGCGCCACGGTGACGAAGTAATCGTGCCACGACTGGACGAGCGATTCGGTCATGGGGACAGGGTGGCATGGCGCAAGCGGCACCGCGACACCACTCTTCTGATCCTCCCCCGTTTACGGGGGAGGTGGATCGGCGCGTCAGCGCCGAGACGGAGGGGGCGCGTCGCTTGCCGCCCCCTCCGGCGCTGCGCGCCACCTCCCCCGTAAACGGGGGAGGATAAGAACTACCGCGGCGCCATCCTGATCGCGCCGTCGAGGCGGACGCATTCGCCGTTGAAGTAGGGATTGGTGATCATCTCCAACGCCAGCGAGGCATACTCCGGCGGATTGCCGAGGCGCGGCGGGAACGGCACCTGGGCGCCGAGCGCCTGCTTGACGTTCTCCGGCGCGGCGCCGAGCAGCGGGGTGTTGAACAGTCCCGGCATGATGGTGTTGCAGCGGATGCCTTCCTGCGCCAGGTCGCGCGCGACGACGAGCGTGAGGCCGTTGATGCCGGCCTTCGACGCGGTATAGGCGGCCTGTCCGATCTGTCCGTCCTGCGCCGCCACCGAGGCGGTGTTGACGATGGCACCGCGCTCGCCGCCCGCCAGCGGCTCGAGCGAGAGCATGCCCTGCGCAGAAATCGCGATGCAGCGATAGGTGCCGACCAGATTGATCTGGATGATGAAGTTGAAGGCGTCGCTCGGGAAGCGGCGCGTCTCGCCGGTCTTCTTGTCGCGCGAGGCCGTCTTGATGGCGTTGCCGGTGCCGGCGCAGTTGACGAGGATGCGTTCCTGGCCGTGCGCCTGGCGAGCTTTCTCGAAGGCGGCCACGACGCTTGCCTCGTCGGTGACGTTGGCTTCGCAGAACACGCCGCCGATCTCGGCCGCGACCGCCTCGCCCTTGGTCTTGTTCATGTCGAGGAGCGCCACCTTGACGCCGCGTTTCGCCAGCGCGCGCGCCGTCGCTTCGCCGAGGCCGGAAGCGCCGCCGGTGACCACCGCCGCGATCGAGGAGTTCAATTCCATGGCAAAGTCCCTTTCTGATGTCGCTGGGCGCACTCTTAGACCGCCGCCCGGCGCCGCGCCAAGCGTGCCCCTAGGTAAGCACCATCTGCGTCTGGGTCACGACGGCGACGAGCTTGCCGTCCTCGCCCAGGATGCGGGTTTGCCAGATCGAGGTGCTCTTGCCGATATGAATGGGCAGCGCCTCCGCCGTCACCACGGTTCCGGCCTTGGCGGGCGAGATGAAGTTGGTCTTGCTCTCCATCGTCGTGGTGCCCGCGCCCGCCGGAAGGTTGAGGAAGGCGCCGGTCGCGCCCAAGGTGTCGGCGAAGGCCATGATCGCGCCGCCGTGCAGGGTGTCGAACGTCGTGCAGATCTCGGGCTTGACCAGCAGGCGGCCGACGACCCGCGCCTTCGTCGCCTCCACGATCTCGACGCCGATGAGCTTGGCCAGCGGCTGCGGCATGCGGTTGAGTTCGTCGGCCATGTCCATCGGGCTTCCCCTGGCGCGGCGGCTGACCGATAATCGCGCGATGAGCCTGCCCGATCCCGGCGCCGTCCAGCTGCCCGCGACCATCGCGCAAAATGCGCGCATCGTCGAGGAGGGATTCTGGAAGAAACTGCTGCGCGTCGCCGGACGCATTCCCTTCGCCGAGGATGCGGCCGCGGCCTATTTCTGCGCCGCCGATCCCGCCACGCCGTCGCGGGTCAAGGGCGTGCTGTTCGCGGCGCTGGCCTATTTCGTGCTGCCGTTCGATGTCATCCCCGATTTCATCGCGGGCCTGGGCTTCACCGACGACGCCGCGGTGCTGGCGCTGGCGCTCGGATTGGTCGCACGCCACATCAAGCCGGGACATTCGGCGAAGGCGCGCGAAGCGCTCGGCCTGCCGCCGCTGGCCGCGTGATGCGCACCGACGCGATCGAGAAATTCTGCCTCACCCTGCCCGGCGCCACCTTGTCGATCCAGTGGGGCGCGGACCGCGTCTTCAAGGTCGGCGGCAAGATGTTCGCGGCGATGGGACCGAAGGACGCGCGGCCGCAATCGCTGTCGTTCAAGACGGCGCCCGACAGCTTCGCGATCCTGACCGAGATGGCGCACATCGTCCCGGCGCCCTATCTCGCGCGGGCGCAATGGGTGCAGCTGACCAAGCTCGACGCGCTGCCGGCAAAGGCGCTCAAGGCCTACCTCGCCCGCGCCCACGCCATCGTCGCCGCCGGCCTGCCGAAGAAGACGCGCGTGGCGCTGGGGTTGGAGGATTAGCGGGGCAGCCTCTGGCGAAGAAGCGTGTTCATGTCGCGTCTGCCGTCGAGAATAGCGTGCACGGTCACCCGCAAACCGGCGACGTCATAGACAATACGATACGACTTATAGTGAAGTTCGCGGTATTTCGTGATGCCGACCGCGATCAGTTCCTTGGGCCTGTTTCCCCGCTCAGCCAGCTGATCGAGGCTGTTGCAACGTTTCTCAAGCGCCTCGATGATCCGCAATGCTGTGGCGGCATCTCCGTGTTCCGCGATGTAAAGTCCGATTTGCTCGATATCACGTGCAGCGCTTTCGGAAATGAAGACCGTGCGCTGTTTCGGCATCTGGCGCGCCTCTGGGTTATTTCGCCTTGATACGCTGGCGAACCCGATCGAATGCCTCCTTGACCGAACGGACTCTGCCCTGTCTCACATCCTCCTCGGACATAGCCAGCATACGTAGGAATGCCAGCGTCTCCTGGGTTTTTTCATAGCTACGAACGTCCTCGACAATCACCTTGGCCTCGCCGTTGACGGTGAGGATGACCGGATTGCCGGTCTCGGTGATGTCGTCGATCATTTCGGCGGCATTGGCCTTGAACGTACTGACGGACTTAATCTGGCCGGCAAGTTTCATGAATACCTCAATTCGGACCTAATATAGTCCGAATAAGGCTGGGCTGCAATCGAAGAGTCCCTACCGCGCGAGCGCGGTGCGGGCCGGTTGCAGGCGGTCGGCGCTCACCGGCGTGCCGCCGACGAATTCGATGCCGATGCCCTGGTCGTGATGGCGCGCGACGCGGCCGGCCATCTGGCCGATGAGCACGAACTCGCCGAGCGGCGGGCGCACGTCGGTCTTGAGCGAGACGCCGCTGACCGAAAGATCGAGCACTTCGCAGGCGACGAACTGGCCGTCGGCGCGGGTGAAGCGGGCGATGCCCTTGGTCGGCGTGCGGTCGTGGCGGCGCAATTCGCTGGCGTCGACCAGCGCGCGGTTCATGAACAAGGTGAGCTGCTCGGCGATGCGTTCGCGCTTGGCCGGCGTGCAACTGAAGCGCACGCCGAAATCGCCCGCGGCGTTGCGCACGACGTTTCCTTCGAGGCGGCCGAAGCCGTCGACATAGAGCACGATGGGCGTGCCCTGCTCGAGCGCCAGCTCGCATTCCAGCGAGGCGCCGCCGGGAGAGAGATCGATCACCTTGCAGTGGCATTCGCGCGAATCCGCGGGCACGAACAGCCGGCCCTTCAAATCCACGCGCACGCGCCGGAAGCGGCGGCGCTCCGCCTTGGCCTTGGCAATCACGGACTCAATATCCTTCATGGCACGCCGCTGAGCGGGCCGCTCAACAAAAGGACGGCCTTGTGCGCAGTCTGGCCCCGTGAGGGTCAACAGAGGGTTACCGCCGGGCATTTTTCGCCCCCGATGTTTAACGCTCTTAAGCCGCACTTAACCTTCGCCGCGCCGCGGGCTATAGCAGGAGCGCTGGGTCGGAGAACCACATGATGGAATTGCGTTTGCGTCCCCTCGGGCTCGCGATTTTGCCCTTTGCCGCGGCCGTGCTCCTGGGCTGCGTCAACAACACCGCGCTGGACGACCTGCGGGAGACCAAGCCGCTGGGCTCGGCCTTCAACAAGGAGCTGTTCAAGGACTATTCCCGCGTCGCGCATTCCTTCGGTTCGGTGGGCGCCGCCGCCGGCGTCGCGTTCGACGGCAACGCCTCGATCGAGCTGACGCGGATGGACAGCAACATCGGCGCGCTCGCCAATTCCTATGCCGAGAAAGCGCTGATCGCGGCGCGCGGCACGCTGGTGGAGCCGGAATCCGGCGTCGACATCGAGACCCACAAGATGCGCGACAGGTTGATCCGCGCGCTGGAGCGCGGCAAGGAGGCCTTCCCGGCCGATGCCGCGCGCGCCCAGGTGCAGTTCGATTGCTGGCTGATGAACAACACCGTGCCGGCGATGCGCGGCGCCGCAAAGCGATGCCACGGCGCGGCCGAGGTCGCGATCAAGAAGCTCGAAGACGAGGCCAAGCCCGCGCCCGCGCCGGCACCCACACCGGCGCCGTCCGACAACAGCGACAAGCCGGCGATCAATCCATGAAAGCCCCCCGATGAAGGCCTATGACTACATCGTCGTCGGGGCCGGAAGCGCGGGCTGCGTCCTGGCCAACCGCCTCAGCGCCGATCCGCACATCGAAGTGCTTCTGATCGAAGCCGGCGGCCGCGACAAATCGGCGATGATCCACATGCCCGCGGGCATCCCTGCGCTGATCGGCAAGCCCAATCCCTACAATTGGTACTACGAGACCGAGGGCCAGCAGCACCTCAACGGACGCAGGCTCTATTGGCCGCGCGGCCGCGGCTGGGGCGGCTCGTCCTCGATCAACGGCATGATCTATATCCGCGGTCACGCCCGCGACTATGACGGCTGGCGGCAGATGGGCTGCGAGGGCTGGTCGTTCGCCGAGGTGCTGCCCTATTTCAAGCGCGCCGAGGGCAACGAGAACGGCGCCGATGCCTTCCACGGCGGCGGCGGTCCGCTGGCGGTGTCGAACGGGCGCTCCGCCAATCCGCTGTTCCGCACCTTCGTGCGCTCGGGCCTCGACGCCGGCCACAAGCAGACCGCGGACTTCAACGGCTTCCAGCAAGAGGGCTTCGGGCCCTACCAGCTGACCATCAAGGACGGCAAGCGCTGGAGCGCGGCGCGCGCCTATCTGCATCCCGTCCTGAGGCGCAAGAACCTCACCATCCTCTCCCACGCGCATGCGGCGCGCGTGCTGTTCGAGGGCAGACGCGCGACCGGCATCGAAGTGATCAAGGACAAGCGCGCGCAGAAGCTCACTGCCGCGCGCGAAGTCATCCTCTGCGGCGGCGCGGTCAACACGCCGCAGCTGCTGCAGCTCTCCGGCATCGGCGATCCGCAGATGCTGCGCCGCTTCGGCATCGACGTCGTCGCCGACATCGCGGCGGTGGGCCAGAACCTGCAGGACCATCTCGACTGCAGCGTCCAGTACGAATGCACCCAGCCGATCACGCTCTACAGCCAGAGCAACCCGCTCCGGGCGCTGAAGACGGGGCTGCAATACATGCTGTTCGGCACGGGTCTGGCGACCGGACAGGGCCTGGAAGCCGGCGCGTTCCTCAAGAGCCGGCCCGACTTGGAGACGCCCGACCTGCAATACCATTTCATCGCCGCCTTGATGTACGACCACACCCGCGTCAAGGCCGACCGGCACGGCTTCATGGCGCATGTCTGCCAGCTTCGTCCCCAAAGCCGGGGATATATCGCACTCAAATCGGCTGACCCGCTGGCGGCGCCGATCATCCAGCCCAACTATCTCGAGGCAGAAGAAGACCGCCGCGCGCTGCGCGAAGGCGTCAAGCTGGCGCGCGAGGTATTCGCGCAATCGGCCTTCGATCCCTATCGCGGGCCCGAGATGATGCCAGGCGCCCATGTCACCCGGGACGAGCAGATCGACGCCTTCGTGCGCAAGACGGCCGAGACCATCTATCACCCGGTCGGCAGCGCGCGCATGGGAAGCGATGGAGCCAGCGTCGTCGATCCCGCGTTGCGGGTGCGCGGCGTCGAGGGGCTGCGCGTGGTCGACGCCTCGGTGATGCCGAGCCTGGTCTCGGGCAACACCAACGCGCCCACCATCATGATCGCCGAGAAGGCGTCCGACATGATCCTGGGCAAGCCCGCGGCCGCGCCGGACCATGCGCGCGTGGCCGAGGACGAGGTCCGCGCCGCCGCGGAATAGGCCGGTAACCGTAAATTCACGGGAGCTTCGCTTTCAAAGCCGCGTTCCCAAGCGTATGGTGCTTGGATGCAGGGGATGAGAACCGCCGCCGTCGCGCTCGCCGGCCTTGCCGTGCTCGCGGTTCTTCCCGCCGCGGCGCCGCCTGAGCGCTATGACGTCAAGACCATGAATTTCGATCTGTGGTGCCAGGAGCAGGCCAAGCTTCCCCCCGACCGATGCGACAAGCGCCTGCCCGCGGACGAGAAGTCGTTCGAGGCCTTCCGTGCCAAGGTCGAGAAATACGAAATCCCCTATCTGCAGCGCAAACAGGACGAGCAGCGCCTGAACCAGACGATCATCCACGATCAGCCGCTTGAGAATCCGATCGACCGCGACAATTCCGGTCAGGACAAGCAGCCGACTCCGGAAAGCTCCGTCCCCCAATAGGGTCCCGCAATAGGGCCGTCTCGCAATTCTTCCGCTGAAATCCTCTTACGCGCCCGGCGGCGAGTCGCGGCCGCCGAGCAGTTGGGCCATGCGGCGCAGGGTCTCGTTGGAATCGATGTTCACAGGCGCGGGGCGCTGTTGCGAAACGACGAGCCGCAGATGCGGCGCATGCGCCAGGCGGTGGTTGCGCTGGATCTGCACCGCCGGCGTCGGCGGCGGCATCGGCGGCGCGAGCGGCTCGTCCTCGCGGACGAACTGCGAACCGACCAGGCGCTGGAAGGCGATGGGGCGTCCGGCGAGCAGCGCGGGATCGCTGAGGACCTGGGTCAGGCCGATGAACCGCGCTGCGCTGTCGCCATGGAAGGTGATCGGCAGAAGGATCGTCTCGAGCTCGACCATGCCGCACTCGCCGGTGGCGCCGATCGACGAGATGCAGACCGGCTGGCTCTGTTTCAGCGCCTGCGCGAGAAGCGCGGCCAGCGCCGCGGCCGACTGGCCTTCCCAATTGGCGAGGAAGCCGGAGCCTTTGAGCTCCAGCCCGTAACGTTCGCACAACCCGGTGCCGGCGAGGCGGAAGATCGGCCGGGCCGGACTGGCGGCATCGAGAATGAAGACATGCGAGAGCATGCGCTTGATCGCGCGCGGATCGATGTCGGTTTGGTCGGGGACGGCGCGGCCGTTGCGCAAGCGGCTCCAATAGCCGACCAAGAGATGGGAGTTCTTGTGCTTCATCGGCGACCGCCCCGGATACCCTCTAGGGACGGGCGGCTGATCCAGTTCGGAACGCCGCCCGGTCCCTGGGCAGGTCATTCAGCGAAAGCCATGCCAGTGTCGGAAGTCGGAAGTCAGAAGCCGGAAATCAGAATAAAATGGGCAGATGTTGCGCGCGGTACACTTTCCGACTTCCGATTTCCGACTTCTGGTTTCCGCCTTCACCCCCACGGCCTGCGCGCGCGGAAATACGGCCCGAAGTAGCGCACGTCGGATTTCTTCAGCATCGGCGTCATCAGCAGGCCCGCCGCGAAGCCGCCGACATGGGCCCAGAAGGCGGTGCCGGGCTGTCCCGGATCGGTGTAGAGCGCGGCCGCGAGCTGCATCAGGAACCACACGCCCACCACCCACACCGCGCGCACCCAGAGCGGATAGAAGATGATGCCCAGCGGAATGATCACATGCACCCGCGCGCGCGGATAGAGCAGCATATAGGCGCCGAGGACGCCCGAGATCGCGCCCGAGGCGCCGACCATCGGGATCGCGGTCTGGGTGTCGATGAGCCCCATGGTCAACGCCGCGCAGACGCCGCTCGCCAGATAGAACAACGTGAACTTCACATGCCCCATCGCCTCTTCGATGTTGTTCCCGAAGATCCAGAGATAGAGCATGTTGCCGGCGATGTGCAGGAAGCCGCCATGCAGGAACATCGAGGTGAAGATGGTGGCGACGGCGGGTAGGCCGATCAGCTCCGAGGGCGGATTGACGTAGCCGAAATAGGCCGCCGGCACGAAGCCGTAGACGAACTGCGCCCCCTCCATGCCGCGGCTGCCCAGCGACAGCTCCCAGACGAACACCGCGACGCAGGCGAAGATGATCGCCAGCGTCATGAAGGGCGTGTGCTCAACGGGGTTGTCGTCCGAGATCGGGATCATGGTGAGCGTAGCTTTAACGGATGAAACGCGCTTGTGCCATTGCGGGGCAGCGCGCGGCGCGATTTCACCGTCCGCGATGGCATGGAACGTGAAACCCGGGCCGTGCGGCCGCAATGCGCGCGGGTCCCATCCTGTTCTGGGCGAGGCGCGACTGCGGCCCCTGTCAAGGAGCACGCCATGCAGCCGATCTCGTTCAAACTCCCGGCCCTCGCCGCCGCCGCGATGCTCGCGGCCTCGCCCGCCAGCGCCGGCGCGTTCTACACCGGCATGGTGCCGAGCGTCAGCGTGCCGAGCATCGGCGCGGGCGCGCCTGGCAATTTCGGCAGCGCAGGCGGCGGCGGCTGCCATGGCGGGGGCGGCGGCTCGACCATCGTCATCAACAAGAACATCAACATCTTCAAGCCGGTGAACATCAACAAGAACGTCAACATCAACAAGGTCGTCGTCATCAACAAGATCAATGTCGAGGCGGCCGCGTTCGCGCAGGCTCTAGCCGCCGCCAACGCCAGCGCTGGCGCGCAGGTCGTGATCTATGGCGGCGGCAGCTATGAATACGTCAACGTCAAGAACGAGAGCGGCGCGGCCGCGAGCGCCACGGCGTCCGGCCATTGCGAGATGCAGGACGCCACCGTGGTGAAGGCGATCCACGCCGTCTGCGTGGCGGGCGACGGCCGCGAATTCCCGGCCTCGCACATGACGGCCGAGACCTGGATCGACACCTCGTACGAGGGCGAGGTCGCGCGCTGCATCGAGGGCAGCCGTCTCAAGGTGGTCATCGGCGACGTGGTGCAGTCCGACCAGGGCATGGCCGGCATCTTCACAAGGGGCATCATCCTGCGCTGCGGCGAGCACGAGGCGGTGCGCCATTTCAAGGACGGCATGCTGAAATGCGTGCCGGCGCTTTCGGTGCCCGACTGCACCGAACGCACGAACCTGCGCAAATTCGGCACCGGCGACATGTTCTTCTCCTACCGCGCGCGGATCTGCGCCGGCGGCGAAGCCTCGCGCGAGCTCGACATCGACAACGGCGCCCTCAATGGCGGCGTCGGCGAGGACGGCGGGTATTGAACGGACTAAACCTTCCTTAAGCCCGATCGGCCAAGCTCGGTGCGCCATTGAAGGGGCGCACGATGCGCAGGCTCCAGCTTCTGCTTCTGGCCGTCGTGACACTTGCCGCAACCGCCGACATCGCCTGGGCGGGCCTGCGCCATTTCGACATCGACGTTCAGGCCTATGGTCTGATCTTCGCTCTGGCCGCGGGCTGCGGATTGGGCGGCATCTTCTACGACCGTGTCCGCAAGGACGAGCGGCTGGCCGCGATGCTGTTCGGCGCCGCGTTCCTGCTCGGCATGTCGGCGAGCTTCAGCCTGCTCAATTATCTACTGCTGACGGTCGCGGGACCGCGCATCGACCAGCCGCTCGCCGCCATCGACCGCGCGCTGGGTTTCGACTGGCCCGCGACGATGGCCATGATGGCGCATTATCCGATTGCGAACGCGGCGCTTCAGCTCATCTATCTATCGGTGCTTCCGCAGATCGCGCTGCTTCTGATCCTGACCGGACTCTTCGGGCGATTCGAGAGCATCTACACTTTTGTCCTCGCGGTCGCGCTCGGCGCGGCGATCTCGATCGCGGTTTGGACGATCGCGCCATCGTTCGGCGCGTTCAGCGTCTTTAGCCTGCCGGAGAATGTCGCCGATCATCTCGCGCTCGCGCTCGATCACCGCTATGCGCGGGAATTGGTCACGCTGCTGGCAAACGGCCCCGGCCATATCTCGCCGCAAGACGCCAAGGGCTTGATCGGCTTCCCCTCCTATCACGCCGCGATGGCGGCGATGGCGGCATGGCAGGCATGGAAAATCCCCGCGTCGCGCTGGCCGTTCGCGATCCTCAACGCGCTGGTGCTGGTCGCGACCCCGATCCAGGGCGGGCACCATCTTGTGGACGTGATTGCGGGACTTGGCGTTGCCTGGATATCCATTCGTGCAAGCGGCACGGCTGCGCATTTTTGCCTGAGGATGCGCACGCCCCTCGCTGTGCAGGCGCTGCGTTCCAAGCCGACGTAAGATGAACGAGAAGAAATTTCCTGACGACTCAATTCGCTTGCCAATCTTACCTAAAGCTGAAATAATTTGTTTTCGATCTTATTTTGAATTGGAGGCGCGCATGCGCGCGACCACATTGGCGCTGGCGTCGAGCTTGACCCTTTTGTTGGCGATCTCGTCCGCCCCGCCTGCAGCCGCGGCAAGCTACAACGTCATCTATTCGTTTTGCTCGACAAGCTGCGCGCAAGGGCAGTCGCCGGCCGCACCGCTGATCCGCGATTCCTCCGGCAAGCTCTATGGCACCACGCAGTTCGGCGGCGCAAATGGCGGCGGCGTAGTTTTCCGCCTGACGCCCGGCGCCAATCCCACCACTTATACCTATACCGACTTGTACGACTTTTGCGCTTCTTCCGGCTGCCCCGATGGTGAGGAGCCGGTCGCAGGTCTGATCATCGACAGCAGCGGAAATCTCTATGGAACAACGATGGTGGGCGGCAACGCGCACATTGGCGGCGTGGTGTTCGAGCTGACCAAACAGTCCGGGAGCGGACAATGGCCGGAGACGGTCCTCTATACCTTCTGTTCCACGATCGGATCGTCAGGCGTCTGCACGGACGGCAAGGCGCCCCGCGCAAACCTGACCTATGCCGGCGCCGCAAGCGGTTCGAGCTATGACGGCACCTCCCTCCTCTTCGGCACCACCGAGCGAGGCGGAAACGATACGGCCAACAACGACTGGGGGACGGTCTACGCGCTGAAAAACACCAGCGGGACGTGGTCGGAGAAAGCCATCAACGTGTTCCCGGGCAATACCAGCAACGGCGAGGAACCGGCCACCGGCCTGGTCATGGATTCGTCCAACAAACTCTGGGGGACGACCCCGCTCGGCGGATCGTTCAGCGCGGGCGTGGCCTTCGTCTTGAACCACGGAACGGATTTATGGAGCGATCCGTGGTCCGAAACCGTGATCTACAATTTCTGCTACGATCATTCGAACCCCTGCGATGATGGACGTGCGCCCAACGGCATCGTGTTCGACGGCAGCGGAAATATCTTCGGCACCGCGACCCAAGGTGGCGTTGGCACCTCTCCCGGAAACGGACTGGTTTTCGAGTTGACCAACAGTAATTGCACGGAGAACGGCGTGTCGGGTTTTTGGTGCAACACGGTGCTCTACAATTTTTGCCAATCCACCGGTTGCGCCGACGGCTCGGGGCCGGCCCCCCGATCGACGCCCGTCCGGGATGGATCCGGCGCGATCTACGGCACGACTGAGGCCGGCGGCAATTCGACCAGCTCGGGCATTCTCTACAGCCTCAGCGGCTCGACGTTGACCGTGCTTCACAATTTCTGTTCGGTCGGCGGCAGCAGCTGCACGGATGGCGGCATGCCCCTTGCCGGCGTGATCATCGAAAGCAACGGAAACATCTACGGCGTGACGAGCGATAACGGCAGCGGCACGCTGCACGGCACCGTGTTTAAATACATCCCGTAGAACCGCCGCCGCGGCTTCGATATCGCGCAGCCGGACCGCCTTGCGCCCTGGGGTTCGGCTGCTATTGTGCGGCGCGTTCCGCCATTTCTGCTCAAGGTTTCTCCATGAACATCCACGAATACCAGGCCAAAGAGGTCCTGCGCGGCTTTGGCGTCGCGGTGCCGCGCGGCAAGCCCGCTTTCACGGTCGAGGAGGCGGTCGCGGCGGCGAAGGAGCTCGGCGGTCCGGTGTGGGTGGTCAAGGCGCAGATCCATGCCGGCGGCCGCGGCAAGGGCGGCGGCGTCAAGGTGGTCAAGTCCCTCGACGAGGTGGAGAAGGAAGCGCGCCGCATGCTCGGCATGACGCTCGTCACCCACCAGACCGGCCCGCAGGGCCGCGAAGTGCGCCGGCTCTATATCGAGGACGGCTCGGCGATCGCGCGCGAGCTCTATCTCTCGGCCCTCGTCGACCGCGCCACCAGCCGCATCGCCTTCATCGCCTCGACCGAAGGCGGCATGGACATCGAGGAAGTCGCGCACAAGACGCCGGAGCGCATCAAGACCTTCCAGGTCGAACCGGCCGCGGGTTACAGCGCTTACGTCGGCAATGAGATCGCCGCGGCGCTGAAGCTGAAGGGCGACGAAGCCAAGCAATGCGGCAGCCTCGTCAAATCGCTCTACGATGCCTTCGTCGCCAAGGACATGAGCCTGCTCGAGATCAATCCGCTGGTTGTGACCAAGTCGGGCCAGGTGATCTGCCTCGACGCCAAGATCAATTTCGACGACAACGCGCTCTGGCGCCACAAGGACATTCAGGGCCTGCGCGACCTCGCGGAAGAAGACCCGATGGAGGTCGAGGCGTCGAAATTCGATCTCTCCTACATCAAGCTCGACGGCTCGATCGGCTGCATGGTCAACGGCGCGGGCCTCGCCATGGCGACGATGGACATCATCAAGCTCTATGGCGAGGAGCCGGCGAACTTCCTCGACGTCGGCGGCGGCGCCTCGAAGGAAAAGGTCACTGCGGCGTTCAAGATCATCGTCTCCGATCCCAACGTGAAAGGGATCCTGGTCAACATCTTCGGCGGCATCATGAAATGCGACATCATCGCCGAGGGCATCGTGGCGGCGGCGCGCGAGGTTTCGCTCAAGGTGCCGCTCGTCGTGCGGCTCGAAGGCACCAATGTCGACAAGGGCAAGGAGATATTGGCGAAGTCGGGCCTTCCGATCGTCTCCGGCTCCGATCTTGCCGACGCCGCGCAGAAGATCGTCAAGGCGGTGAGGGGCTGAACATGGCGCAGGATCAAATGACCGACGAGATGCTGCTGCAGGCGCAGCGGCACGCGGCGCAGCAGATGGATCTGGACATCCAAGCTCTGATGCGTGCCATGGACGAGCGCAATCTGACGCTGAAGAGTCTGGTGTCGGAACTTCAAAATGAGACCTACTGGGACCGCCAAACTGCGTTGAGGAGCGAGATCGACGCCCTGAACGCGCAATCGCAGACGGACATGATCCAGATTCAGAGCCTGGTGAACAAGCGCAACCAGGCGCTCGATATGCTCACCAATCTCCAGCAGAAGTTTCAGAAGACCCTGGACAGCATCGTCCGCAATATGCGCTGAAGGGCCGCGGCGAGGAAATCAGTGGCGGCGGCGGATAGATGATAGCGAACATTTCCGCGGCACCCTATCGCGAGCGCATGGCTGCCGAACTGCGCGGCTTTCACACGCCGGGATGGCTCGCCTTCGCACTGATCGCGCTCGGCGTCGCAGTGACACCGCCGTTGGGCGCGCTGCTGATCCTGCTCTGGGCGTGGCTGTCGAAGACACCGTGGCGCGAGCTCGGCCTGATCCGTCCGCGAAATTGGGTGGCGGCGCTGGCGTTGGGAGTGGCCGGCGGCGTGGCGCTGAAGCTGGCGATGAAGGCCGTGGCGATGCCCCTGCTCGGCGCGCCCGCGGTGAACATCGGCTACGAATACCTCGCCCACGACCGCGCCGCGGCCATCGACTTTGCCGCCTATGCGATATACGGCGCCGGCTTCGCAGAGGAGCTGGTGTTTCGCGGCTTCCTGTTCGAGCGCTTCGGCAAATTATGGGGAGCCGGTGCGATCGCCAACACAGCGACGTCGCTGGTCGCGACCGCGATCTTCGCCGTCGCGCACTGGCAGCAAGGCGTGTTCGGAGTCGCCAATGCCTTTCTCACCGGGCTGGTTCTAGGGCTCGTCTATCTCGCTTGCGGGCGCAAGCTCCTGGTGCCGATCGCGATGCATGCGGCGTTCGATCTGACATCGCTCGCCTTGATCTATTTCCGGCTGGAAGCGCCTGTCGCGCACCTCGTCTTCAAATGACAGGGAGCGGTCGGATTGACCCGCAGGTCGGCGCGCCATCGTCATTGGGGGCGAAGGTCCTCTACAGCGAAGATTTGAGTCACGGCCAAATCTATGGTTCGGTGCGGGCCGAAAATCCCTTCCACGATCTCTAGGCCAAGCGAAACGACTTCATGTCCATCCTCGTTGACAAGAACACGCGCGTCATCTGCCAGGGCTTCACCGGCAACCAGGGCACCTTCCATTCCGAGCAGGCCATCGCCTACGGCACCAAGATGGTGGGCGGCACCTCGCCGGGCAAAGGCGGCACCACGCATCTGGGACTGCCGGTGTTCGACACGGTGCGCGAGGCGAAGGAGGCGACCGGCGCCGACGCCAGCGCCATCTATGTGCCGCCGGCATACGCGGCCGACGCGATCCTGGAAGCGATCGACGCGGAGATCGCCTTGATCGTCTGCATCACCGAGGGCATCCCGGTGCTCGACATGGTCAAGGTCAAGCGCGCGCTGTCGGGCTCGAAGTCGCGGCTGATCGGACCCAATTGCCCCGGCGTCATCACGCCCGGCGAATGCAAGATCGGCATCATGCCGGGACATATCCATCGCCGCGGCAGCGTCGGCATCGTCTCGCGTTCCGGCACGCTCACCTATGAAGCGGTGGCGCAGACGACCGCGGCGGGCCTGGGCCAATCGAGTTGTGTGGGCATCGGCGGCGATCCGGTCAAGGGCACCGAACACATCGAAGTGCTGGAGATGTTCCTCGCCGATCCCGAGACGCAATCGATCATCATGATCGGCGAGATCGGCGGCAGCGCGGAGGAAGACGCGGCCGACTTCATCAAGCACAGCAAGACGAAAAAGCCGATGGTCGGATTCATCGCCGGCGTCACCGCGCCGCCGGGACGGCGCATGGGCCACGCGGGGGCCATCATCTCCGGCGGCAAAGGCGACGCGAACTCGAAGATCGAAGCGATGAAATCCGCCGGCATCCGCGTCTCGCCCAACCCCGCCGCGCTCGGCACGACGATGGTGGAGATGTTGGGCGGGAATTAAGGGACATCATGGCCGGGCTTCAGTCGGTCATCGAGCTCCTTACCCAACTCGTCATCGCCCGCTTCATGCGGGCGACCCAATTTTTGTGACTCTAGAAAATGGGTTGCCCGGACAAGCCGGGCAATGACGTTTTTTCTTGAAAGCGGGGGAACCCCATCCCATGGGTGGTTGCTCGGTTTGCGCTCGGCCACGCTCTCCGGAAAGGTTCAAATCCGTCGCGCCGTCGCCAAATCGACGCAGATACAAGTTCCCATTGTGCGCCGCGCGCGGCACCTATGAGATCAGCGCCGAGACCGAGAAGAAGGAAGCGGTGACCGCCACGATCGCGGCCGGACAATCGCTCTATGTCCGCTTCGAAGTGACGATGGGATTTTTCATCGGCCATGTCGCTCCATCGATCATCGATCCTCAGCAGGCGGTGAACGAGATCCAGGAATGCAGAAATCGCCAGCCGGCGCCGTCCGCATCGGCGCCGCCTCAGCCTCCGGCGGAGGCGCCCAGCGCTGCGGTGACGGGGCCGACGGCGCCTGCGCCGGCTCCGAATGCAGCGGCATCGCCGCCGGCAATGACGCCCGCATCGCCGCCCGCAGTACCGGCAGCTGCACCGCCGGCTCCGGCCGCACCTGCGACGACGCCATAGTCGTTCGCGCTCTGCTCAAGAAAAAGGGCCCGGATCGCTCCGGGCCCTTTCTCGTCGATGCATCAGGACCTAGCGGTGATCGCGGTCGTGATCGTGGTCGCCGCCGTCGCGGTCGCGGTCGCCGCCATCGCGGTCGCGATCATGCTCATCACGGTCGCCATCGCGGTGGTCGTCGCGGTCGCGCCAGTGCTCGTCGCGGTCGCGGTCGCCGTCATGCCAACGGCGGTCGTCGCGGTCCGCCCAGCGGTGGCCGTCCCAGTCGCCATGGCCGACGCGCCAGCCGCCATGCCACCAGAAGTACCGCTCGTTGCCATAGGTGCGCCAATAGAGCGGCTCACGAACCCAGACGCCGTCGATGAAGACCGGCTCGGAGTAGCGCGGATAGCCGCATCGCCAGGGATGGTTGTACGCCCAGCGCGGATTGTAGCAGGGACCCGTCCGGACGGCGTAGGTGCCGTAGTATCCGGGCCCGCCGACACCGATGCCGATGCCAACGTTAACGCCTGCCGAGGCCTGCGGCGCCAGCGCCGCCAGACCGCCGGCCAGCGCCAATCCTGCCAAAACATGCTTCAAAGTCATGGTTTCTAACCCTCGTTCCTTGATGCCCCACACCCCCATAGAACGCGCGAAGCGCCGCAATCGGTCCTCTGCGACGCTTGACGTTGACGTAAACTGGCGGCATCCTTTCGCGACTGAGAAATTGTCAGGGAGGCGGGCGCAAAGCGGACAGCGCGCTCGAGAGGGAGATGAACATTTCGCGCACCTTCACCATCCGCCAGCTCACCAAGGAGTTTTCGGTCACCGCGCGCACCTTGCGCTTCTACGAGGACGAGGGGCTGATCGCGCCCGAGCGCCGCGGCCAGACGCGCATCTATTCGCCGCGAGACCGCGCCCGCATCATTTTGATCCTGCGCGGCCGCCGCGTCGGCTTCTCCCTCGCCGAGATCCGCGAGATCCTCGATCTCTATTCGGGACCCGGGGGCAGCACCGCGCAGATGGTGCACAGCCGCAAGAAATTCGTCGAGCGGATCGAGACCCTGGAGCGCCAGAAGATCGACATCGACGAGTCGCTCCACGAACTGCGCCGCGGCATCGCGGAGATCGACCAGCGCCTCGCCCAGCAACAACGCCCGCAAGCGGCGGAGTAGCGGCGCTTACTCCATTCCCAGCCAGGCGCGCGCCTCTTCGTTGAGGCCGCGCGGGCCGAAGGGGTTGTGCACGGCGATGCCGCCGAGCCGCGCGCCATCGGCCATGTCTTCGCTGAAGCAGACGGTGCAGCCGGCCTGTTCGGCCGATGCGAGCATCACGGCATCCCAAAACGAGAAGCGGCCCGCGGCCGCCTCGCGCGCGGCGATGCGCAGATGCCGCGCATCGTAGGGAATCGTCTCGAACAGGGAGAGAAAATCCGCGACACGCTGCTCCGCGCTCGCCGCAGGGACAAAAAGCTTTCGCGTGACGACGCCGAAGAATTCGCCGATGGCAATGGTGGTCAGCCGCACTCCGGTCTGCGGTCCATGGCGAACCAGGCGATCGGCGATTTCCTGCTTGCCTGGGTCGCGTCCGTCCTGCGAATAGACGAGAACATTGGTGTCAAACGTGATACGGTCCGTCACGACCGCTTCTTCCGCTGAGGTTTCCCGGCCGGCAGATTGCGGACAACCGTGTGGCGAGAGGCTTCTTCGTCCCAATACGCCTCGCGATCGAATTTCCAGCCCGGCGGCGACATAATGCGGTTCTTAGGGTCCAGCAGTCGGGCTAGCGCCGCTTCCTGTTCAGGCGAAAGCTTGCGGGGGACGGGCTTGTCGGCGGCAGGCATCATTCGGATCGCCGGCTTGCCGTCGCGCAATACCAGCACCCCTTCCCCCGTCGCCTCGATCTCCCGCACGAGCTTGGAGAATTGCTGGTTGGCATCGCGCAGGTTGAGGGTCTTCATCGACGCAATGTAGCACGCATGTAGCACGCCCACAAGTTGGCGGCCGCGAGCCCGGCTCCTAAGCTGGAGGCGAAGCGCTATCGATGAGGAATTCCCATGCCCTACGGCCCCTATGAGCAGATCGCCGTCGACTGCAAGGACGGCATTCTCACCCTCACCCTGCATCGCCCGGAAAAGCTCAATGCCTTCACCGGCAAGATGATGTGGGAGATGATCGATGTCTTCACCCGTGTGAACAAGGACGACGCCGTCGGCGCGGTGATCGTGACGGGAGCGGGGCGCGCGTTCTGCGCCGGCGCCGACCTCTCCGGCGGTGCCAGCACCTTCGACGCCACCACCAATCCGGCGCGCAAGGAGCGCGACGCGGGGCCGGTCGAGAGCGTGAATTGGAGCGACGAGCGCGTGCGCGACGGCGGCGGCAGGCTGACCCTGACGATCTTCGAATGCCTCAAGCCCGTGATCGCGGCGGTGAACGGGGCGGCGGTGGGGGTCGGCGTCACCATGCTGCTGCCGATGGACATCCGCATCGCTTCGCGCGATGCCCGTTTCGGCTTCGTCTTCGCGCGCCGGGGCATCGTGCCGGAAGCGGCCTCGAGCTGGTTCCTGCCCCGTATCGTGGGCATCTCCAAGGCGCTGGAGTGGTGCTATTCGGGACGGGTGTTCGACGCCGGCGAGGCGCACGAAGCGCGTTTGGTAAACGAGCTCACCGAGCCCGGCGCGGAGCTGGCGCGCGCCCACGCCGTCGCGCGCGAGATCGTCGACAATGCCGCGCCGGTGTCGCTGGCGCTGATCCGCCAGATGATGTGGCGGGGCCTGGGCATGGATCATCCGATGGAGGCGCACAAGGTCGACAGCCGCGGCATCTATGCGCGCGGCGCCTCCGCCGATGTGCGCGAAGGAGTCAGCGCCTTTCTGGAGAAGCGCAAGGCCAGCTTCCCGATGAAGGTTTCCGACGGCATGCCGCCCTATTTTCCTTGGTGGCAGGAGCGGAACTATTCCTGACGGCCCGCGTTGTGCTTTCCGGTGGAGCCTGGGCCGTCTTGGGCTGTCGGTAATACGGGGGTGGGGATGCCAAGAATTTGCGTCATCGGGAACTCGCATATCGGTGCGTGCAAGAACGCCTGGGATCAGATCGGCAAGAAGTTCCCCCGCTTCGAGCTGACCTTCTTCGGCGCGATCACGGCAGACTTCGCCGACCTTGCCGTCGTCGACGGCGCGCTCGAGCCGCAGAGCGACAAGCTGCGCGACTTCTTCAGCCGTTCGTCGCGCGGCAAGACGCAGATCGCCGGCGATTTCGACGGTTATATCCTGTGGGGCCTGAGCTACCATCTCACCATCGCGGCCTGGGTCTTCGGCGATTGCAAGGCGCGCAACTGCGACGAGCGCGGCTTCGTGGAGGCGATGAAAGCGCGCATGAGCAAGACGCCGTCGATCGAGATCCTCGGCAAGCTGCGCGCCATCACCGAGGCGCCGGTCGCGTTGGTGCACGATCCGTTCGTCTCCGAGATGAAGCCGCGCGAAGAAGCCAATCTTCCGACCGACGATGAGGACGCGCGACGTCTGGCGGACATCTTCCAGGCCTCGGCGGTCGAGCTGGGCACCGAGCTCGGCTTCAAGCCCTTCTTCCAAGCGGAACGGACGCTGGCCAACCCGGTGCAGACCAAACAGCGCTTCTCTGCGGGACTGACGGCTGCCGGGACGCCCGACATCTATCACGCCAATGCCAAGTTCTCCTCGTTCCTGCTGCGCCGCATCCTGCGCTCCGAGCTGTTCCGCCAAAGCCTGCAACCAAAGGCTCCGGCGGTCGCCGCTGTCCTGCCAGCCGCTCGGCCGCGCCACCGCCAGGATCTGCGCCATCCCGTAGCCCACGCGCCGGCCCCGGCGCGGTCGAGAAGCGCCGCGTAGCGTTCATCTTGGGGGGTGTGATGCGTGTCGCCGCCTTCATGCTGTTCCTGCTTGGCGGTTCGCTGGCCGCGCGCGCGGACGACTCGTCGGCGGCGCTCGGCGCGGGCGGGCTGGTGCTGACCAGGCAGGGTGACATCCGCATGGCGGCGGAGGATCTCTATCTCAGCCCCACTCTGGTCAAGGTGCGCTACGAATTCGTCAATGACGGCCCCAAGGACGTCGACACCATCGTCGCCTTTCCGCTGCCGGACATCGACGTGCGCCAATTCTGGTTCGAGCCGCTCGGCACCACGCTGGACAACACGCCGAACTTCATGGGCTTCGCGCTCAGCGTCGATGGCCGAAAGGTCGCGCCCGCGCTCGAGGAGCGCGCGCTGCTCGACGGCCGCGACGTCACCGCCGAAGTCACGGCCGCCGGCCTTCCGATCAACATCGCCGGAAGCGACCTGGTGAAGACGCTCGACGCCCTGCCCGCGCCTGCGCGCAAGGCGCTCGCGGCCAAGGGCCTGATCGAGAGCGACGCCGGGCGCGACATCCATCCGCATTGGATCGCGCGCACGCGCTTCTGGTGGCATCAGGTCTTTCCGGCCGGCAAGACCGTCATCGTCGAGCATCGCTACCAGCCCGTGACAGGGCAGTCCTTCTTCGGACTGTCGGAGCTGACCGGAAAGGAAGGCGCGGCCGCGCGGCGAGATGTCTGCATCGACTCCGCCACCACGGACGCGATCCGCGCCAAGCTCGCCAAGCTCGACCCCAACGGTGCGAACGGGCGCTACCTGAAAGCCTATCGGACCGATTTCGTGCTCACCACCGCGAACAACTGGAAAGGCCCGATCGGGCATTTCCGCCTGACGCTCGACAAGCTCAAGCCGGACAATGTGCTGTCCTTGTGCTGGGATGGCGAACTGAAGAAGACCGGGGCAACGACCTTCGAGGCCGTGCGGACGGATTTCGCGCCCGCGCGCGATATCAGGCTTCTCGTGCTGCAGTGAGTTCCGTCAGCGCGGACGGCGGAACAGGGCGCCCAGCACGCGGCGCATCAGGCCCGACATGGCATGCGGGGACAGCGCGCTTTGCTCGCTCCCCCGGCCATAGCGGCCCAAAACCAGATGACCCAGCATCGTCGTGCCTCTCCCAAGGCGACAGACCGTACACGGATAATATGACATATCCTCTACGGCCACAACGCGAAGCCGCCATCTTCGCGAAAACGTCGTTAACAGAGACTTAACGCTGACTAGCGCGGCAAAGCGGCGTTTGGCGCCCGGAAAGTCTCTATGCGGAGGGATTTGGCCTCCTGCTGGCCCGCAAAAAAGGCGGCGGTCTAACTTTTTTTAGTGGCCGCCGCCCGGCATGGGATCGCTCAAGGGGCCGCGGCTCTGTCCCGGCGGCGCCATGCGCGCGCACGAGGCGTGGCCGTTGGCCCAGCCGGCGCGGTACGCGCCGTCGGCTTCGTAGAGCGCGTCGTCGCGCACGATGTCGCCGCGGCGCATGTTGGCGCCTTCGTTCGTCGCGCTGGCGCAGCCGTCGTCATAGCCGGTGCGGAAACTCGGCGAGTTCTGCACCTTGCGGTCCGCCTTGGTGCCCAGGATCACGCAGCCGGCGAGGCCGAGCAGCGGCAGCAGCAGGAGCAATCGGCGCATGGCGGACATCCGGTTTGGCGGCGCAGGCAATCTAGAGCGCCCGGCCCCGCCCGTCACCGGCAATCCTGCGACGCGTGGCTACGAGGCCTCGGCGAGGACGGCCTGGGGCAGCAGCTTGTGGATCTCGCCCTGCTGCGCGAGGAGCGCCGCGGTGTCGAAGAAGGTTTGCGCTTCCAGGATCCTGCCGTCGCGGATGCGCCAGCGGAACGCGATCTCGAACGCGATCGGCCTGCGCTCCGCTTCGCCGCCGTGAACAGGAATGAAGCTGCCCTCGCAGTCGAACAGGCCCCAGACCCGCTCGCCACGCGAGACGATCTCCTTGGCCCGGCAAGAACGAAAGTAATAGGTGGTCGAGATCTTCGACAGCAGGGCGATGACGTTGGCCTTGCCGCTGTAGACGCCGCCGAAGGAAAAGACGCCCTGGGCGTAGGTCGATGCCGATTTCCACACCACGGCGTCGTCGAGCGCGGCGCGCGCTGGCTCGAGATCGGCCTCGCCCCAGGCCTCGAGCACCGTCTTCATCACATGCTCTTCAGGGGTCACTTCCGGCTCGCCGCAATCGCTACGCGAACCTAGCCCTGCCGACTTATCGTAGCGTTAACGCCTGAGCGCCGCCGAATTCCAGGGCGGATTGTCGGGACGCGCATAGATCATGGCGCCGTCGCTCCACACTTCGAGGAACTTGAACTCGCGCGCCCGCATCGCGTGGGCGAGAACCTTGGCCTGGACGTCGCGCTCGCATTGCGCGGCGAATTTGCAGGTCAGATGTCCGTCTTCGGCGAGATAGTTGATTTCATAATGCGGCATAGGAGTCCTCCGAACAGCCATGCCCCGCGCGCCCGCCGAGTCTCGCGCCGCACCGCCTCCAAGTCGAGTGACAATTGCCGTCACAAACATCACGAATTTCCCTGGAACTTCGAAAGCTTAGCGGAACCAATCGGACCCCCCGGGTTTATCGGTTACGCCGAGGAAGGAGGCCGCCATGACCGGTCCGTTTACGCTGTCACCGCTTCCCTACGACGCCGACGCCCTGGAACCCACCATCAGCGCCAAGACCGTCGGGTTCCATTACCACAAGCACCATCAAGCCTATGTCGACACGCTCAACAAGCTGGTCGAGGGCACGCGCTATGGCGGCATGAAGCTCGAAGAGATCGTGCGCGCCACCGCCGGCAACCATGTCGGCAAGGAAAAGAAGATCTTCGACAACGCCGGCCAGGTCTGGAACCACGATTTCTACTGGAACTCGCTGTCGCCGACACGCATCGCGATCGACGGGCGGCTGAAGCAGGCCGTGGAGCGGGACTTCGGCAATGCGCAAAAGCTGATCGAGCAGCTCGCCCATGCCGGCACTGAGCAGTTCGGCTCCGGCTGGGCCTGGCTGGTTTCGCGCCACGGCAAGCTGGGCGTCGAGAAGACCCCCAACGCCGTCAGCCCGATGAGCCAGGGCACCAACTGCCTCCTCGCCATCGACGTCTGGGAGCACGCCTATTATCTCGACTATCAGAACGAGCGGCCGAAATACCTCGAAGCGGTGCTCGCCAACCTGATCAACTGGAACTTCGCGGCCGAGAACCTGGACAAGGAAAACCATATCGTCCGCGCCGCCGCGGAGTAGTTGCCGTTTGAGGCGGCCACCAAGAGGTCGATGGATTTACACGACCTTCTCATCCACGAAAGCGCGGCCTTCGCGGTCCTCGATCTCCACGATCCAGAGGTCGGGATCGAACTTGATCTGTTTGTCGAGGTAGGTCTGCGCGCGGGCCTCCTGTGCCTGTTCGCCGAGCGGACGCGTCCAGACCAGATCGCCTTCTTCGCCCGCGCGCGCCTGGGCGAGCACCGTGACGGTGCCGTCCAGACGCGAGAGCTTGAGGAAGATGGCGGCGGCTTCCTCCGACCCCTTGCGCACGACATAGGCCTGCGCCCCCGCCACCTCGGCGCGCCGGATCAGCGCGCGGACGAAGATGCCGGATTTGAGGCGGGGCTGCATGCGCGATACTATAATCGTCTTGGGGGGGCACGTCATGAAAACGCTATGGGCTCTTTGCACCGTGTTGCTTGCAGGGCCGCTGCAGGCGGTGGCGGCCGAACAGAATCGCGTCGTGGTGATGACCGGGGAAGGCTCGGTGACGGCGATGCCCGACCAAGCCATCGTCCATGCCGGCGTGGTCACGGAGGCGCGCGCGGCGACGGACGCCATGGCGGCAAACGCCGAAGCCGTGGCGAGGGTGATGGCGGCGCTCAAGGCGCTGGGCATCGACCGCCGCGCAATTTACACCGCGAATTTCAGCATTGCGCCGCGCTCCACCAGTGCAAAGGACGGCCGGCCCGACAGTATCGTGGGCTACGATGCCAGCAACGCGATCAGCGTCAAGCTCGATGACATCTCGCGCACCGGAAAGGTGCTGGATGCCATGATCGGTGCGGGTGCCAATCAGTCCGCAGGAGTCGAATTCAGTATCAAGGCACCCGGGTCACTCTTGATCGATGCCAGGCGCAAAGCCGCGCTCGACGCCGTCGCTCGCGCGCGGACCTACGCGGCGGCGCTCGGCCAGAGTCTTGGCCCGATCGTCTCGATCTCCGAAGGCGGCTATGGCGGCATCAAATACGAAGGCGTCACGAACGTCGAAGCGCTACTCAACAATCTGCCGTCGGCGTTCGCGGACAATGATGGGCATACCGAAGAGGACGTCTCGCCGTCGGAACAGACGATCAGCGCGTCGGTGACGGTCACCTGGGCTCTCAAATAGTGTCTAAGCCGCGCCCTTGAACGGGATGATCTTCGTCTCGCCCGGCGCCACGCGCGCGCCGCTGTCGTCGACGGCGGCGTAAGGCAGGCGCACGCGCACCGTGGTGCCGACACCAAGCGCGGATTCGATCGTCGCCTCGCCGCCATGCATCGCGGCCAGCGCCTTGACCAGCGCCAGTCCGAGCCCGGTGCCTTCCTTGGCGCGCACATGCTCGCCCTCGACCTGCTCGAAAGGCCGGCCGAGGCGGTCGAGGTCCTTGCGCGCGATGCCGACGCCGGAGTCGCTCACCGCGAGCTCGATGCCGCGGCTGTCGAGCGCGGCAGTGATGCGCACTTCGCCGCCGCGCGGCGTGAACTTGACGCCGTTGGAGAGCAGATTGACGAGCACCTGCTTGATGGCGCGCTTGTCGGCGAAGATGGTGCGCGCGGCAGGCGCGATGGCGAGCTTGAGCGCGATGCCGCCGCGCTCCGCCGGCTGGCGCACGAAGCGCATGCAGCTCTGCGCGGCTTCCTCCAGGTCGAAAATCTCCTCGGAGAGCTCGAACTTGCCGGCCTCGATCTTCGACATGTCGAGGATGCCGTTGATCAGCTCGAGCAGATGCGCGCCGCTCTCATGGATCAGCCGCGAATATTCGAGGTAGCGCGGGCTGCCCACGGGTCCGAACATCTCGTGCGTCATCACTTCGGAGAAGCCCAGGATCGCGTTCAGCGGCGTGCGCAGCTCGTGGCTCATATTGGCGAGGAAGCTCGACTTCGCGCGGTTGGCCTGTTCCGCCAGGTCGCGCGCCTCGATCAGGGCGCGCTCGTGGTTCTTGCGCTCGGAGATGTCGCGCGTCACCGCGACGATGTCGGCGGCTTTCGAGGCCTGGGCCGCGGCGGGACGGCAGCGCATCTCGGCCCACACATAAGTGGCGTCGGCACGCTTGAGCCGGATCTCGGCCGAGGCCGCGCGGCCGAAATAGCTCGACTCCATGAACGCCGCCTGGATGGCGCGCAGATCGTCGGGATGCACCAGCGCCGCCGGCGCGACGCCCTCCAGCGTCTCGGGCTCGATGCCCAGGAGCATGCGCGCCGCGGGGCTGGCGAAGCGGATGCGGCCGTCGGAGCCGTGGCGCGTGATCAGGTCCATCGCGTTCTCGGCGAGGAACCGGTACATCGCGGCGCCTTCGGCGGCGGCCTGGTCGGCGGCGCGCTGGCGCTCCTGCGCCGCGGCGGCGATGAAGCCGGCCTGCATCACGGCCGCCAGCAGCGAGACGACATAGAACTCCCAGACCGGCGCCGGCAGACGCGACGGCGGCAGCAGGCCGAAGGCCTGCAGCGCCGCGACCGCTGCCAGTGCCACGGCGGCGCCGCCCGCCGCGCGCAGCACCGCGGGGCGCTCACCGGCGAGCGCCGCTTCCGCCGGCACCAGCACCAGCCAGACGATGATCGGCGAGCCGGTGCCGCCGGTCAGGACGGCCAGATAGGCGACGAGTGCCGCGAAGCTTGCCAGCGAAAGCTGCTCGAGCAGCCCGAGCGGAATGCGCGTCAGCGACAACAGGGCGAGCAGCGCGGGAAAGACGAGACCGCCGAGCGCCGCCCATTCCCAGGCATCGGGACGTCCGGCCGTCGCCACGAAGCCGATCGCCAGCACCGCACCGATCGCCGCCTTGGCAATCTGTATACTGACGAAACCGCCGCGCAGCGCCCTTTGCCGGGCCCGGGCTGAGATCGCGCTGTTTGGTTTCTGAGCCATTAATGCTGGTGCCGGTGGGACGAGCGCGATGGTGGCGCGCCAAACTTAACGAAACTTGAACGGCCGCCGAATTCGTTGGCAAAAAGGTAAGTTGTTCC
Source organism: Alphaproteobacteria bacterium (assembly GCA_019245415.1). Lineage (GTDB taxonomy): Bacteria > Pseudomonadota > Alphaproteobacteria > Micropepsales > Micropepsaceae > Rhizomicrobium. The sequence continues at coordinate 574,585 of JAFARO010000004.1, read as the reverse complement.
GCCCGCCGTTTACGTTCCGGAAATCATCGTGGCGCGATTCGGGCGGCGCGCGCGAATCGGCGCGCCGTACGAGCCCGCGCGCATTTGATTCAAATGCTTCGAAATATCGCCGCGAATTTGGCGAAAATCCCCGTCGCCTTGCAGACATCGCGTTGTGGATAAAAGGCGAATCGTGCGGCATTAACCGCATCGCATGCAATTTTACCGATTGCTTTCAGTGCACCGAAAAGCCCTTCGCGCATTGTCGTCCCGCGAGGCGCAATGCGGGTGCAGCGATGATCTTCCGGGCAGTCTTCTGGATCGGTTTGGTTGCGCTTTTGATGCCGCGCGAGCCCGATCTGGGCCTCGGCCGGCCCGCACCGGCGATCGACCCGGGAGCCGGCAGCGAAGTCGCGGCCTGGGCGGCTTCGAAGATCGACCCGCGCCTGGCGTCCGATCCCCAGCTGCTCTGCCGCGCCAACCCGGCCGCCTGTTCCGCCGGCGCCGGCCTGGTCGAGAACGTCCGCACCGCCGCGTTGCAAAGCCTGGCGCAGGTCAAGGCCGATCTGCGCGACAACGAACGGCGAAGGTAGGCTTTCGCTCTTCGCACACAGTGTCATTCCCGGCCGAGCGCAGCGAGGGGAAGTGAATCCATCTGGAGCGACCAATGGATTCCCTTCCCCTCACTTCGCCCTTCGGCTTCGTTCGGCCGGGAATGACACTGGGGATGACATAGCCCCTTCGTCTTGGCAGTCTGCAGCACATCGAAGCCCGGACACCTCCCCATGCCCGAACCCGATCTCGAGAACTGGCGTGTCGTGCCGCTGCGCGGCTTCGACGCGTTGAAAGTGGGCGAGGTGTTCCGCCTGCCGTCGCGCACCATCGACGCCGCGAATTTCGCGGCGTTCCAGACGGTCAGCCTCGACAACCATCCGATCCATTACGATGCCGAGTATTGCAAGCGCCTCGGCCACCCGGCGCCGCTCGCCCACGGACTTCAGGTGCTGAGCTTCACCGCCGCGGGCGCGGGACTGTTCCCGCATGTCATCGGCGAGACGCTCATCGGCTTCATTGAGGTGAGCGCGAAATTCCTCAAAGCCGTCCATCCCAGCGACACGCTCTATCCCGCGCTCACCATCGCCGAGCTCATCCGGCAGCGGACGACCGGCGTCGTCGCCATGCGCGCCACCGTTCACAACCAGAAACGCGAGCTCGTGCTCGACGGCATGCATAAGTATCTGATGCGGCTTTAGCTAGTTTATCCTCCCCCGTTTACGGGGGAGGTGCTGAGCGAGCACTTCGCGAGCGAAGCGGAGGGGGCCGGCGCAGTTCCCCCTCCGTCTCGACGCTGACGCGCCGATCCACCTCCCCCGTAAACGGGGGAGGATATCCGCTTTGCTCACTCCATCTTCCAGCCGCGCATGCGGCCGCGGTCGGGGGCGCGGACGATGAGGCCGTAATGCAGCGCCAACCGGTCGAGCGCGATGGTCAGCACGACGCGCGCGCTGCGCACCGGCCAGCCGAACTGGCGCTCGGCTTCCTCCAGGCCCAGAAGCGCGCAGCAGACGTCGAACAGCAGATCGTTGAGGCCGGGCCCCACCTCCTTCATGGCGGCCTGGAAGCGCTGCTTGGCTGCCAGCACCGTGTCGGTCATCAGCTTGTGCTGCGCGGCGCTGCGGCGCCCGGAGCCCGTCAGCGCACTGAGATCCACCGCCAGCCGCGGCGCCAGCTGCGCGATGGTGTAGTCGCGGCGCAGCGTCTCGCCCGCGGCGAGCTGCGCGGCATCGATGAAGCGGCGCGCATGCAGCCTGGCAAGCGGCGACTCGGCGTCGTTGACGATGGCCATGCCCTCGCTGCCGTCCGCCTCGAGCACGCGGTGGAAGCGGCGCAATTGATGCTGGGCCCTGAACGGATCGCCGTCGGCTTCGCTGCGCCTGAGCCAGGCAGCGCCCGCTTCGCTCAAGCCGAAGCTTTCCGGATCGGTGCCGAGCGGGCGCAGCCAGTCGCGGGTGCGGAACGCCGCGACGAAAGCCTGCGCGCAGAGTCCCTGCTTGCTGCGGTCGGGCTTGCCGTCGCGGTGCAAGAGATAGCGTCCGCTCGCGGTGCGCATCAGCGCGCAGCGCTCGCCCATCAGCTTGCGGAAGATGCGCCGCGCTTCGCGCTGGATCTCGCGATCGGACATCATGGGCGGACCTCGACCGCCTGGACCAGCATGCCCTCGAGGAAGCGCAAGGTGCGATCGATCTCGGGATCGTCGCGCAGTTCCTCGATATGATGCAGCGCGTGATGCGCGGTGGAGCGATGGCGGCGGAACGCGGCGGCGACGTCGGTCACGCTCATGCCGAGCACGATATGGCTCAGATACATCGCCACCTGGCGCGCCAGCGCCGCGCGCGGTCCGCCGCGCGTGCGCGCGCGCATCTCCTCCAGCGGGACGTCGTAGACATGGGCGACGATGACCTCAGTCATGCCCGTGGGCGTGGACGGCCCCAGCCTTATGCTGCTCGCGTCTTTCATGATCTCCTCTTCCCCGCCCCGCCAAGGGGTCAGAGGAGTATTATCCTATACTTTCAATTGCGTCTGATAAGAAGACAACTTTTAATGAGTAAATGTCGCGAGAAGTCCTTGATTCGGCAAGCGTTAACCATGCCTAGGACAGGCGTCTCCCTGTCGCATAGGGGCTGCTCCGCAACCCGCTCTGCGCGTGGCGGTTGTGTGACTGGAATCAGCAGGGAGGGCGACTGCCCCCGCTCTCAGCGTCCCAGGAACAGCGAGCCCAGCACCGCGCCGATACCGAGCGACAGCAGCACCGCCGAGATCGGCTGCGTGCGGATGGTGCTGCGCGCACTGTCGAGATTGTCCTGCGTCCAGGCATCGGCGCTGTTGCGCATGCCGCTCGCCGTGTCCTCGGCCAGCTTCAGCGCGCGCAGCGCCACCGCTTCGGCGGCGCGCAAGGCCGAACGCGCCTGGTCGGTCGCCACGCCCTGCGCGTCGGTGGCCAGACCCTTCACGTCGTCCTGCAAGGTGCCGATGTCGCTGCGCAGCGCATCCATGCGCCGGTCGATGTCGGACGTCGTCATCGGCTGGGTCGTCGTCCCGGTCTTGCTGTTGCTTCGCGTCGTCGCCATTTCGGTCTCCTTCGTTCTTGATTGTACTTCAGCGCTGCGAGAATGCTCGGTCGTCGTCTTCGCGGCGCGCCATCACCGCGGCATAGGTTGCGACGACGGCGCCGAACAGCAGCGACAGCGCGATCCACAGGCTCGCGTAGGCTGCGGCCTTGCGCGCGGCATCGGCGGCGCGGCGCGCGCGCTCCTGCATCTGCGCCGTGGTCTGGTCGATGCGGCTCATCGCGGCATCGCGGCTGATGCCGGCCTGGCGCGAGACCAAGGTCGCCAGCCGCTCGCGATCCTCCTGCCCCATCTCGCCGCCATTGGCGGCTCCGGCATCGAGAATGCGCCCGGCTTCGGCGCGCGCCTGATCGTTACCGGAAGTTCCGGGACGGAACAGCACGTCGACGACATAGGCCGTCGGCGTCACCTCGGTGGAGCGTGCGCCGCCCGCGCCGTAGAGAGCGGCCGCGCTGACGCCGGCGTTGCCGGCGACCGCCATGCCGGCCATCCAGACCAGCATCAGGGTCGCGACCACGGCGAGCGCCCAGGAGGCGAAACCGTGCGCGCCGGCGCGATAGGTCTCCTGCGCGTGGCTCTCCGGCATCGGGCCCAGGAGGCGCCCGATCAGATAGCCTCCCACCGCGAAGCCGAACGCCTGCGCCACGAAGAAGTAGATCGCGCCGCCGGTCAGGAAGCCGGGCAGCTGGCGGGCGCCGCGATGGATCGGGTCCATCAGCATCAGCCCGAAGCCGGAGCCCAGCATCAGCAGGAAGAAAGTGACCGCGAACGCGGCAACGGCGCCTGCGAAGACCAGGCCCCAGGAGAAGCGGCTGCCCGCCTCCTCCCCCAGGTTTGCGGCTTGGAGATTCTCGGCGGTGACGAGGATGGTGTCGCTCATGTTTCCGCCTCAGGCGTGGCCGGTGATGAGCCAGAGAATGATGATGATGGGGATCGGAATACCGATCAGCCAAAGCAAGATGGAGCGCATGTAACTTCCCGCGTTAGATCGGACATTCAACGGAAAGGTGGCGGGAAAGGTTCCGGTTTTCCGCGCGCGGGACGGCGGTTTGCTTCGGTTTCCGCGAGTGGCGGCCCGGACGGCGGCGCGCTCTAAACCAGCCCCTCGCGCGTCGCCCAGTCGAGGCCTTTGGCGAGCGCGCGGTCGAAGCGGTCGAAGAGTTCGCCGATCTCGGCCTCGTCGATCACCAGCGGCGGGCAGAAGGCAATGCGGTCGGAGAGCAGCGGCCGCACGATCAGCCCCTCCTCCAGCGCGAAGCTGTTGACGGTGGCGGCGACCTGTTTGGCCGGATCGAAGCCGCGCTTGGTGGCCTTGTCCGCCACCAGCTCCACCGCGCCGATGAGTCCCACGCCGTCCGCCTCGCCGACCAGCGGGTGCCCGGCGAGCGCGCGCAGGCGCTTCTGGAACAGCGGTGCCACGTTGCGCACATGGCCGACGATGTCGCGCGCCTGATAGATCTCGATGGTCTTGAGCGCCACCGCGGCGGCGACGGGATGGCCGGTATAGGTGAAGCCGTGGCCGAAAGTGCCGATGCGCCCGCTCTCCTGCTCGATGATGTCGGAGAGTTCGGGCGACAGCATCACCGCGCTGATGGGCAGATAGGCGCTGGAGAGCTGCTTGGCGATGGTCATGCTGTCGGGCTCGAAGCCGTATTTGGCGCAGCCGAACCATTCGCCGGTGCGCCCGAAGCCGGTGATCACCTCGTCGTCGATCAGCGCGATGGCGTGCTTGTCGAGCACGCGCGTCACCACCTCGAAATAACCCTCGGGAGGAAGGATCACCCCGCCCGCGCCCATTACCGGCTCGGCGATCATGGCGGCGATGGTGTCGGGCCCCTCGCGTTCGATCAGCGCCTCGAGAGCGGCCGCCATGCGCGCCGAGAAGTCGCGCTCGCTCTCGCCCGGCTCGGCCGCGCGATAGTAATGCGGGCAGTCGGCGAACTTCACGAAATCGAACGGCAGGTCGAAGCTCTTGTGGTTGTTGGCGAGGCCGGTGAGGCTCGCAGCCACCAACGTCACGCCGTGATAGGCCTTGATGCGCGAGATGATCTTCTTGCGTTTGGTTTCGCCGCGCGCGTTCGCCGCATACCAGGCGAGCTTGATCTGGGTGTCGTTCGCCTCCGAGCCGGAATTGGCGAAGAACACTTTGCCCACCGGGAAGGGCGAGATCTCCTTGAGCTTCTCGGCGAGCGCGATCGCCGGCTCGTGGCTGCGCCCGCCGAAGAGATGGCCGAACGCCATCTTGCGCATCTGCGCGGCGGCAACCTCGGCGAGCTCGTTCTCGCCCCAGCCGAGCGCGGTGCACCACAGCCCCGCCATCGCCTCGATATAATCCTTGCCCTGCTCGTCATAGACGCGGCAGCCCTTGCCGTGATCGAGGATGAGCGGCCCCGCGGCGCGGTGCTTCACCAGATTGGTGTAGGGATGCAGGATCGCCTGCACGTCGCGCGACTGGGAATTGGACAGGGGCATGGGCGTCTCGGGCTGAAACCGGGCTACGAGTTAGCAGAAATCGCGCGCCAGTGTGACCTGTTTGGCAAAAAATCAGACCGCGCAATCCTCCCCCGTTTACGGGGGAGGAAACCAGGGCCCGATTTCAGTGTGGGGGATGGTTTTTCATATACGCATCCAGTTCCGGCAGCACGACGGCGGCGATGCGCTGGTTCTGGCGGATCGAAGCGACATCGCCGAGGAACGGCTTGCGTGCGTCGGCCGGCACATGGCTCTGCACATAGGCCTCGATGTCGGCGACCCGCGCCGGATCGGACGATTGTGCAGCGATCGCGCCCGCCAAGCCCCACTGCGCGTCCTTGGGGATGGCCGCCTTGGGATCGGCAAGATGCGGCACGGCCTCGCGCCACAACAGGTCGGGGTGGCTGCCTGAAAGCTGCGCGAGCGCGGAGATGTTCGTGCCCGCAGCCATCTCGTCGCCCAGCGCCAGCGCGATGACGTGGCCGGCGAGTGCGGGGTCCTCGACACCCGCAAGCGCCTGGTAGAGATGGGACTTGATCAGCGGATCGTCGGTCTTGCGCGCGCGCGCCAGAAGCGCGTCGAACTCTGCCGGCGTCGCCTTCATGCCCGCGATCAGAAGCGCCGCGCGCTGCTCGGCGGCGCTGCCGGAGCCGTCGGCGACCATCTTCTTTGCGCGCGCGATCACGTCCGTGTCGCCGAAGCGGCCGAGTGCTTCGATCGCCTGGCCGCGCAGCACCGCATCGCCGGCGGCCTTGCCCGTCTTCGGCGCGGGGCCCAGGCGGTTCGCGACAGGACGCAGCAGCGCGCGCGCGAAGGCACGGAACGCTGCGCGCTTCGGCCGCTCGCCATAATGCATGTCGAGATCGCGCAGGATAGCGACCGCCCGCTGCCAGACGATCGGATCGGCATTGGCGGGAATGCGCGACATCACCGCCAGCGTCCGGCTTGCGGGGGCGTACCCAGCATAGCCCAGTGCGCGCGCGTCGTTCATCAGCCCGATCTGGTCGACCGCGGCGAGCGACGCGATCTTTTCCGACAGCGCACCGAACGCAGCATCGGGATAGAGCACGCGCGCGTAAGCCGTCTGTCCCGCATTCACCAGCAACGCCGGCGCCTGCGGCACCGCGGCGGTGTTGCTCAGCAGGATGGACTGCGCGGGTGTGCCAAATGCCGCGACCGGCAGCGGGATGGTCCAGTGTTGCGCGGGCTTCGCCTTCACCGGATTGCCATCGGCGAAGACGCGGTCTTCCGACAGCGTCACGCCCTTGCCCGTCGCGAGGCGCACCAGCGGCAGGCCTTCCTGACGCGTGAAGTCGCGCTCGATCTTCAGGATCGGCTTGCCCGCCACCTGTTGCATGATGCTCCACAGATCGGTGTCGACCGTGTTGCCGTAGGCGTGCGCCCGCATGTAGCGCTGCACGCCCTCTTCGAACTTCGCCTTGCCGATATACGCGTTCAGCATGGTGATGACGGCGGCGCCCTTGTTGTAGGTGATGGCGTCGAACGCCTCGCCCGCCTGCTCCGCTGTGATCACCGGCTGCAGAACCGGATGGGTCGAGGGCAGTGCGTCCTCTTCCTTGCCCTGCTCGAAGATCGATTGCGCCTTGAGTCCCGTCTCCCATTGCGGATGCAGCGCGTCGGCGGCATAGGTCTGCATCCAGCGCGCGAAACCCTCGTTGAGCCAGAGATTGTCCCACCAGCGCATGGTGACGAGATCGCCGAACCATTGATGCGCCATCTCGTGCGAGACGACGAGGAAGACGAGCTGGCGGTCCGCTTCGGTGGAACGCGCCGGATCGAACAGCAGATGCTGCTGCGAATAGAAGATCGCGCCCCAGTTCTCCATCGAGCCGCCCTCGATCTGGCCCGGTGCGGCGACGAGATCGAGCTTCGGCAGCGGGAAGCGCACGCCGAAATAGCCGTTGTAGAAGTGCAGCAGCGCCGATGCCTGTTCCAGCGCATAGGCGGCCTTGGCGGTGTCGCCGCGCTTGACCACCACGCCGACATCGGTGCCGTCGACGGCCTGGTGCACGCGCTCATAATCGCCGATGCTGACGAAGAGCAGATAGGTCGACATCTTCGGCGTGGTCGCGAACGTGACGCGCTTCTGGGCCGCGGAGATACCCTCGCTCTTCGCCACGGGCATGTTGGAGACCGCGACCTCGTCCTTGGGCGCGACGACGGAGACGGTGAAGGTCGCCTTGCGCGCCGGCTCGTCCCAGCAGGGCAGAAGCTTGCGCGCCGCGGCCGGCTCGAAATTGGTCGCCAAAGTGCGGCGCGAGCCTTGCGCGGTGTTGTAGTCCATGGCGAAGAAACCGAGCGTCTCGTGACCGATCGTGCCGTGATAGCGGATCGCGATCGTGTGCGCCCCGGCCGCGAGCGGTTGCGCGAAATGCAAGGTGGCGCGGTTGAGCTTGGTGTCTTGCGTCGGCGTCGCGGCTGCCTTCGTCCTTGCGCCGTCTGCACTGACGCTGTCGAATGTGAGCCCGTCGGCATTCAGCAACACGTCCTTGACGGGCCTGGCGACCGTCACGTCGATGGTGACAGTGGCCTTAAACGTCAGCGCCTTCGCATCGGGCACCAGCGCGAGATCGTAATGTCTGGGGACGACATCGTCCGGCAACATCTGAGGCCGGACGGATTGCGCCTGCGCCGCCAGCGCAACCGATGCCGCGCCCAGCGCGGCAAGCACGACCGATTTGGCGCGACCCATGAAACGCTTCCCCGATGGAATAAAGTCGAAAACATCCATAGCGCCGGGGCACGCGCTCTAGCAACCGGACAGCGGCATTGCGATCAGGTGTAGTAGGTGGAGGGCAGCGGCGGCGTTCCCGCCGGCACGGTTGCCACCTCGGTGTTGAGCCAGCTCTGCGGCTCGCCGTTGGGATAGGTGCCGCTCGCATAGGCGCCGACATAAGGCATCATCAGCGTCGTCTGATAGATGGTCGGCGTCCAGCCTTGCGGCGCCAGGAACACGGTGGTCGCGCGCTTCTCGCTATAGGGACAGGCGCCATAGGTCGCGGTGTTCCACAAGGTCTGCTTGTAGGCATCGTAATCGGCGCTGTGGCGGTCGCCGCCGGTGACCCCCGATGCCGGCCAGCCCTCGAGCTGCATGAAGGTGTTGAAGCTGCCGGCGGGCGGATTGCGATTGTCGTTGATGGTGCTGCCGAAGAGCAGCGACAGGATCAGGCCGCAGCCCGGCGGCGCCCATTGCTGGGTGATGTTGCTCAGATAGTAGTAGCCGGTGTTGTTGTAGAGGATCGCGTTACAGTAATGCGAATTGGCGAAGTCCTCGCGCTGCGACAGTCCGGAATTCTGGAACGCGGTGTAGAGCGCGCGGCTGGCGCTCGTCGCGATGCCCTGGCTGGTCAGATCGTCATAGGCCGAAACCGCCACGAAATGCGCGCCGCCAGCGAGCAGGGTGAGGAAGGTCCGAACCTCGGCCGGATTCCACACCGGCGTGCCGCCGTTGTATTGCACGAGCTCGAACGATTGGTAGCCCGAGATCTGATAGATGGACGGGTTGCCGCCTTGATACGAGATCAGCGGCACCCACATCGTCATCGGCGCCGCGGTTCCGATCGGCGCGATGTAGTCGGCGAGGAATTTCAGGATCGGCCAGTCCGCGCCGCTGCCCGAGGTGAAACAGTTGTAGAGAACGTCGACCAGGGTGGTGGCGAGCTGGCCGCCGGTGAAATCCGCCGGCATATAGGGCGTCGTCGACTGGTTGAACGCGGCCTCGATCAGCGCGCCCGACCGGGTGGCAGAATTGAACACCGAATTCGCCAGGTCCTGGCAGTTGTTGCTCACCGTGTAGGCGTTCTCGAACAGCGGCGTGACGTAGCCCAAGGTCGTGCCCCCGGTCTGCACCGGCACGCCGGCATAGACGTTCATCGTCGCGTTGATGGGATCGCCGGAATAGGTCGGCTGGCCGATGCCCGCGACGCCGCCCGTGCTCGCCGATTGCAGCGAGATGTAGCTCGCGCCCGTCGTCTGGGGATGGGTGTAGAAGATCGTGTAGGACGCCCCCGTGCTCGAATTGGAGAGCACGAAGGTGCCCTTGTTGCCGCCGTTGAACAGCGAATTGTTGTAGGCGGTGGCGGTGATGCTCCCGCCGTTGGGCGTGCTCGACGGAGAGAACGTCGCCGCCGGCCCCTCCTGCGACTTGGCATCGCCCGCCGACAGGCTGACGCCCGACCAGTTGGTCACCGCGATGTTGATGGTGCGCGACATGGAGCCCCCCGCTGCGTTCGCCTTTATGGCGAAGTTCGATTGTTCTATTTTAGAGAGAAGAGGGAGCGGCGTCCAGGGGCGCTACGTGCGCGCGCGCCACCGCGCCGTGCCGTAGAGCGCCAGGCCGGCAGCGAGCATCAGCGCCGTGGCGCCGGCGATCTTGAGGAACGTCAGGCCCGCATGCGCGTCGTTCGGATCCGGCGCAAGGGTGCAGAGGATCGCGACCGCGCTGGAGAGAAGCCCGAGCCACCCCAGCACGACGCTGGTGCGCTTGCCGCCCGGCGGCGTCCAGCCGCCCGCGACCTGAGGCCGACCCGCCGCGCGAAGCTGTGCGGCGAACATGAAGAGATACGGTACGGTCGAGCCCAGCACCGCCATGTTGACCAGGATGTCGTAGGCGCCGGCGACGCTCGACCCCGCCTGGCTCAGCAGCACCACTGCGAACATCAGCCCCGCCTGCAGCAGGATCGCCGGCACCGGCGCGCCGGTCTTGGGATTGCGCCGCGCGAACACCTTGGGCAGGAACGCATCGATGCCGGCAGCGAAGGGAAGCCGCGCGCCCACGCCGAACCACGCCGTGAAGCCGCCCAGCATCGAAAACGCGAACAGCCCGATCACGATGGGCACGAAGCGGCCGAGCCCCAGATGCACCAGTCCCGTCTTCAAGGCGTCGGCAAAGCCGCCCAACCGCGTCAGCTCGCCCTGCGGCAGGATGGCGAGGAACGAGGCGGTGCCAGCGCCATAGACGAACACCGACGCCACGCCGACGATTGCCAGCGCCGCGACGATGGTCTTCAGGCCGCCCTTGATCTCGCTCCTCAGGAACGCCGCGGACTCCGCGCCGGAGAACGCGAAGACGATCGTGCCCCACAGGATGGCGGTGGGAAAGCTTGCCGGCGCCAGCCACGCGGCGTGCGCAAAATCGGTGGCGCTGCGTCCCTCGACGCCGATGACCACGCCCATCGCGACGATGATCAGCACCACGATCCAGCCGCCGGTCATGCCGATATTGGGCAGCCACTTGCCGTATTTCAGTCCCGCCGCCTGCATGGCGGTGACGAGCAGAGAGATCGCCGCCGCGATGGCGATATAGGCGAGCGTGTCCTTGGGATCATGCCCCAGCGCCGCCAGGATCAGTCCGCCGAGGAAATAGAGGATGCCCGCGAAATAGGGCATCAGCGCGAACCAATAGAACCAGCCGCAGATGAACCCGGCGAGCGGCCCGAACTCGTCGCGCACCCAGGCATAGATGCCGCCCTCGCCCGGATGGCGGCCGGTCAGCTCCGCCACCGCGACCGCGAGCGGCAGATAGAAGACGATGAGCGCCAACAGCCATAGCGGCAGCGACGCCGGCCCCACTGCCGCCGCGACCGCGATCCAGCGGATGCCGACGCCGGCCGCGAGCATGTAGAGCGCGGTGTCGAGGAAGCCGAGCGCGGGGCGGCTCGCGGCCGTGGCCGTGGGCGTCGATGCGATTTCCGTCATGCGCGCGAGCTTGCCGCGATTCGGCTCAAAGGTATCGCCCGATGAGCGCCGCCTCGCTCTCGAGACGACGGGCCTCGTCGGCGCGGCCGAGCGCGTCGAATTCCTTCGCCGCGGCGATACGCTCGGACTGTTCGCTGAGCAACAGCGCGCGGACCGCGTCCTCGTCCAGCACGCGGCGCGGCACCTCGACGGAAGGATCGCCGAACATGCGCGCCTTGTAGCGCTCGTGCGCGCGGCCGACCGGCACGGCCTCGGCGTTGTCGAACGCCCCCAGCAGCACGCGCAGCAGCCGCGTCTCGTCGGAGCGCCGCGCCTTCGCCGCCGAGAGCAAGTCCCGCCGGATTTTCGCTTTGACCACCGCCCCCGCATCGCTCATCGGCGCAGTATGGCGGAGGGAGCGCGAAACTAAACCACCCTCCCCTTGAGGGAGGGTCGAAAAATTGAAGCGGAGCGAAGCGCAGCGGAAATTTTTCGGGGAGGGGTCAGGCGCGCCACTCACGCCTCCCGCGCGCATCGGAGCAGCGTGTCCAGCATCGCCTTCACCTGCGCGAGCTCCGAGCCGAGCGAACGCCCGAGCGCCAGCAACGAACGGCCGTCGCCCCGCGCATCCTCCGCGGCGCGCTCCGGCGACGAAACGCCCTGCGCCGAAAGACCGAGGGCCGCGAGCCTGAGCGCGCGCGCATAATCGAGCGCGAAATTCAGCGGCTCCTCCATATAGGCCGTGTATTCGTAGAAGGATCGAAGCTGCGCCGCAGCGCTCCCCCGGCGTGGCGCGCGCGCCTTGGCGGGAGGCCCGCTCGTGGACCGCCCCGCCGCCGCGCGCACGGATTTCGCGCCCATAGACTTCGCGTGGGCAGGCCTCGCGCCCCCGCCCCGCCTGCGCCGCATGGTATAGTCCTTTGGAATCGCAACCGACGACCAGATTACTGCCAGTATTAAATGCTACTGTCAAGAGCAAAACAAAAGGCACGGAAAACCGCGCGCAAGCCCGCCCGCAAAGCCGCGACCGCCTCCCCTGTCGTCATGGTTCCGGTGCAGTCGAAAATGGCACGCGCGGGCCTGGGCTTGCAGGTCGTCCAGGTCGCCAAGCTCGCCAAGGTCGCGCACACCACGATCCTGCGCTTCGAGCGCGGCGAGGAGCTAAAGCCCCGCACCGTCGAAGCCATCCAGCGCGCCTATGAAGCGGCGGGCATCGAATTCCTCAATGGCGACGGGCCGGGCGTGAGGCTAACTCGCTAGGGCAGAAATGAAGCATTCCAATTATTCTGAAAGAATACTCTGGAACAAAAGCGGTACATGAGTATACTTTGTCTAGATTCTCAGACTTCCGATTGAAAAATTGGCGCGGTGAAAGATGTCAGAACCAGGCTCACCTAATTTCTCGCAGGCAGTGCCAGACCCTTCGACTCTCGCAGCTATAGCAAGCGAGATCAATACACTCTTTGAGCAATTGAAGGCCAAGAAGGCGGAATTCGATACTGCGGTCTCGGCAGCCTCCACTCACCTGTCCGACGAAACCCAAAAGGCACAAACCCTGGGTGCACAGGCTGAGAGCCTTCGAACCGAAATATCCAATTCAAAATCAGCCCTTGAGGCTGATCGTGAATCGATGAGTTCAATTATCGAGAAGGCAAAAGTTAGCGGACAAGAGATCGAAACTATCAAGACATCAGTCGCGACCGCAAAGGGTGCCGTCGAAGTCTTACAACAATCGGCTACCAATGACCAAGCTTCTATTGGCCGATCGAAAGCGGAGATTGAATCGCTGCAGACAGCGGCCGTAGCTAAGGCCGAAAAACTCTCGAACGAGCATTCGGGAGTCGCTTCTCAAATTGCTGATCTCAGTTCGCAGCAGGTAGCTTTGCAGGAACTTCTGAAAAACTTGTCAGATTCTGGGGCGCGGGCCGAAGCTCACACAGCTTCAATTAAAAGCGTTCTAGATGATGTGGAGAAGTGTGGAAAACAATTCGCATCTCTCAAAACGTCATCGGAAGAGCAGTATGATGCCCTAGTCGCGAAGCAAAAGTCGCTACAGGCGAAGATAGACGAAGTCATAGCTGCGAATGACGCCATTGTCGTGCTCAGGCGTAAGTTGCTCGAAGGAACCGACGATGCGAAAAGTGTCAGCGACGAAGTGATGGAACTACAAAAGAATTTCAATACCGTCTTGTCTCAAGCTACCGAGAATCGAGACGAAGCCGCCGCAAGTCTTCAGAAATTGACCGAAACTGTGACGTCCAATGCGGCTGCCCAGAAAATTGAATGGGATGAGAAATTCGGAAAGCTCTATGAATCGATGAAGACACAAATCTTGTCGCTGCTTCCGTCTGCCGGAGCGGCCGGCTTGGCGTGGACATATTTTGATGCAAAATCGCGTTATGCACCAACTCCCTTTAGAGGAAGCCCTTCTGCCACAGAAACGCAACGACCGTCGATGTTCAACAGGGTTTTTGGCTACAATGCCCAGAGCTGGATTGCTACGGTATTTTTCTATGGACTATTCATCGTGCCATTGCTCCTCATTGCAGCAGGTAGCTATCAGCTCGTGTATCAGATTGAATTTCAACACATGCCGATCCCGGATATAAGAATTCTGGGGCTGCGTGTGCTTATTGGTTTGCCTCTTGTGGCGCTTAGTACGTTCGGCCTAGTTTCACTGCGGCTCTACAGAAAGCTCTACGAGCAATACAATCACAAACAGCGAGTCATGGAACTGTACGTCAGCTTCAAACGCGAAATTGAAGCTAATGGCGCCGATGATCAGAAGAAAAAATTGATTTCCATAATGCTAGATTCTGTGGCCGAGAAGGCGTGGAAAATTGATCGTCCTGACAAAGAAGAGAAGGACGATGAAAACCTTCCAAGTCTCGAGAGTTTTGCGGATTGGGCTTCAAGGATAAAAGCAATATTTCACTAGTACCTCCCATCGCGCCGCAGCCGTGACTTTGCGCGCTTCGGGTCGCGCGTCGGCGGGGATCGCGATGCCGCGCTCGCGCCGATAGTCCAGCACCAAGCGAATGGCTTCTTCGGCATTGGCGAGCGCTTCGCGCTCGGTATCGCCTTCGGTCACGACCTCGGGCAGCACGGGCACGAGCACGGTGAAGCCGCCGCCTTCCTGCGACTCCAGGACGATGGAGAAGCTGTACTTGGAGGTCATGCTTTGTGGCTGCTGCATGCAGTATGGCACAAGAACACCAGCGCAATCCCCCCTCCGCTCCGCTGCGCGGAGCACCTCCCCCGCAAGCGGGGGAGGATAAAGAGGGGCTTCGATAGCGGCACTTTGAGTCCCTCTCGCCAGTTGGCCGCTCCCCCCTCCCCGCCTATATTCCCCCCTTCGCACAGGGGGTCGCACACCATGCTCGGGCTGATGCAGGACTGGCCGTTGCTGGTTCACAAGATCATCGACCATGCCGCGCTCAATCATGGCGACCGCGAGGTGGTGACGCGCACGGTGGAGGGGCCGATCGTGCGCTCGAACTACGCGGCGATCGCGCGCCGCGCGCGCAAGGTGGCGCATGCGCTCGACCGGCTGGGCATCAAGCTCGGCGACCGCGTCGCGACCATGGCCTGGAACACCGCGCGCCACATCGAGGCGTGGTACGGCATCGCGGGGCTGGGCGCGATCTACCACACGCTCAACCCGCGTCTGTTCCCGGACCAGATCGTCTACATCGCCAACCACGCCGAAGACAAAGTGCTGTTCTTCGACGCGACCTTCGCCAAGCTGGTCGAGGAGATCGCGCCGCGCCTGCCCGGCGTCGAGCTGTTCGTCTGCCTGACCGACGCGGCGCATCTGCCGAAAGCCAACATCCCCAATCTCGTCGCCTATGAGGAGTTCATCGCCGGCACCGACGAGAGCTTTGCCTGGGCCGAGTTCGACGAGCACACCGCCTGCGGGCTTTGCTACACGTCGGGCACCACCGGCAATCCCAAGGGCGTGCTCTATTCCCACCGCTCCAACGTGCTGCATGCGCTGATCGCGGCGCAGGCCGATGCCATGGCGTTGCGCGCCTGCGACGCCATCCTGCCCGTGGTGCCGATGTTCCACGCCAACGCCTGGGCGATCGCGTTCTCCGGCCCCATGGTCGGCGCCAAGCTGGTGCTGCCGGGGCCGAAGCTCGACGGCGATTCGATCTGCGAGCTGCTCACCACCGAGCGCGTGACGATGACCGCGGCGGTGCCCACCGTGTGGCTGGCGCTGCTGCAATATCTGGAGAAGACCGGCAAGACGCTGCCCGACATGAAGCGCGTGGTGATCGGCGGCTCGGCCGCGCCGCGCGCGATGATCGAGGCGTTCGAGAAGAAATACGGCATCACCGTCATCCATGCCTGGGGCATGACGGAGATGAGCCCGCTCGGCACGCTCGGCACCTTGAAGCCGCATGTCGAGGCGATGGAGCACGAGCGCCAGCTCGACTACAAATGCAAGCAGGGCCATGCCCCGTTCGGCGTCGAGATGAAGATCGTCGGCGACGACGAGGCGGAGCTTCCGCGCGACGGCAAGGCCTTCGGGCGGCTCAAGGTGCGCGGGCCCGCGGTGGCGAAGGCCTATTTCCGCGGCGAGGGCGCGAGCGCCTTCGACGCCGAGGGCTGGTTCGACACCGGCGACGTCGCCACCATCGACGCCGAGGGCTATATGACCATCACCGACCGCGCCAAGGACGTCATCAAGTCGGGCGGCGAATGGATCTCCACCATCGAGATCGAGAACATCGCCGTCGGCCATCCGTCCGTCGCCGAGGCCGCGGTGATCGGCGTCGCCCATCCCAAATGGGACGAGCGCCCACTGCTCATCGTCGTGCTCAAGCCGGGGCAGACGGCGAGCCGCGAGGACATCCTCGGCTACCTGACCGGCAAGATCGCCAAATGGTGGATGCCCGACGACGTCGTCTTCGTCGACGAGATCCCCCACACCGCCACCGGCAAGATCCAAAAAATGACCCTGCGCGAACGCTTCGGCGCGTACCGGTTGCCGACCGCGGCGGCGTGAAGCATCCGATGCGGGAAGCGTTGCATTGTACCTCTTTCATCATGGCCGGGCTTGACCCGGCCATCCAGGTTTGCACGCGGAGGCGCGGAGGCGCGGAGGTCCACCTTTTGCTTCTCCGCGACTCCGCGACTCCGCGTGAATCTTCTTCTCTGGATGGCCGCCTCAAGGGCGGCCATGACGGGTTGGAAGTTACGTTGGCGCCCCTGCTCGCCGGGGAGGACAATCGATGACCTACCGCTCCACCGCCGCGAGGCTGTCGTTCGGCGCGTTCGTCGTGGCGCTCTGCATCGCGCTGGTCGCGAGCTTCGGGACGCGGCTGGGGCTGTGGCTCTACACCACCGGCTTCGAGATACTGATCCCCGCCGTGATCATCGGCGCGCTCGCGCTCGCCGCCGGGATATGGTGGCTGGCGGCGGCGCTGCGCAACAACAACAGCGAAGGCTGGCGCTGGGGCTTCGCCGGGCTCGTCGGCTCGGCCGCGCTGTTGTGGGTGCCGCTCGGCGCCGCGCTCCAGGCCTATGGCGCGCCGCCGATCCACGACATCTCCACCGACGTCGAATTCGCCCCGCCCTTCGAGGCGCTGCTGCCCCTGCGCAAGGGCTCGCCCAACGGCCCCGAATATGACGGGCCGAAAAAAGTCGTGCTCGACGGCAAGATCACCACCGTGGCCGAGCTGCAGAAGAAAGCCTTTCCCGAGATCAAGGCGCACGCCTCGCTGGTCGATCCGCGCTCGCTGCCCAAGGGCGCGACGCCGCAGAGCTACTGGTTCTGGCGCGCCTTTGAACGCGCCAAGCGCATGGGCTGGAACGTCGTCGCCTTCGATCCCAAGCGCGGCCGCATCGAGGCGACCGACACGACCCTGTGGTTCGGCTTCACCGACGACATCGTCATCCGCGTGAGCGCGGCCGGCACCATCGGCGCGCGCGTCGACATCCGCTCCAAGAGCCGCGCCGGCACCTTCGACTACGGCCGCAACGCCGAGCGCGTGCGGGCGTATTTGCGGTCGCTGTAGGGAATAATCCTCCCCCGTCTACGGGGGAGGTGCCGAGCGAATGCGGCGCATAGCGACAGCGTATGCGCGAGGGGGCATGCCGCGTGCCGCCCCCTCCACCGCCTTCGGCGGTCCCCCTCCCCCGTAAACGGGGGAGGATCAAGCGCCTAACGCAATCTTCACGCGGCAGTGAATTGACAGGCCGCTCCCCAGGTGCCAACTTTTTGGCATGAAGGGACGCAAGCTCAAGGACACTGCGCCGAAGGACGGCTTCAGCCGCCGCGAGCGCGAGATCATGGACGCGCTCTATACGCTCGGCCGCGCCAGCGCGGCGCAGATCCGCGATGAGATCGACGATCCGCCCAGCACCACCGCGATCCGCACGCTGCTCACCATCCTCGAAAAGAAGGGCCATGTGCGGCACCAGAGCGACGGCACGCGCTACGTCTACGAGCCGCGCGTGGCGCGCGAGCAGATGGGACGGCGCGCCATCGATACGCTGCTCAAGACCTTTTACGGCAATTCGGTCGAGCGCGTGGTGGCGGCGCTGCTCGAACGCGAGGAAGTGGCGCCGGACGATCTCGACCGGCTCGCCCATCTGATCGACAAGGCGAGGGAGGAAGGCCGATGAGCGCATTGTTCGCCGAACGCGCATTGCTGTTCGCAGGCGAGTGCCTGCTGGGCTCGGCGATTGTGCTGGCGGCCGCGTGGCTGGCGACGCAGACCGTCAGGCGCGCCAGCCTGCGTCATCTTGTGTGGCTGGCGGCGTTCGGCGCGCTGGTGGGATTGCCGCTTGCCGCCGCGATCGTGCCGCCGCAGATCCTCGTCCACCGCGCGAACGCAACGCCAGCGGCTGCACCGGACCCCTTGCCCAGACTGATCCCGGCAGCGGCGCCGGACATCGAGCGCGCGCAAGCTGCCGCCCTGCCTTCGCCATCCATGCAGCAGCCAGCAGCGCGCGCGAACACGCAAGCCGCTTCCGGTTTCGATCTGCGCGACGGCGCCTATGCGCTCTTTGCGCTCTGGCTCGCCGGCGCGCTCGCGGGCCTCGGCCGCATCGCCGCCGGCGCCTTCGCGCTCGAGACCTTGCGCCGCAAGAGCCGCCCGCATGCGCTGGATCTGAGCGGGCTGCCCGCCGGTCCGCGCGCCTGCCAACTGCGTCTGTCCGAGCGCGAAGACGGTCCCATCACCTGGGGCGCGCGCAAGCCGGTCGTGCTGTTGCCCCGCTCGTCGCGCGCCTGGCCGCCGGCGCGGCTGAAGGCGGTGCTGCTGCACGAGCTCGCGCATGTGCGCCGCCGCGACAGCCTCACCTTGGCGATGGCGCAGGTTGTGGCGGCGCTGTTCTGGATCAATCCGCTGGTGTGGCTGGCGCTGCGGGCGCTCAGGCGCGAGGCGGAGATGGCCGCCGACGACGCGGTGCTCGGCGCCGGCATGAAGCCCAGCGTCTATGCCGGCGAACTGGTGCAGCTCGCCTCCGAGCTCAACGGCCGCAGGCTCGCCTTCTCGGGCTTGTCGATGGCGGGCTCCGCGCTCGAGGCCCGAGTCAAATCCGCCCTTGCCCCCGACCAATCGCGAACAGGAGTGACTTCGATGGATGCTTTGAGAATCGGATTATTCGGTATCGCCGCGACCGCCGCCCTCGCGCTGGCACGGCCCGACATCGTGCAGGCGCAGGATGCGACACCGTCGTCCCCCTCCGCCGTCACGGCCGGCGACTTGCCGCCGCCCCCGCCCGCTCCCGCCGCGATCCCCGCGCCGCCGGCGCCGCCCGCGCCTGCGATGATGGCCGAGCCGCCCGTGCCGCCCACTCCGCCCGACGCGGCCGATGACGAAAGCCCGGCGCCGCATCACCACCATCACGTCCACATCGTCCATATGAGCGGACGCATGGACCATGCGAGCGCGGCCGACATGGCGCGCGCCGAAGCCGAGATGCGCCAGGCCCAGGCCGAACTAGCGCAGGTCGGCCCGCAGATCGAGGTGGCGCTGAGCGACGCCAAGATCGACCGCAAGGTGGCCGAGGCGCTACGCGATCTCGAGCCGCGCATCCGCGCCGAGCTGGAGCGCGCGCTGGCCAAGGCGCGGCCCGAGATCCGCAAGGCCGTCGCCGAAGCCCATATCAGCGAAAAGATCGCCAAGGCGATCGCCGAGGCGCAGCCCCGCATCGACGCCGCCGTCGCCAAGATGCATGCCAACCACAAGGTCCGCATCGAGATGCACGACGAAGATGGCGACGACGCCGACGTTCACGCGGACGAGCAGTCCGATCGCGACAACGACGCGAAGTAGCTCGCTTCAAAATTGATGAATTGATTCCCTCTCCCCCGGCTTCGGGGGAGAGGATCGGCGCCTGCAAACGCGCAACGGCGCAAAACGATCCCAGCGTTGCGGCAAAGCCACAGCTTCGCTCTCTGAAACTTCCGTCAGGCACCATCCTCGGGGAACCCGCGTTGTTCGCGAGGGACGCGTGAGGAGTAGATAGAGATGGCCAGAGCCGCACGAAAAAGGCGGCGCGCAGACCTGAGGATTGCGGAAGAGCCTGCGCCGTATCGCCCGAATGAAATCCAATTGATCGCCGCCCATGCGGATTACCGGCGCGAGGACTTCGTCTTCCAGCGCACGCAATCCCTGGCGATGCGGGCGCTGGAATGGGAGAACCGGCTCAAGCCGCTGAAACCCTGGGCGCCGAACTTCGTGGCCAACCTGGCCTTTTCGATATTCGCCTGAGGGGAGGCAAAGGCGCGTCATCCTCGGCCGATTGCATCCGCGGACGGAGTCCGCGCTTGCGGCCAGGGATGGCGCGCCTGCTCTTTTGTCATTCCGCCTTTTTGAGCATGGCCGCCGTGTCGGAGGCCGCGTGCTGCGACGCCGCGAGATCGCCCGAGGCGATGCCTTCGCGCGTCCGCGCCGCCGCCGCTTCGAGCGCCGATTTCTTGTGCGCGTCGGAGGCGTCGGGGATCGCGCCCTTGCCCGAATTGGCACAGGGGTTCATCTGGCCGGCGTCATAGCCCTGACCGCCCGCGCCGACGAGGCAGTTGAGCGTGTGGTGGAGATGGGCATGGACGGTGGCGATGTCGCCCGCCGCTGCCCCGAGGCCGGCATGCTGCTCGGCAACCACGATCTCCGAATGGGCGTCGGCGAAGGCAGCGGCGGGCAAGATGACGAACGCAGCCGCTGTCGCGAAAAGCAAATGGCGCATGGGGGAAGTCTCCTTAACTGTGGCCGGCAGTCTACGCGCAATTGCGGCGCAGTTCACTGTTTCTCGAACGGTGTCATTCCCGGCCGAACGAGCCGGAGGCGAGTGAGGGGAAGGGAATCCATTGATATGCAACGCCGAAGTGGATTCCCTTCCCCTCACGCAGCTATCGCTGCGCTCGGCCGGGAATGACACTCAGTTGAGGTGAGAGCAAGAATGCCCGGCCGGGGATGACAGGGGGCTGCAGAGAAATCGCGCCAAAAAAACAGGGCAGGCGCCTCGCCTGCCCTGTCGAACTCCCGTCAGTGCCCGGCCTTAGTGCTCGAGCGCAGCGATGATGGTGCGGCCGCCGGGGTCGCGAACCCGGCCGGCAGTGATCTCGGACACCGTCACCGGATGGCCGTAATAGGCCTCGTTCCATTCCGGCCTGGGCTTGATCACCGAGCCGTTGAGCGTCAGCCCGCCATAGGCACCGGTGGCCGAGGTCCACGCCACGATGTCGCCGCCGCGCGCCGTGGTCGAGGCTTCCGCGCCCGAGCTCAGCGTCACCGCGGTGATGCCGGCGCCGCCGCCGATCTTGAAGTTGCCGCTCTCGATGCCGCGCAGCGCCCGGTCGCTCATGATCAGGAGCACGACTTCGGCCTTCTCGAGCCCGATCTGCAGGCCGAACGAGGCAGAGCCCATGCTGTAGAACGCCGGCGCGCTCCAGCCGCGGCCGTTGCGCACCAGAAGCACGCCGTTGCCGCCCTCGGCGCCGAACACGAAGCCGCCCTTGACGAGCGAGGGTACGATCAGAATGGCGCGGGCATTGCCCAGCATCTGCCGGGCGGCGCCGAACGCCGGATCGCTGCGCATGTGCTCGGCGACGCGCGATGCGCGCATCACAAGGTCGGATTGTTCGGCGGCGCGTGCCGAGCCGCGGTCCATGTCGCGTGAGTCGCGACTGGTGTCGTTCATGGCGCGCGGCGCATTGCTGCTGGACTGGTCGTCGCCGCCTTGCGCCTGGACCGCGGTGAGGCTCAAGGCCGCTGCAAGGCCCAGCGCGGCGCTGCGTATCGCATATCTCATGGAAATCTCCCGGAAACCGTCGCTCCAGCAACGTCCGAGGCTTGCAATTGGTTCACCAGCGCAGGAACAAGCGCCCCAGCAGGCCGCCCAAAGCGCCGACCGCCGCGATTCCCAGCGTGTACCAGATCGCGACGAACGGCGCGGCGCTCTCGTCGCAGTGGAAGGCATAGATGAAGGCGCCAAGCGCACCCGCCGCCAGTCCCGCGCCGATTCCCGCCAGAACGGGCCGCGTCGGCGCGAGTCTGCCGACACTCCAGATCGCGCCCGCCAGCACCGGCAGCGCAAGCAGGACGATCCGCCACGGACAAACACCGGCGGACGCGCCCATCATCAAGTGATGACGCGCGGAAGGCGCGGCGCCCATCAACTCCACCGCGGCAATCGCTGCGACCGCGGCAAAGGGCAGCGCTTCGAGCAGCATCTGCGAACGCGATGGCGCGCCCGGCCGCGACAGCCGCTCGAGCGTCCAGAACGCGGCGCCGGCAAAGACCAGCGTGTAGAAGAACTTCATCCAATAGGCGCCGGTCGCCATGGCCTGGGCGAGGTCGGGGCGCACGCCGAGCCATGCCAGCATCAGCCCGAGCGACACCGCGCCGCCCGCGCCCGCGCCCAGTGCCAGACGCCGCCACACCATCGCGCGCGGCACCGGCTCGGCGAGCGCGCTCAGGCTCTCGATCAGCGCGTCGGTCCTCATGAGCTCTTTCCGATCATGGCGGAGAGCGTCTTGAGCGCGCGGTGCACGCCGACCTTGACCGCGGATTCCGATAGGCCCGACCGCGCCGCCGCTTCGGCGACCGACAGCCCTTCGATCCTCACCTGCCGCACCAGCCTGCGCTTGTTTTCGGGCAAGGCGGCGAGCAGGCGTTCGACGTCGCGCGTCGCGGTGGTGCTCTCTTCGGACTCGCCGGCTGTGACGCTCTCGGCCTCTTCCAGCGGCAAGGTGCGGCGCAGCCTGGCGCGGCGCAGATGATCGATCAGCTTGTAGCGCGCCACCGCGTGCAGCCAGGCGGTGAAGGGCAGCGTGCGGTCATAGCTGGCGCGGCGGCTGTGGATGGCGATCAACGTCTCCTGCACGAGATCCTCGGCTTCCGCAGGGCCGAGCCTGCGCGCGAAATAGGCGCGCAGATGCAGCGCCAGGGCGCGCAGCAACTCGCGATAGGCGGCCGCGTCGCCGTCCAACGCGGCCAGCATCAGCGCCTTCAGCCGCGGTTCCGCATCGCTCACGCTACGAGCCCCTTGTGGATTTCGCGCGGCAAGGCCATTCGGTTACGCCCCTCCTCCAAAGCGCAGTGTAACCGATCCCAAGCCGGCGCGAACTAGGCCACGCAACCAACGAGGGACACCTCCCATGAAAACGTATCTGGCCGCGCTTGCCGCGGTCCTCATCTCCGGCGCTACGATGGCGCAGACCACCAGCGGCACCATGTCCAACGGCTCGTCGATGTCGAACGGTTCCGCCATGTCGAGCGGATCGTCGATGTCAAACGGCTCCGCCATGTCCGGCGGCTCGGCCATGTCGCAGGACAAGGACAAGAAGGACATGAAGGACAAGAAGACGCCCAAGAAGAAGACCGATTCCTCGATGAGCGGGGGCACGAAGGCCAAACCGAACAACATGAGCGGCGACGGCGACTCCGGCGAAATGGACAAGCCGCACTGAATCGCCGGCGATGTCCCTCTCTCCGCTTCGGGGGAGAGGGTCAGCGAAGGGACCGGAAGGCGCAACGCCTTGGATCCGCACCGTTTTCCGCTTGCCGATTTCCCGCTCCTTGACGCCCCCCGCTCTCCTCCCCACATGCCTGGGGCAACCGGGGAGGACGGCGATGGCCGAGACCGCGAACCACAGCTATGCCGAAGGCGATTCGCGCACCCTCGCGATCGTGGTCTATGTGCTCTATCTGATCGGCTGGCCTTGCGTGCATCTGTCGACCCTGGGCGGGCTGATCCTGGCCTATATCAAGCGCGACGATGCGCGCGGCACGGTTTGGGAGTCGCATTTCAGCAATGCGATCCACACCTTCTGGATCACCCTGCTGTTGATGATCGTGGGCGTGCCGCTGTGCTTCGTCGTGGTCGGCATCCCGATCGTGGTCTTCGCGGTGGTCTGGTTCTTCTACCGCACGATCAAGGGCCTGATCCGCGCCATCGACCACCAGCCGTATCTCTGAGGTCTATTGCTCGTCGTCGTAGCGGCGGATGCGCGCGGTCGCGTGCATCGGCGCGGGCGCCTTGGGCCTGACCAGGAACCAGCCGATCAGGCTCACCACCAAGGCCAGCGCGAAGGAATAGGGCACATAGCCATAGATCATGTCCGGAATCGTGGCGGCGGTATGAAAGCTGCGCCCCATGCGCGCGCCCCAAAGCACGCAGGTGCCGATGCCGTCGGGATTGATCTCGCAGCCGTCATAGCGCGTGACGAAGACCGCCAGCATCGGCAGCACCGGGGTCAAGAGCGGCAGGAGCAGCACGCTGAGCGTGCCGAGCAGCGGACGGCGCGCGGCGAAGCAGGCGATGGCGGCGACGAGCGAGAGCAGCAGCATCGGCACGACATTGGTGGCGACGACCCAGGCCAGCATCAGCGCGTCGTGCAATCCGCCGCCGAGCATCATGCCATGACAGAGTTCGGGGCCCGGCGCGCAGTGAACGGCATAGCCGACGCCGCGCACGATCCACACCAGGAGCGCGGGTCCGAGCAACAGCGCCACGCACAGCATCCAGACGATGCCGGGAATCGGCGCCCTCTCCCGCCCTTCGAATTCCGGCCCCTCCATGCGGCCATATTAAGCCTGTCGCCGCGGCGGGCAGGCCGATTTTCCCACTTATGATTAATCGCGGCGTTTCGTTTCAGGCCTTCGCAGAGGGACGATCCTTGATGCGGGCGAACCAGCCGGCGATGTTGGCGTTGGCGGGATCGAGCGGCTGGCCCACCTGGCCGCCGAAATCGAGGAAGCAATAAAGCAGGATATCCGCCAGGGTGAAGCGCTTGCCGCAGATGTAGTCGCGCCCGCCCATCTGGCCGTCGAGCCATTTGAGGCGGTCCTGGGCGATGCGCTTCAGGCCGTCCGCCGCTTCCGGCACGGTCACGACGCGGTCCTTGAACAGACGCAGGCCCTGGCTGAAGCGGAAGCCGTTGGTCAGCGGCTCGACGATGTTGAGATCGATCCGCCGCGTCCACATGCGCGTCTGGGCGCGCTCCTCCGGGGTGGCGCCGATCAGGGCCGGCTGGGGGTGTTTCTCCTCCAGGTATTCGCAGATCGCGGTGATCTCGCTCAGATAGCTGCCGTCGTCGAGCTCCAGGCAGGGCATCTGGCCGTGCGGATTGCGCGCCAGGTGCTCGGATTTGCGGTTGTCGCCCGCCATCAGGTCGACGTCCTGGGAGGGGATTTTCAGGCCCTTTTCCGCCATGAACA
The DNA here is from genome assembly GCA_019245415.1 of Alphaproteobacteria bacterium. Classification (GTDB taxonomy): domain Bacteria; phylum Pseudomonadota; class Alphaproteobacteria; order Micropepsales; family Micropepsaceae; genus Rhizomicrobium. The sequence continues at coordinate 549,633 of JAFARO010000004.1, read as the reverse complement.
TGCGCACGACGTGCGGATTTGGCCCGATGGAATTGTAGAATTTCACGGTGAGCTCCCTGGCGATCGCATAGGTCGCATTCCGCTCCAATCGTTAACCGTTGTAAAGGAGTCCCTGGGGTAGGATGGACGCATGCGGAGGATCTTCTTCGTCGGGTTGGGTTGGACCCTCGTCGTCATCGGCGTGGTGATCATGCCCACGCCGCTGCCCATCCCGATGATCGGCTTCGGGCCGATCCTCGGCGGCTCGGCGATCCTGACCGCGCATTCCAAATCCTTCCGCCGCGGATTGCAGCGCCTGCGCCACCGTTCGGGGCTGATCTCGCGGCAGTTCGACCTGTTCCGCAACCGCGGTCCGCATCTCATCCGCACCATGGTCCGCCGCACGCGGCCCGTGGTACTCTTGCGTCACGCGCGCATGCGCGCCCGCAAGAGCGACAGATGGCCATCCCCTTCGATCGTTCCTTCCACGCCCCCTACGAAGAACTGCAGCGGCTGACGCCGGGGATCGCGCGCCTGCTCGCCGAGAATCCGGGACCGTTCACCTTCAAGGGCACCGGCGTCTACGTCGTCGGAGCCCAAGACGTCGCGGTAATCGATCCCGGACCCGACACGCCGTCGCATCTCGAAGCGTTGAAGCGCGCGCTCGCCGGCAGGCGGCTGACGCATATCCTCGTCACCCATACCCACAGCGATCATTCGCCAGCAGCCGCGCCGCTCAAAGCCTGGTCGGGAGCCGCGACCTACGGCTTCGGTCCGCACGGCGCCGGCAAGGCGGAGGAAGGCGTCAAGGTCGAGGAAGGCGGCGACATGGCCTTCGTGCCCGATGTGCGGGTGAAGGACGGCGACGTCATCGAAGGCCGCGGCTTCAGCTTCGAATGCGTCTACACGCCGGGCCACACCTCCAACCACATGTGCTATGCGCTCGCGGAAGAACGCGCGCTCTTCACGGGCGATCATGTGATGGGCTGGTCGACGACGGTGGTGACGCCGCCCGACGGCGACATGGCCGCCTACATGGCGAGTTTGCGCAAGCTGCTCGCGCGCGACGATGCGGTGCTCTATCCCACGCATGGCGGACCGGTGCGCGATCCCAAGCCGTTCCTCAAGGCCTATATCGATCACCGCCTGGACCGCGAGGCGCAGATCCTCGCCTGCCTGCGCGACGGCGTCGCCACGATCCCGGCAATGGTCGCGCGCATGTATGCCGATGTCGACAAGCGCCTGCATCCGGCCGCGGCGCGCTCGGTGCTCGCGCATTTGATCCAGCTGGAGCAGGAGGGGCGCGTGACGCCCGACGGCGCGGGCGCGACGGTGCGGTATAGGTTGGTGGCGTGATTGCTGTGACCGTGTGCCATCCTTCGCGGCCCGCCCGCGTCATGCTGGGCGCGAGCGCCCTTCGTCTCGCGCCATCCTGAGGTGCGAGCGCAGCGAGCCTCGAAGGATGACGCTCGCTCAGGGCTGCGGCGCGCTCTAAGCGCGCGGGCGGGCACCTCAGGATGACGAGAGCGTGATTATGTAAGAACCCAGCTTCCGCTACCATCGCGCCGTCACGGGGGGAATGCGCATGAGCAATCTCGGCGCCCGCGTCTACGGACTGGCGGCGATCATGATGGGCGTCGCCGGACTTCTCTGGCGGGAGTTCGCGGTCGATTGGATGCCCGTGCCTGGGACACTCCCGGGACGCGTTGCGCTCGCTTATGTCGTCGGCGCCTTGCTGATCGCGGGCGGCATCCTGATCAATCTGCGGCGGACGCAAGCGTGGGGTGCCGGCGTGCTGACGGCGGTGTTTGCGGCGGGGCTCGTGCTGCTCGACCTGACGCGGCTCGCGAGCCACCCGATGACCTTCGATTATTGGGACGGCGTCTCGGAGCAGCTCGCCGTGACGATGGGCGGGTTGATTGCGCTTGCGATGGCGCGTCCGCGCGCAACCGCCGGCACAGAGCCTATCGCGCGCGAGGTATTCGGCTTGTGCCTGTTGGTCTTCGGCGCGGCGCATTTCGTCTATCTCGATTTCACCGCCTCGCTGGTACCCAAATGGCTGCCGCCCGGCCCGATGTTCTGGGCCGTCGCGACCGGCATCGCGCAGATCGCCGCCGGCCTCGCGATCCTTTCCGGCGTGATGTCGCTTCTCGCGGCACGGCTGCTGATGGCGATGTATGCGATCTTCGGTCTGCTGGTGCACGCGCCTGCCGTTTGGAGCGCGCCCTCTAAGCACTTCGCCTGGACCGAGTTCATGGTCAATCTGGCGCTGGCGGCAACCGCCTGGATCGTCGCGGAGTCGCTGGCGGCGGGACGCGCTCAGACGCCGCCGCTTGACAAAGTAGCTACCGGTAGCTACCTTCGCTCCCATGACGACCGTCAATATCAAGGACGCGAAGAACCGTCTCAGCGAGCTGGGGCGCAAGGCCGAAGCGGGCGAGACCATCACCGTGACGCGCAACGGCAAGCCGGCCTTCGATCTGGTCCCGCATAAGAAAAAGGGCGGCACCGATTGGGACGCGGGCTATCGCTACATGCGCGAGCACGGCATCGACACGTTCTTTGGCGAACTCCCGCCCGATTGGGACGATCCGCTGCCTGAGGATTTCCTGATCACGCCGCTTCCCGCGGACTACGGCCATCCGAAGTTACCGAAGAAATGAGATTGCTGCTCGACAGCAACATCGTCGTACCCATCGCCAGCAAGGAACGCGATAAACTTGGCGCTCAGGTCAATCTTCTGTTGAACGCGCGCGCGAACGACTTCTTCGTCAGCGTCGCGAGCCTTTGGGAGATCGCAATCAAGACACGGCTGGGAAAGCTCCCGCTGAATGCGCCGCTCCAGCAATTGCCTGCCGCCTTGTCGGCGCTGGGATACGCGATCGTCGCCATCGACCGGCATCACGCCATTGAAGACCTGATCGACCAGCCGGATACCAACGATCCGTTCGACCGGATGCTGCTCGCGCAGTGTCAGGTGGAAGGGATGCGGCTTGTGACCACCGACCGCGCGCTGATGCGGCACCCGCTCGCCTGGCGCCCCGCATGAGCGCGATACTTCTCAAGCCTGCCCGGGTGTGGAGCGATGGCGCTATGCAGGACGGCGCGCAGGTGCTGGTCGCGGGCGCGCGCATCGCCGCCGTCGGGCCGAAGATCGAAGCGGCCGACGCGAAGGTCGTCGACCTGCCAGGCATGACCTTGCTGCCCGGACTGATGGATCTGCATTCGCATCTCTTCCTGCATCCCTATGACGAGACCGCCTGGGACGACCAGGTGCTGAAGGAAAGCGAGGCCTATCGCGCCGTGCGCGCCGTGACGCACGCCGCGGCGACCCTGCGCGCGGGATTCACGACATTGCGCGATCTCGGCACCGAAGGCGCGGGCTATGCCGACGTCGCACTCAAGCGCGCCATCGACGAAGGGCTCGTCCCCGGGCCGCGCCTCTTCGTGGCGACGCGCGCCATCGTCGCGACGGGGTCTTACGGACCGGCGCGCGCGAAATTCCGGCCCGATTGCTGCTTCCCGCAAGGGGCGGAGGAAGCCAGCGGCATCGACGAGGTCGTGCGCGCGGTGCGCCATCAGGCGAGCCACGGCGCCGACTGGATCAAGGTCTATGCCGATTACCGCTGCGGGCCCGGCGGCGCCGCGGTCGCGACCTTCTCGGTCGACGAGCTGAAAGCGCTGGTCGACACCGCCCATTCGCTCGGCCGGCCCGTCGCGGCGCACGCCACCAGCGACGACGGCATGCACCGCGCGGCGCTGGCCGGCGTCGACACCATCGAGCACGGTTATGGCGGCAGCGAGAAGATCTTCGCGCTGATGGCCGAGCGCGGCATTGCGTTGCTGCCGACGCTGACCGCCTGCGAAGCCATCTGCCAGTACTTCCACGGTCACGTCGCGGGCAGCGAACCCCACGAACGAATGCAGGAAGCCGCGCACGCCTTCGCGCTCGCGCGCGCGGCCGGAATCGTCATCGGCTGCGGCAGCGATGTCGGCGTCTTCGCCCACGGCACAAACTATCGCGAGCTCGACTGGATGGCCGAGCTCGGCATGTCGCCGGACGAAGTCCTGTCGGCCGCCACCGCCGTGAACGCGCGCATCTTGCGCCAAGAGAACGAACTCGGCCGCGTGGAGGCGGGATTCCTCGCCGACCTCATCGCCGTCGACGGCGATCCCGCGCGCGACCTCAAAGCGCTGCACCAGGTGCGTCTGGTGATGAAGGGCGGAGAGATCGCGCGCTTCCTTTGAGGGAGATGCCGCCGAGATAGCCGCCTCAATAAAAAAATACCGTCATCACCCGGTCGCGCTTCTTGCGCGATCCGGGCGAGCCAATTTTTTCCGAACCAGGAAATTGGGTCGCCCGGACGCTATCGCGCCGGGCGATGACGGCATATGTGTTGAGAAAAGCTTCTGCGGCCTACTCGTCCGCGCTGACCTGCGGCGGGGTCCATGCGCGGGCGCGGGCTTCGGCTTCGTCCTGCTTCTTGTCGTCGAGCGCGGCATCGAGACGCTGGCGCAGCGCCGGCGCGGTGTCGGGCAGGCCGATGCCCAGCCGCATGCCGTTGCGGTGGTAGAGGATCGCCCATTTCTCCGCCTCGACCGGGTCCGCGTCCACGCCGGTGCCGTCGAGATAGAGCACGACCGCCATCGCCTGGGCCTTGGCAAAGCCGGCATTGGCGGCGCGCAGCACCCAGGCCGCGCCCTCCTGGCGTTTGGTCTTGGCGTCGGCGGGTTCCTTCGCGGTCCTGGCGAGGTCGAACAGGCACAGCCCCAGATCCAGCTGCGCGATCTCGTGGCCCGCGCCGCGCAGCGCGATCGGCTGCAGCATCGGCACCGCCTCGTCGCATTTGCCCTTCAGCCGCAGATCCTCGCCGATGGCACCGGCATCACTGCTGACAGGCGCCGCTTCGTCGTCCGCCGGCCGTTGATGCGCCTCGGTGGAATAAGTTTCGCTCTGGGCGCTGGGATGCATGGTCTGCGCCTGCGCCGGGATCGCCAGCGCCGCTGCCGCCGCGACCGAAAAGACCAACCTGCCCCGCATTTTCCAAACTCGCTTCCGGATGACAGGCCACGATACCATGCCCGCCCCGTTTCAGGTAGCGGTCGAACCGGCCCACGCCTCGCGCCGGCCGCCTGGCGAAGGCCCAAAACAACTTCCAATAGTTTGAAAACGATGTTCTAATTCAGAACGAGACTCGGGCGCGATCGTGCGGTCGCCCCTGCGCGCATATTTCGAAGGGGGCGCCTATGCCGCGATACATTTTGGCAATCCTGTTGCTCGTGCTGGTCGCCTCGGAGCCGCCGGCGGCCACGGCGTCCGACTCGCTCAAGGGCTATGCGGACAAATGCACCGCGGCGGTCGGAATAGCGGTGCCGGATTTCGATTGCAACTCGGGAACGCTGGTGCCGACGACGAACGCGAGCGGCAGCAACTGCGATCGGCCCAACGTGCTCAACGGCGAGTGCGATCCCGGCAGCTATTTCAAGGTGATCGCCAACACTGACAGCGTCGCCATCGTCGCCATGTGCCGCAAGAAGGGCAACGACCCGGCCAAGGAGCTCTACGGCGACATCGCGGTCATCCAGCACAACAAGAAGAACGGCGCCACCTGCTTCTACCAGGCGCCGCCGAACAGTCCGCAGCCGCCGCTCGACGGCCACGTGCTGTCGCCCTCGAAGGGTTATGGCGCATGGCGCTGGTACGAGCCGGCCACGACGGCGAGCATCGGCTGCGGCGAGTGCCACGACAACGGCCCGATCCTGCGCACCCCGTTCCTGTCGCAGATCACCGGCAAGGACGCGCTGCCCACCGGCCTCAACGTCAGCGGCGCGCCCTACAAGTTCGTGGGCGACGACTTCAAGAACTGGAAGTCGTGGTCGATCCTGGTCGACAACAACGACTGCAACATGTGCCATCGCATGGGTCTGAGCAGCATCCAAGGCAATTCTGGAGGCGGCGGCCTGCGCAACGGCGGCACTTCTATCCGCTTCGGCATCGTCGCGACGGCGGCGACGCAGAGCGCGAGGAACAGCTCCATGCCGCCCTGGATGCAGCCGGGCTCCACCGGGCCGAGCGCGACCGACCAGGCCTATGCCGCCGCGATCAAGGCCTGCGCGGAGGCGTTCCGCAACACGCCGAGGTCTCTGCCCAGCGGCTGCCACGCCAAACCGTTCGCCGACGCCTTCCCCTGATTTCCCGCCGAACACGGAGCCAGCGATGTCGCGACTACCTTCCGCCGCAGGCGCGCTGATGGTGCTGTCGCTCGCTTGCGCGCCCGCCCGGGCCGAGGACCTGAAGAGCTACGCCACCAAATGCGATGCCGCGATCGGCGTATCGGTTCCCGATTTCGACTGCAACGACAACACCTTCACCGAAGTCCCCGAGGGCAACAACAACGGCAAGCCCTACGGCAATCACGTCAGGAAGTGCGATTTTCCCAACGTCCTCAATCACGAATGCGATCCGGGCAGCCGTTTCAAGGTGCTGAAGGAGGACGACAACGTCGCCATCGTCGCCCATTGCCGCAGGCAGAGCACGGATCCGGACGAAAAGACGTTCGGCGACATCGCCGTCATCCAGTACAACAAGAAGAACGGCGCCACCTGCTTCTATCAACAGCTCGACGATCCCAACAACCCGCAACACAACACGCGCCTGCCCGGCAAGGTGAACGCGCCGATCGGCGGCGACACCACCTGGTACACGCCTGCCGCGACCGAGAACATCAAATGCGGCGAGTGCCACGACAACGGCCCGTTCATCCGCTCGCCCTATCTCGCCCATCTCAAGGACGTCGCCGGTGCGCAGAACGTGCTTCCGGGATCGCACATGGACTCGTTCAACAGCGAAGTCTGGCCTTACGCCTTCGTCGGCGAAGACTTCAAGGACTGGAAGGCTTGGCAGATTCAGGCGGCCGGCACGCCTTGCAACGATTGCCACCGCATGGGCGTGAGCAACATGAAGACCAAGGACTTCGCCGACCCCCGCGTTCCCTATGGCCGGGTGTTCGGCATCGGCACGCCGCCTTGCGACATCAAATCCCGCGAGGGCGGCGGCGGCACGGCGCGAATCCTGGGCATCACCGCGACGCTCGACCGCCAATGCGACAAGAATCCCCACTCCGCGGCTTCGCCCATCTGGATGACGCCGGGCCAGATCGTTTTCCGCGACGCATCCGGCGACAAGCCCCAGGCCATCCACAACCTCCTGGATGCCAACAAGATCCGCAAATGCGCGTTGGCGTTCGTGGGCAACAATTTCGACGAGACCAAGCCGCTGCCCAAGGGCTGCAGCGTGAAACTGTTCGCGCAGGCGTTCTCGCCTTGAGCGGACCTCTTAACATTCGCTAGGGCCCGGCGGCCGGAACTCTTTTTCGGCGCGCGCGTTTCCCCGGACAGCGGCGCAGATGGTGTGCCGTTCGTGCCGCAAAGGGGGATCCCATGTCCGCTTCCACACGCGTTTTCCGCGCCGCCACGCTGGCGCTCGCCATGACGGCTTCGGCCGCGGCCCAGCCCGCCTCGCCTTCGGGCAATTACCACATCTTCCGCGCGACTTCGTTCGCGACGCTCGCCAAACGGCCGGCGCCCCCGCCCATGAACATGAATTACTATGGCGGACCGGTGCTTTCGGACGCCAAGGTCGTGTCGGTGATGTGGAACAGCGACGTCCTCCAAAACACCCAGGACCAGATCCCGCCCTTCACCCAGGCCCTCGTCGCCAGCACCTTCGTCGACCAGCTCGGGGAGTATCGCACCAAATACCACAAGGCCATCAACGGCCATAAGAGCACGCACCAGCTGATCGATCGCGGCACCTATCTCGGCCAAGTCGTTCTCACGCCGCGGAACCAGAGCACGGTGCTGCAGGATTCCGACATCCAGAAGGAGCTCGAGCATCAGATCCGCAAGGGTCATCTGCCGCCGCAGGACTACAACACGCTGTATATGGTCTACTTCCCGTCCAACATCACGATCGAGGTCGACGGCCTTGTGTCCTGCGCAGTGTTCGGCGGATATCACTCCGCGACCAAGACAACCGGCTGGCACAAGCCGAGCAACATCTTCTATGCGGTCCTGCCGGAGTGCAATTCGGGCTTCGATTTCCTCACTTTTGCGGCCAGCCACGAATTCGCCGAGGCGGTCACCGACAATATCCCGACGCCGCTCGTCAATCCCGCCTATCCGCAAGCCTGGAACGACGAGACCGGCAACGAGATCGGCGACAAATGCTCGACCAGCGGCACGCTCACGTCGCTCGCGGGCAGCTGGCAGGTCACCCAGGTGTGGCTGAACAAGATCTCGGGCTGCAGCACCACGGCCACGTATACGAGTCCTTAAGCGCGCCACCCTTCGAGGCAGGGCCGCGTCATGCTGAGGTGGCCGCGAAGCGGCCCTCGAAGCACGCGGCCCTGCACCTCAGGATGACGCGATTTTCGTCTTACTCCGCCGCCCTGCACCGCTCCCGCCGGCACAGCCAGCCGAGCACGGCGGCGCTCAGATCGGCATCGTAAGGCCCCGACTTGCTCTGCTTCACGCGCATATCGAAGTCCTGCTGCTCGGTGCCGCCGGCCTGAAGATAGTGATCCATGCCGGCGATCAGCTTGAGGTCGGCAAGCCCCGGGCGGTGCTCATTGACGATGGCCGCGATGCGGTGGTGGTCGTCCTCGGCGGTGATGAAATCGGCGGTGCCGTAGATCACGAGCACCGGCTTGTCGAAAGCGATCCACGGTTCGGCGATGTTCAGCGCCGCCGCCTGCTGCATATAGGCTTCGGCGGCAGGATAGGCGTTGTGCTCCTTGCAGAAGGGCTCGGTCTTCTCGATCTCGCTTTCCGGCGTGCGTTCGATCAAGAGGCGGTGCATGCACACTTCCTTCTGCGCCAGCTTGGCGTCGACCGCCGCCGGCGCTTCGCCGGCCAGTTCGAGCTGACGGCGCAGATTGGCGAGCTCGTATTCGATCCAGTTGCGGCCCACTCCTTCGGCCACAATCACGCCGGCGGCACCGCCGGTGGCGGCAAGGCGCGGCGCGATCAACGTGCCGATGCTGTGGCCGAAGAGATAGACCCTGTCCGCATCGACATGGGCGTGGCGGCGTAAGGCCGCGAGCGCCACGGCATAGCTCTTCATTTCGTGGTCGAGATCGACGCCGATGCAGGGTGGACCCTTGCTGTCGCCGACGCCGCTTTTCTCCAGCCGCATGACCGCGACGCCGCGGTGCGCAAGATCGTGGGCGAGTCTGAGATAACCGTCGTCGGTCGCAGAAGGGTTGTCGACGGTATAGCAGCCGATGCCGCCGATGATCAGCACGGCCGGAAGACGCCCCTGCGCATGCACCGGCAGCGTCACGAGCGTGCGCCGCAAGCTTCCATCGACCGCGACGCTCTCATAGAGCGTCTGCGCGGCGGGGTCGTGTTCGACCGGCGCCGGATCGAGCGTGACAGAAATGGTCATCGGCGCGCCGTCGCGCCGGATTGCAAAGACGAGTGGCGTGGCTGCGCGCTGCGCCTTGACCGTTGCGACGAAGGCGGCGCTGCCCGCAACGGGGGCGTCCGCGATCGACAGGACGATGTCGCCGGGCTTCAAGGCTGCGCGCTCCGCGGGACTGGCCGGCAGCACGCGGTCGATCCTCGCACCGCCATCGGCGTCCGACACCGCGGCACCCAGCACCGCGCGCCGCGGCAAGGCGTCGGTCGATGCCGTCGATGCGGCGGACAACAGCAACACCAGGAGCACGGCGGTGCGAAGGATCACGTGCGAGGCCCCAAAGGTTTCCGGCCGCAATGTGCCCTATTCCATCTCCACGGTGAACGCTGCGCCGTCACGATGGCGTGATCGTTCAGGCGGGGAACTGACGCCGGAACTTCGCCTGGCCATCGGGCGTGAACAGCAGGGCACGGCTATCGCGCTCGCGCCGCAGCCATTTCATTTCGCGCATGCGCGCAAGCAGTGCCGCGCCGGCGGCGCCCGCCAGGTGGTGGCGGCGCATGCTCCAGTCGAGGCAGGCCTTGCACACCGGCCGCCGCGCCGCCTCGAACGCAGCGACGTCGATCCCGAACGCGGCAAGGAATTCCTCGCCGCTCCTGGTGAGGGTCATCCCGTCGCGGCGGTGGACGAGATACCGGGCCGCGACGAGGCTGTCGAACATCCGCACGCCGAACTCGCCCGCCAGATGGTCGTAGCAGATGCGTGCCCGGCGCAGCGCCGGATCGCGCGGACCGGGGCGCGCGCGCAGGTGTCCGGCGCGCGCGGCCACCTCCATCATGCTCTCGAGCATCGCCGCCACGCCTTCGTCGGCGAGCCGGAAATAGCGGTGGCGGCCCTGCTTCAGCACCGCGATCATGCCGCCCGCCTTGAGCTTGGCCAGATGGGCGCTCGCGGTCGGCGCCGTGACGCCGGCCTCCGCCGCGAGCTCGCTCGCGGTCAGGGCCGCGCCGCTCATCAGCGCCGCCAGCATATTGGCGCGCGCCGGATCGCCGGCCAGCGCGGCAATGGGAGCGATGCAGGGTCCGTCCTTCATGCTTCGACCGTAGCCGAAGCATCGCCGCCGGGCCAAGCGCTATCGTCGTTCAACAATTCGATGGAGGACGAAGGATGAATGTGGTCTGCCATATCCGCTACGAGATCGATCCATTCCAGCGCGACGCCTTCGAGGCCTATGCGCGCAACTGGCTCGCGATCATCCCCGCCTGCGGCGGCGCGCTGATCGGCTATTTCCTGCCGCATGAGGGCACCAACGACGTCGCCCATGCGCTGATCGGCTTCGACAGCCTCGCGGCCTACGAGGCCTATCGCGCGCGGCTGAAAGCCGATCCGCAGGGCCATACCAATTTCGAATTCGCCCAGTCCAAGCGCCTGATCCTGCGTGAGGAACGCACCTTTCTGACGCAGGTCGCGCCGTGATCGCGGTGATCTTCGAGGTCGAGCCGTCGGACGATGGCGCGCGCGAACACTATCTCGACATCGCCGCGCAGCTCCGGTCCCTGCTCGATGGCATCGACGGTTTCCTCTCCATCGAGCGGTTCCAGTCGCTGAACGATGCAGCGAAGATCCTCTCGCTGTCGTTCTGGCGCGATGAGGAGTCGATTGCCGCCTGGCGCAATCTGGAAGCGCACCGCGCCGCGCAGGCGTCCGGCCGCAGCGGCCTGTTCCGCGATTACCGCCTGCGCATCGCCTATGTGGTGCGCGACTACGGCCTCGCCGACCGCGCCGAGGCGCCGGAAGACAGCAGAAAGGCGCTCGCAAAGTAGATGATGTCAGTTGGACTGCCAAAAAAATGGTTCGGCACTCCTTATCAAAAATCGTCATCGCCCGCTTCATGCGGGCGACCCAATTACTTCTCACTCTGGAAAATGGGTTGCCCGGACAAGCCGGGCAATGACGATTCTTTTGGATTAAGAAGATGCCCCCTACATCGCCGCGCCGTCGAATTTGCGCACCGAGGCGGCGGCGACGATCTCCGGCGCCATCAGCCGGGCGTTGACGCCCATGCGGTCATAGGAAGGGTCTACTGCCGACCAATGGGTGAAGCAGCCGCAGACCTTGCAGCGGTGGAAGACGATGCTCCTGTCACCCCACATATAGGTGTCGGTCGCCGCGCTCTCGAAGCGCACCTGCTTGGGCGAATAATAGGCGCACAACACGCCGCTGCGCCGGCAGATCGAGCAGTTGCACTCGGTGACGGTCTGCGGCGCCGTCTCGACGGTGAACCTCACCGCGCCGCAGTGACAGGATGCTTCGACCATTCTTGTCCTCCTACTCGATCAGCGCGTCGACATACCGTTCCATGGACGATTGCGGCCGCGCGGCTTGCGCATGCGCTTCTATCTCCTTGCGCCATTGGTGGCGCAGTGTCGCGCGCGGCGTGGCATAGCGCGCCTCCAGGAACTCGGCGCGCAGCACGCGGTCGGTGCGGAAGTGGCGGAAAGCCCGGCGCAACTCGCACCACGCCACGATCAGCCGCACCGTCTCCCAATAGCTGACCGCGATCGGCCAGACCACGCGCTCGCTCGCCCGCTCCTTCTCGTCGCGATAGACCAGCGCGAGCTTTCCTTGCGCGCGGATGGCGGCACGCAGGCGCGCCATGTCGATGGCGTCGGGCATGGTGGGATAGCGCTTGGGGGCGGAGACCGCCGGCTCCATCAGCAGCGGGCGCAGATGCTCCGGCACCACCGCACCGATCTTGGCGACCAGATCGGCGGCGGCGCGCGCAAGCAGCGGATCGGCGCGGCCCATCACCCACTGCGCGCCCAGCATCGCCGCCTCGATCTCGTCGGGGGTGAGCATCAAAGGCGGCATGTCGAAGCCGCCCTCCAAGATGTATCCGATGCCGGCCTCGCCGCGGATCGGCACGCGGTCGGCCATCAATTGCGCGATGTCGCGATAGATGGTGCGCAACGAAGTCTCCATCTCCTCGGCGATCTCGCCCGCGGTTACCGGCCGGCGCTTGCGGCGCAGGATCTGGACGATGCGGAACAGGCGGTCGGCGCGGCGCATGCTGCCAAGTTACTGAAAGGCTGCTGACAGCATGCTGTCAGCAGCGGGCCGCTAGGAAAAGGGGGATAAGGAGAGGAGTCCTCCGATGGACGTGTGCCGATCCCCCTGCGCCGGCCCGGCCGCGTGAGCGGCGCCATGCTGCATCTCGTCGCCCGCTTCCACGCGCGCGACGGCTGCGAGGCGCAGGTCGCCGCGGCGCTGCGCGACCAGATCCTTAAGGTCCGCGCCGAACCAGGCTGTATCTCGATCGCGGCCATGCGGGCGACGCGCGATCCGCGGCTGTTCTTCATCGTCTCGCGCTGGCAGGACGAAGCCGCTTTCGACATCCATGCCGCGCTCGCGACCACGCAGCGCTTCGTCGAAACGATGCAGGCACTGATCGACCACCCGTTTGATCCATCGCGGGCGGTGGAGATTGCGTGAGCGTCCGCCGTCGAAAGCGAAGAATGATTATTCGTTGTCCTGCGACGGCGCCGTGCTGACCCAGGCGTCGGCGCGGGCGCGCGCCTGCGAGCGCTGCGCCGCACTGAGCGCGGCATCGAGACGGTCCTTCACGCTGCTGGAAAGATCGGACAAGCCGATGGCGATGCGCGTTCCGTTGTCGTGGAACAGCAGCGCCCATTTGTCCGCCTCCACCGGGTCGGCCGCGACGCCGACGCCGTCGAGATAGAGCAGCACGGCCTCGGCCTGGGCCTTGCCCATGCCGGCGTTGGCGGCGCGCAGGATCCATTGCGCGCCTTCCGCCTTGAGCTCGCCGGCGCGCTTGGCGTCGTGCTCGGGCCCGGCAAGGTCGATCAGGCACATGCCGAGATTGAACTGGGCGATCTCGCCGCCGTTGTCGCGCTCGGCATAGTTTCGCAGGATCGGCACCGCCCGGTCGCAGCGCCCGCGCAGCCGCAGCTCCGCCGCGACGCCCACGGGGTCGCTGGGCAGTTTCTTCGGCTCGAGCGCCTTAAGGTCGGTTCCATCGCGGTCGACTTCGGAATTGGGCAGCGTGGCGCGCATGTCCTGCGCCTGCGCAGACTGCGCCAGGCAAGCGAAGATGGCGATTCCAGCCGCCCATCCGATATTCGTCACCGCACTCGCCTCCACCCGATGAACCGCTTCCTGCGCCGCATGCGTATCCCCGGCTTCGGCCGCCTTCAAGGCGTTCCTGTGTCCGGCATGGCCGAAGCCGCGGCATGGCTGAATTAATTAACCGCCGCAATCCGGGGCTGGTTGCCGCTATCGCCAAGCGGCTTGTTCCTCACGGTGTCCGGATGAAACCGTGCGTCGACCCGTCGCCGCCCTGGTACCAGCCGACGATGGCGCCGGAATCGTTGATACCGGTCGGGGTCGCGCCGTTCGCGGAGTCCGGCGGGTCGATGGTGGAGATCGTTCCATCGGATTCGCGCAGGAAGGCGTGCTGCACATTGTCGGCGGTCTGATAGGTTCCCACGATCTCGCCGGACGTATTGATTGCGCGCGGCTCCGTGTCGGTGGAATTGGTAGGGTCGAAGAACGCGAAGGTTCCGTCCGCGGCGCGTGCGAAGCCGCTGGCCGTGCCGTTGCAATAACACGTGCCGACGATGACGCCTGCGGCATTGATCGCGGTCGCGTCGGCCTCGCCGCGCCGGGGCGCGCCGAACGTGGTGATCGTGCCGTCGGGAGCGCGGATGAAGCTGTCGATCTTCAGGTTCTTGCCGACATAGACGCCGGCGACGGCGCCGCTGCTGTTGATGCCGTAAGCGAGCGTGAAGATCGCATGCGGTACCTTGAAGGTCAGGATCGCGCCTTCCGGCGTGCGCACGAAGCCGGTTGGATTGCCGTGGCGGCCGTGGAAATAGCCGGCGATGCCGCCTTGGGCGTCGAACGCCATGACGCGCGTCACGTTCGTGCCGGGTGCATCGAAAACCGTGATCGAGCCGTCCGCCGCGCGTACGAAGCCGTGATAACGCTCGCGGTTGTGGGGAACATAATCGCCATAGATGCGGCCGTCGGCATCGATGCCGCGGGGCTCGGTCACTTCCGACCCATGCGGATCGAACACCGTGATCGTGCCGTCGGCGGCGCGCACGAAGCCGCCGGCGGTAAAGTTGTCGGCGCTGAAATTGCCGACGATGACGCCGTTTGCGTCGATGCCGGCGGGAGCGGTGAAGTCCGATCCCGGCGGATCGAAGGTAATGTAGGTGGCTGCGCGCGCAGGGCCCGCGATTGCGAATGCGGCAAGTGCCAACGAAAGTGCGGCGGATGCGCGGATCATGGCGATCACCCCGGAGCGGACCCGAGGGCAGCATAGCACAAGGCTGTTCCAAAGCCGTCTCGATTGGGAGGCGGAGCGCGACAAGGAACGCGAGGGAATCGCGACAATTCTTCGCCACTCAACCGGATAAGACTTCATTTCCGGTCACGCCCAATTCGGATAGGGTCCGGCGAATTTCGGGCATTGGGGCCATGATCGTCGGCATCGACCTTGGAACAACGCACAGTCTTGTCGGCGTCTGGAAGGACGGCGGGGCCACGCTCATTCCCAATGCTCTGGGCCAGCTGTTGACGCCGTCGGTGGTCGCGTCCGACGACGAGCGCCGCATCCTGGTCGGACAGGCTGCCCGCGACCGGATGGTGACCCATCCGTCGTCGGCGGCCGCGACGTTCAAGCGCTATATGGGCAGCGACCGGAAATTCGGTGTCGCGGGGCGCATGCTCCGGCCCGAGGAATTATCGTCGCTTGTGCTGAAGTCACTGAAGGCCGACGCCGAAGCCTTTCTCGGCGAAACCGTCGATGAAGCCGTGATTACCGTTCCGGCCTATTTCAACGACGCGCAGAGGAAGGCGACCAAAGCCGCGGGCGAGCTTGCGGGATTGAAGGTCGATCGCCTGCTGACGGAGCCGACCGCGGCGGCGCTGGCATATGGTTTCACCACCGGTGACGAGGAAAGCACCATTCTGGTGATCGACATGGGCGGCGGCACGCTGGACGTTTCGCTGCTGCATTCCTTCGAGGGAATCATGGAGGTGCGAGCGACGGCCGGAGATATCTGGCTGGGCGGAGAGGATTTCACCCAACTCATCGCCACCGCGTTCATGGCGGAAGCTGGAAACGATGCCGGCCTGCCGCCCTTCGCGGGAAAACTGCCGGTGCATGCCTCCATCCTGCGTCAGGCCGAGATCATCAAACGCGACCTCTCCGACGCCGAAGAGGCCCGCCTGGAAGTAAACTACCAAGGCCGCGCAATCGGCTGGACGCTGCAACGCGAGGCGTTCGAAAAGATGTGCGAGCCGCTGATGGCGCGCGTGCGTCTTCCGCTCGAGCGCGCCCTGCGGGATGCCAGGGTGGCTCCCGAGACGCTGTCGCGCATCGTGTTCGCCGGCGGCGCCACGCGGATGCCGATGTTTCGCCGCTTGATCGCCAGACTGTTCCGACAGCTCCCCGTCCATCACATCAACCCTGACGAAGTGGTCGCGCGCGGCGCAGCGGTGCGTGCAGGGCTCATAGCGAAAGGCAGCGGGCTGGAGGAACGCGTTCTGACCGATGTCGCCCCTTTCACCCTCGGCATCGAAGTGACCAGCCGGGTATCGGAAGGCATGCTCCTGCCCGGGACCTTTTTGCCCATCATCGAGCGCAACACGGTAATTCCGGCGAGCCGATCGCACGTGGTTACCACGTTGCAGGACAACCAGACCAAGCTTTTGGTCAAGGTCTATCAAGGCGAATCGCGCATGGTGCGCGACAATGTCTATCTCGGAGAGGTTGCCGTCATGATCAGGCCCGCACGCGCGGGCGAAGAGACCGTCGAGGTGCGCTTTACCTACGATACCAGCGGACTTCTCGAAGTCGAGGCCAAGCCATCGAGTTACGATCACGTCGAGAGCCTCGTCATCGAGGGTAATCCCGGGGTCCTGAGCAAGGTCGACATCGAGCACCGGCGCGCGGAATTGGCGCGATTGAAGGTGCATCCGCGCGACGACGCCCAGAACCAGGCGATTCTGGCGCGCGCCAACCGGCTATATGAGGAGAATCTTGGCAGCATGCGAACCCTCATCGGCGCCGAGATCGATCGCATGCGCAACGTCATCGAGGGGCAGGACCCGGAGCAGATCACGGCCATGCGCGCGCGTCTGGGCGAATTCCTCGACAGTATCGATCGGAGTCTTCTCTAGGGATGTGGGAAGAACTGGCGATCGAACCGACCATGGACGCCAAGGCGATCCGGCGCGCCTATGCCGCGAAGCTCAAGATCCTCGACCCAGACAGCAATCCAGCCGCGTTCCAAAGACTGCGCGCGGCCTATGAGCAGGCGCTTCGTTACAGCGCCGGGCGCGCCCAACCGATTCGTCCGGCGCCGCGCGAAGAAATCGCGCAGGCCAATCAGAAGCGCGCAACCGACCAGCCGCCGCGGGAGCAAATGCCCGACTCGCCGGCACAACGCTCGCCGGAAGAGAGAGAGCGCTTCGAGGCGCAGCGCGAATTCATCCGCGCAATCAATTCGGGCGATGCCAGAGCGGCGCTTGGCGCGCTCACCACCGCGCTGGCACGCGGCATGGTGGGGCTGGGTCAGCGCGACTATTTTCTCGATGTGGTGATGGCCAAGGTGGTGCGCGACACGTCGCTGTCGCCCGACAGCTATCTGCAAATCCTGCGCGACGCCGGATGGGCGACCTTGCCGGCCGCGCACGAACCGCTGAGCCCGGTCCGTCGAGCGGCCGCGGCGCGCGGCGAGGCTGAAAGCTGGTTCGCGCAGTTATCGCGCAAGGCCAAGATGAACGAGGAACGTCCGGCGAGGCTCTTGCTCACCGGACAGCCGATGATGCTGCTCAGCGGCGTCAACCTCACGGCGCTGGGCACCGAACTCAAACGGTACAGTCATTACAGGGAATGGCTGGCGCCGCGCTTCGACCCGCGCTTCATCGAGCGGGCGCAGCGGGTCAACAAATTCGGCCGCGTCTGGCTGAACCTCCGCGACGTTTTCGCAATCTGCCTCCTGGTGGTTCTCACGCTTTCTTTCATCGGGGCGGCATTCAGCATGCCGCCTGCCGGAGTCGCCGCCTATTTCAGCGGACGGGGCGTCTATTATATGATCAGGAAAATGAAGGCGCGCGCACGGGCAGGCTGATCCTGCTGCCAAGTTCGTCAACAGCCTGGCGGGATCCAGACCAGTTCTTACAGATGCCGGCGGATGTCCATGCGCTGATGCAGCACGCGAATGACGACGATGCCCTCGCCGGCGCGGCGGTAGAAGATCATATGGCTACCGGCGAGCAGGCTGCGATAGCCACTGCCCAAGTCGTCGCGGACTGGACCGAGATCGGGATGGCGCAGCAAGGTTCCAAGGCGTTCGCGAAGAAATGCCATATAGCGCTTCTTGCGTGTCGCGCCCCATTCGCGTTCGGTGTAGCGCGCGATCGACCAGAGATCGGCCCGCGCCCGGTCCGCGAGGATCAAATGCATCAAAGCCGCGCAAACAGCGCGTCGAGGTCTTCGTCGTCCTTGAGGACCGTCACGCGCCCGCTGGCGACATCGGCTTCGCCCGTGGCAAGCGCCAATTTGAGCCGCTTGAGCTTGGCGCGGCGCAATTCCTCGCTCTCCTGAAGCAAGCGCAACGCCTCGCGGATTACCTCGCTGGCGTTGTTGTAGAGGCCGGAATCGACTTTTTCCTGAACGAGCTTTTCCAGCTTCGGGGTGAGCGACACATTCATGCGAGGCATCTCGTCATCGCGAGACCGTATCCTACCTTGATGACAAACTTTGTCAAAGTTTGATGCCGCCGATTCCTGTCAGCTGGATAGCGGTTGACCACTGCAATTTCGCCCCCGAATCCCTATATTCCCTCCATGGCCCACAACAACGGCATGGTTCCGCGCAAGTCCCGGCGCGGCTTCTCGGAGAACGCGGCAAAGTTCAAGGCCGCAGCCGACAAAGCGCCGCTCGATCCCGCCGGCACGGCCTACGATCCCGGCCCGCCGGAGTTGAGCGACAGCCTGGTGGCGCCGATCGGCGCGCTGCCGCTGCATGGTGCCACGGGCGCGGAACTCGCCGGCTTCGTCCCCCATCGCCCCATCCGCCCGGAGAAATCCGAAGGCGGCAAGCGCTTCAAGTTGGTGAGCGAATACGAGCCCGCGGGCGACCAGCCGACCGCGATCAAGGAGCTGGTCGAGGGCGTGCGCAGCGCCGAGCGCGACCAGGTCCTCCTCGGCGTCACCGGCTCGGGCAAGACCTTCACCATGGCAAAGGTGATCGCGGCGGTGCAGCGCCCCGCCCTGATCCTGGCGCCCAACAAGACGCTCGCCGCCCAGCTCTATGCCGAAATGAAGGGCTTCTTCCCGGAGAACGCGGTCGAGTATTTCGTCTCGTATTACGATTACTACCAGCCCGAGGCCTATATCCCGCGCACCGACACCTATATCGAGAAGGACTCTTCGGTGAACGAGGAGATCGACCGCATGCGCCATTCGGCGACACGGGCGATCCTGGAGCGCGACGACGTCATCATCGTGGCGTCTGTGTCCTGCATCTACGGCATCGGCGCGGTCGAGACCTATTCCGGCACCGCGTTCAGCGTGGCGCGCGGCGCGCGCTTCGACCGCCAGCAGGCGATCGCGAGCCTGGTGGCGCTGCAATACCGCCGCAATGACGACAACTTCACCCGCGGCGCCTTTCGCGTGCGCGGCGACACCGTCGACGTCTTCCCGGCGCATCTGGAGGACCGCGCCTGGCGCATCGAGCTGTTCGGCGACACGGTCGACTCCATCGTCGAGTTCGATCCTCTGACGGGACGCAAATCCGGCCATCTCGAGCAGATCAAGGTCTATGCCAATTCGCATTACGTCACGCCCCGGCCGACGCTCGCGCAGGCGATCAAGGGCATCAAGCAGGAGCTGATCCTGCGCCTCGACGAGTTCCGCAAACAGGGCAAGCTGCTCGAGGCCCAGCGCCTGGAGCAACGCACCAATTTCGACATCGAGATGATCGAGGCGACGGGAAGCTGCGCCGGCATCGAGAACTATTCGCGCTGGCTGACGGGCCGCAAACCGGGCGAGCCGCCGCCGACCTTGTTCGAATACCTGCCCGACGAGGCGCTGGTGTTCTGCGACGAAAGCCATGTCAGCGTGCCGCAGATCGGCGGCATGTATCGCGGCGACTATCGCCGCAAGTCGACGCTCGCCGAATACGGCTTCCGCCTGCCCTCCTGCATCGACAACCGCCCCCTCAAATTCGAGGAGTGGGACGCGATGCGGCCGCAGACCGTCTACGTCAGCGCGACGCCGGGCCCGTGGGAGCTGGAGCGCACCGGCGGCGTCTTCGCCGAGCAGGTGATCCGCCCCACCGGCCTGATCGATCCGCCGGTGGAAGTGCGGCCGGTGGAAAGCCAGGTCGACGACCTGATCGCCGAATGCCGCGAGGTGGCGCGCAAGGGCTATCGCGCGCTGGTGACGACCTTGACCAAGAAGATGGCGGAGGACCTGACCGAATACATGCACGAGCAGGGCATCCGCGTGCGCTACATGCACTCCGACGTCGAGACCTTGGAGCGCATCGAGATCATCCGCGATCTGAGGCTCGGCGCCTTCGACGTGCTGGTGGGGATCAACCTGCTGCGCGAGGGCCTCGACATCCCAGAATGCGCCCTCGTCGCCATCCTCGACGCCGACAAGGAAGGTTTTCTGCGCAGCGAGACGTCGCTGATCCAGACCATCGGCCGCGCCGCGCGCAACGTCGACGGCAAAGTTATTCTTTACGCGGATCATATCACCGGCTCGATGGAGCGCGCGATGGCCGAGACCACGCGCCGTAGAGACAAGCAGCGTGCCTATAACGAGGCGCACGGCATCACGCCGGCGAGCGTGAAGAAGCACATCGCAGACATCATGGGCTCGATGTACGAGCGCGATCACGTTACGGTCGGCGCGGGCCGGCTCGGCTTCGAGGAGGACGGCAAGGAATTCATCGGCCACAACATCAAGGCCCACATTGCCGATCTCGAGAAGCGCATGCGCGCTGCCGCCGCCGATCTCGAATTCGAGGAGGCCGGCCGGTTGCGCGACGAGATCAAGCGGCTGCAAGCCGTCGAACTCACCATCGCCGACGACCCCTTCGCGCGGCAGAGCGAAGTCGACCGCGCCGTCGACGACGCGTTCCTGGCCGCGGTGCGCGATGGATACGATAAAGATGGCGCAGAAAGTGGCGACGGAAATCCTCCCCCGTTCACGGGGGAGGGGGACCGCGCGCAGCGCGGTGGAGGGGGCGGCCCCAAGCGCACCCGCCTCAAACGCGCCTCCCGCCCCAACGTCCCGAAGACATTTGGGAGCAGGTCAAGATGATACTCGATCAAGAAACTGAGAACTCCAAGCAGCGGGCCTTTGACGAGGTTATATCGTTTGTCGGAAGTTATGTGGTCATATTCCAGGCGATTGAGAACACGCTTGATCACATGCTGAGGCTCGTGATCGGCCTGAATCAGTACCACATCGGAAACAGCGTCGTCTCTTTCCTGCGCAACCGCGATAAGATCGAGGTTTTGCATGTGATCCTGAGACAATCCCGGCTTGAGAAGGCGGGCGAAGAACATCGCACTTGGCTCGAACGGTTCGAGTCGGTGATGCGCCGTGTTCGCAAGGAGGGAGAGCGAAGAAATCGGGTCGTGCACTCGTATTTTAGCGACGATTTCACACGACTAACTGGACACATTGACTCGGTCACGATGAGAGCAGGCAACGGTAGGCTGAAAATCGAATATCAAAAACTTGACCAGGAGACATGCAGCGCAATCCTGAGCGACCTTGCTGTTTTGGCTCAGGAAATGAAACAATTGCACACCCAGCTTATTCATTGGGTAGAGTTGGTCCAACGCCAAGAGGGTGTGTTATATCGCGATGATCAAGAATCCTAAAACATGGCGTGCATTTCACGCTTCACATTCTGGCAAATGCCCATTCGAATGGGGCCTGTTCTATATGAAGCCCCCCCGCCGTTGCGGGTCGCCAATGCTCATTCTATAGGCGTTGCACTTTAGGTCGGCGCAAAACTGTTATTCTTGGAAGATCGGAATCAATTGGTTCAATCAGCACCTCCATGTTCATAAATTGAGTTCGACCACTTCGTGAATATGGAAAGTAGACGGACTCTGGGAAATATTTTTGAGCCCGCGCCCACGTTCGCTGGTCAAAGGCCACGATTAATTCATCATCCAAGATCTCTCCGTTATCACCGCTGTCTATTGCTCTCTCCCCCTGCCGCACTATCTCAGAGCGAATTGCATTGGGCAAATGCTCGTATCCCATCTTGTTCCGACTCCCAAGCCAAACGTGTTATTCCGCCATCGCCGAATTGAACGCATATGTCTTCCAGCTCGGCCTATACCCGTCATCCGCCTGTGCGCCCCAGGAAGTCCAGCCGTCGCGGCGGCCGCGCGCGAAGAGTTCCAGATACGGCCCTTCCGAGCAGGATTCGATGATCGCGTATTGCTCCTCGGGCTTGCGCGAATGCTCCTGCTTGCGTGTGGCGAGAAAGTTCACCTGCCTGCGGCCCGCGGCCAGCGTGCGGTTGTTCTTGCCGCGAATGCCGAACAGCAGCATCTCGGTCACATTGCGGAAGTAGAAGCCGACGCCGCGGCCGTCCGGTCCGCCGTCCTTGCGAACCTTGTGCCAGATGAGATTGGTCTTGTAATCGAAGCCCCAGGCCTGCATCGCCCGCAGGCCCCACGGCAGCAGCGCATTCGGCACCCACAGATACAGATGTGCGCGCTCGCGCGCGACCTGGCCGACCGGCAGCGCGCAGATTTCCTCGATGCTCATGGTCTCGTAGCGTGCAAGGCGCTTGTGCTCCGGCGCCATCTTTCCGGTGCGATTGGCGAAGCGCCACGGCGGATCGATCAGCACCGTGCCGAAGCGTTGTCCATTCGCGAATTCGATCAGGCTAGACGCTGTCATCGACATAGCAGTCCTTCTTGATGGCGAAGGCGACGATGGGACATCCCCCTCCTCCGCCGCCCTCGATCCGAGGCAGGAGTTTGGAGAAGTGGGTGGTCGAGTTTCCGTAACTCGATCCCTTCCCGAGCGCATTGAAGATTTCCTGCAATTCCGTCGAGCGTGTCACGATCACGCCCACATCGATGGCGCGGAGCTCGAAGAGCAGCCGGAAATTGTTGAGGTCACGGTCGTAGAACGGGTCCTTGTTGTTCCATTCGACCTCGAGCGCCACGCGGTTTTTGTAACAGTCCACGGCGTGTGTCGGCGAAGGATGCGGCGCACCGTCCACAGTGATCTTGGTGTCGAAGGATTTCTCCTGCCAATTGCGCGCGATGAGAGCGCCGTCGATCTTCCCCGCGATGTCGGACTTGCTGCCGCCCGGCTTGAGAATTTCGCTTCGCAGCAGTTTGAACGCGCGTAGCGCGTGAAGGATGTCCAGCCACTCCGATTGAAAGACCGTCGCGAGAATCGTGAGCCCGTGCCGCCACTCCTGTACGTAGTAGCGTTCACGAATGTCGGGCGGGACCGGAGAGCGATTCGGCATCTGCAAAGCATGAGGCTGACCCAATCCCGGATCTATAGTTCCTATTTTGTTCTAGTTCGTGCTCTTTGACAAGTCCCCTCAGGCCGATGCCGGTTTGCACTCGCTCACGATGCAGGGCTTGCCGATTTCATCCACAAGCAAATCCTCCACGCCATCGCAATCGTAGTCGTAGATTGTCACCGGATTGGGATTGCCCTCAACCTCCACAATTCCACCTTCGACCCGCAAAACCGTTTGAGGGAGCGCTTCGCTGCGACCGAGTCTGTTCGCCAAAAGAACGGCCCTTTGTGCTATCGTTCCGTCGCGGCGCTCGAGCTCCGCGAGCCCGTTCAGAACGAGGTCACGTTCGCCTTCCTTCAAGCAAATCCAGCAGCCGGCCATCCGGTCGCGCCTCCATATTCGACACTCTGCATATATCCGATATTAGAGCGCTCTTCAATGGACGTGCTCGCCGGCGCTTCCCGCCCTGGCCCCGCGCCCCCGGTCCCGGCCAAGCCCTAAAGCCGGCCGCGCGGCCAGCGCCCCGCGCGCTCGCCCGGACAGCCCGCAACCCTTTGTCGCGCCTCGTCTTTCCGGCGTTGATTGTGTTTCCGGCAGGGAGGGACTATAAGCGACCCACGTGGTCCTTACGTCCCGTCAGACGAAGCCGCTCCCTGTCGAACTAGACCCGCTTTCGGGCGGAGCCGGTGAAAACGCGGAAATGCCGAAAACTGATGCCTTCGTTTCTTCCGCGTCCGCTCGCGCGTGTCGCGCGCGCGGAATTCATTGTTACAGGAAAATGCAATGACTATCGGTACCGTCAAATTCTTCAACACCTCCAAGGGATTCGGATTCATCTCGCCGGAAGGCGGCGCCAAGGACGTCTTCGTGCACGTCTCGGCGCTCGAGGCAGCGGGCATCCGCAGCCTGGCGGAAGGTCAGCGGGTGTCGTTCGACATCCAGCCCGACGCGCGCGGCTCCAAGGCCACCAACCTCAAGCTCGCCTGACGTCACATTCAAGCGGGCGGCGGCCGTGCTGCCGCCCAGCTTCCACGGCAAGGAGAGAGCATGGCCGATACCAGAGATGCCGCCCGCAAGCGGGCAATGAACCATTTCGCCGCGTCCGAACAGCGCGACAGCCTCGTCAAGCAGATGATCGCCGCGGAGCGCGCCGCCGTCGACGCCAAGACCGCCAAGCTGCGCGCCCTGCGCCTGGCCAAGGAAGAAGCCGACCGCCAGGCTGCGCGCGACGCGCCGCCGCCGCCGCCCGCGCCCAAGAAGCGCCGCCGCGCCACGCCGAAATAGCACGCGTTCCCGCGGCTGCACGGCGCCGGAAAATTATTTTCGCGCTTGGATGCGATGCACAATAATTTCGGCGTCATTTTTGTTCGGGATGGTTCCTCAAGGGCTTAGACGCGATTCTGGCGCGCGAAAAATATTTCGCGCGGCCTCTTGAACCGTCACGGTCGAAACACCAATTCCGTTAAATCTCCACAGTTGCGAGACCACGGCAAGCACGGCGCGAAACGCCGCGCGCCGTCGTCGCGCGCATTGGGCGAAGGAGAACTGCCACGACCGTCGGATAAGCCAACCATTTCGAAAAAACCGCCTCCCCGTGGCCGCTCGAATTGCGTCCGGAGGGGAGCGCAAAAACGGAATTGAATTCGAAAATCGCTCTTAGCGGAAGCAGCGATCCAGGAAGGCGGCGGCCGCGTCCGAGATGCCGCCGATCTTGTTGGTCGCCTGGCGATAGAACTTGAAGTCCAGTTCGGCTTGCGGGCTGCCGTCGTCCGTCCCGCGCCAGCCCTTGAGCTGGTCACGGCCGAGCGCGCGCCGGGCAAGCGCGGTGCGGCGGATCGCGACGTCCACCCGCGGCGTCCAGCGCACCGTCCCGAGCGGCTTCCTCGCCGCCGCGACGGCGGCGACCACGCCGCGCGCGACCAGCCCTTCGCCGCCCTGGGTTTCGCTCGCGAACACGAACACGGTGTCGCCCACCGCTATGTCCTTGCCGCCGTACATCGTCTTTATACGGACGAACTCGAAGTCCTTCGCCCGCGCATCGGCGATCTCGGCCTTCACGACATAGGACGCCATCGCCCGTCGCCTCCCTTTGGCACGAGTGAATCCGTTCGGCGCCCCGCCCGCAAGTCGCTTGCGCGAATCGCTCCCAGTCGGCGTGGCAGCGCAGCCCCTGCAAGGTAGGATCGATCGATCCCCCGCGGCGGACGGCTTGTCTATTCATCCTGGCGGTTTCCGTGATAACCGTTTCGCCCAAGGGTTGGGAGATCGCATGACACATTCGAGCTTCGCAGCAAGCGCGGCCGCAATGATGCCGGCCGCGCGGCGCGCGCCAGCCGCCAATGCCGCGCGCGACACCGATCAAGCGAAGGGGAAAACGCCATGAAGACTACCATGCGAATACTGAGCGCCGCGGCGCTGGCCGCAACGCTGGCAGGTTGCGCGGACAGCGTCTCCGCGCCCGAAGCCATGCAGGCGATGCCGGCCGATCAGAAAGCCTCGCTCAAGATCGCCAATATCTCAGCCGATGCGGACCCCGGAATCGAGATGTCCGATGCCGATTTCAGCATCGTCGTGCAAAAAGTGCATGAGTACATCGATGCCCAGAGACCCGGCATGATCGCGGACGGTCCGGGCGGCGCGCAGATGAAGATCCACTTCACGCGCTTCGACCGCGGCAGCGCCTTTGCGCGCGCCATGCTGATCGGCCTGGGCCAGATCCGCATCGAGGCGAATGTGATTTTGGCGAATTCCGCCGGCGCGCCTATCGGCGAATACAAGGTATCGAAGGATTTTGCGCTCGGCGGCGCCGTCGGAGCGGCCACGTCGGTCACAGACGTCGAGGAGGGTTTTGCCAAATCCGTCGCCGAGATCGTCAAATAGGGCGCTCGCGCCGGATCAAGCGCGCTGCGGTGCGCAAGCCGCTTCTGGCTTGCGCACCGGGCCCCGAGACGCGGACGGGGAGACGCGTCCCGGCTTGCTGAACGACTAGTAGCGCACCGCGACCCAGCGGCAGGAATCGCGGTCGCGGTCGCAGACGTAGCGGCGGTGGTACCCGTAGCCATAGCCGGTGCGATAGCGGTCGTCGCGGTCGCGGTTGTAGCCATAACGGTCGTCGCGGTCGTAACCGGTGCGATAGCGGTCGTCGTTATCGCGGTAATAGCGATAGCCGCCATAGCTGCCCTGCCGGCGGCACTCGTCGCCGTCGCGGTCGCAATGCACCGTCACGCATCGGTCGCCATCGCGGTCGCAGCGCGTGGTGGTAAAGGCCGACGCGCTGCCCGCCGCGAGCGTCAGGCCCGCGCCCGCAAGACCGGCGAACACCACGTTCTTCCATCCAAGTGTCATGATAGATCTCCTCTTCATTTCGCGCCCTCTGAACGGCACACTAGGAGCGCGCGGATGAACCGGCCGTGAGCGAAATGGGGCCCTATGAGGGCAAGCCGGACGCCGATCGCGCCGCGCTGCACTGCAAAATCGGCTGCATCGGCGCCGGAAACCCGAACGAATTCGGGCGCTTGCGCCGGCGGCGGCGGCGCACGCTTGTGCTTTGCCCGGGGATTGCTTACATAGCGCCAACGCAATGGTGTCACGTCAAGTAGAAGCGCACCTGTTTGAATTCCCGACTCGCCGAAGTGCGCGCCTGGACGAGACAGTGAAACTTCCGATGATCGTTCGCCATTGTGCCGTCCGTGCATGTCGCCCGGGCGGACAACTTTAGGAAACGACGTAAATGACCATCGGAACTGTGAAGTTCTTCAACACCTCGAAGGGTTTTGGATTCATCTCGCCGGAGGGCGGCGGCAAGGACGTGTTCGTCCATGCCACGGCCGTGGAAGCGGCCGGCATGCGCTCCCTTCAGGAGGGCCAGAAGGTGTCCTTCGATGTCGTCCCCGACGCGCGCGGCGCGAAGGCGGCGAACCTCAAGGCCGTCTAACGCCCTTGGACTTCGCGGACGGGCGGTGAGGGAAACCTCGCCGCCCGTTTCGTTTTCAGGGCGGCGTGGTGAAGCGTAGCACGATGCGTTTCTGCCCCGTGGCCGGCGGCTGGAATTTGGCGCTGGCGGGCGCGATGTTCGCGGCCGAAAGCTTGGCCGAGACCGTGTAGAGGCCGCGCGGCAACTTGAACAGCATCGCCGGCCCCGCGCAGTCGAAATCGGCCAAGGTCGTGCCGGCGACGCTCGTCAGCGTGACATGCGCGCCGGCCAGATACTGCGCCGAGGGGTTGGAGAACTCGACGCGTACGGGATAGGCCGCCCAGCGCGGATCGCTGCCGCTGCCGGCTGCGGTGCAGACCGTCTCGACGGAGCCCACGGCGACAGGAGTATCCAGCGGCAGGGGACCGGCGCAGGCCGCCCCGCTCACCGCTGCCGCCCCGCCCAGACCGATCGCCAACTCGCGAAGCTTCATCGCCGTCCTCCCTCGAACGCGAAAGGCTGCGGCCGCGATGTGGCGGAATTCTGGCTTGGAATCCCCTTTCGGTTGTTTAATGTAGAGTGAAACCGAAGGGGGAGATCTCATGGACAAGGTTGTGGCGCTTGCGGCCTGTCTGGTCCTCGCCGCGGCGCCGGCGCTGGCGGCGCGCAAGCCGCATGCGGTGGCGAAGATGGCAGGACTGGATGGCAAGGCGATGGGCACGGTCGATTTCGCCCAGACCAATCACGGCGTGCTCATCACCTTCGACCTGCACGGCCTGTCGCCGGGACCGCACGCCATCCACATCCACACCAGCGGCAATTGCGATGCCAAAGTGAAGTTCACCAGCGCCGGTCCGCATTTCTCGCCCGAGCCCAAGAACCACGGCTTCATGGTCAAAGGCGGCCCGCATCCCGGCGACCTGCCCAACCAATTCGCCGACGAGGCCGGCGTGCTGCACGCTTCGACCTTGAGCAACATGTTCTCGCTCGGCAACGGCAAGAAGTCGATCTTCGACCGCGACGGCGCGGCGATCGTCGTCCATGCCAAGGCGGACGATTACACCAGCCAGCCGGCGGGCGATTCCGGCGACCGCGTCGCGTGCGGCGTCATCGTGCGCACCGTGGGCCCGGCCGCGCGCAAAGGTGCCAAGCGCAACACGCATGCATGAATCGGGCATGCTGCGCGCGGCTCTTCGAAGGCTGCCACATGCTTACGCTGCATCAGATGCACATGTCGGGGAATTGCTACAAGGTGCGGCTTCTTTCGCGCCAGTTGGCCATCCCGATCGCGCTCAAGGAATACGGCCTGTTCGACGGCGCCACGCGCAGGCCGGACTTTCTGGCGAAGAACCCCAACGGCCGCGTCCCGCTGCTGGAGTTGGACGACGGACGCTGCCTGGCCGAATCCGGCGCCATCCTGTGGTATCTGGCGGAAGGCACCGCGCTGGTGCCGCAGGACCCCTTCGCGCGCGCGCAGGCGCTGCAATGGATGTTCTTCGAGCAGTACAGCCACGAGCCCTATGTCGCGGTGGCGCGCTTCTGGCTCGCCTATGCGCCGAAGGCCGAGCTCGACAAGAAGCGCCATCTGGTCGGCGAATGGCACGAGAAAGGCAATGCCGCGCTGGGCGTGATGCAGACGCATCTGGCGGCGCGTGACTGGTTCGCCGGCGACGACTATTCGATCGCGGACATCGCGCTCTACGGCTACACCCACTGCGCCGAGGAAGGCGGCTTCGACCTGGCGCACTTTCCGGCCGTGCGGCGCTGGCTCGCCCGCGTGGCCGGCACCGATGGATTCGTGCCGCTGAGCGAGAGGTTGTGAGCGTTACTTCTTGTTCTCCTGCCACAACTCGATCTTGGCGCCTTCGGGGTCCATGATCCAAGCGAAGCGGCCGTTGGGGTCGCCGGTGTCGTCGCGGCCGAGCACTTTGACGCCCTTGGCCTCGAGGCGCTCTAGCATCGCGTCCAGATCGTCGACGGCAAAATTGATCATGACGTCGCGCGTCGAGGGATCGAAATACTTGCTGTCATGGCCGAACAGGGCGAACACGACGACCGAGGGATGCCCCGGCGCGTCATAGGAGAGCGCCGCTCCGCCCCAGTTCTGGATGTCGATGCCGAGCACGTCGCGGTACCATTCGCGCAATGCTTTGGCGTCCCTGGCCTTGATGAACACGCCGCCGACGCCTGTGATGTGACCCATGGGTTGCTCCTTGGTCGAAATTCGCGCATGGCCTGCGCCGCGAGTAGAACGCCAACACCAATACAGGACACGCCGCGCATGATATCTCCGGTTCGCCCGCGGGCCCGCAACGTATCGCCGAAACAAAATAGGCCAGCCTGGTCTAGCTGAAAAACTCGACCAGAGCGGCCGAGATGCGCGCCTGATCCGCCGCCTCGATTGCGCCGACCTTGCGGATGAGGCGAGTCTTGTCGACGGCGCGGAGCTGGTCCGTCGCCAATTCTCCCGCTTGGCGCTGAAACATCACGCCGACGCGGCCGGGATAGGAGCGCGGCTTGGAGGTTAGCGGCGCGATGACCACCGTTCTCAGCATGGTGTTGGACTCATTCGGCGAGACCACCACGCAAGGCCGGGTCTTCTGCATTTCCGCACCGCGGGCCGGGTCGAGTTTGACGAGGAACACGTCGAAGCGACGCGGCGTCACCACGTCCATTCCTCATCATAGGCCGTGCCCATGTCGTCGGGCAGCAGCAGTTCCTGTTCGGGATTGTCTTTGAGCGCCTGACGCAACTGCTTCGCCCATCCCTCGCGCGGCTTGCGCTTGGGGCGAATGACGAGCGCGCCGCCCGTCACGGTCAGCGTGACGGTGCCGGTCAGCCCGGCCTGTTCGCGGATCGCCTTGGGAATGCGCACACCGTGTGAATTGCCAATGCGCACGATCTCGGCGGTCACGGAGTTGGACTTCTTCATAATTACAATGTAATTACATGGCGGCATGGATGTCAAGGAACGCGAATTCGGCGCCGATGCGTTGCGCCGGGACTTGAGCGCGCTGGCCCGCGCACAGGCCGATAAGACGACGTTGCGAGCCGCGGCACTGGCGCTGATCCGCACCCGCTTCCAGGCGGCGCGCGGCGGTATCCGGGCGCAAGTCGAAAGTGGTGCGCTGTCCGGGCTGGAGGCGGCGCGACGGCTTTCGGCGGTGCAGGACACGCTGATCCAGGTGCTCTACGATTTCGCCACCAAGCATTTCTACTATGCGCAGAACCCGACCTCGGCGGAGCATCTCGCGATCGTCGCGACCGGCGGCTATGGCCGCGGCGAGCTTGCCCCGGGGTCCGACATCGACGTGCTGTTCCTGCATCCGGCCAGGCGCAACGCCTGGTGCGAGAGCGTCATCGAGTTCGTGCTGCACATGCTGTGGGACCTCGGCCTGAAGGTCGGCCATGCGGCGCGCACGCTCGCCGAATGCGCCCGGCTGGCCAAGGAGGACAGCACGATCCAGACCGCGCTGCTCGAAGCGCGGCTCATCGCCGGCGACGCGGCGCTGTTCGCCGCGATGCGCGCCGAATTCTGGAAACAGGCGGCAGGCGCGGGAGCGGCCTTCGTGCAGGCCAAGCTCGCCGAGCGCGATGCGCGCCACCGGCGCCAGGGCGAAAGCCGCTATCTGGTCGAGCCCAACATCAAGGAAGGCAAGGGCGGCTTGCGCGACCTGCAGACTCTCTACTGGATCGGCAAATTCCTCTTTCGCGTCGAGAACCCGCGCGAATTGGTGGCGCATCAGCTGTTCAGCGCGGCCGAATTCGAGAGCTTCAACCGCGCGGAGGCCTTCCTGTGGGACGTGCGCGTGCGGCTGCACGACCTGAGCGGGCGCGCCGAAGAGCGGCTGAGCTTCGACGTGCAGCCGGCGCTGGCTGCGGCCATGGGCTACCGCGACAGCGATCCCCGCCGGGCCGTCGAAGCCTTCATGAAGGCCTACTTCCTCGTCGCCAAGGACGTGGGCGACCTCACCCGCATCTTCTGTGCCGCGTTGGAGGAGCAGAACCGCAAGCCCAAGCCGTCGCTGTCGCGCCTGCTGCCCGGCTTCCTGAAACCGCGCCAGGGCGATGAGGATTTCTACGTCGAGAACGCGCGCCTGAACGCGCGGGAGGGCGCCTTCGCCCGCGATCCCGCCAACCTGCTGCGCATCTTCCAACTCGCCGACGAGAAGGACGTCGACGTCCATCCCGCGGCGCTGCGGACGATCACGCGTTCGCTCGAGCGGATCGACGACGCGCTGCGCGCCGATCCGCAAGCCAACCGGCTGTTCCTCGCCGTGCTGTGCTCGCGGCGCGATCCGGAGAAGGCGCTGCGGCGCATGAACGAGGCCGGCGTGCTCGGCCGCTTCGTTCCCGAGTTCGGCCGCATCGTCGCGCTGATGCAGTTCAACATGTATCACCACTACACCGTCGACGAGCATCTGATCCGCGCAGTCGGCAATCTGGCCGCGATCGAGAGGGGCGAGCGCAAAGGCGAGCATCCGCTCTCCACCGAGATCATCAAGCGCGTGCGTTCGCGCGAGGTCCTCTACTGCGCGCTGCTGCTGCACGACATCGCCAAGGGCATGGCGGGCGACCATTCGGCGGAAGGCGAGCGCATCGCGCACCGGCTCTGTCCGCGCTGGGGCCTGAGCGCCGACGACACCGCGACCGTGGCTTGGCTGGTCCGCAACCATTTGGTCATGAGCGACACCGCGCAGCGGCGCGACCTCTCCGACCCCAAGACGGTGCGCGATTTCGTGGCGGCCGTGCAGTCGCCGGAGCTGCTCAGGCTGCTGCTGGTGTTGACGGTGGCCGACATCCGCGCGGTGGGACCGGGCGTGTGGAACGGCTGGAAGGGCCAGCTCCTGCGCGAGCTGTACTACGAAGCCGAAGCCGTCATCGCGGGCGGCGGCGCCAAGGCGCGCGCGACCCGCATCGCCGAGGCCAAAGCCGCGCTGGCCGAGCGCCTTGCGGACCTGCCGCAGGCGACGCGCGAGCTTGCGCTGTCGCGCCATCATGACGGCTATTGGCTAGCGTGCGAACCGGCGGCGCACGAAGCCCATGCCAGGCTGCTGGCGGGGGCGGAGACGGGCGCCGAGGCCATCTCGCTCAGCGCGCACAGCGACGACTTCCGGTCCGTCACCGAACTGGTGATCGCGACTCCCGATCATCCGGGCCTGTTCTCGCAGCTCACCGGCGCGATTTCCGCCTCGGGCGGTTCGATCGTCGACGCCAAGGCGTTCACCACGCTGGACGGCGTCGCGCTGGACGTCTTCTCGGTGCAGGACGCCGACGGCCTTCCGTTCGGCGATGCGGAGCGCATCGCACGCCTCAAGCGCGCCATCGAGCGGACGATCGCCGGAGAGCTCCTGCCGGGCGCCGTCCTCGGCCGCCGCACGCAGCCGCGCACCAGCGCGTTCCAGGTTCGTCCGCGCGTCCATTTCGACAACGAGGCTTCGGTGTCGGCGACGGTGGTGGAACTCGAAGGGTTGGACCGCCCCGGCCTGCTCTACGAGATCAGCCGCGCGCTGTTCGAGTCCAAACTCTCGATCTCGTCGGCCATCGTCTCGACCTATGGCGAGCGCGCGGTGGACGTCTTCTACGTGCGCGACGGCTTCGGCCACAAGATCATCCATCCCGAACGGCTCAAGGCGGTGGAAGGACGACTGCTGTCAGCGCTGAACGTAGAACCGGAACCCGCCAGCCCTAACCCTGTCCGGACTTGATGGTTTTCGCGGCAAAAGGCATAAACCCCGGCTTTCGAAAGTCGGCGCCATGACCCATCCCCAGCTCGTCCTTTCCGGCATGCAGCCGACCAACACGCTGCATCTGGGCAATTACCTGGGCGCGCTCAAGAACTGGGTGCGGATGCAGAACGAGATGCCTTGCCTGTTCTGCGTCGTCGACATGCATGCGCTGACGCAGGACTCCGGCTACGGCAAGGCGGGCGACGTGCGCCGCGCGACGCGGGAGGTGACGGCCGCCTATATCGCCGCCGGCGTCGACCCCGAGCGCACGCCGGTCTTCGCGCAGTCGATGGTGGCCGAGCACGCCGAACTGTCCTGGATCTTCAATTGCGTTGCGCGGCTCGGCTGGCTCGACCGCATGACGCAGTTCAAGGAGAAGTCCGGCAAGCACAAGGAGCGCGCCAGTGTCGGGCTCTACACCTATCCTGTGCTGATGGCGGCGGACATCCTCGTCTACAAGGCGACACATGTGCCTGTGGGCGAGGACCAGAAGCAGCACCTCGAACTCGCGCGCGACATCGCGCAGAAATTCAACAACGATTTCGCGGTGCCGGATTTCTTCCCGCTGCCGGAACCGGTGATCACCGGTCCCGCGACGCGGGTGATGAGCCTGCGGGACGGCCTCAAGAAGATGTCCAAGACCGACGAGAGCGACAACTCGCGCATCAACCTGACCGACAGCGCCGACGCCATCGCGCAGAAGATCCGCAAGGCGAAGACCGATCCGCATCCCCTGCCCTCCGAGACCAAAGGCTTCGAGGGACGGCCGGAAGCCGAGAACCTGGTCAACATCTACGCGGCGCTCTCCGACTCGACGGCAGAAAAGGTGCTGGCGGAATATGGCGGTCAGCAATTCTCGGCCTTCAAGAACGCGCTGGCCGATCTGACCGTCGCCCGCATCGCGCCGATCGCCGACGCCATGCGGCGGCTGCTCGCCGACGAAGCGGAGATTGACCGCATCCTGCGCGCCGGCGCCGAGCGCTGCCGCGCCCTCGCGGCGCCTGTGATGGCGGAGGTCAAGCGCGTCGTCGGGTTCGTGACGTGAACACGCCATCGCACACCGTCCTCATCACCGGCGCGGCCAAGCGCCTGGGACGGGCGATCGCGCTCGATCTGGCGGGACATGGCTGGAATGTCGTGCTGCACTACAATGTCTCCCAGGCGGAGGCCGAGGCGACGGCGCAGGACGTGCGGGGGTTGGGCACGCGCGCGGCGACGCTGAGGGCCGATCTGGAGCGTGAAGAAGACGTGCAGGGCTTGATCGCAAGAGCCGGTCCACTCGACGCGCTGATCAACAATGCCTCGATCTTCGAGTACGACGACTGGCAGAGCGCGACGCGGCAAAGCTGGGACCGCCACATGGCGATCAATCTGCGCGCGCCCTTCGTGCTTTCGCAGGCTTTCGCGCGCCAGCTGGACGAGCGGCCCGGCGTCATCCTCAACATCACCGACCAGCGCGTCTTCAAGCCGACGCCGCAATTCATGAGCTATGGCGTCAGCCGCGCCGGACTGCACTGGCTGACGCATACCCTGGCCCAGGCCTTGGCGCCGAAGGTGCGCGTCAATGCCGTGGCGCCCGGTCCCAGCTTCATCGGCGCGCGCCAGAGCGAGGAAGCCTTCGCCCGCCAACGCGCCGCGACGGCCTTGGGGCGCGGCGCATCGGTGGAAGACCTTCTCGGCGCCGTGCGTTATCTGTTGCACGCGCAGTCGGTGACGGGCGAAACCATCGTGGTCGATGGCGGCCAGCATCTCGCCTGGAAGACTGCCGATACATCGGTGCCCGAATGAGCCCTTCCTCTGTACACGGCGTGCGCCACATCCTGGTCAGCGATCTCGAATTCGCGATGCAGATCGGCGCCTATCACCACGAGAAGGGGCGCATGCAACGGGTGCGCATCAATCTCGATCTCACCGTGCCGGACACGCCGGTGGACGATCACAGGCTCGCATCGGTGCTCGACTATTGCGCGCTGGTCGACCGCATCCGCGGCCATGCGGTGCAGGGCCACGTCCATCTGGTCGAGACGCTGGCCGAGCGGATCGCCGCGCTCTGCCTCGAAGACGAGCGCGTGCTCCATGCCCGCATCCGCGTCGAAAAACTCGAAGCCATCGAGGACGCCGCGGCGGCGGGCGTGGAGATCGAGCGCCGGCGCGGCTAGTAGCCCTCCTGCCGCCAGCGCGTCATCCCGCCGGGAAGATTGGCGAGTTTCTCGAAGCCGGCCTGGCGCAGGATGTTGAGCGCCTGTGCCGAACGGCCGCCGACCCGGCAGACCGCGACGATGGGCGTGTCCTTCGAGAGTTCGCCGGCGCGCTCTTTCAAGGTGCCGAGCGGGATCAGACGGGCGCCTGGAATATGGCCCAGTGGCCCGTTGAACTCGTCCGGCTCGCGCACATCGAGGATCTGCAGCCTGGCCGCGTTCTCGTGCACCCAGGACGGTTCGATCTCCCAGAAGCCGGCAAAATTGTAGATCAGAGGTGCCCAGTCGGGATCCGCCATGGCGTGTCCTTCGATGTATCCGCATTTGAGGTTGGCAGGCACGGCCGCAGCCATCTGTTTGGGATGCGGCAGGCCGAGGTTTTTCATATAGAGCGCAAATTCCGCCTCGCTCGAGGCGTCGCCCAGCCGCGGGTTGAAACCGCGCTCCTCGCCCACGCTGGTCGAGGTCAGGCCGCGATAATCATGGGCGGGATAGAGCGGACAGTCTTCGGGAAGCGCGAAGATGCGCTCGCGCACCGAGCGGAACATCGTCGCAGGATCGCCGCCCTGGAAATCGGTGCGCCCGCATCCGCGGATGAGCAGGCAGTCGCCGGTGAACGCCATCTCCTCGCCGTCGAGCACATAGGTGACGCAGCCCGCCGTGTGTCCCGGCGTCGCGCGCACGCCGAGCGAGCGCATGCCGAACTGGACGCGATCGCCGTCCTTGAGGTAGCGGTCGGCACCGTCCGCGCCGCTGTCCGCCGAGACGAAGATTTCGCTGCCCAGGCGCCGCTTGAGCAGCCAGGCGCCGGTGACGTGGTCGGCATGGACGTGGGTCTCCAGCGTCGCGGCCAAGGTGAGATCGAGCTCCTCGATCAGGGCGCGGTCGCGATGCGCCTGCTCGAAAACCGGATCGATCAGCACTGCCTCGCCGCCATCGGCCAGCAGATACGTATAGGTCGAGGATGCCGGATCGAACATCTGGCGGAAGATCGGCACGAAGACCCCTTGGCAGTTGCCCTGACGCCGGCCAGGCGGCGTATTATAGGCAGATCATGGCAGAAATCGACGCACAAAACGATCGCGAGGCGCCGCTCAAGGGCGTGGCCCGCATCGCCGCCTATGTGAAGACGCTGCCCGATGCGCCGGGCGTCTATCGCATGATGGATGGCAAGGGCGAGGTGCTCTATGTCGGCAAGGCGAAGTCGCTCAGGAAGCGCGTCGCATCCTATGCCAAGACCGGCGGCCACAACGAGCGCATCTCGCGCATGATCGCCGACACCGCCGAGATGCTGTTCGTCACCACCGCCTCCGAGACCGAGGCGCTGCTGCTCGAATCCAACCTGATCAAGCGGCTCAAGCCGCGCTACAACGTTTCCTATCGCGACGACAAGTCGTTTCCGAACATCCTGCTGCGCGAGGATCATTCGTTCCCCCAACTCCTCAAGCATCGCGGCGCCAGGAGCGCCAAGGGGGTCTATTTCGGGCCCTTCGCCAGCGCCCAGGCGGTGGGCCGAACGCTCAACACCTTGCAGCGGGCTTTTCTTCTGCGCTCTTGCTCGGATTCGGTGTTCGAGGCGCGGACGCGGCCCTGCCTGCTGTTCCAGATCAAGCGTTGCAGCGCGCCCTGCGTCGGGCGCATCGACGGGGCCGGCTACCGCGAACTAGTGCGCGAGGCGGAGCTGTTCCTCGACGGCAAGAGCCGCGTCGTCCAGGGCGAGCTGGTCGAGGATATGAACAAGGCGGCGGAGGCGCTGGATTTCGAGCGCGCAGCGCGCCTGCGCGACCGCGTGCGCGCCATGAACCAGATCCAGTCGACGCAGGGGATCAATCCTTCCACCTTCGCCGAAGCCGATGTTTTCGCCGCCCATTCCCAGGGCGGCGAGACCTGCATCCAGGTCTTCTTCTTCCGCGCCGGGCAGAACTGGGGCAACAAGCCCTATTTCCCGAGGAGCCCGCGCGAGCTTTCGACGGCGGAGGTGCTGAGCGCCTTTATCGGCCAGTTCTACGACGAGCGCACCGCGCCCAAGCTCATTCTGCTCTCCGACGACATTGCCGAGCGCGCGCTTCTGGCCGAAGCGCTGTCGATGCGCGCCGGCCACAGGGTCGAGATTATGCATCCCCAGCGCGGCGAGAAACGCGAGATCGTGGACATGGCGGTGCAGAATGCGCGCGAACAGCTCTCGCGCCGCATCGCCGAGAACAGCGCGCAGCGCGAGCTGCTCGACGGTGTGGCCGAAGTGTTCGGGCTCGAGTCTGCGCCGCGACGGATCGAAGTCTACGACAACTCGCACATCCAGGGAGCGCAGGCGGTCGGTGCCATGATCGTCGCCGGACCGGACGGTTTCGAAAAAGGCGAGTACCGCAAGTTCAACATCAAATCGACCGAGCTCGCGCCGGGTGACGACTACGCGATGATGCGCGAAGTGCTGACGCGCCGCTTCGCGCGGCTGGTGAAGGAGGAAGGCGATCCCAAGACCAAATGGCCGGACGTGGCGCTGATCGATGGAGGACCGGGTCAGCTAGCGGTGGCATGCCAGGTGTTCGCCGATCTGGGCGTCGAGGACGTCACGCTGGTGGCGATCTCCAAGGGGCACGACCGGGACGCGGGCCGCGAGCACTTTTACCTGCCCGGCCGCGAACCGTTCCGTCTCGATCCCAAAAGCCCGGTTCTCTACTACCTGCAGCGGCTGCGGGACGAGGCGCATCGCTTCGCCATCGGCACGCACCGCAAGAAGCGCTCAAAGGCGATCGGCGCCAACCCGCTGGACGAGATCGCCGGCGTGGGTGCAGGGCGCAAACGCGCGCTGCTGCAGCATTTCGGGTCTGCCCGCGCGGTGTCCGGCGCCAGCGTCGCCGAACTCGCCTCGGTCGGCGGCGTCAGCGAGACATTGGCGAAGAAGATTTACGATTTCTTTCATCCTGGAGGGTGATCGACGGACGTATTTTCGATTCGCGAATCGGATGCGGGCTGCAAATCGCGCGAATCCGGCCTAGTCTCGGCTCGATGCTCGCCCTTCCCAACATCCTGACCATCCTGCGAATCGTCCTGGTGCCGGTCTTCGCTCTCGCCTTCGTGCTGCCTGGCGAAGCGGCGCGGCTGACGGCGTTCGCGGTCTTCTGCATCGCGGGCCTCAGCGACGCGCTCGACGGTCTTGCGGCGCGCAAGCTCAATGCCGGTTCCGATTTCGGCCGCATGCTCGATCCCATTGCCGACAAGATCCTGGTCGCGGTCGCGTTGATGATGCTGGTGGCCGAAGGGTCGATCCGCGAGTTCAGCCTGAATTACGGCGTGCGCGGCCTGCTCAAGCTGGTGCCGGCGCTGATCATCCTGTCGCGCGAGATCCTGGTGTCGGGCCTGCGCGAGTTCCTGGCCGGCGCCAAGGTCAGCGTGCCCGTCACGGTGTTCGCCAAGTTCAAGACCGCGCTGCAGATGATCGCGATCGGCGCCATGATCCTCACGCCGCTCGCGGACAGATTCTTTCCCGGAGTGCCGGCGGTCAGCTACAACGCCTTCGCCTATGGCATGCTCTGGGTCGCGGCCGCGCTCACCGTCTACACGGGCGCCGTTTATTTCCGCGCCGGCTTGCAGCACCTGCACGGGCCGGTGCCATGAAGCTGCTCTATTTCGCCTGGGTGCGGCAGAAGATCGGACGCAGCGAGGAGATGCTCTCTCCATCGTCGCAGATCGCGACCGTGCGCGACTTGGCCGAAGCGCTCAAGGCGCGCGGCGGCGGCTATGCGGAAGCCTTCGGCGATCTCTCGCGCCTGCGCGCGGCGGTGAATCAGGACCACGTCGCCTTGGACACGCCCGTTTCGCCCGACGACGAGGTGGCGTTCTTCCCGCCGGTGACCGGCGGATGAGCACGCGCATCGACATCTTCGAGGACGATTTCGACGCGGGCGCGGAGATCGCGGCACTGAAGGCGCAAGCCGGCGGCGCGGGTGCCATTGCGACCTTCACCGGCTATGTGCGCGGCGAAGCGAATCTGAAGGCGCTGACGCTCGAGCATTATCCGGCGATGACCGCGCGCGAAATCGCCCGCCATGTGGCCGAAGCAAAGCGGCGCTGGCCCCTTTTGGGTGTCAGGGTGATCCACCGCGTCGGCCGGCTCGTTCCCGGCGCGCAGATCGTGTTCGTGGCGGTCGCGTCCGCACACCGCGCCGCGGCCTTCGACGCCTGCGCCTTCATCATGGACTATCTGAAGGTCCATGCGCCGTTCTGGAAGCAGGAGGAGTACGACGACGGCGTGCGATGGGTCGACGCCAAAGCGAGCGACGACGATGCCGCGGCCAAGTGGAAGCGCTAGGCGTTCTTCTTCTTGGTCTTCGTCTTGTTCAGGGCGACGGCCGCGCGGATCAGCGCTTTCAACGCCTTTTCGTCGATCTTGTCGCCCTCGCGGAAATCGATCGCGCGCCGCGTGCCGCCCTCCAGGCTCGCATTGAAGAGGCCGGAAGGGTCCGCCAGCGCCGCGCCCTTGGCGAACGTCGTCTTCACCACGGCCTTGTAGGTCTCGCCGGTGCAGACGATGCCGTCATGCTCCCAGACAGGCACACCGCGCCATTTCCAGGTCTCGACGATGTCCGGGTCGGCCTGGCGGATCAGCGCACGAATGCGGCTGAGGGTCTTGCCCCGCCAATCTCCGAGCTCGGCGATGCGCGCATCGATCAGCGCGGATGCCGACGGGCTTTTCGGCGCAGCGCGCGCCATTGTCAGCTGGCCTTGTCCAGCACGACTTCGCTGACGGGCGCGCGGACGTCGGCCTGATAGGCGTGCATCATCGCTTCGCAAAGGCGGCCGGGCTTGAAGGTATAGGGACCGATCTCGCTCACCGGCGTCACTTCCGCGGCCGAACCGGTGACGAAGCATTCCTCGAAGCCGGCCAGTTCCTCCGGACGGATATGACGCACGATCACCGGGATCTGGCGCGCGCGTGCCAGGGCGATGACGCTCTGGCGCGTGATGCCGTTCAGGAAGCAGTCGGCGATGGGGGTATGCAGCTTGCCGTTCTCGGCGAAGAAGATGTTGGCGCCGGTTGCTTCCGCCACATAGCCGCGATAGTCGAGCATCATCGCGTCCGCGTAGCCGCGGCTTTCGGCGTCGTGCTTCGACATCGTGCAGATCATATAGAGGCCGGCGGCCTTGGCCTGGGTCGGCGCGGTATCCGGCGCGGGCCGGCGCCATTTGGAAATCTCCAGCCGCACGCCTTTGAGCTTGGCCGCGGCGTCGAACATGGTGGGCCATTGCCACACGCCGATGGCGACGTGGATGCGCGACTTGGGAGCTGCGACCGACATCTGTTCCGAGCCGCGCCACACCACGGGGCGGATATAGGCGTCTTCGTACCCTTGCGCCCTGCAGACCGCGATGGTGGCCGCTTCGATGTCCTGCTCCGTGTACGGAATCTTCATGCCGAGGATCTCGGCGCTCGTGAACAGGCGCTTGGTATGTTCCTGGAGCTTGTAGACGCGGCCGGAATAGAGGCGCACGCCCTCGAACACGCAGGAGGCATAGTGCAGCCCGTGGGTCAGGACGTGGATCTTGGCGTCCGCCCAGGGCACGAGCTTGCCGTCGAACCACAGGAAACCTTCCCGGCGGTCGAAAGGAACGATTTCGGCCATGTTTCGCCTCCCACTCTTGCCCTCAACGCGCAGCCAGCGTAACTGTGACGCCATGTCCGCCGCAAAATACGCATTTCGCGCGGCAACGCGCGCCACTCTTTCCATGGCTTGAAGGGATGAGGCAAGTCTTGTGCCCGGGCTTGCATTTCATTGCGCGCAGGCCGCCGCAAACGTTCGTTGCAGCCCATCCGCGCCGCTTCGGAACGAAACAAAAGCGCGCCCCGGAATGCAGCGCAGCATGAGCGGCGCCAAGGTCGAGGACGCGCATCTGCTGGTGGTGGACGACGACGAGCGGCTGCGCGAGCTGCTGCAGCGCTACCTGTCCTCGAACGGCTTTCGCGTCAGCGCCGCCGGCGACGCGGCCGAGGCCCGCAACCTGATGAAGAGCATGGCCTTCGACCTGCTGATTCTCGACGTCATGATGCCGGGCGAATCGGGGCTCGATTTCGCCCGCGACGTCCGTGCCCATTGGCAGACGCCGATCCTGATGCTGACGGCGCGCGGCGACGCGCAGGACCGGATCGCCGGCCTCGAACAAGGCGTCGACGACTATCTCGCCAAGCCGTTCGAGCCGCGCGAGCTTCTGCTGCGGCTGGGCGCGCTGCTCAGGCGTGCCACGCCGGCGGCCCGCAGCGCGCATGCCGAAGTGAAGATGGGCGAATGCGTCTTCGACCCCAAGCGCGGGCAGCTTCGCCGCCGCGGCAAGCCGGTGAAGCTGACGAGCTCCGAATCGGCGCTGCTGATGCTGTTCGCGGCCAATGCCGGACGCTCGTTCTCGCGCGGCGATCTCTGCGCCAGGCTGGGCGTGACGCTCGAGCGCTCCATCGACGTGCAGGTGACGCGCCTGCGCCGAAAGATCGAGGAGGATCCCAAGCTGCCGCTCTATCTCCAGACCGTGCGCGGCGTGGGCTATGTGCTGGTGCCCGACCATGTCGGTTGAGTCCCTGCGCCCCGACCGCCTGTTCCGCCGCGCGATGCCGCGGGGGCTTTTCGGCCGCTCCCTGATCATCATCGTGGCGCCGGTGGTGATCCTGCAGGGTATCGTCTCCTACATCTTCTTCGAGCGCGACATCGACGCCTCCACGCGGCGGCTGTCGCGCGACATCGCCGCGGACGTCTCGTTCCTGGTCGCGATGGAAGACAAATATCCCAAGCCCGAGCGCGAAGCCCTGCGCGCGCTGGCGGCGCGCCGGCTGCGCTACGACATCGCCTTCCTGCCCGGCCAGACGATCCCGCCGCCGTCGCGCCAGCCGCGGCATCAGAGCACCATCGACCGCGCGCTCGACGAAGTGATCGCCCAGCAGATCGGCGAGGTGCGCCACTTCGAGACCGCGCGCGCGGGCGACGATTTCGACATCCGCGTCGAGGTGCATGACGGCGTGCTGCGCCTGATCGTGCCGCGCGAGCGCGCCACGGTGTCGGCGCCCGACATCTTCATCCTGTGGATGGCGGGTTCGGCGCTCATCCTGCTCGCGGTCGCGATCCTCTTCCTGCGCAACCAGGTCAGGCCGATCGAGCGGCTGGCGCGCGCCGCGGACGCCTTCGGCAAGGGCCGTCCGGTCGCCGATTTCAAGCCCTATGGCGCGAGCGAAGTGCGGCGCGCGGCGCAAGCCTTCCTCACCATGCGCGAGCGGCTCGACCGCTTCGTGCAGCAGCGCACCGAGATGCTGGCCGGCGTCAGCCACGACCTCAAGACGCCGCTCACCCGCATCCGCCTGCAACTGGCGCTGATGAAGCCCAGCGCCGACATCGACGCCATGCTCGACGACGTGGTGCAGATGGAGAGCATGCTGAACGAGTATCTCGACTTCGCGCGCGGCGGCGCCGGCGAGCACTCCAGCGTCATCGACCTCGTGGCGCTCGCGCGCGGCGCGGCCGAGCGTGCGGTGCGCGCGCGCATGGCGGAGCCGAGGCGCCTCAGCGTCGACACCGCGGCACCGGTGATGCTGGCGGTGAAGCCGCAGGCGCTCGGCCGCTGCATCGCCAACCTCGTCGACAATGCGCTCAAGCACGGCCGCCACGTCTTCGTCCATGTCAGCCGCGACGACAAGACGGCGGAGATCGTCATCGACGACGACGGCCCCGGCATCGCGGAGAAGCTGCGCGAGGAGGCGTTCAAGCCGTTCCACCGCCTCGACCAGGGCCGCAACCTGCAGAGCGGCGGCGTCGGCCTCGGCCTCGCCATCGCCCGCGACGTCGCGCGCGCCCATGGCGGCGACCTCGTGCTCGACACCAGCCCCCAAGGCGGCCTGCGCGCCATCGTGCGGCTACCGGTGTGAGTCGGTTATAAGCGGCGGAATTCTTCTTCGCATATACTCCGTACACTGAATTTCACGCGGAGGCGCGGAGACGCGGAGTGCGCCGTCGCGGACTCCCGCAGCCATCTCATAACCCCCCTCGTCATCACCCGGTCGCGCTCTTCGCGCGATCCGGGTGACCCAATTTCCCTTTGGAAAAATGGGTCGCCCGCATGAAGCGGGCGATGACGGTGTGGAGAGTGCGAAACAACGCCTTTCCGCCGTACAGGGGAGAGGATCAGCTTCTCCGCGACTCCGCGTCTCCGCGTGAAATCTGGTTCGGGCCCCGCCCCCTCCACCGCGCTTTGCGCGGTCGCGATGACGCTGTCGCTATCGCCCCCCGCTTCGCGGAGGAGGATCATTCGAGCTTCTCCGCGTGCTCCGCGGC
The DNA here is from genome assembly GCA_019245415.1 of Alphaproteobacteria bacterium. Lineage (GTDB taxonomy): Bacteria > Pseudomonadota > Alphaproteobacteria > Micropepsales > Micropepsaceae > Rhizomicrobium. Next base: position 506,529 of record JAFARO010000004.1, on the reverse strand, counting down.
TCCGCGTGCAATCCTACTTCTACGACGCCAGTTCCTTCGCGCGTTTGTTGGCGGCGGCGACGGCGCGGGCGATGAGGGGTTTCAGGCCGGCCGTTCCCATCAGCACGGCGAGCGCGGCTTCGGTGGTGCCGCCGGGGCTGGTGACGTCGCGGCGCAGTTCCTCGGGCGCGCGGTTGTCGGACGCGAGCAGCGCGCCGGCGCCGGTCACGGTGGCGCGCGCCAGGCGCTCGGCATCTTCGCGCGGCATGCCTTGCGCCGCGGCGGCGTCGGCGAGCGCTTCGGCGAGCAGGAAGACATAGGCCGGTCCGGAGCCGGAGACCGCGGTGGTCACGTCGATCAGCGACTCCTTCGCCATCCACACGGTCTCGCCCAGGGGCGCGAGCAGGCGCTCGGCGAGCTTGCGGTCGGCGGCGCTCGCTTTTGTGCCGGCATGGATCGCGGTGATGCCGCGGCCGATGGCGCCCGGCGTGTTCGGCATCGCGCGCAGGATATGCGCGCCGCTGCCCCACGCCCGCTTCAGCGTCGCGATGCTGGTGCCGGCGGCGATGGAGATCATCGCGACGCCCGTGTCGGCGACGGGCTTGAGCCGCGCGGCTTCGACCGCGAGCACCTGGGGCTTCAGCGCGACGACGCAGGCGCGCAGCTCGGCGGGCAGCACGTTCTCGATCGAACGCACGATGGCGACGCCCTTGAGCTTCTTTAGCCGCGGATCGGGTTTGGGCTCGACGACGACGACGGGGCCGAGGCGGGCCTTGGTCCAACCTTCCAGCATGGCGCCGCCCATCTTGCCCGCGCCGACGAGAAGGATGGGAAACCGGGATCTGTCCTGGGGCATGGGGTGACTATGCTGCCGACCCGATCGTTTTGAAACCAGGAAAGGGTTCACGCGGAGACGCGGAGACGCGGAGGCGCGGAGGCGCGGAGAACTCTCCAATTCGTCATGGCCGCCACCCGGGACCGCGCTTTGCGCGGCGCGAGTGCAGGCTCTTGAGGCGGCCACCCATGAACTCGGTCTCGCAGCGAGAGCATGGATGGCCGGGACAAGCCCGGCCATGACGGATTTCGAAGAACCTCCGCGGCTCCGCGTCTCCGCGTGAAATACTTTTCTTTTTGCAACGAGCGCCGGCGACTCACGCCTGTCCGGCGCACTCCAGGATGGCGGCGGCGATGGCGTCCTCGGCGCTCTTGTTGCCCCAGAGCACGAACTGGAACGCGGGGTAATAATGCTCGCACGCCTCGACGCCCAGATTGAGCAGCGCCTCGCACTGCGCGGCACTCACCCGCGAATCGGGAAAGATCATCGCGTGGCGGAAGACGATGGTGCCCTCGTCGGGCCAGAGGTCGAAATGGCCGATCCACAGCCGCGCGTTCACGTACATCAGCAGATCGGCCACCGCGGAGCGGCGCACCTCGCCGCCCACCCGCATGTCGAAGGCCGAGGACAGATGCAGCGACTGAAGGTCTTCGCGCCAGGTGAAATTGAAGTGATGGTCGGACCAGCGCCCGGCCACGGTGAGGTTGAGTTCGTCGCGCCCCGCCCGCTCGAAGTGCCAGCCATTGTCCTCCACCGCCTGCTCGAGCATGTCGAGCGGGTGGGGACCGGCCGGGATTTCGTTCAGTTGGATGCCCGTCATCTTGGGACTCCTACGCGTGGGGTGCGACGCAAATCAGTGCGTTGCGAATTCAAGGTGACACAAGATTTTGTGGCCGCACAAGAGTCCTCTCACGGCCGGTCCGGCGGCGGCGATGCCATGCACAGCTTTGCGCCGCCATTCACGGAGTCATTTCAAGGATTTGGTCAAGGATTCGGTTGACGCCCTTCCAGCGCGGCGATGCGCGCGCTCAAGGATTCGTTTTCGGCGCGCGCCTTTGCCGCCATCGCCTTGACCGCTTCGAACTCCTCGCGCGAGACCAGGTTCATGTCGGACACCAGCTTCTCCAGCCGCTGGCGGACGAAGCCGTCGATCTCGCCGCGCAGACTCTGCGCCGCGCCGGCCGCATCGGTGAAGAGCCTGGCCAGGCCGTCGAGAAATGGGTTATCGGTCTGCATGGGCGTCTCCGCCGGTTGGGCGACTAGCGAATAGCCAATGGCGAATGGCAAAGAAAGCCAAATCAGCCTAGCGTCCCCGTTCGCCACCCGCTATCGCCGTTTGCCATGGTCATCCCGTTTCCGCAGATCGATCCGGTCCTGATTCACATTTGGGGGCCGTTCGCCATCCGCTGGTACGCGCTCGCCTATGTCGCGGGGCTGCTGCTCGGCTGGTGGTTCGTCGTCGCCATGCTGCGGCAGAAATCGCTGTGGACGAATCCCCCCTTCAACGGCACCCCGCCCGCGACCGAAGAGGACATGGGCGATCTCGTGGTCTGGGCGACCTTGGGCGTGGTGATCGGCGGCAGGCTGGGCTGGGACATCTTCTACGGCACGTTCCTCTGCCTCTCCTCGCCGCACGCGCCCTATTGCACCGGTCTGCCTGGGGGATTCCTCAGTCATCCGCTGCGCCTGATCGCAGCATGGGACGGCGGCATGTCGTTCCATGGCGGCGCGATCGGCGTGATCCTCGCGATCTGGCTGTTCTGCCGCAGGCGCAAGCTCAGCTTCCTGATGATCGGCGATCTGGTCTGCCTGGTGCAGCCCATCGGGCAATTCCTCGGCCGCATCGCCAATTTCATCAATGGCGAGCTCTGGGGCAAACCGAGCAACGTGCCTTGGGCGATGATCTTCCCGCGCGCGCAGGACCACATCCCGCGCCACCCGAGCCAGCTCTACGAAGCGGCGCTGGAAGGACTCCTCTTGTTCGCGGTGCTGCAGATCTGCCTGCGCATCTTTCGCCTGCACGAGCGGCCCGGACTGATCAGCGCCATCTTCCTTGCCGGCTACGGCCTGCTGCGCTTCGTGGTCGAGTTCTTCCGCGAGCCCGACACCCCGTTCCTCGGCTGGTTCAGCATGGGCCAGGCGTTGTCGGTGGCGCTACTTGCCGCCGGCGCCGTGCTGGCGTGGTACGCGCTCAAAAGGCCCACAGCCGTTGAACGCGCTGCATGAGCGCATAGCCGCGCGGATCGCGGCGCAGGGCGCGATGACCGTCGCCGAGTTCATGGCGCTGGCGAACGCTGAGTACTATGCCGCGCGCGATCCCTTCGGCCGTGCCGGCGATTTCGTCACCGCTCCCGAGATCAGCCAGGTGTTCGGCGAGTTGCTCGGGCTGTGGTGCGTCCAGGTCTGGCGCGACCAGAACCGGCCGTCTCCGAAGCGGCTGGTGGAGCTGGGCCCCGGCCGCGGCACCTTGATGGCGGACGCGCTGCGCGCCGCAAAGCTCGCGCCCGAATTCCTCGACGCCCTCGACGTCGTTCTCGTCGAAGCAAGCCCGCTGCTGCGCGCAAAGCAGGAAGAGCTATTGAAGGGAGAGAAGGTGCAGTGGCAGGAGCGCTTCGACTCGGTGCCGAACGACCGGCCGCTGTTGTTGCTGGCGAACGAGTTCTTCGATGCGCTTCCCATCCGCCAATTCGTCAAGACGGCTCGCGGCTGGTGCGAGCGCATGGTGACGCGCGCGGGCGACAAGCTCGCCTTCGCGCTGGCGCCGGTACCGGTGGCGGATGCCCTGATCCCCGTGGACCGCGCCGATGCGCCCGACGGCGCCGTGTATGAAATGTGCCAGCCGGCGCTTGCGATCGTCGGCGAGATCGCGCGCGGGGTTGCGGCGCAAGGCGGCGGCGCGCTGATCGTCGACTACGGCTACGATGCGCCCGCGTTCGGCGAGACGCTGCAGGCTGTGCGCGGCCACGCTTTCGCCTCTGTCCTCGACAACCCGGGAGACCGCGATCTTTCGGCCCATGTCGACTTCGCCGCGCTGGCGGCCGCGGCCGAAGCGGAGGGTGCGTCGGTCTATGGACCTGTGTCCCAGGCGGCGTTTCTCGAAGCTCTGGGAATTGCGCAACGCTTCGAGCAGCTGGCCAGCCACAACCGCGCGACCGCAAGCACGCTGTGGGCCCAGCTCGACCGGCTGGTGAACGCCAAACAGATGGGCACGCTGTTCAAGGCCCTCGCGATCCTGCCCAAAGTCGCGCCGCGGCCGCCGGGGTTTTGAACACTGCTCCCACAACAGAGTGTCATTCCCGGCCTCCCCCGGACTTGGTCCGGGGGAGGGGAAGGGAATCCAATTGGACCAAGCAGACGCAGATGGATTCCCTTCCCCTCACTCCCTTCGGTCGTTCGGCCGGGAATGACACTTCTTTTGAATCTATGAGAACGTCTTTTGTTCTACGATGCGACTCATGCTCATCCTGACCGCGCCGTCCTTGACTTCACCCGCCATCGCCCACGGCTTCTTCGGGCGGCGCGGGGGCGTGTCGAAGGGCATCTTCGCGTCCCTGAACTGCGGGCCCGGATCGGGCGACGTGCGCGCGGACGTGGTGGAGAACCGGCGGCGCGCCGGCGAGGCGCTCGTGCCGGGCGCCGCGCTGGTGACCCTCTATCAGGTGCATTCGGCCAAAGCCGTCACCGTGACGGAGCCCTGGGCCTTGGGCGAAGGGCCGCAGGCGGACGCGATGGCGACGAACCTGCCGGGTCTCGCGCTCGGCATCCTCACCGCCGATTGCGCCCCGGTGCTGCTCGCGGACCGCCAAGCGCGCGTTGTCGGCGCCGCGCACGCCGGCTGGAAAGGCGCGCTTGGCGGCGTGAGCGAAGCCGCGATCGCGGCTATGGAAGATCTCGGCGCTCAGCGTTCGCGGATTGCGGCCGCCGTCGGCCCCTGCATTTCGCAATCGAACTACGAGGTCGGGCCTGAATTCCGCGCGCGCTTCCTCGATGCGGACATAGCCAACGCCGGCTTCTTCGCGCCGAGCGGCAGGCCGGAACATTTTCGCTTCGATCTGGAAGGTTTCGTCGCCATGCGTCTGAACAGCGCAGGCTTAGCATCGGTGGAAGCTCTCTGCCCCTGCACCTATGCGAACGGCGACGATTTCTTCAGTTTCCGGCGCGCCACCCACCGCCGCGAATCGGATTACGGCCGCCAGGTCTCGGCAATCGTGCTCCGAAGCTGACGGACGCCGTTTACCGGCTGCCTCCCCCTTGCTAAAAGCCCGTCATCGAACCTTCACGGGCTGGACGCGCAGGGATGACCGAGATGAAAGCAGCGCGGGGCATGAAGCTTCTCGCCGGCAATTCCAACCCGGCGCTCGCCGAGAACATGGCGCGCATTCTCAAGCTGCCGCTGGTCGACGCGGTGGTGCGGCGCTTCGCCGACATGGAAGTGTTCGTCGAGATCCGCGAGAACGTCCGCGGCGAGGACATCTTCGTCATCCAGTCGACGAGCTATCCGGCCAACGACAATTTGATGGAGCTGCTCATCGTCATCGACGCGCTGCGCCGCTCCTCGGCCCGGCGCATCACCGCGGTGATCCCCTATTTCGGCTACGCGCGGCAGGACCGCAAAGTGGGACCGCGCACGCCGATCTCCGCCAAGCTGGTCGCCAACCTGATCACCCATGCGGGCGCAGACCGCGTGCTCACCGTCGATCTCCATGCCGGCCAGATCCAGGGCTTCTTCGACATCCCGACCGACAATCTCTTCGCCATGCCGGTGATGGTGAAGGACATCACCGACTATCTCGGCCAGGACAATCTGATGGTGATCTCGCCCGACGTCGGCGGCGTGGTCAGGGCGCGCGCGCTGGCCAAGCGGCTCGGCACCGATCTCGCCATCGTCGACAAGCGCCGCGAACGCGCCGGCGAAAGCGAAGTGATGAACATCATCGGCGACGTCGAGGGGCGCTCCTGCATCCTGATCGACGACATCGTCGATTCCGGCGGCACCATCTGCAACGCCGCCGAGGTCCTGCTGCGCGAGGGGGCGAAGGACGTCTGCGCCTATGCCACGCACGGCGTGCTGTCCGGCGGCGCGGTGGCGCGCATCAAGGGCTCCAAGCTCAAATCGCTGGTCATCACCGACTCCATCGCGGTGACGCCGGAGATCGCCCAGGCCACGGGCCACATCCGCCGCATCTCCATCGCCTCGCTCCTCGCCGAAGCCATCCGCCGCATCAACAGCGAGGAAAGCGTGTCGAGCTTGTTCGACTAGGATGATCCTGTCAGCGGCAGATTCCGTATCCTGACCCGCGCTTCCTCGAAGACGACGATACTGCCAGCGAGAACAGCGTCCTCTATCGCCGGCAAGTTCGCCAGCAGCGTCGCCGCCTGGATTTTGGGATTGCGCGTGATTTCGCCGCGAAACAAGATGACCGATGGCTTTGTCAGAGACCGGCGGGCAAGAAGGGCGCCGAAATCGGTATCGGCCGAAATAAGAATCCGATCCTCCGCAGCGGCGAGATCGAAGACGACTTCGTCGGGGGCTGCTTGGAGTCCAAGATCGCGAAGATGCGTTGCATCATGGCCGTTGTCGCGCAGTTGCCGCGCGATCAGGGGCGAAAGTGCATTGTCGACCAGGAACCTCACGCCTTCATCAGCGGCAGTTCGCGCTCGCGTACCGCGCTTGCCGCAAATCGCAATGCCTCGCGGATGTCATCGTGCTCCAGGTCGGGATATGCCTTCAGGATCTCGTCATCCTTCATGCCTTCGGCCACCATTCCGATGACCGTTGCGACCGGAATTCGCAAGCCTCTGATGCAGGGCATGCCGCCCATTCGTTCGGGATCGGTGGTAATGCGCTTGTAGTCCATTCCGCAATTCCCAGTAGCTGCTGATTGCGGAGAGTTATATGACATTCGGGGAGAACTTGCGAGACCAGCCCATGCCCGCCGCCGCCGATATCCGCAAAGCCGCGCTCGCGCTGGAAGGCGTGAAGGAGGTCGATCATTGGCGGCGGCCGGCCTTCCGTACCGAGCGGCGCATCTTCGCGGTGATCCGGCCCGACGGGCTGTGGCTGAACCTGCCCGAGGAGCGCAAGGAATTCCTCTTCGAGGCGGCGCCGGATATCTTCGTCAAATACATGTGGGGCAAGACCGCCCACGTCATCGTCCAGCCGGCCAAGGTCTCCAAGAAGGAGATGGAGGCGCTGCTGCACGAAGCATGGGAGGCGAGCAAGCCGGCGGAGAAGAAGGCGAAGGCGCGGCCGCACAGGCGATGACTGAGATTCGAACGACTTTTTAATTTCGTCATGGCCGGGCTTGACCCGGCCATCCAGTGACACCTTTCGCGCTCGCAGACGCTCGCGCGCTGGATGGCCGCCTCGGGGGCGGCCATGACGAAGGATGGTGAATAGCGGACGTAACGGGCACTGGCCTAATCCGTCCACCCGTGCCCTACTGCGACCATGGAACAGCCGCTGCCGCCGCCCAGTGACGGTTCGACGCTCGACTTCGCGCGCAAGGTGCTGGTCGGCGCGCTGATCGTCGCGGTGCTGGTGGCCTTGTGGCAGATCGCGCTGGTGCTGGTCTTGGGATTCGGCGGCGTGGTGGTGGCGGTAATCCTGCGCACCATGGCATCGCCGGTGCAGCGTCACCTGCGCGTCCCGGACCACATCGCGCTGCTCATCGTGACGCTGGGCCTGTTCGCGCTGGCGATCGGCTTCTTCACCATGTTCGGCGCGCTCGCCATCGACCAGTTCACCTCGCTGCTCAAGGAAATCCCGACCGCGGTCGCCGCCGGAAAGACCTGGCTCCAGAAATATCAGGAGGGCCGCTGGTTCCTGGGCCTTCTGGGCAACAGCGCGCCCTCGGGCGAGACTCTGCTGCAGGCCATTCCGCTGGCGGGGGGCGTGCTCGGCGGCTTGGGCGAGGCGCTGCTGGTGCTGATGGTGGGCATCTATCTCGCAGCCGATCCGGGGACTTATCAGAAGGGCGTGGTGCGGCTGTTTCCGCCGCACAGGCGCCTGCGCGTCAGCCACATCATGAACGCCACCGGCGACGCGCTGCAGCGCTGGCTGATGGGCATGGCGCTGGACATGCTGTTCGTCGGCACCGTCACGGGGGTCGGGCTGTGGCTGGTGGGCGCGCCACTGCCGCTGGCACTCGGACTGCTGACCGGCGTGTCGGTCTTCGTGCCCTATATCGGACCGTTGGCGGCGGTGATCCCGGGGCTCCTGCTGGCGCTCAGCGTCAGTCCCACCCTCGCCTTCTATGCCGGGCTGGTCTACGCGGTGGCGCTGACCATCGAGGGCAACGTCACCCAGCCCCTGCTGCAGCGCTGGGCCGTGTCGCTGTCGCCGGTGATCAACCTGCTCGCGATCGTGGCCTTCGGCATCATCTTCGGGGTCTGGGGCGCGGTGCTGGCGACGCCCCTGGCGGTGGCGCTGAGCGTGCTGGTGCGCATGGGATATATCGAGGACGTGCTCGAAGCCGGCCACCACCGCGGCTGAGCCCGATAGCGGTTGCGCCGGGGGCGGGGTTCGGCTAAAAGCCCCGCTTTCCGGGTGCGACCGTCGCCAAAATCCCGGAAAATCAAGGAATCCTTCCATGCGCCAGATGCAGGAATTGAGCGCGGAGCCGCGCCCCGGGACCGGTAAGGGCCCTGCCTATCAGACCCGCCGCAAGGGACGCATCCCCGCCGTGGTCTATGGCGGCAGCGAGGCGCCGCAGAACCTGTCGGTCGACGCCCATACTTTGGGGCTGCATGTCGGCCAGGGCGGCTTCCTCACCACCTTGTTCATGCTGGAGGTCGGCGGCAAGAAGCAGCGCGTCATCCCGCGCCAGCTCCAGCTCGATCCGGTGACCGACCGGCCGGTGCATGTCGACTTCATGCGCCTGGTGGCGGGCGCGACGGTCAAGCTCGCCATCCCGGTGCGCTTCAAGGGCCAGGAGAATTCGCCCGGCCTGAAGCGCGGCGGCGTGCTCAACATCGTGCGCCATGAGGTGGAGATGCTCTGCCCGGCGGACAACATTCCCGATTATCTCGAAGGCGATCTCTCCGGTCTCGACATCCACGGCACGCTGCACATCAACGACTTCCAGTTGCCCGAAGGCGCCAAGCCCACGGTGCGCGAAGAGAACTTCACCGTCGCCTCCATCGTCGCGCCGACCAGCGTCATCGAGGAGCAGCGCGCCGCCGCAGCGGCTGCCGCAGCCGCCGCCGCCGCGCCCGCCGTCGAGGAGGCCGCTGCCCCGGCCGAAGGTGCCGCGCCCGCCGCCGGTGCCGCACCCGGCGCTGCGCCCGCCGCCGGAGCCGCCAAGGCGCCGGAGAAGAAGTAGTTCTTGCCGGTCACCCTTCGAGGCCCGCTTGCGCGGGCACCTCAGGGTGACGACCTCTTTTTTGCGTCATGCTGAGGTGCGTGCGAAGCACGCCTCGAAGCATGACGCGCCGGTGCGCGAATGTCCGACACGCCCCTCCTCATCGCCGGCCTGGGTAATCCGGGTACGGAGTATGCGCGCAATCGCCACAATGCCGGCTTCATGGCGGTGGATACGATCCATGAAAGCTACGCCTTCGGACCCTGGCGCGCGCGCTTCCAGGGCATGCTGAGCGAAGGGGCGCTGGCGGGACGCAAGACGATCCTGCTGAAGCCGATGACCTATATGAACGACAGCGGTTTGTCGGTCGGGCCGGCGATGCGCTTCTTCAAGCTGCCGCTCGGCGCCGTGGTCGTCATCCATGACGAGATCGACCTCGCGGCGGGCAAGCTGAAAGCAAAGACCGGCGGCGGCGATGCCGGCAACAACGGCGCGCGCTCGATCACGGCGGCGATCGGTCCGGACTATCGCCGCGTGCGCATCGGCATCGGCCATCCCGGCGAGAAGCACCGCGTGCACGGCCATGTGCTCGGCAATTTCACCAAGGCCGACGAGGACTGGCTGGTGCCGATGCTGAGCGCCATCGCCGAAGCCGCGCCGCTGCTCGCCAAGGACGACGACGCCGGATTCATGAACAAGGTCGCTCTGCTGACGAAGCCGCCGGCAAAGAAGGAAAAGGTGTCGAAGGACGGAACACCGCAAGAAGGCACGCGGAGACGCGGAGACGCGGAGTAACGACTCTCATCTCCGCGGCTCCGCGCCTCCGCGCGGGCCTCTTGGGCGACATCGAGGAAAGTGTGAATCATGGGCTTCAAATGCGGCATTGTCGGGCTGCCCAATGTCGGCAAGTCGACCTTGTTCAATGCGCTGACACAGACCGCGGCGGCGCAGGCGGCGAACTATCCCTTCTGCACGATCGAGCCCAATGTCGGCGACGTGGCGGTGCCGGATTCGCGGCTGGAAAAGCTCGCGGCGATCGCCGGATCGGCCGAGATCATTCCCACCCGCATCACCTTCGTCGATATCGCGGGGCTGGTGCGCGGCGCCTCCAAGGGCGAGGGCCTGGGCAACCAGTTCCTAGCCACCATCCGCGAGGTCGACGCCATCGCCCATGTGCTGCGCTGCTTCGAGGACGACGACGTCACCCATGTCGAGGGCCGCATCGATCCGGTGGGCGACGCGGAGACGGTCGAGACCGAGCTCATGCTCGCCGATCTGGAGTCGCTGGAGCGCCGCATCGTGCCGCTCGAGAAGAAAGCCAAGACCGGCGACAAGGACTCCAAGGAACAGCTCGCGCTGATGACCAAGGCTCTGGCGCTGCTGCGCGAGGGCAAGCCGGCGCGGCTGGCCGAGCTGACCCCGGAGGAGCGCGCGCCCTATTCGCAGCTCGGCCTGATGACGGCCAAGCCCGTGCTCTTCGTCTGCAATGTCGACGAGGCCTCGGCCGCGCACGGAAACAAATATTCGAACGCCGTGGCCGAGATGGCCAGGCGCCAGCGCGCGGGCTGTGTCGCGATCTCGGCCCGCATCGAAGAAGAAGTCGCCCAACTCGCGCCCGCCGAGCGCGCGGAGTTCCTGGCGAGCCTGGAGCTCGAGGAGCCGGGACTCAACCGCCTGATCCGCGCGGGCTATGCGCTGCTCGGCCTGATCACCTTCTTCACCGCCGGACCGAAAGAGGCGCGCGCCTGGACCGTGGTCGACGGCGCCAGGGCGCCCCAGGCTGCCGGCGCCATCCACACCGATTTCGAGAAGGGCTTCATCCGCGCCGAGACCATCGCCTATGACGATTACGTCGCGTGCAATGGCGAGGCCGGGGCGCGCGACGCGGGGAAGTTCCGCCTGGAAGGCAAGGACTATGTCGTGCGCGACGGCGACGTGATGCATTTCCGGTTCGCGAACTGATTTTCACTCTCCTCCAAACCGTCATCGCCCGGCTTGTCCGGGCGACCCATTTTCTTGGATGGAAGAAATTGGGTCACCCGGATCGCGCGAGAAGCGCGACCGGGTGATGACGAGTTGGACTAGGGCCCGTTTCGGAGACATGGCATAGTGAGCCCAATGACCACCCTCCTCCACTTCGAAGACTTCACGCTCGGCCGCAGTTTCGCGGGCGGACCGTACAGCGTCACCAGAGACGAGATCCTCGAATTCGCGCGCGAGTTCGATCCGCAGCCGCATCACCTCGACGAAGAGGCCGCGAAGCATTCCCTCCTCGGCGGTCTCGCGGCGTCGGGCTGGCACACCTGCGCGATGACCATGCGCATGTTCGCCGATGCGCTGATTCCGCTGGCGGCGGCACGCGGCGGCATCGGCTCGCCGGAAGGGCGCTGGATGAAGCCGGTCAGGCCCGGCGACGTGCTGCGGCTGGAGGCCGAGGTGATCGAGACGAAAGCCACCTCCAAACCGTTCGGCTTCGTCACCTTCGCCTGCAAGGTCTTCAATCAGCGCGAACAGGTGGCGCTCATCGCGATGACCCCGATCATCGCGACGCGGAGCGGCGCATGAGCGCGATGTATTGGGAGGATGTCGAGATCGGCGCCCGTCGCGATCTCGGCAGCTACACCTTCAGCGAGGACGAGATCATCCGCTTCGGAAGCAAATACGATCCGCAGGCCTTTCATATCGATCCCGAGGCCGCCAGGCGCTCGCCGTTCGGCGGCATCATCGCCAGCGGCTGGCACACCGCCGCGATCTGGATGAAGCTCGCCATCGCCGAGCGCGCGCGCGGCGGCGGCGCCTCGCCTTTGCTGCGCGCCGGCGTCTCGCCCGGCTATCAGGACATGCGCTGGCTCAAGCCCGTGCGGCCGGGGACGACCCTGCACTATTCGAGCGAGATCGTCGGCAAGGTGGAGCTCAAATCGCGGCCCTCGCACGGCATCGTGCTGAGCCTCAACCGGGCGCGCAACGACGACGGCGAACTCGTCTTCGAGTTCACCGGCAAGGGTCTGGTGCAGCGCCGCCCGCAGTAGATTCACGCGGAGCCGCGGAGACGCGGAGTATGCGGTGTCTTCATGATCCTCCTCCGCGAAGCGGGGGAGGGGGACCGCGCGAAGCGCGGTGGAGGGGGCGTGCTCCCTGCGTGCCCCCTCCGCTTCGCTCGCGAAGTGCTCGCTCAGCACCTCCCCCGTAAACGGGGGAGGATCAAGTACTCCGCGACTCCGCGCCTCCGCGTGAAATTCCTTGTTCACAATGGTGGTTGCCCTGCGCCATCGCGCCGCGCTCTAATCGCCGCCGGCCAACCCGGAGAATGAGATGACGCGCGGAACGATGACCAAGATGACGATGAGCGACGGCGCCGAAATCGGCGTCTATCGCGTGGAACCCAAGGGTGCACGGCGCGGCGGGCTGGTGCTGATCCAGGAGATCTTCGGCGTCACCGAGCATATCAGGGAATGCTGCGACGCTTACGCCGACGAAGGTTACGAGGTGCTGGGCCCGTCGCTTTACGACCGCGAGGCGCCCGGGTTCCAGGTCGGTTACAGCCCCGAAGACGTTCAGAAGGCCATCAAGATCGCGCGCGGCGAGCATCCCTTCGATCTGTCCATCGCGGATTCGCAGAGCTGCATCGACGCGCTCAAGGCAAAGGGCAAGGTGTTCATCACCGGCTATTGCTATGGCGGCAGCGTGACCTGGGCGGCGGCGTGCAAATGCGACGGGCTGGCGGCGGCGTCGGGCTTCTACGGCGGCAACATCGCGCAGATGGCGGAGTGGCAGCCCAAATGTCCCACCATCCTGCATTTCGGCCGCCACGATCACGGCATCCCGATGGAACAGGTCGAGCGCGTGCAGAAGCTGCATCCGGACGTGAAGGTCTATGTCTACGACGCCGGCCACGGATTCAACTCCGACCGCCGCACCGACTACAACGCCGAAGCCGCGAAGCTCGCCAAGCAGCGGACCTTGGAGCTGTTCCGGGCGAATGGGGGGTAGTCCGATTCCCACAAGATCACTGTCATCCCCTGCCGACCCCGAATTTGTTCTGGGGGCGGGGAAGGAGATCTAGGTGGAGGTCAAAAGTGTTACTCCAGGAATTGATGGACCGACTAAGGGCCGAGGGCATCGATCGCAGCTGGTACAGTTTTTCCAGAGCTGATCCTCCGCTCGAAGGATTCATTTTGGAACATGTGGGCGCCGATTGGGCCATATTCTTTTTTGAGCGAGGCGCAACAAGACGGATCGCCTTGTTCGAGCTCGAAAGTGACGCTTGCGAGTGGTTTTATGAAAAACTTCGCAGAGAAATGGCTTCAAGCTCGAACCGCAAGATCATCTGAGTTAAGACATACCTGGATCCCCTTTCCTCAGCGCGCGAAGAGCGCGCTTCGCCTGGGATGACGTTCGGGAATCAAGTGGGTCGCGACCTACCGCAGCGCCGCTTCGATGTCGCCGCCGGCAACGGTATTCACGCCACCCTTGAAAGCATCGTGCGGGCGAGCATTTCGACGAAGGCCGAGCGGGTGAGGTTTCGGCGGCCGGCTTCCTCGTCCATAGCCGCGAGCACACCGGAATCGATCGAGAGATTGGCCTTCACCGGCTTTCCGGTTTCGCGCACCAGCGGCACGGCTGCGAGACCTGCGCCGTCCGCCAATGCCTTCTTCACCTCCGCATCGCGGCGCAGCGCTTCAAGCGAACGCGCGCGCGAAAATCTTGCGCCGCTTTCCTCCGTGACCTCAGCCCAGTCGCGCAAGGCTTCGGCGGCATGGGCAATCGCCTCGTCCATCGTCTTACCCATGGCCGTGCATCCCGGAAGGTCCGGGAACACCACGCCATAGGCTCCGGCCTTGCCATCCACCAACGCAATATATCGAGCCATATCTTTGAACATACTCCATACAAAATTTGTCATCGCCCGCTTTATGCGGGCGACCCAATTTACCCTTCGCAAAAGATGGGTCGCCCGGACAAGCCGGGCGATGACGGTTTAGTTTGAGCGGTGGAACGAGCTTTGCACTTACCGCAACGCCGCTTCGATATTGCCTCCGTCGACGGTGAGGACCGCGGCGGTGGTCTTGTTGGCGCCGGCGAGATAGACGAAGGCGTCGGCGACGTCGCGGGCGGTGACTTCGCGACCGAGCAGGTTGCCGCTCATGTAGTCGGACTCGCTGACGCCCCGCGCTTTGGAGCGCGCCGCAACCATCTCGTCGGTCAGCAGCCCGGAGCGAACCCGGTCGGCGTTGACCGCGTTGGCGCGGATACCGTCCTTCCCGTGGTCGAGCGCGTATTGGCGCACCAGGAACAGGGTCGCGGCCTTAGGGAGTCCGTAAGGCCCGAAATCCTTGCCCGGATTGACCGCCTGCTTGGAGGTGTTGAACAGCAAGCAGCCGCCGGTTCCTTGCGCGCGCATCACATGGACTGCGGCCTGCGCCACGCTCTGGTGCGCGAAGAAATTGAGCTCGAAGGATTTGCGCAAGGTCGCGTCGTCGACCTCGCCGATGCGCCCCTGCCACGCGGCGCCCGCGTTGGAGACCACGATGTCGACGCCGCCGAACGCGTCCACCACCTTGTCGAAGGCGGCGCGCACGCTGGCCGGATCTGTCACGTCGCAGGCGATGGCGAGCGCGTGCTTGTGCACCGCCTTCGCGGCGGCCACCGCGGCATCGTGATCGCGGTCGAGGATGGCGATCTCCGCGCCCTGCTCCGCGAACGCCTTCGCCGTCGCCGCGCCGATGCCGGAGCCGCCGCCGGTGACGACGCAGACTTGCCGCGCCAATACCTTCTCAGCCGCCTTGCCGAGCTTGGCCTGTTCCAAGGACCAGTATTCGACGTCGAACATGTCGGCTTCGCTGATCGGCGTGTAGGTGCCGATGGCCTCGGCGTCGGTGATCACTTCGATGGTGTTCTCGGCAATGTCGGCGGCGATGGCGGCGTCCTTTGCGCTGGCGCCCAGACCGAACAGGCCGATACCGGGCACCAGGACGACGCGCGGCAAGGGATCGAGCTCGGTCTTCTTTGGCACCGCACGCGCATCGTTGCGCGCGAAATAGTCGTGATAGCGCGCGACGAAGGTCGCAACCGCCGCTTCGACCTCCTGTTTCCACGCGTGCAGCTTGTGCGCCTCGGGCGCCGGCACGATCAGCGGCCAGTTCTTGGTGCGGATGGTGTGGTCGGGGGTGACGACGCCCTGTTGCGCATAGCGCGAAAGCTCCGCGCCGTTGACATAGTCGAGGATCGCAGGCGAGGAGCGGAAACAGAGGATCTGCCGCTTCACCGTGCCCACCAGCGCATCGCGTTCGATGGCGACGGCGCCGCGCAGGATGGGCGCGATCTCGGCGACGCTCGCGATGTGCTTGGGCAGCTCCACAGCCGCGCGCTTCTTGCGGCGGCGCGCGAGGCGCTCCTCGGCCATGGTCACAAATTCGATCATCCGCTCGTAAGCCTGTTTCGCTGTCTCGCCGACGGTGAAGATGCCGTGCTGCAGCAGCACCAATCCCTCGACCTTCGGATTGCGGTCGAAGACATCCGCCACGGATTTCGCGAGCGCGAAGCCGGGAATGGTATAGGGCACATACGCGACGCGGCCGCCGAAGGCCTCGCGCGCCACCGCCTCGCCGTCGGGCTGGTCGGTCAGCACCAGCACCGCGGTCGAATGCGTGTGGTCGATGAATTTGTGCGGCAGGAAGGCATGCAGCAGGGTCTCGACGCTGGGATTGGGCGCGGAGGAATCCAAGAGATTGATGCGCTGGAAATTGACCATGTCCTCGTCGGAAAGTTTTTCGAGCGCGCGCAGCCGCCGCAGCGGCGCCAGGCGCACCGCCGGCAGACCCGCCGGCTCGATATTGCCCATGTCCCAGCCCGAGCCCTTGACGCAGATCACCTCTGCCGCGTCACCGAGTTGGTCGCGCAACGTGGTCTTGACGCTGGTATTGCCGCCGCCATGGAGCACGAGCTTGGGATCGGAGCCCAGCAGCCGCGTGGTGTAGGTGCGCAGCGCCAAGTCTTCGCCCACGCCCTGCTTGGCATAGCGCGCGACGAACTCTTTCGCTTCGGCATCGGACCAGCGGGATTTCATAGTTTCACAAACTCCAATTGTCATCCCCGGCCGAGCGAAGCGAGGGGAAGGGGACCCAGGTGTCCCAACATTCTCGTTCTCAAACAATAGTCGTCATCGCCCGCGAATGCGGGCGACCCAATTTTCTTTCTCGCAAAAAATGGGTCGCCCGGACAAGCCGGGCGATGACGATTTTTGAGAAGGGAAGCAAACACCTGGGTCCCCTTCCCTCGGCGCGCGGTCGCGCGCCTCGCCGGGGATGACATCTTTAGAGGGGAAACAAACTGCGCAGCCCCGCTTCCGTCGCAGCGCAAACGCCCCGCTCCGTGATGAAGCCCGTCACCAGCCGCGCGGGCGTCACATCGAAGCCGGGATTGGCGGCGCCGCTGCCGGGGGCCGCGATCTCGACGGTGGCAAGCTCTCCCGACGGCGTGCGGCCGGTCATTTTCAACAGCTCGTCGGCCGAGCGCTCCTCGATCGGGATGTCGCGGCCGTTCGCGAGCGTCCAATCGATGGTCGAGGACGGCAGCGCGACATAGAACGGCACGCCGTTGTCCTTGGCCGCCAGCGCTTTCAGATAAGTGCCGATCTTGTTGGCGACGTCGCCATTGGCCGCGACCCGGTCTGTTCCGACGATGCAGAGATCGACCTGGCCAGCTTGCATGTAATGGCCGCCGGCATTGTCGGCGATGATGGTGTGCTTGACGCCATGCGCGCCGAGCTCATAGGCGGTGAGCGAGGCGCCCTGATTGCGCGGCCGTGTCTCGTCGACCCAGACATGCAGCCCGATGCCTGCGTCGTGCGCCATGTAGATCGGCGCCAAGGCCGTGCCCCAATCGACACAGGCGAGCCAGCCGGCATTGCAGTGCGTGAGCACATTGAGCGGCTCGCCATTCTCTTCCGCCGCCGCCTCGCGCAGAATCTTGAGCCCATGCTCGCCGATGGATTTGCAGGTGGCGACGTCCTCATCGGCGATGGCGGCAGCTTCGGCCCAGGCCAGCGCGGCGCGTTCGGCGCGCGGCCGGTTGCGCAAGCGGTCGCACATCCGCTTCAAGGCCCAGCGCAGATTCACCGCGGTCGGCCGCGTCGCCAGCAGCAGGTCGTGCGCTTTGTCGAGCGCCGCGTCCGACGCGTCCTCGCGCATGGCGAGCGCGATGCCATAGGCGGCCGTCGCCCCGATCAGCGGCGCACCACGCACCACCATCGCCCTGATCGCACGCGCCGTGTCGTCGAGCGTCCCGAGTGTCGCCGTCTCGAAGCGATGCGGCAGCTTGGTCTGGTCGATGACCCCGACCGCGCCCTCGCCTTCGGGCCATATCGTGCGCCAGGGCTTGCCGTGGATTTTCATAATGCGCTCGTCGCCGCTTTATGGGTGCGAAGAAAGTTTAGCACGCGGAGGCGCGGAGCCGCGGAGGGAATGCCGTCCTTCGACAAGCTCAGAGTGAGATAGTATTTTCTCATGGTGAGCATGCCGAGTCGCGATTGCTCCGCGGCTCCGCGTCTCCGCGTGAAATTCTTCTCAATGCCCCCCGAACGCCACCAGCGCGGTGACCTCCTTGCCGAGCGCGCGGATCTTGTCGGCGCCGCCGAGGTCGGGGAGATCGATGACGAAGGAACATCCGACCACCTTGGCGCCGGCGCGCTCGAGCAGCTTGATCGCCGCGAAACAGGTGCCGCCGGTGGCGATCAGGTCGTCGACGATCACAACATGCTCGCCGCGGTTCACCGCATCGGCGTGGATCTCGATCCGGTCGGTGCCGTATTCGAGATCGTAGTCCTCGCCCAGCACGGTGTGCGGCAGCTTGCCCTTCTTGCGCACCGGCACGAAGCCTGTGGAGAGCTGATGCGCCACCGCTCCCCCTAAGATGAACCCGCGCGCCTCGATGCCCGCGATCTTGTCGATGCGCACCCCGGCATAGGGCTGGACCATCGCGTCCACCGCGGCGCGAAAGGCGCGCGGATGGCCCATCAAGGTGGTCACGTCGCGGAACATGATGCCCGGCTTGGGATAATCCGGGATGGTGCGGATGACGGATTTGAAGTCCATGCGAAATCTCCGTGCAGACGCTTCAGGCGCCAATATACCAATACCGTCATGGCCGGGCTTGACCCGGCCACCCATCGGCCGCGTCTGCGCGGCCAAATAAACATCGTATAATGCTCCCATGCGCAAGGGCTATGTGTACATCCTCTGCAACAAGCCATATGGCACGCTGTATGTCGGCGTGACCTCTAATTTGAACGAAAGGCTGCACGCCCATCGTATTGGCACTGCATCCGAATTCACGAAGAAATACGGTGTCACAAGGCTAGTCTATTACGAGATGCACGAACTGGTCTCGAAGGCGATCCAGCGCGAAACCAGCTTGAAACGGTGGAAACGCGACTGGAAGATTGAATTGATCGAAAAATCAAATCCGGATTGGAAAGACTTGGACTACACACTGATGTAGTCTTTCGGCGCGCGGACGCGCGCCGGATGGGTGGCCGCCTCAGGGGCGGCCATGACGGATTTGGGGATGGAGCACCCTCCCCGCCACCGCGTCGAGCTTGGCGAAGAGGGCGGGGTCGCGCTTTTCCGGCGCGGTGATGAAGGCGGTGTCGAGCACGGTGTCGATGCCCGGCGACGGCTTGCGCTCGGGCCCCAGCTTCGGCGCCACTGCCATCACCAGCCGCCGCGCGTTCTCGGCATTGCCGGTGAGCACCTTGATGACGGTGTCGACGGTGACGTGGTCGTGGTCGGGATGCCAGCAATCGAAATCGGTGACCATGGCGACGAGCGCGTAGGGCAGCTCCGCCTCGCGCGCCAGCTTGGCCTCGGGCATCGCCGTCATGCCGATCACCGAACAGCCCCAGCTGCGATAGAGATTGCTTTCCGCCAGCGAGGAGAATTGCGGCCCCTCCATCGCGAGGTACGTCCCGCCCACGGCGTGCTTGACGCCGATCTCGCGCGCCGCGTCGGCGAGCGCGGCGGTGAGCTTGGGGCACACCGGATGCGCCATCGAGACATGGGCGACGAATCCGGGACCGAAGAAGCTCTTCTCGCGGCTGTGGGTGCGGTCGATGAACTGGTCGGCGACGACGAAGGTCCCGGGTGCCAGCTCCTCCTTGAACGAGCCGCAGGCGGAGAGCGAGATCACATCGGTCGCGCCGGCGCGCTTCAGGGCGTCGATATTGGCGCGATAATTGATCGAGGTCGGCGACTGGATATGGCCGCGGCCGTGGCGCGGCAGGAAGACGAGATCGACGCCCTTGAAGGTGCCGAACAGCAGTTCGTCCGAGGGCTCGCCCCAGGGGCTCGCGACGCGCTGCCAGCGCGCATTCTCGAGGCCCGCGATGTCGTAAACGCCGCTGCCGCCGATGATGCCGAGGACGGTTTTCATTGCAATATCCGAAACATGTCAACGGTCTACCATGTTGCCAGGTGCGTGTCAGCGTGTGCCGCACACTCCTATAAGTTTAGTCTTCGCTTTGATATACTTTGGAGGGGCTTGGGGGTCATTCAACATGGATGCAATTCGTGCGACGCTGGCGCATGCCCGCGAATATTTCGATGCTCTACCTGGCATCATCAACAACAACGAAGGACTTGTCACGCTTCTGGGTGTGATGGTTGCGGTAGCCTTGGCACTCATCACTTTCCGGTGGCCATCGCGCGGTTGGGGCGTCGCAATTCTGTTCGTGGCGATTTTTTCCACGGGCGTGCTCATTTACCTGAGCGTCGAGCCTCATTGGCTCACCGGTGCTGAACCTTTCAAGACAGAAATCCCATCCATATTCAGTGAGGCGCGCGGCAGCGCGACCGACCAAAAGGCGTGGGATAATACCGGGCAAGTCATACAACTTATCTCCGGTCGCTTGGATGAAGATTCGCCGCAAACTTACGCGCAAAGCCATTGCATGACATCGCTCGCCGAATTCCGCAAGCAAATCGCAGACAGCGAGGAAGTCTCGTCAGCGGACAACATCCGCAGGACATTGAACCGCATCTCGACGTCTGCCTCGGGCAGCTATTGCATCCGAAGCTGGGACGAAAAGTCCGGGCCAGACGATATCTATGAAATATTCGTCTCGATCCCAGCAAGCGATGGCGGCAAACCTCAATTTGCCTGGCTCAAATTGACGGCCAAAAAGAACACGCAGAACCTACGCTGTCCAGACTACGACACGATTCGCGACACGTTGATCAACTCGGCAGGCTTGGCGCCACCAAACGACCATTGTCAAAACGCGTAGAAGCCGGCAGCTGTTCTCAATGCTTGTCCCGCCACACCCGCCGGTACGAGAGATAGAGCAGCGCGGAGAGCAGCACGAGGAACGCCACCACTTCGAAGCCGAGCTGCTTGCGCTCTTCCATCTTGGGCTCCGCCGCCCAGGAGAGGAACGTGACGACGTCCTTGGCTTCCTGGTCGATGGCCGCCTTGGTGCCGTCGCTGTAGGTGACCGCGCCGTCGGTGAGCGGCGGCGGCATGGAGATGTTGCGGCCGGCGAAATAGGGATTGTAGTACTTGCCCGCGAGCACCTTGAAGCCCGGCGGCGGCTTCTGCCCGAAGCCGGTCAGGATCGAATAGACGTAGTTTGCGCCGCCCTCGCGCGCCTTGACGATCACTGAAAGATCGGGCGGCGCGGCGCCGTTGTTCGCGGCGCGCGCGGCTTCGACATTGGCGAAGGGCGCCGGCATGGCGTCGGCGGGAATGCCCGGGCGCGTGATCCGTTCGCCGCTCGAATTGTAGGTCTCGCCCTTGTCGTTGGGCTCGGCGGGAACCTTCGCGGCCGCGGCCAGCGCCTTGACCTGGGCCTCGCTGAAGCCCGGGCCGCCAGGAGCGCCCAGATCGTGGAAGGCGATGCGGTTCAGGCTGTGGCAGGCCGAGCAGACCTCCTTGTAGACCTGATAGCCGCGCTGCAGCGCCGCGCGGTCGTAGAGCCCGAAATAAGGCTCCTGGAAGGAGAGATCGAGGCTCCTGGGCGGCAGCGGCTCGCTGTCGGCCGTCTGGGCCGCGGCGAGCGTCGGAGCCAGCAGCGCCGCCGCGAGGGCAAGCGGGAGAACGATGCGCATGGACTTTGTCCTCACTCTGCGGCTTGGGGCTGCGCCGTGCCGAGCACGGCTTCGGCGATACTCTTGGGCCGTTCCAGCGGCGTCTCGATCAACGGCAGGAACGGCATCACCACGAAGAAGAAGACGAAATAATAGAGGGTTCCGATCCGAGCCGGCCACAGCAGCGGCACGTCGATGCCGCCCAGATGCCACACCGCCTGCGGCTCCTGGGAGCCCAAATAGCCGAGCAGTATGCAGTCGGCGACGAAGACCCAGAAGAACTGCTTCATCATCGGGCGGAAGCGCATCGAGCGCACGCGGCTGGTGTCGAGCCAGGGCACGAACAGCAAGGTCGCCAGCGCACCGAACAGCACCAGCACGCCGAACAGCTTCTGCGGGATCGAGCGCAGCATCGCGTAGAACGGCAGCAGGTACCATTCCGGCACGATATGCGGCGGCGTCACCAGCGGATTGGCCGGCGTGTAGTTGTCCGGATTGCCGACGAAGTCGGGATGAAAGAACACCAGGAAGGCATAGATGATCACGAACAGGCAGAGATAGAAGCCGTCCTTCACCGTGTAATAGGGATGGAACGGCACCGTGTCCTGCGGCCCCTGTACGTCGATGCCGAGCGGGTTGTTGTTGCCGGGCACATGCAGCGCCCAAATGTGCAGCCCGACCAGGCCCGCGATCACGAAGGGCAGCAGATAATGCAGCGAGAAGAAACGGTTCAAGGTCGCATCGCCGACCGCGAAGCCGCCCCATAGCCACTGCGCGATCATCGTGCCGATGCCCGGCGCGTGGGCGCCGCCCATATGCGGCACGACCTGGTCGAGCGCGCTGAACAGATTGGTGATCACGGTCGCCGCCCAGAACGACATCTGCCCCCAGGGCAGCACGTAGCCGAAGAAGGCGGTCGCCACCATCACCACATAGATGAGGACGCCGAGGATCCAGAGGATCTCGCGCGGCGCCTTGGACGAGCCGTAATAGAGGCCGCGGAACATGTGGATGTAGACGGCCAGGAAGAACATCGAGGCGCCGTTGGCGTGCATGTAGCGCAAGAGCCAGCCGTAATTGACGTCGCGCATGATGCTTTCGACGCTGTCGAAGGCGACGCTCGAGGTGCCGCCATTTGTCAAGACCGCGCTCGGCAGGAAATGCATCGCCAGCACGATTCCGGTCACGATCTGCACGGCGAGGAAGAAGGTGAGGATCGCGCCGAAGGTGTACCAGACGTTCAAATTGCGCGGCGTCGGGAAGGTGGTCATCGTGTCGTGCGCGAGCCTGAGGATCGGCAGGCGCGAATCGAGCCAGCGGGTCAGTCCCGTCTTGGGCTGGTAGGTCGAGTTGCCGGACATCTGTGTGCTCCTCAACCGATCTTGATCTTGGCAGGGCCAATGAAGGCATAGGGCGGGACCGCAAGGTTCTCCGGCGCGGGTCCGCGGCGAATGCGGCCGGCGGTGTCGTATTGGGAGCCGTGGCAGGGACAGAGATAGCCGCCGAAATCGCCCTGGTTGTTCAACGGAATGCAGCCCAGATGCGTGCAGATGCCGATCAGCACCAGCCATTGCGGCTTCTCGATGCGGTTCTTGTCGGTCGCCGGCGCGTCCTCGGGCAGGTTGAGATTGCGCGCGAGCTTGTCGGGCAGATCGCTGAGCGCAACCGCCTCAGCTTCGGCGATCTCCTTCTGGGTGCGGCGGCGCACGAACACCGGCTTGCTGCGCCAGGTGAAGACGGCCTGCTGGCCCTCCTGGATGGCGGAGACATCGATCTCGATCGAGGACAGTGCCAAGACCGCCGAGGACGGGTTCATCTGGTCGATGAAAGGCCAGGCGGCCAATCCCGCGCCGAGGGCGGCGACGGTGCCGGTGGCGATATAGATGAAGTCGCGTCGCGTCGGTTCGTCCGTCGTCGTCGTTGCCACTGGCTGCACCTATGCATGGGGAGGGCGGGGTCGGCATGGACCGCGCCTTCCCCAAGGCGCAGCCGGAACGGCCGGTAAAATAGAGAGTCGATATTTGGGGGTCTTGCGGCACGATGCCGCAGAAATCCCGGATTTTCACCGCTCTGGACGCGGGGTGTTCCGGCCCGCCATCCTCAAACTGGTCGTCATCGCCCGGCTTGTCCGGGCGACCCATTTTCCTTCTTGAAACAAATTGGGTCGCCCGCATGAAGCGGGCGATGACATCTCTCCTTATTTCTATTTTCTGTAGACCTTTCCGCCTTTCATCACGAATCGCACGCGTTCGAGCTCGCTCACCTCGGCCAGCGGATCGCCGGCGACCGCGACGATGTCGGCGAAACGGCCCGGGGCGACGGCGCCGATATCGCTCGAATCGCCGATGAGCTCCGCCGCGTCGTGGGTCGCCGCCCAGATCGCGTCGATCGGGCTCATGCCCGCGCCGACCATCAGCGCGAACTCCTTGGCGTTGGTGCCGTGCGGCGCCAGGCCCTGGTCGGTGCCGAAGGCGATCTTGACGCCGGCGCGGTAGGCGGCGGCGAGATTGTCGCGGATGCGCGGCGCCACGGCGAGCGCCTTGGCGGCCGACGAGGGATTGAGCTGTTCGGGATGGGTCTTGGCGATGTCGACCACGGTCTGCGCCACAAGCATCGTCGGCACCAGATAGGTGCCGTGCTGCTTCATCAGCTTGTAGGACTGCGCGTCGGCGAAAGAGCCATGCTCGATGGAGTCCACGCCGAGCATCGTGGCGTGATCGATGGCCTGCTTGCCGTGCGCGTGCGCCGCGACCTTCATGTGCAGCGTGTGCGCGGTCTCGACGATGGCCCGGATCTCGTCGTCGGTCATCAACTGGGCATTGGGATCGTCCGCGATCGAGAGCACGCCGCCGCTCGGCATGATCTTGATCAGGTCGGCGCCCATCTGATGCAGCTTGCGCACGGCGCGGCGGCCGGCATCGGGACTGTCGACGATCCAGTCGGTCCAGCCCTCGTGCTGAAGCTCGGGATCGAAGCCGTTGGCGCGGTCGTTGTGGCCGCCGGTGGGACCGAGCGGCGGGCCCGCGACGAACATGCGCGGCCCCGCGACCTCGCCCTTGGCGATCGCCTTCTTGAGCGCGATGACGACCTTGGGATTGGCGCCGACGTCGCGCACCGTCGTGAAGCCGGCCATCAAGGTGCGCTCGGCATTGCCGACCGCGGCGAAGGCATCGTCGAAGGCGGTGCGCGTCACCGCTTCGGCGACGGGATTGCCGCCGTCGAAATTCGAGGTGATGTGGATGTGGCAGTCGATCAGGCCCGGCAGCACCGTGGCGTTGGAAAGATCGATGATCTCGGCGCCCGGCGGCGTCACGAAACCCGGCTCCACCGCGGATATGCGATCGTCATGGATCAGGATGGAGACCTGCGCGCGCTCGGTCTTGCTGACGCCGTCGATCAGATGACCGGCATGGATGACGATGTCGGCGGCGAGCGCCGGCGTGGCGAAAGCCGCCGCAATGAGAAGTGCTGCAATAATCTTCATCGATACCCCCTTTGGCGCCCCATAGACTCAGCACTCCAAAACGGACAGATGGCCGTCGCGGCCGTAGTCGAGCAGCGCCCGGTCGCGCGTCATTACCGTATAACCGAATTCGCGTGCCGTCGCCGCGATGATCCGGTCTCCCGGATCCTTGTGAATTCGTCCCGGGAGAAACGACGATTCGAGCAAGATGTCGCCCGTCAACTCGCAGAGCTGAATGCCGGGTATCGCCTGCAGCCGCTCGAACCATCGCTGCGGTGAAAGGGCGGACTTGAATCGCCCGACGCGACCCAGGTTGCCCACTTCCCAAGCCGAAATCGGCGATACGCGCAGCGCCACTCCCAAATCGAATGAACGATCCATGGCGTCGACGGCCGATTGCTTCAAGGGTTCATTGTTGACCAGCCATATGGCTGCACAGGTATCGAGCAGGATCGCAGAGTTCATCGCGGTTTCTTGCGGAAGCCGGCATCGATCAAGTCGGCAGTGCGCTCGAGATTTGCTTCCATTTCGTCCAGCTCTTCTTCGCTCATTGTCGGCTTGGTCAAGTCCCACTCTGGATCGATCCAGAACGTTCCCTTCAGAGCGCCGAAAGCCGGATGACGGCGCGACTTTTTGGCTACGCCATCGTCCGCTTGCCTGTATTCACTGGGCGATTCCGACATTCCGCCTCCCGCCGCAACTGGAGCGATGCGTCTGAACACCAGCTTCCTTCCCGCGATGTTGACTTTCTCTGTCCGATAGCCGGCGTCCAGCCAAACCTTGGTCATCACGTTATTGGTCGTGCTGTTGCTCCACCATGCCGGATTTTCTTGGGATTTTGGCAGCTTGGTCCCGACGATGCGCTCGATCTCCGCGAAACTCATCGGTATTTCGGCCCACCCCCGATCTCGCAAATAGTCACCAAGACGATCATATTTGCTCATGCCGACTTCTTTCCTTGTTATAGGAATTCCTATAAAGGAAATTTCTTTGACTGTCAAAACCGATGCGCCTCGCCCTCTACCAGCCCGACATCGCCCAGAACGCGGCCAGCCTGATCCGGCTGTGCGCTTGCCTGGGCGTTGGGGTGGACATCATCGAGCCGTGCGGCTTCGTCTTTTCCGACCGGGGTTTCCGGCGCGCCGGCCTGGACTATGTGGAGATGGCCGAGGTGATCAGACACGCGTCTTGGGAGCGCTACCGGGCGCCGGCGCGCCTGATCCTGCTCACGACCAAAGCCGACATGGCTTATGCGGACTTCGCCTTCGCCGCCGACGACACGATCCTGGTCGGACGCGAGAGCGCGGGCGTGCCGCCGGACGTGCACCGCGCGGCCGACGCGCGGCTGCGTATTCCGATGCGCGCCCATCTGCGCTCGATCAATGTGGCGCAGGCGGCGGCGATGGTATTGGGTGAGGCTCTCAGGCAGACCCACGGATTCAAGCCATGACGACCCCCGAGCGGAAAGCACGCGCCAAGGCGTGGTTCGAAGAGTTGCGCGACCGCATCTGCAGTGCCTTCGAGACGCTGGAAGAAGCGCAGACGGGCCCGTTGCGGGACCGTCCCGAAGGCCGCTTCGAGCGCAAAGCGTGGCGGCGGCCGCTCGAGGACGGCGAGGACGCGGGCGGCGGCGTCATATCGATCATGCGCGGGCGCGTCTTCGAGAAGGTCGGCGTCAACGTCTCGACCGTCTATGGAACATTTTCGCCGGAGTTCGCGAAAACCATTCCTGGCGCCGAGCAGGATCCGCATTTCTGGGCGAGCGGCATCTCGCTCGTGGCGCATATGCAGAGTCCGCATGTCCCGGCGGTCCACATGAACACCCGTCACATCGTCACCAGCTTCGGCTGGTTCGGCGGCGGCGCCGATCTGACGCCGATGTTTGCTGGGGGCGAGGACGCAGGCGATTTCCATGCGGCGCTCAAGCGCGCCTGCGACGCGCACGATGCGTCCTACTACCCAAGGTTCAAGCAATGGTGTGACGAGTACTTCTATTTGCCGCACCGCGGCGAACCGCGCGGCGCCGGCGGCATCTTCTACGACCGGCTGGACAGCGGCGATTGGGAGAAGGATTTCGCTTTTACCCGCGAGGTGGGACTGGCATTCCTCGACATCTATCCCCAAATCGTGAAGAAGCGGATGGAGCGGCCCTGGAGCGAAGCCGAGCGCGACCATCAGCTGGTGCGGCGGGGACGCTATGTCGAGTTCAACCTGCTCTACGACCGCGGCACGCAGTTTGGACTAAAAACCGGGGGCAACACGGAGGCGATCCTGATGTCTCTGCCGCCGGAAGCCCGCTGGCCCTGAGGCAAGCTGACGAGGAGGTGCCTTGGTTCTGTCCATCGATCACGGCGCCTTTTTCGCCCTCCTTCAGGTCATCCTCATCGATATCGTGATGGCCGGCGACAACGCCGTGGTGATCGGCATGGCGGCGGCGCGGCTTCCCAAATCGCTGCGCCACAAGGTCATCTTCTGGGGACTTGCGGCGGCGGTCGTCCTGCGCGTCTTCCTGGCGACGGTGACGGTCGAGCTGTTCGCGTTCATTCCCCTGCGCGTCGTGGGCGGCATCCTGCTGCTCTGGGTCGCCTGGCGGCTCTATCGCGACATTCGCCGCAGCCATGAAGTCGTTCACGGGCCCGACGTCGAGCGGCAGTGCGAGGCAAAGGTCGCCGTGATGGGCGGCGGTACCATCGTCATGCGCCGGGCGATCGCGCAGATCACGGTCGCCGATATCTCGATGTCGCTCGACAACGTGCTGGCGGTCGCGGGCGTCTCCATCCATCACGTCTGGGTGCTGGCCGTGGGCCTGATGCTCTCCATCGGATTGATGGGCGTCGCCGCGAACATGGTGGCCAAGCTGCTCAACCGTCATCCCTGGATCAGCTATGCCGGCGTCTTCATCGTGCTCTATGTCGCCTGCGCGATGATCTATCGCGGCGGCATGATGATGGCGGCGCAGTAACGCAACGTTCCGCTCATATTTTCTTGTCATCGCCCGGCTTGTCCGGGCGACCCATTTTGTCTTGGAAGAAATTGGGTCGCCCGCATGAAGCGGGCGATGACGAACCAGGATAGAACTACCCGAGCCGCAACAGCACCGCGGTGGCGTCGTCGCTGGTCTTGAAGCGGGGGAATTTGCGGCCGTCGGGATCGTCGTTCTCGACGGCGCGCAACTGGATGCCGAGCGCCTCGAGGCCCTTGTCGCGCGCCGCGGCGATCAGCCCGTCCGCGTCATGGCAGGCGAAGTCGCAGGCCAGCGCGAGAAATCCGTCGCTGGCGAGCAGCAGAAGCGTTCCCGGCGCGGCCGCGACATGGGCGCTTCGGACATGCTCCGCCGCCTTGGGGTCGGGCCCGAACAGCCAGCCGCCCTTGTCGGTATTGACCGTGTCGCGTGCGGCGCGCAGGGCCGAGAGAAATTCCGGCCGGCTGGCGCGCGCCGCCGGCGCCAGTCCTTTGGCGTCCGCCAGCATGCGCACGCGACGCGCTTCGGCGGCGCGCTTGTCGAAGGCATCGCCGACGATCTGCGCCGGTCCCGCCGGCGGCAACGCCAAGGCGCCGCAATCGCCGAACCACAAGGCGTCGAAGCCGTCCTGCGCCGCCGTGACGAACATCATCGAGGCATGGGGATTTTCGTGATTGCGCGTCGGCGGCCTTCGCCGAAGGCCGGCAAAGGAGCGCTGCGCCTCGCCGAGCGCGGCTTCGAGCGAAGCGCGCGCCGGCCTGCCGTCCTGGGCATGCGCCATCAGCCGCCGCGCGGCGAAGCGCGCGAGCCAGGCGGCATCGCTGTCGCCCGGCAGCAGCGGCTCGCAGAGATTGGTCGCGCCGTCGAGCACCACGGCGGCCGTGCTCGTCTGGCCCCATGCATCGTCGTTGGGCTTGGCCGGATCGCCCGGCAGCGACAGCGCGTCGAGGAAGGTGAATTCCATCCCTACACCAGCGCCTGGACGACCGCCTTCAGCCTTTCGGCGAGGGAGAATTCGTCGTCGGTGAAATCGCTTTCGATCCACCACTCCTCGACCTCGGCCAGGATGCGCCCGACAAGCGGGCCTTCCGGAACGCCGGCGTTCTTCACGTTGTCCCCCGTCAAGGGGAAGCGCGGGCGCCGCCAGGCCTGCGCCATCGCCAGCAGCGCGCGCCACTGGACCGCGTTCGACTCTTTCAGATCCTCGGCCCATTTCAGCCGCACGCGATCCATGAACGCATCCGCACCCAGCCGGTAGAGCAAGCGGCGGACGTCCTTGATCGCGAGATAGGAGACGATGCGCTCCTGCGCGCCGTGCAGATCTTCAAGACGCGTCTTCTGCAGGTTGGAGAATTTGAGCCGCTCGAGCGCCTCGCGCGGCGGGTCGAGCGCGGCGAGGCGCAGCAATGCATCGGCATCGAAGAAATTGTCGCGGTCGATCTCCACCAGCCGCGCCAGCCGCTCGACGCGCAAGCTCCCCGGCAGCACCTCGGCGAGAATCCCGGTGGCCGCCATCATGCGCAGCGCGGGCATGGGATCGGCGGCTTCGAACAGGCGCAGCAACTCCTTGCGGATGCGCTCGCCGGAAAGCAGCGCCAGCGAGGCCTTCTGCGCCTTTGCCGCATTCAGCGCGTCCGCGTCCATCTCGCCGCGTCCGTACCAGGCGTGGAAGCGGAACAGCCGCAGGATGCGCAGCCGATCCTCGGCGATGCGCTCTGCAGCGTGGCCGACGAAGCGCACATGTCCTGCCTTGAGATCGTCGATCCCGCCTGTGTAGTCGAACACCTCGCCGGCGGCGTCCGCATAGAGCGCGTTCATCGTGAAGTCGCGGCGGCGCGCGTCCTCGCTCCAATCGCGGGTGAAGCCGACCACGGCATGGCGGCCGTCCGTCTCGATATCGCGCCGCAAGGTCGTGATCTCGAAACTGCGTCCGGACGAGACCGCCGTGACCGTTCCGTGATCGATGCCGGTGGGAACGGCTTTCAGCCCTGCGCGCGCCAGCCGCGTCACGACCTCCTGCGGCTCGAGCGGCGTGGCGATGTCGACATCCTCCACCGCAAGCCCGAGCAGTGCATTGCGCACGGCGCCGCCGACGAAGCGCGCATCGTCGGGGCCCAGCGCCGCGAACACCGCTGCCGTCTCCGGCGCCGTCATCCATCGGAGGCGTGCGGGGTCCAGTCTCATTCCGCGTTCCATCGCTCCGCGAAGTTCACCAGCATCGCCGCCGTCGCGCCCCAGATCGTATGGCCATTGTAGCGGAAGACATAGTAGCTGCGCAGGCGCCCGCGCCACTCCATGCGGTCCCTGCCGCGGTTCGCCGGGTCGAGCAGAAAGGCGAGCGGCACCTCGAAGATTTCCGCCACTTCGTTGGTATCGGGCACCAGCGCGAAACCCGGCGTCAGCAAGCCGACGACGGGAAGGATGGCAAATCCGGTGCCGGTCTCGTAGGCATCGAGGAAGCCCGCCACCGAGACGAACTCCGGCGCGATGCCGGTCTCCTCCTGCGTCTCGCGCAAGGCGGTGCGGACCAGCGACTCGTCCGCGGCATCGATGCGGCCGCCGGGAAAGCTCACCTGCCCCGCGTGGCGCGCGAGCGCGGCGCTGCGCTCGGTGAAGAGCACGCTCGGCTCCTCGCGCTCGACGATCGGCATCAGCACGGCGGCTTGCGTCAGTTTGGCGGGCCTGGGCGGACGATGCGCGGGATCGAGATCGTAGTCGCCGCGGCGCGGCTCTAGCGGCAAGCTCGGCGGCTCGGCCAGCAGCCTTTCGCGCAGGC
Source organism: Alphaproteobacteria bacterium (assembly GCA_019245415.1). GTDB lineage: Bacteria > Pseudomonadota > Alphaproteobacteria > Micropepsales > Micropepsaceae > Rhizomicrobium. The sequence continues at coordinate 476,131 of JAFARO010000004.1, read as the reverse complement.
GCTCGACGGTAAAATTCATGCGCCGCGGCCGAGCGCGAAGAACATGCCGCCGCTCCAGACGCCAAGGCGCGCGCCGTCCGGCACCGCCAGCTCGGCGAGTTCGTAATAGACCGCCCTGGCGATCTTGGCTTCGAGACCGCCGCGCACATGCACATAAGGCGCAGGCTCGTCCGTCAGCGGATCGAACGCGACGCGGAGGGGATGTTCGGGACCGGCCATGGTCTGGTCGCCGACATTGGTGGTGAAGGTCAGACTCTGCTCCCGGCCCGCGCCCTGCACGTCGACCAGCACCGCCAGGAACGGCGCGTCGTCCACGCGGATGCGCATCTTCTCCGCCGGCGTTACGAGCACGTAATCGTCGCCGTCCTTGCGCAGAATTGTCGAGAACAGGCGCACCATTTCCTTGCGCCCGATCGGCGTGCCCTGATGAAACCAGGTGCCGTCGCGCGCGATGCGGATGTCGATATCGCCGCAATGGGAAGGGTTCCAGCGATCCACGGGCGGCAGGCTGCGTCCCATCGCCGCCTCGCGCTGGAGCTCGGCAAGGCCGATGGGCAGTTCGCCGGTCATTTCCGCGTGTTTGCCTTGTTGCCACCCGCATTCTCGGGCTACACAGGATAGGCGTTCGTTCGCACCGCCTGCAACCGGAACCACCCGATGAACGACACCGTCGCCCTCGATCAGGACGCCACGCGTCAAGCCGTGGCGCTGGCGGAGCGCGCAGCATCGACTTTGGGCCGCGTGCGCGAAGCGGTGGGCCAGGTGATCTTCGGCCAGGAGCAGGTCGTCGAGCAGACCCTCGTCACGCTGCTCGCCGGCGGCCACGGTCTGCTCATCGGCGTGCCCGGTCTTGCCAAGACGCGGCTGGTGGAGACGCTCGGCATCGTGCTCGGCCTGGATTGGAAGCGCATCCAGTTCACGCCGGACCTGATGCCCGCCGACATCATCGGCTCGGAAGTGCTGGAGGAAGAGAGCGGACGGCGCTCGTTTCGTTTCCTGAAGGGCCCGGTCTTCACGCAGCTTCTGATGGCCGACGAGATCAACCGCGCCAGTCCGCGCACGCAATCGGCATTGCTGCAGGCGATGCAGGAGCGGCAGGTCACGGTCGCCGGCCAGCGCTACGACCTGCCCGAGCCGTTCCATGTGCTGGCGACCCAGAATCCGCTCGAGCAGGAAGGCACCTATCCCCTGCCCGAAGCGCAGCTCGACCGCTTTCTGCTGCAGATCGATGTCGGCTATCCCGACCGCGACGCCGAGAAGCGCATGCTGATCGCGACCACCTTCGGCAGCGAGGCCGCGCCGCGCCGCGTCTGCGGACCGGCGGAGCTGATGGAAGCGCAGCGCATCGTCCGTCACATTCCCGTCGGCGAGAAAGTGGTGGACGCGATCCTCAGGCTGGTGCGCGCCGCGCGGCCGGACTCCGACGGGCCGCGCGAGGTGCGCGAAGCCATCGCCTGGGCGCCGGGGCCGCGTGCGAGCCAGGCCTTCATGCTCGCAGTTCGCGCGCGCGCGCTCATCGACGGCCGCCTGGCGCCGTCCACTGACGATGTCGTGGCGCTGGCCCCGCCGGTGCTGCGTCACCGCATGGCGCTTTCGTTCTCCGCCCGGGCCGAAGGCATGACGATCACGGGCGTCATCGATCGCCTGTGCCGGGATCTTCTTTGAACGAGACTCGTGTCGTCCTTCAGGAGGAAGCCGAGGCCCTGGCCGCGGCGCTGCCGCCGCTGCTGGTGGAGGCCGAGAGGCTGGCAAGCGCCGTCAGCCTCGGCATCCACGGCAGGCGCAAGGCGGGGATGGGCGAAAGCTTCTGGCAGTTCCGCCGCTTTCGCGCCGAGGACCCTTCGAGTGCGGTGGACTGGCGCCAATCGGCGAAGTCCCAGCACCTCTTCGTGCGCGAGCGCGAATGGGAAGTGGCGCAGTCGGTATGGTTCTGGCGCGACGGTTCGGCGGGCATGAACTTCGCGTCGGGCGAGGTGCGCAAGCGCGACCGCGCCAGCCTGATCGCGCTGGCGCTGGCGGCCGCGCTGGTTCGCGGCGGCGAGCGTGTCGCGCTTCTCGGCGAGCGCCATGCTCCGGCGAATTCGCGCGCGACGTTGCGGCGGATGGCGGCGACGCTGAGCGAGCGGACGACGTCGCCGGCGCTGCCGGCCGATGGGCATCTGCCGCGCAATGCGCAACTGGTGTGGCTGAGCGATTTCCTAAGGCCGCCCGCCGAGATCGAGACGGCACTGCGCCGCTTCGGCGAAGGACGCGCGGGCGGCTATCTGGTGCATATCGTCGACCCGGCTGAAGAGGACTTTCCCTATAGCGGCCGCACGCGCTTCGAAGCTCCCGATGAAGACCGGCGCGAGACGCTGGGCCGCGCCGAAACCGTGGCCGCGGCGTATCGCGCGCGATTCAAGGCGCACAGCGAGGCCCTGGCGCTGCTCGCCGGCAAGCTCGGCTGGAGCTATCTTATGCACCGCACCGACAAGCCGCCGCAGACGGCCCTCGTCGCCCTCTATGCCGAGATGAGCGGGGGGAAGAGGTGAGAATTGCATCTCTCCCCCCTCACCATTCCGTCATCGTCCGCTTCATGCGGGCGACCCAATTTTCTTGCTGCAAAAAAAATGGGTCGCCCGGACGCTTCGCGCCGGGCGATGACGGCTTTGTTTTGGGAGAGAGGCGTTGTTGACCCTCCTTTCCCAGCTCTCTTTCGGCACGCCGTGGATCCTTTTTGCGCTCGCGGTGCTGCCGGTGATCTGGCTGCTGCTGCGCGTCACGCCGCCGGCGCCGCGGCGCATCGTCTTTCCGCCGCTGCGATTGCTGCTCGGGCTCAAGGACAGCGAGGAGACCCCGGCGCACACGCCGTTGTGGCTGCTGCTGCTGCGGCTGCTGGCGGCAGCCGCGATCATCCTCGCGCTGGCCGAGCCTCTGCTTGGGCGGGACGCCGGCATTGAGGGCAGCGGCCCGATCGTGCTGTTCGTCGACAATGGCTGGACCGCGGCCCATGGCTGGGAGAAGACGAGAACGGCGATCGCCGACACTTTGCGCAGCGCCGCGCAGAGCGGACGCGGCGTCGCGATCGTCACGACCGCCGATGTTCCCGACGTCAGCCTTCTCGACATCGGCAGCGCCGAGCGTCGCGCGGATTCGCTTGCCCCGCAGCCCTGGGCCGGCGACCGCGCGCGTGCCGCAGCCGCGCTGGCGCGCGCCCACCTGAAAGGGCCCTTGGAGATCCTGTGGCTGAGCGACGGCATCGGCGATCCCCATGCAAGAGACACCGCGGACACGCTGGCGCGGCTGGGCAGCCTGAAAGTGTTCGCCACCGCCGACGGCCCTCTGGCGTTGCCGCCGCCGGAACAGGCCGCCAATGCCTTCACCTTCCACGTCCAGCGCGCGGGCAGCGCGGGCGGGCGCTCCGGCGCGATACAGGCGCAAGGCTTGCGCGGCGAAATCCTGGGCAGCGCGAATTTCCGCCTGGAGGACGGCAAGCGCAGCGCCGATGCGAAGCTCATCCTGCCGCTGCAGATGCGCAATGAGACCGCGCGCTTCGCCATCGCCAACGAACCGTCGGCCGGCGCGGTGCAGCTTCTCGACGCCGGCGGACCGCGCCGCGCGGTGGGGCTAGTGTCGGCTGCCAACAACGAGGGCGAGCAACCGCTCCTCTCGGACACGTATTACCTCGAACGCGCGCTGGCGCCCTATGCCGACCTGCGCAAGGGCAGCATCGCGACTCTGTTGACGCAACATGTGGGCGTGCTGGTGCTGGCCGGCGTCGGCAAGATTCCCGATGTGCCGTCGGTCGCGCGATTCGTGAGCGACGGCGGCCTGCTGATCCGCTTCGCGGGCGAACGCCTGACCGGCGACGTGGACGAACTGATGCCGGTGAAGCTGAGAGGCGGCGGACGTTACCTCGGCGGCGCGCTCGCCTGGGCCGAGCCGCAGCATCTCGCCTCGTTCTCCGACAACAGTCCGTTCGGCGGGCTCGACGTGCCGAAGGACGTGACGGTGTCGCGGCAGATCCTGGCCGAACCCTCGATCCAGCTTTCCGAGCATACCTGGGCGCGGCTGGCGGACGGCACGCCGCTGGTCACCGCGGCACAGCGCGGCAAGGGCTGGATCGTTCTGTTCCACATCACGGCGGGACCGTCATGGTCGTCGCTGCCGCTGTCCGGACTTTATGTCGACATGCTGCGGCGGCTGCTGATGCTCGCCAACGGCACCGAGCCGGGCGAGATGGCCAATGCGGCGACGCTTCCCGCGTTTTCCCTGCTCGACGGCTTCGGACGTCAGACCCGTCCCGCCTCCGACATCCGGCCTCTGAAAGCCACCGAGATCGCCAGGGCGACGCCGTCACGCGCCCATCCGCCGGGCCTCTACGGCGTTGCCGGCGCGGCCTTCGCGCTCAATGAAGTCAGTCCTCAGACCACATTGGAGCCGCTCGGCGATATCGGCGTGCCGGTGCGCATCCACGCGCGTTCCGGGGCCATCGCGCTCGAGCCCGCGCTGCTGCTCTTCGCCGCGATCCTGCTGCTGATCGATGCCCTGATCTCGCTGTCGCTGCGCGGATATGTTCCGGCACTGGCGTCCGTCGCGGCGATGCTGCTCGTCCTGCATCCCCACGACGTCCGTGCCGACGACGCCTTCGCCATGAAAGCGGCGCTCGATACGCGCCTGGCCTATGTGCAGACGGGCCTCGCCGATGTCGATGCCATGAGCCGCGCCGGCCTCAGCGGCCTCGGCCTGGCGCTCGCACAGCGCACCTCCTACACGCCCAAGGAGCCGGTGGCCGTCGACATCGCGCGCGACGACCTGACGTTCTTCCCGCTGCTCTACTGGCCCATGGATCCGCGCGAGGCCGATCTGCCGCCGCAGGCGGTGGCGAAAATCTCCGACTACATGCGCAATGGCGGTACGATTCTATTCGACAGCCGCGATCTCAGCCTGGGCGCGGTGCGCGGAGCGGATTCGCCCGGCGAGAAGACGCTGCGCCGCTTGACCGCCAAGCTCGATCTTCCGCCGCTGCAGGTGGTGCCCACCGATCATGTGCTGACAAAGTCGTTCTACATCCTGCGCGATTTTCCCGGCCGCTGGGACGGCGGCAAAGTCTGGGTGCAGGCGCTGCCGCCAGCGGATGCCGCGAGCGAAGCGTTGCCGGCGCGCGGCGGCGACGGCGTGTCGCCCGTCATCATCGGCAGCAATGACTGGGCCGCGGCCTGGGCCGTGGATGGGCAAGGCACCCCGGTGGTCGATCCGGTTCCCGGCGGCGGGCGCCAGCGCGAATTGGCGATCCGCTTCGGCATCAATCTCGTGATGTACGCGCTGACCGGCAACTACAAGGCCGACACCGTCCACATGCAGGCGCTGCTGCAGCGCATGGGACATTGAGCATGGCGACGACCCTGGGCTTCGCGCCGCATGTTCCGCTGCTCGCGCTCTGGATCGTGACGGGCACCGCCGTCACGCTCACGCTTTACGCGCTTTTGCGGCGCGCGCGCGGCGCCTGGGCGCGGGGGCTGGCTTTCGCCGCGGTGATCCTGGTGCTCGCCAACCCGATGATCATCCATGAGCGCCGCGAGCCCCTGTCCGACGTCGCCGTGGTGGTGCTCGACCGCTCTCAGAGCATGAGCATACGCGGCCGCGGCGAAAAGGCGGCGCAGGCGCTGGCCGCGATCCAGCGGAAGCTCGGCGCCATGCGCGATCTCGAATTGCGCGTGGCGCAGGTGCGCAGTCACGCCGACGGCGAGGACACCGGCACGCAGCTGTTCGCCGCGCTGAGCGGCGCGCTGAGCGATGTGCCGCCCGATCGCGTCGCGGGCGCGATCCTGATCACCGATGGCGAAGTCCATGACACTCCCAAGACCTCGCCCATCCACGCGCCGCTGCAGGCGCTGATCGTGGGCGAGCGCGGCGAGCGCGACCGCAAGCTTTCCGTCCCCGACGCCGCGCGCTTCGCCATTGTCGGACAGGACGCGCAGATCGTCCTGCGCGTCGACGATTTCGGCAGCGACACCGGCGCGGCTGCCGCCGTCACCGTGCGCATCGACGGGCGCGACGGCGGAACGCGGACGGTGCCCATTGGACACGACGCCACCATTCATGTGCCCATCGCCCATGGCGGCGAGAACGTCATCGAGCTCGAGGCGCGTCCGGGGCCGGCGGAGCTCACGCTCGAGAACAATCGCGCCGTGGTGACGGTGAACGGCGTGCGCGACCGGCTGCGCGTGCTTCTGATCTCAGGCGAACCGCATGCCGGCGAGCGGGTATGGCGCAACCTGCTCAAGGCCGATCCTTCCGTCGACCTCGTGCATTTCACCATCCTGCGTCCGCCGGACAAGCGCGATTTCACGCCGCTCGAAGAACTCGCGCTGATAACCTTTCCGACCCAGGAACTGTTCGTCGAGAAGCTCGGCCAGTTCGACCTCATCATCTTCGACCGCTACACCGAGCGCGGCATCCTGCCCCTCGCCTACTACGAAAACATCGCGAACTATGTCGAGGAGGGCGGCGCGCTTTTGGTCTCGGCCGGACCCGAATTCGCGCAACCGACAAGCATCTACCGTTCGCCGCTCGCCGGCGTGCTGCCGGCGGCGCCGACCGGCGACATCGTCGCCGAACCGTTCAAACCGGTCGTCACCGAGGCCGGCCAAGCCCATCCGGTGACGCGGGCGCTGCCGGGCGCCAATGCCGGCAATATGGCGCCAAGCTGGGGCCGCTGGTTCCGCATGATCGGGACCAACAAGGTCAACGGCCAGACCGTGATGGCGGGGCCGAACGACCGCCCGCTGCTGGTGCTCGACAAGGCCGGCAAGGGACGCGTCGCGGAGTTCCTTTCCGATCAGGGCTGGCTGTGGGCGCGCGGCTTCGAAGGCGGCGGGCCGCAAGCCGAGCTGCTGCGGCGGCTGGCGCACTGGCTGATGAAAGAGCCGGAGCTGGAGGAGGAGCGACTCTCGGCCACGGCCGCCAACGGCGCCATCGCGATCGAGCGCAACACCATGGCGCAGACCGCGAGCCCCGTGACGCTGAGCTTTCCGTCCGGGCGCAAACAGATTGTGACGCTCGCCAAGGCCGAACCCGGGATATGGCGCGCGACGCTGAAGGCGGACGAACTCGGTCTCTATCATCTGAGCGACGGCACGCTGTCCGCCGTCGCGGCTGCGGGACCGCTCAATCCCAAGGAGGTTTCCGATCTGCGCGCGACCGAGAGCATCCTGAAGCCGGTCGCGGATTTGAGCGGCGGCTCGGTGCATTGGCTGAGCGACGGATTGCCGTCGATCCGCCGTGTCGGTCCCGGCGCGACGGCATCGGGCGAGAACTGGATAGGGCTGCGCGCCAACGGCGCCTATCGCGTCGCGCAAGTCGAGCAGCAGGCGCTGCTGCCCGGCTGGGCGGCGCTCCTGCTGCTGTTGACGACGCTGTTGCTCGCCTGGCGGACGGAAGGCCGCTAGAGCCTGCGCGCCCTAACGCTGGATCAGCGAGCGGACGGCGTTCACGATGGCGATGCCGACGGCGAAGGTGATCGCATAAGCCAGCAGCGTCAGTCCGGTGGTCGCGGCGAAATTGTGCCAGTCGGTCGTGGCATAGGCCGCGGCGTTCTGCTTGTTCAGCAGCACCGCGCGGACATAGCCCAGAAGCCCGAACGCAAGCATCGCCAGCAGCGTCGTGGTCAAGAGCGACTCCAGGCCCTGCATCATCACGCCCGCGGCAATCAATACGACAATGGCAATGACAAGCGTGATCGGATCCTGCATCGCGCCCATAACGATGTTGTGAATCGCGCCCCAAATTTCCCAAATGATCGACATAGTGCCCCCTCAGTTACGCAAACACCCGCTCCGCCGCATCGCAGCTGACCGTCCCTCGGAACGAATGCCGTTAAGGGATCATACACCGAAACCGCGCAGGCGGAACATGGCCGAAGCGCTCGAGAAGCCCCGACTTTAAGGTTAACGTCGGAAATTCAGGCCGTTTGGCCGTCGCAAAAGGCGATCGCCTCAGACTTGCCCGAGCGTACGCAGGCGGATGCTCGGATGGATCTCGGTCTGCGACATGACGACGGTCGCCGGCCGGAAACGCTCCACAATGGAGCGGACGAACGGCCTGATCTGCGGACTGGTGAGCAGCACCGGCACTTCGCCGCGCCCGGCAGCGTCGTCGAAGCGCTCGCGCACGATCTGGATGAATTGCTGCAGCAGCGACGGCGCCATGGCGAGCTGGCGCTCCTCGCCCTGGCCGATGATGGCTTCGAGGAAGTTCTGCTCCCAATGCGGCGACAGCGCGATCAGCGGCAGATAGCCGCCGGGGGCGAGGTTGGCGTGGCAGAGCTGGCGCGACAGGCGCGCGCGCACATGCTCCGTCATATAGAGCGCGTTCTTGGTGTGGCCGACGGCTTCGGCGATGCCCTCGAGGATCGCCGGCAGGTCGCGGATGGAGACGCGCTCGCCAAGCAAGGTCTGCAGCACGCGCTGCACGCCGGTCACCGGGATCTGGTTGGGAATGAGCTCGTCGACCAGTTTCTTGTTCTCCGGCGGCAGATCGTCGAGCAGCTTCTTGGTCTCGGCATAGGAGAGCAGCTCGGCCATATGCGCCTTGAGCACTTCGGTAAGATGGGTGGTCAAGACCGTGCCCGGATCGACCACGGTGAGACCCTTGAATGCCGCCTCGTCGCGCAGCGCGGCGCTGATCCAGGTCGCGGGAAGACCGAAGGCCGGTTCGCTGGTGTGCGTGCCGGGCAGATCGACCGGCAATCCTTTCGGATCCATCGCCAGCATCGAGCCCGGGAACAGCTCGCCCTTGCCGGAATCCACCTCCTTGACGCGGATGCGGTACTCGTTGGCGCCGAGCTGGAGGTTGTCGAGGATGCGCACCGCGGGCATGACGAAGCCCATGTCCTGGGCGAGCTGGCGGCGCAGGGCCTTGATCTGGTCGGTGATTCGATGGCCTTTGACGTCGTTGATCAGCGGCAAGAGCGCGTAACCCAATTCGATGCGCAGCAGGTCGAGCGCGAGCGCGGTGGCGATCGGCTCTTCCTGCGGCGCGGAATCCGCCTGGGCCTTCTGCTCGGCGGCGCGCGCTTCGCTTTCGACGGCGTCCTTGCGCTTGTAGGAAAGCCAGGCGAGCGCGCCGATGCCGGCCGACAATCCGGCGAAGGCGAAGGTCGGCATGCCGGGCAGCACCGCGACGATGCCCATCACCAGCGCGGCCATGCCGAGCGCCTGGGGATAGAACGAGAGCTGGCCCATCAGCGCCTTGTCGGTCGAACCTTCGACGCCGGCCTTCGACACCATCAGGCCCGCGGCGGTCGACACGATCAGCGCCGGCATCTGGCTCACCAGGCCGTCGCCGACGGTCAGAAGGGTGAAGGTCTGCGTCGCGTCGGAAAAGCTCATGCCTTTCTGCGCCACGGCGACGATGATGCCGCCGACGATGTTGATGGCGACGATGAGCAGCCCCGCGATGGCGTCGCCGCGCACGAACTTGCTGGCGCCGTCCATGGCGCCGAAGAAATTTGACTCGAGCTCCAGGGTCTTGCGCCGGAGGCGCGCATCCTTCTCGTCGATCAGGCCGGAGGAGAGATCGGCGTCGATCGCCATCTGCTTGCCCGGCATGGCGTCCAGGGTGAAGCGCGCGGCGACTTCGGCGATGCGGCCAGAGCCCTTGGTGATGACGACGAAGTTCACGATCACCAGGATGGCGAAGACGATCAGGCCGATGACGAAATTGCCGCCCATGATCAGCTTGCCGAAGGCCTGGATCACATAGCCGGACGCCTCCGTGCCCTCGCTGCCATGGCCTAGGATCAGCCGCGTGGAGGCCAGGTTGAAGGCGAGCCGCATCATCGTGGTGACGAGCAGCACGGTCGGGAAGGACGAAAACTCGAGCGGCTTCTTGACGAACACCGCCGTCATCAGGATCAAGATCGACAGCGACAGCGAGAACGCCAGACAGATGTCGAGCATCCAGGTCGGCAGCGGCAAGATGAGGACCACCAGGATCGCCATGATGCCGACCGCGAGCGCGAGCTCGCTGCGCTTCAGGAAGTCGAACGCCGCCGCGAGCTGCGGCAGCAAAGCGCGGGACGGCGTCGTGGCGGCGGTGATGTCAGCCATGACTCAACCGCACAATAAAGGTGTCATTCCCGGCCGAGCATTGCGACAGCAATGCGAGGGGAAGGGAACCCAGGTGGAAGGAACGAGACCGGTCTGACCACCTGGGTCCCCTTCCCTCGCGCGCGCCGTGAGCGCGCGCTCGCCGGGGATGACAATTGAGTTGCATCACTACCCCGCCATCCGCTGTTCGCCGCCGTGCTGCGGGATGGCGAGACCGGCCTGGCTGTATTCGCGCAGCTTGTTGCGCAGGGTGCGGATCGAGATGCCAAGGATGTTTGCCGCATGGGTGCGGTTGCCCAGACAATGGCCGAGCGTGTCGAGGATCAGGTCGCGCTCGACATCGGCGACAGTGCGTCCGACCAGACCGCGGGTGATCGCCGCGGCGGATTCGACCGCGGTCTTGACCGGCAGCGGCACGTTGGAAGCCACCGCGTGGCCCACCTGCGTGCCGTCGGGCAGGCGGATCGCTTCCGGCGCGATCTCGGTCCCGGCCGCGAGCAGCACGGCGCGATGGATGGTGTTCTCGAGCTCGCGCACATTGCCGCGCCAGGGATGCGACGAGAGCAGCCGCTCGGTCGCAGGCGCGATGGGACGGAAGACGACGCCGTTGGCTTGCGCATATTTCTGCGCGAAGTGCCGCGCCAGAGCCTGGATGTCCCGCGGCCGCTCGCGCAGCGCGGGGATGCGCAGGTTCACGACGTTGAGACGGTAGAGGAGGTCTTCGCGGAAGGTGCCGCGCTGGACGCTCTCGGCAAGATCGCGGTTCGAGGTCGCGATGATGCGGATATCGACCTTGACCGGCTTGGTGCCGCCGACACGGTCGATCTCGCGCTCCTGGATGGCGCGCAAGAGCTTGGCCTGGAGATGGAAGGCCATCTCGCTCACTTCGTCGAGCAGCAAGGTGCCGCCATTGGCCTCCTCGAACTTGCCGATGCGCCGCGCGACGGCGCCGGTGAAGGCGCCCTTCTCGTGACCGAAGAGCTCGCTCTCGAGCAGGTTTTCCGGGATCGCGGCGCAATTGACCGAGATGAAGGCGCGGTCGGCGCGCGAGGATTTGCGGTGGACGTAGCGCGCCAGCACTTCCTTGCCGGTGCCGCTCTCGCCGGTGATCAGGATCGAGGCATCGCTCGAGGCCACCTGGTCGGCGAGATCGATGACGCTGCGCATGGCATCGTCCTCGAAGATCAGCTGATGCGACTCGTCGGCCACCGCCGCCAGCACCGCGGCGATCAATTCGGCATCGGGCGGCAGGGGCAAGTATTCCTTGGCGCCGGCGCGGATGGCGTCGACGGCACGTCGCGCATCGGTGCCGACGCCGCAGGCGACGACCGGCGTGCAGATGCGCTCCGTGCTCAGCGCGCGCACCAACTCGCCGATATCGAGCGAGATGTCGCAGAAGACGAGGTCGGCGCCGCGCCCGCCGCGCAGCGAGGCGAGCCCCTGTTCGATGTCGAGCGCGTGCGTCACCTTGGCGCCGCGATCCATCGCGATCTTGGTGGCCGCGCCGATCTGGCCCTGCAGGCTGCCGATGATGAGAAGGCGCATCAGGATTGTCCCGCTTTGATGATTTCGGTCATGGTCACGCCCAGCCGGTCTTCGACGAGGACCACCTCGCCGCGCGCCACCAGGCGGTCGTTGACATAGATGTCGATGGCCTCGCCGACCTTTCGATCGAGCTCGACGACGGTGCCCTTGCCGAGCTTGAGAAGCTGGCTCACCTCCATCGCCGATTTGCCGAGCACGGCCGAGACCGTCACGGGCACGTCGAACACCGCCTCCAGGTCCTGGGCGCTGCGCCTTTGTTCGGTGTCGCGCTGGCCTTCGCTGGTGAGCAGCGCCGGCTCCGTCCCGCGCGTCTCGTCGCCCGCGAGATCGGGCAGATCGACTTCGTCTGCTGGCGTCATGCCAAGTCACTCCTGGAAAAGCGCCGCGCGATCAGCGCGGCGAGCGAATGTTCGATGTCGGCCACGCGGCGCTCGGCGCCGCCGCCGCGCCATTCGATGCGGCAGTCCGCGGCCGCCATCGCGGCGTCTTCCGCCGCGACGATGCGGCCTTCGAAACCTTCCTCATGCGCGATCTCGGCCAGCCGCTCCTTGAGCGCGGCGATGACGCGCGGAGTGGCGCGCAGCACCACGCGGGGCTCGCCGATTGCCTGGTGCACCGCCTCCCGCAATGCCTGCTCGACCTCGCCCAGCGGCGCGGCGTCCAGCGCATGCTGGGCGAGCTTGCGGCCGACGGCGAAGGCGGTCTCGGCGGCTTCCTTGCGCACCGCTTCGATTTCGGAATGGCTTGCCGCCAGCGCCTGGCGCAAGGCCTTGCTCATGTTTTCGATCGCGGCGGCGACGGCATCCAGCGCGCGCGCCTCGCCGGCCTTCATGCCTTCGGCACGCGACTTGGCGCAGAGCTGGTCGATCTCGTCCTGCGAAAGCGCCTTCCTGATCCGCCCGCGCGCGGCCATGGAGACGCGATCGCCCTCGTCGCGGAATTCGGTATCGAATTTGAACTTGGCGGGCATCATCTCAATACACCAGCTCGTCTTCGCCCTGCTTGTTGGCGATCATGATCTCGCCCTTGTTGGCGAGATCCTTGGCGACATTGACCATCCGCATCTGCGCCTCGTCGACGTCCTTCAGGCGCACCGGGCCCATCGCCTCCATGTCTTCGCGCAGGATCTTGCCGGCGCGCTCGCTCATGTTGGAGAAGAAGATGTCGCGCAGGGAATCCGTCGCGCCCTTGAGCGCGAGCGCCAGCTTGTCCTTCTCGACATGTCGCAGCAGCGTCTGGATCGAGCCGGGATCGAGCTTGCCGAGGTCCTCGAAGGTGAACATCAAGGCCTTGATGCGCTCGGCGGAATCGCGCGAGCGCTCCTCCAGCGCGGTGATGAAGCGGCTCTCGGTCTGGCGGTCGAAATTGTTGAAGATCTCGGCCATGTGCTCGTGGCTGTCGCGCTTGGCGGTGCGGGCGAGGTTCGACATGAACTCGACGCGCAGGGTCTTCTCGACCTTGTCGAGGATGTCCTTCTGCACGCTCTCCATGCGCAGCATGCGCTGCACGACCTCCAGCGCGAATTCCTCGGGCAGAGAGCCCAGCACGCGCGCCGCGTGTTCCGGCTTGATCTTGGAAAGCACCACGGAAACGGTCTGCGGATATTCGTTCTTGAGGTAGTTCGCCAGCACCGTCTCGTTCACATTGGCGAGCTTGTCCCACATGGTGCGGCCGGCGGGACCGCGGATCTCCTCCATGATCTGGGAGACCTTATCCTGCGGCATGAAGCGCGCGATCAGCCGCTCGGTGGATTCGTAGGAGCCCATCAGCGAGCCGGTGCCCGACATCTGCGAGACGAACTCGACCATCAGCTTCTCGACGACGCCGGCCGAGACCGAGCCCAGGTTCGACATCACCTGAGAGACTTCCTTGACCTCCTCCTCGTCCATCATCTGCCAGATCTTGGCGGAATGCTCTTCGCCCAGAGACAACAGCAGCACGGCCGAGCGCTCGGCACCGGTCAACTGGCGGATATCGTCCCTGGTCGCGACTTTCACGGCTCGGCTCATGGGTTATACCGGTTGATGCAGCCAGGTGCGCAGGATGGCGAGCGCTTCCTCCGGATGGGATTGCACCACCTCGCCGACCTTGCGCACCGAAGATTCGCGCACCTGTCCTTCGATGCGCGAGATGTCGATCATGCTTTCGCGCGGCGGCGGCGCCAGCGCGGGCACCTGGCCGGAGGGCGCGCCGTCGGACTCGGCGAAAGCCTGCGGCGCGGAGAGCTGCGCCGCGGCGGGCGAGCCGGCGATCGCTTGCGGCCGGGCCAGAGCGAGCGGCTGGAACATGCGGCTGATCAGCGGCCGCGCCACGAAGAAGCCGACCAGCAGCGCCGTCAGCGACAGGATCGCGATCTCGATGATCTTGAACCAGGCCGTACCGTCGAGGCCGAGCAGCGGCGCGGGCGCTGCGATCGCGGGTCCGGTGTCGAGCGGGGCGAAGGCCATGCTGGAGACCTGCACCTGGTCGCCGCGGCCGGCATCGTAGCCCATCGTGGATTTCACCAGCGCCTCGATCTGCGCCAGCTCCTTGGGCGTGCGGACGTGGTAGTCCGGATCGGCCTTTGAGCCGTCGACGACCACCGCGACAGACAGCCGCTTGACCACGCCGCCATCGACCGTGCTCGTCTTGGTGGTCTTGTTGATCTCGTAATTCGTGGTCTCTTCCGTGCGGCCGGAGGCGGACTTGGTGCCGTTTTCGCTTCCTTGCGACTGGCTGTTGGGTAGCGCATTGGCGACACTGACGGCGCTCGAGCCCGCCGCGTTGGTGTCGGTCGCGTTCTGCTCCACGGTCTGGGTCGAGCGCACGACCTTGCTGTCGGGATCGTAGGTCTCGCTGGTCTCGCTCAGATGATTGTAGTTCATGTCGGCCGAGACCTGGACGCGGACATGGCCGGCGCCGACGACACTGCCGATGATGGATTCGATGCGCTGGCGAAGGCGGTCCTCGAACTCGCTGGTATGGCTCTCCTGGCCCGCGGCTGCCGCGTCCGGCGCGGATTTGTCGTCGCCCCCCGCCAGCAGGGTGCCGCGATCGTCGACGATCGCGACGCGATCGGGACCGAGACCGGCCACCGCGGCGGCGACGAGGTGCTGGATCGCCTGCACCTGGCCCTGGCCCAGACGCGAGCGCGTCTTGACCACGACGGAGGCGCTGGGCGTCTGTTCGTCGCGCGAGAAGATCTGCCGCTCGGGCACCACCAGATGCACGCGCGCACTCTCGATGCCCTCGATGGTGTCGATGGAGCGCGACAATTCGCCTTCCAGCGCGCGCAGCCGGTTGATGTTCTGCACGAAGGCGGTGGTTCCGAAGGCGTCCGACTTGTCGAAGATCTCGTAGCCCACGCCGGCGGCGGGAAGGTTCTCCTGCGCCAGCGACATGCGCAGCTTCGTCACCTGATCGGCCGCCACCATGATGGTGCCGCCGTCGCCCTTGAGCTCGTAGGCGACGTTCATGGCGTCAAGCTTGGCCGTCACCTGCGATGCGTCGCGCGGCTCGAGGCCCGAATACAGGATGCTCTTGGGCGCCTCGGTGATGGCGCCGGCGACATAGAGGAAGAAGGCGGTCAGCGCCGCGGCCACGCCCGCCATGACGCCGAAACGTGCGGCACCGATTGCTTTGACGAATTCCGGCAAGAAGGACCCCCGAAACCTGTTCGCTAGGCAAACATTGCCGGGAGTTCGGTAAAGGGCACCTTAATGGCGCGGGAAATCGGAGGCCTGAATTCGGAAATCGGAAGTTAATAAGGCGTTTTCGAAAACAGGCTCCATTTTATCGGCCGCAAGTGCCGGCCACCAAGTGACGCCTGTCGAGCCTCCCAAAAAAGGTTCACGCGGAGACGCGGAGTCGCGGAGACCTATCTCACTGCGGACTCCGCGACTCCGCGCCTCCGCGTGAGAATCTTCGAGACCCCCCAAAACCAAACTGGGTGCACCGCATTCGCGGGCGATGACGGATTTGGAGAGATGGGACGGAACTTGAATCCTAGTTTCGATACTGCTGCACCCGGGTCGCGCGCAGGCCGGCGAGGCCGAAACGGTCGATGGCGCGCTGCCAGGCGAGGAATTCCTCCACCGTCAGCGTATAGCGCTTGCAGGCCTCGTCTAGGCTCAAGAGCCCGCCACGCACCGCGGCGACGACTTCAGCCTTGCGGCGGATCACCCAGCGCTTGGTGTTGGGCGGCGGCAGATCGGCAAGCGTCAGCGGGCTGCCGTCCGGCCCGATGACATAGCTCACACGCCCCCTGCGGTCCTCACCCATCATCACGGTGCTCCAACGTTCATTACCCATCGCGACGATACGGTGCGGGCCTTTAAGAAAGGGCCAAGGTGCAAGGTGAACAAAGCCATAAAACTTCCTCTGGAATTCAACGCATTGCCGGGGCTGCCGGTGCCTTTTCGCGGTTAAAGGCACCGGCAATCGCGGGTTTAGTGCTGCATCTGCATCAACTCGTCGAGCATCTGCGACGCCGTCGAAACCACCCGTGCCGATGCCGAATAGGCCTGCTGGGTGGTGATCATGCTGGTGAACTCGGTGGCGAGATCGACGGTCGAGCCTTCGAGCGCATTTCCCTGGATGGTGCCCGAGGCGCCGGTGCCGGCCGCGTTCACCAGCGGCGAGCCCGAGCCCGCCGATTGGGCGTAGGCGTTGCCGGCGACGAGGCTGAGCCCGTCGGGATTGGCGAAGGTGGCGAGCGGAATGCGGAAGACCGGCTGGGTCAGCCCGTTCGAGTACTGCGCATTGACCGTACCGTCGGCAGCGACCGTGACGCCGGTGACGTTGCCGAACACCGCGCCGTCGACATGCGAGCCGTTGAGCACCGACGCAGAGGCGAACTGCGAAGTGCCGTTCGACGCACCTACCGTGCCCATATCGAAGGAAATCGTCTGGGGCTGCAGACCGGATGTGGCGGGATTCCACGGTATCGAGAGCGAGAAGGTGCCCGACTTGGGATCGTTCGCTACGCCGGTCGGCCAAACATCTTGAAGATTGCCGTTTGAATCGAAGGTGATGACGCCCGACGAGATCGGATTGGGATCAGTCTGCTTGTTGATGTTGTTGGGATTTCCCGAGGTTGGCGACAGATTGTTCGAATCGCCCTCGTAGGACACTTCGTAATTCCAGGTATTGGGACCGGTCTTGATGTACGAGACCTGCAGCGGCTGCGTTCCGCCCTGGCTGTCATAGACGTTGATGGTGCTCTGGAATTGCGCCGGCGTTCCGTCTTCCATATCGCCGAGGCTGTAGCCCGTAGCCGCCGTGCTGCTCGCATCCAGATTCGCCTGGATCGACATGTTGGCGGTGGCTTGGCCCTTGCCGCCGAGGCCCGAGGTCGTCACCGGCTGCAGGGTCGAGGTCGATGCGCCCGTCGGCCCTACTGGATAGCCCATCAGATAAAGTCCGGCGGAGTTCTTCAAAAAGCCGTTGGCGTCCGGAGCGAAGGAGCCCGCGCGCGTGTACAGCGACTGTCCCACGCCCGTCGCCGAGGTGTTGACGCAGAAGAAGCCGTTGCCGTTGATCGCGAGGTCAGTCGGGCTCTGGGTGGCGAAGGCGGCGCCCTGCTGCGCGATGTTGGCTTCGGCCTTGGCCATCACGCCGGTGGCGAGACCCTGGTTGCCGCCATTGGCGGAGCCCAGCATGGTCTCGAAGTCGCTTTGCGAGGTCTTGTAGCCGACCGTGTTGACGTTGGCGATGTTCGAAGAGAACACGCTCATGGCGCGGCTGTTGGCGTCCAGACCGCTGACGCCGATCATCAATGCATCGTAGAGGCTCATCGTCTCCGTTTCCTTGAAGCCTCGGAGGCTCTTCGTCCTCTTCGCTCCGTTCGTTTGCGCCGCCGCTTCCGGGCGGAGATTGAAAATCCCCGTTAGAGCCGCATGCCGAACAGCGAGAGGCCCGAATTCGGAACCAGCCCCTGCGCGGCCGCGAGCGCGCCCTGCGCCGTCGATCCGGCGCTCCCGGCGGTGCTCGTGCTTCCATCGCTGCCCGGTCCCACCAGCGAGACGTCGGAGAGCGGAATCTCCATCGCGCCCAGCACCAGCTGCGGCGTCGAGCCCGACATGTCGACCGCGGTGACGATGGCCTTGCTCGCGATCGTCGATGTGATGGCGGAGCCGTCGCCGGCGGTGGCGCTGACGCTCAAGCTGTACTGGCCGTCGGGCAGCTGATTGCCGTTCTGGTCGGTGCCGTCCCAGGCGAAGTCGTTGTTGCCCTGATTGGTGCCGCCGCTGCCGCTGTAGACCACCTTGCCCGAGGCGTCGGTGACGGTCAGCGTCGTGCCGGCGGCCGGCGCGCTCAGATTGTAGGTCCAGTCGACATGGCCGTTCTCGAGCGCGCCCTTGCCGCTCGTCATCACCACCGAATGGCCGATATAGCTCACCGCCGAGGATGCCTGCTGGCTCATCGACAGCGCGATCAGGGACTGGAGATTGTCGTTGGTGTTGATCTGCTGCTCGACGCTGGAGAACGCCACCAGCTGCTGGGTGAACTGGTTCGAATCCATCGGACTCAACGGATCCTGGTTCTGCAACTGCGTGGTCAGCAGCTTGAGGAACGTGTCGAAATTGCCGGCCAGCTGCTGCGTGGCCTGGCTCTGCTGGCCGTTCAGCGTCCCGGAGGTATCGATCGTCGTCATGTCCGTTCCTTTCACACGCGGATGTCGAGCCGATTGCTCGACAGCGCGGAACTCAGATGGGCGATGGAGGCGTTTGTGGCTTCGCTACGCGCGACCACGGCGTCGGGCAGGGAGCGCGTACGCGCCCGCGAGGAGGCGCCGCCTCCGTCGCCCTGCCTACCGTCTCCCTTTAGAGTGAAATTAAGGCTCAAGTTGGACGCATCGAGACCGGCGTTCGTGAGCGCGCGTTCAAGATTGCGTGAGTCCTGGATCAACAATGCCAGCGTTTCGGGCCGGTGTGCGACGATGGTGGCCTCGGCCTTGCCGCGATCGAGATCGAGCTGCACTTCGACGCGCCCGAGTTCCGCGGGATCGAGGCGGATTTCGAAGGACCTCGCGCCAGTTTGCGCCCGCACGGCGATCGCGGCGGAAAGGTTGGCGATGCTCGTCGCGTCCGCCGATGTCGCGGGAACCTGCGACGCATCGGTCTTTTCAAGTGCAGCCGGAGCTGGATTCTGGGCGAGCGGTGCCGCTTGCATCGTTTCGGGCGCCTGCGCCGCGAGCTGCGGCGGCATGGCGGGTCTGGCAGCCGGGGCGGGAAGCGGATTGGCGTCGATGCGCTGGGCAGGCGCCTGGCGAACTTCGTCCGCAGGCTGTTGAGACGCATCTTGCGCAGCGGACGGGTTCTGGTTTGCCGATTCCGCTGCGGGAGCGTCGACATGATCTTCAGACACGAGGTCGCTGACGGCGCGCGCGGTGCCAGCGCTGACCATGGGCGCGGCGCGGCTTGGCGCCTTGCTGTCGCGTACGACGACGGCGGCTTTGGCGTTGGCCGCGGTCGGCGGAATTTGGCTCGGGATCGCAACGTCGACGTCTTCTGCATCCACCTGCGCCGTCATCGGCTGCTGTGGCACCGACTTGTTCACGACCGGCGCGGCGTTTGCTTGGGCCGGGGCTTGCAACGACTTCTCGTCGACTTTGGCCGCGGATCCAGGCTGCTGATGGGGGGCGAAGTGCGGTTTTCCGTCCGCAGGCACCGCGGCGATGCCTGGGCTCGACGGCGGTGATGCCTTGGAATCCGGCTGCACCGCCTTGGAAGCGACGTCTTCGTTATGCGCGCTCAAGACAAGCTTGAGGGTCGGCTGCGCCGGAGTTGAAGCAGGCGTGGAAACGGAACCCGAAGCCGGATCCGGCTTCGCGGCGGACTTCTTGTCGGCCATAGCCTTGGGATGCGCGTCCGCGAGTTCGGCCCCGAACAGGCCCTCCGCACCATGCGCATGGGCATGAGCGACCGCGCGCGGCGATGCGCTTGGGCTTTCCGATGCGACAGGGACGGCGGCGATGCGAGCCACGGACGATCCGCGAATGATGCGCCGTCCTTGAAGCAAGCGCCGGACCACGCGCAAATCCGCGCGAATACGCCGCTTCAGGGGAACGCAAGGCCCAGTTCCCGCGGCACCTTCTGCCTGACAACGGCAAACTCTGCCGATCCAGAAGACTTCTTTCGCGCGCAAAACCGCGCGCCTTGGCTGGCACGATGCTTGCGCCAAAGCCGGCGGCAACAGTTGCGCGGAGCGGCGCCTTGAGTCTGAACGGCATCCTCTCGAACGCGCTGTCGGCGCTGCAGACCAACACCGAGGCGCTGCGCGTCACCTCCGGCAACATCGCCAACATCAATACGCAAGGCTATGCGCGCCGAGTCGTGAACCTGCAGACCCAATCGGCGGGCGGCGCGCTGGGCGGCGTCGACATCGCCAGCGTCGAGCGCGCGATCGACCAGTATCTCGCCAAGGAGACGCTCGCCGCCGGCGGAGCGTCGGCCCGCTACGACGCCCAGACGTCGATCTTCGGCCAGTTGAACGGCATCCTCGGCGCGCCCGGCGACGGCACGGCGCTGACCTCGCAGCTCACCAATGTCGGCACCGCGCTCGGCCAGGCGGTGCAGTCGCCGTCGAGTTCGGCCTCGCAGCTGGGCGCGCTCAACGCCTTCCAGAGCCTGGCGTCGCAATTCTCCTCGCTCTCCGCCTCGATCAAGGGGCTGCGCGATCAGGCCGACCAGCAGATCTCCGCCGCGGTGACCCAGGCCAATTCGCTGATCGGCCAGATCCATCAGCTCAACATCCAGGCCATGCAGGCCGCGGCCTCGGGCAGCGGCGACTCCGCGGCGCTCGACCAGCGCGACCAGGCGATCCAGAGCCTCGGCCAGCTCATCGGCATCAAGGTGGCGCCGCAGTCCGACGGCAGCATCACGGTGATGACCGAAGACGGCACCACTTTGGTCGGCTCGACGACGGCGGAGCTTTCCTACAGCGGCGGCGCCGGCACCAGCGGCCTCTATCCCGCGATCACCCTCGCCAGTGTCGACCCCAACACCGGCAAGACCGTGGGGACGGCGCAGACCTTCGATCCGCACATCGCTTCGGGCCAGATCAAGGGCCTGGTCGAGATGCGCGACAGCACGCTGGCCAATGCGGCCGCCCAGCTCGGCGTGCTGGCTCGGCAGACCGCGCTTGCCTACAACGCCCAGCACAACGCCAACACCGCCTTCCCGCCGCCTGCTTCGCTGCAGGGCCGCAACACAGGCCTTCTCGCGGGCGACGCGCTGAACTTCAGCGGCAAGACCACGCTCGCCGTGAGCGATCCGAACGGCGATCTGGTGTCGCGCATCGACGTCGATTTCGCCGCCGGGACGATAAGCGTCGACGGCGGCGCGCCGTCGAGCTTCACGCAGACGGTGGGCGGCTTCACGGCCGCGCTCAATTCAGCGCTCGGCAGCAACGGCACCGCGAGCTTCGCGAACGGCGTGCTGAGCCTTTCGGCCGCCGGCGGCAACGGGCTCGCCATCAAGGACGCCGCCGCGGCGCCGGCGAACCGCGGCGGTTCGGGCTTCTCGCAGTTCTTCGGGCTCAACGACCTGTTCAGCAGCGCCACGCCTTCGATCCTTTCGACCGGCCTGTCCGCGAGCGACCTGAGCGGACTGGCGGCCGGCGGGACGATGAGCCTGGTGCTCAAGAACCCGAACGGCGGCATCGTGCGCCAGGCGAACGTGACCGTGACCGCGGGCATGACAATCGGCGACGTGGTGAGCGCGCTCAATACCGCGATGGGCGGCACCTGCTCCTTCAGCCTCAATGCCGACGGCTCGCTGACGACCGCGTCGGCCGATCCGGCCAATGCGCTGGTCGTGTCCTCCGACAGCACCGCGCGCGGCAGCACGGGGATGAGCTTCAGCACGCTGTTCGGCCTGGGCACGCAGCAGACGATGAATTTCGCGGCAGGCTTCGCCGTCAACGCCCAAGTCGCGGCCAATCCGCAGCGGCTTGCCTTCGCGCAGGCCAACATCGATTCCACCACGGTTGCCGGCGATGGCATCGTCGGACACGGCGACGCCAGCGGCGCGCTGGCGCTGCAGAACCTGGCGACGGCGACGCAGAGCTTTCCCGCCGGGGGCGGCGGCGCGGCGCGCAACGCGACGCTTGGCGACTATGCGGCCTCGTTCTATCAGGGTCTCGCGCTGGAGAGCCGGACCGCGACCTCGAACCAGACCGCGCAGGACGACCGGCTGCAGGAAGCGCAATCGCGCCAGAGCCAGGTCTCCGGCGTCAGCCTCGACGAAGAGCTGACCAACATGACCACCTACCAGCAAGCCTATAGCGCCAGCGCACGGGTGCTGAACGTCGTGCAGCAGCTGTTCGATACGCTGATGCAGATCCAGTAGGAGAACGGCGATGACGATCGATCGGGTCGCGACCAACAGCCAGGCGCAGTTCCTGCTCGCCAACATCCAGCGCGCCACGCAGGCGCTGAACACCTCGCAGGAGCAGGTCTCCAGCGGCAAGGTCGCGCAGGACTACGCCGGCATCGGCGCCAAGACCTCGGCCCTGGAGGCGGCGCGCGCCAGTGCCGCCCGCGCCGAGGCCTATCAGTCCGCCACCCAGGCCGCGCTCTCCCAGGCCGATCTGCAGGACACCCAGCTCAACCAGCTGTCCGCTCTCGCCGGCCAGCTCAAGCAGGCGCTCACCACCGCGCTGGGCAACAACGACGCGACCGATCTGATGGACCAGGTGCAGAGCATCTTCGAACAGGCCTCGCAGGTCCTCAATGCCAAGGACGCGAACGGCAACTATCTCTTCGGCGGCGAGAAGGACAATGCGCCGCCCTTCACTGCCACGTCGCTGTCGCAGCTCGCGGGCCTTTCCTCGGTGTCGGCGGCCTTTGCCAACGGCACGCAGAAGAAATCGGTGCTGGTGGCGGACGGCGAGCCGGTGAAGATCGGCGTGCTCGCCTCGGACATCGGCGCCCAGATCATGCAGACCATCAAGGACGTCGCCTCGTTCAATGCCGGCGCCAACGGCAATCTGTCGGGCATGCTGACGACCGCGCAGTCGGCGTTCCTCACCGCCGAGATGCCGCAGGCCACCGCCGCCGCGACCGGCGTGAACGCCGCCACCGCGGCCAATGGCGAAGTCTACAATCGCCTGAACGAGGCGCTCGGCCAGCAACAGGCGCTCTCCACGCTGTACAAGGGTTTCGTCTCCAACATCGAAGACGTCGACATGGGCACCGCGATCACGCAGCTCAACGAGAACCAGACCGCGCTGCAGGCCGCGCTCCACGTCACCGCGCAGCTTGGCCAGATCTCGCTGTTGGACTACCTGCCGATCAAATAGAGGTTTTTTCGAAAACAAAGGCGGAAGACCCATCCGCGTAACGGCTCGAGTGGCTGTCGCGCGGCGGATCGTCCGCCTTGCTCCGGTCTGCACAGGGCCCCGGGAGGAGCCGGCCGTCAGCCGGCGCCTGCGTCCGCACCGTGTGCACCTCCACGGGCTTCGCGAGAGACAAAAAAAACCCGCCGGCGGTTTTCACCGCGCTGGCAGGCTCCTCATGTCGCTTCGCACGGATGCGCGTCGGGCAGCATCCTTGCCCTGTATGGCCCAACGCCGGCTTCAATTGGTCCTGGCAGACGGCTCCGTGTTGATCCATTGGCACTGCAAATCGCGGCTGATGTGGGATCGCAAATCCCAGGTTCAAGAGGCACATGTCGAATTTAATCTTCATGCAAGATATTTTGTTTCAAGAGGCCGCATCGCGTGGGGCCACCGGCGCGGCGCCGGCTTGATGCTGCATCTTCTTCGACCTCCCCCGTGGCTATTCGCATGAGACGTGGACGGCGTTGCCGATGACATCGGCGGGGCGCTTCTGGCCTTGGGGTCCTTTGGGCATGGGAGTAGCATTTCACAATTATTTCTGGAGTGGCGGCCTGATGCGAAAACGAAAAGACGGACGCAAACTGCCGCCAACTCCCGCACGGTACATATGCATTTACTGCCGATCCTCATTCCGGCGGCGGGAAACGCGACCGCTGCCGCCCGAACTGCCATGCGGAAACTGCGGGCGGCAAGCCGTTAAGGTCTCCTTGGAGTTCAAGCCGCCTGCGAAAACCGAGGTTAAGGAATGGCTCAGGGTAGCCGCCTTGGTCGAGGGTGGGTTCAGGTTCGAGCGTGTGGGCGAACCCTACCCTAAAGAATTGGCCGAAGTACCTTCCTTCATCCTTCGGCATCGTTGAAACTG
Organism: Alphaproteobacteria bacterium; assembly: GCA_019245415.1. GTDB lineage: Bacteria > Pseudomonadota > Alphaproteobacteria > Micropepsales > Micropepsaceae > Rhizomicrobium. The sequence continues at coordinate 452,311 of JAFARO010000004.1, read as the reverse complement.
TAACAGTGCCGGCTTGCACCCTCTCCATCCCCCGTTTATAGGCGCGCCATGACCGGCAGACCTGCCCGCGTCGTCGTCGCCATGTCGGGCGGCGTCGACTCCTCCGTCACCGCCGCTCTGCTCAAGCGCGCGGGCCACGAGGTCGTGGGCATCACCTTGCAGCTCTATTCGGCGGCGGCGAAGCGCAAAGGCGCCTGTTGCGCGGGCCAGGACATCGCCGACGCCAAGCGCGTCGCACAGTCGCTGGGCATCACGCATTACGTGCTCGACTACGAGGCGCGCTTCCGCGAGCGCGTCATCGCCGACTTCGCGCAGACTTATGCACGCGGCGAAACGCCGATCCCCTGCGTGCGCTGCAACGAGCGGGTCAAATTCGCCGATCTGATGGAGACGGCGCGTTCGCTCGGCGCCGAGGCGCTGGCGACCGGGCATTACGTGCGCCGTGTCGACTGTGCTGGCGGTCCCGAGCTCCATCGCGCGACGGACGCGACACGCGACCAGAGCTATTTCCTCTTCGCCACCACGCGCGAGCAATTGGCCTTCCTGCGCTTTCCGCTCGGCGGCATGGAGAAGGCCGAGGTGCGCGCGCTCGCGGCCGAGCTCGGCCTCGACGTCGCCGCCAAGCCCGACAGCCAGGACATCTGCTTCGTGCCGGACGGCCGCTATGCCGGCATCGTCGCGCGCATGGCGCCGGAGGCCGAGCGTCCGGGCGAGATCGTCGACGCGCAAGGCCACGTGCTGGGCGAACATCCCGGCGTGATCCACTTCACCGTCGGGCAGCGCAAAGGCTTGAACCTCGCCGGCAATGCGGAGCCGCTGTTCGTGCTGGCGCTGGACGCGGCGAACGCGCGCGTCATCGTGGGACCGCGCGCGGCCTTGGCCACGCGCAGCATCGTGTTGCGCGAGGTGAACTGGCTGAGCGAGGCGCGCGCGCCGTTCGAATGCAGCATCAAGGTGCGTTCGATGCGCCCGTCCGTCGCGGCGCGCGTCATCCCGGGACCGGACCGCACGGCGCAAGTCGAACTCCTCGCGCCCGAAGAGGCGGTGGCGCCGGGACAGGCCTGCGTCTTCTATGACGGCTCGCGCGTTCTCGGCGGCGGCTGGATCGCCAAGGCCGAGCCCGCGCGCAAGGCGGCGTAGCCCCAAACATCCGATCAAACGTCATGGCCGGGCTTGCCGCCTTCGCCAAGGCTACTGCGGCCGAGTGTGATCTATGCTTGCCCGCCGAAGCTGAAAGCGTAGGGACCCGGCCATCCAGATGTTCACGCGGAGCCGCGGAAAATCGCGGAGGAAAAGTACAACTCCGCGTGCTCCGCGCCTCCGCGTGCGAATTTTTTCAGGGCTGGGTGGCGTCCGCACGCTGACGCTACGGACCAAGGGCGGCCATGACGAATTGGTGATTGGAAGCAGTCGGTTTGCGCTAGCGGCGTCGCGACTTCGTCTGGTTCTTCTTCGCCTTCGCTTTGCGCTTTGCCGGTTTGGCAACCTTGTTCTTCGCCTCGCGCTTTGGCGCGGCCTTCGCCGTCTTGTGCGGACGGGCGTGGTGCGCCTGGTAGACGCTGAGCTTGCCGCCGCCGGGCAGCGTGATCGCGGTGATCGTCCCCCAGCCGCGGTTGACCGGCGCGGTGAACTCGGTCCCGGCCGCGCGCATCGCAGCGACGAAATCGTCCATGTCCTCGCACATCAGGAAGAATTCATGCGCGCCGTTGGCGTCGGCTTCGTGCACGGCGAATTCGCTCGGCGGCAGAGCAAAGATCAGAAAGCCGTTGCCGGCATCGACGCTGGGGATCCCCAGCACGTCGCGGAAAAATGCCTTGTCGGCCGCGTCGTCGCGGCTCTGGATCATGACATGGCCACCGACGATCATCGCTTCCTCCTGCTTTATCCGGCCTGAACTATGCCACGAATTTAGGGCCGATTGGCGCTGCTTGACAGGGGCAACCACCCCTCTTACACCCCCCGCCTCTATGGGCTTTCGGCAGCGTAGCTCAGTGGTAGAGCAGGGGAATCATAATCCCTTGGTCGGGGGTTCAAATCCCTCCGCTGCTACCAGCCCCATGCGCGCGAGGCGGCGATGACCACCCCTTCCCTGAACCCGCCCACCCTCGACGACATTCGCGCCGCGGCCCAGCGCATTGAAGGCACGCTCGAGAGGACGCCGACGCGCCACTCCGCCACCCTGTCGGAGATCGCCGGCTGCGACGTCTATCTCAAATTCGAGAACCTGCAATTCACCTCCTCGTTCAAGGAGCGCGGCGCGCTCAACAAGCTGCTCTCGCTGACGCCGGAACAGAGGAAGCGTGGCATCGCCGCGATGTCGGCCGGCAACCACGCGCAGGGCGTCGCCTATCACGCCGGGCGGCTCGGCATCCCCACCACAATCGTCATGCCGGAGTTCACGCCCTTCGTGAAAGTGAAGCACACCAAGGGCTTCGGCGCGCGGGTGGTGCTCGAAGGCGCCACGCTCACCGAAAGCTTCGGCCGCGCCAACCAGATCGCGCAGAGCGAAGGCCTCGCCTTCGTCCATCCCTATGACGACCCGGTGATCGTGGCGGGCACCGGGACCATCGCGCTCGAGATGCTCGCCGACGTGCCGGCGCTGGACGCGATCGTGGTGCCGATCGGCGGCGGTGGCCTGATCAGCGGCATCGCCGTCGGCGCGCAGTCCCTGAAGCCGGGGATCGAGATCTTTGGCGCGCAGACTTACGCCTATCCCTCGATGTACGACGCGATCAAGGGCGCCAGCCTGCCCTGCTCCGGGCAGTCGGTGGCGGAAGGCATCGCGGTCAAGGCGCCCGGCGAGCTGACGCGCCGCATCGTGACCGAGCGCATCAAGGACATCTTCCTGGTGGGCGAGCAGGAGATCGAGCACGCCATCGTCCAGCTGCTGGAGATCGAGAAGACGGTCGTCGAAGGCGCCGGCGCCACCGGCTTCGCCGCCGTGACGGCGAACCGCGACGTCTTCAGGGGCCGCAAGCTCGGCGTCGTGCTGTCGGGCGGGAATATCGACATGCGGCTGCTCTCCAACGTCATCCTGCGCGAGCTGGCGCGGGTGGGGCGCATGTTCTCCGTCGCCATCGCCATCGACGACCGGCCCGGCGTGCTGGCGCGCATCGCGGCCCTTGTCGGAGAGGCCGGCGGCAACATCCTGGAGGTCAGCCACAACCGGATGATCGACGACTCGGCGAAGTCGGCGACGCTCGGCATGCTGATCGAGGCCCGCGACAACGACCACGCCCGCGAGATCCGCGCCCATCTGGAAGGCGCTGGCTTCGCGATCAAGGAGCGCGCCGAGACCTGATCGCGCTCAATCGCTCCCTTGCGCCGGCCGCGTCAGCACCTGGTAGACGACCGCGTCCCAGGCATTGTGGATGGCGGTGAAGAGCAGCAGCAGCACCGCTGCGCTGATCGCGAACAGCCCCTCGTGCAGGAACCGCAGCGACGCGAGCGCGCCGGCAAACAGCATCGCATAGGCGAGCACAGGCAGGATCACGTGGCAAAGCAGGTCTTCGAAATCGGCGGCATAGACATTCTGTCTGCGGATGCGCCAGCCGGTGACCACGGCGTAGACGGTGCCGAGCGCGCCGACGATGGCCGTCGCGATCGCGGCCGGCGCAACCCCATCCCACGGCGCGCGCAGCACCGCGCAGAGCAGGAGCACCGAGCAGAAGTGGACGATGGTCGGCGTCGAGAATGCCGGTCCCACTTCGGCGGCGCGTCGCGGCGGGCGCACCGCGATCAAGGTCATCACCACGAATTGCAAGCCGATCAGCGCGCCGGCCGCCGAGCCGACGATGACGGTGAAGCTGTCCCATTTGTCGAGTTCGGTCATGGTGGTGCCTATTGTCCGTCCCTATGCGCTCGCTAAGAGCGCGTCATCCTGAGGTGCTCGTCGCGTCGCCCTTCGAGGCTCGCTCACGCTCGCACCTCAGGGTGACGCGACGGGCCTCGAAGGATGACCGGCGGGATCGACGACGAACGTGGACTAAGGAGCATCGGCCCTCCCCATCGCCGCGAGCGGCGCGAAGCAGCCGAAGATCAGGCGTTTCGCGTCGAAAGGCGGATCGCCGGCGGCGTCCATGCGCGGGTCCTGGTGCATCTTCTCTTCGGCGGCGAAGAACTGCGCCTTGTCGGGCCAGACCTGCCAGCAGAAGACGATCTTCTCGCCCGGCCTGGCGGCGACGGCGCGGCGGAAATCGGTCTGCTTGCCGTCGGGCACGAAGTCTTCCCAGCACTCGACGATCTCCAGGCAGCCATAGTCCTTGAAGAACGCCGCGCTCATCTCGGCCCAGCGGCGGTATTCGTCGCGCTTGTCCTCGGGAATGGGAATGACGAGGCCGCAGACATACATGATCGTCTCCACGAATTAGGCGCACGCAGCGGCACGCGCCCGCATGTCGCGATACGCCGCCGCGATCAGCGCCCGCAATGCCTCGCCGTCGATGTCCTGCCCCCAGCGCAGCTTGACGTGCCGCATGCGCTTGCCGGTTCCTTCGAGCAGCCCGGCAGGATCGTCGAGCTCGGCGCCGCGATAGAAGCCGATATTCACATGCGCCTGGAAGGCATCGACATAAGCGAACGCCGCGTCGCCGGCGCAGGCCACGGGATGGCCGTCGTGCAGAAGCTCGCGCACATCCTTCCCGCAGCGGCGCATCTCTTCGAACCAGGGCCGGGCGAATCCGCGCAAGGGGTCGTCGCTCACGGAGAACCACGCCTCGACGGCAGGATCGCGCCGGACGGCGCCAGGGAAGCGGAACAGCGCGTCCATCCTTCGAGGCCCGCCCGCGTCATGCTGAGGTGCGAGCGGTCGATAGCGACAGCGTATCGACAGCCTCGAAGCACGCGGGCGGGCACCTCAGGATGACGAGTAGTAGTTGCATAGGGAACGACAATTGCCCTACCCCGCTTCTTTCTTGCAGGCGGCGGTGAGCTCGTCGATGTCGTAGCTCTTGCAGCGCGGGATCAGCGCCTTGGCTTCGCCGTCGCGCTGCTCGAGATGCAGAAGCTGGATGCGCTTGGGCAGGAGCACGGGCGAGTCCTCGAAGCGCGCCACCGCCCTGTCCATCGCCGCCTGGGCGGAGACGAGATCGTTGGCGGCGATGTAGCGGTCGATCAGCCGCGCGTAGATCTCCCAGGACGGCTCCGGCCCGTCCGCGGCGCGCTTCAGCGCGGCCAGGGATTGCGGCTCCTGGTGGCGGCCCTCGTAATATTCGGCCGCGACAAAGTCCGTATACGCATGATCGACCGTGGGGACGCTGACGGCGCGCGCGACCTCGGCGCCGGCGCTCTTCTCGCTGCCCTGGCTGGGGTCGGCGATCCAGGCGGCGGCGTTCTCCGCCTCGGTGTAGTGCGCGAACATCGCCACCAGCTTCGGCTTCAAGGGCGAGCGGCTGTCCGGCGCCCAGGGCAGCGGCGTCGGCGCCACGGGCCCCGCGTCGCGATAGGCTCGGAAGAGATAGGCGCTCAGCAGGTCCGCGCGCTCGCGCGCCGGATGATGCGTGGTGGCGTCCTCGGCCATCGAATCCACCGCACTGTCGAACACCGAGATGGCGAGATCAGCGACCTGGCCGCTGTCGGGACGGCCGCCGCTGGCGATCTGGCCGGCGATGCTCAAGCCGCCGCCGAGCACGTTCATGAAGCCGCCCTTGCTGCCGCCGCCATCTTTCTGGGCCGCCTGCTTTGCCGCGTCCGCGGCCGCTTCGGCTTCGGCTTCCTGGGCGGCGAGCTTGTCCATCACCGCGAGCGGCGCCTCCGGGTCGTAGCCGGCCTTGACCATCAGGTCGAAGCCCAGCGCATCTGCGGCATCCTCGTCCTCCTTGGCCATCTGCGGCATCAGCACATTGGCGCTGAGCTTGGCGAGGTGCTGGGCCACGTCGAGGCCGCGCGCGAGATTGGCGTTGCCGCCGATGGAGATCTGCACATTGCCCTGCGCCACGAAGTCGACCGCGCTGCCGTTCACCACGGCATAGAACTGCGCTTTCTTGAACCAGTCGCGCTGCTGATGGCGGTAGATCGCATGCGCCAGCTCGTGGCCGAGCACGAAGGCAAGCTCATCCTCGGTTTCCAGCAGCTCGAGCAGGCCCACGGTGACGATCAGGGTCCCGTCGGGCGTGCATTCGCCTGCGAATTCCGGTGTCGCGAGCACGCGGATTTGCGGCTGGAACGACGGCGGCAGATTCACCCCCGCCAGCAGGCGGTTCATCACCCCCTGCACATAGGCCTGCAGCTCCGGCGAGGGCACGAAGCCCTGGCCGCGCGTGCGCATGATGCCGAGCGCAAGCGGACGGCCCTTGAGCACGTCGCTGTAGTCGGACGCCGGCCTCAGCGTGTCGAGGGCGCGGCCCTTGCCCGGATAGCCGCTCGCATGGGCCGCGGTCGCGAGCGCCAGGAGCGCGAGCGGCGCCAAGACTGCGATCTTGCGCATCACTTGCCTCCTGTATTCGGGCAGCCTTCGCCAAGGCCGCGCGTGGCGCCGACTTTTTCGCTGTTCGAGCCCAGTGCCAGGTTGCGGCAAACGGCGGGAAGCTTTCCGGCGAAGCGGTAGCGCACCATGTAGGGCGGCACCCAGTAATTCTTTCCGCCGAGATCGACCTGCAGCATCATGTTGGGCGCGCGGCCGGTGATCGGCGCGCAGGCCGGGAACTTCGTCGCGTCCATGGTCTGCACCCGCTTGCCCAGCGCCGCGTCGTAGAGATCGACCTGGGGCGTTCGGGCCGCGAGCACCAGATCGCCCGTCGCAGAACAACTCTCCGATGCGGCATTGGCCGGCGCTGCGAGCATCACCGAGATCAGCGCCGCCACTCCCCACACTCTCATCGTTTCCTCTTCAATTTTGCGGGTCTGCGCCCGCCACGTGGTGAAGATAACCCCAGAACGAGTCCGGCGCACCTACCAACAGCAGCGCCGCGAGTTCCGCCGAGACGAACACCACCTCGACCCAGTTCGCCACCGACAGCCCCGCCCACAAGGTCAGCATCAGGCCGACGCCCAGCGCCAGCGCGAAGGCGATGTAGTGCCAGAGCTTTTCGACCGCTTTTTCCAGGAAATATTCGAACGTCGCGCTGCGTTCGCGGTGCTCGCGCCTTCGCCTCAAGCCGCGCCAGTGGAACCACGACAGGATCAGAATGACCGGAACGACCGCCAGGATCTGCACCAGGTTGCCGTCCTGCACCTGGCCGAAGAGCGAGACCGCGTCCTGGTAGGGCCGGCCGTGGAAGGTGATGAGGTTGTCCATCGCCATGGCGTGGGTGAAGACGCCGGGGATGAGGTTGTTCACGGGCGTATAGACCTTGTCCTGCGCGCCCTGCAGATCGCCGCCGTAAAACACCACGCGGTCCTCGATCAGCTTGGGGATGTCCTCATCGGCCCCGGCCATCAACCCCTCGACCGGTATCACGGCGTTGTAGGGGCATGGACTTTTCACGACGCTCGTATCGAAAAAGGCGAGATAGATGCGCCTGAGCGGGCTCGTCTCGGTATCGCAGGTCTTGCCCTCGGCGGACATCCATTTGAGGTTCGAGGGCGCCGTCCTGGTGCCCCAGACCAGCTCCATCTTGTCGTTGATCGGCACCGGCGGACGTTCGGGAAAGACGTCGCGATAGACTTTGAGCGCGAGCGACAGACAGCTGCCGTCCGCCTCCGGCTTGACGTCGAAGCAGCGGCCGGTGCCGTTGTACTGCCGCGCCACGCCGGCGTTGATCGGCGTCGAAGGATCGAGCACCGGAACTTTGGTCGCCACGATCTCAGGCGTGAGCGCGTTTTCGCCGAAAGGAAGATCGACGCCGCCCTCGAAATAGATCGGCACATGCGCGGCCTGGTAGCGATGGATGACGTCGATGAGCTCGCCCAGCGTGTCGTCGCGGCGCGGGTCGACGAACAAGATGTCCACCACGACGGCTCTCGGCTTGTACGACAGAAGCGCGCCCAAAGCCGTCGCATGATTGCCATAGGTCCACGGCCAGGGCGTCTGCATGCGGTGCAGCGTGGTCTCATCGATCAGCGCCACCGAGACCTTGTCGCGCCCCTCGGTGCCGTAGAAATAAGGCCCGGTGATGAGCAGGCCGGAGACGTCCTGCGAATAGCGCTGCACCAGGTCCGAGAACCCGAACGGGTTCATCCAGATCTGGAAGCTGGCGAAGGCGATGAGCGACAGCACCAGGAACCAGTAGGGCACGCGGCGGCTGAGCACGTCCATATGGCCGCGATCGGGCCTGCGCGCGCGGCGATAGACCGCGACCACGGGATGCGCCCGCTTCGGCTTGCTCTTCGCATCGGAATTGTCGGTGCTCAGGCGCCCCTCCCCGACTGGCTCATCGCGCGAATTTCTCCGACAGGACGATTGACGACACCGTGCGCGCCACGCCCGGCGCGCGGCCGATGCGATCGAGCAGCGCGTCGATGCGGTTGGGCGTGTCGGTCTCCACCATGGCGACGAGATCGTAGCTGCCCGACACCGCGGCGAGCGAGCGCACCTCGGGCATTTTCTTGAGCTCGACCGAGACGCGGTCGGCCTGTTTCGGATCGGTCTCGATCATCACCACCGCGCGCATCCGGCTGGCCTCGGCGCCGTCGCCGAGCCGCACGGTGTAGCCCTTGATCAGGCCCTCGCGCTCGAGCCGGGCGATGCGCTCCTGCACCGTCGAGCGCGCCAGCCCGAGCTTGCGGGCGAGAGACGCCGTCGGCTCGCGCGCATTGGCGCGAAGCAGGTCGAGGAGTTTTGAATCCGTGTCGCGCATTCAAGGCGTGCTGGTTTTCCTCCCCCGTTTACGGGGGAGGTGCTGAGCGTAGCGAAGCGGAGGGGGGATCGGCGCAATCCCCCCCTCCCCGCCCTTCGGGCGGACCTCCCCCGTGAACGGGGGAGGAAAAGGACCGCGCAACTTGCCGAGCGACATTTCGCCGGTTGTCCCGTCGATTCGACGGACCATAGCCGATTTTCCGGCGCTTCGCCGTCTCTTTTCCGTCGCGCCCAGCGGCCATTGTAAGAGCGGCTCCGGGAGGAAAAAGATGAAAAAAGTCATGCTCGTAGGCGGCGGCAAGATCGGCGTCGCCATCACGGAATTCCTGTCGTCCAGCGGCGACTACAAGCTCACCGTCGCCGACCGCGATCCCGGAAGCCTCAAGCGCCTGCCCGGCCGCAACGTCGAGCTGCGCCAGGTCGATATCCTGGCGCCGGAGTTCGTGCACGAGGTCGAGGGCCACGACATCGTGCTCTCCGCGACGCCGTTCAACCTGACGTCAAAGGTCGCCGAGGCCTGCAAGCGCGTCAACGCGCATTACCTCGACCTGACCGAGGACGTCGAATCCACCCGCCTGATCAAGAAGCTGGCGGAAGGCGCGCGCACCGCGTTCATCCCGCAATGCGGATTGGCGCCAGGGTTCATTTCCATCGTCGCCTACGATCTCGCCAAGAAGTTCGACAAGCTGCGCGACGTGCAGATGCGCGTCGGCGCGCTGCCGGTGTTCCCGCACAACGCGCTCAAGTACAATCTCACCTGGTCGACCGACGGCCTGATCAACGAGTACTGCAATCCTTGCGAGTCGATCCGCGACGGCGTGCGCATCGAGGTCCCCGCGCTCGAGGAGCTGGAGCAGTTCACGCTCGACGGCGTCGAGTACGAGGCGTTCAACACGTCGGGCGGGCTGGGGACCCTGTGCGACACGCTGCAGGGCAAGGTGGAGAACCTGAACTACAAGACCGCGCGCTATCCCGGCCACCGCGACATCATCAAGCTTCTGGTGCGCGACCTGCATCTCGGCACACGGCGCGAGATCTTCAAGGACGTGCTGGAGACCGCGATCCCGATCACCTATCAGGACGTGGTGCTGGTGTTCGTCACCGTGAACGGCTGGAAAGACGGGCTGCTCACCCAGGAAAGCTACGCCAAGAAGATCTACAGCCAGACGGTCAACGAGCGGCTGATGAGCGCGATCCAGATCACTACCGCCGCCGGCATCTGCGCGATGTGCGACCTGCTGGTGGAGGGCAAGCTGCCCGGACAGGGCTTCGTGCGGCAGGAAGAGGCGAAGCTGTCGGACTTCCTCTCCAACCGCTTCGGGCGGTATTACGCCAAGGGGCATTGAGTAATGATCCTCCCCCGTTAACGGGGGAGGGGGACCGCGAAGCGGTGGAGGGGGCGGGCCCCCTCCGTCTGCGCCGCTGTCGCGGCGCATCCACCTCCCCCGCTCCGCAGGGGAGGATTAGAAAGGAAACACCATGACCGACCTTATCTCCACCCTCGGCGTCAACACTTCCGGCCCCATCCCCGCCCGCTCACCCATCGACGGCGCGGAGTTGGGGCGGGTCGCTTATGACGATGCGGCTTCGGTCGAGAAGAAGATCGCGGCCTCGGTGGAAGCCTTCAAAGCGTGGCGCGACGTTCCGGCGCCCAAGCGCGGCGAGCTGGTGCGGCTGTTCGGCGAGGAGCTGCGCGCCAACAAGGACGCGCTTGGCAAGCTCGTCACGCTCGAGGCCGGCAAGATCCTCCAGGAGGGCCTGGGCGAGGTCCAGGAGATGATCGACATCTGCGATTTCGCGGTCGGTCTGTCGCGCCAGCTCTACGGCCTCACCATCGCCAGCGAGCGTCCGGGCCACCGCATGATGGAGACCTGGCATCCGGCCGGTCCGGTGGCGGTGATCTCGGCGTTCAACTTTCCCGTCGCGGTGTGGGCGTGGAATGCGGCCTTGGCGCTGGTTTGCGGCGACAGCGTGATCTGGAAGCCGAGCGAGAAGACGCCGCTCACCGCTTTGGCGACGCAGGCGCTGTTCGAGCGCGCGGCAAAAAAATTCGGCGCGGCGCCGGCGAACCTTTCCCAGGTCGTGCTCGGCTTGCGCGATGTCGGCGAGATGCTGGCAAAGGACGGGCGCATCCCCGTGGTCAGCGCCACTGGTTCGACTCGCATGGGCCGCGAGCTGGCGCCCGTGGTCGCGGCGCGCTTTGGCCGGTCCATTCTCGAGCTCGGCGGCAACAACGCGATGATCGTCGCACCCAGCGCCAAGCTCGACTTGGCGCAACGCGCGATCCTGTTCGCCGCGGTCGGCACCGCCGGCCAGCGCTGCACCTCGCTGCGCCGCCTGTTCGTGCACGAGAGCATCTACGACAAGCTCATGCCGGCATTGAAGAAGACCTATGCGTCGCTTCCCATCGGCAATCCGCTCGACGCCAAGACCCTCGTCGGGCCGCTGATCGACAGGAGCGCGTTCGAGGCCATGCAGCGCGCGTTGGCCGCGGCGAAGGACGAAGGCGGCAGCGTCACCGGCGGCCAGCGTGTGCGTACGGATGAGAATCCCGGCGCGTTCTACGTCCACCCGGCCATCGTCGAGATGCCGGAGCAGACTCCCGTCGTCTGCCACGAGACCTTCGCGCCGATCCTGTATGTCATGCGCTACCGCGATTTCGCCGACGCGCTGGCCAAGCACAATGCGGTACCGCAGGGTCTGTCGTCCTGCATCTTCACCACCGATCTTCAGGAAGCCGAGCGCTTCATCGCGGCATCGGGTTCGGATTGCGGCATCGCCAACGTCAACATCGGGCCGTCGGGCGCGGAGATCGGCGGCGCGTTCGGCGGCGAGAAGGAGACCGGCGGCGGACGCGAAAGCGGCTCGGACAGCTGGAAGGCCTATATGCGGCGCCAGACCGCGACCATCAATTATTCCGACGCGCTGCCCCTGGCGCAGGGGATCGAGTTCGGGGCTTGAAGCATCCGGGGGACGGACACCATATCTCGGCCGAGCCGTCACGGAGGGCGCGATGCTGCACGCTTGGATGTTCTGGCCGTTCCTGTTTTTCTGGCCGTTCCACGGCCTGTTCACGCTGCTGATCGTGATCCTGATCGTCAGCCTGGTCTTCCGCCGGCGGTACTATTATTACCCGTACCACTGGACCCATTGGGGCCCGCCGCCCAAGGCGAAATCCGACGCACTGGCCAAACTGGAGGAGCGCTATGCCAATGGCGAGATCCAACGCGACGAATATCTCCAGAAGAAACAGGACCTTGGCGGCTGAGCGGCGCGGCGCGTTAACCGCTGCTTAACTCTTTGCTTCGGCGGCCGGGAACCCGCGCCTAGGCTTCTCCCCTTATCGGGGGAGAAGAGGATGCCGAGGAACGTGGCGCAGCTTACCGGGATGATCGTCACCGCCATCGTCGCGCTCGGCAGCGATCTCGACGTCACCTATGCCTTGCCGCTCGGCGTCTTCGCCGGCGCGCTGGCGACCTTCTTCGTGGCGCTGCACGAGTACCGCAGCCTGAAGCCGGTCGCGGTAAAGGTCCGGCGGTAATCTCACATGAACCCAATCCTCCCCCGCGTGCGGGGGGGGTGGATCGGCGCGTCGGCGCCGAGACGGAGGGGGGACTTCGCGACGCACCCCCTCCGCCTCCGCCGCAAGAAGTGCGGCGTCGGCACCTCCCCCGTGAACGGGGGAGGAGCAACGGACAAACTCACCCCGCCTTTTCGCAGTTCACCATCCAGGGTATCCCGTAGCGGTCGGTGACCATGCCGAAGCGGTGGGCGAAGAAGGTCTGCTGCAGCGACATCGTGACGTTGCCGCCGTCCGACAGCGCCGCGAAGATGCGTTCCGCATCCGCAGGGCTGTCGACGGTGAGCGACAGCATCATCCCTTGCGGCTTGCCGTAGCGTTCGGGCGGCGCGTCGGAGGCCATGACGATGGTGTCGCCGAGCCGGATGCGGGCATGGACGACCTTGTCCTTCATCGCCTCGGGCATCTGGGCGGCCATCGGCGATTGGGCGAAGGTCGTCAGCATCTCGATCTTGCCGCCCATTGTCTTCTCGTAGAAGCGCAAGGCTTCGGCGCATTGCCCGTTGAAGTTCACATAGGTGTTGGCGTGCATGGGCGGCTCCTTTCAGGCGATGGTCTTCAGATAGGCGTCGAGCTGGTCGAGAGTACCGCTGAAGCCCTGGTTCATCGAGGGGAACATCGAGCGGAAGAATTCGCGCTCCTCTTCGCTCGCTTCATACGGCGTGCCGGTCATCGCGATGGTGGTCCTGCCGCCCGCTTGAGAGAAGCGCACATCGTTCAGCACCTCGCGCGGAAAGTTCGCCGCGAACGGCGCGCGCACGATCTCGCCGGCGGCGTTCGAGAATGAATTGGTGAACACCACCTGCGTCTTCGGCACGATCTCGCGGTAGCGGAACAGGCCCCACATCTCCTGGCCGTTCGGCGCGCGCATGCAGTAATGGAAGCGCCCGCCGGGCCTGAAATCGAGCGTGCCGCTCACCCAGTCGAAGCCCTTCGGCCCCCACCATTTGGCGAGATGCTCCTCCTGCGAATAGGCCAGCCACACGAGGTCCAGTGGCGCGTCGAAAGTACGGCTGAGAGAAAAGACGGGGGCGGTCATGATGTTTTTGTCCTCGTGTTGGAAATCATTCAATTGCATAGCGCGCCGTCACCCTGAGGTGCTTCGCGCACGTGCTTCGAGACTCGCCGCCGCCCTGAGCGAGCGTCATCCTTCGAGGCTCGCTACGCTCGCACCTCAGGATGACGCGAGACCAAGGGCGCTCGCACCTCAGCATGACGCGCGCGAAGCCTCGAAGGGCGGCGCGCCGTGGCCGCGCGATCACCCCAACTCCGCCAGCAGCGCATCGAGGCGCTCGAACGATTGCTGCCCGCCTTCCTTGACGCCGGTGTTCGCCATCCAGTCGCGCGCGGCGACGTGGGGAAAGCGCTGCCTGCAGACGAGCCGCGTGCGCCTGGGGCCCTCGGCATGGAACTCGAAAGTGTCCTCGATCGGCGGGAACTGCGCGAAGCGGAAGGTGCGCACGATGCGCGACGGTTTCTCGATCTCGAGATATTCGCCGTAGAACGTCACGGTCTTCTCGGCATCGCAGTGGCTGATGCGCCATTTGCCGCCGGGACGGCAATCGAACTCCTCGACGGTGATCGTGTATTTGTGCGGGCCCCACCAGCGCGCGACGTGCTCGGCCCTGGTGAAGCAGTCCCACACCAATTCGCGCGGCGCCTCGAACATGCGCGTCAGAGTCATGGTGGGCTCGCCCGGCGGCGCGTCCACGACGATTTCATGCGCGGCTTTTGCGCTTGCGTCCATGTTTCTTCTCCTTGGCTTGCAGTTGCGCGAGATAGGCGTCGAGACGGTCGAAGCGCGCCTCCCACGCCGCGCGCTGGCTTTCCAGCCAGTCGCGCGCGGTGAGCAGCGCCTGCGGCTCGATCCGGCAGGTGCGCACACGGCCGATTTTCTCCGAGGCGACCAGGCCGCTGGTCTCCAGCACCTGCAGATGCTGCACGATCGCGGGCAGCGACATGTCGAACGGCTCCGCCAGCTCGCTGACCGACGCCGGCCCCTGCGCCAGCCGCGCCACCATCCCCCGCCGGGTGGGATCGGCCAGGGCCTGGAAAATGGGGTCGAGGGAGCGGGGGTGATGGTTAAGCATGTGCTTAAGTATCAGGATGGCAAGCGCGATGCAAGAGAAATTCGTTCAGATGGAAGAGCCTTTCGATGAGCGATCGGAGCTCCTGTTCGTCCACTCCATCGCCCCTAACTTTAATCGCTGCCCACAACCGGAAAATCTTGATTGCCGATTTCTGCCGATGCAGATATCTCATTGCATATCGGGCTTAGGTGCAGGTTTCGATATACGTGATTGAGGCCCCAATTGGTCGGTGCACTTTTGTTCGTGAAATCCAGAACCAGTTTTTCCACTGACAAAAGACGCGAAGTACCTATTCGTGCGGCGGGAACCAACAGCAGCATCCTTTTTCTGAGGTCTTGTAATGTGAGAAGTCGAGACTCATAGGAAATATGTGCTGGCTCATAGTAGCCAACAACCTCGATTGTTCTATCCTTGGGCTTGTATACCGTATGTGAATCTCCCTCGCCGGCGCCAATTGTTGTCAGATAAAATATGGTATCCGCAGTCCTTTCATCGCAGCTGCCGTTCGTGCTTTCCAGTTTGGCGATTTCTCCCACGTAGAGGTGGAAGGAGGTCAATTCTTGTTCGGCGTATCTCAGTAGCGGTGATTCATGACTGAGGATCACGAACATGGTGTCCACGCCCCCGTCTTTTTGGAGGCTATAGCTGATATAGCTCGTACTATCCACCTGTACTTGCGCGTTCGTCCGCCCTCTCCATTGCGGTGGATGTGATTCGATGACTTTGTCCAACTGCTTAGAAAACGATCTTAAGTCATCAGATGAATCTGCAGAGTATGTGGCGTACACGGTGATATTCCATTCCGGGATCTGAAAAAGGCCTCGCTTGATGTCGTTCAAGGCAATTCGTTGCCAAGCGATGTCGTCCTTCAATTGACTGGCTTCCTGGCGCGCATCGAAGTATTGAGAAATTGCCGCAATACCGGATGAGACGATGACTCCCACAATCGCAATGTAGCCGATGCGCGTCAAACGGCCATTCTCATGCGTATCACCGAAAGCAGCAAATACTCCGAACAAGGCGGCGGCGCCAATTGCGACGAACTTTATGGCCAAACCGAAGTCGAGCATGCCGCCCCGCGAATGATGAAGTCACACACCGTAAACGAGCATACTCCGGGCAGTATGCGTTGGACACCGTGTAAAATACAGCGCAAGAGGATGCCGCCCGGGGGCGCCGCCTCGTTTACCCGCATACGCCACGCGCTCCAGTATTTGGCGCGGTGGCTGACGGTGCGGGAGAGGCAGCGGTGCTTGCGTTCGCGGCCGATTGTCAGGTTCAAAAGGCCGTGGGCTACGCGCGCGGCCGCGGCTTCGCTTTGCGCGCCTGCTGTTCCTCCGCCTTGACGATCACCGCGCCCTTGGCGTTCGGATCGAGACGGAGGCCCGCGAGCTTCACCGCGGCTGCGATCAGCGCCTCGATCTCCGCACGGTCGAAGTCCGCGACCGAATTGAGTTCGACGGCGCGCACCGTCTTGCCCGTACCCTTCAGCAGCTTGTTCGGGTCCGACCTCGAGAGCTCGGCGCCTCTGCCGAATCCCAGCTTGACGCAATCCGGATACACCGAGATCGAGCACACGCCCTCGTAGCCGCGCTCGGTCGGCGAATAGGAGATCACGAGCGCGTTCTGTCTCTCGTAGACGTAGACGATCTCGAAGAGACCCGGCAGCCGGGCCCGCAACTTCGCGCGCAGCGCCTTGCCGAGCTTGGCCATGGCCGGCTCGACCTTCGCGAAGTAACCGGCGAGCTGCGTTTCCGGCGTCGTCATCGGCAGGCCCTCATCGAACACCCCCTACCTCTCATACACCACCGCGTTCCAGTAGCGGGCGCGGTGGCTGCCGGTGCGGGAGAAACCGCGGCTTCTCAGTTGCCGGCCGATCATCATGTTGAAATAGCCGTGCGCGACCAGCGCCGCGCGGCCGTCCTCCTTCGCGCGCGCGATCAGGATGTCGGCGGCCCGCGCCGCGCGCGCCTTGGCCTTGCGATAGGTCTCGATCTCGGGGTGGAAGCCCACGTGCCACAGGATGCGCGCGACCACCGCCCATTTCGGCACCCGCATGCGCAAGAGCGGGATCTTCGGGCTGGCGAGCGGCGCCTCCACGAACAGCGGGTCGGCGATCAGCTCGGCCTGCGCCGACAAGGCCCGCGCGCTCTCATGCGCGCGCGCGCTGCCGCTGGTGAACACCGCGCTCAGTTCGGCCACCAAATCCTGCAGCTCGGCTGGGGCGGCGTCCGTCGGATCGAGGCCCGCCTGCTCATAGGCGTCGATATAGGCGCGAAATCCGCGATGGCCGGTGCGCGGCGCAAGCGCGATCGCCGGCTGTCCGTGGCGGATGAGAATGATGCGCGTGGGAATGGCCGGCTCTCTTTCGGGCTCCCGCGGGGAGGGCTACGCTTTGCGCTTAACCTTAGGACGGGACAGGGCTCATGGAACAGGCGGACCTCAAAGGCAAGGCGGCAATCGTCACAGGCTCGTCCTCGGGCATCGGCGCGAGCGTGGCGCTTGCGCTGGCGCGGCGCGGCGCCGACGTCGTGGTCAACTACTCCAAGAGCGCGAAAGAGGCCGAGGACGTCGCGGCGGCGGTGAAAGCGCTGGGCGCGCGCGTCTGCGTGGTCCAGGGCAATGTGGCGAGCGACGCCGATTGCCGCAAGCTCGCCGCCGCCGCGCGCGAAGCCTTCGGGCGCATCGACATGCTCGTCAACAATGCCGGCACCACCAAGTTCGCCGGCCACCGCGATCTCGACGCGCTGTCGGCGGAGGATTTCGCCAACATCTATGCGGTCAACGTCATCGGCGCGTTCCAGATGATCCGCGCCTGCGCCGAGAGCTTGCGCAAGAGCGACGACGGCGCGGTGGTGAACGTCTCTTCCATCGCGGGGATCGAGGGGCTGGGCTCCTCGGTCGCCTATGCCGCGTCGAAAGGCGCGCTCAATACGATGACCTTGTCGCTGGCGCGCGCGCTGGCGCCGGAGATCCGGGTCAACGCGGTTTGTCCGGGCCTCGTCGCCACGCCGTGGTTCACCGAACGCTTCGGCGCCGAAGGCTTCGAGCGCGTCAAGGACAATTACAAGAAGACCGCGGTGCTGCAGCGCGTCGCCGACAGCGACGAGATCGCGAAATCCGTGGTCTTCCTGGCGACCTCGGAGTCGCGAAACATCACGGGCGAGACCCTGCTCAGCGACGGGGGCCTGCGCCTCTCCATCGGAGGCCTGCGCGCATGAGACGCTTTCCCGACGGCTTCCTCTGGGGCACGGCGACCGCGGCGCATCAGGTCGAAGGCGCCAACACGTCCAGCGATCTGTGGCTGATGGAGATGATGAAGGACTCGGTGTTCGCCGAGCCGTCCGGCGACGCCTGCGACCATTATCACCGCTACCCGTCCGACATCGCGCTGCTGAAGGCGCTCGGTTTCGGCGTCTACCGCTTCTCCATCGAATGGGCGCGCATCGAGCCGGAAGAGGGATTCTTCTCCGCGGCCGCGCTCGATCACTACCGCCGCATGATCGCATCCTGCCTGGCGCAGGGCGTGGTGCCGATGGTGACGTTCCACCACTTCACCGCGCCGTTGTGGTTCACCCGCGACGGCGGCTGGGAGGATGCGCGTTCGGTCGGCCGCTTCGCGCGCTATTGCGAGCGCGCGGGCAAGGCGCTCGGCGATCTCGTCGACTACGCCTGCACCATCAATGAAGCCAATGTCCCCATCATGGTGACGATGATGCGCGAGGCGGTGGGCGTGGCGGGCGGCGGCGGCAAACGCGTGCGCGCGCTCGCCGAGGCCGCGCGGCTCTCAGGCGGCGAGGCCGGACGCTTCGCGCCCTATCTGTCGGGCGACGGCCATGCCGCGACGCCGAATCTCATCGCGGCGCATCGCAAGGCTTATGGGGTGCTCAAGCCGCTGGCGAAGGGGCCGGTCGGCATGACGGTGGCGCTCAACGATTTCCAGGCCGACGACGGCGGCGAGGCGTTGCGCGACATGGCCAACAAGGCGATCAACGAGCAGTTCCTGGAGAGCTTGAAGGGCGACGATTTCGTCGGCGTGCAGACCTACACGCGCGTGCGCTTCGGCAAATCCGGCGTGCTGCCGGTGCCGGACGGCGCCGAGCGCACGCAGATGGGCTACGAGTTCTATCCCGAAGCGCTGGAAGCGACGATCCGCCAGGCGGCGCGGGTGAGCGGTTGCCCCGTGATCGTCACCGAGAACGGCATCGGCACCGAGGACGACACGCGGCGCATCGCCTACACGCGCCGAGCGCTCGACGGCGTGCTGCGGGCGCTGGCCGACGGCGTCGACGTGCGCGGCTACATCCACTGGTCGCTGCTCGACAACTACGAATGGCTCGAAGGCTACCGCCCCAAATTCGGCCTCGTCGAAGTCGACCGCGCGACGCAGCTGCGCAAACCCAAACCGAGCGCGTATTGGCTGGGCGAGGTGGCGAAAGCCAATCAACTGTAACAATTCGATGAGCGAAGAGCCCGAACGACTGCCGCCGCCGCCATTCTGGCGAACGAGGTATTTCGCGCTCGACGTCCTCGCACGACGGCCATATCTCGACCCGCTGGAAATCCGCGGCATCATCGCAAAGCCTTTGTATAAAGTAAGGCAAAGGGACGGTCGGTTGCGGCTGTACGGCCACTCGGAAAGCCTAGGATGCTATTTGCGAGTCGTGCTATTGTCGGACGGCGAAACCGTTCACAATGCGTTCATCGACGAAGATTTTGCTCCATGAAGACTCGGTACGACAAATCGACCGACAGCTTGTACGTCGAGCTTCGCCCGATGCCTTCGCACCGGACGATAGAGATCGAAGAAGACGTCATGCTCGACCTGGGCGAGGACGGAAAACCTGTCGGATATGACATCCAGCATGCCTCGACCAAGCAAGATTTTATCGCCCGCCTGATCCTTGAAGGGGAACCTGCTGCGGCGGCGGAATAGCTCAAACCGAAAGGCGTTAGGCCGCCCCCTTGATCTTCTCCCTCGCCGCATCGGCAAGGAAGGCGGAGCGCGATTGGCCGCGGATCCTTGCGGAGCGGTCCACGCCATTCAGTACGACTTGCCCGCGACGATGTGGCAGAACTTCTCCGGCAATGGCGCGCTGTCGGGCGCGGCATAGACGTGCATGTGCAGAATCCACATCCCGCCGAACCCGCCGAGCACGAAATCGACGCCATATTCGAGCGTCTGCGTCTTGGTGGGGTCTTTCGGGTCGGGCACGGTGATGGACCAGATGCCGCGCGCCGATTCATTGTCGCCGCCGACGACGAAGGCCTTGCGGACGAGAGCCGCCGAACCGCGCGCCTTGGCATACGGATCGTCGATTGCCGTAACCGGTTGCGGCCCGTTCGGCCCCGTCCAACGGGCGCGCTTTCCCTGGTCGATGAAGAGATGGGTGACGCTGCCGTGGTCGTCGGTGATCACCCGTTCGAAATACTGTTCGAGACGTGCCTGGCTGCGCTTGTCGACGTCCGCGGCCTGATCGGGGTCCGGTGCCCGTCCCGCC
Source organism: Alphaproteobacteria bacterium (assembly GCA_019245415.1). GTDB lineage: Bacteria > Pseudomonadota > Alphaproteobacteria > Micropepsales > Micropepsaceae > Rhizomicrobium. Next base: position 432,406 of record JAFARO010000004.1, on the reverse strand, counting down.
TCGCAAGCTTCCTCCCGGTGACGCCGCTCGGCGATTTGGATGCCCAGGGCCACGGCACCGGCCGCGCTATATCCCGCCCGCGCAGGCCATGCGCCGAAAGCGATCAGCGAGAGCGCGAACGCGGCACCCGCGGTTGTCTTGAACTGCATGAGAGCCCCCTTGCGATGCGCCATCTTAGCACGCGGTAATCCTACGGCGTTAACGCCGTTCGCGGGCGCGAAATGTTCGCGCTTGCTCCCTGTCACGAAACTGGGTCATGATCGGGCTAGGCAGGCGGGGGTCTGGCGTAAGCAAGAGTGTGATCGTCCCCGCATGGCCGCCTTCGCGAACCTGTCGAAACCGCAAGCGCGCGGGCGCAAGCCCGAGCCGCTGCCGCTGTCCCAGCTCGGTGCCGCCGCGCTCGTCAAAGGCGTTCTCGACACCGACGGCGAAGTGGAGATCCACGGCACCGTCCAGGGACGCATCAATGCCGACAGCCTGATCCTGGGCGCGATGGGCAATGTCGAAGGCGACATCGTCGCCCGCGACGTGCGCATCCTCGGCCGCCTGATGGGACGCATCTTCGCCTTGAACGTCACGCTGGAGGACAGCGCGGATGTCACGGGGCGCATCTTCCACAACACCGTCACGGTCGCCAGAGGCGCGCGCTTCGAAGGGCGCATGCCGTGGCGGCCACCCAGCTATTTCGAGGCGCTCGACCAACTTCCGGAGACCCAACCATGACCATGTTCACCCGAAACGACAAAGGCCAGGACACCGCTTCGCCGGCAACGGCGCAGCCTGTGCGCAGCGATGCCCAGCCGGCCGCCTCTCCGGTCGCCGAGACAAGGCGTCCGCAGGCTCAGCCGATTTCGTCTTCGAGCGCCGCCCACGGAACGCCCTCCGTCTCCGTGATCAGCAAGGCGCTCAAGATCACGGGCCAGCTCGAGAGCACCGAGGACATCCAGATCGAAGGCGAGATCGAGGGCGACGTGCGCGCCGTCAGCGTCATGGTGGGCGCCAACGCCAAGGTCAAGGGCACGGTGCGCGGCGATCAGGTCCAGCTCGCCGGCCAGGTCGAAGGCAAGATCGAGGCGAAGAAAGTGATCCTGACGCGCACCGCGCGGATGTCCGGCGACGTCGTGCATCAGGACATCACGATCGAATCCGGCGCCTTCATCGACGGCCACTGCCGGCCCGAATACGGCAAGGCCGAGGTCAAGGCGCCCGGCCTGAAGACGGTCGTCGCCGGAAGCTGAAGACTTTCGCGCGATCCGTCGTCCACGCTCGGGAAGAATCCCGGATCGGACGCGCCAGCGTCAGCACCTCGCCCGCGCGCGCGATCTCGCGAAAACCGTTGGCGCGATAGAAGCGCACCGCGCGCGCGTTGCGCGTGCCCACTTCCAGATGCGCGCCGCCGGCTCCGAGTGCCGCGACCGTCTCGCACCACACATCCAACAGGCGCCGGCCCACGCCCTGCCCGCGCAGGCTCGGCAAAAGATTGACATGCAGATGCGCGGGGAAGGCGCCCGCGATCTCCGGCCGCGCGCGCCGCGGATGGTGGACGTGGCGTCGCATGCGCTCGTCGGCAGTCCGCGGTGCAGGCGAATCCGCATATTTCAGCCGCAGCGCCGGCCACCAGTCGCGCTCGAGCGCGTCTTCGAACGCGACCGTATCGGCCGGCCCGACGATGTAACCGCCGATGCCGGCCCCATCCTCGACGACAAACGCGGTCGCGGGCGAGAATCGCGCATAAGGCCCGGCATAGACATGGCCGAGCAGATGGGGATCCAAAAACATGGCACGCGCATCCTCCCCCGCGTCGCCGGTCCGAAGACAGACGTCGTAGAGCGCGTCGAGATCGCCGTCGCGAAAGGACCGGATCCGGATCACGATTGAAGCCCACCTGTTCCACCCCTACTCTTCCCCCGATGCGGCGAAAAAGCGATTGGTGGGTCGTCGGCGCCTTCGCGCTGTATTTCCTGCTGCCCTCGCTTGCGCGTGCGACCGACCGCCCGGAGCGCGAGTTCAAGGAATGCCCCCATTGCCCCACCATGGTGGGCATCCCGGCGGGCAGCTTCCTCATGGGCAGCCCCAAGACCGAGGCCGGCCGCTTCGACGCGGAAGGGCCGCAGCACCCGGTCTCGATCCGCGCCTTCGCGCTCGCCAAGTTCGATGTGACCAGCGCCGAGTTCCTGGAATTCCTGCGCGCGACCGGCTACACGCCCGCGCCGTGCAATCCGACCTTGAACCTTTCCTGGCAGTCGCCCGGCGGCGGCCTCGCCTATGCGCCCTCGCCGTCGCAGATCGAGCCGCCGCGCTGGCCGGCGGTCTGCCTCGACTGGAAAGACACGCATGCTTACATCGACTGGCTCAATGCGACTGCGAAGCGCGAGCGGCCGCAATTGGCCGACCGCAAAGGACCCTATCGCCTGCCGAGCGAAGCGGAGTGGGAATACGCCGCGCGCTCCGGCACCGCGACCGCGCGCTGGTGGGGCGAAGCGGTCGGCAGCGCCAACGCCAATTGCAACGGCTGCGGCAGCGAGAGCGACAACCGCACGCTCGCCGATGTCGACAGCTTCCGGTCCAATGCGTTCGGGCTCTACGGCATGCTGGGCAATGCCTGGCAGTGGACGCAGGATTGCTGGCATCAAAGCTATCTGGGCGCGCCCCATGACGGCAGCGCCTGGATGAGCGGCGCCTGCGACCGCCATGTGATCCGCGGCGGCGCCTGGAACAACCTTCCCGCCTTCGTGCGCTCTGCCGCGCGCAGCGGCGCCGGCCCCGACGGCAAGGATTACGACTATTCGAGCCTTGCGGGTTTCCGCGTCGCGCGCGACCTGCCATGAACGTACGCTGGCACCGGCTGGACGAGAACGGCCCGGGGCTGGCGGCCTCCGTTCTGCTGCATGGGATCGTGATCGTGCTGCTGCTCTGGCAGTTCCGCCACGCTGTCCCCGAGCGGCAGCCCGATCTGCACCGCGTGCTGGTCGACATCGTGCATCTTGGCCCGGAAACCGCGTCTGCGCCCGCGCCCGCCAAAGCGCCGGCCGCTTCGCAGCAAGCGACGGTGCGGCGCCCGGATCGGGCGCACAGTCCGCGCGAAACGGTGCAGCCGCGTGCGCTGAAGCCGAGCGACGATCTCGACAATCGCCTGAATGCGCTCGCCAAGCTCAAGGCGCCCGAGACCAATACGCAGACCCTGATCGGTCCCGGCAACGCGACCGCGCCGCCGGCCGAGAACGACGCGCCTGCCGGCAGCGATGCGGCCTACGCGCTGCGCGACTATGTGCGCGCGCAGGTGCTGAGGCGCTGGAGCCTCGATCTCGCGCTGGTCGGCAAGGGCCGGACGATAGTCGCGCTGCGCGTGACGATGAAAGCCACCGGCGAAATCACGCGCGCGGAGATCGTCGACACGCGCCGCTATGCGGCCGACGCCGTCTTCCGCCAGATCGCCATGAGCGCCAGGAACGCGGTGCTGCTGTCGTCGCCCATCCAGCTGCCCGCCGGCAGCTATCCCGCCGAGACCGAGATGACGATCGGGCTCGATCCCAGGGATGCGATGCGCTGAACGCGAGTGCTGGCGTGCCAACCGAAGCAGCGGCAACATGCGCGTGCTTGCAAGAGGAAAAGGTGGCTTGCCAGGCGTAGCGCGCGGCAACCAGCCCAGGCTTCGCCCTTCGGGCTACGCCGGGCCAGTCTTCGCTCCGCTGGCGCGTCGCGAAGCCTGGTCGGAGAGAGAGGATTCGAACCTCCGGCCCCTAGCTCCCGAAGCTAGTGCTCTACCAGGCTGAGCTACTCTCCGTGACCGTGAGGGGCGCCTTATAACGACGGCTCCCCGCCCCCGCAACCCGCCGCGCTGAGCGGTGCACTGCTCGGCATTTTCAGGCCGCGTCGCCCATTGTCGCGCTGCGCGAGCCGCGCGGCCCGGGCGGCGTTGAAAGGCGATGTCCGCGCCAGTATGGTCCCGGCCCCTGTTGGGGCGTCGCCAAGTGGTAAGGCACCGGATTTTGATTCCGGCATTCGAAGGTTCGAATCCTTCCGCCCCAGCCAACCAACGCTGCGAGTGCGCCCTGTGAGCCTGCGCGACGAACAATTCGCACTCGCCAGGCAATGCGAAGCCGAAGGCCGACAGGACGAAGCGCGCCGCCTGTTCGCCGCCATCGGCGACGCCGAGGCGCTCACCGCGCTCGGCCAGAACCTGCTGACGCGGCCGCCGATCGAGTCCTATGAGGGCGTCAAGACGATCGTCGAGGCGGCGAACATGGGCGGCGCGGAGGCGATCCATCTCTGCGGCACGATGGCCGCCTTGGGCAGCGGGCTTTCGCAGAACTGGAGTATGGCGCTCGACTGCGTGCAGGCCGGCGCGGAACGGGGCTGGACGCCGGCGCAGGATGTCCTGCGGCTGCTCGCGAAGGCGCCGGGCGATGGCTGGAAGGCGCTGCGCGATGGCGTCGACATCGATGCGCTGACGATACCGGGAAGCCTGCGGACGGTGCATGCGGCGCCCCGGATCTCGATCGCGGAACGGTTCCTGCCGCCGTCCCTGTGCGACTGGCTTGTCGCGCGCGGCATCCCCAAGCTGGAGCGGGCAACGACCTTCCAGGCCGCCCAGGGCGCCGTCGACAACAGCCGCAGCAACAGCGCGGCCGAATTCCATTTCGCCGAAATCGATCTGGTCCTGGCGCTGATCCGCACGCGCATCGCAAAACTCACGGGCCTGCCGCTGCGCGGGCTCGAGAATACGCAGATCCTGCATTATGCCGTCGGCCAGCATTTCGCGCCGCATTACGATTGGCTCGATCCTGCGAACCCCGCGGTGGCGCAAAACCTGGCCGAGGCGGGCCAGCGCCGGGCGACGTTCCTCATCTATCTCAACGATGATTTCGACGGCGCGGAAACCTCGTTCCTCAAGCTCGACTGGCGCTATCGCGGCCAGAAGGGCGATGCCATCCTGTTCTGGAACGTCGACGAGAGCGGCGCGATCGACCGCAGCACGCTGCATGCCGGCCTTGCGCCCTCGCGCGGCGAGAAATGGCTGCTGTCGCAATGGATCCGCCTGCCGCCCGCAAGCCCGTGATCGCGTGCCGCGGCGACGACCCGCCTATAGCCGTTTTCGATTTAACAGAATCAAACCCCAACCGTCATGGCCGCCCTCGTGGCGGCCACCCATACTCACCGTTTTCGCACTGTGCGAATAGGTGGCCGGGACAAGCCCGGCCATGACGATAGTGATGTTCCTGCCTAGCCAGTAACTGCTCTAGGCCAGCGCCTTGAGCAGGTCGTGCGCGAACTGTGTGAGCGTATCGTCGCGCGCACCCATCACCACGATGCGGTCGCCGGGCTGGGCGCGCGCGAGCAATGCCTCGCCGCAGGCGGCGCGGTCGGCGAAGGCGAGCGCCTCGCGTCCTTGGCGGCGCACCTCGGCGGCGATATCCGCGCTGCTGACGGCCCGCGTCGTCGTGCCTCCGAAATAGACGGGTTCCGGCATCACCAGGACGTCGTCCTGAGCGAGGCAGTTCGCGAAACAGGCGACGAACTCCTGGCGCATCTTGGCCAGAGGCGAGAAGCCGTGCGGCTGGAACATCACCAGCAGCCGGCCGGGAAAGTCGTGCATGGTGGCGAGCGTGGCCGCGATCTTGTCGGGATTGTGCGCGAAATCGTCGATCACCGTGATGCCGTTCGCGCGGCCCACGACCTCGAGCCGCCTGCGCACGCCCTTGAAATCCCTAAGCGCCTCGACCGCCTCGGCAGGCGGCACGCCCGCGGCATGCGCGGCGGCCAGGGCCGCCAGTGCGTTGGAGACGTTGTGCCGGCCGGGAACGCGCAGCTCGGCTTCGAGCCCGGCAATCTCGAAGGCGATGCCGTGCGGCATGGGGACGATGTCGCGGGCGACGAAATCGGCATCGCCGTCGCTCAGGCTGTAGGTCAACGCGTCCGCGGCCACGGGAGCAAGCGCCCGCGTCTCGGCATTGTCGCGGTTGAGGACCGCGATGTCGGCCTTGGCGACAAAATCGCGGAACAGCGCGCGCAGCTCGTCCATGCTCTTGTGGTCGAGCGCGATGTTGTTCACCACCGCGATCTTCGGCCGGTAGAGGGCGATGGAGCCGTCGCTCTCGTCCACTTCGCTGACGAAGGCATCGCCCTTGCCGACCAGCGCGGAGGCGAAGGGCGCGTCGGCAGATACGAAATCGCTCATCACCGCGCCGTTCATGACTGTCGGATCGCGCCCCGTCGATTTGAGGATCCGGGCGATCATCGCGGTGGTGGTCGACTTGCCGCTGGTGCCTGCGACGCCGATGCCCAGCGGCGCGGCGTTGAACAGATCGGCGAGCAGCGCCGCGCGCAGAAGGATCGCCGCGCCCAGAGTCTTGGCCGCGCGGATGTCGGGAACGCTGTCCTCGACGGCGGCGGAGGCAACCACGATCTGCGCCGGGTTCGTCACGCCGCTGCCGTCCTGCGGATAAAGCGCGATGCTCAGGTTTCGCAGATAGTCGAACTTGGCGGCGAGACGGCCCTGATCCAGCGCGCGGTCGGACCCCGCCACCGCCACGCCCTGGCTGCGCAGGATGGCGGCCAGGGGCAGCATGCCGCTGCCGCCGATGCCGCAGAAGAAATAGGGCCTGTCTCGCTCCATGCGGCGAGGCTATAAGCGAAGCATGGCGGGAAGTCGATTTCGGATTGGCGTGGTGGCGCCGGCCTCGCGGCTGACGCCCGAACTTGCCCGCGGCGTGAGCGCGCTGGCGCAGTCCTGCGCTCCCGGCGTCGAGATCGAATTCCATCCGCAATGCTTCATGCGTGATCGCCATTTCGCGGGCCCCGACGAGGCGCGCGCGCAAGCCTTCCTCGAATTCGCCAACGATCCCGGCTTCGACGCGGTGTGGTTCGCGCGCGGCGGCTATGGCTCGGGCCGCATCGCCGACACCGTGATCCGGGAGTTGAGAGGTCCAGCCAGGGCGAAGACCTATCTCGGATACAGCGATCTGGGATATCTGCTCGCCGGCCTCTTCAAGGCGGGCTGCAAGGTGGCGCACGGACCGATGCCGGCCGATCTCAATCGCGAAGGCGGCGATGAGGCCGTCATCCGCGCCTTGCGCTACCTCGTGGAGTGCGCGCCGGAGACGCTGGAGCCGAGCGTGAGCGCATCGCATCCCTCCGCGGCGTTCAACATCACCATACTCGATCACATCCTCGGCACGGCGCTGGAGCCGGATCTCTCGGGCCATGTGCTGATGCTGGAGGAAGTCTCCGAGCACATGTACCGCATCGACCGCTCGCTTCATCACATCACCTCGTTCGCCTCGATCCGCGCCGTTGCCGGTCTCAGGCTGGGCCGCTGCAACGACATTCCGCCGAACGATCCGGACTTCGAACAGCACGAGGAGGAGGTGATGCGCCATTGGTGCGCGGTTTCGGGCATCGCCTATCTGGGCCGCGCCGATATCGGCCACGACAGCGCGAACAAGATCGTCCCTTTCGGAGCCTGGAATTGATAAGGCCCGCCGGTCGCGTTAAGGTCATCCGCTGCCAGAGCTGGAGCATCCCATGAACCGAACGCTCGCATTCGCGGCCCTGCTGGCCTGCCTGTCGCTGCCCGCTTCGGCGGAGGAAGACTACAACTACGCGCCGTCCTGCATCGCTCCGCAGCCGCCGGCTCCGGTCGACGGCCACACGGCCACGCAGCCGCAGCTCGATGCCGCGCGCGCGCAGGTCGAGGATTTCATGCGCGTCTCGGATTCCTACCAGAGCTGCCTCGGCCGCGCGCTAGGCGGGCGCCAGGAGCTGGCGTTCACCACCCACTCGAACGTCCCGGTCGCGATCGTCAAGCAGATCGAGCGCAAGGCCAACGCCAACCAGAAGGACAAGGAACGCGTCGGCCGCGAGTACAACGACGCCGTCGCCACCTTCAAAGCAAGGGCGCCCTGAAACCCGACGGCATCGTCCTGGCAGGCGGCGCATCGTCGCGCATGGGCGCGGCGAAGGCGCTGCTGCCGTTCAAGGACGGACTTCTCATCGATGCCGTGATCGCGCGCGCAACACCGCAGGTCGCGCGGCTTGCCATCGACGCGCCGCAGCAGGCGAACGGCACCTATCGCGCGCGCTACGGCGCGATGGCGATCGCCGATCTCTATGCCGAGATGCTGGGCCCGCTGTGCGGCATCGTCACCGGGCTCAGCTGGGCGAAGGGCGACTGGCTCGCGACCTTTCCCTGCGACACGCCGTTCCTGCCCGCCGATCTGGTCGCGCAGCTCATGCATTCGCGCGATGGGGCGCCGGCGGTCGCGCGCCATCGCGGCCGGATGCATGGCATCTGCGGGCTGTGGCCGAAATCGTCGCTGCCGGCGCTGAAGGCCGGACTGGAAAGCCGCACGCTGCGCAGCATTCGCGAGGCGCTGGATGCCTTGGGCGGGCGCGAATGCGACATCGATGCGCCCGACGGCGCCTTTTTCAACGTCAACACGCCGGAGGATTTGAAGGAAGCGGAGCGGATCCTGCTTGTTCGTCATGGCCGCCCTTGAGGCGGCCATCCAGCCCTGAGAAAAATTCGCACGCGGAGGCGCGGAGCACGCGGAGTTGCGGTTTTCCTCCGCGATTTTCCGCGGCTCCGCGTGAACATCTGGATGGCCGGGTCCCGCCCACGCTTCCAGCTTCGGCGGGCAAGCACGGATCACACTCGGCCTTGGCGAAGACGGCAAGCCCGGCCATGACGACTTGGTGAGCTTTACCGAATGAGCGCCACAGCCTTGCGGACGAGAGGGTGCAATTTCGCTTCCGCTCCCGGAACGAGCGCCAGAAATTCGCTGCGCATCTGCGGATCCCAGAACTTGCGGATGTGATCGGCGATCGCGGGCACGGCGCGCGCCTCGCCCTGGGCGGCGAAGAACTGCGCGATCTGGTTGGCCATCATCACGAGCTTTTCGTCGGTGTTCATGTCGTGATGCGCTCCGCGTGGGTGAAGACCTCGAAGCCGTCGTCGCGGGCGACGGCGACGAGCGTGATGCCGGCCGCTTCGGCGGTCTGGATCGCCAGTGCCGTCGGCGCCGACACCGCGACGACGATGGCCGCGTTCATCGCCGCGGATTTCTGCACCATCTCGATGGAAACGCGGCTGGTCAGCACGACCATGCCGCCGCTCGCGTCGCCCTTGAGCGCGCCGCAGAGCTTGTCGAGCGCATTGTGGCGGCCGACATCCTCGCGCACGCAGCGATAATCGTCCGCACCCAAGGGCCAGTAGCCCGCGCCATGGACGGCGCGCGTTTCGCGGTTCAGCACCTGGTGCGAGGCCAGCCGCGCCAATGCGGCGAAGACCTCCGCGCGGCCGACGCGCAGATCGGACGCCACATGGCGCACGGGCGCGATCGCCGCCTCCAGACTCTCCACCCCGCACAGGCCGCAGCCGACGGGACCTGCGAGCTTGCGCCGGCGGTTCATCAAGGCCACGTCGCGATCGTCGCACAAGGTCATGCGCAGCTCGATGCCGCGCGGATGCTCCACGATCTCGAGTTCCGAAAGCTCTTCCGGCGCTGCGATCACGCCCTCCGTCAGCGAAAAGCCGAGCGCGAAATCGGCGAGATCGGCCGGCGTCGCCATCATCACCGCATAGGTCGTGCGACCATAGGTGAAGGCGATGGCCGCCTCCTCGGCGAGCGCGCGCGTCCCCTGCTCGGCGCCGTGACGGCCTACGGCAAGGCGGGCGGCGTTCATTCCGCCGGCACGGCTTCGGCGTCGTGCGCGATGTGGCGCGCCTGCTCGCTGTGGCGTCCGTATTCGCGCTGCCAGTCGGTCGGGCCGTTGGAGAGCGCCACCTGCACGGCCGTCACCTTGTACTCCGGGCAATTGGTCGCCCAGTCGGAATAGTCGGAGGTCACCACGTTGGCCTGCGTATTGGGATGATGGAAGGTAGTGTAGACCACGCCCGGCGCGACGCGGTCGGTGATCAGAGCGCGCAGCGAGGTCTCGCCGGAGCGGCTGGCGAGCTTCACCCAGCTGCCGTCGACGATGCCGCGCTGCTCGGCATCGTGCGGATGGATCTCGAGCCGGTCCTCGGTGTGCCACTGAGAATTGGCGGTGCGCCGCGTCTGCGCGCCGACATTGTACTGGCTGAGGATCCGCCCGGTGGTCAGCAGCAGCGGGAAGCGCGGCCCGGTCTTCTCTTCCGTCGGCACATATTCGGTGAGCACGAACAGCCCCTTGCCGCGCGCGAAGCTCGCGCGGTGCATCACCGGCGTGCCCTCGGGCGCCGCATCGTTGCAGGGCCACTGGATCGAGCCCAATGCGTCGAGCTTGTCGAAGCTGACGCCCGCGAAGGTGGGCGTCAGCCGCGCGATCTCGTCCATGATCTCGGAAGGATGGCTGTACGGCATGGGATAGCCCAGCGCCTCGGACAGCTTCATGGTAATTTCCCAGTCCTGATAGCCGTTCTTCGGCGCCATCGCTTTGCGCACGCGCTGGATGCGGCGCTCGGCGTTGGTGAAGGTGCCGTCCTTCTCCAGGAAGGTCGAGCCCGGCAGGAAGACATGGGCGTAATCGGCTGTCTCGTTGAGGAAGAGATCGTGGACGACGACGCACTCCATGGCTTTCAGGCCGGCGAGGACGTGCTGGGTGTCGGGATCGGACTGGGCGATGTCCTCGCCCTGGATATAGAGGCCCTTGAAGCGGCCATCGACCGCGGCGTCGAGCATGTTGGGGATGCGTAAGCCGGGCTCGCTGTCCAGGTTCACGCCCCAGGCCGCCTCGAACAGCGCCCGCGTCGCGGCGTCCGAAATGTGGCGATAGCCCGAAAGCTCGTGCGGGAACGAGCCCATGTCGCAGGAGCCCTGTACGTTATTCTGGCCGCGCAAGGGGTTCACGCCCACGCCGTCGCGGCCGATATTGCCGGTCGCCATGGCGAGATTGGCGATGGCCATGACCGCGGTCGTGCCCTGGCTGTGCTCGGTGACCCCGAGACCGTAATAGATCGCGCCGTTCTTGCCCTTGGTCGCATAAAGCCTGGCCGCGCCGCGCAAGGCCGCCGCCGGCACGCCGGTCGCCTCCTCGGTCGCTTCGGGGCTGTGTTCCGGTCTTGCGGCGAAAGCCGCCCATTCGGCGAAGGAGTCCGCGTCGCAGCGCGTCTGCACGAAATCCTGATGGATCAGCCCTTCGGTGACGATGACATGGGCCATCGCGGTGAGAACGGCGACGTTGGTGCCGGGCCGCAGCGCGAGGTGATACGACGCCTCGACGCGCGGCATGTGGACCAGATCGATCCGCCTGGGATCGATGACGATCAGCTTCGCGCCTTGGCGCAGCCGCCGTTTCATGCGCGAGGCGAAGACCGGGTGGCCGTCGGTCGGATTGGCGCCGATGACGACGATGACGTCGGCCTTCTCGACCGAGACGAAATCCTGGGTGCCGGCCGATGTGCCGAACGTCGTCTTGAGGCCGTAGCCCGTGGGGGAATGGCAGACCCGCGCGCAGGTGTCGACGTTGTTGTTGCCGAACCCGGCGCGCACCATCTTCTGCACCAAAAAGGTCTCTTCATTGGTGCAGCGCGAGGAGGTGATGCCGCCGACCGCGCCGCGGCCGTATTGCGCGGCGATGCGCTTGAATTCCAAGGCCGTGTGCGCGATCGCCTCGTCCCACGAGACCTCGCGCCAGGGATCCGCGATCGAGGCGCGGATCATCGGCTTGAGGATGCGGTCCTTGTGCTGCGCATAGCCCCAGGCGAAGCGGCCCTTGATGCAGGAGTGGCCGGAATTGGCCTTGCCGCTTTTCGAGGGCGTCATGCGCACGACCTCGTCGCCGCGCATCTCGGCATTGAAGGTGCAGCCGACGCCGCAATAGCCGCAGGTGGTCTGCACCGAGCGGTTGGGCGTGCCGATTTCGGCGACCGATTTCTCTATCAGGGTCGCCGTGGGGCAGGCCTGCACGCACGCGCCGCATGAGACGCACTCGGATTCGAGGAACGGCACATTGGCGCTCGCCGCCACGCGGCTCTCGAAGCCGCGGCCCATGATCGTCAGCGCAAACGTGCCCTGCACTTCCTCGCAGGCGCGCACGCAGCGCGAGCAGACGATGCATTTGGACGGGTCGTAGCTGAAATAGGGATTGGACTGATCCTTGACGTCGGCCAGATGATTGTCGCCGCCATAGCCGTAGCGCACCTCGCGCAGGCCCACCGCGCCCGCCATGTCCTGCAGCTCGCAATCGCCATTGGCGGCGCAGGTCAGGCAATCGAGCGGATGGTCGGAAATGTAGAGCTCCATCACGCCGCGGCGCAGCGTCTTGAGCCGCTCCGTCTGGGTGCGGACCTTCATGCCGGCCGCCACCGGCGTGGTGCACGACGCCGGCGTGCCCGGCCGGCCGTCGATCTCGACGAGACACAGCCGGCACGAGCCGAAGGCATTCAAGCTGTCCGTGGCGCAGAGCTTGGGCACCGCGACGCCGGCGAGCGAGGCGGCGCGCATGATCGAGGTGCCCGCGGGGACTTCGACCGCGATGCCGTCGACGCTCAACGAAACGGTCTGCTCCGCCGCCACAGCCGGCGTGCCGTAATCGAACTCGTCGCTCAGCGGAGTCATCGCGTGAAGTCTTCCGCAAAATGCTCGAGCGCGCTCAACACCGGATAGGGCACGAAGCCGCCGAGCGCGCACAGCGAACCCGCGCGCATCGTAGCACAAAGGTCGCGCAACAGCGCCAGATTCTCGCCTCTCTTCTCGCCGCGCACGATGCGGTCCACCACCTCCATGCCGCGCACGGAGCCGATGCGGCAGGGGGTGCATTTGCCGCAGGATTCGATGGCGCAGAACTCCATGGCGAAGCGGGCCTGCGCCGCCATGTCGACGCTATCGTTAAAGACCACGACGCCGCCATGGCCGATCAAACCGTCGCGCGCCGCAAAGGCTTCGTAATCGAAGGGAGTGTCGAACAGCGCGGGCGGAAAATAGGCGCCGAGCGGACCGCCCACCTGCACCGCGCGGATCGGACGCCCGGAGCTTGTGCCGCCGCCGACGTCGTTCACCAACTCGCCGAGCGTCAGCCCGAACGGCGCCTCGAACAGCCCGCCATGCTTGATGTCGCCCGCGAGCTGGATGGGCATGGTGCCGCGCGACCTGCCGCTGCCCAGCGCGGCGTAGGATGCGGCGCCCCTCTCCAGGATGGAGGGGACGGCTGCGAAGGTGAGCACATTGTTGATGATGGTCGGCGCGCCAAACAGCCCGCGATGCACCGGCAGCGGCGGCTTGGCGCGCACCTGGCCGCGTTTGCCCTCGATGCTTTCGAGCAGCGCGGTCTCCTCGCCACAAACATAGGAGCCCGCGCCGACGCGGATCTCGATGTCGAATTCGCTTCCCAGCAAACTTTCGGCCCGCGCCACGTCGATGGCGCGCTCCATCGCCGCGACGGCATGCGGATACTCGGAGCGGATGTAGAGATATCCTTTCGTCGCGCCGACCGCGAAGCCGGCGACGGCCATCGCCTCGATCAAGAGGAATGGATCGCCTTCCATCAGCATGCGGTCGGCGAAGGTGCCGCTGTCGCCCTCGTCCGCATTGCAGACGATGTATTTCTGCGCCGCACGCGCCTCTGCCGCGCCCTTCCACTTGATGCCCGTGGGAAAGCCCGCGCCGCCGCGTCCGCGCAGGCCTGATTTCGCGACCTCTTCCAGCACCGCCGCCGGCCCGATCTCGCGCGCGCGCTTCAATCCGGCAAAACCCAACCCGCGTGTCGACGCAGGATCGATGCTGCCGCAGCGCGCGAAGATCAGCCGCGTCTGGCGCTTCAGCCAGGGATGATCCGCGATGTTGCCGAGAGATTTGAGGCTGGTGCCGCCGAGCACCGCGCCGATATCGTCCGGCGCCATCGGCCCGAAGGCCCGCCAGCCGTGCTCGCCTTCGATCTCCAGCAGCGGCTCCAGCCAGACCATGCCGCGCGAACCGGTCCGCGTCAGCTCCAGCGTCAGGCCGCGCGCCTGCGCTTGCCTGGCGAGAGCAGCCGCGACCTTGTCCGCACCCAGCGCCAGCGCCGCGGCATCCTTGGACAGACGGGCCCGCAGGGTTTTCATCGCCCGATCAGCTCGTCGAGCCCGTCATCGTCGAGCCGTCCATGGACTTCGCCGTCGAGCATCGCCGCCGGCCCGCAGGCGCACAGGCCGAGACAGAACACCGGCTCCAGGCTCCACTCGCCATCCGCGGTCGTGCCGTGCCAATCGAGCCTGAGGCGGTCCTTCGCGTGCGCGGCGAGCGCATCGGCACCGACGGCCTGACACGCCTCGGCGCGGCAGAGCCTGAGCACGCGCCTGCCCGCCGGCCGCTCCAGCCGGAAGTCGTGATAGAAGCTCGCCACGCCGAAAGCCTCGGCCTCGGTGATGTTGAAGCCTTGCGCAACCAGCGCGATCGCCGCGCGCGGCACATAGCCGAACGTCTTTCGAATTTCATGCAGCGCGGGAAGCAACCCGCCGGGGATGGACGCGAAGCGGCCGATGATCGTTGCTGCAAGGTCGGAATCGAAGGGCACGGCGCCGCGGGGGATCAAAAAGCCCCGTGATTGTAGGCTCTTAGGCCCCAAACACCAATCCCCCGCTCGGCCGTGGAATTCTAGCCCTTCAGGTTCTGGACGATGGGCTCGCCGCGGCTCTCCTTGTAGGCGCTGGCGACGATGGGGGCGGCGAAGAACATGTCGAACCAGCGCCTGAGCCAGGGATCGTCGCCGACGAAGGTTTTCGCCTCGGCGCTCAGATCGACTTTGGCGCGGACCTGATCGAGGCTCAGGCCTTGAGCGGCGAGCGGCGTAACTTGGGCCCGCACATCCTTGAGCGCCGCCGCGATGCGGTCGAGCTGAACGCGGTCGGTCTGCGGCATGCCATGGCCCGGGATCAGAAGGCGGTACTGGATCGGCCGCAATTTCGCCAATGTGGCGAGCCAATCCGAGGGATAGCTCTCGAAGCCGTAGGGAAAGGGCAGGATGACGATCTCGCCCGCGACGACGATCTTCTGCTTCGGCAACCACACCACCGCGTCGCCGTCGGTGTTGGCACGGCCTAGGAAGCGCGCCTCGACCGGGCGCTCGGGATCGGCCAGCTCGAGACGATCGTCGAAACCCTCCTTCGTGGCGATGGTCAGCGCGCCATCCATGTCGAGCGCATATTGCTCGAGCATGCGGATCTCGGCGTCGAAACCCTCGCGTTCGCGCGCGGTCTTCGCGGAGCGCAGGGCCTGGCGCATATAGGCGATCTCGTCCTGCACCTGCGCCTGGAACGCCGCGTTGCGCGCGGCGTCGGGAAGCGCGGGCGTGTTCATCGTCGCCGGATCGCGCAGATGCGCCTGGGTCGTGCTGGTCGCGATCGTGCGAGCGGCGGGCCACTCCTTCAGGATCTCGGTCAATCCTTGCGGCTTGTCGCCGTGCCACTGGGTGACGATCACCGCCTTGACGGGCTTGGCGCTCAGCGACTTGACCATCGCCACGATGCGCCGGCCGGCGCCCGGCGATCCTCCGGCATCGACGAGAACCAGGCCGTCGCGCTGCTCGATCACGGTGACGTTGCCGATGGGCTGAAGCTGGAACTTGGGCTCGGCCAGCAGCCACACGCCTTTATCGACCGGACGCACGATCTGGAAATAGCCGGTGTCGGCGGCAGGGGATCCTTGCGCGCCGACCGGGGCCTCGCCAAGCTGGGCGCCGGACGTCGTGCCCGCCATGGCCAGGACCGTGAGCAGCCACAGCCCGCAAAATCGAAGCCGCATGCGTCGCTCCCCTCGATGGCGTGCAACGCTAACAGCGCCGCCTATGCGCGCCGTTCACGAGCGCTTGATGGCCGCAACACGTCTTCGTGCGCCGCCCGCCTACTTGAACACGATGCCGATGGTTTCGGCGATACAGGCGGGGCGCGCCTGGCCCTCGATCTCGATGGTGACTTCGCTGGTCAGCTGCATGCCGCCGCCGCGCGGCTCGACCGAGAGCAGCTTGGAACGCGCCCGGACCCGGCTTCCCACCGGCACCATGTTGGTGAAGCGCACCTTGTTGGAACCGTAATTGATGCCGCGCGTCACGCCGTCGATGCGCAGGAAGTTGCCCGTCAGCCAGGGGATCAGCGACAGGGTGAGATAGCCATGCGCGATGGTCTTGCCGCCCGGCATCTCCATCTTGGCGCGCTCGACGTCGAGATGGATCCACTGATGGTCGCCGGTGGCGTCGGCGAATTTGGCGATCCGGTCCTGGTCAATCTCGACCCAGTCCGAGACCCCGATCTCCTGGCCTACGAGTGCGGGGAGCTCTTCGAAGGTTGTGTGCTTCATGGTCGTTCCTTCACACGATGCGGGAGTCGCGCTTCCCCCAATAGCGGTCGCGGATGAGGCGCTTGTAGAGCTTGCCGGTGGGATGGCGCGGCAGCTCGCGCTCGAAATCGACCGAGCGCGGGCATTTGATCGGCGACAGGCTGGCGCGGCAATAGGCGATCAGCTCCTCGGCGAGACTCGGGCCCGCCTCGCTCCATTGCGCCGGCTGCACCACCGCTTTCACTTCCTCGCCGAATTCCTCGTTGGGCACGCCGATGACGGCGACGTCGGCGACCTTGGGATGGGAGATCAGCAGGTTCTCCGCCTCCTGCGGATAGATGTTCACGCCGCCCGAGATGATCATGAAGGCCTTGCGGTCGGTGAGATAGAGATAGCCCTCTTCGTCCAGCTTGCCGACATCGCCCAAGGTCGACCAGTCGGGATGCGCCGGATGACGCGACTCGGCGGTCTTTTTGGGATCGTTGTGGTACTGAAAGGTCGTGGCGCCGGCGAAATAGATCACGCCTTCCTCGCCCACCGGCAATTCCTCGCCATTCTCGCCGCAGATGTGGAGCTCGCCGAAGATCGCGCGGCCGACCGTGCCCGGATGGGCGAGCCAGTCCTTGCTGCCGACATAGCAAAAGCCGTTGCCTTCGGTGCCAGCGTAATATTCGTGGATCACCGGCCCCCACCATTCGATCATCCTGCGCTTGACGTCGATCGGACAGGGTGCCGCCGCATGGATCGCAGACTTCATGGACGAGACGTCGTATTTCAGCCGCACCGCGTCGGGCAGCTTGAGCATGCGCACGAACATCGTGGGCACCCACTGGCTGCAATCCGCCTTGTAGGTTTCGATGAAGCGGAGCGCCGCCTCGGCATCGAAATGCTCCATCGCGACGACGGTGCCTCCGGCGCGGTGGATGGTCATGCAGTAGCGCAGCGGCGCGGCATGATAGAGCGGCGCCGGCGAGAGATAGATCGAATCCGCGCTGAAGCCGAACAGCATGGAGACGAGGCCGAGCAGCGGCGACGGCTCGTCGATCTTCTGCCCGGTGAGGGGCGAGCGCACGCCTTTGGGACGCCCCGTGGTGCCGGACGAATAGAGCATGTCCAGGCCCGCGGTCTCGTCCGCGATGCGGGTCGCCGGCATTTCCGCAAGCGCGTTCTCCAGACTGCGATAGCCCGCGATTGTGCCGCCGACCATGAACAGCTGCAGCCACTTCAAGGTGTCGGTCAGTTCGCCCGCCACTTTCGCAAGGCCGTGCGAGGCGATCAGGACCTTGGCGTTGCAGTCGCCCAGGATGTACTCCACCTCGCCCGCCGTCAGCCGCGACGAGATGCAGGTGAAGTAGAGTCCCGCACGCTGCGCCGCCCAGCAGATCGGCAGATAGAGGAGATTGTTCTCCATGAAGATCGCGATCGAATCGCCGGTCTTCAGCCCCAGCTTGCGGAAAAGCTGCGCGCCCTGATTGGAGAGCGCATCAAGCTCCCGATAGGTCAACGTCTCGCCCGTCTCCGCCATGACGAGCGCGACCTTGTCGGGCTGGGATTGCGCATGGGTGGCGGGATGCATCGCGTCCTTGGCGTGAGGTCGGGCGGAATTGTTAGCGGCGCCGCGCCACTGCGTAAAGCGAATGGATTGACAGGTAGTGGGTCAGTTTGAATCCCCAAAATTTAAGACATCGATCCCCTTATCGATTGCATCCACCAGGAATAAGTCATCCTTCGATGGATCGGCGCGGTAGCGTTCGATAGCCTTTTCCAATATCCGTGCGGCAAGATCAAAGGCAGACCACCTCACTTGCGGGCGCACAGTCGCTAGTGCAAATGCGGCGATTGTTCCTGAGATGCCAGCCCAAAATACCGTGTCTTGTGAGAGAAATTGTATCTTTGCATTGGCGGTCACTATCGCCGTTACTCCGGTTGTGATAGCACCTAAAATAATGCTTAGCCAGCCCCACATGGTTGCCAACAGCAACCAAGCCTTTCTCTTCTCAGCTGCCCTCTTGAGATATTGACGTTCCCCCACTTGTCGTCTCCCACTCCTCCACCACTCTTACGATATCAGCCATTTGCCAGAGGCGGGAGTCTACGCCGGCGGCTTCGGCGGGCGTCATGCGGTGCGCGCCGCTTATGTTCACAAAGTTACGCCAAGTCTTTAGCGACTTCCGGCGCCGTCATCGTCGAGATGTTTCCAAGACTGAGCTTGATTAAACTGAGCACGTATTTCTCAAATGCTCCGAACGCTGATCGAGCGGCAACCGCCAATGCTGGAAGATATCCAGGCCTGAGCTGTTCGGAAGGAGATGGTCATGCTTCGAGAGTTGAACATCCAGCGGGCCCAATTCGCCCGTCTCTGCCATCGCGAGCTGGTGTGCGGTCAAACCATGAGCCTACAGGCTGACTGGAGTCAACGTGGTGCATCGTCAAACTGACCTGCTACCGATTGACAGCGGGGCATGGACTGAACAGATGGGCGGATGAGCGATCCGCTGCGCATAACGGTCGACACCGCGCAAGGCGCGATGTCGGTTCTGGAATGGCCGAACGCGCATGCGCCGCTGCTTCATTTCGCGCATGCCAACGGCTTCAACGCGCAGACCTATCAGGGCCTGCTGAGCCCGCTCCAAGATGACTTCCATATTCTGGCCGGCGATGCGCGCGGCCATGGCTTCACCGCACTGCCGACACCACAGGGCCTGGCGCGGGATTGGACCATCTTCCGCGACGACCTGATCGCGCTTCTGGACCGCGTTGCACCGCAAGGCGCGATCCTGGCCGGCCACTCCATGGGCGCGACCGCCAGCCTGATGGCCGCGGTGGAGCGGCCGGAGCTGGTGCAGGCGCTGGTGCTCGCCGAGCCCGTTCTCGTGCCGCAAGGCGCACCGACCGGCGAGAACGAGCTTTCGCTGAAGGCCGCCAGGCGTCGCGACGTCTTCGCCTCGGCCGACGAGGCCTTCGAGGCCTATCTGGGACGCGGCGCATTCAAGACATGGCCGCAGGAAACGCTGCGCGACTATCTGTGCGGCGGGCTGGAGCCGTTCGAGGGCGGCGTGCGCCTGCGCTGCCGTCCGAGTTGGGAGTCGGAGGATTTCCGCTCCACCCCGGCCGGCGTCGCGGCGCTGGCGCGGCGCGTGCGCTGTACGGTGACGCTCATCTATGGTGCCCAGGGCACCGCGTCACAGGGCGAAGTCGCCCTCTTCCGACAGCTCCATCCCGAGACCCGCGTCATCGCGGAGGCCAAGGCATCGCACTTCCTGCCCATGGAGTTCCCCGCGCTGGTGCGCGCGGAGATCCTCAGGCTGAAAAACGCCGGCCGAGACGCGCGAGCAGCTCCTCCGGCGTGAAGCCGAGCGCCGCAAGCCGGCCCGAGCGCGCGAGCAGCGCCAGCCCCGCCAGGGTGGCCGCCAGAAGAACCACGTCGCATTGCGCCTCGCGGCTGTCGGCCTTCGACCCCATCGCTTCCGACAGCACTCTCAAGACGGCGATCAGCCTTCCGTTGAACAGCCTCTCCGCGTCGCTCGAGCCCTGCTGCGGCAATGCGCCTTGCGCAGCCGCGATGGTCTCGTTGTGGCGCAGCAGATCGAGCGCCGTTGCCGCCGTGCGCGCCAGATCTGGCGGACCCGATCCGCTCTCGCGCATCGCCCGCGCCAGCGCTGCCAGATCGTCCGCCGCGAGCGCCAGCAAGAGATCGTCCTTGCCGGCGAAATAACCGTAGAGGGCGGCGGGCGCAAAGCCTGCCTCGGCCGCTACGGCGCGCAGCGAGAAGTCGCGCGCGCCGTCGCGGGCGGCCACCGAGCGCGCGGCGTCGAGAATGGCGGTGCGCGAAGCTGCGCGCTGCCGGGCCCGGCGCGCGGAATGGGTGGATGCGGTTTCGCTCACCGCTCCATCATAAGCGATTCGCGGTATTTGCTACTTCGGATGCTTGGCGTTGTAGGTCTGGGCGGCCGTGTTGAACTCGGCGCCGACCTTTTCCTTCAGCTTCTGGTTCTTGTCGATCTTGCTCTGCACCATCGCGACGATGGACGGATCCACCGGCTTCTTGTCCTTGGACCGGGCCGCTTCGCGCTGCATGTCCTTGAGCTGGCCGTTCATGCAGTCCTGGTAGGTGTCGGAGTCCTTGATGAACTGCACGACGTCCTTTTGGCCCTGTTGCATCTGCTCCATCGTCGCCGTGTTGCCGTCCAGCGACGCCGGCGCATAGGGCTCGGAACAGGAGCTGAAATCGGCGAAGGCCGGGGTCGCGGCCACCACGAATAGACATACCAACAATGACGTTTTCACGCGCTGCTCCTTGGGCAAGGCCCCTGCCGGGGATCAAAGCATATTTCCCGCCGCGCCACCAAGGCCGTCAGACGAGCCCCTGGTAAGGCGGCGCGGGATCGTACTCCATGCCCCGCTGCACGGTTCGGGCGAACTCCGCCCCGTGCCACTCGCCCACCAGCCAGAGCGCCATGTCGATACCCGCCGAGACGCCGGCCGCCGTCACAACATTGCCGTCGCGCACGTAACGGTAATGGCGCAGGACCTCCTTCACCTCGCCGCGCGCCTCGAGCGTGTCGGCGAACGCCCAGTGCGTCGCGACGCGCTTGCCCCGTGCCGGCCCTGCCGCGGCCAGCAGCAGCGAGCCCGTGCACACGCTCGTCACCCATCGGGCGTTCTTCGCGACCGCTGCGATCCAGTCGAGCGTGGTCCTGTTTTCGCTCTCGCGCCGCGTGCCGATGCCGCCGGGGATCAGCAGCACGTCCAGCGCCGTGCATTCGCGCAGCAATGCGTCCGGCAGCACGCGCATGCCCTTGGCGCAGCGGATGGCGCCGGGTTTCTCGGCCAGCAGGCGCACCGCGTGCGGCACGGCCCTGCCGGCGCGCGATGCCATCTCGTTGGCCATGGTGAAGACTTCCCACGGCCCCACGAAGTCGAGCTCTTCCGCATCGTCGAAGAGGAGAATGCCGATGTTCAGCTGTTGCATGCGCACAGCATAGCCGTGAGAGCCCGGGACGGCGAGCGGCGTCGGCGCGCGTTCAGCCTTGCGCGCGGCGCAGACGTTCGCGGAAGCTGCCGGCGAAACGCAGCACGAGCGCCAGCGCCAGCGCGATCAGGGCCGCTCCGAAGTACCAGTCCGGGCGGTGGGGATGCGAGATATGGTCGAAGGCGTCGGCTGCGTAGACGATCCAGAAATACGCGACGCCGACGCATTCCATGGCCCGCAGCGCTCCCCGCCAGTGACCGTCCTCGACGCTGCCCGACCGTTCGCCCGCCACCAGAGCGGCCAGCACCATGGCCGACAGCCCCGCAAACACCAGGGTCGGCAAGGCGGTGTGCATGGGCGACAAACCATCGGCTGCGAGCGCGCAGCCCAGGAATACCGCGTAGATGGCGACGAAGGCGAAAGCGAGGCCTCGCCGCTCGCGACAGATCCAAAGACCGGTGTTCTGCGGCAGAAGCTCGCCGAGCGGGCGCGCCAGATAGAAAAGCAGATAAGCGACCAGCGACATGCGGAAAACCATCAAGGTCGCGTAGCGCAGGGCATTGTCCTGCCCCAGGCTACCATCGCCGCCACCATGGACCACGAAGGCGCCGACGGCGACTGCGAGACCCGCAACGATGCCGGCGAGCGCGTAGGTGGTTGTCCGCCGGCCGCCCGGCAGAGCAGGCACAATCTGCGGGGCATGTTGACCCAGCGCAGCCATGACGACTCCAAATGGGGATTCCCTCAGCAGAAGAACGCGGAGCGCCATGCGAGGTTGCTCGCGGGGCGCCTCTTAGCTTCGGCGCCGGGCAGCTATGCGCAGCGTTTCTCGAGCGCCACGGCAAAGCCCTCCACCGGCTGCCCGCCTTCGTGGCGGGGCACGCAGGCGAGGAAGCCTGAGACGGCGAAACCGGCCTCGGCCGCAGCCCCACGGAGATAGGACTCCGCATGGCGCCAGCGGCGCTTGGGTCCGAGCGCGAAACCCTCGCCGCTATGCGATTCCACCGTGAAGAGGAAAAGGCCGTCGGAGCGCAGCAGCCGGGCGGCGCCCGCGAACATGGTCGCCAGGTCGCCCAGATACACCAGCGTATCGGCCGCCAGCAGCTGGTCGTAGACGCCTTCGCCCGCGATTCGTTCGATATCGCCGACGCGCAAATCGTCGTAGACGCCGCGGCGGCGTGCCTTGTCGATCATCGCCGGGCTGAGGTCGATGCCGTCCAGCCGGCGTGCCAGCGGCCTGAAGGCCTGTCCTGACAGTCCCGTTCCGCACCCCAGATCGAGGATTTCGAGGCGGCTTCGTAGCGGCGCGACCAGCGCCATCAGCTCGCGCAGGATCGCGGGCGCGCGATAGCCCAGCTCCGAGAGCATGCGCGCGTCGTAGTCGGCCGCGAACTGATCGAACAGATGACGCACATAACCGGCGTCGGAGCGCGCCTGCGCGCGCATGGCTTCGGCGCGGGCAATCTCGTCGTCGACCCCGCCGAGCCGGCGGAACTGCTCGAGCGCCTTGTCCGGCTCGCCCGCCGCGAGCCAGGCGCGGCCGAGCGCCAGGCGGGCCGGCACGTTCTCGTGATCGAGCCTCAGGGCGCGCTGGAACTCCGCGATCGCCTGCGGCAGATGCTCGGCGTCCAGCAGCGCCTCGCCGTGGCGCAGCGCGCGCGCTGCGTCGTTCGGATGCAGCCGCGCCGCCTCGCGCAACTCATCCAGCGCCGCCGTCATCCTTCGAGGCAAGTCCGCGTCATGCTGAGGTGGCCGCGAAGCGGCCCTCGAAGCACGCGGCCTTGCACCTCAGGATGACGCGATGGGGCATCTAAGCGAGCGTGCACTTGCCATTGTTGATCACCACCGCATCGCGTTCCTTGAGCTTGCAGCGGAAGGAGACGATGGCGCCGTCGACCCACATCTCGGTGACGATGGTCTCGCCGGGAAACACCGGTGCCGAGAAGCGCACGTCGAAGCCCGCGATCTTCTTCGCGTCGTATTTGCAGATCGTCGAGACGATCGCCCTGCAGGCGGTGCCGTAGGTGCACAGTCCATGCAGGATCGGCCGCGGGAAGCCCGCCATCGCGGCAAAGTTGGGGTCGCGGTGCAGCGGATTGCGGTCGCCGGAGAGCGCGTAGAGAAACGCCTGGTCGGCGCGCGTGTCGCAGTCATGCACCAGATCGGGCGCGCGATTTGGAATGGGATGCGGCTCCGGCGCGCCGTCCTTCGGTCCGCCGAAGCCGCCGTCGCCGCGCGCGAAGATCGTGTTGATCAGCGTGCAGAGCCTGCCGCCGCCCTGCTCGCTGACGACGCGCTCCATCAGGATCACCGCGCCCTTGTCCTTGCCCTTGTCGAAGACACCGACGATGCGCTCGTCGAACACCACATCGGCCGCATAGGGCAGCGGCTTGTGCATCGTCAGGCGCTGCTCGCCATGGACCACCATCAGATAGTTGATGCCCGAGCGCGCCAGCGTGCCGCCTTTGCCCCAGCCGATCACCGTCGCCATGGTCGGCACCGTCTGCAGGTCGTTCTCGTAGACGAATTTGAGCTCGTCCTTGTTCATCGGATCGCGCATGAAGCCGACGCCAAGCGCATAGAGCACCGTTTCGCGATCGCCGTAGCTCGCAGTCAGCCCGGTCGACTTCGCCTGCATGAGTTCGTCGTAATTGATGGGCATAGATGTCTCCCGGGTGGCGTGGGGCGAGTCCTATCCGATGACGGCCACCGGCGAAATGCCCCTGAACAGAACATCGAGCCGCATGTCGATCTCATCCAATATGTCGCTAGGGCAGGTGCAGGCAAAACGGGCGCGGCGGGAACGCCAATCCACTGTCTTGATCTGATCGACCAGAACGGCGCCCTTTATTGGGAGGCCCGCCGGCAGTTCGACCTTGAATGGCCAAGCGCCGACATTGCCGGTGATCGGACAAACGACAATGGTCGAGGAATTCCGGTTGTAGATGGTGTGCGAGATCACCACAGCAGGGCGGAATCCGGCCTGCTCGTGCCCGATCCCGGGATCGAAGTTCATCTTGACGATATCGCCTCGGCTGGGCGGCTCGGCGCGGCTCACCAGAATTCCTTGCCCAGCGGAGGTCCCCACTCAACCAGTTCCGGCTGGTTCTCCGGAGTCATGAGACCGACCAAATCTTCTATTCGCAGCTCACGCTTCTTGCGCGCCAGGACCACCTTGCCGCTGCTGGCCGATATGGCGACGCTGTCGCCTTCGCGCAATCCGGCGCGCGCCGCGGCCTCGCGAGGTATGCGCACGGCAAGGCTATTGCCCCATTTACGGACTTTCTGCGTTGCCAAGGAAATCTCCTGTATCGACAATGAAGATACACAAAAAAATGACCCAGGGCAAGTTTCTGAACACGCGGTTGCAATGTTAGCGTCGGAACCCATGCCGCTGGAGATCGCCATGACCTATCGCTGTTTCGATGTCGAGATCGACAACCACGTCGCCCACCTGAAGATGAAGCGCGGCGACGAGCTCAACACCATGGTGCCGGAGTTCTGGAAGGAGCTGCCCGACATCGTGCGCGATCTCGACGACAACGCCCGGGCGCGGGTCGTCGTGGTGTCCTCGACCGGCAAGCACTTCACGGCGGGCATGGATCTCTCGGTCTTCGCCAGGAGCACCGCGATCGGCACCACGCCGTCCGCCGAGGAGCGCGGGCGCAAGGCCTTGAGGCTGCGGCAGAACGTGCTCGCCATCCAGGAGACCTTCAACGCGATCGACCGCGCCCGCATGCCGGTTCTGGCGGCGATCCAGGGCGGCTGCGTCGGCGGCGGCGTCGACTTCGTCAGCGCCTGCGACTGCCGCTATGCCACCGAGGACGCCTTCTTCGTGGTGCAGGAGATCAACATCGGCATGACCGCCGACGTCGGGACCTTCCCGCGGCTGTGCCATCTGATGCCGCAGGGCATGGTGCGCGAGCTCGCCTATACCGGCCGCAGGCTCGATGCGCGCAGGGCGCTGGAATGCGGACTCGTCAACGCGATATTCCCGACCCAGGACGCCATGCTCAAGCATGTGATGGACGTGGCGAAGGACATCGCGGACAAGTCGCCGCTCGCCGTCCACGGCTCCAAGGCGATGATCAACTACGCGCGCGACCACACGATCGCCGACGGCCTCGATTACATCGCGACCTGGCAGGCGGGCATGTACAATCCCGAGACCGACATGCGCGAAGCGCTCACGGCCCGCCAGGAGAAACGCGCGGCGGCATTCGGCGATCTGCTGCCGAACCGGCGGGGGTGAGATTATCGCTGCCCTCACCCTTCCCTTGAGGGGGGTGGTTTCAGTCCGCCAGCCCGAAGGCGACCGCCGCGAAGGCAAGAGTGCAGTTGTGAGCAGGATTTTGCGGGATGGGAACCGCTAAGCCACGGCCTGGCGATGCGGGAGTGCGACGGCGGGGCCCTCGGTCCAGATGTCGGTCAGGGGCACGCCTTTCTTCTCGATCACGCTCTGGGCGTGCTCGTAGCCTTCGGCGATGGCGCGGTCGAAAAGCTTCCAGTCGCGCAGGCCGATATCGGGCAGCGGCGGCTCGAAGAGATAATCCGCCTGCTCGCGCACGACGCGGCGCTGGGCTTCCGAGCCCACGGTGCCGGAGCGCATCAGGATCGAGATGATCGAGGGCGTGCCGCGCATGCGCTGGCCGAGCAGCCACCACAGCGGCCGCTCGCCGTAGCGGTCGTCCTTGACCTGGAGATCGACCTCGCCGGTGACGTCGGAGGCGACGATCGGCCCGCTCTCGCGCTGGCGCATCACGTCGACGGGCAGGTTGTTCATCACGCCGCCATCGACCAGCAGATGGCCGTGATGGGTGACCGGCGGCAGGATGCCGGGCAGCGCTACGCTCGCCCGCAGCGCGCGCCACAGCGCGCCGCTGCGATGGTCGTGGATGCGTCCGGTGGTGAGGTCGGAGGAGACGCAGAAGAACGGCTTGGGCAATTCCTCGATGCGGACGTCGCCGAAATTCTGCTGCAGCAAGGTCGAGACCTTCTTGCCCCGCACCAGCGCGATCAGCGGAAAGGTATAGTCGGAGAGCGGGTTCTGGTCGACGAAGGCGGTGCGCACGCGCTCGGTGAGCTCGTCGATGCTCCATTCGCACGCCATGCCGGCGGCGATGATCGCCCCCATGCTGGTGCCGCCAAGGTGGTCGAAGGGCACGCCGGCCTCCGCCAGAGCCTTGAGAACCCCGATATGGGCGAAGCCGCGCGCGCCGCCCCCGGCCAGCACGATGCCCACCGCGCGTCCGGCGATGAAGCGCGCCAACCTGCGGATGTCGTTGGCGTTGGCGGCGCGGATGTGGTGATGGGATTCGAACAGCCCGCTGCGCAGCGCGAAATGCTCCGGCAGGTTGCGCTCGCCCGTGGAGGGATGCAGCAGCAGAAGCTCCGGCAGATTGCCGGCGCGCTCCTTGTGCGAGGGCAGATCGAGGGGACGCTGCGGCAGCGGCCGGTCGGAACGCGCCAGCAGCAGCAGCTTGTCGGCCTGGCGCATGCACAGATGCGTCCAGGCGCTGTCCGGCTCGTCGCCGCGGTAGAGCACGACGTCATGGTCGTCCTCGAAGGCGCTGAACCACTCGGCCGACTGATCCGCGTGCTGACGATCGAGCACCGCGGCGTTGGAGCCCATCTCCGACAGCGCGATGGCGATGCGGTGCGAGACGTGCTCGTCGCCGAGGCCCGGCTGCAGCGGGATCACCGCGAAGGTCTTGGGCCGGGAGCGGTCGGAGGCGTTGTGCGTCGTCTCCTCGAGCCGCTTCACCAGCACGCGCATCAGATTGAGCATCACGCGCGGATGGCGGGTGATCAGCGCTTCGAAGCCTTGCGGCGAGATGCGCAGCAGCTCGCTGTCGCGCAGCGCCACGATCTCGGCGGAATGATGCTTGTCGCCGGATATCAGCGACATCTCGCCGACGGTCTCGCCCGCGCCGACATGAGCCACCATGCGCCGGGCGCCGTGCTCGTCCTTGACGAAGACACCGAGGCTTCCGGTGACGATCAGGAACAGCGCCTGGGCGTTCTCGCCGTCGCGCTTGAGCTCGGTGCCGCCCGGAAGCCCGAACCAATTGCATTCGCCCAGCAGCCGGCGCAGCGCCGCGTCGCCCAGATCCTGCAACAGCGGGAAATTGTGCAGCCGCGCCCGCAGATGGTCCGGATACACCGTATCCTGGCCGACGCGAAACGAAGAAAGGAACGCCATGCTCATGTTCTAGCTCACCATGCCGTCCAACCGCCATCGGTCCTCAGCGCCGCACCGGTGACGAAGCTCGACGCAGGGGCGGCCAGGAACAGCAGCGGGCCGCGGATCTCGACCGCACTCCCGATGCGTCCCAGCATGGTCTTTTCCGAAAGCCGACGGACGAAATCCGAATCGCCGGCGGCTACCGCTCCCTTCGGAAACGGACCGGGGACCAAAGCGTTCACGCGGATGCGTTGCCGGCCCAGCTCCGCGGCAAGATGGCGCGTCAATTGCAATAGCGCCGCCTTGGCGGGGCCGTAGTGGAAGGGGCTCTGCTGCGCAGCATCCGCGTAGAGACGCGCGTCCGGCGCGACCAGTCCGTACATCGAGGCGACGTTCACCACGCTCGCTTCGCCGCGAAGCTGGGCGGCGCGCTCGAGCGCCGGCCGCGCCGCGCGTACGGCTTCGAAGGCCGCGCTCACCGCGCTGGCATAGGTGACGGCAAAATCCGCGACCGAGAGCTCGTCGAAGGGCCTGGGTGTCATGCTGACGGCGTTGTTGACCAGCACGTCGAGGCGCTCGATGCGGCCGAAGAAGTGTCGCACGCGCTCGCTGTCCGCGACGTCGAACGCGGCGACGTCGACACTGTGATTTTGAGCGCGCATTTCGCCCGCGAAATCCTTCAAGCGGCTTTCGTCGCGGCCGTTGAGGATCACATGCGCGCCTGCTTCGCACAGCGCGGCGCTCATCTCGCGCCCAAGATGCCCGGCCGCCCCCGAGACGAAGGCGCTGCACCCGTCGAGGCGGAACAGAGCGCTCATCGCTTCGGCCATTGCGCCGGGTCGAGCAGCGCCACCGGAAGCCTGGGCACGCGCGCGGCGATGGAGTCGCAGTCCTGGCGCGACAATGGCGGCTTCACGAAGAGCCGGAGATTGTCGTCGAGCTGATCCTCGGATTCGAGACCGACCACCACGCCATCAATCCAGCTTTGGCCGCGCGCATAGGCCAGGCAGAGATCCGCGGGGCTCTCGCGGCCGAAGATGCGGGTCAGGCTCGCGATCAGCCGCACCATTGCATCTGCATTCACGCCGGACAGAGCCGGCCAGACTTTGGGATCGCCGGCGGCCAGGATGCCCTGCAGAAACGCGCTGCGCGCATGCACGGTGACACCCGGCCGTGCCGCGAGGCAGGACTGGAATCCCGGCGCCAGCCAGCGCCAGTCGAGCAGATTGAACGGCAATTGCAGGTGCACGACGTCGGGACAGGCGAGAGCCGCCAGCGCCTCCACCGGCGACTGCACCGAGACGCCGAGCGACAGGACGCTGCCGTCCTCCAGGCGTTCGATCAGACGCTCCCAGATCGCGCCGTCATGGGCCCACATGTGCTGCGTGCGATGCAGCAGCAGGCAGTCGATACGGTTGCGGCGAAGCGACGCCAGCGACTGCGCGATGCTGTCGTCGACCGCGCGGCGCACCTCTTCACGGGACGCGTCCGACGCAATCTCGGAGAGCGGGCTCAGCTTGGTGATGGCGCGCACGGTCTTGCGGCCGGCCAGCGCCTCGCCCAGCCGCTCCTCGCTGTCGCCATAGGCGCGCGCCGTATCGAAGGCGCGGATGCCGGCCTCGGCAGCCTTGCGCACCAATTTGAGCGCCACGGGACGCGCGGGCTTGCCGCTGCGGTTGGCGGCGCCATAGGCGAGTCCGAGCTGCACCGTTCCCAGCACCAGTTCCGGCGCGCGATCGCGCATGCGAGGACCCCCTGTTGGGACAAGCCTCGCAGCCTATGGTAAAAATCCGCTTACTCCTGCCCCAGGAGCTTCCAGACGCTCTGGACGGTCATCACGGTCTGGCCGCCGACGGTGAAATCGCCGGCCATGAAGACGAGCGAGCGCGTGCGCCGAACGATGCGCGGCGCGACTTCGATGACGTCGCCGGCCCTGGCGGATTTGAGGAACTGGACCTGCATGTTCATGGTGACGCAGGCGGCACTGTCGGTTGCATCCCACAGCGCCTGGCCCAGCATCATATCGGCAAGCGTCATCAGCATTCCGCCATGGACGATGCCGCGCATGTTGCAGTGTTCGTCGCGCGCCCTCAGCGCATAGGCGCGCGCGGCTTTTTCACCTTTCGCCAAGGCCGGGCCGACATGGATCTCGAAGGGGTCGACGAGACGAATTTCCGCGTAGCCGTCGAGAGGTTGCGAAGCGTCGGGCGGGCTCATCCCATCCTCCACACGCCGGAGGCCTGCATCAAAGAGCGCCCGCCGCTGGCGATCTCGGCCGCGAGAAAAACGAATTTGCGGGTGCGCCGCGCGATGCGCACGCGGATCTCGATCAGCTCGCCCAGATGGCCGGCCGCCATGAAATCGCAGGAGAACGCCACCGTGCTCACCGATTGCGCCCCGGTCGCAAGGCGCGTCGCGCGGCTCATGGCGATGTCCGCGAACGTCATCAGCACGCCGCCATGCACGCTGCCCGCCGCGTTCATGTGTTTATCCAGCACAACAAATGCGAAGCGCCGCACCTCGCCTTCGTCCGCAAGGCGATAGAAGGGTCCGGCGAAGCGGTTGAATCCGCCGGTGGAGATGTTTTCTGCGCCCTCAGGCAGTGCCGTGGGAGGAGTCATCGCCGGGAGATTGCGGGCTTTCACGCTGCACCGCAATATCGCCGCCGCATTGGAAACACGCGGCCGCCCTAGTATGGTGACAAACCCATTGAAGATGCGCGGAGCGGGGGGCTGCGACTCGCGCGTCGACCCACATGTCGAGAGGAATCATCATGCGCATATCGAATTGGAAAATCGTTGCCGCCGCCGCCGCGATCGCGGCGCCCTTGATCGCGCTTCCCGCGGCCGGCGCGGACCAACCCAAGGTCACGCCCGCGGTGGGAAAGCCGCTCTCCGAAGCCCAGAAGGCGATGAAGGCCAACGATTTCGCCATTGCGCTCACCAAGGCCAAGGAAGCGCAGGCGGCCTCGACGCATCAGCCTTATGACGATTATCTGATCAACCAGTTCCTGGGAAACATCTATCTCGGTCAGAAAGACTACAAGGACGCCGAAACCGCGTTCGAAGCCATGGCGGCCTCGCCCGCCATGCCGCCGGCCGAAAAAGTCGGCGTGCTGACCACCATCATCCAGCTGAGCGTGAACAACGCCGACTGGAACGCGGTCCTTCAGTATGCCGACCAGCTCCAGGCCCTGGGCCCGCTGCCGGCCAACGTCGTCGAGCCCGTGGCCGTCGGCTATTACAACGCCGGCCAGAAGGACAAGGCCTATGCCCTGGCGAAGCCGGTGGTCGACGCGGCACAGGCCGCAGGCAAGGCACCGCCACAGGCGCTCGCCGATATCGTCACCCGCCAGCAGCTGAGCTCCAACAACCCGGCTGAGGCGGAAAAGACCCTCGAGAACCTCGTCGTCAACTATGGCGATCCGGCGGCCTGGGCGCAAATCATCGCCACCACCATGTTCCAGACCAAGGGCATGCACGAGCCGGAGGCGCTCAACTTCTTCCGCCTGCGCATGGTGACCAATGCGAAATGCACGCCGGACGACTACCAGACCATGGCGTCGGTCGCGAACGACCTGCACTACCCGGTGGAAGCCGAGATGATTCTCGAACACGGCATCGCCAACCACGACATCACGGCGGGCGACAAGGCGGGCAGCATGCTGGGCTCGATTCGACCGCAGGCAGCCAAGGATCGCGCAACCCTGGGCGAGTTCGAGAAGCTGGCGATCGCGCACAAGACCGGCGATTTCGACGTCAAGCTCGCCAACACCTATATGGGCTATGGCCGCTACGCCGACGCCGCCGCCGCCGCGCAGCGCGCGCTGGGCAAGGGCGGACTGAAGGACATCCAGGAAGCAGAACTTTTGCTCGGCATGGCCCTTGCCGCGTCGGGCAACAACGCGCAGGCGGTCGATGCGCTCTCGAAGGTGAACGGCGGCCCGCGCGGCGCGGCGGCGCATCTGTGGTCGCTCTATGCGCAGCGCAAATACGGATCGACACCCGTCGCGCATTGATCTAACAGGCTGTAGCATATCGCGCGGCCGGGAATTCCCGGTCGCGCGCTTTTTTCGAGGAGCTCGATGACGCCGGCGCAGGTCGCACGTCCCATTCTGCTCGACCTGCTCGCGGCGATCGCCTTCGCCGCGGTTTTCTTCGTCGGCAAATACCTGCTCAAGCTTTCCGGCTTGCACAGCGTCTATGCCGCGGCCGCGGCGGGCATGAGCATCGGCCTCGCCCAGCTCCTCGCCAAGAAATGGTCGCGCGAACCGATCGGTCCGCTGCAATGGCTGAGCCTGGGCGTCGTCGTGGCGCTGGGCACCATGACCATCGCGCTGCACAACGAGCATTTCATCAAGCTGAAGCCGACCGTGATCGATCTTGCGGTCGGCCTGTTCATGGCCACGCGCGACTGGATGACGCCCTATCTGCCGCAGGACGTGCGCGCCGTCATCCCGCGCCGCACCATCATGCTGGCGGAAAAGCTGTGGGCGGCCGTGATGATCTTCTTCGCCGCGGCCAATGTCGCGGTGGCATTTGTCGCGGATTTCTCGCTGTGGGCGCTGTATGCGACCTTCGTGCCCACCACCATCATCGTCGGGCTGTTCTTCGTCCAGTATGCGGCGTTCCGCTCCCTGGCCGACCGCAACCGCAAGGCCGCGGGGGCGGGCGAGCCCGCCTGAAGCCAAATTACGAAATCCCAACGTGAAATCGACTGCGAATCCTGGCAGGATGGGTCCTTCGTTGATGTGGAGAGGGGCATGAACCCGTTCACCGATCACCCCCGCGGCGTGGGCGAGAGCTATGTCGAGCACCTGCAGAGCGCGACCGGGTTCGGCGGCCGCATGATCGTGGCGGGATGCGCCTGCCTGCTGCACGGCGTCTTCCCCTTCCTGTTCGTCACGACGGGAAGCACCACCATCCGCCACCTGCATGAGACGATGATCACGCACAGAAGCCGCCTGCGTGCCGCGCCCGAGCTGATCGACCAGGGGGCATATATCTGACGCGGGCTTCGGTTTAAGGTCCGTGCCGGATACCCGAAGGACCTAGCCCATGAGAGAAGCCGTCATCGTTTCCACTGCGCGCACCGGTCTCGCCAAGTCGGTGCGTGGCGGGTTCAACATGACTCACGGCGCGGCGATGGGCGGACACGCGATCAAGCACGCTATCGCGCGCGCCGGGATCGATCCCAAGGAGGTCGAGGACGTGGTGATGGGCTGCGCCCAGCCCGAAGGCGCCACCGGCATGAACATCGCGCGGCTGTCGGCCATCTGGGCGGGTTGCCCGGTATCGACGGCGGGCACCACCATCAACCGCTTCTGCTCCTCCGGTCTGCAGGCCATCGCGGTCGCGGCGCATCAGATCGTCGTCGAGGGAACGCCGGTCGCGATCGGCTCGGGCGTGGAGTCCATCTCGCTGGTGCAGATGGGCGGCATGAACACCAAGAACATCACCGAAGAACACCTCATGGAGGTCAAGCCCGAACTCTGGATCTCGATGATCGAGACGGCCGAGATCGTGTCGCAGCGCTATGGGGTCAGCCGCGACGCCCAGGACGAATACGCGCTCGAAAGCCAGCGGCGCACGGCCGCCGCGCAGCAGGCCGCGAAGTTCAACGATGAAATCGTGCCGCTGACGACCAAGATGAAGAAGACCGACAAGGCGACGGGACAGGAATCGATCGTGCCGTACACGGTCGACCGTGACGAATGCAACCGGCCCGACACGACGCTCGAAGGCCTGAAGTCGCTCAAGCCCGTGCTCAGCGGCGGCATGAAGGTCTCGCAGGGCCAATACGTCACCGCCGGCAACGCCTCGCAGTTCGCCGACGGCGCCTCGGCCTGCGTGGTGATGGACGGCGCCGTCGCGGCCAAGCGCAACATCAAGCCGCTCGGGATCTTCCGCGGCTTCGCGGTGGCCGGCTGCGAGCCCGACGAGATGGGCATCGGACCGGTTTTCGCCGTGCCAAGGCTGCTCGAGCGTCACGGCCTCAAGGTGGCGGACATCGATTTGTGGGAATTGAACGAAGCCTTCGCGGCGCAAGTGATCTATTGCGCCGAACGGCTCGGCATCCCGCACGACCGGCTGAACGTCAACGGCGGCGCGATCTCCATCGGCCATCCCTATGGCATGTCGGGCGCGCGGATGAGCGGCCACCTGCTGCTCGAGGGTCGCCGGCGCAAGGCCAAGCTCGGCGTCGCCACCATGTGCATCGGCGGCGGCATGGGCGCGGCCGGCCTGTTCGAAATCCTCAGCTGACATGCGCCGGATCGCGGCGGCGTGTGCACTGCTGGTGCTGGCGGCCTGCAGCAGCGCGCCGCCGCTGCCCGCGCCGCCGCCCGATCCCGCGACGCAGATGAGCGCGCTCGAGCAGCGCATCGCCATCCTGATCGAGGAGCAGCGCGAAAAGCTCGGCCCGAACGCCCATCCGCTTGCCATCGATCCGGAGCTTGGCGACGTCGCGCGCGCCCATTCGCGCGACATGGCCGCAGGGAAATACTTCGCCCACGCCTCCCCGAAGGGCGAGACGACCGCGACCTTGCTGATGGCGGCCGATCCGCGCTTCCAGGGTCTGCTGGGAGAGAACATCGGCGCGTTGCACTACGCGAAGCAGAGCGGCATCGATGTGGCCGCCTTCGCGCGCGCCTTCCTGGAGCAATGGCTGAAAAGCCCGCAACACCGCGACAACATGACGATGGCGGACTACACGCTTGCGGGCATCGGGGCCGCGGTGGATGGCGACACCGTGTACGTCACGGTTCTTTTCGCGACCGATCTCGGCATGGGACCGCATGCCGACAGGCCGGCGCCGAACTGAATTCTGACCTGCATCTCGCATTATACCCAGTCGTCATGGCCCGCGAATGCGGGCCACCCAGGTGAAACCGCTTCATGCCCTCATGGAGATGACAATCGAACTATAAGGCTGATGCAATTTCCACTACACTTTGGTCGTTGCGTGCGGGCGGCCAACCATGAGCAGACCCAAAACCTTCAGCAAAAAAGTCGATGAGCTCAGAAAGTTATTCCAAGAAATGGACGCGCTAGTAGCCCAGACGGAGCGTGCGATCTCCCGTATGAAATCCGGACCGGAGAAGAACGAGGCGAGAGCCCGTTTCGAGGCAGCAATACGCCCCTTCTACGCTCCCGCACCCGCGCCAACTCGACGCAGAAAACTGCCCCATCCCCAGGATGTCACGCTCTTGAAGGAGCAGGCTAACAGATGCCGGATGGCGGGACAGACCGTATTGCAGAACAAAGCACTTGCGGAAGCAAGCCGACTGCAGAAACTAGTCGACGCCGCGAAATCCGGACCCAAATAGCTCAACCACATTGCCGCGTCATCGCACTGTCCGACTGAAGATTTTTTGAGGCGCGTGCAGAACCCACCTGGGTGACCCGCATTCGCGGGCCATGACAATGGGGTCAGGGATTCTGCTCCTCGAATTGTTGCCGGCTGCCTCGCGCCGGTTCAAACTCAGCCCATGTCCGCACCGACCAACCGGCCCATCCGCTCCTATGACGAGTTCTGGCCCTTTTATCTTCAGGAGCACGCCAAGCCCACGACGCGTGCGCTGCATTATGCAGGGACCGCGGTTTCTCTGGTTTGCCTCGGCGCCGCGGCCGTGCTGCGCGAGCCCTGGTTCCTGCTCGGCGCGCTCTTTGGCGGCTATGGCTTCGCCTGGGTCGGACACTTCTTCGTCGAGCGCAACCGTCCCGCGACCTTCACCTATCCGCTTTGGTCGCTGATTTCGGACTACCGCATGACCTGGCGCTGGGCGACCGGACGGCTCGGCGGCGATCTCGTGCGGGCGGGGCTCGATCCGCAAAACTCCTGACCGGCGCGATAACCCCGCATTAATCGTACGGCGCGAAGATGATCCCGGAAGTTCAGGCCGGGGAACGTGCCATGCATAGCGCTCGCGACGTTCCTTTACACTATATGTGGCCGCAAGTACTTTGGCTTGAGGGTGCGTCGCGCAGTGATTCGAAATGCGGCCTGATCTTCCTTGGAACGTGGCAGGCATACCGCCGGAGGCCCGCGAAGCAGCACGTGCGGCGGCGCGGCGGGAAGGCTTGCCGGTCGGCGAATGGCTTACGCGGCGCATCCTGCGCAGCTTTGCCGATGCCGGGGACGAGGATGAATTGACCCGCGACAATCTGGCCAAGAGCTACCGACCCGACGACGAGGCCCAGCGCCGCGATACCGACGAGATGCTCGAACGCGTCTCGCGCAGCGGCAGCGAGACCAGCGACGTCTATCGCCGCATCGAAGAGCAACTGCGCGGCGTCGCCCGGCGGATGGAAACCTCGGAGCGGACGCAGAGCGAGAACAACCGCGTGCTCAGCAAGGCCGCGACCGAGATGAACATCGCCGCGCGCGAGCAGGCGCAAGCCTTCGATCAGCTCGGCGCGCATGTGCTCGGCTTGACGGGCCGGCTGGAGCGCGTCGAACGCGCCAATGCCGCCGGCGGCATGAAGGACGCGATCAAAGGCCTGCACACAGGCCTTTCGCGGCTGGCCGATCAGATCACGCAGAACGCCGGCCAATCAGCGGCGCAGGTTTCGCAACTCGCCACCAGCCTGGAAGCATTGGCTGCGCGTCTCAGCCAGACACGCACCGACACGGAAGATTCGACCAGCAGCCTCGAAGCCCGCCTCACCCTGCTCGACGGCCGGATCGACTCCGTCGAGAAGAGCGTGCACGCCACGACCTCGGTCCTTGAACGGGCAGTCGAAAAGCTCGAAGCGCGCGGCGCCCGCGACCAGGACGTGGACCGGCGCGAAGCCGTCACCTCCGGCGTCATCGCGCGGCTCGAAGAGAATGTCGCGCGTCTGGAAGCGCGCGGCCCCGATCCCGACATCGACAAGCGCCTCACCGGCATCGAGCGCAGCTTGGGCGACCTGGTCGAGAGGCTGGACGACGGCGAGCCCGCCACGGCGCGCGGCATCGAGGAAAGCCTGAAGAAACTGCTCAACCGCGTCGAAGCGACCGAGAACCGCCAGCGTGACACGCTCTCCGAATTCCGCAGCGCCTTGAGCGAGACCAACGCGCGGCTCGCCGCCATCGAGGGCAAGACGGCGCCCGCGCCACCGCCGCCTGCTTACGCCGCGCCTGCATCGTACGATATGCCCCCCTTCCCCGATGTGCCGACGCCCGGCGCGCCGCCGCCCTTCGCGGCGCAGGGCGATCCTTTTGCGCCGGCGCTCGATGCGGCACCGCCCTTCCCGGGCCAGGATCCTTTTGCGCTCGCGACGAATGCTTTTGCGGCCGCACCCAGCGACTCGTTTCTGTCCGCGGCGCGCCGTTCCGCGCAGGCTGCAGCCGCCACCGCCGAAGCCGACCAGAGCGCGCGCGGATTGGGCTGGTCGATCGGACGGTCGGCCCCCGGCGACAATTCCGGCCGCAGCCGCGCGGTGGTGATCGGGCTTCTGGTGCTCATCGTTGTCGCGTTGATCGCGGGCCTCGTGCTCAGCCAGAGCAGCGCTCCGTCTGCGCCCAAGCCGTCTGGATTGGCGACGCTCTTCAACGAAAAGCCCGCTTCGCAACAGCCTCAAGCCGCCACGCCGCTGCACGCGCTGGCGCCGCAGAGCGACGATCTGCCGCCGCCGACTTCCGCCGCGCCGCAAGCGCCCGCGCCGGAACAGCCCCAGCCGGCGAAAGCCGTGCCACCTGCCGTCAGCGCGCCGGCGAAAGACGTCCGCACCGCGCGGGTCCACGCGGTTCCTGCGCCACCGGCACAGACCCCCGCTCCGCAGTCTGGCCCAGCGCAAACGGCCAAGCCGCAGCCCGCGCTCGACCGCCTCTCGCAGCTGGCCACCGCCGGCAACCCGAAGGCGGAATTGATCGTCGGGCTCAAATACCTGAACGGCGAGGGCGCGCCGGTGAACGAGACGCAGGCCGCGGCCTGGCTCGAGAAGGCCGCCGAAGCGGGCGAACCCGTCGCGCAATACCGTCTCGGCACGCTCTACGAACACGGCAAGGGCGTCGCCGGCGATCCGGCAAAGGCCTCGCACTGGTATCTCGCCGCGGCGATGCAGGGCAACCGCAAGGCGATGCACAACATCGCCGTCGCCTATGCCGAAGGCACCGGCGTGAAGAAGGACCTGACCGAAGCGGCGCGCTGGTTCTCGAAAGCGGCCGCGCTGGGCCTGACCGACTCCCAATTCAATCTCGCGGTGCTCTATGAACGCGGACAGGGCGTGCCGCAGAGCCTGATCGATGCCTACAAATGGTATTCGATCGCGGCCCAGGGCGGCGATGCGGAGTCCAAGTCGCGGCGCGACGCGTTGGCGACCCAGCTCTCCGCGGACGACAAGGCGGCCGCGCAGCATGCGGCCGACAGCTTCAAGGCTTCGTCGCCCGACCCGCACGCCAATACGGCGCCGCAGCTGAGCGACATTCCGTAGCGCTTTTGCGCGCGCCCTTGACGGCATAGACCCGTTCCTGCCCCAAGGCATACGCACCGAACGATTGCGGAAACAGCGAGGCGATGGCGGGGTCGCGCAGATCCAGGCCGCCGGCATAGGCACCGAAAGCCGGCAGCACCATGCGCGTGCCATCCGACACGAAGCACCTGCGCCTCAGGCTTCTGCCGCGGCGCGTGATCGTGGTGCAAGGATGCAGATGCCCTGCGATCTCTCCCATCTGGAAGAACGCCCCGGGCTCATGACGGAAGACCAGGCCCCGGATCGCGGCCTCCTCCGCCACCGTTCCACCGAGGCTCGGCGGCGGCGCCGGATCGTGATTGCCGGCGATCCAAAGCCACTGCGCGCGCGAGGTCAGGCGCGCGAGGAACGCAAGCTCGACATCGTCCAGACGGCTCGCCCCCTCGCCGTCATGAAAGCTGTCGCCGAGCGCGATCACGCGCCTGGGCGTGCGGCGCTCCATGGCTTGTGCGATGCGCTCCAAGGTCGCGCGCGTGTCGTATGGCGGCAGCAGCGCGCCGCGCCTGGCGTAAGACGAGCCCTTCTCGAAATGGATGTCGGCGAAAATCAAGGCGCGTTCGCCGGGCCACCACAAGGCGCCGGAGACGTCCGGCACCAGCGGCTCGCCATTGACCTCGACGATGAGTTCCTCGGTCAAATCCGCCTCAGCCAACGAACCGTTTCCCCCTTGAAGGCCGGAACGCGCCGCGATTCAAGGATACCCTTGGTCGCGCCTTACCAGCTGCTCGAATTTCGCACGATCGTCCAGGGCTGCAAGCAGCTCCCGCGCCCGGCCTTGCGCGAAAATTTCGTAAGCCGTTTGCGGCTTGCCGGAAATCGCGCTGGCCAACGCATCCTTCACGTCCTCCCGGTAAGTCTGCGAATCCAGCCCGCCAAGCGATAAGGCATATTGATAGCGCAGCACGAGATTGTCGGGCGCGACCTTGAACGCCGCCGCGAACTCCTTGCGGCCAGCCTCGACGTTGGCGCCGTAAAGCCATTGCGCGAGCACCGAGCCGCCGCCGCGCACCACCTCGATGTTCCAGCCGCCCAGCGCGGCCAGTCCCCAGGGATTGGAAGGATCGTCCTTGAGCGCGATGTCGAGTTCGCGCTTGGCCTCCTCGGGGAAGCCGTTCCTGCGGGCCTGCATCACGCCGACGATGCGCGCCTCGTAACCGAGCGCCACGGCAAGGAACACGTGCCCCTCGGCGAGCCCCGGAGCGGTCGCGATCGCGCGGCGCGCCAGTTCGGCGGCGCGCTTGAGGCAATCGAGACAAGGACTGCGGACCATCGATTGGGCCAGCATCGCCCGGGTCGCGACCACCAGATCCGGCGCGGTGCTCGACCGGGCGCCCTCGGCGGCCGCCTTCTCGTAGTCGCCCGCCCGGTAGAGCGCGAGCGGATCGGCCCTGAGCGGCGCGGCCGCAAGGATCGCGAGCGAAATGGCAGCGAGGAGCGCTTTCATGCTTCGCGCTCCAGCGCCGCGGTGATCATCCTCGCCGTTTGCGCGCAGCCGAACAGCGCCGCGAAGGAGCCGAAGCGCGGGCCCTGGGTCTGGCCGAACAGCACTTCGTAGATCGCCTTGAACCAGTCGCGCAGCGGCTCGAAGGCGTGGCGCTTGCCGACCTCATAGACTTCGAACTGGATCTTCTCGGCATCGCGCTCGTCGCCGAAGCCTTCCAGCACGGCGCGCAGATCGAGAAGGGCCGCCCGTTCCTTGTCGGTGGGCGCGCGGTACTGTTTCGTCGGCTTGACGAAATCCTCGTAGTAGCGAAGCGCGTAGCCGACGAGCCGGTCGAGGCCGGGATTGTCCTTGGGGTTCGCTTTCGGCGCATAGGCGCGGATGAACCCCCAGAGCAGGTCGCGGTCGTGCGCGTTCGAGGCGCTGACCAGGGTCAGCAGCAGCGCGAAGCTCACCGGATAGGATTGCGCCGGCGGATCGCCGTTGTGGATGTGGAAGACCGGGTTCTCGAGCCGCGCCGCGGGATCGTTGGCCGCGCGGTATTGCTCGAGCAGCGCGATGTATTCGTCCACCGCCTTGGGAATGACGTCGAAATAGAGCCGCTTGGCCGTGCGCGGCTTCTGGAACATGTAGAGCGCGATGCTCTCGTCGGGCCCATAGGCGAGCCAATCGTCGACCGACAATCCGTTGCCCTTGGACTTGGAGATGCGCTGGCCGTGCTCGTCGAGGAAGAGTTCGTAGCTCAGTGTCTCCGGCGGCTCCTTGCCCAGGGCGCGGGTGACCTTCGTCGAGAGCTCGACCGACGAGATCAGATCCTTGCCCGACATCTCGTAGTCGATGCCGAGCGCGCACCAGCGCATCGCCCAGTCCACTTTCCACTGGCATTTGACGTGACCCCGCGTCACCGGCAATTCGGTCTTGGCGCCTTCATCCTCGAAGACGATCGTGCCGCGCCGCTTGTCCCACTCCAGCACCGGCACCTGCAGCACGATTCCGCTCTTGGGCGAAATCGGAAGAAACGGCGAATAGGTCGCGCGGCGCTCGGGACCCAAGGTCGGCAGCACGATGTCGCGCACCGCCTCGAAGTTCTCGAGCACGAGCATGAGCGCGTCGTCGAAGCGGCCGCTCTTGTAGCATTCCGTCGAGCTCAGGAATTCGTATTCGAAACCGAAGCGGTCGAGGAACGCGCGCAATCGCGCATTGTTGTGCGCGCCGTAGGAACTGTGCGTGCCGAAGGGGTCGGGCACCGCCGTCAGCGGCTTGCCGAGATTGGCCTCGAGCAGCTCCGGGTTGGGAACGTTGCCGGGCACCTTGCGCAGGCCATCCATGTCGTCGGAGAACGAGATCAGCCGCGTCGGCATGTCCGACATCAGCGCGAAGGCGTGGCGAACCCAGGTCGTGCGCGCGACCTCCCCGAAGGTGCCGATATGCGGCAGCCCGGAGGGGCCGTAGCCGGTCTCGAACAAGACTTCCTTTACCGTCTCGCCGCGCTTGGATTTGCGCTCCAGCCGCGCCACCACCTTGCGCGCCTCCTCGAAGGGCCAGGCGCGGGCAGCGAGCGCGGAGCGGTGCAGGTCGGAACTCATTGGAAAAGCTTAACCTTAAACGTTTTGAAAGGCCGCGACGCTAGTCTTTGGCCCGGGATAAGGTCAATGTCGATAGCTGAGCCCCTGTCAGACGAGGATCGGCACGCGGTCTTCGCGGGCCGCATCGATATTCTCTACTCGCTCGGACGCCATTACCTGTCGCTGCCCTTCGCGGTGCTCTGCGTCCCGGTGACCCTGCTCGGCGCGCGCAGCCCCGGCTGGCTGCCGCTGATGCCGATGGCGCTGCAGATCGTGGTCGTGATCGCGGCCGAGCAGCTGACCGGCGCCTACAAGCGGCGCGGGCTGAAAAGCGATCCGGATTTCTGGGCCAGGCGCTACGTCTTCGTCTCGGCGATCGCCGGCGCGACCTGGGGCGTCGGCGCCTGGTACTGGTTCGTGCCCGGCTCCTATGCCGCGCAGGCCTATCTCTCGCTGGCCTTCCTCGGCATGACGGCGACGGAGTTCATTGCACGTTCGGCCCACCGGCCCGCCTATTGCGCGCACGCGCTTTTCGCGCTGACGCCGCTGGTGCTGCTGCTGCTCCGCGAAGGCGGCCTCTACGCCACCATGACGGCGGTGCTGATCGTGCTCTTCACCGGCGTGCTCAATACCTATTGCAACGGCATCGCGGGAATGCTGGACGAGTGCCTCGGCCTGCGCGACGAGAACCGCGGCCTGATCGAAAAGCTCTCCGACGAGAAACACGATGCCGAAGGCGCCCGCGATGCGGCGCTGGCGGGGACGCAGGCCAAGTCCGTCTTCATCGCCAATATCAGCCATGAATTGCGCACGCCGCTGAACGCCCTGCTCGGCATGGCGCAATTGCTCGACCGCGCCGAACTCGCCAAGCCCTATCGCGACCATGTCAAGGTGATGCTCGATGCGGGACGCGCGCTGCAGACCCTGCTCGACGACGTCATTGCGCTGACAAGAGCCGACGACGACCGGGCGCGCGAAGAGGGCTGCGATCCGGCGCAGGCGGCGCGTGCGGTGGCGAGGCTTCTGCAGCCGCGGGCATGGGAGAAGCATCTGCGCCTGACGGTATCGGCGCCGGAGGGACTGCCGCGCGCCGCCGCCGATCCGCGCCGCATCCGCCAAGCGCTGCTCAAACTCGTCGACAACGCTCTCAAGTTCACCGACCACGGCCATGTCGAGATCCGCGTCGAGCGCGAGAGCGAATCCTCGATCCGCTTCAGCGTCGCCGACACGGGCCAAGGCGTGGCCAAAGAAGTCGCGGACAATCTCTATATGCCCTTTGCGCCGGGCGATTCGTCCTATGCGCGGCAGCAGCAGGGCTCGGGGCTGGGATTGGCCGTGGTCAAGCGCATCGTCGAGGCGGCCGGCGGTACGACGGGGTTCGAAAGCGAGCCCGGTGCCGGAGCCGTGTTCTGGTTCACGCTCCCGCTCGCCGGAGCCGTGCAGGCCGCGCGGTCCGCGCCCGCCCTCAACGAGCCGCAACTGCCGGCGCCGACGGGACTGTCGCTGCTCATCTTCGCCCATGACGACGTCGCCAACCGGCAGCTGGCGAACCTGCTGGAGCCGTTCGGCAACCAGATCCGGGTGGCGATTTCCCTGGCCGACGCAGTCGCCCATGCCAGCCGCGGCGGGTTCGACGCCATCCTCGCAGGCGCATCCGATTGCGATACGCTGGCGGCGGCGCCGGGAAACAAGGCGCCGATCGTTGCGCTGCTCAAGGGCGGCGAACGCGTCCCGGCCTGCGCCGACGAGATGCTGCACTGGCCGCCTTCGTCCTATGAACTCTACAGCGCCATCAATTCCGCGCGCGAGCGGCTGTGGCGCGATTCAATCCCCGAGCTGCCGCAGCAGGAAAGCGCGGCCGCCATCGATCCGTCGACGTTCGCCGGCCTCGAACGCTCGCTGGGACTTGCGACGCTGATCGAGATCCTGCGGTCCTATATCGAGTCCGCAGAAGAGCTTTGCCGCGCGCTGGGCGAAGCGAGCGAGGAGTCGAACTGGCAGGAAGCCGCCCGTCTCGCCCAAGACATCGCCGGCAGCGCGGGCGGACTGGGCCTTGCGGCGATGATGGCGGCCGCGCGCGGATTCGCGCAGGCCGCGCGCGACGGCGTGGCGCCGCAGGAATTGCGCAGCACCGCCAGGCTGATCGTTTGGGAGCACGAGCGCGTCCGGCGCTCGCTGACCAACCTCTACCCCGAACTTGCCGCCTGAACGCCGGATGAACGAGGGAGACTGACGGCATTCAGGCGCGTTATTGCATCATGGAGGGGATCAGTAAGGGAGTCCTCTCATGAACAAGCTTGCCAAATTCGCAGCCAAGGCGGCACTCGCCGCCACCATCGCCGTCGGCGCCACCGCGGCCACGGCCCCCGCCGCAAACGCGCGCGTGGTCGTGGGCGTCGGCATCGGCGGCCCGGCCTATCCCGGCGGCCGCTTCTGCTACTACCATCCCCATCGCTGTTACGGACCGGGGTACTATGCCCCCGCCTATTACGGTCCCGGCTACTACGCCGGCCCGCAGATCGGCGTGTTCTATGCCGGACGCGGCTGGTGGGACGGTCACCGCTACTGGGGACACCGGTATTGGTTCCACGGCGGCTGGCGTTTCCGCTGAGCCGAGCTGAGCTCGAGAAAAGCGGCCCTCGCGATGGCGCGGGCCGCTTTTTCTTTTGTCTTCCCGGCGTTCGACCGGCATACAGGTACAAATGCCGAACGAAGCCGCGCGCAGTCCGCAGATCCCGGCCCTGGTACCGGCACCCGCAGGCGCGGTCGTCTGCGCGCCGGATGGCAGCGGCGGGCGCGTTTCGCTGGATGAGGCGCGCGCCCGGTTCCGCCGCGGCGAGGCCCTGGTGGCCCACGCAGCCTTCGTCGCCGGGCGCCTGAAAACCCAGCTCGCCGCGCCGCTCTTCGACGTGCTCGAGCTCTATGCTTTCGTGCGACCGGGCGCGCCTTGCGTGCCGAGTCCGCTGGGGCTCGCGCGCGCGCTCGGACTTGAGCCTCCCGCAACGATCGAAGAATCCGCGCATGCGCTGCACCGGGCGGCATTGCGGCTGCTCGATGACGCGCAGGCGGCGCCTGACCGCCAGCGCGATGCGATGCGCCAGCTTGCCGCCACGCTCGGACGCGCCGGCTGGCGCTGGTCGGAAGCGTTGCTGGCGCGTTTGGGCGCGCCGGACGCAAAGCTCTCCCCGCTCGCCGGGCTCGAGGTCTGGCGCGGATTGCCGCAATGGGAAGACGATCCGTACCCGGACAAACAGGGATCTGAGCCCGTGGCGGCCCCGGAAGCGCGCGCAAGGCTGAAGCAGCTTGTGGGGCCGGGCGGCGAAGCGCGCGAAGAGCAGTCGGCCTATGCCGAGGCCGCCTCCTATGCCTTCAGCGCGCGCGAGCGCGCAGGCAGTCCGCGCATCGCGCTGGTCGAGGCGGGCACCGGCGTCGGCAAGACCCTGGGCTACCTGGCGCCCGCCTCGCTGTGGT
Organism: Alphaproteobacteria bacterium; assembly: GCA_019245415.1. Taxonomy (GTDB): domain Bacteria; phylum Pseudomonadota; class Alphaproteobacteria; order Micropepsales; family Micropepsaceae; genus Rhizomicrobium. The sequence goes on along the minus strand of JAFARO010000004.1, from coordinate 388,090 downwards.
CGGAGCGGAACGGGCCGGGCTTATGGATCTCGACCTACACCCGCAATCTGCAGCGCCAGATCGTGCAGGAGATCGCGCGCCTCTATCCCGATCCGCAGGAGCGCGACGAGAAGGCCGTGGTGCGCAAGGGCCGCGAGAATTATCTCTGCCTGCTCAATTTCGAGGAGGCCGCCAAGCGCACCGCGCTGATGCCGGGACAGCGCAGCGTGGCGCTCGGCCTGATCGCGCGCTGGATCCAGGCAACGCCCGACGGCGACGTCTCCGGATACGGCTTTCCGGCGTTCCTGGGCGCCTCGCTGCCGCTGCGCGAGATCACGGACCGGCGCGGCGAATGCTTCTATGCGGCATGCCCGCATTTCCGAAGCTGCTTCATCGAGCGCGCGGTCCGCCGCGCGCGCCATGCGCCGATGGTCATCGCCAATCACGCGCTGGTCATCGCCCAGGCGGCGCAGGATTGGCAGAGCGTCGACGAGACCACCGATGCACCGGCCGAACGCCGCGTGCGCTATGTCTTCGACGAGGGTCATCATCTCTTCGACGCCGCCGATTCCGGTTTTGCGGCGCTGCTGTCGGGACGCGAGATGGCGGATCTCAGGCGCTGGATCCGCGGACCCGAAGCGCGGGCGCGCAGCCGCACGCGCGGCCTGGAGGAGCGGCTCAAGGATCTGGTCGAGGACAGCGAGGAAGCGCGCAACGCGCTGGACGACTGCGTGGCGGCGGCGGCGGCGCTGGCCGGTGAAGGCTGGCTGGCGCGCCTGCACGGCGCCGCGCCGCGCGGTCCGGGCGAGCTGTTTCTGGCCGAAGCCTATCAGCAGGTGCGGGCGCGCTGCGAAGATGCCGATGCCTACTATTCGCTCGAAGCCGAATTGCATCCTGCCGGCGCCGGGCTCGTGGCAGCGGCGCGCGGGCTCGGCACCGCGCTCAAGCGTCTCGCCGCGCCGCTTCTCGGCCTGGCGCATCGGCTGCGCAAGCAACTCGACGACAAGACAAAGGAGCTCGAAACCTATCAGCGGGCGCGCCTGGACGCGGTGGCGCGCGGCCTGGAGCGCCGCGCGCGCATCGTCCTGCCGGCATGGATCGCCATGCTGGAGCGCCTCGAGACCGGCGAGGTCGACGAGGAATTCTCGGCCTGGCTCGCCGTCGAGCGCGAGGACGGGCGCGATCTCGATGTCGGCCTGGAGCGGCACTGGATCGATCCGACGGTGCCCTTGGCGTCGGAAGTGCTGGCGAACGCGCATGGCGCCCTGATCACCTCGGCAACCTTGCGCGATCAGACCGAGGCGGAGAATTGGCAAAGCGCGGAAGTGCGCACCGGCGCCATGCATCTGGCGGAGCCGCCGCGCCGGGCCAGCTTCGGCTCGCCGTTCCGCTTCGAGGAGCAGGCCCGCATCCTGATCGTGAAGGACGTCAACCGCCGCGACATCGACCAGCTGGCGGCGGCCTATCGCGAATTGTTTCTCGCGGCCGGCGGCGGCGCGCTTGGTCTCTTCACGGCGGTGCGCACCTTGCGCGCGGTGGAAAGCCGCATCGCAACCACGCTCGGCGAGCGGGGACTGACCGTCTATGCGCAGCATGTCGATCGCCTCGACGCCGGCGCGCTGGTCGACCTGTTCCGCGCCGAGGAGAACGCCTGCCTGCTCGGCACCGATGCCCTTCGCGACGGCGTCGACGTGCCGGGACGCAGCTTGCGTCTTGTCGTCTTCGACAAGGTGCCGTGGCCCAAGCCCACCATCCTGCACAAGGCCCGGCGCGCCCGCTTCGGCAAAGGCTATGACGACATGCTCACGCGGCTGCGTCTCAAACAGGCTTTCGGCCGGCTGATCCGCGGCCAGCAGGACAAGGGCTGCTTCGTCATCCTCGAAGCCGCGGTGCCGTCGCGCCTGCTCGGCGCCTTCCCGCCCGACGCGCCGGTGAAACGGTGTGGGCTCAAGGAGGCGATCGCAGAGATTGCGGGCTTTCTGCTGGAGAAACCTGCATCCGCTCCTGCGCCGGCTACTTCACCTTCGTTCCTGTCTCTTTCACATAATCCGGATTGAGCGTGCCGAGCTTGGCTGCCACCGGCAGCAGCGTCGGATAGAACTGCACGAAGGTGGTGTCGACGGCGCCGTGCGCCAGGTGGCAGCCGTAACAGCTGTCCTTGTCCGCGCTGTACGCAATCAATTCCGCCGATTTGTCGCCCTCGCCGAAGCTGAAGAAGCCCCAACCGCCCTTGAAGCGGGCCGCGTCCTTCACATGCGCCTCGAAGCCCAGAATCTGTGGCGTCTGCACGACGCCGCGTTTGTTGATCGAGACGTCGGTGGCGCCGGCGCGGTGCTCGATCACGATGATCGTATGCTGCGGCCAGGTGCCCTTCTGCAAAAAGGCGCGATAGGCGGAACCCGGCACAAACGTGTTGTTGAATATATGCCGATTGTTCGCCGCCGCCGGTCCCGCGATGTAGCTCATGTCGAGACCGGAGCTCAAGAAGGCCCAGTCGCGGTACGCCGCCGGGAACAGCAGATTGCCGCCGGCATCGAATTGCGGTCCCTCTGGCCCCGGGCTGGGCGGCTCTGCGGCGCCCCCCAGAAGCACGAGCGCCGCCAGCGCGCCGCCGAGGACGTTGAGAACGTGAAGCGATTTCATGACTGCCCCTTTTCGAAGGCGCCATTCGGCGGCACCTTCCAACCATCGTTTTACCTCCTCGCGAAATTGCTCGAAAGGGCAGTGCCATTGCCGAAGCCAAGCCGCGTCCAAGGCGCGGATAAGATTTAATCTTCGCCGCCCTTGTCGCGGCATTGCGCTCACACCATATGGCGCCGATGGCGACTGCGCGGAAAAAGGCGATCGAGGAGAAGCGCAAGCGGGGGATTCGCCCCCGCTGCCATAAGGTCACGCTCACGCCGCCTCGAAGCGCGTCTCCGGCGCGAAAACAGGTGCGCAGTTCGAAGGCGAATGTGCAGGCCGATCAGGCGTTTGGCGACACGCCGCGGGAATTGAACCCGGTTTTTGGCGATCCTGGTGTTGCACCGCCTATGCAACACAAGCGCAAGCGCGGCGCGCCGTTGGGCAACCGCAACCGTCTGGTCCATGGCGACTATGGCCGCGAGCGGAAGAAATTCTATGCCGATGTCCGGGCCCATATCCGCGATGGAAAGGCGCTGGTCGCACTGGTCGAAGAGCTTGCCGAGCGCATCCCGTGGGATACGCCATGACGGCGCTCCATCAGGCCGACCGCCATAGCCGACTTTCCGATGCGGCGTGGAACGACGCGACGGCGCGCGAGACAATCCGCGCCATCGCGCAAGAGGCGCTGGCGGCATTCGACGGCGAGAAATTCTGGCCGGTGCATCCGCTGGATTCTCCCGGCATCGACGGGATGGGCGGCATCTACATGGGAGCGGCCGGCATCGTTCTGGCGCTCGACGAGCTGAAGCAGGCTGGCGTCATCCAATATGCGCTAGAGTTTCGGCCTTTCCTTTCTGCGATCGAAGCGCGCGATGCCTGGATCAGGCAGACTCCCTTCGCCGACTACGGCTCGCTCTTGATGGGCAATCTCGGGCCGATGCTGCTCGCCATGCGGCTGGCGCCTTCTGAAGATCTTGCCGACAGGATCCATGCGCGCATTGCCGGCAACACCGTGCTTCCGCCGCTCGAGCTGATGTGGGGCATGGCGGGCTCGATGCTGGCCTGCGACTTCATGCACGAGCGCAGCAAGGAAGCGCGATGGCGCGATCTTTACTGCGTGCAGGCGCAACGTCTACTGGGCGCTCTCGAAACGGTGGGCGGTCACCGCCTCTGGGTCCAAAACCTCTACGGCCAGCGCATGGTCTCGCTGGGACTGGTGCATGGCTTCGCCGGCAATCTGCTCGCGCTCATTCGCGGCTGGGATTGGCTGAGCGAGGATGTGCAGGCGGCGGTCGCCGACGTCGCGACATCGACCCTCTTGGCAACCGCGCAACGTCTTCCGGGCGAAGCGAATTGGCCGAGCGACGCCGATCAGCCCGATGCGCCGCTTCTCTGCCAGATCTGCCACGGCGCGCCCGGAATCGTTTCGGCTCTCGCGCGGGCGCCGTTTTCGACGCCGGCGCTCGAGCGGCTGCTGCACGATGCCGGCACCCTGATCTGGCGGGCCGGTCCGCTCGCGAAGGGCTCCAATTTCTGTCACGGCACCGGTGGGAACGCCTATTCCTTGCTGCACCTGCACAAAAGAACGGGCGAACGGTTATGGCTGGAGCGCGCCAGGGCCTTCGCCATGGAGGCTATCGCCCAGTGGCGCACCGCGCGGTCGGAGCATGGCCGCGGCCGCTATTCCCTCTGGACGGGGGACATCGGGCTGGCCCTCTGCCTGTGGGCCTGCATGACGAAGGAGCCTGCATTTCCCTCGTTGGATCGCTTCTGAGACGATGCCGACCCGGTCCCCGCTGAGCGGCGCTGCGTCAGCGGCAGCGTGGAAATATGATGGGCACGGACTATCCGGCAGGTTTCCACCCGCCGGTCCGAGCCCGGCAAAGTTCCATTTTTGTTGCCGAGAATCCACAGCAGTGCCGCAAAGTTGCATTCACATATGCGGGAGTGTTGCGCGGACGGCATGACTGGGGCCCTACTTCCGCCGCTGCGGGAACGACGTTTTGGGGGTTCGGTCTCGCGGCGGGTCCGCTTGAAGGGGGCAGCGTGGGGCGGCTACGGCGCGAAAGCGCCGGCCGCCTCACGAATTTTCGATCCTGCCCGCGACCAATTCTTCTTTTCGCCGCGTTTGACTGGATTGGCGGCTCGCCGTCTTTCGGGGGACGCATGATCCTGACCACGCGGCGCCTGACTTTAAGGCCAATCACGGTCGACGACGCCGAGGCCCTTTTCGAGGCGCGCGGCGACGCCGAGGTGATGCGCTACTGGGACTGGCCGGCACGGAAGACCGTGGCCGAAGTCCGCGACATCTTCGAGGCGCACATTCCGGAGCTCGGCGACGGCAGCACCTTGTGGTGGGTCGCCGCCCTCAGGCCGGAAGGCCCTGTCATCGGCGAGTGCGACTTGTCCGAGATCGACAGCCATCACGGCCGCGCAGAGGTCGGCTTCCTCTTCGCGCGGCGCTGGTGGGGGCAGGGATACGCGCAGGAAGCGATGGAGGCGGTCATCGATCACGCTTTCGCCGGTCTGGCACTCGACCGGCTTTGGGCACGCTGCCATGCCGGCAACACCGCCTCGCAGCGGCTGCTCAAGCGTCTGGGCTTCAGACTGGAGGGCACGCTGCGCGGCCATGTCCTGCGCGATGGAGAGCGGCGCGATTGTCTGGTCTATGGCCGCCTGCGCAACCGGTCGGCGACGAAGAACGGCGCATAGAGAATGAGGATGAAGGCGATCGCGATCGGCACCAGCTCGGCGATGTACCAAGGCCAGGGCGACAGCATGTCGAGCACGGACGGGTCCTTGGACTTGGCACGCAGGAAACCGAAATTGACGCCGAATGCCCAGTCGACGAGCCCGGCGGCGAGGCCGTAGACCACCGTCCAGCCGATCACGCGCGGCAGCGACGCGGGATAAGGACGCATCTTCATGCCCAGGGTCATGTACAGCACGGCGGCGATGACGCCGCAGTGAAAGCCGAAGAACACCACGAAGCGCCAATCCGGCCAGCCCAGCGCGAGTTCCGGCGTCAAGGTCGCTTGCAACGTGGCGCTCAAGGCCCAGAAATACGCGAGCTCATAGGTGCGCTGGTTGGGCACGATCAGAGAGACGATGCAGGCGATCGCCGCCCAGTCGCATAGATGCATGGGCAGGATGTTTCCCACCGCCATCCAACCGCGGCGATAGAGCAGCCAGTACCACAGCGCGTAGGTCGCAATGAGTTCGACGGCAAACAGCCAGCGCACCGTGTCGGTCAACGCGGCGCTGCCGCTCAACCTGACGACCAGCGCCAGCACCAGCGGAACGGCAAAGGCGAGCGCGACGGCAACCAGATGCGCCTGCCCGAACAGGACGAAATGCGGATCCATCGAATCCCCCTCGGCAATCTACAGGAAAGGCAAACCGCCATGAATAGCCTGAAAGGCGCCAACCCCATCGTCGTCATCTGCACGCGCGACGTCGATCGCGCCGTGCTATTCTACCGCGACGTTCTGGGTCTGACCTTCGATCGCCAGGACCGCTTCGGCGCGGTGTTCACGCTTGCCGCAACCGAGTTGCGCATAGCCTTGGTGGCCGACTTCGTTCCACACGGCCACACCATGCTGGGATTTCAGGTGAAGGACGTCGCCGCGGCCGTCCGCACGCTAAGCGCCGGTGGTGCTGCGTTCCTGCGCATCGCCGCTTATAGCCACGACGAACTCGGTGTCGTGACGCTTCCTCACGGCGCCGGCCACGTGGCCTGGATGAAGGACCCTGACGGCAACATCCTAAGCATCACCGACGTCTGATGCGCGCGAGATTGAAGTTGTCGCGAATGAACCACGGCAGATAAAGCAGCAGCGCCATGCCCATGCCCAGCGCGACGGTCTCTGGGATGTAGAACGGCCACGGCGAAAGCAGATCGTAGAAGGTCGCGTGGCCCGGCTTGGCGCGGAAGAAGCCGTAATTGGTCCCGAGCGTCCAATCGGTGAGCGCTGCCGCAACAGCATAGGAGAGACTCCAACCGATCACGCGCGGAATCGACGCTCGCACCTGGCGCATCCGCGTACCGAAGGTCAGATAGATGACGGCCGACAGAATCGCCGCGTGCCCGAGGATGAAAACCAGGAATTGCGGCTCGGGGAATCCGAAGTTCACATCGGGGGTGATCAGCCCCTGGACGGTGCCGGCAAAGGCCCAGAAATAGGCAAGCTCATAGGCCGCCTGCCGCGGCTGGATCAGCGTCACGATCAGGGCGATCGTCGCCCAATCGCACAGATTCATCGGCAGTGCGTTGCCGAGGCCGAGCCAGCCGCGGGCGATGAACAAGGCATACCACGCGATCCATGTCGCGATCAGCAGGCCTGCGAAGCCATAACGGAACCAAGCGTCCCACGCCGGCTTTCGGCGCGCTGCAATAGCCAACGCCAGCGGTACCGCCATCGTCAGCGCCAGCGCGGCCAGATGATCGGTGCCGAAGGGCACGAATTTAGGCGGCACGGCGCGCCTGCATCTTGCGCATGCGATCGGCCAAGCGGAATGGCGCATCGAGCAGCAGCATCGCCGCAACCGCGACCGCAAAGGACTGCGCGATGTACCAGGGCCAGGGCGCCATCTGATCGAACAGCGTGGCGACCTGCGGCTTGGCGCGCAGGAAGCCGTAATTGGTGCCGAGCAGCCAATCGGCGGTGCCGGCAACCGCAACATAGGCGAGGGTCCATTGAAGGACGCGCCGGACGGAGCCCTTCACCGGCCGCATGCCAAGCCCGAAGGTCAGGTACAGGACGCTGGCGATGATCACCGCGTGATAGAAAAAGAAAAACAGGAATCTCCAATCGGGAAAATCATATTCGAGATCGGGCGTGATCGAGGCGAGCAGCGTCCCGGCCAGCGCCCAGAAATAGGACAGCTCGTAGGTTTTCTGATTGGGCCGGATCAAGGTGGCCGTGACCGCGATGGTGGCCCAGTCACAGAGGTTGAGGGGCAGCACATTGCCGAGCGCAAGCCAGCCCTTGACGTAGAACATCGCCAGGTACAGCGCCCAGTCCGCGATCAGAAATGCGGCAAGGCACCGGCGCAGGACGCGGTCGAAGCGTGAGTCATTGGCCGCCCGCGACGCCGCAATAAGTGCTAGCGCGGCGGCGAACATCGCCGCCATGGCGCTGAGATGGGAGACACCGAAGGACTGGAAATGCGCCGGCAAGCACCCCTCCGTGACCGCGTTCCGCCATCAGGGTGCCCCTCGGTGGCGAATTCTGGGCAAAGCGCTTTCCTGTCGCGGATTTCACGTGCTAAGGAACGCGGACTTTCGCGGGCGTAGTTCAATGGTAGAACGGCAGCTTCCCAAGCTGCATACGAGGGTTCGATTCCCTTCGCCCGCTCCAGCGTGTACCAGCAGCGCTCAAGCCATAAGTCCATCATGTCCACCGTCTGCCTGATCGGGAATTCGCACGTCGCGAACTTGAAGCGCGCGCTTCCGGCGGTGCAGGCGCAGTTTCCTCAGCTCCAAACGATCTTCTTCGCCAGCGAGGGCACGTCCATGGAGCTCGACATCGTCGATGGCGGCCTGGTCGGCCGCACCGAGCCGGCGCGCGCGCGGATGGCGATGACCAGCGGCGGCGACGGTGCGATCCGGCCGGTGTACGACGCCTATGTTCTATGCGGGCTGACGCTCAGCTCGATCCGCGCCATCAAGACCTATTATGCGACGATGAAAGAGTTGCGCGCCGCCGGTCGCGCACACGCCGCGTCCGTGCTGGACATTGCTGAAGGGATGGCGCCTGCGATCGTCGGCTCGCTGGCGTTCGACATTGCTGCCAAGTTGCGCAGGCTGACCGTAGCACCGATCTTCGTCATTGCTACTCCGCTGTCGGCTTATGAGCGGCACCCCGAGATGTGGGCACGCTTCGAAGCGAAGGACGCTGTCGGATTGCTTGCGGAGGCATACCATCGCGCTTGCGAGAAGGCCGCCAAAGACATCGATGCCGTGTTCGTGCCGCAGCCGGCGCAAACCATCGGACCCAATCCACTCACGACCAAACCTCAGTTTTACACGCTGACCCCGGAAGAGACCGCGGCCGAGCGCGCGCAGCACGCGCACATGAATCCCGAATTCGGCGCCATTGTACTGCGCGACGTTCTTGGGCGCGTCGTCGCCGCGCTGGACGCACGCGCCGGCCGCCGCGAACCCACGGCGATGTGAAGCCGAAAGCTGCGGTGGCCGCCCTATGCTTGTCCGCGCAGGCGGAGGCGGCAATGAGCAGCAAACCTTTTACCAAGCGCGGAACCAGACGACTCGCGGCCGCCGTGATTGCTGGCGCGGCGGTCATTCCAGGCACGCTCGACGCGGCGACCCCGCAGTCCTGCGTATCCCCGCAAGAGCGCCAATGGGATTTCTGGCTGGGAGAATGGCGTGTCAGCGATCCTGCCGGCGTCTTTCAGGGCACCAACATCATCAGCCGGGGACCCAAAGGCTGCGGTCTGATCGAACACTGGACCGGCGCGCAGGGAAACGAAGGCATGAGCCTCAACGGCTACGACGCCGTGCGTAAGACCTGGACGCAGTTCTGGATCTCGCCCGGCCTCGCGATCCGCCTCGAAGGCCGGTTCGAAAAGGGCGCGCTGCGCATGGAAGGCACGATCAGCTACAACAAGACCGGCATCGAGCACCCCTTCCGCGGCGTCTGGACACCGATGCAGGACGGCACGGTGAAGCAGGAGTTCTTCGAGCAGGACAACAAGCGCTGGAACACCTGGTTCACCGGAATCTACAGGCGCAGCCGTTGAGATCATTTCCTGCGGCGATAGGTGTAGTCGTAGCGGAACTGCCAAGTCCGGCCAAAATCCCTGGACCAATCGGAATATTGATGAACGCTGCCGTCGGGGTTGGCGCTCAAGGCGATCCGCACCAGGAGCGGCTTGGAAGGGTCGTCCTTGGCGAAAGTTCGCGCGGCAAGCACGATCTTGCCGCCCTCTTCGCCACCAACAAATTCCCGCAAGGCACCGGATGAATCCACCCAGGTTTGGTGCCATTTGCGGTCGAGGCGGGAATAGATGTTGAGACTGCCGCCGGTGAAGCCCGGCTCGCGCCAGCTTTCCCGTACGACGCAGCCGCCATAGTTTTTCTCGATCAGGCTTTCGCCGGCATGCGCGCCGGTCCTTGTGTCGAAGACCTCCCAGGCCCCAAGCCAAAAGTCGAGCGCGCGGTATGCGCGCGCGGTACAAGCGGCTTCGTCCGCATGGACGGAACCGAAGATCAACAGCGCGGACATTGACGCCGCAATCCTGACAAGCCGCATGCCGACTCCCCGCGAATGGTTTTCCCATTGTGCTCCGGCCGGCATGGACCAGGTCTCACGTGCGCGTGAGGGCCCAGGACATTTCTGCAACCCCGCTGTGTTCGCCTGCGATCGCTGCCTTGGTGAGCTGGAACAACGGGAACCGGATCGGCGCTGGGCGATTGCCGTCACATGCCCGCGCTCAAGGTCTTCCGTGCCCATCTCGGCTTCTACGACACGGTCGTGGCCACGACTTCGCAGAAGAAGGCGCTCGCCGCCTGGGGCGCGGGTCCGAGCGAATTCGCCAAAGGCTTCGCAGCCGCGACCAAGGACGCCGCCGCCGTGAGCGCCGCGCTGGCGTGTCCGGGTGTCGCATTGAGACGGCCGTGGGGATCGACAGCTCCATTCAAGCGCGAGGCGGAGCTTCCGGCGCCGCCAAAGCCGACCGCGGCCCAGAAAAAACGTGCGGCCGAGGAGAAGCTCCGACATCGCAAGAAAGCCGCGGCGCAGAGGCATGCCGAAAAGCGCCGCGCCCGCGCCGATGCCGAGCGCGCGAAGGCAGAACTTGCCGAAATCGCCCAGGCGCAAGGCGAGCTGGAGCGGCGCCGTACGCTGCTTCAGAAAAAGCTGCACGCCCGCTGAGCGCGGGCTATAACTGGACACCGTGCCCGCGACTCTCGCGCGGCCGATTTTGAGCCTGCGGGTACGGTGCAATGAGCAATGTCGCGGTGATCGGCGCCCAATGGGGCGACGAAGGCAAAGGCAAGATCGTCGACTGGCTCTGTGCCCGCGCCGATGTCGTGGTGCGCTTCCAGGGCGGCCACAACGCCGGCCACACGCTCGTCATCGACGGCAAGACCTACAAGCTGAGCCTGCTCCCGTCCGGGGTGGTGCGGCCGGGAAAGCTCGCGGTCATCGGCAACGGCGTGGTGGTCGATCCCTGGGCGCTGCTGTCGGAGATCGACAGGCTCGCGGCGCAGGGCGTTTTGGTGACGCCCGGCAACCTGATCGTCGCGGAGAATGCAGCTCTGATCCTGCCGCTGCACCGCGAACTCGACGAAGCGCGCGAAGCCGCCAACAGTCTGCAGGCCATCGGCACCACCAAACGAGGCATCGGTCCCGCGTATGAGGACAAGGTCGGCCGCCGGGCCATTCGTGCGATCGATCTGAAAGACAACGCGAGCCTGCCGACGAAAATCGAGCGGCTGCTGGCGCATCACAACGCACTCAGGCGCGGCACGGGCGGCGAGGAGATCTGCGAGAAGGCGACGCTGGATGCGCTGGCCGAGATCGCGCCGCGCTTCACGCCCTATATCGGCTCGTCCTGGCGCGCGCTGGATACCGCGCACCGCGAGGGCAAGCGCATCCTGTTCGAAGGCGCGCAGGCAGTCCTGCTCGACATCGATCACGGCACCTATCCCTTTGTCACATCGTCGAACACGGTCGCCGGCCAGGCCGCGGCCGGATCGGGCATCGGCCCGCGGCGCATCGGATATGTGCTGGGCATCGTCAAGTCGTACACGACGCGCGTCGGCGAAGGTCCATTTCCCACCGAGCAGAACAATGCCGTCGGCGCCATGTTGGGCGAACGCGGCGCGGAGTTCGGCACCGTCACCGGGCGCAAGCGCCGCTGCGGCTGGTTCGACGCGGCACTGGTGCGCCAGACCGTGGTCACCGGCGGCATCGACGGCATCGCGCTCACCAAGCTCGACATTCTCGATGCCTTCGACGAGATCAAGATCTGCACGGGCTACGGTCTCGACGGCGCGCGGCTCGAATATCTGCCGACGGATTCCGAGGCGCAGGCGAAGCTCGAGCCCGTCTACGAGACCGTCGAAGGCTGGAAATGCTCGACTCGCGGGGCGCGGCGCTGGGCGGACCTGCCGGCACAGGCGGTGAAATATGTCCGCCGCGTCGAGGAGCTGATCGGCGCGCCGGTCGCCCTGCTCTCCACCAGCCCCGAACGGGAGGACACGATCCTGGTCCGGGATCCTTTCCTCGGTTGACTGCCGGTAAGTAAATGGTAGAATTTGTTGGTCGCGTGGTAGAAAGTGGCGATGATGGGAATCAATATCAAAAATGCGGAAGCGGAGCGCCTGATAAAGGAATTGTCCGAACTGACCGGCGAGAGCCAGACGACCGCAGTTGCCGAAGCCGTCCGTGAGCGCATTGCGCGCCTAAAGCGCCGCGGGCTCTCCGACCGGCTGATGGCGATCGCGGAAGAATGTGCGGCCCGTTTGAAGGAAGGCTCCGGTAAAATGATGGAGATAGAAGACCTCTATGATCCGGAAACCGGCCTGCCCATATGATCGTCGACTCATCGGCCATCGTGGCCATCGTGAAAAAAGAATCGGACGCGCGAAGTTTCACCGATGCGCTTGAGGCCCAGCCGTTTTGCAGGATGAGCGCCGCAACCTTTGTGGAAACGGCCGTCGTCATCGACGCCAAGCGCGATCCCGTCCTTAGCCGCCGCTACGATGACATTCTGCGCGATTCCGGCATAGAGATAATCGCTGTCGACGAAAGACAAGCCCGGATCGCCCGCGACGCATATCGGGACTACGGCAAAGGCAGCGGGCATAAGGCGCGGCTGAATTTCGGCGATTGCTTCGCCTATGCTCTCGCGAAGGCTCTCGACGAGCCCCTCCTCTACAAGGGCACCGATTTCGGGCAAACCGACGTAAGGTCAGCCTTGGAATAGGGCTTGCGGGCCAAGGCCGTTTGCGGCCACGGTTCGCCAAGCGCCATTCGAAGGGACTGCCATGCTCAAGACCCGTTTCACCGAAATGTTCGGCGTCGAGGTGCCGATTACCATGGGCGGCATGACGCGCGTGGGCAAAGCCAAGCTCGTCGCCGCCGTCGCCAATGCCGGCGCGCTCGGCTTCATCACCGCGCTGACCCCCGGCTCGCCCGAGAAGCTCGCCAAGGAAATCAAAGACTGCCGCGAGATGACCGGCAAGCCGATCGGGGTGAACCTGACCATCTTGCCGACCATCAATCCGGTTCCTTACGACGAATACCGCCAGGTGATCATCGAGAGCGGAATCAAGATCGTCGAGACCGCAGGCAACAATCCGGCGCCGCATCTGCCGGCGTTCAAGCAAGCCGGCGTCAAGGTGATCCACAAATGCACCAGCGTGCGCCACGCGGTGAAGGCGCAATCCATCGGCGTCGATTGCGTCTCGATCGACGGTCTGGAATGCGCCGGCCATCCGGGCGAGGACGATGTCGGCGGCCTGATCCTGTTCCCCGCCACGGCGGACAAGCTGAACATTCCGCTTCTCGCCTCGGGCGGCATGGCGGACGCGCGCGGGCTGGTGGCCGCACTGGCGCTGGGCTGCGACGGCGCCAACATGGGCACGCGCTTCATGGCGACGCAGGAAGCGGAGATCCATGAGAACGTCAAGCAGGCGATCGTCGCCAATGACGAGCGCGCCACCGACCTCATCTTCCGCACCATGCACAATACCGCCCGCGTCGCGCGCAATGCGGTCAGTCAGAAGGTGGTCGAGATCGAGCGGCGCGGCGGCGCCAAGTTCGAGGACGTGCGGGAGCTCGTCGCCGGCACGCGCGGAGCAAAGGTCTATGACAGCGGCGACGTCGATTACGGCATCTGGTCCGCGGGTCAGACCCAGGGCCTGATCCACGACATCCCGACCTGCAAGGATCTCGTCGAGCGCATCGTGCGCGAGGCGGAGTCGATCATCCGCGACCGGCTGGACAAGGTTCTGGCTTGAGATCGTCCTGCGGGAAACGGACCTGCTGCCATCTTGATTGCGGCGGCGGACGGTTCGCACCACCCTGCGGCTGACCACGACGCGGTTCTGCACAACGACCCGTTCGGTGATGCTGCTCCGCGGACTGCCGCGCAGCGCGTCCACGGCATTCGCGAACGCGACCAGCGCCTTGCACGAGCGGATATGTGCACGGACCGCGGCATAGAAGGCGCGGCGCTCGGCCGTGTACGTGCCGTGCTTGAGCGCATTCCGGTTGCCCGTCGGGGCGCCGCGGCGGCGTCGGACAGCGGCGTGCTCTTTTTTTGCAAAATCGCAATTCAATTCGGCCGGAGCATGCCTAAGCGCCGGAGGAACAAGAACTTTCTTCCTCTTTCGCTGCTCCGCACCATGGGTTGCAAAATTCGCCAATCGAGCTTCCCTTCTATCGCAAAGAGAGTATGGCATATTTGGAACGCAAAGGGAACAACGACTTCGTTGCTTCCGTCCCCGCCATGATGTAGAAACATTTCTACAAATGAGACACCGATGACCATTACCACCCTCAGCAGTCGCGAGTTCAATCAGGACACCAGCCGCGCCAAGAAGGCGGCGAGCAATGGACCGGTGTTCATCACCGACCGCGGCCGGCCGGCGCATGTGCTCCTGACGATCGAGGAGTACCGCAAGCTTGCGGCCAAACCGATGAGCATCGCGGACGCATTGGCGATGCCGGGCGGCGAGGACATCGAATTCAATCCGCCGAAGCTCGATATCAAGCTGAAGATTCCGGACTTCGAGTGATGTACTTGCTCGACACGAACGTCGTGTCGGAGTTGCGCAAGGTGCGGATCGGCAAGGCCAATGCGCGCGTCGCAGGCTGGTCTGACTCCGTCGACGCGGCATCGCTGTTCATTTCCGCCGTCACGCTTCTCGAACTGGAAATCGGCGTGCTGCTGATGGAGCGCAAAGACCCGGCGCAAGGAAGACCGATGCGCACATGGCTCGACGAGCACGTACGGCCGACGTTTCATTTGCGCATGTTCCCCATCGATGAGGCCGTGGCCCTGCAATGCGCGCGCCTCCACATTCCCAATCCGCGCCCCGAACGCGATGCGATGATCGCGGCCACCGCGCTCGTCCACTCCATGACGGTCGTAACGAGAAATCTCAAGGATTTCGCCGGCACCGGCGCCGCTGCGATTAGTCCGTGGGAGGACCGGTCGTAGTTTTAATTCATCTTCGGCAGGTGATCGAGCGGCCCGTGCCCCTTGCCGAGGCCCGGTGCGGTTTCGAGCGCGTGCTGGAGATATTCCCGCGCGCGACCGACGGCGACGGGAAGCGGCAGGCCTTGCGCCAGGCCGCAGGCGATGGCCGTCGACAGCGTGCAGCCGGTGCCGTGGGTGTGCTTCGTCTTCAGGCGCGGAAAGGCGTAGGTGTCGACTCCGCCTTCCCACACCAGAACGTCGTCGACGGTGGCGCCCGTGGCGTGGCCCCCCTTGATCAGGGCGGCGCGCGCGCCCATCGCCATCAGAGCGCGTGCGGCCACCTCGGTGCCGCGCTTGCCGGTCAGGCGCAGCGCTTCGGGGATGTTCGGCGTCACCAGCGCCGCAAGCGGAATCAGCTCGGCCTTCAGCGCCGCGACAGCCTTGTCGTCGAGAAACGCGCGGCCGCTGGTCGAAGCCATTACCGGGTCGAGGACGATCGGGATGCGCACGCCCGACAACACCGCCGCGACCGCCTTGATCGTCGCCGCCGAGCCGAGCATGCCGATCTTGATCGCATCGGCGCCGATGTCGCCGAGACAGGCTTCGATCTGGTCCGCCACCAGTTTCGGCGACAGTGCAAAGACCTCGTATACGCGCCGGGTATCCTGCACCGTAACCGCCGTCACCGCGGTCTGGGCATAGCAGCCGAAGGCCTCAGCGGTCTTGATGTCGGCCTGGATGCCCGCGCCGGCACTCGAGTCGGAGCCTGCGATGACGAGGACGCGCAGGGGGCTCGCGGCGGTTGTCGCACTCGTCATCCTTCGAGGCCCCGCGCGTCATGCTGAGGTGCGAGCGCAGCGAGCCCCGAAGCACGCGCGGGGCACCTCAGGATGACGACACCGTAGCAGCTGAACCAGTCACGCCGCGACTTCCTCGATGGTGGCGGCGATCTCGCGCACGATCTGGCGCACAAGCTTCTCGTCGTCGCCCTCGGCCATGACGCGGATCACGGGTTCGGTGCCGGATTTGCGCACCAGGATGCGCCCCGACCCGTTGAGCCGCTGGGTGCCGGCCTCGATGCATTTCTTCACCCGCGCATCCTCGAGCGGCGTGCCTTTCTTGAAGCGGACGTTCTCCAGCACCTGCGGCAAGGGCTCGAAGAGATGCGCCGCCTCGCTCGCCCTCTTGCCTTCCATGGCGAGGACCGCGAGCACCTGCAGCGCCGCCACCAGACCGTCGCCGGTGGTGGCGAATTCAGAGAGCACGATGTGGCCGGACTGCTCGCCGCCGACATTGAATCCGCCGCGCTTCATCTCTTCGATCACATAGCGGTCGCCCACCGATGCGCGCGCCAGTTTCAGGTTCAGGCTCTGCAGGTAGCGGTCGAGGCCGGCATTCGACATCACCGTGCCCACCACGCCGCCGCCGGTGAGCAGGCCGTTCTGCGACCAGGAGCGCGCGATCAGCGCCAGGATCTGGTCGCCGTCGATGATGCGGCCCTGCTCGTCGGCCATCACCACGCGGTCCGCATCGCCGTCGAGGGCGATGCCGAAATCGGCGCGCACCTCGCGCACGCGGCGCTGCATCGCGTCCGGCGCGGTCGAGCCGCACTCGTCGTTGATGTTGAGCCCGTTCGGATCGACGCCGATGGTGACCACGTCGGCGCCAAGCTCCCACAGGGCGGCGGGCGCGACGCGGTAGGCGGCGCCGTTGGCGCAGTCGAGCACGATGCGCAATCCGTCGAGACGCTGATTGCGTGGAAAAGTCCGCTTGGCGAACTCGATGTAGCGGGCCTGGGAATCGTCGACGCGCTTGGCGCGGCCGATGCCGTTGGAGGCGGCGAGACCCTCTTCCAGGCCGTTCGACATCAACGCTTCGATCTCGGCCTCGTGCGCGTCGGAGAGCTTTTCGCCGTCGGGCCCGAACAGCTTGATGCCGTTGTCGTGATAGGCGTTGTGCGAAGCGCTGATCATCACGCCGAGATCGGCGCGCAGCGAACGCGTCAACATCGCCACGGCAGGTGTGGGCAGCGGGCCGAACTGGAACACGTCCATGCCGACCGAGGTGAAGCCCGCAACCAGGGCGGATTCGATCATGTAGCCGGAGAGGCGGGTGTCCTTGCCGATCACCACGCGGTGGCGGTGTTCGCCGCGCGTGAAGATCCGCCCTGCCGCCATGCCGACCTTCATGGCGATCTCGGGCGTCATCGGGAACTTGTTGGCGAGGCCGCGCACCCCGTCGGTGCCGAACAATTTGCGGTTCATGGCTGTCCTTCGAACGGATGGATCATTCTAACGCGCAAACGTGTCAAAGCGTTAAGAAAATCCGCGTCGGATCGCAAATCACGCCTGGTTTGCCAAGGTTTCAAACACCATGAGAAGGTCCCGCAGCGCCCCGGGCGCGTGGGTGCGGATATAGTCCGCCCCCTGACGGACGGCAAAGAGTTCCGCGGCCAGGGTCGCCGGACCGATCTGCGAAACCGGCTTATGGACCAGGTCGCGCAGGAAGGACTTTCGCGACACCGAGACCAGCAGCGGCAGACCGAAACGCGCCTTGAGGTCCGAAAGTCGCCGCAGGACCGTGAACGAGGCTTCCGGATCGCTGCCCAGGAACAACCCCATGCCCGGGTCGAGAATGATACGCTCCTGCGCGATCCCGGCGCGGGCGAAGGCGGCGAGCCTGCGATCGAAGAAGCCCACGATGCGGTCGAACAGCTCCGCCGCCGGAACGAACAATCGGGTGGCGGGGCCCGCACCCTCGACGGAAAACATCACGATGAGCTTGGCGTCAGACGCGGCGAGTTCGGGATAGAACGACGCATCGGCGAACCCGTTCACGTCGTTGAGATAGGCCACGGATCGGGACAGCGCCCAGCGCTGCACCTCGGGCGAAAAGCTGTCGATGGAAATGGGCGCGTCGGCGCGCTTCAGCGCGTCGACGACGGGCGCGAGCCGGGCGATCTCGACATCGGGCGCAACGGCCACGGCGCCGGGACGCGAGGAGGCGGCGCCGAGATCGATGGCGTCGGATTCCTTTGCCAGCCGCTCGGCCTCGATCAGTGCCGCCGCCGGATCGAGGAACTTGCCGCCGTCGGAAAAGGAATCCTCGGTGATGTTGAGAATGCCGAGAAGTTTGAGACTCATCGCGGCATCATCGCTATCGGGCGTAAAATGTCACGCGGTCTGCAGCGCCGCCCGTCCGCGGATGCTCCGCCGCACCGCGGACCGGATCCACAGATATTGCAGGAAGAACAAAGCGACCTTCGCCGGCAGCGGCACGAAGAAGGTGTAGGCCGCCCAAATCTTGGCGTCGAAGTTGAAGGCGACGAACACGTTCGCGGCTGCGAGCGCCAGCATCAGCGCCGCCCAGACATAGCCCCAGCCGATGAGTGCGCGACGCGAGACATTGTCGGTGACGATCTGCGGTAGGTAGCGCGCCATCCAATCCGGCTTGAGCATGACGATGCCGATCGCGGCCTGGGCGACGCTGGGCTTGATCATCGCGAACACCGGATTGTTGGTCGCGATAGAGATGCCGCCCAGCACCACCACCAGCGCGAGGCTCGCCCATTGCATCGCCTCGATCTTGCGGCCGCGCAACCTCTCGATAGCGATCTGGCCGATGCTGATCGCCATCCCGGCCGCGACCGAAAGGATGAGGTTGTCGGTCGCCGCGTAGAGGGCCGCGAAGACGATCAGCGAAAGAAAATCTTCCAGCAGCGGCCTGAACGCCTTGAACAGATGGACCATGGCTGGCTTGTCCTCCCTCGGTCCGCCTCAGGTGGGGACGATGCCGCCCGCCTGCAAGCTCAGGCCGGCCGCCAATTTCCATGGAAGCCGAAGGGAATGCGCCGGGGAAGCTCGGCCCAGCCGACGGGCCCGGCAGCTACGTTCGCCGCATCGAAGACGGCGAAATCGCTGCGGTCCTCGGAAGGACGATAGACGGTGGCGACCAGCCAGCCGTCGCCTTCGGCGGCGCCGTCATGGCGCGGCACGAAGACGGGTTCGCCGGGCATGCCGTCGGCAAAGACATGCATCTCCCGCTTGCCGGTCTGGTGATCGATATGCGCGATGGCGTCGAACACGACCTTGTCGGAATTGGTGGAGCTGGCCGCGAAATAGCCGTGGCGATAGGCAAGACCCGCGCGCCTCTCGTCGAAGCGCGGAAATTCGCCGGCGATGTCGTCCAGGGGCTGCTGGCGGATCGCGTTGCTCTTGCCGGCGAGATCGATCGTCCAGCGCACCAGCCGCGCGCCGGCAGGTCTGCCCGGCGAGCCGTCGGCATTGGGGAACAAGGGCGCGTTGGCGTATTGCATCACGTCGACGAAGATGACGCTCCCCTCTTCCCACATGTTCATCGGATGGAAGACGTAGCAGGGATCGGTCTCGAACCAGCGGATCGCATTGACGTCGCCGTCGCGGCGCATCACGCCGACATAGGCACCCTTTTGCGGTTCCCAGGCGAAGGCAGGTCCTCCCTGCATGACGCGCGGCAGGCTGCCGCTCAACGGCAGCACCGGAAACGCCACATAGTTCCGCGTCACGAAGAAATCGTGGATCATGCTGCAATAAGGCGCCTTGAACTGGTCGAGACGCGTAACCGCGCCGGCCTTGTCGACGACGCCATAGGCGATGTCGTCGGTGAAGAAACCCGCGCCGGCCGAATATCCGAAGAACACCATCTCGCCCGTCTCGGGATCCATCTTGGGATGCGCCGTGAAGCGCATGGCGGGGCCGGCATAGTCGACATAGCCGCGCGACGCCAAGGTCAGCGGGTCCAGCTCGTAGGGATTGTGCGCCTCTTCCAGCGCGAGCAGCTTGCCGGCGTGCCAGACGATGTTGGTGTTTGCGACGCCGCTGTCCTTGCCCACGACCGAGGCGTCGGACGTCATCGGGTTGCCGAACGTTCCGAACAGCGAGCGTCCGGCCGCGTGCTCGAGCACGTACTTGTTGGTATGAACGTAGCGGTTCAGGTACGAGACTTTGCCGTCGCCGACATGGAGGGCGTGGATCATGCCGTCGCCGGCGAACCAGTGATGGTTGGGATCGCGCGGCGGAAACTGCGGGTTGGGTCCATTGCGGTAATAGGAGCCGCGGAGTGCCTTGGGAAATTCGCCGCGGATTTTGAGCGCGGGAAAGTCGTCCTCGCTGTGGAGCGGCGCGAAATTCCCCGTAAGATACGGGTTGATCCGGACGGGGGCGTTCATGCTTTCCTCCAGGACGGCTATGACTTACAGTGTAAATTAATGGGCCGGAACCGGCCGCAGTTCAAGGCCCTATCGGGAGATTTTTTTGCCGCGCGTGCTGACAACCGCCGATCTGGCCGATTTCCGCGGAAAATTGATCGCGGCGGCGACCCGGATCTTTGCCGCGAAGGGCCGCGAGGGTTTCACCATGCGCGAGGTGGCGGCCGAACTCGGGGTCAGCGCCATGACGCCCTATCGCTACTTCAAGGACAAGGAAGAGATCCTGGCGGCCGTGCGGGCCAACGCCTTCGACCGTTTCGCGCAGGCCCTTGAGCAGGCCTTTGCCAAAGAACGCACGGCGCTCGCCCGCAGCGCCGCGGTGGGCGAAGCCTATATGCGCTTCGCGTTCTCCGAGCCGGCCTCCTACCGGCTGATGTTCGACATGTCCCAGCCCGACGAGTCGCGCTATCCCGACCTGGTGCGCGCCAGCGCGCGCGCGCGCCTGACCATGACCGACCATGTGCGCGGTCTCGTCGAGTCGGGCGCGCTGGCGGGAGATCCGGTGCTCATCGGACACGTCTTCTGGGCCGCGTTGCACGGCGCCGTCGTGCTTCAACTGGCGGGCAAGCTCGGCGAGGAATGCAGTTTCGAAACCATCAGCCGCGAAGCCTTCCGTGCCTTGAGCGCCGGCTTCGCACCGGCGCAAAGCGATGCAGGACGAAAAGCCTCCGGCGTCGGCTGACGCGGCAGCGTGGGCGCGCTGGGCCGGCGATGCGTCCCGGCGCCGGCGCTGGATGCAGGCGCTCGAGCGCTGGAGCCAGTGCATTGTCCAATTCGGCGCTCGTCCCTATTGGCTGGCGCAGCGCGCGCACGCCTTGCGTCATCTCGACCGCCTCGACGAGGCCGAAGCGCTTTTCGAAGCCTTGGCACTGGACAGGCCGGCAAACCATGTCGGGCTGGAGGGGTTGGCGCAGATCGCAGCCGACCGCGGCGCCCATGAACAGGCGCTGGCGCTGCTCGACAAGTGTCTGGCGACTTACGCCGACGGGCCGATCCGCAGCTGGAACCGGCAGCGGGCGCAGGCTCTCCTAAATCTCGGCCGCATCGACGAGGCGCAGGCCGTGGCACTGCCTCTGCTGGAAGATCCCGATGCCAATGTCGATGACAAGCTTCTCTATGTGCGCGTGGCGCGCCAGGCGAGCATCGGGCGGCCGGATCGCGAGGCGCGCCGGCGCGAGCTCGCGCGCTTGGTGAGCGGGCATCTGCTGCCGGAACTGCCGGGCATCGGGCTGCAGCTCCTCTCCACAGTGGCAAGCGTCGCCGAGACCCGCGAGGCGCTGCGCGCGGCGGAACGCAAGGCCTTCACCGAAGACGAGATCGAGGGCTGCATGATGGTGCTGCCCCGCGTGATGCCACGCGCCAGCTGCGGTGCATCCTGGGAGCGGCTGTATGTGCGCGCGCGTGAGATCGATGCACCGGAGCTCGAGCTGCGCCTGCTGCTCGCGCTCGAGCGTCATGGCGAGTTCGTCGCCCGTTTCGATGCGCTGCAGGAGGCTTTGAGACCTGCTCCGCGTTTCGCCTTGCTGCGCGGACTGCGCAACCGGCTCGCCCGGCCCAGACGCGAGGTCTTCGCCGAGGAAAAGGTGTTCGGCATCGGCCTCTCCCGCACCGGCACGACGTCGCTCTCGGATGCGCTGGAGATCCTCGGTTTCGACAGCGCGCATTGGGTCAATCCGCTGACCTACCAACTCCTTTCGGACACCGATTTCTTCCTCTTCGGCGCCGCGACCGATTGCTGCGTCTCGCCGGAATTCGAGAAGCTGCACTACCAATATCCCAATGCACGCTTCGTCCTGACGCGCCGTCCGCTCGAGAGCTGGCTCGCCTCCTTCGCGCGCCATCACGAGAAACACAGCGGTACCGGCGTGCTGGAGGGACTGCGCGCGCTGTTCGACGGTCCCGACAATCCGTTCATGTTTCATCATGCCGCGCTGGAATACGGGCTCTATTTGAATGCGCCGAGCCTCGCCGAGGCTTGGAGACAATTCGAGGCGCGGGTACGGCACTTCTTCGCCGACAAGCCCGGCAAGCTCTTGGAGCTGGATGTCTTCGCCGGACAGGGCTGGAACGAGCTTTGCGGCTTTCTCGGCCGCCCTGTGCCGAGCAAGGCCTTCCCGCGCCTCAATGCAGCGCCGCCATGAGCGAAAAACCGGCGCCATTCATCGTCGGCATCGGACGCTCCGGAACCACCTTGCTGCGGCTGATGCTCGACGCGCACCGCGATCTGGCGATTCCGGGGGAGACGCACTTTCTCTTGCCGCTGGCGCGGGAGCGCGTCCGGCCGCGCTCGCCCGAGGAATTTGTCGCGCTGGCGACCCAGAGCCAGAGTTGGGACAATCTCACCATCAGCGCGGAAAGCTTTGCCGCGATCGTCGATACCGTGCAGCCCTTCACCGTTGCCGGCGGAGTGCGCGCGTTCTACCGGCTCTACGCCGCGCGCCGGGGCAAAAACCGCTGGGGCGACAAGACCGGCGTCTATCTGCGCGCCATGGACGGGATCGAGAAGCTGCTGCCGGAAGCGCATTTCCTGCATCTGATCCGCGACGGGCGCGACAATGCGCTTTCCTTCCAGGGCCTGTGGTTCGGCCCAGGCGACGATATCGAGGAGCAGGCGCGCTTCTGGGTCGACGGCATCCGCCAGGCGCGCGCGCTTGGCGAGACGCTCAAGCACTACAAGGAAGTGCGCTTCGAAGCGCTGGTGACAAGCCCGCGCGAAACGCTGAACGACATCTGCGGCTGGCTGAAGCTCAAATTCGATCCCGCGATGCTGGCCCACGAGACAGCCGCGGCCGAGCGGCTGGCGGAATACCGCAAGCCCTTCGGCTCCAGCGAGAGCACGCCCGCCGACATGGAGACGTTTCGCGCAATCTACAGCCGAGCGGCATCGCCAACCGATCCCGCCCGCGTGGCGCGCTGGAAGAGCGAGATGAAGCCCGACGACCGCAAGCGCTACGAGGCCATCGCCCGGCCGTTGCTGGCGGAATTGGGCTACGAAACCTGAACCGCCGGTGCCCGCGCCGGCGTCAGCTCGAAGTCGCGCTTCCTGGCGCGCCGGGTTTGCCACCAATAGCTGACGGTGAAATCGGGCCAAAGCGTCGAGTTGGTGCCGTTGGGATTGAGATACCAGCTCTTGCAGCCGCTCATCCACACCGTGCGCTTCATCTTCTCGTGCAGGGCGGCGTTGAAAGCCTCCTCGACCGCCTTCTTGACTTCCACCGCGCCGGCGCCGCTCCACAGCCAGCCGAGACAGCCCATGGCGAAACGCACTTGCGACTCGATCATGAACACCACGGAGTTGTGGCCGAGACCGGTATTGGGACCGAGCAGCAGGAACATGTTGGGATAGCCGTTCACCGCGACGCCGTAATAGGCCGCGGCGCCATCCTTCCAATCGTCGATCAGCTTGCGGCCGCCCCTGCCGCGGATGTCGACATGGCTGAGCCAGTCGGTGACGCGAAAGCCCGTGGCGTAGATGATCGCGTCGCAGGCCCGCTCGGTGCCGTCCGCCGTCACGATGCCGGCCGGGGTGATTCGCGCGATCGCATCGGTGACGAGATCGACATTGTCGCGTTGGACCGCCGGGTAGAAATCGTTGGAGATCAGCACGCGCTTGCAGCCGATGGGAAAATCGGGCGTGAGCTTGGCGCGCAATGCAGGATCCGGAACGGCCTTTTCGAGTTCGGCCTGCGCCACCTTCTGGAAACCCGCCATCATCTTCCTGCTGCGCGTGAAGCCGAAGGCCAGCATCTCGGCGCGCCAATAGATCACGCCGCGGAACAGCCGCTGGAGCCAGGGCCAACGCTGGAAGCGGGCTTTCGCCTGCTCTTCGAAGGCATGGTCGAGCCGAGGGATCACCCAGCCCGGCGTGCGCTGATAGAGATCGAGATGCGCCACCTTGCCGGCAATCGCCGGCACCAGCTGGATCGCGCTCGCGCCCGTGCCGATGACGGCGACACGCTTGGCCCGGAGATCGTAGCTGTCGTCCCATTCGGCGGTGTGCAGGGTTTTGCCGGCAAAACTCTCGGCACCCGCGATCTGTGGCGTGAACGGCACGTGCAGGATGCCTGCGCCCGCGACCAGCGCACGCGCCGCAAAGCTTTCGCCGTTCTTCAGCGTCAGGCGCCACAGCTGCGCGGCTTCGTCGTACTGCGCGCGCGCCACCTCGGCGTTGCAGCGGATGAAAGGCAGAATGCCGTGCTTCTCCGCGCTGGCCTTCTGGTAGCGCCAGATCTCCTCTGCCGGCGAATAGGCGCGCGACCAGGACGGGTTCTGGTCGAACGAGAAGGAATACAGATGCGAGGGCACGTCGCAGGCACAGCCCGGATAGCGGTTGAGGAACCAGGTGCCGCCGATGTCGCTCGCCTTCTCGAAGACGCGGAAATTGGTGCGGCCGGCCTGTTTCAGCTTGATCGCCATGCACAAGCCCGAAAAGCCGGCGCCGATGATGGCGACGTCGAGCACGCCGGGATCAAGGCGGAAGGGAGCGTTCATGACAGGCCCTCTCGGATTTACTGACAATATGTCAATTCACGGCCGCCGGTGCAAACCTCGGGGCCAGGATGCAATGGCATCTCCCAATTCCGTCATCGCCCGGCTTGTCCGGGCGACCCATTTTTGGCAGAGCCCAAATTGGGTCACCCGGATCGCGCGAGAAGCGCGACCGGGTGATGACGGAAGGGGAACAACGAGGAGTGCCTTCGCGACAAATCTCTGTGTTAAACCCATTGCCGATCCGCACTAGGCCGCGCCCGCTCAGGAGTATGCGATGATCAAAACTCTGATAGCGGCTATCGCCCTGTTCGGAATTGCCGCTCCCCTCGCCGCAGCACCCGCAATCACCGAAGGCGACTTCAATATCCGCGATTTCAAATTCGCATCGGGCGAGACATTGCCCGAGCTCAGGCTGCACTACATGACCCTGGGGACGGCGCATCGCAACCGCCGCGGCCATGTCGACAACGCGGTGCTGATCCTGCACGGCACCGGCGGCGACGGCCACCAGTTCCTGCGCCCGCAATTCGCCGGCGTGCTGTTCGTATCCGGCGGCCTGCTCGATCCGGCCAAGACCTTCATCATCCTGCCCGACGGCATCGGTCACGGCCGATCCTCCAAGCCGAGCGACGGCCTGCACGCGCGCTTTCCCCATTACGGCTATGCGGACATGGTGGCGGCACAGCATGCGCTGGTGCGTGATGGGCTGCATGTCGACCATCTGCGCCTGGTGATGGGCACATCGATGGGCTGCATGCACAGCTTCATTTGGGGCGAGACCTATCCCGACATGATGGACGCGCTGATGCCGCTCGCGTGTTTGCCGATGCAGATCGCCGGGCGCAACCGCATGTGGCGCAAGATGACGATGGACGCGATCAGGAACGATCCGGCGTGGAACGGCGGCGAGTACAAGAGCGAACCGCGCGACGGGCTTCGCACCGCCGCCGACATGCTGATGATCGCGGGCAGCGCACCGCTGGCGATGCAGAAGGCTTTTCCCACGCGCGACGCGGCCGACGCGTTCGTCACGGAGAGCGTGGACAGATATCTCGCGACCCTGGATGCGAATGACCTGCTCTATCAGGTCGATGCGTCGCGCGACTACGATCCGTCGGCCAACCTGGGCACGATCAAGGCGCCGGTGATGTGGGTGAACTCCGCCGACGACTTCATCAATCCGCCGGAACTCGGCATCGCCGAGAAGATGGTGAGCGCGATCCCGCGCGGCAAGTTCGTGCTGATCCCGATCGGCGATCAGACCCATGGCCACGGCACGCACACCTGGGCCGCGGTGTGGAAGGACCGGCTTGCGGAGCTGCTGGCGGAGAGCGCGCGGGAATAGCGCTACCGCGTCAGATCCGCCCAGAAATTGGCGGCGCCGCGCTGCGCGACTTGCGCGCCGATGCGGTCGGCCCAGAAGCGTTCGTTGCCCTGCTCGGAGCTCCACTTCCACAGCCGCCGCGTCAGATGGTGCAGCCGATATTCGGAGGTGAAGCCCATGGCGCCGTGCACCTGGTGCGCGATGGCGGTGGAGATGCGCGCGGCCTGGTTGGCGCGCAGCTTGGCGCAGGCGATCTCGAACGCAGCGCCGCCTCTATCCGCCGCGCGGAATGCCGCCGCCGCGGCCATGTTCGCGGCTGCGGCCTCTTCGGCGAAGATCGCGAGCTGCTGCTGAATCGCCTGGAAGCTCGCCAAGGGCTTGCCGAATTGCTGGCGCTGGCGGGTGTATTCGACCGACAGATCGAGCGCGGCCGAAAGTGCGCCCGCCATCTTCGCCGCCACCATCATCGCCGTATGGAGATCGCGCTCCTCGACGCGAACGCTATCCAGGATGGCTTCGGCCAGGGGCAGGTCGACCGCGTGATAGCCCAAAGCGCGGATGACGATCAGCGCGTCCTCCCAGGAGCCGCCGAATCCGCCCCAGCTCTCAGGCACCAGCACCTTGTCGAGCCCGGCCTGCGCGACCGCGGCCCAATCGGGCGTCTGCGACAGCACCTGTTCGGTGGTTCGGGCCAGCAGCGCGCGCAGCTCGCTCATCGCAGCCCCAATTCGCGCGCGATGATGCCGCGCAGAATTTCCCTGGTGCCGCCGCGAAGAGAGAACGACGGCGAGGTCTGCAGCAGGTACCAGAGCGTGCGCTGGAAGGGATCGTCGCCGGATAGATCGCAATCGGGCCGGGCCAGCGCTTGCACCGCGCGCGGGATGTCCTGTTCCAGCGAGGTGCCGAGATCCTTCACCACGGCCGCCGCGACCGCGGGGTTCTCGCCCGCCGCCAGCTTGCCGACGACGGAGAGCGACATCTGCCGCAAGGTCCACATCCGCGCCGTCATCTCGCCGATCAGTAGCCGCTCGGCTTCGCTCGGCGCATCGCCGACCACCCGCAGGAATTCGAGCAGCACGCGGATGCTGGAGAGATAACGCTCGGGCCCACTGCGCTCATAGGCGAGTTCCGCGCCGACCTGGCGCCAGCCATCGCCCTCCGCGCCGATCAGCATGCTTTCCGGCACGAAGGCATCGTCGAGGAAGACCTCGTTGAAATGGCTCTCGCCGGTCAGATTGGCGATGGGCTTTACGGTGACACCCGCCGTCTTCATGTCGATCAGGAGCTGACTGAGGCCCGCGTGGCGCTGTTCGGCATCGCCGGTGCGCACCAGGGCGATCATCCAATCGGCATGCTGCGCATTGGAGGTCCAGATCTTCTGGCCGCTCACCTTCCAGCCGCCGTCGACGCGGCGGGCCCGGGTGCGCACGGCCGCCAGATCGGAGCCCGCGCCGGGCTCGCTCATGCCGATGCAGAAACACAGTTCGCCGCGCGCGATCCGCGGCAGCAGGCGCTGGCGCTGCTCCTCGGTGCCGAAGCGCAGCAGAAGCGGCCCGCTCTGGCGATCGGCGACCCAATGCGATCCGACCGGCGCGCCCGCGACGAGCAATTCCTCGATCACGACATAGCGTTCGGCATAGGAGCGTTCGTGGCCGCCGTATTTCCTCGGCCACGTCATGCCGATCCAGCCGCGCGCGCCCAAGCGCCTGCTGAATTCGCGGCTGCCGCCCGACCACGACCGCGCGCGCTCCACGGCCGGTTTGCCGGCAAGCTCCTCGGCGAGGAACGCGCGCACCTCGCCGCGCAACGCCTGTGCCTCCGGCGGCAGATCGAAAGGAGGAAAATCGAAACCGGGCACGCCCTGCACCTCAAGACGCCATAGTGGCGCGCAAAGGAGATAGAGGCAAATGACGAGCGACTATCTTTCCACCGTCATCGCCCGGCTTGTCCGGGCGACCCAATTTGTCAGCAAAGGAAAATGGGTCGCCCGCATGAAGCGGGCGATGACGGTTGATGGCTTGAGTGAAATACTACCCCCGCCCCGGCCGGGAGCGGCGGCGTTCGGGCGCGCTGCGCGGCGACGCGCCGGGCGCGCGCCGGAAGGGCGCGCTCAAATGGGCACGTGGCTTCGTCCCACGCAAAGGCTTCTTCATTCTTCGGGTCTTCATCGTACCCCCCAGACTGCCGCGGCGGCCCCCCGCACGACAGCGAATCCTGCGCCACAGGTTAAGCGGTGTGCTTGGCCACGGCAATGAACTAGCATCCCACATCCTTAAAGGAGCGCGCGATGGACAAAATCTCATTTGGCAGTACCGGTCTTAAGGTTACGCGGCTTTGCCTGGGCGCGATGACCTATGGCTCCCCCAAATGGCGCGACTGGGTGCTGGACGAGGAGCACAGCCGGCCCTTCATCCGCCGCGCGCTCGAGGCCGGGATCAACTTCTTCGACACCGCCGACGTCTATTCGCTGGGCGCGAGCGAGGAAGTGCTGGGCCGCGCGCTCAAGGACTTCGCCGACAGCCGCGAGCGCATCGTGGTCGCGACCAAGGTCTGCTCGCCCATGGGCAGCGATCCCAACGAAAGGGGACTCTCGCGCAAGCACATCATGCACGGCATCGACAATTCGCTGCGCCGGCTCGGCATGGACTATGTCGATCTCTACCAGATCCACCGCTTCGATCCGACGACGCCGATCGAGGAAACCATCGCCGCGCTCGACGACGTGGTGCGCGCCGGCAAGGCGCGCTACATCGGCGCCTCGTCGATGTATGCCTGGCAGTTCGCGAGCTATCTCCACCAGCAGCGCGAAATGGGCCGCACCCGCTTCGTCTCGATGCAGAACCACTACAACCTCGTCTATCGCGAGGAGGAGCGCGAGATGATCCCGCTCTGCAACGCGCTCGGCGTCGCCGTCATCCCCTGGAGCCCCTTGGCGCGCGGCTTCCTCGCCGGCAACCGCAGGCGCCAGGATAAGGGCGAGACAGCGCGCGCCAAATCCGACGAGTTCGCGCATGCCATGTATTATCAGGACAGCGACTTTGCGGTGGTCGACGCGGTGAGCGAAGTGGCGGCCAGGCGCGGCGTTCCCAACGCGCAGGTGGCGCTCGCCTGGCTGCTGTCGCGCAAGGGCGTGACCGCGCCGATCGTCGGCGCTTCGAAGATGAGCCACCTCGACGATGCGATCGCCGCGCTGGATTTGAAGCTCAGCGACGAGGAGATCAAGGCGCTCTCCAAGCCCTACACGCCGCATCGCGTCTTGGGGCATACATAGCGACGCTGCTTCGATTGTCATCCCCGGCCGAGCAGCGCGGGCGCAGATTTAGAAATCTACTGAGGCGTTGAGAACGCGCTGCGAGGGGAAGGGGACCCAGGTATCGACGGCGGAAGATTCTCGAAAAGCTTGCTCAGCGCATCTTTTTCGAAACCGCGCTAGCGTTACCACCTGGGTCCCCTTCCCCTCGCTCCACTTCGTTACGCTCGGCCGGGGATGACACCGTGGCGGTTGCCGGCGTCCCTACAACGGGATCGGCAGCGGGTTGAAGTCGTTGCGCGTCGGCGCGTCCTTGTCCTGGCCGATTGTCCAGCCGCCGCCCAGGGCGCGATAGAGGCTGACGCCGGCCTGCAGCCGCGCCAGCTTGATCTGCACCAGCGTGTCCTGTGCGGTGAACAGCGCCTGCTGCGTCTGCAGCACCGACAGCAGGTCGGCGACGCCTTCGCGGTATTGCAGCTCGGCGATGCGGAACGCTTCGGCGGCGTTCTTCACCTGCTCGGTGACGAAGCCTTCCTGCGCGGCGAGGCTCGAGACCTGGCCGAGCGCGCTTTCGGTATCCGAGAGCGCGTTGAACACGGTGCTGCGATAATCCGCGACGAGCTCGGTCTCGCGGGCGCGGGCGATGTCCGTCTGGGAGCTCTTCACGCCGCCGTCGAAGATGGTCTGCAGCAGCTGCGCGCCGATGCTCCAGGCCAGACTCTCCGGATTGAACAGCGAGCCGATCTGCGGATTGGTGTAGCCGCCCTGCGCCGTCAATCCGATCGCGGGCAAGAACGCGGCGCGGGCGGCATCGAGGCTGGCATGGGCGGAGACGAGATTGGCTTCCGCCGCGGCGATGTCGGGGCGGCGCACCAGCAGCGCCGACGGCATGTCCGGCGCCACCGGGGGCGCGACGATGCCGTTGATGGTCTGCGCCTTGACGTCGAAGCCCTCTGGCGCGCGGCCCTCGAGCACGGCGAGCGCATAGCGCGCCTCGCGCTCCTGCTCTTCGAGCGACGGCACCGTCGATTGGACCTGCGCGACGATGGCGCGCTGCTGCGCCAGATCGAGATTGGAGGAGATGCCGTTGGTCACCTTGGCTTCGGTGATGGTGAGAATGCGCTTGGCGGCGTCGACATTGTTCCTCGCGATGGCGAGGCGGTCGCGCAAGGCGAGCACATCCAGATAGGTGTCGGCGACGTCCGAGGTCACCGTCAGCGCCACCACGCGCTGGGCATAGAGCGCCGCGCGCGCGGTGTTCTGCGCGGCGCGGAGGTTGTCGCGGGCCAGGCCCCAGAAATCGAGTTCGTAACTCGCGTTCAGCGACACGCCGAAGGTGTTGCCGACGGTGTTGATCGTACCCGAGGTCGCGTGCGGCCCGCTGCCGCCACCGACATGGCTGCCGCCCGTTCCGCCGACGCCGACAACGGATTGCTTGGCGCCGGCGCGTGTCGCGGACGCCTGAAGATCGACCGCGGGGAACAAGGCGGCTGCCGAGATGCCGGTCTGGCCGCGAGCCTGTTCGACGCGCGCGGCGGCCGCGGCGAGATCGAGATTGCTTGTCTGAGCCGTCGTCTCCAGCGCGGTGAGTTCGTCGCTCGC
Organism: Alphaproteobacteria bacterium; assembly: GCA_019245415.1. GTDB lineage: Bacteria > Pseudomonadota > Alphaproteobacteria > Micropepsales > Micropepsaceae > Rhizomicrobium. Next base: position 357,400 of record JAFARO010000004.1, on the reverse strand, counting down.
AAATCCCGTCCACCAGTCGGGCGACGGCCAGACCTGGTCGGCCTTTGTCATCGGCGCCGAGAAGCTTTTGGGCATCTCCGCCGGCTTGATCGGCTGCGGCGGCTCGGTGGAACAGGCCGCGAGCGCCGCCGTGGCAGCGCTCAGCGACAAGACGCGCAGAAAGAATGTCATCGACAACTCGCTCGCAATCACAGCCGCCCCGCTCCTACATAGGCGGGTTGCGGCACAACACAAGCCCCGGAATACCGACGGAGGCGGTCTCCAAACCAGCGGTCAAATGCGGCGGGAATTGGGCGGCCGGGGTCACTGTCCGATGTGGGGGCATCGAGATGGCGCCGGCCGCCCTTCTGCCCGCGCCTGTCACTGGGGAACGCCGAAAAGCGCGAGCCCGCAGCGAATGTGAATCCGATGCGCGCGCCGCTCAACCCACAAATTGTAACGATCTGTCACGCGCAGCTTAATTCGCGGCAACCGCGCCAGCCTCAGATGCCGGTCTTGGGATGAACGACGCGGAAGCGTTTCAACTCCTCCGCGGCGAGCGCGAAATCGGGCTGCAGGTCCAAGGCTTTGCGGTAGTCGTTGTAGGCCGCGCGGATGTCGCCATTGTGCTCGTCGACGATGGCGCGGTCGTAATAGGCTTTCTGCGGCTGGTGGGGCCCGAGCGAGATGCCTTTGTTGAGATCCGCCAGCGCCTCGTCGTAGCGCCCCATCGAGATCAGCGCCGCGCCGCGATCGACATAGCCGTCCGCAAGCGCCGGACTGAGCGCGATGCCGGCATCGATGTCCCTGAAACCCGCGGTATATTCGCGCCGCGCCAGATGCAGCACGCCGCGATTGACCATGGTGGCCGCGCGGTCGACCGGGGAGAGCGCGGAGTCGTCGAGCGCCGATGTGCACTGTTTGATGCCCTCGACCGGATCGCCGCCGTCTTCGGCCAGGCGGTAGCACTCCTGTGCGGGACCGGGGCCGAGCACGGTGACCGCGGCCAGGGACGGCCCCGTGCACAAAGCGAGAGCTGTGAACAACGCGGCTGGAAGGACTCTCATGATGGCCTCCCCATCTTGCAGCCAAAACATAGCATTGTCGTAATGCCGGGTCCACGAAGCGCGGTGCCGTCCGAAAACCGCGCGGGACACGTTCGCGTGAGGTTTACAAGCAATGACCATGGCCAGAATCCTGCCCGTCCTGCTGCTGTGCGGCTCCAACATCTTCATGACCTTCGCCTGGTACGGACAGCTGCGCTTTCCCAACACCCCCCTCTGGCTGCTCGTCCTCATCGGCTGGGGCATCGCCTTCTTCGAATACTGTCTGGCGGTGCCGGCCAACCATTTCGGCTATCGCATCTATTCCGCAGCCCAGCTCAAGACCATGCAGGAGCTGATCACGCTGGCCGTCTTCGCGGTGTTCTCGGTGACGTATCTGGGCGAGTCGCTGCGCTGGAATCACATGGTGGCGTTCGCGCTGCTTTGCCTTGCCGCCTTCTTCGCCTTCACGAAGTTCGAATGAAATCCCGCACCGGAGAAATATCCGCTAACGCATGAACGGATCGTCGCTGAAGCCGTCCACGGCGCGCAGCGGGATGCGAAGTCCCGGACGCGTGCCCAGATAGACGACGAGCGACATCCGCCGCGTCTTCTCCTTCCAGATCATCTGCGGCGCGATCCCGCCGGGCTTGCGGAAGGTCTCGCCGTCGAAATCGAATGTGCGGGGCGCCACCTGATCCCAGCCCGCGGCAAGGTCGCCCGCCAGGCGCGTGCGTGCGCCGTCACGATCTTCGTCGGCCACATCGGTCAGGTCGGGCGCGCTGACCCGCACGCCGCCGTCCGGCGCGATCTCCAGCCGGGCCGCGATCAAAGTGCCGCCCGATTCGTAGGCACCTTCCCAGCGGCCGGCCGGCGGCTTCGGCTTCGCGCACGCCACCAGCGCGAACGCCACCAGTCCCAGGAGCAGAATCCGGCGCATGGCATGCAGATTAGCGCCGGCAGGGTTGAAAATCTGCAAACCCCTTGCACGGCGCCCTCAAGCTCCCTTAGCTCAGACCATGTCCGCCGCACCGCTGCCGAAAGGCTTCCTCGCCGAATCGCTGGGCCGCATCCAGCCCTCGCCCACCATCGCCGCGTCGCAGAAGGCGCGCGACCTGATCGCGGCCGGCCGCGATGTCCTCAGCCTGGGTGTCGGCGAGCCCGACCACGATACGCCCGAAAACATCAAGGACGCCGCCATCGCCGCGATCCGGCGCGGCGAGACCAAATACACCGCGGTCGAGGGCATCCCCGAGCTGCGCAAGGCCATCGCTCTCAAATTCAAGCGCGAGAACGCTCTCGACTACGCCCTAGCGCAGACCTTCGTGTCGCCGGGCGGCAAGGCCATCGTCTTCAACGCGCTGATGGCGACGGTCAATCCGGGCGACGAGGTGATCGTGCCGGCGCCCTATTGGGTCAGCTATCCCGACATCGTGCTGCTCGCCGGCGGCAAACCGGTGCTGCCCGAGACGCGCCTCGAAGACGGCTTCAAGCTGCGCCCCGATGCGCTCGCGCAGGCGATCACGCCCAAGACAAAATGGCTGATCCTCAACCAGCCCTGCAACCCGACCGGCGCCTGCTACACCGAAGACGAGCTCAAGGCGCTGGGCGAGGTGCTGATGAAGCATCCGCAGGTCTGGGTGCTGACAGACGACATGTACGAGCATTTGGTCTACGAAGGCTTCCGCTTCCGCACCATCGCGGCCGTCGTGCCCGCGCTGTATGAGCGCACGCTGACCATGAACGGCGTGTCGAAGGCCTATGCGATGACCGGCTGGCGCATCGGCTATTGCGGCGGGCCGGAGCCGCTGATCAAGGCGATGGCGAAGCTGCAATCCCAGTCGGCCTCGAACGCCTCGTCGATCTCGCAATGGGCGGCGGTCGAGGCGCTGACCGGGCCGCAGGATTTCATCCCCCGATTCCAGAAAGTGTTCGAGGAGCGCCGCGATCTCGTGGTCTCGATGCTCAACCAGTGCCGCGGCATCGCCTGCGCCAAGCCGGAAGGCGCGTTCTATGTCTACCCCTCGATCGCGCCGCTGATCGGCAAGCGCGCGCCGTCGGGCAGGACGATCGCCACCGACGAGGACTTCGTCACCGAGCTTCTGGAGTGCGAAGGCGTGGCCGCGGTCCACGGCGCGGCGTTCGGATTGTCGCCCTTCTTCCGCGTCTCCTACGCGACCTCGACCGCCAAGCTCGAAGAAGCCTGCCGGCGGATCCAGCGGTTTTGCGGCGAATTGCGCTGATGCCCCTCGTCCCCGGACGCGTTTGCGGCGGCTGCACGGTGTGCTGCAGCGAGCTGCACATCGAAGCTGCCGAGCTGAAGAAGCTTGCGGGCGTGCGCTGTCCCAATCTCGATGGCGGCGGACTTTGCGCGATCTATGCCACGCGGCCCGGGACCTGCCGCGATTTCGAGTGCGGCTGGAAACTCACCGCGACGCTTTCCGACGCCTGGCGGCCGGACCGCTCGGGCATCGTCCTCATCCCCAAGACCAAGGGCAATCCGCCGGGCTTCCAGGAAGGCACCGGGGTGCAGATCGTGCTGCTGCGTCGCGAGGCGCTCGGCTTTCCCGAGCTTCCCGGCGCGGTCGCGGCTTGGGTGCGCACGCGCGTTCCCCTGTTCCTGACCTTGAAGGCGCCGGTCGGATTGCTGGCGGCGTCGGCGTTCCTCAACACGCTGGTCGAAGGTGCGGTGAGGCGCCAGGATCGCGCCGCGCTCATCCAAGTGCTGGAGGAGATGGTCGAGGGGCTGTCGCGCCGCAAGCTCGAGCCGGCAACATTTGGCAGCGCGCCCCGCTGAGGCGCCGCCCGCCTTGCCGTCAAGGCCTTGCCAAGCTCGCGCAACGGCGCGAGCATTCGTTTTCGCGGGGCGCGTGACGCCGCCCAATGCCTTGGGAAATGAAGCGCCCGCCGCGCCTCGCCGCCCTTGCTTACAGGGTGATGGAGGCGGTCGTGACAAATGGAGGAAAAGGGCCACGCACAGTGGCCCTGGTAGGACCCTATGGCAGCGGCAAGACCACGCTGCTCGAGAGCATTCTCTTCGCCGCCGGCGCAATCCAGAGGAAGGGCGCCGTTGCGCAGAAGAACACGGTGGGCGATGCAAGCGCCGAAGCGCGCGCCCGCCAGATGGGCGTGGAAGTCAATTGCGCCACCGCCCGCTACCTCGACCAGAGCTTCACCTTTCTCGACTGTCCCGGCTCCATCGAATTCCTGCAGGACACGCTCAATGTCCTTCCCGGCATCGACGCGGCGGTGGTGGTGTGCGAGCCCGAGCCTGCGAAGATGCAGATGCTCAAGCCCTATTTGAAGCGGCTGAGCGACCGGCGCATCCCGCACATGCTGTTCGTCAACAAGCTGGACAAGGCCGATGCCGGCCTGCGCGAGGTGCTGGAGGCGCTGCGCGAGGTGAGCGACACGCCGCTGCTGGTGCGCCAAATCCCGATCGTGGATGGCAGCACCGTGACGGGCTTCGTTGATCTAGCGCTCGAGCGCGCCTGGGTGTTCAAGCCCGGCGCCGCGCCGCAGCTGGTGGACATCGACGACAAGGACACCGAAAAAGCCGAGCGCTTCGCCATGCTCGAGAAGCTCGCCGATTACGACGAGCACCTGATGGAAGAGCTGCTCTCCGACATCGAGCCGCCGCGCGACGAGGTGTTCGCCGATTTGACGCGCGAGTTCGCGGACGGGCTGATCGTGCCGGCGCTGCTCGGTTCGGCCGAGACCAATGCCGGCGTCGAGCGGCTGCTCAAGGCGCTGCGCCATGAGGTCCCGCAAGTCGGCGCCGCCGCCAAGCGCATGAGTCTCGAAGCCGGCGGCGATGCGGTCGTGCAGGTGCTCAAGACGTTCCACTCGACGCATGGCGGCAAGCTGTCGCTGGCGCGGGTGATGGCCGGAAGCCTGAAGGACGGCGCCGTGCTCCACACCGCGTCGGGCGGCGATGCGCGCGTCGGCGGCATCTTCGCGCTGAAGGGCGAGGCGCAGACCAAGCTTTCGGAAGCGCATGCCGGCGATACCGTGGCGCTGGCCCGCCTGGAAGGGGTGGCGACCGGCGACCTGCTGTCGAGCAACAAGAGAGTACCCGCGGCGCCGGCGATCGAGCACCTGACGCCGGTCTATCGGCTGGCGATCGAGGCCGCCGACCGCAAGGACGAGGTCAAGCTGACCGCGGCGATCGCCAAGCTGCGCGAGGAAGACCCCTCGCTCGTCTTCGACCAGAATGCCGAGCTGCAGGAGATGGCGCTGGAAGGCCAGGGCGAGATCCACCTCAAGGTCGCGGTCGAAAGGCTGGAGAGCAAATACGGCCTCAAGCTCAACACCCATCGTCCGCGCGTTCCCTACAAGGAAACGATCAAGCGCGGCACGACCCAGCATGGCCGCCACAAACGCCAGTCCGGCGGACACGGGCAGTTCGGCGACGTCATCATCGAGATCAAGCCGCTGCCGCGCGGCAGCGACTTCGTCTTCCTCGACCAGGTCAAGGGCGGCGTGGTGCCGCGGCAATGGATCCCATCGGTGGAGAAGGGCGTCGTCGAATATCTCAAGAGCGGGCCGCTGGGATTTCCGGTGGTGGACGTCTCGGTCGCCCTGATCGACGGCTCCTATCATGCCGTCGACTCCTCCGACGCGGCGTTCCAGACCGCGGGCCGCATCGCCATGCAGGAAGGCATGCCCAACTGCGCCCCGGTGCTGCTCGAGCCCATCATGCATGTGCGCATCCATGTGCCGAGCGACGCCACTGCCAAGGCCAACCAGGTGGTGAGCAGCCGCCGCGGCCAGCTCATGGGCTTCGACGCCCGCGACGGCTGGAAGGGGTGGGACACGGTCGAGGCGCAGATGCCGCAATCCGAGCTCGCCGATCTGATCATCGACCTGCGCTCGCTGACCCAAGGGGTGGGCACCTTCGAGATGCGCTTCGATCATCTGGCCGAACTGAGTGGCAAGCTCGCCGACCAGGTGGTGAACGCCAGGAAGGCGGCGGCGTAGTCTTTCGCCGGAGCATTCTCATGGCTCGGGCGACTGACGCAGTTCAAGACCGCCGCTCGGCGGTGTTGACGCGCGCCGAGTCCGGTTTCCTGGCGACGCCTTTGATCCAAAAGAGCAGTACAGGATTGGTTCCCCGTTCGCGCGGAAATTTTCCTTGCCATCGCTCTATCATTGGCTTTTGCCATCGAGGTGTGCCGGCTTATAGTGGCGGCACACTCAAATGTGGGGAGTCATCATGCGGAACTTCTTGATTGGCGCGAGCGCCCTTGTCAGCGCAGCGTTGCTCTCTAATGCAGCACAAGCAGCAGTGACATACGTACCGATAGCGTTTCCGAGCGGCGCGGTGACCTTGCTTCCATTCGGAATAAACGACGACAACGTCATCGCGGGCGGCTACACGGATTCATCCGGTATCCTGCACGGCTTCTACGGTCATCCGGACGGCAGCGACTACGTCACCTTCGACCTTACCGACGGAAGTCAGGCCGAAGCACGAGCCATCCGCAATGATGGAAGTATCACGGGCCTCGCATTGAAGAGCGGCTTCACGTTCGGCGAGGAATTCTACCGGTCTCCGACGGGCACGGTCAAACTTCTCAAGAACCCCAACGGCGATGTCATGGATGGCGTCGCTCAGGGCGGCAACGACAAGGACCTGTATGTCGGCGACTATCTCGATACAGATGGAAGTACCCGGCTGGGCTTTGAAGGGAAGAATGGAAAGTTCAGGGGCCCCTTCACGCTTGATGTTGCGGGCATAACTTCCACCAATCCGCGACAGATCAACAACAAGGGCCATGTGGCGGGAGGCTACATCGACTCAAGCGGCATCGAGCATGGCTTTGTCCTGAAGGGCAATAATCTGATCACGTTCGACGCTCCAGGCGCCGTTGCCGTGACGACGGCGGAAGGCATCAACGATCAAGGGCAAGTCTCCGGTCTCTATACGGACGGATCGGGCAATAGGCATGCCTTTGTGTACGACGTCCGCACCGGCGACTTCACGTCTATCAATCCCGGCAACGGCTCGACCGCGCAGGAAGCGTGGGGCATCAACAACGAGGGCTTGGTCGTGTTCGATACCGACAGCGGAGCATCTCCGTTCATCTACTGCCCGCATAAGAAGAGTCAATGTCCGACGGGCGCATCGGCCGCAAGCGTTCACCCGGCCAATGGCAAAGCGCCGATACATCCATTCAACATCCCATAGACCGACATGGACGGCTGCGGCGCCTTCGGGCGCCGCAATTTTTTGGGACGCGTTGCTTAGTACTTCCACTCTCTGGAGGAGCGGACGAGGAAGTCGCGGAACGCGACGACGCGCTTGGCCTGGCGCAGCGCGTCGGCATAGACCAGATGCACGTCGAAGCTCGGTCCCGGCACATCCGGCATCACGCGGATGAGCTGCGGGCGTTCGGCGGCGACATAATCCGGCACCGCGGCGACCCCGATGCCGGCGAGCGTTGCGGTCAGGATTCCTGTGACGTTGTTGATGCGGATGGTGCGGCCCTTGCCGCTGACGCGCCGCCGCGTCGCTTCCAGCAGCCAGTTGATCTCGCGGATTTCCGGTGCCGCGGTCTCGCCATAGCCGATGACGGTGTGGTCGGCGAGCTCTTCGAGGGTGCGCGGCGTGCCGGCCTTGTCCAGATATTCCTTCGTCGCGTACATGTGATAGTGCACGGTAAAGAGCTTGCGCTGGATCAGATCGGCCTGCACCGGCGCGCGCATGCGGATGGCCAGATCGGCCTCGCGCTGGGTGAGATCGAGCTCGCGGTCCTCCATCACCAGATGGACTTCGACTTCGGGACATTCCTTCAGGAACTCGTCGAGACGCGGCACCAGCCAATAGGTGCCGATGCCGTGGCTGGAAGTGATCTTGAGCACGCCTCGCGGCGCCTCGCGCACATTCTTGAGCGCCTCTTCCGCCTGCGCCAGCCGGTTGAGCACGTCGCTGACCGCGGCGTAGAGCATCTCGCCCTCGTCGGTGAGCGTCAGCCCGCGCGCGTGACGCTGGAACAAGGGCGTGGTGATCTCTTCCTCGAGCGCGCTGATCTGGCGGCTGACGGCGGACTGGCTCAAGGTCAGCATCTGCCCGGCATGGGTAAAGCTTCCCGCCGATGCGACGGAATGGAAGATGCGCAGCTTGTCCCAGTCCATGGCGTTGCCCTAACTGTTCGATGCCGGCCCATCAACGCAAAGTTCGTGACCGATCATTTCAACGCGGCGTGCGCCCATCAGTGCGCCGCCGCCAGAAACCGCTCAGCCTCCAGCGCCGCCATGCAGCCCATCCCGGCCGCGGTCACGGCCTGGCGGAAGATCTTGTCCTTCACGTCGCCCGCGGCGAACACGCCGGCCACGCTGGTATGCGTCGAATCCGGCGCGCTCTTGATGTAGCCCGCTTCGTCCATCTCGATCTGGCCCTTGAACAGCGCGGTCGCCGGCGAGTGGCCGATGGCGACGAAGAGCCCGTCCACCTCGAGCGTGCGCGACGAGCCGGTGATCGTGTTGCGCAGGCGCACGGCGCTGACGCCCTTTGGCGCGTCCGTGCCCAAGACCTCCACGACCTCGGTGTCGAACAGGCAGTCGATCTTGGAGTTCGCCATCACCCGGGCCTGATTGGTCTTGTCGGCGCGCAAGACGTCGCGGCGATGGATGAGCGTCACCCGGTCGGCGAAATTGGTGAGGAACAGCGCCTCCTCGGCCGCCGTGTTGCCGCCTCCGACCACCGCGACCTTCTTTCCGCGGAAGAAGAAGCCGTCGCAGGTGGCGCAGGCCGAAACGCCGAAGCCCTGGTATTTCGCTTCGCTGGGCAGGCCCAACCAATTGGCGGAGGCGCCGGTGGCGACGATCAGGGTGTCCGCGGTATAGCGCTCGCCCGAATCGCCGATCAGCGTGAAGGGCCGGCGCGCCAGATCAACGCTGGCGATGGTGTCCTGGACGAAGTGCGTGCCCAGGTGCTCCGCCTGCTTCTGCATCTGCTCCATCAGCCATGGACCCTGGATGGCCTCGGCGAAACCGGGATAGTTCTCGACTTCGGTGGTGATGGTGAGCTGGCCGCCGGGCTGGATTCCCGCGATCAGCGTCGGCGCCAGCATGGCGCGCGCGGCATAGACGGCGGCCGTGCAACCCGCCGGCCCGCTTCCCAGAATGACGACTCTCGAGTGCAAAAAGGGCCCCTTGGGCAGCCGCCCTGCTCATATCGGAGCGGGGGCGCCAAAGGTCAAGGCGAGCAATTTGTTCTTTTGATTCAGGCCATTGGTGGAGACGCGGCACGGTGGTCCGCAGCCGGTGGCGCGACTCGGGCGCACCTGCCGTCAGCACAGAAATTTTATTGCGCCGGGCGCGCGCCCGGGAGTAAAACCCTGCACCTTTACCATCGCAGGTGGCCCGTGGAGCATCATAAGCTCGACTCGATCGATTTACGCATCCTTTCCGAACTCCAATCCAACGGCCGCATCACCAATGTGGAACTGTCGCGCCGCGCCAAGATCACGGCGCCGCCTTGCCTGCGCCGCATGCGCACGCTGGAAAAGGACGGCTACATCAAGGGCTATCATGCGGAACTCGATTCCAGGGCGCTGGGCTTCGAGGTGACGGGGTTCGTCTTCGTCGGGCTGCACAGCCAGAACGACCACGAGATCAAGGCGTTCGAGGAACGCGTGCGCTCCTGGCCGCAGGTACGCGAGTGTCACATGCTCAACGGCGAGACCGATTTCCTGCTCAAATGCGTGGCCAAGGATCTCTCCGCCTTCCAGAGCTTCGTCACCGACGTGGTGATCGCCGAGAAGAACGTCGCGCGCGCCAAGAGCTCGCTCGTCATCCACGCCAGCAAGAACGAACCCGGCGTGCCGCTCGAGGTGAAGGGGTAGCTGGCCTAGGGGCCCAATTCGTGCTATCTAGAATGCGTTTCTAGAAAGCGCCGCCCATGGCATTGAGCATCAAGACCAAGGAAGCGGATCGGCTGGCGCGAACCTTGAGCCGGCTGACCGGTGAAACCATGACCGAGGCCGTCACGAAATCGCTGGCGGAGCGCCTCGAGCGGGTGCGCGGCTCGCGAAAGGGCAGCGCAGAGCGAATTCTGGCTTATGCTGCGAAGATAAGGAAAAACTACCGTTTGGGGCCGGTCACCAAAGCCGAATGGGACGAAGCGTCGGGTGACACCGAGTGATCGTCATTGATTCTTCGGCCGCTGTTGCGATCATCCTGGCCGAGCCAGAGGCCGATCGGTTGGCGAAGAGAATCGAAAAAGAGCGGGTTGGCCAGCGTGTCATGTCGACCGCCAGCTATCTTGAAATCGGCACCGTGCTCGCCGGAAGAGCAAGAGCCTCTCCGCTCAAAGAGATCAACTCTCTGGAGGGGTTCCTTTCGGCGGCGGATATAGATCTCGTGCCCGTAGACGCTGATCAAGCGCGGATCGCACTTCAAGCCCGCATCAAATATGGACGCGGATTTCGATCCGGCGCGCAACTGAACTTTGGCGATTGCTGCGCCTACGCGCTGGCCAAAGTACGGTCGGCGCCGCTGCTCTATGTCGGGTCCGACTTCGACAAGACCGACATTGAGCGCGCATAGATGGGATTAATTCGCGATATCCTGTCCCCGCGTCTCCGGCAGGAAGAACAGCGTGACGAAAAAGCCGATGCCCGCGATCACGACCGGATACCAGAGGCCGGCGTAGATATTCCCCGTCGCCGCCACCACCGCGAAGGAGATCGCGGGAAGGAAGCCGCCGAACCAGCCATTGCCGATGTGGTAGGGCAGCGATAGCGCCGAGTATCGGATCCGCGTCGGAAACAGCTCGACCAGCGCCGCCGCCTGCGGCCCGTAGAGCGCCGCCGCGCCCGTCATCAGCGCGATCAGAATGAGCAGCGCCTTGCCGAAATCGATCTGTGCCGGCGACGCACTGAGGGGATAGCCGGCGGACGCGAGGGCCTGCTTCAGCACGGTCTCGAACCGCTTGCGCGCCGCCGCGAATTCGGCCGCCGTCAGCTTCGCGCCGTCGAAGCTTGCCACCTCGTGCGTGCCGACGAGAATTCGCGCCGTGCCGGTGGCCGCCTGGTTGCGATAGGGCACGCCCAGACTCGTCAGGGTGCTCTTGGCGATGTCGCAGGAGGAGGTGAATTTCGACTTGCCGATGGGATCGAATTGCAGCGAGCAATCCTTGGGCTCCGCCGCCACCGTCACCGGCGTCCGCGACGAGGCTTGCGCGAGCTGCGGATTGACCGCCGCGGTCAGCATCCGGAATCCCGGGATGAAAACGAGCGCCGCGAGCGCCAAGCCGAACAGCATGATCGGCTTGCGGCCGACCAAATCCGATAACCAGGAAAAGAACATATGCAGCAGCGCGCTGCCGACCAGCGCGGCCATGATCATGAGGTTCACGGTGCTGGGCTCGACCTTGACGACGCGCTCGAGGAATATCTGCGCGTAGAAATTCGCCGTGTACCAGACCACGCCCTGTCCCATCATCAGCGCGAACAGCGCGATGAGGACGAGGCGCAAATTCCGCCAGCGGAAGAACGCCTCCGACAGCGGCGCGCATGAGCCGCGTCCCTCTTCCTGCATCTGGCGGAACAGCGGCGACTCGTCGAGTCGCAGCCGGATCCAGAGCGAAATGACCAGCAGCCCCGCGGAGAGCAGGAACGGGATGCGCCATCCCCAGGCGCCGAACGCCGCTTCGCCCACCTGCGCCCGCGTGACGAAGATCACCGCCAGCGCCAGGAACAGCCCCGCCGTCGCCGCCACCTGGATCCAGCCCGTCGCCAGACCGCGCCGTGCGGGATCGGCATGCTCGGCGACATAGATCGCCGCTCCGCCATACTCGCCGCCCACGGCGAAACCCTGCAGCAGTCGTAAGGCCAGCAGCGCCCAGGCGGCATCGAGACCGGCGGCGGAAGCATCGGGCAACAGGCCGATGGCGAAGGTCGCCAGGCCCATGATCGTGATCGTGACCAGGAAGGTGCGCTTGCGGCCCGTGCGGTCGCCGAACCAGCCGAACACAAGGGCGCCCAGCGGCCGCACTGCGAAACCCGCCGCGAAGGTCAGCAGCGCGAAGATGTAGCCCTGGGTCTCGCCTACGCTCGCGAAGAAGTGTTTGGCGATGATGCCGGCAAGCGAGCCGAAAATGAAGAAATCGTACCACTCGAACACCGTGCCGGCGGAAGATGCCGCCAGCACAAGACCCATGCGCGTGGACTTGGTCGCGTCGTCGGCCATCTCTCCCCCCGCGGCGTTTACCGCTTGTTCAGCCTTTGACGAAGGTTAAGCGCCCGCCCCCGCCTTTCGTCAACGTATCACTTCGCTAACCAATTCCGCTTAGCTTAAACCCATGTTCCAAAGGCTTCTTTGCATTCTCGGCTGTGCGAGCGCGCTCGCTTGCACAACCGTCAGCGCCGCAACCGTGCATGTCGTCGTGACGGATTCGGCCGGAAAGCCCGCGGCCAGCGCGGTGGTCACGCTTACGGGCGACGCCGGCGCGGCTTCGCATGTGCCGCTTCGCGCCATCATCGACCAGCGCGACGAGATGTTCCTGCCGCTGGTGGTTGCGGTGCGTAAGGGCGGCGACGTCGTCTTCACCAACAACGACGCCACCATGCACCAAGTCTACTCGTTCTCTCCCGTCAAGCAGTTCGAGTTCGAGATCGACAAGGGCGAGGTGTCGAAGCCGGTCGTTTTCGACAAGCCGGGCGTTGCCGCCATCGGTTGCAACATCCACGACAACATGGTGGCCTATGTGTTCGTCGCCGATGCGCCCTTCGCCGCCGTCACGGACGACAAAGGCACCGCGAACCTGCGCGACGTGCCCGAGGGAACCTGGCGCGCTCTGCTCTGGCATCCGCAGGCCCGCATCGGCGAGAAACCGGCCGTCGTCGCGCTGAAAGTCGGTGGCGATACCACGCTCGCCCTCAAGATCGCTCTCAATGCGGCGCCGGCGATGCGCCGGATGCACAAGGACTATTGACGTGGGCTTCCGCCACCGCCTCGCCCTCTTCCTGGTCGTGACGCTGGCGGTCGTGCAGATGCTCACCGGTTTCGCAGCTTACGTTTATCTGCGCCACAGCTTGGTCGAAAAAGCCAAGGTCGAACTGACGCAAGCCACCGCCGTGTTCCAGCGTCAGCTCACGCTGCTTTCCGAGCGCGTCGCCGACGACGTCGAGGTGCTGTCCCTCGACTTCGCTCTGCGCCAGGCCATCGCGCGGCACGATTACGAGACCGAGCTGTCGGCGCTGCGCAATCACGGCAGGCGCGTCGGCGCCACGCGCATGATGCTGGTGGGGCTCGACGGCACCACCACTGCAGATACCGGTGCGGCGGGGATGACCGGCAAGGCTTTCGCATGGCCGCAGATGCTCAACGATTCGACCACGTCGGGCGGGCGAACTTCGCTCGCGACACTTGGCGGCAGGGTCTACTGGATCGTCGTCGTGCCGGTGCGCGCGCCGGTGGCGATCGCCTTCATCGCCGCCTGCGTGCCCATCGACGATGCTTTGCTCGCCAAGCTCGGCACGCTTTCGCAGACCCAGCGCTCGATCGCGCTTGCGACCTTGCGCGCGGACGGGCGTTGGCGCGTGAGCGCGCGCACGCGCAGCGGTCCCGATCGCATTCCGCTTCCCGACGCGCACGTCGCAGTACAAGCCGGCGCCGTCATCGAGAATGCCGAAGCGGACGAATTCCTCACCGTGAGCACGTTTCTCAAGACCGCGTCCCACAGCGCGCCGGTGGTCGCGGTGCTCGGCTATCCGATGGCGGAGGCGTTTGCCGCCTATCGCGCGATCGTGCCGCCGATACTGTTGGTGCTGTTCTTCGCACTGGTCCTCGCCGCGGCTGCAGCGATGCTGGTGGTGCGCCGCGCGGCGCGGCCGCTGGAAGCGTTGGCGGCGACGGCAAGGCGCATCGCCGCGGGCGACTACACGACGCCCGCGCCCGTCGGCGGCAAGGACGAGATCGGGCAGCTGAGCAGAGCGATCGCCGGCATGACCGGCTCCATCGCCGAACGCGAAGCCGCGCTTACCGCGATGATCGGCGCTCTCGAGACCGCGCGCAACGAAGCCGTCCGCGCCAACGAGGCCAAATCGCAGTTCCTCGCCAATATGAGCCACGAATTACGCACGCCGTTGAATGCCATCGTCGGCTTCGGCGACATGCTGCGGCAGGAGATTCTCGGCCCCCTCGGGGTCGCGCGCTACCGCGACTATGCCGGCGACATCTGCGACAGCGGCGAGAAGCTGCTCGCGCTGGTCTCGTGCATGCTGGATCTGGCCGAGGTCGAGAAGGGCACGCTGGTCATCGCCCGCCGGCGCATGGCGCCCTCGCAGGTGCTGCAGCGTGCGCTCGCCACGGTACTCTCCGGCGCGGCGGCGTTGGAGGTGATCGTCGAGACGCAAGAACTCCCCGAGATCGACGGCGACGCGGACAAGCTGGCCCAGGCTTTTGCCAGCATTCTGCACAATGCCGTCAAGTTCACGCCCGCGGGCGGTCAGATCCGCGTCGAGGCGCGGCACGAAGCGAACGCGCTCATCATTCGCATTGCGGACAGCGGAATCGGCATGGAGGCGGCAGACCTCGCGGTCGTCACCAAGCCCTTCCACCGGCTGCGCTCCGCGCTCGACGGTCAGCATCAGGGCGCCGGACTGGGGCTGCCCTTCGCCAAGGCGATCGTCGAACTGCATGGCGGCACGCTCACGATCGCGAGCGCGCCGGGCTACGGCACGACGGTCGAGATCCGTCTGCCCCAGGACGCGCACGCGTTGAGCGAGGCCGCATGAAGCGCCTCACCCTCTTCTTGCTGTGCCTCGCCTCGCCGGCGCACGCGATCGACTTCCAGTTCGCGGGCTATGGCGATGCGCGCCTGGTGATGGCGCCGCACATCGACTCGCTGATCGACGGCGGCCTGGGCAAGCTGCGCTACGGCGAAGACGACAACGGCCTGCACATCGGCGACATCATCGGCGAAGGCCGCGTCATCGTGCTCCCCGAACTCACGCTCACCGCGACCGGGCGGATCAATGCCGCGTATGGCCCGGCGATAGATCTGCTCGAGGCTTACATCCGCTACCGCCCGGTCTCCACCGGCGCGTGGCGTTGGTCGGTCAAGCTCGGCGCCTTCTTTCCGCCGGGGTCGCTGGAGAACGACCAGATCGGCTGGAGCAGCTTCTGGACGATCACGCCGAGCGCGATCAATTCCTGGGTCGGCGAGGAACTGCGCGCCATCGGCGCCGAAGGCACCGCGGAATACCGCTATGACGGCGGCAGCGTGGCGCTCTCCGGCGCCCTCTTCGGCTGGAACGATCCGGCGGGCGTGGTGATCGCCGAAGAAGGCTGGACATTGACCGACCGGCCCCAGGGCCTTTTCTCGCCGACCCGTTTGCCCGACCTCGCGGGCTTCGGTTCGGGATCTGAGGTGTACGGAAATCTCTTCACGGAAATGGACGGCCGGCCCGGCTGGTACGGCGATCTTTCCTGGCAAAGCGACGATTTCGGCCAAGCCAATGTCGTCTACTACGACAACGAGGCCGATCCGCGCGTCATCAAGGACAACCAGATCGCGTGGGCGACACGCTTTTGGGAGGCGGGATTCGAGAAGCAGCTGGGGAAGTTCACGCTTCTGGCGCAGGGACTGAGCGGCGCGACCACCATCATCCCGTCGCCCTTCTATCGCCAGACCACGGATTTCCGCGCCGCCTATGCGCTTGTCGGCTACGACATGGGCCCGCTGCTGTTCGCGGCGCGCGGCGACATCTTCCAGACCCGCACGCGCGCCACCTTCCCTTCGGATCTCAACGAAGACGGCCATGCCGTGACGCTGTCGATGACGTGGCTGCCCGAGAAATGGCTGCGCTTCACCGGCGAGCTCATCGCGCTCGACGATCGCCGGGACGAGCGCGTCCTGGCCGGCGACCCCGCCCACCAGGACGAGACCCAGTTCCAGCTGCTCGCCCGCGTCTATTTCTGATGCTAGCGTCGTCTCCGTCACCGCGGAGACCACCATGGCGCGTCCCCAAAACCCCGAGTTCCAGTTTCTCGGCATCAATCATCTCGCGCTGGTGTCGAGCGACATGCAGCGCACGGTCGATTTCTATTCCGGCCTGCTCGGCATGCCGCTGATCAAGACCATCGATCTGCCGCGCGGCATGGGGCAGCACTTCTTCTTCGACCTGGGCAACGGCGACAGCCTCGCCTTCTTCTGGTTCGCCGATGCGCCCAAGGCCCAGCCCGGCATCGCTTCCGCCAAGCGCGCGGCCATCCCGGGTCCCTCGGCGCACGGCTCGATGAACCATGTCGCGATCAACGTGCCGGCGGAGAAGATCGAGGACTACCGCGCCCGGCTCACCGCCAAGGGCATCGCCTGCTCGCCTGTCATCAACCACGACGACTCGCCGATGCAGGCCAGTCTCGAGATCACGCCGACGACCTTTGTGCGCTCGATCTATTTCTACGATCCCGACGGCATCGCGCTCGAGCTCGCCGCCTGGACGCGGGACCTGCCCAGGCCCGGCGACGTCCATCACACCCCAGCCCGCGCCGGCGACGAGCCGCGCTACCGCGAGATGGCAAAGACTTGAAGAGCCGTCCTTCTCCCGCAAGAAGGGAGGAGGATCAGTCGCATTCACAATACCGGCTTCACGCCGTCTTTTTCGACAGTGAGGCGCGTGGCTTCGAGGCTGCCGCTGCCCGACGAGGCCACAAGCGAAACCGCCGCGCCGGGGATCAGGAGGCTCTCGTCGCCCAGCATCAGCGCGATGATCGGAACCCCCGGCGCCACCACGATGTCGGCATGGCCGCTGCAGCCCGCGGCGCTATCGGAATTCGCGTGACCGGTGCAGGTTCCGTCCGCCCCCGGCGCGTCGCCGCGATAGTTGACGCCCAAGATGCCGCTGTTCGGCGCCGACGCGGTCACGGCAGCGATCGTGGCGTTGGTCATGATGCGGTTGGACGCGGGATCGCCCATCGCATACTGCCCCTCGCCCGTGCCGCGCAGCGAGTCGGGAAACACCGCGATCTGCTGCGCATGCAGCTTGCCATCGGCAGCCTTGAGCGCAGCGGTGCCGATATAATCGCCCTGCTTGAGGTCGGCGACCTTGCGGCGCTGGTTGTAGACGATGCGCAAGTCCTGGGGCAGCGTCACCTGCACGGTGCTCTTGCCGCTCGCGATGCTCAGGCTGCGCAGCACCGGATCGTAGGCGCTGATCGTGCCGTGGATGCGCTGAAGGCCGGGCGCAGTCGCAGACGGAACCGACAGAGGCGGTGTCTGCGTCCCCGCTCCCGAAACCAGCACCGCCGAAACCAACGCCAACGCGACCAAACGCAACTTGCGACTCCGTCCTTTACGGCTTGCGGAAAACGAGAATGAACTGATCGGTCTTGTGGCGGATGGCCGGGTCGAAGACCTTGAGGGTGCGATTGTCCTGCGGGTTGCGCAGCACGTCGCTTTCGCCGGCGAACTTGAATCCTGCCGCCATCACTTCCTTCTTGACCACCGCCTCGTCGATGCGGTGCAGCGTGTCGGTGTCGCGCAGGCCCGAGCCCTTCTCGGCCGCATGATCGAGCACGATATAGAGTCCGCCGCGCTTCAGCGCGTCGTAAACGCGCTTGTTGACCTTGGCGAGATCCGCGGGCGCGAAGAAGCTGTCGTGCAGGTCGTGATAGTTCTGCGACGTCCAGACGAGATCGAGCGGCTCGGGCGCCACCAGATCGTTCACCGGCGCGTGGACGACGCTGACATTGGGATAGTTCGCCGCCACCGCATTGATCGGCGGCGTCTTGCCCTTGAGAACGGCATCGAGGTCGGAAGGCTGATAGGCGTAGACATAGCCCTTCGGCCCGACGGCGACCGCGAACAGGCGCGTGAAGTAGCCGCGGCCGGGGATCAGATCCATCACCTTCATGCCCGGCCGGACATGGGCCAGCGCCAGCATGTCGGCAGGCTTGCGCTCCGGATCGAGCTGGCGGTCGGTGTCGGGCCGCGCTTTGTCGCTCACCGCCGCGCCGTAGTCGCTGCTGCCCTTGGCCCCTGCCGGCGCCGCCGCCAGCAGAAGAAGCGCCGCGCCCGCGGCCAGCCATCGCCTGTTCATGTGTCCCTCCCGAGGTTGCGCCAAACCTAGCGGCTTCGGCGCCAACAATCACGTCCCGGCGCGGCCCGTTACGCGATTGTCACCCAAAGCGCCCTTGAGCAGCAGGGCCGACAGACGTTGCCCCACGCCTTTCGGCCGTTCCAGCCGCATCCGCGACAAAGCCTCGCCGTCGCTCGTACCCGAAAGGCCCTTGAGCGCGAGATGCAACAGGGCCGACGGCGCGGCGCCCTCCAGCTTCTCCAGCGCGACGAGCAGCCGCTGCTCCACCTGCGTGAATTCCGTGCCGAAAGGAAACGGCGGCAGCTCTAGCGGCGCCAGCGCGCGCTCGAGCCGCAAGGGCGTGTTGTCGCGATGGGCAGCAGGGATCTGGTACGTCCGCGCGATCTTGCCTGCGTCCTTCGCTTCGCGCAGCAACTCGTCCTGGAAGCGCGAATCCGCCACCGACAGCATTGCCGCCACCACCTCAGCGTCAGTCCTGCCGCGCAGATCGGCGATGCCGTACTCGGTGACCACGATGTCGCGTTCGTGCCGCGGGATCGTGACATGGCCATAGCGCCATCGGATGTTGGACGCGGTTTTGCCGGGCTTCGCCTCGCGCGTGGATTTGAGCGTGATGATCGAGCGCGCGTCGGGCAGCGCGAAGGCCTGGGTGACGAAATTGTGCTGGCCGCCGACGCCGCTCACCACGCGGCCGTCTTCCAGGCCGTCGGAGACCACCGCGCCGAGCAGCGTCGCCATCATCGCATTGTTGATGAAGCGCGCCTTGACGCGCGCGGCTCGCGCTCCCGGCGGCAACTCGTTGGTGGTACGCACCGACGTCATGCGGAACTTGTCGAGCAGCGCGGTCGGCATGGTGCGGAGCCGGTCGTAGAACGCCTGCGGTCCCAGGAAGAACGCCGCGTGCAGCAGCGCGCCGTCGACCTCGCGCTTGAGGATGCCGGCATCGAAGAGATCGAGGAAGCCGTCGACGAACATTTCGCTGACGCCGTAGAGGCCTTCCACGAACGGCGCGTCCTCCTCGCGCACGAGCGGCGGCGCATTGCCCGTGAGCCGGCCGACAGCCTGTTGGAATACGGCGTTCTGCTTGTGGCGCAGGAGCAGGGCCTGGATGGCCGCGTCGCCTTCCGCGCCGATGCCGACCTGCAAGGTCCCGCCATCGGCAACCAGGCGCGCCGCATGCAGGCCGATGGCGTAGGCCTTGGGACCGATCGGCTCGCGCGGCGGCGCGAACAGCCCGAACTGCGTCTGCGGACTTTCGAGCACATGCGCGAAGGCCGCCTCATCGACCACAGCGTCGCCCGGCATGAAGGGCAATGCATCGTTGACCTGGCCGACGAGCAGGAAATCGGCCCGGCCTTCGCGGCGCTCGCGCAGCAGATCGAGGGTCAGATCGGGATTGCAGCTCAGGCTGTACGCATCGCCCTGCCGCGCCACCAGCTGCGCCACGACATTGACGCCGCGGTCGAGCAGATAACCCATCGCCTGGCTGTAGTTGGCGCTGATGTAGCTCTGCTGCGCCAAGGGCACGCCGAGCCAACGCCCGGCAAGAAAGAAGAACTCGTTGACCTCGACATTCGCCGCCAAGGTTCCGTGCCGCAGCGCCTGGACATGCAGGAGCTCGGGCCAGTCGCCGAACAGCCGCTCCACCACCGGCATCAGAAACCGGCGTTCGAGATCGCTGTGCGGCCTCGGCTTCTCCAGCGTCAGCGCGGTGAAGATGGTGAGCTTGATCGAGGGGTCCGCTGCCGCGCGCGCATAAAGCGCATTGGCGATGTGCGGTGCCTTGCCCAGCCCCAGCGGCAGGCCGAGCACGATATTACGGCCAACCTCCGCGACGATCGCATCGGCGACGCTGTCGGCGGCGCTGTGACGGCGCGTCATTCGACCTGCGCGAGGAAAGTTTCGATCGCCGCCTGCGCTTCGGGTTCTTCCAGGGTTGGCGCATGGCCGGTCGCCGGCACTTCCGCCACCACGAGATCGGGCTTGATGCGCTTCATCGTCGCCAATCCGTCGCGCGAAAGGATGTCGCTCTCGGCGCCGCGGATGACGAGGACGGGCACGCGCGCCAAGGCCTCGAACAGCGGAATGAGGCTGGGCGGCGGCGGCGCATCGGGAGCGGGGGCAAACGCCACCGCGATCTTGGGATCGTAGGCGAATTCGACTTTGCCGTCCGCGCGCTCGCGCGCCACGCGGCGGACAAAGCGCTGCCAGAACGCGTCGTCGCGGCCCGGGAAAAGCGCGCCCTGCCCCGCTTTCACCGCCGCCGTCATCTCGCTCCAGGAATCGAACGGGCCGGACTTGCCGACATAGGAGGCGATGCGCGCCAAGCCCTTGGGATCGACCTCGGGACCGATGTCGTTGAGGATGGCCGCAGCGACGCGTGCAGGCGCGGTCGCGGCAATGATCATCGTCATGATCCCGCCCATCGAGGTGCCGAAGAAGACCGCGCGCGCAATGCCGAGCGTGTCGAGCGCCTTGAGAACATCGGCGCAATAGACATCGGGGCGATAGCGCGCGGGATCGGGATCGCAGTCGGACTTGCCCCGGCCGCGCACGTCGAAGGCCAGCACGCGGCGGCCCGAGCTCGCGATGCGCGGCGCCACGGCCTCGAAGTCCGCCGAGTTGCGCGTCAGCCCGTGCAGGCAGACGACGGGGAGCTTGGCGGCGGCGCGCGGCGCATAGTCGCGCAGATAGACGCGCGGCCCATCGTTGCTGGCAATGGTGTGCTCGGTGAAATCCATCGCTGGTCCCTCTTTCAACTACACAATTGGAATCTTCACCACGCGCGCCTGTCCGAAGAGCACCTGCGCCACCTGCCGGGGCACCAAACGCAGGTCGTAATAGTTGCGCCGGAGCTGGCGTTTCACCAGCGCCAAGCCGCGCGGCCTGGTCGCCTGGCGGGTGCGGTTGATGTCGGTGGCGCCGCCGACCTCTTCGCGCTGGTCGAGGATCGCGGGCAGCAGCTGCCAGGGCTTCAGCCAGTGGAAGACGGGCGAGTTGTTGGGGTTGAACATCAGGTGGTCGACGGGGAGCGCGATCTTCCCGGGCTGGCCTGCGAGGCGCGCCGCCGTTTCGCGGGAAATGATATAGCCGCCGGTGCCCGTGTGGCGCGACAGCAGCGGCGCGAGCACCCGCCCCTTCACGCTGAGCCGCGGCTTGCCGATGACGATGAGCTGGTTCTCGTCGCCGTAGCGTTCGGGCTTCACCAGGCCGACACCTTGGGGAATCCACTCGCTGCTCAGCAGGAATTCGGGCGCCGAATCGGAAAGCAGGATGTCGTCTTCGAGCACTGCGGCGAAAGCGTCCGGACCTTCGGCGATCCTGCGCCAGAGATGGAGGTGGCTCAGGGTGCAGCCCTTGTCGCCGGGCGAGAGCGGGCCGAGCGGGCCGCCGGCCGCGAACGGCGCGTCCAGCACCTCGCGCGGCGTCGAATGCGCATCGACGGCGTCAAAGCGCTCGAAGCCGATGCCCAGCCGCTCGAGCTGCGCCGTCATGGCTGCCAGCCGGTCGGGACGGCGCGCGAGATTGACCAGGAATGTCCGCATGCGTAACCAAAGATATAGTCTCAAGCCGGAACCATGCGCAAACACCTGCTCAACCGCCTGTACAATTTCCACTGGATCGTGCCGGGCGAGGCGGCGCGCTCGTCGCAATCCTATCTGAAGATGCTGGCGCCGTTCCTGCATGCCAACGGCCTGCGCGCGGTGATCAATCTGCGCGGCCATCACCCGCAGTTTCCCTGGTGGGATTACGAGAACGCGATCTGCGCGCGCGAAGGCGTTGCCCATCTCGACGCGATGATGGATTCGCGCCGCCTGCCCTTGCGCGCGATGCTGGTCGCGCTGCTCGACGCCTTCGAGCGTGCGCCGAAGCCGTTCCTGCTCAAATGCTCCGGCGGCCAGGACCGTACCAGCTTCGCCGCGGCGCTCTATCTGGTGCATCGCGACGGCTGGACCGCGCTCGAGCATGCGCAGCGCCAGTTCCGCGCCCTGCCCTATCTGCATTTTCCGCGGCCGCGGCAGCGCTGGCTGCGCGCGTTCCTGCCGCTGGCAAAGGAGATGGCGCAGGGGCGTCCGCTGGCGCAATGGGTGCGCGAGAGTTACGACCCCGACGAATTCGCACGCCTCCTGCCGGCCGAAACGTTCAATGGCGTATGGGAACCGTGGAAGCCCCGACAGACGCGCTGAGGCTGGACGTAGCGCCCGGGGTGGTGCTGTGGCACGGCAGGCTGGACGCAGGCGCGCAGCGCGCACTGCTGGATGACGTGCTGGCGCGCGTCGAGCTGGCGCCGTTCTATCGCCCGCGCATGCCCTTGTCGGGTGCGCCGTTCTCGGTAGAGGAGACCAATTTCGGACCGCTCGGCTGGGTCTCGGACAAGAGCGGCTATCGCTATCAGCCCACCCATCCGCTGAGCGGAAAACCCTGGCCGGCGATCCCGCCGCTGCTGCTGGCGCTGTGGGATGAGCTGACGCAATACCCAGCACCGCCGCAATGCTGCCTGGTCAATCTCTATCGCGCCGGCGCAAAGATGGGCCTGCACCAGGACCGCGACGAAGGCGCGCGCGACGCGCCGGTGCTTTCGGTCTCGTTGGGGGACGAGGCGCTGTTCCGCATCGGTGGCACGTCGCGGCGCGATCCGACCCGCGGCGTGGCCCTGCGGTCGGGCGATGTGCTGGTATTCGGCGGCCCGGCGCGGCTGGCCTTCCACGGCATCGACCGTGTGAAAGCGGGAACTTCGGGACAGATTCCGGGCGGCGGGCGGATCAATCTGACGCTGAGGCGGGTGACCCCGCCCCAATAAAATGGCGCCCGACCGGGGGGCCAGTCGGGCGCCTGATGCGCCGTTACGCGCCAGTGCCGGGAGGGGATGACCGGCACCACGAAGAGCGAAGTCCAGCTTGCGAGCGGGGGGGCAGTGCTTGCTGGACTAGTTCCACCCTTCAGGGACAAGCTATGCAACCGGGCCACACTTTGCAACTATTTTCTCTGTAATCGAAGGAAATAAGATTTTCTTAATGACAGTTGTAAATTTACCGCATCCGAGAGCCCTCTGCTGCGGATCCAAACGGGCCGCCTGTTGACTGCCGCAAAGCCGACGTTCAAGCAGCGCCCCCCGAAAAGCTTCGCGCCGGTCCGGAACGATGACACAGAAGAACAGCCCCGCGCGACGCACCGTCGATCCCCGGCTTCTCCAGGGTTCGATCCCGCGCGCGCTGTTCCTGCTCGCGGTCCCGATCATGGGCGCCAACATCCTGCAAGTCGCCTATCAGATCGTCGATGCCTTCTGGGTCGGAAGGCTGGGTGCCTTCGCGGTGGCGGCGGTGTCGATCACCCTGCCGGTGATGTTCGTGCTGGTCGCGGCCGGCATGGGCTTCGCCATCGCCGGCACGACATTGATCGCGCAATACACCGGCGCGCGCGACCACAAGATGGTCGACCATGTCGCGGCGCAGACGCTGGTCACGATCGTTGCGATCGCGCTCGGGCTCGCCGCGCTGGGCTGGGTACTCGCGCCTTGGCTGCTGCGCCTGATGGGCGTGGCGCCGGAAGTCTATGGCGCCGCGCTCGGCTTCATGCGCGTGATCTTCGCGGCGCTGCCCTTCACCTTCATCTACGCCATGGCGCAGGGATTGCTGCGCGGCGCGGGCGAGGTGAAAGCGCCGCTCTATATCGTGGCGGGCACGGTAATCGTGAACTTCGCGCTCGATCCGGTTCTGATCTTCGGCCGGCTCGGCGTGCCGGCGCTGGGCGTGATGGGGGCAGCCATCGCGACGCTCGTCGCGCAGATGATCGCCGCCGCGGTCGCCCTGCGCCTGCTGTTCGGCGGGCGCTACGGCATCCATGTCCGCTGGGGCGACTTCGTGCCTGATATCGGATTCGTCAAGCGCGCTTTTCTGCTGGGCTATCCCGCCAGCATCGAGCAGTCGGCGCGCGGCCTGGGCATGACCGTGCTCACCTTCCTGATCGTGAGTTTCGGCACGGTGGTGACGGCAAGCTTCGGCGTCGGCGCCAACGTGTTCAACGTGATGTTGATCCCGGCGATGGGTTTCTCGATGGCCACCTCGACCCTGGTCGGACAGAGCATCGGCGCGGGCGACCTCGCGCGCGCGGAAAAAGTGGCGCGGCTGGCGGGCATCGTCACCTTCTCGGTGCTGACCGTGTTCGGGCTCGTGTGCGTGGCCTTCGCCCCGCAGATCGTGCGCTTCTTCGTCCCCGAAGCCCCGCGCGTCATCAAGGAAGGCGCGGCCTATATCCGCATCGTCGCCTGGAGCTTCGGCTTCATCGGGCTGCAGTTCGCCCTGATGGGCGTGCTGCGTGCCGCGGGCGAGATGATCGCGGCGATGACGATCAGCTTGGTCTCGCAATGGGCGCTGCAGATCCCGCTCGCCTTCGCGCTGGCGAAGTACAGCGCCCTCGGGGCCGACGGCATCTGGTGGTCGACGCCCCTCGCCAATGTCGCCACCGCCATCGTCGCCGCGCTGTGGTTCAGGCGCGGCACCTGGAAGACGCGCCGGCTCATCCACCGCCCGAC
The DNA here is from genome assembly GCA_019245415.1 of Alphaproteobacteria bacterium. Taxonomy (GTDB): domain Bacteria; phylum Pseudomonadota; class Alphaproteobacteria; order Micropepsales; family Micropepsaceae; genus Rhizomicrobium. Next base: position 332,795 of record JAFARO010000004.1, on the reverse strand, counting down.
CCCGGTGGAGAGAGAACAGGAGCAGGTCGAAGAGCAAGCACAGATGTGACGCGGCCTGCGAGGGCGGCGCGCTTGGCGTTTCTCACGCGCGCGGCTGCGAGGCGGACCTTGCTGCGCTCAGTGTGTGCTCGATGCGGGCGACGACGGCATCGAAGTCGTAGGGTTTGCGCACGATGTCGCCGACATGCTCGCAGAGTTCCCGCGCCATGTCCTGCGCCTGGGCGTCGCCGGAGGTGAGGATGACCGCCGTCGAAGGCCTGTTCGCCCGCACCCAGCCTGCGAGCGCGCAGCCATCCATCGTGCCCGGCATGCGCACATCGGAGAAAACGATGTCGATGTGCCCCTCGAAGCGCCGGATCGCCTCGATCGCCTCGTCCGCGCTCGATGCGCCCAGCACGTTGAACCCGCAAGCCTGCAGATGCTCGGCGATCACCCAGCGTACCAGGGTCTCGTCGTCCACGATCAGGATCGTGGCCTTGTGCCCGTCGCTCTCACCGGTGGCCGTGAATATACTCGACACGCGCAACGCCTGACTCTACGCCCCCGTCACGAGTGTCTAAACGTCTGAATGTGCGATAAATTCCCGCCCTCGCGTGGGCCCGCGCACTTTTTCTCGCGCTCTCCAGGGCCGAAATTTTTTTGTTGTCATCCTAGCTTTGGTTATCGTCACGCGACTGTGATCGCCTATAAATTCCGCGCCGGCTTAAGGGGCCAAGGGCTCACGTGGAAAAGGTCACTGCCTTCCGCGAGCGGGCGGATGCGTGGCGCGCAAAGGCGGCTGCCGAGCGCGACGAGACGCAACGCATGCTCTATCTGGAGATCGCCGAGGCTTGGTCGCGGCTGGCGAACGAGCGCGCGGCGCAGCTCAATTTCCCCTACAGCGCCTCGAACGACACCGGGAATCGCGACCAATAAGGCCCGTCCGCGCGGACGCGCGGCAAGGGGCCTGCGACAGGTTTGCCACTTATGGCGAATAACTGCGCAAGCCACGGAACGGACTGGCAGTTTGGCCGTTCGTGCTGCGGGGGGTGCAGGGAGTACTATCATTGGATAACCGCGTTTCGGACACCGCCCCGGTCCCTAGCCGCGCCGAGCGATTCCGCCGTTCGGCCGCCATCGCCCTGGCCCAGGCGGCCGCGACTGAAGATCCCACCATGAAGGCCGAGCTGATCGCCATGGCGGCAGGATGGCACGAACTCGCGGAAGCGGTCGAGAAAACCGCAGCAGACTTGGCCGTGGCGCAGCATCCGGGCCTGGGCGACCTCGCTGCCAGCATGGCCTGAGCGCCGCCCCCAAACGCATCGCCCGCGGGCAGGTTCCAGCAGTTCCCACGCAGCCCGCGCCACCCTTGGACGTTTTCCAAGGGTGAGGCGGAGATGGATACCTATCGGGTGTATTGGCTGGACGAGGACGGGCGCATCACCAAGGGCGAATATGCGCAGTTCCGCGACGACGAAGAGGCCCAAGACGTGGCGCGGCGCCTCGCCGGCAACGGCTACACGATCGAAATCTGGCAGGCCGACCGCCGCGTCCTGCGTCTCGACTCCCACGGCTCCGCACCGCTGGTCTATTAGCGGCGCGCTCACCCCACTTGTGACAGCGCCACTGTCTGTGAGTCCGGAGCGTGCAGAGATTTGGCGCGAGATAGTGGTAGATTCGCGTTCGGGCCTTGCATTTGAAGGCATGAACAGGCGATTACGCCGACTGTACAAAGGTGCGTCGATGAATATTCGTCTTGTTGGGCTCGGCGCGGCGGCGCTGTTGTGGCAATCGTTCGGGGTATCGGCCCATGCGCTGCACACGCTCTACGCCTTCAGCGGCGGAAGCGACGGCGGCGCGCCGCTCAGCCTTGTGCAGGATTCCCAGGGCAACCTGTTCGGCACCACCGCCGCAGGCGGCGCTAACGGTCACGGGACCGTCTTCAAGCTGACGCCTTCGGGGACGGAAACCGTGATCTATTCCTTTCCAGCCGGCCGCGGCGGTCCGATCGGAAATATTGCCATGGATTCGCACGGCAATATCCTGGGCGTGACGTATGACGGCGGCGACCATGGCTATGGTAGCGTGTTCCTGGTCGCCCAGGACGGCTTTGAAAGGGACATCATCGACTTCGACGGCAGCAGCGACAGTGGCTCGCCGCGCGGCGGCGTCATCGTGGATTCCCACGATAACATCTATGGCACTACGACGGTCGGCTCCGAGGACATGGGCACGCTCTTTGAGATAAGCCCAGGCCCCAACGGTTTCAAACAGCTTCATGTGTTCCAAGGGGGCGACGGCGGGGCCAGCCCCGAAGGCGCGCTGGTGCGCGATGGCAGTGGAAATCTGTACGGCACCACGCATCTGGGCGGAATTAATCAGAGCGGCATCGTCTTCGAATTGACCGCAAGCGGGCAATTCAAGACGCTGCATGAGTTCGACAATGGCGACGGCGAAGCCGCGAACGGTCTCATCATGGATGGCGCCGGCAATCTGTTCGGAACGACGATCCAGGGCGGTGCCGGCGGTTATGGCACGGTTTTCGAGATGAAGGCCGCGCGCACGTTCCATCTGCTCTATTCGTTCACCGGCCACGCCGACGGTCTATATCCGCTCTGCACCCTGGCCATGACCCCGGTCGGCGGCGTCTTCGGCACCACGACCCAGGGCGGGGCGGGCGCGGCGGGCACTCTCTTCCGCGTGTCGCTGATCGGTGTTCTCAAGACGGTTCACGCGTTCCAGCGCTCCGACGGCTCCTCGCCCGCCGGAAACCTCGTTGTCGATCAGTCGCACAATCTCTACGGCATGACCGACTCCGGCGGTCCCGCCAACGCCGGCACGGTCTTCCAAATCGAGGAATAGCGGGCGGGCGCATTTCTCAAGCTCGTTTCACGAGCACTTTCGCCTGGCGCGTACTCTTCGCCCACGCGCATCATGTCCTTTGAGGGAAATTATCGGAACCTATTGAGCGGTCAGGCTTTTTCCCTTTGCTGCCTTGCTATGACCGAAGGGTGCCTTTCATGTGCGATCGTGATCCTGCGCCGCGGACCGGTTCCGCCGGGCGCGTGCTGCTTGTCTGCCTGAGCTTCGGTCTCGGCGCCGCGCTTGCGACGGATGCGGCGGCGGCAGGCGCGACCAACGCGAAAGCCGGCGCACTCAATGTGCTCTATGCCTTCAAGGGTGCGGAGGACGGCGCCTACCCGGAAGCCGCACCGTTCATGGACGTGAACGGCGATCTCTACGGCACGACCTATGCCGGCGGCGCGGCGAAATGCGGCGCGGTCTATCGCCTGCGCAAATCGCAAGGCGGCGCGTGGGCGCAGAGCGTCGTCTACAGCTTCACCTGTGGCGGCGACGGCGCCAATCCGGCGGGTGGCGTCGTCATGGATGCCAAGGGCAATCTCTACGGCGGCACCGCTTTCGGCGGCAGCGGCAATTGCATGTCCAATGGCACGCTTGTGGGCTGCGGCACGGTCTATGCGCTGAGCCCGGCCAAAGACGGCAAATGGCGCCAGAGCACGCTCTATTCGTGGCCCGCGCCGAACCGCGCCTTCGAGGGGCCGATGGCGAGCCTGACGCTCGACCGCAAGGGCACCCTCTACGGCACCACCGCGGCCAACAATCCGTGTGCGAACGATCTGGGAAGCGTCTTCGCGCTCAAGCCGGTCAACGACAGCTGGAACGAGCGCGACCTGCACCGCTTCTGCGGCAGCGGCAGCGACGGCAGCGTCCCCGGTTCCGGCGCGCTCGCCATCGACGCAAGCGGCAATCTCTACGGCACCACCATGGCAGGCGGCAGCGGCGGGCGCGGCGTGGTGTTTCAGCTCAGCCCGTCGTCCGGGGGCAAATGGCAGTTCACGAAGATCCACGAGTTCACGCCGGACGAAGGCGGCAATCTGCAGGGCGGGCTGACGCTCGATGCAGCGGGCAATCTCTACGGCTCGGAAATGGCGGGGACGAGCGGCTATGGCGCGATCTTCGAATTGTCGCATTCCACCGCCGGCTGGCAGGAGCAGACCCTGGCCGCGTTCGGCGGCAGCAACGGCATCGGCCCCTGGCAGACGCCGGTATTCGATGGCCACGGCAATCTCTTCGGCACCACCCAGCGCGGCGGCGCGGCGCCCTATTGCGGCAGTTGCGGCGTGATCTACAAGCTCGCGCCCAACGGCGACGGCACGTGGAGCGAGACCGTCGTCTACAATTTCGGCAGCCGGCCCAATTCCGCCGATGGCGCGACGCCGATCGGCGGACTGACGCTCGGCCGCGACGGCAATTTCTACGGAACCGCGTACCAGGGCGGCGATGCCTCTTACGGTGTGGTGTACCAGTTCACGCCGTAGCGCGTGATGTCGGATCGGCGGAAGGGGACCTCCGCATCCGTCGCCTGCCAAGCAATCCTTACATCTTCCCGCAATCGCGCGCCGTGCGGTCGATGGCGGCTTTGGCCAGCCCGATCATCTCGTCGACCTCGCGTTCGGTGATGGTGAGGGGCGGCGCGCAGACCATGGTGTCGCGGATCGCGCGCATGATCAGGCCGCTGGCGAAGCAGTAATTGCGGCAATGGGTGCCGATGTCGCCGGGGTTGGGGAAAAAGCGGCGCTCCTTCTTGTCGGCGACCAGCTCGATGGCGCAGAGCAGTCCGCGCCCGCGCACTTCGCCGACCAGCGGATGATCCGCCAGGACCTCGCGCATGCGCCGCTGGAGATACGGCCCGATCCCGTCGCGGACGCGGCCGACCAGGCCGTCGCGCTCGATCACTTCGAGATTCTTCAGTGCCACCGCGCTTGCGACGGGATGGCCGGAATAGGTGTAGCCGTGCACCAGCTCCTCGCCCGCATTGGCGATCGCCTCGCCCATGCGCGCGCCCAGCGAGATCGCCGAGATCGGCTGGTAGCCGGACGACAATCCCTTGGCCATGGTCATGATGTCGGGCGAGATGCCGTAGGCCTGCGCGCCGAACCATTCGCCCAGCCGCCCGAAGCCCGTGATCACTTCGTCCAGATGCAGCAGCACGTCGTATTTGGCGCAGATCTCGGCGACCGCCGGCCAATAGCTGTCGGGCGGGAAGATCAGCCCACCCGCGCCCTGGACCGGCTCGGCGGAGAACGAAGCCACGCGCTCGGGTCCGAGCGCGAGGATCTTCTCTTCGAGCTTGTTCGCGATCTTAACGCCGAATTCGTCGGCGCCGATGTCGCCATAGCCCGCCTGCCTGGCGCCGTACCAATACGGCCCCGGCACCTTTTCGAACCCCGGCAGCGGCAGATCCCATTGCGGATGCATCGGTGTCAGGCCCGATAGCGACGCAGCCGCCATCGTCACCCCGTGATAGGCGTATTCGCGCGACAGATGGATCTTCTTTTCACGCATCCCGCGCAGGTTCCAGTAATAGCGGATGAGCTTGAGCGCGGAATCGTTGGCCTCGGAGCCGGAATTGGCGAACAGCACGCGGCTATGGCCTTCGGGCAAGAGGCTCGCGAGCTTGGCCGCGAGCTCGACGGTGTAGGGATTCGAGGTCTTGAAGAAGTGGTTGTAATAGGGAAGCGTGTTCAGCGCCTCGCAGCCGGCTTGCGCCAGTTCCTTGTTGCCGTAGCCCACCTGCACGCACCAGAGGCCCGACATGCCGTCGAGCATCCGGTTGCCGTCGGAATCCCATAGATAGATGCCTTCCGCGCGCGTGATGACGCGCACGCCCTCCTTGTTGAGCGCCGCAGTGTCTGAGAAGGGATGGATGTGGTGGGCGGCGTCGAGCGCGCGCCAGTGCTGAGTCTGATTGTGCTTGGATGAAGGATTTGCCATGGGATTTCCGCTGCCGGTTGCCGTGAATGGAAAAGGCGCAGCGCGAGGCGCGCGCGGCCCTAGCGGCGCGGCGGGGTGTAGCCGATCCTGGCGCAGAGGACGAGAAGCGAACGCTTGTTCGACATGGGAGAAGTGTAGCGCATCCAAATCCTCAGTGTCATCCCGGCGAGCGCGCCCTTGCGCGCGAGGGAAGGGGACCCAGGTGTCGACGCCTGCGGCAATCGCGAATAAGCACTCAGCATTGTTCTGAAGGAACTCGCCTTTGGCACGGCCTGGGTCCCGTTCCCCGCCCCCGGAACAAGTCCGGGGTCGGCCGGGGATGACAATAGGGAACTACGCTTGCATCACCCTCGGCCCCTCGGGCACATAGAGCGCCCGTTACGGCTCTAAACCATGCAGCTCTCCTCGCACGCCCATAAACTGCGCCGGGTTTGGCTCGCCTGGATCCCGCGCTACGAGCGCCAGCTTTCGGCGGCCGGCATGCTGCTCGGCTTCGCCACCGACAATTTCATGTTCCGCCGGGTCGATCTGCCCAACACCCAGATCGTGTTCGTGGTCTATCTGGCGCTCGCCGCGGTCTCGATTTTGATCCTGCACCTCATTAATGCCCATAGCGATCCGGAAACCGAGCGCCCCCGCTGGCAGTCGTTCCTCCCCTTCGCGACGCAGTTCGCGCTCGGCGGATTGTGGAGCGGTTTTCTGATTTTCTATACGCGCAGCGCGGTGCTGCTGGCATCCTGGCCCTTCCTGCTGGTGCTCGCGGCCATCTTCATCGGCAACGAGGTATTCAAGCGCTACCATTCGCGACTCGCCTTCACCGCCACGCTGCTGTTCTTCGCGATGTTCTCCTACGCGATGGTGACGGTGCCGCTGTTCACCCACACCATCGGCGCCGCCACCTTCCTGCTCAGCGGCGCGCTCGCCATCGCCGTCTTCGCGCTGTTCCTCTATGTGCTTTATCTCTTCGGCCGCACTTCGCTCGTCGCCTCGAAATGGCAGATCATCGCCGGCGCCGCCGGCGTCTACACGATGATCAACCTGTTCTGGTTCATCGACGTGCTGCCGCCCCTGCCCGTGGCGCTGGCGAAAGCGGGCGTGTTCAACGCCATCCGGCACAGCGGCGACGATTATCTGGGCACCGCCGAGCCGCAGCCCTGGTATGCGAACGCGCTGATCTCGCCGCCCATCGTGCATGTGCAGCGGGGCGCGCCGCTCTATGCCTACACCGCGGTGTTCGCGCCGGTGCGGCTCTCGACGCGCGTGGTGCATGCCTGGCAGCATTACGACCGGCGCGCCAAGCGCTGGGTGACAGTTTCAACCGTCGCCTATGCGATCAACGGCGGACGCGACGGCGGCTATCGCGGCTACACCATCCACCACGATCCCGAGGACGGCGATTGGAGGGTCAACATCTCGACCGACGACGGCCACCCGCTCGGCCGCATCCGCTTCCGAGTCGCCGAAGGCGCGCCGGAGAACCTGGCGACGACGAATTTGGATTAAACACAAAATATCTCACGCGGAGACGCGGAGGGCGCAGAGCAGGAATTCTCTCTCCGCGCTCTCCGCGACTCCGCGTGAACCACTTCTTATGCCGCCTTCGGCAGTTGCGACATCGCCAGCGTCTTCTGCCAGGCGGGAAGCGCGGTCAGCGCCGCGTACCAGCGGCGGATCTCCGGATAAGCCTCGAGCGGAAACGCGGCCTTGTCCGCCATGATCAGCGCGGCGCCCACGGAGAAATCCGCGACGCTGAGCCCATCGCCGCAGAGGAATTCGCGGCCCTTGAGATGTTCGTTCAGCACACCGGCACAGCGGTGGAACTGCGCCAGCCCCTTTTCGATCTCGGCCGAGTCGGGGGCGCCGCGATTGAACGCGGCCTTGACGAAGCGCTCGAACACCAGGATGGCACAGGCCGGATCCCAATGGGCGCTTTCCCAGAACATCCATCGGTTCACATCCGCGCGGCCGCGTTCGCCCGCAGGCAGGAAGCCGTCCCGCGGTGTCTTCGCCGCGAGAAAAAGCGCGATGGCGTTCGACTCCCACAGCGACCAGCCGTCCTCTTCGAGTACCGGCATGCGCTGATTGAGATTGAGGCGCGTGAATTCCGGCGTGCGTTGTGTGCCCGCGGCGAGATCGCAGAGCACGAACTCGTAATCGATGCCGAGGTGATGAGCGACGGCCAGCACCTTGAAGGCGCGTGGGCTCAAGGGGAAAGCGTGGATGCGCAGCGTCATGGCTTTTCTCCTGCGGGACGCGGCGTATCGGGTGACCCGGTCTCGATCAGCTGTTTGAGGCGATAGAATTGCAGATTCAGCACGCCGTCGGCGGAAGCCGGCAGCGCCTGATAACCGCCCCAAACATAGCCGCCGAGATTGTAGACGACGGTGAGCTTGGTGGTCTTCTTCTCCTTGTCGCCGGGCTCGAGTACGACGTTCATCGCCCCGTCCATGCCCGTGCTCTGGAACGGCCCGAGCGCGCCGCGCAGGCGCAGGAGCTTGCCGGGCGCGGCATAGACCACCGTCATGTGCAGCACGCTGCCGCCATCGGCAAGCGTCTCGCACCAGCAGCCGCCGGCCTTGGCCTCGAGCGTCAGATTCTTGGAGTCGCCCGAGAATGTATGCGCCTTGTTCCACCAATGCGCCGGCTGGATGAGTTCGGCCCAGACCTTGTCGGGCGCGGCGGCGATCGTCTCATGCTCCTGCAGGCTGAATCCGTTGGGCTGCTGGTCGACCACTGCGGCCCGCGAAGGCGCCGACGCAAGTCCAGCAGCCACGATCCCGAGAGCCAAACTCCAATGCAACATCGTCATTCCACTTCCTCCGCAACTTGCTTGAACAATTCCAGGATCGTCGGCCAGCCGCCGCTGACGTCGCTGCGCATCTTCTCGCCGCCTTCGCGACCCAGCACTTCGAAATTGCGGTGCTCGAGTTCGACGCGCGTGACGCGCTCGCTCTCGGCAAGGAAGCGCACTTCGACTTCGGACGCCACCGTGGAATCGGGCTTCCACTGCGAATTGATCTCCCAGGAGAACACGACGCGCGCCGGGGGCTCCCAGACCAACACGTGGCCGGTCACCGCCTCCGAGCCGTCTTCGTGCGTCGTGTACCAGCGCCCGCCCTTGAAGGGCTCGATCGCCGACAGCCGCACCGGCGCGCTGCCGACGTGATGAGTCTTCGGCCACCAGCGGTCGATCTTCGCGGTGAAAACGTCGAAGGCCCGCTTTTGCGGAGCCTGCACCACCAGCGACTTCCGCACCGGCGCAATGGCAATGGTCCGGTCCATGGTCAGTCCTCCCCCGCCTGCGGCTGCGGGTCCTTCTCGGCCTCGGCCGCGAAAGCCGCAAGCGCCTGATCCCAGAATTGGTCGAAATAGCGGCGCAGGGCGCCGAGCCCTTCGGGGTCGATGGCATAGACCCGCCTCGTGCCCTCGGCCCGGTCGCGTACCAAGCCGGCCTCCTTGAGCACTTTCAGATGCTGCGACACCGCTGGCCGGCTGACAGGCAGCCCCCGGGCCAGCCGGCCGACAGGCTGGGGTCCGTCCGCCAAGCGCTCGAACACGGCGCGACGGGTCGGATCGGCGAGAGCAGCCAGGGAATTTTGATAAGCCATAGCTTACGGTAAGTAAAAGCTTATATTCAGTCAAGCGGGATTTCTGCCCTTTTTGTCGCGCTCGGGCTGTGGCTACACGTTCAAGAGCAGATGCTGGCGCTCCCAGGGCGAGATGACCTGTTGGTAGGCATCGTGCTCGGAGGCCTTCACGTCGCTGAACAGCGAGACGAACTGCTCCCCCAAGACCTCTTTGAGGTCCGCGGAATTGCGGAAGCGGTTGACCGCGTCGAGGATGTGGCGGGGCAGCTGGTAGCGCGAGGACTCGTAGGCATTGCCCTCCATCGCCTTGGTGGGGACGAGGTTCTCGACCATGCCGAGATAGCCGCAGGCCAGCGACGCGGCGATGGCGAGATAGGGATTGGCGTCCGCGCCGGGCACGCGGTTTTCGACCCTGCGGTTCTTCGCATCGGAGACCGGCACGCGCAGGCCGACGGTGCGGTTTTCATGCCCCCAATGGGTGTTGATCGGCGCCGAGAGAAACCGCACCAGCCGGCGATAGGAATTCACGAACGGCGCGATCATCGGCATCGCCGCGGGCAGGTATTTCTGCAAGCCGCCGATATGGGCGAGGAACAGCCTGGTGTCCTTGCCGTGCTTGTTGGCGAACAGGCTCTTGCCCTTGTGATCGACGACGCTCTGATGGATGTGCATCGCCGAGCCCGGCTCCTGCTCGTAGGGCTTGGCCATGAAGGTCGCATAGATGTCGTGACGCAGCGCCGCCTGGCGCACGGTGCGCTTGAACAGGAACGTCTGGTCGGCCAGCGACAGCGGGTCGCCGTGATTGAAGTTCATCTCGACCTGGGCGACGCCCTCTTCGTGGATCAGGCTGTCGATGCCGATCTCCTGCGCCTCGCAGAAATCGTAGATGTCCTCGAACAGCGGATCGAATTCGTTCACGGCATCGATGCCGTAGGCCTGACGGCCCGATTGCGGACGGCCGTTCTTGCCGGCCGGCGGCTGCAGCGGATAGTCGGGATCGATGTTCTTGGCGGCGAGGAAGAACTCGAGCTCCGGCGCCACCACGGGGCGCCAGCCCCTGTCGTCGTAGAGCCGCAGAACGCGCTGCAGGATCGCGCGCGGCGCAAAAGGGACGATCTCGCCGCTCTGCTTGGTGCAATCGCAGATCACCTGCGCCGTCGGCTCCTTGTACCAGGGCACGATACGCAAAGTGTCCAGATCGGGCGTCAAGGTCATGTCCGGCGCTTGATACGTCAGCGTCTCGGTGTCGGCATCGGCGCCGGTGACCATCTGGCCGAAGATCGATTCCGGCAGGCGCAACGTGCCGCTGCGGATGGCGCCGAGAAATTTCACCGTCGGCAGGATCTTGCCGCGCGCAATGCCGCCCATGTCGGAGACCAGGCACTCGACCTCGCCGACCCGGCGATCCTTCAGCCACTCGGCGATCTCGTCATAGGTGTCGCGGTTCATCGCACGCGCTCGCGAAGCGCTTCGCCGAAGGCGCCGAAGATGGCGCGGCTGAGCTCGTCTTCCCACCAGCGCCACTCGGGGTGCCATTGCACGCCGAGCAGGAAGGCCTTGGCGCCGGGCATCGACACCGCTTCGATGGTGCCGTCGGAAGCGGTGGCATCGGCGTGAAGCGATGGCGCGAGCCTGTCGATCGCCTGGCCGTGCAGCGAATTCACCTGGAACACGCCGGCGCCGACGATATCGGCGAACAGGCAGCCGGGCTCGATCTGGATCGCGTGCACCGGGCCGTACTGGGTCTCGAGCGGCGCGTCGGTGTCCTCGCGGTGATCGAGGCGGCCCTCGAGCTCGTGGACATGCTGATGCAAGGTGCCACCGAAAGCCACGTTCAATTCCTGAAACCCCCGGCAGACGCAGAGCACCGGCTTGGCCGCCGCGATCGCCGCCTTGAGCAGCGGCAAGGTCGTCTCGTCGCGGCGCTCGTCCTGCAGCACGCCCTCGCGCGGCTCGGGCCCGCCGTAATGCTTCGGCGCGACATTGGACACCGCGCCCGTGAAGAGGAAGCCGTCGAACGCCGCGACCAGCTCCGCCACCGGCAGCGCAGGATCGAGCACGGGCACCAGCAGCGGCAATGCCTGCGACCCGTCGCGCACCGCCGCGATGTATTTCTCGCCGACGAGATGGAACGCATGCTTGCCGACCAAGCGATGGTCGCAAGGAATGCCGACAACGGGGGCGCGGGGGGACATGGAAAAGGCCTTTGCCGGGCTGGCCTAGCACGGCCCCTCAAGCGGCGGCAAGGTGGGCCACATGCTGCAATTTTTCCCAATATTTTCAAGGTAATAAGACTTCTGCCGGCAACTTTCCCTTTCCACAAATTCGTCATCGCCCGGCTTGTCCGGGCGACCCATTTTTTCTCTCGAAGGAAATTGGGTCGCCCGCATGGTCCGCAGCGACAGCGTGCGGACGGGCGATGACGCTCTTGGGGGCGCCCCTACCCGCCCGCCTTCTTCTTGAACGCGTTCTTGTCGGGCACGACGAAAAGGTCGGCGGGGATGGCGACGCCGGTCTGCGTCCGCTTGAGCGCCACCGTGGTCGAGAGGCCCTGGTTGTCCACCACGGTCCATTGCTTCAGCTCGAGCGTCGGCTCCGCGAAGGTCATGGTGACGTCGGCGTGGACGCCGAAATTGCCCGAATGTGCGCGGACGATGAGCGCGTCCGGCTGATGCTCGATGCCGATGATGTCGGAGTTGCGCTTCAGGTCGATGTTGTCGGCCAGGATGATGTCGAGCGGCGTGTCCGAGAGCGAGTAGCGGTCAATGGTCTTGAGACGCGTATTCTCCACCGCCACCGTCTTGCCGTCGGAGACGATGAGGGTCGGCGTCGGCGGATCGTACTGGAAGCGGATGCGGCCGGGCTTCATCAGGTCGAACTCGCCCTCGTCCACCTGGCCGTCGGGTCCGATCTGGATGAAGCCGCCCTTCATCGTGCGGATCGTATTCAAAGAGGCGCTGATGCGATCGAGATCGGCCTTGTCGGCGTCGTTGAACCAGTGCGCGCACGCGCTCGTGCTCGATAGCGCAAGTGAAAAGGCAGCGAGGACCGAAAGGCGGCGCATGGCGAACGATCTAGTCAGCCTTTGCGGCGGAAACAAGAAGCCCGTTGGCCCGGTCAAGCGTGGCCATCTCGCGGCGATCATGCCGCCTTGGCGCGGCCCTGAGGGCAGATGCCGTTGATCAGGAGCTTGATGACGCCTTCGAGCTCGCGCTCGAGCTTGGGCAAGGTGAGCTTGGACCAAAGCTGCGGATAGCGGAATTTCATGGTCGCCGACTGGATCATCTCGGCGGTGAACTCCTTGTCCGGCGGCACGTACTCGCCGCGGCGCTCGGCCTCTTCCATCATCTCGACCAGGATCTTGCGCTCCTCGCGCAGCATCCAATTGGCGTATTCGGGGCGCTCGCGCGAGATCACCACCGCCATCTCGTAGGCGCGCGGATCCTTCTCCAGCTTGTGATAGGTGCGGCGCAGCTCCTCGAACAGCAGATCGTGCAGGCGCTCCGGACCGCTCTTGCCCGGCGCCATGGCAAGCTTGCGCAGATGATCCAGGTGTTTGGTGTAATCTTCGGTGGCGATGGCTTCGGCGATGTCGAGCTTGCCCGAATAGAAGCGATAGAGATTGCCGGGCGACATGCAGCAATCGGTGGCGACCTCGGCCATGGTGGTCTTGGCGTAGCCGAAATGCGAGAAGCGCTTCTTGGCCGCTTGTACGATCTGCTCGCGGATGGTGTCTTTTTCGGCCATGAGCACTTTCCCATTCGCCGCTCTGGATGACGGCTGTGTGTCGATTCCACTATAAAGGTAATGGATATTTCTGAATAATCAATAATCCGTTCAATCTTTTGCAGCGCAACATGGCCGGAGATGACAGAAACTTCTGATCGATCAAATGCTTATGCGACAGTAGGGGTGCTCGGGGCGGGGGCTTGGGGAACCGCTTTGGCCCTCGCGGCCGCGCATGCCGGCCGCCAGGTGACGCTGTGGACCCGCGATGCAGAGGTCGCGCACGCCATCCGCGCCAAGCGCGAGAACTCCGCCTACCTGCCTGGCATCGTTCTTCCATCGGCTGTGGTGGTGACCGAAGAACGCGCGCCTGCCGCGGAGTGCGATGTCATCCTCGACGTCGTGCCGGCGCAACGCTTTCGAGAGAGCCTTGCAGGGCTGCCCGGCGGCAAGCCCCTCGTCATCTGCGCCAAGGGCATCGAGCAAGCGACCGGCAAACTTCTGACCGAAGTCTTGCGCGACACCGTGGCCGACGCCCAATGCGCGGTGCTCTCCGGTCCGTCCTTTGCCGCCGATGTGGCGCGCGGGCTTCCCACCGCCGTCACCATCGCCGCCGAGCGCATGGAGATCGCGCGCAAGCTCCAGGCGACCTTGGGCCATGCGGCGTTCCGTCCCTATGCCAGCGACGATCCGACGGGTGCAACGCTCGGCGGCGCGGCAAAGAATGTCTACGCCATCGCCTGCGGCATCGTGGACGGCATGGGTCTGGGCGAGAGCGCGCGTGCGGCGATGATCGCGCGCAGCTTCGCCGAACTTTCCCGCCTGGGCCAGGCGCTGGGCGCGAAGAACGAAACGCTGATGGGACTGTCGGGCCTGGGCGATCTCGTGCTCACCGCGACGAGCATATCCTCGCGCAATTTCCGCTTCGGACGCGGGCTGGGGCAGGGGCGCACGCCGGCCGAACTCGACATGCCGGGTCAGCCGCTGGCCGAGGGCGTGGCGACGGCACCGGCGCTTGTGCGCAGGGCACAGGCCGAGGGTGTCGAGCTCCCCATCGCGCAGGCGGTGGCGGCGGTGCTGGACGGCCGCTTGCCGCTCGACGCGGCACTGCTAGGTTTGATGAGCCGCCCCCTGAAGCCGGAATAGGAGTGCCATGCTCTTCGTCATCACAGCCATCGACAAGGAAGCTTCGCTCGGCCTGCGCATGGAGACGCGCGCCGCCCATCTTGCGTATGTGAAGGAGACCGGCGTGCTCAAGCTCGGCGGGCCGTTCCTCGATGCCCGCGGCGACATGGCGGGCAGCATGATGATCATCGACGTCGCCGACATCCAAGCGGCGCGCATCTGGGCCGGCAACGATCCCTATGCCAAGGCCGGCCTGTTCGAAAGCGAGGACATCCGGCCCTGGAAGGCGGTCGCCAACAATTGCGGCGCGGCGCTGTGAAATACTGGCTGCTCAAGACCGAACCCGAGACGTTCTCCTGGGCGATGCAGAAGGCGCGCGGCGCCAAGGGCGAGCCATGGAGCGGCGTACGCAATCACCAAGCCAAGCTGAACCTGATGGCGATGAAGAAGGGTGACCAGGCCTTCTTCTATCATTCCGGCAAGACGCGTGAGATCGTCGGCATCGTCGAGGTGATCGGCGACTATCGTCCCGATCCGACCGACGCGACCGGCAAGTTCGGGCTCGTCGACGTCAAGGCCGTGGCGGAGTTCGAAAAGCCCGTGACGCTGGACACGGCCAAGGCCGATCCGAAGCTGAAGGACATGGTACTGGTCAACTTCACCCGGCTCTCCGTGCAGCCGGTCGATGCCGCCGCCTGGAAACACATCGTCAAGCTGGGACGGGTCAAACCGATCTAAGCCCGGAGCACGCGCAGGCCGGGATAGCGCTCAAAAATCCGATCGCTGGAGATCAAGATCAGGTCTTCCTCCAGAGCTTGTGCAATGAGCATCCTGTCGAAAGGGTCCCTGTGGTGCTGAGGCAGCAGCGGCGCGGCAAGCGCATGCCGAAGCGTGACGGCGAGAAACTCGAAGCCGGATTCGCGCACCGCAGCTTCAACTGCTCCTGTGCCGCCTGAGATCAATGCTGCATAATCAGGCAGTTTGCCATTGGCGGCTTTAATCCCCATTTCCCAAATGCTCGCCAAGCTGACCGCGACGTGGTTATAGGGATCCTCTATCGTCTGGAGCGTTTGCGGCTTGAGCTTTTCCTGCGCGCTTTTGAAGTTGAGGAAGGCATTCGAGTCGAGGAGGTAGCCGGCCATTTCGAATCGAACTCCCGTGCGTCTTCCTTAAGGACGTTGAAACTGTCTTCAATCTCCTTGTCCCACGCCTTCCAGTCGCGGTCGAATTGTGCTGACCGGCGATACGCCAACTCTTCGGGCGTCAGGAGTTTCGCCCACTGGCCTCCGACGCGCTTTTTCGGCTGCTCCCCCACGGCCGCAGCAACAACAAGCTTCGCCATCGGCTTGCCGTTCTTGGCGATGACGATCTCTTCGCCGCGCGCGGCGTCTTCCACCAATTGCGACAAATTGGTTTTGGCTTCGTACAGATTGACCTGGCGCACCATTGGACCAGTTTATGCGACTTGACCAACTTGGTCAAGCAAGTTGGTCAAGCTTGACCAACTCTACTTCATTGTCGGGATGACGAAGCTCGCCTTTTCGCGCACGCCGCCCTTGGGCCAGCGCTGCGTGACGGTCTTGATGCGGGTGTAGAAGCGCACGCCTTCGGGGCCGTGCTGGTTGATGTCGCCGAAGGCCGAGCGCTTCCAGCCGCCGAAGGTATGATAGGCGAGCGGCACCGGGATCGGGATGTTGATGCCAACCATGCCGACCTGGACCTTGGCGGCGAAGTCGCGCGCCGCGTCGCCGTCGCGGGTGAAGATGGCGACGCCGTTGCCGTATTGATGCGTCGACGGCAGCGCCACCGCTTCGTCATAGTCCTTGGCGCGCGCGATCTGCAGCACCGGTCCGAAAATCTCGTCCTTGTAGGTCGTCATTTCAGGCGTGACGCGGTCGAACAACGAGCCGCCGAGATAGAATCCGTTGTCGTAGCCCTGCATCTTGAAGCCGCGGCCGTCGACGACGAGCTCGGCGCCTTCCTTCACGCCCATCTCGATATAGTTCAAGACCTTCTGGCGATGCTCCTTCGTCACCAGCGGGCCGTAATCGGCATCCGGATCGGTCGGAAGGCCGACGCGCAGCGCCTCGACGCGCGGCTTGAGCCGTTCGACCAGCGCGTCCGCGGTCTTCTCGCCGATCGGCACCGCGACCGAGATCGCCATGCAGCGCTCGCCCGCCGAGCCATAGCCCGCGCCGATCAGCTCGTTGGTCACCTGGTCGAGATCGGCATCGGGCATGATGATGGCGTGGTTCTTGGCGCCGCCCATCGCCTGCACGCGCTTGTTGTTCGCCGTGCCGCGCGAATAGACGTAATGGGCGATCGCCGACGATCCGACGAAGCTCACCGCCTGGATGTCGGGATCGTCGAGGATGGCGTCGACCGCTTCCTTGTCGCCGTTGACGACCTGCAGCACGCCGGCCGGCGCGCCGGCCTCCATCATCAGCTCCGCCAGCCGCAAGGGGACGCTGGGGTCCTTCTCGCTCGGCTTGTTGATGAAGCAATTGCCGCAGGCGATGGCGACGCCGAACATCCACATCGGGATCATCGCAGGGAAATTGAAAGGCGTGATGCCGGCGACCACGCCCAGGGGCTGGCGCATCGAATAGATGTCGATGCCGGGGCCGGCGCCTTCGGTGTACTCGCCTTTCATCAGATGCGGGATGCCGCAGGCGAATTCGATCACTTCCAGGCCGCGCTGCACGTCGCCGCGCGAGTCGGCCAGCACCTTGCCGTGCTCGCTCGACAGCATGCGGGCGAGTTCGTCCATGTTGTTCTCGACCAGCGCCTTGAAATTGAACATGACGCGGGCGCGGCGCTGCGGATTGACGCTCGACCACTCGGGAAAGACCTTGAGCGCGGCCTCGACCGCCTGACGCATCTCCCCCTTGGCCGCCAAGGGAACCCTGGCCTGCACCTCCCCCGTCGCGGGATTGAAGATGTCGCCATAGCGCCCGGAAGCGCCCTTCACAGGCTTGCCGGCGATGAAGTGCGTCAGTTCTTTCATGGAAGGAAACCTCTTACGTTTGGTTCTCGCGGCGGTAGGTCCACGTGCCGTCTTCGCGGCGGATGCCGTCGAGCGCGAAGCAAGCATTTTGCTGGGTCGCAGGACATCTGGTGTCGATCTCGAGGGTATATTTGCCGTCGCCCGCCTCGGCATCGCAGGTGTAGCGGCCCTCGGGCTGGGCAGGCTTGGCGTCGCTGTCAGCGAGGTGGCTGCCGGTCGGCATCGCGCCGAAATCGAGCGCGCGCGTCAGCGCCGCATCGCAAAGCTTTTCGCGATCGGGCAGCGAGGTGTCGAGCATCGTGGTGTTCTCGCCCAACAGCCCGATCAGCTTCGGCAAGTGCACGGCGACCTTTGGCCGGTGATCGTGGCCGAGCCACCAACCGCCGAGGCCCGCAAGCACGACCGCGACGGCGGCGACGCCGCCGGCCGCGATCCAGAGCCTGCGATCGGGCCCGCGCGCCGAGTCCTGATTGTTATTCGCCATCCTGCGCTCCCAAAAAATCGAGGGGCGGAGAATAGACGGGTGCAACGCGCGACGCCAACGCCAAATCGCGCAGCCCGGACAATGCTTTGGGCTGAATTCGTGGCTTCAGAACCTTTCCTCGCCCTCGTAGCGGACGGGATCGGGAAAGTCGCGATAGAGCGCGATCTTGAGGTTCTGAACATGGGCATTGACGTCGAAATGCACGCTCTCCACGGGCTCACGGCGCGCCGCCACATGGTTGAAGGCGGCATCGAGCTGCGCCAGGTCTTTGGTCTCCATGACGATGTGGAATTCGCCCAGCTCCGCCGGCCCGAAGCCCAGCTTGCGTCGCGTCAGCCTCCAGCCTTCGATCAGGCCCTTGTCCTTCAGGTGTCCCATGTAGCGCGCCATGCTGCGCGCGAACTCGGCATCCTTGGTTCCGGGCTTGAGGTCGAACCAGGTGTGATAGTGATTCATGGCCGCGTTTCTAGCACGCGTGTCGCCGATGCGCGGGTCGGTTTGGGGCAGGCCGCCATTGCGCTCGCCGCATGTCTTCAGCCCTTGCGACGCGCGAAACGGACTTCGCCGAAGCCACGATCGGCCTCGCCGTCGAAGATTGTGAAATAGCCGTTCATCAGGGGCAGGCCCAGGATGACGCCGTCGCCGGGTGCGCTCTTGCCGAAAACTGTGAGCGCATGGCCCTTGCGCCACGCATCGACCTGCCAGTAGTCGCAGGCCTTCAGCTTGAGCCGGGCATCCGGCCCGCGCTTGCGGCCTTGCAGCACGAACGCGATATCGGGCCATCGCGCGAGGTCGAGGTCGCGCGCCCACACCGTGTAGCCGTGCAGTGCGCGGCGCAGCATCTTCTGCTGCTCAGGCGCGAACTCGTCCACCATTTTCTCGAGCAGTCTCTTCGGAAGGTAGATCCCGTTGGTGCCGCTGTCGACGATGGAGTTCGACGGCAAGGGCTTGCTGTGTGTCGGCCTTACCGCGATGGCGGCACGGCGTCCGACTGCCACGGATTTGAGATTGGTGTTGTAGTATTTCTGCGCCAGCACGCGCGCGGTCTGGAATCGGCCTTCGAACAGATCGCGGCTTTCGCGCCCGTCGCTGGAGCCGCCGATGACGAGCACACCCTGATTCATGATGTCGTCTGCGGCACGGCCGTGGCCGACTCGGACCATCGAGCGCCGCGTATAGAACCCGAACCTGTCGGAGACGACGCCCAGCCGCTTGAGCTGTTTCAGGTACGGCGGGAGTTTCCTGCCCACACCCTTTCTGCCGAGATGCGGCAGCCGTATGTTCCACGTCACCTCCTTCATCTCGCGCGCGTCGTCGAGCGCGGAATAGGCGAGGCCCAGGATACCGTCTATTCCGTCGAACATGTGGCCGGAAGATCGATAAGCAAGCGCGACACGCGCCTTCTCGAGCACCAGCGGCGCGCCCCAGATGCCGGCGGACACCGTGGTCTCGATCACCGCGCCGGTCCAGCCGCTGCCGTCGTCATAGACGCATTCCTGCGCCAGCTTCGTGGGCACATCGCCGGGCGTGAGCCTGTATCTGCGCGCATCGAGCGCAAGCTGGCTGCTGCCGGTGTCCAACAGCACGTTCATTGTCCGTCGGTCGGCGCCGATCTGGATCTGGCCGGTATAGTCGCCGCCACCGAGCGCATTGGTAATCGGAATGCGCGCGACCATTGGCGCCTGAACGGCAGAACCGCGCCGATGGGCCTTCACGGCGGCGCCGCGGTCGTCGCTTGGGCTTTGGGGTAGCGCAGGCGGACGAAAAGGAAGGCGAGCACGAAGGCGGGATACATCAGATAGCTCGCCTCGGTGCCGAGGCTGCCGCCGGTAAGCCATGCGGGTCCCTGAAACGTCGCATCGAGCAGCCGTCCCACCGGCAGCTGACCGCCGTTCTTGGTTCCGATGACGAAGAGCTGCATGAAGTCGAACGCGGCATGCAGCCCGACCGCGAACCACAAGGTCCCGGTCCGCAGCACGCCGTAGGAACACAACAGCGAGAAGGCGACCAGCGTGATGACGTCCACGATATTCTCGCCGGGCTTGTTGAAATAATGGATGGCGGCAAATCCAGCAGCGACGATCAGCGCGCCGGGCCAGAAGGTCAGGCTGCGCCACAGGCTCTGCAGAAGATACGAGCGAAACCAGAACTCCTCCGCGAAGCCGACGCACATATTGGCGCCGATCCAGCCGAGCGTCGAAAGCAGCAGGGCTTGTCCCGTGGTTGCCAGGCCGTGCACCTGCATGCCGCCCAGCCAGATCATGCCCGCCATGACGCCGCCGGCCATTGCGACGCCGACGAACAATCCGTCCCACAGCGGTGCATCGAGCGCGCGCGATGGCGTGAGCCCATAACTGAACGGACTGCGCCGCTCATATAGCGCGAAGGGCAGAGTCGCGATGAAGGCTGTGACGAAATAGAACGCCTCGACGAAGGCGATCGCCCCGGGATTGAGCGTCTGCGCGAGGCCCAGCCGCTTGAAGATCGGTTCCGCGCCGAGACCGAGCAGCGGCGGAAGCGCGGCGAAGACCAGTACCGCCCAGATCGCCGCGCGCCAGATGTGCCGCAGCCTGCGGTCCTCTCCCAGGAACAGATTTGCGATCGCGGCCATGGCCCCCTCCCCGCTCGATCGGTGCGAGTGTAGCGCGGTGCGAATGCGGTTCCTATCACAGAGACGTTTGGGCGAACTCTTTCCTTAATCGTCATGGCCGGGCTTGACCCGGCCATCCAGCGAAGTCTTCTGCGCTCGCGGACGCTCGCGCACTGGATGGCCGCCTCAAGGGCGGCCATGACGTCTTGGGTAATTGGAAAGAACCTCAATACGCGAACCGGATCGCGGCGATGCCCAGCAGCAGCACGGAGAGGAAGGTGCAATAGAGCGCGATGTTGAACCTTACCATGCGCGAGATCAGCACATGGAACATCGTCGCCATTCGCGCGTCGTGATCGCCGTGACGGAAGGGAGCGGCCGTGCTGCGCAGCATCGACATCGCCAGCATCGCCCCCGCCACAAGCAGGAGAATCGCCGCAATTGCCAGGCTCCTCGGCCAGCCGTGATCGAGCCCGTAGGTGCAGGCGATGGCGAAGATGCCCTGCGCTGCAAGCAGCGCGCCCGCCTTCTCGGTGTTGTGCTGCACGCCGGCGAGAACATACGCGGCGGCGTCCGGTCCACTGCGGCCGGAAATCGTGTTGACCATGAGTGCGTCGCGCCGCGCCCGCGACAGCGGCACGCCGAGCACCCGATCGAGGAGGCCGGCCATCACCCCAGCGCCTTGACGATCTCTTCGGTCATCTTCTTGGCGTCGCCGAACAGCATCATGGTGTTGTCGCGGAAGAAAAGCTCGTTCTCGACACCGGCATAGCCCGAGCCCATGCCGCGCTTGACGAAGAGCACGGTCTTGGCCTTCTCGACGTCGAGGATCGGCATGCCGAAGATCGGCGATTTGGGATCGGTCTTGGCGGCCGGGTTGGTGACGTCGTTGGCGCCGATGACGTAAGCCACATCGGTATTGGCGAAGGCCGAGTTGATGTCCTCGAGCTCGAACACCTCGTCATACGGCACATTGGCTTCCGCGAGCAGCGCGTTCATGTGGCCGGGCAAGCGGCCGGCCACCGGATGGATGGCGTAGGAGACTTTGACGCCCTCTTTCTTGAGGATGTCCGCCATCTCGCGCACCGCGTGCTGCGCCTGCGCCACCGCCATCCCGTAACCGGGCACGATGATGACGCTGCCGGCGTTTTTCATGATGAAGGCGGCGTCCTCCGCCGAGCCCTGCTTCACCGGCCGCGCTTCGACCTTGCCGCCGGCCGCGGCGACTTCGCCGCCGAAGCCGCCCATGATCACGGAGATGAAACTCCGGTTCATGCCTTTGCACATGATGTAGGAGAGGATGGCGCCCGAGGAACCCACCAGCGCGCCGGTGATGATCAGTGCGGTGTTCTCGAGTGTGAAGCCGATGCCGGCCGCAGCCCAGCCCGAATAGGAATTCAGCATCGAGACCACCACCGGCATGTCGGCGCCGCCGATGGGAATGATCAGCGTGATGCCGAAGACGAAGGACAGCGCCGCGATGGCCCAGAACATCCAGGCCTGCTGGTCCATGACGAACCAGACGATCAGGCCGATGATCGCGGCCGCGATCAGCAGATTGAGCAGGTGGCGCGCCGGCAGCAGGATGGGCGCGCCGCTCATGTTCCCGTTGAGCTTGGCAAACGCGATGATCGAGCCGGCGAAGGTAATGGCGCCGATGGCGGTGCCGAGGCTCATCTCGACAAGGCTCTGGGCGCGGATGGCGCCTTCGGCTCCGATGCCGAAGGCTGCCGGCGAATAGAACGCGGCGGCTGCGACAAGCACCGCGGCCAGGCCCACCAGCGAGTGGAACGCCGCGACGAGCTGCGGCATCGCGGTCATGGCGATGCGCCGCGCGGTGATCGCGCCGATGACGCCGCCGATGGCGATGCCGCCGGCGATCAATCCCCAGGTCAGCGCGTCGACGACGCCCGCGACCCACAAGGTCGTCGCCACCGCCAGCGCCATGCCGATCATGCCATAGCGGTTGCCCGCCCGGCTCGACACCGGCGACGACAACCCGCGCAGCGCCAGGATGAAGAGCACGCCGGAAACGAGATAGGCGAGTGCCGCGAGATCGGCTTGCAACGCGGCGCTCATGCCTTCTCTTTCTTCTTGTACATGGCAAGCATGCGCGCGGTGACCAGGAAGCCGCCGAAGATGTTCACGCTGGCGAGGATCAGCGCGACGAAGCCGAGAATTTTCGAGGTCCATGCGCTCCTGACGGCAGCAGCATCGATCCTACGCACCGTCCCGTTGATCGCGCTCGCGATTGTTTCTTGGGAGGCGTTCGTCGAGAGAACCAATACGTTGGAACCGGTCGCCGCGCTTTGCATTTCGTTGCGCGCCGCAGGTGGATGCGCCGGCGCCAGAGCTGAAACCGACACCGCGATCAGCGCGCCGACCACGATCACCGACGAGATGGCGTTGGTGACGCTCATCAACGGCGTGTGCAGCGCCGGCGTCACGCTCCAGACCACGAAATAGCCGACGAAGATCGCCAGCACGAAGATCGAGAGCCTAAAGACGAAGGGGTCGATGGCTTCCATCAGAACCTCCCAAGAGACTCCCTCTCCCCCTTCAGGGGGAGAGGGTTAGGGTGAGGGGGTGGTGCAGCATGCATAATGATTCCAGCAGAGCGCAGGTGGAGAGGCCCCCTCACCCTGCCCTCTCCCCCTACAGGGGGAGAGGGAAATTCTTTTGGCTTCCCCATCGCCTACCCCTTCAAGCTCGGATGCACGAGCGCGCCGTCGCGCGTCAGGCCTGCACCCTTGACGATCTCGTCGTCCCAATTGAGCGCCAGGGCGCCGGACTTCTTGTCGACGATGAGGCTGACGAAGTTGAACAGGTTGCGGGCATAGAGCGAGGATGAATCTACCGCCAGCCGCGCCGGCAGGTTGGAGTAGCCCATCAAGATCACGCCATGCGCTTCCACCACCTCATCGGCGCGCGTCAGCGGGCAATTGCCGCCCTGCTCGGCGGCGAGATCGACGATCACCGAACCGGCGCGCATCGTCTTCACCATCTCTTCGGTCACCAGCACCGGCGCCTTGCGGCCCGGGATCAGCGCCGTGGTGATGACGATGTCCTGCTTCCTGATGTGCTCGGCGACCAGGGCCGCCTGCTTGGCCTGATATTCCGCCGACATCGGCTTGGCATAGCCCGCCGCGGTCTCGGCCTGTTTGAACTCGTCGTCGATCACCGCGACGAACGTCGCGCCCAGCGACTCGACCTGCTCCTTGGTGGCGGGACGCACGTCGGTGGCGGAGACGATGGCGCCCAGGCGCCGCGCGGTCGCGATCGCCTGCAAGCCCGCCACGCCCACGCCCATGACGAAGACACGCGCCGGCGCGATGGTACCTGCCGCGGTCATCATCATCGGCATGGCGCGGCCGAAGGTCGCTGCCGCATCGATCACCGCCTTGTAGCCGGCAAGGTTGGCTTGGCTGGACAGCACATCCATCGCCTGGGCGCGGCTGATGCGCGGGATGAACTCCATGGCGAAGGCATCGACGCCGCGCGCGGCCAGCGCCGTCGCCGTTTCTTTTTCCGTGTACGGAGCGAGCAGCGCGGCCAGCACCGTGCCCGGTTCCATCGCCGCGATTTCCGCCGCGTCGGGCCCTCGCACCTTGAGCACGATCCCGGCGCCTCGGAGCGCCGCGGCGGCGTCGGGCGCGATCGCCGCACCGGCGGCGGCGAAGTCGGCATCGGCGATGCGCGCGCCCGCGCCGGCGCCGGCCTCGACCGCGACCTCGAGTCCGAGGCCTTTGAGCTTCTTCACCGTTTCGGGCGTGGCGGCGACGCGCGTCTCGCCGGCGCGGCGCTCCTTCAGGATCGCGAGTTTCAAGGGATCAGCCGTGGGTGCGGAAGATCAGCAGGAACAGCATCAGCACGAAGATGCCGCCGAGGCTCCATTCGACGAGCCTGACGAAGCCGTTCCAGTTCTTTCGGTGCTCGGAAAGATCCATTGATCCGCCCTTTTGGCCGTGATCCCCCGCCATGCGCGATTCCTCGATGTGAAAGCGGCGGGACTATAGCAAAGGGCAATTGCAGGGCAACCTCACACCCGTCTCGTCGCCACCGAGTGATTCCAGTCGGCGAGGAGGGCGCGCAGCGCGGCGACCAGCGCCAGGGGCTGGTCGAGCATGATGTGGTGCTGGGCCTGGGGAATCTCGACCACGGGCGCCGAGCGGCCGAGCAGGTTGAACATGTACTCGCCGATCTGCGGCGGCAGCAGGACGGAATGCTCGCCCCGGAAGACGGCGATGCGGCAGCGGGTCTGGCGCAGGCGCTGCGCGGTGTCGCCGATGGAGAAGCGGCGCCAGATCGCGGGATCGAACTTCCAGGTGAAGCCGGGCTGGCCGTCGTCCTGGACCGCCTCCTTCAGCGAATGCCGCGCCACCCAATCGACGAGATAGAGGTTCTCGGCCGATTGTGGCGGCATCAGCCGGAAACGCGCCAGCGCCGCGGCGAGCGTGGGATAGACATGGTGCGGCTTGATCACCCGGTCGGGCGGGCCGCCTTGCCGGTCGGGCGGATTGACCGGAGAGTCCACGATCACCGTTCCCGCCAGCCGCTCGCCATAAAGCGCGCCGGCGAGGATCGTCACGAAGCCGCCGAAGCTGTGGCCGACGATGATCGGCGGCTCGGTCGGGATGAACATGCCGGCGTCCTCGCAGACCGCGATCTCCTCGCGGGCGAAGCGCTCCATCGTGTACTCGTCGCGCCAGTCGCTGTCGCCCATGCCGGAGAGGTCGATCGCGGCGACGTTGTACTCGCGCGCCATGAAGGGCGCGATGAAATCCCACCAATGGGCATGCGCCGCGTTGCCGTGCACCAGCAGGAGACCGGGCCGCGCCGCGTCGCCCCAGCGGCGATAATGGATGCGGGCACCCTCGACTGCGACGAAGCGGGACTGCGGCGTCTGTGCGATGGATTCCTCGAACCATTTGGGCGCCGGTGCCGGCGAACCCGCCAGCACCGCGAGCGGCCCCTGGTTCTCGTTGACCTGGAACATCTTCGGCTCCGTGCCCGCGACGGGCGGTACTGGCGGCAGGTCGTCGTCGCTCACGCAAGCCACTCCAGCCAGGCGCCGTGGGGATGGGCTCGCGCCAGCGTACGTTCCTCCTTGCTGCCGTCGTGATAGCGGCGCAGGCCGAGGATATTCTCGTGCGTCCGGCTGCCCTCGTAGCGCAGCCGCCACACTGGCCGGCGCAATCCGGCCGCCGTCAGGATATCATCCAGCGCGGCGCGCATCTCCGCGGTGAATTGATAGGTCACGAAGCTGTGGTAGACGCAGGCGGTCTCGCTCGCAGGAATCGCCGCGAGCGCGTCGGGCAGAAGTTCCAGAGCGTTGCCGACGCGGATTTCAGGACGCGCGTCCTTGTAGATATCCAGCGCCGCTTGCAGCCTTGCGAAACGGTCGATCTGGTCGGGCCACACCAGGGCGCGCAGCCAGTCGCGGTCGTCGGCGTTGGAGAGGTCGACCGGGTTGAGTTCCAGGCCCACGCGGCCGGCCACGCGCGGCGCCGGTCCCAGCGGGGGAATGCCATCGCCCTTGAGTTCGACATCGAGGGTCAGCCGCGCTTCCGGCACGTCGGTTTCAAAGCTCTGCGCGCCGCGCCGATAGCGGACGCGATAGCGATCCCAGATCAGGTTCAAGCCCGCGCTCGGCCCGATCTCGATAAGATGCAGCGGCGCGCCTTCCTCCTTCGCCACAGCGCGGAAGCCCGCGTTCAATACGCCGCAGCGGCCGACTTCGTTGGTGTTGGTCACACGCGCGCGGATCAGCGGCATTAGCTCGTCGCGATGGCGCTCGCAGAAGCGGGCAAAGAGCGGAAACGGATCCTCGCCGTCCACATGCGCGCCGCCGTTCAGATTGGGATAGTGGCGCCTGAGCGGATCGTCGGCGCCGCGCAGCAACACGAAATGGACGGCGGCGAAGAGGATGTTGGCGAGCGGTTGGCCTGGACGCGCATTCTGGGCCAGGGCCTGGAGACTTTCGTCCTGCGCCACGCCGTCGGCGAAGCGCACATAGAGCGGGGCGTCGCCGGCGAGGCGAACTTCCTTGGCGAAATACTCCCAGTAGCCGACGGGCTTGTCGCTCACGCGCAACTCTTTACCGCTTGTTCACCATCACCTAACGCGCTCGCACTGTCCCGCGCAAGGACAGGGCTTAAATGCGCTCTTAACCTGCGGCGGGCCATCATCGCGCTCTCTCGGGACGCTTTCAGGGGCTCGGATGGCGCAGACCATACTCATTGTCGACGACGATCCGGTACAGCGCCGACTGCTGGAGAGCGCCATCGCGCGCGCGGGCATGAGCGTCGTCACAGCCCCGGGGGGCGGGCCGGCGCTTGATCTGCTGCGCGGACCCCGCGGCGACCAGATCGCGCTGATGCTCCTCGACCTCGTCATGCCGGACATGGACGGGCTCGAAGTGCTGGCACGGCTGCGCGCCAACAACCCCGATCTGCCGGTGATCGTCCTGACCGCCAAGGGCGGCATCGATTCCGCAGTCGAGGCGATGCGCGCGGGCGCCAACGATTTTCTGGTCAAGCCCGCGAGCCCGGAGCGCATCGGAGTCTCCATCCGAAACCAGCTCAAGATCGGTGCACTGTCCGGCGAGGTCAGCCGTCTCAAGAAGAAGACCGACAACCGCCTGACGTTCTCCGATCTGGTCGCGAAATCGGCCGCGATGCGCCAAGTCTTCCGCCTGGGCGAGCGCGTTGCCGCCTCCAACATTCCGATCCTGATCGAGGGCGAATCCGGCGTCGGCAAGGAATTGATCGCGCGCGCCATCCAGGGCTCCTCCGAGCGCGCCGGCAGGCCCTTCGTCGCCGTCAATTGCGGCGCCATCCCCGAGAACCTGATCGAGTCGATTCTCTTCGGTCACGAGAAAGGTTCCTTCACCGGCGCGACCGACAAGCATCTTGGCAAGTTCCAGGAGGCCGACGGCGGCACATTGTTCCTGGACGAGATCGGCGAGCTGCGGCTCGACATGCAGGTCAAGCTGCTGCGCGCGCTGCAGGAAGGCGAGGTCGATCCGGTCGGCTCCAAGCGGCCGGTGAAGGTGGACGTGCGCATCATCTCCGCCACCAACCGCGATCTGGCCGAACTGACCCGCCAAGGCCAGTTCCGCGAAGACCTCTATTACCGCCTCAACGCCTTCCCGATCGTGATCCCGCCCTTGCGCGCGCGCCGCGACGACATTCCCGCTCTTGCGCGTCACTTCATCGAGCGCTTCGGCGCCGAAGAGCACAAACAGGTGGCGGGTCTCGCGCCTGATGCCGCCGAATTGCTGGAGCGCTTCGACTGGCCGGGCAATGTGCGCCAGCTCGAGAACACGATCTTCCGCGCCGTTGTCCTGTGCGAGGGCGCGCTCCTCGACATTTGCGACTTCCCCCAGATCGCCGCCGCGATGGGCGTCGACGCGAAGGTGCGCAGGACACAGGAGTTCGCTCCGCACGCACCGAGCATGCCGCTGCAACGCGCGATTGCACAGCATGCAGTGTCGCCCTATTCGATCAGTTCGACCGACGCGGCCGGCCATATGCGCAAGCTCGACGAGATCGAAAGCGAGATCATCCGCCTTGCGATTTCGCGCTACGACGGACACATGTCCGAAGTCGCCAGGCGCCTGGGCATCGGCCGCTCCACCCTCTACCGCAAACTCAAGGAGTTCGGACTCGAAACCGCCGAGGGCGCGGACGCCGGTTTCGCCGACGAAATTCCCGAACGCGCGGCAGGTTAGCCACCCAACGGGCTCAGATAGGCATCGAGATACGCGTTGAGGTCGAGACGCAACGATCCGCCGGCGCGTGGATTGACCTCGAACAGGCGAGGCATTCCGCCTTCGATCTTGAAATTGAAGCAGCATGTTCCCGTGTAGCGCAGCTTTTCGACGATCGCCGCGAAGACCTGCGCGAACGGAGTCGGCCGCGACACGATGGAGTTCGCCGCGAAATTCACGCCCCGGACGAAGTAATCGCGATCGAACCTGAACTCGACGGTTCTGTCGAAGAGGACCTGCCCGTCCTTGCAGAGCAGGTGCGTGGTGTATTCGAGACGGCCGCCGACATAATGCTGCTTGAAGTAGTCGCCGGTCTCCACGGTCGCCTCGAAGGCCCGGCGCGCGGCCCCGTCGACGATGACCTTGGAATTGATGCCGGCGAGATCGCGCCGCTTCTTGTAGATGAAGGGATATTCGACCTCAGCGCCGTACACTTGCGGAACAAGTGCGCCGAATCCGTGTGACGCAAGGAAGGCATTGAAGCGGATTTTGTCGTGCATGACGCGCACCGCGGCCCGCTCGGGGATCAGGAAGCGGCCGCAGGGCCTCAGCCACATCGGCTCGTAGTCCGACAGCCTGAGAGGCACCACGGCATCGAACGCCTCGAAATCCGCATCCCGGAAATCGCCGAAGACCGGTTCATAGCGCGACGCATCGAGTCGCTCGCGCACGGGCCCGATCCAGTCGTCCTTTGCAGCGAAGAGAATGCGCTTCATGCCTGCAGCATAGCGAATTTTCGCGCTCGCATCTGGCCGGCATCTGCCGATTGCAGGCGGCTAGCTGCGCATTCCCAGCGCACTCAGATAGAGGTCGAGCATGGCCTCCTGTTCCTGCAGATCGGCCTTGTCGAGCTTCCGCATGCGCACGACCTGGCGCATGATCTTGTTGTCGAAGCCCTGGCCCTTGGCCTCGGAATAGACTTCGCGGATGTCAGCGGAGAGCGCGGCGCGCTCTTCCTCCAGCCGTTCGATGCGCTCGATGAAGGAGCGCAAATGCTCCTTGGCAAAACCCGACTTGGCCATCGCGAACTTCCCGAAAAGGCGCGGACCCTATCGCGGCGGTCGCCCGCCATGCAACGCGGACGGGCGCGCTAGCTGTGGGTCTTTTTTTGGGCGTCCGCAAATGCCGCCTGCTGCTGCGCGGAGGCCTCCTTCTGGTAGCGCCTCTTCCATTCCGCCGGCGGCATGCCGTAGACGATTTCGCGCGCTTCGTCCTTTTCGAGCGCGATGCCCTTGTCGGCAGCGGCTTCGCGATACCAGTCGCCCAGACAGTTGCGGCAGAACCCCGCCAGGTTCATCAGCTCGATGTTCTGCACGTCGGTGCGTGCGCGCAGATGTGCCACCAGCCGGCGGAAGACGGCGGCTTCCAGGCTCTCGCGGGTCCTCTCATCCATGAACTTTGCTCCCAAGGGTCGGGGTGAATTGGATCGCGGGCGCTCCCATCGCCGCCAGCGCGGCCGCGATGATCGGCACCAGCCGCGAGGCGAAGGCCCGCGCCGCGTCCTCCTCGCCGATCAGATCCTGGCGGATCTCGATCAGCGCGTGCGGCAGACCCTTCATGGTGCCGTGACGATAGAGCGTATCGTTCTCCAAGGCGCCGGAATAGGGCTCGTTGTCGCCGACGCTGAAGCCCGCGGCGCGAAGCTCGGCCATGAGCGGAACCGCAAGCCGAGGATCGCGGTCCCAGAGGATTCCGACCTGCCAGGGACGGGCGCGGCCCTTCCAGGCCGGCGTGAAACTGTGGATCGACAGGACCGCCGCTACCGAACCGGCCTCGCCTTGACGCTGGATTTCGGCCGCGATGGCGTCATGGTAGGGCCGATGATAGCGCGCGATGCGCTGCTCGATCTCGCGCCGGTCCACGCCGCGGTTGCCCGCGACGATGGCGCCGTCGGACAGCTGCATCACCAGGGTCGGATCGTCCTCCCCGCGGTTGAGATCGACCAGCAGCCGCGACCAGCGGCCCAGTATCGCAGGCGCCGCAAAGGCTGCGGCCAAGGTCCGCGTCACCGTTGCCGCGCCGATGTCGAAGGCGATATGCGTCTGCCATGACGATTCCGGCAGTCCGAGCAGGCCGTAACGCGAAGGAAGCGCGCGCGACGCATGGTCGCAAAGCAAGAGAAGCCCGGGCTTGTCGGCGTCGATTCGCTCGAATGCGGCTGCGTCGGTCATGGAAAAGCGATATTTGGTCCTCATATCCCGAAGCCGCAAGCCCCACCCGCCCGCATGTCGAAGTTTCCACTGATCCTCCTCGCGCTCTTGACGGCGACCGGCGCCGAGGCCGGCTTGAGCGTCTGCAACAAGTCGCAGCGCACGGCCAAGGTCGCGCTCGGCCGCTTCGACGGTCGCGACTGGAGGAGCGAAGGCTGGTGGAGCATCGCCTCCGGTGCCTGCGCCGCTCTGGTCCCAGGCAAGCTGGACGCGCGTTACTACTATCTCTACGGCAGCGACGGCGACACTGCATTCTGGGATGGCGGCACATGGTTTTGTACGGCGGACGGCGCGCGGTTCCAGATCGAAGGCCGCGGCAATTGCGCCGCGCGCGGCTATGATCGCAGGCGATTCTTCCGCGTCGACACCGGCGACAACCTGAACCAGGTCCTGACCCTGCAATGAGACATCGGCGAAAGACCAAGATCCTGGCGACCCTGGGTCCGGCCTCCTCCAGCCCCGAGCGCATCCGCGCGCTATTCGAAGCCGGCGCCGACGTCTTTCGCATCAATATGAGCCACACTTCGCATGCCGGCCTCGCCGAACTGCGCGGCCATGTGCGCGCGCTCGAGCAGGCCACCGGGCGCTCCGCCGGCGTGCTGGTCGATCTGCAAGGCCCCAAGATCCGGCTGGGCACCCTGCCCGGCGGTTCGCGCGTGCTGAAAGAGGGCGAGCGGATCCGTCTGGTGCGCCGCGTCGAAGGCACCGATGACGGTGCCATCCCGATCCCGCACGCGGAAGTCTTCGCCGCGATGAAGCAGCGCCACGCACTGCTGATCGACGACGGCCGCGTGCGGCTGCGCCTGTTCGGCGTCAAGGACGATTCCGCCGAGGCCTTCGTCGAGGTCGGCGGCGAGATCAAGGACCGCAAGGGCATCAACCTTCCCGACACGCTGCTGCCGGTTCCGGCGATGACGCAGAAGGACAGGAGCGACCTCGACGCCGCGCTCAATCTCGGCGTCGACTGGGTGGCGCTCTCGTTCGTGCAGCGGCCCGAGGACGTGGCCGAACTCAAGAAGATCGTTGCCGGCCGCGCGGGCGTGATGGCCAAGATCGAGAAGCCCAAGGCGCTGGCCTCGCTTCCCGAGATTCTCGAGCTCGCCGATGCGCTGATGGTGGCGCGCGGCGATCTGGGCGTGGAGCTTCCTCCGGAAGACGTGCCCGGCAAGCAGAAATACATCGTCAGCACGGCGCGGCGGGCCGGCAAGCCCGTCGTCGTCGCCACGCAGATGCTGGAATCGATGGTTGCCTCCTCCACGCCGACGCGCGCGGAAGTCTCCGACGTCGCCAATGCCATCTTCGAAAGCGCCGACGCGGTGATGCTGTCGGCCGAGACCGCGACCGGCGTCTATGCGGTGGAAGCGGTGGCGGTGATGGACCGCATCGCGGCGGCTGTCGAGGCCGATCCGCTCTACCAGAGGACCATCGACGCCCAGCGCACGCCGCCCGAAGCCACCACGCCGGACGCGATCTCCGCGGCGGTGCACGAGGTGACGCGAACCATTCATGCCCGCGCCATCGTCTGCTGGACGAGTTCGGGCTCCACGGCGCTGCGCGCGGCGCGCGAGCGGCCCGAGGCGCCGATCGTGGTCCTGACGCCAAACCTGCAGACCGCCCGGCGCATGGCGATCGTCTGGGGGCTCTACTGCATCCATACCGAGGACGCGCACGACCTGGACGACGTGGTCGACCGCGCCTCCGAATTCGCCGCGCGCGAAGGCTTTGCCGCACCCGGCGAGCGCGTGGTGATCACCGCCGGCATCCCGCTCGGCACCCCCGGCGCGACCAACATGCTGCGCGTCGCCTTCGTGAAGTGAGCGGTGGCTAAATCCCCTGCCCTTGGACGTCGCGCGTGAGCGCCTTGATGTGCTTGGCGACACCTTCGAGCTGCGGGTCGAGCGCAAGCGCCTTATTGTAGAGCGCGAGCGCCGCCGGCTTGTTGCCGTACTCCTCCAGCATCTGGGCGAGCTCATTCATCGCCACGAACTGGCGCGGGTTGAGCGTCACCGTCTTCTGCAGCTCGAGCAGCGCGGCCTCGTCGTCGCCCGAATCCGCATCGAGCACGGCCATGGCGTGCCAGCCCTCGGCGAAATCGGGCGCCACCGCGGTAATCGCGTCGAACAGCTTGTGCGCCGTGTTATCGTCGCCCGCGGCATGGGCCGCGGTGGCGCGTGCCATCAGGAGATCGGCGGTGGGGCTGCCCGACTGGACGAAGATCGCGACGATGCTCTGCTCGATCGGCTTCGCGTCTTCCGGAGTCTGCGCCTTTGCAAGCTGAGCGAAGAGCTGGTCGAGCGGGGCCGGCGGTTTCTTGAGCGCCGGCGCGGCCGCGCAGAGCATGGAGGCGAGGGCAAGGATCGCGAGGCGCTTCATGCTGCAAGTCTAACGCATCGCCCTGGGCATCGCACCACCGTCGGCCCAATCGACAAGCTCGGCCAGATGCACGACTGGCGGCAGGCCCGGCCCGGAAAGATGCTGCTGGCAGCCGATATTCGCGCTCGCCACGATGTCGGCGCCGAGTGCGGCCAAATGCGCCCGCTTGCGCTCGCGCAGCCGCTTTGCGAGATCGGGCTCGAGGATCGCGTAGGTTCCCGCGGAGCCGCAGCAGAGATGGCTCTCCACAGGCTCGCGCACCTCGAAACCACACGCGGCGAGCAGCTGCCGCCCTTTGTCCGCCAGCTTCAGGCCGTTCTGCAGCGAGCAGGGCGCCTGCCATGCGACCGCAACGCGCGGTGACACCTCTCCGGTTGCGTCGACCAATTCGAGAAGATCGCGCGTCTTGGAAACGAAAGCCTGCGCTCGCGCCTGCCAAGCCGGTTCGTGGGCGAAGAGTTGCGTCATATCCTTCAGATGCGCGGAGCAGCCGCTGGCACCGATCATCGCCATTTCGGCGCCGCTGCGCTCGAAAGCTTCGATCAGGCGGCGCGCAAAAGCCTTGGCCTGCGCGTCGCGTCCCATGTGGTGCACTAGCGCGCCGCAGCAACCTTCCAGCGCCATCGCTTCGAATCCGCGCCGCGCCAGCACGCGCGCGATGGCCGCATCGGTCTGAGGCGCCAGTGCGGCCTGCACGCAGCCGCGGATCAGCGCCACGCGCATGATAGGGCGCGTCCGTGTCGGCCAGATTTCATCGCCGGGCCGCGCACGCGCCCCGGTGCCAATCCTGGCCATGACGCCCAGCCGTCCGGGCAGCAGCCGTCCCAGCGGCGCGAGCCAGAGTCCCGCGCGGACGAGCTTCGGCCGCGGCAGGACATTTGCGATCAACCAGCGCAGCAGCCGCTCGGCGAGCGGCCTGCGGTGGCGGTCATGGATGTGCAGGCGTGCCGCATCGACGAGCCGCGCATAGTCGACGCCCGACGGACAGGCCGTGCGGCAACCGAGACACGAGAGGCAGCGGTCGATGTGATGCACCGCCTGCGCGCTCGGCGCGCCGCCGTCCTCCAGCATCTGCTGCATCATCGCGATGCGTCCGCGCGGGCCGTCGCGCTCGTCGCCAGTGAGCACATAGGTCGGACAGGTCGCGGTGCAGATGCCGCAATGCACGCAGGTGCGCAAATTGCGCTCGGCTTCCTTCAGATGCGGATCGCAGAGCTGCGACGGCGTGAAGTTGGTGCGCATGCTAGTTCACCATCGCCGCGACAGCCGGCCCAGCCAGCGGTACCGCCTCAGAGGCGGCCATGGTGACGGGCGCATCATGCCATCCGTCCCGGATTGAACAGACCCAGCGGATCGAAGGCTGCCTTGACCCGGCGTTCGAGCTCCGCGCGCGGGTCACCGGCACGTGGCGGCGCATTGCCGCGCAAACACTGCGCGCCCTGCGCCGCGAGCGCTTGAGCCTTGTCCGATCCGGCCGCGAACCACAAGCGCGTGCCCGCCCAATCGCCGTACCACCTCGGCGCGGCAATAGAGTCCGCGATGCGCACCGCCTCGGTTGCCCGGCAGGACAGCCGCCAGATGTCGAGCGCGCCGGGCGCAAACCCGTCTTCGATCGCATCAGTCTCCTCGAAGCCGTCGAGAAAGGCGCGCTTTTCCGCGAGCGCAGGCCCGTCACCTTCCAGCCGCACGAAGGCCGTCCCGTTGGCATAGACGAGCCCCGTCGCATCGATCGGGCTCGACCATGCCTGGCGCAATCGCGCAGAGCCCTCTGGCGGCGTGAGTCCGCGTCTGGCGAGCACGACACTGCGTTGCGCGCGCGGGAAAACGCGAAACGTCAGTTCGGTCAGGACACACAGCGTACCCCAGGCGCCGCAGACGAGCTTGGGGATATCGAAGCCGGTGACGTTCTTCACAACCTTGCCGCCGGCCTTGAAGGCTTCTGCGAAGCCATTGACGGCACGGATGCCGAGCAAATGATCACGGCCGCGCCCGAAGCGGATCGCAGCCGGCCCATCGGCGTCGGACGAAACGGCGCCGCCGATGGTGCTGATGCCGTGCGAGCCCAGCATCGAAGACCAGTCCTGCGGCTCGAAGCCAAGCCGTTGATTCCTGGCGCCAAGCACGGCCTCGATCTCGGCGAGCGTTGTTGCGGGCTTGACCGTTAGAACAAGCTCCTCAGGCTCGTAGGTGACGATGCCGCGCAGCCCCGACACATCCAGCACAGCCTCGCAATGCATCGGCCTGCCCGCGCTCCGGCGTGTGCCGCCGCCGACGATCTCCAGTGTCGAGCGGCGCTCCCGTGCCTGACGCACCGCCTCCACGACCTGCGCTTCGTTCTCCGCGATCATCAGTAGCGCGGCAGGTTGGGCCAGGGCATGCGCCCCCCGCCGACATGAAGATGGCCCTGCTCGATGCAGGCCGACAGGGTCGGAAAGACCTTGCCGGGATTGAGCAGGCCCTCGGCATCGAAGGCGCATTTGAGGCGCTGCTGCTGGGCGAGATCGGCCTCGCTGAACATCGTCGGCATCAGATCGCGCTTTTCGACGCCGACGCCGTGCTCTCCGGTCAGCACCCCGCCGACCGCAACGCAGAGCCGCAATATATCGGCGCCGAACGCCTCGGCGCGTTCGAGTTCGCCCGGCTTCATGGCGTCGAAGATGATCAGCGGATGCAGATTGCCGTCGCCGGCATGGAACACGTTGCAGAAGCCGAGCCCGTATTCGCGCGCCATCGCGCCCATGCGCGCGAGCACCTGCGGCAGCATGCGACGTGGAATGGTGCCGTCCATGCACAGCATGTCGGGCGCCAGCCGTCCCATCGCCGGGAACGCGGCCTTGCGTCCGGCCCACAGACGGGCGCGCGCGGCCTCGTCGGTCGCCTCGCGCACCTCAGCCCCCTGCGCGCGCGCGATCGCGGCGATGCGCGCGATGGCGGCATCGACTTCGGAGCCAAGTCCGTCAGCATCGATGATCAGCACACCTTCGGCGCCTGCCGGATAACCCGGCGCGCAATAGGCCTCGACCGCCTCGATGCAGCTTCGGTCCATGAACTCCATCGCTGCCGGGACGATGCCGCCTGCGATGATGTCGGCGACGCATTGCCCGGCCGCGGGGACCGAGGCGAACGCCGCCATCAAAGTGCGCGTCACGGGTGGCTTCGGCAGGATGCGCAAGGTGGCTTCGACGACGATGCCGAGCAGCCCCTCCGAGCCCGTGACGATGCCCATCAGGTCGTAGCCGAACCCCTCGCCGAGCCGCAGCGTTTCGCCGTCGATGGTGATGTGCGTGACGCTCAAAAGATTGTTCGTGGTCAGGCCGTATTTCAAGCAATGCAGGCCGCCCGAATTCTCCGCGATGTTTCCGCCGATGGTGCAGGCGATCTGGCTCGACGGATCGGGAGCGTAATAGAAGCCCTGTGCCTCCACCGCGCGGGTGATCGCCAGATTGGTGACGCCGGGCTCGACCGTCACCGCGCGATTGGCGATGTCGATGTCGAGGATACGGTTCATGCGCGCCAGCGAGATCAGGATGCCGTCGGCACGCGGGAGTGCACCGCCCGAGAGCGAAGTGCCCGCACCACGCGGCACGATTGGGACTTCGTTATCTCGGGCGAAGCGCAGCACCGCGGCGACGTGTTCCCTTGTTCGCGGCAGCACGCAGACCAGCGGCGCCTGGCGATAGGCGCTGAGCGCATCGCCGTCGAACGCGGCGAGCCCGGCACGATCGCTGACGACGCCGTCGCCAACAAGCGTCTTCAGCGCGGCGACGATCTGGGCGCGGCGGGACAGGATGTCGGGATCTGGTCTCGGCAGCTCCATGCGCGGAGCGTAGCAGGACTAGCCCTGGCGCGCCTTGAAGCGGGGGTTCTTCTTGTTGATGACGTAGGTGCGGCCGCGGCGGCGGATGACGCGGCAATCCTTGTCGCGCTTCTTCAGGGACTTGAGCGAATTGCGGATCTTCATGACGTACCGGCCGGATTTGGAAGGCGCGGAAACTAGTGGCGCGGAAATTTCCTGTCAACCGGCGAAAAATCGGCCCTTTTGCCGCATTTCGGCCCGCCGGCGTATGATAGGCAAGAGCTTTCGGAACCGGGGCTTCGGCATGCATAAGAGCCTGGCGCGTTGGGGGGCGGCGGCGACGGCCCTGTGGCTGCTGACGGCAGCGGCGCCGCTTGAGCCTCAGGACCAAAAATTCCAGGACTTCGTGCGCGATTTCCGCGATCAGGCCCGCCGCCAGGGCATCGCGGACGCCACTTACGACGCCGCGATGGCGGCGATCGCACGCAACCCCAGGGTCGAAGACCTCAATCTCAATCAGCCCGAATTCGCCCGGCCGATCTGGTCTTATTTGGACACCGCGGTGTCGGACAAGCGCGTGGCCGACGGACGCATGGCCCTGGCCACCAACCTGCCGGTGCTCACCGCCATCGAAGCCCGCTACGGCGTTCCCAAGGAGGTCCTGGTCTCGGTCTGGGGCAACGAAAGCGATTACGGTCGTGGTCACGAGCCGTTCAACATGTTCGAGGCGTTGGCGACGCTCGCCTATGACGGACCCCGCACCGACTATGCGCGGCCCGAATTGATCGCCGCGCTCAAGATGATGCAACAGCAGCACTACGGCGCCGCGCAGATGACCTCGTCCTGGGCGGGCGCCTTCGGTCAGACGCAGTTCGTGCCCTCGACCTTTCTGGCGCACGCGGTGGACGGCGACGGCGATGGACAGATCGACCTGTGGCACTCCACCCCAGACGCGCTCGCCTCGACGGCGAACGTGCTCGCGTCCGCCGGCTGGCAGCGCGGCAACGCCTGGGGCTACGAAGTCGCATTGCCCCAGGGCTTCGCCTACGAAAGCGCCGATCTCGACGTCACCAAGCCTGTCGGCGAATGGCGCAGGCTCGGCGTGAAGACCGTGGCCGGCGGCGATCTGCCGAGCGCCGAGGAATACGGCGCGATCTACCTGCCCTCTGGAGCGCGCGGACCGGCCTTCCTGGTGTTCGGCAATTTCAAGGTCGTGCTCAAATACAACAACGCGGCCTCCTATGCGCTCGCCGTGTGCCTGCTGGCGGACCGGCTGAAGGGCCTTCCCGGCGTGGTCGGATCATGGCCGCGCGAGGAAGTGGCGCTGACCCGCGACGAGCGCGTCGCGTTCCAGAACTACCTGCTCAAGCTCGGCTACGACATCGGTTCGGTCGACGGCGTCCTGGGGCGCAAGGCGCGTTCGGCACTGCGCGATTACCAGAAGAAGCACGGCCTCGCCGCCGACGGCTTCCCGACCGAAGGCCTGCTCACGCGCCTGGCGATGGAAACGATGGCGAAGTGAGTTTCAGGCGTCGGGGAGCAATTCGGCGGCGTCTTCGATCTGCTCGCCGTCCGGCGCCACCAGCCCCGCGCGCTTGAGATGCGGCGAGAACAGCGAATAGAGATAGCAGGCCGCCATCAGCGCCAGTCCGAAGAGGTAGGGCGCATAGGGCGCGACATGATAGAGCGCGGTCGCGATCATCGGCCCGAAGATGAAGCCCGCGCCCGAGGTCGCCCCGGTCAGCCCGGCGATCGCACCTTGCTCGTGGGGATCCACCGCCAGCGAGGCGGCCGCGGCATAACCGGGGCGGACCATGCCGAAGCCGAAACCGTTGATCATCAGCGCGAACACGAGTGGACCGAAGGAGCGGCTGACGGCGAACAAGGAGAAGGAGAGAATGCAGATCGTGCCGCCCCAGCGCATCAGGGTCCGCGCCGAGAGATCGAAGCGCTGCACCACCACGAGCTGAGCGAAGATCGCCGCCATGGCGCTCGCGCTGAGCGCCACTGCCGTGTATTGCGGCGCCGCCTTCTGGCTGAAATGCAGCGCGTCGATGAAGAGATAGCCGATGGTCTGGATCGGCACGGCGCCGGCAGTGCTGATGCCGACGCCGAAGACGATGAAAGGCCAGATGCGCCGGTCGTGCCACTTGAGCGTCTGGCGCTCAGCCGCCTGGACATGCGGGCGCGAATGCTCGGGCAGGAAGAGCCAGATCGCGGTGGCGCTGGCGAACGCCGCAAGCGCGGTGAAATAGAACGGCGCGAACAGTCCGAACACCACGAGCAGCGCGCCGATCCCCGGACCGACCGCGGTGCCGAGCCCGAACGCGGCATTGATCGTGGCGACGCCGGAGGTGCGCTCGGCCCGCGTGGTGCGGTCGGCGACGTACGCTTGGGCCGCGGGCGAGGTGCCCGAGCCGAAGATGCCGTAGAGCGAGCGCGCCGCGATCATCAGCGGATAGGCCAAGGCGACGGCAAGCCACTTGTCGGTGCCGAGATTGGCGAACACCCCGAACAGGGC
Source organism: Alphaproteobacteria bacterium (assembly GCA_019245415.1). Classification (GTDB taxonomy): domain Bacteria; phylum Pseudomonadota; class Alphaproteobacteria; order Micropepsales; family Micropepsaceae; genus Rhizomicrobium. The sequence continues at coordinate 293,830 of JAFARO010000004.1, read as the reverse complement.
GAACGACACACCGAAGGCGATGAGGCCCAGAAGGATGATCGGCTTGCGGCCGAAACGGTCGCTCTGCCGGCCCCAGAAGCTCGAGGTGAAGAGCCAGATGGCGGCGGAGACGACGAAAGGCAGCGAGCCCTGGAACTCGGAGAGCCCCAGCCGGCGCACGAGCGACGGCAGCACCGCGAACATCACCGACTGGCCTGCGCCCAGGCACATCAGGCTGACGAACAACAGCGCGAAGGTATGATTGCGGTCGGATAGCGGGCGCGGCTTGCTCATCGTCCGAAACGAGCCGGAAACGCACGGAGCGTCAAGGCGTCACTTGCGTCTTTCCGCGGCGTCATTGGCGAATTGGAGCACGACGGCTGCCGTCGCCTTGGACACGAATTCGAGAACCTCGCGGTCGGTGTTCGAAAGATTGTCGCACCAGCGCCTTGGCCAATCCACGCAGCCGCCGTTGTGGCCGGGGATCTTGCCTTCGAAATTGCCGAGGAACCCGCCCCACAGACGAACTTCCCAAGCATGCTTGCAACAATTCTGCTGGGTGAGGATGCCGGTATTGGGCACGCCCGCGCGGCTGAAGGCGAGCGAATCGGTACCGTCATTGCCGAAGCTCGCGATGCGCGCCGGGATGCCGATCTTGCGGAAATAATGTTCGAAGCGCCGGTTGCCAATCTGCGAGGCGGGAACGACATTGGGCGGAAACTTGTCCGCGCCATGCGCGTGACCGGGATCGGCGATCAGAATGGCATAGTTGGGCGTCGCCGTGACGTCGACATCGATGTCGAAGGCGATCTGCTTGATCTCTGCCTTGCTCAGCGCATGCGTGTAGTACCGCGAACCCAGAAGACCGATCTCCTCGCCGCCGAACCAGATGTAGCGCAGCCGGTTTGGCGTCGGAGTGTCAGCGAGGTTTCGCGCGATCTCCAGGATCGTCGCCGAGCCGGAGGCGTTGTCGAGAACGCCGGCGCCATAGATCGAGTCCAGATGCGCGTCGACGACGATGGTGCGGTCCGGATCGCCGTAGGGGGACTCCGCGATGACGTTGTAATCGGTGCCGGACTTCGTCTCGGTCCGCACGGCGATGCGGGCCATCGGCGCGTGGCCGGAAAAGACCTGCGCGGCGAGCGCGGAGCCTTGATCGTAGGCGAGCGCGCCGATGACGGGAATACCCGCCTCCCGCGTCAGCTGCACCGCGAAGGCGCTGCCGTCGCCATGCCGGCGGAAGGATGGCGCATCGACCGCGGCGCGGTCGTTGCACAGAACGACCGCGGCGGCGCCCGCATGTTTCGCATTGGCCACTTGGATATCGAATTCGCACGCGCCGCGTTTCAGCAGCGCCACACCGCCCTTGCGAAAGCCGCCGAATGCAGCCGGCGCGCAACCGCTCCCCGATCCATCGCTATCGTGCGGCACGTCAAGCGGCGCATCGACGCTTCCGCTTCCCGACAGGTCGGCCACGAACCATTCTTCGCCTTCTGTGTACGCACGGCCATCGATGATCAGGCGTGGTGTTCCGACCGTGACGGAGTGCTTCCACGCATAGGACTGAATCTGCACGGCGTAACCGGCCTGCTGCATCAGTGCGGCGACATAGTTCACCGAGGCGAGATAACCCGATGTGCCGGTATCGCGATTGCCATGCCCCTTGGCGCCGGGGTTCGCGTCGGCAATCGCCTGGAAATTCGCCAGGTGCCGCCACAGCGCTTCGGCCTTGATGCATTCGAGCAGACGCTTCCCGGTGCCGTTGTTGCGGTGATGACAATCGGACTCATACACGGCGAATGCAGGCGAAGCGCAGGCGCCTGCAAAGAGCGCGATGAAGAAACAAAGTGATTTCGAAATCGCTCGATTTGCTGTCGCCATGCGCGTCAGCTTACACGACCTGGGACCGGCGACACATCACTCCATCTTCTTGAACCGCACCTCCGACGTGTCGCTGCGCCCTTCGGTGTCGACGACGGTAATGTGGGCGATGCCCTCGCCGCGCGGCGCGTAGACGACCGGCTGGAAGCGGTCGAAGGTGCCGATGATCGTGCCATTGACGAGCCAGGTCAGGGGCGCGCGGCCGCCGTCGGCCTTGAAGACGACGGTCTTGTCTTTCGCATCCGCCTCCGGCAGCGGCACGGTTGCGCCATTGGGCGGGAAGGCGATCGCCGGCGGCGGCGCGATGGTGACCTGTTCCGGCCTGGCTTGCGTTTCGCGCCTGAAGAGACGCAGCTGCGGCGGCAGTTGATCGGCGTTGTCGACGAGGATCGCACCGGCCGGCACTGCGGGCGCCGTGCGCTTGTCGGGCGGCAGCAGCTCGAAGGTCTTGAGCAGGATGGGCGCCGCGTTCTCGCGACCGATATGGCCCGGCCGCGGCGTGCCGTCGGCGCGGCCGACCCAAACGCCCACCGTGTAATCGTTCGAGAATCCCACCGACCACGCATCGCGGAAGCCGTAAGAGGTACCCGTCTTGAACCCGATGGTGCGCTTGCGGTCGAGCCCCTGGCCCATCGCCCAGCCTTCGGGCAAGGCGACGCCGTCCAGGATGTCGCGCAGATAGTAAGCGGCAACGGGGCCGAACATGCGGTGCCGGGGCGCGTCGGGCGTTGCATCCACCAAACGCAACGCCCGCGCCTGCCCGCGCTCCGCGATCCCCGCATAGAGCATGGTGATGTCGGCGAGCGAGATGCCGAGGCCGCCCAGCGCCACCGGCAGGCTCGGTCCCTCGGCATTGTGCGCGGGGAAAGCCAGACGCGCGCCGGCATTCTGCAGCATCAAGGTGAAGGCGAGCGGGCCGACGCGGTCGAGCACCATCACCGCGGGCACATTCAGCGACATGCGCAGCGCATCGCGCGCGGCGATCTCGCCCTGGAAGCCGCCGTCGAAATCGCGCGGCGCGTATTCGCCGAAATTCGTCGCCGCGTCCTGCATCATGCTCAAGGGATGCAGGATCAGCTCGTCGAACGCCATGCCGTAGATGAAGGGCTTGAGCGCGGAACCGGGCGAGCGCGCGCGATTGGCGAGGTCGATCTGTCCTGCCGGCCCCCAATAGTTCGTGCCCCCGACATAGCCCAAGACGTTGCCCGTCCTGTTCTCGACGGCGACGACGGCGAGCGTCGCGCCATCGTCGAAGTACGCGGCCTCCTGCGCCGCCAGCCTTTCGAGCGCGCCCTGGAATCTGGGATCGAGCGTGGTGACGATGCGCGGCTGCTTGAGGCGATGCACCAGCCGGTCCGCAAGATGGGGCGCCATCAGCGGCATCTTCTGCCGCGCGAAGGGTACGCCCTCCTTCATCGCGAGGCGCGCGTCGGAGGCGGTGACCACGCCCTCCTCGACCATGCGTTTGAGGACCTTGTCGCGGCCCTTGAGCGCGGCGATGGCATGGCGGTCGGGCCGCTGGCGCACCGGCGACTGCGGCAGCGCCACCAGCAGCGCCGCCTGCGCCAGATCGATGCCGCCCGGCTCCTTGCCGAAATAGGAGAGCGATGCCGCGCGCACGCCTTCCAGATTGCCGCCGAACGGCGCCAGCGTCAGATAGAGCGAAAGGATCTCGTCCTTGGAATGACGTTCCTCGAGCTGCACCGCGCGCAACATCTGGAACAGCTTGGTGACGACGCCGCGCGGCCTGGGCTCCAGCAGGCGCGCGACCTGCATGGTAAGCGTCGAGCCGCCCGAGACGATGTGCCGGGCCCGCGCGAACTGCAGGACCGCTCGTGCCATCGCCAGCGGATCGACGCCCTCATGACTGTCGAAACGGCGGTCCTCATAGGCCTTGAGCAGCGCCAGATAGCGGGGCGACACGTCGCGCGGCGTGGTGCGGATGCGCCAGTAGCCGTCCCTGGTCAGATAGGCACGCAGCAGCGAACCGTCGCGCGCCGTCACCTCCGGCGACAGCATCCGCGCCCGCGTCATGTCCGGCGGATTGGCGACGTCGGCCGTGGCGATGGCGCAGGCGAGACCGAGAAGGGAGAGGCCGGTCAGGATGAGACGCGAGCGCATATCCTAAAAGCTCCTCCCTCTCCCCCGCTTCTTCAGCGGGGGAGAGGGCAATTTATCCTGTCTCACGGCTTGATCGTGATCCTCTTCATCTCCGTGCGCGCCATCACGCCGGGCGCGTACATGTCTTCGACGACGCCCGCCGGCATGACGAAATCGCCGGTGGTCACCGCGCGGGCGATATAGGCGACGCGGAATGACGGCTGCGGCTCGGGCTTCTTGGAGTTGCTCGGGCGATACTGCGCGCCGATGTCGAAGGCACCGACATAGCGGTCGTCGCGCGAGTCGCTCATGCGCATGTCGGCCAGGGTGCCGCCGATCCAGGGATAGGGCTTTCCGTCGTCGCCCGCGAGCTTGAGCTCGATCTCGAGGCCCGCAGGCAGCAGATCGATCACGCCCATCTGGTGATAATAGTTGTTGGGCATCTGGCCGCTGAGCACGACCAGCACGCGGTCGTTCTGGCGGATGCCGTTCAGATCCGCCGGCGTGCCGGACATGGTCCATACGCTCTTGTTCAGAGTCAGCCCGTTGGCCATCGGCGGCAGCGGCAGCGCGGGCGTGCCCTGCACCGAAACCGTGCGCCACACCGTCGCGTCGCCCTTGTTCACCAGCGTCAGGCCGGCCGACAATTGTCCATACGACGGTGCCAGCCGGATCGATCCGTCGCGCGGCATGCCCGGCCTGCCGTTGACCAGGATGTTGAGCGGCGTGCGCTGGCGCGTGAGTTCGTACGCCGCGCGCAGCATCCAGGCTTTCTCCTGCGTCGTGGTAGCGTTCAGTCGCATGTCGATCTGGTCGCTCTTGGCCAGGAACGCCGGGATGAGCTGCGCCTCCCCGCTTTCGGCCGCCAGCGCCGTCGATCCCGCCACGTCGCGCAGCAGCGAGCCGTAATCGGTCTGTGCGTAGCGGGCCGGATCGGCGTTGGCCATGATCTCGCGCGCCTTTTCGAAGCCCGTGACCGCCCGCGCGCGGTCGCCGATGTCGGCGGCAGCAGCGCCGGTCAGCGCCGCCGCGATGGCGCCCGTCATCTCCGGAAGGCGCGTGTCGGCGAAGTAGCGCAGGTCCGAGATGTTCACCTGTCCGGTTTTCGCCAGCACATAAAAGGCATAGGCGCGCGTCGGGTCGTCGGCGTCCGATGTTGACGTGGTCTTGAGCCAGCTCGCGCCGCGCCTGAGCGCGTCGTTGGGGACGACATAGCCCTTGGCTCTGGCCTGGTTGAGGAAATCGAGCGCGAAGACGCTGATCCACGGCTCGGCATCGTCGCCCGGTCCCCACATGCCGAAATTGCCCGCATAGTTCTGCATATCGAGCACGGCGTCGATCGCCTGCTGCTCGCGGTCGTGCAGCGCCTTGTCGCGCGGCAGTCCGGCGAGGTCGGCAAGATCGTTGAACACCAAGAGCGGCATGGCGCGGCTGGTGGTCTGCTCGATGCAGCCATAGGGATATTTGTCGAGCCATTTGAGCAGGCCCGGCACGTTGTTGAAGCCGTGCGCGGCGGAGACCGTGAGGGCGACGTTCTGCGTGCCGGGGATGATGTCGGCAACCAGGGCCTTGTTGGCGGTGTAGCTCTGGTTCGGTCCGAAGGCCACCGTGTCGTCACGGGCGACATCGAGCTGAGGCGCGCGCGTTTGGATCTGCCAGTCATGGCTGACGTTGAAGCCGCCTGGGCCCGTCACCGTGAGCTTGACGCTGGAGATGCCGATGCCGCCCGCGCCGATCTCGACCGGCACCAGGATGCGCTGTCCGGTGTTGAGCGGCCGCGTCACCCGCGCGCTGGCGTTGAGCATCAACGGCGCGGTCGCGGTGACGACCGCGGTGTAGTTGCCGTCCTTGCCTTCGACGTTGTTGAGGTTGAGCGCTGCCAGTGCACGGTCGCCCGGCGCGAGGAACCGCGGCAGCACGAGATCCGCCACCACCGGGTCGCGCACGGTGAGCGGGCGGTCGGCATGGCCGAGCTTGTCCTTGGCGAACGCCACGACCATCAGCCGAAGCTCGCCGTTGAAGTCGGGCACGTCGATGGGCACGTTGGCCGTGCCGTTCGCGCCGATCTTCACCAGGCCTGAGAACAGCGACACGGTCTTGACCGGCACCACGCTCAAGGAGCGGCCGCCGAAGCTGTCGCCGCCTTCGCGTAGGGAACCGACAGCGCCGTTCTCGGCCTTGATCAGCCGTCCGTAATCGTCGCGCATGTCGACGCCGAGGCGGCGCTTGCCGAAGTAATAGGTGTTCGGATCGGGCGATTTGTAGTCGGTGAGCTGCAGGATGCCCTCGTCGACAGCGGCGAGCGTCAGATACGCATCCTCGCCGGAATCAAGCCCCTTGATCGTCACCGGGATGACGAGCTTCTGGCGCGGCGTGATCTTGGCGGGTCCGCCGATGGAAGCCGTGAGCGTGCGTGGGCTGTTGTCGAGCGCGAGCCAGGTCAGGCCGATGGAGCGCACCGGCTCGCGGCCGCTGGCTTCGTTGAGCGGCTTGTACTGCGTCACCAGCACATAGGCGCCGGGGCCCCAATCGGCGCTCACCGGAAGGCTGACGCTGGTGCCGCCGGCGGAAGTGTCGACGAGCTGCGAGGAGAAGATGCGGTCGCCCGCGACCACGACCAGCGCCTTGCCGTTGGCGTTGGGCTTGATCGTGACTTTGGCGGTCTCGCCGGCGCGGTAGGAGGGCTTGTCGGCCGCGACGGGAATTCGGTCCGGACGATCGTTCGCCGCTTCCGCAGCCCAGCCGGACCAGAAGCTGTACGAGCTTGCGGCGCCCGACTTGGGGTCGCTGATCGTCAGGCGATAATCGCCCCAGGGAAGCACCTGGCTCAGCTTCGCCGCCGCGCCGAGGCCGAGCGCCATCGAGCCCGAGGTGACGAGCCGGTCGCGCGTCACCGATTTGTATTTCCACTTGGCGCCTTCCTGGAACCACTGGTAAGTGGTCTCGACCTTGACCCAGGAATAGGTCAGGCCCGACAGCGCGATGCGCTTGCCGTCGGCGTTGATCGCGACCGCCTCGAACGCCGCGCGCGAGTTTTCGGGCACGGCCGAGCCGTCGAAGTCCGGACGGATGCCGATCATCACGTCGCGGGTGCGCAAGGGGATGTCGACGGTCTTCGACGTCGTGCGTCCGCCCGGCTCGTGGATCGAGACCTTGATCATCGCCTTGAGCGGCAAGGTGGTGTCCGCCAGCTCGCCGATGGTGGCGCGCGCTTCGGTGACGCCGGCGGGATCGCTGTCCGGCACCTTCATGGCGATCTCGACGTCGGAGAAGCTGTCGTCGACGCGGCCGAACTGCCAATCCTCATAGTCCGCGAACGGCTTGGGATCGGCGACGATGCGCGCCTGGCCTTCGCCCGACAGCCCGCTGCCCGGTGCGCCATAGAGAAAGCGCGTCTCCGCGCGTACCACGATGTCGCTGTTCGGGTGCGCGACTTTGGTGAGCGCGGTCAGCGTCACTTTGAGCTTCTGCGGTACGAAGTCTTGGACGTCGAACTGCACGCGGCCCACGGCCGGCGCGTTCTTGGAGGTGTCGACATAGGCCGCGATCTGCCAACGGCCATGCGGCGCGGTCTTGGAAAGCTGCAGCGGCCAGGTCGCAGTGCCCGCGGCGAGCGAGGCGCCCGGCACGGTGATGCGCGCGAATTCGAGCCCGTCGGGCCGTGTGGCGATCAAGGTCAGGGGCGCCGACACCGCCGCCGCCACCCGGTCGCGCAGCATCGCCGCGGCCTGCACCACTTCGCCGGGGCGATAGACGCCGCGCTCGGTATAGAGGAAGGCGTCCACGGGGCCGGGCGTCTCGCGTCCGCTGACGCCGCGGTCGGTGAGATCGAACGCCGGGCGGCGCAGATCGAGGAAGCTGAAATCGTCGCCGGCATAGGCCATCACAACCACGGGCTCCTCGCCGCCCGTCGCGGTCATCAGGCCCTGGTCGAAATCGGCGCGGCCGCTGGCGTCGGTGGTTACGCTGGCAAGCTCGTTGTTGTCGCGCGCCACCAGGCTGAGCTTGACGCCCGACAAAGGCTTGGCGCTGGCATAGGAGCGCGCGAACACGCTCATGCCCCCGGCACCTTTGAAGGTGGTCAGCGCGATGTCGGAATCGATCACCCATTGCGCGGCGATGTCCTCGGACTCGTAGTAATTGTCCGTGTCGGTCTTCTTGGCCGCGTCCATGGCGAGCAGCACATAGGCGCCGGGCTTCTTGTCCTTGAGGACGGTGTTGATCGGGATCAGGGTCACGACGCTGTCGTTCTTGACCACGGCGACGTCCATGGTGCCCTGCCAGACCAGCTTGCCCTGGCTGGTCTCGAGCTCGTTGTCGTTCCACTGATAGAGCGAGGTCTGGTCGACCACGCCGCTCTCGATCTGGGAGAGCAGCCGGTCGCCGACCTTGATCAGCTTCACGCGCAGCTTGGAGATGTTGACGGTGGTGACAGGCACGCCTTGGGCGTTGTCGCGCGGCAGCACGATGCCGCCGGTGAAGCGCACGACCGAGGGCTTGTCGCGCAGCTCGACGGGAACAGTCTCCTCGTCCGCCATCTTGTCGCCGGCTGCGTCGGGCAAGCCCGCCTTGAGCGTGACGTTGTAGGTGGTGTTGAAGCTGAGCCCCGAGACGCAGAGCCTGGAATCGACCACATGCATCGCCGTCTTCACCGCGGGGTCGATGGCGAAATAGTCCTCGTAATGCGTCTTGCCCGAGGCATCGAGGTCGCGGGTGAAGACGAAACAGGCCTCCGCCTCGGGCTTGGAGGTGTCGATCTCCAGCCGGCGGAAGGCGAACTCGCTCGCCTGCGCCACCGGCGGCGGGGTCAGCCCCTCGGTGATCGAGCCGAAGCCGCTCGCCAGCCGTTGCAGGATGCCCGCCTGCTGGCCCTGCGGCGTGCGCCCGCCCAGGATGTAGAGCGTGACGAGTGCGACGACGATGACGGCGAAGACCGAGCCGCCGATGATCAGCAGCCGGCGCATGTTCTGCCCCATGGAAATCCCCCAGACGAACCCTTGCCCGAACCCTCAGGATACGCGCCCGCGTCGAGAGCGGCAATTCGCCAGAGAATCCCCCGCAAAAGCGGCGCCTTGGTGACGGATATGCGCCATGTTCGCGGAATTCCCGTCGTGGTTTGAAATGGGGCGTGAGGTACCCGGTTGGAAGTGATTCACGCGGAGCCGCGGAGAACGCGGAGTGAATTCGACTCTGCGCGGATCAGGCGCGCGACCTTTTTATCCTCCCCCCTTTGCGGGGGAGGTGCCGAGCGAGCACTTCGCGAGCGAGGCGGAGGGGGCAGCACGCCAAGTATCATCTGCTTCGAGAACGACCGGTTTGGGTTTCGCAAGGACGGTGTGGGTGCGAAGTTAATTGACAACCTGCGAAGCAAACGGCCACAAAAAGCCTCAAAATGGCCCCCTCCGTCGCGCTGCGCGCGCCACCTTCCCCGCAAACGGGGGAGGATTAGAACGGTCCGCGGTCTCGCTCGCAGCTCCGCGCACTCCGCGCCTCCGCGTGAAACCTACCCCTCCCCGAAATTTGCTTCGCGCCGCTTCGCTTAGCTTCGCAAATTTCGACCCTCCCTCAAGGGGAGGGTTGGAGTTGCCCCCTACCCCTCGCCCCACATGCGCAGGAGGTTTTGGCGGACGACATCGAGGCGGACGCGGTTTTGCCAGTCCATCTTGAGGCCTTCGAGCGCGGCGACCTCGTTGAGCTCGTAGAGCTGGGTGCGCTGGTGCTCGTCGGGGATCACGCTCTCGATGAAGGTGATGGAGACCAGCCGGCGGCCGGCGCGCACCGGGCGGACTTCGTGCAGCAGTGTCGAGGGATAGACGATCGCCTCGCCCGGCTTGCCCTTGAAGACGACGGGCCGCGTGCCGAGATGCACCACCAGCTCGCCGCCGTCATAGGCGGCGGGCTCGGCGATGAACACGGTGCAGGAGATGTCCGAGCGGATGTTCGTCGTGCCGACCGCGATCTGCGCGGAATCGGCGTGGGCGCCGTATTTCATCCCCGGCTCGTAGCGGCAGAGCAGCGGCGGGGCGATGCGCTTGGGGAAGGCGAACTCGCGGAACTCGCGCGAGCGGGCGAAGGCGGCGCTCACGATCTGCGTCGATTCGATGTAGCGCGGATCGGCGTGGTCGGCCTGGAGATTGTCCTTGGTGACGTTAGCGGGGTTCGAGACCTTGCCCTCGACGAAGCGCAGCTCCTTGCTCAAGCCCTCCAGCCGCGCGACATCCTGCGCGGTGAGCAGGTTGGGGATTTCGAGGAACATCGCTTCAACCTCACAACCATCGTCATGGCCGCCCCCGAGGCGGCCATCCAGTCTTCAGAAAAGCTTAGCACGCGGAGGCGCGGAGAACGCGGAGCTCCAATCTTCTGCGCGACCTCCGCGGCTCCGCGTGAAATTCTGGATGGCCGGGTCAAGCCCGGCCATGACGAAGAATAAGCGAATCCGGCCGATTCGAAAGAACCTTTACTGACACCCGTCAGCTCCCTACCGGCATCCCACATGCCCGCCGGAGAACAGGCAGCGGCGCTCGAAGGTGCCGGTGGCGTCGTAGAGATCGATATTCCAGTCCTTGCCCACCCGCGTCATCAGCATGAAGCCGAAGCCCTCCTCCGAGGCGCCTTCCTTCACTCGCAGCTTGCTGCCGAACTGGGTGGCGGAAAGATCGGCCGGCGGGGGATCGAGCAGGTCGCCGCCATTGCCGGACAGCACCGCCGGCGGCTCGGCCTCGTTGTAGTCGAGCGCCTCGAAGACGTGGATATGGCCGGCCAGCGTCAGGACCACCGGCTTGGGCAGCGGATGGCCGTCCAGCGCCGCCATCATGGTGCGGTTGCCGCCGAGCGCCAGCCCGAGCGGCCCTTTCACCGCGCCCCAGATCGGACGGTGCATCACGAGCCAGCTCGGCGTGGGCGCGCCCGCGAGTGCGGCAAACTCGGCCCTGTCGATGGCGGCGACCTTGGGATCGACGCTGATGTCGGGCGCATCGGAGTCGTCCATCACCACCAGGTTCAGCGCCTTGAACGGCACGTCGAAAGCCGCGATGTGCGACAGACAGCTTCCGTCGAAGGCGCCCGGCGCCAGCAGCCGCGCGAAGCCAGAACCGGCGCGCGCGCAGTCCTCATGATTGCCCCGCACGATCACCCACGGCGCGGCTGCCAGCAGCGGTGCAGCGGGATCGAAGAAATCCGCCCTCCATGCCGGCCAGTTGTCGCCCCACGGCGTGCCGGCACAGCTTGCGTTGCCGGAGGGGCACGGACTTTCGCGATAGAGATAGTCGCCGACATGGATCACGAGATCGGGCTTGAACTTCGCGGCCGACGCGGCAAGCACCGGAAAGGGCCACTGCTTGGGATCGTTGCAGGCCTGAACGACCGTGCCCTTGATGCGGCAGCCGGTGTCGCCGAGAACCAGAATGCGCTGCGGATCCGGATTGGGCTGAGGGGCAACCGACACGCACAGGCGCGGAAAATCCTTCGATGCAGCGGCCCGTTCCGTCATGCCGGCGGGACAGGCGCCATCGACGGCCGCGCGAGTCTCCACTTGGCCCCGGGGCCCGAATTGCCGCCACTGGGCGACGATGCGCGGCGAGGTGGGCGCAGGCGCGGCAGCGACAGCACCGGCTGCGGCGCACAATGCCAGGCTCACGCCCAGTCGAAATCCCTGCATGCGACGCCTCCAAAAGAACGATGGGCGCGAAGCGTTCATTCCCCCCGCACCACGCGGTCGATGCGGTCGAAGCGCGTGCCGGCCTGGAGCTCGAGGCCGGCGATGACGTCCTTGAGGCGCGTGGCGTTTTCGACGATGAATTCGTAGCCCGCCTCGCGCCGGTTCTCGCTCAACACAATGCGCTGCTCCAGTTCGTCGCGTTCGGCCGGATCGCGGACGGCGCGCACAACCTCCCGCATCGCCTTGATCTCGTCCGTCGCCTCGATCACGCCGTCGAGCGGCATGCTGAGGCGGATGACGAGCGTCTGGATGCGCGCGCGCAGATCGGCGTCGCCGAGATCGAACAGCGTCTCGCGGTTGCGGTCGTAGAGGTCGAGCTCGCTGCGCGCCGAGCGCAGCATGCGCAAGGTGATGGGACCGTAGGGCTCGCCGATCTTCTTCGTATCGTCGGCGAAGCGCAGGATGATCGCCAGCGACGACAGCAATTCGCCGAAGAACACCGCGGAATTGCGCCGGCGCTCGCGGCGGTCGAGCGTGCGCTCCATCACGGTCGCAACGAAACCGCCGATGGTGGCCAGGATTGCGCCCAGCACCACGGCAAACAACGTGTTCTGGTCGGTCAGGAAGCCGAAGGTGTCGCCGGCCAAGGAAATTCTCCGCCCCGGTTGACATATTGTTAGGCAGGCCCGATATACACTGCAATTCTCGCGGTCGCACAATGCGCCTTTTCGGCGTCCGACATCGCGGGCCTATCTCAACTCACCGTTCCCTCCAGATGTGCGTGGAAGACGGCAACATGCCGCAATGCGCCTTCGTGCGCGATTCCGTGCATATTCAAGGACTGAAGAGTGACCATTTCTCCGTTTTCCGCCCTCGGCTTGGCCGAGCCGCTGTTGCGTGCGCTCGCCGGCGAGAACTACACCCAGCCGACCCCCATCCAGGCCCAGACGATCCCGCTGATCCTTCAGGGCCGCGACGTGCTCGGCATCGCCCAGACCGGCACCGGCAAGACCGCGGCCTTCGGCCTGCCGCTGCTGCAAAGGCTGGCCCAGGAGCGCAAACGGCCCGGCCCCGCCGGCGTTCGCGCCTTGATCCTGAGCCCCACGCGGGAGCTGGCGCTGCAGATCCATCAGAGCCTGAAGACCTATGGCCGGCATTGCGGACTGAACATGGCCGTGATCCTGGGCGGCGTCGGCCAGGGCGCGCAGGTCGCCGCCATGCGCCAAGGCGTCGACATCCTGGTCGCGACGCCCGGCCGGCTGCTGGACCTGGTGACGCAAAGACATGTCCGCCTCGACCAGGTGAGCCATCTCATCGTCGACGAGGCCGACCGCATGCTCGACATGGGCTTCATCCGCGACGTGCGCCGTATCGTTGCCGCCCTGCCCAAGGCGCGCCAGTCGCTGCTCTTCTCCGCCACCATGCCCGACGACGTCGTGCACTTGGCCCATGAGATGCTGAAGCAGCCGGTGCGCGTCGACGTGGCACCGCCGACCATGACCGCCGACCGCATCGAACAGCGCGTGTTCCATGTCGCGGCCCAGGACAAGCGCAGGCTGCTGGTCGACCTGCTGCACGATCCGGCGCTGGCCCGCGTCATCGTTTTCACCCGCACCAAGCACGGCGCCAACAAGGTCGTCGAGAACCTGGAGAAGGCCGGCATCGCCGCCGAGGCCATCCACGGCAACAAGTCGCAGAACGCGCGGGTTCGCGCCATGGACAACTTCCGCGAGGGCCGCGCGCGCCTGCTCGTCGCCACCGACATCGCCGCGCGCGGCATCGACGTCGACGGCATCACCCATGTGGTGAACTACGAGCTTCCGAATGTCCCGGAAAGTTATGTCCACCGCATCGGCCGCACCGCGCGCGCGGGCGCCGAGGGCATCGCGATCTCGTTCTGCGCGCCGGAGGAGCAAGCCTATCTGCGCGACATCGAGAAGCTGGTGAAGCGCAAGATCACCGTGGTGGGCGAAGAGCCCGCCGCCGCCGCGCGCGGAAAAGCGCCGACGCCGATCCGCGACTATGCCAAGAAGCGCCCCTTCCACCGCGGCAGGCGCGGCAACAACAACCGAAGGGCGGCTTAGACTCAGTTCTTCAATGCGGCTTCGAGCTCGGCCGCGAGATCCTCGACATCCTCGATGCCCACCGAGAGCCGCAACAAGTCCGGCGGGCACGGGCTGCCTTCGCCTTCGATCGAAGCACGATGTTCGATCAGGCTCTCGACCCCGCCGAGCGAGGTGGCGCGCTTCCAGAGTGCTACCCGCGCCGCGGTGCCGATGGCGGCCTGTTCGCCGCCATTGACGCGGATGGAAAGCATGCCGCCGAAGCCGCCTTTCATCTGCCGCGCGGCGATGGCGTGACCTGGATGGTCCTTGAGGCCCGGGTACAAGACCTCCGCAACATGCGCATTGGTTCGAAGCCGCTCTGCCAGCGTCATCGCGTTGGCGCAGGCTTGGCGGACGCGCACGAACAGGGTGCGCATGCCACGCAACAGCAGCCACGCTTCGAACGAACCCAGCACCGCACCATGCTGCGAACGCACGGCGAGAATGCGCTCCCAGAACGCGTCTTCGGCCTTCGTCGCCAGCGCGCCGGCAACGAGATCGCTGTGACCGTTCAGATATTTCGTTGCCGAATGCATCACGATGTCGGCTCCCAGCGACAGCGGCTGGGTCAGCACCGGCGTGGCGCAGGTCGAATCGACCGCCAGCCGCGCGCCGGACGCGTGCGCCATTTCGGCTACCGCAGCAAGATCGGTGATCGCCCAGGTCGGATTCGACGGCGTCTCGGCCCAGATGAGCTTGGTCGTGGGTCGAATCGCGCCGCGCACCGCATCGAGATCGCCCATGTCCACGAACGTGATCTCGGGGTTCCACTCCCGCAGCCAGCGTCGCAGTCCCCAATACATCACCGTCGGCGCGATCGCATGCTCGCCGCGACCGAGCGCCAGGAACACCGCGGTCGCCGCCGCCATGCCGGAGGCGAACAGCGCGGCGTCCTTTCCCTGCTCGAGCGCCGCCAATAGCGCTTCGGGCTGATCGAAGGCCGGATTGTCGGAGCGGATGTATTCGCGCCCCGAACGATAGCCGTTATCCACGTCGCGCAGAAACGTCGACGAGGCATGGATCGACGGCGAAATCGCCCGCGTCCCGTCGTCGATCCAACCCAGCGCCTGTGCAGCCAAGGTGGCGGGATTGTGCGTATTTTCGGTCATTGGCAGCGTCCTGGGAGCGACTATCGTTCATAACCCTACGTCAGTTTGGATCGCTTCGCTTGTTGCGGAAGCGAAGGAGGTGATAATCCCTTTTCATACGCAATTCCTTCGACGGAGACGGACATGGGTGAAGCATACATCGTGGCCGCGGCGCGCACCGCGGGCGGCAAGAAAGGCGGCAAGCTCAAGGGCTGGCATCCGGTGGACCTCGGGGCCAAGGTGATCGATTCGCTGCTCGACCGCAGCGGCGTCGACCCCGCATCGGTGGAGGACGTGATCTGCGGCTGCGTCATGCAGGTGGGCGAGCAGGCGATCAATGTGGCGCGCAATGCGGTGATGGCCTCGCGCCTGCCGGAAAGCGTGCCGGCGACCAGCGTCGACCGCCAATGCGGCTCGTCGCAGCAATCGTTGCATTTCGGCGCTCAGGCGGTGATGTCGGGCGCGATGGACTGCGTCATCGCCATGGGCATCGAAAGCATGACCCGTGTGCCGATGGGGCTGTCGGCGACGCTCGCGATGAAGGAAGGCTTCGGCTCCTATATGAGCCCGGCGCTGCAGAAGAAATATCCCGGCATCCAGTTCAGCCAGTTCATGGGCGCCGAAATGATGGCGGAGAAATACAAGCTGACAAAGGCCCAGCTCGACGAATACGGCTTCAAGAGCCATCAGAAGGCGATCGCCGCGACGCAGGGCGGCAAGTTCAAGGACGAGATCGTGCCTCTGGAGGTCACCCTCGAGGACGGCAGCACGCAGATGCACACCGTGGACGAAGGCATCCGCTTCGACGTCAGCCTGGACGGCATCAAGGGTGTCAAGCTGTTGCGCGAAGGCGGCGCGATCACCGCGGCGACCTCGAGCCAAATCTGCGACGGCGCCTCGGGCGTGATGATCGTCAACGAGAAGGGATTGAAGGCGCTGGGCGTGAAGCCGATGGCGCGGATCCACCACATGACCGTGATCGGGGGCGATCCCGTGATCATGCTGGAAGCACCGCTGCCCGCGACCAAGCGCGCGCTCGACAAGGCCGGCATGAAGATCGCAGACATCGACCTCTACGAGGTCAACGAGGCCTTCGCCTCGGTGCCCACCGCGTGGCTGCAATACACCGACGCCGACCCGGAAAGGCTCAACGTCCATGGCGGCGCCATCGCGCTCGGCCATCCCTTGGGAGCCTCCGGCACCAAGCTGATGACGACGCTGGTTCATGCGCTCAAGCAGAACAACAAGCGCTGGGGCCTACAGACCATGTGCGAAGGCGGCGGCCTGGCAAACGTGACGATCGTGGAGCGAGTTTAAACTCAAATTGTCATCCCCGGCCGAGTGCTGCGACAGCAGCGCGAGGGGAAGGGGACCCAGGTGGTAGGGAAAGCTCAATGGTGAGAAATCCCGGTGAGACCTTTTCTTCGTTGCGACCTGGGTCCCCTTCCCTCGCATCGCTTCGCGCTGCTCGCCGGGGATGACAGTGAGCTTGTAAGATGGATTTATCCTATTCCCACGAACACGAAGCCTTCCGCGCCGAAGTGCGCGCCTTCTGCAGCGCACACGCGGACCGCGCCCCGAAATCGTATTTAGGCGAAGAGGCGCGCGCCTGGCAGCGGCTGTTGATCGAGCACGGCTACGCGGCGAGAACCGTTCCGAAGCAATATGGCGGCTACGGCGCGGAGCCGGACCTGCTCAAGTCGCGTATCATCGCCGAAGAATTTCTCGCTGCAGGCCTGCCCATGGGGATGTCGAACCAGGGCATCTCGATGCTGGTCCCGACATTGCTCGAGCTCGGCAGCGAGGAACAGAAGAAGCGCTGGATCGGCCCGACCCTGCGCGGCGAGGTGATCTGGTGCCAGGGCTATTCCGAGCCCGGCGCCGGAAGCGACCTGGCCGCGCTGACCACGCGCGCGACCGAGGACGGCGACGATTTCGTCATCAACGGCCAGAAGATCTGGACATCGACCGCGGCGCAGGCGGACATGATCTTCTGCCTGGTGCGGACCGAACCCGACAAGCCCAAGCACGAAGGCATCTCTTATCTCATCTTCTCGATGAAGACGCCGGGGATCGAGGTGCGCCCGCTCGTCACCATGACCGGCCGTGCCGAATTCAACGAAGTATTCTTCAGCGACGTGCGCGTTCCCAAGACGCAGATCGTGGGCCAGCGCGGCCAGGGCTGGCTGGTCGCCAATGCCACGTTGCGCCATGAGCGCGGCATGCTGGGCGATCCCAACCAGGCGGGCACGCGGCTGCACGCGGTGATCCGCCTGATGGAGGAGGAACAGGTCGACGGCCGCAGACTGATGGACAATCCGGTGCTTCGCGACCACCTTCTCAAGCTCCAGGCGCGGGTACTGGCGATGGAGATGCACGGGCTGCGGCTTCTGACTGCTGCCGCCAAAGGAGAAGACCTGGGACTCGCGCGCCTGATCGTGAAATTGCAGGGCTGCGAGCTCAATCACCAGCTCGCCGGCTTCGCCAACGATCTGCTTGGCGAGCTTGGGATTCTGTATGGCGACTCGCCGCATCTGCGCAGCTCCGGCGAATGGCAGACCCGCTTCATGTTCGACCTTGGGCTCATCATCGGCGGCGGCACGGCGCAGATCCAGAAGAACATCATCGCCGAACGGGGCTTGGGCATGCCGCGTGAACCGAAAGCGGCCGGCTGAATGGAATTCGCGCTGACCGATGACCAGAGGATGATGCAGGAAAGCGTCGGGCGAACGCTCGAGCGCGTGTCGTCGCTCGACGCGGTCCGCAGGGGCGACAGCGCATTCGAGGCTCTGAAGGCGCTCGCTGTCCCCGGAATTATGATTCCGGAAGAGCATGATGGACAGGGTTTGCACCTGCTCGAAGCGGCCCTGGTCGCGGAGCAACTCGGTCGCCATGTGGCGCGCATGCCCTTCCTGGGGAGCGCGGTGATGGCGCCGCTCGCGCTCCGGGGCACGTCGTGGCTCGAAAAACTCGCGCGGGGCGAGATCGCGGCCGGCGTCGCGATCAGCGAGCATGCGGCGGGCGCACGTGACGGCGCCGGCGTCGCGCTGCGCAACGGCAAACTTGAAGGCAGCACGCTGTTCGTGCTCGATTTCGAAGCCGATGTCTATGTCGTCGCCGAACGCAACGGGGCGCTTTATCTCGTCTCCGCCGCTGCCAAAGGCCTGACAAGGACCTTGCTCCCTACCATCGATGCGACGCGCAGCATCGGCAAGCTGGAATTCGATCGCGTGGAGGCAGAGCCGCTGAACGCGCCGCCCGGCACGCTCGCACGCATGATCGATGCTGGCCGCATCGTGCTCGCCGCCGACACGCTTGGCGCCGCGGAGCGCATGCTGGAGAAGGCTGTTGCCTACTCCAAGGAGCGCAAGCAGTTCGACCGCGTCATCGCTTCGTTCCAGGCGGTGAAGCACCTCTGCGCCGAATTGGCGGCCGAGATCGAGCCGGCCCGCGCGCTCGTCTGGTACGCGGCTTATGCCTTCGAGGCGCTGCCGGAGGAATCGCGGCGGCTGGCAGCGCATGCCAAGGCGCATCTGTCCGAGATCGGCCCCTTCGTCGCGCGGACCGCGACCGAAGTGCATGGCGGCATCGGCTTCACCGACCTGCTCGGCCTGCATTACTGGTTCAAGCGCATTGGCTTCAACCGGCAGATTCTGGGCGGCCCCGAACGCGTCCGCGACGATGCGGCACGCGCCCAGGGATGGTTGGGGAATTAGGGGAAAGACGGTCATCGCGTGTCCGCACGCTGTCGCCATGCATCTTTCGAGGCCAGGGATTCCAGATTTTTGAATGAAACCATTCCCCTTCCTGGTGCGAATGACCGGCATGGGCTGCTAGGATGGCACCCGATTTGGGTTGGGGCGGTCGAAATGCCGGCGGGCGACCAGACAGTTTCGCGAACACGCATCCCATCGCGGCTGCGCAAGGCGCTGGGGCTCGCGCCCGAGGGGCCGCATTATCTTTTCTATCGTCATGGCTGGATCGTGCGCCTGACGCATTGGGCCAACGCTGCAATCCTGTTCGTGATGCTGTTGAGCGGGCTTCAGATCTTCAATGCCCATCCCGCGCTCTATTGGGGCAGGAGTTCGGATTTCGATCACCCCATCCTCTCGCTGACGGCACGCGGCACCGACGACGCCGTCGCCAAGGGCGTGACGCAGATCGGCCCCTGGGACTTCGACACCACCGGCGTGCTCGGCGCTTCGAAGGTCGACGGCCAGATGACTGCGCGCGGCTTTCCCGATTGGGCCACGATCCCCGGTCCGCAATGGCTGGCGATGGGCCGGCTGTGGCACTTCGCCTTCGCCTGGCTGTTCGTCGCGAACGGATTGATGTTCCTCGTCTGGGCCACTTGGCGCGGCCATGTGCGGCGCGACCTGCTCCCCACGAAGGACGATATCCGCCATCTGCCGCAGGAAATCGTCGACCATGCGCGCCTCAAATTCCCCAAGGGCGAAGCGGCCAAACGCTACAACGGGCTGCAGAAGCTGGCTTATAGCGCTGTCCTGTTCGTTGTGGCGCCGTTGATCGTCGCCACCGGGCTTGCGATGTCGCCGACGATGGACGCGGCGGCACCCTGGCTGCCCTGGATCTTCGGCGGCCGGCAGAGCGCGCGCACTATCCACTTCCTCTGCGCTTTCTCGTTCCTCGCCTTCTTCATCGTTCACATCGTGATGGTGGTGCTCTCCGGCACCTGGAACAATCTGCGTTCGATGATCACCGGGCGCTATGCGATCGAAGGGGAGCGCGCGCCATGACGGATAGCCGCCGCAACTTTCTCAAAGCCGCGCTTGCAGGCGCTGGCGCTGCGGCGCTGAGCGGCTGCACGCGGCTTTCCCAGAAGCCCTGGGTGCAGGACGCGCTTGGAGAAGTCGAAAACCTGACCCGGCGGGTGCAGCGTGTCTTTGCGGGCGGCCACGCGCTCGCCACCGAGTACAAGAAGAGCGACATCGCCCCGGTCTTCCGTGCCAACGGCACGCTCAATCCCAGCACGGACGAATATGCCGCCCACGCCGCCACCGGCTTCCGCAACTGGCGCATCGCGGTCGGCGGTCTTGTCGAGAAGCCGTTGTCGCTGTCGCTCGACGATCTCCAGGCCATGCCGGCGCGCACGCAGATCACCCGCCACGACTGCGTCGAGGGCTGGAGCTGCATCGGTGAATGGACGGGCGTTCCGCTGGCGCCGGTGCTGGCGGCGGCGCGGCCGAAGCCCGAGGCGCGCTACGTCATGTTCTTCTGCGCCGACCCGATGGGAAACCTGCCCTCAGGTGAAGCCGCCTATTATTACGAGAGCCTCGACCTTCTCGAGGCGACCCATCCGCAGACCATCCTCGCCTACCGCCTGAACGGCCAGGTGTTGCCGATCGAACACGGCGCGCCCGTCCGGCTGCGCGCCGAGCGGCAGCTCGGTTACAAGATGGCCAAGTACATCCAACGCATTGAACTTGTGGAAAACTTTCACCGCTTCGCGGGCGGAAAGGGCGGCTATTGGGAAGACCAGGGCTACAGCTGGTACGCGGGCATTTGAGCGCAGGGTCTTGCCCCCGTCACATTCCATGCCGATATTAACCCTTGCATCGATTCCATTGGGCAGGCGTTTCCATCGCCACACGGGTCAAAGCATGTTCCGTCCGCTTTCGTTGATTGCGGTGTTCTCCGCCGCGCTCGCCCTTTCGGGTTGCGAGACCACCAGCAATCCGGACTCGCTCGCCCAGAACGATCCCTACGAGCCGACCAACCGCGAGGTATTCGCCTTCAACCAGGGCCTCGACAAGCATGTCGCCCGCCCGGTGGCGGTGTTTTACAACCACGCCGTTCCGGCGCAGGCGCGCGACGCGATCCACAACATGCTCGCCAATATGGACGAGCCGGTGACGTTCGCCAACGACGTCCTCCAGGGCGAGCCGAAGCGCGCGGCGCAGACGCTGGGCCGGATCACTTTCAACACCACGCTCGGCATCGGCGGGATGTTCGATATCGCAAGCAAGATGGGCATTCCCGAGCATACCGAGGATTTCGGGCAGACCCTGGCCGTGTGGGGCGCCGGAGAAGGTCCTTTCCTGGTGCTGCCGTTCGTTGGGCCCGCGCCGCCGCGTGATGCCGCCGGCAAAGTCGTCGACATCTTCCAGGATCCGTTCACCTATCTGCGCTTCGATGGCTGGCACACCTTGAACTACGCGCGCACCGGCATGGGCTTCGTCGATTTGCGCGCGCGCAACGTCGAGAACCTCGACCAGATCGAGCGGACCTCGGTGGATCTCTACGCCACGCAGCGCAGCCTCTATCGCCAGTTCCGCAACAGCGAAATCCGCAACGGCGCACCAGACAAAACCGACCTGCCGGATTTGTAGAAGCCGCTTCCGTCGGAGCGAGGACCCTGAATCGCCAGCGAAGCTTGCTGCGCCGGCGTTCCCTAGGGCGACGGCGCCGCGGCAGAGGCGTCGGGCTTGGCGGCCTTCTGCTTGGCAGCTTCGACCAATGCGCTGCGCGCTTCGTCATAGCCCTTGAGCGGCACGGTGATGTCCATCGACTTGCCGTGGAACCAGGTGACTTTGACCTTGACGGCGGCCTGGCCCCGCAAGGCGTCTGCGGCGCCGTTGCCGTCGCGCATCGCGACCAGGCAGCCGATCCGCTCGCAGCGTTCGAAGTGCAGCACTTCGGAGGTGTAGTCGCCGGCGGCGAGCCTGGCGCCTTTGGAGAAATCCATTCCGAAGGGAAGCACGATCTGGACCGCATAGCTGTCGCGCGCGGGGATATAAACGATGGATAGGCTGGCCGCGAGTTGCGTGGTCCCCTTGAAAGCCACGGCCTCCCACATCTCGCACGGTGCCAGCGACTGGACCGGATAGCAGCGCACGTCCCAGCCGCCGACGGTCTTGATCGTGGTGGGCGTGACCGGCTTGCGAGGCGCCTCTTGCTGCGCCAGCGCGCCACTTGCCGTCAGCGCAAGGGCCGCAAGAGACAGACCAACGCGGTGCAACTGCATCATGACCACAATCTCCACCACCAGGACCGCCGACGCGCTTCGGCCGAACGCATTGCCTTGGCCGCTTCCTTGTACCCCTGCACCGAGATGGGCAGCGTGACGCTGCGGCCGTCCGGCGCAGTCACCGTGGTGCCGACGGAAGAAGCGGAATCCAACTCATCGAGCACCTTGTCGTCCATGGTGAAGGTACCGACGCAGCCCGACGGCAGACAGGTCGAATAGGGAATTGACTTGGTGTCGCTGCCGATCTGGATGCCGAAGCCGGGCGGGATCAGAACTGTGAGTGGCAGGTTTACCACCATCGCATGCTTGCTAAGGTCGCTCGCCTCCGTGCCGATCGACACTTGGCCGAGGCGCTGTCCCTGATCGACGATGGTCGTCGCCAGGACGCAGGACCCCTTCTTGTCCTCATCGGCGGGGCAGGAGAGCTGCCAATCCTTGTAGACCGAGATACGGGCGGGATTGCTGCCGTCGTTGCGGATCGCCCAGCCCACGACCAGGCCCGCAACGAAAATACCGACAGCGATCGCGCCGCGCGTCAGCTGCATTCGCAAATTGTCGTTCATGACGATGTCGTTCGCTTTCGACGGAAGCCCCAAGCGCCCTGCGTCGGAATGAGCGGGCGCAAACGCCTATCGCATAAGCCCCGGGCTGCACAATGAAATTATTTGCAGAAAGGTTACCCCCAAGGGCCGCTTGCGCCAAAACGCCGCAAGGCTTCACCGCCAAAGGACGAGACCCGCGCGCGGCAGGGCCAGCCGGGCAGCCACCTCGGCGGCGGGGCTGCCGCCGCGGGCGACGATGAGGGTGGCGTCGCACTGGCGCAGCAAGGCGGCACCGCCCGGGGCGTGAAGCTCCGGCGCATCGACGATGACCAGATCGAAGGCCTGCCGCAGATTTGCAAGCAGCACCGCCATGCGCGCCGAGGCGATAGCGACTGCGGGGTTTTGCGGACGTTGGGCGACACCAAGCACCCGCGCGGACGATCGCGGTTCCCTGCAGAGTGCCTTGTCGATGCCGATGCGACCGGCCAGCGCTTCGAGTAGCCCGAAATGCACGGCACCGACGCCGAGCTGGCGCGCGGTCTCGCCGCCCATCGCCGCATCGACGGCGACGACGCGCAGCCCGATGCTGGCCGCGCTGCGGGCCAAGGCCGCGACCGTTGCCGACTTGGCAAGGCCGGTATCCGCTCCGGTCACGGCGACAATCCTGGCTCCCGCCCGCAGCCGCTCGCGAAGCGCCGCCATGTCGCGCGCGATGTTGGATTCTGGCCAATCGAGCACCGCATCGGGCGCGCGTGGATCGGACAATCCGTCGATCACGGCCAGCACCGGGACGCGTGGTGCAGTGGCGCCGGCAAACGCTTCGGCGGGAAGAACACGTGCGCCGCGCGGCGAACGCTCTTCGAATCGCATCCCGATCAGCGCAACGAGCAGGCCGAGCAACAAGCCGCCGGGAAGCGATGCGCCAAGCACAAGCGAACGTTTCGGCCAGCTCGGAGCCGTCGGAACGGGCGCGTGCGAGATCACGCGCGCATCGGCGCTTTGGATCACGTCCTGGTCTTGGGTCTCCCGCAGCCGCTGGACGAAGGCCTGGTACATCGTGCGTGTGGAATCGGCATTGGATTCGAGCGCGCGCAGCTTGACCCGGACCTGATCCTGCGACGACGCCTGGCGCTCGGCGAGCGCGAGGCTCGCGGCAAGGGACGCGACATTGGCGCGGGCCACCGCGACGTCGTTGGCGATCGAGCCCGCCAGCCGGCTGACCTCGACCGCGATCTTGCCGTCGAGATCGCGGCGCTGGGTTTCCACCGCGGCCATCTTGGGATGGCGCGGTCCGTAGCGCGTGGAAAGATCGGACTCCTGAGCGATCAGCAGTGCCTGCTGGGTGCGCAGCTGGACGATGAGCGGCGAGGCCAGGATCTGCGACACGTCGGCGGTGTCTCCCGCCTTGATCAAAGCAGCGACGCGTTCGCTGGTCGCCTGCTTCTGGGCGAGGTCGGCTTTGGCGGCCACGAGCTGGTTGCTGATCGCGCTGATCTGCTGATCGGCCAGTGAGGAACCGTCGGCGGTCTCTGTGAGACTGTTGTCGGCCTTGTATCTCTGGATGGCCGCTTCCTGGGCCTGCAGCCGCTGCGCCAGATCGCGGGTACGCGTGAGCAGCCAGTCGGTGGTGCGGCTTCCCACATCACGCTTGGCCGCGAGCTGATCGTCGATATAGGTGTCGACCAGGGTGTTGGCGATCAATGCCGCCTTTTGCGGATCGCGCGCGGTGAAGGTGACGGTAAGCGTGGTGGAGAGACCCTCCGCTGCGACGCTCAAGCCCTTCTGGAACGCGGCGACGATCTTCTCGCGCGCGGCGGCCGGATCGACCGGAGCGCCGCCCTGGCCGAACAAGCCGGGTTTGAGCGCGGTATCGAACTCCGGATCGTCATAGAGCCTGAGCTTGGCGATCACCTGCGCCGCAAGGTCGTGCGACTGCAGGATCTGGATCTGGTTCTGCAGCGAGGCCGGGTCGGTCGGCAACTGCGAAAGCACGGAGGAAATGTCGGCGACGTTGTTCTTGCGCGGATCGAGCATCAGGCTGGCCGACGTCGAATAGAGCGTCGGCAGCATCATCAGCACCGCCAGCGTCGTGAGCACGACGGCCGCGGTCACGGTCAGGATCGTGCCGATGCGTTCGCCGGCGGCGCGCAAAACCTCCGCGCCGGACGGTGCGCGCGTCAGTGTGGCGGCGGGCTCTGACATCGAAATGGGGTTTCCGGCCCTTAACGGTGAATCCGGATGGATTAAAGCTTGCATGGGCTGAGGATCGGTTAACGGCCGGAAACTTCTATCCGCCCGGCAAGCTGCCTGGCCGCAGGAACCGCACTGCTCCGTCCGCCAGCCTCCGGTAGCCACGGTCGGAAAGAAAGATTTGCAGGAAGATCACTGCCGCCAGGCTCGGCCGGAAGCAGCCCCGGACCACTGCGGCGAGCCACAGCCGCAGGGCAGCCGGAGGGTCCGACAAGGCGACCGACTTGGCCACGGCCCAGCCCCTGCAGCCGTGATAGGCGCGGGCCGAGATGCGCGGGCGCATTTCCTCCAGCCAGGGGACCATGCGGCCCCCCTTGCGGCCGGCAGAGGTGCGGTTGGGATCGGGCAGATCGCGCCAGACCGCGCCCGGCGCGTCCACCATGGCAAAATGGCAGCCCGCCAGCTCAAGGCGGATGGCGAAATCGGTGTCCTCGGCTGCCCGCAGATTCTCGTGATAGCGCACCCTGGCCGCCGTCTCGCGCGCGACGCTGAGGGTGATGGTGGGCACGAAGCCGCGGTCGCACAGCAGATAGTCCGCCATCGGTTCGCCCCGGCGGATGGCGCGCGGTGGCTTGAGCAGCTCGCGCCCCCCGCCTCTGTCGACCACGACGCGGGCGTAGCCCACCGTGTTCTCGCTGTTCTCGAGCAGTCGGCGCATGCGTTCGAGATGGCCGGGAAGATAGGCGTCGTCGGAGTCGAGGAACGCGACGAAGCGCCCGCGCGCAAGATCGATGCCGGTATTGCGCGCAGCACCGCCGCCGCGATTGGCCTGGCGATGAAAGCGGATCCGCGGATCGGCGAAGCTTCCCGTCACGCTCTGCGGATCATCGGACGATCCGTCATCGACCACGATGATCTCGAAATCCTGTTCGCTCTGGGCGAGCACCGACCGGATGGCCTGGCCGAGATCCTCAGCGCGGTTGTAGACCGGGATGATGACGGAAAAGAACGGCGTCATGTCCGCAACGGCAGCCGGTAAAGGAAAGCGAGCATCAACAGAAAGCCGACCCAGGCCGGCGCGTCGCCTTCCAGGAAGTCGGACTCCATCACATTGTGCAGCACGAGGAAAACGAACAGCGCGAACAGGCCCGCCTTGAGATCGAGATCGCTCCCGTCCATCCGCCAGAAACGGATGCCCGGCGCCACGATCAACCCGAGCACCGTGAAACCGAGACCGATCGCGCCGATGGTGACGAAGATCTGCAGATAGCCGCTATGGCCATGCGCCACCGCCTCTACCCACGAGCCCGCGACGTAATTGTGCAGTGGCGACAGGCTCCCGGTGTCGGCGAAGGTGCCGAAGCCGGAGCCGAGCAACGGGTGATCGGCGATGAAGGCGATCTCCGCCTGCCAGATCGCGGCGCGGCCGGTGAACTCCGCCGGGTCTTCCAGCATCCGCGCGATCGCGTCGTAATCCACCGCGACGAATGCGGCGGCCAGGAACAGCGCGATCAGCAGCGCGACGGCCACGATGCCGCGGTCGAGCGCGCTTCTCCAGGCGAAGCGGTAGACCAGGCCTGCGGAAATCGCCAGCGGCAGCAGACCGAGAGACGATTTCGAACGCGTCATCACGGTGAAGAGCAGCGCGGCGGCGAACAGCGCGAAATCCGTCCAGCGTCGCGACCTCAAGCCCTGGAAGAAGAAGACGATGGCGGTGACCGCACTAACGGCGCCCGCGATGTTCTTGTGGAAGTAAAGCCCGCGCCAGTCGCCCACCAAGCCCGGGTCCTGCTCGCCGGGCAGGTGGACGGCCTGGGGGACCAGTGCCACTGACAGCCCGTTCACGATCAATATGCCTGCGAGCACCCAGCGCCAGAGGCGGAAGGCACGCTCGAATCCCAGGGCGTCGACGCAGAGCATCACCGCAATGGCGACGACGATGGCAAGTCCCGCGCGGCGCATCGCGACGTCCGGCGCCGCGGCCCAGGCCGCGCTCACCAGGCACCAGGCAAGCAGACAGAGCAGCAAAGGCGGCACCAGCGAGATCGCGTCGAGGCCGCGGCGCAGGAACGCGGCCGCGAAGACCGTCACGAAGATGAGGAGATACAGGGCCTGGCGCACCGCGTCGCCGCCGCCGGTCATCTGATAGGGACCGGTCTGAAGATCGGTTGCCGGATTGCGGACGGCAAAGGGCTGCAGGCCGATGAAGGCGAGCAGGAGCACGGCGAGGAACGCCGCATCCATCGCGCCGAAAGCGGCGCGCGGTCTTGCCAAGGGCGGGCTGGCGATCTCAAGAGCCATGGGTCACGGCGTATTCGTCATAGAACCGGCCGCGCAGCGCGGCGATCTTTCCGGCGGCGCGGCAGAGCCGGCGTAACGCCTGCACCGCGCGTCCGTTCGCTGCGCCGAGGACGAAGAGAAGCGGGAACAGCAGCAGCGCAGCCACGATCTTGATCGTCTCGGTGATGCGGTCGCGCCTGCCATGCGCGTGTTTGAGCATTACGCGCATGTCGGAATTGCCCACCCGATAGGCGCGCTTCAGCGCCCAGCCGAGCGTCGCGCGGCTGGCCGGCACGAAAGCATGCACGACCGCCTCCTTCGACCAAGCAAAACGCAGCCCCTTGCGACGCAGGCGCTCGAAGAAATCACGGTCCTCGCCCCCCGAAAGCGCGAAGGCCGGGTCGAAGCACGGCTTCTCCAGCCGCTCGAAACAGGCGCGCGAAAGGAAAACGTTGCCTGAGCCTTCGATCATCGGGATCGGACCGCTGCGCGCGCCAAGCAGCGGCGCCACTCCGTCGCAACGCGCGGCCCATGCGCCCGGCTTCGTCTCGAAGGCGCGCAGGATGTCCCCGTGCAGCGCATCGGCACCGGTCTCGCGCTGGGTCTTGAGGAAGGCATCGAGCCATTGCGGCTGAGGCCACTCGTCGTCGTCGAGCATGGCAATGAAATCGCAACGGTAGCTCAAAGCACGCTCGACCAGCGCGTTGCGTGCCTGCGCGATGCCGCGCTCAGGCACGAGAAAGGCATCCAGCGGCCAGCGATAGTCCTTAAGCGCGGCGCAGGCATCGAGGCCTTCGTGCCGTTCGCTGTCGTTGTCGGCGACAAGTACCCTGACATCAGCTCCGGTTTCGAGATGGGCGAGCGCGTCGAGCAGACGGCGCAGACCCTGCGGCCGGCGGAAGGTGGGGACCGCGACGATCACCTCAGCCATGCGCGCGCCTCCAGCTCCGCATCAGACCGCCGACGCGCAGGCTCATGGCCGTTTCGCCAGCGAGGATGCCCAGCAGCGAGATCACCGGACCGAACAGCACCAGCAGAACCAGGGTCGCGCCGAGCGACACCAGACCGCCCGCCATGCCGGCTCTGGCCAGCGGGCCGAACTGACCGGCTGCCAGCAGAAAGGCGGTTTCCGGCGAACGTACCGCGCGCGCCGCCCCGATCCCCATCCAGATGGCGACGACGATCTCGACCGAGCGCGGATCGAAGCCGCTGCGAACGACAAGATGTGGGAACCAGACGAGGATCACGGCCGAGAGCCCGACGGTGGCGAGCCACATTGCCGTCGCGGCCGTTCGAAATTCGTTAATCATCCGGAATGCGCCCGGGATGTCGTTGCGGCTGAGGCACAGGGCCATGGCTGGGCGCTCGCGTTCCGGAAGCGCATTCAGCACCAAGGCGAGCGGCCGCATCATCAGGCTGCCCGCGGCGAGGAGCGCAAAGGCCTGGGCCCCGGAGGCGAAGGTGACGAGATAGGCGTGCGCATTCGCCGTCATCTCGGAGAGCACCACACCCATCAGCGACCAGCGCACGACGTCATGCCACATGCTGCCAAAAACCCGGCGGAAATCGCTGAAGGGCGCGGCCACCTGTTCCTGCAGATAGGTGCTGCCGAAGGGCGACAATGAGACCAACGCGCTCATCAGCAATACCATGCTGGTGCGCGGCAGGGACAGCTGATCCGTCGCAAACAGCAGTGCCAGCCCGAGAAGCAGCACGGCGCTGTAGACGAGGTCGGACGCCGAGGACAGCGCGGCCTTGCCCCCGTAATAGGCATGATATCGCGAGAACCAGCGGAACGTCATGACCGCGCCGAAGGCGCCAAGCAGCAGCGAACAGGCCGCGCCCGCGCCGCTGAACCAGATCAGGATTGCGGTGACGATGCCCGCGGCGAGACAATAAAACCGGTTCACGTCGCGCAGCGCGGCCCGCTCGGCCTCGGCAGCGACCTCGGACTTGCCCACAGCGCTCAACATCGGCGCGCCCAGCAACCCAGAGGAAATGCTCTGTGCGAACGGGACCACTACGAGCACGAATGAGAATAGGCCGAACTCGACCGGCTCCAGCTTGTGCAGGAAAAGCACCGACGCGGCGAAATGCGCGGCCGACACGGCGATCGGGCCAATGGCGGTGAGGCTGTAGCGGCCGGCCATGTCGGCCAGCCGAATCCTGGGCAGAAAGCTGTGCCGGGATTTGACGCTGGTGGGAAGGGTCGCTTCCGACACTGGGGTGGCCGTGCTGTTTTGGTCCGCGCAGGCCTGCGCCATGCAAGCCGCGGACCGAAATCATCTATGCGATTGGGTTAACGAAGGGCCCTGGTGCGGGTCAGAAGCAGGAACGCCGCGACCGGATTGGTCAGGGCATAGCGCCAGAACAGCCGTTTGGGCTCGCGCCACAACCGATGGAGCCATTCTAGCCCGAGACGCTGCATCCAGCCCGGCGCACGGCGATAGATCCCTGCCGCGAAGTTGAAACAGCCGCCGCAGGTGACGATCCAGCCGGCCTTCAGCCTGTCGCGATTGCGCGCGCAGAATTCATACTCGAACGGCACGCCCAATCCGACCCAAAGCACATCGGCGCCAGAGCGGTTGATCTCCTCGCAGATCGCCGCTTCCTCTTGCTCGCCGAAATAGCCGTGACGACGCCCGGCGATTGCGAGCGTGGGATAGGCGGCATTCAGGGTGGCGGCACAGGCGGCGTTAATCTCTTCGCTGGCGCCGAGCAAAAAGAACGCGAGGCCATGCGCCTGCGCCATCTCTGCGGCGTCGTGCAGGAAGTCCGTGGTTGCGCTGCGCTCGGGAATGGGCGCGCCGGTGAGCTTGGAGGCGAAAACCACTGGCGCTCCGTCGGCGTGCACCAGATCGGCGGCTTCGAAGGTCTTACGGAAGCCGCGGTCGGCGCCGGCCATCGCCACGGCATGGCCGTTGGCGGCGAAGACGAGTTTGGGCCGGCGACGGCCCTGGCGCGCCGCCAGGCAATCGCCCACCATCAGCCGCCCGAGCTGGCGCCGCGAAACGCAGGCCGTCGCCAGTCCGCCGACAAGCACGCGGCGGTAGAGGCGTTCGCCGGAACGGCGCTCGCGTAACGGCGTTTCGCGCTGGGGCTTCGCAACCATCAGTAAGCGTTCCTTGCCCGCAACAGCGCGAACGGCGTCAGTGCCAGGATCAGCAGGTCGAGCCCCAGCGAAGCGTGTCGCACGTACCAAAGATCGTATTCGACGCGCTTGCGCATCAGCTCGAGCGTCGGCGTCCCGCCGCGATAGCCCGAAACCTGGGCCCAGCCCGTGATGCCCGGCTTGACCGCTTGCCGGCCTTCGTAGCCAAGGATTTGGCCGGCATAGTGGCGGTCATGGATCTCGGCATGCGGCCGGGGTCCCACGAGGGACATCTCGCCCCGGATGACGTTGAGGAGCTGGGGCAGCTCGTCCAGACTGGAACCGCGCAGGAAGCGACCGGCGAAGGTGATACGGACGTCGCCGCGCTCGGCCTGCACCACATCGGCACCGTCCTCCACAACCGTCATGGTACGGAACTTCAGGATACGGAATGGACGACCATCCCGCCCCAGCCTGGTCTGCCGGAACAGCACCGGTCCCCTGGAATCGACCCGGATCCACAGCGCGACCGCGAGCAGGAGCGGCAGGGCGAAGACCAGCACCGCCAGCGCCCCCATGAGGTCGAGCAGGCGCTTGAGCTCCGGGTAAGGGCTCCGCCGCTTGGCGGGAGCAAGGGCCAGCGCATCCTCGAGCACGGGCAACGCGTCGGACGCGAAGTGTTCCTGGATGCTCACGGGAGGCACAGCCTTGGTTTCCGCGCCTGGCCTGCTGCATGGTCCGCGCCACCACCGACGCGACGTTCATCGCTACAGTGGCGCTTCGCCGTGCCGGTCTGGAACGGTTCGGCTCGGCGTTTCGGCTTTGGTTTCTCGAATCGAAACAGACCTGTCGCTAGGTCAGGCTGCGCTGGAAGGCCCGCAGCCGCGGATTGCCGAGCCGCAGCGTCGGCACCAGCGATGCCAGCCTGCGCTCGCAGGGTCGAAGGCCGTATCGCGGCAGGAGCCAGCGATTGAGGGAGGCGTCGAGCGTGCCCGAAAGCGTGGTAAAGCCGTAGTCGAAGCCGGCATCGCGCACGGCATGCCAAGCCGCGCGGCTGACATCGCCGACATTTCCGAAGGGATAGGCGAAATGGCGGCACGAACCGATGCGCGATTCGATCATGGCCCGCGCGCCGCTCGCCTGTTCGCGCAGATAGGCGGGGCTCTGGCCCTCATGCATTGCCCAATGGCGGTCCGCATGGGCGCCGATCTCGACGCCGCGGGATTTGAGGGCTGCGACCTGATCCCAGGTGAGGAACGAGTCGGAGACAAACCGCGCCGCCTCGGTGTCGAGCTCGAGAAATTGCGACCGCATCGACTCGATGGCCGCTTGCGACGCTTCCGCCGGCAAGCGCTTGAGCTGGGAAAGGCGAGCACCGATGTCGGCGGCGTTGCGATCTAGAGAAATCTCGATATTTCCGAGATTTTCCACGCGATAGAGCCCCGGCGGCGCGAACAGCAGGAACAGCCGCGCCAGGAACAGCGGATTGCGCGCTGCAGTTTCGATATGGCGTGCACTGACGAAAACCGTCCAAGGCAGGCCATGCGCGCGCAGGATCGGCTCGGCTTCGGTCAGGTTGTTGACGTAGCCATCATCGGCCATGAGGAAGAGGCTGCGCCGATGCTGCCGGGGGTTCTTCAGCACGTCCTCCAGCGCGCAGAGCGGCAGCACCTCGAAGTCGCGGGCAAGCTGTCCGGCGATGTCGCAAAATCGCTCACGGGCGTGGTGCATCCCCTGCACGCGCACGTCGTCGAGGCGCCGTTCCACGCCGTGGAAGAAAACCGCGGCCGGCGTCGACAACGCGCGCATCCACGAGGCAGGCAGCAAGGCCCCCGCCGCTCGCACTGCATTTCCGATTCCACCGGCCATTGAAACCTTTCCGCAAAACAATCTTCATCACGGCGTCTTTAGACGAAGTTAAGCGTTAAAGTTGCGATCAAAGGGCGTGCAGGGCGCGCGAAGACACGTCTGACGCGATTGGACAGAAGGCTTTGTCGCCGTTCAATATGGGCCCGTAAATTCCAGAGATTCGCAATGGCAAAAAAATCACAAGAGGGGACGCCACACCCGCTCGACATCGCTCTCGGCGCGCGCGTCAGGTTGCGCCGCAAGGAGCTCGGCATGTCCCAGGACCAACTTGCGCGAGCCGTCGGCATCACCTTTCAACAGGTCCAGAAGTACGAGCACGGCACCAACCGCATCAGCTTCTCGCGTCTGGCCGAGATCTCCGAGGCTTTGGATTGCAGCGTCTCCGATCTGGTCGGCAACCTCGACAAGTCGAAATCTTCGGGCGCGCTTTCGCGGCAGATAGGCCTCATGACCGAACCCGGCGCGGCCGACCTGCTGGAGGCCTATGCGAGCATCGAGTCGCCCAAGCGACGCCGCGCGATTCTCAATCTCGCGCGTCAGCTCGCCAACGACCAGGTCGAAGCGCCAAAGTCGTCCGGCCGGCGCGGCGGGCGCTCCTAAAGACGCCGACGGCGGCGCCGCGTTTCGCCGCCCCCGTGGGCGCAATCTGTCAATCCATTCATCTTGAAGGATTTTCGGCGGCAAGAGGGTCCGCAATTTCACCGCACATTCCTATATAGTGCGCGCGGCCTTTCGGAAGTCGATGTGAGCAAGAAGCCGATTTTTTTCGACGCCACCGGGCGACGTGCCGCGCGGTTGAGCCTGCTCGGCTGGATCGCCGCGGTGGTGAGCACGGTGCTGGCTGCGGCGTTCGTTGCCAGCCTCGTCGTCGCGCCGCAGATGGACGCGGTGGGGTTCAACAACCGGCTGACGGCCATCCATCTTCCCGAGCTGGAGAGCAAAGCCCAGGCGCCGGGCCTGCTCAAGTCGGCCACCCGTCTGGCCGTCGAGGCGCGCGATCGGCGTATCGAGGCCATGCGGATGCGCCACCTCAAGATCGCCAGGGCGCCGCGGGTACTGCCCAGCGCGCTGAGGGTGCAGCCGGGGCGCTCGCTTGCAATCGGTTTCTACGAGACATTCGAAGAAGCGAGCTATCCCGCCTTCAAGCGGGCGCTTGCGCATCTGGACTGGGTCGTTCCCAACTGGCTCGGGCTGCACGGACCGAGCCTCGCGCTCAAGCCGGCAATCGACCGGCGCGTGATCAATCTGGTGCGCGCCAACAAGCCCAACGTCGCCATCCTGCCCATGGTGCAAAATATCGAAAAGGGTGTGTGGAACAGTGAGGGTCTCGGGAAACTGCTCAACGACGGGAAGCGGCGCACCGCGCTCATCCAGCAGCTGAGCAGTTTCATGGCGGAACACAAATTTCCCGGGCTCGTCGTCGATTTCGAGCAAGTGCCGCCCGATGCCTATGGGGGTCTGAAGAACTTTCTCTCCGATCTTTCGGCGGCCTTCGCCCCACATGGCTGGATCATCCTGCAGACGGTGCCCTTCGACGAAGCGAGCTGGCCTTATGAGGAATACGCCGACATCGTCGATTACACGATCCTGATGGCCTACGACCAGCATGACGATTCCGACGAGGCGGGGCCCATTGCCGGGCAGGACTGGTTCGAGAGCAATCTGGCGGCGCGCATGCGCGTCCTCGATCCCGCATCCACCATCGTGGGTATCGGCAATTACGGCTACGACTGGCACGGGAAGGACTATGCGGACAGCCTGAACTTCCAGGACGCGGTGCTGGCCGCGCGCGATTCCGAAGCCGATATCGATTTCGACGATGCCAGCGGCAACGCGCATTTCTCCTATTTCGAAAACGACCGATCCACCCACGACGTCTGGTTTCTGGACGCCGTGACGGCCTTCAATCAGATCCATTCGGCCGACAACTACAGGCCGGCGGGCTATGCCTTGTGGCGCATCGGCAGCGAGGATCCTTCGATTTGGAGCGTGCTGGGACGCGCCTACGGCGCCGCGGCGCCGGACGCGCTGCATCACATCCCGGTGAGCGAGGACGTCGATTTCGAAGGCGCCGGCGAAATCCTGCGCGTGAAGTCTCATCCCACGCCGGGGGCGCGCCGTTTCGAGCTCGACCGCGAGACTGGCGCCATCACCGACGAAACCTACACGACCATTCCTACGAGCTACGTCATCGAAACGACCGGACAGGTCGCGGGAAAGGTGGCGCTGACTTTCGACGACGGCCCCGATCCGGAATGGACGCCGGAAATCCTCGATATCCTCAAGGCCAAAGGGGTGAAGGCGGCGTTCTTCGTCATCGGCGAGAATGCCGAGGCCTATCCCGACCTGATCGAGCGCATCTACGCGGAAGGCCACGAGCTCGGCAACCATACCTTCACCCATCCCAACCTCGCGGACACGCCGGGCGAAGCCGTGACGCTGGAGCTCAACGCCACGCAGCGGCTGATCCAGGCGCTCACCGGACACTCGATGCGCCTGTTCCGTCCGCCTTATCTCGGAGATGCCGAACCTGCCTCAACCGACGAGATCACGCCGGTGGAGATCGCCCAGCGCATGGGCTACGTCACGGTTGGCGAACACGTCGATACCGAGGACTGGCAGCTGCCGGCACCGGAAACGATGATCCGCACCTCCTTCGCTGAACTGACCAACCCCAATCCCGAATTCCGCGGCAACATCATCCTTCTGCACGACGCCGGCGGCGACCGCTCGCGCACGGTCCAGGTCCTGGCGCCGCTGATCGAACGTCTGCAGGCGTCGCACTACAAGATCGTGCCGCTGTCGGAACTCGCCGGCCTCACCCGCGAGCAAGTGATGCCTGCCTTGGCGCCCACCGTCTCGCTGTTCACCGACCGCGTGGTGTTCATGAGTCTTAGCTGGCTCGGGCGCATCTTCTACTGGCTGTTCCAGATCGCCATCGCGCTCGGCATCCTGCGGCTCTTGGTGCTGGCGACGCTGGCGCTGATGGGCCGGCGCCGTCATGTCCGGCCACCGGCCGATCCTGCCTCCCTGCCGGTCAGCGTTCTCATTCCCGCCTACAACGAGGAGGTCGTCATCGCAGCGACGGTGGCGCGCATCCTCAAGAGCGACTATCCCGGGCTCGAGGTGATCGTGATCGACGACGGTTCACGCGACCGCACGGCGGAAGTGCTGCGCACCAACTTCGCCGGCGATCCGCGCGTCAGCGTGCTGACGATCCCCAATTCGGGAAAGGCGGCGGCGCTCAACACCGGTCTTGCACGCGCCGGCGGCGAAATCGTGGTGGCGCTGGATGCCGACACCCTGTTCGAGACCGACACCATTTCGCGCCTGGCGCGGTGGTTCGCCGATCCGCAAATGGGCGCAGTCGCGGGCAACGCCAAG
This sequence comes from Alphaproteobacteria bacterium, assembly GCA_019245415.1. GTDB lineage: Bacteria > Pseudomonadota > Alphaproteobacteria > Micropepsales > Micropepsaceae > Rhizomicrobium. The sequence goes on along the minus strand of JAFARO010000004.1, from coordinate 258,676 downwards.
GTCGGCAACCGCATCAACATGATCACGCGCTGGCAGGCGCTCGAATACATCGTGGCGCAGAACCTGGAGCGGCGCGCGCTGGCGACCCTGGGAACGCTGACGGTCGTCCCCGGCGCTGTGGGCGCATGGCGCAAATCCGTGCTCCAGGCTTTGGGGGGCTTCCCGCTCGACACCTTGGCCGAGGACCAGGATCTCACCATCGCGGTGCAGCGCGGCGGCTACAAGGTGCTGTTCGACAGCAGCGCGGTTGCCCGCACCGAAGCGCCGGCGACCGTGCGCGGCCTGGCGCGCCAGCGTTTCCGCTGGGCCTATGGCACGCTGCAATGCCTGTGGAAGTATCGCGACGTGACGTTCAATCCGCGCTTCGGCGCGCTGGGGCTGGTGGCATTGCCGCAGGTCTGGCTGTTCCAGATCGCCCTCTCGGCCCTAGCGCCCCTGGTCGATCTGGCCTTCATCTGGCAGATCCTTACCGCCTCACTCAATTACGTTCAGCACGGCGCGGAATTCAACAGCGCCAACGTCCAGAAGATCGCAATCTATTACTGCATCTTCATGGTGGTCGATCTGCTGGCGGCGATGGTCGGCTTCCTGCTGGAGAAACGCGAGCAATGGAGCCTGTTGTGGTGGCTGATGCTGCAGCGCTTCGGGTACCGCCAGATCATGTACTACGTCGTGATCCGTTCAATCTTCGCCGCGTTGCGCGGACCTTCGGTCGGCTGGGGCAAGCTTGAGCGCGCCGGCACCGTCAAAGTCGAGACGGTCTAGCGCGGCAGCATCAACACGCCGTCATCGTCCTGATGATGGACCCTGTAACGCCGCAGCAGAGCAGCCTTCACGCGCGGCCCGAGCGCGAAATCATCCAACGCGTCGAATTGGAGAACGGCGAACTGTCCGGCTGCGATGCGCGCCGCAAGCTGGCGGTCGCTGCGCGCGCCAGTCGCGAAAGCCTGACCGAGATTGAAGGTATCCACCTCTGCCGGCTTGCCGGCCCAATAACACAGCGAAAGCATCTCGCAGAGCGCGGGGCCACGATGCGAGTTGAGAAACGCGATATCGCTACGTGCCGTTTGCGCGTCATCGCGGCCGGGATGAAGCCAGAACTGCGGATCGCGCCAGCTCTCGTCGGCGGCCAGCACCAGCCCCGTGAGCAGCGGAACCAAGTAGGCTGCGAGCAGCAGTGCGCGCTGCAGCGGCGCCGTCATTCGCGTCAGCGCCAAGGCCGCACACAGAGAAAGCGCAATGGCGGCATCGAACCAGACATTCAGGTCCACGCCGGCGCCACCCGAGAATGCAGCGGCGACCGTCACGGCGACCAGGGCATAGAGCGCGCCGAACACGACGTTTCGGTCCGTCCGATTTGTCCACAGCAGCGCCATGGCCGCCGCCATCGCAGTTGCGCACCAGATCAGCCACGTCGCCGTCGTTTGCGCCAACAGCGCCAGCGAGAAAATCCGCGGCGTGGCAAGGGCGCCAAGAAGCCCGATTCCGAAGGTCCAGCGAAACAGCATCAAGCCGACAACGCCGGAAACCGATCCGTAAAGGGCAAAATGCGCGGCTTGCCGGCGGTCGATGAGCGCGAGCCACAGCAGCGACGCGAGCGGCAGCGCCAGCAGGTTGTGCTTCACGAACAGCGCCAGCGTCATTGCCAACGCGGCCGGGCCTGCCCTGCCGCGCAACAGCAGAATCAGGCCCGCGAGATCGATGGCGTGGCCGAAAAGCTGTGGGTCGTCCATCGCCACATAATCCGTGAAGGCAAGCAATCCCCCCAAAAACCAGAGCGCGGCAAAGACGCCGGCGGCGCGTTCTGCGCCCATGTCGCGCGCAATGCGCAGGATGGCGCCGCAGATGAAGAGGAGAGACAGCAGCGAAAGCATCCGGCCGGCAACGATCGGATCGCCCACGATCTTCGTGACGAGTCCGACGGCATAGAACGACAGCGGCGGATAGTTGTTGACCATGCCGCCGCCGCCGCGGGCGGGATAAAGCGCGCCGCCCTGCATTGCCGCGATGGTATGGTAGGCGTTCCACCCCTCGTTGGGATCGAGAGGCACCTGTAGCGGGATCATCGCCGCCGCGTGCCACAGCCCGAACGTGCAAGCCGCGCCGAGCATCGCGGTCGCGGACCACAGCGCGAAATTCAGCGCTTTTTGCACGACGCGTCCGGCACGATGTCGTAGAGCGTGAAGAAACTTCCCCGCCAACGCAGCCTTAACATCGCTGGCACGGTTGCGCGCGGGCCGTTCAGGTGGACGACCACGGCAACGCGGTACACGCATTGAAAGCCCATCAGATAGGGAAAGACCTTCTGGATGTCCTCGTCCTCGTCGGCGCGGCGATGGGCGAGATCGTCGAGCTCGTCGATGTCCGGTGGCGAACCCTGCTCGGCCGATGCCGCCGCGAACGATGACCACGGCGGGCGGACACGGATGACATGCTGATCGGGGGTGGCGAAGAGCAGCGGCGTGAAGCCACCGCGGTCGACAACCGCGAATTCCGCCATGTGCCAATAGGGCTGGTCGGAACGAAAACCGATGGCGTCGCCGTCGAGCACGGTCATCAGCGGCGTGCCTTGCGGCACATGCGCCGCGATGGCGGTGCGGAACTCGCTGAACTGGCGATCGCGCACGATCCAATCCTGCGTCAGCGCGACGATGTTGTAGGCGAGGACAGCAATGGCGGCTGCGGCGAGCGCCTGAAGCGCGCGCGCCTCCAGCCGGAACTCGCACGAGGCAAAGATGAGCGCGCCCAGCACCGCCGGCAATCGCAGATGCACGCCCCATCCGCCCATCGCCCATTCCGGCATGAACAGGACTGCGAGCGTCAGCAGGGCCAGCGGCAAGCGCATGCGCCGGTCGATCGCCGCAAAGCGGTACCGCAAACCCGCGAGGAGAAGCACGGCGAGCAACGCCACCAGCACATAGGAGGGATTGTCGAAACTCTGCTCCACCGCGGCACCGAGCTTGTCGAGCGCCGTATCGGCGAGATTGAAGGCGAGTCCGTTGCCCGGCTGTCCCGGCGGCTTCAAGAGGAGAAAGGACAACGCGGCGGGTGCGAAGATGCTTGCGAATGCCGCGAGGCGCAGTCCCCGTTCGCGTCGCGAGGTGAGTTGACGAAGGCGATCTGCCTCATAGGCCGCCATCAGAAGGCCGAGCGCCGCAAGCGCAAACAGGTGGCAGAAATAGATCGCCAGCAGCGCCGCGGCAAAACCGATCAGATGGAGTGCCGTGCGGCGGCCGTCCGTCGCCACCCAGGCGGCGAAGACGACAAACGCCGCTCCCATCGCAAACTGATAATTGAGGAAGCCCCAGAGGAAATCGGCGTTATAGGCAAAGAAGGCTGCAAGTACCGCGCCCAATCCGACCCTTCCGGTGAGAGCGTGCTGAATGAGCGCCGGGCCGATAACCCAAAGCGCCAGCGCCGCGGTCATGAAAAGCCGCGCCGCCGGCTCGAGGCCGAAAAGCTTCGCGAGCACGGGCACCAGAACTTCACCCGCGAGATTGGGAAGGAACGCCCATGCCACCCGGTAAAAGGCTGAAGCGCCGCCTGCGATGAGATGATAGGTCGCCAGGTGAGCGGGATAGTCCGGCATCGCCGGCTGCCGCACCAGCCACAAGGGCAGAACGATCAAGGCGGCAAGAAGAGCGATCCCCCACCCTCGCATGGTCAGCTTCGCGGCGCGGTGCGCGCCACCGGTCCTTCGGCGGTCAGCGCGATATGGGTCAAGGTCTGCTCATCGTGATTCATGCGCCAGGAAAGCAGCTTCTGCGCGTGTTCGAGCACCAGCGGAAGATAGGCCTTGTCTTGCGTGCGATCGGTGAACTCGCCCGGATCGACCGCGAGATCGAAGAACAGCGGCGGCAGCTTGGTGAAGTGTACGTATTTGTAGCGCGGGCCGCGGACGACGTTCAGCGTGCATTGATGCAGGGTGAGATCGAGGCGCCTTTCGGCCGCATCGTCGCCCGGATCGCGGAAGTCGTATTCCCAATGCGCTTCGTCGCGCCAATTGACGGGCTTACCTTTGCCTTCGAGGAACGGCGCCAATCCGCGGCCGTCGCACTGCACGGGCACATCGAGGCCCAGCGCCTCCAGCATCGTCGGCATGATGTCGACGTTTTCGCTGAAGGCGTCGACGGTACGGCCGTGCATTTCGGGATGCCTTGGATCGCGCACGATCAGCGGGATGCGATAGGAGGCGTCGAAATAGCCGCATTTGCCGAGCAGCCAATGATCGCCCATCTGCTCTCCGTGATCGGAGGTGAAGACAATCAGGGTCGAATTCCACAGGCCGCGTTCTTTAAGCGCCGCGAAGAGCCTTCCCAATGCCGCATCGGTGGCGCTCATCAGTCCGTAATAGACCGCTTTCAGGCGTCGGAGTTTGCGTTCGTTCTGCGGCGCCCGGAACAGCCGGCGGGAAAGCTGGTGCGCCAGCCAGGGATGCTGCCGCGCCTCCTCTTCTGCCGTTGCCCGGCGAAGAAAGCCGGGCACCGCGAGGGGATCGTACATCGCATTGTAGGGCTGCGGCGCGATGAACGGCGGATGGGGCCGTAGGATGGAGAGATGGACCGCGAACGGGTTCTGGGCGGCGCGAATGTGTTCGATGCAGCGATCGACGAGGAAATTCGTGTCGTCCATCTCGCTGGGCAGGGCGAGCGGCTTGGGCACCTCTGCGCCGTCTTCGAAATCCGGTCCCGGTGCGCGGACGGAATAGGCGTAGCGGATGTCGGAGGGCACCGCGTAACCCTTGGAACGCAGCCAGTCGGTCCAGGCTACCGGCGTCTCGCCCATCATCACTGCAACGCGAATGCCCGGCAGCGGCCCTTCATAGGTGCGCAGCCATGGATCGTCCGCGTCCACGCCGCGCGGATCGACGCTGGTGTCGGTGTAGCCGAAAAGGACGGGGTCGTAGCCGGCGCGGCGCATCTCCAGCGCCCAGTTGGTGTGGCGTGCATCCAGCGGCGTGCCGTTGATGGCGGAGCGATGGTTCTGCAAATACAGGCCGGTGTGCAGCGAGGCGCGGGAGGGCCCGCACGGCGCGGCGTTGGCGAAGTGGTTGCGGAACAGCACGCCCTGGCGCGCCAGCGAATCGAGGTTTGGCGAGCGCACCATCGGATGGCCGAGCGCCGACAGGCACTCGCCGCGCCACTGATCCGCCGTGATGAAGAGAATGTTGAGCGGCCTGGTCATCCCAGTGCAGAATGCACATCGGCGCAGCCGTCACAAGCAGTCCGGCACGGAAGGCTGGATCGGGCGTTCCACCACCGGTATCGTCGAGGGATCAGGAGTGCACGATGCAGCTCGGCATGATCGGACTGGGGCGGATGGGGGCGAATATCGTGCGCCGGCTCCTGCGTTGTGGGCATGCCTGCGTCGTCTATGACACGCGCCCCGAAGCCGTCGCCGAGCTCGCCCAGGAAGGCGCCGAGCCGAGCACGACTCTTGCGTCGCTGGTGGCCAAGCTGGAGAAGCCGCGCGCGATCTGGCTCATGCTGCCGGCGGGCGAGATCACCGAGAGCACGCTTGCGGACATCGCCGCCCTGCTCGAGCCAGGCGATGCAGTCATCGACGGGGGAAACAGCTTCTACAAGGACGACATCCGGCGCGCGCAAATGCTCGGGCAACGCGGCATCGCTTATCTCGATGTCGGCACCAGTGGCGGCGTCTGGGGACTCGAGCGCGGCTATTGCATGATGATCGGCGGCGACAAGGACGCTGCAAACCGCCTCGATCCGATCTTTCGCGCGCTGGCACCGGGCGTGGCCGCCGCGCCGCTCACGCCGGGCCGGCCGCGGGACGAGACCGCGGCGCAGGGCTACATCTACTGCGGACCGAACGGCGCGGGCCATTTCGTCAAAATGATCCACAACGGTATCGAGTACGGCCTGATGCAGGCCTATGCCGAAGGATTCGCCATCCTGCGCCACGCAAACAGCGAGGAGCTGCCGCGGGCGCAACGCTTCGATCTCGATCTCGGCGATATCGCGGAAGTGTGGCGGCGAGGCAGCGTCATCCAGTCGTGGCTGCTCGATCTCACCGCCGCCGCGCTCGCCCAGGATCCGGAGCTCAAGGACTATTCGGGCATCGTCGCCGATTCGGGCGAGGGCCGCTGGACGGTGATGGCCGCGCTCGAAGCCGCGGTGCCGGCGGAAGTTCTTACCGCATCGCTCTATGCCCGCTTCCGTTCACGCCTCAAGGAGAGCTTCGCGGACAAGCTGCTCTCTGCCATGCGCCACGGCTTCGGGGGGCATGTGGAACCCAAGTCCCGGCAGTGATTATCGAAGTTCTTCCCGACGCCGAGGCGCTGGCGCAACGTGCCGCACGCTGGTTCGCCGGACTTGTGACAGCGAGGCCGGGACCACTCGCAGTGGCATTGTCGGGCGGCTCGACGCCCAAGGCGACCTATCGCCACCTCGCGGCGATGGACCTGCCGTGGGAACGCATCCACTGGTTCTGGGGCGACGAACGCTTCGTGCCCCCGAACGATCCCCTCAGCAATTTCGGCATGGCGCAGGAGGCGATGCTATGGCGTGCACCACCGCGTCTGGTCCATCCGGTTCCAACCATGGGCCTCACCGCAATCGAGGCCGCGCAGCGCTACGAGCAAGCACTGAAACGCTTCTTTGGCGAGTTCGCGCGTTTCGACGTCACTTTCCTGGGCCTTGGTCCTGACGGCCATACCGCGTCCCTGTTCCCGGGCAGCGCGGCACTGGAGGAGACGAGGCGCTGGTGCGCCGCGGTCGAAGGCTTGGGCCAGCAGCGGATCACCCTGACATTGCCGGCGCTGAATGCGAGCGCGCATGCCGTGTTCCTGGTAAGCGGCGCGGAAAAGCGCGCGGTGCTTCAGCGCCTTCTCGCAGGCGACGAAAGCCTGCCGGCGACGCGCATCCGGCCGCAAGGCGAACTGCGCTTCTTCGTCGACAGCCCGGCTGCGCCATGACAAGGTGAGGCGTCATGGCCCCCATCAAGATCGTCACCGTTGTCGGCGCGCGGCCGCAGTTCATCAAGGCTTTCCCACTGTCGCGCGCGCTCAAGCGCTGCGGCGCCTTCGAGGAAGTGATGGTGCATACCGGGCAGCATTTCGACGACGCCATGTCGGCCGTGTTCTTCTCCGAACTCGAGATGGAGCCGCCCCGGCACCAATTCAGCGTCCGGGCGCGCGCGCATGGCGCGATGACGGCAGAAATGCTGAGTGCCGTCGAGGTCGCACTCCTTGAGGAGCGCCCGCACGCGGTGATCGTCTTCGGTGACACCAACTCGACGCTGGCCGGCGCGCTGGCCGCGGCCAAGCTGCAGATTCCGCTGGTGCATGTGGAGGCGGGTCTGCGCTCCTTCAACCGCGCCATGCCCGAAGAGATCAATCGGATCGTTACCGACCATCTCAGCACCATGCTGCTGTGTCCCACCGCGCAGGCGATCGCCAATCTGGGGAGCGAGGGCATCGCCGAAGGCGTCCATCCCTGCGGCGATCTGATGTACGACGCGACGCTGCTGACGATGCCCATCGCGGAACGCCGATCCAACGTCATCGCGCGCCTGGGCCTGGCGGAACGGGGCTACGCGGTTGCCACCGTCCATCGCGCGGCCAACACCGACGACCCGGCCAGTCTCGCCGCCGTGGTGGATTACATAACGGACGCTGCGCGGAAGAGACCGGTCGTGCTTGCCCTGCATCCCCGCACAAGGGACGCCTTGCAGCGGTTCGGGATCGATGCGCAGCAGCCTGGCATGATCCTCAGCGGTCCGCTCGGTTTTCTGGACATGACCAAGCTCGTCCATCACGCCGCTTTGGTGCTGACGGACTCCGGTGGGCTGCAGAAAGAAGCCTATTTCCATCGCGTACCCTGCATCACCTTGCGCGACGAAACGGAGTGGACCGAAACGATCGCATGCGGCTGGAACCGGCTCTGGCGCGGCGAAGACTTCAGAGCGCGCCGCGAGATCGGCGAATATGGCGATGGCCATGCCGCCGATGAGATTGTCGGGCTCCTGCAGAAAGCGCTTTCGTAATCAGGCCTTGCGGTGGTCGCGGACGTTGCTCCACATCAAGAAGCCGACCGCATAGATGATCGCCGAAAGGAAGGTGATCGTCACGATATTGAAGAGGCGCTGCGGTTCCGTCGTCTCCGTGGGAAGCGAGGCGTGCGAAATCGGGACGATGAAGGTCTGCTGCTGATTGGCCGCGCCTTCGGCTGCAGCGAGCGCCTGTTGCGCGGCGGTCAACCGCATTTCCGCCACCGCCTGCTCCTGCGGCGTCTTGGCCGACTGCACCGCGCGGACCGCAGCGTCGAGTTCGCTGCGGGCAAAGCGCATGGTCTGGACCTGCATCGTGGCGTTGATGTTGTTGATGAACCTCTCCGATTCCTGAGCGATCGTCTCGGCAATGTCGTGCGCCCGCTGACGGTCATAATCGTAGACGTCGATGACCAGGATGCCGACATCGGACTGCGAATCCAACGATATCATCTGCTGATAGAACCAAAGGAAATTCTCATCGGTATTCGGCCAGTACAGCCGCCAGAACGGGTTTCGATCCGACGAGGCATAAAGTGCGCGCAAATGAAATTTGTTGTCGAGAATCCGCAGCATCTCCATCGAATTGATGTAATCGTAAATCTGCTGCGACTGCGACGAAGACCCGCTCGTGCCAAGGGCGGAGCCGATGATCGAGCTGACGCCGCCCGATGTCGCCGCCCTGTTCTGGATACTCAGCGTCGCCTGGGAGTCGTAGAGGGATTCCGCGAAGACGAAATAGTAGGTCGAGCAGAGCAGCGCCACGGTACCCACCACCGACCAGAACGAAATGCGCCCGGCGATCCCGGAAAGCAGCGCCTTGAGGGCTGCCCATACTGCGCCCGCCGCATCCAAGACCCCGCCCAGTCCGCCCCGCGTCGCGCCCCGTGCCGCGTCAGTGGATTCGTAGAGATTGGACATGCTCAAAACCTGCCTGGCAAGAGAAGCCGCGCCGGTGCACTATGCGGCGGCGCGGCCCAGTTTACAATCCGCGCTCAGAAGAAGTCGACGTTTACGAGACTTTCCAGCTCCGCATCGCCGCCCATAAAGTCGTCGTCACCCGCCTCGTCGGTCTCGATCTCGCTGAAGGCCTCGGCCGCGGCCTCCATATCGTTGAAGAAGGTGGCGCAGCCCTTGTCGAAGACATAGGCCTCGCTGCAAATCCGCTGCGCCGTCCTGACGTCGCTGCCGACGAGCAGGATGCCGGCGCGCGTTCCCAATTCTTCCAGCATCTCGCCGATCCGGTCGCGCTCGCTCCTCGGCCCGACATTCACCTTGGTGATGAGATATTGTTCGAATGGCAGACAGATTCCGGCGAGAAAACAGAACATCGCGCGCACTTCGTTGGGGCACTCTTCGACCTTGACGTCGAACCATTCGCGGAGCTTGCCGAGCTCGGCGAGCTGAAGCAGGAATTTCCCTTCGTCGGCCTCATAGAGTCGCGCGATGAACCGGGCGTTGGCCACCAACGGCAGATGTTTGGCCACGAACTGGCCGCTCGGAATCGGCCAGGATATCGAGTGGGTTCGCTTGACGCGTCCGTAGTCGGGGGCATCCGCGGCGCAGATCAGATTGACGATGGCTTCCAGTCCCGCCTGCTTGTGTCCCAGCAACGCCATGCGAGAGTCGGCCGGGATGTGGAGGTTCAGCCCCGTATAGGTCAGCTTGACCGCTCCAAGCCGAACCTTTTTGGTCACGTCTTCGAAAACGATGCTCATAGGTAGGGCACGCGGCGCTGGAATCGCTCGAGCGAAAGGCCCAACAGGAACAACCCGAGAATCCATTCGATCACATAGGCCGGACTGGCGACCGGCGAGGTGTAGGTGACGAACCAGCCGTCGCGCAGCATCTCCATGCAGTGCAGAATCGGATTCCAGGTGAAATAGGGCCAGAACGACGACGGGAACATGGTGATGACGAACAGCATGCCGCCAAGCATGCGGTTTGCCAGATTGTAGTATGAGATGAACTGCTTGATCGGCGGAAACACGCGCGCCGCCGTGCCCACCACGATGCCCAGTCCCACTCCCATTATCCAAAGGGCGATAAACACCAGCAGCACTTCGAGCCCGTTCTGCGGCGGCCACGCCCTCTCGTAGATCGAGAAGAAGCCGACAAAGCCGAGGAACAGTGCGAAATAAATGCAGAAATCGCTAAGCGCCGAGCCGAGCGCGATATCGATCGGCGTGACGCGCGGAAACTGGAGAAGGGTATCGGGGCCTGAGATCGCCTGGTATGCCGAGCCGAGCGCGGAGTTGTACATGTAGAATGGGACAATGCCCAAAATCAGGAAGGTGTTGGGGGGCATGTCGGGCGGCGTCAGACCTTTGAAGGCGGACCGCGCGATGCGCATCAGGCCGATGAAGATCACCGGCTCGAGCAACGCCCAGGCAAAACCGTAATTGTACCCGCGCATCAGATTCTGCAGATCGCGGATGGTGAGCGTCGCGATGACGCGCAGCTGGGTTCTCAATGCACTCACGGAACGGTACCTGCGGCTTGCACCCGCTGGTCTAGCATGCCGCGTTTGCCGGTTCCAATGCCGCTTCACGTTCTCCCGGCGCGGCAAAGAGGATCGGACAGCGCACGCCGAAGCCCTCCTCCAGGATCGCCTGGGTGTAACGCGAATTGGCATAAACCACCGCCGCGCGAGACAGCAGCAGCGCGAATTCCGGACGCACATGCGGCTCGCCGGAAATCTCGTCGAAATAGGCCTTGCCCTGACCATCGCCAAGAAGTTCGTTCCAGAAATGGACCCCATAGACGAAGGGGATATTGGTAAACCCCAGCGCCTCAGCGACGAGGAATCCCGTCCCGGAAATGGCGTGAACGAGCGAGATGTCGTTTTCCAGCACGAACCGGCGCAGGGGCGCTGGATTCTCGGGGAGGAAGACAAGGCGCCGTGCCCCGCGACGGGAATCCTCGCCAGCGAAGCCGCTCTTCGTCCCCAGCAGGATGACCTGGTAGCCCTGCGCTTCATGATGGGCCGCGACGTCGAGAAGGAAGTGCTCGCCGCCGCCATAAAGATCGGCGCCGTGGCGCGAAACCAGCAGAGCTCTCTTGCGCGGCTGGGGTTGCGCAACTGCGGCGTAGAAGCGCTGCCAGCGCGCGAGGCCGGCGTCCTGCGGCCCTTGGACAATGCCGCTCTCGATCAGTCCGTCCAACGCTTCGGCGCGCCAGAACGAGGTCTTGCCCTGTGGACCGTCACGCTCGGCGAAACCGGTACACCGCGCACGATGCTCGGCGAGGAAATCGGCGAACGATTCGGCATCGCCGGTCCAGCCGCCGGTGCAGATCCAATGATGCTTCAAGTCGGTCAAAGATTCGCGCGTCGCGCTGGGCAGGTCCACAACGCTTGGGTCGGCCGTCTCCTCGTCGGCCAAGGCAGCCAGCAGGCGCAGGCTTTGGCGGGCCCCGCGATGCGCTGGATCGATCTCCAAGACGCTTTCAAAGTGCAGGCGCGCCTCGCCGACGCGGTTTCGCGCGACAAGCGCGCGCGCCTTCACCAGGAGCGCGCGCGTCTCCCGCGGCGCTTCTAAAAGCACCGCATCGGCGGCGGCGATCGCTTCGTCGTAGCGGCCGCACTCGTATAGCGCCGAGGCGAGCGGTACCCTATAGCGCACCCGGAAGGCGGCGTTGTCGATGGCGGCGAGACCGCGCAATACGTCGAGATGGTCCTCGCGCAGGGCCTTGCGGCGCTCAGGTGCCAATTCCTGCCGCAATGCCCGCGCCAGAACCGCTGCGATCTCCCGCTTCGCCCGGTGACCCTCCTCCTCCAGCCGTTCGGCCATGCGAAGGTGACGCAGCCCTTCGTCGAACTTGCCCTGCGCGGCCAGGACTGAACCGGCGAGCAGATGCGCCTCGAACGACTGAGGATGCAGCGCCGCTGCGGCGGTCGCCGCGCGGGCAGCATGGCCAGGCTCCTGCGCTTTGGCCGCGCCACGAGCGAACAAATTCAGAAGCTGTGTGCGGGTCCCGCCGATCAGCGTCCGGCGGTAACGAGACAGCGCCTCCCAATCGCCGTCTTTGTCATGGCGCGTCAGTCGCGGCAGAACGATGTCGCGATCGACCGCGGCCAGAAGCTGGCCCAGCTCAGGATCCGAGAGCGCGCGGATCTGGCGCAACAGGGCGGGCTTGGCAGTAACCTCGTCCCGTTCATCCTCATCGGCGTGCCTGCCGGGCTTCTCTGGTGCGCCGATGGACGCTTCCGCGGAGACGACATTGTCCTCGAAGTGCTCGTGCGGCTCAGGACCGAGCCGTGCGCGGAGCGAAAAGCGCAGGTCCCGCTCGTCCTCGAGGCCGATGTTCTGCATGCGGCCGGTGATCCAAGGCCTGCGGATGGGAATGGAAAAGCCGTGACTGTCCTGTCCGGCAGCTTTGCGCGAGAGCCAGCGGCGCCGGGCGTCGGCCACGAAGCTGCCGCGCACTTCGCCATCGATGACCAGTTTGAAGCGGACGGGGCGCGAGGGACGGTCGAGATCGAGCAGCCAGCCGCGAATCGCTGACCCACCGACCTTCACGACGCCCCGAAAATTTCCCATGGTCCGGATGATAGCAGCAAACTAGGATGTCTGGGCCAGCTCGCACCGCAGCTCTCCGCCGCAAAATGCGAGGCGGGCCTCGAAACCCTGACCGGACGCGCGAATCGACCAGTCCGCCGCGTGCGGTTCGATCGCGATCGCGAGGGGAGCTGGTTGCTCCGTCCATTGAAAGAGCGTTGCGAGAGCGCCCTTGGCGAGGCGCGCGCTGCGGCTCAACTGCGCGCCGCCGTCGCCCGCCCGGCTGGCCAGAGCCGCTTCCCCGCTGCACGCGATGTTCAAAGTTCCGAGCGCATCGCTGTGCAGAGCCGACGCGGGTCCCTCTTGCCGCGCGGAAAATTCCGGCGCGATATTCCAGAATTGCGTGAAGTCATGCTCGGCGCCGTCGGCAGATTCGAGCTCGTCGACGACGACAAGAGCGTGCGCCGCCTTGATATGAATCGCGGTTCGCGCAAGCGACCCGCCGTCATGGTTCGATTCCAGACAGCGCGCCGCCGCCCAGCCTTGTCCGCGCCAGGATTTGGCGATTCGGACCTGGACTGCCGAACCGCTCTCCACCGCGCGGTAACCCTGGCCGTCGATGCGAACCCCGTTCCGCAAGGCCGGATCGTGGGCAGAACTTTCGTCCTCCTCGTCTTCCGGCGGCGCGGCACGCACCAGAAGGTTGGCTGCGCCATGGGCGAAAACCAGCGTGATGCCGCCCGGACCGCCGCGTGCAAGCGACGGGGGATCGGCGTGCAATACGACGAGAGAAGAATCCGGGCTCACGCTCGTCGAGGAATGACTGATGAAATACTGCGCTTCGCGAAAAACATAGGTGTCGGTGATGCGCATGCGTAGCGGTTGCTTGCCTTGCGGCGCGCTCTTTCCAGCGGCCTTGGCGAGGGTTTTGCGCGCACCCATCAGGCGTTCGGCATAGGACCGCTGGCGACTGGCATCGATCGCGGGCGGTTCGCCGTTGCATTTGAGCATGGCCTCGGCGAACGCGGTCATCTTCTTGGCGGCCGCGGCGAGAGGCTCGGCCCTTGCCACATGCGTGGGAGGAAAATCGCCGCAGAGGCCGGAGATTTCGGCCAGGATGGCGCAGTGTTCGCCAAAGGAATCGCCAAGCCACACGCCTTCCTGGGTCAGCCCCGGATCGAGCTGCAGTCGCTTGAGCCGGGCAAGGCTGTCGTCCAGGAGCGCGCCGGCATAGGGAGGGCCGCGCAGCGCGAGCGCAATGCCGATCAACAGACAATCCTGCTCGATACCGTCACGGGAGACCGGCGCGTAGCGCGCATCGGAGCGCAGGATCTCGATGTGGTCCAGCAATGCACGGGCCGTGGCTGCAAACGTCGCCTCATTGAAGCCGATCTTGCGTTTGAGCGCGGCCCGGCAACAGAGCACGTACAGCAGCAGTACGCGCACGCGACGCAAGACCGCCTGATCCTGCCAGGCCGGTCCACCGTCTTCGCGCGGGTGCGCGGTGACGAAATCGTCCACGATTTGCATGGCGCGCGCGAGCAGCGTGTTGGGGGTTGCATCCCGGCTCTTCAGCGCCGCGTCGATGGCCTTCACCTGCTGGCTCGATTGACCTTGAACCCTCGCATACCAGTACGAGAAGACACCCGTCAGGTAGTCGAGACCGAAATAGGCCGACGAACTGCGCCGGTCCGGGAATTCGCGCGACCAGTTTAGCGGTCGTTCCAGAGCGATGCTGATCTCCGAGCCGAGCACGATCTTGGACTCCGCCAGTCCTGCGGCATCCTCCTCAGACGGTCGCGCCGACAATGCCTTGGGCAATGGCACGACATTCCTGATCAGGCCGAGAAATTCGGCGGGCCGGTCAAAGGAATCGCGAACCGCGGCAAGGTCCGCAGGCGCGCGGCGCGGCGGCGCGAACTTCACCTTCTTGGACCGCGCAGAAGCGATGGCGAGCACCCATTCCGCGATCAATCCCTCATTGGCACTCTCGCTGCCGGCACCGAACCGCTGCAGCCCTGGTTCAATTTGCAAAATGGCCGCGCCCGTCATCGCGGCAAGCTTTACCAGCGCGCCGCTCTGCGCGACCGCCTGGCGCTCGATCAACACATGGGTGCGGGCCGTGGCCTGCGCCATCGCGGCGCCGTAACGTTCGGGGTCCGGCGCCGCATCGAAATCATGTACCGCGAGATCGACGCGGCCTTCGTCCCGCTCCTCCGCCTTGACTGCGGCGGCTGCGAATCCTTCGAGGAGCGCCGAGCGCAGCGGCTCGGCATGGGGCGCGAATATCTTGAAACGATAGGGTCTCGGACCGTCGTCTTCGTCCCCGGATGCTTTCTTGGCTTCGCGTCGCGCCTTTCGCTGTTCCGCGCGAGCGGCAGGATCGGCGTCAGCCTTTTTGGCTTCGCGTCGCGCCTTTCGCTGCTCCGCGCGAGCGGCAGGATCGGCGTCAGCCTTTTTGGCTTTGCGGTCGGCTTTGCGTGCAGCCGTCTGCGCCTCCTTGCCATCCGCGATTTCGCCTAGGGAGGGCTTGGAATTCTTCGCGGACTGGTCCTTGCGCGCTGCCCTGCGTTCGACTCGCGCCTGCTTCTTCGCGGCCTTGCGCTCGGCGTTGGCAGGCTTGGCGGGCGCGTCTTCCGCCTTCGGTTCCCGGTCTTGCTTTTGCCGCTTGCGATCGGTCCTTCGCTCCACTCTCGCCTGTTTCTTGGCAGCCTTGCGCTCGGCCTTGACGGGTTCGGGGGAAACGCCTTGCTGTTTCGGCTTCGTGCTTTGCTTTTGCCGCTTGCGATCAGTCCTGCGATCTACACGGGCCAGCTTCTTTGCAGCCTTGAGCTCGGCCCTGGTGGCGCCTTCGACCGGAGAGCGGCGACCGGAAGGGCGTTTTTCCCGCGCCATTCTTCGCTCGTCCTCGACAAGTGCGGCCCCTGCGTCTTCAGCCTTCTCGTCGTCGCTCATGGCTTCCCGGTGCGGCTCACCGTGCGGCCGCGCCCAGCCGCTCCAGCCCATCGAGGGCGCGGCGATCGCCCGGCGCGACTTCGAGCAGCGCGTTCCAACACCGGCGGGCGGCGGCCTCGTCGCCATCGCGCTCGGCAGCGCGAGCAAGGCTCACGTGACACCATTCCAGGCCGTGGCGGGCTTCGCGGGACTCGGGATCGATGGCACGCAAGAGTCCCCAGGCCTCGATGGCGTCCATAATCTTCTGCGCGCTATCCGCGCTCTGGGCAACGTAGCGCGCGCAATCGCGAAGGTTCCGGCGGCACTTCTCGCGCCGCGCAGTTGCGCGGCCGAATGCGGCCCACATGCGGCAAGCCTCCAGCCAACGGCCTTCCGATTGGGCCAGGCGCGCCGCACGCAGCGACGCGGATTCCAGACCGCGTGCGACGCGCTGGTCGCCCGGATTGAGGGCGTGGAGCATGCTGAAGCTGGCGACGGCTTCGGCATAATGCCCCGCCTTTTGTTCCAGGCGGGCGGCGCGCAGGGTGTGGCGAAACGCCTGATCCTTCGAGCTCACCGGGCGCTTAAGGGCGGTCCATGTCTCGAGCGCCTCGGCATAACGGCCTTCTTCCTCGTGCCGATAGGAATCCATCATCATGCCGTGGCGGGGGGAAAGCCGCGCCACCACAGGCGACAGCCAGAAACGTCCGCTGCGGATTGCGCGGAGCGGTCTTGAAGCGATCTGGACGATCTCGTTGCGCATGAGCGGGCGCATTAGTTGCGGAAAATCGAGGCTGCCGCAACCGTTTCCGAACGCTATTTACCTTGATCTATGGCGATTGCGGGCGTCTATCGATCCAGGCGTAGTCCTCGGCATAGCGCTCCCGCACCGTGGCGATCTGGGAGGCGCTGAGGTCCTGCCGGGTGAGCACCGCCGGGCTCGGATTGCGGTGCGGAAGCTCCAACCGGCCGACCCGCAGGGTCTTGCAGATCGCGGCGAACTCAGCCTCCAGGTTCTCGAAGCGCAACAGGTGGCTCAGCTTGAAGCGGCCATGGCTGTCGACGAAGCGCAGGTGCTGCGGACGTGCCTGCCAGCTGCGCCCGCACCAGGTTTCCAGGAAGTCGTCGAAGGAAAGGCCTTTGGTCGAATGCGGCTTGCCGTCGAAGTCGGGCTTGTGATGCGAATTGTAGAGGCTGAGCAGATAGTCGACCGGATCGCGCACGACCGATAAGACGCAGAATTCCTCATAGGGAACGTAGCGCTTCACCCAGGAATATTTCTGGGAGATGACGCTCAATCCATCATGCTTGCCAAATTGGGTCTGGGAGAACCTGATTTCGGCCTTGGGGCCGAGCACTGCCTCGATCGCCGACGAGGCGCTCTTCAAATTGGCGACGAAGATGAATTTGCGGGAAAGGCTCAGCAGCATGGCGATCTCGGTGGGGCGGCGGGTTTATACCCCATGGTGCCTGCGCGGCAATGCGGCAATCGCCCGAAGCCGCGCGGCTAGACTGTCCTGGAAAGCCTTGAGGCTGTAGCGGTCGGCAATGCGCGCGCGCGCCAGTGCAGCCTTGGCGAGGGCCGCAGCGTAATCTGCGCGGACCGCCCGCAGCTGCGCAGCCGCGTGCGCGACGTCGGGCTCGGCCCATTGCGCGCCGGTGCAGCGCCAGCGCGCGGCGCCATCGGGCGCATCCACCAGCCGGAAGTCGACCGGATAGGAAGTCTCGGCATCGCAGAAATCGGCGTTTCCGGAATAGCCCGAAGCGATCACCGGCACGCCGAACGCCATCGCGTCCGCCATCAGATAGCCGAAGCCTTCCGAGCGGTGCAGCGAGACGATGCAATCGGCTCCACGGACCAAGGCTATCATCTCGTCGTTGCTGTAACGCTCGCCCACGAGCTGTATGCGCGGGTCGTCCCTTGTCTGCGCCGTCAGCCGCTCCCACTGGCCCCAGGCATTGCTCCAGTGGCGCGGATCCACGTTCGAAGTCTTGACCACCAGTTCGACGTCCTCGGCTCGGCCGAATGCCTGTTGGAACGCCAGCACCGCGGCCAGGGGATTTTTGCGCTCGATCGAGGAATCGAAATCGAACACCGTGACGAAGCGGAAGGGTTTGTTCGGCGCCCTCTTGATAGGCGTCTGCAGAAACGGTTCGCCTCCCGTGAACAATCCCTTGCCGACGACATGCGCCGGCTTGAACGGTGCATAGATGTCAGCGACATAGCGCGTCGGTGCCCAGATCTCGTCCATCAGTTCGACGCCCAGCCTCTGGATCGCCGGGATGGCCGACATCTCCCAGAGGAAGAAGCCTGCGGCATAACACTGCGCCAAGCTGTTGCTGCGGTCCTTGACGAAGACGTCCGGTGCATCCTCAGCGTTCACGGCCAAAACCACGATCGGATCGGAGCGGCGCTCGCGATACCAGCGCTCGGCGGTGCCGCTGATCACGTCGCCCGCGGCTGCGAAGTCGAGCGTCGTCAAGGCGACGCCCGCCGCCGCCAAGCCGCGCCCCAGCATTGCGAAATTGCGGCCGAGTCCGGTCTCGCGCCCGGCGTGGCCGACGAGAAGCACGTCTTGGACGCCCGCTTCCGCGCGCGCCGGCGCCGCCGCGCGAGGCTCGGCAGACAAAGCGCTCGCAAGCACGCCCGCGCCGAGCGCATCCAGCGTGGCGGCAACCAGCGGCGCACGCAGATGCGGCGCGAAGAAGGGCAGATATTCGTTCGCCCCCGGCAAGAGTTCGGCACCGAGTTCGAGCACGAACAGGATACGGTCGATGGCATTGCCGAGATCGAAACGCCGCCTGTTCTCGGGCGCGCGAGTCCAGGCCGCTTGCAGAAACCGCGTTAGTGAAACGCCGCCCCGCCCGTCGGCGAGCACGACATGATTGAGGTAGGCCTCGATCCCGGGCGCAATACAAGCAGGCGGCAGCGAGCGCTTGAGCAGCACCCCTTCCAGATACCAGCGAAGAAATTCCTCGAAACGCTCCGGCTCGTTCAACGAAATCTGGGGACGCGACTGAATCAGCGCCCAGGCACCGAGTGTGTCCAAAGCAACCCCATGGGAGAGCATCAGCGCCGGCCGGCCGAGCCTCTCTCGCGCGATGCTGCCGATCGAGACCTGGATCGCGGGACGGAACTCCGACAAATCGGCAAAGTAATCGAACGCCGCCTCGCAGAATGAGACGTCGCTTTCGATTGCTTCGGGCGGCAAGCCGCGCCGGCGTTCGAGTTGAAAGGCGAAGTAATCCTCGCGCAGCCGTGCCAACCGGCTTCCCTCGGGCGCCGCTGCCTCGCGCCGTGCCTGTCCGATCGCCTCTGCCAGCTCGCGGGCGACCGAGCCCGCATAGAAATCGCGCACCGATTGCGGCAGCAGCTGCATCACGAGTTTTGCAATCGCCTCAGCGGCTTTTGGAGGATGATCGGCCGACGCATTCGCGGCCAGCCGCGCGATGCGGTGCTTCTCGCGCGTGTAAAGCTGTCTTCCCTTGCTGCCCGCCAACAGCGCCGCCGCTTGCGTCAAAGCTGCCAGTCGGTCTCCGCAGGTTGGCGCAAGTCCTTCCAGAACCGGCGCCGCGCAGGCATCGAGTGCTTCCTGCGGGATTGCCTCGAGCACCTCTTGGAACAGGGGAGCCGTCTCGGACGAGGCCTGGTCTCGCATCCTGAGGAGCAATTCGGTCTCCTTCCGGCTCGCGAGATACGGCAGCACCTTCGCCAGCGTCGCGAAGTCCCAGCCGGTCGCCGCCGCAAGCCCGCGCTCGACTGTTGCCCGCACGCTTGCGGCCTGATCTGACGCGATGAGATGCGGCATCAACGCCGGCACCAGGCGGCTCTCACCACCCTCCAGCGTGCTCAACGCTTCGGCCAAGTCGGGGTCAAGGCGTCCGGTTGGCAGGTGGCGCAGCAGATATGCAAGATCGCGGGCGAGCGAATCGCGCAAGGTGCCGGCGCGGATCAACCGGCCCGCCAGGGCCGCGGCCTCGTCGTACTGCTCGAGCGCCAGATGCGCGGCGAACGTGCGTTCGGCGGCCAGCTGTGTGGGCTTGGCGGACAGCGCCGCCTTGAATGCGGCAAGGGCATCGCCATGCAGACGCATCTCGGAGAAGACGCGCCCCGCGGCATACTGGAAATTGTAGTCGCGGCGCCGGGTGGCCGCATGGCCGCGCAGAATGTCCGCGGCCCGCTGGCGTTCGCCGGCGCGCGCGAAAGCGCGGGCCGCTTCGACGGCGAAGGCGGCGCCGGTCTTCGCATCCACGCCGGCCGCCTGAGCGACGGCGCGCACCACGTCAGGGCGATCCTGTCGGTTGAGCTGTTGCAGGATCTTCCCGGCCTCCGCGTCCTTCATGAGCTCGGCCACGATCGCTTCCAACCCGCGCTCACCTTGCGAATCGAACCGACGCGCGATCCGTCGCGCGGCGCCGCTTTCCGCACTGCTTCTGTCGTCGCGCTCGCTCTTGTCCTGGAACAGGTTCAATTCCATGCTGGGCCGCCATATCGGCCTTCAAGTCCATGCGAAAGAAGAACACCCCGCCGCGTCTCGTGCTCTGTCTCGGTCTCAAGAGCAGCGGCTCTACATGGTTGTATAACGCCGTCATCGGGATGCTCAAGGCGGCCGAGCGCGGACGAGTCGCAGCCTTCTATGCCGACAATCTCGGAATGATCCCAAAAGACGCAGGCTCGGCCCGGTTCCTGGTGGTCAAATGCCATGAACCTTCCGCCGGGCTGCTCCTGCTCGCAAGGCTTCTTCGCGGCACGGTGCTGCTCAGCGTGCGCGAGCCGCGAGACGCGGCTGCGTCGCTGATGCAGCGCTTCCGGCATCCCTTCGCGGCTGTGCTCAGAGACATTGGGCGCGAGGCGGCGCAAATCCTGACGCTGGAAGAGAAACCGTTGCTCACCTTGCGCTACGAAGACCGTTTTTTCGAGCGGGAAGAGACGCTCACCGTGATCGCGAGAGCGCTGGGCCTGCGCCTTCGGGTGAGCGACCGCCGCCGCATATTCCGCGCGCTCAGCCGCGAGGCGACAGCCAAGCGGATCGACCGGCTCGTGGCGCGCGGAAGCCTCGCGAACGATCCCGATGCCTTCGACCCGGCCACGCATCTGCACCCGGGCCATCTGGGCGACGGGCGTGTCGGCAAGTTCCGCGAAGTGCTCACCGCGCAGGAGCAGAAACAGATTGCCGCGGCGACGCGCGCCTATTCGCGCCGCTTCGGCTATGGCCGGCCGCGGAAAAGATAGGACCACGCGGCCACCCAGGCGGCGCCGCCCATCGCGACCGCGATCGCGATCGAATAGAAGACGTCCGCGTCGCCCGTGTAGCGGAAGACTACGAAATACACGACGATCGCAGCCGCAACCGCGATCACGTGCGGCCAGGCCCAGTGCGGTCTCTTGCCGTCGGGTACGTTTTCCATGGCGCCGTCGTAGCAGTTTGTCGCCGTGCTTGTGAAGTTAGAGAATTCCCGGCAGGTCGAGATGATGGCTGCGGGCGGCCTCAAGCGCGGTCTCGTAGCCCGCATCGGCATGGCGCATCACCCCGGTAGCCGGGTCGTTCCAGAGAACCCGTTCCAGCTTGGCGCGCGCCTCTGCCGTGCCGTCGGCGACGATCACCAGGCCGGCATGCTGCGAATAGCCCATGCCGACCCCGCCGCCGTGGTGAAGCGAAACCCAAGTGGCGCCGGACGCGGTATTGAGCAGCGCATTCAGCATCGGCCAATCGGACACCGCATCGGAACCGTCGCGCATTGCCTCGGTCTCGCGGTTGGGGCTTGCGACCGAGCCGGCATCGAGGTGATCGCGGCCGATGACGATCGGCGCCTTGAGCTCGCCGCTCGCCACCATGTCGTTGAACATCATGCCGGCCTTGTCGCGCTCGCCCAGCCCGATCCAGCAGATGCGCGCGGGCAGGCCTTGGAACGCGATGCGCTCGGCCGCCATGTCGAGCCAGCGATGCAGATGCTTGTCGCCGGCGAACAGCCGCTTCATCGCCGCGTCGGTCCTGTAGATGTCCTGCGGATCGCCCGACAGCGCGGCCCAGCGGAACGGTCCCACGCCGCGACAGAACAATGGCCTGATATAGGCCGGCACGAAACCCGGAAAGTCGAAGGCATTCGCGACGCCCTCGTCCTTCGCCTCCTGGCGGATGTTGTTGCCGTAGTCGAAAACCGGGATGCCCTGAGCCGCGAAATCGAGCATCGCGCGCACATGCCTGGCGATGGACTTGCTCGCCGCGGCGGCGACGGCCTTCGGATCGCCGGCGCGGCGCTGTTCCCATTGCGCGATGCTCCAGCCCTCCGGCAGATAGCCGTTCGCCGGATCGTGGGCGCTCGTCTGGTCGGTGACGGCATCGGGCCTGACGCCGCGTCGGACAAGCTCGGGAAGAATTTCCGCAGCGTTACCCAGCAGGCCCACGGAGAGCGGCCGCCTATCCTTCACCGACGCAGCGATCAGCGCGAGTGCCTCGTCGAGATCGGCAACACCCTTGTCGAGATACCGGGTCTCCAGACGCTTCTCGATCCGCGATGGCTGGCATTCGATCGCGAGCATCGACGCACCGGCCATGGTCGCGGCTAGAGGTTGCGCCCCACCCATGCCGCCCAAACCCGCGGTCAGGATCCAGCGGCCGGTTAGATCGCCGCCGTAATGCTGGCGGCCCATCTCGGCGAAGGTTTCGTAGGTGCCCTGCACGATGCCCTGGCTGCCGATATAGATCCAGGAGCCGGCCGTCATCTGGCCGTACATCATCAGCCCCTTCTTATCGAGCGCATTGAAATGCTCCCAATCGGCCCATTTGGGGACCAGATTGGAATTGGCGATCAACACGCGCGGCGCACCGTGATGGGTGCGGAAAATTCCGACCGGTTTGCCGGACTGAACGAGAAGGGTCTGATCGTCTTCCAGGCGCTTGAGGCTTTCGACGATGCGCGCGAAGGCATCCCAGTTGCGCGCGGCGCGGCCGATGCCGCCATAGACGACAAGGTCCTGCGGGCGTTCGGCGACTTCGGGATCGAGATTGTTCATCAGCATGCGCATCGCCGCTTCGGCGCCCCAGTTGCGGCAGGTGAGCTCCGGCCCGCGCGGGGCGCGGATGATGGGGTCGTTCTTGATGTCGCTCATGGCTGGTCCTCGTTGTCGGAGCGGCCGCGAAAATAGCGATCTCTCAGCAGATCCGCCCCCAGCCAATAGGCGAGCTCGGCCGGCTCGCCGACATTCCAGATCGCCAAATCGGCGGATTTGCCCACTTCCAGGGTCCCCGTCTCCAGCGCGAGCCCGAGCGCTCGCGCCGCGTTGCGCGTCATGCCGGCAAGGGCCTCTTCCGGCGTCAGATCAAACAAGGTGCAGGCCA
The DNA here is from genome assembly GCA_019245415.1 of Alphaproteobacteria bacterium. Lineage (GTDB taxonomy): Bacteria > Pseudomonadota > Alphaproteobacteria > Micropepsales > Micropepsaceae > Rhizomicrobium. Next base: position 235,896 of record JAFARO010000004.1, on the reverse strand, counting down.
TATTCAAGACCAGCAGCGGCGACGTGCATGGCGAGGTGCCGGGGTTGCAATCGGTCGCGACCGCCATGGCGACCCCCGCCGCACGCAATGCGGCCACCGGAGGCTTCCTGCTCTCGCGCAGAAAATAGAACGCGGCAGGCAGCATCACGGCCACCGAGCCGGCCTTCGCCAATGCCGATATGCCGGCTTCGTCGAGATGCTCGAGATGATCGGCAGAAAGCGCGCCGCACTCGGCGGCGAGAGCTGCTGCGCCCGAATTGGACAGTTGCTCGGCATGGACCTTGACGCCCAGCCCCCGTGCCCGCGCGGCGGCAAAGATGCGCGCCGTTTCGGCTGGGGTGAATGCGATGGTCTCGCAAAAGACGTCGACTGCGTCCGCCAGCCGCTCGCGCGCCACGGCGGGGATCATCTCGTCGCAGACCCGTTCGACATAGCCTGCGCGATCCAGCGCGCATTCCGGCGGCAGCGCGTGGGCGCCCAGAAACGTGCGCGAAACCCGCATGTCGTGCGCCAGCCGGCCGGCGGCGCGCAGCAAGCGCAGTTCGGTCTCGGTATCGAGACCGTATCCAGATTTGATCTCGACCGTGGTCACGCCCTGGGCGCGCAGCGCGGCAAGCCGCGGCTGGGCCTGGGCAACGAGTTCGTCTTCCGAGGCGGCGCGCGTCGCGCGCACCGTGGAGAGGATACCGCCGCCGGCGCGCGCGATCTCTTCGTAGCTCATCCCACGACGCCGCGCGTCCCATTCCGAAGCACGATTGCCGGCGAAGACCAGATGGGTGTGGCAATCGATAAGACCCGGCGTCACCCAGGCGCCGCCGAGGCTGCGTTTTACCTGCGCGGGCCCGGAGCCGCTGCGCGGACCGATGTAGGCGATGCGTCCGTCGCGAATGCCGATCGCGGCATCGCGGATGGCGCCGAAAGCTGCATCCCCCAGCATCGTTGCCGCGTTACAATCCAGGAGGAGAACGTCCCACATGGCCTATGTAAATTCCGCCTGCCAGGGCGTTGCGCCGCGGGATTAGCATACCTAGGTCTGTATCGATAGTGAGGTGCAGAAATGGAAACGCCGCTGCAATTGGAACTTCAGGGCGTGCCGGCGACCGACCACGTCCGCACGTTGATCGAACGAAACCTGTCCAAAATCGAGAAGCGCTTCGGCCGCGCCACCGCCTGCCGCATCGTGGTGCGCGCGCCGGGCCATCACCACAAGAACGGCGAGCCCTATGCCGTCGGCGTGCGCATCGCGCTGCCCGCGGGCAGGGAGGTCAATGTCGGCCACGCCCCGACGCGGGACGACCGCCTGGCCGATCTCGACTATGCGCTCAACGACGCGTTCAAGCGCGCGCTGCGTCAGCTGAGCGACGATGCACGTATTCTCCAGGAGCGCGGCCGGCGCATCGCGAACAAAGCGCTGCCGGCGGAATAGCCTTTGTTTCGAGGGGCCAGTCTGGCACCGAAAGCGGCGTACGGCGTTTGCAGATCGAGATTTTCCCACGGGAAAGGGGAATTCGGCCGTGCAATTGCTCGTGGCGATTCTGAAGCGAATCATCCGCCGGGGCCATCTGCGGATCGTCGATTCCAAGGGTCGGCAGCACGAACTCGGCGAACTGGATTGCCCGCCAGTTACGATCAGGGTGCGCAATCGCGCTACCGAATGGGCGATCGTGAGCAACCCCCAGCTCGCCTTGGGCGAAGCCTATATGGATGGCGGCCTGACCGTCGAGGACGGGGACATCGCCGCCCTGCTCGAGCTGCTCACCAGCAACCTCGATGGCAATTTCGGCGGCGGCCATCTCGAATGGATCAACCGGGCGCGCCTGCGGCTGAGGCGCCTTCTCCATGGCAGCAACGACCGGCGAAGGTCGCGCAAGAACGTCGTTCACCATTACGACATCGACTCGCGGCTTTACGACCTGTTTCTCGATTCCGACAAGCAATATTCCTGCGCCTTCTTCGAACACGACGACGACACGCTGGAGACCGCGCAAGCCAACAAGTGCCGCCGTGTCGCGGCCAAACTGCATCTGAAGCCCGGCCAGCGCGTGCTCGATATCGGTTCCGGCTGGGGCGGCCTGGGCCTGCATCTGGCGCGCACCGCACAAGCCGACGTCACCGGCATCACGCTGTCGCGGGAGCAATGGAAAATCGCGCAGGAGCGGGTGCGGCGCCAGGGCCTTGGCGAACGCGTGCGCTTCAGGCTCGAAGATTATCGCACCGTCCAGGGAAAATTCGACCGCGTCGTGTCGGTCGGCATGTTCGAACATGTCGGGGTCGACAATTATGCGACCTATTTCGGGCGCGTGTCGGAGCTTCTCGCCGATGACGGCGTGGCGCTGATCCATTCGATTGGCCGTAGCGACGGGCCCGGCGTCACCAATCCCTGGATCGCGAAATACATTTTCCCCGGCGGATACACACCCGCACTGAGCGAAGTCCTTCCGGTGATCGAGCGCCAGGGGCTGATCGTCACCGACATCGAGATCCTGCGCCTGCACTATGCGCGCACGCTCGCAGAATGGCGCAGACGCTTCGTCGCCAACTGGGATCGCGCGGCGCGGCTGCACGATGAACGCTTCTGCCGGATGTGGGAATTCTATCTGGCGGGCGCAGAGATGGGCTTTCGGCACCAGAACCTGATGGTGTTCCAGGTCCAGGTGACCAAGCGCGTCGACGCCCTGCCCATTGTGCGCGACTACATGATGCCGGAGCCGAAAACCGCCGACCAGATGAAGCGGCCGCGTGTGATGTCCTAGCCCGGCGGCGGGCCCTGGCTGATGCGCACGAGATCGCCCGGCCGCAACCATTTGCGGAAGGCGGCCTGCACTTCAGCCGGAGTGAGCGCGATGGTGCGCGCCGCCGCGCGCCACGGCTCATCGAGCGGAAGATCGAGTTCGCGCCTGCTCAACATGCCGCGCGCGATCGCGGCGACGCTGGATTCGGCGAGCGGAATCTGGCGTAACAGCAGCCGCTTGGATTGCAGCAGCTCGTCGTCGGCCACGGGCGCGTCCTGCATCGCCTTGATCTCGGCGGCGACGCGCGCGGCGGCCTCGGTCACGTTCTGCGGGTCGCAGGCATATTGCACGATATAGGTTCCGCGCGTGCGTCCGACCTGGAGTTGCGCCCCGACGCTGTAGACGAGTCCGGCATTCTTGCGAAGATCGACGCTCAGCCGCGCGGCATAGAAGCCGCCGGCCAGCACCGAATTGCCGAGCTGCAGCGCGTAGAAGTCCGGATTGGCACGATTGAGATCGAGGTTCTGCGCCAGCACCACATTGTCCTGCACGCGGCTTGCATCGGGCACGGCGACGGACGCCACAGCGTTCGGCGGGGCGACCGGCAGATCGGTCTGGGGTTTCGGGCCTTGCCCCATCCAGCCACCGAAATATTTCTCGACGGCGGCGCGGGCGACCTGCGGCGTCACCTTGCCAATGACGACGATGGTCGCCAGATCCGGTCGGAAGACGCGGTGGTAATAGGCGAGCACATCGTCGCGCGTCAGCGCGCCGATGGTCTGCGGCACCGGATCGCGCAGGCTTGGATCGTCCTTGGGAAACAGCGCCGTGCGCAGCGAGCGCGAGACCAGATAGGCGGGGCTTTCGTTGCGCACTGCGATCAGGCGCCCCAGCTGCGCGCGCACGGTCTGCAGCGCGGCACCGGGCAAGGCCGGGCGCAATTCGTTGTCGGCGAGCAACTCCACACCGCGTTCGAAATTCGCGGAGAGCGCATGGACGCTGAAATCGACTCCGGCCTCTTCGCTCGCGCCGATGTCGTCCAGCGCCTTCTGGAAAGCGAGGCGGTCGAGGCTTTCCGTCCCATAGGAGAAAAGCTGATCCAGCAGCAGCGACACGCCTTCCTTGCCGGGCGCGGTTTCGGTCTCCGGCCGATTGCGGATGTGTCCGTAGACGCTCACCGTGTCGCTCACGTCTTCGGGTTGGACGATCAAGGTGATGCCGTTGGGGAGCGTGGAAACCATAGGCGACAGCGTCGATGGAGGGACGTCCAGCTTTCCGAGCGCCGCATTGGCCCATTGCGGCAGCGCGGCGGGCTTGACCTCGCCGGCGCCGAAATTTTCGCGTCCCCCGAACGTGGCGGAAGACGCGACCGCGGCACCGGAGCCTTTGGGAAGCGAAAGCGCCGTGACGGCGTGATCGAGATCGAGATATTTGCGCAGCACGCGATTGACGTCGGCGACGGTCACCTTTTCGATGCGGGTGTAGTCCTCGTCGGGCGAGCGCAGGCCGTAGAGGGCCACCGCGTCGGACCATACTGCGGCCAGATCCTCGATGCCGTTCTTCTGGAACTCGGTGGCACGGTGTTCCTGGAGCTTTGCTGCCTCGACCAGGTCGGCAGACACGCCGTCGCGCTTCGCGTTTCGCAGGATCGCGCGCATCTCGCTCTCCAGGCTCGCCGAGTCGCCGCCGCCGGCGAAGGAGGCCGAGGCATAGGCGACAGACGCTTTGGGCAGCGGATCCACCGAGAAGTCGGTATCCAGCGCCTTGCCTTGCGGCACGAGGTCGTAAAGCGCGAAACGGTGGCTCGCCAGCACATCCGCCAGCACCTCCAGCGCCGGGAAATCGGGGCTGTCCATGCCCGGCATGCGCATGGCGATGACGAGGCTCGCATAGGGGCGGTCGGTGTCGAGCGTGAGGCGCGATGCGTTCTGCGGCGCGAAGCGGAAGACCGGCCGCGGGGGCAATCGTCTGGGCTTGATGGCGCCGAAAGCGGCGCGCACGCTTTTCAGCGCCTGTTCGGGCTCGACATCGCCGACGATGACGAGGATAGCGTTGTTGGGCGCGTACCAGCGGCTGTAGAAGCTTTTGAGCATTGCCGCTTTCGTCTTGTCGAAGCTCGGTCGGGTGCCGAGCGCGACATGAGCATAAGGCGTATTCTCGAACAGCCGCTCGCGCAGCTTCTGGTACAGAAGATAGGAGGGATTGGAGAGGTCCTGCGCCACTTCCTGCTCGATGGCGCCGCGCTCCTTCTGCCAGTCGGCTTCGCTGTCGGTCACCGCCGTCATGCGCAGCGCTTCGATGCGAAGCGCGACGTCGAGATCCTCCGCCGGCACAGTGAAGAGATATTGCGTCAGGCTCTCGCGCGTATTGGCGTTGAAATTACCGCCCATGACGCTGCCGATGGCGGCGAGTTGGTCGGCGCTGAGGCCCGGCATGCCGCGGAACATCATGTGCTCCTGGGCATGGGCGGTACCGGGAAAATCCGGCGGGGTCTCGTCCCCGCCGGCCAGATAGTTCACCGCCGTCGCCACCACCGGGGCCAGGCGATTGCGCACGATGATCACGCGCAATCCGTTGGACAAGGTGGCGCGCAGGACGCCGTCGCCGCTTGCGGGCATTTGGCGGGCCAGGGGTGCGGCCGCAGCAAACAGACTGAGTGCGACGGCAGCCGCAAGGCGCAGCGTTCGCATCCGGACATCGGGGCGCATCGGGTACAGTTGCTCCTATTTCACCGTCAACTCGGCGACCAGCGCCTTGGCGCCGTAAACCTTGTCCAGGGCTTCCGCGATCGCGGCAGTGGAGACAATGACGGTGCGATTGACGGATTCGTCGAACGCGAAATCGCCGCCCAGGCTCTCGATGTTGCCGTCGAACACCGCGCCGATGACGTGCCGCTCGCCATCGATTGCCGGCGAGCCGGAGTTGCCGCCCACCACGTCGTTGTCGGTCACGAAGTCGAACACGATGTCGGGATTCACCTTGTCGTTGGCACTGATCCAACGCGGTGCGAGGGCAAAGGGATCCTGTCCCGTCGCGCGCTCCCACAGTCCCTTGTAATAGGTAAACGGCGCGACAGACTTGCCGTTCTCGTTCCAGCCCGCGACCTTGCCGTAGCTGAGCCTGAGCGAGAACGTGGCGTCGGGGTAGTCCGAGGTGCCGTAGACCGCAAAGCGCGCCGTGGCGATGCGCGCGGCGGCGCGATCGGACGGCCCGGTGACACGCGTTTCATAGTCCTTGCGGATGGCGCGGGAGGCAGCATCCGTTGCCAGCACGAAGCGAATCATCGGGTCGTTGCTCGTCTGCACCGCCGCGATGCCGCCGTCCCACAATTGCTTGCGATAGGCCGGGTCGACGAGTTGGGACTTGGCCAACCGTGCCGCGAGCGACTCCGGAGAATCCTTGCCGAGGAACGTCTTGACCCCGCCGGCGTCCGCGGTCAGGTGCTCGCGCAGCTTGCTCAGCCAGAATTCGAGCACCACCTCTTCCAATTCGGGATAGACCGGCGCGGCGTCGAGCAGGCGCTTCTGCAACAGCAGAAGTCGGCTGTCGGTGTACTCCGGCAAGCGCTGGCTGTTCGGCTTGGCGCGTTCCTCGGCGGCGCGAACAAGAGCGCGCCCATGGTTGAATAGGTTGGAGAAGGCGCCGGCGCGCGCCTCCATATAGCTGTAAGCCTGGAACAGCGCGCGGCGGTCGGCCTGGACCTTTGCGATCTCCCCCCAGGGATCGCCGGTCTGTGCTGCCAATGTCCTGATCTTCAGCGTGCGCGCATGAAGGTTGGCATCGAATTTTCGCTTGGCGGAGATGATCGCGGGATCGATCATCGCTTGCTGTTCGCCGCGGTAGGCCTTGAACGAATTCTCGATGCCGAACAGCGTGGCGTTGGCGATGCGGGCATGCTCAGGGCTTTCCTCGGCGAAACGGATCAGCCGCCCGCGCAGCTCGGAAAGCAGCAGAAGCATTTCGGGCTGTGCCACATCGCGCAGGGTCTCGAGCTGGCTGGCCGTCAGGAGGCGCTCGGTCGTTCCGGGATTGCCGGCCACGAAGACCGCTTGGCCGTCCTTGGGTGCGTCGTTGCTCCAGAGGAGATGGTCCGGCGTCGAGGCCGGCTTGTCGTCCTCGTAAAGCCGGACGAAGGAGCAATCGAGATCGTAGCGCGGAAAGTTGAAGTTGTCGGGATCGCCGCCGAAGAAAGCCATCGCCTGCTCCGGCGCGAAGACCAGACGGACGTCGGAATATTTCCGGTAGACATAGAGCTTGTACTGGCCGCCCTGGTAGAGCGTTATCACCTGGCAGCGCTCGAGAACTTGCTTGCCGGCGCAGCCCTCGTTTTCGATCGCCGAGATCTCCGCGTCGCGCGCCATGACGAAATCCCGACCGGACTTCGCCTTGACGGCGTTCGCCACACGCTGGCTGACATCTGCGATGGAGACGAGGATTTCCGCCTGCATGCCGGGGCAGAGCTTTTCGTCCGCGCGCGTCGCGGCCGCGAAGCCGTCGCGGACATGATCGATTTGCGGCGTCGACAGGTTCTGGGCGCATCCGCGCACGCAATGATGGTTGGTCAGCACCAGCCCTTCGCTGGTGACAACCGAGGCGGAGCAGCCGGAAGAAAGCCTGACCGCGGCGTTGCGCACGCTGTCGAGCCAGCCCTGGTCGATGGTGACCCCGTACTTCGCCTTGACAGCGGCGGCGGGGAAATTGTCGAAGGTCCACATCCCTTCATCGGCATGTGCCTGCATCGCAAAGACGGCGGCGCAGGCCGCGATCAATGTGGTTCTCATCGGCTCTTGCGGCGGTTTCCGGGCCGGACGGCCCCTTGTGGATCGGGACGGCATTAAAGACCCAAGGTGCGGATCAATGGAAGTCCCGCGACTTCGGCACCGCGCGGACGTTTCGCGGGTGTCCGTGAAGCGCGGCGGTTTTCGGCATCCGCACCTCCGTCGAATCTTCGGAAAGCCGGGCGAGTTCGCCGCTGCGGTCGAAAAGCCGCTCGGCGACCAGGTGCACCACCCCTTCCCGGCTCTTCTGCACTTGGCCTTCGACGACCAGCAGCCGCGCCCCCATGATGGCGCGGCGGAACGCTTCCACCAGCCCCGGCCAGACCACGACATTGGCGATGCCGGTCTCGTCGCTCAAGGTGATAAAGACCACGCCCGCGTCGCCGGGCATCTGGCGGGTCAACACGATACCGGCGCAGGCGGCTTTCGAGCCGTCCTCGGCCGCGGAAATCTCGGCGCAGCTCGCGACACCTTCGCCGTGAAAAAGATCTCGCAGGAATGTCATCAGATGGGCCCGCAGCGACAATCTGAGGGTCTGGTAATCGGCCAGAACGTGTTCGCTGAGCGGCATCGTGGGAAGCGGCGCGATCTCCTCTTCCGGCTGCTCTTCGACAAATTGCGAGGCGAACAGCGGTAGCGCGTCGTCGCCCGAAAGCCGGTGCACGTCCCACAGCGTCTCGCGGCGGTCTCGGTTCTGCGACTGGAAACAGTCGGCTTCGGCCAGGATGACGAGCGCGCGCTTGTTGAGTGCCGCGCGCCGCGCAACATCTGCGACCGTCATGTAGCGATTGCCGCGGCGGGCAACGATCGCGTCGGCCCATTTCTCCTGGAAGCCGTCGACCTGGCGAAAGCCCAGCCTGAGCGCAAGGCCGCCCGCGCCGTCGGGCTCCAGCGTGTTGTCCCAGGCGCTGAAATTCACGTCGACCGGACGAACCTCGATGCCGTGGTCGCGCGCATCGCGCACGATCTCGGCTGGGGCATAGAAGCCCATGGGCTGCGAATTCAACAGCGCGCAGCCGAAGGCGGCCGGATGGAAGTGCTTGATATAGGCCGAGACATAGACGAGGAGCGCGAAGCTGGCGGCATGGCTTTCGGGAAAACCATAGGAGCCGAAGCCTTCGATCTGCTTGAAGCAGCGCTCGGCGAAGTCCCGAGCATAGCCGCGCTCGACCATGCGTCCGATGAACTTCTCCTCGAAGACGCCGATGGTGCCGAGATTGCGGAACGTCGCCATGGCGCGGCGCAGGCCATTGGCTTCCGACGGCGAGAACTTCGCCGCGACCATGGCAAGCTTCATCGCCTGTTCCTGGAACAAGGGAACGCCCAAGGTCTTTCCGAGCACGCTCGTCAGTTCGTCCGGCGGTCCGTGCGCCGTCGCGGGCGACGGGAACGCCACCGGCTCCTCGCCCGAGCGGCGGCGCAGATAAGGATGCACCATGCCGCCCTGGATCGGGCCAGGACGGACGATCGCCACCTCGATGACGAGATCGTAGAACTCTTTCGGCTTCAGCCGCGGCAGCATGCTCATCTGCGCCCGACTTTCGACCTGGAAGACGCCGATGGCGTCGGCTCTTTGCAGCATGGCGTAAACGTCGGGAGATTCCGGCGGCACGGTCGCGAGTTCGTAGGCGCGGCCCTCATGGGTGCGGATCAGCGCAAAGGCCTTGCGGATGCAGGTGAGCATGCCGAGCCCCAGGACATCGACCTTCATCATCTGGAGCGCGTCGATGTCGTCCTTGTCCCATTCGATGAAGAAGCGGTCCTTCATCGTCGCCGGGCTCACCGGCACGAGTTCGTCGAGTCGGTCGTTGGTGAGCACGAAGCCGCCGACATGCTGCGAGAGGTGGCGCGGGAAGCCGATCAACTCGTTGGCGACCGCGATCACGCGCGCGAGGAGCCGGTTCTCGGGATCGAGCGCACCCTGGCGCACCTGGCCTTCGCCCAGGCTTTTGCCCCAGCTGCCCCAAACGCCGCTGACCAGCGCCGTGCCGATGTCCTCGCTCAGGCCGAAGACCTTGGCAACCTCGCGCACCGCGCTGCGCGGGCGGTAGTGGATCACGGTGGCCGCAAGAGCTGCGCGGTGGCGGCCGTAGCGGCGATAGATGTACTGAATCACCTCCTCGCGCCGCTCATGCTCGAAATCGACATCGATGTCGGGCGGTTCCTTGCGCTCCTCGCTGACGAAGCGCTCAAAGAGCAGGTTCATCTGCACTGGATCGATGGCGGTGATGCCGAGCACGTAGCAGACGGCGGAATTGGCGGCCGAGCCGCGACCCTGGCAGAGAATGCCCTCGCCGCGCGCGAAGGTGACGATGTCGTGCACGGTGAGGAAATAGGGCGCGATGTCGAGCTTGGCGATCAGCGCGAGCTCCTTCTCGATCACCGCGCGGACAGTGTCGGGCACCGCGCCGTTGTAGCGGGCCAGCGCCCCGGCCCAGGAAAGGTCCTCCAGATGGCGCTGCGGATTCTTGCCCTTGGGCACCGGCTCGTCGGGATAATTGTATTTGAGTTCGTCCAGCGAGAAGCGAACGCGGTCCGCGAAGCGCAAGGTCTCGGCGACGGCCTCGGGGGCGTCGTCGAACAGCGCCGCCATTTCTTCCGGAGCTTTCAAATGGCGTTCGGCATTGATCTCGAGCCGTGTGCCGGCCGCGCGCAGGCTCACCCCTTCGCGGATACAGCTGACCACATCCTGCAATGGGCGGCGATCGGCTTCGTGATAGAGCGCGTCGTTGCTGGCGATGAGCGGCACGCCGGCTTTGCGCGCCACGCTCCGCCAGAGCTTCAGCTGCCGCGCATCGTCGCCGAGCAAAGGCTGCACCGCGCCTAGCCATACGCGGGTTGGTGCAATCGTCGAAAGCTTGCGCAGCAAATCTTCGATCTCATCCGGTGCGGCACGGATCCGGTTTTCGAACGCCTGCTTGGCGATGGAGCCTGGACCGCCCTCATCGTCGGCAAGACCGTCGTTCCAAACCTTTTCCTGCAATCCGATGGAAGTATATGCGCGGCGGGGATGCGGCGGCATCACCACCAGCAGCAATCCCTCCTGCCATTTGAGAAGATCGGAAAGGGTGAGCACGCATTCGCCCTTGGGCGCACGCAGCTTGCCGTCGCTCAGGAGCCGGCACAGCCGTCCGTAAGCCGCGCGGTCGGACGGATAGGCGAGGATATCCGGCGTGCCGTCGACGAAGACGAGCCGCGTGCCGACAAGAAGTTTCGGCAGCGTCGCAGCCGTCTGCTCGCGAATCTGGTTCAGCGCATCGTAGGCGCGCACCACGCCGGCCAGCGAATTGCGGTCGGCGATGCCGATGGCGGCGTAACCCAGCACCGCCGCCTGCGCCACCATCTCCTTGGGATGCGACGCGCCGCGCAGGAAGGAGAAGTTCGTCGTCGCGGCGATCTCGGCGAAGGCGGTCATGGACATTGAGCCGCGGTCTGCTGTATATTTGCCAACATGAGCAAAACACGCGTTATCCTCGATCTCGACAGCGAAGACGATGCGCGGCTGCGGCAGCTCGCAGAGCGCCGCGGACAAGAAACCTCGCGCGTGGTTTCCGATGCCCTGGCACTTCTCGACACTTTGGAAGAGCCGGATATCGAAGAAGACGTCCGCCGCTTGGAAAATTTCGATCGTGACCAGATGGGTGTGCCGCTGGAAGAAGTAAAAACCTGGGTCCGTAGTTGGGGCACGCCGAACGAATTGCCACCCCCGGTGCCACGCAAAATCTGATGATCGTTTTCGCACCCGAAGCGATTTCGGATGTGCGGCGCCTCTATGATTTTCTGAACCCACTCAATCCAGATGCCGCGTTGCGGGCGATGGCGGCGATTTGGAGCAAGCTGCAGCTTGTCGAGACCATGCCGGCGTTGGGCTATCGGACGAGGAGACCCAGGATTCGCCAAGTGCGAATCCATTTCGGCAAGCGCGGCTATGTCGCGCGCTATACGATCCGGGAGAGCGACGGCGCGTTGGTGGTCCTGCGTCTCTGGCATGGCCGCGAGTTCAGGCAATAAAGTTGCGGAATTGAACTGCGATTTTCCGAAGATTGGCTTCCAGCGCGCGAAATAATATTGCGGAATTGAATTGCCGTTTTTCAAGCGAACCCCCCCTGCACCGACCACTGCCCACTCTGCGCATCGCGGCAGAGCCAGAAGCGGCGTCCGTTCTCGTCCTCGACGCGGTAGTAGTCGCGGGTGGGCTCGGCGCTGCGCCACCATTCCATGGCGATGCGCTCGGGGCCCTCGATGCGGGTGAGCAAGCGCTGGGTGTTGCGCCAGCGCATGTGATAGCGGCCATCGACCGCGCGCAGCAGGCCAAGCCGCTCCGGCCGCGCGAACAGCCGCAAGGGCCGGCGCGGCGCTTCTTTCGCACCGCGCAGCTTTTTCCAGGGACGCTCGGCAGGCCCGGCATGCTGCGCCGGCAGAAGCGCAAAGGCGTGTTCGGGGATATTCGTGTCGCACGGATGGAAGGCGAGGATGCGATCCCGGCCGAAGCGTGCCGCCAGCCGGTCGACCAGCAAGCGCAGTTCGCGTTCGCGCCCGGCATCGGAATCCAACTGCTGCGCCTCAGCTTCCGCGCGGCCGATGCGGTCGGCGCAGAGCCGGATCAGATCGAAACCAAACCCCGGATCGAGCGGATCGGCCAATGCTGCGAGTTTCTCGTGGAACAGCCTGACCATCGCGTTCGGCTCGCGCAACGGCGCGCCGGCTTCGACCGCGATGCGCCGCACGATGCCGTCGGCGCGGAAGAACACCGCTTCCAGCCGCCGGGCGCCCTCGCCGCGTTTCTCCAGCAGCTCCGACAATGCGCCCGCCAGCGCCAGCAAGGTCTGACGGATAATGTCCTCGGTCGCGACCGGCTCTGCGAAATTGCGCTCGGCGCGATAGTCGGGCAACGGCCGGCGCGGCGAGATCGGAGCGTTGGCGCGGGCGAGCGCGGTATCGATCATATAGACGAGACGCGAGCCGAAACGCGCGGTCAGCTCGGCGCGCTTGCGGCCGGCAGCTTGGCCGATGGTCTTGAGCCCGGCGCGGCGGAAGGCATGCGTCGCCGGCTCGTCGAGGTCCAGCGCCTCGATCGGCAGCGGCGCCACGGCTTTCGATTCGTCCCCCGGCGCGACCACACAACCGTCGCGATGGCGGGCGAGCGCGCGCGCGGCCAGGGCGGTTGAGGCCATCGCGCCGCGCACGGCAAAGCCCTGGCGGCGCAATTCGGCGCGGATGCGGTCCAGCAGCGCCTGCTCGCCGTCGAAGAGATGGCCGACGCCGCTGACATCAAGCAGCAATCCACGCGGCGGGTCGAGGGCGACGAAGGGCGTGTAGCGGTCGCACCAATCGGCGATGCGCGCCAGCAGCTTGGCATCGGCGGGCGCATCTTCCGCGACCACGCGCAAGGCCGGCACCATGGCGCGCGCATTGGCGAGCGGCTGGCCGACATACAGACCGAGCGCGGATGCCTTACGGTCGAGTGCTGCGACAAGCTGCGTATTGCCGCTCCTGCCCGCGACCACCAGTCCCGGCGCGTCAGGCGGCGGCGGTCCTTCGCTCCTTTGCCAGCGCCGCTGGAGCCGGTCGGTCGCCAGCCGCGGAAACCACAGCGCCACGATCCGTCGCGGGGTCGCGGAAGATCCCATCGTCACAACTCCATTCCATGACCCAACAGCCCGTGCCGCCCTGCCGGTTGCGCAGGAGTTCGGCTTCGATGCGCGGCTGTCCCCAATTTTCTTCTTCGTCCGGTGACGGCGCCGCGCGCACGCGCCAGCGAGTCTGGGCGCTGCCGGGTTCGATGCGAGCCGTAAAACGCAACATCAGTGCCGCCACGCCGTTCTCCTCCGCCGCCAGGGTGAGCCTGCGGCTGGCGGTGAGATCGAGGTCTTTGGGATTGCCGCAAAGCTCGATGACGACAGCACCCAAGGCGCGGCAGCGCAGCGCCTCCAGCGCCGCCCGCAAGCCATCCTCCGCCTGCGCCGCGCGCATCACCAGCACGCGCGCCGGCGCGAGACCCAGCTCGAGCAATCCCGTCGCCGCCAGCTCGCCGAATTCCAGCGCGCAATAATCCTGGCGGATCCAGAGCATGCTTCTGTTCGCCGCGAGCCGCGCGGCGAGACAGGCCGCAAAACCCGTCGCGGCGCTTTCGTGACCGGCGGGAGCGAAAACCTCATGCAGCGCCGCGCGCTTCAAGCCGCCGCCCAGCACGGCATCGGCTCCAGCATGCCCCAAGGGCACGGGGGTCTCCTCTGCCCTGCGCCGGGGATTGAGGACCGTTTCCAGATGCTTCAGGGCGATGTTCGCCGTCATCGGCGGATTAAGAACATATAAGGAACGAAAGTCAATAAGACTCTGATAGAGAAAGAAAATTCTCTCTAACCCTAGGCCGCCATGCCGCCCCGCCCACCATATCTAGAGCAGGAGGGCAATTTGACCTCCATCAAGGTAAACTGGACTCAACCACCGAAAATGAGGCCACTGAACTCACGGGAGACACACATGCACCCGACCGACCACCAAACGCTCCGGGACTCGGTACGAACCCATTCCGCCCTGTTCCTGGCGCAAGGCATCATCATGATTCTGCTGGGCGTCGCCGCGGTGATCTGGCCGCTGATCTCCAGCGTCGCCATCGAAACCTATGTCGGCTGGCTGTTCCTGCTCAGCGGCATTTTCAGCCTGGCGCTCCTGTTCATGGCGCCCAGTGTTTCCGGCTTCGTCTGGGCCTTGTTCACGGGAGCGCTCGCGCTGTTCACAGGCGTGCTGCTGCTCTGGCATCCGGTCGCGGGCGTCATCACCCTCACCTTGGTACTGATCGCCTTCTTCATCGCCGAAGGCCTGTTCCAGATTGCCGCCGCCATCGCCGCGCGCGACGCCTTCCGGAGCTCCTGGGGATGGATGCTGTTCAGCGGCGCCGTCGATCTCGTCCTGGCCGGACTGATCATCGCCGGATGGCCGGGTTCGGCAGCCTGGGCGCTGGGCACCGTGGTCGGAGTAAACCTCGCCACATCGGGTATCGCCATCGCCACGGTCGCCGGCACGATCCGCGGTGTGGTGGGAGCGGCGCCGAAAGCGGCCTGATCCCACGAGGCGATTGCGGGCGTGTTTGCGGACAGGCACTCTGCCGCACGTCGGTAGTCGTCTTCATTCCTGCGAGCCGCCAAGCATGCGCAACCACTCCAGGACCACGGGCCCCAAGATCGGCCTCGCTCTCGGCAGCGGGGCCGCCCGCGGCTGGTCGCTGATCGGCATCATCGAAGGGCTGGCGGCGCTCGGCATCGCGCCGCAGATCGTCGCCGGCACTTCGATCGGTGCACTGGTCGGCGCGGCCTTCGCGACCGGACGGCTCGAGCAACTCAAGACCCGCATGGAGAATTTCGGCAGGCTCGATACCGCCGGGATGTTCGACTTCCGCCTCGCCTCGGGAGGTTTGATCCAAGGGCGACGGGTGGAAACCTTCCTCGCGGAACTGGGAATCGAAGGCGATATCGAGGCGCTGCCCGTGCGCTTCGGCTCCGTCGCTACCGAGCTCGCCACCGGCCGCGAGATCTGGCTCCAGAAAGGACCCATCGGACGCGCCGTGCGCGCCTCCATCGGAATGCCCGGAATCTTCACCCCCGAAAGACTGAGCGAAGGCGATGGCTGGCTGATCGATGGCGGCCTGGTCGATCCTGTGCCGATCTCGCTCGCCCGCGCGCTCGGAGCGGATATCGTCATCGCCGTGGATCTGAACGCCAATCTGGTCGGCCGCCGCTTCGACGAGGCGGAGGTGCCGGAGGCCGCGCCCGCGGTGCCGGAGGCCATTCCGGACTGGCTGAAGACCGCGGTCGGGCCGATCCTGGAACGGATGCTGCAGCCCTCGCCCGAGTTCCCCAGCTATTTTGAGGTGCTGGCCAATTCGCTCAACATCATGCAGGACCGCATCACGCGCATGCGCCTGGCCGGCGATCCGCCAGACGTGCTGCTTCGTCCGAGCCTGCCCAATTTCGGTTGGATGGACTTTCACCGCGCCAGGGAAGCCATCGCCGAGGGCCGCGAATGCGTGGTCGCAGCGGAAGCGTCCATCCGAAAAGCGTGCCGCCAGACGATGGCCGCTTCGTTTTCGGCGCCCAAGGATTAGCCCCGCGCCAATCTACCCAGCCCCGCATCAAACCGGCTACAACGGTGCCGAATGCGAAGGACAGGATCATGCGCGACCTGACGAAATTCTATATCGGCGGCCGCTGGGTGGAGCCGGCCGAAAGCCATCCCTTCGATGTCGTCGACCCAGCGACCGAGCAAGCGTTCGCGCGCATCAGCCTGGGCACCGCGGCCGATGTCGACCGCGCCGTCGCTGCGGCACGCACGGCCTTCGAGACCTGGTCGCAATCGACGCGCGCCACACGCCTCGACCTGTTGAAGGCAGTGCGCGCAGCGTTCGAGAAGCGCTTCGACGATCTGGTCGACGCCATCACCGGCGAGATGGGGGCGCCGCTCAGCCTGTCGCGGGAGGCGCAGGCCGCTGCGGGACTGCAGCACCTCGATGAGACCATCCGTGTCCTGAGCGATTTCGAATTCGAAGAGAAGAACGGCCGCATCACCATCATGCACGAGCCCATTGGGGTGTGCGGATTGATCACGCCGTGGAACTGGCCGATCAACCAGATCGCGCTCAAGGTTTTTCCCGCCCTGGCGGCGGGGTGCACCATGGTTTTGAAGCCGAGCGAGTTCACGCCGGTCAGCGCGGTGATCGTCACGGAGATTCTGGATGCGGCGAAGACGCCCGCCGGCGTGTTCAATCTCGTTCACGGCGACGGACCCACGGTCGGACAGGCGCTAGCGAGCCATCCCGGCATCGACATGGTCTCGTTCACTGGCTCGACGCGCGGCGGAGTGGCGGTCAGCAAAGCCGCCGCCGATACCGTCAAGCGCGTGACGCTTGAGCTTGGCGGCAAATCCGCCAACGTGATCCTTGCCGACGCCGATATCGAGGAGGCGGTGAAGCGCGGTGCGCTGTCCTGCTTTGGCAACACCGGCCAGTCCTGCAATGCGCCGACGCGCATGTTGGTGCCTAAGGCGCTCGAAGACAAAGCCATCGCCGCTGCGCGCGCGGCGGCGGAGGACGTCACTGTCGGCGATCCGCGCGATCCCGACACCGTCATGGGCCCGCTCTCCGGCAAGGCGCAATTCGAGAAGGTACGCCGGCTGATCAAGGCCGGCATCGAGGAAGGCGCGATGCTGGTCTGCGGCGGGGCCGAGCCCGCGCGCGACAAAGGCTATTTCGTGCAGCCGACCGTCTTCGCCCATGTCAACAATTCCATGACCATCGCGCGCGAGGAGATCTTCGGGCCGGTCCTGGCCATCATTGCGTACAAGGACGAAGACGAGGCGGTGCGCATCGCCAACGACACGCCCTATGGGCTGGCGGCCTATGTCGAGTCGGGCGACACCGCGCACGCGCTCAAGATCGCCGCGCGTTTGCGTGCCGGCAATGTCTATGTCAACGGCGCGCCGGAAGACCCGGCGGCACCCTTCGGCGGCTACAAGCGTTCGGGCAACGGGCGCGAGGCCGGCGAATTCGGTTTCCGCGAGTATCTCGAAGTCAAGGCCGTGCTGACGCCGGAGTGAGTGGCATGCACCTCAAAGACCCATCGCTGTTGCGCCAGCTCTGTTACGTCGGCGGCGAATGGCACAATGCCGATAGCGGCGGCGCCATCGATGTGACCAATCCCGCGACAGGAGACATCATCGGCACGGTGCCGAAATTCCTTGGAACGGAAACCCGGGCGGCGATCACCGCCGCCAAGCGCGCCTTCCCGTCCTGGGCTGCGAAGACCGCTGGCGAACGCGCCACGATCCTGCGCCGCTGGAACGATCTGATGCTCGCCCACGCGGACGACCTGGCACTGATCATGACCTCGGAGCAGGGAAAGCCGTTCGCCGAATCCAAAGGCGAAGTCGCCTACAGCGCCTCGTTCATTGAGTGGTTCGCGGAGGAAGGAAGGCGCGTCTATGGCGACGTGATCCCGAGCCATGCCGCGGACAAGCGCATCGTCGTGCTCAAGCAGCCCATCGGCGTGGTCTGCGCCATCACGCCGTGGAATTTTCCGTCGGCCATGATCGGGCGCAAGGCGGGACCGGCTCTGGCGGCGGGCTGCACCTTCGTCTGCAAGCCCGCGTCGCAGACGCCGTTCTCTGCATTGGCGCTGGCAGAGCTCGCGAACCGCGCCGGCGTTCCGCCCGGCGTGTTCAACGTCATTACCGGATCGGCGCGCGAGATCGGGGCGGAGATGACCGCCAATCCCGATGTCGCCAAGCTCACCTTCACCGGCTCGACCGAGATCGGCCGCCAGCTTCTGGCGCAATGCGCGCCGACGGTGAAGAAGGTATCGATGGAGTTGGGCGGCAATGCGCCCTTCATCGTCTTCGACGATGCCGATCTGGACGCCGCGGTCGAAGGCACCATCGCCTCGAAATACCGCAACACCGGACAGACCTGCGTCTGCGCCAACCGCCTCTATGTGCAGGACGCCGTCTATGATGCCTTCGTCGCCAAGCTCGCGAGCGCCGTGGGAAAGCTGAAGGTCGGACCGGGAACCGAGCTCGGCGTGACCCAGGGCCCGCTGATCGACGAAGCCGCGGTGAGGA
This sequence comes from Alphaproteobacteria bacterium, assembly GCA_019245415.1. GTDB lineage: Bacteria > Pseudomonadota > Alphaproteobacteria > Micropepsales > Micropepsaceae > Rhizomicrobium. The sequence goes on along the minus strand of JAFARO010000004.1, from coordinate 217,775 downwards.
AAGTGGAAGAGCATGTCGCCGATGCACTGGCCAAGGGCGGCCGGCTGGTGATGGGCGGCCATCGACATGCGCTCGGCCGCACCTTCTTTGAGCCGACCCTGATCGCGGACGCGACGCAGGACATGTTGGTGGCAAAGGAAGAAACCTTCGGGCCGCTGGCGCCCGTCATCCGCTTCAAGACCGACGCCGATGCGATCCGTCTTGCCAACGATACCGAATTCGGGCTGGCGGCCTATTTCTACGCGCGCGATCTGGGACGGGTGTGGCGCGTCGCCGAGGCGATCGAAGCCGGCATCGTCGGCATCAACACCGGGCTGATCTCGACCGCGGTCGCGCCGTTCGGCGGCGTCAAGCAATCCGGACTCGGCCGAGAGGGATCGAAATACGGCATCGATGACTATCTGGAAATCAAATATCTCTGCTTGGGCGGGATATAGTAGTTGACCGTCATGGCCGCCCTCGAGGCGGCCATTCAGTGCGCGAGCGCTAGCGAGCGCAGGAGAAGTTGGATGGCCGGGTCAAGCCCGGCCATGACGAACAAAAGCGGGGCGAACCGTGTCAGGAAAGCGAGACAAGGCCCTGGGCATGGACCGGCCGATCCTCAGGCGCGATTTCCTGCAGGGTGCGGCGGTCGGGATAGCAGCGCTCGGGACTGGCAGTGCGACGGCGGCAATGCCGGCCTCCAGCAGCGAACCGCAGAACGCCCCCGGTTACTATCCGCCGACGCGACTGGGGCTGCGCGGGAGTCATCCGGGTTCTTTCGAGGCGGCGCACGAAGTCCGCGACGGCGATTTCTGGGACGGCGCGGCCAAACTCGAGGACGATCGCGAAAGCTACGATCTGATCGTCGCAGGCGCCGGGATCAGCGGATTGGCGGCGGCGCATTTCTATCGGGAGCGCAAGCCCAACGCGCGTGTGCTGATCCTGGAGAACCACGACGATTTCGGCGGTCATGCCAAGCGCAACGAGTTCCATATCGACGGGCGGATGCTGCTGATCAATGGCGGCACGCTCGAGATCGACAGTCCAACGCCCTACAGCAAAGCGGCATCGGGATTGCTGGCCCAGATCGGCGTCGACCCCGTGGCGCTCTCCAGGAAATGCGACCATCCAGAGATTTATGGCCGCCACGGTCTGTCGCTCGGCGTGTTCTTCGACAAGGAGAGCTTCGGCCGCGACCGATTGGTGGCGACAGGTTCGCGGCACCGCCGCTTCGAGGCGAAGACGATCCACGCGTTCCTGAACAAATCTCCGTTTTCGCCCCAGGTGCGCGCCGACATCCTGCGCATCGAGACCGGACACGAGGATTACTACCCCGGTCTCACTCCTGACCAGAAGAAGGACCGGCTCGCCAAGATTTCCTACCGCGACTATCTGCTGCATGTCGTGAAAGCCGATCCCGGCGTGATGTGGTTCTACCAGCACCACACCGACGAGGAATGGGCATGCGGCATCGATGCGGTGTCGGCGATCGATTGCTGGGGTTTCGGGCTTCCCGGCTTCCAGGGACTGAAGCTGAGGCCGATCGCGACCGACAAGATGGGCTATACGCCGGCGGGTTATCTGACCACCGGCGGCTCGCCGACATTCCACTTTCCCGACGGCAATGCCTCGATCGCGCGGCTCATTGTTCGTCGCCTGATTCCGGAAGCGATACCAGGCGCAACAGCGGAAGACATCGTCACCGCGCCTTGCGACTACTCAAAGCTCGACCTGCCCGGTGCGCCGTTGCGGCTTCGGCTCAACAGCCTCGTCGTGCGCGCCCGCACCACCAAGGAAGGCGTGGAGATCGCCTATACGCCGAGTGCAGGCGGCGGCGCGGTGCGGCGCGCACGCGCCAAACATTGCGTGCTCGCCAGCTGGAACATGATGATCCCCTATCTCTGCCCGGAGCTTCCGGCGCAGCAGAAAGCGGCGCTGCATAGTCTCGTCAAAGCGCCGCTCGTGTATACCAATGTCGCGATACGCAATTGGCAATCCTTCGTCCAGCTGAAGGTGGCGCGCATTTATTCCCCCGGGCTCTATTTCGTCGACACGACCTTGAACGAGCCGGTCGACATCGGCCGTTATCAAAGTCCGCGCAAACCCTCGCAGCCGATGCTGCTGCGCATGGTGCGCACGCCGGACCGCGCCGGCTTGACTGAATACGACCAGAACCGCACCGGCCGCGCCGAGCTGCTGGCGACGCCATTTGAGACCTTCGAGCGCAATGTCCGCGAGCAGCTGGGCCGGATGCTTTCGTCCGGCGGTTTCGATCCGGCGCGCGACATCGAAGCGATCATCGTCAACCGGTGGCCGCATGGCTATGCGCCGGAATATTCCTCGCTGTTCGACGGCGATGCGCCCCCGGACAAACGTCCCAACGTCGTCGGGCGCCAGCGCTTCGGCAACATCGCCATCGCCAATTCCGATGCCGGCTTCGCGGCCTATACCGATTCGGCCATCGACCAAGCCTTCCGGGCCGTGGGAGAACTGATCGGCTGAGCTATTCCGCCACGCCGAGCCGGCGCGCCACCACCGGCGTCAACGGCGGCGCGAGGATGAGGGTCAGCAGGATCACCCACATGCCGATCTCGACCAAGCCGGCCGTCCCGCCCGTCATGCGGTCGACTGCCGGGATCAGCAGAACCGCCGGAATGGCGCCAGTCTCGCGCACGAAAGAGAAGAAGGCGAGCTGGCGAAGCGAAAGTCTCCGCGGCGAATTGGGCAGAAGTATGTAGCCGCCCAGCATCAGGAAAACCATTGCCGGCCTGAGCACGAACATGAAGATCAGCGCGACCGCGATGCCGACCGGGGCGTAAGCGACGAGCGCTCCGGGATCGACCATCGCGCCCACCAGCAGGAAGATCGCGGGCTTTGCGAGGCCGTCGATCACCTGTGTAAAGAAGCGCTCGATCTCGGCCATATGCGCCTCCGTGCGGAACAGGATTCCGGCGACGAATGCCGCGAGAAACCCGCTTCCGCCAAGCGCGGCGGCACCGACGAACGCGGCCACCGGCATAGCGAGGAAATAGATCTGGTCGGCGCCGTAGCGGGCCTTCTGGCGCTTCTTGATCAGCGACAGCAGCAGCAGCCCCAGCCATGTCGCGGTACCGGCAATAACGCCATATCCCGCCTGCAGCGCCAGAAACCTGTAGTATTCAGGCGTGGCCAAATCGGCGTAAGCAGCAATAACAGAAAGCCCGACCAGCGGAATCTTCAGGAACGCCGTCGTCAGCAGCGCGCCGGCGACGTCGTTGAGCGCGCTTTCCGCAACGACGATGTCCTTGGTGGCGCGATCCTTGAATCGCACGCCCTGCAACACCGGAATGATCGCGGCCGGGTCGGTGGAGGCAAGGATCGCGCCCAGCAGGATGATCACCGGCATGGCGATGGCGGCTCCCATCGCCTGGCTCAGCCCCTGCAGCACGGACGAGAACGTAAAGCCGGTGAGCAGGACGCCGGGCAGCGCCAGCAGCGACACCTTGACCAAGAGCCGCAGGAATTCCCGCAGCGTTATCTCGAGCCCGCCGCTGAACAGGATGATCGCCGCTGCTCCCGAGACGATGGCGCCGAGCGCCGTCTTGTCGGCGACGATCGGCGCGAACAGCGCATGGCCCGCGATGCCGAGCGCGATGGCGACGACGAAGGAGGGAATCGGCGTCCCGCGCGTCGCATAGGCGCTGGCGAAGCTGCACAGGGCGATCAGAACGAATGCCGCCAGCGCCGGCGCGTATGGCACATCTTCCAGGCTCGTCAGCCTTTCCACGATTGCCGCGCCGGCAAACCGGGAAACGCACCACAGCATTCCGACGGCGAGCAGGAGCCAGAGATACGACAAGGCTGGATTGGGCCCGTCGGTCGACTTTGGCCCCGCCATGCTCAATACCGATACGTCGCCGTCAGCCCGAAGGTGCGCGGACGCAAGGTCGAGGCTTCGTACAGCAGCGTGAACTCATCCTGGTGGTTGAGACCGAGCTGCGGGTGGGAGTTCAGCATGTTGTCCATGAACAGCGTGAACGCAATGTTCTTCACCGTCGTGCCGGCCCGGATGTTGAGCACATTGGTTTCCGGCTCCGGCACCAGACCCGGGTCGAACAAGGTCGTTCCCGGGTCGCGTTCGGGCGTCAGTCCCGTCTCGGGACCCTGGAACTGGTAGTCGAGCCGCACAAAGGCCTCGTGATCCCAGAGTGTTCGTGTGTATTCGGCGCCGAGCGAGAACGTCCAGGGCGAGCCGGGCAGCTTGTCGCCGACATCGGCGAGGACCAGGCCGACCGACTGGCTGGTGCTGGTGTAATGCGCGTCGGTGAAGCCGAGCGTGAAGTCGAAGTCGAGCCCGTCCAGAACCAGCCACTCGCCCTCGAAGTCGAAGCCCTTGCTCTCCGCTGCGCCCTGGTTGGTGGTGTAGCGGAAGCCGCAGGACGGAAGCTGCACCACCTGCTGGATGTTGGTCCATTTGAGATAGTAGACGCTGGCCGAGGCTTGGAAGCGGCCGCCGAACAACTTGTCCTTGGTGCCGGCCTCATAGCTCGTCACCGAGTCCGAATTGTACGAGGTCGGCTCGGTGGTGATCTCCGAACACGCCTGCACCGGGAACAGCGGATTGGCGCCGCCGATGCGATAGCCCTTGGCCCAGGTGGCATAGACCATCTCGTCGTCGTCGATCTGCCACGTGATGCCGGCCATGGGGGTGAAGGGACGCTCGTCCTTCGAACCGGGCGGACCGGTGAGGGGTCCGAAATTCTGCGGCCCGTCGGAGAAGTTGGTGAAGTCGAAATGGGTCTGCGCCAGGCGCGCGCCGACCTGCACTTTGAGCGCGGGCGTCAGCGCATAGGTCGCGTTGGCGAATACCGCCTCCTGATGCTCGTGGCCGCGGGTATGATTGATGTAGTCGTCGCCGTTCGGCAGCAGGTTCTCGAGCCACGCCATCTGCATGCTCTCGCCCCAGAGGAACTGGGTGAGCGCCGGCAATTGCGGATCGTTGATCTCCTCGACGCTGAGCTGGCTCTGGTTCGAATAGAAGAAGCCGATGATCCAGGTCAGCCTTGCGTTCGAGTCGGTGGATTGAAGGCGCAGTTCCTGGGTGAAATTGTCCTGGGTGTTGGTGACGTTGTTGACCGCCTCGTAGTGCCCGAAATTGCCCAGATTGATGCCCGTCGGCGTCAACAGCGGATAAAGCTCGGACTTATAGATGCACAGCGGCTCGGCGGCGGTGCAGCCGCGGCCGAAGGGATCGCGCGGGCCGCCGGGCTGGCTGGGATCGAGGATCTGCTGGAAATAGGAGAGGTCGTAGAGCGTGGCGCTGTAGTCCTGCACCAGTTCATGGCGCGTGAAGTACGAGGTGTTGGAGATCAGTTCGGCGCCGCCGAAATCGTAATCGGCCTTGAGCGCGGCGAGCGTGAATCGGTCCTTGTCGGCCATGTTCTCCGGCGTGCCGGTCTTGTAGATGCCTTGGTCCGGATTGGAGATGCCGACCCAGTAGTCGTCGATATTGTTCTGATGGCGGTTCTGGTAGAACACGCTGGGCGTGACGACGAGGGCGGAAGTCGGCTTCCAGGTCAGCGCCGCGCGGCCGACATAGGTGTCGACATAGTTGGTGTTCGACTGGAGCACATGGCTCGGGTCCATGTAGTCGACCTTGTCGATCCAGCCGCCATCCTCCCGTCCCCAGCCGCTGACGCGGAAGCCGAGCTTGTCGTCGACGATGGGCCCACCGACGGCGACGCCCGCCTCGTAATCCGGTGCCCCGCCCTGCGTGCCGGCGATCTCGGATTTGGCATAGACGCTGTAGTCGGAAAGGCTGGGTTGCGGCGTGATGTAGCGCACCGTGCCGCCTTCCGAGCCTGCGCCGAACAAGGTGCCTTGCGGACCGCGCAGCACCTCGACGCGCTCCAGATCGAACACGGACGGCAGGGTATTGTCCGAACCGAAGCCCAGGCTCCGCAACTGGATCGGGGTGTCGTCGATATAGATGCCGGTCGTGGCATCGCCAGCGGTCGAATTCACGCCACGGATGGAAACGTCCTTGCTCGTTTGGCTGAAGGTCACGCCCGGCGTGTAGGCGACGAGATCGGCGATCGATTTGGCGTTCAGCTGTTCGATGCGCTGGCTGGTGAAGGCGCTGATGCTTTCCGGCACCTTGCTGAGCTGCTCGGCGCGGCGTGTGGCGGTGACGATCACGGTCTCGATGGTTCCCTGGCCCTGCGCCTGCTGGGCGAGCAACGGCTGCGGCAAGGAGGCTGCGAGAAGCGCGAGCGCGCAATGGCGAAAAACAACTCGGCGGGACATCCGGACACCCCCTCAAACCTTTTCGAATCCTAGCTGGCGCCCATGCCCAGGAAAAGTACATGGCGCGCAAGTTTCTTACCTGGGCGCCGGAAGGCCGCGAATGCATCATGGCGACAGACGGACACCGTTTCCGCCTTGAAAGCTCAGGCCCGGCCGCTACGATCCGCGGCCATTTCGGTTTTGGGGGAATCCATGAAACGTCCGCTCGCCCTCGCTGCGGTCTGTCTTCTCTGCGCCGGCGCATCGGCGAGTTTCGGCAACGCTTCGCTCGAGCAGCAGTTCGACCAGGCGCTGGACGCGCACGACATGGCGCAGTGGCTCAAGCTGATGTCGGCCGAGGCCAATAACGTAGGCAGCCCGCACGACAAGGCCAATGCCGAGTGGGAGCTCAAGAAATTCCAAGAATTCGGCTGGGATGCGCATATCGAGACGTTCCAGGTGCTCTATCCAACTCCCGTCAAGGAAGCGATCGAGCTGGTCGGCAAGAAAAGCTGGCACGCCACGCTGCAGGAGCCGCCGATCAAGGGCGATACCAGCGCCACGGCAAAGCAGGCGCCGCTGCCGGCCTACCTCGCCTATCAAGGCGACGGCGATGTCACCGCGCCGCTGGTCTACGTCAATTACGGCATGCGCGACGACTACAAGGCGCTGGAGCGCATGGGCGTCAGCGTCAAGGGCAAGATCGTGATCGCGCGCTACGGCGCGGGCTGGCGCGGGTTGAAGCCCCGGCTGGCGGCCGAGCACGGGGCGGTGGGCTGCATCATCTATTCGGATCCTTCCGACGATGGATATTCCGTGGATCCCACCTATCCCGCGGGACCGGCGCGGCCGCCACGCAGTTTCCAGCGCGGCTCGGTGGAGGACATGACACTCTTTACCGGCGATCCTCTGACGCCGGCTGTCGGCGCGACGGCAGATGCGAAGCGGCTGAAGATCAATGAGTCGCCGGTGATCTTGAAGATTCCGGCGCTGCCGATCTCCTATGCCGACGGCCAAGTGCTGCTTGCGCAACTAGGCGGACAAACCGTGCCGGAAAGCTGGCGCGGGCGTCTGCCGCTCACCTATCGCGTCGGCCCGAGCGCCGCCAAGGTGCATCTCCTCGTCAAATCGCAATGGAGTCTGAAGCCGATCTACGACGTGGTCGCGATGCTGAAGGGCTCCGAGCTGCCGGACGAATGGGTGCTGCGCGGCAATCACCATGACGGCTGGGTGTTCGGCGCCGCCGACCCGCTTTCAGGCCAAGTGACCTTGCTCGAGGAAGCGCGCGTGCTCGGCATGCTGGCCAAGCAGGGCTGGCGGCCCAAGCGCAGCATCGTCTATCTGAGTTGGGACGGCGAGGAGCCGGGCCTGCTGGGCTCCACCGAATGGGCCGAACAGCATGGCGCCGAACTCAAACAGAAGGCCGTGCTCTACATCAATACGGACAGCAACGGACGCGGCATCCTCGAGGTCGAGGGCAGCCACGATCTGGAGCATTTCGTCAATCAAGTCGCTGCCGACGTGACCGATCCGGAAACCCGGGCCAGCGTCGGCGACCGGCGGCGCGCCAAGATGCGCACCGATGCGCTCGCGTCGCGCGATCCGGAAAATGCCGCACGCCTGAAGGAAGACGCCAAGCGCGCGGCCGATCCGTCGAAGGACTTTCCCATCGGGGCGCTCGGCTCCGGTTCGGACTATTCCGCCTTCATCGAGCACCTGGGCTTACCGGCGCTCAACGTCGAGTACGGCCAGGAGGGCAACAACGGCGGCGTTTATCATTCGCGCTACGACACCTATGAGCACTTCACGCGCTTCGGCGATCCGGGTTTCGTCTACAACGTCGTGCTCGCCAAGACCATCGGTCGCATGGTGCTGCGCGCCGCCGACAGCGACCTGCCGCTGGCGCGGCCCACGAACTTCGCCGACACGGTCGAATCCTACGTCAAGGAGGTCAAGAAGCTCGCCGACGACAAGCGGCAGGCGGCGGAGATCCAGGACAAGATGCTCGCCGATCACGCCTTCCATCTCGCGGCCGATCCGACCAAGTCGAGCGGCGAACCCACTGCCCTCAGGCCCGTGCCGGCGATCGATTTCGCCTCGCTCGATGCGGCGGTGACCCGCTTGAAGGCAAGTGCCGCCGTCTACGACGCCGCCTTCGACCGCAACGCCGCGACGCTGACGCCGGAAGCGCGCGCGAAACTGCGCGGCCTGATGCTGAGCCTGGATCAGACGCTGGCGCCGGCGGAGGTCGGCTTGCCGGATCGCATCTGGTATCTCAATCAAATCTATGCCCCGGGTCGCTTCACGGGCTATGGCGCCAAGACGATTCCGGGCGTGCGCGAAGCGATCGAGGACGAGCGCTTCGACGATGCGGTGAAGTACATCAAGGTGATCGCCGGCGTGCTCGACGCCTACAGCGCACGCCTCGATCAGGCGACGGCGGTACTTTCGGGCAAATAGGCCGCGTCGCGCAGCATCTTTTCCAGGCGTGGAGTCATCACCGCGTCGACGAGCATGTGGACGCGGTCGGTCTGGCCGCGGTTGGCGACGCTGTGCGGGTAGATCAGGCGCAGCACCCAGGCCGAGCCCGCGTCCATCACAACCCGCCTGCCGTTGAGCAGAAAGACGACATCCGGGTTGGTCACGACGGGAACGTGGAAGCGAATCGTGCCGTCATCGCCTGTGTATTCGTGATCGGTGTGTTCCTTGATGAACGATCCCGGCGTCAGCCGCAGCAGACGCACCGCGCGGAGTTCGGCTTCGAACGACCCGATGACGTGCTGAAAGTACGGGCAGAGCGCCAGCGCTTGCGTATCGGCGAAATCCTTATGGCCCGGCGTGGTTGCGATCATCATGGCGGGATGGTCTGCATCCCTGGGCCCGCGCAGGGGGATCACATCCCAGGTGCCTTCATAGCGCTCCGTCAGGAAATGCTCGATCCAGCCCGAGGCCGATAACCGCTCGAGATCGGCTGCCAGCAACGCCGGATCGAACGTCGCCGGCCAGCGCACGCGGTCGGGCAAGTCGAGCGGTTCCGCCATCGCTAGAAATTGTCCTTTCGCCGGCGGGTCTCGGCGAACACTTCGACGTCGCTGGCCGACTCCAATCCGAGCGAGCGGCGCAGTTCCGCCGAATTGGGCCTGAGGAAAGGATTGGTCTGCTTCTCGAGAGCCATCGTCGAGGGGACGGTGGGTATACCTTTGGCGCGGGCAGCATCGACCTCCTTCATGCGCGACGCGAGCGCGGCATTGTCCGGCTCCAGGGTGAGCGCGAAGCGGCCGTTGCTCTGGGTGTATTCGTGGCCGCAAAAAACGCGTGTGGCGTCCGGCAAATTCATCAATTTCGTGAGGCTCGCCCACATCATCTCCGGCGTGCCTTCGAACAGCCGCCCGCAGCCCATCGCGAACAGTGTATCGCCGGTGAATGCGGCGTCGTCGAAAACGAAAGCGATATGCGCGCGGGTATGCGCCGGAATTTCCAGTACGCGCACGGCGCGCCGACCGAAGCGCCAATCTTTGCCCTCCTCCACGCCCTCGTCGATGCCGGGGATGCGCGCGCGGTCCTTCGCCGGCCCCACCACGCGCGCGCCGGTCGTTTGCTTGAGCGGGAGATTGCCGCCGGTATGGTCGAAGTGGTGATGGGTGTTGAGGATGTGGGTGAGCTTCCAGCCGCGCGCCGCCAGCGCCTTGTCCACGGGAGGCGCCTCGGACGGATCGATCACCGCGCACAGCCCGGCGTCGGCGTCGTGCACCAGATAGGCATAATTGTCGCTGAGGCAGGGGACGATGGCGATGTCGAGGGGGCGCACGGCGGGATCCTTGTGAGATGGACCAGCCTAGCAGGCCCAGGCTTGCCGTTGAACCGCCTTCGGTCTAGGCAGGCTCATGCAGCTGGACGCGCGCGAGCTCCTCGCGTTCTACGACAGTGCCATGGGCGCGATGGCGCGGCGGATGATCCTGCGGCGGCTGAGGCTGCTCTGGCCGGATGGGCGGAACACCCGGGTGCTGGGCTACGGCTTCGCCGTTCCCTATCTGCGCAGTTTCCAGATCGAGGCTGAGCGCACTGTCGCGGCGATGCCCGCGGAAATGGGAGCTGTCGGCTGGCCTGACGCAAGCAGGCTCGTGACCCTGACGGACGAAGACGCGCTGCCCTTTCCGGACGCCATGTTCGACCGTGTGCTGGTGGTGCACGGTCTGGAGGGCGCGGACGCCGTGCGGCCGCTGATGCGCCAGCTGTGGCGCGTGCTCGCGCCCGAGGGCCGCATGCTCATCGTGGCGCCGAACCGTACCAGCCTGTGGGCGCAGATCGAGCGCTCGCCTTTCGCGCATGGCCGTCCGTTCCACCGCCGCGAACTCGAGCGGCTGTTGCGCGGCGCGATGTTCGAGCCGCTGCGCTGGGATTGCGCGCTCTATGGTCCGCCGCTGAAAAGCCGCGCCATCGTGCGCAGCGGCGCAGGCTGGGAGCGCATCGGCCGCAGGCTCTGGCCACGGCTCGGCGGCGTGCATCTGGTGGAGGCATCGAAGTCGATCTACGCGCCGGTCGCCGTCGCGCGGCGCCGCTCCGTCACAAGAGTGGCGGCCGCGGTTCCAAGCCCCGCCAATTGAGCCCTTCTGCGCACAACCGCTTGCCTTCGCGCACGCGATTTTGACCATGCTCGCGGCGCATGTCTCGCATGACCGCATCGACACACGCTGTTCATGCGCGCAAAGCCTGCAATCCCGACCGGGATTACAACGTCGCAAGGGACGATGACGCAAACGTGGGCTTTTTCTCCATCAAACATCTCCTACCTCAGCCAAGCCGCATTCGCGGCGAGAAGAGGAGAAGGAGACGATCATGGATCTCGCAAAGATCTCGGTGCTGGCGCTCGCACTTTGTGCGGTGAGTGCGACCGCCGGTATTGCAAATGAAAGCGACACCCAGGCCTCGTGCCTGGCGGCGCAAAGCAAGGTCAGCGCGGCGCTCGCCAATGCGCAGAACGCCGACGCGGCGCGCCGCGAAAGCCGGCTCGGCCTGGAGGCCTGCAACGCCGGCTTCTATCATCAGGGCATGGTCTATTATGGCCATGCCATGGAGCTTCTCGGCGTGAAAGGCTGAATCTGTATGGGCGCACACGCACGCCGTGTGCGCCCATGACCCGCCTGCGGCAGCCGCGCCTGGGCAGGGTCTGCGAGGTCAAAATCTCGCTACCGGCCGCAACAGGAAGATCGCGCCCTCGGCGAAGAGGTTGGGGCCCCAGGAATCGGCGCGCATCGGATAGGTCCGGCCGCTGGCGCTGAGCGCGAGCGCGCGCTCGATGGTGGCGCCCGCATCGCGCGTCAGCGCCACGAAGTCGGCGATGGTGCACAGATGAATGTTGGGCGTCTCGTACCAGGCATGTCCGAGCGCCTGCGTGCGCGGCATGCGCCCGTGAATGCCCAGGTGCAGCCGCACGTTCCAATGCCCGAAATTGGGAAGCGACACCACGGTGCGCCGGCCGATGCGCAGCAGCTCGATCAGTACGGTGCGCGGATGGCGCGTCGCCTGGATGGTCTGGCTGAGAATTGCCACATCGAAGACCTGTGAGGGATATTCGTGCAGGTCGGCGTCCGCATCGCCCTGGATGACGGCAAGGCCGCGTGCGACGCAGGCATTGACATTGGGCTGCGACAGTTCGAGGCCGCGACCGTCGACCTTCTTCGTTGCGACGAGATGCTCGAGCAGGCTGCCGTCGCCGCAACCGATATCGAGCACGCGCGCGCCATCGGGGATCATCGCCGCAATCGCCGCCAGATCCGGACGCAGCGGGGTCATTCCAAGCCCTCGGACTGGGCCACGGCGTTCAGAAAGCCGCGCAGCGCGGCGAACATTTCCGGTTCGTCCAGCAGGAACGCATCATGGCCGCGATCGCTTTCGATTTCGACGAAGCTGACCGTCGCCGCCGCAGCGCTCAAGGCGTGCGCGATGCGCTTGTTCTCGATGGTGGGGAAGAGCCAGTCGCTTGTGAAAGAGACGATGCAGAAGCGCGTCCGGATGCCGCGAAAGGCCTCGGCCAGCACGCCGCCATAGTCCGCGGCCAGATCGAAATAGTCCATCGCGCGCGTGATGTAGAGATAGGAATTGGCGTCGAAGCGGTCGACGAAACTCATCCCCTGGTGATGGAGATAGGATTCCACCTGGAAGTCCGGGGCGAAGGCGAAGGATATCTCGGCGCGATCCTGCAGGCTGCGGCCGAACTTGCGCTGCAGAGCGGCCTCCGAAAGATAGGTGATGTGTGCCGCCATGCGCGCGACGGCGAGTCCCTTGGAAGGTTGCGTGCCGTCCTTCTGATAGCGGCCGCCGCGCCATTGGGGATCGGCCATGATCGCCTGACGGCCGACTTCGTGGAAGGCGATGTTCTGCGCAGAGTGCCGGGCCGCCGTCGCGATCGGCATGGCGCTGACCACGCGCTCGGGATAGAGCGCCGCCCATTGCAGCGCCTGCATCCCGCCCATCGAGCCGCCGGCGACGCAGAGCACCTTGCCGATCCCCAGCGCATCGAGCAGCTTGGCCTGGGCGCGCACCATGTCGCGGATCGTCACCAGCGGAAAGGTGAGGCCGTAGGGCTCGCCGGTCGCGGGATCGATCTCGGCCGGGCCGCTTGTTCCCATGCAGCCGCCCAGCACGTTGGCGCAGACGACGAAGAAGCGGTCGGTGTCGATGGGCTTTCCCGGCCCGACCATCGCCGGCCACCAGCCCGGCTTTCCCGTCACCGGATGAGCGCCGGCGACGAACTGATCGCCGGTCAGCGCATGGCAGACCAGCACCGCATTCGAACGCGCCGCGTTCAACGTGCCGCAGGTCGTGTAGGCGCAGGTCCAGGACTCGAGCGAGCGCCCGCAATCCAGCGTCAGCGCATCGTCCGGCCCGAAGCCGATCGCGCGTCCGACGTCTGCGCCGGGCGCGCTCAAAGGGCGCAGGAATTTGGGAGCGGTCTCCGCCATGCGTGTTTGCTAAGGCTTCAGGTCCTGCGTATCAATACCGCGACCATGGCACTGCAGCCCAAACCCGGCATCCTGGACATCGCGCCCTATGTCGGCGGCCGCGCGGAAACCGCGGCTTCTGCGCATCCGGTCAAGCTGTCGTCGAACGAGAATGCGCTGGGCGCGAGCCCGCTGGCCGTGGAAGCCTACCGCGCCGCGGCCGATAGGCTGCATATCTATCCCGAGGGCAGTGCCCGCATCCTGCGCGAGGCGATTGGCGAGAGTCACGGTCTGGATCCCGCGCGTATCGTCTGCGGCAACGGGTCGGACGAGCTGCTGTCGCTCTTGGCGCATGCCTACCTGCGACCGGGTGACGAGGCGCTTTTCAGCGCACATGCCTTCCTGGTCTATCGCATCGCGGCGCTGGCCAACAGCGCGCGGCCGGTGGTCGCGCCGGAGAAGGAATTGCGCGTCGACGTGGATGCGATGCTCGCCTGTGCCACACCGCGGACCAGGCTCGTCTATCTTGCCAATCCGAACAATCCCACGGGTTCCTATCTCGGGCGCGACGAAGTGCGGCGGCTGCACCAAGGCCTGGGACCGCACGTTCTTCTGGTGATCGACGCCGCCTATGCCGAGTACGTCCGACGCGACGACTATGAGGCCGGAATCGAGTTGGTCGCGAGCAACGACAACGTCGTGATGACGCGAACCTTCTCGAAGGTCTACGGCCTGGCCGGTTTGCGCGTTGGCTGGGCTTATTGTCCGCCGGCGGTGGTCGACGTTTTGGGCCGAGTGCGAGGCCCGTTCAACGTCTCCGCGCCGGCGCAGCGCGCCTCCGCCGCGGCGTTGAAGGACCGTGCCCATGTCGAAAAATCCGTCGCGCACAACGAGCGCTGGCGCGCCTGGCTGATCGAAACCATTCGCGCCGCCGGCTTTCGCGTCGACGACAGCGTTGGAAATTTCGTGCTGATACACTTTGCGGATCCTCGAGAAAGCGCCGCGGCCGACGATTTCCTTTGCGCCCGCGGCCTGGTCCTGCGCGGCATGAAGGCTTATGGCCTGCCGCACTGCCTGCGGCTGACGGTGGGCGCCGAAGACGCCAATCGCAGGGTCACAGCGGCGCTCGCCGAATTCCGGAGCGGCCGATGAGCAACGAACCGGTATTCGCGAAAGTGGCATTGATCGGCATCGGCCTGATCGGCGCGTCGATGGCGCATGCGGCGCGCCGCGCCGGCGCGGCAGGCCGCATTGCCGGCTACAGTCCGAGCGCGGAGGAGCGCGCGCTCGCCTCCAGGATCGGTTTCGCGGACTCGCTGCATGACGATCTGGCCTCGTGCGTGCAGGACGCCGACCTTGTCGTCCTCGCCGCACCTGTCGGCGCTTTCGCCGGGATCGCCCGGACGATCGCTCCCGCGCTGAAGGCCGGCACGATTCTGAGCGACGTGGGCTCGGTCAAGAGCGCCGTGCTGCGCGATGTGAGCCCGCACGTGCCGGAAGGCGTGCATTTCGTCCCTGCGCATCCGATCGCCGGCACCGAGCAATCCGGGCCCGGTGCGGGATTTGCCGAACTGTTCGATAATCGCTGGTGCATCCTCACCCCGCCCGACGGCGCCGATGCGGCCGCGGTCGAAAAGCTCAAGACCTTCTGGCAGCGGCTCGGCAGCCAGGTGGAGACGATGGACGCGCACCACCACGACCTCGTGCTGGCGATCACCAGCCACGTGCCGCATTTGATCGCCTACAACATCGTCGGCACGGCGGACGATCTCTCCGCGGTCACAAAGAGCGAAGTGATCAAATATTCGGCAGGCGGCTTCCGCGACTTCACCCGTATCGCGGCCTCCGATCCGACGATGTGGCGCGACGTATTCCTCAACAACCGCGAGGCCGTGCTGGAGGTGCTGGGGCGCTTCAGCGAGGATTTGAGCGCGCTTCAGCGCGCGATCCGCTGGGGCGATGGCGATGCGCTGTTCAATCTCTTCACCCGCACCCGAGCCATCCGCCGCGGCATCATCGACGCGGGCCAGGACATGGCCGCGCCGAACTTCGGGCGCAACACGAAATAGGCGTGTGCGGCAGATCCTTGTGCGGCGATCAATAGAGCGGCGCCACGAAGCCCGCGGGTCGGTCGCCGAGATAGACGATGCCGTCTCGCGCGCCGAGCACCGCGCCCATCTTGCCCGCTTCGTTGGCGCCGGCAGCGGCTGCGCGCGCGCGCAGGGCTGCGGCAAATCCGGTGGGTCTCTCGAGTTCATTGCGCGCAAGCCAGTCCGACATCCCCGCAATCTTGAGATCGACGAATCCGCTCGGTCGATGCGCATCGTCGAGCGTCACGCGGCCCTGTCCCGTCATGTCGACCGTGGCGGAATCGATCTCCAGATGCTCCGCGTCCAGCCCTCCGCCATGGTGGCGCCATGTATCGAGCACTTCCCTGAAATCCGCGCGGCCAGCCAGCAGGTGATCGAAGCATTCCGGTGCGGTCAGTGTGCCATCGAACGCCGCAAGCCGGGTTCGGTTGCCGAAGGCGCCGGCGAGACGCGCCGACAGCAGGACATTGCCGGCGCTCGCCGCGACGTCCAGCGACGTGGCGGTGCGGCGGACATGAAACTGAAGCCGCCCGGCGGTGAAAGCCGAAGAGCCGAAATCCACCAGATCGAGATCGAATTGCACGAGCTTTCCCGCCTTTCGCACGGCGCTCGCATGCAGGCTACCGGTCTCGAAATCCAGGCGGTGGCCGCGGCCCCATTCCAGGCTTTGGTGGCCCGCGGCCTCGAAAATGTACTGGTCGCGGCCATAGGTGAGACCATGGACGGCAAGGTGCTCGCCTCGCCACGTGACAGGCCCCTCGCCCGTCACCAGCGAAACGCGCACATCGTCGAGCACCGCTTCCAGCCGGAATGGAAAGCCGCCGATTCTGCGCGCGGCGTAGCGGATCGTGACGCCCGGCACGGCCTCGGTTCTCTGCAGAGCGTCCAGATGCTGCTCGAAGCTGCGGGCGACAAACCACCAGCGTATCCCGGCGGCGGCCGCGAGCAGCAGCAAAAGCGCTATCGGCGCATAGAGAAAGAACCGGTGGGAATAGGTCATGGCACGCGATCCTTAGCCCGTCGCCGTGCCCAGTGCCAATCGCTCAGCGCAGGTAGAGAACCAGGCCGTCGGCGGCGAGCTTGAGGATCATCGTCGCGTCCTGCCACAGCTCGATGCCGAACGCGCCGTCCAGGCTCGCCCGCGCCGCGTCGCTCGCCTCGCTCTGCGATGCGCAAGAAATCTCACGCACGCGCGCGATGCGCCCGCCCCGGTCGACGAAATAAATCCGATAGTCCGTCACAGCCCCAGCCCTGGCGGAGTTCAATTTCCGCGTGCCCGGCTTCGACCCCGGACGCAGGTCAAAAGGGAACAGATGCGTGGACGCAGGGTCAAGCGCGCGGATCGGCGAAATTGGTATCGAAGTGTCGCCTCAGCCGCACTTCGAATAGCCGCAGGCGACGCAGGTATCGCAGCCTTCGAGTCGCACGAAGCTGGGGCTTGCGCAGCGCGGACAGAAGCGTGCCGGCGCGCCTTCGGCAGCCATCGCCACCGCGCGGCGCTCTTCTTTGGGCAGGACCGTATCACGCGGCGTCATGAAGCCTATTGAAATCAAATGCTGTTCGATCACCTCGCCGATGGCCGCCAACAGCGAAGGCACGTAGCGGCCCCCCATCCATTGCCCGCCACGCGGATCGAACACCGCCTTGAGCTCGTCAACCACGAAGGAAACGTCGCCACCACGGCGGAACACGGCGCTGATCATCCGGGTCAGCGCCAAGGTCCAGGCATAGGCCTCCATGTTTTTCGAATTGATGAAAACCTCGAAGGGGCGTCGACGGCCATCCTTCTCGAAATCGTTGATCGTGATGTAGAAGGCGTGGTCCAGATCGAGCCATTTGATCTTGTAGGTCTGTCCCAAGAGCACGTCCGGGCGGTCGAAAGGCCGCGTCATGTAGACCACCCCTCCTCCGCGCTGTTCGGCCCCGCGCAGTTCGGACAGACCCAGGGGCAGCATCGGCTCCTCGCTTTGCGCGCGCGCGGACTCCGCAGACGCCTCCAGCACGGCCCCCGTCACCGCGTTCGGCCGGTAGGTGGTGCAGCCCTTGCAGCCCAGCGCATAGGCGCGCGCATAGACGTCCTTGAACGCATCGAAGGAAATGCCGGCGGAAAGGTTGATCGTCTTCGAGATCGAGCTGTCGATGCATTTCTGCGCCGCCGCCTGAACGGCGAGATGATCCTCCGGCACAATGGTCTGAGTACTGACGAAATACTCGGGCAGCGCGGCATCCTCGCCGAAGCGGGCGCGGAACAGACGATGCGCGTAGCCCTCTACCGTCTCTTCGCTGGCGCTGCCGTCGGGCTTGAGCACGCGCCGGCTGTACCGGAAGGCATAGACAGGTTCGATGCCGCTCGAGACATTGCCCGCGATCAGCGAGATCGTGCCGGTCGGCGCGATCGAGGTCAGAAGCCCGTTGCGGATGCCGTGCGCGGCGATGCCGTCGCGGATGTCCTGCGGCAATGCGCGGATGAACGGCCGTTCGAGAAACTGCGCGGCATCGAACAGCGGGAACGGTCCCTTCTCGCGCGCCAGCTCCACCGAGGCTGCATAGGCGGCATCGCGCAAGGCCGCGAGCCAACTCTCGATCAGCACAAGGCTTTCGACCGAGCCGTAGCGGGTGCGGCAGAATATCAGCGCGTCCGCGAGCCCGGTGACGCCCAACCCGATGCGCCGCTTGGCGCGCGCCTCCTGCGCCTGTTCGGCGAGCGGGAACCGCGAAACGTCGATCACGTCGTCGAGCAGCCGCACCGCGACGCGGGTCAAACTCACCAATTCATCGAGATCGAGAGCGGCATCGTCGCCGAACGGGTTCCTCACCAGCTTGGCGAGATTGATCGACCCCAACAGGCATGCGCCATAAGGCGGCAGCGGCTGCTCGCCGCAGGGATTGGTGGCGTGGATGGTTTCGCAATAGGCCAAGTTGTTCTGCGCGTTGATGCGGTCGATGAAGACCACGCCCGGCTCCGCGCCGTCGTAGGTCGCGCGCATGATGCGGTCCCAGAGCGCGCGCGCGCGGATCGTTTTGGTGACGCGTCCGTCGAAGACGAGGTTCCAGTCAGCGTCGCGCGCGACCGCCGCCATGAAGGCGTCGCTCGCGAGCACGGAGAGATTGAAATTGGTGAGCCGGCCCGGCACCTGCTTGGCAGCGACGAATTCCTCGATGTCGGGATGATCGCAGGCGAGCGTCGCCATCATGGCGCCGCGACGGCTGCCCGCGCTCATGATGGTGCGGCACATCGCGTCCCACACCTCCATGAAGGAGACGGGACCGGAGGCGTCGGCGCCGACGCCTTTCACAGGCGCGCCGCGCGGCCGCAGCGTCGAGAAATCGTAGCCGATGCCGCCGCCCTGCTGCAGCGTCAGTGCCGCCTCGCGCAAGTGGGAGAAGATGCCGTCCATCGAATCCTGGATGCGGCCCATGACGAAGCAGTTGAACAGCGTGACGTCGCGCTCCGTCCCGGCGCCGGCGAGGATGCGGCCCGCGGGCAGGAATTTGTGGCCGGCGAGCGCCTGCGCGAATTGAAGCGCGTGCTGGCGCCGATGCTCGGGCGCCTCGGCCTTCGCCGCTGCCAGGGCCACGCGCGCCCAGGTGGAGGCCATGTCGCTGTCGACAGGGGTGCCGTCCGGCGCCTTGAGCCGGTATTTCATGTCCCAGATGAGATGGGAAATGTCGGTCATGGGCCTCGCCGTCCGCCCCGTCCGAGCGGCCTCAAGACCTATACGGCACAACCGTTAAAGTCAAGGAATGTTCTTGTAATGTTCTAGCACGCGCCAGTCGGCAATTGCGCGCGCGGCCCGGGAGAAAAAGGAAATGCGAATGCCTAGCCCGACTAGGACGGATGTCCTGTACACTGATATGTGACCGTTACCGCCCACGCCATGCACTGGCCGTAGCCATTCATTGCCTCGCAATGCTGGAGGCCACCGCCAAACTTCTGTGCGTCGGAATAACCCCAGGCCTTACAACTCGTTCGAGCTGTTTCTAGTGCGGCGCCCCAATCGATTTTCGGTTGCTCGAAAAGACCATAGTTGAAAGACAGATTCACAGTACCGTCGGCGCGGCTGCCGCCAGTTGCCTGAAGAACCTTGGTGCTCTCACATGCGGTCAAACCAAGCACGGCGCACAGCACGAGTGCGGTTGAGATGCGCATACTGAAATCCCCCTAGCTCGGCAACCGGCGGTATGATCGTAGAACGGGAAATCTAGAGATTGCAAGAAAAAGTCGGGGCTTCCGCCGTTCGAGCTGCCGCCACCAAGAGGCTGGCGCTGCACGGTTCACAGCTGCGTCAACTGCTCCGTTAGGTCGCTAAGGGGATCGGTCAGTCCTTGAAGCACAGTGAAATGATTGGCACGCGAAACTGCCGAGCAGGGTACGCCCCATGCTTGCGAAAACTCGCGGCTCTGGCGGCGGAACTCGGCCGATTCGAGCGCGCCGACGGCGCAGGCTGCCGCGACGCCCTGCGGCCTGTCCCAATGGATCGGCGAGAGCGCATTGGCGGTGTTGGCATCCAGTTTCCAGTCGCGGTTCATCGAGGTGCCCAGCAGCGGCAGCAGATCGAATGCGCCCGAGATGGGATAGGCCGCGCGCACCAGCCCCTGCGGCCCGCCGAAGGCCGGCCAGTCCGTGGCTGCCATCGCGGCGGTCAAATGGCCGCCGGCGGAGTGTCCCACGACCAAGAGCGGTCTTTGATGACGCCGCCACAGAAACAGGCTGGCGCGGCGCAACTGCTCGACGATGGTCGGAAGCGAGACGGCAGGACAGAGGTCGTAGCTCGCGAGCGCGACGGCGAACCCCTGCCCCACCAGGCCGCGCGCGAAATGGCTGACGTCGCGCCGGTCCCCCATCTGCCACCAGCCGCCATGGATGAAGAGCGCCAAGCTCTCGACCGTTCCTGAGTCCGGCAGAAGCAGATCGAGCAGCTGCCGCGCGCTGTCGCCATAGGGAATATCCAGCACGGCGCGGCCCGCGGCGAGGCGGTCCTGGCGATAGGCCGCCGCATCGCGGCTCCAGCCGGCCAGGATCGCGTCGGTGCCGGCAATCGCCGTGCTCGGACGGTACTGCGATTCGTAATCGATCGCCGCCATGGCTCTCCTTGACGCTTGCGCGTGTGCACCTGCTAATAGGGTCAGAACCGGTCGAGAACCACCGCCATGCCCGCAAAAAAACCGCTTGTCATCGTCACGCGCAAGCTGCCGGACGCGGTGGAAACGCGCATGCGCGAGCTCTTCGACACCCGGCTGAACCACGACGACAAGCCGATGAGCCAAGCCGAGATGATCGAGGCGGTCAAGAATGCGGACGTGCTGGTGCCCACCGTCACCGACCGCATCGATTCCAAGATCATCGTGCGCGCCGGCCCGAACCTGAAGCTGATCGCCAATTTCGGCACCGGCGTCGACAACATCGACGTCAAGACCGCGCTCGAGAAGGGGATCACCGTCACCAACACGCCCGGCGTGCTGACCGAGGATACCGCCGACATGACCATGGCGCTGATCCTGGCGGTGCCGCGGCGGCTGGTCGAAGGCGTCAAGGAGATCGAGGCCGACCGCTTCACCGGATGGTCGCCCAACTGGATGCTCGGCCAGCGCGTGCAGGGCAAGCGGCTGGGCATCGTCGGCATGGGCCGCATCGGCCAGGCGGTCGCGCGGCGCGCCAAGGCGTTCGGTTTGCAGATCCACTACCACAACCGCAAGCCGGTCCATCCCGACATCGAGCGCGAGCTGGAGGCGACCTATTGGGAGAGTCTCGACCAGATGCTGGCGCGCATGGACATCGTCTCGATCAACTGCCCGCACACGCCGGCGACCTATCACCTGCTCTCCGCGCGCCGGCTCAAGCTGATGAAGCCGACCGCCTATATCGTCAACACCGCGCGCGGCGAGGTGATCGACGAGAACACGCTCGCGCGCATGCTGGAGAGCGGGCAGCTCTCCGGCGCGGGTCTCGACGTCTTCGAGCATGAGCCCGCGGTCAATCCCAAGCTCAAGAAGCTCAAAAACGTGGTGTTGCTGCCGCATATGGGCTCAGCCACCATCGAGGGCCGCATGGACATGGGCGAGAAGGTCATCGTCAACATCAAGACCTTCGCCGACGGCCACAAGCCGCCGGACCGCGTGATCCCGGCGATGTTGTGAATCCCTACAAAAACCAGAACCGGATCACCACCATCAACAGCACGATGCCCAACGCGACGCGCACCACCGTGTCCGAGGTGCGCGCCGAGGCGATGCTCGCCACCACGATCGCCGGCAGCGAACCGCACAACAGCGAAACCAATATGTGCCAGTTGATCGTGCCCAGGATCGAATGTCCCAGCCCCGCAAGCAATGTGAGGGGCACCGCATGGGCGATGTCGGAGCCGACGATGCGCTGCGCCGGCATTTTCGGATAGATCATCACCAGGGCGGTGACGCCGATCGCGCCGGCGCCGACCGAGGACAGGGTCACCAAAACGCCCAGGATCGCACCGGTGAGGACGGTGAGGCGCGCGACATGACGGGAATCGGGTTCGCCCACATTCTTGTCGTACCAGCGCATCAGGGGCTTGCGCAGGAACAGCGAGAAGGCCGTGAGCAAAAGGGCAACGCCCAACGTCTTGGTGATGGTGCCCTGCACGATCTTGCTGTCGACGCCCAGATAATAGATCGCGAGCACGGTCAGCACCGTCATCGGCACGCTGCCGAGCGCGAGCCAGCCCACCACTTTCCAGTCGATGGTCTTGTTCCAGCCATGGACGGCGGTGCCGGCAGTCTTGGTCGCGGCGGCGTAAAGAAGGTCCGTGCCCACCGCGGTTGAAGGATGGATACGGAAGAGCAGGATCAGGATCGGCGTCATCAGCGAACCGCCGCCCACGCCGGTGAAGCCCACCAGCCCTCCGACCAGGATACCGGAAATCACGTAAAGCGGATCGATATGCGAAAAGACGTCCGGCACGATACCCCCGAAGGCAAGACCGGGATGGGCCATCCGGCAGCATAACGGGGCCCTCCCGTCCGGGCTTGTACCCCGTCCGCGCATTTGACTCCATGGATAAGAGTTATGGATTTTCCTCGGATCGCTTGAAGATTTTTCCCTTGAGGGTTGGCGCGCGTGCGGTGCGAAGCGGGACCACACCGCCGCCCGGAACCGCCTGGCCGAGGAAATCTGCGACAAAGTCTGACGCCGGATGGGCCCGCAGCTCGGCCGGGGTCGCGATCTGTTCGATCCGGCCCTGGTTCAGCACTGCAACCAGATCGGCCAGCTCGAGCGCCTCGTCCTGATCGTGGGTCACGAACACCGTGGTAACCCCCAGCCTTTCGTGCAGGCCGCGCAGCCAATGGCGCAGGTCCTTGCGCACCCGTGCGTCGAGCGCGCCGAAGGGCTCGTCGAGCAACAGCATGCGCGGCTCGATCGCAAGCGCGCGGGCGAGCGCGACGCGCTGCCTTTGGCCTCCCGAGAGTTGGCTTGGGTAGCGCTTGCCGAGCCCCTCGAGCTGCACCAGCGCCAGGAGCTCTTCGACGCGCCGTGCGATCTCCGCACGGGTTGGCCGCGTGCGGCGCGGCCTTATGCTGAGCCCGAAGGCGATGTTCTTCGCCACCGTCATATGGCGGAACAGCGCGTATTGCTGGAAGACGAATCCTGCCCGGCGCTCGCGCGCCGGCAGCGCCAGCCAATCCAGGTCGTCGAACGCGACGCGGCCCGCGTCGGCGAATTCCAGGCCTCCAAGAATGCGCAGCAAGGTCGTCTTGCCCGAACCGGACGGACCGAGCAGCGCCAGAAAGCAGCCCTTCGGCGCGGTCAGGCTCACGCCCTTGAGCGCCGGGAAACGTTCGAACCGCTTGGCGACGTGCTCGATGACCAGGGACATGGCGGCAGGCCTCTTCAGTGCGAATGCGTGGCGGCAATCTCGCCTGCGAACTGCCATTCGAGCAAGGATTTGATCCCGAGCGTGACCAGCGCGAGCAAGGCCAGCAGCGCTGCCACCGCAAACGCCGCGGCGTACTGGTAGTCGTTGTAGAGCACCTCGACATGGAGCGGCATCGTATCGGTCAGCCCGCGGATATGCCCGCTCACCACCGAGACCGCGCCGAACTCGCCCATCGCGCGCGCGTTGCAAAGCAGCACGCCGTAGAGCAGCGCCCATTTGATGTTGGGCAGGGTCACGCGCCGCAAGGTCGACCAGCCCGACGCGCCCAGTGAGACGGCGGCCTCCTCCTCGTCGCGACCCTGCTCGCTCATCAGCGGGATCAACTCGCGGGCCACGAACGGAAAGGTGACGAAAATCGTCGCGAGCACGATGCCCGGCAGCGCGAAGACGATCTTGATGCCGTGATCGCGCAGATCCTGGCCCAGCCAGCCCTGCAGGCCGAAGATCAGCATGTAGACAAGGCCGGAAACCACCGGCGAGACCGAGAACGGGATGTCGATCAGGGTGACCAGCAGATTCTTGCCGATGAAATCGAATTTCGTGACACACCAGGCCGCAGCAAGCCCGAACAATGCATTGCATGGCACCGCTATGGCCGCGACCGTGAAGCTGAGCTGGATCGCCGACAGCGCGTCCGGCTCGCGCAAGGCGGCAATCGCCGAATCCATTCCTTGCGCCAGGGCTTCCCAGAACACCGTGACGAGCGGCATCAGCAGAAACAAGGCGATGAAGCCTACCGCGACCAGGCTGAGGACGAGCTTGGTCAGCGGATGATCGTCGGTGGGAGCGCGCGGGCGCAGCATAGGGGTCATCGCCGCGATGCGCTCCAGGCCTGAAGCGCATTGAGCGCAAACAGGAAGACGAAGGACGCGCCTAGCATCACCACGCCGATCGCCGCGGCGCCGGCGTAGTCGTACTCCTGCAGCTTGATGATGATCATCAGCGGCGCGATCTCCGAAACCCCCGGCAGATTGCCGGCGATGAAGATCACCGAGCCGTATTCGCCGACGCCCCGCGCGAACGCCATTGCGGTCCCCGTCAGCAGGGTCGGCAGAAGCGACGGCAGGATCACCCGGCGAAAGGATTGCAGGCGTGTCGCACCCAAAGTCGCGGCGGCTTCCTCGGCATCGCGCGACAGGTCGGCCAGCACCGGCTCGAGCGTACGCACCACGAAGGGCAGTCCGATGAAGATCAGCGCCACCAGCACGCCCGTCGGCGTAAAGGCGACCTTGATGCCCAGTTTCGCCAGCGGCGCGCCGATCCAGCCGTTCGGGGCGTAAAGCGCGGAAAGCGCAATGCCGGCAACCGCGGTCGGCAATGCGAAGGGAAGATCGACAAATGCATCGATGAACTTGCGGCCGGGAAAGCGGTATCGCACCAGGACCCACGCCACGATCAGTCCGAACACCGAATTGATCGCGGCCGCGATCGCCGCGGCGCCGAAGGAAAGCTTGAGCGCGGCGAGAACGCGCGGTGTCGTCACTGCGGCCCAGAAGCCATCAAATCCCATCTCCCAGGGCCGGATGATGAGGGCCGCCAGCGGGATCAGAACCAGCGCGCTCAGATAGAAAAGTGTGACCCCCAAAGAAAAACCGAAGCCGGGCAACGCGCTCCGGCTTCGGAATTTAGGCAGGGGGAGTGCAAGAGCTGCCAAGGTCTACTGCCCTGGTTTGTAGATCTGATCGAAAACGCCTCCGTCGGAGAAATGGACCTGTTGGGCCTTGGTCCAGCCGCCGAACACGTCGTCGATCGAGTAGAGAGGGATGTTGGGAAAATCCCTCGCATGCGCCGCCAAGATGTCCTTGTCGCGCGGCCTGTAGAAATCCTTTGCCTCGATCTCCTGCGCCTCTTTGCTGTAGAGGAACTGGAGATAGGCTTCCGCCACCTTTCGCGTCCCGTGGCGGTCGGCATTCTTGTCGACGACCGCAACCGGCGGCTCGGCCAGGATCGAATTCGACGGATAGACGATCTCGAACTTGTCGCCGCCGGCTTCCTTTAGCGCCAGATGCGCCTCGTTCTCCCAGGACAACAGCACGTCGCCGATGCCGCGCTGCGCAAAGGTCGTGGTGGAACCGCGCGCGCCGGTGTCCAGGACCGGCACGTGGCGGTAGAGTTCCGCGATGAACTGCTTGGCTTTCTCCCAGGAGCCGCCGGGCTTTTTCTCCGCATAGGCCCAGGCCGCGAGATACGACCAGCGTGCGCCCCCGGACGTCTTCGGATTCGGCGTCACCACATGCACCCCCGGACGAACCAGATCCGGCCAGTCCTTGATGTGCCAAGGGTTGCCCTTGCGCACCAGGAAAACGACAGTCGAGGTGTAGGGTGTCGAATTCTGCGGCAGGCGCTTCTGCCAGTTGGACGGCAGCAGCTTCGCCTTGTCGGCGATGGCGTCGATGTCATAGGCGAGCGCCAAAGTTACCACATCGGCATCCAAACCGTCGATGACGGCGCGCGACGACGCTCCGGAGCCGTTATGCGACATGTTGACGGTGAGCGTGTCGCCGGTCTTCTGCTTCCACTGCGCCGCGAACGCCGCGTTGATGTCCTTGTACAGTTCGCGCGTAGGATCGTAGCTGACGTTGAGCAGGCTCACGTCTGCCGCATGGGCGGCGCCGCAAAGGGACAGCGCCGCCGCAAAAATCGCAAGTTTCCGCATTCCGCGCTCCATTAGAATGCCAACTGCAGGCGCAGCGACACGTCGTCGAGCACGGCACCGAGATCGCCGCCCGAGGAATTCAGTCGCGACACGCTGACGTGCTGATAGTCCAGCATGAAGCGCAGCACCGGGTTGGGATACCAGTTGATGCCGGCCGACCAGATGCGCTGATCGCCGCCGCGGATGCCGCCGGTCGGCGTGGCTTTGCCGGCGACGCCCTCGTTGTAGTTGAGGTTCAAATCGCTGTAGCGCGCCGCGATTTCCCAAGCACCCAGGCCGCCCTTGTCGATGGTGAAATTCTGCGCCGGCTTGGGAATGCCATAGGCGCCGAGTTCGGGACGGTACTTCTTGCTTTCGCCTGTCAGCACCCAGCTCCCCTGCAGGTACCAGCCGTCGAAATTCGGATCGGCCAAGGTGCTCGCATGGCGATTCAAGCCGTATCCGAACCAGCCGCCCTGCGCGTACAGGTTCTTGATGTTGCCGGCCGCTTCGAAGCCGTATTCCCAGGCGCTGTCGGCGGTGATCGAGCCTGTGTCGATCAGGCGGATGCCCTGGCTGTCCTCATTGAGCTCCGGCCGCTCGCGAAAGCGGATCGGCGTCGGCGAATTTCCGCCCGCGGCCGCGTCCGCGAACTTGAAGATGTAAGTCCCATCGGCACCGAAGACGACATTGGTGTCGTCGCCGAAATCGAACCGATAGGCGAGCTTGCCGACCGCGGCCTCCTGCTCGTCGAAGCTCGCGGCCTCGCCCACCAGGCCCATCGAGTAGGACGCGGCGGCGAAGTAGTTGTTGTCATAGGCAAAGACCGTGGCAGCATCGCGGCCGTCGGAGCCCGCCATGCTGCGCGCCAGATCGGTCGGCTGCGCGCGCTCGAGGAACAGCAGGTCGGCTGCCGAGGTGGCGTCGTCGAGGCTCTCCGGCACCGGATAGGCACCGGCGCGCACATGCACGGGCCCCAAGCCGTTGTACTGGATATAGGCCGAGGCGATGGTCGCGCCCTCGGTGCCCGAGCCGCCGAAGTCGTAGATGAAGGTGTAGTACCAGTCGCTGAAGGCGGTGCCTTCGAAGCCGAAGCGGGCCCGGCGGAAGTCGTTGCCGCTGGAAAAGTCGATGCCCGCAGGAAGTTTCCCCTGGCCGTAATAGGCGCTGTCGAACTGGACCAGCGAGCGCAATGCGAATGTGAAGTCGGGACCGCTGATGGTCGGCCTTCCGTTCGCCAGCGAAACCTTGATGTCGGAGGGCTTCGCCTGGTTCTTCTGCAGATCGGCATATTGATCGGCCGTGCTGCGCTTCAGGTCCTGAACCTGTGACTCCAGGTCCTGGATGCTCTGTTCGAGCTGATCGATCTTGGCCTGGTCCGCCGCGCCTTGCGCCGACGTCCCGCTGGACGTGGCCTTTCCGGCCTGCGCCCCCGTTGCCGCCATCATCAAAGCCGCGCCGCCGAGCAGCGCCGTACGCAAAATCCTCATCGACCCCTCCGTCGTATTTCGCGGCTAACTTATGTTCCTATTCTCTACCAAGTCAATAGGGTTTTGGGTGTTGATTTTTCGAATGGTAAACCGAAGCAAGGCTCAGGCCGGTTCGGGCGGGATGTTGTTGAGGGTTTCTTCCAGTTCCTGGAAGCTCGGCTGGGCCTCGGAAGGAACGCTGCCGCGGCCGATCTCGACGCTGACCTGGGCCGCGTTGCCGTGGAGATGGGCGACCAGCACGTCACGAATCACATGATAGAAATGGGCTTCTTCGTCGACGATGGCTTTCAGCCGCGTGGCGATCGGTCCGACGATCCCGTAGGCCAGGAACACGCCCATGAAGGTTCCGACCAGCGCCGAGCCGATCATGCGGCCCAAGACTTCCGGCGGCTCGCTGATGGCGCCCATGGTCTTGATGACGCCGAGCACCGCAGCGACGATGCCGAGCGCCGGCAGGCCGTCGGCCATGGTCTGAAGCGCGCTTGGACCCTCCAGCGCCTCGAGATGATGCTTCTCGAGCTGCTTTTCCATCGCCGCTTCGACCTGGTGCGGGTCTTCAAGGCTCATCGTCATCATGCGCAGCGTGTCGCAGATGAAGTCGCAGGCGAAATGGTCGCTGGCTATTCTGGGAAAGCGCCTGAATATCGGCGAATCCGCCGGCTTCTCGATATGTGCTTCCAGCGCGATCAGCCCCTTCGATTTCATCGTCTTCGTAAGCAGGAAGAGCAGCGACAGCAGGTCGCGATAGTCCGCGGGCTTCCACTTCGGGCCGGAGATCACCTTCGTGATCTGGCCGCCGGTCTTCTTCAGCGAATACATCGATCCGCCAATCAGAAGGGCCGCGATCGCAGCTCCGCCGATGGTCATCATCTCGTGCGGCAGCGCCTCGAGAATCACGCCGAGGGAGCCTCCCGAAATCAGGAAGCCGCCGAACACCATGGCGAAGAGGATGACGATGCCGCCGATTTGGAGCATGGGAGAAGCCTGAAGAATTTGCGCCAGTATCGAACGAAGGACTTAAGGAGCCCTAAACCATGGCGACGTTGCGTTCCCGGTCCTCTTCCCGCCGCCAGGGGCCATTGTAGAAGGCATCGTTGTGACGCCGCCGGTCGGGGCCGAAATACTCGCCGCAGCGCACGAAGGGCCGCGGCCTCTCCACGATTTCCGCGATCCTTAAGAACAGGTTGCGCGCCGTCACCGGCTTGGCCAGGAACTCGGTGACCCCGGCATCACGCGCGGCGGTGACCCGCGCGCGCTCGGTGTGGCCGCTGATCATGATCACCGGCAGGAAGGGATCGGGACTATTGGCTGCGGTCCGCAAGTCGCGGGTGAATGCGATGCCATCCATTGGCGTCATCGTCAGGTCGGTGAGCACGAAGTCGGGCTTGTGACGGCGCAACAGTCCAAATGCCTGCTGTCCGTCCGCGGCCTCGAAGGCCTCGCCGATTCCCATTCCGAGCAGCAATGCGCGCAGGAGTGCGCGCATGTGCGGATTGTCCTCGACGACCAGCGCCTTCAGATGTTCGTATCGGATACTCACCGCGAATCCATGGCCCCCAGCAGTTCTAGCCCGGGCGAAAACCCAGCTGCAGACGCTGCTACCCCAAGTTACGGGGGAACGGTTATCATCGCCTTACAGGTGGCGTAGCGGAAAGAAAGACATGGCGCTTTTGCTGGGACGGCTCGGCCTCTCTCTTAAGATTGCGGCCCAAGCACTTCTCTCTCCGGTTGCATATGCCGCCTGCGCCCTCATCGTCCGCGAGGGACGCGTCCTGCTCGTCCGCCACAGCTATGTCCAGGGCTGGTTGTTGCCCGGCGGCGGGGTCGGCCGGGGGGAACCGGCCGAGGAGGCGGTGCTGCGCGAGATGCGCGAGGAGATCGGACTGCTTTCCTGTGCCGCGCCGCGGCAGTTCGGGCTTTATACGCGCAAGTCCGGCTGGGCGACCAATGTCATCGTTCTTTTTCAGATCGATGACGCCCAGTTCAAGTTCGTGCCCAATTTCGAGGTCCGAGCGGTGGAATTCGTCGATCCGCTGTCACCACCTGCGGACACACCGCCTTCCGTCCGGCGCCGCCTGCGCGAGTTCGCCGGGATGGAATCCCGCTCGCCTTATTGGTAAACGAAAGAGTCGCGAGGGGCGATGAACCCCATGCCTTAACAACCGTTATTGGGTTACCGGCAAGGGAATTTAGAGGAGATTTGCATGAAGAAAATCGCAATTGGCGCGGCGGCCCTGGTCCTGAGCACGATCACGCTCGTCACCAGCGCTTCCGCAATGATCGTGTGCAACCGGGAAGGCGAATGCTGGCACGTCAGGGGCCACCGCTACGAGTACCGCCCCGAGTTCGGTCTGGTGGTACACCCCGACAGCTGGCGCTGGCGCGCGCATGAGCGCTTCGTCTGGCGCGAGCATGAGGGCCGGGGCTACTGGCGCAATGGCGTGTGGGTCGAGTTCTAGGCCTTAACCTCGGACGCGTTCGAAACGCCCTCTCTCATCCGAGAGAGGGCGTTTTCGCATCTCACACGGGGTCCCAGCCAAATACGCTGGTCGTGGCGCCGAGATCGAAGAAACTCGGCTTGAGGGCAGGCATGGCATGCTCGGCAATGGTCTGCGGCGTCCAGCCCTCGACCCGCGCCAGCCCCCGAACCGGGCGCGGCTGGCTCATCAAGAAGATTTCGTTGCCTCGCGCGACGAAAATCTGCCCCGAGACGTCCTTGGTGACCGGCGAGGCGAGCGCCACGGCCAACTGCGCCACTTGGTCGGCGCGCATGTGGTTCTTCATGCGCTCGACGCGCCTGGCCGAGGCCTCGTCCTTGATCGGGATCGTCGCGATCAGACGCGACCAGGCGAACGGCGCGATGACGTTCGAGCGGACGTTCTTCTGCACCCCCTCCATCGCGACGATGCGTGACAGTCCCACGATGCCCATCTTCGCCGCGGCGTAGTTCGCCTGCCCTATATTGCCGATCAGACCGCTGGTCGAGGTGAAGAGGACGAAGGAGCCGTCTTCCTGATCGCGGAAATGGTTGATCGCGGCGCGGCAGATATTGTAGCTGCCGTTCAGGTGCACATCGACGACGATGTCCCATTCCTCGTCGCTCATCTTGTGAAACATCTTGTCGCGCAGAATGCCGGCGGGGCTGATGATCGCGTGCAGGCCCTGATAGGTGTCCATTGCCTGTTCGATCATCTGGGCTACGCCCTTGCGGTTCGAGACGCTGTCGGAATTGGACACCGCCTCGCCGCCCTCCTTGCGGATCTGCGCGGCGACCTCTTCCGCCGGACCGGCGGAGCCCGCGTCGCCGCCACCGGCGCCGCCGCCCAGATCGTTGACGACGACTTTGGCGCCTTCGCGCGCCGCGAGCAGGGCGCATTCCTTGCCGATGCCGTTCGCACCTCCGGTGACCAGAACGACCTTGCCAGCGAGCACGCCCATGGGATTACCTCCGTCATCGAAGGGACAAGGCTAGCACGATGGCGGCGGGATGGGAGATCAGGCCGGAGGAACCCGGCGACGCGGGCGCTGTGCTCGCGCTCGACAATGACGCCTTCGGGCCGGGCCGCCACGCCAAATCGGCCTATCGCCTGCGCGAAGGTGTCCAGCCGGTTTCGGAACTCGGGTTTGTCGCCGTCGAGAACGCGGAGCTGGTAGGCTCGGTGCGGTTCTGGCCGATCGCGGTGGGCGATGCATCGTCGCTGCTGCTCGGCCCGCTCGCCGTGAAACAGGGACTGCGCGGCCGCGGGATCGGCATCGATCTTATGCGCCGCGGCATCGAGAGAGCGCGCGTGCTCGGACACGCCAGCATCATCCTTGTGGGCGACGAGCCCTATTACGCCCGCGTCGGCTTCGCGAAATTGCCGCGCGGCAGCGTGCGCTTTCCCGGACCGGTCGATCCGGCACGAATTCTTGGGCTGGGGCTCCAGAAGGAGGCGCTCGAGAATTTGCGGGGCGACGTGCGCCGCGCGCGCATCGACGATCCGGTCTGCGCCGCCGGCGCGGCTGTGGCCCCCGCGAAGGTCTAGCGTTTCTTCTTCTGCCCCGCGGCGCGGTTGTCGAGCGCGAATGGCCCGGCCCCCATGCCGACGATCATCAACAGTCCTCCGGCGATCGCGACATTGCGGGCGAAAATCTCATAGCGCGTGGCTCGCTCGACGACATTGGCCACATGCCAATAATCCTGCATCAGCACCGTCACCAGCGCGGTGAAGCCGAAGAGCAGGACCGCACCATGGCGCGCGTGGAACCCGAAGAGCAGCGAGAGGCCTCCCAAGACCATCACGATCAGCGAGAGCGCAAGCAGCACCGGCGGCGCCGGCAGATGAGCCATGGCGAGCAGCTCCACCTGGGTGTCCCAATCGCTGCCCATCCGGACCGCTGCCGCCAGAAAAAACCACGCCAAAGCCAGCCGCCCCAGCAGCGGCGAAATCCGTTCCGAAAACGACATCGCCCCTCGCGTCCTGCAAATCACTCGACATCATATTAGGACGAAGCAGCGGCGATGACGAAGGGGGCGCTAGGCGCTAGGCTGAGGCCGTCCTCACGGGAATTGCGAGGCTGCCATGCGCTCAATTCGCGTTGCCATGATCGCTCTCGCGCTCGCCGCGCCGGTCTGCGCCATGCCGAGCTCGGCCTCGACCTACAAGGTTCTGCACAATTTCTGCGCCAAAGCCACCTGCCCTGACGGATACTGGCCCCGCGCCCGGCTGCTGCGCGACGGTGCAGGCAATATCTATGGCACCACATTGCTGGGCGGTAGCGGCAAATTTCACGATAGCGGCAGCGGCGGCACCGTCTTCAGGCTTTCTCCGAACGGGAGCGGATGGACTTTTCATGTGCTGCACAATTTCTGCGCACAAGCGACCTGCGCGGATGGAAACATGCCCCAATCGGACTTGATCATCGACACGGCAGGAAAACTATATGGCACCACGGTCTATGGCGGTGCGAATGGCTGGGGCGTCGTCTTTCGCCTCAAACCCAGCGGCAGCGGGGGCTATAGCTTCAAAGTGCTCTACAATTTCTGCTCGGTGAACGGCGGCAAGAGCTGCCTCGACGGCGCCGCTCCCAACGGACTCACCTACGCCGGTGCCTCATCGGGCGCGCCTTATGACGGTGTCTCGCCCCTCTACGGCACGACGCAGCATGGCGGCGGCGGAGGAGGCGATGCCGGCGCCGTCTTCTCCCTCACGCCCAGCAAATCGCAATACTGGAACGAAACCGTGCTCTATGCCTTCTGTCCAACCGATTGTTCGGACGGCGCGAGCCCGACCGGTCCATTGTGGCTCGACGGCGCGGGCAATCTGTTCGGCACGGCCTATGACGGCGGCGACAACCAAAGGGGCACCGCCTTCGAACTCGCGCCCGTGGCCGGCGGCAGCTGGAACTTCGCGCGACTCTATTCCTTCTGCGCTGAGAGCGGTTGCGCCGACGGTGAACTTCCTGTTGGGGGCGTGATCATGGACAGTGCCGGCAATCTGTTCGGCCAGACCGATAGCGGCGGGGACAACTTTCAGGGCGTGCTCTACAAGATCGTGCCCAATGGCGCATCGTCGACCTATGTGCCGCTGCACCTGTTCTGCGGCACCTGCGCGGAGGGCATGAATCCGCAATCGAGCCTTTTCATGGATGGGTCGGGCAACATCATCGCGACATCGGGAAGCGGCGGTCTGAACGGCCGGGGCGGGGCGGTCTATCGTTGGAACGGCAACACGATGGAGGCACTCTACAGCTTCTGCGCGACATACCCGCCGTCGTGCCTGGACGGAAATCACAGCGAGGCGGGGGTGACGTCCGACAACGCCGGAAACCTCTTTGGCACCACGGTCTATGGCGGCCATCACAAGGTGCCGGGGACCAATTCCCCGCCCGGTGTAGTCTTCGAGCTTACGCCCTAAACGCTCCTGAGCGCGTGTTTGCGCAGGTGCCTGACCAGCGCCATCTCGTCCATGCGCGACTGGTTGCGGCGGGTGTCCGCTTCGCCGGCGCGCTTGGCTTGCTGCTCCGCGGCCAGCTCGAGCGCCTTCAGGTCCTGATAGGCGCCGGCGAGATCCTCCTGGGCCTGCGCCCGCTCGCGTTCGATGTCCTTTTGCGTGGCGCGCAGATTCTCGCGCCGCGTCTCGATGGATCGCAGGAAGGAGGGAAAGGCGAGCCGGCCGATGTCGGAATCGCCGGCGCGCCGGCGCTCGCGCGTCACGCTGTCCTCGAGATCGGCGAGTTTGCGCTCGACGTCGGCCTTCATCGCATCCAGCGTCGCCAGCCGGCGTTTCAGGTCGTCGACCCTAAAGCGCCGCAGCCGTATCAAGGTGTTGGTTCGTTTCATGGGACCCTACCCTTCCCCTCGGCGCCGACAATGTTCTCCAGCGCTGTATAAGATTCGGCAAACGACGCTTGCTCGTCCTTCTTCTGTGCCAGGAAGGCTTCGAGCGCAGGATGCAGTGCGATGGCGCGGTCGACCTGGGCATTGGTGCCCTGTTTGTAGGCACCGAGCCGGATCAGGTCCGCCATGTCGTCATAGAGCGCCAGGGGCGCACGGGCTTCGGCCACGACGTGCTGCTCGGCCGCGCTGTTGCAGCCCGGCATGGCCCGGGAGACGGATTTAAGCACGTTGATGGCCGGAAAGCGGCCGCGTTCGGCGATGCTGCGTTCCAGCACGATATGGCCGTCGAGGATGCCGCGCACCGCATCGGCGATGGGCTCGTTATGGTCGTCGCCTTCGACGAGGACGGTGAAGAGACCCGTGATCGAGCCAGTGCAGCCGGCCGGACCAGGACCCGCGCGCTCCAGCAAACGCGGTAGTTCGGCGAAGACGGTCGGGGTATAGCCCTTCTGTGCCGGCGGCTCGCCCGCCGACAGGCCCACTTCGCGCTGTGCCATCGCGAAACGCGTGACGCTGTCCATCAGCAGGAGCACATGCAAGCCCTGGTCCCTGAGCTGTTCGGCCACGGTCATTGCCACGTAGGCTGCTTGGCGGCGCACCAGAGGCGGCTCGTCCGAGGACGCCGCCACCACGACGCTGCGCGCCAGGCCTTCGGGACCAAGGTCGTCCTCGATGAATTCCTTCACCTCGCGACCGCGCTCGCCGATCAGTCCGATGACGATGGCGTCCGCCTCGGTGTTGCGCGCGAGCATGGCGAGCAGGGTCGATTTGCCGACGCCGCTGCCTGAGAAGATGCCCATGCGCTGGCCCTTGCAGCAGGTGGCGAAAGCGTTGAGCGCACGCACGCCGAGATCGAGCTTTGCGCCGACACGTTCGCGCGCATGCGCGACCGGGGCCTGGGCCTTGATCGGATAGGCTTCGGCGCCCTGCGGCAGCAGCCCTCTGCCGTCCTGCGGCCGGGCGAAGGCATCGAGAACCCGGCCGAGCCAGGCGGTGGAAGGGTAGATCACCGCGGGGCGATCCTCGAAATCGGCACGGGCCGAAAGCGTCATGCCGTCCAGGCTGCCCAGCGGCATGGCCAGCGCGCGGCCATCGCGAAAGCCGACCACCTCACAAGAAATTTGCTTGCCAGCCCCGCCACTTAGCCTTAACTGTGCACCAAGGCTGATCGCGCCTGCGGCTCCGGTCACTTCGACCAGCAGGCCTTCGATCCGCGCCACACGCCCGAAGCGGGTGAGGCGGGGAACGGCGTCGATCTCCTGAATGAGGGCGCGCATCGCATTGTCCTTGCCGAAGGGCCTTTGGCAGGCCTTCAACGGGACATGTTGCAGCGAAGGTTTTAAGTCGCGGTAAACTTAACAAATCGAATCAATGGGATGG
Source organism: Alphaproteobacteria bacterium (assembly GCA_019245415.1). Classification (GTDB taxonomy): domain Bacteria; phylum Pseudomonadota; class Alphaproteobacteria; order Micropepsales; family Micropepsaceae; genus Rhizomicrobium. The sequence continues at coordinate 182,704 of JAFARO010000004.1, read as the reverse complement.
CCCATTGGGGCGGACCCGGTCCGTAGTGTTTCGGACTGGTGCAACGAAACGAACAATGCAATCGGATGTTAACCATTTAAGTTTACGGTTGCGAAGTTCGGTTAACGGGGGCCAGCAAAAAGCACGGCCCGCAAAGAGGTGAACGACACATGCGCGTGCTCCTGATCGAAGACGACAGCGCCATGGCGCGCAGCATCGAGTTGATGCTGCGCAGCGAGGGCTTCAACGTCTACACCACGGATCTGGGCGAGGAAGGCATCGACCTCGGCAAGCTCTATGACTACGACATCATCGTGCTCGACTTGCAGTTGCCGGACATGAGCGGATTCGAGGTGCTCAAGAGCCTGCGCGTCGCCAAGGTGCAGACGCCGGTCCTCATCCTTTCGGGTAACGCCATCGTCGAGGCCAAGGTCAAGGCGCTGGGCTTCGGCGCCGACGATTACATGACCAAGCCGTTCCACAAGGACGAGCTGGTGGCACGCATTCAGGCGGTGGTGCGCCGCTCCAAGGGCCATTCGCAATCGGTCATCACCACCGGCAAGCTCACGGTCAACCTCGACGCCAAGACGGTGGAAGTCGACGGCAGCCGCGTGCACCTGACCGGCAAGGAATACCAGATGCTGGAGCTGCTCTCGCTGCGCAAGGGCACGACCCTGACAAAGGAGATGTTCCTCAATCATCTCTATGGCGGCATGGACGAGCCCGAGCTCAAGATCATCGACGTCTTCATCTGCAAACTGCGCAAGAAGCTGGCCGCCGCCACCAACGGCGACAATTACATCGAGACCGTCTGGGGCCGCGGCTATGTGCTGCGCGATCCCATCGCCGCCGACACCGCCGCCGCTTAACGCTCACTCCCCTTATCGGAAATGGAAAGGGCGCCGACACGGCGCCCTTTTTCTTTGGGCTGTAGAGGGTGAGATCAAAACTTCGTATATCCCCCGTCGATCACGAAGGTCTCTCCGGTGTGGTATGCCGAGGCGTCGCTGGCCAGATACACCGCGATGCCGCCGAAATCTTCAGGCCGTCCCCAGCGCCGCGCAGGGATTCGCGGCACGACCTTCTCGGCGAAGACCTTGTTCTGCTGCGCGCCGGCGGTCATGTCGGTCGCGATCCAGCCGGGCGCGATCGAGTTCACCCGCACGCCGTAGCGCGCCAGCTCCACCGCCAGCGCGCGCGCCATCGACATCACCGCCCCCTTGCTCGCGCCATAGGCCGAGTTGCGCGCCGCGCCCTCGATGCCGGCGGTGCTCGCCACCACCACGAGCGAGCCGCCGGCATCGCCTTCGCCGGCGCGCGCCATCATGTGCCGCGCCGCCTCGCGAAAAGTGAAGAACACGCCCTCCTCGTTGACGCGATGTACCTTGCGGAACAGGTCGGTCGTCATCTCCGCGATCGGGGCGCCCCCTCCGATGCCGGCATTGGCGACGACGCAGTCGAGCCGCCCCATCTCTGCCAGCGCCGCCTTGATGCCCTCCGCCACTTCGGTCTCGTTGGAGACGTCGACCTTGCGGGCGGAGACGCGCCGTCCATGGCCGCGCAGCGACTCCAGCGCCGCCGCGTTCTTGCCGTCATTGGTGCCCCAGATCACGACATCGGCACCCGCCTGGGCCAGGGCGTCGGCCATGCCGAGCCCGATGCCGCCGTTCCCGCCCGTGACAAGCGCCACTTTTCCCGTCAGATCGAATGGCTTGTACATCTCTCGCTCCATTGCCGCTTTGCGATAGTAACCATGTTTTGGCGCATCTTCCCAACCGCGGCGTGGATATGACATGCTTCGCCGCGGTGGGCGGTTAAGGTTTTGGGCATGACATCCGAAATCGCGGTGATGAACCAGCGCGCGGTGGCGCTTGCCGCCGACTCCGCCGTGACCCTCATCGACGGCAGTACCGTGGTCGTGCGCAACGACACGCGCAAGCTGTTCAACCTGCTCGATGGCCGCCCCGTTGGGGTGATGTTCTTCGGCGTTGCCGACATCATGGGCCATCCCTGGGAGCAGCTGATCGACCACTACCAGAAGAAGGTCCGGCCCAAGGCGTTCGCCCATCTCAACGACTATGCGCTCAGCTTCACCGGCGCCCTCGATAATTTGAACGAATTCTTTCCCCCCGACCGGCAGAAGGACGATTACAAGCGGCTGCTCGCCTCGGTCTACCGCTACATTTTCCACTTGGCGCAATACCTGCGCGAGACCGGCGAAGACGACACGATCGACGACGCCAAGGTCTTGGCCGAAGCCGTGTCGCGCATCTGGCACGACTATCAGTTCCGCGACGACGGCAAGCCGCGCGGCGAGCTCGCCTGTTTCCCGCAGGGTTTCGGCGACAAGATTGCCCGCGAGCACACCGAGATCATCGAAGAGCTGATCCATTACGGCTTCGCACCGTTCGGTTTGGGCCAAAGCAGCCTCCAGCAGCTGCGCGACATTGCGGTGTTCGCCGTCGTCAAGGATCTCTTTCTCGAAGACGTGACCGGGCTGGTGTTTGCGGGCTTCGGCACGGAAGACCGCTATCCCGTGGTCGTCACCTATCTCCTGTCCGCCGTGGTCAGCGGTATCGTCAAGCGTGGCCAGGCTTCGATGGACGTCATCGACACCGAGACGCGCTCCAAGATCCGCATGTTCGCCGACAGCGAGGTGACGCACGCCTTCATCCGCGGCATCGACTACGGCCTGGAGCGGCGCGTCTACGGCGTTGTCAGGATGATGCTGCACGCCATCGTGGACCAGGTGGTCTCGGCCATACCCGCGAGCGATTCCGCGCAACGCGACGAAGTGCGCCGCAGGTTTCAGGGCGACCTGGTGCCGCAATATCTCGATGCGTTCCGCGGCATGATCGGCGACTATCAGCAGCAGGCCTATATCAATCCGGTGCTGCGCGTGCTTGAAATCGCCGCGCGCAACGAGCTTGCCGAGACTGCGCGCGAGCTCGTCATGCTGAACGTGTTCAAGAAGCGGATCATGGCGCAGAAACAGACCGTGGGGGGCGCAATCGACGTGGCCGTGATCAGCCGCGAGAACGGCTTTCAATGGTTCACCAGGCAGGATGGAGGCTAGCCCATGTCCAGCAACCCCTTCGAGCCCGGCACACGGCGCAGCGCTGCGCTCGCCGATGCGGCCGAACGCCTGGGCCGCGTCGCCAGCAGCGTCAAGGACCAGCAGCTCGAGCGGACCCGCTCGGGCCAGCGGCCCCCCGAGAGCGAAGCCTATGTCGCGAGCCCGGAAGAAGCTTGGTCGAAGAAATACATGATCCAGTGCGTGGGGCCCGTATGCACCATCAAGCCCACGACAGAAGGCGCGCTGCTGCTGCCGCGCTTTCAGCCGCTGCCCGATGCCAAGGCGCCGGTTGCAGGCGTCGCTGTCACCGCCGGCGCACCGGCATCCATTGCCGCCCGGATGCCGGTGGTCGCCCCCGCCCCGAAGCCCAAGTCCCGGCGCGGGGCCAAGGCGCAGGCCGAGCCGATCGGAATTCTGATCGGCAAACCGGTACGCAAGCGGTCATTGCTCGGCCGCATGTTCGGGTCTTAAGTCTCCCATCAAAGGCGTGGGCGCGCGCGCAAAAGCGCCGGCTTTCGCGTTAGCTGTCACGAGGACCAACTGATGAGACATCTGGCGGCACTCCTTGGCCTGTTTGCCCTGCTGGCCGCGAGTCCCGCGCTTGCGGCGGCCAATGCGCTGAGCGTCGAGGCCAACGCAGCCTTTCTCGCCGCCAATGCCAGGAAGGCCGGGGTGATCGTGCGGCCCAGCGGATTGCAATACCGCATCATCCACAACGGCTTCGGCAAGCGACCCGGCCCGCTCGATACCGTCACCGTCTACTACACGGGTTCGCTCATCAACGGCACCGTGTTTGACGGCACCGAGCCCGGGCTCCCGGCACAGCTCAAGCTCAGCGACGTCATCCCGGGCTGGACCGAAGCGCTGACACTGATGCGCGAGGGCGATCAATGGCAGATCGTCATCCCCGCCAATCTCGCCTATGGCGCGCGCGGCGCCGGCGCCGGTGCTATCCCGCCGAACCAAGCATTGGTCTTCGATCTGACGCTGGTCACCGTGACGCCTTACAAGGAACCTCCTCACAAGGACGACGAAAGCTCGCCCGGCAACGGCGCGAATTGAGGACTGATGGAGTGGCTGTTCCAACGGGTTCGCGATGTCTTGCCCAAGGGCGAGCGCGGCGGGACGGTGCGAATCGCGTTTGCGCTTGCGCTCGTGGTCGCCGCGAGCGCGCTCTATTGGGCGAGCCGCAACACCAGCGTCATCGCGCCTGAATGGGACGGCCAGGTTCGCGGCATCGCCTATAATCCGAGCCACATCTTCGCCCGCCGTGACGGCGAGGAGGTTTCCGCCGATCTCATCGACCGCGACATGGCGCAACTGTCGCGCGTCACCGGCCATATCCGCACCTACACCGTCGCGCACGGCATGGACAAGGTGCCCGAGATCGCCGCGCGCTACGGCCTCACCGTCTCGCTCGGCATCTGGATCGGGCCAGATCTCGAACAGAACGAAAAGGAGATCGAGCTCGGCATCAAGACCGCGCGTGCCAATCGCGAGGTGATCGACCGCGTCTTCGTGGGCAACGAAGCGATCCTGTTTGCATTCGTCACGCCCGATCAGCTCAATGCCTATATCCAGCGCGTGCGCGCCGCCCTTCCGGCCCGCATCAAGATCACCACCGCGGAGCCTTGGTCGACCTGGCTGCTGACACCGGAAATCGGAAAATATGTCGACGTCGTCTCGGTTCATCTCCTGCCCTACTGGGAGGGCACCACCGCGCGCAACTCGCTCGACTTCCTGGAGCGGGCCTATGCCGATGTGGAGCAGGAATTTCCCGACAAGCCGGTCATCATCGGCGAGGCCGGCTGGCCGTCGGAAGGGCGGATGAAGAACGCGGCCGAGCCGTCGCTCGGCAACGAGGCATGGTTCGTGCGCGGCTTCGTCCAGATGGCGATGGAGAAGGGCTACGACTATTACCTGGAGGAAGCCTACGACCAGCCGACGAAGATCAACAACGAGGGCGATGTCGGCGCCTATTGGGGCATCTTCGATGCCAATGGCAACGCGAAATTCACCTTCACCGGAGCCGTCAGATCCTTCCCCGAGTGGCGCGCCTATGCGTTGGTTGCGGCAATTCTCACCCTTTTGCTGGGCCTGCTGATCCTTGGCCGCATGCCGCGCGTGCGCCAGCCGGGATATCTCATGATGGGCGGTCTCATTGCCGTGGTGTCGACGGGGCTGCTGGCGGTGATCGACGCCACCACGCTCGAATACATCGACCGCGGCGATTTTCTGATGATCTGCGCGATGGCGCCGCTGGTTCTGCTCGCCTGTGCGGTGATCCTGACCGAAGGCGTGGAACTTGCGGCGAGCCTTTGGCGCGTGGAGCGGCGCATGGTGGCCTCGGCGATCCCGGAATCGGAGGCGCGAATCTCGATCCATGTCCCTTGCTACAACGAGCCGTCGCAGATGGTGATCGAGACGCTCGATCGCCTGACGCGCCTGGACTACGACAATTTCGAGGTCATCGTCCTCGACAACAACACCAAGGACGAGGCGGTGTGGCGCCCGGTGGAAGCGCATTGCGCCTCGCTCGGGCCGCGGTTCCGCTTCTTCCATGTCGACGGGCTCAAGGGATTCAAAGCCGGCGCGCTGAACATGGCGCTCGAGATGACCGATCCGGTTGCGGACTATGTCGCGGTGATCGACAGCGATTATCAGGTCGAGCCATGGTGGCTGCGCCGCACCCTGCCGCTTTTCGCCGATCCGCGCGTGGCACTGGTCCAGGGGCCGCAGGATTATCGCGATTCGCGCGCCAGCCTGTTCAAGGCGATGGCGTATGAGGAATATCGCGGCTTCTTCCATATCGGCATGATCGAGCGCAACGAGCACAATGCCATCATCCAGCACGGCACGATGACCATCGTGCGCAAGGACGCGCTCGCCGAGGTGGGCGGCTGGAGCACCTGGTGCATCACCGAGGATGCGGAGCTGGGCCTCAAGCTGTTCGAAACCGGCTATGCCGCCGCCTATGTGCCCGAAAGCATGGGCAGCGGTCTCATCCCCGACACGCTCGAGGCCTTCCAGGCCCAGCGCTACCGCTGGGTCTACGGCGCGATGCAGATCATCAAGCACCATGCCGGCGCGATCTTCTTCGGGAAGACCAGGTTGACCTGGGCGCAACGCTATCAGTTCTTCTCGGGCTGGCTGCCCTGGATCTCCGACGCGCTCGGCATGATAGTGACCTTCTTGGGCCTAGTCTGGACCGCGGCGATGTATATCGCGCCGGCGCATGTCTATCCGCCGATGCCCGCACTTTCCGCCGCGGCTCTGGCATTGTTCTTCGCCAAGACCTTCAAGACGTTCCTCCTCTACCCCCCCAAGGTGCGCTCAGGCTTCAGGGGCGCATTGATGGCATCGGTCGCGGGGCTGGCGTTGACGCATTCGGTGGCCAAGGCGGTGATCGCAGGCCTCTTCACCTCGAACAAGCCGTTCCTGCGCACGCCCAAATGCGAGGACCCGGCGCTACTCAGCCAAGCTCTGCGCGTGGTGTGGCAGGAGACGACGCTGTTCGCGCTTTGCGCCGCCGCGATCGTATCTGTCGCGCTGCAGCACGGCTTCGACGAGCCGCCGGCGATGTTATGGATGGTGATGCTGCTGGTGCAGAGTGTGCCTTACGCCGCCACCATCGCCACCGCGGTGCTGAGCGCTGTATCCAACGCCGAGCGCGCCGCGCTTGCCGCGGCCCATGCAATGACGCCTCCGCCCGAATTCAAGGAAGCGGCGCAACTATCTTTCCCGGATTGAGGATGTTCTTCGGATCGAGGGTGCGCTTGAGCGCCCGCATCAACTCGATTTCGACGGGCGATTTATAGCGCACGAGTTCCTCGCGCTTGAGGGCGCCGATGCCGTGTTCGGCACTGAAGCTGCCGCGATAGCGCTGCACGATGTCATGCACCAACCGCGCCACCGCATCGCGCTGAGACAGATCGCGGACCTGGAAGTTGAAGTGCAAATTGCCGTCGCCCAGATGACCGAAGCTCACCGGGCGGGCACCAGGAGCCAACGCCTGCACTGCCGTCACCGCCTCGGCGACAAAGGCGGGCAGGTCCGCGACCGGCACCGCGATGTCATGCTTGAGCGATAGGCCTTCTCTTTTTTGCGCCTCCGACAGGCTCTCGCGCAGCCGCCACAGCGCACGGCGCTGCGCCTCGCTGGAAGCCACCACGCCATCCAATCCGGAGAGCATCTCCTCCGTCAGCGGACCTTCGATCAGCGCGTACCACGGCGATGGCCGCGACAGCGGATCGGCAGTGTCTGGTATGTGCTTCAGCACGAGCTCCACGCCGACGCGCGGGATCAACTCGAACGCCGTGAGCAAGCCGCCTGTCGCATCCTGCAACCGCGCCAACAGCGTCACGGCCGCGGCCGGATCGGCCAGCGCCACGAAGGCCGTGACGCAGTCGCGAGGTTTCGGAAACAACTTGAGTTCCGCGGCGGTGATGATGCCCAGCGTGCCTTCGGCGCCGATGAAGAGCTGCTTCAGATCGTAGCCCGTGTTGTCCTTGCGGACGCTGTGCATCAGATCCAGCACCCGTCCGTCCGCGAGCACGACTTCGAGGCCGAGCACCAGGTCGCGCGCCATGCCGTAGCGCAGGACGTTGACCCCGCCGGCATTGGTCGAAAGATTGCCGCCGATGGTGCAGGAACCTTCCGAGGCGAGGCTCAGCGGAAACATCAGCCCGGCGTCCGCTGCCGCGCTCCGGACATCGGCAAGGATGGCACCCGCCTGCGCCCTCAGAGTCGCGCCCGCTGCATCGACATCATGGATGCAATTGAGCCGGGCTGTCGTAAGCAGCACTTCGCCATGCAGCGGGATCTGGCCGCCGACGAGACCGGTGTTGCCGCCTTGCGGCACGATCGCCGTGCCGGTCTCATGGCAGATCGCAAGAATGCGCGAGACTTCCTCTGTCGTCGCCGGCTTGAGCAGCAGCGGCGAGTGTCCGTGCCAGGCACCGCGCCATTCTTCGACATGCGGCGCGATCTCCGCCGGGTCTTCACTATGGGCGCAGACCTGTTTGAGGCGCGACAGCGCGTCCGCGCTCATGCGCGCCTCGGCGCTGCGGCGCGGCGCAGCCGGTCGTTGATCGCTTCGCCTAGGCCGGTGTCCGGAACCGGCATTACCGCGATGGCTTTCGCGCCGGAAGCATCGAGCGCGCGCAACATCGCGAAGAGGTTCGCCGCGGCTTCTTTCAGATCGCCGCCGGCACTGAGATTGGTGACCTTTGACGGTGCCTCGGGCCCGAAACCGAGCAGCACCTCGCCGTTCCCTGCGTCCTTCGCATTCAGCCTGAGCCGCGCCCGCGGCGCGTAATGGCTTTCGAGCTGCCCCGGCGCCAGGATGGCCGCAGCCGGCGCTGCCAGCGGTCCGACCAGCGCTTCGATGTCATCGCGCAGAACGGCACCGGGTCTGAGCAGCGTCGCGCGGCCGTCGACGAAACCGATCACCGTGGATTCGATTCCAAGCATGGCTGTTCCGCCATCGAGGATGAGATCGATCCTGTCGCCGAGCTCGTCGGCGACATGAGCCGCGGTCGTGGGGCTGACCCGGCCCGAGGCATTGGCGCTGGGCGCGGCGAGCGGCCGTCCCGTCTCCTTCAACAGCGCGCGCGCCACCGCATGCGACGGTGCGCGAAGGGCCAGGGTGTCGAGACCCGCGCTCGCCAGCAGCGATACCGCACAGTCTGCCTTGCGCGGCGCGACCAGCGTCAGCGCGCCGGGCCAGAATGCTCGAGCCAGCCTGCGCGCGGCATCGGGCAGCCGCGCCAGGCGCTCGGCCTGTTCCAGGTCTTCGACATGCACGATCAGCGGATTGAAGCGCGGGCGACCCTTGGCGGCGAAGATTGCCGCGACCGCTTCGCCATCGGTGGCGTCGGCGCCGAGCCCGTAGACCGTCTCGGTCGGGAATGCGACCAGCCCGCCGGCGCGCAGGCGATGCGCCGCATCCGCGATGGCGGCAGGCGAAGCTTCGATGGTCTTGGCGCGGGCTTCGATCACGGCGACGCTTATACAGGGCCCGGATTCGAGCCGCTATGGCGCCTTGTTGGCTGTCAGATCCACCGTCACCGCAACCTGATAGGCGACGGGGACCGGCTTGGAAAAGTCACCGCCGTGGCCGACGCCGAAGTCGATCCGAGAAATCTCCGCGGTGCCCACCATATGCGCGCTGTTGCCGCCAAATGTCAGCGTGAAGGGCAGCTGGACGGGCCGGGTAATGCCGCGGATGGTGAGCTTGCCGCCGGCGACATAGGAATCGCCCGATTTGTGCACGAATCCCGTGGTGGTGAAGCGCGCCGTCGCGAACTTGTCTGCCTGGAACCCCTGCGCGCCTTTGACATTGTCGTCGGTCTCCGGATCGCCCGAGCTTTCGCTGGCGATGTCGATCGAGACATCGGCCGAGGAATGGGCGAGATCGTTTGGATCGAAGACGATGTCCGCCTTCCAGCGCTGAAAGTTGCCGCGAAAGGGCTGACCGCCCCAAAGCACGCTGAAACCCAGCCGGCTCTTCGCTGCGTCCACGCTCCAATGCGGCACGGTGCCGCCGTGGGCCGGGAAGGCCAGCGCCACAAGACTGAAAACCGCCGCTCGCCTCAGCCCCATGGCAACATCTGCGCCAGAACCTGATCGCGGCGCCAATAGCGGTGATAAAGCGCTCCGGCGACATGCAGCGGCACCAGCACGATCGCCGACCAGGCGAGAAAGGCGTGCGTGTCTACCAGCAATTCGTGGTCGGCGACCTTCGGCAGGTTGGGCCAATCGAACAGGAAGAAATAGGGCGTCGGCACGGGATGGCGCGAGGCCGACACCATCAACCAGCCCGAGAGCGGAATGATCACGATCAGCACATAGAGGAGGAACTGGGTGACCCGCGCCAGGAATTTGAGCGCCGACGGCATGTCGGCGGGCAGCGGCGGCACCGGATTGACCAGGCGCCACAATACGCGCAGCAAACTTAGGACCAGCACCGTCAATCCGATCGATTTATGGATCTGAGCAAGATAGTAGAGGTAGGGGTCGGATTTCGGCAGATCGGCGAAATAGAGCCCGAGGCAGATGTTGACGACGATCAGCGCCGCGATCAGCCAATGGAAGAACATCGCGACATTGCCGTAATGCTCCGCGGTACTGCGCCAGGGCATGGGTTAGTTCTTCCTATGCTGGAACATGGCTTCGATGGTGAGCTTCACGTCGTCGCCGACGTAACTCTCCCATACCATGCCGGTTATGCCGAAGTCGGTGCGCTTCACCGTCGCGGTGGCGTGGAAGCCGATATCGTCCGCACCGGAGACCGGATCGGAGGTCACGCCGCCGAAGGTGACGTCGAGCTTCACCGGCTTGGTCACCCCGTGAAGCGTCAGCTCGCCGGAGATGGTGCCGGTATTGGCGCCGGTACGCGTGACCGAGGTCGATTTGAATGTCGCGGTCGGATACTTCGCCGTGTCGAAGACGCCGGCACCCATCAACTCGCCCATCAGCTCATGGCTGGGAGTGTCGATGCTCGTCATGTCGATGGTGATGTTGACCGCGCTCTTCTCCGGCGACGCGGCGTTGTAGGTCAGCGTGCCGGACAGCTTGTCGAAACGGCCGAAATACTCGGTGATGCCGAGATGCGGGATGGCGAACAGCACCTGGCTGTGGCGTGTCTCGAGCGCATAGGAACCGGTGGGTGCCTGCCTGGGATCGGCGGATTGCGCCAGCGCCGGCCCCGCGAGCGCCAGCAAGGCGACAGACACATAGACCCCATGACGCATGGCTTCCTCCCAAGGCGACTCTCGCCAGCCTAGCCCAACCGCGAGGCTACCGCATCCCGCTTGACCGAATTGTGGCGGCTTGACGCGTCGTCCCGGCTCTTCCCATAGTCGACGGATAGGCATTCGAAGGTGCAGCGTGGAAATCGCCGAGCGCGTGCGGCCGGGCCGCAATCTGGACTATCCCTTCGCCGAGCGGCCCGAACTCGGCCAGACCATCGAGATCGCACCCGGCATCCATTGGGTGCGCATGCGCCTTCCTATGCAGCTCAATCATATCAATTTGTGGCTGCTGGAGGATGAGGACGGTTGGACGGCCGTCGACACCGGCATCAGGAACACCGAGACGACCGAGGCTTGGGAGGCGCTCTTCGCCGGGCCGATGCAGGGTCGCCCGCTGCGACGCGTCATCGTCACCCACATGCATCCCGATCATATCGGGCTGGCGGGATGGCTGGCGCGCAAGTTCGACGTCGAGCTCTGGATCACGCGCACAGAATTCCTGATGTGCCGCAATCTGGTCGCCGATACCGGCCAGGAGGCACCGCGCGAAGGCGTGCGCTTCTACCGCGCTGCGGGCTGGAGCGAAGACCTGATCGAGAATTACAAGGCGCGTTTCGGCGGCTTCGGCCACGGGGTCTACAAACTGCCGAACTCCTATCGCCGCATCCGCGAGGGCAGCGAGATCCGGATCGGCGGACGCAGCTGGCGCGTGATCGTCGGCCAGGGTCATTCGCCGGAGCATGCCTGCTTGTGGTGTCCCGAGGCCAACTTGATCATCTCGGGCGACCAGCTGCTGCCGCGCATCTCATCGAATGTCTCTGTGCATCCGACCGAGCCGGAGGCGAATCCGCTTCAGGACTGGCTGGATTCCTGCGCCAAGTTGCGGACCGTATTGCCCGAAGACGTCCTGGTGCTGCCCTCGCACAACGAGCCGTTCCGCGGCGCGCGTCTGCGTCTGACGGAACTGATCGAAGGCCATGAGACCAACATGGCGGACCTGCTCGCGCTCTGCGCCGAACCCAAGCGTGCGGTGGACGTCTTTCCTGCCCTGTTCCGCGCCAAGATCACCGGCGGCAATTACGGTATGGCGACCGGCGAAAGCATCGCCCATCTTAACTGCCTGCGCGCGCGGGGAAAGATCGTGCGCGAGAACGATGCGCAATCGGTGGAGTGGTATCGAACGAGCTAGGCCATGGTCGTCAGCCACACCGAAATCCGTCTGCTCAGGTTCTGCGCCAACGTGCTGGTGCTAACCGGTTTTGTAGCGATGGCGGCCAATTCTTGGTTAGGCCTGAGTTTTCTCAGCAAGGCCCAAACACACTTGTTGGCGGTCGCTATTTCCTTTGGGCTCGGCGTGGCGATTCTGTTGTCGCTGATCGAGCGCAGTATAAAACCCCTGTCCGAGAAGCCGGTGCGGGTGATGCGACAGGAGGCCGTAAACGGGAGGCGTCTCATAATTGCGGGATTTGGTCTGATCCTGACACCGCTCCTGCTGGTCGCCCTTGGTCTGGTTGGTGCAAAGCATTCCCTTGCTTTGGGGATCAACCCCGTTGTCGTTTGGATTTTGGTGGCCGCGATGATGAGCGGTTTGGTCTGCCTTTTGGTAGCAATCTTCGCCGCAGCATGGAGCGATAAAAGATGAGGCTGACTGAGACAGCACATCCCCGGCTATGGCGTGACTTTCTCTGAGGAGAAACAATGTCGCTGAAGAACAAGACCCTCTTCATCACCGGCGCCTCGCGCGGCATCGGGCTGGCGATTGCGCTGCGTGCGGCAAAAGACGGCGCCAATGTCGCCGTCGCGGCGAAGACGGTCGAGCCGCATCCCAAGCTTCCGGGCACAGTCTATACCGCGGCCGAAGAAATCGAGCGCGCGGGCGGCAAGGCACTGCCCATCGTCTGCGATATCCGCTTCGAGGAGCAGGTGCAGGCCGCGGTCGAGCAGACGGCGGCCAAATTTGGCGGCATCGATATCTGCGTCAATAACGCCAGCGCCATCCAGCTCACCGGCACGCTTGCGACCGACATGAAGCGCTACGATTTGATGAACGGGATCAACGCGCGCGGCACCTATCTCACTTCGCGATGCTGCATCCCCCATCTCAAGCGCGCCGCCAACCCGCATGTGCTGATGCTTTCGCCGCCGCTCGACATGAACGCCAAATGGTTCAAGAACCACACCGCCTACACCATGGCGAAGTTCGGCATGAGCATGTGCGTGCTGGGAATGAGCGCCGAGTTCGCCGATGACGGCATTGCCTTCAACGCGCTGTGGCCGAGGACCGGCATCGCCACCGCCGCCATACGCAATGCGCTCGCCGGCGACGAAGGCATGCGCCACTGCCGCACGGTGGATATCCTTAGCGACGCGGCGTATCGGATATTCACCAAACCGGCGCGCGAATTCACCGGCAATTTCCTGATCGACGATACGTTTCTGGCGGGCGAAGGCGTTGCCGATTTCGACAAATACCGCGTCGATCCCACCAAGACCCTGATGCCCGACTTCTTCGTGCCGGACTCGATGCCGCCGCCCACGGGCGTGAGTCTAGGGCCCGCACGCTGAAGATCGGCCGTCGAAAGCGGCACGCGGCGGGTCGCAAAATCGTTCCGCGCCGTGCATAATGGCCCTAGTTTGGGGGGTGTGCGATGCGTTCGACAGCGTTGACGTTGGCAATGGTCGTGCTCGGTTGCAAGGCGGCCCTCGCGCTGCCGGACTGCGCAGGACCCGTCGAAATCGGGCACGCCCGCATCATGCGCGTCGAGCGGCCCAACGATGCGCTGGTCCTGCGCGACGGACGCGCGGTGCATATGGAGGGCATCCGTTTTCCGCACGCGGCACAGGACCGTGCGCCGGTCATTTTCGAGCAGCAGGCTTTCAACGCCATTGACGCGATGGCGCGCGGCCAGGTGCTGACGGTGACGGCCATGGCGCCGAAGGAAGACCGTTACGATCGCGTGCGCGGCCAGGTGTTCAACGAGGACAACCCCGAACCCTGGCTGCAGATCGCGCTGCTCAAGAGCGGCTTGGCGCGTGTCGAGATCGCGCCGGACCGCACCGAATGCGCCGCCGAGCTCTATGCCGCAGAAGCGCAGGCGCGCGCGCAGAGGCTGGGCTTGTGGGCGGCTCCGAATTACCAGGTCCGCACGCCCGAACAGCTCGGCACCGATGCTGGGACCTTCCAGATCGTCGAAGGGGTCGTGGTCAGCGCCGATCTGCGCGACGGCCGCGCCTATCTCGACTTTGGGCCGGATTGGCGCACCGATTTCACCGTGACGGTGGCGCCGCAGGACATGGCGAATTTCCGCCGCGACGGCCTGGACCCGCGCGACTATCAGGGCAAGCGTATCCGCGTGCGCGGCATCGTCCAGCGCTTCAACGGGCCGGAGATCGAGATCGCCAATCCGCAGCAGATCGAGGTGTTGCAGTAGCGCTGTTCACACCAACGCCCGGCCGGTCATCCGCTCCAGTACCTTGAGCGGCGCGCGCGCAGGCTCTGCCATCGCCTCGACGTCCAGGTGGAAGGTTTGTTCCAGCACGTACTGGCCGGACAAAGCCGCATGCATCACCTGGTCGGTGTAGCAGAGCCACGTCGTGCCCGGCGGGAAAGCGATCTCGGTCTTCGGCGTCGCTTGCTGATAGTCCACATTGAGCTTGGCCTGGTCGTGCAGGCCCATCATCATGTCGTCGTAGCGGCTGCGAACGCCGCGGGTCTGAAACGTCGCCGCGCGAAGCCACGCCGCGATTGGCGGCGGCTCCTTCACTCTGGGAAGGATCTTCTCCGCCATCTGCGCGAAGGGTTCGCCGACATTCCAAACGCGCGGCGTCGCTCCCGGATGGATGTTGGAAAACAGCCGCAGGATGCGGCGCCCGCGCATCGGCCGCGTCGGGAACGCATCGACATGCAGCCGCGTATCGTCATGGACCGGAGAATATTTGCGCCCTGCGATCTCGACCGGCCGATAGGAGGTGCGCGCGCGTTCGAGTTTGGGCGCATATCCGGGAAACAAACCTTCGATCAGCGACACCGCGCCCGAAGCGAAACGCTGCATCATGCCTTGCAGCAGCGCGCGGTCGCCGTCGGCGCCGGCGGCGTGCTTCAACTTCCCCGAGGGATCGAGACTGATGTTCTTGGCCCGGCCGCTGAACAAATCCGGCGTCAACAGGCGCTTTTCTTTTTCGCTCAGCACGAAGGGCAGATGCGGAAGGTACAGAACCTGTCCGCCTTCCAGCGCCCGAATCGCCGCATCGCGCTCGGCATCGGCGAAAGGCCCGGTCCAGGCGGCGATGTCGAAGGTCTCGAGAGCACTCATGGAACGGGATTATAGGTGCCCTGACGCCGCTCTGGCTACCGCGGCCTCTTCGGCCGCGGCAAATGCTTCAACGTCAACGGCAGCAGAGCCTGGAGGACCTGGTCTTTTCCGCCGCGCGCGCGGGCCGGCCGCGTGAGCTCTTCGCCCAACGCCAGATGGGCGAAGCCGTGCACCACCGACCATGTCGCCATCAGGAACCCGTTGGCGTCATCGGTCATGGGCTCGCCCGCCGCCAAGCCCATGGCCGCCCGAACCGCGTCCTCCAGCACCTGATAAGCGCGCTCGGACGCCGCCGGCAGATCCTTGTAGCCGATATCGTATTTTCCGTGCCGGAACATGAGCTGGAAGCGCGCAGGATGCTTGAGGGCGAACGTCACATAGGCGAGGCCCTGCTCATAGAGCCGCTTCTCGGGATCGGTACCGCCGCGGGCGTCGGCGGCAGCCAGGGCGTCACCGAAGGCGCGAAAGCCGCGCAGCGCCACTTCCGACAGCAGTCCGCGCGCGTCGCCGAAATGATGGGCCGGCGCGGCCGGCGATACCCCGGCCCGGCGCACCACTTCGCGCAGCGAAAATCCGTCGACCCCGCGCTCGCGGATCACCGCCTCGGCGACTTCGACCAGGCGCTCGGGGAGATCGCCATGATGATAGGGGCGCCGGACGCGCGGTTTTCTGGCGGCCTTGATCTTGACAGTGTTCAAATGAGGCTCCATGGTATCTTGACACTGTTTAGTCGGTTGCAGGAGGCGCTGCAATGGAAGCGGGATCGGTGCGGTTTGTCCGGTGCGGGATGACGCTTCTGGCCGCGGGCGTCGCACTTTGGTCGTTGCGCTATTGGGCCGCGTTGTCCGGTGGCTACCCGTTGATCGACCCGGATATCCAGCGGGTCATCCACCACGTCCCCGTTCAGGCGCTGACCCACATGCTTGTCGGGCCGATCGCGCTCGCCGCGGGTCCCTTCCAGTTCATTCCAGGATTGCGCGCGCGGCGGCCCCGCCTGCATCGCTGGACGGGACGCGTTTACATCGTCGCCTGTCTGATCGCCGGGGCCGGAGCGCTGGCGACGGCGCCCTACGCCTCGGGCGGGCCGTTCGCGGGATTGGGTTTCGGGCTGCTCGCGGTTTCCTGGATCACCGCAAATATCGGCGGCTGGCGCGCGGCGCTCGCCGGCAATTTCGCCGCCCATCGCATCTGGATGCGCTTCAGCTATGCGATGACCTTCGGCGCGGTGACCTTGCGGCTGCAGATCCCGATCGGGATGATCTTCCTGGGCTTCCACAGCTACAGCCAGATGTCGCCCTGGCTGGCCTACACATCCTGGATTCCGAACGTGATCGCGGTCGCGCTCTACACCGCGCTGACCGGCAGCACCCTTTCCGCACGGCCGCACCCGGCCTGATCGTCCGTACACAAACAAAAAGTGGGACGCCCGGTTTTCCGGACATCCCACGATGCGGCGTCATTTTAAGCGCGAAAAAACAGTCTGGCAAGCCCGGGTTTTGCGTACTAGATGACATCCCCTCTCGGGCAAGACGGGGACAGCGATGCGCGCCTGCGGACTGGATTTCGGCACTTCCAACTCGACGATCGGCATTCTGCGGGAAGGCAGGCCCACGCTTGCGCCGCTGGAAGGTGAAAGCACGCTGATGCCGAGCGCGGTGTTCTTCGATTACGAGGCGCGCGGGCGCGTGCTCTATGGCGGCGCGGCGGTCGCTGCCTATGTCGGCCAGACCGAGGGTCGGCTGATGCGCGCGCTTAAATCGATCCTCGCCTCGCCCCTGATCGACGAGAAGACCGCACTCGGCACCAAGATGGTGGCGCTGACCGATGTGATCGAGTTGTTCATCCGCCACCTGAAGCAGCGGGTGGAACGCTTCGCCGGCGAAGAGCTGAGCCATGTGGTGCACGGACGTCCGGTGCGCTTCGTCGACGACGACAAGGTCGCGGACAGGAAGGCGCAATCCGTGCTCGAAGCCATCGCGCGGCGCGCCGGCTTTCGCGAAGTGAGCTTCGAATTCGAGCCCATTGCCGCGGCCTATCACTACGAAGAGACCGCGATGGCCGAGGAGATCGTGCTGATCGCCGATATCGGCGGCGGCACCTCGGATTTCAGCGTCGTGCGCATCGGGCCCGAACGCCGCGGCCGCGCCGACCGCAGCGCAGACATCCTCGCCAACGACGGCGCTCGCATCGGCGGCACCGATTTCGACGCGCGTCTGAGCCTCGACGCGGTGATGCCGCTGCTTGGTCTCGGCACCCAGCTCCGCACCAAGGATCTGCCGATGCCTAAGTCGCTCTATTACGAGCTTGCGACGTGGTCGACGATCAACTTCGCCTATACCTGGCGCAATGTGCGCGAGGTCAGGGAACTTGTCGCCGATGCCTGCGAGCCCGAAAAAGCCGCGCGCCTGCTCGTGACTTTGCGCCGACGGCTCGGCCATCGCATCGCGCTTTCGGTCGAGGACGCCAAGATCGGACTGAGCGGCAACGATTCTGTGATGATCGACTTGTCCTTCCTTGATGCAACTCTATGCGCGAACGCGACACGCGCCGGATTCGAAGCCGCGATCCATGACAAGAACCAGCGACTGACCGCACTCGCCGCGCGCTGCATCAACGATGCCGGCATGCGGCCCGATGCGGTCTCGACGATTTTCTTCACCGGCGGCTCCAGCCGCGTGCCGGCCGTGCGCAAAGCGATTGCCGCCGCTGCCCCGGCCGCCCGGATCGCGGGCGGCTCGGACTTTCTTTCCGTTGGGTTAGGCCTGACTCGCGAGGCGCAGAAGCGCTATGGATAAGGCGCGACCGATGCGAGCAGCCCCATGACCATCCGCACGCCGATCTGCGACATGCTCGGAATCGAGCACCCGATCCTGCTTGCGGGCATGGGCGGCGTTTCCTACGCCGAGCTCGCCGCCGCGGTGTCGAACGCCGGAGGCTTCGGCACGCTTGGCATGGCGGGGCGCTCGCTCGCCGAGATCCGAGGCGAGATCGAGAAGACCCGCGATCTCACCGACAGGCCGTTCGGCGTCGATCTTCTGGCCGCGGTGCCGGAATCGCTCGAACGCGCCGCGGACGTCATCATCGAAGGCGGTGCCAAGGCGTTCATCTCCGGTCTCGGCGTGCCGCCGCCGCATCTGGTGAAGAAGTTCCACGACGCCGGCCTGAAAGTGATGAACGTGAACGGCACGGTGAAACACGCCCGTTCTGCGGAAGCCGGAGGCCTCGATGCCGTCGTCGCGCAAGGGACCGAAGCCGGCGGACACACCGGACGGATCGCGGGGCTGGCGCTGATCCCGCAAATCGTCGACGCGGTGAAGGTACCCGTGATCGCGGCCGGCTCGATCGTCAACGGGCGCGGGCTGGCGGCGGCGCTGGCGCTCGGCGCCCAAGCCGTGTGGATGGGAACGCGCTTCATCGCCAGCAACGAAGCCCATGCCGGTGCGCTCTACAGACAAGTCATCGTGGACGCCAACGACGAGGATACGATCGTCACGCGCGCCTATTCGGGCAAGCCGATGCGCGTGTTCAAGAACGAGTGGACGGCCGATTGGGAGAGCCGGCCTTCGGACATCCAGCCCTTCCCGCAGCAGGCGATGCTTTCGCATCAGGCGGGCGTGATGGGCGGTATCGGCGGCCAGATCGAAGGACTTTCGCGCGAGCGCTCCGCCTTCGCCATGGGCCAAGGGGCAGGCGCGATCCATGCCGTGAAGTCCGCCGCCGAAATCGTGCGCGAGATCGTCACGGACGCCGATGCGGTGCTCGACCGGCTCGCCAAGCTGCGCCGTTGATACCGGGCGCGTGGCCCAGCGGCGATGCGCGTCTTTTGATCTTTGAAACTACCTTCGATAGTTTTACCCTTCCGGTTCGAGCCGAGGGGATATTCCAATGGGCCATCGTCCGCGCGGCACATCGCGCCGCAGCTTCCTTGCGGCCACCGCGGCGTTCGCGGGTGTCTCTGCCGTGCCGACCGTCGGTCGCGCGACGCCCAAATATGTCCGCTACAACGCGACGAGCAAGGAAGGCGCGGCGATGCTGGAAAGCTACGCCACCGCGATCAAGCGCATGCTGGCGCTCGACCCGCGCGACGGCCGCAACTGGTTCCGCAACGCCTTCATCCACACGCTCGACTGCCCGCACATGAACTGGTGGTTCTTCGTTTGGCACCGCCCCTATCTCGGCTATTTCGAACAGACCGTGCGAGAGCTCGGCGGCAATCCGGAATTCGCGATGCCTTATTGGGACTGGTCGGCGACGGGCGGCGAGCAACCGGGCTATTGCATCCCCAAACCGATGCTTGAGGGCATACTCACGCCCATCGACCAAGCCTACAATCAGTACATCTCTAGCTTCGACACCTTCTACAACTATCTCAACCCGGCGCTGGAAGCGTTCTGGTCGGGGCTGTCGAATGAGCAGTTGTCGGCGCTCGATGTCCGCGGTATGCCGACTCTGGCGTCGGTGTGGGATCAGGCCAAGGCGACGATGTTCGCGACCACGCCCTATGCGCGTTACTTAAAGACCGGAAACGCCTGCCTCGACGACGATACCCAGGTCGCGGTGTCGAAGGAAACGGTCGACGGCGGACTTTCGGCACCATCCTTCACCGACTTCAACAGCGGCGAGACCGATCAGCACAGCCAGATGGCGCCGCGCAACCCGCTCATCGGCGTGCTCGAGAGCCAGCCGCACAATCTCACCCACAACAATATCGGCGGCGTCAATCACGTGCCAAACTCGCAGCTGGGCTTCATGCAGGACAACCTGTCGCCGGTCGACCCGATCTTCTTCCTGCACCACTCCAACATGGACCGTCTGTGGGATGTATGGACCCGCAAGCAGCAATCTTGCCGCCTTCCCTACCTGCGCAGGGGCGCGAGCTGGGACAAGTATGCCCGCGAGAAGTTCATGTTCTATGTCAATTCCAAGGGCCAGCCGGTGACGCAAGTCGAGGCCGGGAGTTACGTCTCCATGGCGCAGTTCGGCTACACCTACCAGCCAGGCACCGGCGAGGACATGATCGGCAAGTGCCCGATTCAGGTGGCGGCGCGCGCTGTCAAGGGCACGGTGAAGAACGGCGTGGCTGCTCTCGCAGCCTCCCCTCGCGCGCTCCTGGAGAAGAGCAACGCTGTGATTGCCAAGGTCACCATCCCCTATCCGAGCTCGCCGTCGGCGCCGCGCAGCTTCGCCGTGCTGGTGAATGCGCCTGGCGGCAACACCGACACCTCCGCCAAGAGCCCCTATTTCGCGGGCAGCATCGCGTTCTTCGGGTTCTCGCCCAAAATGGCGGGCATGCCGGCAACCTTCTCAGTGCCGATCGATCGCGCGCTTCGCTCTGCACAGGCGGCGAACGCCAAGACTCTCACAATCCAGGTCGTGCCGCGCAGCGCGCCCGGAACCGCCCTGCTTCGCGGAGCCCCGGCAACGAAGCTGCAAGCCGCGTCCGTGACGGTGTGGTAGGCGGATGGCCCGGCGTGTGCTCGCCGTACTGGCATTCGCAGTCGTTGCGACCCCGGCCGCGGCAGCGCCGGCATGGCGCGTAGAAACCCTGGCTGCGCCCCCTTGTTCAATGAGCTTGCGCCTGTTGATCGATGTGGGGCCGCTGCCGCGCGCCAGCGCGATTGCGGTGCGCAGCGAAAACGGCAAGCGCCTGGGCAGCGTGTCTCCCTTCGGTGTTCGCGAAGCACAGGCCGGCGGCGGCTACGGGTTCGCGGTGCCGCCGAATCTGGTGCAGGACGGACGTGTACGGATCAAATTGGCCGTCAAGCATTACGGCTCGGCGCTGCGGGCGCCCTCCGCGACGGAAGTGCGCAAGGTGTCGCTGGTATGCGCGCCGAGTTAACGCGCCTTCATTGACGCTTTTTCACGTTCCGCAACCGACCAAGCCATCCCGGTGGCGCGTTTTATACTGGTCAGCCGATGACTGGGCGCCCGGAGGGTTGCACCTCCTGGCCAGGGCGTCCAAAGGCCGGATGGCGCGCGCCGTTCCTCCCCTGATCTGGCGCGCGCCCCGACCGTCATCAGAGCAACCGGTAAGCGACGTGGCCGAGGACGCCGAGCCCGAAGGCCGCCACGAGCAGTCCCGATCCATGATTGATGATGCGCATCACGCGATCGTCGATGCGCGCGTGCAGAAGGCCCACGCCAAGGGTCAGCGCCAGCCACCACAGGCTCGAACCGACGATCACGCCGCCGACGACGAACGCAGCCGCGAAGAAGCTGGGATTGTCGCCTGCCAGGCCGCCCAAGCCGGTGAACATCGCGGTGAACCCCAACAAGGTGGCAGGATTGGTGATGGTGAGCGCAAAGGTGGACGCCATCGACCTGGCGAGGGTCCGGCCTGCCTTGTCGCCGTTCTCGGCCTTGGTGTCGAAGCGGCTCGGCGGCTGCGAGAAGTAGGTATAGAGCCCGAAACAGAGGAGCAGCGTCCCGCCGGCGAGTTGGAGCGCGAGCGACAAGCCCTCGATGAGCTGCGAGATCGCGGTCAGGCCGAAGCCGGTGACGATGGCGAACAGTCCATCGCCCAGTGCCGCGCCGAGGCCTGAGACGAAACCGTTCAAGAAACCGTATTGCAAGGTACGGCGGATGCAGATCAGGTTTACCGGCCCGATCGGGGCGGCAACCACAAGCCCGATCACGATCCCTGGGAAGATGAGGAAAACGTGGCTCAATTCGTTCATCGAATTTCCACGACGACGCGACCGCGCACCTTTCCCGCGAGGATGTCCTGGGCGGCCTGGCGGAGCTCGCCGAAGACGATGGTTTTCGTCATCGCTGCGAGCTTCGACATGTCCAGATCGCGTGCCAGTCGATCCCAGGCCTGGCGCCGCCGCGGCATCGGCATCTGCACCGAATCGATCCCCAGAAGCGATACGCCGCGCAGGATGAAGGGCGCGACACTCGTGGGCAAATCCATTCCGCCGGCCAAGCCGCAGGCCGCGACCGCTCCGCCATAGGAGGTCGCGACGAGCATGTTGGCAAGCGTCTTCGAGCCGACGCTGTCGATGCCGCCGGCCCAGCGCTCCTTCGCCAAGGGCCGCGGATCCGCTGCAAGCTCTGCACGCGGAATGATCTCCGCGGCACCGAGACCCTTGAGATAGTCCACCTCCTCCGTACGGCCCGTCGAGGCGATGACACGATAGCCGAGCTTCGCAAGAAGCGCTGTCGCGACGGAGCCGACGCCTCCGGCAGCGCCGCTCACCACCACCGCGCCTTTGTCGGGCGTAATATGGGCATCTTCCAACGCCAGCACGGCAAGCATTGCGGTATAGCCCGCCGTGCCGATAGCCATCGCCTCGGCTGGCGAGAACGCCTTTGGCAGCGGTACCAGCCAGTCGCCTTTCACGCGCGCGAGTTCGCTGTAGCCGCCGTAGTGCGTCTCGCTCAGCCCAAAGCCGTTGAGCAGAACCTTGTCGCCCGACTTAAAACCCGCATGCGACGACTCCGCCACCGTGCCTGCCAAGTCGATTCCCGGGATCATCGGAAAGCGGCGCACCACCGGCGAGCGGCCGCCCAGGACGAGCCCGTCCTTGTAATTCACGGTCGAATGCGAAACCTCGACGGTGACATCGCCCTCCATCAGATCGGCCCGCGAAAGCTCGACATCCTCGACCTTTTGCACATCGTCGTGCTTGCTGATCAGGATCGCCCTGAAGCGGCTCTTCATCTTGGCACTTTCCAGTCGAGATTGCTGATAACGGTCCGGAAACTACGTCAGGCCAGAGGAAAGCGGCAAATCGGACGAGTCAAGCCTGAACGGGAACCAAATCCCGCATGCAAACCTTTTTTCAAGAGGCTTGCGGGAGACTGTAAGCTTGCGTGCGCAAGGGGTATGGCGTTCGAGGGTAGAATGAGCGGGTTCGAATTGGGACTGCGAGGCTACCGCCTGACCACGGCGGAGATCCTCTATCACCTGCCGGACCATCCGTCGGTTCTGCAGACCTTCATCTGGCAGGAATTCGACATCGCGCCGGCGTTTCCGGTGCTGACGAAATTCCTGGACTTCTGGGAGACGAGCATCGAAGGCAAGCTCCATTCCGTGCGCGTCGCGGCGCGCGGTTTGATCTCGCCGGCCGAACTCAAGCACTACGGTCACGAGTTCTCGATGCATTGAAGATCCTTATCCTCCCCCGCATGCGGGGGAGGTGCCGAGCGCAAGCGAGGCGGAGGGGGCGCGTGCTCGCACAATCCCCCTCCGGCGCTTCGCGCCACCTCCCCCGTAAACGGGGGAGGATCAGCTAGCTGGCGTTTGCCAAAGTTTCCGCAAACCTCACCGCCTCGCCGCCAGGGTCGGCAACCAGCGCGTGGTCGCGCATGACGGTCCGCCCACGGATGATTGTCATGATGGGCCAACCCGTCGTCTCCATCCCGTCGAACGGCGTCCAGCCGCAGCGCGAGGCAATCCAGGAATTCTCGATGCGGCGCTTTTTCTTCAGATCGACGAGCATGAAATCGGCGTCGTAGCCCAGCGCGACGCGCCCCTTTCCCGCGATAGCGAAGATGCGCGCCGCGCCGGCGCTGGTCAGATCGACGAAGCGCTCCAGGCTCATGCGGCCCGCATTCACATGATCGAGCAGGATCGTCGCCAAGGTTTGGACGCCGGGCATGCCCGCGGGTGAGTCGGGATAGGGCTTGTCTTTTTCGGCCCTGCTATGCGGCGCATGATCGGAGCCGATGACGTCGATCAGACCTTCGCGCACGGCTTTCCACAGAGCCTCGCGGTGGCGCGACTCGCGGATCGGCGGGTTCATCTGCGCGTAGGTCCCCAGCCGCTCGTAGCATTCCGGCGCGGCCAGCGTGAGATGCTGCGGCGTCGTCTCGACCGTCGCGAAATCGCGCGCCGCGGCGAGCAGCGGCAATTCCTCTTCCGTCGTCACGTGCAACACATGCAGCCGCCTCCCGGCCTCGCGTGCCAGCCTGAGAACGCGCTCGGTCGACAGCCGCGCCGTCTCCACGTCGCGCCACAGGGGATGCGACCGCGGGTCGCCCGGCACGCGCAGATCCTTGCGCGTGTTCAGCCGCTCCTCGTCTTCCGAATGCACCGCCATGCGGCGCGAGCCGGCCTTGAGAGCGGCCAGGATGTCCTGCGGCTTGCTGAGCAGGAGCGAGCCGGTGGAAGAACCCAGGAAAGCCTTCACGCCGCAAACGCCGGGAAGTTTTTCCAGCGCACCGAGCGCGCCGATATTGGCCGCCGTGGCGCCGGCATAGAACGCATAGTCGCAATACATGCGGCCCTTGGCGCGCGCGAGCTTGTCCTCGATGGCGCCGTGCGTGGCCGTAGGCGGGTCGGTGTTCGGCATCTCGAACACGGCCGTCACTCCGCCCAGCACTGCCGCGCGGCTGCCGGTCTCGAGGTCTTCCTTGTGTTCGTTGCCGGGCTCGCGGAAATGGACCTGGGTGTCGATCACGCCGGGCAATACATGCAATCCCCTGGCGTGGACGACTTCGGGAGCCGCGGCCCCGCCAAGCGGGCCGATGGCAGCGATGCGGCCGGCGCGCACCCCGATATCGGCCTCGGCGATGCCGTTCGGTGTCGCGGCGATGCCGCCCAGAATGAGGAGATCGAAGCTCTCTGTCATGGCGTCGCATCTAGGCCCTTGGGCAAGTGCTTGGCAATCGCGAAGGGAGGGTTTACTCCCAAAGCATGAGCGTCATCGGCCTGGAGGACCGCAGCGTCGTCGCCGTTTCCGGCCCCGACGCGCGCGGATTTTTGCAAGGCCTCGTCACCAACGACATCGAGAAGCTGAAGCCGGGCCGGGCGCTGTATGCGGCGCTCCTCAGCCCACAGGGCAAGATCCTGTTCGACTTCCTGCTCGCCGAGGGCGACGGCGCGATTTTGATCGACTGCACGGCGGCCAGCCGCGATTCCCTGATCAAAAGGCTCGCCATGTACAGGCTGCGCGCCAAGGTGCAGATCGAGCCGCGCGAACAGCTGGCCGTGCTGGCCGGCTTCGAGGCGCCGCCGTCGGAACGCGGTGTCGTTTTCGAAGACCCCAGATTGGCCGCATTGGGCTTTCGCACCATCGGCGCCCGCGCCGAACTGCCGGCGCCCGCACACGCGTCCTCCAGCTATCACGACCGGCGCCTGCAACTGGGGGTGCCGGAAGGCGCGGACTTCGGACTCGAGCGCATCTTCGCTCTCGACGGTGGGCTCGACGAACTCCGTGCCGTCGACTTCGAAAAAGGCTGCTATGTCGGCCAGGAGCTCACCGCGCGGATGAAGCACCGCGGCACCGCGCGCAAGCGGTTGCTGCCGGTCGAAGGTCCTCAAGGTCTGGCGGCCGACGTTGAACTGCGCGCCGGGGCGCATATGATCGGCGAAGTCGTTTCGGTCTATGGCAAGCGCGGGTTTGCGCTGGTGCGTCTCGATCGGCTCGAAGAAGCTGCGGGAAGCCCGATCGAAGCGAACGGCGTGGGCGTGTCCGTGACCAAACCATCTTGGCTCTGAAGGAGGATTTCATGCTCCACCATGTTTCCGTCGGCGTGCGCGACGTCGCGCGGGCGGCGAAGTTTTACGATCCCGTGCTCAAGGCGCTGGGCTATGGACGGGTCATGGACTACTCGCCCCACGCGATCGCCTATGGCGAGAGCAAGGATCGTCCCGAATTCTGGATCGGCGTGCCGCATGACAAAAGACTCCCCAGCGGCGGCAACGGCACGCATGTCGCGTTTGCGGCCAATGGCAAGGCAGCGGTGAACAAATTCCACGCGGCGGCACTGGCCGGCGGCGGCAGCAACAACGGCGAGCCCGGGCCCCGCCCGGATTACGGCCCGGGCTATTACGGCGCCTTCGTCTACGATCTCGACGGCAACAAGATCGAAGCGGTGTTCATCGCCATCGCCAAGCCTGCCCCGAGGAAGAAGACTTCCGCACGCAAGACCCCGGCCAAGAAAGCGAAGAAGAAAGCCAAGAGACGGTGACGGACGGCCTCAAACGTTGTGCGTGGCCCGGAATCGATCCGCTCTATGTCGCCTACCACGACCGCGAATGGGGCGTGCCGGAATACGACCCGCGAGCGCTCTACGAGAAACTCGTGCTGGATGGATTCCAGGCGGGGCTTTCCTGGATCACCATCCTGCGCAAGCGGGAGGCCTTTCGCAAAGCCTTCGATGGCTTCGATCCGACGCGGATCGCGCGCTACGGCAAGCGCGACGTCGAGCGGCTGATGGGCAATGCGGGCATCGTACGCTCACCGGCCAAGATCGCCGCCGCGATCAAGGGCGCGCAGCTCTGGCTCCAAATCGAAGAGAAGGAGCCCGGCGGCTTCCGCGACCTCATCTGGAAGCATGTCGACGGAAAGCCGAAGCTCAACCGCTTCAAATCCATCGCGCAGGTGCCGGCCAAGACGGCCATGAGCCAAGTCCTGTCCAAGGAGCTCAAACAGCGCGGCTTCAATTTTGTGGGCCCGGTGATCGTCTACGCGTTCGCCCAGGCCGTGGGCATGGTCAACGACCACATCGTGAGCTGCCATCGGCACGAGGCTTTGGCGAAAACAGCCTATCCGCGCCCGCGATAGGCTCTCACGCCCGTGTCCGGCAACCAGACGCCAGCGGGCAGCTTGCCCGTCTGCCAGAACACGTCGATGGGGATGCCGCCGCGCGGATACCAGTAGCCGGCGATGCGCAGATAGCGGGGCCGGACGGCGGCTGCAATTCGCTTGCCGATCGTCAAGGTCGTCGCTTCATGGAATGCAGCCTGGCTGCGGAAGCTGGCGAGGAACAGTTTCAGCGATTTGGATTCGAGCAGCGACTTCGCCGGCACGTAGTCGATCACGAAATGCGCGAAGTCCGGCTGGCCCGTGACCGGGCACAGGCAGGTGAACTCCGGCGCGGTAAAGCGCGCGACATAGACGGCGCCTGGCTCCGGATTGGGCACGGTGTCGAGCACGGCCTCAGCCGGCGATGCCGGTTGGCGGCTAGGGCGGCCGAGCTGCAGCTTTCGCGTCATCGCGTCGCTGTGGCAGGCGGCCGGCGGCGCGTCAAGCCGGTCTCAGGGGTGCGACGCGCGCCACTTCTTCACCGCTTCCATCGCCATGTCGACATGCTTGTCCGGATCGAGATCGGAGTAGGTCATCAGCACGGTGTGATCCGGCGCGATGACGTAAGAGGTGCGATCCGACCATTCGGGCTTCTGTTTCAGCACCGCGTCATAGGCCTTGATCACCTTCTGGTCGGGATCGGCGGCGACCGCGAACTTGTTGCGGCACTCGACCGATGAGAATTCGCTGACACGATCGGCGTTGCCGGCCGTGACGCCGATCACCGTCGCGCCCAGCGCGGCGAATTTGTCGGTGGCCTCGGCGAATTCATGCGCTTCGATAGTGCAGCCCTTGGTGAAGGCCGCCGGGAAGAAATAGAGCACCACCGGTCCTTTCTTGAGCGCGGCGGCAAGCGAGAAGTCGAACGCCTTGCCCGCGAGCGCAGCCTTGACGTCGAAATCCGGGGCTTTGGAGCCGACCGCCAGCGCCGCATGCGCCGCGCCGCTCCCCAGAACCATCGCCAATAGGACCGCCCCAATGACGTGTTTCATGAATCTCTCCCGCTTCAAGATAGGCGCAGGCTAGCATTTTCGCCGCAGCCGCGCATCTCAGGCCGCCTGCTTCAGCCCTTCGCGCAAAGGCGCCAGAGCGAGCGACCATTTGTGCATCTCGTTCAGCATCGCTGCCGCGCCCTGGGTGTTCAGCTCATTGGCGACGAATTTCCCGTCGGCAAGCTGTTGAAACACGTTAGGCAGCGCCACGCCTTCCGGCACCGGCATCATCTTGAGCGTGCTGGTCATCAGACGCGCCTGCTGGGCTGCACGCAATCCGGCCGAGACGCCGCCATAGCTGACCAAGCCCACCGGCTTGTACTGCCATTCCCAGAACAGGTAATCGATCGCGTTCACGAAAGCTGGCGGCGGGCTGTAATTGTATTCCGGAAGGACGAAGACGAAGGCATCGGCCTCACCCACGCTCGCGCTCCAGCGCCTTGTATGCTCGTGCTCGTATTGCCGCCGCATGGGGTGGTGCGGCTCGTCATAGACCGGGAGTTGAAATTCCGCGAGGTCGACGAGCCTGGCGTCGAATTTGCCCTGCGAGTCGGCAAATTCGTGGAACCAGCGCCCGATGGCCGGCCCGATGCGGCCGGGCCGGGTGCTGGCGATGACAGTGTGAAGTTTTGGCAGCATCAAAATTCTCCTCTTGGCAACCTTGGGTCAGGTTACTATTTGTGACTGGGGCTAAGTTGGTCACTGCCAGGACCTGGCGCAAGAAGGCACCGAAATGAAACCGACGCACAAACATGTAACCGAGGATTGCCAAGCGATCAGCCCGGTTTTGGCACTGGTCGGCGACAAATGGTCGATCCTGGTGGTGGCGCGGCTCGGCCAGCGCACCATGCGCTTCAACGAGCTGCGCCGCGATGTCGAGGGCATCTCGCAGCGAATGCTGACGCTCACCCTGCGCGGGCTGGAGCGCGACGGCCTGATCACGCGCACGGTGTTTCCCACCGTCCCGCCGCGGGTCGATTATGCGCTGACGCCGCTCGGGCGTTCCTTGCTCGAGCCGGTGACCGGTTTGTGCGAATGGGCGATCGAGAACAAGTCGAAGCTGGCCGAGGCGCGCCGCGTATTCGATGCGCGGAGTGAAAACAGAAAGAGCGTTGCCCTGCTGCCTGCGGCCTAATCGGCCCAGGCGGAATCGAACCGAGAGGTCGAGGGCAGACCTTGCGGCTCCGCGGCCTGACGCAGAGCTTCGGCCACCTGCGTATCGACCAATTCGCAGAGCTTGCGCCGGCCCAGCCGGTTGAAGCGCTCTTCGGCCGCACCATTCCAGAAAAACGTGCGGCCCACACAAGCGTCCAGCGTCTTCGTCCAGCGCTCGGGTGCGAGTTTCGCACGTTGATGCACAAGCAGCGTCAGCTGGGGCGCAATCAATGCGCGGATATCTGCCTCCAGCGTGTGCCCCGAGAACGGGGTGTTGCCGAAGAGCAGAACGGCCAGATTCGCAAAGGCGGCTCGGATCGTCTCGGCGACGCCGCTGGCGCTATAGGCGGGGAACAGGGCAGTCGTGCGGTCCATGGCGGCGATCATGCGCGGTCCCGGATTAATGCCGCGCTGAGGAAGCTGGTTACGAAAGCCTTCCGGAATGCGGGAGCGGCCGCCCTACCGCCACAACCGATCAATACTGAAATTCGAAATCGTAGCTTCCGCCGAAAATCTCCGCGTTGCAATTCATATTGTAGAAGTTGTAGCCGCCGCTGCCGTTGTCGCATTTCATGCCGCAGATATCGCCCTGGGCGCCGGTGCCATGATAGCTGACGCAGATGTACTCCTGCGGTACCGGCAGATGCACCATCCAGCCCGCCGCCTTGGTATGCAGGGGGTTTTGGCGATCCACGACCCCATTCCTGACGGGATAGATCACTTTCTCGCCCGTCGGCGTTCGTTCCCACACGTACAGTGTCGGACGGGCGGCGAATTTGCCTGGAGCCTTCACACCCGCGGCGCAAGCCGGATCGCCGGAAGCGATCGCCAGCAGCGCCGCGGAGATCGCGCAGACCTGTCCAAAAGTGCGGCTCATCGATTGCTCCTAATTCTGCGAATTGACCCGCTAGCGATCTTAAATTGATTCGGGATTCTTGCTGAGGGCCCGCCCGCGACATCCCGGCGCTTGATATAATGTTGCGCCGCAGCGGTACGCATGCTAAGTGCCTCGCGCGGCACGGAGTCGTTTGGTCGCGGGAGTGAACTCACAGGAATTTCAAAGACTTACCACGGCTCCGGCAATCTGCCGGACGGTGACGAAAACGGAGCGCGCGTGGCGGAACTTGCACATCTCTCGGGCCTTGCCGGGCGCTATGCCACGGCCGCGTTTGAGCTGGCTGTCGAGGGTGGCATCCTGGATTCGGTGGCGAGGGATTTCGCCTCGCTGAAGACGATGGTGCGCCAGAGTGCCGATCTGGAGCGCCTGGTGCGGGCGCCGGTCTTCAGCCGCGACGACCAGAAGAATGGCATGAGTGCGCTGCTGACGAAGATCGGTGCGCAGCCCCTGACCATCCAGTTCGTGCGCCTGCTGGCCGACAAGCGGCGCCTGTTCGTCCTTTGCGACATCATCGCGGCCTTCGAGGCGATGGTCGCGTCCAAGCGTGGCGAAGTCACGGCGCAGGTGATCTCTGCGCGGCCGCTGCACGAGCGCGAGGCGCAGGCGCTCAAGGATGTGCTGAAAGCCAAACTCGGGCGCGAGCCCAAGCTGGACGCCGAAGTGGATGCCACGCTGCTCGGCGGACTCATCGTCAAGATCGGTTCGCGCATGATCGACACCTCCCTGCGCACCAAGCTCAACGGGCTACGCACCGCGATGCGAGGCGGCTAACGCCGCCAGAAATCAGAACTCAGAAATCGGAAACCAGAAGGAGACAGGGACAGATTGAAGGCAGCCATATCAGACGTTCTGATTTCCGGCTTCTGATTTCTGATTTCTGTTCGAGGACGAAGGACGAGAACTCATGGATATCCAGCCCGCCGAGATTTCGGCCATCCTCAAGCGCGAGATCGAGAATTTCGGTGCCGAAGCCGAAGTCAGCGAAGTCGGTCAGGTACTTTCGGTCGGCGACGGCATCGCGCGCGTTTACGGTCTCGACAACGTCCAGGCCGGCGAGATGGTCGAGTTCCCCGGCGGCATCAAGGGCATGGCGCTGAACCTGGAGACCGACAATGTCGGCGTGGTGATCTTCGGCTCCGACTCGACGATCAAGGAAGGCGACACCGTCAAGCGCACCCGCGCCATTGTCGATGTGCCGGTGGGCAAGGGCCTGCTTGGCCGCGTCCTCGATCCCCTGGGCAATCCCATCGATGGATTGGGCGATCTGACGAATGTCGCCGAACGCCGCCGCGTCGACGTCAAGGCGCCCGGCATCATCCCGCGCAAGTCCGTGCATGAGCCGGTGCAGACGGGGCTCAAGGCCATCGACACCTTGATTCCGATCGGCCGCGGCCAGCGCGAACTCATCATCGGCGACCGCCAGACCGGCAAGACCGCCGTTGCCATCGACACCATCATCAACCAGAAAGCCATCAACGCGACCGGCGACGAGAAGGTAAAGCTCTATTGCATCTACGTCGCCATCGGCCAGAAGCGCTCGACAGTGGCGCAGATCGTACGCACCTTGGCCGACGCCGGCGCGCTCGACTACACAATTATCGTGACGGCGACCGCGTCCGAGCCTGCGCCGCTCCAGTTCCTGGCGCCCTTCTCCGGCTGCGCCATGGGCGAGTGGTTCCGCGACAACGGCATGCACGCGCTGATCATCTACGACGATCTTTCCAAGCAGGCGGTGGCCTATCGCCAGATGTCGCTGCTGCTGCGCCGTCCGCCGGGGCGCGAAGCCTATCCGGGCGACGTGTTCTATCTGCATTCGCGCCTGCTCGAGCGCGCCGCCAAGCTCAACGAGGACAACGGCGCGGGCTCCTTGACCGCGCTGCCGATCATCGAGACGCAGGCCAACGACGTCTCGGCGTATATTCCGACCAATGTCATCTCGATCACCGACGGGCAGATCTTCCTCGAGACCGACTTGTTCTATCAGGGCATCCGTCCGGCAGTGAACGTCGGCATCTCGGTGTCGCGCGTCGGTTCGGCCGCTCAGATCAAGGCGATGAAGACGGTGGCCGGCCCGATCAAGGGCGAATTGGCGCAGTACCGCGAGATGGCGGCGTTCGCCAAGTTCGGCTCCGACCTCGATGCCTCGACACAGAAGATGCTGGCGCGGGGCGAGCGGTTGACCGAGCTGCTCAAGCAACCGCAATACAAGCCTTTCGCGGTGGAGGAACAGGTGGCGGTGATCTATGCCGGCACGCGCGGCTATCTCGATCCGTTCCCCGCGAACCGGGTCGGCGCGTTCCAGGAGGCGCTGCTGTCGCGGCTGAAAACTTCCTATCCGCAATTCCTCGAAGGCATCCGCAATCAGAAGGCATTGACGCCGGAACTGGAAGCGATGCTCAAACAGGCACTCGACGAAACCTCCAAGAGCTTCACTTAAGCGAAGGCGCGCCCGCGATGGCAACCGTCAAGGAAATGCGCGTGCGGATCGGAAGCGTGAAGTCCACGCAGAAGATCACCAAGGCGCTGCAGATGGTGGCGGCGGCGAAGCTGCGCCGTTCGCAGCAGGCCGCCCAGGCCGCCCGTCCCTATGCCGAGCGCATCTCCACGATCATCTCGAATCTCGCGGCCAGCGTCGGCGGCCCCTCGGCGCCGCTGCTGCTGGCCGGCACCGGCAAGGACGAGCGCCACCTGATCGTGGTGGCAACGGCAGATCGCGGGCTGGCCGGAGCGTTCAACTCCGCCATCGTACGCGAGGCGCGACGCAAGCTTGCCGAGCTCGTCGCCGCCGGCAAGAACGTCAAGATTCTCACCGTCGGACGCAAGGCGCGCGACCAGCTTCGCCGGCAATATGGCGCTCGTTTCGTGGAGAGCTATGAGGTCGGGAACAAGACGCCGAACATGGCGCGTGCGCAGCCGATCGCAGCGCGCATCCTGGAGCTCTACAATGCCGGCGAATTCGACGTCGTCACCCTCGTCCACAGCCGCTTCAAATCGGTCGTCAACCAGCAGCCGGTGCTCAAGCAGCTCATCCCCGCGGTGATCGAGAACGCCGGGCCGGCGCCGTTCTACGAATACGAGCCCGACGAAGTCGCGATCCTGACCGAGCTCCTGCCGCACAACATCGCAGTCCAGATTCTTTCCGCCTTGCTCGAGAACGAGGCCGGATTCTACGCTTCGCAGATGACCGCCATGGACAACGCCACCCGCAATGCGGGCGACCTGATCAATACGCTTACCATCCAGATGAACCGCACCCGCCAGGCCAAGATCACGACCGAACTGATCGAGATCATCGCCGGCGCGGCGGCCGTCTAAAGACAGGAAGACACGACCATGAACGCTCCCGTGAAGATCGCCTCCAAGGGCAAGCTGCTGCAGATCATCGGCGCCGTCGTCGACGTGGAGTTTCCGGGCGGACTACCCGCGATCCTGAATGCGCTCGAGACCACCAACACCGATCCGCGCACCGGCGACAAGGTGCGTCTGGTGTTCGAGGTAGCGCAGCATCTGGGCGAGAACGCGGTGCGCGCCATCGCCATGGACTCGACCGAGGGCCTGGTGCGCGGGCAGGAGGTCGTCGACACCGGCGGCCCGATCCGCGTGCCGGTAGGCCCGGCGACGCTCGGCCGCATCATGAACGTCATCGGCGAGCCGATCGACGAGGCCGGCCCCATCGCGCAAGATCACATGGCGGGCATCCACCGCGAGGCACCGACTTTCTCCGAACAGGCGGGCTCTGCCGAGATCCTCGTCACCGGCATCAAGGTGGTTGACCTTCTCTGCCCCTATACCAAGGGCGGCAAGATCGGGCTCTTCGGCGGCGCCGGCGTCGGCAAGACCGTGACCATGCAGGAGCTCATCAACAACATCGCCAAGGCCTATGGCGGCTATTCCGTGCTGGCCGGCGTCGGCGAGCGCACGCGCGAGGGCAACGACCTCTATCACGAGATGATCGAGTCCAAGGTCAACATCGATCCCAAGACGGGCTCGACCGAGGGTTCGAAATGCGCGCTGGTCTACGGTCAGATGAATGAGCCGCCGGGCGCGCGGGCGCGCGTGGCGCTGACCGGCCTTTCGGTGGCGGAATATTTCCGCGACGCCGAGGGCAAGGACGTGCTGCTCTTCATCGACAACATCTTCCGCTTCACCCAGGCCGGCTCGGAAGTGTCGGCGCTCCTGGGCCGCATCCCGAGCGCGGTCGGCTATCAGCCGACACTGGCGACCGAGATGGGCAATCTGCAGGAGCGCATCACCTCGACGAACCGCGGCTCGATCACCTCGGTGCAGGCGATCTATGTGCCCGCCGACGACCTGACCGATCCGGCGCCCGCGACATCGTTCGCGCATCTGGACGCGACCACAGTGCTTTCGCGCGACATCGCCTCGCTCGGCATCTTCCCGGCGGTCGATCCGCTCGACTCGACGTCGCGCATTCTCGATCCGCAGGTCATCGGCGAGGAACACTACACTGTCGCCCGCCGCGTGCAGGAAGTGCTCCAGCAGTACAAGGCGCTCAAGGACATCATCGCCATCCTGGGCATGGACGAGTTGTCGGAAGACGACAAGCTGGTGGTGGCCCGGGCGCGCAAGATCCAGCGTTTCCTGAGCCAGCCCTTCCACGTCGCCGAGCAGTTCACCAACCAGCCCGGCAAGTTCGTCGAGCTCAAGGACACCATCCGCTCGTTCAAGGCGATCGTGGACGGCGAATGCGACGACATGCCGGAGCAGGCCTTCTACATGGTCGGCGCGATCGACGAAGCCCGCGCCAAAGCCCAGAAGATGGCGATGGAAGCGGCGTAATTGGTGAATAGGGAGTAGTGAATAGGGAGTAGTTATGAAGCGAGAAGCGAAAAACTTTTGCTACTCACTACGCACTACTCACTACTCGCTAGATATACATGACCGATAAAATCTCCTTCGACTTGGTCTCGCCCGAGCGGCTGCTGTTCTCGCAGGCGGCCGAGATGGTCACCATTCCGGGCGCCGAGGGCGAGATGGGCGTGATGGCGGGCCACATGCCGCTGATCTCCACCCTCAAGCCCGGCGTCATCGACGCCCGGATCGCGCACGGCAAGCACGACCGCTTCTTCATCACCGGCGGCTTCGCGGAAGTGACGGCGGCGAAGGTCACGGTCCTGGCCGAGGATGCGGTGCCGCTGGCTTCGCTCAGCGCCGAGGAGCTCGACCGGCGCATCATCGACGCGCAGGAGGATATCGCCACCGCCAAGTCCGACGCGGAGATGGCCAAGGCGACCGCGGCGCTCGATCATCTTCGCCGGCTGCGCTCGGCGATGTGACGCGGCTCAAGCCGGAGCGAGTTCGCGCCTGGGGCGCGCGTCGAAGCCTTACCGCCCCGCCAGAATGCGCGCGCCGATAGCCTGGCGCCGCGCCTCCCAGGCGACCAGCGCCGGCTTGCTCCAGAGAGCCGACCAGGCGGGAGCCGCCTTGAGTGCGTCAGGAAGGCGATGATCGAATCGCTTCAGCAACAGCCTGAGTTCGCGCCGGTCATAGGCCTTGTCGTACCATGCCAGCGCGGTGGGAACGTCGCCGCAGAAGGCATAGAGGTCCGCGATGCCGGAGGCGAAGGTGGATCCGGTGTCGTAGCCTGCGGCGATCGCGTCCGCGATTCTGCGCGCCTGACGTTTCGCGCCCATGGCCATGGCAAGCTGGATGCCGCAGGCGGGCGCCGGCACCGCGATCGAGCCGGAAGAGAGCTGTGCGGCAAGCTGTTTCGCCGCGGCAAGATCGCCGGTCGCCACTTCGGACTCGCAGATGATCTCGAGCACCTGCGGACTCTCCGGCACCAATGCGAGCGCGCGGCGCGAAGCGGCGATGGCCTGCTCGTATCGTCCGGCGGAAAGATAGGCCGTCGCGACATTGAACCATTTGATGAACGACAGCGGATCGAGGTCGACCGCGCGCAGCTCGAACTCGGCCGACTTTTCCGCAAGACCCATATAGGCCAGATGAATGCTGCGGTAGTGCAGCACCTCCGAGCTCTTGGGATAAAGCGCGTTGGCGCGCGCCAGCGCATCGGCGACGCCGGTCCAATCCCAGTTCAGCGCCGCGAGGCTCGACCGCGTGAGCAGCGCCTGCAGATTGCGCGGATCGGCGCGCAGCGCGGCCTGCGTTGCTTCGGACGCGGGAAGAACCGTGTCGGCGCGGCCGTAATTGAAGGCCAGGATCATGCGCGCCGCACCAAGGCCTGCTTGTGCGTCGGCATAGTCGGGCGCCGCCTTGACCGCCCGCTCGAATAGCGGAACGGAGCGCAGGACGCTGTCCTTGTCGCGTTTGAAGAGAAAATACTGGCCCTGGAGATACGACCGATAAGCCTGGGGATTGACCGGCGCAC
Source organism: Alphaproteobacteria bacterium (assembly GCA_019245415.1). Classification (GTDB taxonomy): domain Bacteria; phylum Pseudomonadota; class Alphaproteobacteria; order Micropepsales; family Micropepsaceae; genus Rhizomicrobium. The sequence continues at coordinate 146,651 of JAFARO010000004.1, read as the reverse complement.
GCGGTGCGGGGCCCGGCAGAAGCCGGTGCGTCAAGGCCTGGGTGACCGCCTGGGCAATTTCGTCTTCCAGCGCCACCGCATCTGTCAGATCGCGGTCGAAGCTGTCGGACCAGATCAGATATCCGTCGGCGCCGTTCACCAGCTGGACATTGACGCGCACGCGCGCGCCGTCGTCGCTGACGCTGCCCTCCAGAATCGTGCGCACGCCGAGCTGTCGCGCGATCTCGGCGATGCCCGCCTTGGTGCCGCGAAAGGCGAAGGACGAGGTTCGTGCGGCGACCCGAAGATTGGAGACCCGCGAGAGCGAATTGATCAGCTCGTCGGAAATGCCTTCGCTGACATAGGCGCGCGCCGGATCGCCGCCGAGATTGTCGAAAGGCAGGACCGCTATGGAGGCTTCCGCGGCCGCGGGCGGCGCGGCCCCAGCCGGCTCCTGATCGCCGCGATGCTGGAAATACAGCGCCAGGCTCCCCCAGATCGACACCAGAATCGCGCCCACCAGCGCGGCGGCATACCAGTTGCGCTGGCGGCCCGGCTTCTGCGGATCGGCATCGGGGCCGAAAAGCAGCCAGGCGATGGCGAGTGCGAAAGGGAACCCCGCGATCGCGGCCGCGATGGTCCATTGCATCAGCCAGGCGGGCGCCTCGAAGGTCGGCAGCACGACCGAGGCGACCTGGACCGCCAGCCAGCCGATAACCGCGTAGCCGGCGCCGACGCGGTCGAGCTTGCGCGCGCGCACGATCTCGATCAGCCGCCGCATGCCCCGAATTTCCCAGTCCCTGAACGATTCTTAACAGAAGCGGCCGCGCGCGGGTAGCGCGACGGGCCCGACAGGCGGGTTTCACCGGCGGAACCTCGCCGGTATAATGCCGTTGGGTGAAGGGTGGTGCAGATGAACGCGACGGTCTATGCGCAGGGCTGGACTCTCGACGACGTGGCGTGGGAGCGCTTCGATCCGTCCAAGGTCGAGCCCTGGATCCTGACCGCGGTCAAGGCAGCGGCGCTGGTCGAATTCAACGCGCCCGACTACGTCACCTATCTCAAGCGCATCTTTACCGACGCACCGACCCAGGCCGCGATCGAGGAATGGGGCCGCGAGGAATCGCAGCACGGCAGGGCGCTGGGCCGCTGGGCCGAGCTGGCCGATCCGGAATTCAAGTTGGACGAGACGTTTGCCCGTTTCCGGACGGGATATCGTCCAGCGCATTTCCAGAGCGAGACATTGACCTCGGTGCGCGGCAGCCGGCGCGGCGAGATGATCGCGCGTTGCGTGGTCGAGAGCGGCACCTCCTCGTATTATTCCGCCGTCCGCGACGCGACCGACGAGCCGGTGCTCAAGGAGATCGCCGGCCGCATCGCCGCCGACGAATACCGTCACTACAAGCTGTTCTTCGAGACTCTGAACGCGCAAGCCGAGCCCGATCTTCCGTTCTGGAAGAAGCTGATGGTCGCTGTCGGCCGCATCAACGAGTCGGACGACGACGAACTCTCCTTCGCCTATTACTGCGCCACGGTGCCCAAGGGGCAGGAGGCCGCGAGACCCTATGTCCGCACGCAATGCGCCAAGGCGTCCTATGCCACCACCTTGCGCATCTATCGCCGCCGCCATGTGCAGAAGCTGGCGCAGATGGTGTCGAAGGCCGTCGGCGCCGACCCGCAGGGCCGCGTCACGAAGCTCGCGGGCGCGCTGTTGTGGCGGATGCTGCGCATGCGCGCGGGCTTGATCGGCGTTGCAGCGGAAACGGCAGCTTAGGCTTCTTCCCCGAGCAGGACGGCGCACATGTTCGCCATCATCCGTTCGGGCGAGAAGTGCTTTCGAATAAATTCGGTACCGCTGTGCGAGGCGCTGCGGCGCCACGCGGGATCGTCGAGCGCTCTCAGGATTGCGCTGGCATAGGCATCGGCGCCTTCATCACGAACCAGAAGCCCCGTCTCGCCCGCGATCATGGTCTCGCTTATGCCGCCGACGTCGGGCGCGACCACAGGAACCCCCGCCGCCTGCGCTTCCAGGAGAACGTTTGGCAAAGCTTCCGAGCTTGATGTCAGCAGGAAGAGGTCGAGCAGTGGCAGGCGCCGATGGAGATCGTCGACAAGCCCGGCAAAGACAATCCTGTTCCCGGCGCCCCGCGCGGCAGCCGCATCCTTTGCCGCCGGGAGCAGCGGTCCGTCGCCGAACAGCACGAAGCGCGCATCCGGCCGCCGCTCTAGGACCGCACAGGCGGCCTCGATCCAGAGGATCGGACGCTTCTCCTCGCGGAACTTGAAGGCCGTGCCGACCACGGGCGCTTCGGCGGCAAAGCCGAGTTCCGCGCGCAGCTGAGCCCGCGCAGCTTCGTCTGCGGGGCGGAAACGGTCGAAGTCCGAGCCGTTGTGAACGAAGGTGAGCCGCTCAGATGCACCGATGCCGAGCCATTCGGCGTAGTCGCCCATCGCGGCACGCGCACAGCAGACCAGCCTGACCTCTTCGCGCTTGAGCAGCGCCGCATAACAGTCGCGCCAGCGCGGGGGGATGGGCGAGTCCGGAAAAAGGCTCGTCGGCCGCATGTTGTGTGTGTGCAGCACGATGCGCGGCACGCCCGCCTCCAGTGCCGCCAGTCCGCCATAGAGCGTCAGCGGCTCAAGCGACAGATGCACCACAGCCGGCCTGTCGGCGAGGAGCCGGTCGCGGATCGCCTGCGCGGTGCGGGCCGCATCCTGTGACAGATATGCAAAGGGCTCCTCGACCGCGACATCGCGATCGAGCACCACCACATCATGGCGCGCGATGCCCGTCAGCGGCAGATAGAAATCGCTGCCGTCCTCCGCCGACAGGCGCACCAGATACAGCTTCACCCAGTCGAAGCGGCCCTCTTCGCGCAACCGGCGGAAGATATTGGCGACGATGCGTTCGGCGCCGCCCGCAGTCAGCGAATGCGCTATCATTACCAAGCCGCGCCCGGCGGGTCGCAGCATCGGCTGTCTTCTCGCGGCGACAATCTCGAACACGCTCTCCGGCGAGCGCAGTTGGCTCCAGCGACTGGGATCTTCGGATGCCGACGCAAGCGAACCGCCGAAAGCCCTCAGCAAGCGGTCGGCGCGCGCGATTTGCGCGGCAAGCTCCGGCGCCTGATCGCATACCGGAGCCGCAGCTGCAATCGCGGACGCGTCGCGTCCCCAATGGCCCAGAAGAAGCGCCACTTCCGCGCGCTCGCGCAACACGGATGGATCCTGCGGATTGTTTCGGTGGGCGACGTGCAGCTCTGCGAGCGCGGCTTCGTAGTCCTGCGCGCATTTGTGCATCCGGGCCCGCCATAGCGGCGCGCTGTCGTCGGGCGGAATCTGAGCCAGAAACTGGCTTCGTGCGCGCGCAACCTCGTCCCGGTCGTTGCCGAAACGCCATAAAGCCCTGAGACTGGCGAAGCAAAGCGCCGTATCCCCGGAGGTGTGTCGCAAAGCGGCGCGCGCTTCTGCGAGCGCATCTTCAGCTCTCTCAGCCGCGATCAACGCGGCGAGGTATCGGCCACGCCAGGCCGTATCGATAGATGAGGCCCGGGCATAAAAAGCAAGGCCGTCTTCGACTTGACCGATCTTGCAGGCGAGCTCGGCGGCGCGGCCCAGCAGCGCGGGGTTCTGCGGCTGGGCTTGGACAAGGGGCTGAAGAACCTTCAGCGCCGACGCATGATCTCCACAAGATGCCGTCGCGTTGACCAGAAGGAGGGATAAGCTCCCGTCCCCGTCCGAAGCAACGCGGTGCGTGTATTCGAGCAGCCGGCGAGCCGCGTCCGGCTGGCCGGCGCGCAACAGGATGCGCGCGAAGCGCGGCGCGGGACGGCCGTCGGAAAACCAGCCGGCCCAATGTTTGACGTCTCCCTCGAGAGCTTGCAGGCGCTCGACATGGGGCTTCTTGCCGGATGCAAGTTCCGCTTCCAGCGCGGCGAGTTCGGATTGCAGCGCGGGCAATGGCCAGCGCTGGTTCTGCTGGCGGCCCGAACTGTCGTTCGCTAGGACCATGGTATATTCCCCACCCGCGCTGTCCTTACGCCGACAGTCGGAGAACGATCAAGCGACGGGCCCAAACTTGACAATGGCCGATACACAATTTCTGGGATTGGGATTCCAAAAATCGTAACTGCAAGTTGCGCCTGGTCCGCGATCTGCTTGGTCGGTGCGCTTTTTCGATGGCCCATGCTAGCGTCGCGAGGAACCAGGTGGACGGCGGATCAGCGCAAGATGGGTTCCTTCGCGTCTTCTCATTCGCCCACCGGGCAACCGGCAGCCCCCGCTTCTTCGGCGGTTCGCGAATGCCTCCCCGAGCTCGCCACGGCGAGCCTGTCGACACTTCGTCCTGCCGCGCGACGTCTGATGCGTCTGTGCGAATTCGAGCAAGCCCGTGCCCTGTGGGAAAGGATTGCGGAGCTCGCCCCGATGGACTTCGAGCCTCGAATGGCGCTGGGTCGCATCCATGCCAGGAATGGCCAGGCCGTGAACGCCTTGAGCAGGCTTCGCGAAGTCCTCCGTCTGCAACCGGCACACGACGATGCCAGGCGACTTTGCGACAAGGTTTCGCGAACCTTGATCGAAGATTTGTGCCGACGGGTGCATGCGGAGCCGGACAATGTGGCGGCCTCCATCGCGGAGCTGGAACCGCTGCTCGGCGAGTACAGGGAACTCCAGCAGCTGAGGGTGTATCTGAAGGGACGAGTAGACGGCCAGGAGACCGCGGACCTTCTGCAGAGCCCGTCTGCCGATGGTGAAGCGCCGCCGCACACACGGCTGCGAAGACCAACGATCGAAGAGCCGCTTTCTCGGGCGGGCGAGCGGTCAGCCTGCGGCGATGACATCGCGTCTTGCGCGCGCGCCGTCCGTCAGCTTTTCGACGCCGGGGACGATATTCAGGCTCTCGCTGAAGTGCGTGAATTGCTGTCGACACAGGCGCCCTTCGAAAAGGGGAGCGAGAGCGTCGATGCTGCGTTAAGAGATATATTCCGCCGCGTTCGGACCTATGTCTGGCGTACACGCGCGATCGCCAGCATTGCGGAGCACGAATGCATCGCCCGCGAGCGCGATGACGGCGGGGCGCGGTCGCAATGGATTCTGGGAATGCTTGCCAGCGCCAGACTCGACCAGGAAACGGCAGCTGCGCATTTCGCCCGGGTACCGCGGGACCATGCAAATTTTTCACCGGCGTTCGAGCTCGCGTTGCTGTATGAGCGCCTGCACCATTTCGGCAAGGCGCACGCAATTGTCGCGCAGTTGGGCGGCATGTTCGGGGTCGAGCGAAAAAACGTTTCGCGTTTCGCGCGCCTGGACAAGGTGGTCGAATTTTGCGGCTGGCACGAAGATCTGCGCTATCCCGAGTGCCTGATCGACGTTATTTTCGAAGAGATCGAACAGGGCGCCATCGGTTATGTGCCGCACGAAGGTCACCTTCTCACGGTAACCTCTTCGCTCAGGCCGGGCGGCAGCGAACGGCAGACGGTCGCCGTGCTCGCCGAAATGGTGCGCGATCCGCGCATCGCGCGAATCGTGCTGGCGATCCGCTCCGAGGATCGCGGCGACCGCTCATTTCTGAGAGCTGCGCGCGAGCTTCCCATCGATATCGTGCACTACGGCTGCAAATGGGCCGAATCCACGGATATCATGTCCGCGCTGCCGCAGCTGCGCGACAGGCCGCGGCTGGCGGCGGCGATCGAGCTGCTGCCGCACAATCTGCGCGAAGATATCGTCAGGCTCGCGAAACTCATCCTGGAAGTCAGGCCGAAGGCGGTGCATCTGCGCCAGGACCTGTTCGCCGGCGCGATCGGCTGCGCCCTCGCCGGCGTGCCCAAGTTCCTTTGCCATCGTGGTTCGCTGTCCCCGGACCTTTGGGGCTTGGGCCCGTTCGAGATGAATCTGTTTGTACGGCCGATGAGGCACACATATCGCAAGCTCTTCGCCGCGCACGACTTCGCACTCGTCAACAATTCGACCGCCGGCGCCAAGAGCGATCAAGACTGGTCAGGATGGCCGGACAAGGCACGCTTCCGCGTCGTCTACAACGCCGTCGATTTTGAAGCGCTCGCAGCACCGGGCGACGGTGATGTCCGTGCGCAACAGGGCATCCCGAAGAATGCGTTCCTTGTCGCTGGCGTATTCCGCATAGAGGCTGTCAAGCGGCCTCGTCTCTGGATCGATGTGGCGCGCATCGTCGCCGACATCTGTCCCGACGCCCATTTCGTCGTGCTCGGCGGCGGCGCAATGGCTGACGAGATGCGTGCGCACGCCGAGGCGCGCGGGCTTGGTAGACGTTTCCACATGTCCGGATTCGTCTCCAACGTGGGCGAATGGTTACGGGCTGTCGATCTCGTTATGCTCACGTCCGACCGCGAGGGCCTGCCCAATGTTTTGATCGAGGGGCAGCATTTCGGTGTGCCGGCGGTCGCCTCCGATGTCGGCGGCACGTTCGAAACCATGGAGCCGGGAGTCACGGGAATCCTGGTCTCTCCCGATGCCGGCGCCGAAGCCTACGCCTCGGCCGTCATCAGGATCATCCGCGATCCCCTCTGGCGTGCGCAGGCGAAATCCGCCGCACCAGCCTATGTGCGAAGCAAATTTGGCAGCCGACAAACCGTCGGACAGCTCCTGGATCAGCTGGGTATGGAGGCTGCCGCGCCGCGCAACTGCACGCTTCAAAGCACGCGGCATATAGGCTAAAGACATCGAGAAAGACTTCGCGCGGGCGGCTCGCGCGTCGGCAGGGGTTGTGATGGGATTTGTGGTCACTGGCGCCGCTGGGTTCATCGGCTTTCATGTCGCGCGGCGGTTGCTCGCGCACGGCGAGCGCGTCATAGGTCTCGACAACGTCAACGACTATTACTCGGTCAAACTCAAACGGGACCGGCTGGCGGCGCTCGTGACGGACAAGAATTTCATATTCCGCGAGGTCGATATCGCCGACAACGCGGCGCTCATGGAAGCCGTCGCGGGCGGCGGGTTCCGCAGGATCATCCATCTGGCCGCGCAGGCCGGCGTGCGCTACGGCATCGACAACCCGCATGTCTACGCACAGTCCAATCTGGTCGGTCATCTCAACATGCTGGAACTCGCGCGCCGAACCGACCGTTGCGAAGCGATGATCTATGCTTCATCCAGCTCGGTTTATGGCGGCAATACCAAGATGCCCTTTTCGGAGGAGGACCGCGTCGATACGCCGATCTCGCTCTACGCCGCCACCAAGAAGGCGGACGAAGTCATGAGCCACGCCTATGCACACCTCTTCGGAACCCCGCTGATCGGCTTGCGCTTCTTCACTGTTTACGGACCGTGGGGCCGGCCCGACATGGCACTGTGGCTATTTACCAAGGCGATCCTGGCGGGCGAACCCATCAAAGTGTTCAACCATGGCCGGATGAAGCGCGATTTCACCTATATCGACGACATCGTCAGCGGTATCACGGCCATCGCCCTGGATCCCACCAAGGCCGCAGTCCATGGCAACCACCGCATCTACAACATCGGGCACAACAGACCTGAGGACCTGATGCACATGATTGCGGTTCTCGAGGAGGCGCTGGACAAGAAGGCGGAAATGCAGATGCTCCCGCTGCAGCCCGGCGATGTTCCGGAAAGCTACGCCGACATCGCGGCCATCCAACGGGACTACGGCTTTGTTCCGAAAACGCCGATATCAAGAGGCATTCCTGCTTTCGTGGACTGGTACAAGTCCTATCACGGGACCCCCTGAGGCTCATTCGTGGTGGACGCGTCAGAGCAAGCGCCAGACGCCTTCGCAGAGACGATGCGGATGGCCCGGGCCGCGTTCGGCGCCGACGACGATGGCGCCTGCAAGGCCTATCTCGAACAAGCACGTGCACTCCAGCCCGAAGCTCTCGATATCGAGCGTTGGAGTGCGAGGCTTGCATGGCGCGCCAGCGATTGGCGCGCCCTGTTCGCGGCGACGAAGACCTTCTTGGATATTCGTCCCGATCGCGAGATGGCCCAACTAAACGCCCGCGCGCTCAGCAATCTGCGCGAATGGCCGGCAGCGGCCGAGGCTTGGCGTCGGGTGACCGAGCTTCGTCCGGACTGGGCGGAAGGCTGGTTTCAGCTCGCGCGTGCCCAATGGCGGTCCAAACGCCCCTATGCTGCCGCACGTTCCGCCGCTTCGCTGCGTGCTATTGGCGATGCGGACGCGCGTGCCTCGGCGGCGCGTCTGGCCGTGGAATGCGGGCAGATGGAACGCGCTCGCGATCTTTTCGCCGAAATGGCGGCGTCCGATCCTGCAGCCGCAGAACAGGAGTTGCGCAGCTATGAGCGCAAGTCGGACTTTCGCGGTGCTGCCGTCGCCGCCGCGGGACTTGGCCGCCGCGACGATGGCGAGCCGTTCAGGAAGGTGGCGGCGGCCATCGCACGCGATCTGCTGCCGCGCGCGGCGGCTGCGGAACGAGAGGGCCGGGCGGCGGCTGCCTATCTCGAATACGCCGCGATGCTGGCTGTCGAGCCTGAAAACATCCTGGCGCTGACCGCGACCGAGCGCGTGCTCAAATTCCTGCAGCAAAGCGCCAAGGATCAAACCGCGATCGGCGACCGGGCCGCGGCGCGCGAGACCTTTGTTACGATCCTCAATCTGAAGCCCGACGACGTCCGCAGCTTGCACGGCTTGGCGCAGATCGAGATGGCCGAGCAGCATTGGCTGAGTGCCGCGGAAGTCTGGGAAGCAGTGCTCACGGCGGCGCCTGAGGACGAGAAGGCGTTGCTGCAACGCGCGCGGGCGCTCGACCGGGCGCAAGCCTTTGGCCCGGCGGTCTCGGCCTGGCGCGCAGTACTCCATGCCGACCCGAACAACAGCGAAGCGAATCTGGCGCTCGCCAAACTGACGGTCCGGATGCTGAAGGCCGCCAAGACGGCACTGGAAGACGGCCAAGCCGTGGCGGCAGCTGATCTTCTCCTGCAGGTGCCTCGGCAATCGGCGCGCGCCGCGGAGCTCGAGCGCAGGCTCGGTCAGGTCTTGCGCCACCTGCACAAGCAAATGCGCATGGCCTACAAGGACCGGCGCTTCCATTCCGTGGTGGCGAACGGCCTCGCCGCCATACGCATCGACGCCGAACACGAGGACATCCAGCGCCTGCTTGCCCAGGCCGCCATGCGTACGCATGATTTCGCTGCCGCGGCGGTTGCATGGCAGAGGCTCGCCGCGCTGAATCCGGCGCTCGGCGGAGCGGCCCGACTGCACCTCGCCCGCTGTCATCAGCGGCTGGGCGACGCCGATGCCGCGACTCGGGTCCTGGCAGACCTCCTCCGTGAGGAGCCCTCCAACGCCAAGGCAATGGCACTGGCGAAGGAACTCGCGGCTGCGCCCGACATAGTCAGCGGCGAACCATGACTGCGCGGCCGCAGCCTCTCTCCCATCGATGGCTCAAAGCGCGGGCGATGCGCGATTGGGCTGCGATGCAAGACGTCGCGGCCGTCATTCTCGACCGTGACCCGCAGGCTCGGCCGATCCACCGTGCCTTGGCGCGCCGCCTGGAAGAGACGGGCGAGACTGCGCAAGCCTTGCCGCATTGGCGCGCGCTGACAGAGATCGATCCGTGCGACATCGAAGCGGCCGCGCATCTCGGCACCGCCGCGTTGGCGCAAGGCGTTTCGCCAGGCGCAGCGGCAGCGCTTGCCAGCCCCGCCGCCCCGGATTCGTTCCGGCGCGTCCTGACCGAGGTGCTGTCGGAGCCGCCGCTCGAGGCGGCTTCGCAGGACCATTTCCGCCACATCGCGATCTGCGGGGTATCGTTCTGCGGCAGCACGCTGCTCGACCGGCTGTTGGGCGCGCTCCCCGGCGTCGTCAACATTGGCGAGTCGCATTGGCTGACCGAGCACCGCGCGAACGGCGGCGGCGCGCCGATCGACTTCACCGCGCCGCAAGGCCACGACTTGCGATACTGCAATTCCTGCGGACCGGCTTGCGCTGTTCTCGACTGGCGCCTGCGCCGCGCGCTCGCCGCCTGCGGCAGCGACTGGTACGCCAAGATCGCCCATCGCCTGGGCAGCGAAATTCTCATCTCCGCCGACAAGAACCCGCCCAAGCTGGTCGCACACGATCCGCTGCTCGGCTTCGACGCGCTGGTACTGTTCAAAAGCCCCGAACAGGCCTGGGCATCGACATTGAAGCGCCTGCCGCGCGGGCAAGACGCGGCTTTCTATCGCCAGCAATGCCAAGCCTACCTCGCAGTTTGGGCCGACCGCTACGAGCTGCTGCTCGAGCATTTCCGGCCGCAAGGTCGCATGGTGTTCCTGGCCTACGAGGACCTGGTCAGCCGACCGCGCCCGACGCTGGCCGCGCTGTGCGGGGCGCTGGATCTGCCGTTCGATGCGGGCGTGCTGGAGACGTTGCCGTTGCGGCATTGGATCGGGGGCAATCCCAACGCCAATGCGCGGCTGAAGACGGGCCCGCTTGCCGTCGAGTCCCTTGTGGAGCCGGATCTGCCCGACGAGCACCGCCGCCTGATCGCACAGGCGCAGGACGCGCAGGCGATATGCGCGCGCCTTCGCCAGAGCGCGGTGGCTGGGTGAGAATGAACGGAATTAGCCTGTTCCGGACCCGGCCGATGACTTATCGTGACGAAGCTCTTGGGGCTGTCGTCGCATGCCGTTGATCAGAATTCCGTCGGACGTGGCGGTACAGAACCGCAAGAACAATCCGTTTGCAGCCTGGGGCGACCGCGGTGCGCCGAACCGGGTCGAGCCGATTGCGCTGCCTTCGTTCGACGTGCCGTTCAAGCTCGAATCCGGCGAGCCCATTTTCACGGTGGGGTCGTGCTTCGCACGCAATGTGGAAGCGGAGCTTGCCGCTCGCGGATTCCAGATTCCGGCCCGCGCGTTGTTTCGCAAGCCCGAGTTCGTCAATCTCGATCCGGGGATCATAAACAACTACGGCACGCCCTCGATCTACAACGAATTCGCCTGGGCCTTCGGGGAGCGCGAATTCGTCGCCGAGCACCACGTTCTAGAGGTCATGCCGGGCAAGTTCGCCGACCAGCATGTCTCTCCCAGCTTGAGGCCGGAACCGCGCGATGTGATCCTGGCGCGCCGCGCCGCGATCACGCAATCCTACCGCACGGCCACGTCCTGCCGCACTGTGATCATGACATTGGGCCTGTCCGAAGTCTGGTTCGACACCTTGAGCGGCTACTACCTCAATGTCAGCCCGCGCCCTTCGACCCTGAAGGCCCATCCCGGCCGCTACGAACTACATGTGCTGTCGTTTGAAGAAGCTTATGGCTTCCTCAAGAACGCGCTGTTGCTGCTTCAGCGTCACGGCCCGAAGGAATTGCGCGTGCTGCTGACGGTCTCGCCGGTGCCTCTGCAGGTCACGCAGCGTCCGGTCGACGTCATGGTCGCCAATACCTATTCCAAATCGGTTCTGCGCACCGCTGCGGAAACGGCCGTGGCCGAACTGCCTTTCGTCTCTTACTACCCGAGCTACGAGTCGGTGATCCTGTCGGATCGCAAGATGGCATGGCTCGACGACATGATTCATGTCACCGAAACGATCGTGCGCACCAATGTGCGACGGATGGTGGATGCCTTTGTCGGCGGAAACGACGATGACGACGACTCAGCCATTGCCGAGGGTGGCGAAACCGCAGCCGTTATGCGTGCGCAATCGGTGCGCACCGCCGGTGGATTGCGCAGCGAAGAGTTCTTCGCCCGTCATGCGCAATGGTCGGAAAAATCAGTGTCCTTTGCGCTGGAACACGCGCGGTTTCTGATCGACACCGGCGCTGCCGACAAGGCGCTGGACGTGCTCTGCGCCTGGCAAGAAAGCGGCGATCCGGCCGTTCTGGCGCTCCAATGCGAGGCGCTGCTCGCGGCCGGCAAGAAGGCGCAGGCGCTGGCGGTGATCGACCAACTGGGCGGCAAGCGGGTCAAGTCGATCGCGCTATGGGATGCGATCTTCAGGGCCGCCTTGGCGACGGCAGACCCGGATCTCGTGGTGTCGGTGCTCGCCAAGGTCACGGCGCAGGTCCCGGCGCGCAAGCCGCTCGCCTATTTGCTGGCAGCGCGGTTTTTCCGCGACCGTGGCGACGCCGCCACCGCAATCCGCTATTTCAGCGTTTCGGTGGAAAACACCAGAAGCAATCTGGCGGTGCTGGAACTCGCCGACCTGCTCGTCTCTCAACGCCGGCTCGACGAGGCGCGCCAATGGCTCAACGGGCTCGAGCCCGCCAATGCCGGCGAAGCCACGCGTCTCAAGCGGTTGACCGATCTTCTTGGCCCCATGGTCGGCGCCTGAAGTCGTGCCGGTTCATCCCACAGCCCTGCTGAAGGACGCGACGGTGACGGAGTGCCTGTTGCCGTCCGAGCGCGGCGACGTCCGCATCCGCAAATACCCGTTTCCCTATCGCGCGGCGCTTGCTGTCTCCAACGATTGCGACAGCTGCAGCATCGAAATCTTCGAGGATTGGCACGGCTTCGTGAACGGCACGGGTGCGACACCCTATGGTGACGGCCTCGGTCTCGAAGTCGGCGACAGCTTCTGGGTGTTTGCCGGCAGGTCATTCGGGCTGCCGCTGTACACAGGCTTTGCCGATGGTTCACTCACGCCATGGCCCCATGCCGAGCGCATCGCCGAGCTCGGCCGCATGGGTTGGTTCGATACGCTGCATTGCTTCGGTAACTGGAACCAGGACTACAAGAGCGTGCGCCACGATCTGGGCACGCGGGCAGAAATCGAGCGCGGGCTTCAGTTGATGCAGGAAAAAGGGCTGAAACCCTTTGTCTTCGTGAACCATAGCTGGTCGCCCAGCAACATCGCCGGCCCCTGGGGCTTCTACCAGAAACTCGACGACCCCAATCACCCCATGCACGCCTTCGATTTGATGCAGGATTTCGGCTTTCGATATTACTGGCCGGATTATGCGATGGAGATGGCGAAGTTCGGCGACCAGCTCGAATTCGCCGACGACGAGGAATTGCGCAAGGCGATCGCCGACTACAAGAATTGGAAGCTCATTTATCGCCGCAAGGAAGACCGCCGCGACGAAATCCTCGATTTCGCGATGGAGGACGTCGACAAACGCGCGCTGTTCCTTGCCATGTTCAACCGTACCTTGGTTCGCATGAGGGCGCTCGACGGTTCGCCGCTCACCGTTTTTAAGCGCTATCGCGGCGCCTGGGCCGCCGACGAAAGCTCGTTCGGCAAGCAGGCGAGCCGCGACAATCTTGATGGACTGGAAGCGCGGCAGGGTGCAGTGGTCCTTTATCAGCATTTCGGTGTCACCCGCCGCACTGCAGACGGCAGCAAGAAACGATCGCTCCATCCGGTGCTGGGAGAATTGTCGGTGCAGGCCTGGCGCGACATTGCCGAACGCCACGCCAAGGGCAATTTGTTCCTGACCACCACAGGCCGGCTGCTCGACTACCTGAACCTTGCCGAGAAGCTCGATTTCACGGTCGACAAAAGCAGCGAGCGTTGGACGATCACCCTGTCATCTCTGGAAAACTCCGCCGAATGGTCGCTACGGCCAAGCGAAGAGCTTCTCAACGGAATCTCCTTCACGGTGCCCGAAGACGCTCCTGAGATTGTGATCTTGGACAGCCGCGGAAGAATTCTCGACCTCGAACGCAGGGCCGATCCAGTCCATCCCGGCAAGCATGCGGTCTATCGGCAATGGCGGAAACTGGAATGGATTCCGCCTACTTCCAGCTAAGCGTCTCGAACCTCCGCAGATGGCCCTCGAAGAAGGGCTGCGAAAAGGGCGGTGCAACGGCGGATGTCCCTTTGCGTACCGTGCCGTCGTCTTGCAGCGACAGCCAGCCCTCGTGGCTCCATTCGAAGCGCCGGAAACCGGTCTGTCGCGCGACGGCTTCGAGCTCTTCCGGCTCGTAGCCCCGGCCGCCTGACGGTTGGGAAAACTTGTCCCGCGTGCCCTGGCCGATGTCGCGCACGTCCTTCAGCAGGAGCGCGGGATATCCGTCGCCCAATGCTTCGATGGCTTCCGCCGCCGCGACGGCATCTGGTTCCGCGCCGACGGCCTTCAGCAAATCACTTGCAGCCCCAGCACTCTCGAACGCCGTGGCATGGGCGGTTGAGGCGGCGCGGATTTGCGCAACGGTTCTCGAAAGCCTGCGCTGGCAAAGCGAATTGTAGATCGTGTGTCCGCCGATCTCATGACGCGGCCCCGTCTCGCGAAAAAGACTGTAGCCGTAGCCGAGACCGTTCAACTCGACATAGGCCACCCCGCCCGGCTTCAGTACGCGGTGGAACTCGGCATACGCTTTTTCCAAAGGGACTCCGCCCAGCAATACGCTGGAGCAGAACACCGCGTCGAAGGTTTCATTCTCGAAGCTGATGGCACGGATATCGCCTTTCCGGAATTCGGGTTTCTTCAGGCGAAATCGCGCCTTGAGCCAGTTGGCGACGTCGATGCGTTCCTGGGTGAAGTCGACACCGGCAACCTTGTCGAACGCCGTCAACAGGGCGAAACACCAGGTCCCGGTTCCGCAGCCGGCCTCGAGTACCGCGCCGCCGCCAAAGCCCAGATGCTGGATGCGATCGCAGTAGAACTGGTAGCTGCGGCGATGCATCGCTCTAGCGTAGTCATACGCGGGACCGGTGGGCCACCGCGTCGGATTCCACTTGCTGTCGATCGTTTTGCGTTGGGCGGCGGTGAGCATGGCTGCCTTGGTGCCATGCCCTCGCGGGCGCAGCAAAAATATTTTTCGGCGCCCCCTTGAACCGCCCCGGAAGAAATCCCATTTCCCCTAAATCCCCACAGGTGCGAGACGAGGCAAGCGATCCCGGCGCGGTGCGCGAAACGGCGCGGCGCGACTGGCTTTTCTGCGTCTCAAGGGAGGAAGGAAAAGCGCCGCGAACCCATCGAAAAAATAAATTCTGCCGCTTGCTGCGATGCACAAAACGCGACCCGCGTCCCGATGCCCGCTCGAATTGCGTCCGGAATGGCCTCTCACTCCGCGTCGATCAAGCCCGGCCATGACGAAAATGTGGACGGGAGTTGAACCTCGGTTTTCGACGATTCTGCAGGCCCATCGTTTCGCGAACGGAATCGCCTTCGGAGTTGAACCTCGATTTTGCGCAAACTTGCAGACGAGAAGCTTCCTAGCACGGAAGCTTTCCCGGAATTGAACCTCGATTTCCGCCTGGCCGAACCCCGTGCGAGCGGTAGGAATTGCCCGATCTAGATCTCGCCTTCATAGCGCGTGCCTTTGAGCGCGGCGCGCACGGCGTCGAGATTGACGATGGCCTCCTCCAGCCGGTCGGGTGTGGCCTTGTCGAACGGCACCTTGTAGGGCGTCTGAGGCACGCCCAGATAGGCGCGCACGCGCGCGATCGCCGTGTCGAGCGCGGCGTTCAGCTCTTCATAGGCGATGTCGAGGGTCTCCTCGGCTGCGAACAGAGCCGTCAGCCGCCGGTCGCAGTCCTCCATCATCTTGAGCCGCTTAAGCAGCAGTTCCGGCTCGATCGCGCTGGGGCCGGGCACGGCGCCGCCGCGCTTGACCGCCCAGCTTCCGGTGGTCCTGGCATGCTGCTCGGCGCGCATTTGCGAGACCGCGGCTTTGAGGATGCTCGCGCGGCGCAGGCGAACGATGCGCACGCCCGCCTCGCGACAGAGCGAGGCGAAGGTGCGGTCGTCGCGCACCGCCAGCATGTTCTGTTTGGAGCCGATGAACCCATGCTCCGTCGCCGGGCGCGCGGTTTCGTAGAATTGGGCGAACCAGGCCTGCTGCTCGGGCCAAGTCTTGAGCGCGTTCAGGCTCTCATTGGCGAGCTTCATGCGCGCCGATTGGCGCAGGATGTCGAAGACGAGATTGCTGCCGACGCGTCCCCAGGGCATCAGCAGCAGGAAGCGGACGGTCATTGGCCTTGCACAGGGAATTCGGGATCGGGACTATAGCCGTCGTTACCCCGCGAACCAGTCGCCAGCAAAGTCGGACCTTGTCCGCTCCGACCGCGTGCGAATTTTTGTTGCCGGCAGGCGGAACTTTCGGCCACGGTCCGCGTTATGGTCGGTTCGCCGGCTGGAGCGGGGGTTGATGGGGGCTATTTCCAGGTCTTTCTGTGTAGTTTTAGGTGGACTTCTCGGTCTGGGTTTTCTTTCGGCCCGCGGCCAGACGGTGCGCGAACTCCAGGAAATGTCGATCGGCCAGCTGCAGAGCCTGGACGTGACCTCCGTCACGCGCACGCCACAGGACTTGGGCGATGCTCCGGCCGCGGTCTACGTCATCACGCCGGACGCCATCGCGCGCTCCGGGGCGCGGACGCTACCGGAAATCCTGCGCCTCGCGCCCAATCTGGAGGTCATCCGCATCAGTGCGAGCCGCTATATCGTCACGGCGCGCGGCTTCACCGGCAACATCGGCGACCAGAACTTCTCCAACCAGATGCTGGTGCTGGTCGACGGACGCAGCGTCTACTCGCCGCTGTTCTCGGGCGTCTATTGGGATATGCAGGACGTGGCGCCGGCGGAAATCGAGCGCATCGAAGTGATCAGCGGACCGGGGGCCACACTTTGGGGCGCCAATGCCGTCAACGGCGTGATCAACATCATCACCAAGAAAGCGAGCGCGACCCAGGGCGGATTGCTGGAGCTCGATGCGGGCAATCTCGAACAGAGTGTGTATCTGCGCTATGGCGGACGCATCGGCGACTCGCTCGCCTGGCGCCTCTATGGCCGCGGCTATTTCGGCTCGGACACCGAAACTGCGTCCGACGCGTCGGCGCACGACCACTGGCAGCGGCCGCAGGGCGGCTTCCGCCTCGACTGGACCCCCAGCGACGCCGACACGATCAGCGTCCAGGGCGATGCATTCACCGGCTGGGAGACCCGCGGGGGCAATCCCGGTCAGGACAGCGCAGATATCACCGGCTACAATCTCGAAACGTCCTGGAGCCGCGCCCTTGAAGGTGCCTCGCGGTTGCAGCTGACGGCCTCTGTCGACCATGAGAGCCGCAACACGCCGGGCAACGGCACCTTCGAGCTGACGCAGTTCGATCTCGACGGGCAGTACAGCTTCAACATGAACGAACGCAACAAGATGGTCGTAGGCGGCGAGGCGCGCATCAGCCCGTACCATATCTACGGCAATTCGACGCTGTTCTTCGCGCCGGACAGCCGCACTCTCCAGCTCTTCGATGGCTTCGTCGAGGACAGTATCGCGCTGACACCCTCGGTGTCGTCCACCTTCGCGCTCAAGATCGAGGACGATCCCTTCTCTGGCGTGACCCCTTTGCCCACCGCGAATCTGTCATGGAAAGCGGACGACAACATCCTGCTATGGGCAAAAGCGTCACGCGCCATCCGTTCGCCGACGCCCTTCGATGTCGATGTGCACGAGAATTTCCAGAACATTGTTTTTCTGCAGGGCGACAGGAATTTTCAAAGCGCGCAACTATGGGCCTATGAAATCGGTTCGCGCTATGAAGTGGCGGAGCGCTTCTCGGTGTCGCTCTCGGCGTTCTACAACGACTATGACGATCTGCGCACCGTCGAAATCCTTGGTGTAGCCCCGCTCAGCCTCACCTGGGGCAACAATCTGGAAGGTCACACCTACGGTTTCGAGGCCTGGGCGGACTACCAGATGGCGCCGTGGTGGCGGCTCTCAGCCTCGTTCGATCAGCTGAGCGAACGCTTCCGATTCAAGCCCGGCGCGACGGCCACCTTTCTGGGTACAGCGCAACTCGGCGACGATCCCAAGCAAAGCGCGACTTTGCGTTCGACCATGGATATTCTTCACGACGTGGGACTGAGCGCGGATCTGCGCTATGTCGGTCCGCTGCCCGATCCGCATTTGCCGGATTATGTCGAGCTCGATGCGAACGTTTGGTGGAACATGTCCGACACTACGAGGGTGTCGCTTTCGGGCTTCAATCTGTTGCACGCGCGGCACTTCGAATTCCCCCAATCGGAGGCGACTGCCGTACCGCGGAGCTGGTCCGTGGGTCTGCAATGGCGTTTCTGAGCTGCCGCCGGCGATCCAGCGCCTTCGTTTGGTCCGGGCTCATCGCCGCCATGAGCGTCCAGGCGACCGGTGCGGAGCCCGCGTCGCTCGAAGACGCCGTGAAGGCGGCCTATGTCTACAAATTCGCGCCTTTCGTGACCTGGCCCGCGCCTGTTGCGCCCGGCGCGCCCTTTGTCATTTGCACTCTGGGCAGCGACCGGGTGAGCGCGCTCCTGCCGCAAGTGGCGGAAGGCCAGCGCGTCGACGACCATCCCATCCATGTGCGCCAGGTCGCGGAGAACGAGCCAGCCGACGGTTGCCGAATCCTCTACGTTGCCGATGAGATGCAGGCGGCGGGCGATCTCGATGGCGTCCGCGGCAAGCCCATCCTCACCATCACGTCAGAGGACGGCCCAGCTGGCGTGATCCACCTGAGCACGGCCGCGCGGCACGTGGTCTTCGACATCGATGCCAAGCTTGCGGCGCAGGACGGCCTGCAGATCAGCTCCAAGCTTCTCGGCCTCGCGCGCAAGGTCAACCGTGCTTCGGGGGCGCCGCCATGAGCGGCTTCTCGCTGCGCGGCAACCGCGAGCTGCCCTGGGCCGCGGTTGCGGGGGCAATCGTTCTGCTCCTCGCCGGTCTCTTTGCTGCATTTTACGAGGAGGCGCTTTATCAATCGCAGCGCGCGCAGGGCGGGCTCGAGCAGGCGCAGGTCCTTGCGGCCAGCGTGCCTGCGGCACTCTCCTTCGGCGACCGCAAGGCGGCGGAAGAATACGTCCGTCCCATGCAGGTCAATCCGGAGATCGCCGCCGCGGGCCTTTACCATCGCGACGGCGATCTACTGACGGGTTTCTCGCGCGCGCATTCGGACCCGCTCCCCCCGCGCTTGAATGGTGCGAAGCATCTTGCTGACGACGGTGCCATCGTGGTCCCGGTCGTGCAGAGCGGGACGCCGCTCGGATGGGTGTATCTGGGGCTCAGCGCAGAGCCCCGCGCCAACCGCATCAGCCGTTACGCGGTCGTCGCACTGCTGGCATTCATGGCGGTGTTCGTGATCATGGGACTGGGCAACGCGCAAACGCAGCTCAAACGGCAGTCCCAGCGGCTGAGCGAAGCCAATCTGCGCCTCGAGAATGAGATTGCGGAGCGCGAGCGGATCGAAGAGGCGTTACGCCAAAGCCAGAAGATGGAGGCGCTGGGCCAGCTTTCCGGCGGCATCGCGCACGATCTGAACAACCATCTGATGATCATCAAAGGCAATCTGCATCTCCTGAAAAAGAAGATCGGCCTCCCGGGTGAAGACCGTCATGTTCAGGGCGCCGATGAAGGCATCCGCCGCGCCGCCGCCCTGACCCAGCGCGTACTCAGTTTCTCGCGCAAACAGGCGCTTTCGCCGGTCGAAGTGGATCTGAACGAGCTCATTGGCGATATGGGCGACCTCATCCGGAATTCCTTGCGCGAGAACATCTCGATCGAGCGCCACTTGCAGTCCACGCAGCGGGTTCAGGTCGATCGCAATCAGATGGAGAACATCGTTCTCAACATCGTCGTCAACGCGCGCGACGCGCTTCCCGGTGCCGGCAAAGTGACGATTGCCACGCGCGATGCCGTTCTGGACGAGAGCGGAGCTCCAGGCAGCTTCGTCGTGCTGGAGATCACCGACACCGGGATCGGCATGGCGCCCGAAGTGCTGGCCCGCGCCTTCGATCCCTTCTTCACCACCAAGCCGGTTGGCCAAGGCACGGGCCTGGGCTTGAGCACCGCGTACGGGTTCGTGACACAGTCAGGAGGACATATGCGCATCAAGAGCAGTCCGGGCGCAGGCGCCACCATCACGATTTTCCTGCCGGCCCTGCCAGGTGACGAGGTCGGCTGTGGCTAAAATCCTCGCCGTGGAAGACGAATATTTCGTGCGCAGTCTCGTCGTCGAGACACTGGCGGATGCGGGCCACAGCGTGCTCGATGCCGCGGATGGCGAGGAGGCTCTCGCAATCGTCAAGGATTCGCCGGATATCGCACTCATCGTCACCGATGTGCGCATGCCGCGGCTCGATGGCTTCGCGCTGGCGCGCCTGGCGCGCGAATTGCGGCCCGGCCTCGCGGTCCTGTTCATGACGGGATATACCGGCGCATCGCCCCCGGCCGAACTCGCAACGGCCAAGATGCTGAACAAACCATTCGCGCCCGAAGAACTTGTCGCCACCGTGGATGCGATTTTGAGCGGGGGGTGATCTTCGACGGCGACTCAAGGCAACTGGCATTCCAGTATTTTCGGATCGAAGATTGACCCGATGAACAAGCTATTGCCCGCCTTTGCGCCGACGCTGCCGGCGCCGATCTCGCGCCCGGGGTTGACATAGACCGGCTCCGCCGATTGTGGAATCCCCTCGGCGACGCGGACGTGAAAGATCTCGGTCGGCGACGGCTTGGTGGAATCGCCGGCATAGGTCAAAAGATCGAACATCTTGGGGTGGCCTGCGATCCACAGATCGCCGGAAGCGCTGACGTCGATATTGTCCGGCCCCGACGGGAAGGCGAACACGTTTTCCGGCGTGAGATGTCCCGAGAAACGGTCGCGACGATAGGTCCGGACCCGGCGTGCCGTCGACTCGGCGACATAGACGTGGCTGCCATCGGGCGAGACATTGATGCCGTTGGCGAACACCAGACCCGTGACCGCTTCGCGGAATACGGTGCCGTCGAAGTAAAGGACGTTGGCGCGCGGCAGCGTCAGATAGTCTTCGAGCTTGATGCCAAGATCGGTGCGGCTGCCATGATCGTTCGTGACGTAGAAAAGCTCCTTGCCCACGGCGGCAACGTCGTTGGGATGGATCAGCTTGTCGCCCTCAATATGTCCGACCTCGATCAACTTGACGTCGCCAGCGCTGCGCTCGACCTGAAAAATCTCGACAGCCGAGCGCGCGTTGCTCATGTGATTGACCGCCATCAATGTCAGTGAGCCGTCGGCATCGCGGTAAAGGCTGATACCATGGGGATGAAAATCCTGCGGCGCCCCAGAAAGCTTGCGGAAACCCTGCTCCGGATGGAGGACGGAGGTGGTGTAGATGCCGTCGGCCTGCGAAGCCCGGCCCTGGGCGATGGCGCGTCGATCGGTGGCGGAGAGGAACGCGATACCGTCCTTCGCGTCGATGGCGATGTCCTCGACGCCGGTAACGTCGGTTAAAGTCCTGCAAGGGCGCGGCACCGGCCTGACCTCGTCGAAGACGCCGGCCATCAGCATGGTGCGGGCAGCGAAGGCGCCGAGACCCACGACGAGCACGGACACGGCGACGATGGCGATGCGAGAGCTGCGTTTCATGCCAGTTCCTCAGCCTTAACGCCGTGGCATTCGGCAAATAACCGAGCCGCCGTCATCCTGCCAGCGCCAGGTCTTGGTTGAATTGGAGATCGGCCAGCCTTGCATAAAGTCCGCCGCGCGCCACCAGCTCCGCGTGGCTCCCTTCGGCTACGACCTTGCCCTCATCCATCACCACGATGCGCTTGAGCCGCTGGATGGTCGCGAAACGGTGCGCGATGACGAGGGTGGTGCGGCCCGCCATGAGATTGGCGAGGCCCTGCTGCACCAGGCGCTCATTCTCCGCATCCAGCGCGCTGGTGGCTTCGTCCAGCAGCAGCAACGGCGCGTCTCGCAGAATGGCGCGCGCGATGGCTATGCGCTGGCGCTGGCCACCCGAGAGCGTCGTGCCGCGTTCCCCAACGGGCGTCGCATAGCCCTGCGGCAGGGCTTCGATGAATTCTGCGGCGGCCGCGGCCTGCGCCGCGCGCTTGACCGCCGCCGCATCGGCCCCTGCGCTGCCATAGGCGATATTGTCGGCGATGGTGCCGGAAAAGATCACCGGATCCTGCGCCACGATGGCGATGTGGCGCCGCATCTCGATGGGGTCGAGCTGTGCCACGTCGACACCGTCGAAAGCGATGGTGCCCGATTGTGGTGTGTAGAAACGCAGCAGCAATTGAAACACGGTGGATTTGCCGGCGCCACTCGGGCCGACCAGCGCGACCGCTTCGCCGGGCACGATGTCGAGCGAGAAGCCGTCAAGCGCGGCATGCTCGGGCCTGGACGGATAGCGGAAGCCGACATTGCGAAGCGACACGGCGCCGCGTGGCCGGGCCGGCAGCGCAAGCGGCCGATCCGGCGCCCGGACCTCGGGCACGGCGTCCAGCAGCTCCCCCAGGCGCTCCGAGGCGCCGGCGGCGCGTTGCAGATCGCCCCAGGTTTCGGTCAGGGCTCCAAAGCCCGACGCTACGATGACCGCGTAGGCCACGAACTGCGCCAGCTGGCCGCCGGTGATGCGGTTGGCTAGGACATCCTGCGCGCCGGCCCAGAGCACGCCGACGATGCAGCCGAACACGGCGAAGATCACCACCATCGTCATCACGGCCCGCGCGCGGGTCCGCAACACTGCGACCCGGAATGAACTCTCGACAGCGCGGCCGAAACGCAACCGCTCGACGGTTTCGTGAGTGAACGCCTGTACGGTCTGTACCGCGTTCAAAGTCTCCGCCGCGTGGGCGCTGGTATCGGCGATACGGTCCTGGCTCTGGCGCGAAAGCGTTCGAACCCAGCGCCCAAACAGGATGAGAGGCAGCATCACCAACAGCACAGCAGCGAGCACCATCGCCGACAGCTTGAGATCGGTGATGAACAGCAGGATCATGCCGCCGGTCAGCATCACGAGATTGCGCATCGCGATCGAGGCGGACGAGCCGATCACCGTCTGCACCAGGGTCGTATCCGCAGTCAGACGCGAGAGCACCTCGCCGGTTCGCGTCGCTTCGAAGAATACGGGTGAGAGGGAAAGCACATGATCGAACACGGCCTTGCGGACATCGGCGATGACGCGCTCGCCGAGCCAGGTGACGAAATAGAACCGCGTCGCGGTGGCGATGCCGAGCACCGCAGCAACGCCCATCAGCGCCAGGAAGTAGCGGCCGATCAGCGCGACATTGTTGCGGTCGAAGCCGTGATCGATCATGCCCCGGATGGCCGGCGGGATGAATAGGCTTGCCGACGAGGAGCAGATCAGCGCAAATCCTGCCCCAGCGATCTGCCAGCGATAGGGCCCCAAAAAGGGCAGCAGGCGCCGCAAGGGCCCCAGCGAGCGGGCCTTGGGGCGGGCGGCCGCCACACGGGCGATTTCGGTGGCGAATTCCTCGCCCGATTGGGACATGAACCGGTCCTCCGTCTGGTCCTATATAGGATGGCAGCGGCGCCCGCGAAGGGCGAAACGCCGCGACTTGCGAAGGTCGGGCGCTTCCCTTATAAGCCGCGGCTTCAAAAAGCAGGTCTTGGAAAGCGTTCGGCCATGAAAAAGGGCATCCACCCCAACTACCACTTTGTCGACGTCCAGCTGAACGACGGCACGATCTACAAGACGCGCACGACCTGGGGCGAGGCGGGCCAGAAACTGACCTTGGATATCGATCCCTCGACCCATCCGGCCTGGACCGGCGGACAGCAGCAGCTCTTGGATCGCGGCGGACGTCTGACCCGCTTCAACAAGAAATTCAAGGACTTCGTAAAATAGGCCGCAGGATTTGGCGGCGGTTCGTCCTAACTTCCGAAAGCCCTCTCGAGACGTTCGAACTGCGCCTTGACGCCCGGATTGAGGGCGCCGCTGCGGAACAGGACTTCGTCGAGGCGCGCGATGCGGCGGTAAAGATTGTCGCTGCGCCCGAGCAGATCCTGCAAGCGCGCCGGCAGAAGCTCGCATCCCTCCCCCGCGGCGCCCAGGCAGATTTCCCTCGATCCCAGCCGGTAGCGGTCGCCCGCCGCGTCCTGGGCGTCCATGTCGCCGTCATGCACGGCGCGCTGAACGAGTAGCCAGCTTGCAGCCTGCATCAGACGTGTGGTGACGCGCATGCTTTCGCCGGCATAGAGCACCGCGATTTTGCGCGGCAGCGCGCGGGCTTCCTGTCGCCCGGGGCCATCCAAATATTTTGCCGTCTCGTCGACCAGCGACATGCCTTCTTCGAACGTCTTTTCGAACAAAGCCGAACCGATGAACGATTGCTGCGTGAGATCGCGAAAGCACTCGTCATCGCTCTTCGCAAGCGTCATATCGGCTCCAGCGCGAACCCGGTCTCAATGGCGAAGCTATCAAGCCTCGCGGGCTTGGCAAGGCCGCATCTGGACATCGCGGACGCAAATCGCCCGCATGGTTGCCCAAGCGCAACGTTAAGGACGTCGGCGTTAATGATTGAACCGGAGGGCTCCTCAAAAGCCTCGGCGCCCGCATCCGGAACAATGACATGGTCTAGGCAGTGCGATGGAGCATGCCCACGAAAAGTGCGCAGATATTGGCGGATACCTGCAGCACTAGCTCTTGAAGACGCCTGAGGCGGCATCCTTGCTGGCGCGGCGGGCAGAGATCGCTTCGCGGCAACGCGCGATCTCACCTTCCATTTCCATGATGCGCGCGGCGAGTTCGAATTCGGAGAGCGCCGAGAGATCCTGACCCAGCACGATTTCGGTGTGCTTTCGCTTGAGAGGGAGGTCGTCAGGGTCGTGCGGCATTGGCCTGGGCCTTTTCGCGCCGACGCATTTTTATTCTAAACTCGAAGCGGCACAAGACTTTGGAGGGCGCCTTGCGCGTCATTGTAACGGAGAATCCCGGGCCCGGTTACGGGCTCAAAATAGCGCAAGCCGAGATGCCGAAACCGGCCGCCGGCGAAGTGTTGATAAAGGTCGCCGCGGCAGGTTTGAACCGCGCCGATATCTCACAGGCCGAAGGCCGCTATCCCCCGCCGCCGGGCGCTTCATCCATTCTCGGGATGGAAGTCTCCGGCACCATCGCGGCGCTGGGCGAGGGCGCGAGCGGGCACCAGCCCGGCGACGAGGTTTGCGCGCTGCTTGGAGGCGGCGGGTATGCCGAGTATGCCGTCGCGGCGATCGAGTGCCTGCTGCCGGTACCGAAAGGCGTTTCGCTCGTGGACGCAGCCGCCCTGCCCGAAGTCCATTTCACCGTCTGGACCAATTTGATGGACAGCGCGCGGCTCAAACCCGGCGAGTGCGTGCTCATCCATGGCGGATCGAGCGGCATCGGCACGGCGGCCATCCAAATGCTCGCCGCCCGCGGGCATAGAGTGTTCACGACCGCCGGCAGCGACGAGAAATGCGCCGCTTGTGTCGCGCTCGGCGCCGAGCGTGCCATCAACTATCGCAAAGACGATTTCGTCGAAGTGGTGAAGGCGGCGACGGGCGGCCGCGGCGTCGACGTGATCCTCGATATGGTGGGGGGCGAGTATGTCCAGCGCAACATGAGCGCGGCGGCGCTTTGGGGCCGCATCGTCAACATCGCCTATCAGAGCGGCATGCAGGCCAGCGTCAATTTCGCGCCGATGCTGATGAAGCGCCTGTCGCTGCTCGCCACCACCTTGCGCGCGCGCTCGAACGCCGAGAAAGGCGCGATCCGCGACGCGATCCTGCGCGAAGTCTGGCCGCTGATCGACGCGGGAAAGGTGCGCCCCGTTGTCGACCATGTCTTTCCCTTGGCCGACGCCCAGGCCGCGCACGCGCGCCTGCGCTCCAGCGGGCACATCGGCAAGATTCTGCTGACGCCTTGAATTCCGCCGTTCGCCGCCCAATCTCGTGTCTGCTAAAGGGGGGGACAGCATGCTCCGAATGTCGTTTGGCGTGATTGCGATCGCCGCTTCCCTGACAGCGGCAGCCCAAGCCGGCCCGACCGTCAAGGGTGCAGCGCGGTATCATCTGACGCCGGGCGCGGCGCCGTCGGCAGAACTGACCGCCGCGATCAGGAAAGCCGATGCCGATCTCTTCGCCGCCGTGTTCGACCGCTGTGACACCGACGCCGTTGCGGCGATGCTGACCCCCGATTTCCGCTTCATCCACGACAAAAACGGCGAATCCGCGCGCGCCAAATTCCTCGACGACCTGAAAGGTCATTGTGCGCGGCTAAAGTCGGGCGAGGACTTTGCGGCTCGGCGCGAGTTGGTTGCGCCGTCGCTGGAGGTTTGGCCCATCTCCAGCTACGGCGCGCTCGAAATCGGCGTTCACCGCTTCTACGCGCGTCTGCCGAACAAGCCCGAAACACTTACGGAGACCGGCAATTTCATGATCCTGTGGAAGAAAGTGGACGCAAACTGGCAGATGGCCGAAAGCATCTCTTATGGGCACGAACTGGCAAATTGAGCCTTAAGCTATTGTATTTATTACATTTCAAGAAATGCTTTCCTTTGGCGGCTTAGCCCGCTAGAAAACGCCTCTTCCTCGAAATCTTAATCTCGAGCGAAGGGACGGAGCCGGAATGGCCCGCCCGGAAGGAGAAGACCCATGGCCGAACCGCAACGTCCCCTCATGCCCAAGGCCACCGCCGTCTGGCTGGTGGACAACACCTCGCTCACCTTCGAGCAGATCGCCGAATTCTGCGGGCTGCATCCCCTGGAGGTGAAGGGCATCGCCGACGAGGATGTTGCCAAGGGCATCAAGGGCCAAGACCCCATCGCCTCCGGCCAGCTGGGCCGCGAACAGATCGAGGCGGCGGAGAAGAATCCCAACATGCGCCTCAAGATGGCGCCGCCCAAGCACAAGATGCCGGCGATCAAGCAGAAGAAGGCGCCGCGCTACACCCCTGTTTCCAAGCGCCAGGACAAGCCGGATGCCGTGTATTGGCTGCTGCGCAACCACCCGGAATTCACCGATCCGGACATCATCAAGCTGATCGGCACGACCAAGGCGACAATTCAAAAAATCCGCGAGCGCTCCCATTGGAACGCGACCAACATCAAGGCGGTCGATCCGGTGACCCTGGGCCTTTGCTCCCAGCTCGAACTGGATCTCGCGGTGACGCGGGCCAACGCGCGCCGCGAGCGGACCGCCAAGCGTGCCGCGAACGCGGGCGCCACGCTCAAGCCTGTCGCGGATCAGACGCCGGTGATCGCCGAAGACAGCTCCGACGAACCTGCCGACGAAACGGCGGAGCCCTAAGCCGCCTTCTTCTCGTCCGGACCGCGGGGATCAAGCTCAAAGCTGAGCGGAGAACCTTGCTGCGGCACGGGCTCGAAGCGGTCGCGCGTCTCGCCGATCAGTCCCCGATGGGCACCAAGCCGAACCACCACGAAGAGAGCCATCGCGGCATGGATGCCGGCGGTGTAGAAGAAGAGCGATGCCGATCCGAAATGCTGCATGACCAGGGCCGCGAGCGTAGGGCCGAGGCAGGACGCAAGCGCATTGACCATCAGCAGCGTGGCCGACGCCTCGACGAAAGCGTCACGCGGCAATCGGTCGTTCGCATGGGCCACCGAGAGCCCGTAGAACGGCAGCGCCGTGATGCCGAACAGGCCGATCAGCACGAACAGCTCGAGCCGCGTATGCCCAAACAGCGCCAGCAGCACGCCGAGCAAAGCCGACGCGGCACAGATCCCGCCGATCACGAAGCGCCGGTCGATGTGGTCAGAGAGACGGCCGAGAGGCAGCTGGACCAGTGCCCCGCCGGCCGTGAACACGCTCATGAAGAGCGAGAGCCACGCCCGCGTCAGCCCATGGTCCTGGGCATAGACCGGCGCCAGCGTCCAGATCGCGCTGTTGGTGAGACCGACCGCCAGACATCCCATCACGCCGACCGGTGCGATGCGGTAGAGGCGCATCGGCCTCAGACGCGGCACCTGGGCCGCCACCGGCTGAGGCAGGCGTGTCAGGCTTACCGGGATCAGGCACATAGCGTAGAACACCGCCGCGAGTTCGAAGAGGGATGAACTGGTCGGCCGATTGGAGGAGAACAGCATCTGGCCGACCACCAAGCTTGAGAAATTGACGGTGAGATAGGACGCGAAGATGCGCCCGCGCGTCTCGTTTGTGGCCCGCTCGTTGAGCCAGCTCTCGATCACCATGTAGAGGTTCGCGGCGGCAAATCCGTAGCCTGCGCGCATCACGATCCAGACGGCCTCGCTGACGAACATCGCGTGCAACAGCGTGGTGGCCGCCGCGAGCGCGGCGCCGACGGCGAAGGTGCGACTGTGACCGACGCGCGCCAGCATCCGCGGGCCAGCAAAGCAACCGGCGACGAAGCCCAGGAAATAGCCCGAACCAATGATGCCGATGGTCAGGTTGGAGAAGCCCGCGAGTGCTGCGCGCACTGGAATGAGCGTGCCGAGCAACCCGCTGCCCGCGATGAAGATCGCAGCGGACAGCAGGATCGAGGCGACGAGGAAGAGTTGCTTGCGCATGCCGTTCTCAAAATCGCGCGGCCACGCTTATCGTGTCAAAGCGGGGCAGCAATGCGGCAATCCACAGAATTCTAGAAAAGATAATGCAGCGCGACGAACCCACCCACGATCAAGACGAAGAAGACAATCAAAATGGGGGTAAGATATTTCTCGAGTAGGAGCTGTGCCCTCTCGCCCAGGAGGTAGAACAGCGTGGCCTCGCCGACGAATCGCACGCTGCGGGTGATCGCCGAGAAGGCCGTGAACCACCAGAAATTGACGCCCGCGATGCCGGCCGAGATGGTGACGATCTTGTAGGGGATGGGGGTCAGTCCCTGAAGCGCGATCAGCCAAATGTTGTGCCGGAAGCCGGCGATGAAGCGGTGGGCATCGGCCTGCATGTGATAGAAATCGATCAGCCACCACGCCGCCGGCTGCAGGAGGTGCCCGATCGCATAGCCGAGCATTCCCCCCAGCACCGACCAGAACGAGCACCAGGCGCCGAGCGCGAAGGCGCGCTTTCGGTTGGCCAGCAGCATCGGCGCCAGCAACAGATCCGGCGGGAACGGGAAGAATGAACTCTCCGCAAACGCGATCGCGCCCATCACAGCCCAGGCGCGCGGTCCGCGCGCGTTGCGCAGAACCCAGTTGTAGAGGCGGCGAAGGGGACCGGGGCGCTCCACGGCGGCAGCACTCGACATGGCTTTACCCTCGAAGTGTGGCGGCAAGGACGGGACGGCATGCCGCTTGCCGCCTTGTGCCGCATTCACTAGTTTTTTCAATGATTAATTGGGGACCGGCATGGCCAAGCGCAAGACACCCTCCAAATCCGGCCGCAAGGGCAAGCCCAGAAAGCCCCCGCGCGCGGCGGCCAAGCGCAGGACCGGCCGGGCGAAATCTGCGCCCAAGCCGGTTCCGCTCAAGACGCCGTTGCGGCGGCAGGCCGCGCGCCGGCCACCGCTTCGCCCGGTGGCGCGCACGGTCCAGCGGACGAAATCCAAGATCGGCATCAACGCCTATGACAAGGATTTGGACCGCAATCCTGCCAATTACCAACCCCTGACGCCGATCACATTTCTGGAAAGGGCAGCGAAAGTCTTCCCCGAGCGCACGGCGATCATTCACGGTGCGACGCGGACCAACTACGCCGACTTCTACGCGCGGTCGCGCAGGCTTGCCTCGGCGCTGGTGCAGAAAGGTGTCAGGCGCGGCGACACGGTGTCGGCGATGATGACCAACTCGCCCGGCATGCTGGAACTGCACTACGGCGTCCCGATGACAGGCGCCGTGCTGAACACGCTCAATACCCGTCTCGATGCCGCGGCGCTTGCGTTCATGCTGGACCATGGCGAGGCCAAGATCTTGATCACCGATCGGGAATTCGCGCCTGTTGTCAAACAGACGCTCGCGCTGGCTCGGACGAAACCGGTGGTCATCGACTATGACGACCCCGAGTTTCCCCAGGACGGCGAAAAGCTTGGCGCCTTGGAATATGAAGCGTTGCTCGCGGGCGGCGATCCGGAATTCGCCTGGATGGGGCCACGCGACGAATGGGACGCAATCTCGCTCAACTACACGTCCGGCACCACCGGCAACCCGAAAGGCGTCGTCTTCCATCATCGCGGGGCGGCACTGATGGGCTATGGCAACGTCATCGCGGCGAATATGCCGCGCCATCCGGTCTATCTCTGGACCGTGCCGATGTTCCACTGCAACGGCTGGTGCTTCCCGTGGACCTTGTCTGTAGTCGCTGGCACGCATGTCTGCCTGCGCTGGGTGCGCGCCAAGGCGATATACGACGCCCTCGCCGATCATCGCGTGACACATCTGTGTGGCGCGCCGATCGTCATGTCGACGCTGATCAATGCGCCGGCGCACGAGCGACGCGCGCTGTCGCATGCCGTGCAGTTCATCACCGCGGCGGCGCCGCCGCCGGAGCAGGTGCTGGCGCAGATGGCGGAAGCGGGCTTCAACGTGACGCATGTATACGGCCTGACCGAGACCTACGGCCCGGCAGTGGTGAACGAATGGAAGGAAAGCTGGGATACCCTCGAGCGCGGCGAGCGCGCAGCCAAGAAGGCGCGCCAGGGCGTGCGCTATCACGCGCTCGACGCGCTGACCGTGATGGATCCCGAGACCATGGAGCCGGTGCCGGCCGACGGCCAGACCATGGGCGAGGTGATGTTCCGCGGCAACATCGTGATGAAGGGCTATCTGAAGAACCCGTCGGCGACGCGCGAGGCCTTCGCAGGTGGCTGGTTCCATTCGGGCGATCTCGGCGTCATGCATGGCGACGGCTATGTCCAGCTCAAGGACCGATCCAAGGACATCATCATCTCGGGCGGGGAGAACATTTCCTCGATCGAGGTCGAGGATACCCTGCTCAAGCATCCCGCAGTCATGTTCGCAGCGGTGGTGGCGCGACCTGACGAGAAATGGGGCGAAACGCCTTGCGCCTTCATCGAGAGGAAACCGGGACATGAAGGTGTCAGCGACTCCGACCTGATCGCCCATTGCCGCGCCAACCTCGCGCATTACAAGTGCCCGCGGCACGTGGTTTTCGTCGAGTTGCCCAAGACCTCGACCGGCAAGGTCCAGAAATTCAAGTTGCGCGAGATGGCAAAAGCGGTGGCGCAATATTGACGGGACTTCCTCAAGGGTGCGCTTACCATACCTCTTCCGGAACTTAGCGCGAGCTCCTTGATTCTCTAAAATGGCGCCCCAAAGTCGGAGCAATTCCCATGTTCCTGGACAGACTCGCGCTGACGGCCTTCTTCGCGATGGTCACAACGCCCCTCGTCGCAGGGGCGGTGATCGTCAATATCGATGTCACGGCAAACCGCCATTCCATCAATCCTAACATCTATGGCGTTGCGTTTGCGACCGAGGCAGAGCTTAAAGCGCTGAACGCGCCGCTCAACCGCATGGGCGGCAATGCGACCTCGGCCTATAACTGGAAACAGAACGCGACCAATCTCGGTCAGGACTGGTATTTCGAATCCTATCCCGGCCAGAGTTCGATGCCGGGAGCCGACGCGGACAGCTTCATCGGCCTGACCAGGGCGGCGAGCGCGACGCCGATGTTGACCGTGCCGCTGGTCGGTTGGGTGGCGAAGCTGGGACCGGGACGCTCCATCCTGCCGAGCTTTTCGGTCGCCCGATATGGCGCGCAATGTGGCGTCGATCCTTACGACGGCGACGCGGGCGACGGCCTACTTCCCGATTGCACGACGGCGATCACGGGCAACGATCCGCACGATTCCTACATCCAAGACTCGGTCGCGCAGGAGCAGAAGTGGGTCCGTCACCTTATCGGGACATGGGGCAAGTCGTCGAAGGGCGGCGTGCCGTACTACCTGATGGACAACGAACCCAGCATCTGGTTCTCCACCCACCGCGATGCCCATCCTATCGGTCCGCATGCGGACGAATACCGCGACAAGGTGCTGGCCGAATCCGCGGCCATCAAGAGCGCCGACCCCAAGGCGATGATCGTCGCGCCCGAAGAATGGGGCTGGGAAGCCTATTTCTACTCAGGTTACGACCAGCAATATGCCGCCGAGCACGGCTATTGCTGTTTCCCGGATCACGATGGCGAACAGGGAGGAGCGGATTACATCCCCTGGCTCCTCAGCCAATGGAAGAATGCCGGCCGGCCGGTGGACATATTGAGCGTGCACTTCTATCCGCAAGCGGGCGAGGACAGCGACAATACCTCCACCCAGATGCAATTGCTCCGCAACCGCTCCACGCGCCAGCTGTGGGATCCGAATTATGTTTCGGAGAGCTGGATCGACGCCAAGGTCGCTCTCATCCCGCGGATGAAGGGGTGGGTCGCCGACAATTACTATGCCGACACGCCCGTGGCGCTAACCGAATACAATTGGGGAGCGGAAAATCACATCAATGGCGCCACGACCCAAGCTGACATCTACGGCATTTTCGGCCGCGAAGGCCTGGATATGGCGACGCGCTGGACAGTGCCTGGGGACGCGACGCCGACCTTCAAGGCGATGCAGATGTACCGCAACTACGACGGCACGGGCTCGACCTTCGGCGATATCTCCGTGCTCGCGAGCGTGCCGCAGCCCGACGAACTATCGGCCTTCGCGGCGCTGCGCACCGCCGATGGGGCACTGACGGTCATCGTGATCAACAAGGATCTGAATTCGGCCGCCTCAGTCAAGCTGATGCTTGGGCACTTCGCCAAGGCGGGAACCGCGCAGGCTTGGCGCCTCACCGCCGGCAACATCATTCAGCGTGTGAACGATGTGCCTTGGTCCAAGCATGTCTTGACGGACAGCGAACCGGCACAGTCGATCACGCTTTACGTTCTGCCGCGCTGAACCGGCAACGTCCGCTTGGGCGCGGCAAATTCGGTTGTGCCCATGTAAAGGACAAGGATACCGTGTTATTCTCAACCCATTGGTGTAATTGAATTTTTTGACCTGATCTGCGAATCAGCGCTAACTCTTGTGCGCGCGGCGAACGATTCGGCACGCGGGGGACGGATGGATCTGGCGAGGGGTGCGGCCGCTGCCTTCAATCTTGAAGCACAGCGCAATGGCTGGAATTCCCTATGCGATGTGACGCTATCCTTTGTTCAGCCCGATCTGGCCCGGCTGCGCGAAATTTGGGACAGCGAAGCCGGCGAAGCAGGTGTGCCCGCTCGCAAAGCGATGTCGCCGCGTCTCCTCAAATCGTTCCTGCGTGATGTCGCGCTGTACGAGCGCGTCGACGTCGCCGGCGAAAAGCGTCGTTACCGCGTGCGGCTGATGGGCACTGCCTTCGCCCAGATTCTCGGTGATCTTACAGGCCAGTTCGTGGACGAGGCGGTGCCGGAAGAAGTCCTGGCGCTTTGGCATGCGTCGCTGGACACGACCCTTGCCGCGCGCGCACCCTTGCGTTTCCTTGGCCGCGAGGACACCAACAGCATGACATTTCTTACCGGTGAATTCTTCTCTGCGCCGTTGCTGGCCGACGACGGCGAAATGAGCATGGTATTGGGTGCCGCGCGTTACAGCGGCAAGCGCCCGTGGGAAGACATCGCCGCTGAAGCCCGCAGGCAACTGGGACTGCAGCCGTAGGGCATCTATTTTTTCCAAGACGCGGTGACGCGGCCGCCCTAAAGTCTGGCCGCCGAATCCGGGGCCGTCATGACCGCCGTCAGGGAACCCGTCGCGAGCCGCTACGCGATCGCCTTCATCTTCGTCACCATGCTGGTGGACACGATCGGGCTGGGCATCATCATCCCGGTCGCGCCCAAGATCATCGCCCAGCTGACCGGCGAGGGCATGGGCGGCGCTGCGGATTGGGGCGGCTGGCTGATGTTCGTCTTCTGCGCCATGCAGTTCCTTTGCGCCCCGCTGATCGGAAATCTGAGCGATCGCTATGGGCGCCGACCTGTTCTGATCGTATCCTTGCTTGCGCTCGGCGTGGACTATCTGATCACCGGGCTCGCGCCCACGATCGCCTGGCTGTTCATCGGGCGTATTCTTTCCGGCATTGCGGGCGCAAGCTACACGACGGTGAATGCTTATATCGCCGACATCACGCCGCCCGAGAAGCGCGCGGCGAATTTCGCGCTGACCGGTGCGGCTTTCAGCCTGGGCTTCATCCTCGGCCCCGCTGCGGGGGGATTGCTGGGCGGCTATGGCGCGCGCATTCCGTTTTTCGCGGCAGCCGGCCTGTCGCTCGCCAACGCGCTGTTCGGCATCTTCGTGCTCAAGGAGTCCTTGAAACCCGAGAACCGGCGCAAATTCGAGCTATGGCGTGCCAATCCGGTCGGCGCGCTCAAGGCGCTACACCGCTTTCCCGGCATCTATGTCCTGCTGGCCGTCCTGATCCTGATGCGGTTGGCGCATGACGCCAACCCGGCGGTGTTCTCCTTCTATGTCTATGCCAAGTTCAATTGGACGCCGCAGATGGTGGGATATTCGCTGATGGCGATCGGCGGCTTGATGGCGGTCGTCTATGGTTTCCTCGTGCGCATCATGGTGCCCAAGATCGGCGAGACGGCTTCGGTCTATCTGGGCCTGCTCAGCGCAGCCACCGGCTTCGCAGGCTATGCTTTCGCCACGCAAAGCTGGATGATGTTCGCGTTCATGTTGCCCTTCGCGCTCATCGGGTTTGCGACGCCCGCGCTCAATTCGATCATGTCGAAGCTGGTGGGTCCGCGCGAGCAGGGGGAGTTGCAGGGCGCGCTGGCCTGCGTCGGAAGCCTGACGTCGATCGTCTCGCCGCCCCTGCTAACGCACATCTTCTCGTATTTCACGGGTGGCGGGGCGCCGATTTACTTTCCGGGCGCCGCGTTTCTGGCGTCCAGTCTCTGCCTGCTGCTCGCCGCGCTGCTTTTCAAACGCGTGCAAGCACCCTCTCCGGCACTTCAGCCGGCCCAATAACGGCCTTTCGGGTATTCAGTGCAAACTGCTTCGCAACCGCTCGAGCTCATCCTTGATCCGGAGCTTCTCCTTTTTGAGCGCCGCTATCCGGATTTCGTTCCAGTCCGGATTGGCCATTTCGGAGGTAATGGTTTCCTCGAGTTGCTTATGCTTTTCGGAGAGTTCCTTGATCTGACCCTGCTGAAGCGTCATGTGAAACCTCTTCACTTGGGGACGCAAATTAGAGCACCAAGCCACGGCGCTGTCACCACCCTCTTCCGCCCATCCTTGCGCGGAGGTAAAGCTCGGTAATGGCCAAGCCCGAAATCCGCCAAAATGACCGTCTGGTGGTCGGCATCAGCGGGGCCTCCGGCGTCGCCTATGGCATCCGCCTGCTTGAAGCGCTGTCCGAGCTCTCAATCGAATCGCATTTGATAGCGAGCAGGGCCGCCGAGATGACCATCGGTTACGAGACGCGACTCAAGCCAAGGGACGTCGCCGCCAAGGCCAATTTCGCCTACGCGATCGGCGATATCGCCGCCCCTATCGCCTCGGGCACCTTCAAGACCAAAGGCATGGTTGTGGCGCCCTGCTCGGTGCGCACCATGTCGGAGATTGCCACCGGCGTGACGACGACCCTGCTGAGCCGTGCGGCCGACGTGACGCTGAAGGAACGGCGGCCATTGGTGCTGATCGTACGAGAGACGCCTCTGCATGTAGGGCATCTGCGCACCATGACGGCGCTCGCGGAGATGGGTGCGATTCTGCTGCCGCCTGTGCCGGCATTCTATGCAGAACCCAAGACGCTCGAAGATATGGTCGACCAGATTGTGGCGCGCGCGCTCGACTTCTTCGGCTGCGATTGGCCAGTGGCGCGACGCTGGGGCGAGGACCTTTCTCGCGGCAAACGCAAACCCAGGCGATGAACGAGAACGACGACGACACGGCGCTTCGTACGCGGCTCACGCAGCTGACGGAAGAGCATCGCGACCTCGATACGGCGATCGCGGCCTTGATTGCGTCGGGGGCGCACGACCAAATTCAGCTCACCCGTCTCAAGAAGCGCAAGCTGCAGCTCAAGGATCTGATCGCCCGCATCGAGGACGACCTGCTGCCCGACATCATTGCCTAAGTAGCCAAAACCTGGAAATCGGATTCTGCTTCAACCGACCTGCTATCGCCCACGTTTGTGCGCGTACATCGCCTCATCGGCGCGCGCCATGGCGCTCGCCGCATCCTCGCCCGATCGAAGCTCGAAAGCGCCATAGGAGAAACTGACGGGGATGGAGCGCCCCTGCCAGGTGGCCGCGGAGTCGTTCAGGCAGCGCGCGAGCAGATCGGCTTTCTTATGCGCCTGGTCCTGGTTTGCATGGCTTAGGAGGACGCCGAATTCGTCGCCGCCGAGCCTCGCCACGACGTCGCTGTCGCGCACATTGGCGAGCAGGATTTCGGCGAAATGCTGCAGCACCGCGTCGCCCGCCGCGTGACCATAGGTGTCGTTGACCAGCTTGAATCCGTCGAGATCGAAATAGATCAGGCTCGCGGGCGTGCCATAGCGGCCGGCGAATGCGATATAGCGCGTCAGCTCGCGCACGAAGGCGCGGCGATTGAGGAGCGGCAGCAGGTGGTCCTGATCGGCGGTGTGCTCGGCTTCCTCCACGCGGGCTCGCATCTGGGTGAGTTCTCGACGCAGCGAATCGACCTCAGCCATCAAGCCCATGATTGCGTCGCGGACCCGCGGCGTGAACTCCGACTCGGGAATCCCCAGCACGCTTGCGGAAGCTGCGACCGGGACGACACCCTGTGCCTGGGCGGCTGCCTCAGCCTGCCTGGCATAGGCGCTCGCCCCCACAGCGCGCGGGCCGCGCAGCGTATTTAACCGGTCGACCTTCATCGATTCCCCCTTCGCCACTGAGGCTAGTGGGCGGGGCTTTAATAATTCGTTTATCAAGACGGCCAATTGGTTAATTTTCGGGATTGAGCGGCTTTCCTTAAGGCGAACCCGCCCTATAATGCGCCGCTTCCTCCATCTGGATCGGAAGCATGACCTCACCCCTTGTAGGCCTGATCATGGGCAGCCAGTCGGACTGGCCGACCCTGCGCCGCGCCGTGGATATCCTGGAAGCCCTGGGGGTGCCGTACGAGCGGCGAATCGTATCCGCGCACCGCACGCCCGACCGTCTCTATGGCTATGCCAAGGGGGCTGCGGAACGCGGCCTCAAGGTCATTATCGCAGCCGCCGGCGGGGCGGCGCACCTACCCGGCATGACCGCCTCGATGACCACGCTGCCCGTGTTGGGTGTCCCGGTCGAAACGGCTGCGCTCAAGGGCATGGACAGCTTGCTCTCCATCGTCCAGATGCCAGGAGGCGTGCCGGTGGCCACCTTTGCCATCGGCGAAGCTGGGGCAAAAAACGCAGCGTTGCATGCCGCGGCGATTCTCGCGCTTTCTGACGCCGCGCTCGCCAAGCGCCTCTCGATCTGGCGGTCGGAACGCACGCGCGACGTCGCCGAAGAGCCGTGCGATCCATGAGCTTTGTTCCACCCGGCGGCACGATCGGGATCCTGGGCGGCGGGCAGTTGGGGCGGATGCTGGCCCTGGCCGCGGCGCGCCTGGGCCTGAAGGCTCATATCTATTCACCGCCCGGTGAGGACGCGCCGGCACTCCAGGTGAGCGATGCACAGACCCTGGCGCCATTCGACGATCGCCGCGCGCTGGCCAAATTCGCGCGTGCATGCGATGTCGTGACACTCGAGTGGGAAAATGTACCGGTCGAGACGGTCGCAGCCATTTCAGTCACGACACCGGTGTTGCCGCGCCCCGCAACTCTTGGCGTAACGCAGGACCGCCTCGACGAAAAAAGGTTCATCGATTCACTTGGACTGAAGACCGCCAAATTCGGCCACGTGTCTGCCACGGAACAGGGACGCGATGCGTTCCTGCAATTTGGCGAGGATCGCGCCGTCTTGAAGACACGCCGGCTGGGCTATGATGGCAAAGGCCAGGCAGTTGTGCGCAGCGGCGAAGAATTCCTCGAAGCGTTCAAATCCTTTCACGAGGTTCCTTGCATTTTGGAATCCTTTGTCGAGTTCGACTTCGAAGCCTCCGTCGTTGCCGTTCGTGGCGTGGACGGAACTCTAGCCGCCTACGACCCATCGGAAAACATTCACAGCAACCACATCCTGCGCCGGTCGGTGGTTCCGGCGCGCCTCAGTCCGGAACGGACGAAAGAGGCAAAGGCCATCGCCAGGAAGATCGCCGATGCGCTGGACTATGTGGGTGTGCTGGCGGTCGAACTGTTCGTGATGAATAGCGGCGCGCTTCTGGTGAACGAGATCGCGCCGCGCGTCCACAACTCCGGTCACTGGACGATCGATGGCTGTCTGATCAGCCAATTCGAGAACCATATCCGCGCGATAGCCGGCTGGCCGCTGGGCGATCCCGCGCGCCACTCCGACGCGGTGATGGAGAACTTGATTGGCGACGAGGCGTCAGAGTGGCGGGCGCTGGCGGCGCGCGGCGGTGCGCTCCACCTTTACGGCAAGCGCGAAATTCGCGCCGGTCGCAAGATGGGACATGTCACATGGCTGAGTGCTAAGACCGCTTCGGGCTGAAGAAAGCTTCGAGGCCCGGCACCTTTTTTGCGCGCTCCCCAATTTCCACCTTGAAGCGTTCGAACTGCATCACATTCTCGATGCGGGCATCGAGGAAGGCGAGAGTTTCGCTCTCCCCGTCGCTGGTGTCGTTGAACCAGCGCATCATCGTCGCGGAGTACAGGGCCGCGAGGATCGCGCGCTTTGTGTAGAAGTTGAAGTCGGTGGAGGTGTCGCCGGCAGCGTGCCACATCGCGTCCACGGTGCGATAAAGCAGGAGAGCGGCGAGCGCGGCATGCATCGGCAGCATCAGAAAGGCTGCCGCGCGCCGCGCCGCCTCCTTGTGCGGGCGCAGCGCGCCGATGCGCGCGAGCACGGCGGCGTGGATGCGCTTGCGGATCTTCATCACCGCCAAATCCTGGCGTGCGAGGTCTTGCACCATGGCTGCATCGGCGCTGTCCGAGAACGCTTCGACCAGGCTCTCGGCGCCGCGTGGAAAAAGATGCAGCAACATCTCGGGCCCGAGGCCCGCCTGCCGGCCGGCTTCGCTGAGGATACGATCACTGAAGCCGTCCGCTGCGGCCAGCGGGATCGCCTTTTCGACCACCGCCTGTCGGCGGGACATTTCTGAAGGCGCTGCGTTCATTCGGGCTGCGCCCAGTGACGCGCTTCGGTTTCGAAGATCAACTTCGAGAGGTCGCGCATGCGTTGCGGATAGAGAATGCCGTCCAGATGATCGCATTCGTGCTGCACGACGCGGGCATGAAAACCCCGTGCGCTTCGTTCGAGCATCTTGCCGTCAAGATCGAAGCCCCGGTACCGGATATGTCCGGGCCGCTCGACATAGCCGCGCAGCCCAGGCACCGAGAGGCACCCCTCCCAGCCTCCCTCCTCTGTGGGATCGATCGTCTCGAGGAGCGGATTGATCAGCACCGTGAGCGGCGCGGCATGATCGAACGTCTCGTTCTCCGTCTGGGGCGTGCGGTCCGCCGGCGCCTGGAACACCACCACTCGAAGCGGCACGTGGACCTGAGGTGCAGCGAGGCCCGCGCCGTTGGCGTCGATCATCGTTTCCACCATGTCGGCGACGAGGCGGCGAATCTCGGGGGCAGCGGGATCCGCTACCTCCTGGGCGCGGCGTGCCAGAACAGGGTGCCCCATGCGGGCGATCTTGAGGATGGCCATGGGGGCACTATTCCCGCCGTTCGCGCCGAAGCCAAGCCTCTGCGCTCCTGGGCGCTGGCATACCGATGCGTCCCCAGCGGGACAGCAGGCCAGCACGCTATTTTCAGGCAAAGAGGCTCAATATCCCCCGACAGGGCCCCATTTCGGGCCAGGATGCGGCCACGGTGGACAGCCCAAACCCCTTCTGATATCTACCCGCCCCTTGACGGAAACGGAGCAGCCTTTGCAGATCATCGTTCGCGACAACAACATCGATCAGGCGCTGAAAGCCCTGAAGAAGAAGATGCAGCGTGAAGGCATCTTCCGCGAGATGAAGCTCCGAGGCCACTACGAGAAGCCTAGCGAGAAGCGGGCGCGGGAACGCGCGGAAGCCATCCGCCGCTATCGCAAGCTGCAGCGCAAGCGCGCCCAGCGCGAAGGCCTGCTGCCGAAGTAGGTCTATTTCAGTGCGGTCACGCGGTACGCGCACCTTCCTGCGCCGGCCA
Organism: Alphaproteobacteria bacterium; assembly: GCA_019245415.1. Lineage (GTDB taxonomy): Bacteria > Pseudomonadota > Alphaproteobacteria > Micropepsales > Micropepsaceae > Rhizomicrobium. The sequence goes on along the minus strand of JAFARO010000004.1, from coordinate 106,913 downwards.
GAATGTGGCTGACGCGTTCGACCTTTACATCTCGGCCCAGCACCCGCTCGAAGAGCGCGAGCTCCTCTTGGCACAGCCCGCTGCAAGCCCGGGCCGCGGCGCAGATGGGGCAATGGTTCTCGACGAAGAGGACTTCGCCCTTGGCGCGGCGGATTTCGGCCATATACCCCTCGGCCGAGCGCAACTTTGCCAGTTCCGCGAGTCGCCCTTCCAGCGATGATGCCTTGTCGGTCCGCACCCGATAGAGTTTTTCCTGTTCGGCGGTGCGCAGCTTGAGGACGCGCTCCATGCCTCGCTCGCCAAAAGTGTCCTTGATCTGCCTGATCAGGTCGAGCGCAAGCGCAGCGTGGGAGTCGGCAAACTGCGCATCGGCAGCAACCGTCGCCCGCCATAGCTTTACGGGCCGGCCGCGGGGACGGGCTTCTTCGACATGATCCGCGAGGCCCTCGTCCCGAAGGGTGTAGAGATGCTGGCGCACCGCCATCGCGGTGAGCTCCAGCCTCCTCGCCATGGCGTCGGCGGATATCGGCCCCATTCGCTTGAGCAGTGCGAGAACGGCGAGCTTCCCGGTGGGGGCGGTCTGCGTTTTCGACATGGCTAATTTATAAAGCCATGTCTTGCGAAAATCAACGCCGGGGTTTAGTTTTGCAAAGTACCGGCTTTCCAAAAGGAACGATGCCATGCTGACCCCGACAGGCCTATCGGCCGAGGAGTTAACGCAGCGCGGTCGCAAAGTGGTGCGGGCGCACGGCAAGCAGATCCTCCTGATCGCACAAGCGGACAAGATCTTCGCCATCGCCAATCGCTGCCCGCACGAAGGCTATCCCCTGAGCGAAGGAACGCTGAGCGACGGTTGCGTGCTCACCTGCAACTGGCACAATTGGAAATTCGATCTGGCGAGCGGCACCGCGTTGGTCGGTCGCGACCCGGTACGGACCTATTCTGTCCATGTGCGCGAGGGCCAAATATTTCTCGATCTTTCCGATCCGCCGGCGGGGGCGCAGAAGGCACGCGCGCTGGAGGGTCTCGACAAGGCGCTTACGGATAATGATCCAGCACGCATCGCGCGCGAGGTCGCACGGCTGGAGTGCGCGGGCTACGATGCGACGGTGGCGCTCGCTCATGCGCTCCGGAGCACGTTCGCCAGGCTCGAAAACGGCATGACTCACGCCCATGCCGCCGCCGCAGACTGGCTCGCGCTCGCCGGCCGCGCGCCCACCCCCGACCAACGGCTGGCAGCCATGCTCGAGCCGCTCGGTCATCTGGCTTGGGATACTCAGGGGGCTGGCCATTTTCCCTACGCGGATCGGGTCGAGCGTTGGGACGAGAACGCCTTCCTCGCGGCCGTAGAGGCTGAAGACGAACCGCGCGCAATTGCCCTGATGCGCGGCGCGGTCGCCGACGGGATCTCCTACGATCGTCTTGGTCCGGCAATCGGCACCGCGGCGCTCGCCCACTATGCCGATTTCGGTCACAGCGCGATTTACACTTTGAAGGCGGGCCAGTTGATCGAGCGCGTCGGCGCTGAGGCGCACGAGCCGATCCTGCTGGCACTGGTGCGGCAACAGGTCAAGGCGACTCGCGAGGAGCGCCTCCCGGAATTCCGCTTCTACGACAAGGCGCTGGCGGCATGGGATGGCAGCGGCCACGCACCGCTCAAGGCGGAGGATTTCATCGGCGTTTCGATCGAAGGCGCGCTCAAGCGCACTCTGGCATGCAGCGGAGGTCCGCCGCGTGAACTTTATGACGCGTTGCTGGGCGCCGCAGCCTGGAACCTGATGCATTTCGACCTCAGCTTCGACCGCGCAACCGACAATTCCATCGCCGACAACGTGAGCTGGCTCGATTTCACCCATGCTCTGACCTTTGCCAACGCGGCGCGCCGCATCTGCGAGCGGCGGCCGCGGCTCTGGCCAAGAGCACTGCTGCAGCTCGCGCTTTTCGTCGGCCGCAATCGTGGTTTTGTCGATGCCGAACTGGATGGCGCGCCATGGCACGTCAGCGAGCCTCGCCGCTTTATCGCCGAGGGCATGGCGACGCTCTTCGACCACGGCATCGTCGAGCCCGTCATCGCGTGTCACCGGCTCAAGATGCTGTTCGCGCTCGAGGACGAAATCAATGCGCAACCGGATGCGCCCTGGATCGCGGCGATGAGCGCCGCCATGAACCGCTGGCTCAACAACCCGCAGAAGCGCCACCATGGATTGCGCATCGCCGCCCAGGCCCGCGATTTCGTCGCCAGGGAGGCGTGATCACGGTCAATCGGACCTATGGCGCGCAGTCGGCGCAGATCGCGACTTCCACCGTGACGTGGCTGAGGTTCGCATAGCGCGTGCGCAACGCAGAACGGATCCGCTCGGCCGTGAGCTGGTCCGGACTCAACAGCGAAACGATGAGCCCGCGATGCCCCGGTCCGAGCCGCCAGAGATGAAGATCGGAAACTTGTGCGTTCATCTCCTTTTCGATCATCGCGCGGATATCCTTTGCCAGTTCCGGATCGTCCTCGGCATCGAGAAGCACCAGCGCGCAGTCGCGAATGAGACCGTAGGCCCATGATGCGATGACCGTGGCGCCGACAATGCCGACGATGGGATCGAGCGCGCGAACCCCCCAGAACCAACCTGCGGCCAAGGCAATGATGGCGAACACCGACGTCGCGGCGTCGGCTAGCACGTGAATATAGGCTGCGCGCAGATTGTGGTCGTGGTGCGGCCCCTCATGCCCATGCGCATGCGGCGTCCGGAGCAGCAGCGCACTCGCGAGATTGACCGCAAGCCCGACCCCGGCAATGGGAAGTGCTTGTGCAAAGCGTATCGTCACGGGTTCGAAGAGCCGGTATACCGACTCGCACAGAAGCCCTAGTGCAATCAGTCCTAGGACCACCGCGCTGGTGAAGGCCGCGAGGTCGCCGAACTTGCCTGAGCCGAAGGTGAAACGCGCGTTCTCGGCATGCCGTCGGGCCAGAACATAGGCTCCTGCAGCCAGACCGAGCGCGCCGACATGCGTGGCCATATGCACGCCGTCGGCCAGCAGGGCCATTGAGCGGAGCGCGACGCCGGCGGCGATCTCCACAGCCATGAAGATCGCGGTCGCCGTCACCACGATTTGCGTGCGGCGCTCGGCTTCGCTGTGACCTGCGCCGAGATAGAGGTGGCCATGGGTCCAGGCGTTGTGGTCGTGGATTTGCTCGGCCATGGAAAGAGTTTAGCACGCGCAATGAAAAAGGGCCGCAGCGGGGAACTGCGGCCCTTTTCCGGTTGGCGGAATGCTCAGTGGGTGCTGGCAACCGCAGCGCCGTCTGCGCTCAAGGTCAGTGCCCGGCCATCGCTGAAGCGGGCGCCGGTGTAAGACCCGTCCTTGCCACGAAGGATGGCGACGGTCTCGCCACTGGCGGTTTGGAGTTCCACGCCGTTGTACTTGGCCTGCCAGCGGGCGACGCCGCTGGCCTGGGCGCAATCGTTGGCGGCGGCAGTGCCGTCGGCGGCAAGCGTGATCGTGCAGGAAGCGCCTGCGCCGGCGAGCTTGTAGGCGCCCGGGGCGGCCGCGGCCTGAACCGAGGCGGCGCTCAGCGCGAGAGCGGCGGAGGCGATCAGGAGAGAGCGGATACTGGTCATGTGAATAAATCCTTTAACGTTTCGTATTCAGAACAATAAGGTCACCTTCCTGGTTTGCCAAGAACCGACTTGCCGAATTTTTTCGGCCTTCAGAATCAGAGGTTGGAAAATAGTGTGTGTTTTCAACGGTCTGACAGAGAAGCCTTCTGTGCATACCCCCCTCTGCGACTCTTGAAAGGGCGATTGCCAGCGCCTATGCGGGCCATTGTTATTGCAGTGCAGCAGTTTCGACCGGGCTATTCGCTGGCCCTGCCGCACGGCTTCGGCTTCAATGCGACCATGAGGACCACATGACCCGGATCGCCGTCCAGCCGCTCACACCTGCCATCGGCGCCGTGATCGGCGATGTCGATCTCTCGCAGACGCTGGACGAAGAGATTGTGGCCGCCATCCGTGCGGCCCTGCTGACGCACAAGGTGATCTTCTTCGAAGACCAGAACCTGACGCCGACCCAACAGCGCGATTTTGCGGCGCGCTTCGGACCGCTCCATACCCATCCGCTTTATCCCGGTGTACCCGAAGCGCCCGAGATGTTTGTGCTCGACAATCACGCCGGCAACCCGACCGACAACGATGCTTGGCACACCGATGTGACGTTCATCGCGACGCCGCCGCTGGGCGCGGTTCTGTACGCGAAGCAATTGCCCGAGATCGGCGGCGACACGTGCTGGGCGAACATGCAGGCCGCCTATGAGGCGCTGTCGAAACCGATGCGCGAATTCCTTTCGGGTCTCGACGCGGTGCACGACTTCGCGCGCGGCTTTCCGGCCAAGCTGACCGTCGCCCAGGCGGCCGGCGAACTGAAATATTCGAGGGCCGTCGAGGAGCATCCGCCCGTGGTCCATCCGGTCATCCGCACGCATCCGGAAACCGGCGCCGACGCGCTGTTCGTCAATTACGGCTTCACCGCGCGCATCAAGGGCCTGCGGCGCAACGAGAGCGAGGCGCTGCTCGCCATGCTGTTCGCGCATGTGCAGAAGCCGGAATTCCAGGTGCGCTGGCGCTGGAAGAAGAATGCCGTCGCCTTCTGGGACAACCGCATCACCCAGCATTACGCGGTGAACGATTACCTTCCGGCGCGACGGGTGATGCACCGCGCGACCATCCTTGGCGACCGGCCGTTCCACCGTTCGCGCATGGCGGCCAAGGCCGCAGCCGAGTAGCGCGGTCTCGCCGACCGTCGTCAGCCAGGCGGCGGGGAATGGAGATAGGACTCCACAAGCGATCCGGAAACAAGCCGCCAGCCGTCGACCAAGACGAAGAAGATCAGCTTGAATGGGAGCGAGATGATCACGGGCGGCAGCATCATCATGCCCATCGACATCAGGATCGAAGCCACCGCCATGTCGATGATGAGGAAGGGCACGAAGATCAAGAATCCGATCTCGAAGGCTCGCTTGAGCTCCGAGAGCATGAAGGCCGGGGCCAGGGTGGTAAGCGCGATCTGCTCCGGAGCGGCGGGCGCCTTGGTGTGGCTCATGTCGAGAAAGAGCTTGAGATCGCTCTGACGCACATGCGCCGCCATGAATTTCTTGAGTGGCGCGGTCGTGCGGTCGAAGGCCTGTGCGGTGGTGATCTGGTTGTTGGTGAGCGGGACGATGCCCTGGTTATAGGCGTCCTTGAGCGCCGGCGTCATCACGAAGAGGGTGAGGAACAACGCCAAGCTGACGATCACACTGTTCGGCGGACTTTGTTGCAGCCCCATCGCCGTGCGCAGAAGCGACAATACCACGACGATGCGCACGAAGCTCGTCATCATGATGAGAATGGACGGCGCGATGCTTAGCACCGTGATCAGTGCGATGATCTGCATCAACCGGTCAGTGAAGAGCCCGCTGCCGCTGAAATCGATCGAGAGGCCGGATCCCGCCGCCGGCGCGGCTGCCGCAGCGCAAGCGGCCTCCGGCACGAACAGCGCCAACGTCAGCGCCGCGGCGACGAGCGCCAGCTTCTTCATGCGTGCGCCTCACGGACCTGCACGATCGCAGGCGACTGCGCTGGCGCCTCGATTCCGCATTCGATCGTCGCGATGCCTTCCGGTCCGCTCATCACCAGATGTTCGACCCCGTCGCGGCGCAGCAGCAGAAGCCTTTGGCGCGGACCGACCACCAAGCTCTCGACCACCTGCAGGCGGCGCATCGCTTGCGGCCTGACGATGCCCGGCATGCCGAAGCGCCGCAGCGCCAGGCCGGCGAAGCCGACCAGCGCCAGGACGATGAGCAGCGCTGCGAAATAGCGGCCGATGTCGATGAGTTCCATGCGCCCATCCAAACGCAGTCAACCTTAATCGCGGGTTAAATGGTGGAAGAAATTGCCCGGCAGAAAGCGCCATGGCGTTAAGCGTGGCTTAATCGTTCGCGCGCAGCATCGCGATCTTAAGGCTAACGAACCGTCACCGGAGACGAAAGTGAACCTCCCCGACGTGCCCCTGCTCTCGATGCTCAAGGATCGCATGCGCTGGCTCGAGGCGCGCCAGCAGGTTCTCTCCCAGAACGTCGCCAATGCGGATACGCCAAACTATTCCGCGCGCGACCTGAAGCCGCTGGATTTCGAAAGCTTGCTCGGCAAGACAAAATCGCTGGCGCAAGGCGGGCTCACGCTCACAGATCCTCGCCACATCGCCATCACTCCGGCCAGCTCGGATTTCCAGGCTCAGGAAACCGGCGACTTCGAATCAAACCCAAACGGCAACTCTGTCTCGCTCGAACAGGAGATGATCAAGATCTCGGACACCCAGGCCCAGTTCCAAGCGGCGACCAACCTTTACGCCAAGACGATGCAGCTGATGCGCACAGCGCTCGGCAAATCGAGCTAGGAGAACAACGATGGATTTCGCCACGTCCATGATCATCGCGGCGTCGGGCATGCGGGCACAATCCGACCGCATGCGCGTCATCGCCCAGAACATTGCCAATGCCAACTCGACCGCGGCTGCACCCGGTGCCGAACCCTACCGCCGCAAGATCGCGACCGTGACGAGCGAGTTCGACCGCGAACTCGGTGCGACCGTCGTCAAGCCTGCGATGCCGCAGCCGGACATGACGGAGTTCCGCAAACAATACGATCCCGGCAACCCGGCGGCGGACAAGACCGGCTATGTGAAGCTACCCAACGTCAATTCGCTCGTCGAGATCATGGACATGCGCGAGGCCCAGCGTTCCTACGAAGCCGATCTCACCGTCATGGACGCGACGAAATCGATGCTCGCGCGCACCGTCGATCTGCTGAGACGCTAGGAGACTAGATCATGAGCGTTCTTCCCGCCGCAGCCGCAGCTGCCTATCAATCCGTCGCCGGATTGGGGAGCGGCGCCGCTGCCGCGAGCTCCACCGCCGCATCGGGCACAGGTGGCTTCGGCGACTTCTTGAATCAGGCGCTCAAGGACAGCGTCGGCACGATGAAGGCCGGCGAGCAAATGGCCACTGCGCAAGCCGCCGGCCAGGCCAACATCGTCGACGTCGTCAACGCGGTGAATTCTGCCGAACTCACGCTCGATACCGTCGTGGCCGTTCGCGACAAGGTGGTGCAGGCCTATCAGTCCATCATGAACATGCCGATCTAGGGCGAAACGATGACCCCCGCCGACTCCCTCGACTTCGCGCGCGGCGCCATCTATGTGCTGCTCGAAGTGGCGACGCCTGCAATGCTCACCGCGCTGATCGTGGGTCTGGGCATCGGCCTGCTTCAGGCGCTCACGCAAATCCAGGAAATGACGCTCGTCTTCGTCCCGAAGATCATCGCGATCTTCATCGTCCTTCTAATCGCGCTGCCCTTCGCAGGGGCGGCGATGAACGGGTTGATGGTCGAGATCGCGCGCCGCATCGCGGCGTATTAGCCGATGCACATCCATCTGCCCGCGCTCTCCGGCGAGATCCTGGTAGCGCTGCTCGTCTTTGCGCGCACCGGCGCGATGGTGATGATGCTGCCCGCCATCGGCGAGGCGGGCGTGCCGCCGATGGTGCGGTTGGTGCTTGCACTGGCCATCTCGCTCTGCCTGACACCCACCGTCGCGTCGCAGTATGCCCAGGGCGAGCCTGCGAATGTGCTGGCGCTCGGCATCCTGATCGGCGAGGAGATCACCGCCGGCGTTCTGATCGGCGCTGCGGCGCGCATCATCATGAGCGCGCTTCAGGTTGCCGGCACTCTAATCGCGACCCAAACTGGTCTCGCCTATGCGCAGACGGTCGATCCCACCAGCCAAGGCGAGCAAAGCGCGGTGGTGAGCAATTTCCTCTCCCTGCTCGGCGTGGTGATGATCTTCGCGACCGACATGCATCATCTGGCGATCGGCGCGGTGGCGGGCTCCTACAGACTGATCGGTCCCGGTGCTTCGCTGCCCACTGGGGACATGGCGGAACTGGCAATCCGCCTCACCAGCGGCGCGTTCGCGCTGGGTTTCCAGCTGGCAGCACCGTTCCTCGTCCTGGGGTTTGCGCTATCGGTCGGAATCGGCGTGCTGGCGCGCATGATGCCGCAGCTGCAGATCTATTTCGTCGCCATGCCGCTGAACATCCTCGTTGGGTTCCTGCTGATGGTGCTGGTGTTGGGCGCGATGCTGACGGTGTTCCTGTCCTATTACCAAGGTGCGATGGGGACGTTCCTCTAGATGGCCGAGGAAAAGGATCGCTCCACACAAACCGAAGAGCCGACCCAGAAGCGACTCGCCGAAGCGCGGGAACATGGCGACGTCGTCAAGAGCGCGGAGCTGTCCACGCTCGTGGTGCTCGGCGCCGGCACGATCGCGATCGCGATATTCGGTCATTCGATCGCGCTGCAGCTCGCCGCCACGATGCGCGCTTTCCTCGAGCAGCCGGAGCAGATGGATCTGTCGGGTAGCGCCCTGGAGGCGATGGCGCATGGTCTGCTGGGGAGGCTGCTGCTGATCCTGGGACCGCTGTTCGCGACCCTGGTGCTGGCCGGGCTTGGCGGCAATCTCATCCAGCACCCACCGGTTTTCACCTTCGAGCGCATCAAGCCGGACCTCTCCAAGCTCTCTCTCGGCGCCGGCTTCAAACGCATGTTCGGCATGGAGGGTCTCACCACGCTGGCTAAGGGCCTCTTCAAGATCGCCATCGTCGGAGCGGCCATCTGGACCCAGGTCTGGCCCGAGCGCGGCAAGTTCGAAAGCGCACTCTCACAAACGCCGCTCGGCATCGCCAGCGACATGAGTGCGCTGCTGTTCAAGGTCTTGATCGCCACCCTGGCGGCGCTGGCGGTGATTGCCGTCGCCGATTACTGGCTCCAGCGTTTGCGCTTCATCCAGCGCAACCGCATGTCCAAACAGGAGATTAAAGAGGAGTTCCGCCAGACGGAAGGCGATCCCACGGTCAAAGCAAAGATCCGCCAGCTGCGCCAGGAGCGCTCGCGCCGGCGCATGATTGCCGCGGTTCCGCAGGCCACGGTCGTGATTGCCAACCCGACCCATTTTGCCGTGGCGCTGCAATATGAGTCGGGAAAGACGGCCGCGCCCATCTGCGTCGCCAAGGGGGTGGACGCCTTGGCGCTGCGGATCCGCGCCGTCGCTGAGGAGCACGGGGTTCCGGTGGTCGAGAACCCACCCCTCGCCCGCGCCCTGCACGGTGCGATCGAGGTCGACCAGCCGATCCCGCCGGAACACTACAAAGCAGTCGCCCAGATCATCGGCTACGTGATGAAACTCAATGGGAATATGCGGACGAACCCGCGAATCGTGGGCTAGACTGCGCCCATGATGGCGACGCGTGGGCTCGCGGCCGGCTCGATGGGTTTTGCTCCAGGCTTGTGGCGCTGGGCGGCGCTGGGCTTTTGCGTGCTCACCCTGATCGCCGCCGCGCTCGCTTTCGCGATGCCGGCCAGCGCCGGCTGGGAAGGACTGGTGCTCGTCGCCGGCATCGGGGCGGTCGGCTGTCTGGTGCTGTATGCGGTATGGCCGAAGGCCACGTTGGCGGCGGCCGACGCCCAGCGCGTCGCCGAGGCGGCGGCGCGCGCCAATATCGCCTGGGCGATCACCGGCGCGGACGGCGCGGTGCTCGACTGCAACCCTGTCTATCGCCGGATGGCAGGCGCCGCCGATGGCGAAGCCCCGCCGCCCCCGGAGCTGGCTCTGGCCGGCGAGCCGTCATCCGCCGTGCTCTATCGTCTGACCCGTAGCGCCGCCGAACGGCAGCTGCGCGAGGAATCCTTTCAGGTGGCACCCGGACTCGAGATCGTGGCGGCGGTGCGTCCGCTCACCGGCGGCGAGACGGCATGGTGGTTCACGCCGCGTCTGGCGGGCATGCGCAATGCGGCGATCACCGAGCCGGTATCTGCCGCTGTCCCCTTGGGCATCAGCGCGGTGTTCCGCGACGCGCCCATGGGCCTTGCGCTCTCCGACGGCAAGGGTGTCATCGCCGAAGCCAATGCCGCCTTCGCAGAGTTCTTTGGACGCCCGTCGCTCGCGGGCGCGAAGCTGCTCGATCTCGTCGATGCCGCCGAGCGCAACGCAGTGGGCGAACTCCTTGCCGGGAGCGGAAGTTCGACCACGGAAATCAAACCTCTGCAGGAGCGCGAACGGATCGCGGAACTGTTCGTTCACCCGCTCAATGATGGCCGCGTTGTACTCTATCTGCTGGATGTGTCGGAACAGAAGGCGCTGGAGACCAAGTTCGCCCAGTCGCAGAAGATGCAGGCGGTGGGGCAGCTCGCAGGCGGAGTGGCACACGATTTCAACAACCTCCTCACCGTGATCATCGGCAACAGCGAATTTCTCTTGATGCGACATCCTGCCGGCGACCCGTCGTTCAAGGAAATCAACGAAATCCATCAGAACGCGTTGCGCGCGGCAACCCTGGTGGGTCAGCTCCTCGCGTTTTCCCGAAAGCAGACGCTTCAGCCCAAAGTTCTCGGCGTGCGCGACGTGGTAAGCGAGCTGGCGGTGATGCTCAAGCGGCTCTTGCGCGAAGGGGTGGAGCTCGAGCTCGATCATGGAACGGATCTCTGGCCGGTGCATGCCGACGAGGTGCAGATCTCCAATGCGATCATCAACCTCGTCGTCAATGCCCGCGATGCGATGCCCAAAGGCGGCACGGTCACTATCCGCACCGCGAACGAAACGGTCGCCGCACCGCTGGCGCTAGGCAGCGCCATCATGCCCGCGGGCGACTATGTCCGCATCGAGGTAGCCGATACGGGCATGGGCATCGCGCAGGAGCATCAGGGCAAGATCTTCGATCCCTTCTTCACCACCAAACCGGTAGGACAGGGAACGGGGCTTGGGCTCGCCACGGTCTATGGGATCATCAAGCAGACCGGCGGGTTCATCACCGTGGACAGCGAGGTCGGCCGGGGAACGACCTTCGCGATCTTCCTGCCGCGATTCCGGCCGGAGACCCACCCGCTGCCGGTCGCCGAGCCCGAGAGGAGCGTTCCGCGCGATGTCACGGGGCAGGACACGATCCTGCTGGTCGAGGACGAAGAGGCGGTGCGCAGCTTTGCGGCGCGGGCGCTGCGCATGCGCGGCTACAACGTGCTCGAGGCGTCCGGCGGCGAGGAAGCGCTCGACATCGTGCGCGGCCAGAAAGGGACGATCGATCTGTTGGTCACCGACGTGGTGATGCCGAACATGGATGGACCGACGCTGGTTCGCGCAGTCAAGCGACTGCGGCCGCAGATGGCCGTCATCTTCATGTCGGGCTATGCCGAGGAGACCTTCCGCCGCAACGATGAGAAGGCCGAAGAGCTGCACTTCCTGCCCAAACCTTTCGGCCTCAAGCAGTTGGCCGCCAAGGTCAAGGAAGTGCTGTCCGGCGCGCCCGGGCGGTAGCTGCAGATCGCTGGTCCGGCTCGGCCCGGGCGCTTCGACTCGCCTACTTGTACACGTGGTAATCCATCTGCATCGGCCCGAGATAGGCCGGGGCGAAGGTGTAGACATACACGGCAGCCAGATGGGATCCCGAATTCACCGCTTGGCTTGCCAGCACGGGCACCGGGGTGAAACCTGAACCGGAGGGGAGGTTTTCGAAGATGCACGAGTTGTAGGTGAAATAGCCGTCGACCAGCGGGCATACCCCGAACTGGTTGTAGGAATAATACGCGGAGAACTGCAGCAGACCTTGAACTTCGATCGTGCAGGCCGTCTTGCACGGGATGCTTGTCTCGGACGTCAGTGCGAAGCCTCCGAACAAGGTTGTCGTGGTATCGCTCGCGAACAGGTAGGTCGAGGCCAATTTCAGGCCGCTGCTGTGCCTCGGACCGGTGTTCCGCGTGGGCTTGCCGGGCGCATTGGGCAAATGCTGCGCGTTATGGACCTTCTTGAGGAACGCGCCGGTGAGATGCGGATGACCGGCAGCGGCCTTGAGGGCGAAGCCGGGCTGGCTGGCGCCAAGCGTCAGTCCGACGGCGGTGGATATCAGAAGGGCCGATCTGGTCATGGAATCTTTCCCGGTTGTTACCGCACTTGCATAACACGGCGGGAGGCGCAGATTCTGCGTTTTTTGTCATGTTTCTCGACAGAATTGGCGGAATCCTCCACAATGCAGCAACAACGAGGTGGATTTCGATGACCTTTCCCGACGCGGACCGACGAATCCTACGCCTCCTGCAGCGCGAGGGCCGCATTTCGGTCTCCGAGTTGGCGCGACGCACGGGCATGGCCGAATCCTCGTGTCTGCGGCGCATCCGCCAGCTCGAGGAGGCCGGTGTGATCACTGGTTATCGCGCGGTGGTGGACCAGCGAAAAGTGAATCTACCGATCTCGGCGATTGTCATGGTGGCCACCAACCAGCGCACGGAGACCGACCGCGAGCTTTTTCTCGATGCGATCGCCAAGGAGCCCGAAGTGCTCACCTGCGCCGCGATATCGGGGAGCCACGATTTTCTTCTCGAGATCGCCGTCGCCGATATCGACGCACTGTCAGAACTCACGCTGCGCAAGCTTCTGGGTCTTCCCACCGTGATGTCGCTGTCGTCGTCGATCGTCTATCGCTGGATCAAGCGAAGCGAGCCGCTCCCCGTCTAGCGGGGCCGCTCAGCCAAGCGGCTGCCGCGGCCACGGTCACCACCGCACCTCCGATTGTGACCGCATTGGCGACGCCGATGCGATGTGCGATCGCGCCCAAGAGCAGCGAGCCCCATGGCATCATCCCGAGGAAGCACTGGGTATAGTGCGAAATCACGCGCCCGCGCATGTCTTCGGCGGCGGCAAGCTGAATCTGGGTGTTGGTCGTGCCTCCGAGGATCATCAGGCTGCACGCCGTCGGCAACAGCAGCAACGCGCTGACAAAGAGCGAATGGGAATGCGAAAACGCGATCAAGCCCATTCCGAAACAGCCGGACGCGAGGATCGGCGCCAGCGTCAGCCAGCGCTCATGGATGCGGCTCAGGCTGTAGGCACCGATCAGGGCGCCGCAACCGACCGCCGTCATCAAGGTCCCGTAACTCGTCGCCTCGCCGTGCAGGAGATCGCGGGCGAAGGCCGGCAGCAACGACAGATACGCCGCTCCGAAACAGGATGACACCGCGACCAGAATCAAGGCACTGCGGATGCGCGCATTGTCGAGCGAATAGCGATATCCATCTGCGATCTCGCGAAGCGCGTGGTCGTTCACGCGCGGTGGCCGCTGGGCGATGCGCATCAGCAGCAGGCTGGTCAGCACCGCCGCGAAGGACGCGGCATTGAGCGCGAAGCAGACACCCTCTCCCACCACCACGATCAAGGCACCGGCGATCGAAGGCCCGATCACCCGTGCGAGGTTGAACATCATGGAGTTGAGCGCGATGGCATGGCGCAGATCCTCGCGCCCGACCATGTCCAAGGTCATCGCCTGGCGCGAGGGAATGTCGAAGGCGTTGATGAAGCCCAGCCCGAAGGCGAGCGCGACGATCTCCCAGACGTGCACGAGATGGATGAGCGTCAAGACGGCGAGCAGCGCCGCCTGCAACATGGAAAGACTCTGCGTCCAGATCAGCATGCGCCTTCGGTCCACGCGGTCGGCGATCACCCCGCCGAACGGCGCGATGAAGAACACCGTCACCTGCGCGCAGAACGAGGTGAAGCCCAGCAGCAACGCCGAATGGGTGAGGCTGTAGACCAGCCACCCCTGCGCCACCGACTGCATCCATGTGCCCATCAGCGATACCAGCTGTCCGGAAAAGAACAGCCGGTAATTGCGATGGCGAAATACGTTGAGCAGCGCCAGCGCGGAGGTCGGCCGCTCGAAATCGGCAAGCTCGGCTTCCGAGAGAGGTTCGCCGGGCGGGGTCACCGCGGGGACGGAGCTTGACGGTGCGGAACTTGTCAGCGCGGGGCGCCGCATGCTTGCGTCGGCGGCATCGCCATTCGAACTTGAGGTCACCATGTCTGCAACGGAGGTACTCTTCCGGCCGTTCCGGCTCAAGGGTCTTGAACTGCCCAACCGCATCGTCATGGCACCCATGACGCGCTCGAAATCACCCGGACAGGTTCCCAACCAGGCGGTTGCCGACTACTACCGCCGCCGCGCCGAAGGCGGCGTCGGCCTCATCCTCACCGAAGGTACGTCGCCGGAGCACCGTTCGGCCTCCAACGACGTGAACGTGCCGGCATTCTTCGGAGAGGCCGCGCTCAAGGGCTGGACGAAGGTGCTGAAAGAGGTGAAAGCGGCGGGCGGCCACATCATGCCGCAGCTCTGGCATCAGGGTATCGTGCGCCACGCGGGCAGCGGTCCCTATCCGGACGCCAAGAGCATGGGGCCGTCGGGACTGTCGCGGCCGGGAAAGCAGGTGGCCGAGCCGATGTCGGACAGCGAGATCGCCGACGTCATCGCCGGGTTCGCGAAGAGCGCGGGTTACGCCAAAGAACTCGGCTTCGACGGCGTGGAGCTGCATGGCGCCCACGGTTACATCATCGACGAGTTTTTCTGGGAGGGCACCAATCAACGCAGCGACCGCTACGGCGGAAACCTCGAACAGCGCACCACCTTCGCGGTCGAGATCGTACGCGCGGTGCGCAAAATCGTCGGCGACGACTTCCCGTTGCTCTTGCGCTTCTCGCAATGGAAGCAGCAGGATTTCGCGGCCAAGCTTGCCGCCACGCCGGCGGAACTGGAACGGTTCCTCAGGCCGATGGTCGACGCGGGCGTCGACATCTTCCATTGCTCGACGCGGCGGTTCTGGGAACCGGAATTCCCCGAGACCGGATCGGATCTGAACCTTGCTGGTTGGACCAAGAAGCTTTCCGGCAAGCCCACGATCAGCGTCGGTTCGGTGAGTCTCAACGCGGATTTCATCACCGCCTATCGCCAAGCAGGCGCCGAGACCGCGGGTATCGATCGGTTGCTCGAGATGATGTCGCGCGGCGATTTCGACCTGATCGCAGTTGGCCGTGCGTTAATCGCCAATCCCGACTGGGCGAAAAAAGTCCGCGACGGCGAATTCGATCGGCTCAAGCCCTGGACGCCGGAGGCCCTGGCAGAACTCGTCTAGCCCCAAGGATAGTCCGGCGCGAAGGTGTTAGCGCCGATGCACCCGCATCCGGATGCCGTGGCGCGGCCTGAGGGTCAGCCGCGCCTGAGGTTCGATCGCCTGTCCCGGTAGCAGCTCCAGCCGGAACTGCCTGAGGATCGCGGACAGGATGATCGTGGCCTCCTGCAGCGAAAAGCCCATGCCGATGCAGACGCGCGGGCCCGCGCCGAACGGAAGGTAGGCGAAACGATGAATGCTCTCGCGCCTGCCGGGCCCAAAACGATCGGGATCGAAATAATCGGGTTCGTTCCACAACAGGCGATGGCGGTGCAGGACCCAGGGCGAGATCATCACCGAGGTGTTGGCGCGGATCTCGATTCCGCCCACCGTATCGGGCCCAATGGAGTCGCGGCTGATGATGGGCGCCGGGGGATAGAGTCGCAGGGATTCTTCCAGCACCATGCGGGTCAGCACCAGCCTCTCGACTTCGCTCTCGTTGTGCACTTCCTCCGCGAGGCGCACATCCCATTGCGGATGGAGCGCCAGCAGATAAAGCGTCCAGGCCAGTGCATTGGCGGTGGTCTCGTGGCCGGCAAAAACGAAGGTCATCACGTTGTCGAACACCTCCGCCTCGCCGAACAGCGCGCCGCCTTCCGGATCGCGGGTCGAGAGCAGCAGGGTGAGGAAATCGTGCGGCGCATCGGCCGGCGACGCATCGAGCTGACGACGGCGGGCGGCGACCAGCTGGGACAGCTCCTTGCGGAAATAAGCGAGCGGTGCGCGGGCCCTGAGATCGTCCCAGGTAGGAATCCACGACGGCAAGCCGATGGTGCGAAGCACGCTGACCCGGCCTTGGGTTTCCAGATACAGCGCCAGCGCACTTGCCATCTTGCCAAAGTTCATGGCGACGCCGCGCGAGAACAGCGTGCGCGAGATGATCTCATAGGTCAGATGCATCATTGCCTCCGCCGCATCGATCTCCGATCCGTCAGGAAGGGCCGACCACGCCGCGAGTGTCTCGTCCGCGGCCTCGGTCATCACCGGCGCGAACGCCGCCAAGTGGCGCGGCTGGAACATCGGCGCGGCGACCCGTCGCTGGAAACGCCAACTCGCGCCTTCCGCATTGACCAATCCATTGCCCAGCGCCGGCCGCGTCAGCCTTTGGAACTGGATGCTCTTGGCGTAGTTGCTCCAGTTGTCGAGCAGCACATGCTTGACGCCCTCCGGGTCATTGACCATCAGGAAGTCCTGAACCCATGTGCGCGCATAGGCGTAAGGCAGGGTGTAGGCGCCGGTACCGAAAGCCGCGACAGGATTGCGGCTCATTTCGCGCAGGACCCCCAAGGTCGAGAGCTTGCGGTTGTGCGGAAAAGGCGCCGCCGGCCTGACGCGGGTGTCGTTGTGAAGCGGAAGGACGGACGCCATGCGGTTCCATGCCAAACCCACCTGGCCGGCGCAAGCATTGACTCGCTTGGCAGCGCGCTTAGTCTTCGCGCCTCGGATGTAGATGGCGATGGCCAAGGATTATCTCAATTATCAGGTCCTGATGGACGCGGCGCTGCGCGGCGTGGTGCGCGATGTCCTCAAGCGGACAGAGAAGCAGGGCCTTGTCGGCCAGCATCACTTTTTCCTTACCTTCAAGACGGGCTTTCCGGGCGTCGAAATTCCCGATTTCCTGCGCACGCAATATCCCGACGAGATGACCGTCGTGCTGCAGAAGGTGTTCTGGGGACTGAAGGTCGAGGAACGCCATTTCGAGGTGACGCTGAGCTTCCAAAAGCTGCCCGCGACGCTGGTCATACCTTATGAGGCGCTGACCGCTTTCTTCGATCCGGGCGTGCAGTTCGGGCTGCAATTCCAGAGATCGGAAGGCGACGCCAAATCCGCGCCGGCAGGCCTGCCCTCAGCCGGATCCGAAGCGGGCGCCGCCAAAGCCGAAAACTCTGCCGACGTATCCGCAGCGGCCGGCGAAGTGGTCAGCCTGGACAAATTCCGCAAAAAATAGACTCGCTGGGCATTCCAATGACTGCTGAATCAGCCACCCGCACCGAGACCGACAGCTTCGGACCCATCGAGGTTCGAGCCGACCGCTATTGGGGCGCGCAGGCCGAGCGCAGCAAGGGGAATTTCAAGATAGGCTGGGAGAAGCAGCCGCTCGCCATCGTCCGCGCACTGGGAATTGTCAAGCGCGCCGCCGCCGAGACCAACATGGCGATGGGCCTGCTCGATGAGAAGATCGGGAATGCCATCGTCGCCGCCGCGCAGGAAGTGATCGACGGAAAGCTGAACGAACATTTTCCGCTGGCGGTGTGGCAGACCGGCTCGGGCACCCAGTCGAACATGAACGCCAACGAGGTGATCTCGAACCGCGCCATCGAGATGCTGGGCGGCGTGATGGGCTCCAAAAAGCCGGTTCATCCCAACGACCACGTCAACATGAGCCAGTCGTCGAACGATACCTACCCGACCGCGATGCATATCGCCGCGGCGGAGCAGATCGTTCACGATCTTCTTCCCGCGCTGGAGCACCTGGGCGGTGCGCTCCAGAAGAAGCAGGACGAATTCAAGGACATCATCAAGATCGGCCGCACGCACACGCAGGACGCGACCCCCTTGACGCTGGGGCAGGAGTTCTCGGGCTATGTCGCGCAGGTGGCCAACGGCATCGAGCGCATCGAGCAGACGTTGCCCAAGCTGATGCAACTTGCCCAGGGCGGCACCGCGGTGGGCACGGGCTTGAACGCGCCCAAGGGCTTCGCGGAGGCGGTCGCAAAGCGCATCGCCGCGATCACCGGACTGGCCTTCGCCTCCGCCCCCAACAAGTTCGAGGCGTTGGCGGCGCATGACGCGATGGTGTTCAGCCATGGCGCGATCAATACGGTCGCCGCGTCATTGTTCAAGATTGCCAACGACATCCGTTTCCTGGCGTCGGGGCCGCGCTCCGGCCTTGGCGAACTTGCGCTGCCGGAGAACGAGCCAGGCTCTTCGATCATGCCGGGCAAGGTCAATCCCACTCAGTGCGAGGCGCTGACCCAGGTGTGCGTGCAGATCTTCGGCAATCATGCCGCGCTCACCTTCGCCGACAGCCAGGGCCATTTCGAGCTCAACGTCTACAACCCGGTGATGGCGTACAACTTCCTTCAAAGCGTGCGGCTGATGTCGGATGCGGCCATGAGTTTCACCGATCACTGCGTCGTGGGCATCGAGGCGCGCCGCGACAACATCAAGGCCGGAGTTGAGCGCTCGCTGATGTTGGTGACCGCGCTCGCGCCCAAGATCGGCTACGACGCCGCGGCCAAGATCGCCAAGAGTGCGCACACGAACGGCACGACTTTGCGCGAAGAGGCGCTGAAGTCCGGCCTCGTGACCGCCCAAGACTTCGACCGCCTGGTGCGGCCGGAAGACATGATCCATCCGAAATGACGATCAGGCGCAACCCTCCCAATACTCAACTGAAGGAAGCTCGCCCAAACTGAT
Organism: Alphaproteobacteria bacterium; assembly: GCA_019245415.1. Taxonomy (GTDB): domain Bacteria; phylum Pseudomonadota; class Alphaproteobacteria; order Micropepsales; family Micropepsaceae; genus Rhizomicrobium. The sequence continues at coordinate 88,425 of JAFARO010000004.1, read as the reverse complement.
GCTTTCGATTTTAGAGTCCTTCGTTTGAAACAAGAACTCCCGATTCTTGCTGACCTTAACAATGACGTTGTGAGCATGAGGGTCATCCTCGAAGTAGGGTCGCGGGCCGAAGACTGCGTGCGATCCGAAAATTTGCTTGAGCACTGGTTCGGTCCATCCAATTCCAACCCCGTCGCGGGTGCGATACGGCTTGCCTATGGAAATAACAGTCACACGCAAATTTTCCAGCAGGAGACTGACATTGGGCCAACCGGGCACATCGGTCTCGGCACATACATTTTGATCATCTGATGCATCATCATGTAAATTGATGGTCCCGCCGACCGCCTTCTGGACCTGCTGCAGTGTCATGCCAATGCGAATTGGCCCGATACCGTCCGGGGTCAGGACCGGACGAGCCGCATGTGCCGCTGTGTGCGCGCTTATCAACACGGCGAGTACGGCCGACGAACGCTCGATCATTCTCATCGCGAATTGGCTAAGAGAGACATTTGGCTAGAATAAGACGATGGGCCTGAAAAAGCGTTCCTTTTCTCTCTGCGGTCATCGCACCAGCGCGGCGCTGGAGGAGGAGTTCTGGGCGATCATCGAAGCTGAGGCGCGGCGCGCCAACAAGAGCCTTGCCGCCCATGTTTCGGACATCGACAAGAGGCGCGGGAGCCGGCCGCTGGCCAGCGCACTCAGGCTTGCCGCGCTTGAAGCGGCCGCGCGACGGCCTTAGCCTCGCCCGCTGCTGACACAATGCTGTCAACAGCGTGGCAGTAGGTTTGAATCGAAGCCAACGGAGATTTCCGGACATGATCACGCTCTATCACCGCCCTCAGACCCGCTCGGGCAGCATCGTGTGGTTGCTCGAGGAACTTCAAGTTCCTTATGAAACCCATGTCGTGGCCTCGATCCGCAGCGCCGACGGCAAAGGCGAGCGCGATTCGTCCAATCCGCATCCTCACGGCAAGGTGCCCGCGCTCAAGGACGGCGACGAGACGCTGTTCGAATCGAGCGCGATCGCACTTTATCTCACCGACAAATACCGCAAGGTGAAGATGGGTCCGGCGGTTGGCGAGGCCAAGCGCGGCGAATATCTTTCCTGGCTCGCCTACCGCCCCGGCGTCATGGAGCCTGCCTTCATGGAGCGGCGGTTCAACATCCAGCACGTCTATGGCGCGATGGGTTGGGCCCCTCCGGAGGAAGTCGAGGACGTGCTGAACGCGCATCTCGCCAAGAACAAATATTTCCTGGGGAACGAATTCTCCGCCCTCGACATCATGCTGGGCGGCGGCTTGAACTTCATGATCCTGTTCAAGATGTGCAAGGAAACACCGGTGTTCAAGGACTATGTCGCGCGGATCACGGACAGGCCCGGCTATGCGAAGATGATGCAGAGCTGATGGCCGAGATCGTCAATCTGCGGCGGGTGCGAAAGGCCAAGGCGCGCGACGAAAAAGGCCGCGCCGCCGAGGCCAATCGCATCAAGCACGGAGTGGCGAAAGCCGAGCGCGATCTGGCGAAATCCGCGGCGGAAGAAGTCCGGCGCGGCGTGGATGCGCACAAGCTGGAGAACGACAAGAGTAAATAGTGCGTTGGTCCACCTTCCGTTGGAGAAAGTGGACGCAGGTCAAGGATTCCCATGCCGATCTCATCCGGCCCATTCTACGGCCTTCTCGTCGTCGACCTGACGCGCGTACTGGCGGGGCCATATTGCGCGCTGCTGTTGGCGGAGCTTGGCGCGCGGGTGATCAAAATCGAACCGCCGGGAAAGGGGGACGACAGCCGCCACTACGGGCCTTATCTCACCGCAAAATCGGGCAAGACCAAGTCCGGTTATTTCATCAGCGTCAACCGCGGCAAAGAATCGATCGCGCTCGATCTGAAAAGCGATGCGGACCGCCAGATCTTCGAAGCCCTGCTCGGCAAAGCCGACGTGCTGATCGAGAACTACCGCGGCGGCACGATGGAGAAGCTCGCTTACGGCTACGACGTGCTGAAAGAACGCTACCCACGGCTCATTTACGCCGCCGTCTCCGGATTCGGCCACACCGGACCCTACGCCATGCGTCCCGCCTACGACATGATCGCCCAGGCGATGGGCGGAGTGATGAGTCTCACTGGGCATCCAGGCGCGCCCCCGGTGCGTGTTGGGACCTCGACCGGCGATCTCACCGCCGCATTGTTTGCGACAATCGGCATCTCTGCGGCACTCTACGAGCGCCAACAGACAGGGCGTGGCCAGAAGGTCGACGTCGCCATGCTGGACAGCCAGGTCGCGGTGCTCGAGAACGCGATCTCGCGCTATGTGGCGAGCGGAGAGGTCCCGGGCAAGCTCGGCAATCGCCATCCCTCCATCGCGCCCTTCGCGACGTTCGCGACCAAGGACGGCCACATCGCGCTCGCGGCCGGCAACGACGCGCTGTTCTCGCGCATCGCCGAGGTGCTCGGCCGCGCCGAATGGACAAGCGATCCGCGCTTCGCCACCAATCCCGAACGCGTTCGCCATGTCGATGCCCTGACCGCGCAGATCGAGGCGGTGTTGCGCACCAAGCCTTCGGCCGAATGGCTGGCGCTGCTCCAGGCCGCGGAAGTGCCGTGCGGCCCCCTGAACGATGTCGCCGATGTCATGGCCGACCCTCAGGTCCGGGCGCGCAACATGATCGTGGAGTGTCACGACCCTGATCTCGGCCCCATCCGCATGCAGGGCAACCCGATCAAGCTCTCCGCCCACGCCGATCCCAGGACCCGCCCACCGGCGCCGGAACTGGATGGGGATCGCGCGCGGATATTGAAAGAGTTTGGCCTCTGATCCGCCATTTGAAGTGACCCATGACAATCCCTGCTGTGGGTCTTACATTGCGGCTATGCCCTTCGAACACGGAATCTCATGAGCGGTGAGCGCTATCGCGATCCGCTGGATCAGGCGTTCGGCGACGAGCCGGCCCAGGCGTCCCCGCGTGAGCCGTCCTATCTCGCGGGCCTGAACAAGGAACAGCGCGAAGCGGTGGAGGCCGTCGACGGCCCGGTGCTGGTGCTGGCCGGCGCCGGCACCGGCAAGACGCGCGTCCTGACCACGCGCCTCGCCCACATCCTGGCCACGCGACGGGCCTGGCCGGGGCAGATCCTGGCCGCGACCTTCACCAACAAGGCCGCGCGCGAGATGAAGGAACGCATCGGCGGCCTCATTGGCGGCGTGGTCGAGGGCATGCAGTGGCTGGGCACCTTCCACTCCATCGGCGCGCGGATGCTCAGGCGGCATGCGGAACTCGCGGGCCTCAAGTCGAACTTCACCATCCTCGACGCCGACGATCAGATCCGGCTGATGAAGCAAATCCTCGAAGCGGCCAATGTCGACGAGAAGCGGTGGCCGGCGCGCACCCTGGCGGCGATGATCGACGGCTGGAAGAACCGCGGGCTCAATCCCGATGAGGTGCCCGAGGGCGAGAGCCACGGCTTCGCTTTCGGCAAGGGCAAGGCATTCTATCGCCAGTACCAGGAACGCCTGAAGGCGCTCAACGCGGCCGATTTCGGCGATCTTTTGCTGGATACGCTTACCGTCTTGCGCGGTCACGCCGACATCCTCGCCGACTACCGCGAGCGCTTCAAGTACATGCTGGTCGACGAGTACCAAGACACCAACGTCGTCCAATATCTCTGGCTCAAGCTGCTGAGCGGCGCGAACGGCAATGTCTGCGTCGTCGGCGACGACGACCAGTCGATCTATGCCTGGCGCGGCGCGGAGGTGGAGAACATTCTTCGCTTCGAGCGCGATTTCCCCGGCGCCAAGGTGATTCGCTTGGAGCGCAACTACCGCTCCACGCCCGCGATCCTCGGCGCCGCATCCGGCCTGATCGCCGCCAACAAAGGCCGGCTCGGCAAGACGTTGTGGACCGAGGGCGATCCGGGCGAGAAGATCAAGGTGCAGGGCGTTTGGGATGCCGAGGAGGAAGCGCGCAACATCGCCAGCGACGCCGAAGACCTGCATCGTCAGGGCAACGCCTTCCACGAGATGGCTATCCTGGTGCGCGCCTCGTTCCAGATGCGCGAGTTCGAGGACCGGTTCATCTCGCTCGGCCTGCCCTATCGCGTGATCGGCGGTCCGCGATTTTACGAGCGCGCGGAAATCCGCGACGCGCTGGCGTATCTGCGTCTCGTCGCCCAGCCCGATGACGACCTCGCCTTCGAGAGAATCGTCAATAGACCCAAACGCGGCATCGGCGACGCGAGCGTGCAGGCGCTGCACAAATATGCGCGCGCGGGCCAGCTGCCTCTGCTTGCCGCGGCCGCCGAGATCGCCGCCACCGACGAGTTGCCGCCCAAGGCGCGCAAGGCTCTGGCACAGCTCTCGATCGATTTCGCGCGCTGGAGCGAGACCGCCAAGCACCTGCCGCACACCGAGATCGCCGAGATGGTGCTGGATGAGAGCGGCTACACCGACATGCTCAGGACCGACAAGTCGGCGGAAGCGCCCGGACGGCTCGACAACCTGAAGGAATTCGTCCGCTCGATGGAGGGGTTCGAGTCGCTCGCCGCATTCCTGGAGCATGTGTCGCTGGTGATGGAGATCGCGCAGGACGAAAGCGGCGACCGCATCAATTTGATGACGCTGCACGCGGCGAAGGGCCTCGAATTCGACACCGTATTCCTGCCCGGCTGGGAAGAGGGTTTGTTCCCGTCACAGCGCACCATGGACGAAAGCGGGCTTGCGGGACTGGAGGAAGAGCGGCGGCTCGCCTATGTCGGCCTGACGCGCGCCAAGAAACGCATCCGCATTTCCTTCGCCGCCAACCGTCGCGTACATGGCAGTTGGCAGAGCGCGCTGCCCTCGCGCTTCATCACCGAGCTGCCGCAGGACCATGTCGAGGCGTCCGTCGACGAAGGGTTTTACGGCGGCAATGTCGGTTTCCGCGACAATGCCGGCGCGCGCGAGTTCTCCTCCACCTATGACAGCCCGGGCTGGCGCCGCGCCCAGGCCAACCGCGCCGCGCAGCAGGGCGGCCTGCGCACCCGCCCGCCGCTGATCGAGGCGCAGGCCTACGCCGTGCAGACCAGCGACCCTTCGGCGACGCAATACGCGCGCGGCGACCGCGTCTTCCACCAGAAATTCGGCTATGGCCGTGTGACGCAGGTCGAAGGCAACAAGCTCATCGTCGACTTCGACAAGGCCGGCGAGAAAAAGGTAATCGATACCTTTGTGGCGAGGGTGTAGGAACAAGAGCCCTACGGAAAATTGAATTGCAGTTCCTTGCATTTGATTCCATCGAGCCGCCACCCAGGGCCTGTGTGCGTCATGCGATAGGCAACGGCAGCGCGGGTGATCGTCACCGCATCTCCGCTTTCGCTTAGAGTCGCGTATGCATGAACGGCCATCGTGTCCTGCGCGCAGGTGAGCGGATTGTAGTCCATGCCGCAAATGTCGCCCTCGACGTATTTGCCGCCGCAATCCTGGTCGAGCAGCCGCTTCTGCTCCGCCTGAAGACTGGCGATCAGCGCAGGCGTCAGCCACTTGCTGTAGTCCACCCGCTTTGTCGCCGGCACGGGAAAGCGATGCAGGACATTGTCGAGGATCAGCTCGTCGCCTTCCGCCGTTCTCAGGATCTTGTCGAGCGTCTTCTCGGCATCGGTTTGCGGCGCATGGGCTGACGCAGCCACGGCCGGCGCCGCGAAAAGAAAGGCTGAAAGAAAAGAATAGACTGCCATCGAGATCTTCATGGTTCCCTCCCAGCCGCATCCGCTTGCGCGCCGCGCGACCTGCCCCTAAACCCGGCCGGAACCGAAGCACAAAGCCGCTTGAACACCAACCCTCCCCTCTGGAAAGCCACAGCCCACGCGACGAAGTCCGAGGCGCCCGACATTGCCGCGGCGTTCGAACTGGGCACGGGCCCCCAGGCGCTGCTGATCGACGAGGCGCCGTTCGAGGACCGAGCCACCATCGAGGCGCTCTATGTGGCTATGCCCGACGGCGCGCTGCTGGAGAAGCTTGCGGGACGGACGGTGCATGTGGCGCTGCTGCCCGATGTCGACTGGATCAAGCTCAGTCAGGAAGGCCTGCCGCCGGTGCGGGCCGGGCGCTTCTTCGTCTATGGCGCGCACGATGCTGGAGCGGTGCCGCCCGCTGTCATCCCCATCCGCATCGAGGCTGGGATGGCTTTCGGCACCGGCCATCACGAGACCACCGCGCTGTGCCTGCGTGTACTCAGCGACCTTTCCCGGCAAAGGCGTTTCGCCAATGTGCTCGATCTCGGCTGCGGCACGGGCTTGCTCGCGATCGGCGCCGCCAAGCTGTGGCGCAGACCGGTGCTCGCCTCCGACATCGATCCGGTGGCGGTCGACGTGACGCGCGAGAACGCCGCCGCCAACGAAGTCGCGCCCCTGATCCGCGCGGTGACGGCCGAGGGCCTCACTCATCCGCGCATCGCCGCCAAGGCGCCATTCGATCTCATCCTCGCCAATATCCTGGCCGGTCCGCTGACACAGCTGGCACCAGGGATGGCGCGGGCGCTTGCGCCCGGCGGCGTCGCGGTGCTGTCTGGGTTGCTCATCTGGCAGGAGGCCCTGGTCTTGAGCTTCTACCGCAGCCAGGGATTGATCCTGCGCCGCGCGCGGCGCGCCGGCGTCTGGTCGGCGCTGGTGCTTGAGAGACCGGGCCGCGGACAGTAGGGTTCATCCCCCTTCCCAGCGAGTGCGTATCATGGACAAGAACGCTCCCTTTCAGACCTTCGACGATCGTTCCGACGCCGCGACCTGCGCGCCGAGACTGGCGGCGTTGCGCGCCGAACTGGCGAGGCGCAACCTCGACGGCTTCGTGGTGCCGCATTCCGACGAGTACCAGAGCGAGTACCTCCCCGAGTGCAACGAGCGGCTGGCGTGGCTGACCTCATTCACCGGCTCGGCGGGCGCTGCCGTAGTGCTGAAGGACAAGGCCGCGGTCTTCGTCGATGGCCGCTATACCCTTCAGGTGCGCCAGCAGACCGATCCCGCACAGTTCGAGCCGCGCGACCTCACGATGGAAGGTCCCAATGGCTGGCTGGAAGCCAATGCGCCCAAGGGCGCGCGCATCGGCTTCGATCCCTGGGTCCATTCGCAGGCGAGCGCCGACGCATTGCGGGCCTCCGTCGAGAAGGCCGGCGCGGTGCTGGTGCCGACCGATGGCAATCCAATCGACGCTGTCTGGCACGACCGTCCGGCGGCGCCCAAGGACAAGGCCATCGCCCACGCCCTCAACCTCGCCGGCGAGAGCGCGGAATCGAAGCGCACCCGCATCGGCGAAGAGGTCCGCAAATCGGGCGCCGACGCCGCCATCGTCAGCCTCTCGGATTCGATCTGCTGGCTGCTCAATGTGCGCGGCGCCGATACGCCGCACACCCCGTTCGTGCTGTCGAGCGCGATCCTCAACGCCGACGGTTCGGTCGACTGGTTCGTCGACCCCGACAAGATCACGCGCGAACTGAGCCAGCACTTGGGCAACGCGGTGCGGGTGCGCGCGCCCGGCGAGTTCGAGAGCGCCCTCGATGCCTTTGCCGGCAAGAGCGTGGTCGCCGACGCGACCTGGACCGCGTCCGCGGTGTTCGCGCGGCTCGAGAAGGCCGGCGCCAGGGTGCGGCGCGGCGTCGATCCCTGCCAGTTGCCCAAGGCCTGCAAGAACCCGGTTGAGATCGAGGGCGCGCGCAAGGCGCATGTTCGCGACGGCGCGGCGCTGACACGGTTCCTGGCCTGGATGGCGCGCGAGGCGCCGAAAGGACACCTGACCGAGATCGAGGCAGCGGAGGCCTTGGAAGGCTATCGCCGCGAGGCCGGCTCGCTCACCGATCTCTCCTTCGACTCCATCTCGGGCGCCGCGCCGCACGCAGCACTGCCGCATTATCGCGTCACCACTTCGAGCAACCGCAAGATCAATCGCGACGAGATCTACCTGATCGATTCCGGTGGCCAGTATCCCGACGGCACCACCGACGTCACCCGCACCATGATCGTGGGCGAGCCCACCGCCGAGATGAAGGACCGCTTCACGCGTGTGCTCAAGGGCCATATCGCGCTGGCGACCGTCATATTTCCCGAGGGCACCTCGGGCGCCGCGCTCGACGTTCTGGCGCGCAAGCCGCTGTGGGACGCGGGTCTCGACTACGACCACGGCACAGGCCACGGCGTCGGCTCTTATCTCTCGGTGCATGAAGGACCGCAGAACATCTCCAAGCGGCCGGTCACCCAATCGCTGATGCCCGGCATGATCTGCTCCAACGAGCCGGGCTACTACAAGGAAGGCGAATACGGCATCCGCATCGAGAACCTGATCGTGGTGAGCGAGGCCAAGCCGATTTCCGGCGGCGACCCGCAGCGCAAATTCATGAGCTTCGAGACCATCACCTTGGCGCCGATCGATCTCGCGCTGATCGATCCTTCGCTGATGACCGATGCCGAGCGCGACTGGCTCAACGCCTATCACCGCCGGGTCTACGAGACGCTGTCGCCGCAGCTCGACGACGAGACACGCCACTGGCTCGCCGATGTGACGCGGGCGATATGATCGAAAGTGTCATCCCCGGCCGACCCCGGACTTTGTCCGGGGGAGGGGAAGGGGACCCAGGAGTCAGAACTCAGAACACAGGTCGCGAGGATCGGATCAATTCTGTCTTCTGGTACCTGGGTCCCCTTCCTTCGCATCGCTTTGCGATGCTCGCCGGGGATGACACTCTAAATTGTTGAGAGCTTGCCATGCGCAAAAGTCCCGAACTCTCCCACAGCACCGTCCATCGTTTGACGCTCGACAGCAAAGTGTTGAAGGGCAATCTGCTCGGCGATCCCAGCGAGCGGTTGATCGACGTCTATGTGCCCGCCGGTCACGACGGAAAGAATTTGCCGCTGCTCGTCGATCTGGTGGGCTTCACCGCCGGTGGGCCGGTCCATACCAATTGGAAGAATTTCTCCGAGAACCTGCCGGAGCGCCTCGACCGGCTGATCGGCTCCGGCGCGATGAAACCCTGCGTCGTCGCCTTCCCGGATTGCTTCACCCGGCTCGGCGGCAACCAGTATGTGAACTCGTCGGCGATGGGGAATTGGGACGACTTCCTGCTGCGGGAATGCGTGCCCTTCGTCGAAGGCAAATTCGGCTGCGGCGGCTTTGGCCGGCGCGGCGTCTTCGGCAAGAGCTCCGGCGGATACGGCGCGATGGTGCACGCGCTGCTGCATCCCGATTTCTGGAGCGCGGCCGCAGTGCATTCCGGCGACATGGGTTTCGAGCTGATGTACCAGCAGGACTTTCCCAAAGTGCTGCGCGCGCTGGCCAAGGCCGGCGGCTCGACCGGCAAATGGGTCGATCAGTTCTGGTCCGCGCCCAAGGTCAAAGACTCCGACATCCATGTCATCATGGTCCTCGCCCAGGCAGCGAGCTTCGATCCGGCGCCGTCGGAACCCTATGGCGTGCGCCTGCCCATCGACATGCACACCTGCGAGTTCATCGAAGAGCGCTGGAACAACTGGCTTAGCTGGGACCCGCTGGCCATGGCACGGACACACGGCGAAGGTCTCAAGACGCTTAAGGCCCTTTACATCGATTGCGGCGACGTCGACCAGTACAATCTCGTCTATGGCGCGCGGCGGATGCACCGCCTGCTCCAGCGCCTTGATGTGCCGCACACCTATGAGGAATTCCCTGATGACCACTCATCGGTCGATTATCGGATGGACGTGAGTCTGCCCTTGCTGGCGAAGGCGCTTTCGCGAGATGGCATATCGCTCAGCGCAGGGAGCTAATTGTCTTCCGACTTTTTCCTCTTGTCGTCCGATTGGCCGGAGGCAACGTCGGCGGCGCCCTTGACGACATCGCCAGTGACATGGACCGCGGTGGAGGCAACATCAGCCGCGCCGCCGATCACGGCACCGCCCACGCTGGCAACCGCGCAGCCTGAAACAGCCAAACCGGCAATCGCGATTGCGACAGCGGGCAGAATTCTACGCATGACACCTCGACAGACCGACACCCGGCCCGAGATTAGGCGAAGCATGCGGACACCGCAATCAATCCGGTTAGCCGCCGATCATCTTCAGCCAAGCGCCTTCGTCAATCACCTGCACGCCATGCTTCTGCGCGTCAGCGAGCTTTGAACCTGCACCTGGGCCGGCGACCACGAGGTCGGTGTTCTTGGATACGGAGCCCGCGACCTTCGCGCCCAAGGATTCCGCGCGTGCCTTCGCCTCCTGCCGCGTCATTTTCTCCAGCGTGCCGGTGAAGACCACGGTCTTGCCCGCGACCGGAGAGCCTTTGATCTTCGGCGCCGCCAGCGGAACCACCTCGACTTCCTTCAAGAGATGATCGACGAGCTTTCGGTTGTGGGGCTCGTCGAAGAAGTCCTTCACCGCCTGGGCCAGCACGTCGCCGATGCCGCCGATCTCGTTCAGCTGCGCCGCGGCATCGTCCGACTCCATCGCGCCGACGAAAGCCTCGATGGAAGGAAAATGCCGCGCGATCAGCCGGGCATTGGTCTCGCCGACATGGCGGATGCCGAGCGCGTTGATGAACCGGTCCATGCCGATCTTGCGCCTCGCCTCGATGGCGGACAGCAGGTTTTCGACCAGCTTGCTGTCGTCGTCCTTCTTGGACTTCTTGGCGACTTCGTCCTTGCCCTCGCGGGCCCTGCGCTCGGCAGAGAGTTCGGCGCGGCGCTCGGCCAGCGCGCGGTCAAGCGCTTCGGGTTTCTTCGCCAGACGGAAGATGTCGGCCGGCTCCTTGAGCAGACCCTTCTCGAACAAGGTTTCTATATAGGTCCCGCCGAAGCCTTCGATGTCGAACGCATCGCGGGAGACGAAATGGCGCAAGCGTTCCACCGCCTGTGCCGGACAGATGAGGCCGCCGGTGCAGCGGCGGTCCACCTCTTCCTTGCCGGTCTTCTCATCGGTCTCGCGCACCGCATGGCTGCCGCAGGCCGGACATTTGTACGGAAACTGATACGGCTTGGCGCCGCGCGGCCTCTTTTCGAGCACCACGCGCACGATCTGCGGGATGACGTCGCCGGCGCGCTGCACCACCACGGTATCGCCGACGCGAACATCCTTGCGCGCGATCTCGTCTTCGTTGTGGAGAGTCGCGTTCTGCACCACCACGCCGCCCACCGTCACCGGCTTGAGCTTGGCCACGGGTGCGAGCTTGCCGGTGCGGCCGACCTGGATGTCGATGTCGAGCAGCACGGTCTCGGCCTGCTCGGCGGGGAATTTGTGCGCGATCGCCCAGCGCGGGGATCGCGAGACGAAGCCCAGCCGCTCCTGCAGATCGAGCCGGTCGACCTTGTAGACGACACCGTCGATGTCGTAGCCGAGCGAGGCGCGGCGCTGCTCCGTGTGACGATAGAACGCGAGGATTTCATCCATGCTCTCGCAGCGGCGGATCAACGGATTGACCTTGAATCCCCAGGACTTGAATGTCTGCAGCATGTCCCATTGGGTGTCGGCCGGCATCGCGCTCGCTTCGCCCCAGGCATAGGCGAAGAAATGCAGCGGTCGCGCCGCGGTCATCGCGGGATCGAGCTGTCGCACCGCGCCCGCGGCGGTGTTTCGCGGATTGACGAAGAGTGGCTTGCCCTCCTTCTCCTGGCGCGCATTGAGCGCGAAGAAATCCTTGTGCGTCATGTACACTTCGCCACGCACCTCGAAGACGCGCGGCACCTCGCCTTGTAGGCGCAGCGGAATGTCCTTGATCGTCCTGAGATTGGCGGTGATGTCCTCGCCTTCGCTGCCGTCGCCGCGGGTCGCTCCCTGCACGAAGACTCCCTTCTCATAGCGCAGCGAGGCCGAGAGGCCGTCGATCTTGGGCTCGGCCGTGAAAATGAGTTGGTCGCTTTCCTTCCAACCCAGAAACCGGCGCACCCGCGCGACGAAATCGGCCACGTCCTCGTCGCTGAAGGCGTTGTCGAGCGACAGCATCGGGCGTGCATGCACGACCTTGGCGAATTTCTCCGACGGCCTCGCGCCGACGCGGTGCGACGGACTGTCGGGGCGCACGAGATCGGCAAATCGCGCCTCGATGGCGTCGTTGCGGCGCTTGAGCGCATCGTAGGCGGCATCGCTGATCGCGGGCGCGTCTTCGGCGTGATAGCGCCGGTCGTGCTCGGCGATCTCGCGGGCCAGCCGCTCCAACTCCTTTGCGGCCTCGGCCTTGGTGAGCTTGTCGACAGTCTTGATCATGCGCGCTTGCGCAGCTTCTTGGGCGGCACGGCTTCATTCAGCAGGCGCCGCGCGGCGGCGCGAGCCTCGTCGGTGACGCTGGCGCCGGCCAGCATGCGCGCCACTTCCTCTTGCCGCGCCGCATCGTCGAGCAATTCGACGCGTGTCGTGTCTCCCTTGCGCGCGATGCGGAAATGCCGCGCCGCGCGTGCGGCCACCTGCGGCGAGTGGGTGACGAGAAGAACCTGCGTGGTCGCCGCCAGCCTTTGCAACCGCACGCCGACCGCATCGGCCACCGCGCCGCCGACGCCGCGATCGACCTCGTCGAACACCAGCACGGCCGGCGGCGAGGCTTCCGCCAGCGCCACCTTGAGCGCGAGCGAGACGCGCGCGAGCTCGCCCCCAGAGGCGATGCGGGCGAGCGGGCCAAAGGCCGCGCCCTCGACGGTCGCAATCTCGAACGCGACGGATTCCATGCCCTGGCGCGACGGCGCTTCGAACGTTGCGAGCGCCACCCGGAAGCGGGCATGGCCGAGCTTGAGCGGGCCGAGCTCGTTCGCGACCGCAGCTTCGAGCGCCCGCGCCGCGTCTGCGCGTACCGTGGAGAGCGCCGCGGCGGCCGCGTCGTAGAGCCGTCGCGCCTGCCTTACCGCCTCCGCGGCGGCCTTGAGGCCGGCACCGCCGCCGGCAATCGCCTCCCGCCGCGCCTCGAAATCGCGCAACACATCGGCGAGGTTGTCCACCGGCACCGCATATTTCCGGGCCGCGGCCCGCAGGGCGAACAGCCGTTCCTCCTTGCGTTCGAGTTCGCGCGGATCGAGCTCGAGGCGGGCGAGGAAGGCGTCGAGCTCGCGCCTAGCCTCCTCGCTCTGGGCATAGGCCTGGTCGAGCGCCGCCTGGGCCGGTACCAGCAGCTCGCGCGCGGCAGCGTCGATGCGGCCGATGCGCTTGAGCGCGATGGCGAGCCCCGCTTGCGCGCCGCGCTCTCCGGCCAACGCCTCCTGGGCGGCGGCCACGTCTTCTGCGATGCGCGCCGCGTTCATCATCAGCGCGCGTTCGGCCGCGAGCGATTCCTCCTCGCCGGGCCGAGGCGCCAGCGCCGACAGTTCGTCGGCCGCGGCGCGGACATAGTCCGCATCGCGCCCGGCCTCGTCCGCCAGGCGCTGGCATTGCGCTTCGGCGGCACAGGCCTGCTGCCATTCGTCGAAGCGCTTCGCGGTCTCGGCCGAGACCGCGCCGTTGCCGGCAAAGGAATCCAGAAGCGCACGATGCGTTCCCGGGTCGAACAGGCCGCGGTCGTCGGCTTGGCCATGCACTTCGAGAAGCAGCGCGCCGACGTCCTTGAGCAGCGCCACGCCGACCGCCTGGTCGTTGACGAAAGCCCGCGTCCTTCCGTCCTGGGACAGCGTGCGGCGCAGGACGATCTCGTCGCCGGACTTGAGCTCCTGCTCCGCGAGTACAGCGTTTGCCGCATGATCGGGTTCGAGCTCGAAGACGGCAGTGGCGGAACCCTGCTGCGCGCCGGGACGCACAGCCGCCCGCCCGCCGCCCCGGCCGCCGCTGGCCAGTCCCAATGCGTCGAGCAGGATGGATTTGCCCGCGCCGGTCTCGCCGGTGAGCACATTGAGGCCGGGCGCGAACTCCAAGGTCGCGTTCTCGATCAGCACGATGTCGCGCACCGTCAGCGCAGCCAGCATCGCCGACTCACTAGAGAATCTTTGAGAAAGCTTTACTGATCCAGGAGCCCTTGTCGCGCTCCGGCTTCATATTGTGGGAGACCAGCAGGTTGTAGGAGTCCTTGTACCAGACGCTGCCCGGATAATTGGCGCCCAGGACGGCGGCGGCGGTCTTGGCCTCGCTGTAGATGCCCAGCGCATAATAAGCTTCGGTCAGCCGTTCCAGGGCCTCGGCGATCTGGGTGGTGCGCTGGAACTGCTCGACCACGATGCGGAAGCGGTTGATGGCGCCAATGTAGTCGCCGCGCACGAGGTAATAGCGTCCCACCGCCATCTCCTTGCCTGCGATGTGGTCGATGGTGAGGTCGATCTTCAGCGTCGCGTCGCGGGCATATTCGGTGTCGGGAAAGCGCTGCACCACGTCCTGCAGCGCCACCAGTGCAGCCTCGGTGTTGGTCTGGTCGCGGCCGACATCGACGATCTGCTCGTAGAGCGAAATGGCCTTCAGATAGAAGGCATAGGCGACTTCGTGGCTGCCCGGATGCAGAGATATATAGGCATCCGCCGCATTGATCGCGTCCTGATATTTGTTGGCCTGGTAGTAGCTGAATGCCGCCATCAGCATGGCGCGGCGCGCCCACACCGAATAGGGATGCTGGCGCTCGACTTCGTCGAACTGCTTGGCAGCCTCTTCCCAGTCCTCTGCCCGGATGCGCTTCCAGGCGTCGTTGTAGATCTGATCGACGGGACGTTCGACATAGTCCGCGTCGCGCTCGTCCTTGGGCGGTGTCTTGGAGCCGAAGATGTTGGTGAGCGTGTCGCAGCCGGCCAGCATGAGGCTCGCGCCGAGCACGATCGGGACAAGTGCGGCGCGGAGAGATGGCTTGGGCATGTGACGCGCGATCCTGGAACTGCGGCTGCTTATGCCATCGCCGCACAGTCTTGGTCCAGAGCGGCGGGGTCGCATCGTAAAGCCACTCGACGGCAGAATTCCCGAGATATTACATGAGGTTAACGAATGCGTGGCTGGAGGGGTCGGCGAACAGGGCGCGAAGCAGAGCATTGTTGAGGGCATGGCCCGAGCGGCGGCCGACGAAGCGGCCGATCAACGGCGCCCCGGCGAGCGCCATGTCGCCGACGGCATCGAGGACCTTGTGGCGGACGAATTCGTCCTTGAAGCGCATCGCATGTGCATTGACGACGCGGTCGCCTTCGATGGCGAGCGTGTTCTCCAGCGAGGCGCCATGGCCGCGGCCGATCTTCTTGAGCGCGTCGAGTTCCTGGAGAAAGCCGAAGGTGCGGGCCGGCGCGATCTCGCGGCGGAAGCCGTCGCGCGAGAAGGTGAATGCATAGCTCTGCCGCCCGATGGCGCGGCTGGGGAATTCGATCTCCATATCGTAGACCAGCCGGTCGTAGGGCTCGAGCGCTGCGGTGGCGCCCTTGTGCTCGACTTCGACGCGCTTGCGGATTTCGATTCCCCGGCGTGGCGCCGCGTATTCGCTGACGCCGGCGCGGTCGAGCAAGGCGAGGAAGGCGAGCGCATCGCCGTCCAGGATCGGCGGTTCGGGGCCGTCGAGAATGACGCGCATATCGTCGATCTCGGCGCCGGCGATCGCGGCCATCAGATGCTCGACAACACCGACGCTGGCGCCGTTGGCGGCGATCACGGTGCCGAGATTGGTTTCCGTCACCGCGCCGTAGCGTGCAGGGATGTCCACACCGAGGTCGCTGCGGCGGAACATGATACCGCTTCCCGCCGCGGCGGGCGCCAGCGTCATGCGCACCGCCGTGCCGGCATGAAGCGCGGTTCCGGCGGCCGTGATCTCGGTGGCTAACGTGCGGCGCGGCATCCAAGGCGCTTTCCAGAAATCGCGAGCGGACCGCGCAGGCGATGCGATGGTGCCCCTGGCCGGACTTGAACCAGCACGCCCGCAAGGGCAACAGATTTTGAGTCTGCCGCGTCTACCGTTCCGCCACAGGGGCTTCTGCTTCGGGAAATAAGCGGTAAGAGCGCGGCGATCATAGTCGGCGCGCGAGCCGGGTCAATCGCGCGCCTTGCGGCCGCTCACGCTATTCGCAGAACACGCGGATGGTGGCGCGGCGGCCCTGGCGACTGGCGACGTCGATCGAGACGTCGTTCAGGTTCCGAATCAGTTCGTCGAGGTTTTCCGGCTTGATGCGATCGATGTCGAGACCGACGCCCTTTTCACGCAGGGCCGCGTTCATCTGGTCTCGCGCTTCGGGCGGCAACAGGCTGGCGAGCCGCACGCCGGCCTTGAGCAGGCGCAACGGCACGCGGATGTTGACCTTGGCCCGCGTCTCGCCGCCGTCCTTGTCGTCCGCCTCGATCTGCACGCGCAGATATTTCGCTTCGGCGGCCGCCGTTGCGGATGAGCCTTGCCGGTCCGTGCTCTCGAGAGCGGCGAGCAGGCGCTCGGCCTCATCCGCGGTGACGCGCCCCTGCGCCAGGAGATCGAGAATGCGCTTGCGGTTTTCGCTCATGACGTCCCTTCAGATCAGTTCGAGGTGGAACCAAACGCCACGGCCCCGCGCCGCCAGGCTGCTTCCCGGCAGCGCAGTAAAGAGCCGCCAATAGGCCGCGGCGACGGCAAACGGCTTACGTCCGAGCAGCGCCAGGATCAGGAGCACCACCGGCAGCGACACCAGCACGAAAGGCAGCGCCACCAGCCACAACACGAACAGCGGCAGCCACAGCCGCAATCGCCGGCCGTCGGCTTTCTCCATGTTCAGGCGCAGGACCAGCGGCGGCATCATCGGCTGGCCTCAAGCTCGGCGATGGCTTGCGCGGCGGTGATCTCGCCCGCGGAGAGGCGATCGAGCACGTCGCGTTCGCTCGGCTTGGGGTCGGTGTCGACGAATTCGAGCCGGCCCGCGATTTTGTTGAGCCGCGCCTTGATGGTGGGATAGCTGACCCCGAACACCCGCTCCATTTCCTTGATCGAGCCGTGAGCGCGCACAAAGGCGGCGACGAAGACCTGGTCGGCAGCATCCAGGCGGGCAAGCTGCGGCAAGGCGAATGTCCCCTCGATGGCGATGTCCTTGGCCGGCAGGCGCACACGCTCAACCACCAGGGGCCCGCCCCCGGTCATCTCCAGCAATTCCTGCCAATCCTTCGACATGGGTTGTTTATATATTGAGTTTTTCAATATTACAAGCGAGAAAAATGAATTTCCTTGATAGCCAGGTCGGAAGGCGTCATTTCTACCCGGCAACGCTTGGCTAACCATTCCCGTTCGCTTTTCCTTGAGGCTTCAGGGCCAAGATCGCGGTTTGCCGATTGCCCGAGGGCCCGATGGAAATCTGCTTCACCGACATCATCGACATGCTGGAGCGCTACAACGGGATGGCGATGCCAAAGGCGGCCGCCGAAACCGACGCGCCCGTCGCCGGCGATCCGCTGCAGTCGAGCGATCCCGAGATCCGCGCCACCGCGGAAGCGCTGAAGCGTCGCACATGCACGTCGGAAGCGGCCTGATCTATCTGTGCATTCTGGTGCTTGGCGCGATGGCGCTGAGCCCCGTCGTCGCTTGGCTCGGCATCGATCCGCTGCCTGGCGACGTCACCGTACAGTGGCAGGAGCACAAGCTGTTCCTGCCCTTCACCCAATCGGCGATCGCGAGCGCGAGCCTCGGCCTTCTCTTTTTGTGGGCGAGGAAGTAAGACCCGGCGAAACCTCGCGCCTGCCGAGTCGCCATGTCCCTCCGCCCGATCCGCCGCGCGCTGCTTTCGGTGTCCGACAAGACCGGCCTGATCGACTTCGCCCAGGGACTGGCGCGCCACGGCGTGGCGTTGATCTCCACCGGCGGCACCGCCAAGGCCTTGCGCGAGGCGGGTCTCGCGGTGCGCGACGTCTCCGAGGTGACGCAATCGCCGGAGATGATGGACGGCCGGGTCAAGACTTTGCATCCCAGGATCCATGGCGGCCTGCTGGCGCTGCGCGACAAGCCCGATCATGCACAGGCGATGGCGGCGCACGGCATCGAAGGCATCGATCTGCTGGTCTGCAATCTCTATCCCTTCGAGGCGACGGTGGCGAAGGGCGAGGAATTCGCCGAGGCGATCGAGAACATCGATATCGGCGGGCCGGCGATGACGCGCTCCGCCGCCAAGAACCACGACTGGGTGACGGTGGTGGTCGACCCCGAGGACTACGCAGCCGTGCTGGCGGAGATGGACGCGCACGCCGGCGCCACCACGGCCGGCCTTCGCCGCAAGCTCGCGCAGGCTGCCTTTGCGCGCACCGCGGCCTATGACGCCGCGGTGTCGAACTGGCTGGCGGACCGGCTCGAGGATCGAGACACACCGCCGCGCCGGCGGGCGTTCGGCGGCACGCTGCGCCAAGCCCTGCGCTATGGCGAGAACCCGCATCAATCGGCGGCGTTCTATATCACCGGCGAAAAGCGGTTCGGCGTGGCGACGGCGGAGCAGCTTCAGGGCAAGGAGCTCTCCTACAACAACATCAACGACACCGACGCCGCCTATGAGCTGGTCGCGGAATTCGGCGCCGAGACGCCCGCCTGCGCCATCATCAAGCATGCCAATCCCTGCGGCGTGGCGTTGGGACGCGATCTGGTCGATGCCTACAAGAAGGCGCTGGCCTGCGATCCCGTCAGCGCCTATGGCGGCATCCTCGCCTTCAACCGCAAACTCGACGGCAGGACGGCGGAAGAGATCGCCAAGCTGTTCACCGAAGTGATCATCGCGCCCGAAGCCGACGACGACGCGCGGCGCATCTTATCGGCACGGCGAAACCTGCGGCTCCTGATTGCCGGCGGGCTGCCCGATCCGAAAGCACAGGGCCTGACCTTCAAGTCCGTCGCCGGCGGCATGCTGGTGCAGACGCGCGACAACGGCCATGTCGCCGCCGCCGACCTGAAGATCGTGAGCAAGCGAAAGCCGAGCGCGCGCGAGCTGGCCGACATGCTGTTCGCCTTCACGATCGCCAAGCACGTCAAGTCCAACACCATCGTCTATGCCAGGGACGGACAGACCGCCGGCATCGGCGCGGGGCAGATGAGCCGCGTCGACAGCGCGCGCATCGCGGCGCTCAAGGCTCTCGACGCGCAGAAGGCCGCCGGCTGGAGCGAGGCGATGACCAAAGGCTCCGCGGCGGCATCCGATGCCTTCTTTCCGTTCGCGGATGGACTGCTGGCGGTCGCCGAAGCGGGCGCGACCGCCGTGATTCAACCTGGAGGCTCCATTCGCGACGACGAGGTCATCGCCGCCGCCGACGAGAAGAACCTCGCCATGGCCTTCACCGGCATGCGCCATTTCCGGCACTGACGTTTCCTTCTAACATCGCGCCCGAAGGGGGACGGGCATGCAATATCTGCTCGATGCCGCGCGGTCGCGTGGGCTGGACAGGATCACGGTCGGCTATGCCGTCGCGGCCTGGGCCGCGGTGCAGGCGGCGTCGATCGCCGCGCCCGCCTATTCATGGCCGGCCTGGATCCTGCAGCTTGTCATCCTTTCCTCGTTGCTCGGCCTGCCCGTTGTCCTGCTGGGCGCGTGGTGGCACGGCGTGCGGCAGAGCGAAGCCGGCCACATCTCGCGCACCGATCTGCATCTGCTGATCGTGCTTGGGGCCGCGATGCTGGTACTCGGCGGCGCCGGCACCGCGATCTTCTGGCCGCGCGCAGCCACGCAAGGCGCGATCCGCGAGGAAAGCGCGGTGCCGGTCAACGCCGTCGCCGTTTTGCCTTTCGCCAATCTCAGCGGCGACGCGACCAAGGATTATGTTTCCGACGGGATCGCCGACGAGCTGCTCAACAATCTTGCGGGCCGGCGCGAATTGCGCGTGGCGGCGCGGACCTCGTCCTTCGCCTTCAAGGGACGCAACCAGACCGTTCAGGCGATCGCAGGCGCGCTGCATGTCCGCGCCGTGCTCGAGGGCAGCGTGATCGAATCGGGCAATCGCATCCGCATCAACGCGCAGCTCGTCAATGCGGCAGACGGCTTCCAGCTTTGGTCCCAATCCTTCGACCGCGACCTGACCGACATCCTGGTGGTCGAGAGCGACATCGCGCGCGCCATCACCTCGGCGCTGGTGCGCACGCTGTCGCCCACCGCCGACGACCAGCAGGCCTCGCGAAGCATCGATCGCGAGGCCTTCCTTCAGTACCTTCGCGCCAAGGCGCTGGGCGTGCACGGCAACGAGGACGATCTCAACGCGGCAGCGGAACTGCTGCGCAAAGTGACGCTCAAGGCGCAGGATTTCGCGCCTGCCTATCAGCAGCTCGCACAGACCTACCTCTCGCTTTCCGACCGCTACGGCAAGGTTTCGCTGTTGCCGGCCGCCGAGAATGCCGCCCAGCAGGCGATCAATCTCGATCCTGTCAACGTCAAGGCGCTGGCCAACCTCGCCACCATCCGGCTGGACCAATGGAAGTGGGATGAAGCCCTCGACCTCTTTCGCCGCATGCAGGCCGCCAATCCCAACCAGCCGGACGTGCTGCATATGCGCTCGACGATCGCCTACACCTTCAATTTCCCGGCCGAGGACATCAAAGCCGAGCTCAAGGCTGCGGAGCTCGATCCCTTGCAGCCGGCGCTCAAATACGACATCGCGCTCTGGTACTGGAACGAGATGCGCTACGGCGAGGCGCTCGAGGCCATCCGCAAGGTGCTGGCACTGCGCAAGGGCAAGTATCAGGACATCGACATGGAGTGCCTGATCGAGGTGGGGCTTGGCCATCTCGATACCGCACGCCGGCTGAGCCAGAGCATTTCCTCCTATTACGCCCAGAGTCCGCAGAACGGGCTCAGCTGCCCGTTTTCGATCCTTGTCGCGGCGCACCAGCAAGCCGCGGCGCGGGCGCTTCTGGAACTGGCGGCCAAGGATGCCGCGGCCAATGGCGGATCGTTCATCACCGTCGCGGAAAGCTATCGCACGCTCGGCGATCTGAAGGCGGCGATGCCCTGGTACGAACGGGCCTATGACACGCGCGACCCGCTGATCATGTTCCAACCCTACGAGAAGTATCAGCACACGGACTTGTTTCGCTATCCGCCCTGGAAGGCGCTGTGGTCGCGGCCGCCCATCCGGGCATGGGAATCGGCACGCGCCGAAGTGGGCAAACTGCTTGGCGTTTCGCATTAGATAATCCCGCTATCGGCTGAATGAGCCGGAGTTCCGGCTGCGGGAACTTTCGCCGTTAACTCCGCGTTTACCTCGCCGAGCGGGGGAGTGCGCTCCCCCCTTTGGAGATCGGGGACGCGCGATGCATGCGTTGCGTGCAAGAATGACCGCTTTGCGGGCGGCGTCGGCCGTGCTGCTCGCCGCGCTGGCGACGCTTTTGTGGGCCGGCGTCGCATTGGCCGACTTCACCGACGGACTCCTCGCCCAGCGCAACATCAGCCTGGAAGCAGGGCTCGCCATCTGGCGCAAAGCCGCCTGGGTGCAGGACGATTTCCTCTCGGAGATCCAGTTGGGCGACGTCTACGGCAACGAGGCCGGCGACAACCGCTACTTCGATCCCGTCGAATCCTATGTCTGGTATTTCCTGGCGACCCACAGCGCGCGCATCTGGGAGCACCTGGGCGACGGTTTCGCGCGCCGCCTGGTCGCCAACGACTTTCACCGCGCGCTCTGGCACGAGGACAAGCTGATGCTGCTGCTCTCGCCGGAGCAGCGCGAGGATGCCCGCAACCGCATCGTCTACGTGCTGTCCTGCCGCGGCGCCGAAGGTTTCCTCACCCTCGGCCGCATCCACGAGACCGGCGTCAACGCGACCTTCGGCGCCGATCTGCCGAGCGACAGCGCGGCGGTTTTCGGCGGCATGAGCGACATGGCGCATTCCTACGAATCCTTCCGCGACCGCTCCGAACGCGAATTCATCAGCGGCCCCGAGGCGCAGGCGCGTCGGGCGATGGGCGTGCTGACGGCCTCCGTCGTGCTGCGCAACGACGGCGACGCGCTGACCTTTTTCCACATCGCCGACGCGATGGGCCATCCGCTGGCGCGCGAATACCTCAAGGGCCTGGAGGGCGCCGTGCGCCACATGCGCCCGCTCGGCCCGCGCATCGCCGACGCCGCGATCGACAAGGCGCGCTCGTGGTCGCCGCCCTTCGAATTCTATCCGCCGGGCGACAGCCCCAGCGGCGTTCCGTACACGGACGAGTGTCCGATGACCTTGGAGCGCCAGCGCGCCCTCGTCCTGGCGGAGCGCGAATTGCCGCCCCGCGCCGCGGAGCATGCGCTGCTCTTCCTGGGATGGGCCGGCGGCCCGCGCGGCGTGCAGCGCTTCCAGCAGACGCTGGCGGAGACGCCCAACGGCCGGCTGAGCGCGCCGCAGGCCGTTCGCGCCATCCAGACCGCGGCGATCCGCGGCGACGCGCCGTCGCAGAACGCGCTCGGCGTGATGTATGCCCATGGCGTCGGCGTCGCGAAGAATTACGTCCGCGCCGAGCACTGGTTCAAGAAGGCGGCCGACCAGCGCTTCGGCGCCGCGCTCTATCACCTGGGCGTGCTCTACAAGGCGGGCCCGGAAGGCATCCACCAGGATCTGCCGAAGGCCAACGACTACTTCACCGCCTCCGCGCTCGCCGGTTTCCGCCCGACCATGAACCAGCTTGGCGATCTGCTTGCGCATGCGGCGGAGCGGCATTGAGACGGAGCTTTCGATGAAGACATTCCTTCCCCTGCTCGCGACGGCGATGGCCGCGGGATTGCTGTGCGGCGCGGCCCATGCCGGGGTCGCCATCGACGATTCGGTCCTGCTCGATCCGTTCGACCCGGTGCCGCAGATCGGCTTCGGCCGCTATGGCTGCCACAGCGAGTGCTGGCATCACCGCGAGTACCGCCACGAACATTGGCGCGAGCGCGAGGATTGGCGCGACGGCGAAGACTGGCGCGAGCGCGAAGACTGGCGCGGCCGCGAGGACGGTCCGCCGCCTTGGGCGTTCGGGCCGCCGCCACATCCGGCCTTCACCCGCGACGGCCCACCGCCGCCCGACTTCCGCCGCGACGGGCCCGACGGCCCCCCGCCGCCCGATTTCCGTCGCGACGGTCCGGACGGCCGGCCGGATTACGACGACGCGCACCGCCACGACCTCTTCGGCCCCGAGCCCTATCGACTTGACGCTCCCGAGGGCGGCCCGCCGCGCGAGGACGAATTCCCGCCGCCGCGCTAGGACCGCGCAATAGCGAGGTTCAACTCCTCCGCGCGCCGCCAATTGCCCAAAAGCGAGGTTCAACTGACGTCCATTATTTGGCCATGGCAGAATTGCGCAAAATCGACGTTCAACTCCCTTTGCAGCGGCCAAGGCGTTGTTTTTGTTCGACAAGACGCCTGCTTCGTTGCGGCGCATCGCGCACGACGCACCTCACCCGTCGCTCGGCACGCACGGCGTTTGTGCATCGCAATAAGCGGCAAAATTTATTTTTTTCGATGGATTCGTGGCCGTCGTCCTTCTCTGCCGCCGACGCGAAAAGCCAGCCAAGCCGCCCGCTCTTTCCAGCGGCGCCTCGGCCCGTTCCGTCGTCTCGCACCTGTGGGGATTTAAGCCAAATGGCGATTCGACCGTAACGGTTCAAGGGGGGTAGTGGCCTAATTTCAATTTAACGGCCTAAAATGGGTAGCCTCGGACGCGACGCTCGATGGCGGCCTGACTTTCGGAAGGTGGACCAAGATTGAGTGGAAAGTCGTGCCCGAATTTTGCCAAGGGCGGTGCGAGGTTTTGGCGGGTGTCAGGTGTAAGCTGTTCGTATATTTGCTGCGTTACGCTCCAAGCTACCGCCGCATCGTCCAATAACTGGCACATTTTTTCACGCGAAAGCCAACTGGAAGGAAGTGTTGAACTCCCGCGAGGTGGGTATCTCAATCCCATAAGGAAAATTTGCATCATTCTTTGAAAATCGCGAATCTGGTCGGCGAATTCCAAGCATTTGGTGCGAGCAGCCATATACTCTTCAACCGTGCCCATTGTGCATCTCGCTGTTACTTGTGATTTTCTGCCACTATCGCCGCTCTAACCGCGTCACGCGGGCTTGTGATCGGCGGTGTGTGCAACACCGCGAAGAACCGTCATGGCGCGAGAATGTAGTACATTTTCAGTAGCGGCCTAATTTCGCTTTCCGGGCGGCCCACATGATGGCGGCGTTGGGATCGGTCTGGCGTTTTTTTCGTTCGCTTCGGCAACGTGCCAGCCGGCCAGCGAGAGGCCCACGACCGTATCTGGAACACCATCCCGCATAACTTCGTCAAACAACCGTTTGACCGACGCTGGGTCTCCGGCAGAGGTTATTATGTATCCGTCCCGCGCTTTGCCGTGGCTGCTTGTTTGAATACACGCGACCAGGGCAGCGTTCTGAGGCCCGGTGTCCGGCAAAGGTGGTGGCGGCGCCGCACAGTTCACTAAGGCCAGTGCTATAGCCATGGCAATGAACCTCCTCATTTCCCGGCTCTTGCCTCCGCCACTATCGCCTCGCCCTATCCTAAGCCGCTTTCCCCTTCGGCTGAAGCTGGGAAGCGCCGTTGGGGCTGGCAGGAGTGCCCGACGCGCTTCGGGCCTTGGACGATCAGCGTCCTATTGAAAGATGTTGCGCAGACTCGATGCAAACATATTCGTGCCGGGGTTCCTCGGGAGGAATCGGACAGACTTGATAAAGCCCGTTCAAACGAATGCTGACAAAGCCGGTACTGCGCTGTGCTTTTTCCATCGCTTTTAGGGCATTGTCGGGTACAGAGCGCATACTATGTGGTGGATTGCGAACTATGAGCCATTTGCCGTCGCTATCGCGAACGAGTGTGTCGGCCATATCTGCTGATATGCCAGCACTACCGCGTACCACATAGCATTTTCCGATCAGGTATGGATTGCCACGACAGCCTAGATCGCGGCCGGGCGATGGCGTCGCCAACAGCGCCACGCACACCACGACGCTTAGCGGGACGTTTCTTCGACAAGCTCTTGCAGCGTCCATAGCCGATCCTCCACACCTGCCGTCATTGCCGGAGAAATCCGCAAGCTTCGGCGGACGCACAGGCGGTGGCCGAATTAGACCACTGATTGGAGACACGACCGTTCACTTGTTCACCAGCGCAGCGATCAAGTTGGCGGCTGCCACCAGCGCCAGGCATGCGACAAACGCGATGGCGACGCGCAGTCCCCACTTCCTTCCCAAGACAGTGTCCAACAAGTCCAGCATTCAGCGGGCTCCGCCCCTCGATCGTCGTGCAACGGCCTGCCGCAACATTCGCTCTCGCCACCGTCGCGACGCTGCGCCAACGGGAACTAAAGCGTGATATCGACCCCGAAATTCGCCGCAACGATTATACACACGTAGAGAACCACGGCCCCAACGGCGACGCCGACAATCCAGAACACGGCGCGGCGAGCGGGCAATGGCGCGTTTCCCCAACAAGCTCTTGAATGTCTTATTCGATGCTAAGAGCGGGAGACAGCCCGTCCATGGGCGCCGCAAAATATCGCGGCGGCCATTCTCACTTCTTGCCGACCTCCGCCACCAGCGCCGCGCGTACCGCCGCGCGCGGACCGACGATCTGGGGCGTGTGGATCGCCGAGAAGACCCGGCGCGCGCCGTCGTCGCCCGTGTAGGTCCAGGCATAGGCGCGGAAGGCGCCGCTGTCGCTGCCGTGGAGGTCGAAGACGTGTACCACCCCGTCCCACAGCGTCACGCCGTTGTGCGACTCGTGGACCGGCACGGCCTGGACGAAGGTGGCCGTCCCGCCATGCTCGGCTTCGACGGCCTGCTTCAGGAGATCGGCTTCTGGTTCGCTCATGACGCCAGTGTAGAACGATTTCGCGGCGCGGTCTTTCCTGAGCGCGGGGCGGTAACCTTTCCTTCACCCTGATTGGCGAGGCTTGGGGCCGATGCGCCGCCTCATCCTCGCCGCCGTTCTGCTGCCGCTTTCCGCCGCCGCGGCGGACAAGCCTGCGCCGGGGGAGCAGCCCGGCACCCATGTCGAGATGCCGTTCCTGATCGCGCCGATGAGCGTGGCCGGCAAGCTCCAGGGCTACGCCTATATCTCGTCCAAGCTGGTCTCGGCGTCGCCCGGCGCCTCGGTCGCCATCCGCGAGAAGCTCGCCTTCATCCAGGATGCCTTCGTGCGCGACGTCAATGTGGCGCCGATCGGCAAGGCGGCCGATCCCCTCGCCGTGGACACCGTGCTGCTGGGCGCGCGCCTGCTCGCCGACGCCAGGCGGATCGTGGGCGCCAGCCAGGTGGTGGCGATCGCCTTCACCCAGATCCAGTTCTCGCCGCTGCACCCGGCGCCGACGACAGAAGGCGCGGTCGCCCCGCCCGAACGCGCGCAGGGAAAGCTATGAGAGTCAGAAATCCTCCCCCGCTCGCGGGGGAGGTGCCGAGCCGAAGGCGAGGCGGAGGGGGGATTGCAACACGCCGCCCCTCCCCGCCCTGCGGGCGGACCTCCCCCGTAAACGGGGGAGGATTGGTGTCACTTCCCTGTCTCCTGGCGCAGCCGTTCGACGCGCGCGGCGGTCTCGGGATGGCTGCCGAGCCAGCTCGGCGCGCAGCCGCCCTTGTGGCAATGCACCTCTTCCAGCCGCAACAGCAGATCGCCGAGCCGCGAGGGCTTGGCGCCCATCGCGCGCAGGATCGCCGCCGCGTCGTCGTCGGCCTGCTGCTCGAAATTGCGCGAATAGGCCGACTGCACCAGGATGCCAGGCAGCACCGTCGCCATCTGGCTGACCTGCGAGACGTCGCCCGTGAGCAGCGCGATCGCGGCCGGGATCATCGAGGCCTGATAGACGCGCTGCAGCCCATGCGCGTGGTTGACATGCGACATTTCGTGCGCGAGGACGCCCTCGATCTCTTCGTCGTTCTTGGCGAGCGCGTAGAGCGCGTCGGTCACCACCACCGAGCCGTCCGGCAGCGCGAACGCGTTGGCGCCGACGCCGGGCCCCCTGCGCATCAGCAGCGTATAGCCGCCGGCGCCGCGCGGTTCGTGCGCCGACACCTTGCGGAACAGCGCCTCGAGCCGCGCGCGGTCCTTGGGCTTGAGCGCGGACGGCGCCAGCGCGCGTCCGTCCAGGATCTGCATCGTCTGGCGCGACATCGCGACGGCGATCGAAGGCGGCGTGGCCTCGGCAAGCTTGCGCGCGATGAAGGGGACGCCGAACGCGACGAAGCCGTAGGACAGCGCCGCCGTCGCCAGCACCGCCAGAGTTATGCCCCGCCACGACCGCTCGATGCGATGCAGCAGGCCGCCCGGCGCGCGCAGCTTGAGCTCGCGGCGCAGCGACTCGATCCCGGCCCTGTCGTCGCTTTCGAAATGGCTGCCGTCGCCGAGCGACAGCCGCGCCGGCAGACGCCCCAGCGCCGGCGACAGGCGCAGCGACTTCGCCGGCGCCTCGTTGAGCAGGCTGCCGTCGAGCGCTTCGACGCGCAGCATCCCCGAGGCCGCGCTAGCGCGCGCGGCGACGAAGCGGGTGGCGTGCGGATAGAAGTAGCGGCCCTCGATCATGCTTACAGCCCGATGCCGAGATCGAAGAAGCCCGCAATCTCCTCGCCCACCGCGCTCTGCGTACCGAAGGCTTCCGAGGTGAATTCGTCCAGATCGCTCGTCGCCTCGAGCGCCATGCGGCCGAGAAAATACCGCGTGTAGCGCACCTGCGCCCAGGGATAGAAAAGGCCGAGCGTGGCGAGCGTGAGGAGCGTGTTGGTGATCACCACCCAGGCCAGCACCAGCGGATTGAGCCGGCAGCGCAGGCGGTGGCGCCCGTCCAGCACGGTGTGGCCGAGCGCCAGATTGTAGATCATCGCCATCGTCGCGATGCCGACGACGATGAAGCCGATTTCGAGAAAGGCGATCATCAGAATCAGCGGCGCCATGATGGCGATGTCGTTCGGGCTCACAGCCTTGCCGTGCGGCATGAATTTCGCGCTCACCGCGATGAACGTGAAGAAGGCGACCATCAGCGCGATCCACATCGCGAACGCGATGAGGAAGCGCGAATAGATCTGCCAGCCGGTGAATTCGGTCTCGAACGGGCGTCCACCGAAGCTGTGGTTGTTGATGTGGTAGTAATCGCGCACCCGCCTTGCCAAGGGCATCAGGAAGCCGCCGCTCAGCATCGCGATCAGCGGCCAGAAGATGTAAGCCTTGGCCGCCCCGCCGAGCGTGCCGGTGAAGTTGAAGCGCACGTTGCGGTAGCTGGTGTTGCGCGCGTTGAAGCGCAGGCTCGAGACGATCAGCCAGGGTACCGCGATGAGGAAGGCGGGAATCCAGACGAGCAGCGCATAGGGGCTGAAATTGAGGCTGATGTTGTAGCCGAGCAGCAGCACGAAGGCGATCGCGCGGCCGATCAGGATGCGAACCGGCGAGGCGTGGTAGTCGAAGGCGTGGCCGGCAAGCACCATGTTGCCGCGGAAATAGCGCCTCGTGCGCACCGTCGCCCAGGCGCTGTAGATGCCGAGCGTCACCACCGTCAGCGCCAGGTTGACGATCCAGATGCCGAAATACTCGCCGCCCGTGCCTTCGAATTGGAACGGATAGCTTCGCGCGGCGCCGCTCTCGACAGCGGCTTCGTGCTCGCCGGACATATACGCCCCCACACCCCTTAGGGTGCATCATGGCCAATTGCGCGATTGGGGGCAAATTCGCCAATTCGTCATGGCCGGGCCCGACCAGGCCCGACCCGGCCATCCAAATTGGCACGCGGAGCCGCGGAGATCGCGGAGGAACAGCACGACTCCGCGGCCTCCACGCCTCCGCGTGAAAAAAGTTGGATGGCCGCCTCCCGCCTACGCTTTCAGCTTCGGCGCGCCAGGTAAAGCTCAAGGCGCGGCGAAGCTTTAGCGGAGCCGGTAGGGGCGGCCATGACGATGTAACTCAAGCCGCCCTAGTTCTTCCCCTCGGCGGCGTTCAGCAAATCCTGGGCGCGGTGGGCGAGGTCGGCGAGTTCGGCCGGCATCTCTTCGCCCGATTTTCGCGCCCATTCCACGAGCGCGCGGGCGAGGCCGGCGAGCCGCGGCGCCGCGGCGATCAGCTGCGCTTGGCGCTCGACCTTGATCGGATCGAGATCGTATTCCGCACCCGGCACCCGCCAGCCGCCCCAATCGGTCTCGCCCGTCATCACCACCGGATAGGTGCCCGGGATGGGATGGCGCGAGCAATCCTCGGTCGACTGCCACTTGTTGCGGGCGCGGGTGACGCGCCAGTTCTGGCCGCTGTCGTCCTTGCGGTCGGGCAACGGCTCCTCGGACTGGAGCTCGTCGGCGGTGAACTCGCGCCCCAGGCCTGCGTCGTAATGGACCCGGATCGGTTCATCGAGCCCCTTCGCCCAGTGCGGCACGACGTGCTCGATGAGCGCCCAGGTGCCCACCGGCCGCACAAACACGCGCTGATGCTTATGGAATTGTGCCTTGGCCATAATTGCCGACCCTGCCTTACCCAACGACACGGTAGACTTTGGCCCTTAAGCCCGCGTTAAGATGGCTTACCATCCTGCCACAGAAGGCTAACGATGAATTTCGATTTTTCCGAAGAGCAGAAGCAGATCAAGGACCAGGCGCGAAAATTCCTGAGCGAGAAGTGCAGCACCAAGACGGTGCGCGCGCTGTACAACGGCGCAGGCGGTTCCGACGCGGCGCTGTGGAGGCAGATCGCCGAGATGGGCTGGATGGGAACCGCGATCCCGGAGGAATTCGGCGGACTGGGCTTGGGCTATCTCGAGCTTTGCGTCGTGGCGGAGGAATTGGGCCGCGCGCTGGCCCCGGTGCCGTTCTCCTCGACCGTCTATCTCTTCGCCGAGGCGCTGATCGCGGCCGGTTCGGACGAACAGAAGAAGCGCCTCTTGCCCAAGGTCGCGAGCGGCGAGTTGATCGGAACCTTCGCGCGCGCGGAAGGCCCGGGCGCGGTGTTGCCCAAGACCATCCGCGCGACACTGAAGGGCGGCAAGCTCAGCGGCACCAAGACCGCCGTCACCGACGGCATGGAGGCGGACTTCGCCGTGGTGCTGGCGCGCGGCTCGGACGATGCAGGCGAACGCGGGCTTCAGCTCGCGCTGGTGGACCTGAAAGCCAAGGGCGTGGAGCGCCGCGCCATCGGCTCACTCGATCCGTCGCGGCCGGCAGCCGACATCGCGTTCGAGGGCGCCAATGCGGAGGCCTTGGGCAAGCTCGGCGAAGGCTGGCAGAACGCGGAGCGCGTGCTCCAGCATGCGGCCGTGCTCACCGCTTTCGAGCAGGTCGGCGGCGCGGATGTGTGCCTCGCCATGGCCAAGGACTACGCGATGCAGCGCTATGCCTTCGGGCGGCCGATCGCGTCGTTCCAGGCGATCAAGCACAAGCTTGCCGATATGTACGTCAATAACGAGCTGGCGCGCTCGAACGCCTATTACGGCGCCTGGGCGCTGTCGACCGGCGCGCGCGAATTGCCGCTGGCGGCGGCGGCGGCACGGGTCTCGGCGACGCAGGCCTTCGACTATGCGGCCAAGGAGAACATCCAGACCCATGGCGGCATCGGCTTCACCTGGGAGGCGGACTGCCACTTCTATTACAAGCGCTCGCGGCAGCTGGGCCTGGCGCTCGGGCCGCAGCGCGCCTGGAAGGACAAGCTGGTCGGCGAGTTGGAGCGCAGCAACGCGTGAAGTTCGTGTTCGAAAAACTGCGCGAGGGCAAATACGACCGGCTGACCGTGGAACGCGACGGGCGGAAGGAAGAGATCGCCTGTCCCAAGATCGGCGGCATCCCGCACGACATGGTGCATTTCGCGGTCGAGAACGTGATGGGACGCGTGGGCTTCATGCGTCGCGTCGCGAACGGCGAAGCGCTGTCCTTCAAGATGGCGCCTGTCGTCGAAGCCGATCAGATGGAGCGACTTGTCGAAGTGATGCAGGCCGACGCCATCAGCGGCTTTCCGCCCGCGGCGGATTTGATCGATATGTATAAGGTGACCTGCGAGGCGCGCGGCGTCGAAGCCTATCCACTAGCCGAGCGCGACATCGCGGCGCTGCGCGAAGAGATGACTCGCTTGAGCAAACTCTGGGCGGCGACGCCCCTGGGCGGAACGCTTGCCCTCGAATTCGAACATCAGGAGGCTTGACATGGACTTCGAAGACAGCCCCGAGGAGGCCCAGTTCCGCGCCGAGGCACGCGCCTGGCTGGAGGGCCACGCCAAACCCAAGATCAAGCGCGAGGCTTCCGATCCGCTCGACGAGCGCTCGGACCCGGCGGCGATGAAGCGCGCGCGCGAATGGCAGAAGATCAAGGCCGACAAGGGCTATGCGCGCATCACCTGGCCCAAGGGCATGGGCGGCATCGGCGGCACGCCGATGCAGGCGATCATCTTCGGCCAGGAGGAATCCAAATTCGACGTGCCGGCCGGCTCGGCCTTCGCCATCGGGCTTGGCATGTGCATCCCGACCGTCATGGCCTATTGCAACGACGCGGTGAAGGCGCGCTACGTCAAGCCCGCCGTCGAAGGCGCGGAGATCTGGTGCCAGTTGTTCTCCGAACCCGCCGGCGGATCGGACGTCGCAGCCCTCAAGACCCGCGCGGTCAAGGACGGCGACACCTGGACCATCAACGGCTCCAAGATCTGGACCACGGGCGCGCAATTCTCCGACTACGGATTGTTGCTTACCCGCACCGACCCCAATGTGCCCAAGCACAAGGGGCTGACCATGTTCTATCTCTCCATGAAGCAGCCGGGCGTCGACGTGCGCCCGATCAAGCAGGCGAGCGGCGCCTCGGGCTTCAACGAGATCTTCTTCACCGATGTCAAGATCCCGGATTCCCAGCGCGTCGGCGAGGTGGGCCAAGGCTGGCAGGTCGCGCTCACCACCTTGATGCATGAGCGCCTCGCCGTCGGCGGCGGTCAGGGCGGTGGTCTCGACGTGGCGCAGCTGATGCAGCTTGCGCGCACGCTCGAACTGGAAGACGGGCCGGCAATCAAGAACGCCGCGGTGCGCGAGAAGATCGCCGATTGGTATGTGCGCTCGGCGGGCCTCAAGTACACCACCTTGCGCACGATGACGGCATTGTCGCGCGGCCAGCAGCCGGGTCCCGAAGCCTCGATCGCCAAGATCGTGGTGGCGTCGAAGCTCCAGGACATCTCGGCCTTCGCCATGGAGCTCGAGGGCGAAGCCGGCGTCGCGACCGGCGAGGATGCGCCGATGCACGGCGCCTTCCAGATGGGCTGGCTGTCGGCGCCGGGTCTGCGCATCGCTGGCGGCACCGATGAAATTCTCCGCAACATCATCGCCGAGCGCGTGCTCGGCCTGCCGCAGGACGTGCGCGTCGACAAGGACGTGCCGTTCAACAAGGTGCCTGCGGGGAAATAGATGGCGCTCGAGGCTCTCGATCACTACACGATCCAGTGCGCCGATCTGGACGCAATGCGCGATTTCTATCGCGATGTTCTGGGATTGAGCGAAGGACCGCGGCCGCAGCTCCCATTTCCCGGATACTGGCTCTATTGCGGCGAGCACGCGGTGGTTCACCTGCTTGGGCGCGAGGGCGCGCTGCCGGAGAACCGCGGCGCGAAGCCCGGCAGCGACACGGGGGGTCTCGATCATGTCGCCTTCCGTGGCGCCGATGCGGCGGCCACCATCGCGCGCCTGAAACGCCACGGCCTTGCGTTTCGGGAAAACCTGATCCGCGATATTGCCCTGCATCAGGTCTTCGTGCGCGATCCCAGCGGTATTATGGTCGAGATGAATTTCCGGACCTGAGCCGGAAGCCAATTCGCCTCACGACAATCGGGACACAAGGGAGAGAACATCATGATCGGCTATACACTTGTCGGCACGAACGATCTGGAACGCGCGAAGAAATTCTACGATGCCGCGCTCGCGGGCCTCGGCGCCGGGCGCACCATGACGGGCGAGCGCATGCAGGGCTACGGCGTCAAGGGCAACCCTGTGATGTTCGGCGTCTGCACGCCCCATGACGGCAAACCCGCGACCGCGGGCAACGGCACCATGATCTCGCTGCTGGCGCCGTCGCGCGAGGTGGTCGACAAGGTTCACAAGGATGCGCTCGCGGCCGGCGGCAAGGACGAAGGCGCACCGGGGCTGCGCGGCGACACCTTCTACGGCGCCTATTTCCGCGACCTCGACGGCAACAAGATCTGCGTCTTCAAGATGGGGTAGATTTGGCACGCGGAGGCGCGGAGGACACTCCGTGTCTCCGCGGTTCCGCGTGAAGCATGAGCGACCGATTGATCCAAACCCCCTGCGTGAAAGTCTGCGAGATCGACCGCACCGGCGGCCTGTGCAAGGGCTGCGGCCGCAGTCTGGACGAGATTGCGCGCTGGGGATCGATGAGCGACGCCGAGCGCGCGCGGATCATGGCCGCGCTGGCGCAGAGGATGAAGCTGCCCGGCGCGGCGGTCGATTACACCCGCTAACCCCTAGGCCGTCGCACGCGACTCCAGGCGATGCGAAGGGCTCCGTTTCGCGGTCCAAGCGAGCCGTTCCCGCAATCCGACGTTCGCCCCGACGACCAGCATCGTGGGTCCGCTGAAGGCGGCCGCGGCCGGACCAAGGCCTGCCACCGTCGTCACCGCCACCGTCTGATCCGGCAGGCTGGCGTTGGCGATGACGGCGGCTGGCTCGTTCGCGTCGCGGCCGGCGGCAATCAGCTTGGCGGCGATTTCGCCCGCGACGGTGCGCGCCATGTAGAACACGAGCGTCGAGGCGCCTTTCGAAAGCGCGCGCCAGTCGAGATCGGGAAGGCCGCCGTCGACGCCGTGGCCGGTGATGAAGGTAACGGCGTGATTGGTGTCGCGATGGGTGAGCGGAATGCCGGCATAGGCCAAGCCGCCGATCCCTGCCGTCACGCCCGGCACGACGCGGAACGGGATGTGGGCTTCGGCGAGCGCCAATGCTTCTTCCGCGCCGCGTCCGAAGACGAAGGGATCGCCGCCCTTGAGCCGGAGCACCCTTTTCTTGCGGCGGGCGAAGGCGATCATCTGGGCGATGATCTGGTCCTGGCGGATCGATTTGCTGCCCGCGCGCTTGCCGGCGAAGATGCGCTGCGCACCGGGGCGCGCAAGATCCAGAAGCGCCTCGTTGGCGAGCGCGTCGTAAAGTACGACATCGGCTTGTTCGAGCGCGCGCAGCCCCAGCACCGTGATCAGCCCGGGGTCGCCTGGCCCGGCACCGACCAGCCACACGGAACCCTTGGCGAAGCGCGGAAGAGCCGGTTGTCGGACTTCCGCCAGAGGGATGATGTTCATTATACGTGTCCTGTATGTTATTTATATGGTATCACACGCAGAGTACGTAATACACTCTGAGCCAAAATGAAGGGGCGCCGCTTTCTCAAGCGACTTTTGCCGGCCCGCGCGGTTATAGAGAGCCGCCGCTCCCACAAAGTCCGCCATGTCCCAAAAGCCCCGCAGCGATCTGAAACCCAACACCGCCGCGTTCGAGTCCCTGCCCTTCATCACCGCCAACGGCTTTCGCGAATACGACGCGCGCTGGCTGTTCGAGAAGGAGCTCAACCTGCTGGGCGTGCAGACCCTCGGCCTGTGCCTGGGCACCTATTTCCACCGCCTCGGAATCGGCAAGCGCGTCGTCGCCGGCCACGACTACCGAGCCTATGAGCTTTCGATCAAGCAGGCGCTGATCCTGGGACTGATGAATGCCGGCTGCGAGGTCGTCGACATCGGGTTGGCGACCACGCCGATGGCCTATTTCGCGCAATTCGCGCTCGACTGTCCCGGCCTCGCCATGGTCACGGCGAGTCACAACGAGAACGGCTGGACGGGCGTCAAGATGGGCGCCAATCCGCCGCTGACCTTCGGGCCCGACCAGATGAGCGCGCTGAAAGCCATCGTCATGAACGGCGAAGGCGAAGCGCGGCCGGGCGGCTCGTACGGCGCGGTGGAGAATTTCGCCGCGCAGTACATCGACGAACTGACCAAGGGCCACAAGCTGTCGCGCCCGATCCGCACCGTCGTCGCCTGCGGCAACGGCACCGCCGGACTGTTCGGGCCGGAGGCACTGCGCCGCGTCGGCGCCGATGTGGTCGAAGCGCAATGCGATCTCGACTACACCTTCCCCAACTACAATCCCAACACCGAAGACCTGCACATGCTGCACGCGATGGCGAAGGCGCTGAAGGAGTCGGGCGCCGAGATCGCGCTCGGCTTCGACGCCGACGGCGATCGCTGCGGCGTGGTCGACGACAAGGGCGAGGAGATCTTCGCCGACAAGGTGGGCGTGCTCCTGGCGCGCGATCTCTCGGCGCAGCAAGCCGGCGCCAAATTCGTCGTCGACGTGAAGTCGACCGGCATCTTCATGATCGATCCGGTCTTGAAGAAGAACGGCGCGACGGTGGATTACTGGAAGACCGGACATTCCTACATCAAGGCGCGCACGACCGAGCTCGGCGCGCTCGCCGGCTTCGAGAAGAGCGGGCACTATTTCTTCCGCAAGCCGCTCGGCCGCGGCTATGACGACGGCATTGTCGCCGGCATCGCGGTGCTGGAGATGCTCGACCGCGCCAGGGGCAAGAGGATGTCGGACCTGCTCGCCGACCTGCCCAAGACTTACGGCTCGCCGACCATGGCGCCCTTTTGTCCGGACGACAGGAAATACGCGGTCGTCGAGGCGATGACCAAGGAATACGAAGCGGCGAAGGCGCGCGGCGAGAAGATTCTCGGCCAGAGCATTACGCACATCCTCACCGTCAACGGCGTGCGCGTGACGTTGGAGGACGGCACCTGGGGCCTTGTGCGCGCCTCATCGAACAAGCCGTCGCTGGTGGTGGTGGTCGAAAGCCCTGCCTCCGAAGCGCAGATGCGCGCGATGTTCAACGATCTCGACACCCGCCTGCGCAAGCATCCGGAAATCGGGGAGTACGACCAGAAGATTTGACGATCGCCTCAATTCACGCAAGGAGTGAAAGGGGCTCGCGATGCTAGAGGGGCGGCCTTCAAAGTGGAGAGGAAATGGCACTTACGGTCCGTCGCTTAAACGCGGTGTCATCCCCGGCGAGCGAACGCAGTGAGCGAGGGAAGGGGACCCAGGTCGTGACATTCGGAAGCTGGAGAAAAATCACTCGAATTCAAATCCGACAGTGTGCAGGCACCAACACCTGGGTCCCCTTCCCCTCACGGCGCTTCGCGTCGTTCGGCCGGGGATGACACCGAGATAGCGATAACGCCGCACCCTCACTTCGCATCGTGAAAGATGATCCCCAGCGTGAACCGCGCGCCGCTCAGCACCGTGCTGACGCCGTGGCGCATGGTGACGCGGTAGGGCCCGCGCGAACCGGTCACGGGGCGGTGGTTGACCGTGAAGACGACGCCGTCGCCCTGCTCGAGCGGCACCACGCTGGCGCGCGACTGCATGCGCGGGCGCTGCTCGGTGAGCACGAATTCGCCGCCGGTGAAATCTTTCCCCGGCGCCGACAACAGGATCGCGACCTGCAGCGGAAAGACCTGCTCGCCGTAGAGATCCTGGTGCAGGCAATTGTAATCGCCGGGTCCGTATTTCAGCAGCAGCGGCGTGGGCTGCCTCTGGCCGGCCTCGTGGCAGCGCTTGAGGAACGCGGGCAAACTGGCGGGATAGCGCGTTTCGCTCTTGAGCGTCTCGTTCCAGCGGTTCGCGGTCGCGACCAGCGTGGGATAAAGCGCGGCGCGCAGCGCGTCCACAGGCGGCGGCAATGGATAGGCGAAGTAGCGGTATTCGCCGCGGCCGAAGCCGTGCCGCGCCATCGTCACGGTGGAGCGAAAACGCTTTTCGTCCGTATACATATCGATGAGCGCGCGGCATTGGGACGGCGCGATCGCTTGCTTCAGGATCGTCCAGCCATTGAGGTCGAGCGCTGCTTCGGGGTCGGTCATGGCGCCCATTGTGCGCATCGGGCAGGGCGCGATCCACCCGAAGCTTGCGCGGCCCTCAAGTAAGTGCGTCGTAGAGCATGCGCGCCGCGGTGAGCGCGACGAACAGCGCGAACATCAGGCGCAGACGCTTGCGGTCCATGCTGTGGGCCCAGTGCGCGCCCAGGGGTGCTGCGAAGAACGACACCGGCGCGATCAAGAGGAAGCCCAGCAGATTGACGTAGCCGAGAGACCATGGCGGCAATCCTTTCGCATGGAGGCCCGCGACGATGGCCCCGATTGTGCCGGGAATGGAGACGATGACGCCGAACGCCGAGGCCGTCGCCACCGCCTGGTGGATCGGCATGCCGCAGAGCGTCATCGCCGGCACGCCCAAGGTGCCGCCGCCGATGCCCATCATGGTCGAGAGCCCTCCGATGGCCGCCGGCAATCCCAGGCCGAGCGGTCCTTGCGGCAGGCGGTCCGCGAGGCGCCGCTCCTCGCCGCCGATCGCCAGATGCAGCGCCACGGGCAATGCCACCGCGGCAAAGACCAGCGCCAGCACCTGCCCGCGCGCAAAGCCGGCGGCAACGCTGCCGATGACGACGCCCGCGAGCATCGGGATCGCCCAGCGCCGCAGCAGCGCCCAATCGACTGCGCCCTTCCTGCTGTGCGCCAGCAGCGACGAGAACGACGTCGGCACGATGGTGGCAAGCGAAGTGCCGATGGCGATGTGCATGCGCACGCTTGGATCGATGCCGATGAGTGCGAGCACGTGATAGAGCACCGGCACCACGACGATGCCGCCGCCGACGCCGAGCAGGCCGGCGGTGAGCCCGCCCACCGCGCCGGCCAGCACCAGTCCGAGCGCCAATGTGCCGAGTTCGCCGCCTCCCATCAGGCGGCCGCGCGCTCTGGCATGGGCTTGATGAGCGCAAGCGCGTCGATCAGCACCGCGACTCCGGCGCCGGGACGCGTCGCGGCCTCGCTCAGGTGCCGGCGGAATTGCCGCGCGCCGGGGCGGCCGTTGAACAGGCCGAGCATGTGCCGCGTCATCGCGTTCAGCGGCACGCCGCGACCGCGCTGGTCCGCGACGTAATCGACATAGACCGCGACCGCCGCTTCGACCTCCTGCGGCGGGCCGGCGAAGAATCGCGCATCGACCTCGGCCAGCATCGCCGGCGATTGATAGGCGGCCCGCCCGAGCATCACGCCGTCGACATGGGCGAGATGGTCCCGCGCCCGGTCGAGATCGCCGATGCCGCCATTGATCACCACCGTCAGATCCGGATTCTCGCGCTTGATGCGATAGACGAGGTCGTAGTCGAGCGGCGGCACGTCGCGGTTCTCCTTGGGCGACAAACCCGCGAGCCAGGCCTTGCGCGCGTGCACCGCGAAGACGCGCACGCCGGCCTGCGCACAGGCGGCGATCGTCGCGCGCAGGGACGTCTCCGGATCCTGCTCGTCGACGCCGATGCGGCACTTGACGGTGACGGGAATGTCCACGGCGGCGCGCATCGCCGCGGCGCAGTCCGCCACCAGCGCGGGCTCGCGCATCAGGCAGGCGCCGAACCGTCCCGATTGCACGCGGTCCGACGGGCAGCCGACGTTGAGATTGATCTCGTCATAGCCGAAATCGGCGCCGATGCGCGCGGCTTGCGCCAGGCGCGCAGGCTCCGCGCCGCCCAACTGCAGCGCCGCGGGATGTTCGATGTCGCTGAAGCCCAGCAACCTGTCGCGGTCGCCACGGATGATCGCTTCCGCCGTCACCATCTCGGTGTAGAGCCGCGCGCGGCGGCTGAGCAGGCGGTGCAGGACGCGGCAGTGCCGGTCCGTCCACTCCATCATCGGGGCGATGCAAAAGCGATGCGACATGGCCCGCTTTTAGCTTGGGGACCCTAGGGCCTACAATGACGGCCTAGCTCGCGCGCTTGCGGGCCTGGACCGCGCGCCAGGCGGGCAACGTCACCGCGATTCGCGCGCCGCGACCCGGCGCGCTTTCGAGGCTGACGCTGCCGCCCATCGCTTCGGCGAGGCCGCGCACGATGGGAAGGCCCAATCCGGTGCCGCGGTCCGCGACGATGGCATCGTGGCGGCCCTGACCGAAGCTTTCGAAGACGCGCTGGTGATCCTCCTCCGCGATGCCTACGCCCGTATCGGCGACGCCGAAACTGAGCGCGCCATCCGCCTCGCGCCGCGCAAACAGGATCGCGCGCCCGCCCGCGGGCGTGAACTTGACGGCGTTGGAGAGCAGATTGTCGAAGATCTGGCGCACCGCGCGCTCGTCCGCGACGACGGTCGGGAACCCCGGCTCGATCTCCATCGCGAGCCCCACTCCGGCGTTACGCGCGCGCGGCGACATCAGCACCATGGCCGCGTCCATCGCCGGCTCGATCGCCATCTCGGCGTCCTGCAAAGTCAGCCTTCCGGCCTCGATCTTGGCGAGGTCGAGGATGTCGCCGATCAGCGCCAGCAGATGCTTGCCCGAGCCGTGGATATAGCCGGCATATTCGCGCGACTGCTCCTCGCCCGCAGCCGCGCCGCTCTGGATGATCTCCGAGAAGCCGAGGATCGCGTTCAGCGGCGTACGCAGCTCATGGCTCATATTGGCGAGGAACGCGGACTTGGCGCGGCTGGCGCTTTCGGCGCGGTTGCGGGCGCGGTCGGACTCGTCCTTCGCGCGCTTGAGGCCGTCCACCAGCTCGCCGCGCTCGTCGACCAGGCGCAGCATCTTCTCGCGCGTGCGGTAGTTGGTGTTGAACAGCGCCGTCATGATCGCCCAGAACGCGGCGCTGAGCGCGCTCAGGAAGATGCCCAGCGGACTGCCGCCGATGATCGGCATCGCGGTCAGCGTCACCAGATAGACCGGCATGGCGACCGCGCCGTTGGCGAAATGCACGGCCCCCATCGAGGTCCAGCCGGAGAGCGTGCAGGCGATTGTCAGGAACAGCAGCATCTGCCCCGGACCGACGTCTCCCGGCCAGAGCAGCGGCACCATGGCGCACCAGGTCAGCGACTGGATGAAGGTCATCGCGGTGAGAATCCGTGCCCGCCGGCCGACCAGCCGCGGCCGCGCCAGCGCGCGGCGCTCGAAATAGCGGTTGACGATTTCGACGCTTGCGACCGAGGCGAAGATCAGCCCGCACCAAAGCGCCGCGCGCCAGAACGGCACCCAGGGACTCTCCGCCAGCGCGATCAGCACCGCGCCGATGGGCAGCAGGAAAGTGACCGAGCGGCTGGCCGAACGCGCGATGGCGAGCTGCTC
Source organism: Alphaproteobacteria bacterium (assembly GCA_019245415.1). Classification (GTDB taxonomy): domain Bacteria; phylum Pseudomonadota; class Alphaproteobacteria; order Micropepsales; family Micropepsaceae; genus Rhizomicrobium. The sequence continues at coordinate 48,562 of JAFARO010000004.1, read as the reverse complement.
GGCAACCAGGCGCGCTTCCGCCGGCGTGCGCGGCGCGAGCGAAAGCACGAACGCCGCTTCGAGCGCACGAACGCAGGACAAGATCCGGGCGACGACCCGCTTCAAACTCACACAATCCCTTCGACGAAATCCGGGGCAGCAGCATGCTGTGCCACACGTTAAGGGAGGTTTTCGCCGCACCCTTCTTTGATGGTAAACAAAGCTTCAACCGATCGCGGAGCGAGACCTTGTCCGTCCTGAAGCTGGAAAAATCCGGCGCCGTGGCCACCTTGACCATCGACCGGCCCGAGACGCGCAATTCGCTCGGCGAGGAGGGCGACGGCGACGTCTTCGCGGCGCTGTGCGGCGAGATCAATGCCGACCGCGGCTTGCGCTGCGCGATCCTGACCGGCGCCGGTCCCGCGTTCTCCGCCGGCGGCAACGTCAAGGCGATGCGCGCCCGCGCCGGCACCTTCGCGGGCCCCGGCGTGCACATCCGCGAGCGCTATCGCAACGGCATCCACCGCATCGTGCGCGCGCTGTGGGGCATCGAGATCCCGCTGATCGCGGCGGTCAACGGTCCCGCCATCGGGCTCGGCAACGACGTCGCCTGCCTCGCCGACATGCGCATTGCGGCCGACGGCGCGGTGTTCGGCGCGACGTTCCTGCGCATCGGGCTGGTGCCGGGAGACGGCGGATCGTGGATCCTGCCGCGCGTCATCGGCATGGCGCGCGCGGCCGAACTCGTCTTCACCGCCGATACGATAGATGCGCAGACCGCACTGTCCTGGGGCCTGGTGTCGAAGGTGGTGGCGGCCGACGCCTTGATGGGCGAGGCGCGCGCGCTCGCCGAACGGGTCTGCCGCCAGCCGCCCGACGTGCTCAGGCTGACCAAGAAGCTGATGCGCGAAGGCATGACCACCGGCTTCGACACGATCCTGGAGATGTCCGCGGCGTTCCAGTCGCTGGCGCATCTGACCGAAGACCACGGCGAAGCGGTCGCGGCGTTCTTCGAGAAGCGACCGCCCGATTTCAAGGGCCGGTGAGCGGGACCTTCGTCGCCGTCCTGAACCAGGCCACCGCATCGGGAGCGTCCCAATCGGCGGGCCCGACGGCGCGCGCGATCTCGCGGCCCTTGGGGTCGATCAGCACCGAGAGCGGCAGGCCGTAGGCACCGAAGACGCGCATCAGCGCCAGGTCGCTGTCGATATAGGCCGGCAGGCCCGCCGCGCCATGCGCCTTGAGGAACTCTGCGGCATCGGCCGGTGTGCCGCGCGCGACATCGACGGGCACGACGAGGAAATTCTTGTCCCCCAGCGCCGCCTGGAGCTTCGCCAGCGCCGGCAGCTCCTTGATGCAGGGCGCGCACCACACGGCCCAGAGATTGAGCAGCACGTAGCGCCCTTTGAAGCTCGCCAGCGCATGGCGCGCGCCGTCGGCGGCTGTGAACGAGACCGCGGCCACCGGCGCGGGCGCTTTCGCCGGCACAAGGCGGGCGAGCGCGGCGGGCGGCGCGGGGCTCGCGTGGACAGTCGCGGTGGTCTTCCCATATAGAACGGCGAGCGCCAGTGCGGCTGCGAAAGCCGCGGCGGCGAGCAGGCTGCGGAACATGGTCATGGGCGTCCTATGAGCACCAACAGCATGTGGGGCGGGCGCTTCGACAGCGGCCCCGCCGGCGTGATGAAGGACATAACGCCCTCCATCGATTTCGACAAACGGCTGGCGCGGCAGGACATCGCGGGCTCGCTGGCGCATGCGCGCATGCTGGGAGCCACGGGCATCGTGTCGGCCGATGACGTCGAGGCGATCGTCAAGGGCCTCGAGACCATCGCGCGCGAGATCGCCGAAGGCCGCTTTGTCTTCCGCCGCGAGCTGGAAGACATCCATCTCAACATCGAGGCGCGGCTGAAGGAGATCGTGGGCGATGCGGCCGGGCGGCTCCACACCGCGCGCTCGCGCAACGACCAGGTCGCGACAGATCTACGCCTCTATATACGCGAGGCCTGCGATGAGGCCGATGCGCGGCTGGCCGCGTTGCAACGCGCCCTGGTCGACCAGGCGGCTACCCACTGCGAGACGATCATGCCGGGCTTCACGCACATGCAGCCCGCCCAGCCGATCGTCTTCGCGCATCATTGCCTCGCTTATGTCGAGATGCTGTCGCGCGACCGCGGCCGCTTCGCCGATGCGCGCGGCCGCGCCAACGAGTCGCCCCTGGGCGCGGCGGCGCTGGCCGGCACGTCCTTCCCGATCGACCGCGACGCGACCGCCAGGGCGCTCGGCTTCGCGCGGCCGATGCGCAATGCGCTGGATGCCGTCTCGGCGCGCGATTTCGCGCTCGAATATCTCTCGGCGGCCACCATCTGCATGAGCCATCTGTCGCGGCTGGCCGGCGAGATCGTGCAGTGGACCAGTCCCGCCTTCGGCTTCGTGCGGCTGTCGGATTCGTTCACCACCGGCTCTTCGATCATGCCGCAAAAGCGCAATCCCGACGCGGCCGAGCTGGTGCGCGGCAAGACCGGACGGGTGCTCGGCGACTTCGTCGCCCTCACGACCGTGGTGAAGGGTCTGGCGCTCGCCTATGGCAGCGATCTGCAGGAGGACAAGGAGCGCGTCTTCGATGCCGCCGACACGCTGGCGCTGTCGCTGCGCGCGATGGCGGGCATGGTCGCGGACCTGACGGTGGACAAGGACGCCATGCGCAAGGCCGCGCAGGCCGGCCATCCCACCGCGACCGACCTCGCCGACTGGCTGGTCGGGCGGCTGAAGCTGCCGTTCCGCGAGGCGCACCATGTCGCGGGCCGCATCGTGCGGCGCGCCGACGAGTTGGGGCTGGCCCTGGACGCCATGCCGCTCGCCGAGATGCAGGCCATCGCGCCGGCGATCGCCAAGGAGGTTTTCGACGTCCTGGGGCTGGAGGCGTCTGTCGCCTCGCGCGTAAGCTATGGCGGCACGGCGCCCGCGCGCGTGCGCGAGCAGGTTCTGTTCTGGCAGGAGACGCTGCGATGACCTTGCGCCTTTTGGCTGCGCTGATGCTGAGCCTTGCCGTCGCCTCCTGCGGCGTGAAGAACGATCTGGTGCTGCCGGACGGCAAGCCCACGGCCAAAGGCCAGAAGGATCCCGCCAAGCCGCCGCTGCCGATCGGCGAATGAGCGCCTTCGCATATCGCAATCGCATCCTGCACGCGGAGGACGTCGATCTGGCGCAACTCGCCGATTCCGTCGCGACGCCGTTCTATTGCTATTCGGCGGCCACGCTGGTCGAGCGTTTCGGCGCCTTCAGGGCCGCCCTTCCCGACGGTGCCTTGATCGCCTACGCCGTCAAGGCCAACGGCAATCTCGCCGTGCTGAGGACACTTGCCGCCGAAGGTGCCGGCGCCGATGTGGTCTCGGGCGGCGAGCTGAAGAAGGCCCTGGCCGCCGGCATCGCGGCTTCGCGCATCGTCTTCTCCGGCGTGGGAAAAAGCGCGGCCGAGATGGCGCTGGCGCTGGAGGCCGGCATCCACCAATTCAATGTCGAGAGCGAAGCGGAGCTCGCCGTGCTGGACGCCGTGGCGCGGGCCAAGGGAGTGGTCGCGCCGGTGGCTTTGCGCATCAATCCGGACATCGATGCCGGCACCCATGCCAAGATCACCACCGGCACGGCTGCGAGCAAGTTCGGCATTGCGCTCCCGCAGGCCCGCGAGGCTTATGCCCGCGCCGCTTCGCTTGCCGGCATCGCGATCGTCGGTATCGACGTCCATATCGGCAGCCAGATCGCCACGCTCGCGCCGTTCCAAGCAGCGTTCCGCCGCGTCGTCGCACTCGCCGAAGATTTGCGCGCGCAAGGTCACGGGATCGCGCGGCTCGATCTCGGCGGCGGGCTGGGCATCGCCTATGCCGGCGATGCGGCTGTCCCCAACGTCGACGAATACGCGGCCATGGTGCGGCGCGTGCTCGAAGGCCACGATTTCGCGCCCGTCTTCGAGCCCGGCCGCGCCATCGCCGCGCCGGCAGGGCTGCTGGTCAGCCGGGTGCTCTATGTGAAGCACGCGCCGGAGCGGACCTTTCTGATCCTCGACGCCGGCATGAACGATCTGTTGCGGCCGGCGCTCTATGAGGCGCATCACGCCATCGTGCGTGTGCGCGCGACCGATGCGCCGGCCAGGCGTTACGACGTGGTGGGACCGATCTGCGAATCCGCCGACGTCTTCGCCAGGGACCGCGAACTGCCCCAGACCGAAGCCGGCGACCTCGTGGCTTTCCTAGACGCGGGAGCCTATGGCGCGACGATGGCATCGGCTTACAATGCGCGACCGCCCGCGGCCGAAGTGCTGGTCAAGGGCGAACGATGGAGTGTGGTGCGCCCGCGCCTGACCGATGACGACCTACTCGCCAGCGACAGAATTCCGGACTGGCTCCGCTAGCAGCGCGCGGGGCCATGTGCGGCTGGCGCGCGCCGTCCTTCTGTGGGAGCGCGTCTGGCCGTCGCTGTGGCCGGCGACGGGAATCGCCGGGCTCTTCCTCGCCGCCGCGCTGTTCGCATTGCCGCAGCTGTTGCCATGGCCGCTGCATGCGCTGCTGCTCGCGGCCACGGTCTCGGCGATGGGGCTGTCGCTGTATGCGAGCTTCGAGGGCTTCGGCTGGCCGACCTGGCGCGAAGGCGCGCGCCGCGTCGAGCGCGACAGCACGCTGCTGCACCGCCCGATCTCGGAGCGCGACGACAGCATCGCCGCGGGGCGGGGCGACGAACTGGCCGAGGCGCTGTGGCGGCTGCATCTGAGCCGCCATCTTGCGGGCATCGCCAGCCTGCGCCCTTCTTGGCCGCGCTCCGCACTTCCGGCACGCGACCCGCGCGCGCTGCGCTACGTCGTGCTGCTACTCGTCGCCGCAGGCTTGCTGATCGCGGCCGGCGACTGGCGCGCACGGCTGGCGGCTGCGTTTGGACCGGGCAGCGGCGAAGCGGCCGGCATCACCATCGACGCCTGGATCGATCCTCCCGCCTATACCGGCCTCGCACCAATTTATCTCGATGCATCGCAGAGCGGCAGCCTCGCGATTCCCGCAGGCTCGACGCTCAATCTGCGCGTCCATGGCGCGAGCCACGCGCCTTACGTCTCGCTCTCCGACACCGGCTTCAGCGGTTCGGAAGGCGAGTACGGCGCCAGCGCCAAATTGATGCAGAGCGATCATGTGATCGTGCGCGCCGGCGGACGCACCATCGGCAATTGGCGGATCGAAATCATCGCCGACAAGCCGCCCACCGTCGCCTTCGCCGCGAAGCCCTCGCGCACAGAGCACGACGCGCTGAAGCTCAGCTTCAACGCCCAGGACGATTACGGCGTGGCGAGCGTGCGCGCGCTGATCACCCCGCATGGCCGCTACGGCAAGACGCTTGCGGTCGATCTGCCGCTGGATCAGCCCTCGGCGAAGAAACTCGCCGAGACGACGTTCCGCGATCTGACGGCCCATCCCTATGCCGGGATGGACGCGGACATCGTCCTGGAAGCCAGCGACGGCGCGGGCCAGAAAGCGCAGAGCAAGCCGATGCGCGTCACCTTGCCCGCGCGCGTCTTCACCAATCCCTTGGCGCGCGCGCTGGTCGAGCAGCGCCAGGTGCTGGCGACGGGCGACATCCGCCTGCGTCCGCGCGTGACGCGCGCGGTGGAGGCGCTGAGCCTTGCGCCGGAGCTTTTCTATCAGGACCAGCTCGGCGTTTATCTGGCGCTGCGCTCGGCCTATTGGACGCTGAAGAATGCGAGCCGCGACGAGGAGTACGCGCAGGCCTCCGACCTTCTCTGGCAGATCGCGCTCGGCCTCGAGCGCGGCGGCTTGATGAGTGCGGCGGAAGAGCTGCGCCGCGTCAAGCAGATGCTCTCCGAAGCCTTCGCGCGCAATGCGCCGCAAGGCGAGATCGATTCGCTGCTCGAGCGCTATCAGCAGGCGCTGCAGCGCTACTTGAAGGCGCTGGCCGAGAATCCGCCGGACGCCTCGCAGCCCGTGCCGCCCGACGCCAAGGTGCTGAGCCAGCAGGACATCGATGCGCTGCTCAAGGCCATCGAGCAGCTGGCCCAAAGCGGCAACCGCGCGCAGGCCGAACAGATGCTCGCGCTGCTGCAGGAGCTGCTCGAGAATCTGCGGCTGAGCGGCGGCGCCGGCTCGGGCAGCGGCCAGCAATCGCCGCAGGACAAGGCGCTGAGCGACGCCATCCAGGGCTTGGGCGATCTGATGGGCAAGCAGCGCGGTCTCGTCGACAAGACGTTCCGCCAGGGCCAGGGCAAAGGCGATCCGAAGGACGGCGGCCCCAAGGGACTGGCCGGCCAGCAGCGTGCGCTGCGCGATCAGCTCGACAAGATCATGAAGGGCCTGGGCGGCCAGAAGCTCGAGGTGCCGAAAACCTTGGGCGACGCCGGCAAGTCGATGGGACAGGCGCAAGGAGAGCTCGACCAGCAGGACCTGCCCAATGCCGGCATCGACGAGCGCCAAGCGCTCGATGCCCTGCGCAAGACGGCGGGCGATCTGGCCAAGCAGCTGATGCAGCGCTCGAAGGGCGAAGGCCAGGGCGACGGCACCGATCCCTTGGGCCGCGCCCAGGGCACCGACGGCAATGCGCTTGGCGGCAACGTCAAAGTGCCGAGCCAGTCGGACCTGCAGCGCGCGCGCGAGATCCTGAAGGAGCTGCGACGCCGTGCCGGCGAACGCGGCCGCTCCCAGCAGGAACTCGACTACATCGACCGACTGCTGAAACAGTTTTGAAGTTTCGCCGCCTACTCCCCGTCCTTCGCGAATCGGAGCTCGACATGGCGCAACGCGCGTGGTGGATTGGCGAGGCGCGCATGGAACGGCACGCGCTTGCCCGCGCCCAACGTCATGGCGTCGGCCATGAAGCTCCAATGGTAGAGCTCGCGGCCGTCGGCGTCGGTGAGCGCGGCGCGGATCGCGGGCACCGGAAGCTCATGCGCCGTGGTGTTGGCGACGATGCCATTGACCCACAGCACGGGCTCGCCGTTCTCGACGGTGCGGCGGCTGGAATAGCTGTCGATCTCGAGCCCCGCGGTTCCGGTCTTCAGCCCGATGGCGGAATAGAGCGAGGCCGATTGCGGCCACAAGGTCGCGATCTGCGCGCGGAACGCGACGAGGGACCACGCCAATCCCGCAGCGGCCGCGATCAGCAGCAGCCATCCGCCCGCGACCCCCAGGCGCATCGGCCAGCGCGACGGCGCGCGCGCGCCGAAAGACGCCGCAGCCTCCGGCGGCTCGCGCGTCATCACCGGAGCCGGCACGTAGCTCTGCCGCACCGCCGGCGGCGACGGAGGCGCAGGAGGCTGCACAACCGGCGGGGTCCATTGCGGCCGGTGCTCGGGGATTACAGTCTCGGCTTCCGGCGGCGGGGGATCCTGATGCCACAGATGGCCGCAGCGCGCGCAGCGCACCTTGCGCCCCGAAGGCTGGAATTTTGTCGCCTCCGCCTGATAGCGCGTGGCGCATTCTGGACAGGTGAGAATCATCGCCGGCGCCGAAACCAACCGCGCCGAAGATGGCGCAGCCGCAGGATGCAGGCAAGGCTCGCGCGACGCAAACGCCGCCGCTATGGTGCGGCGATGGTTCGCTTCGAGAATGTCGGCATGCGCTACGGCGCCGGGCCCGAGGTGCTGCGCGACGTGACCTTCGTGCTCGAAGCCGGGTCGTTCACCTTCCTGACCGGGTTGTCCGGCGCGGGCAAGACCACGCTTCTCAAGCTGATCGACATGACCGAGCCGCCGTCGCGCGGCCTGGTCACGCTGTTCGGCAACGATCTTTCGGTGACGAAGCGCTCCGCGTTTCCGGCGTTGCGACGCCGCATCGGCGTGGTGTTCCAGGATTTCCGCCTGCTGCCGCATCTGTCGGCCTTCGACAACGTGGCGCTGCCGCTGCGCATCGCCGGCAAGCGCGAGAACGACTATGTGCAGGACGTGGAGGAACTGCTCTCCTGGGTGGGCCTGGGCGAACGCATGCAGGCCAAGCCCGCGACGCTTTCCGGCGGCGAGCAGCAGCGCATCGCGATCGCGCGCGCGGTGGTGGCGCGGCCCGATCTGCTGATCGCCGACGAGCCCACCGGCAATGTCGACTCCGAGATCGGCCAGCGCCTGATCCGCCTGTTCGCCGAACTGAACAGGCTGGGCACCACGGTCTTGATCGCGACGCACGACCGCTCGCTGATCGAAGATCTGCGCGCGCGCGAGATGCGCCTCGTCGACGGCCGGCTGGTGGAATTGCGGAGCGCCAGGCCATGAGTCTCGGCGCCCCCGGCTCTATCCTGCCGCGCGAAAAGGGCGCGGCGCCTCTCGACGTGGTGATCGCGGTGATGGCATTCCTGGCCGCGCTCGCGCTCGGAGCCTCGCTCCTGGCGGAGCGCACGGCCGCGGGCTGGCGCGCCGGGCTGTCGGACCGGCTGACGGTGCAGATCGTGCCGCCCGCGAACATCTCGGCCAAGGCGCTGGCACGCGAAGCCGAGACGGCGCTGTCGATCCTGCGCGCGACAGCGGGGATCGCGCATGCCGAAATGCTCAGCGAGTCCCAGACGCAGGCCTTGGTGGCGCCCTGGATCGGCAGCGGAGCGCTGCTCAGCGAATTGCCGCTTCCCCGGCTGATCGATGCGACGCTGGTGCCCGGCGCGAGGATCGACAGCGCGGGATTGGCACGCGCGCTCAAGCGTGCCGCACCGGATTCCGAGCTCGACGACCACGCGCGCTGGATTGCGCGGCTCGCGGGCTTGGCGGCGGGAATCACATGGTCGGCCTATGTCATCCTGTTCCTGATCGCCCTGGCGACGGCCTCGGCGGTGGCGTTCGCGACGCGCGCCGGGCTGGATGCCCATCGCGAGATGGTCGAGCTGTTGCATCAGATGGGCGCGCGTCCCAGCTTCATCGCCAATGCCTTCGAGCGGCACTATTTCATGTCGACCTTGGGCGCGGCCTTGGCGGGCGGTGCGCTGGCAGCGGTCTTCTTTCTGGTCGCCGGCAGCCTGGAATCGGCCGGTGTCGAAGCGGCGCCATTCCTGCCGCCGTTGGGACTGAAAATGTCCGAGATCGGCTGGCTGGCCCTGGTTCCGGCGATTGCGGGAATCATCGCCCTGGCGACCGCCCGGCTTTCCGTGCTCGCGGCGCTGCGAAAAATCTACTGACTGAATTTTACCGCTTTTGACGCTAGTATGGTCGCATGCGCGCGTGGCCATGGATCCTGGGTGCGGTGGCGATCTACGCGGCCGGGTTCTTCGTCTTCGTGGCGAACCTGCCGCGCGCCAGCGCCGCGCCGAAGCCCGCGCAGGGCATCGTGGCGCTCACCGGCGGCGACGAGCGGGTCACGGCGGCAGTGGCGCTGCTCGAATCGGGCACGGCCGGTCGGCTGTTGATCAGCGGCGTCCATCCGCAGACCACCAAGCTCGAGCTCAAGCGGCTGGCCCATGGCGGCATGCGCTTCGACTGCTGTGCCGATCTCGGCTATGCGGCCGAGAACACCCACGGCAATGCCGAAGAGGCTGCGTCCTGGGCGCGCACCCACCGCTTCAAGAGCCTGATCGTGGTGACGGCGAACTATCACATGCCGCGCAGCCTGGCCGAGTTCGAATCGGCGATGCCCGGCGTGCGGCTCGAACCCTATCCCGTCGACGACATCGATCTCGACGGCTGGTGGCACAACCCCCATGCCTTGCGCGTGCTTCAGGGCGAATATGCCAAGTACCTGGCGGCCAAGCTGCGCAGCGCCGTCTATCGTCCCGCACTTGACGCGGCGCCTGAGCGAAGCAAACCTCGCAGCGCTTCGCTCTGAGATATTCCGCCGCCGTGACCCTTCTGCGCTCCGCGGGTTTCTTCGCCTGGTTCGCGCTTATTTCGGCCGTGATGTCGATCCTGTTCCTGCCGGTGCTACTGCTGCCCAGAAAGGCGACGGTGTGGATGGCGCGGCGCTGGTGCGCGCTGGCGCTGTGGGGACTGCGCACGATCGCAGGCCTCGGCCTGGAAGTGCGCGGCACCAAGCCCGCGGGCGGGGTCCTCGTCGCCGCCAAGCATATGAGCATGTGGGACACGCTTGCGCTTTATCTCGTGCTCGACGATCCCGCGGTCGTGCTCAAGCGCGGGCTGGTCTATGTGCCGTTCTATGGCTGGTTCGTCTGGAAGGCGGGCTCGATCGTCATCGATCGCGACGGCGGCGGCTCCGCGCTGCGGCGCATGGCGGCGAAGGCCAAGCGCGTGCTTGCCGAGAAACGCAGCGTGCTGATCTTTCCCGAAGGCACGCGCAAGAAAGTCGGCGCGCCGCCCGACTACAAGCCCGGCGTCGCCGGACTTTACGGCCAGATCGGCGCAGACTGCGTTCCCGTCGCCCTCAACTCCGGGCTCTATTGGACGGGGCCGGCGGGCTTCATCAAGAAGCGCGGCACCATCGTGCTCGAATTCCTGGAGCCCGTCGAATCCGGCCTGCGCCCGCGCGACTTCCTGCGCCTGCTGGAAGAGCGCATCGAAACCGCCACCGCGCGCCTCGTCGCCGAGGGACAGGCGGCGTTGCGCAACGAAGGCCTGTAGGCCACACCGGAAGGGAAAGACCCTTGGTCATCTTATCCCAATACCGTCATGGCCGGGCTTGTCCCGGCCACCCATACTCACGCGGTGGGACCGACTTCATGGATGGCCGACACAAGGTCGGCCATGACGGTTTTTTGTTGAGAATAATTTCTTGCGCAATCGCTTTCGCATTCTCAATGGTGCTCTCGACCTCTGCCGCGCTCGCAGCCTCCCATTTCGCGAGCCTCAAGAGCGACAAAGTCTATCTGCGCGAAGGGCCGACCTATCAGCACCGCATCCTGTTCATCTACCGGCGCAAGGATTATCCGCTGGAGGTGGTTTCGGCCTATGAAACTTGGCGGCGCGTGCGCGATATCGACGGCACGGTGGGCTGGATCAGCGCCAGCATGCTGTCGGATGCCCGCAGCGTCCTGGTCGTCGGCAAGGGCGCGGCGGCGGTTTCGGCATCGGTCTTCGCCGGTTCGCCCGTTATTGCCAGGGCCGAGCCCGGCGTTGTGGCCAAGCTCAAGGCGTGTCAGCCTTCGCGCTGCAAGATCGCGGCCGCCGGCGTCGCGGGCTGGATCGACAAGAACAGGCTGTGGGGAGTGGACGCGGGTGAAGTCTTCAACTGACGCGGCCGAAGCGGCTGTGGCCGCGGCGGACGAGCCGGCCGAGACCGCCATCGCCGAGGCCGCGGGCTGGGCGCAGTGGCTCGGCGCGCGCGAGGGATTCTCCACCACCGGCGATCGATCGGCATCGCGGCTCGGACAGACTTCCTGGGCGCTGTTCGAATGGGCGCGCAATCCGTTCGTGCTCTTGATCACGATCTATCTCTTCGCGCCGTATTTCTCCAACGACGTCGTCGGCGATCCCGTACGCGGGCTCGCCGATGCCGGCTGGGTGCAGGGGATCAGCGGCATCGTCATCGCGCTGCTGGCCCCGTTCCTGGGCGCCATCGCCGACCATGGCGGGCGGCGCAAGCCCTGGATCGCGTTCTATACGCTGATCCTCGCCACGGCGATGGTTCTGCTGTGGTTCGCCAAGCCGCATTCCACCGGCTTCAGCCTCTTCCTTGTCGGCGCGACCTGGGCGCTCGCCAACGTCTCCTTCGATTTCTCCGCGGTGTTCCACAATTCGCTGCTGCCCTCGATCGTTTCGCCCAAACGCATCGCCGGATTGTCCGGATTGGGGCTGGCGCTCGGCAACGCGGCGGGAATCCTCCTGCTGCTGTTCATGCTGCTCGCGTTTTCGCTCCCCGGAAAGGTGGCGTGGAGCTTCGTGCCGTCGCATCCGATCTGGGGCATCAGCCAGGCGCTGCACGAGCCGGAGCGGCTTGCCGGCCCGGTGGGCGCAATCTGGCTTGTGATCTTCAGCATCCCGCTCTTTCTCTTCACGCCGGACCGGCCGGCTTCCAGCCTGTCGTTGTTTGCGGCGATGCGCGCAGGCGTGAAGAGCGTCATCCGCACGGTCATCAGCCTCAGACACTACAAGAACGTCGGGTTCTATCTCCTGGCGCGGCTGTTCTTCAACGACGGCATGACCGCGGTGCTGGTGTTCGGCGGCATATATGCTTCGAGCACGTTCCATTGGGGACCGGTGTCGCGCATCATCTACGGCATCGTGCTCAGCGTCTTCGCGGTGCTGGGAGGCTTCGTCGGCGGCTGGCTCGACAATGCGCTGGGCTCCAAACGCGCGATCTTCGTCTCCATCGGCGGCACCACCTTGTTCGGGCTGCTGGCGCTGACCATGGGACCGGACCGCATCCTGTGGTTCATCCCCTACGATCCGCACGGCCCCACGCTGTGGAAAGTGCCGTTCTTCAACACCTGGCCTGAGCTCATCTATCTGGGAATCGTGTGCTTCATCGCCATCCTGATCACTGCCGGCTATGCCAACAGCCGCACCATGCTGGCGCGGATTGCGCCGATCGAGCGCATGACCGAGTTCTTCGGCCTCTATGCGCTGTCGGGACAGGCGACAAGCTTTCTCGCCACCATCTTCATCGCCTGGCTCGCCGTCGCAGCCCACAGCCAGCGCATCGGACTTCTGGGCGAGACCATGTTTCTTTCCATCGGCCTGGCGCTGATGTTCTTCGTGCGCGAAGAGCGCGCCACCGCGCTGTGACGGAAGCCGGAGACGCGCAACCGCCGCGGGCCGAGTCCTCCGTAGGTTCGGCGATCGCCGACGCCGCGGGCATCGCCCTGCTCGTGCACGAGCGCGCCGCGGAAGGCTGGCCCGCAGCCTCGCGGATCGGGCAATGGTCGTGGGCGCTGTTCGAGGCGGCGCGCGATCCCAACGTCATCTTCCAGATCTATGTGATCTCGCCGTTCCTGGTCGGCACCATGATGCGCGACGCCGTCGCGGGCCAGGAATTGTGGAGCGACATCACCGCCTGGGCCGGCTATCTGACGGCGCTGATCTGTCCGCTGTTCGGCGCCATCGCCGACCGCGGCGGACCGCGCAAGCCCTGGCTCGCGGCGTTCACCGTGCTGATGGTGCTGAGCTTCGCCGGCACCTGGTTCGGCGTGCCGGATTCCGGCACCCAGGCCCTAGTTCTGTTCAGCCTGGCCATGGTGGTGAACAACACCGTCTTCGAGCTGTCGAACGCGTTCCACGGCGCCATGCTGTCGACCATCGCGCCGCATGGGCGAATGGGCGCGCTGTCGGGCCTGGCCTATGCGCTGGGCAGCGGCGCCGGCTTCGTCCTGATGGCGCTGTTCCTGGTCCTTTTCGTGCTGCCGGGCGCGCCGTTGGATCTGCCCGGCCACATGGCGGAGCGGCTGGCCGGCCCGATCTCGGCGGTGTGGATGGCGCTCTTCGCCGTGCCGCTGTTTCTCTTCACCCCCGACCGCGCGCCCAGCGACCTGCCGCTGACGCAGGCGGTCCGCGCCGGCATCGCGGCGGTGATCGCCACGTTTCGCAGCCTGGGCAAGTACCGCAACGTGGCGCACTACATCGGGGCGCGCACGCTGTTCAACGACGGGCTCACGGGCGTGCTGGTCTACAGCGGCATCTATGCCGCAGGCGTGTTCCATCTCGACACCCTGGCGATGACGGCGTTCGGGCTGCTCATTGTCTTCAGCGCCGCGATGGGCGGCTTCTTCGGCGGCTGGCTCGACACCCGGCTCGGCTCCAAACGTGCGCTGCTCGTCACCGTGGGCGGGACCGCGCTGTGCTTCGGACTGACGCTGACCATGGGGCCGGACCGCATCCTGTGGTTCCTCCACTATGCGCCGAACGCCATCCCGGCCTCGCCCATCGCGCTGTTCGCGACCTTGCCGCGGCTGGTGTTCATCGTGCTGTCCTGCGTCAACGCGCTTTGCGTCGTCGGCGCCTATGCCAACAGCCGCACCATGCTGGCGCGCATCGCGCCATTGCCGAAGATGACCGAGTTCTTCGGCCTGATGTCGCTCTCCGGAACCGCGGCGACGTTCCTGGCGCCGGTCTCGGTCAAGATCGCGACGCGGCTCAGCCACGACCAGCGCATCGGTCTCATACCGATCGTGATGCTGCTTGCCGCAGGTTGGCTGTGGATGCTCAAGGTGCGCGAAGAGCGCAGCGCGTAGGGCATCCTGGTCAGAAGTGGCTGAAGCCTTTCGTGAGCGGGGTCAGATCGCGACCGTTCGAATCGCGCATCGCGACGCCCATCCCCCGCTGCACATGGCCGATCCGCGTCGCGCGCGTGCCGCTTTGCGCGGCTGCTTGGAGAATTTCGTCCTCCTTCTCGACCGGTGCCGCGAACGCGATCTGGTAATCGTCGCCAGCGACCACCGCGCGCGCGACTGCGCCATCGCCCCACAGCGCGCGCACGGCATCCGAAAGCGGAACCCGTTCCGCCTCGACGACCACATGCACTTCCGACGCCGCCGCCAGATGCGCGAGATCGGCGAGCAAACCGTCCGAAACATCGAGCGCGGCGCTCGCGAGGCCGGCCAGCCGCGGCCCGAACGCGACCGGCGGCTCGGGTACGCGATAGCGGCCGATGAGAAATCCGCGGAAGCCCTCGTCCAGTTCCTGCGTCGCATTCTTCAGCAGCAACAGGCCGGCGCCGCTGTCGCCTATGGTGCCGGTGACGAAGACGAGGTCGCCTTCGCACGCGCCCCCACGGCGCAGCATCTTACCGGCTTCCGCTTGGCCGAACGCCGTGATCGAGACGGTGAGCGGCCCGGGCGTGGAACTGATGTCGCCACCGTAAAGCGTGCAACCGAACTGCGCTTGATCTTGCCGCAAGCCATTGGCGAACGCCGCCAGCCAATCGGCATCGCTCCCGGGCAACGACAGCGCCAGCAAATAGCCGAACGGAGCCGCGCCCTTGGCCGCGAGATCCGAGAGATTGACGCGCAGCGCCTTCCTGGCGATCGCGTCGGGCGGATCGTCGGCGAAGAAATCGATCCCTGCCACGATCGTGTCGGTGGTCACCACCAGGTCGAAGCCCGGTGCCGGCGCGACGATCGCCGCGTCGTCCTTCAGCGCGAACGCACCCGGCGCCGTCGCCAACGGGGCGAAGAAGCGTTCGATCAGATCGAATTCACCTAAAATGGGCATTGGTCACTCGAAGTTCACGACGTTGCGCTACAGAAATGTTGACCCATATGGGATTTGGCCCGTCTCGATCATTCTATCTAGTTTCCGTTCCTTTTCGTCCAGCCGAGCGATGACATGCAACAAGCCCTTTTTATAGTGTGCAATCTTGGCCTTGGTTTGGTCGTCCGCGTCGGCCTCCGACTTTTCAAACATGCCCAGATTATCAAGGCGGAGCTTTCGAGATCTTTGGCACGATGCCTTCATTGCATGCGGGTCAAAATCAGGACCGACGATTGCGGACGGAGCGTTGCCCAATGCGCGAAATGGTGAGATTGCGGTGTACGTCCCGTCAGAGTCGGTCATTCGCGCAAACATTTTGCGTACACAATCGTCCTTCAGCGTGCTTACATACACGACAACAGGGCTAGCAACTTGAATAAACGGTGTGCCCCTTTCTTTTTCGTCAACGCGAAAGACGCTTACGTGCTGCTCGTTCTTGTAGGCGTCAGCATAACCAGTTCCCATAAATTGCGAATCGGAATGGAGAATGTTGCCTCTCGTAATTACCCCTCGACAGAGATGCCCCTTGGCCAACAGATTGATGGCAATTCCAAAACAGTGATGGATGAGGTTGATTAGCCCTGCGGGGGAGCTCTCCGCGGAAACAACTACACAGTCCGAAATCTGCGTAACCTTGAAATCGAGATCGCGGGAGATATAGGTCGAGTGCGGACATATAGTAGGCCCGTATCGCGTAAATTTCTGAGAGTCGGAGTTCGAACCCAACATTCTCGTGAGTTCGATGAGATGGCGCATGTCGCCACCGGTTTGTTCGGCAGCGTCGACCATGTTTTTAAATCCAAGAATGTCCACAAATGCGATGAATTTATCCTTGACCTTCGTAGAAAAGTCATCCGAAGGCCTCTGGTCTTGGTCGGAGTTCTGCTCAGAAAGCGAGTTCGTCATCGGGGGGCGTCTCGCCGAACTCGGCCGCGCGCTTGCGGTGCGCCAGGCGGTCGAGCGCGGCATTGACGAAGGCCGGTTCGTCGCCGGAGAAGAAGGCGTGCGAAATGCCGACATATTCGTCGATGACGACCTTGGCCGGCACGTCCTTCGCCGCGATCAGCTCGAACGAGGCGCCGCGCAGGATGGCGCGCAGGATCGAATCGATGCGCGACAGCCGCCAGGCCTCGCTCAGCACCTGGGCGATGGCGGCATCGATCTCGGCTTGGTGCTCGGGCACGCCGTGCACGACGCGGGCGAAGAAATCGCGATCGATCTCGCCGGCCATGCCGGTCTCGGGTTCGAGGCCGAAGCGGTGATCGCAGAACTCGCTCGCCACTTCGTCGGCGCCGGCGCCGGCCAATTCCATCTGGTAGAGCGCCTGGACGGCCGCGAGGCGCGCGCCGCTGCGGCCGGAATGGGTGCTCATCGCCCGCCCGCCAGCCGCGCTTTGAGCTCGACCAGCGCGAGACAAGCGCGTGCCGCGTCGCCACCCTTGTCGCCGCCGTCGCGGCGCGCGCGCACCTCCGCCTGGCGCTCGTCCTCCACGGTCAAAATGCCGTTGCCGATGCAAAGGCCGTGGCGCACGCCCAGCTCCATCAGGCCGCGCGCGGACTCGCCCGCGACGATCTCGAAATGGAACGTCTCGCCGCGGATGACACAGCCCAGCGCGACATAGCCGTCATAGCCCTTGTCCGACTGCGACGCGAAGAGGATCGCGGGCGGGATCTCCAGTGCGCCCGGCACGGTGACGCGCTCGAATTGCGCCAATGCGCGCTCGAGCGCCGCCGTCGCGCCATCGAGCAGCGAGGTCGCGATGTCGTCGTAGAAACGCGCCTCGACGATGAGGATCCGGGGCGCGATCACGTCTTGTCCTTCTGGCTGCGGATGGGGTGAGTGCCGACGATCTCGAGGCCATAGCCGTCGAGCGCCACGATCTTCTTCTCCGGCGTATCGGTGAGCAAGATCATCTCCTTGACGCCGAGATCGAGCAGGATCTGCGCGCCGACGCCGTATTCCTTCACCCGCCTGCGGTCGATGTCGTCCTGGGTGCGCCGAAGCACCACGTCGGAGACGAAGGTCGGCCGCGTCTGGCGCAGCAGCACGACCACGCCGCGGCCCTCTTTCGCCACGATGCGCATGGATTCGCCCAGGATGTCAGGCTCGTAGGGCTGCCAGGCCAGCATGTCGCTGAAGATGTTGATCGCGTGCATGCGCACCAGGACCGGTTCCGGCGTGGCGATGTCGCCCTTCACCAGCGCGATGTGCTCGGCGTATTCGAGCGTGTTGACATAGACCACCATCTTCCATTCGCCCCCATTGTGGCTGGCAAAGGGAGTCTCGATCGTGCGCTTGACGAAGTGATCGTATTTGCGGCGATAGGCGATCAGGTCGGCGATGGTGCCGATCTTGAGATTGTGGTGCTGGGCGAAGGTCACGAGATCGGGCAGCCGCGCCATCGTGCCGTCGTCGTTCATGATCTCGCAGATCACGCCGGCCGGCGTCAGGCCCGCCAGCCTCGCGATGTCGACGGCGGCCTCGGTATGGCCGGCGCGCACCAGCGCACCGCCATGGCGCGCGACCAGCGGAAAGACGTGACCCGGCATGACGATGTCGCCCGGACCCTTGGTGGCGTCGATCGCAACCGAGATCGTATGCGCGCGGTCGTGCGCCGAGATGCCGGTGGAGATGCCTTCCTTGGCCTCGATGGAAACCGTGAAGGCGGTACCGTGCGGCGAGGCATTGACCGGCGCCATCATCGGGATCTGCAGCTGCTGGGCGCGCTCCTGCGTCAAGGCCAGGCAGATCAGCCCGCGGCCGTGCTTGGCCATGAAGTTGATCGCTTCGGGCGTGCACATCTGCGCCGGGATGACGAGATCGCCCTCGTTCTCGCGATCCTCCGCGTCGATCAGGATGAACATCTTGCCGTTGCGCGCGGCTTCGATGACGTCCTCGATCTGGGCGATGTAATCGTGGAAGACGGGAAGGTTCATGCCGCGCTCAGCCTCGCGATGTAGCGGGCCATCAGGTCGGCCTCGAAATTGACCTTCATGCCCGGCCTTGCGCGGCCGAAGGTCGTGACCTTGAGGGTGTGCGGGATGATGTTGACGCCGAAGCGGGCGCCGTCGACATCGTTCACCGTCAGCGACACGCCGTCGAGCGCGACGGAGCCCTTGGGCGCGATGAAGCGCGCGAATTGCGCAGGGACCTGCAACGTCAGGCGCATCGACTCGCCTTCGCTCTTCGCCGCGACGATTTCGGCCACGGCATCGACATGGCCGGTGACGATATGGCCGCCGAGCTCGTCGCCGACGCGCATCGGCCGTTCGAGGTTGACCGGATCGCCCGTCTTCCAGGCGCCCAGCGTCGTCTTCGACACGGTCTCCGCGGAAGCGGTGAAGGCGAACCAGCGGTCGGCCGCGCTGCCCTTGTCGATCACCGTCATGCAGGCGCCGGCGCAGGCGATGGAGGCACCCATCTCGATGGCCGCGACGTCGAAATGCGTCGCGATCACGACATGCGTGTCGCCGCGCTTCTCCACATGGCGCACCTCGCCGACATCGCTGATTATTCCGGTGAACATGCGCCCCTTTTAGGCTCTGGCGGCGTAGGTTTCCAGAACGTCTGGGCCCAGCACCCGCCGCCCCTCGCAGACGAAGCGGGACGCTTCGTCAAGTTCGAGCGCCGCCAGCGCATCGATCGAATTCCGCCCGGAGCCTCCCAGCACCAGGGGGGCGCGGAAGATCTCCAGCCGGTCGGCCAGACCGCGGTCGAGGAAGGCGGCGTGAACGCCTGCGCCGCCTTCGACCAGCAGGCGCGTAACCCCACGCCCTGCAAGGTCATTGAGCACCGCGCCGATGTCGGGCCGGCCGCGGGCGTCGCGGCCCGTGCGGACGATGTCCACGCCCAGGTCCTTCAAAGCCGCGCCGTCTTTGGATGTCGTATAGACGAGGACCGGAATCCGCTTTGCGCTTTGCGCAAGCCTGGAGGCGGCAGCAAGACGCAGCCGCGTGTCGAGGACGACACGAAGCGGCGAGCGGTCTTCGAGCCCGGGCAGCCGGCAGGTGAGCTCGGGATCGTCCGCCAGCGCCGTCTCGATGCCCACCAGGATCGCATCGTGCCTGGCGCGCAGCAGGTGGCCGAAGCGCCGCGCTTCAGGCCCGGTGATCCATTTGCTCCGGCCCGACACCGTCGCCGTCTTGCCGTCGAGGCTCTGGGCAATCTTGAGCGTGACCAGGGGCCGGTTCTTGTCCAGGCGCAGGAAGAAGCCGGCGTTCAGCGCCGCCGCTTCCTTTTCGAGCACGCCGCTGACCACCTCGATGCCGCCATCCCACAGCATCGCGATGCCCTTGCCCGCGACGCGCGGATCGGGGTCCTCCACGGCGATCACGGCGCGCGCGACGCCGGCCGCGATCAGGGCGTGGGCGCAGGGCGGGGTCTGGCCCTGATGGGCGCAGGGCTCCAAGGTCACATAAGCGGTCGCGCCGTGCGCCGTCTCTCCCGCCTGTGCCAACGCCTCAGTCTCGGCATGCGGACGTCCGCCCGGCCGCGTCCAGCCGCGTCCGATGACGCGTCCGTCTTGTGCAACGATGACGCAGCCTACGGCCGGATTGGGCGCCGCCGTCCCCAGCGCCCGCTCCGCCAGCGCCAGCGCGTGGCGCATGTGGCCGACGTGGGTCAGTCCCGGTCCCCTTCGAGCTGCCCGATGAGATTTTCGAAATCCTTGGTCTCGCGGAAGTTCTTGTAGACCGAGGCGAAGCGGACATAGGCGACCTTGTCCAGGCTGGAGAGCGCCTGCATCACCAGTTCGCCGATCGTGGCGGCGGGGATCTCGTTTTCGCCGAGGCTTTCCAGGCGCCGCACGATGCCGGTGATCATGCGCTCGACGCGGTCTGCCTCGACGGGACGCTTGCGCAGCGCATGCGACAGCGAGCGCTCCAGCTTGTCGCGGTCGAAAGGCTCGCGGCGGCCGCTCTTCTTGACGACGACGAGCTCGCGCAGCTGAACGCGCTCGAAGGTGGTGAAGCGGCCGCCGCATTCCAGGCAATGGCGGCGGCGGCGGATGGCCGAATTGTCTTCGGACGGACGGCTGTCCTTGACCTGGGTATCTTCGTGTCCGCAGAAGGGGCAGCGCATGACTTGGAGCTTTCGTTACGTGTAGATCGGAAATTGCCGGCACAGCCGGCCGACGCGTTCGCGCACCGAAGCCTCGACCGCGGCATCGCCGGCTTCGCCTTTGGCCGCCACCGCATCGACGACTTCGACGATCAGTTTTGCGACCTGGCGGAACTCGCCGGCACCGAAGCCGCGCGTGGTGCAGGCCGGCGAGCCCAGCCGGATGCCGGAGGTGATCGCGGGCTTCTCGCTGTCGAACGGGACTGCGTTCTTGTTGCAGGTGATGAAGGCGCGATCGAGCGCCTTTTCCGCCGGCCGGCCGGTGGCGCGCTTGGGCCTGAGATCGACCAGCATCAGATGGGTGTCGGTGCCACCGGAGACGATGTCGAGGCCTTCGTCCTTGAGCGTGTTGGCCAGCACCCTCGCGTTGTCGACGACGTCGCGCGCATAGGATTTGAATTCGGGCTTCAGAGCCTCGCCGAAGGCCACCGCCTTGGCGGCGATCACATGCATCAAGGGCCCGCCCTGGAGGCCCGGAAAGACGGCCGAGTTGATTTTCTTGCCGATGGCTTCGTCGCGGCTGAGGATCATGCCGCCGCGCGGGCCGCGCAAGGTCTTGTGCGTGGTGGTGGTGACGACATGGGCGTGCTCGAGCGGATTGGGATGCGCTCCGCCGGCAACAAGGCCTGCGAAATGCGCCATGTCCACCATGAACACCGCACCAATCTCGTCGGCGATATCGCGGAAGCGCTTGAAGTCGAAGACGCGCGAATAGGCCGAGCCGCCGGCGACGATCAGCTTCGGCCGGTTCTCGCGCGCGATGCGGGCGACTTCGTCCATGTCGATCAGACAGTCCTCGCGGCGCACGCCGTAGGAGATCGGCTTGAACCACTTGCCGGACTGGTTGGCGGGCGAGCCATGGGTCAGGTGGCCGCCGGCGGCGAGATCGAGACCCATGAAGGAATCGCCGGGCTGCAACAGGGCAAAGAACACCGCCTGATTGGCCTGGGCGCCGGAATGGGGCTGGACATTGGCAAAGGTGCAGTCGAACAGCCGGCAGGCGCGCGCGATCGCAACCTCTTCCACCACGTCGACATATTCGCAGCCGCCATAGTAGCGCCGGCCGGGATAGCCCTCGGCGTATTTGTTGGTCAGCACCGAGCCCTGGGCCTCGAGCACCGCCCGGGAGACGATGTTTTCCGAGGCGATGAGCTCGATCTTGTCTTGCTGCCGCCTCAGCTCGTCGCCGACGGCCTGGGCGATCTCCGGGTCCCGCGCTGCCAAAGACTCCCCGAAAAAGCCCGATTCCATCGAATTCTCCGCCTGGACAAGGATTTCGCCGCGCGCCCCAGCACTGGACCTGGTTTCGAGCCCTCGCGGTCCAACCCCTACCTCTTTACCAAATCTGGCGCCAGCCGAATCGCGAGTGCCGCGCCGCGCCGCAGTCTTCGTCTTATGCTTGCAATATAGCCAAGTACAATCGTCTAAATGAAGAGGCCGCGCCGGCAAGACATCAGAAGCGCCCAAGTCCATTGGAGCATACGACTTGTAGACGAAGAAAGGCATTCTTCTCGTCTTTCGGTAAGGACTTGATTTTCCCTGGGCGAGCCCAATAGAACCGAGACGATATTTTCCTGTCCGAAGAGCCGATGGAGGCGAAGATCAAGACCAACAATCATGACATGACGGGCGCAAGAGGCGACGAGCTCTTGAAGCTGGCGAGCGAAATCGTCGCGGCCTATGTCAGCAACAATCCCGTGCCCGTCGGCGAGCTGCCCTCCATGATCAAAAGCGTTCACGCGACCCTGGGCGGGCTCTCCAGCGGTGTTTCCACCGACATGACCACGGCGCAGAAGCCGGCGGTGACGGTGAAGAAGTCGATTACTCCCGAATACATCGTTTGTCTGGAGGACGGCAAGAAACTGAAGATGCTGAAGCGCTATCTGCGCTCGCGCTACGGACTGTCGCCGGAGGAATACCGCGCCAAATGGGGCCTGCCGGCCGACTATCCGATGGTGGCGCCCAACTATGCGGCCCAGCGCTCCGAATTCGCCAAGAAGATCGGCCTCGGCCGCTCCTCGCCGCCGGCGAAAAAGGGCCGGCGCGGCTAAGGCGCCCGCCGCTTCAGCACATAGTCCAGCTTCCGCCGCGCGGCTTCCGACAGGGTGGCGCGCGGCGCTGACGCCGGTCCCAGAATGCTCGCCTCGATGCCCGTCGCGGGATCGATGGCGGTTGCTTTGATCGTGCCGCCCTGGGCGACGAATTCGAACAGGATCTCGCGCCCGCCCCGTGTCACGCCGCACGGCCGAGACGATGCGCCGTCCACACCTGGTCGAGCGCGCGCACCAACTCGTGGAGCATCGCTTCGCTGTGCAGCGGCGAGGGCGTGAAGCGCAATCTTTCGCCGCCGCGCGGCACGGTCGGGAAGTTCACCGGCTGAACGTAGATGCCGTGCTCGTAGAGCAGCGCATCCGACACCGATTTGCACAGCGCCGCCTCACCGACCAGCACCGGCACAATGTGGCTGGGCGTTTCCATCACCGGCAGGCCCGCCTCGGCCAAGAGGCGTTTGAGAAGTGCGGCGCGCGCCATCAAGGTCTCGCGCTCCACATCGCTGTCCTTCAAATGGCGCACGCTGGCAAGCACGCCGGCAGCGATCGTCGGCGCCAGCGAAGTGGTGAAGATGAAGCCCGGCGCATGGGAGCGGATACAGTCGACGAGTTCGCCCGACGCGGCGATATAGCCGCCCATAACGCCGAAGGCCTTGGCGAGCGTGCCTTCCACGATGTCGATGCGCTCCATGGCGCCCTCGCGCGCCGCGACGCCGGCACCGCGCGGACCGTAGAGGCCCACGCCATGCACCTCGTCGATATAGGTGAGAGCGCCGAATTCCTCCGCCAGATCGCAGATCGCGTTCACCGGGGCGAAATCGCCGTCCATCGAATAGACGGACTCGAAAGCGATCAGCTTGGGCGCGGCGGGATCGGTTTCGCTTAGCTGACGGCGCAGATCGGCCATGTCGCTGTGGCGGAAGATGCGCTTCTGCATCCCGCCGTGACGGATGCCTTCGATCATCGAGGCGTGGTTGAGCGCGTCGGAAAAAACGACGAGGCCGGGCAGCAGCTTCGCCAGCGTGGCGAGCGTGGCGTCGTTGGAGACGAAGCCGGAGGTGAAGAGCAGCGCCGATTCCTTGCCGTGCAGCTCCGCGAGCTCGGCCTCCAGCTCGACGTGGTAATGGGTGGTGCCGGAGATGTTGCGCGTGCCGCCCGAGCCGGCGCCTGCCGCGTCGATGGCTTCGTGCATCGCCGCCAGCACCTTGGGGTGCTGTCCCATGCCGAGATAGTCGTTGCTGCACCACACCACCACCGGCCGCTTGGCGCCCTGGGCATGGAAATCGGCCTGGGGGTAGTTGCCCCGGGCGCGGACGATGTCCGTGAAGACGCGGTAGCGTCCCTCGCGCCGGATGGCGGCGAGCGCCTCGCGGAACCTGGCGATGTAGGGAAACGGCATACCGCTCGCTCGCTTGTCCGTCAGATTGGACTGGCAGAATACAAGAACAGGGCCTGCGAATCCTAGCGCCACGGCACTGGCGCAAAAGGACGCATAGCCCGGCCCGCCTGCCGAAGCCTTGATCTGACGCAAATCCTCACCCCGCCAGCGCCACCACGCCGTTCACGGCCATGGCGATCAGCACGGTATTGAAGAAGAACGAGACGATGGAATGGCCGAGCGTCACCTGGCGGATACGGCGCGACGTGACCTGGACGTCGGAAACCTGGGCCGTCATGCCGATGACGAAGGCGTAGTAGAGGAAATCCGCCGCGCCTGGCTCGTCGGTATCGGGGAATTTGAGGCCGCCGCCGCCCGCGCCGCGGGGATCGGAATAGAACATGTTGGCATAGTGGAACGCCATCAGCATGTGCAGCATGAACCAGCCGAGCGGCGCTCCTGCCATCGCCAGGACGAGGCCGGCCCAGTCGGGCTCGCCCTTGTGATGCAGCAGCTCGATGATCGCGAACATGCAGAACGCGATCATCACCAGGGTGAGCAGGACGACAATGACGATGCCCTCGTCCTCGACATCGGCCCTGCGGTCGAGCTCCTGCGGCGCAATGCGCGCGCTCGCCACGGCCATGACGAGGAGGTAGAGGGCGAAGAACGCGTCGCCGCTGGCCAGCAGGCGGACGGGCAGCCGGAAAAAGCCGGTGAAGGCGAACACCGCCGCGCCAAGCAGGAAACAGGCGTAGAATCGCGCGTGATGGTGGAGGTGTGACTTGAAGAATTCCACGCAGCCTCCGCACCGGCCGGCGGACGTCATGACATGAGTCGCGGCGCGACTGCTAGAGGCGGAAGCGCACCTGATCGATCCAGAAGCGCTCGAGGCGGCGCAGCGTGGTGTTGAGCAGGTCGAGACTGCCCTGGGTGACGTTGCCCACCGGCTCGAGCGAGGCCAGATGGCGCTCGAACAGCGCGCTCAGCATCTTGCGCACCGCTTCGCCCTTGTCGGTCAGATGGACCAGCACGGAGCGGCGGTCGGCGGCGGAGCGTTCGTGGTGGATGTAGCCCGCTTCCACGAGCTTCTTGAGATTGTAGGAGACGTTGGACCCCAGATAGTGCCCGCGCGTACGCAGCTCGCCCGCGCTCAGCTGCTGGTCGCCGACATTGAACAGCAGCAGCGCCTGCACCGAATTGATCTCGCGCTCGTCGCGGCGGTCGAGCTCGTCCTTGATCACGTCCAGCAGCTGACGGTGCAGCCGCTCCACGAGGTTGAGCGTTTCGAGATAGTGCCTGCCAAGCGCCGGCGCTCCGTCGAGCGCCGCAGCCGCCTGCGGTTTCGCCAATGCTGTCATCGCCTTTCCCCGCTTTTTCGCGAGGCCCACCTTGTTATGCGATCACGGTAAGAGCGGCAGGTTAAGGCGCCGTAAAATTTATCAGCGAATGCCGCGCAACATCTCGATGATGCCGGAGAAGTCGACATTCGCGCGGCCTTGGTTTGCAAACAGCGAATAGAGTTGTGCCGCTTCGGCACCGAGCGGGGTCACGGCGCCCGCGCTTTGCGCCGCGGTCTGTGAAAGCTTCAAATCCTTGAGCATCAGGGCCGTGGCGAAGCCGCCGCTGTAGGCGCGATTGGCGGGCGAGGCCGGCACCGGGCCCGGAACCGGACAGTAGGTCGTCAGCGACCAGCACTGGCCCGAGGCAGCCGACATGATGTCGAACAGCTTCTGGGGGTCGAGCCCGAGCTTTTCGCCGAGCACGAAAGCCTCGCAGGTTCCGATCATCGAGATGGCGAGCAGCATGTTGTTGCAGATCTTGGCGGCCTGCCCGGCGCCCGGGCCGCCGGCATGGACGATGCGCTTGCCCATCTTCTCAAGAACCGGTTGCGCGCGCCCGAAGGCCTTTTCGCTGCCGCCGCACATGAACGCGAGCGTGCCGGCTTCGGCGCCGCCGGTGCCGCCGGAGACCGGCGCATCGAGGAAGTCGAAGCCCGCTTTCTCCGCCGCCGCGTGCACGGCGCGCGCCGAGTCGACGTCGATGGTCGAGGAATCGATCAGCAAGGCGCCCTTCTTGCCAGCCCCGAGGATGCCGTTGTCGAGATAGACGCTGCGCACGTGCTGCCCGGCCGGCAGCATGGTGATGACGACATCCGCGTCCTTGACCGCGTCGTTGACTGTAGAGGCTTTTGCCGCACCCGCCCCGACGAGCGGTTCCAGCGCCTCAGCGCTGAGATCGAAGGCCGTGACGCGCTCGCTTGCCTTCAAAAGATTGCGGGCCATCGGGCCGCCCATGTTGCCGACACCAATGAAAGCGATGTGCGTCATAGCGGCAGCTCCTTGTTCCCGAGAGATTTGAAATAAGTGTCGATGTCGGCCTCGTTGACGGCAGAAAGCTCGGATGGCTGCCATTTCGGCGCGCCGTCCTTGTCCAGGATGGTGGCGCGGACGCCTTCGTAGAAATCGTGGCCGGCAACGATGCCGTGCACCATGCGGTATTCCATCCGCATGCAGTCCTCAAACGACAGCGCGCGGCCGTTGCGCAGCTGGCGGAAGGTGAGCTTGGTGCTGGTCGGCGATTTGGTTCGGATGACCTTCGCGGTGTCGCGCGACCAGTCGGTGTGATCGGCGTCGAGGGCCGAAAGGATCGCCTCGACCGACTCCTTAGCGAACATGGTGTCGATGGCGGCGCGATGATCGGCGAGAAAAGTATCGGGAACCGTCTCGCTTAAATCCTGCAATGCCTGAGCGGGCGCGCTTCCCTCGGCGAGACGCGCGAGCAGCGTCGCGTGCTTGGTCTTGGGCACGAAGTGCGTCGCCACGCCGGCATAGAGGCAGTCCGCGGTCTTGAGCCGCGCGCCCGTGAGAGCGAGATACATGCCGATCTCGCCGGGACAGCGCGGCAGGAAGAAGCTGCCGCCGACGTCGGGAAACAGCCCGATCCCGGTCTCCGGCATGGCGAAGGACGTGGTCTCGTCGGCGACGCGGTGGCTGCCATGGACCGAGACCCCGACGCCGCCGCCCATCACGATGCCCGAGATCAGCGCCACATACGGTTTGGGGAAGCGCTTGATCGCCGCGTCGAGGCGGTATTCGTCGCGGTAGAAATCGAGCGCGTAGGACGTGCCCGCCTTGCCGCTGTCGTAGAGCGAGCGGATGTCGCCGCCGGCGCAGAAGGCGCGCTCGCCGCTGCCTTGGATGGCGACGGCTGCGATATCGGCATCGGCGGCCCATTGCGACAGCTGTGCCAGCATGGACACGCACATGTCGCGGGTCAGCGCATTGAGCGCCTTCGGCCGGTTGAGCGTGATCAGGCCGAGCCTGCCGCGCCGTTCGAAGAGGACTTCGTCCGTCACTGCCGGAACATTTCGCGGCTGACGATCACGCGCATGATCTCGTTGGTGCCTTCGAGAATCTGGTGAACGCGCAAGTCGCGCACATGGCGCTCGGCGGGGAAATCCTTGAGATAGCCGTAGCCGCCATGCAGCTGCAGCGCCTGGTCGGCGATGCGCGAGCCCGCGTCGGTGGCATACCGCTTGGCCATGGCGCAAAGCATGGTGGCGCGGCCGTCCTTGCGGTCGAGGGCGCTTGCCGCATGGCGGATCATCAGCCGGGCCGCTTCGAGTTCGGTCGCCATGTCGGCGAGCTTGAACTGCGTCACCTGGAAGTCCGAGATCGGGCGCCCGAACTGCTTGCGCTCGCGCACATAGGCCATCGCTTCGTCCAGCGCGGCGCGCGCGGTACCGACCGAACAGGCCCCGATATTGATGCGCCCGCCGTCAAGCCCGCTCATGGCGATGCGGAAGCCGTCGCCTTCCGCGCCCAGACGGTTGGCGACCGGCACGCGGCAATCCTCGAAGATCACCTGCGCGGTCGGCTGGGAGTTCCAGCCCATCTTGCGCTCGTGCTTGCCGAAGGAGAGGCCGGACGTGCCCTTCTCCACCACCAGACAGGAAATGCCCTTCGGCCCGTCCTCGCCGGTGCGCACCATGCAGACATAGACGTCCGAGGTGCCCGCGCCCGAGATGAAAGCCTTCGCGCCGTTGAGCACATAGTGCTCGCCGTCCCTGACCGCGCGGGTCTTGAGCGCGGCGGCGTCGGAGCCCGAGCCGGGCTCGGTCAGGCAGTACGACGCGATCCATTCCATCGTGGTCAGCTTGGGCAGGAAGCGGCGGCGCTGCGCCTCGCTGCCATAGCGGTCGATCATCCACGACGCCATGTTGTGGATCGAGATGAAGGCCGCCGTCGAGGTGCAGCCGGCCGACAGCTCCTCCATGATGATCGCGGCATCGAGGCGGCGCATCTCCGAGCCGCCGACGTCGCTCCTGACATAGATGCCCGCGAAACCGAGCGCCGCCGCCTCGCGCAGCCGGTCGACCGGGAAATGGGCCTTCTCGTCCCATTCCGCCGCAAACGGGGCCAGCCGCTCTTTGGCAAAGCGCCGCGCCACGTCTTCGACCGCGCGCTCGTCCTCGTTCAGGGCGAAGTCCATGGAAGCTCTCCAAAAGGAGCGGTAATAAACGGCCAAACTTGCATGGCAACAAGGGGCTGGGTAGACCGTGGCGATGACCGCGTCCTACCCCGCGCTGCGCCTGCGCCGTGCGCGCCGCCACGACTGGAGCCGAAGGCTGGTGGCCGAGACGGCGCTATCCGCCGCCGACCTGATCTGGCCGCTGTTCCTGGTCGATGGCGAGAGCCGCCGCGTGCCGGTCGCCTCGATGCCGGGTGTGTCGCGGCTCTCGGTCGACGTCGCGGTCGAAGCGGCGCAAGAGGCGCTCGCGCTCGGCATACCGGTCGTGGCGCTGTTTCCCTACACCGATCCCGCGCGCAAGGACGAGGACGGCAGCGAAGCGCTGAACGCCGACAATCTCGTCTGCCGGGCGGTGCGCGCGATCAAGCAAAAGGTCCCGGGCATCGGCGTTCTCTGCGACGTGGCGCTCGATCCCTATACCAGCCACGGCCATGACGGCGTCTTGGTGGACGACGATGTCGCCAACGACGCCACGGTGGAGATCCTGGTGCGCCAGGCGCTGCTCCAGGCCGAAGCCGGCTGCGATATCATTGCGCCCTCCGACATGATGGACGGCCGAGTCGGCGCGATCCGGACCGCGCTGGAGAAGGCGGGTTTCCACAACACGCTGATCATGTCCTACGCCGCCAAGTATGCGAGCGCGTTCTACGGACCGTTCCGCGACGCCGTCGGCTCCGCCAAGGCGCTCAAAGGCGACAAGCGGACCTATCAAATGGATGCCGCCAACGGCGACGAGGCGTTGCGCGAGGTCGCACTCGATCTCGCCGAAGGGGCCGACATGGTGATGGTCAAGCCCGGCATGCCTTATCTCGACGTGCTGCGGCGCGTGAAGGAGGCCTTCGCTGTGCCGACCTTCGCCTACCAGGTGTCCGGCGAATACGCGATGCTGAGCTCGGCCGCGGAGCACGGCCTGCTCGATCACGACCGGGTGATGATGGAGAGCCTTCTTGGCTTCAAGCGCGCAGGCGCCAGCGGCGTTCTGACCTATTTCGCGCCGAAAGCGGCACGCCTGCTCGCGCAGGGTTGAGAAAATTTCACGTCCGCGTGAGAGCGGCAATATACACTTGCGGCGGGAACGGTTTGGCGCGCACCATCGTGTCCGACCTCAGGAGTGGCTCCCTATGCGCACACACATTCTTGGACTGGGCCTTTGTGCCGCCTTGTCGCTCGCCGCAGGCGCACGCGCCGACGACGCCAACACCGCGTCCGCCCAGCCGGCATCGGCATCGCCTGGCGATCGCATCGTCTGCCACCGTCTTTCGCACGAAGGCATGCTGCTGAGGACCGCGATCTGCAAGTCGCAGAAGGACTGGGACAAGGACCGCCAGAAGCGGGAAGCCGATTTCGCGACGGTGCAATACCGCAGCTATTCGGCTCCGTTCGGAAGATAGCCAATGCCGGCGTCCTGCGATCCAACGGCGCAGGACGCCGCATTCCACGCGGAAGACAGATGAGCAGAACACTCGCAACGGTCGCCCTTGCGCTTGCAACGGGTCTTTCCTGCGCCGCCTTCGCGGACGATGCAGCCCCGGCGCCGCAGCCGGCCGCGCAACCTGCACCGCCGGCCAATGTCGCGGACAAGGACAAGCTGGTCTGCCGGATGATGGTCCATCAGGGCATGCTGGTCCGCACCCAAGTGTGCAAGACGCAAGAGCAATGGGACAACGACCGCAGCGCCCAGCAGCGCAGCATCTCGGACTTCCAGAACCGCAACTTCCAGACGCCGCACTAATCCAGTCCCGCAACTAGGGCCGGGGCAGCGCGAACAGGCTTCGGAGCAGGATTTCGGCGCGCGACGGCAGGACGTCGAGGCCCGAGCGGCGCTGGCCGAGATCGATCACGTTTTCCAGGATCAGCATGGCGAGGCCGTGGATGGCGGCCCACACCGCGAGGCCGAGCGCCGGATCGCCGAGCGCGCGACCGATCTCGACGCCGACCGCATCGGCGGCTTCGGCGAGGGGAGGAAAGCGCTCGCGGTTGGGAAGCTGCGGGCCGAACATCAGGCGCGCGAGGCCGGGGCGCTGCGCCACGAAGCGCATATAGGCGCCGCCGAGCTTGGCGATGCGATCGCTCTCGCCGCCTTTCTGCGCCGCGACCTTGGACAGTTCCGAGCGAAGCTCGACGAAGCCTTCCTGTGCGAGCTCGACGAGCAGCGATTCCTGGTTCGGGAAGTGGCGATAGGGTGCGGCATGGCTGACGCCGGCGCGGCGCGCCACCGCGCGCACGCTGAGTTCGGCGAGCCCCTCGTCCTCGAGCACCGCGCGCGCCGCGGCGAGCAGCGCGTTGCGCAGATCGCCATGGTGATAGGGCTTGTCGCGCGCGGCTGCGCTCACCCTTTGCTCCGGCGTCGCTGTTCCTGGCGGGCGAAGAGGCTCGAGGTGTCCCAGCGCCGGCCGCCCATGGCTTCGACCTCGGCATAGAAGCCGTCGACCATACGCGTGATCGAAAGCTCGGCACCGTTGCGCGCGGCCTCGGCGAAACAGATGCCGAGATCCTTGCGCATCCATTCGACCGCGAAGCCGTGCTCGAACTGGCCTGCCAGCATGGTCTTGTGGCGATTGTCCATCTGCCAGGATTGTGCCGCGCCTTTGGAGATCACGTCGACCACCGCTTCCAGATCGAGACCGGCGGCGCGCGCGAAGCTCAAGCCTTCGCTCAGGGCCTGTACCAGGCCGGCGATGCAGATCTGGTTGACCATCTTGGTGAGCTGGCCGGCGCCTGCCTCGCCCAGGCGGCGGCAGCGCTTGGCGTAGGCCCCCAATACCGGCTCGACGCTCGCAAAAGCTTCGTGGCGGCCGCCACACATGATGGTGAGCTGAGCATTCTTCGCGCCCTGCTCGCCGCCCGAGACCGGCGCATCGACGAACTCGAGCCCCCTTGCCTGCGCGGCGGCGTCGAGCTCGCGCGCCAGCGTTGCCGAGGCGGTGGTGTGGTCCACGAAGATCGCGCCGGCCTGCATGCCGTGGAAGGCCCCGTGCTCGCCCAGCGTCACCGCCCGCACATCGTCGTCGCGGCCGACGCAGGCCAGGACGATCTGGGCATCCTTGGCGGCGTTCGCGGGCGAAGCGGCGTGGCGTCCGCCGAATTCGCTCGCCCAGCGTTCGGCTTTGGGCGCGGTGCGGTTGTAGACCGTGACCTCGTGGCCGGCGCGCGCCAGATGGCCGGCCATCGGATAACCCATCACGCCCAGTCCGATGAAGGCCAAACGGCTCATTCCATGACCTCGATTTTCGGTGCCGCCTGACCGGTGAAGGACGGCCGGCGCATCAGCCAGATGAAGAGGAACGCCGGCAGGCAGAGATAGAACATGAACAGGAAGTCGTTGCCGAACGCCGCCGTCTGGGCGCGCATTTCGATCATCCCGTTGAGATTTGCAATCCCCATGGGGAGCCGCGGGTTCATCATCAGCGACTGCGCATTGACGCGCAGCGCCGGGTTGAACGGCGAGGCGGCGTGCGACAGCAGGCTGTGATTGACCTGCACGCTCCAGGCCAGCACCGTGGTGGTGATCGACACGCCGATGGCGCTGCCGATGTTGCGCACCAGGTTCATGAGCGCGGTGCCATCGGTGCGCAGATAGCCCGGCAGCGTCGCGAACGCCACCAGCTGCAGCGGCACGAAGACGAAGCCCATGCCGAAGCCCTGCACGATGCTGACCACGATCAGGTTCGTCTCGTTGATGCTGGGCGTCCAGCCGGCCATCTCCCAGATCGACCACTCGATCAGCGCCATGCCGATGGTCATGACGACGCGCGGATCGATGCGCATGGCGAAGCGTCCGGCGAACATCATCGCGATCATCGTGCCGATGCCGCGCGGCGCCATCAGCAGCCCGGTGTCGGTGACGGTGTAGCCCGCGAGGTTCTGCAGGAACGGGGGCAGCAGGGCGGAACTCGCCAGCATCATCGCGCCCACCACGAACATCATGAACAGCGCCGAGAAGAAGTTGCGGTCCTTGAAGATCTTGGGCGGGATGAAGGGCGCCTTGGCGGTGATCATATGCACCACGAAGAGATAGGCGCCGAGGCCCGCGATCACCGCTTCGATGACGATCTCCATGGATTGGAACCACGCCTTGTCGGTGCCGCGGTCGAGCATCAATTGCAGCGCGCCGAGCCCGATCGCCAGGAAAGCGAAGCCCGACCAGTCGAAGCGCATCGTCGAATCGCGCGAGCTGTCCTTGAAGAAGAGGAAGATGCCGCTCACCGCCGCGATGCCGAACGGAACGTTGACGTAGAACACCCAGCGCCAGTTGAAGGATTCGGTCAGATAGCCGCCGAGCGTGGGCCCCAGGATAGGCCCCAGCATCACCCCCATGCCCCAGATGGCCATGATGTTGCCGCGCTTCTGCGGCGGATAGAGATCGAGCATGATCGACTGCGATAGCGGCGAGAGCGCCGCGCCGAACGCGCCCTGCAGCAGGCGGAACAGGATCATCTGGTCGAGGGTCTGCGCCGCGCCGCACAGCATCGAGGTCAGCGTGAAGCCGCCCAGCGCCACCAGGATGAAGTTCTTCTTGCCGAAGCGCGAGGCGATCCAGCCCACCGGCGCCGTCATGATCGCCGCGGCGATGATGTAGGAGGTGAGCACCCAGGTGATCTGGTCGCGCGAGGCCTGCAGCGAGCCCTGCATGTGCGGCAGCGCGACATTGGCGATGGTGGTGTCGAGCGCCTGCATCAGCACGCCGGCCATCGAGCACATCAGGACGACGATCAGCTCGAGCCGCGTCTCATACGCTTCGGCGGAGTGGCCGGCGGCCTGGACCCTCATGCTTACGATCCGTTGAGCATCCGGTGCCAGCGGCGCTCGCCCGTGTCGATGGAGATGTTCGCGCTCATGCCGTCGCGCAACGGCCGCTTGCCGCAATCGCTGCCCAAGAGCTTGACGCGCACGGGGATGCGCTGGACGACCTTTACCCAGTTGCCGCTGGTGTTCTCCTGCGGCAGCGGCGAGAAGGCCGAATCGCTGGCCGCGCTCACCGCCGCGACCTGGGCCTGCCAGGTGCAGTTGGGATAGGTGTCGATCGTCACCTCGACGGGATCGCCGTTGCGCACATAGGTGAGGTCGGTCTCCTTCATGCTGGCTTGGACCCAGGCATTGTCGGTGCCGATGATGCCGACGGCGCTGGTGGTGGTGAACGCCGACATCGCCGAGATCACGAGCGTTCCCGGCTGGAGCGCGTCGACTTCGCTCACCACGCCGTCGAACGGCGCGCGCACGACGGAATGATTGAGCTGGCGCTGCATCTCGTCGACATTGGCCTGCGCCTTGAGATACTCCGGCGCCTGGGTGGCGGGCATGTCAGGATTGCCGTTCAGCTTGGCGAGCTGGACGTCGGCCTGCTGCTTGAGCGAGACCAGCGTCGCGCGCGCGCTTTGCAGCGTGCCGCGGGCCTGGTCGAGCTGGGCGGGCGCGATCGCGTTGGCGCGCGCCAGCGAGGCGTAGCGGTCATAGGTGATCTGGGCGAGATTGACCTGCGCCTGCTGCGCCGACAGCTGCCCCAAGGTGCTTTTGTAGGTCGCGCGCGTGGATTCGACATCCTGCACCGCCTGCGCCAGCGCCGCCTTGGCGTTGTCGAGGGCGATCTGGAACGGGCGCGGGTCGAGACGGAACAGGACCTGGCCCTTCTTGACGTGCTGGCCTTCGCGCACGTCGACGTCCTTGACCAGTCCGGAGACGTCGGTCGAGACCATCAGTTTCGCGGCACGGACATAGGCGTCATCGGTGGTGACATAGCGTCCGCCGGTCAGCCAGAGGGCCAGCGCCACAACCAGAACGACGGCGACGCCGCCGATCATGGCGACGCGGCGCAGCCGCGCCTTGTCCGCCCAGAGCTCGGCGCCGAAGGCACGCACGCGTCCGCCATAGCCGCGGCGGGCTGGCGCGTAGGCGACGGAATCGGTTCGCAGGGCGTCCATGGTGCTACTCTCCCGCCACGAGCTTGGGGGCATTCTCCGGCTCGGCATTCAGCCGCGCCTTGATGTGGAGCAGGCCGTCCACCAACGATTCGCGCATCGGCAGGTTCAAGTCCTGGGTGATCTCGGAATCCAGCGCCTCGCGGGAGCGGGTAATTTCATTCAGGATCGGTTCCGCGGCGGGCAGCAGATGCAGACGCTTGATCCGCCGGTCGGTGGCGTCCGGACGGCGCTCGACCAGGCCGCGGGCCTCCAGCCGGTCGATCAGGCGGCCGACGGTGATCGGCTCGACCTCGCAGATGCCGGCGAGCTCGTTCTGCGACATACCGGGCTGGCGGTTGAGACGGGCCAGGATGATCCACTGCGCCCGGGTCATGCCATAGGCACGGGCGCGCTGGTCGAAGCGGGTCCGGATCAGCCGGGCCACGTCGTGCAGCACGATCAGCAGGTCGCGATCGAAGGCGTTCATGGTGTCGTCCGCTACATTCCGCGCGATGATATAAGCCGGCTTATCATAGCGCGCAAGATGATAACAGATATTATATATCAGCCATCCAAATCTTGATCTCAAAGGGAAAACAACAGCTTAATAAACATCCGAAACTAGAAATTTTGCGGTGCTCGCCTTCAATTCTTCGGAAGCCAGAAAAAAGGGCGCGGAGCCCGTCCGCGCCCTTTTCCCAGCGAGGAGACCGGAGACTACATCCCGGAGCCTTTGATCTGCTTCCAGCTTTCTTCGATCTTCTTCGTGACCGCGTCCGGCAGGGGGATGTAGAGCAGGCTCTTGGCCATGTCGTCGCCGTCGGCATAGGCCCATTTGAAGAAATCCAGCGCCTGCTTGCTGGCGGCGGGATTGGTCGGGTCCTTGTAGAAGAGCACGAAGGTCGGGTTCTCGATCGGCCAGGACTCGGCGCCGGGCTGATCGGTCAGGATCATGTAGAAATGGTCGGCGTGATCCCAATCGGCGTGCGAGGCCGCGGCTTCGAAGGACGCCATGGAGGCCGTGACGGTGTTGCCGTCATGGTTGATCATGCGCATGTAGGGGAGCTTGTTCTGCATGGCATAGGCGTACTCGACATAGCCGATCGAGCCCACCGTCTGCTGCACCGTGCCGGCCACGCCTTCGTTGCCCTTGCCGCCGATGCCCGTCGGCCACTGCACCGAGGTCGCCGCACCGACCTTGTCCGCCCATTCCTTGCTCACCTTGGAAAGATAGTTGGCGAAGATGAAGGTCGTGCCCGATCCGTCGGAACGATGCACGACGAGGATGTTCATATTGGGGAGCGGAGCCTTCGGATTGAGCTTCTTGATGCGCGGATCGTTCCACTTCGTGATCTTGCCGAGATAGATGTCGGCCAGGGTCGGACCGTCGATGACCAGCGAATTCGACGGGATTCCTCCCAGATGATAGACGAGGACTTCCGCGCCGATAACCGTGGGGAACATCACCAGACCCGCGGCGTCGAGATCCGCCGGCTTGAGCGGCATGTCCGTCGCGCCGAAGGTCACGGTCTTCGCCTTGATCTGCGCGATGCCGCCGCCCGAACCGATGGACTGATAGTTGAGCTGCATGCCCGTCTTCTTGTTATAGGCATCGGCCCATTTGGAGTAGATCGGATAGGGGAACGTCGCGCCCGCGGCCGCGATCGCGTCCGCCGACGCGCTCGATGCCATGACGGCCGTGGACAGGATCATCGCCGCGGCGGCGATCGTCTTCCGAAGTATGGCTTTCATTGTTTCCTCGCTCCTTGGTCCCTCGGGGGACCGCTTCGATTGGGTTCGCAAATTGTCGGCGTGACCGCCTGCTCAGAAAACACCGGGCGGCCCATGGATGTCGAACCATGGACCGCCCCGGCGCATGCAGTGATTACCACTTCAGCTGCGTGAACAGGCCGATTTCGCTGTAGGTGCCGTTGACCGAACCGCCGATCGTGCCGTTGGAGGTCGCGATCGTGCCGTGGCTGGCCTGGTCGTGCTTGTAGACCAGCGAGAGGTCCACGATCTTGGCCGGGCTCCAGGTGACGCCGAAATTGTAGTAATTGTCGTGCAGGAGCGCGTTGGTGTCCCTGTTCGGCTTCACATAGTCGTAGCGGCCGAACACGGCGAACTGCGGCATGAATTTCCACGAGGCGAAGCCGCCAAAGCCGTCGGCAGAGTCCTTCGTCGTCGTCGTGACGTTGTTCCAGTCATTGGCTTTGAAGTATTCGATGCCGGCATGGATGTCGCTGGTCGAATAGGCCGCGATCGCGTCCAGGCGTTGCGCGGTGTGGTACGTGGTGGTGCCTTGGACGTCCTTGCCGAGCTTGCCGCTATAGCCGCCGACGCCGAGGACGAAGCCTTCCCAGTTCACATTCACACGGCCTTCGACGTCCACGCTCTTGGAGCGGTTCGCGCCGTTGCCGATCGGGATGTTCTTGTAGCCGGCGCCGTTGATCACCGAGAACGCGTAGCTGAACATGCCGTCCGCGAACTTGCCGAAGATGTGGGCGCCCCAGTCGGCGGAGGTGCCGAACTTGGTGCGGTCGATCAACGTATTCTCGACGTAACGATAGCCGTAAAGGCTTTCGGCGAAGGGAACCCAAGGAAGATCGGACGAGCCGACGCGCACGGTCAGCATGTCGTCCCAGACCTTGGCCTGGAGCCAAGCCTTCTTGATGAAGATCTGACTCGCCTTGGTGGTCGAGTCGTAGGTCACGTCGGTGGTGATGTTGGCCGACCAGACGTCGTCGAATTTGTGGTCGATGGCGACGTAGAAGCGCTTCAGGTCGAAGCCGGTGCCGGTGTCGGTCTGCTTCACGCCGTTCGACTTGTGCTCGATGTTGCTGACATCGATGAAGGCGGTGCCGCTGATGGTGGTGTTGTTCCACCAGCCGACGAGCTTGCTCTGCCAATCCGACATCTGGTTGTTGACCGTCGCCTGGCGCTGCTCGCTGGCTTGGACTTCGGCCTCGAGCGCCTCGATGCGCGCCTCGAGCTCGGCGTTGCTCGGTCCGGTCTGCATCGCCGGCTGATCGGCCGGCATCGGCTGCGACGTGCCGTTCGACGTCCCTTTGGCAAACGCCGGCATGGCCGACGCCGACAAGGCAGCGATCGCGACCGCCGCCAGCAATTTCGATTTCCCCTGCATGACTTCCCTCTCTCTGTGGTCCCGGTTTCGGGCACGAGAGATCGCGCTGCGCGCGCAGCAACCCACCCCCCGGCCGGCATCTCTGCCCGCGCGATGGATTCCAGTCGCCCGCAACAGCGCTGCGACAATTGCGTGACGGATCGATGACAACCCTTCCAAGCCGCTGCTCTGTTGCGCTGCGTTGCAGCAGCGCTACAGGTTCGCGCACAGGCAATGTTGGGCGGAACAGAGATATTCCGCTTTCGCTGCCGTGGCGTCATTCTCGCTGCATGCGCGCCATGCGGGGATGGCATGGCGCCGGGAGTGGGGATGCGCTTTTTCGGATCCGTGATCTTGTCAGGCATGCTTCTCGCCCTTCCGGCGAGCGCCGCCGATTCGCCTTCCGATCTCTATGTCGTGCGCCAGGACCATTGGTCGGGCGAGGACGAACAGGGCTATCGCGATTTCGTCGCCGCCATCGGCAAGTCGGACTGCGCCTCGCTGGATGCTTGCCTGAAGAGCCCCGCCAATCCGTTCCGTGACACCGACCGGGCGGGCTATGTCTTCCAGTCCGACTGTGCGGACCTGCCTTATGTGCTGCGCTTCTACTATGCCTGGAAGCGCGGGCTGCCCTTCTCCTATGTCAGCGACGTGCGTGCGCGTGGCGCGACGCGCGATATCCGCTACAGCCCCGGCGGCAATGCGGTCAGCGCGCGTACTCAGGTGCCGAGCGGCGTGCTGAGCGGCTATGCGGTGATCGAGAAGATGCGCGCCGCCGTGTCGTCGGCGACCTACCGCCTTCATCCCGACGGCGACGAAGGCGATTTCTATTCGCCGCGGATCGCGCCCGGCTCGATTGCGCCGGGGACGGTGGTCTACGACCCGGCAGGTCATGTCGGCATCGTCTACGAGGTCGACGACGGCCGCATCCGCTTCTTCGATGCGCATACGGACTATTCCCTCACGTCGACGACCTACGATGTCCGCTTCGCGCGCGATCTGCCGTCGGTGGGCGCCGGTTTCAAGAATTGGCGGCCGATCAGGCTTGTTGGCGCTCGGACGCAAGACGACGGGTCGCTGCACGATGGCCATGTCGCGCTCGCCGCCAACGCCGACATCGCCGATTTTTCGGACGAGCAGTTCTACGGCAACGGCGCGCGGCCCGCCGATTCCGCCTGGAAATCCGGCATTTTCACGCTGCACGGCGAGCAACTCGACTTTTACGACTATGTCCGCGCGCGCCTTGCCGGCGACACGCTCGAATTCGACCCCGTGGCCGAGATTCGCGAGATGGTCCGGTCCAATTGCGCCGACCTGCACTACCGGGCGCAAGCCGTCGATCTGGCGCTCAAGGCCGGCCTGCAGGAGCGGCCGCAGCCAGCCCATCTGCCGGAGAACATCTATGGCAGCGAGGGCGACTGGGAGATCTATTCCACGCCGTCGCGCGACGCCCGGCTGAAGACGGCGTTCAAATATCTGCGCGACCAGGTCCAGCGTTTCGTCGCGATGGACCGCCGCAAGGACCCGCATCTGGTCTATTGGGGCAAGAACCTCGTCGCCGATCTGCTGATGGTCTATCGGGACGAGACCAACCGCTGCAGCGTCACGTACATAGGTAGCGACGGCGCGCCGGTGAAGCTTTCCTATGAAGAGGCGCGCGCGCGGCTGTTCGCGATGTCTTTCGATCCCTATCACTGTGCCGAGCGCCGCTGGGGAGCGCGCGAACCGGACGAGTTGGCCCGCTGTCGCGACGACGCGCAGAAGCAGGCATGGTACGACGCCGAACAGAGCCTGCGCAACCGCATCGAGCGCAGCTACGGCGTCCACATGGGCTATTCGCTTGCAGCCCTGGTGCTGCTCCCCGCGCCGGCGGCGCCGGATACCGATGTCGTGGCGTATCTCGAATCTCAGATGGCCGAGAGCGCGCCGTAGCGGCCGCCGTGGAAGACAAGCGGCTCGCCCTCGCGCCGCAAAAACCGCACCACCTCTCCGATCAGGATGGTGTGGTCGCCGCCGTCCTTCGAGTCATGGTGGCGGCATTCGAACACCGCCAGCGCCTCGGCCAGCGCCGGCGGACCGAGCGCGGTCTTGATCAAAGGCAAGCCGTCGAGGCGATGCTCGCCCGGACGCGCCAAGCGCGCGGAGACCTCGCGATGCTCCGCGCCCAGGATCGAGATCGTGAAGCCCGGCGCCCCGGCGAAGATGTCGTAGCGCTGGGAGTCCTTGGCCAGGCACCACAGGACGAGCGGCGGATCGAGCGACACCGAGGTGAACGAGTTCGCGGTGATGCCGGTGGGATGCGGGCCGTCGGCCGCGATCACCACCGCCACGCCGGTGGGGAAGGCCCCGAGTGCCTGACGGAACGCCTTGGTATCGAACGTCAAAATCGGCCTCAACGCTTGCTTAAGGGGGTCTCT
The DNA here is from genome assembly GCA_019245415.1 of Alphaproteobacteria bacterium. GTDB lineage: Bacteria > Pseudomonadota > Alphaproteobacteria > Micropepsales > Micropepsaceae > Rhizomicrobium. The sequence goes on along the minus strand of JAFARO010000004.1, from coordinate 8,968 downwards.
GGCATGATGCGCGAGCCTAGGCGAGAGGAACGGCGGCGAAAAGACCGTCCACGCTGGGGCATTTGGGGCTTCAAGCGGGAAACGCCATGGCCGGCGACGGTGCGATCATTGTCAAGCGCATCAAGAAGGGGGGCCATGGCGCTCATCACGGCGGCGCCTGGAAGGTTGCCTACGCCGATTTCGTCACCGCGATGATGGCCTTCTTCCTGCTGATGTGGCTGATCAACACCACCACGCCGGAGCAGAAGCGCGGCATCGCCGATTATTTCGCCCCGCAGAGCATCGCCCAGACCCTGAGCGGATCCGGCGGCGTGCTGGGCGGCAAGGTGATGGGCGAGGAAAGCGCCCGCGCCGGCGGCGCGGCCTCTGTCTTCCAGAAGAATTCGCCGTCCTCGCCCGCGAGCAAGTCGCCCTCGACCCGCGCGCAGACCAGCCAGGGCGGCGCGTCGGCGAGCGACAGCCAGGCGTCCAATTCGCAGAACAACGCCGCCCAGGCGACCGACCGCTCCTCGGCCTCGGCGCAGGACGGCGAATTCGCACATGCCGCCGAGGCGATCCACCAGGCCATCAAGGACAATCCCGATCTCGCCGCGCTCTCCAAGCAGGTGATCATGGAGCAGACGCCGGAGGGCTTGCGCATCCAGCTGGTCGACCAGGACGGGCGGCCGATGTTCGCAGCCGGCACCTCCGAGCCGTTGCCCTATGCGCGGCGGCTGCTCGCAGAAATTGCGAAGGTGATCGATCGCCTACCCAACCGCGTTTCGATCGCCGGCCATACCGAGTCGCAGCCTTTCCGGGGCCCCGACGGCCAGACCAATTTCGAACTCTCGGCCGCGCGCGCCAATGCGGCGCGCGCCATCCTGGCCCAAGCCGGCCTCAGTGCCGACCGCATCTATGAGGTCTCCGGAAAGGCCGGCTCCGAGCCGCTGCTGCCCGAGGATCCCAACGGCTCGGCGAACCGCAGGCTCTCGATCACGTTGCTGAAGGAGGCCCCGCCGGTGCCCCCAGGCCATCAACTGTGAATCCGAAACCGGCTGGGCGCGGCGGCGTCTGCTTGCCATAATCGGCAGAGCCATGACCGAGCAACGTTCGACCCGCGTACCGCAGTTCTTTCTCACCCCGGGCGGGGCCTGTCCCTATCTGCCGGGCAAGATCGAGCGCAAGGTCTTCGCGCGTCTGTCGGGCAACCTGGCGCAGCCGCTCAACGAAGCGCTGACCCATTCCGGGTTCCGCCGCAGCCAGAGCATCGCCTATCGCCCGGCCTGCGAGAATTGCAGCGCCTGCGTCTCGGTCAGAATCGTGGCGCCGGAATTCTCACTGACGCGAAATCAGCGTCGCATCGTCAAGCGCAACACCGATCTGGTGCGCAGCGAAGTCTCGGCGGAAGCGACGCGCGAGCAGTTCGCGCTGCTGCGCACCTATCTCGACTCGCGCCACGCCGGCGGCGGCATGTCCGACATGGGACTGTTCGACTATGTCGCGATGGTCGAGGAGACGCCGGTCGAGACGCACATCGTCGAGTACCGCCGTCCGCCCGTGGACGGAAAACCCGGCGCGCTGCTCGGCTGTGCGCTGAGCGACGTGCTGCGCGACGGGCTCTCGATGGTCTACAGTTTCTATCATCCGGGCGAGGATGCGCGCAGTCTGGGCACTCACATGATCCTGGATCACGTGGAGTCGGCGCGCAGGCGGGGCCTGCGCCATGTCTATCTCGGCTACTGGGTGCGCGGCAGCGCCAAGATGGACTACAAGTCGCGCTTCAGGCCGATGGAAGCGCTGGGCCGCGAAGGATGGGAGCGGCTTTAGCGAGGGCCTCAATCGCGCGGCGTTATGGTCCGCAGCATCAACACTTCATCGTAATAGATGCCCGCAATGTTCAAGGAGCGGGGGATGCGGCCGATCTCGCGGAAGCCGTGGCGCGCGTAGAAGCGGATGGCGCGCGTGTTGGCGGCGTTCACGGTAAGCTTGATCTGTTCCACACTGCCGGCAGCCGTCTCGATGGCAGCCGTCACAAGGGCATCGGCAAGCCCGCTGCCGCGCGCCGCGCCACGTACATACATCGCGCCCAGATCGCCGGTATGGGCGAGCTTGCGCGAAGTTGGGCGCGAGAACACCACGATGCCCATCAGCGCATCATCGACGAAGCCGCCAAGGGTGACTGCGCTCGCCAGCCGCGCCAGCCATGCGTCGCGGTCCATCGCGGACTCAAGTTCGGGATCGGCGGCGAACGCCGTGGGATGGCGCGCCAGCGCTTCAAGCCGGATGTCGCGCAAGGCATCGTAATCGCCCTGCGTCAGCGGCCGCACCGCCATGCTCATGCGCCGTCCGCTCCGCCAAAACGCCGCTTCCAGCTCTCCACCTGTTCGTCGGCGATCTTCTGGAACAGCACCTGCGGCACCCGGATCTGCAGGCCGTACTCCAGATCGTCGAGGAACTCGGCCATCGGCTCGTCCGGCCAGGGAATGACTTCCGCGGCATCCTGGATGGATTCGTGGATGCGCCGCGCCGCGGTCGGCATCACCGGCCAGGCGAGATGGCCGAAGAGATGGACGAGATTGAGTCCCATCCTGACCGCAGCCGCGGCGCGCGCGCGGTCGGTCTTGATCGCGGTCCAGGGTGCGGCGCGGGTCAGATATTCGTTGCCGGCGACAAAGATGGCGCGCAACTCCGCCATCGCCTTGCGGAACTCCATCGCCTCGAACAACGCGGCGAGCGCGGCCACCCGGCCGTCCAGCTCGCCGATCAGGGTGTCCTCCTCCGCGCCATAGCTTCCTTCCGACGGCACGCAGCCCTCGAAGCGCGCGGCGCAGAACTTGGTGACGCGGTTGACGAAATTGCCGAGCACGTCGGCCAAGTCCTTGTTCAGCTGGGCCGCGAACTGCTCCCAGGTGAAATTGGCGTCGGAGGTCTCCGGCGCGTTGGCCATCAGCCAATAGCGCCAATAATCGGCGGGCAGGATCTCGAGCGCGCTGTCCATGAACACGCCGCGCTGCTGCGAGGTCGAGAACTTTCCGCCCTCGAAATTGAGCCAGTTGAAGCCCTTGAGGCGGTCGACGAGCTTCCAGGGCTCGCCGGAGCCCATGATGGTGACCGGGAAGCCCACGGTGTGGAACGGCACGTTGTCCTTGCCCATGAACTGGCAATAGACGACGTCCTTCGCCGCGTCGCCGAACCACCAGTCGCGCCAGGCCTCGCCCTTGCCGTTGGCTTCGGCCCATTCGCGCGTCGCGCCGATATATTCGATCGGCGCGTCGAACCAGACATAGAAGACCTTGCCCTTGAGCGCGCCGTCCGCGATGTCGTCAGGCACCGGCACGCCCCATTCGACGTCGCGGGTGATGCCCCGGTCCTTGAGCCCCTCGTCGAGCCATTTGTTGGCGATGGAGGTGACGAGCGGCGGCCAGTCCTGGGTGTGGCCCCCGATCCATTCGCGCAGCTTGGGCACGAAGGCCGACTGCTTGAGGAAGAGATGCGTCGAGTCGCGGATTTCGATATCGCGCGAGCCCGACAGCGCCGAGCGCGGATCGATCAGGTCCACGGGATCCAGCACGCGCGTGCAATTTTCGCATTGGTCGCCGCGCGCGCGGTCGTAGCCGCAATGGGGACAGGTGCCGATGACGTAGCGGTCGGAAAGGAAGCGCTTGTCGGCGTTGGAATAGACCTGCTTGGTCGTTCGGGTCTCCAGATGCCCGTTCTTCCACAGCAGACGCGCGAAATGCTGCGTCAGCTCGTGGTTCGCGCGACTCGAGGAGCGCCCGAAATGGTCCCAGTCGAGCGCGAAGCCGTCGCCCGACGCTTTTTGCATCGTGTATTGCAGATCGCAGAACGCGCGCACATCCATGTGCGCCTCCGCCGCGGCGAGTTCGGTCGTCGAGCCGTGCTCGTCGGTGGCGCAGATGGCGAGCGTCTCAAAGCCTTGCGCGCGACGGAACCGGGCATAGACGTCCGCCGAAAGCAGCGAGCCCACCAGGGTGCCCAGATGCTTGACGCCGTTGATATAGGGTAAGGCGCTGGTAATCAGATAACGTGTCATAGTCCTGCGCTAGGCATCGCCGCGGATTTACCATACCTGCCCGGACTTCAGGGTCCAACAGGCTCGCGCGGTCAAACCCGGAGGTTCGATATGAAGTCGGTCGTCAGCGCGCTTCTGATTGCAATGGCTGCAACCCCGCTCGCAGCCGCGCCCGTGTTTCCTCTCAAGACCAGCGCCGACAATCGCTTGCTGGTCGATCAGAACGACACGCCGTTCCTGATGATCGGCGACGCCCCACAGGCCATGGTCGGCAATCTCTCCGTCGCCCAGGCCAAGTTCTTCATGGACAACCGCGCCCAATACGGCATCAACGCGCTGTGGGTGAACCTGCTCTGCGACAGCTATACCGCCTGCAATGCGGACGGCACGACTTTCGACGGCATCGCGCCGTTCACCACACCGGGCGATCTCTCCACGCCCAATCCGACCTATTTCGCCCGCGCGGAGAAGATGCTTCAGGCCGCCGCCGCCCGCGACATGGTGGTGCTGCTCGATCCGATCGAGACCGGCGGCTGGCTTTCGGTGCTGCAGAGCAACGGTCCGGTCAAGGCACGCAAGTATGGCGAGTTCCTGGGCAAGCGCTTCAAGGATCAGCCCAACATCATCTGGATGAGCGGCAACGATTTCCAGACCTGGCGCAATTCGTCGGACAACGATCTGGTGCGCGCGGTAATGCGGGGCATCGCCGCCGCCGATCCCAACCACATCCAAACAATCGAACTTGATTATTATGTGAGCGCCTCGCTCGACGACAAAGCCTTGCGCCCGCTGCTGGGGTTGGATGCGGTCTACACCTACCGGCCGACCTATGCGGAGGAACTCGCGGAATACAAGCGTGCCAGCTACCGGCCGACCTTCCTGGTCGAGGCCAATTACGAGTTCGAGCACAATGGCGGAACCGACGGCGGAACGACCCAGAACCTGAGGCGCCAGGAGTATTGGACCGCGCTGAGCGGCACCACGGGCCAGCTCTATGGCAGTGCCTATTCCTGGCGCTTGCAGGGCGACTGGCAGGACAATCTCGACACCGTCGGCATCCTTCAGCTTTCCTATGTGAAGCAGCTTTTCGAGTCGCGGGCCTGGTACAATCTCGTGCCCGACTATCTCCACCAGGTGCTGATCAAGGGATACGGCAAGTTCTCCAAGAGTGACCCCATTCCCGACGATACCTATGCCACCGCCGCCCGCACCGCCGACGGCAATTTGGTGATGGCATATCTGCCGAGTCCGCGCACCGTCACGATCGATATGACGCAACTGGCTGGAACCGCGACCGTGCACTGGTTCGACCCGACCAATGCCAGCTTCGGCGATGTTGGAAGCTTTCCCAACAGCGGAACTCAGCGGTTCACGCCGCCGGGGAACAACGCCGCGGGCGACGGCGACTGGGTGCTGGTGATCGAGACGCAGTGATCGCAGCCGAGATTGCGCGGCCGTAACGAGCTGTTTGCGATTTATGCATTCTTCGTTTCGGTTCCCGAACAGCATGCGAAAAGCGCGCGGAACGCTCGCCGCGCGCAGCCGTTTCATAGGAGATGCGGCGGGGACTTCCAACAAAGGAGAACCCTGTGATGCTGAAACGCAATCTTTTCGCCGGCGCCGCGCTCCTGGTGATCGGCAGTTGCGCGGGCGCTTATGCGCAGACCGCGACCGAATCGAGCACGACGACGGCGGGCAGCAATTCGATCATGACCCAGACGACCGCGCAGACCCCCGACAATACGACGACCACAACGACGACCCAAACCACCAACTGCGCCACCGGCGATCAGAGCGCTGCCTGCGCGCAGGACGACAACGCGCGTACCGCGAGCAACCAGACCGGCACCACGACAACCGAAACGACCGTGACCGCCACGCCGGACGAACCGGCGACCTCGCCCGGCATCGACAACAGCACGCCGAACTACCAGCCGATGCCCGGCCAGGAGCCCTCGCCGAGCGCGAGCGGCAATCCGGAACCGCACTAGCTTCCATCGATGAGCGATTGACGCGGGTCGCGCTGCCGGATCTCCCGGCGGCGCGATCAGCGCGTCGGAACCGGCTTTTCGCCGCGATAGTCGTAGAAGCCGCGGCCGGTCTTCTGGCCGAGCCAGCCGGCTTCGACATATTTCACCAGCAGCGGACAGGGACGGTATTTGGAATCCGCCAGCCCTTCGTACAGCACCTGCATCACGCTCAGGCAGGTGTCGAGCCCAATGAAATCGGCGAGCTGCAGCGGGCCCATGGGATGGTTGGCGCCGAGCTTCATCGCGGTATCGATGGCCTCGACGTTGCCGACGCCTTCGTACAGCGTATAGACGGCCTCGTTGATCATCGGCAGCAGGATGCGGTTGACGATGAAGGCGGGGAAGTCCTCGGCGTAGGCCGGGATCTTGCCGACGCGGCGCACGATTTCGAGAGCGGCCTGGAAGGTCGCGTCGTCGGTGGCGATGCCGCGGATGACCTCCACCAGCTGCATCATCGGCACCGGGTTCATGAAGTGCAGCCCGATGAAATGCTCCGGCCGGTCGGTCGACGACGCGAGCCGCGTCACCGAGATCGACGACGTGTTGGTCGCGATCAGCGTGTTCTTGCCGATGCGCGGGCAGAGTTCCTGGAAGATCTTGCGCTTGACGCTCTCGTCCTCGGTCGCCGCCTCGATGACGAGATCGCGGTCGCGCATCGCGTCTAGTCCTTCGGCGGTGTGGATGCGCTTGAGCGCCGGCTCGACGAGCTCGCTTTTGATCAGACCGCGCGCGGCCTGCCGGTTCATGTTCTTGGTGATGCGCTCGAGTGCCTTGCCGAGCTGTTCGGAATTGACGTCTTCCAGCATGACGTCGAATCCGGCAAGCGACAGCACATGGGCGATGCCGTTGCCCATCTGGCCTGCACCGATCACTCCGATGCGTTCGATACTCATGGTGCGTTCCCTGATGTCAGTAGCCGAGCTTGGCGAGTTCCTCGTCCATCTCCGGAACCGCCTTGAACAGGTCCGCGACCAGCCCGTAATCCGCGATCTGGAAGATCGGCGCTTCCTCGTCCTTGTTGATGGCGGCGATGACCTTGGAATCCTTCATCCCCGCCAGATGCTGGATCGCGCCGGAGATGCCGACCGCGATGTAGAGATCCGGCGCCACCACCTTGCCGGTCTGCCCCACTTGGTAGTCGTTGGGCACGAAGCCCGCATCGACCGCGGCGCGGCTGGCGCCGACGGCGGCGTGCAGGCGGTCGGCGATCTTCTCCAGCATGTGGAAATTCTCGCCGGACTGCATGCCGCGTCCGCCGGAGATCACGATGCGCGCGGCGGTGAGTTCCGGCCGCTCCGATTTGGAGAGCTCCTCGCCGACGAATTTCGACAGTCCGGGATCGGGCGCGGCCGCCACGCTTTCGATCGCCGCCGACCCACCCTCGCCCGCCGCCTTGAAGGTGGTGGTGCGCACCGTGATGACCTTCTTGCCGGGGGCAGCCTGCAAGGTTTCGATGGCGTTGCCGGCGTAGATCGGGCGGCGGAACGTATCGGGCCCCTCCACCGCGATGATCTCGGAGATCTGCGGCACGTCGAGCTTGGCCGCGATGCGCGGCATGACGTTCTTGCCGTTGGTCGTCGCCGGCGCGAGCAGCGCATCGTAGCCCTCGGCGAGCGACAGGATCAGCGTCTCCATGGTCTCGGCGACGATCTTGGCGTAGCGGGCATCGTCTGCGACGCGCACCTTCTCCACGCCGGCGAGCTTGGCAGCGGCTTCGGCGACGCCGGCGCAGCTCTGCCCGGCGACCAGCACATGCACCGGCTGTCCCAGCGCGATCGCGGCCGTCACGGTCTTGGCCGTCGTTTCCTTCAGCGTCGTGTTGTCGTGTTCGGCGATGACGAGAGAGGTCATGGTCAGATCACGCCCGCTTCGTTCTTGAGCTTGTCGAGAAGCTCGGCCACGGTCTTCACCTTGACGCCGGCCTTGCGCTTTTCCGGCTCGCTGACCTTGAGCACTCTGAGGCGCGGCGTGACGTCGACGCCGAAGTCGGCCGGCGTCTTCTCGTCGATCGGCTTCTTCTTCGCCTTCATGATGTTGGGCAGGGACGCGTAACGCGGCTCGTTGAGGCGCAAATCCGTCGTCACCACGGCAGGCAGGCTGATCTCGACGGTCTGAAGGCCGCCGTCGATTTCGCGTTCGACCTGGGCCTTCTCTTCGGCGAGTTCGAGCTTGTGGGCGAAGGTCGCCTGCGGCCAGCCCAAAAGGGCGGCCAGCATCTGTCCGGTCTGGTTGGAATCGTCGTCGATGGCCTGCTTGCCGCAGATCACGAGTCCCGGCTTTTCGGCCTCGCAGATGGCTTTGAGGATCTTGGCCACCGCCAGCGGCTCGACGGTCGCGTCGGTCTTGACCAGGATGCCGCGGTCCGCCCCCATCGCCAGCGCGGTGCGCAAAGTCTCGCTCACCTGCGCCGGACCGATGGAGACGGCGATGACCTCGCTCGCCTTGCCCTTTTCCCGGAGCCGGACCGCTTCCTCGACCCCGATCTCGTCGAACGGGTTCATCGACATCTTGACGTTGGCCAGGTCCACGCCGCTCTGGTCGGCCTTCACCCGAACCTTGACGTTGTAGTCGATCACCCGCTTGACGGGGACTAGTACCTTGATCACCGAGCAGATCCCTGATGAGCGGCGTTTTCTCGCGTCCGGTTCTTGCCGTCCGCAACCTCGTCGGCTGCCGCCCTTTTGTGCGGCGCAAAAACTAGGACTGCGGCTGACCGTCTGTCAACGAAGCTTCACGGTAGTTTCTCTGGATTGGTGAACATCCCAGGTGGAGGAAACGCCGTGGTGCGGCGCAACATTTTTGACCAATCCGCGTCATTCTGCCGCAGACTTCACGGTTCGCTGTCCAAGAGGCCGTCCGTCAGGGCGCAGGGGTCTTCGGCCACATAAGTCCGGTCGGCGACCACCGAGAGCTCGATCCCCAAGCG
>JAFARO010000011.1 GCA_019245415.1 Alphaproteobacteria bacterium | reverse complement strand
GCAGCGTTCCGGGCGGGGGCGTCATCCACAAATTCTGACACAGAAAAATCAGGTCATGTGCTAGTCTTGTGTCACATTCGCGGCGCGGGGCGATGCACCATGTACACGCAGGGGCTCGATTCACAGGGCAGGGAGCCGGAAGCGGCGCCCGATGCCGCTGTCCTCGCCGCGCGCTTCCAGGCGCGGGTGGATGCGGACGAGAAGATCGAGCCGAAGGACTGGATGCCGGAGGCCTACCGCCAGACCCTCATCCGGCAGATCTCCCAGCACGCGCATTCGGAGATCGTCGGCATGCTGCCGGAGGGCAACTGGATCACGCGCGCTCCGAGTCTCAAGCGCAAGGCGGTGCTGATCGCCAAGGTGCAGGACGAGGGCGGCCACGGCATGTATCTGTACAGCGCCGCCGAGACACTCGGCGTCGAACGTGCCGAGCTCATCGAGCAGCTGCTCGCCGGGACGGCGAAATACTCCAGCATCTTCAACTACCCGACGCTCAGCTGGGCGGACGTAGGTGCCATCGGCTGGCTGGTCGACGGCGCAGCAATCATGAACCAGATCCCCCTGTGCCGCTGCAGCTACGGGCCCTATGCGCGCGCCATGGTGCGCATCTGCAAGGAGGAGAGCTTCCACCAGCGCCAGGGCTTCGAGATCATGATGACCTTGGCGAATGGCACGGCGGAACAGAAGCGCATGGCGCAGGACGCGCTGAACCGCTGGTGGTGGCCGTCGCTGATGATGTTCGGCCCGCCGGACGACAACTCGCCCAACTCGGCGCAGTCGATGCGCTGGCGCATCAAGCGCGAAACCAACGACGAGATCCGCCAGCGCTTCGTCGACGTCACCGTGCCGCAGGCCGAGGCGCTGGGACTGACCGTTCCCGATCCCGATCTCCAATGGAACGGGACGCGCGGCTCCTACGATTTCGGCGTGATCGACTGGGAGGAATTCTACGCCGTCGTGCGCGGCGAAGGTCCGGTGGCGAAAGAGCGCATGCGCGCGCGCGTCAAGGCCTGGGAAGACGGGGCCTGGGTGCGCGAAGCGGCGCTGGCGCATGCCGAGAAGTCGGCGGCGCGGGTGGCGGCGGAATAGATGCGCAAGGAATGGCCGCTCTGGGAAGTGTTCGTGCGGACTCGCAACGGTCTTGCCCACAAGCATGCGGGCAGCGTCCATGCCGCGGATGCGCGCATGGCGCTGGAGGCCGCGCGCGACACCTATACGCGGCGGATGGAAGGGGTCAGCCTCTGGGTCGTGCCCTCGGCGTCGATCACGGCGTCGGACCCTTCCGAAGCGGCGGCGCTGTTCGAGCCGGCCGCCGACAAGGTCTATCGCCATCCGACGTTCTATTCGATCCCGGACGGCGTGAAGAACATCTGATGGATTCGGTTTTCGATCACGCCATCCGGCTCGGCGACGACGCCCTTATCCTGGGCCAGCGGCTGTCGGAATGGTGCGGCCATGCGCCGATGCTGGAGGTCGACCTCGCGCTCGCCAACATCGCGCTCGATCTGACCGGACAGGCCACGCTCTTCCTCGCGCTGGCGGCGGAGGAAGAAGGCCGGGGCCGCGATGCCGATGCGCTGGCCTTTCGCCGCGACGTCCTCGATTTCCGAAACTGCCTCATCGTCGAACAGCCGAACGGAGATTTCGCTCAGACCATCGCGCGGCAATTCCTGTTCTCGAACTGGCAGGAGCTTTTGCTGGCGGAGATCGCTGAGGCACCGGCGCCGGCGCTCGCCGCGATCGCGGCCAAGGCCGTCAAGGAAGTCCGCTATCATGTGCGTTATGCCTCCGAATGGGTGGTCCGGCTCGGCGACGGGACGCAGGAGAGCCGCGGCCGCATGAGCGACGGGCTCGACTGGATGTGGCGCTTCGTCGAGGAATTGTTCGATGCCGTGGACGGCGCGGCGTCCTTGCGGCCGGCTTGGGAGGCGCGGATCGCCGCGACCTTGCGCGCTGCGGGGCTGGAGCGGCCGAGACCCATGCGGCCTATTCTGGGCGGCAGGAAAGGCCATCATTCCGAACATCTCGGTCACCTGCTCTGCGAGATGCAATTCCTCCAGCGCACCTATCCCGGTGCGACATGGTGAAGACGGCGATTCGCGCCGACGAGGTGTTCGCGATCCTGCAGCAGGTGCACGATCCGGAGATCCCGGTACTCTCGGTGGTCGATCTCGGCATCGTGCGCGAGGTGCGCGACGACGCGGTCGCGATCACGCCGACCTATAGCGGCTGTCCCGCAACGCTGGTCATCGAACAGGCCATTCGCCAGGCACTGGATGCCGCGGGCCTGCAGAAGATGCGCATCGAGACCGTGCTGTTTCCGCCCTGGACGACGGATTGGATCACGGCCGAAGGCCACCGCAAGCTCGAAGCCTACGGCATCGCGCCGCCGCAGCCATCCGGCGCCGTCCTTTGTCCGCGCTGCGGCTCCGCGCAGGCCCGCCTGGTGAGTGAATTCGGTTCGACTCCCTGCAAGGCGCTCTATCGCTGCGGCGCCTGCGGTGAACCTTTCGACCGCTTCAAATGTCACTGAACAAGGGGTTTCACCGGCTCACGATCGCCGAGGTCCGGCGCGAAACGCCGGACTCGATTTCGGTCCTCTTCGCGCTGCCGGACGATTTGCGCGACCTCTTTGCCTACAAGGCTGGCCAGCACCTGACCTTGCGCACCGAGATCGCGGGTCAGGATGTGCGGCGGACCTATTCGCTCTGCACCCCTCCCGGCCGCGGCGAACTGCGCATCGCCATCAAGCAGATGCCGGGCGGGGTGTTCTCGGGCTGGGCCAACACGGAGCTCCAATCGGGCGCGACCGTGGAGGTACTGCCGCCGATGGGACGTTTCGTGGTGCCGCAAGCAGCGGGCGGCCGCTCCTTCGTCGCGCTCGCCGGGGGCTCCGGTATCACGCCGATCATCTCGATCCTCGCCCATACGCTGGAAAACGACAGCGCCTCGCGCTTCACGCTGCTCTACGGCAATCGCAATACCCCGTCGATCATGTTCCTGGAGCAGCTTGCGGGTTTGAAGGACCGCTTTCTCGATCGCTTCGCGCTCTATCATTTCCTGGAGGACGAAGCCGAGGACATCGAACTCTTCAACGGCCGTCTCGACCGCGAGAAATGCGATGAGGTTTTCTCCCATCTGATCGAGGTAAACGCCGTCGATACCTTCTTCATCTGCGGGCCGGGCCCGATGATGGACACGGCGGAGGCGAGCCTGCGCGCGCGCGGGGTGCCGGCCGACCGCATTCTCGTCGAACGCTTCTCGACCAGCCTTCCCAGTTCGGAACAGGTGGCGCGCGGCGAGGTGCTGCAGAGCAAGGCCGCCGGTGCCGAACTGCAGGTCGTGCTCGACGGACGGCGCACGCGGCTGCAGTTCGATCCGGCAAAGGGCAACATCCTCGAGAGCGTGCAGGCCGCGGGATTGCACGCCCCCTATGCCTGCCGTGGCGGCGTCTGCACCACCTGCCGCGCCAAGGTGCTCGAAGGCAGGGCGGAGATGCTCAAGAACTACGGATTGACGCCCGACGAAGTGGCGCAGGGCTATGTCCTGACCTGTCAGGCGGTGCCCGAAAGCGACCGGGTCGTGCTGAGCTACGACGAATAGGAACCTTGCGCCCGATGCGCGCGTTGACGTTCGTCCAGCGGCGCGAGGAATGCCATGAACAAACGATACTTCCTGTCCGTCGCGGCGGCGATCGTTCTTGCAGCGCCGATGGCGCTCGCCGAGGCCGGTGCCGGTTCGCACGGCGCGGTCACGGCCGGCGCGGCGGCGGACGGAAAACCCGCGATGCCGCTCAACCTCAACGGCTTCGTCAATTCCGCGGCGACCAGCGATCTTTATGAGATCGAAGCGAGCAAGCTGGCCGAGCAGCGCGCCACCGACCCGGCGGTCAAGAGCTTTGCGCGCAAGATGGTCGCGGCCCACACGGGGACCAGCGACAAGCTCAAATCGGCGCTGAGCGCGCTCAATTCCAACGTCACGCCGCCGACAGCGCTGGACAATCGCCGCCAGGGCCTGATCGACGATTTGCGCGGCGCACGGCCAGGCGAATTCGATCGCCGCTATCTCTCGCAACAGGTCGATGCCCACAAGGAAGCGCTGGCGTTGATGCGCAACTACGCGAAGAATGGAGACCAGCCGGCAATCGAGAAGCTCGCGGCCGACACCGCGCCCGTCGTCCAATCGCATCTGGAAATGGCGCAACAGCTTCTCGACAAGCACGAAAGCTGATCTGCTCGCCCGCCATGGCTCCAAGGAAGAAGCTTGCCGACTACCGCCGCAAGCGCGATTTCAGCAAGACCAGGGAACCGAGCGGCGATGCCAAGGTCTCGGCCGGGCCGCGGCTGCGCTACGTCATCCAGAAACATGCGGCGACGCGTCTGCATTACGATCTGCGGCTGGAGTTGGACGGCGTGTTCCGCTCCTGGGCGGTGACGCGAGGCCCCTCGCTCGATCCCCACGACAAGCGCCTGGCCGTGGAGGTCGAGGACCATCCGCTCGATTACGGCGACTTCGAGGGGACGATCCCGAAGGGTCAGTATGGCGGCGGCACCGTCCAGCTTTGGGACCGCGGCTATTGGGAGCCGGAAGGGCCGCGCTCGCCGCAGGACATGCTGCGCAAGGGCGAGCTCAAATTCACACTGGACGGCGCGCGGCTGAAAGGCGGCTGGGTGCTGGTGCGGATGCGCAACGACAAGTTCAAGAGCAAGCGCACCAATTGGCTGCTGATCAAGCATCACGACGGCTATGAATCCGCCGACGCGACGGAGCCGCTGATGGAGACGGACAAATCTGTCGCCTCCGGGCGCACCATGGCGCAGATCGCGGCCGGCAAGGGCCGCAAGCCCAAGCCCTTCATGCGGGCCAAGACCTTTGCGTCGGATGCCGTGTGGAACTCCAATCGGAGCGGAAAGGACGAGAAGGCTCCCGCCGTGCGGCGCCGCAGTGCCGCGCCCAAGCTGCGCGCGATGCCGTCGCGCTCGACCGTACACATGCCGGACTTCATCGCGCCGGAGCTCTGTCAGCCGCTGGAGCGCCCCCCGGCGGGGTCCGGATGGGGACATGAGATCAAATTCGACGGCTATCGCATGCAGTTGCGTGTCGAGGATGGCAAAGCCACCCTGAAGACCCGCAAAGGCCTCGACTGGACCGTGAAGTTCTCGGCGATTGCGCAGGCGGCCAAGGCGCTGCCGGACTGCATCGTGGACGGCGAGGTCGTGGCGCTCGACGACGCCGGCGCTCCGGATTTCGCCGCGCTCCAGGCCGCGCTCTCCGACGGCCGGACGAAAGACCTCGTCTTCTTCGTCTTCGACCTGATGTTCGTGCAAGGCGCGGACCTACGCAGGCTAGCCCTGACGGAGCGCAAGCAGCGGCTGAAGGCGATGATCGAAGCGAACCTGCCGCGCCGCCAGGCGATCATCCGTTATGTCGAACATTTCGAAACGGCGGGCGACACGGTTCTCAACTCGGCCTGCCGCATGTCGCTGGAGGGGATCATCTCCAAGCGGCTCGGCTCGACCTACAAATCCGGCCGTGCCGGCGACTGGACCAAGTCCAAATGCCGCGGCGGCGACGAAGTGGTGATCGGCGGCTGGAGCGAGACCGAAGGGCGGTTCCGCTCGCTTCTTGTCGGCGTCCATCGCGGCGCAAAACTCGTCTATGTCGGCAAGGTCGGCACCGGCTTCGGCGCCAGGGTGGTCGGGGACCTCTTCCCGCGTCTCAAGAAGCTGGAGGCAAATGAGAGTCCGTTCTCGGGCGTCAATGCGCCGCGCAAGGGCCGCGACGTCCATTGGGCCAAGCCTGCTCTCGTCGCCGAGATCGAGTACGCCGGCTGGACAGGCGACGGCATGGTGCGCCAGGCTTCGTTCAAGGGCCTGCGCGAGGACAAGCCCGCCGACGAGGTGGAAGCGAGCATGCCCGCCAAGGCCGCGAAGACCGCGCTCAAGCAGCCCAGGCCCACGGCGGCCAAATCCGGCCAATCCGACGTCGTGCTCGGCGTCACCATCTCCAAGCCCGCCAAGGCGCTGTGGCCGGATGCCGGCGACGGCGAGCCGGTCACCAAGCTCGATCTCGCCCGCTACTATGAAGCGGTCGGCGCGTGGATCATGCCGCATATCGAAGGCCGGCCCTGCTCCATCGTGCGCGCGCCGGACGGGATCGGGGGCGAACATTTCTTCCAGCGCCACGCCATGCTGGGTTCGTCGAACCTTTTGTCCTTCGTGCGGGTGTCGGGCGACCGCAAGCCCTATCTCCAGATCGACCGGATCGAAGGGCTGATCGCCGCGGCGCAGATCGGCGCGCTGGAGCTGCATCCCTGGAATTGCGCGCGCGGACGGCCCGACGTGCCCGGACGGTTCGTCTTTGATCTCGATCCCGCGCCGGACGTCGACTTCGCGCGCGTCGTCGAGGGCGCGCTCGACATCCGCGCGCGGCTGGAGGCGCTGGGCCTTGTGTGCTTCTGCAAGACCACCGGCGGCAAGGGCCTGCACGTGGTGACGCCTTTCAAGGTCTCGGCCAAGGACAAGATCGACTGGACCAAGGCCAAGGCTTTCGCGCGCGAGCTCTGCGTGCGGATGGCGGCCGAGCGGCCCGAGCGCTATCTGGTCAACATGGCGAAGAAGGATCGCCAGGGCCGCATCTTTCTCGACTATCTGCGCAACGACCGCATGTCGACGGCGGTGGCTCCCTTGTCCCCCCGTGCGCGCGCCGGCGCCACCGTGTCGATGCCGCTGACCTGGAGCCAGGTGCGAAAGGGTCTCGATCCGCAAAAGTTCACGCTGCGCACGGCGCCGAAACTGATCGCCAAGAGCCCCGCCTGGCGCGACTACGACAAGGCCGAGCGGCCGCTGGCGCCGGCGTTCCGCAAGCTGATGGCGAGCTAGCTACTTGCGCGCCCGGCGCTTGACGCGGTGCTCGGTCTCCTGGGCGCGGCCCTTGTGCTTCAGGCTCTTCTTGAGCGCGTCCATCAGGTCGATGACGTTGTCCGGCTCCTCCGCCGGCTCGGCGGTGACGATGCGCTCACCCTTCTCCTTGCGGCGGATCAGGTCGCGCAGGGCATTCTCGTAGCGGTCCTCGAACAATTCGGGCTCGAAGGGGCCTTGCTGCTGTTCGATGATCTTCTTGGCGATATCGACCATGCGCTTGTCGGGCCGCGCCGCCGGGATGTCGGCGAAGGCTGTCTTCGGGTTCGCCACCTCGTCGCGCATACGCAGCGTGTACGCAAGCAGTCCCCGCTCCCGCGGCTCGAGAGCGACCAGACGCTCGCGCGTGTGCATCACGACGCGGCCGAGCGCGATGCGGCCGGTCTCCTCCAGTGCTTCGCGGATCACCGTGTAGGCGTCGAGCCCGCTCTTTTCGCTGGGCAGCAGGAAATAGGGCGTGTTCCAGAACATCCGGTCGATATCGCTTTCGTCGACGAAGCGTTCGATGTCGATGGTGTTCGTGGTCTCGAGCTTCACGGCGTCGAGTTCTTCCGGCTTGACGATGACGTAGTGGTTCTTCTGGATCTCGAAGCCACGCACCAGGCTCGAGCGTTCGACCGGCCCGGTGTCGGGATCGGTCGCTACCATCTTGATGCGGTTGTTGGTCTCAGGATTGATCAGATGGAACGAGATGTCGTTGGCGCGCGAGGTGGCGCCGAACAGGGCAACGGGACACGACACCAGGGACAGCCGCAGATGCCCCTGCCACACCGGCCGCGCGCTGAGCCGGGCTTCCTTGCTGTGCGCCGGGCCCGCCTTGGCATGCGACGGGCGGGCGGCCTTGTGGGCATGTTTGGCGGTTTTCCTGGCTGGCATGGCGCGTTCCGTGCAGGCGGCCGCAGCCTTCGGCCGACGGCGCCTGGTCCCAGGCGACTACGCGCGGAGCACGGATTTTGTTCCCTCAGAGCACCACCAGAACCAAGGCGCCCTTCCAGCCCTGCAAGACGTTCTGCGCCGTCTGGCCGATCGCGAGGTGGTCGCCCACGCGCCGGCTGGTTCCCAGCACGATCAGGTTGCGGCCATGGCGCTTAGCCTCGCGCAGGATCGCCTTGTGCGGTTCGATATCGGTGTGGACCGCCGTCTCCATTTTTTCATGTCCATAGCGGGCGGCAAGCGCGCGCACATCCTCGAGCAACGCACGCTCCGTACGCCGGCGCACGATGCGCGCGGTTTTTCGGGCTGCTTGACGGTTCGCGACGTAGAGCGCTTGGAGTTCGTCGGCGGACGCTCCGGCAAGCGCGAAGGCGAATTCCGCGCCGCGCCGCCCCGTCTCGGTGCCGTTGACAGGAACGAGAATATTGAAGCTGCTTTCGGCAATGTCGTTCTCGCTGCCGGCGAAGACCAGCGCCACCGGTCCGGCGAAGTCCGATGCCAGCCTCTCGACAACGGGCGCGAATGCCTCTCCTTCGATCATCCGCTCGATGCCGAGTATCAGGATGTCGTAGCCTTTCGGCGCCTCGGTCGCGACCGCTTCCTGTGCGGTCTCCGGATGGCGCGCCATGACTTCGACTTTGCCGGGCGCCGGCTCGTCGCCCGCCGCATCCTTCACCGCCCGATGGCCTTGCTTGGCGCCGTCGACGGCGATGTTGGCGAGAGTCTGTTCATCGGGCTCCGCGGCTTTGGTGCGCAGCGGCACGACGGTCACCGGAATGCCGCGGCGGCCTGCGATCACACCGGCGAGGCGTGAGGCGAGCTTGCCGCCGGCGCTTTCATCGGCGGCGATCAGAAGCCGCTCGAACTTGCTGACGAAACCGCGCGAGTCGATGTCTTCCTTCGCCAGCCGCGCGCGCTCCTCCTTGCGCAAAGGAACGCGGCCCAGTGCCCAGCGCAGCGAAGGCGGCATCGAAAGCGTGGTGAGAAGCGCCATCACCACGATCATGCTGTAGAGCTCCTTGGTCAGCGCGCCCATGCCCAGGCCGATCGAGGCCACGATCACTTCGGTGCTGCCGCGCGCGTTCATGGCGCAGCCCAGCGCCGTCGCCTCGCGCCCGCTCAGCCTGCCGATCAAGCCGCCCGCAAAGGCGCCCGAGAACTTGCCGACGCTGGCCGCGGCGATGAAGGCGAGGGTGAGCAGCGCGAGTTTGGGATCGCGCAGCACCGTCAAGTCCGCCGACAACCCCGAGAGGCCGAAAAAGATCGGCATCATGAAAGCCGTGATCAGTCCGCGCAGCTGGTCCTCGATATGCCGCGACAGGATGGGGGATTCGCCGACGAGCACTCCGGCGACGAAGGCGCCCAGCACCGTATTGACGCCGATGGCCTGGGTCGCGAGCGCCATCAAGCACATCACGATCAGGATCGCGGTGACCACGGCGTAGTCGCTGAGGAAATTGTCGTTCACCCAGCGAATGAGCCAGAAGACGAGCCGTCGGCCGAGCGTATAACTCAGCACCAGGAACAGCAGCGTCCCGATCACGGTCTTGGCAAGCGTACCGGGGGCGACACCGCCGGCGCCGGCAATGCCCAGCGTGACGGCGATGACGATCCAGCCGATGGTGTCTTCGATGATGGCCGAGGCGACGATGATCTGTCCGAGATCGCGGCGCGCGAAGTTCATCTCCCGGATGACCGTGGCGACGATCTTGATCGACGAGATCGACAGCGCGGTCCCGAGAAAGAGAGCGGTGATCGTGCGGTTGTGCGGCCATGGCAGGACCGAATCGGGGAGGAACTGGCCGAGCAAGAAGCCGCACGCAAAGGGCAGCGCCACGCCTGCGAGCGCGATGGTGAGCGCGGGCGCGCCGACTTTTCTCGCCAGCCGCAGGTCGATTTCCATCCCGGTCAGCAGCAGCAGCATCATGATGCCGACATTGGCGATGCCCGAGAGCAG
Organism: Alphaproteobacteria bacterium; assembly: GCA_019245415.1. Taxonomy (GTDB): domain Bacteria; phylum Pseudomonadota; class Alphaproteobacteria; order Micropepsales; family Micropepsaceae; genus Rhizomicrobium. Next base: position 9,553 of record JAFARO010000011.1, on the reverse strand, counting down.
ATTCTTCTGCACCGCGGTCGGCGGGAACACCGCGGCATGAAGATGCGGCAGGAGCCATCCGAACAGCGACGGACCGAGGATCAGGCCCGCCAGGAGTTGTCCGGCCACCCCCGGCTGGCCGATGCGCTGCATGAGTTCGCCGAGACCTCGCCCCACCAGCAGCAACAATGCGATTTCCAGAAGCAGGAGGGCTTCGTCCGTGCTGCCGAGACCGATGCCGCCGGACCTCGGCGACGCGAGGGCCGACGACGCGACGAAGAAGACTGCGACGGCGAGCGGCACACAACGCTTGAGAGTGGGCAAGAGAGGTCCCGCGGGCCGCGACAATGCGGGAAGAAACGCTTCCAGGCGCTCCGGGTTCCGGTCCGGCTCCGCAGTCGATTGGTTACGCGGCTTGCAATGTCCCGCGCAGGAACTTGGCTCCCGGCCGGACGTTTTCCCTTGGCCCAGACGAAAGGATACGACGAATGGACAAGGACCGCATCAAGGGAATGGGAGACCAGGCCAAAGGTGCCCTGAAGGATGCCGCCGGCCGCGTGACGGGCGACAGCAAGCTTCAGGCGGAAGGCAAGGCCGACAAGGTCAAAGGAAAGATCGAGAACGCCGTCGGCGGCGCGAAGGATTCGATCCGCGAATCGCAGCACTGATCGCTTCGGTCTTGAAACGCAACACGCCCGGCGGGTCGCCGGGCGTGTGTGCATTTCTGACAGTATCGTCGGCTCACCAGTCGCGCTCGACGTTGTAGTACGAATAGGACTTCTCGCGCACCGCGCCGAGGTTCCCATCGTTGTTGGTCAGCTCGTCGAGATCGTAGGCCGGAGCCTTCTCGAGCATCGATTTCGAAAGCGGAACGACATAGCCGCCCTTGTCGGCATTGTAGTCGAGCACCGACCAGGGAACGGGATAGTATTTTTCGCCCACGCCCAGAACGCCGCCGAAACCCAGGGCGGCAAACATGATGTGGTCGGAAAGCTTGTCGAGGACGACGTCCTCCACGTGGCCGATCTTGTCGCCCGCCGTGTTGTACACCGCCGTGCCCTTCACTTTGGAAGCCAGAATTGCGCTGGTATGTCCGCTTGCTGTTGCCATGAACAGTCTCCTTCTTGACAAGAGGCAAACGTGAGATGGCGGCGCCGGTTCCCCTTTAGGCGGTGGCGCTCCAATGCCCTGTCGCGGCGTTGCGGTCTTCGCCGTCGAATCCCGTCGCCGGCCTCACCCCTGCCGGCTTGTGGAAGAACAGCGCCTGTCCGACGGTCGCCTTCACCGTGTCGCGCAGGAAGGGCTTGGAGATCAGATAGGTCGGCTCGAGCCGCTCGCCGGTCAGCAGGCATTCGGGAAAGGCTGTGATGAAGATCACCGGAATGTTCAAGGTGCGCAGGATATCGGCCGCGGCGTCGACGCCGGAGCTGCCGTCGGCGAGCTGGATATCGGCCAGTACCAGATCCGGCTCCTGCTCGCGCGCCAGCTTGACCGCTTCCTCGCGGGTGCTGGCGATTCCGACGACGCTATGCCCGATTTCGGTGACGAGGTTCTCGAGATCGATGGCGATGACCATCTCGTCCTCGATGATCAGGATGCGCGAGCTCAGATCGCGGTCGATGGTGCGCAAAGTGCCGGCGATCGCATCCTCGATCTCGTCCGGGCGCATGCCAAGAATGACGGCGGCTTCCTGCACGAAGAAGCCTTCCACGGCGGTCAACAGCAGGGCTTCGCGCTTGGTCGGCTGCAGCGCCTGCAGCCGCTGCTCGACCGAGGTCAGGTCCTCGGAGGCCTCGCCGAGATCGGGCGGCGTCGACGCCGACCAGAACTCGTGGAACAGCCGATAGAGGGCCAGGCGCGGCGGCAGGTCGGAGCGAAGCGCGACGTTGCCTTCCAGCATGGCTTCGAGCAGTGCGCGCACATAGGCGTCTCCGCTGGCCTGCGACCCCGTCAGGGAGCGCGCGTAGCGGCGCAGATAGGGCAGGAACGGCCCTATGGTTGCGGTCATGGACATGGCAGCAGTCCTCCCCTTCAATGCGTCCTGACGGCAACGCACAACGGGCTCGGGAGTTCCCCTTGCGTACCCACGCGAGGGGCGTCGGGAACGCAGGTCCGCGCGGGCTGACACGCTCTCAAACTGCGCCGGCGCGACATCCTTGTCAGCAGCGTTCGGACGCAGCGGTTTTCGCATTCATTTTCGGCGAGTTGCCGGAACCCTTCTCGCGCCGCCTGCGTTCCACACGGGCGAGCGGGAGTTCGCAACGGAATCGCGGTCCCCCCGATCTCTAGAACCGTTCGAGCTCCCGTTCGCACCTACCCTAAATTTTTTCCGGCATGTCGAACTCGAATCGGCAGATCAGGCCCGACGGCCGGTAGTCGATGGTGATGGTGCCGTTGCGCTCGCGCGCAACGCTTTGCCGGATCACCCGCGCTCCAAAGCCTTCCGCCGCAGGCTCCTGCACGAGCGGACCGCCGCTCTCCGTCCAGCTCATGGTGAAACGGCTGCCGGCGTCCGACGGGACGAGTTCCCACTTCAGCGCGACTCTGCCGGTCTCGCACGACAAGGCGCCGTATTTCGCAGCATTGGTGGCCAGTTCGTGCAGCGCCAGCGCCAGGCTTGCGGAGGTGTGCTCGGAGAGGATGACGTCGGTTCCGTGCAGTGCGATGCGCGCTGCCCCGGTTCCCTGAAACGGTTCCAGCGCGGTTTGCGCCACTTCCGAGATCTTGGCCATGCGGCTCGTCGAAGACAGCACGATGCTGCCGGTATTGAGCAATGTCAGCAGGCGGCCCATGAAGGCGTCGACATGGCGCGCGACCTCCGGCTGGTTCTTGGGCCGCGACATGCGCCCGATCGCCTGCACGACCGAGACGAGGTTGCGCGCTCGGTGGCGCATCTCGTCGGCGAGGAGCTCCTTGTGCTGTTCGGCACGCTTCTGTTCGGTGATGTCCGAGGCGCTGCCGACGATCAGGTGGGGCTTGCCCGCATCGTCGGCCGTCAGCAGCGCGTCGCGGCTCATGAACCAGCGCCAGTTGCCGTCGGAGTCGCGCATGCGGAACTCCCAGAACGTCGTCTCGCCGGGCGCGATCGCTTTCAGGCGCTCGAGGTACGACCGAAAACTCGCCGCGTCGTCCTCATGGATGTGGACCATCCACTCGCTCTGGCCGGGCTCGGACGGCGGATGGCCGAGCAACTCGCCGAAGCGGCGGTTCTGGAAAACGCTCTGCTCGCGCTGGACGTCGTAGACATAGATGATGTTCGGCGCCGCTTCGAGCACCTTGCGGGCCAGCGCGGAGTCGAGCGCTGCGCCCGGCGAGGGAGTGGGGGGCTCTTCGATCAGCTTGGGCCCCCGATTGTGCCTGGTTTCAGTTTGTGCAGCGGACACCGTTGCGACTGTCTTGCCTCAGCCTTGACGCCACACAACTTTCCGTCCATGCGCGCCCGGTGTCCAGTGTCCTTTGGATAACTTTCCCATCAGAATCGAAGGGTTGCTGCCGATCATTATCATTTGATGGCTTGGCTTGGGTATTTAAGGTATTTTCTCTGATCAAGCCTGCCAGCCCCGTTCCTGCCGCAGGCGCTCATACGCGCCGTTGATCGCCGAAAGCTTGTCGGTGGCCAGCCGCACGAATTCCGCCGGCACGCCACGGCCGATCAGGCTGTCGGGGTGGTTCTCGCGCACCAGCCTCAGATAGGTCCGCCGGATCGCCTCGTCGTCGGCATCATAGGCGACACCGAGAATGACATAGGGATCGGAGGCTTCGGGCGCGAAGTGGCTGGCGCGAATGCGGCGGAACTCGCCCGGCGAAAACCCGAAGATTTGGGCGACGCGCTCGAGGAAGGCGGCTTCGCCGGGATGCAAAACGCCGTCCGCTTTGGCGATCTCGAACAGGCCGTCGAGAATATCCTCGAGCAGGCCGGGATTGGCGGCGAAGCGCCGCACGATCTGGCGGGCATAGGTCTCGAATCCCGCCGTATCGCCGCGGGCAAGATCGAAGACGCGACGCACATTGGCGGCCTCGGACGGCACCACGCGGAACAGCCGTTCGAATGCCGCAACTTCGTCGGGGGTGACGATACCGTCGGCCTTGGCCATCTTGGCCGACAGCGCGATCACCGCGATGGTGAAGGCGACATCGGCCTCGGCGGACTGAATCCCGGTTCCGGGGCGGAACATATCGCCCAACGCGCCGAGCATGCCGCCCACCGCCGCGCCGAATTTCCCCCAAATGGACATGGGCCCAAATTCCTGGGCAATCTCGGCGGAAATGAGACGCGTGGTGGGATGAGCGGCGCCTGGAATTTCCACATCGATCGCGGTGGCACCTTCACCGACATCGTCGCCGAGTCCCCGCAAGGGGCGCTGCGCACGCTCAAGCTTCTGTCGCGCAGCGATGCCTATGACGATGCCGCGATCGAGGGCATCCGGCGACTCTTGGACCTTGGTCCATCGGACGCGATCCCGGCCGGCGCGGTCGGCCAGGTGCGCATGGGAACGACGGTCGCCACCAATGCGCTGCTCGAGCGCAAAGGTGAGCCTACCGTGCTGGTGACGACCCGGGGCTTTGCCGACCAATTGCGCATCGGCAACCAGAACCGCCCGAAGCTCTTCACGCTGCGCATCGAACTGCCGCAGATGCTGTACGCCGCCGTGATCGAGGCGGACGAGCGGATCACGGCCGAGGGCGAAGTGCTCGCCGTCCTCGACGAGCGAAAGCTGGCGCACGATCTGCGCCAGATCCATGCCGCCGGACTGCGCTCCTGCGCCATCCACTTTCTTCACGCGTACCGGTATCCCGATCACGAGAGAAAGGCCGCCGCCATCGCCCGTGCTCAGGGCTTCGCGCATGTTTCCACCGGTCACGAGACCGCGCCTCTGCCGAAATTCGTGGCGCGCGGCGATACCACGGTGGCGGACGCCTATCTCTCGCCGGTGCTCGATCGCTACACGAAGAAAGTTGGGCGCGGTCTCGGCGACGGCGCGCGGCTGTTCTTCATGACCTCGAATGGCGGTCTCGCCGCTCCGTCGCATTTCCGCGGCAAGGATGCAATCCTTTCCGGGCCCGCCGGCGGCGTGGTGGCCATGGCGGAGACCGCGAAGGAGGCGGGCTTCGAACGCGTCATCGGCTTCGACATGGGCGGGACATCGACCGATGTGGCCCGCTTCGAGGGTGAATACGAGCGCGTCTACGAAAACGAGATCGCGGGCGTGCGGCTCAAGACGCCGATGATGGCGATCCACACCGTCGCAGCCGGCGGCGGTTCGGTTCTGCATTTCGACGGCGCGCGATTCCGGGTCGGCCCCGATTCGGCCGGTGCGGTTCCAGGTCCCATGGCGTATCGCGGCGGCGGCCCGCTGACGGTGACCGACGCCAATGTCATGGTCGGCAAGCTCAAGCCGGACTCGTTCCCGAACATCTTCGGCCCCGGCGGCGATGAGCGCCTCGATGCCGACGCCGTCGGCAGGGCTTTCGAACGGCTGGCGCGTGCCCTAGGCGACGGGCGAAGCGCGGAGGCGGTTGCGGACGGCTTCATCCGCATCGCCGTCGACAACATGGCGAATGCGATTCGCACGATCTCGGTGGCGAAAGGATATGATCCGCGCGACTACGCGCTCAATTGCTTCGGCGGGGCCGCGGGCCAGCATGGCTGTCTCGTCGCCGATGCGCTGGGCATCTCCACGATACTGATTCACCCGCTGTCGGGCTTGCTGTCCGCCTACGGCATGAAGCTCGCGCAGCTGCGAAGCGTGCGCCAGGCCGCATACGGCAAGGACCTGGGGCCGCAGAGCCTCGAGGAAATCGAAGCGATCGCGACCGGTCTGGGACGCCAGGCCGCGGACGACATCGTCGCACAGGGCGGCGAGGTCTCTTCGGTCCAGATCCGCGTCCATCTGCACTACGAAGGAAGCGACACCACGATCCCGATCGACCTCGGCCCCTCAATGCAACGGCAATTCGCCGAGCGCCACGCGCAGCTTTTCGGTTTCGGTTTCGAGGGCCGCGGTCTCATCGCGCAATCGATCGAGGCCGAGGCGGTGGCGCACAATCCGCGTCTCGACGAGCGCATCGCGGCGCCTGGGAGGGCTGCGTCCGCAGCGCAGCGGGCGGAATTCTTCTCGGATGGCGCCTGGAACGAAGCGGCCTTGCGCCACACCGGCGACCTCGAAGCGGACGAAACCGTTCCCGGTCCGGCTTTGCTGATGGAGCCGCATCAGACGGTGGTCGTCGAGCCGGGATGGCAAGCCACGAAAAGCCGCAGCGGCGCCCTGGTGCTGACCTGCTGGCGGCGCGCCGCGCTCGGCAAAGCGGCCCAGCGCACGGACCCCGATCCGGTGCTGCTCGAAGTCTTTGCCAATCGCTTCATGGCGATCGCGGAGGAGATGGGGGTGACGCTCAAGAACACCTCGGCCAGCGTCAACATAAAGGAGCGGCTCGACTTCTCCTGCGCGGTGTTCGACGGCGAGGGTGCCTTGATCGCCAATGCGCCGCACATGCCGGTGCATCTGGGCTCGATGGGCGATTGCGTGAGCGCCATCCTGCGCAAGCATCCCGCCATGCAGGAAGGCGACGTCTTCGTCACCAATGCACCCTATGACGGCGGCACGCATCTGCCGGACATCACGGTCGTGATGCCGGTGTTCGTGCAGGGTTCCCGGCGCTTCTTCGTCGCCAGCCGCGGCCACCATGCCGATATCGGAGGTATCACGCCGGGCTCGATGCCCGCCTTCTCGAAAGACATCGCGGAAGAGGGCGTCCTGTTCGACGGCGTGCGCATGGTGCATGCGGGCCGTTTCGACGAGCCTGCGATGCGCGCCGTTCTCGGCACCCAACCCTATCCCGCGCGCAATCCCGACCAGAACGTCGCCGATCTCAAGGCACAGACCGCGGCTTGCGCCAAAGGGGCCGAAGGCTTGCGGCAGGCCTGCGCCGAGCACGGCGTTGCGACTGTCGAGAACTATATGAATCACGTCCAGGACAACGCCGAAAGCTCGGTCCGCAAAGTGATCGAGGCGCTCAAGGACAGCCGCTTCGAGATGCCGATGGACGGCGGCATGAAGATCGCCATTGCCGTCACCGTCGACAAGGCGCGGCGCAAGGCGCGCATCGACTTCACCGGAACAAGTCCGCAGCAGCTCAACAACTTCAATGCCCCGCGCTCGGTGACCAAGGCGGCGGTGCTCTATGTCTTCCGCTGTCTCGTCGAGTCCGATATTCCGATGAACGCGGGATGCTTGCGGCCGCTCGAGATCGTCGTGCCCGGGGGCTCGCTGCTCAATCCGCGGCCGCCGGCTGCCGTCGCCGCCGGCAATGTCGAAACCAGCCAGGCCGTCGTCGATGCGCTGTTCGGCTGCCTGGGCGTGCTCGCGGCGAGCCAGGGAACGATGAACAATCTGACCTTCGGCAATGGCCGGCATCAGTATTACGAGACCATCTGCGGCGGCGCGGGCGCGGGCCGCGATTTCGACGGCGAGAGCTGCGTGCACACGCACATGACCAATTCGCGCCTCACCGACCCGGAGATTCTGGAAGAGCGCTATCCGGTCCTGGTCGAGGAATTTTCCATGCGGCACGGCTCGGGCGGGGCAGGGCGCCGCCACGGCGGCGACGGCGCGCGCAGACGAATCCGATTCCGCGAAGCGATGACGGCCGCGATCCTGTCGACGCGGCGCGAGACCTCTCCCTTTGGCCTGGAGGGGGGACAGGCCGGCGCGCGCGGCCGCACCACATTGATACGGAACGACGGCGAACGCATCGCGCTCAAGGGCTGCGACGAAGCCGCGGTCAAATCGGGCGACGCCATCGAAATCGAAACTCCGGGGGGCGGGGGGTTTGGAGAGCCTTAGGCAGCCGCCGCCCGAGGGTCGTAGTTGAGAATCGGTGCCAGCCAGCGCTCGGCCTCCGCCACGCTCCAGCCTTTGCGGCGCGCGTAGTCCTCGATCTGGTCGCGCTCGATCTTGCCGATTCCGAAATAGCGGCTTTCGGGATGCGAGAAGTAGAGTCCCGAGACCGACGATCCCGGCCACATGGCGAAGCTCTCCGTGAGCTTGATCCCGGCGCGCGCTTCGGCGTCCAGCAGCGCGAACAGCGTGCCCTTCTCGGTGTGGTCGGGCTGTGCGGGGTAGCCGGGTGCCGGGCGGATGCCGCGATAGGTCTCGGCGATGAGCTGGTCGTTGGGGAGATCCTCGTCGGGAGCGTATCCCCAGAATTCCTTGCGCACGCGCTCATGAAGGCGCTCGGCGAACGCTTCGGCAAGACGGTCGGCGAGCGCACGCAACAAGATCGCGCTGTAGTCGTCATGCGCGGCTTCGAACGCCTTGATGTGCGATTCCTCGCCGAGGCCCGCCGTGACCGCAAAGCCGCCGATGAAATCGGCGACGCCCCTCGGCGCGATGAAATCGGCGAGCGCCATGTTGGGCCGGCCTTGCTCGCGATGCATCTGCTGGCGCAGCGTGTGCAGCGTGGCGAGCGGGAATTTTCGCGCCTTGTCGCCGAACAGAACGATGTCGTCGCCGTCGGAATTGGCAGGCCAGAAGCCCGCGACGGCCTGCGCCGTCAGCCACTTCCCGTCCACGATCTTGGCCAGCATCTGCTGCGCATCGGCATAGAGCCCGCGGGCGGCCTCGCCGACCTTGTCGTCTTCGAGGATGGCGGGGAATTTTCCGGCGAGCTCCCAAGTCTGGAAAAACGGCGTCCAGTCGATATAGCGCGCGAGTTCACCCAGATCATAGGGACCATAATTGCGCACGCCGAAATATGTCGGGACCGGCGGCGTGTAACTCGTCCAATCGGTCCGCATCGCGTTGGCCCGCGCTTCTGCGAGGCTGAGCCGCCGCACGGGACCTTTGCGGTTGGCGTGTTGCAGAGCCAGGGTCTCGTACTCCGTCCGCACGCCGTCGCAAAAGGCGCGGTTCGAGTCCCGGCTGAGCAGGGTTGCCGCGACGCCCACGGCGCGCGAAGCATCGCTCACATGCACTGTCTGGCCACGCCGGTACCGCGGATCGATTTTCACCGCGGTATGCACGCGGCTGGTCGTGGCGCCGCCGATGAGCAGGGGGATGTCGAAGCCCTGGCGCTCCATCTCGGCGGCGACGTTGCACATCTCGTCGAGCGACGGCGTGATCAGGCCGGAGAGTCCGATGATGTTGGCCTTGCGCTCGCGGGCGGTGTCGAGGATTTTCTGCGCAGGCGTCATCACGCCCAGATCGATCACTTCGTAGCCGTTGCATTGCAGGACGACGCCGACGATGTTCTTGCCGATGTCGTGCACGTCGCCCTTGACCGTGGCCATGACGATCTTGCCGCGGGCCTTGCGCACCCCGTTGGCGTTTTTCGCCTTTTCCGCCTCCATGTAGGGCAGGAGCACGGCGACCGCCTGCTTCATCACCCGCGCGGATTTGACGACTTGCGGCAGGAACATCTTGCCGGAGCCGAAGAGGTCGCCGACGATGTTCATGCCGTCCATGAGGGGGCCTTCGATCACCTGAAGCGGGCGCTCGGCGGCCTGCCGCGCCTCCTCGGTGTCCACATCGATGAAGTCGGTGATCCCGTTGACGAGCGCATGCGCGATGCGCCG
>JAFARO010000019.1 GCA_019245415.1 Alphaproteobacteria bacterium | reverse complement strand
CTGGTCGTAGGCCGTGAACGTCGCTCCGCCCGTCTCCGCCAGAACCTTCGTGATCGCAGCCGTCAGCGACGTCTTGCCGTGATCGACATGACCGATCGTCCCGATGTTGCAATGCGGCTTGTTCCGCTCGAATTTCGCCTTGGCCATGGTCGTCTCTCCGTATGCTGATCTTCTATTTTGGCCTACCGCTTCGCTGCTTGAGGCCGGTTGGAACCGTTATGCGTATTTCGCCTTGACTTCGTCCGCGATCGCCTGCGGCACCTGCTCGTAGTGATGGAACTCCATCGAATACTGCGCGCGGCCCTGGCTCATCGAGCGAAGCTGGTTGATGTAGCCGAACATGTTGGCGAGCGGCACCATCGCGGTGACCACCTGCGCGTTGCCGCGGCTGTCGGTGCCCTGCACCTGGCCGCGGCGCGAATTCAGATCGCCGATGACGCCACCGAGGAAATCCTCCGGCGTCACGACCTCGACCTTCATGATCGGCTCGAGCAGCTTGACCGCGCCTCGGCTGGCAAGCTCGCGGAACGCCGCGCGCGCCGCGATGTCGAAGGTGAGCGCGTTGGAGTCCACCTCGTGATACTTGCCGTCGACGAGCCGCGCCTGGAAGTCGATCACCGGGAAGCCGGCGAGCAGGCCCGATTCCTTCTGCGCCTTGATGCCCTTTTCGACCGAGGGAATGAACTCCTTCGGGATCGCGCCGCCGACGACGTCGTTCTCGAAGACGAAGCCGGAGCCCGGCGGCAGCGGCTCGAACTCGATGGTGACTTCGGCGAACTGGCCGGAGCCGCCCGTCTGCTTCTTGTGGGTGTACTTGACGGTGACGGGCTTGCTCAGCGTCTCGCGATAGGCGACCTGCGGCGCGCCGACCGTGGCGTCGACCTTGTAGGTGCGGCGCAGGATGTCGACCTTGATGTCGAGATGCAGCTCGCCCATGCCCTTGAGGATGGTCTGGCCGCTCTCCTGATCGGTCGAGACGCGGAAGGACGGATCCTCCTGCGCCAACCTATTGAGCGCGACGCCCATCTTCTCCTGGTCGGCCTTGGTCTTGGGCTCGATGGCGACTTCGATGACCGGCTCGGGGAATTCCATGCGCTCCAGGATCACCGGATTGTTGGGATCGCAGAGCGTCTCGCCGGTGGTGGTGAGCTTCAGGCCCGCGAAAGCGACGATGTCGCCGGCAAGCGCTTCCTTGACGTCCTCGCGGCTGTTCGCGTGCATCAGCAGCATGCGGCCGACGCGCTCGTTCTTGTCCTTGACGGAGTTCAGCACGCCGGTGCCGGACGACACCGTGCCGGAATAGATGCGCACGAAGGTGATCGAGCCGACGAAGGGATCGTCCATGATCTTGAAGGCGAGACCCGCGAACGGCGCCTTGTCGTCGGCGGGGCGGGTGACGTCGTTGCCCTTGAGATCGGTGCCGTGCACCGGCGGGATGTCGAGCGGCGACGGCAGATAGTCGACCACCGCATCGAGCAGCGGCTGCACGCCCTTGTTCTTGAAGGCCGAGCCGCACATCACCGGCACGAAGCGGAATCCCGTCGTGCCCTTGCGGATGCAGCGCTTGAGGTCTTCGACACCCGGCATCTTGCCGTCGAGATAGGCCTCGAGCAGGGCCTCGTCCTCTTCGACCGCCATCTCGACGAGCTGGGTGTGGAGTTCCTTGGCCTTGTCCTGAAGGTCGGCGGGGATCTCGACCTCGTCGAACTTGGCGCCGAGCTGCTCGTCGCGCCAGACGATCGCCTTCATGCGCACGATGTCGACGATGCCCTTGAAGTCGCTCTCGCTGCCGATCGGCCAGGCGATCACGGCCGGACGCGTGCCCAGCCTGTCGATCATCATGGCGATGCAGCGCGGGAAATCGGCGCCGGTGCGGTCCATCTTGTTGACGAAGCAGATGCGCGGAACCTTGTACTTGTCGGCCTGGCGCCACACCGTCTCGGATTGCGGCTCGACGCCGGCGACGGCATCGAACACCGCGACCGCGCCGTCGAGGACGCGCATCGAGCGCTCGACCTCGATGGTGAAGTCGACATGGCCGGGCGTGTCGATGATGTTGATGCGGTGGTCGTTCCAGTAGCAGGTCGTCGCCGCGGACGTGATGGTGATGCCGCGCTCCTGCTCCTGCTCCATGAAATCCATGGTGGCGGCGCCGTCATGCACTTCGCCGATCTTATGGCTCTTGCCCGTGTAATAGAGGATGCGCTCGGTCGTCGTCGTCTTGCCGGCATCGATATGCGCGGCAATGCCGATGTTGCGGTAGCGTTCGAGCGGGGTGGTACGGGGCATTGCCTTGGGTCCTGGGTTACGCGTTACCAGCGGTAGTGCGAGAACGCACGGTTCGCATCCGCCATCTTGTGCGTGTCTTCACGCTTCTTGACCGCCGTGCCGCGATTGTTGGCGGCGTCGAGCAGCTCCCCCGAGAGCCTGGCGGTCATCGTGGGCTCGTTGCGGCCGCGCGCCGCGGTGATGATCCAGCGGATGGCGAGCGCGCGCGCGCGGTCGGTGCGCACTTCCACCGGCACCTGATAGGTGGCGCCGCCGACGCGGCGCGACTTCACTTCGATCGCCGGCGAGACGTTGCGCAGCGCCTCATGGAAGACCTGGATCGGATCGGTCTTGGTCTTGGCCTGGATGGTGTCGAAGGCGTTGTAGATGATGCCCTCGGCGGCGGACTTCTTGCCGTCGTACATCAGGCTGTTCATGAACTTGGCGAGCACGAGGTCGCCGAACTTGGCGTCCGGGGTGATCTCGCGTTTCTCGGCGCGGCGGCGGCGGGACATCTTTCAGCTCTCCCTTATTTCGGACGCTTGGCGCCGTAGAGCGAACGGCGCTGCTTGCGGTCCTTGACGCCCTGGGTGTCGAGCACGCCGCGGATGATGTGGTAGCGCACGCCGGGCAAGTCCTTGACGCGGCCGCCGCGGATCAGCACCACCGAGTGCTCCTGAAGATTATGGCCCTCGCCGGGGATATAAGTGAGCGCCTCGTAGCCGTTGGTCAGGCGCACCTTGGCCACCTTGCGCAGCGCCGAGTTCGGCTTCTTCGGCGTGGTCGTATAGACGCGGGTGCAGACCGCGCGCTTCTGCGGGCATTGCTGCAGCGCCGGCACCTTGTTGCGCTTGGGCTTCTCGCCGCGCGGCTTGCGGATCAACTGGTTGATCGTCGGCATTCGTCTTCCTCATCCACGCCGCCGGAAGGCGGCAAAACACAAAACGGGGGCGAGCCCGCAGGCCTGCCCCTGACACGCGGAGGACCTTTCGGTCGCGCGGTTCGACGCTTTAACTGGCTTTCCGACAGCGTTTCGGGGGTTAACCCGACGGCCTGCGTCTGAAAGGTGCGGCTATATAGAAAAGAGGGGGGAACCGGTCAAGGCCGGAGGGAAAGAAAATTGCGGGGGATTGCGCATTGAAACTTGCAGTCTTGTGAGCTACATTGTAGCTACAAGGAGTAGCCATGCCTGCGAATTCAGTTGTCCGTGCACGGATCGACGAACGGACCAAAAATCAAGCAACCAAAATCCTTGAAGCGGTCGGCCTAACGGTGTCGGACGCGGTCCGGATGATGCTCGTGCGCACGGTGGCGGAGAAACGCTTGCCTTTCGATCCCCTGGTACCAAACGCCGACACCATCGAAGCAATGCAGGCGGCGCGACGCGGTGAACTCACCACGGTCGGCGGCATCGACGATCTGATCGCCGATCTCAATGCGGACGATTAGGCGAACCACGCGTTTCAAGCGTGATTACAAACGCGAAACCAAAGGACGGCAGGCAGCCAGCCTGGAGACAGAATTGCGGCGAGTGCTCAAACTGCTGTTGGCGGACCGCCCACCATCAGAGAAGTTTCGCGATCATCCGCTGGGAGGCGACTGGAAGGATCACCGCGACTGCCACATCAAACCCGACCTCGTGCTGATCTACCGCAAACCCGATGCCAAGACGCTTGAGCTTGTGCGTCTTGGATCGCATAGCGAACTCAGCCTGTAGTGCGATCCGACGCGCGAAAACTCAACACCCGCTCTTCGCGCCCTTCTTCCTCTTCGCCGCGACAGACTTCGCCATCAGGGTCGCCAGCACCTTTTCGTCTACGTCGGCGAGTTTCTTGATGTAGAGGCAGCCCTTGCCAGTGGTGTGCTTGCCGAGGCACGCGAGCAGCTTGTCGGCGCCGTCGAAGCTGGCGACGCCGTAGAGCACATGCGCAGCCTTGCGCGGCGAGAAGCCGATCATCGGCATGTCGCCTTCGCGGCCGCTGTCGTACTTGTAGTGCACGCTGCCGAAGCCCACGATCGACGGCCCCCACATCGCCGGCTTCTCGCCGCTCGCGGCCTGCATCAGTTGGGCCAGCGTCTTGGCGTCGGACTTGCGCACGGCTTCGGGAATCGCACCCAGGAACGCGCTCACCGCCGCCCCGGTCGGCTTGGTCTTGTTCTCGGCCATGGTGCCCTCCCCTGCGCCATTGAGCGAGGCGCCACCGCGCTTGGCAAGTGCCTCCCCTGAGACATCGAGCCCCGCGCGAACCGCCCCCATTCGCTCTAAGATGAGGTGCGGGGTGGGGGCCCGCCGCGATGATGATCAATATTCCCAACGTTCTGACGGCCGAGGAGCTCAAGCTCTGCCGCGACAAGCTGGCGGCCGCGACCTGGACCGACGGCCGCGCCACGGCGGGCGCACGCGGCGCGCTGGTCAAGCGCAATCTCCAGCTGGCGGAGGACAGCGCCGAAGCCACGGAGATGGCGCAGATCGTGTTGCGCGCGCTGCAGCGAAACCAGCTCGTCATCGCCACCGCCTTTCCGCACAGCATCACGCGGCCGAACTTCAGCCGCTACGAACCCGGCATGACCTATGGTTTCCACAGCGACGCCGCGATCATGCCGATGCCGCGCACCCCGCGAACCATCCGCGCCGATGTCGCGGGGACCTTGTTCCTGAGCGAGCCCGGCGAATACGACGGCGGCGAATTGCAGATCGAGGACGGCAGCGGCATGGCCAAGCTTCCGGCCGGCCATCTGGTGCTCTACCCCGCCAACACCACGCATCGCGTCGCGCCGATCACTCGCGGCGCGCGGCATGTATCGTTCTTCTGGATCCAGAGCATCGTGCGCAACGAGACCCATCGGCGGATCCTGTTCGACATCGACCGTTCGCTGGCCGAACTCAATCCGGCGCTGCCCGATCACCCGGCGTTGAGCCGCATCTCGGCAGTCTATCACAACTGCCTGAGACTCTGGGGCGAGGTATGACGCCGCTTACGCGATCGCGAGCACCTGGCGCGCGGCGATCGCCATGAGCACCAGGGTCGACAGCGCGAAGACGAGGAAGCGCAGGTTGACGACGTTGACCGTGCACTGGATCAGCGAGTGCAGCACGCGCAATCCGACATAGGCCCAGGCAAGGTCGATGTTGAGGCTGTCGGTGTGGCCGGCGATTGCGACGTAGAAACACAGCGCATAGAAGATCGTCGGCTGCTCCATCAGGTGGTTGTAGTTGTCGGCCACCTGCCGGACGGACGGCGGCAACTGGTCGAGCGAACCGGGAAAGCGCGCCGCCTGCGGTGCGATGCCGGCCTTCTGCATGGCGGGGATGCGGGTCGCGTACATCCAGATCCAGATCACGAGCGTCCAGACGACCAGCGCGAGCACGGGGGTGAGCATGGCGATCTCCCTTTTTCCTGCGCGCGAGCCTAACGTGAGTCCCGTCCTCGCCGAGCCGCCGTTAAGTTGCGACTCATTCTTATTGACAGTTACAAGCCCCTCCTCCATGACTGCACTACATTGCGACCTATTCTCATTTACGTGAGGGAAGCGTGCCGTCCGGGTTTCCAATCAGACTTGCCCTGCTGGCACTCGTGCTTGTCCCGCCGGTCGCGCGCGCCGACGACCAGCCGTTTCTGACCCTGGATGCGACCGATATCGAGCCGGAATCCGGCCATGAGCTGGAGCAGAATTTCGGCTGGAATCACGGCCTTGCCGGGCGGGCCTACAGCGGCTTCGAAGGCGAGACGGAATGGGAATACGGCTACGACGACCGGCTGCAGCTTGCCGTGGCCACCGCGTATGGCTGGTCGCGCACCCACCCCCACCTGTTTCCCGCGATCCCGGCAGAAGGACACGGCGAATGGAGCGGGATCGAGGGCGAGGCGATCTATCAGGCGATGAACGTCTATTTCGATCCCATCGGCCTCGGCTTCAAATTCCACGCCGCCGCGGGCCCGGCGGAGCGATCCTTCGCCGCGACGATCCTGTTGCAGAAGAACTTCTTCAACGACCGCCTCCGGCTTGTGACAAACATCGGCGGCGAAGTCGGACGCGCGAAGGACGGCGCGTGGTCCGATACGAGCGCACTCACCGTCGACGCCGGCGCGGCCTACAACATCACCTGGTCGTGGTCCGCGGCGCTCGAATTCAACGCCGAGCGGGACTATTCCGCGATCCTGTTCGGAGGACGGGACGCCGCAACGACCAGCTATTATGCCGGCCCGACGCTGCAGTATGTCGCCCATCCCTGGACCGCAAGCCTCGGCGTGCAGGCGCAGCTTCCCTGGTCGCACGATGTCTCCGCCCCGACCTCGCAAGCCTTCGTCGCCGACGCGCCGCGCTGGCGCATCGGCCTTCGCGTGACGCGCGACTTCTATTGAGCCGCTCGCGCGTGCGACCAGCGCGTTCTGACGGAACCGTCGCCTTCCTTCGAGGCCCGCCCGCGTCATGCTGAGGTGGCCGCGTAGCGGCCCCCGAAGCACGCGGGCGGGCACCTCAGGATGACGCAGAGTGGTTCCATCAGAATCCATCTTGCTCTAGTCTTGCGCCCACGTAGTCCTTCAGGGGCTCAAGTTGCGGGCGTTCACGGCGGGAACCAGGACGGCAAGGGTGGCTGAGCGCCCCCTCTTCCGCCATTGGCTGACGCTTTTCCTGCTGCTCAGCTTCACGCTCCAGAGCTATATCGCGCAGACGCATTTCCATCGGCCCGACGCACCCAGTGCCGCATCCGGGCACGCGCCGGACAGGCTGCCGACCAAGGACGATCCGGCGAATTGTCCGATCTGCCAGGAGCTGCTGCATAGCGGTCAGTTCGTCATGCCGGCCGCGGCGGCGCTCGCGCTTCCGTCCGCTTCCATATCCATCGTCGCCATCGTGGTGGCAGCCCGGCCGATCCTCAGATCGGCTTCGCATAGCTGGCAAGGCCGCGCGCCACCCGCCGTCTGAATTCCCGACCTTCAGAGCCGAGATCGGAATGCGCAGTCGTCCTGCGCATCCGGTCTCCAATGCGTGGGCCCACGCCCATGCGCATTCGGAATTCGGAGTTCCCATGTATCGCAAAGTTCTCTTCACGGCGGCTGCGCTGTCGGTCCTCAGTGTTCCCGCCTTCGCTCAAGTGACAAGCAGCTCTCCGCAATCGGTCGAGACTGTTGTTGTGACGGCGGAAAGGCTGGCCAAGGCGCGCAACGGCATCCAGACCCAGGTCGGCGCCTCGACCTATACCATCACCTCCAACGAGATCGCGGTCGAACCGGGCGGCGAGAACACCCAGCTCAACCAGGTCATCCTGCAGGCTCCCGGAGTCGCGCAGGATTCCTTCGGCCAGCTTCACGTCCGCGGCGAGCACAACGGCCTGCAATACCGGCTCAACGGAATCATCATTCCCGAGGGCATCTCGGTGTTCGGCCAGACCCTCGACCCGCGGCTCGCGGACTCGGTCAAGCTCATCACCGGCGCCCTGCCGGCGGAATATGGCGGGCGCACCGGCGGCATCGTCGACGTACAGACCAAGACCGGTGTGTTCGATGCAGGCGGGCAAGCCGGACTTTACGGCGGCAGCCACCGCGAGCTGGCGCCGAGCATCGACTACGGCGGCTCCCTGGGCAGCTTCAACTATTTCGTCTCGGGCGACTACACCACCGACACGCTCGGAATCGAGTCACCGGATGGAAGCGCGGACCCGCTGCATGACCGCACCAATCAATGGCACGGCTTCGCGTTCCTTCAGGACATCCTGGACAACCAGAGCAGCCTGACCGCGATCGTCGGCACCTCGAACGACATCTTCGAGATCCCGAATTTGCGCGGACTGGAACCGTCGGGCATCGGCGGCATCAATGGGCTGGGCCCCAACGGGGTGCTCCAGGTCGACGGGCAGTACACCTTCCCGAGCGACGATCTCAATGAAAGGCAGCGCGAGATCACCCATTACGGCATCCTGAGCTACCTGCGCAGCATGGGCGATGTCGATTTCCAGGTCAGCGGCTTCGCGCGCTATTCAAGCCTCTACTACACGCCGGGCGGCAATGTCGGCGACCTGCTCTACAACGGAATCGCCCAGACCGCCTACAAGCGCGACGAAGCCTATGGCGTGCAAGCCGAAGGCGCGTGGCACGGCTGGGAGAACCACACCATTCGCTTCGGCGCGATCTTTCAGGCCGACGATCTGCTGAGCAACACGTCTTCGGTCGTGCTGCCGGTGGACAATGCCGGCAATCAGACCTCCGATGTGCCGCTCACCATCGTCGACAATGGCGCCAAGCATGCCTGGAGCTACAGCCTCTATGTGCAAGACGAGTGGAAGCTGTTTCCCTCGCTCACCCTGAACTACGGCGTGCGCTACGATCAGTTCCGGGCGTTCGATGCCGAAAGCCAGATCAGCCCCCGGATCAACGCGGTGTGGACGCCGGCCGACGGCACCACGGTGCATTTCGGCTATGCCCGATATTTCTCGCCCCCGCCGATCGAACTGGTCGCGAACACCGATGTGGCGCTGTTCGACAACACCACGGCCGAAGCGCCGACCGACACCGACACCACGCCCAAGGCGGAGCGCGCGGATTATTACGATGTGGGCGTGAACCAGAAGCTGAACGACGCGCTTAGCTTGGGCGTCGACGGTTTCTACAAGGCCTCGCACAATCTGATCGACGAAGGCCAGTTCGGCGCGCCGATCATCCTGACGCCGTTCAACTATCTCACCGGGCGGCAATACGGCGTGGAGCTCACGGGGACATACGAAAAGGGCGATTTCTCGAGCTACGCCAATTTCGCCTATGAGCGCGCAACCGGCCGGGACATCGTTTCGAGCCAGTTCCAGTTCGATCCGGGCGATCTCGCCTACATCGCCGATCATTTCATTCCTCTCGACCATCAGCAGATCGTGACGATCTCGGCGGGCGCCTCGTACAAGTGGCTGGGCACCGTCTTCAGCACGGACATGCTCTACGGCTCCGGCCTGCGCAAGGACGGCGCAACACCCAATGGCGATCATGTGCCGGGCTATGTCCAGGTCAATTTGGGCATCAGCCGCGGCTTCGAAGTGGCAAACGTGAAGGGACTGACGGCCCGCTTCGACGTGATCAATCTCTTCGACGAGAAGTACCTGATCCGCGACGGGACCGGTATCGGCGTCGGCGCTCCGCAATGGGGCGCGCGGCGCGGCTTCTTCGCCGCCCTGTCCAAGGCGCTGTGAGGCCGTTCCGGGGATGGCGGTAGTTCGCCGCCGCCCCTGGATCGCATGGCTGCCATGCCGCGCTTCTCCGCCAACCGCCGCCGGCGTGCCGGGCGCAGTCGCAAGACCGCCCGGCGCATGGCGCTGCGACCGATGCTGCTGTTCCTGCTGATCTGCGCCGCGGCGGCTCTCACCGCCTATCTGCTCGAGGCGATCTTGAGGGGCGATATCGCACATCTGTGAACGGACGATATTGCGCTTTGCGGCGGCTTTGCCGCTATGATGCGCGCCGAACGAAGGGGATTTTCATGACCATCACACGCCTGCGCAATTTCGCTCTTACGCTCGGACTCGGCACCGCCCTCGCGAGCGTGCTCCTCTATGCCGCGGCGCCGGAGAAGCCCGCGCCCGCACAGGTCCAGGGCGCCGGCAGGTACTTCAAGCCCGACGACATCGCGACCGACGGTTCGGTCGGAACCGCGAGCGGGCGGGTGAACTACACCGCCCATGCCGGCACGCTCGTCGTCCATGCCAAGAACTGGGACGACGTGGCCGTGCCCGCCAATGCCGAGAAGGAGGACAAGGAGGCCGCCGCCCAGAACCCCGGCGCCGAAGCCTCGATGTTCTATGCCGCCTATTTCAAGAAGGGCGTCGGCGAAGGTCAGCGTCCGATCATGTTCCTGTTCAACGGCGGGCCCGGCTCGGCGACGGTGTGGCTGCACATGGGCGCCTTCGGACCGCGCCGCGTGGTGACGTCCGACGACGCGCATACTCCCGCCGCGCCCTATCGCGTGGTCGACAACCAGTGGAGCCTGCTCGACGCCGCCGACCTCGTCTTCATCGACGCGCCGGGCGCCGGCTTCAGCCGCATCGCCGGCAAGGACAAGGAGAAGGCCTTCTGGGGCATCGACGAGGACGCCCACGCCTTCAGCGAATTCATCAACCAGTTCCTGACCAAATATTCGCGCTGGAACTCGCCGAAATACATCTTCGGCGAAAGCTACGGCACGACGCGCGCCGCGGTGCTCTCCAACATGCTGCAGAGCAACTACGCCATCGACCTGAACGGCGTGATCATGCTCTCGCAGATCCTGAATTTCGACATGAGCGCCGACGGGCCGCAGGTCAATCCCGGCGTCAACCTGCCCTATCAGCTGGCGCTGCCGACCTATGCCGCGAGCGCGTGGTATCACAACAAGCTGCCCGGTCAGAAGCCGGCCGACCTGCGCACGTTCTTGGGCGAAGTGCAGCATTTCGCCATGGGCGATTATGCCCAGGCGCTGCAGGCGGGCTCGGCGCTCAACGACCAGCAGCGCAACATGATCGCGCAGCGGCTGCACAATTACACCGGCCTCAGGACGGACTACATCCTGAGGGCCGATCTGCGCATCGACGGCGGCATGTTCGAGCAGAACCTGCAGGACGCGGCCGAACTCACCACCGGCCGGCTCGACACGCGCTTCTCCGGCCCGTCGCTCGATCCGCTCGACAAGGAAGCCGATTACGATCCGCAATCGGCCTCGATCAGCTCGGCTTATATCTCGGCCTTCAACGACTACGCGCGCGACGGCCTGAAGTATGGCGAGGGGCGCAAATACTATCTCTTCGCGCCGATCAAGGAATGGGACTTCAAGCACCAGCAGCCGGGCTCGGGCGAGGCGCTGCAGACCTCGCCCAACGTCATGCCGGACCTCGCGGTGGCGATGAAGACCAATCCCAATCTCAGGGTCATGCTCAACGCCGGCTTCTACGATCTGGCGACGCCCTATTACGAGGGCATCTACGAGATGCGCCAGCTGCCGATCCCCCGCGCGCTGCAGTCGCACATCGAATACAAGCAGTACGAATCCGGCCACATGGTCTATGCCCATGAGCAATCGCTGAAGGAAATCCACGACGCCGTCGCCGACTTTGTCCGGCGCACGGACAATGTCGGGAGGTAGGCCGAACGTGCTATAGTTTCCCTGGGAAGGTGTGACGGGGGGAACAATGTCCAGGTCGGTTATGGTGCCCATCGCAGCGTGGGCACTCTTCTGCATCACCGTGGCGTCATCGGCACAGGAACAGGTAGAGACGGTCGTGGTGACCGGATCGCGCCTTCGTGAAGATGCCGAATACAACCCGCATGTGACCGTGCCGGCGCGGGCCGATCATCTTGTGACCAAGGTGCGTGTCGTCTGCGACACTCGCGATCCGGAAAGGCGGAAAGAGGAATTGCGCCAGACGCTGCGCAACATGATTGCCGAGGCGGGGCGCGTGAAATCGATCTCGCTCGGCGTTGGCGACGACGTGCTCGTGCCCTTTAGCTCGGACATGCTCGACAAGGTGATAGAGCCGGATGCCAAGCCCGAAACGAGCGATGCCTATATTGTGGTGCGAACGGAGTTGTCCAAGGAAGACAGCTTCGACGGCGCCACGGGCCGCATCAAGAAGTTCATCGCCGAAACCGCCAAGGCCGGGCGCACCGAAATCCTCAATGACAAGTCCTTCAATCTCGGAATCATGATTCCAGAGCGATACCGCGCCAAACTGATTGCAAAGATCGCCGCCGATGCCAAAGAGACTGCCGCGCAGTTCGGGCCCAATTTCGAGGCGTGCGCCGAGGGAATGCAACACACCATTGAATGGTATCAGACCGGCCCCCTCGATCTGGCACTGTATCTGCCATACAAGTTGACGATCACGCCGCGGGGAGCGCCTTGAACGAGGCGCGCCTATTTCGGTTCTAATCGTTTCGCAGGCGGAGTGTCAGGCCTCCAATCTGTATGGTGCCGTCCTTGACGATGGCATTTCGCGCCTGCGCGCGCTCCGCGGCCCGCATGGGATCGTCCACCCGGATGTCGATGCCGACAATGCCCGTGCTGTCGTCGTCGACCGGGGCGACGAACTGCAAAGTGGCCCCTTCGAGCTGGAGCGTCGCGCGATGGCGCGGCACCTGAAGCAGCTCCGACCAGCGCGCGGCCATGGCTTCGGGGTCGCGCGTTTGGATGGTCGCACCGGCAATTCCCAGCACCTCCGGCGCCGCGGGGAATTCTCTCCAGTTCCGTCCGGCCGGCGGCCAGTCGCTCATGGGTTCGCGCCACTGCGATCCGTCGCCGACGCTGTCGATGGAGACGAGCACACCGCCGAAATCACCCGGATGGAAATGGGTGAAGCTGTAATGGCCGTCGCGCGCCGCGACCGCGCGCAAACCTTGGGCGGCGAGACGCTCACGATGCGCCTTGGCATCCCTGGTCTCGAAGATCAGCATGTAGCCGGCATCGCCGCCGCGGCGCTTGAGATAGCGCGCCGCCGACGCATCTTCGCGCACCGGCTGCACGATCTCGAGGAACGCGCCGCCCACCGGCATCACGACGTTGACGAGGCCGAACACGCCGACCGCGGGATCGCGGAACGCGACCTGAAGCCCGAACGCGGCATGCAGCTGCGCCCCGACCGGTTCGAGATCGTGCGCGACAAGAGCGATCTGGCGCAGGCGCATCAATCAGCAATCATAGAGACTTCGAAAAACCAACGACAACAAATCTGCTGCGGCGGCGACGATTCACCTTCGCTTCTTCTTCTGTCGACTCACTGATTTTCGAATATGGCTGGAAACAAGATGCTCAGGGCCGGTCCTAGACCCCGCAAGCCAATCATTGATCATTGATTCGATTTCCGCCGCAGAGCGGGGCGTCTTTGAACTGCGGCTCGCCGGAGGCGGCTCGTCAAATTTCGTTTCCGAGGCATATCTCTGGCGCTCCGCCTTTATTTTTCCATGCCATTCCGCAAGCTTTTCGGGATATTTTGGCGGCAATTTCTTAAAGCTGTCGTCGGGACAATCGAATATGAACGGCCTAATCAAGTACTTCGAATTAGCCTTGATAAATTCCTCGCAAAAGCTTCTCAAGTCTTCCTCTGCACCGTGGATTCGACCACGAAGCCTATCCTCAAGGTCAATAAGTGCACGCTCGGAATCTGTTTGAAACATATCGATCCAAAAAACGGGATAAGGCTTTCCGCCCAAGACACCCTTTAGCTGTTCAAAGCCATCGAAAAAAATACGAATTGGGCCAAACTTCTGGTCTGGGGGTGGAGTGCTCGTAATCATTAGAACAACTTCAATCGATGCCGTCATTCTCCGCGGCGTCGATTTAGTGGCCAATCGAAACCCAGTATCAACCGACGTGCCTATGAAATCTCGAACGAATTTGGTTCGATCAGCCTTGGGATCATAGAAGTCCTCGAGCTTTTGAAAATGGCTTAGACGCGCGTCGTCCGTTGCAATATCTCTGTCCGGCAGCCCCAAGTCAAAAACGACCTCGGAGTTATTGATAGGAAACCCCGCGATCCAAGCCGTCGATTTTATGTCAAGCGAAGGTTGCTTTTCTCGCAATTTGGTTCGGTACTTTTGCAGCGCCAGCATCCATGCCCATACACTGCCGGCTACCTCCTTTGGATCACGCACATCCTTTACGAACACCAATTCGTCACCGATGCCCTTCCAAAATTCCGGAGCGGTGCCTGTGGGCCAACGCGGCGCCTCCGCAGCCATCTCCTGAAATAAGCGCCATTGCTCCGCGAATTCGGCGCTAAAATCCGAATAGAAACTGGTGATGGGTTCGAGCCAGTGCGGACCTAGCGGTGTAATTCGCCGGTCGGTATCGATTTCAAGCGGGTACCCCGGTCCCTGCTTAAAAGCAGTTGATCCGACAAGGTCTGCACTTAAAAACAATCGCAATTTTGGTTGCAGATATACGGGCAACCCTTCAAACGGATTCTTTCGCGGCATTGACGAGTCCAATGGCTCTTGCCCTCACATACGCAGCGGCTGGTGAGACGCGGAAGTGCTCGGCAACTCGGCCTATGTGACTTTTCTCCCGCTCAAATGCAGTTTTGAAAGCACTCCTGGGCATCAAAAAACCAGCTGCAAACCAATTAGCTTCCCATTCCACTCTGCTGTTACCGTATCTAGAGGCAGCAAAGCCACCCTTCGGCTTGGTACGACCAGGATCAAGAAGATAGTGCAGAACGTAGTGCCCTAACTCATGCGCAATCGTAAACCTATCTCGTTCCGGAGAAGTATGTGGCGGTATGTATATTTCAAAAGTCGCATCGGGTTTGACCACGATAGACTCATCAGTCGTACCGTCCAGTTTCCAAAAATCCTTTATCGATACCCTTCCGCCATGTGCTGAAATCAGATCCGAGATTTCCTTTTCCGGCGCATATCCCATTTCGCGAGCTACTTGCTCGGCAATTTTTTCGATCGCGTCCTTTGTGAGGTTGGATGCCCTTGGCGCTTCAGACACCGCTGGGACCTTTCTACGTTGGTGCTGCATTCCGGCCTCGTCCAGTATGAAGCGATTCGCGATTCGAAGAACGCGCACGGGTCGATCGAATCGCGAGTCGCGTCACTCCGCCGCTTGCGGCGCTTCCAATTGCGCCGGTTGCGACTTGGCCTGCTCTTCCTGGATGGCGCGGTCGCGTTCGGCCGCGACGTGGCGCAGCCGCGCGATGGCGCCGCCGGTGCCCGCCGGGATGAGACGTCCGACGATGACGTTCTCCTTGAGGCCCTCGAGCGTGTCGACCTTGCCGTTGACGGCGGCATCGGTGAGCACGCGGGTGGTCTCCTGGAACGACGCCGCGGAGAACACCGAGCGCGTCTGCAGGCTCGCCTTGGTGATGCCGAGCAGGACGGCGCGGCCCTCCGCCGCCTTGCCGCCGGTCTCGGCCGCCTTGGCGTTCGCCTCGTCGATCTCGAGCTGGTCGACCTGTTCGCCGGCGAGCAAGGTGGTGTCGCCGCCGTCCACGACTTCGAGCTTCTGCATCATCTGCCGGCAGATCACCTCGATGTGCTTGTCGTTGATCTTCACGCCCTGCAGGCGATAGACGTCCTGGATTTCCTTGACGAGATAGGTCGCCAGTTCCTCCATGCCCTTGATGCGCAGGATGTCGTGCGGCGAAGGGTTGCCCTCGACGATGTAGTCGCCCTTCTCCACATAATCGCCCTCGCGCACGCTGATGTGCTTGCCCTTGGGGATGAGGTACTCGGTCGGCTCGATCTTGTCCGACTTCGGCTTGACGATGACGCGGCGCTTGTTCTTGTAGTCCTTGCCGAATTCGACGAAGCCGTCGGTCTCGGCGAGCACCGCGCAGTCCTTGGGCTTGCGCGCCTCGAACAGTTCCGCCACGCGCGGCAGGCCGCCCGTGATGTCGCGGGTCTTGGCGCCTTCGGTCGGGATGCGCGCCAGCAGATCGCCCGCCTTCACATGCGAGCCGTCGTCCACCGAGAGAATGGCGTCGACGGAGAGCGGATAGCGCGCCTCGCCGCCGCCGGGTACCGGCACCGGCTTGCCGGACTTGTCGACGACGACGAGCGTGGGACGCAGCTCCGTCGCCTTCGAGCCCGAACCGGTGCGGCTGTCGATGACGACGCGGTTGGTGACGCCGGTCTTCTCGTCGGCAACCTCCTTGACCGAGACGCCGGAGACGATCTCCTCGAACTTCACCGTGCCTTCGGCATCGGTGAGAACGGGAAGGCTGTTCGGATTCCATTCCGCCAGCCGGTCGCCGCGCTTGACCGCGGCGCCCTCGTCGACCTTGAGCCGCGCGCCGTAGACGATGCGGTAGGAGGCGCGCTCCTGGCCCTTGGCGTCGGTGATGACGAGCTGCATGTTGCGGCCCATCGCCACCAGCTCGCCGTCGGAGTTCTTGACCACGTTGCGGTTCACGATCTTGATCTTGCCGTCATAGGACGCCTCGATCTTGGACTGGCCCGCAACCTGGGCCGCGCCGCCGATGTGGAAGGTGCGCATGGTGAGCTGGGTGCCCGGCTCGCCGATCGACTGCGCGGCGATGACGCCCACCGCCTCGCCGATATTGACCGGGGTGCCGCGCGCCAGGTCGCGTCCGTAGCACTTGCCGCAGACGCCTTCGCCCAGATCGCAGGTCAGGACCGAGCGCACGCGCACTTTCTGCACCTGCGCCTTCTCGATCTTCTCGGCGAGGTCTTCGCTCACTTCCTTGCCCCGGCGCAGCAGAACCTCGCCGGTCTCGGGATGCTTGATGTCCTCCGCCGTGGTGCGGCCGAGGATGCGTTCCGCCAGCGACGAGACGACCTGGCCGCCGTCGATCTCGGCCTGGACCGTGACACCCTTCTTGGTGCCGCAGTCTTCCGCCGTAATGATGCAGTCGTTCGCGACGTCGACGAGGCGGCGGGTGAGATAACCCGAGTTCGCCGTCTTGAGCGCGGTGTCCGCCAGGCCCTTGCGCGCGCCATGGGTCGAGTTGAAATACTCGAGCACGGTCAGCCCTTCCTTGAAGTTGGAAAGGATCGGCGTCTCGATGATCGAGCCGTCGGGACGCGCCATCAATCCGCGCATGCCGGCGAGCTGCTTCATCTGCTGCGGGCTGCCGCGCGCGCCGGAATGGCTCATCATGTAGATCGAGTTCATCTCGCTGACGCGGCCGGTGTCCGGATCGATGCGCGGCTCCGAGATCTCCTTCATCATCTCGGCCGCGACCATGTCGGTGCATTTCGACCAGTAGTCGACGACCTGGTTGTACTTTTCCTTGTCGGTGGTCAGGCCGTCCTGGTACTGCTGCTCGCTCTCGCGCACCTTGTGGCGCGTCTCTTCGATCAGCTTTTCCTTCGTCGCCGGCACCACCATGTCGTCCTTGCCGAACGAGATGCCGGCCTTGCAGGCCTCGCGGAAGCCGAGCCCCATCACCGCGTCGGCGAACAGCACGGTCTCCTTCTGCCCGCAGTGACGATAGACCTCGTCGATGATGTGGCTGATCTCCTGCTTGCGCAGCAGGCGGTTGACCAGCTCGAACGGGATCTTGGGATGCCTGGGCAGGATTTCCGCGATCATCATGCGGCCGGGCGTCGAATCCACACGCCGCGTGATCGGCTTGCCTTCCTCGTCGACGGTCTTGTAGCGCGCCTTGATCTTGGCGTGCAGCGTCACGGCGCCGGAGAACAGCGCGTGCTCGATCTCGCCGATGTCGTTGAACATCATGCCTTCGCCGGGCTCGCCGGCGCGCTCCTGGCTCAGGTAATAGAGCCCCAGGACGATGTCCTGGGTCGGCACGATGATCGGCTTGCCGTTGGCGGGCGAAAGGATGTTGTTGGTCGACATCATCAGGACGCGCGCTTCGAGCTGGGCTTCCAGCGACAGCGGCACGTGCACCGCCATCTGGTCGCCGTCGAAATCGGCGTTGAAGGCGGTGCAGACCAGCGGATGGAGCTGGATCGCCTTGCCCTCGATCAGGACCGGCTCGAACGCCTGGATGCCCAGGCGGTGCAATGTCGGCGCGCGGTTGAGCAGCACCGGATGCTCGCGGATGACTTCTTCCAGGATGTCCCAGACCTCGGGCTTTTCCTTCTCGACGAGCTTCTTGGACTGCTTGACCGTCTGGCTGAAGCCCTTGGCCTCGAGGCGCGCATAGATGAACGGCTTGAACAGCTCGAGCGCCATCTTCTTGGGCAGCCCGCACTGGTGCAGCTTGAGTTCAGGCCCGACCACGATCACCGAGCGGCCGGAATAGTCGACGCGCTTGCCGAGCAGGTTCTGGCGGAAGCGCCCCTGCTTGCCTTTCAGCATGTCGGCGAGCGATTTCAGCGGACGCTTATTGGCGCCGGTGATGACGCGGCCGCGGCGGCCGTTGTCGAACAGCGCGTCGACGGCTTCCTGCAGCATGCGCTTTTCGTTGCGCACGATGATGTCAGGCGCGTTCAGCTCGAGGAGCCGGCGCAAACGGTTGTTGCGGTTGATGACGCGGCGATACAGGTCGTTCAGGTCCGATGTCGCGAAGCGACCGCCGTCCAACGGGACGAGCGGGCGCAGATCGGGCGGCAGCACCGGCAGGACGGTCATCACCATCCACTCCGGCTTGTTGCCCGAGGTGCGGAACGCTTCGACGATCTTCAGGCGCTTGGCGAACTTCTTGTGCTTGATCTCGGATTCGGTCTCCTGCATGTCGACTCGCAGCTGCGCTTCGAGCTTTTCGAGATCGAGACCTTTGAGCATTTCGCGGATCGCTTCGGCGCCGATCATGGCGGTGAAGGAATCCTGGCCGTACTCGTCCTGCGCCTTCAGA
>JAFARO010000012.1 GCA_019245415.1 Alphaproteobacteria bacterium | reverse complement strand
CGCGACCCCTCCACCACCGGCTTCGCCGGCGGTCCCCCTCCCCGTTCCGGGGCGGATTTGAAGTGTCGCATCACGCCGCTTCCCTCTTCGCCGCCTTCTTCTCCGCATGGGCCGCGGCGGCCTCGCGGACCCAGGCGTTCGACTCCCAGGCTTCGCGGCGGGCCTTCATCCTTTCCTTCGCGACCGGGCCCTCGCCGCGGACGACCGCGTAGAATTCCTCCCAGTCGACGGCGCCGAAATCGTAGCCGCCTTTGGTCTCGTTCCAGGCGAGATCCGGGTCGGGGACCTTCAGCCCGAGCGCGTCGGCCTGGGGGACGGTGATGTCCACGAACTTCTGGCGCAGCTCGTCATTGGTGTCGCGCTTGATCCGCCAGCGCATCGACTGCGCGGTATTGGGGCTGTCCGCATCGGGCGGGCCGAACATCATCAGCGACGGCCACCACCAGCGGTTCAGCGCATCCTGCGCCATCCGCACTTGGTCCGGCGTGCCGGCGGCCAGGTGCATCATGATCTCATAGCCCTGACGCTGGTGGAAGCTTTCCTCCTTGCAGACGCGGACCATGGCGCGGGCATAGGGCCCGTAGGAGGTGCGCTGCAGCGGCACCTGGTTCATGATCGCGGCCCCATCGACCAGCCATCCGATGGCGCCGATGTCGGCCCAGGTCAGTGTCGGATAATTGAAGATCGTCGAATATTTGGCGCGGCCGGAATGCAGCGCCTCGATCATCTCGTCCCGGCTGATGCCGAGCGTCTCGGCAGCCGCGTAGAGATAAAGCCCGTGGCCGCCCTCGTCCTGCACCTTGGCGAGGAGCACTGCCTTGCGGCGCAGGCTCGGCGCGCGCGTGATCCAGTTGCCCTCGGGCAGCATGCCGACGACTTCGGAATGGGCATGCTGCGAAATCTGACGGATCAGCGTCTTGCGATACGCCTCGGGCATCCAGTCCTTGGGCTCGATGAAATCGTCCGCGGCGACACGCGCCTCGAAGGCGGCGAGCTTCTCCGGGTCTTCCTGGGTGACGACGGTGTGGCGCTGCTTGTCGAGTTCGGTCGTATACATGGCTGCATCCTATAAGAATTCGCCGCGCCGGCAAATTTGCGGCCCTTTAGGCCTCGGGGAGGATGGCGCCGCCTATGGTGCGCGAATGCCCCTGGAACACCGCGACCGTCTCGCCGTGCTGATTGGAGACCGTCACCTGATAAACGCCGCTGCGGCCGGCAAGGCTCACTTCGCGCGCCTCGGCCTGGAGCCGATCGCCCTCCCGCCCCGGCGCGAGGAATGAGATGCTCGCGCTCTGCGCCACGGTATTCGCGTTGCGGCAATTGCAGGCATAGGCGAAGGCGGTGTCGGCGAGGGTGAAGATCATGCCGCCATGCGCCATGTTCTTGCCGTTGAGCATGTCTTTCCGCACGATCATGGCGACGCGGGCATAGCCTTCGCGCGCGTCCTCAAGGCCGATGCCGAGCGCGGGTCCGGTGCCCTCGCGCGCCCGCAAGGTCTCGGCCACACGCCGCGCCAGCTCATCGGCGTCGCTCATCGTCCCGCTTTCGTTGACCGCACTTTCGGTCCATCTTAAGCCTTCTTTGGAGCTCGACAACGGGCGCAGGAGAAGCTGCCATGGCGTTCGATACCATCCTGTTCGAAGTCGCGGACGGCGCGGCGCGGCTGACGCTCAACCGTCCCGACCGGCTCAACAGCTTCACTCAGGCCATGCACGAAGAGGTGGCGCAAGCGCTGTCGCAGGTCGAGCGCGATGCGCAGGTCCGCGCGCTGCTGATCACCGGCGCGGGTCGCGGTTTCTGCGCGGGCCAGGACCTCAGCGATCCGGCGGTGGCGGCGAGCGGCGGCGATACCGATCTGGGTGCCGCGCTGGAGCGCAGCTACAACCCGCTGATCCGCCGCCTCGTGGCGCTGCCCAAGCCCGTGGTCTGCGCCGTGAACGGCGTCGCCGCCGGCGCGGGCGCCAACATCGCTTTCGCCGCCGACATCGTGTTCGCGGCCAAGAGTGCCAAGTTCATCCAGTCCTTCGCCAATATCGGTCTGGTGCCAGACTCCGGCGGCACCTGGATCCTGCCCAGGCTGGTGGGACAGGCGCGCGCGATGGGCGTCGCGATCACCGGTCAGCCCATCACAGCGGAACAAGCCGAGAGCTGGGGCCTGATCTGGAAAGCGGTGGACGACGCGGCGCTGAAGGACGAGAGCGAGGCGCTGGTGCAGAAGCTCGCCAAGGGGCCTACCAAGGGCTTTGCCGCGATCAAGCGCGCCATCCGCGAGGGCTGGGACAATCCCCTGCACGCCCATCTCGACCTGGAGCGCGACATGCAGCGCGAGCTCGGACGTTCCAACGATTACCGCGAGGGCGTCGCAGCGTTCTCCGAGAAGCGTCCACCCAAATACACGGGGAACTGAGCCATGGATTTCCGCAAGCTTGCGGCGCATGCCCGCGACACGGGCGGTCCCGCCCTGCGCGCGATGACGTTCCATCAACGCGCCAGGATGCTGAAGGCGCTGGGCGACGCCATCATGGCGCGCAAGGAGGAGCTCTACGCGCTGTCCGCCGACACCGGCGCCACCAAATCGGATTCCTGGATCGACATCGAAGGCGGCGCGGGAACCTTGTACTCCTATTCCTCAAAGGGCCGGCGCGAGCTTCCCAACGACCGCATCTTGATCGATGGCACAACTGAGCCACTCTCCAAGCGCGGCACCTTCGCCGGCATCCACGTCTTCACGCCGCTGCAGGGCGTGGCGGTGCACATCAACGCCTTCAACTTCCCGGTCTGGGGCATGCTGGAGAAGCTGGCGCCGACCCTGCTGGCCGGCGTGCCGGCGATCGTCAAGCCGGCGACGGCGAGCGTGACGCTGGCTGAGGCCGCGTTCCGAATTCTGCAAGAGGCCAAGGTCCTGCCCGAAGGCGCGGTGCAGCTTATCGTCGGCGGTGTCGGCGATTTGTTCGAGCATCTCACCGGCCAGGACGTGGTGTCGTTCACGGGTTCGGCAGAGACGGCGGCGAAGCTCAAAGCGCATCCCACCGTCATCCGCGAAGGCGTGCGCTTCATCGCCGAACAGGATTCGCTCAATGCCGCGATCCTGGGTCCCGATGCCGGACCCGAATATCCGGAGTTCGATCTCTTCATCAAGGAAGTCGTGCGGGAGATGACGGTCAAGGCGGGCCAGAAATGCACCGCCATTCGCCGCGCCTTCGTGCCGGCAGCCCTGCTGGACGCGGCGGAGACGGCGCTTAAGACCGCACTGGGTGGGGTTAGCGGCATGGGCACGCTGGTCAACGCCGCGCAAGGCGCCGATGTGCGCGCCAAGGTGGAGGAAATTGCCAGGGACGCGCGTATCGTGGTGGGAGATCCCGATGGCGAGGGCGCGGCGATGGAGCCGGTGCTGCTGCGCTGCGACCGCCCCGCCGAGTCCGATCGCGTGCACGATGTGGAGGCTTTCGGGCCCGTCGCGACCTTGATGCCCTATCGCGATCTCGACGAGGCGATCGCGCTCGCCAATCGCGGCAAGGGTTCGCTCGTCATGTCCGTGTTCACGCACGATCCCAAGATTGCGGAGCGCCTGGTGATGGGCGCGGGTTCCTTCCACGGCCGCATCCTCATTCTCGACCGCGACTGCGCCAAGGAGTCCACCGGCCATGGTTCGCCGCTCCCGGTGCTCGTGCATGGCGGACCGGGGCGCGCCGGCGGCGGCGAGGAGATGGGCGGGCTGCGCGGCATGCTGCATTACATGCAGCGCACCGCGCTGCAGGGCTCGCCGCGCATGCTGAGCGCGGTGACGCATGCCTGGATGAGCGGCGCGCCGGAGGCGACCGAAGGGCCGCACCCCTTCCGGCTCAAATTCGGCGAGCTCGAGCTCGGCAAGACGCTGGTAACCGAGCCGCGAACGATCACGCTCGACGACATCGAGCATTTCGCCCATTTCACCGGCGACACGTTCTACGCCCACATGGACGAGGAGGCGGCGAAGGCCAACCCGCTGTTCGGCGGACGCGTGGCGCACGGCTATCTGATCCTGGCGTTCGCCGCCGGCCTGTTCGTCGATCCGCCGCCGGGGCCGGTGCTGGCCAATTACGGCCTCGACAATCTGCGCTTCTTGAAGCCCGTGAAGCCCGGCGACGCGATCACCGTGCGCCTGACGGCGAAAGCGAAGTCGCTGCGCAACGAGCAATATGGCGAGGTGCGCTGGGCGGTGAACGTCGCCAACCAGAACGGCGAGCCGGTGGCGGCATACGAACTGCTGACGATGAACGCGGTGTAGCGTGCTCGACGCGCTGCGCCATGCCATTGCACACGCTTACTCGGGCACGTCCTATTATCGCGCGCGCTGCGACAGCGCGGGTCTGACGCCTCGAGATCTGCGTTCGCTCGACGACCTGCGGCGCTTTCCGTTCACGCTGAAGAGCGATTTCCGCGACCATTATCCCTTCGGCATGCTGGCGGTGCCGCGCGAGAAGCTCATCCGCATCCATGCCTCGTCCGGCACCACCGGCAAGCCGACCATCGTCGGCTATACGCGAGGCGATCTCGATCTCTGGCACGGCCTGGTCGCGCGCAATCTGGAGGCCGCCGGGGCGAGGCCGGGCGACCTGCTGCACAACGCCTATGGCTACGGCCTCTTCACCGGCGGCCTGGGATTTCATGGCGGCGCGGAGCGGCTGGGCTGCACCGTCGTCCCCGCCTCCGGCGGTCAGACCGAGCGCCAGGTCCAGCTGATCCTCGATCTCAAACCGCGCATCCTGTGCTGCACGCCGTCCTACGCGCTGGTGCTGGCGGAAGCGCTGGAGCGCAGCGGAGTCGATCCGCGCGGCACCTCGCTCGAGATCGGCATGTTCGGCGCCGAACCGTGGAGCGACGAGATGCAGCGCGCGATCGAGCAGCGGCTCGGTATCGCGGCGCTCGACGTCTACGGCCTCTCGGAAGTGCTCGGCCCCGGCGTGGCGCAGGAGCGGCCCAGCGACCGCGGCGCGCTGACGATCTGGGACGATCATTTCTTTCCGGAGGTCGTCGATCCCGCGAGCGGCGCGCCGGTTGGCAACGGCGAGATCGGCGAGCTGGTGCTGACCACTCTCACCAAGGAGGCGCTGCCCGTCATCCGCTACCGCACCGGCGACTTGACGCGGCTTCATCCGCCAAGAGACGGCGACACGTTCCGGCGCATGGCGCGGTTGTTGGGCCGCAGCGACGACATGCTGATCGTGCGCGGCGTGAACATCTTCCCGCGCCAGATAGAGGAATTGATCCTGGAGGATCCCGCGCTGACGCCGCATTACCGCATCGATGTGCGCCGCGAAGGCACGCTCGACCGGCTGCACATCACCGTCGAGGGACGCGAAGGCCATTCGCTGGGCCACCGCATGAAATCGCATTACGGACTTTCGGCGAGCGTCGAAATCGTCGAGCCCGGCACCCTGCCGCGCTCCGAAGGCAAGGCCAAACGCGTGTTCGATCATAGGAAATAGTGCACGGTCTCTCCGCCCCTCAGGCTGTCATCCCCGGCCGAGCGAACGTAGTGAGCGAGGGGAAGGGGACCCAGGTCGGGATATTTCCCAGCTCGCCGATTTCATGCTCGGTTTGCGGCTACTCCCAAATCTTCGCGACTGCGTCACCGGCTGGGTCCCCTTCCCTCGCGCGCGAAGCGCGCTCGCCGGGGATGACAGCTGTGCAGGCGGTGAGAACGCCTCACGCTTCGAGCGGCCAGCCCTCGAGCAGCGCCACGAACTTCGTCAGCCAAGCATTGGTCTGGTGGCCGTCGAGCATGCGGTGGTCGATGGTCAGCGTGACATAGGCCATCGGGCGGATCGCGACCCGATCGTCCCGCACCACGGCCCGGTTCTCGAGCTTGCCGATGCCCAGGATCGCGGCCTGCGGCTGGTTGATGATGATGGGTGCGGCGAGCAGCGAACCCGAGGTCCCGTGATTGGAGATCGAGAAGGTGCCGCCGCGCACGTCTTCAGGCTTCAGCGTCCCGTCGCGCGCGCGCGCGGTGAGGTCCTGAAGCCGCCCGGCGATCTCGAGCAGGGAGAGCGTCTGCGCCCGCGCGATCACCGGCACCACCAGGCCCTTGTCGCCGAGCGCGGTACCGACGCCGATGTTCACATCGTCGTAGATCTCGATGCGGTCTTCGAACCAGCGGCCGTTGACGGCGGGCGCCGCTTCCATCGCACGCGCCGCCGCCCAGACCAGATAGGCCGAATAGGTCAGGCTGACGCCCTTCGACTTCTGCAGGGCGCGATGGGCCAGGGGCGCGCTGAAATCTGCTTCGAACACCGCGGTGACATGCGGCGCCACCGTCACCGAGCGCGTCATGTGCTCGGCGATGCGCCGGCGCATGGAATCGTGGGGGACTTTGACGACGCCGCCATCGCCGCCCGCGCCACGGCGCTTCACTTCCGCCTCGATGTCCTCGCGCGTCAGACGCGCGCCGCTGACCGGGACCTCGCTCGCGCTCAGGCCGTGCTCGGCGAGCAGCTTGCGGATGCCGGGCGAAAGCGGCGCGGCCACGGCGGTTTCGGCGCGCGGTGCCGGCGGCGTGGCGGGCGCCGCGCGCTGCGTCACGGCCTTGTCGGCGGAGCCGGCACGTTGCTGCGCGATGCGGCCGAGCAGCATGCCCGGCTCGACGTCGTCGTCGGGCTGGACCGCGATCTCGGCGAGCACGCCGTCGCAGGGCGCGGCGATCTCGACCGCGACCTTGTCGGTTTCGAGCTCGAGCAGCGGCTCGTCGGCGCGAACGGCGTCGCCGACATTCTTGAGCCAGGTCTTGAGCACCGACTTGGTGCCCTCCTGCTCCATCGGCGCGCGGATGTCGGTGGTCATGCGCTACTTTCACATCCTACTCGATCGTCGTACCCGGGAACGGATTCCGGCTGTCCCGATCTTCTTACTATCAAATAATACTCGTCATCGCCCGCGGATGCGGGCGACCCAATTTCTTTCTTGCAAAAAATGGGTCGCCCGGACAAGCCGGGCGATGACATCCTTTTTTGTTGGGTGGTGGATGAAGGGGGGGTGCCGACGTTATCCTTCATCCCAGCAACTCTTCCATCCTCGCCCGGATGCCTTCGACCGAGGGAAGCGCGGCTTCCATCAGCACGGGATTGTGCGGGCTCGGGATGTCGGGCATGGCGAGGCGCGAGACCGGTGCGTCGAGATCGAAGAAGCTCTCCTGCGCCACGGTCGCGGCGATCTCGGCGCCGAAGCCGGCGCTGATCGCGTCCTCGTGCACGATCAGGCAGCGCCGCGTGCGCCGCACGGAGGCGAGCACAGCTTCCTTGTCCCACGGCATCAGCGTGCGCAAATCGAGAATATCGGCGGACAAGCCCTCCGCCGCTTCCTCGCAGCGCTCGACCATCGCGCCCCAGGTCACGAGGGTTATCCCAGTTCCTTCGCGCACCCGCCGCGCCTTGCCGAACGGCAGCACGAAATCGTCGCCGGGATAGGGCCGGCGCGCGCTCGGCGCGTCCAGCATCGCGCGGTGCTCGAAGAAGATCACCGGATCGTTGCCGCGCAGAGAGCCACGCAACAGGCCGACGGCATCCTCCGCGTTCGAGGGCACCGCGACCTTCCATCCCGGCGAATGGACGAAGCGCACCTCGTCGGTCTGGCTGTGCCACGGGTCGCCGCATTTGAAGAAGCCGCCGGGGATGCGCACCACGATCGGCGCGGCGAAGCGGTTGTTGGTGCGCCAGCGCATGGTGCCGCAATCGTTGAGCTGCTCGGTCGCGGGATCGGCATATTTGCGGAACTGGATCTCCGGCACCGGCACCAGCCCCGCCAGCGCCATCCCCACCGCGCGGCCGATGATGCCCTCCTCCGACAGCGAGGTGTCGAAGACGCGCTCGGCGCCGAACTTTTCCTGCAGCCCCATGGTCACCGCATGCACGCCGCCTTTGGGGCCGACGTCCTCGCCGAAGACCACGACCTTGGGATTGACGCCAAGCTCGTGTTCCAAGGTGCGGCGGATCGCGGTCACCATGTTGATGCGCTGGCCGCTCGCGGCCGGCACATCGTCCGTGGGCGGAGGAGTATAGCCTTGCGCCCATTGCCCGCCGATCGTCTGCACCTCGCCCTCGAAGAAGACGTGCCTCGTCACGCGTGCCGGATCGGCGACGCCGCGCGCTTCGGCGCGGGCGCGCGCGTCTTCCGCCACCGCATCGGCCTCGGCGCCGAGCTGGTTCCAGTCGCGCGCATCGAGCAGCGCTTCGAGCTTGGGCAGCGGATCGCGCGCCCATTCGCGCTCGACGATCTCCTTCGACTTGTAGGTCTGGGTGTCCTGAAAGGAATGGCCCTCGAGACGGGGCACCGTGAGACGCAGCAGACACGGGCCCTTGCGCGCGCGCGTGTGCGCCACCGCTTCGCCGATCAGCGCCGCCGCTTGCTCGGGCTCGGTCCCATCGCCCGACAGCATATGCAGATTGCGGAAGCTCTTCAGGTTGGCGGCGATATCCGCGCCCGGCGTCTGCAGATGCGACGGCACCGAGATGCCATAGCCGTTGTCCTCGATATAGAACAGCATCGGCAGCTTGAGCGTGGTCGCCATCGTCAGAGCGGACCAGAAGCCGTTGGTCGCCACCGATCCGTCGCCGCCCAACACCACGCCGATGGCGCCGTCATACGCCGTTTCGCCCAGCACCTTGCGGCGGTATTCGAGTGCCTGGGCCCAGCCGGCGGTGGGCGTGTATTGCGCGCCGACGCCGCCGCACATCGGCAGCGCCGAAGGTCCGTTCGGATTGGGGTAGTTGAACACCGCGCCGATATCGCGGCCGTCGGAATAGCCGCCTTCGCGCGCCATGCTGGAGCCGAGCGCGTCGGCGGGATCGACGCCCAGCGCGAGCAGGATCGGCCGCGAGCGGTAATAGCCGCAGACTGCGTCGTGGCGATGGGTGAGCTGCAGGCCCAGAAGTACCTGGGCCACATCGTGGCCGCGGGCGGAGAACTGATAGAGCACCTTCTTCTCGGGGACGAGGCGCGTCTCTTCGAGCGTGTCGAGCGCGCGCGACAGAAGGACGAGCGACGCCGCCCGCTTCCAGTCCACCCGCACCTCGGATTGCGCCGCGCTCTTGGCGGCATGCGCCGTTGCCGTCACCGTTCTCTGTCTTTTCCGTCCACAACGCGGCCGCGAAACTAGCCGGAGGCGGCAATCGCTATCAAGCGACGCGATTGCGCGAATGCCCGGAATCCTCCCCCGTTTACGGGGGAGGTGCCGACCCCGCACTTGTTGCGGGGGAGGCGGAGGGGGCGCGTCACTCGCTCCCCCCTCCGTCTCGGCGCTGGTGCGCCGATCCACCTCCCCCGTAAACGGGGGAGGATCAGCAGCTCTACTCCCCCACCACCGCCGTGGCTTCGATCTCGACCAGGGCCTCGTCCTCCATTAGCGCGGACACCTGGACAACGGACATCGCGGGATAATGCCGGCCCATCAGGCGGCGGTAGGCGGCGCCGACTTCGGCCGCCTGCGCCAGATAGGCACGCTTGTCGGTGACGAACCAGGTCAGCCGCACGATGTGCTCCGGCCGGGCGCCGGCTTCCTTCAGCACCGCGAGAATGTTCCCAAGCGCCTGCTCGAACTGGCCAGCGAAATCCTTCGCCGTGAAGCGCTGGTCCTTGTCCCAGCCGACCTGGCCGGCGACGAAAACCGTGCGGCCCGTCGCCTCGATGCCGTTGGCATAGCCCTTGGGCCTGGACCAGCCTTCCGGTTGCAGCACGCGCATGGTCAGTTTCCTTCGAACTTGGGCTGCTGTTTCGCGGCGAACGCCTCATAGGCCCGCCGGAAGTCCTCAGTCTGCATGCAGATCGCCTGCGCCTGGGCTTCCATCTCGATGGCGACGTCCAGGCTCACGGCCCATTCGGTGTTGAGCTGGGTCTTGGTGATGCCGTGCGCGAAGGTCGGACCGGAGGCCAGCGACCGCGCCATCTCCATCGCGGTCGTCATCAGGTCTTCCGGCGCGACGAGGCGATTGTGGAAACCCCAGCGCTCGCCCTCCTCCGCGCTCATGAAGCGGCCGGTGAAGAGCAGCTCCGAGGCGCGCCCCTGCCCGATCAGCCTGGGCAGGATCGCGCAGGCGCCCATGTCGCAGCCGGCGAGGCCCACGCGGGTGAACAGGAACGCGGTCTTGGCGCGCGGCGTGGCGAAGCGGATGTCCGAGGCCATGGCGACGATGGCGCCGGCGCCGGCGCAGATGCCGTCGATGGCGGCGACGATGGGCTGCGGGCAGCCGCGCATCGCCTTCACCAGGTCGCCGGTCATGCGGGTGAATTCGAGCAGGCCCGTCATGTCCTTCTTGGTCAGCGGCCCGATGATCTCGTGCACGTCGCCGCCGGAGCAGAAATTGCCGCCGCTGCCCGCGACGATCACCGCCTTCACCATCGGGGTGTAGACCAGCGCGCGGAACATGTCGCGCAGTTCGGCATAGGATTCGAAGGTGAGCGGGTTCTTGCGCTCCGGCCGGTCGAGCGTGACGCTGGCTATGCCGTCGGCGAACGCCCAGCGGAAATGCTGCGGCTGGAACGTCGAGGGATCGAGGCGGGTCATAATCCGCTCCTTTCGATGGAAGTCTTCACCCGCGCGAGACCGGCGAGGAGCTGTTGCACTTCGCCCTCGCCCAGATCGCCCAGCAGGCATTCGATCCAGCGCTCATGCTCCGCGGCGAAGAGGCGGAAATCGCGCCGGCCCCTGGCGGTGAGCTTGACGCGCAGCACGCGCCGGTCGCCGCGCTCCTGCGTCCGGCTGACGAGGCCGTCCGCGACCAGGCGCGCGACGATGGCGGTGACGTTGCCGTTGGAGACCAGAAGCTGCCCGGACAGGGCGCCCATGGTCAGGCCGTCAGGGGCGCGGTCGAGCGCCGCCAGGACGTCGAAGCGCGGCAGAGTGGTGGCGAAGCGCTCGACCAGCATTGCGCGCGCCTTCTTCTCGATGGTGGTGGCGCAGGTGAGCAGGCGCAGCCACAGCCTGAGCGATTGCTTGCTGTGGGGCGCGCCTTCGAGCTTTTCGGCGAGCGCCATCACATCACCTCGCCGCCGGCGACGACGATGGCCTGGCCGGTGATGGAATGCGAATCCGGCGAGACCAGCCACGCCACGGCGTGCGCGACTTCCTCCGGATCGACCAGGCGGCCTTGCGGATTGGCGGCGGCGAGGATCTTGCGCGCGTCCGCGTCGCTGCGGCCGGTCTTGGACTTGATCGTCGCGATCGCGCCGCCGAGCAGCTCGGTATCGGTATAGCCCGGGCAGACCGCGTTGACGGTGATGCCGCTGCGCGCCAGCTCGAGCGCCAGCGCGCGCGTCAGGCCGAGCAGCGCATGCTTGCTGGTGACATAGGCCGAGACATAGGGATAAGGCTTGAGCGAGGTCGTGCTGGCGACATTGACGATGCGGCCAAAGTCGCGCTCGCGCATCGCCGGCAGCACTTCCTGGATCACGTGCACCGCGCCCATCAGGTTGGTGGCCATGATCTCCTGCCAGTCGGCTTCGCTGTGCTTGAGGAAGGGCGCGCTGCGCACGAAGCCGGCGCCGTTGACCGCGACATCGACCGCGCCCGACAGCTCGACGGCCTTGGCCACCGCGCGGCGCACGCCCCCGCGGTCGGTCACGTCGCAGACGACCATGCGAAGCTGAGGATGCCGCGCGCGCGCCGCGTCCAGCCGCGCCGGATCGCGGCCCATGATGGTGACCTCCATGTCCAGCGCGGCCAGGCGCACGGCGATGGCGAGGCCGATGCCGCTGCCGCCTCCGGTGACGATCGCGTGCGTCATGCCAGCAGCGCCATCTGACCGGCCCTTTCGAGATTGGTGACGAGCTGACGATAACCGCTCTGGTACTGCACCGGGAGCGGCGGCTCTTTGTGCTTCTGCTCGGCCGCCGCGCGCAAGGTCCAGTTGGGGTCCATCTGGTGGGGACGCGCCAGCGCGCAAAGATCGGCGCGGCCGGCGGCGAGGATCGAGTTCACATGATCGATCTCGTAGATGTTGCCGACTGCGATGGTCGCGACGCCGAGCTCGTTGCGGATGCGGTCGGAAAACGGCGTCTGAAACATGCGGCCATAGACCGGCTTCTGCATCCTGGTTACCTGGCCGGAAGAGACGTCGATGATGTCGGCGCCGGCCGCGACGAAGGCGCGCGCGATCTCGACCGCCTCCTTCGGCGTGACGTTGTCCTCGCCGGCCCAGTCATGCGCCGAGATGCGCACCGACATTGGACGGTCGTTCGGCCATGCCGCGCGCATGGCGCGGAAAACTTCCAGCGGATAGCGCAGCCGGTTCTCCAGCGATCCGCCATAAGCATCGTGGCGCTTGTTCTGGGTCGGGCTGATGAAGGCCGAGAAGAGATAACCATGGGCGCAGTGGAGCTCCAGCATGTCGAAGCCGGCACGCGCGCCGCGCTCGGTCGCGGCGACGAATTCGTCGCGCACCCGATCCATGTCGGCGCGGGTCATCGGCGTCGGAACCGCGTTTTCTTCCGACCAGGCGACGTCCGACGGTGCCATCAAAGGCCAGTTGCCGCCGGCGAGCGGCTTGTCCTCGCCCTCCCAGGGCACGCGCGTCGAGCCCTTGGCACCGCTATGGCCGAGCTGGAGGCAGATCTTGGCGCTGCTGTGGCCATGGACGAAGTCGGCGATGCGCTTCCACATCGCTTCCTGTTCGGCGTTCCACAATCCCGGACAGGCCGGCGTGATGCGGCCTTCGGGCGAGACGCAGGTCATCTCGGTATAGACGAGACCCGCGCCGCCCAAAGCGCGTGCCCCGTAATGCACCAGATGAAAATCGGTCGGCCGGCCGTCGACCGCCGAATACATCGCCATCGGCGAGACCACCACGCGGTTGATCAGCTCCATGCCGCGCAGCTTGAACGGCGCGAACATCGGCGCCACTGGCCGGCCGGAGAACCAGCGCTCCACCCCTTCGAGCCATTTGGCATCGCGCAGGCGCAAATTCTCGTGGCTGACGCGCTGGCTGCGGGTGAGCAGCGAATAGGCGAATTGCAGCGGCTCGAATTTCAGATAGCGCTCGACCGTCTCGAACCATTCGGTCGAGTTGCGCGCGGCGCTCTGCAGCTTGAGCGCTTCCAGTTGCCGCACCTCCTGATACCTGGCCAAGGCGGCATCGAGATCGCGCGCGGAATCGCTCAACACCCTGGCCAGTTCGATCGCGTCCTCGAGCGCGAGCTTGGTGCCCGAGCCGATGGAGAAATGGGCGGTATGCGCCGCGTCGCCGAGCAGCACCGTGTTGCCGCGCCGCCAGTTGCCGCAGAGCACGCGCCGGAACTGGAGCCACGCCGAGCCGCGCAGATGGGCGGCGTTGGTCATGAGCTCGTGGCCGCCCAGATGATCCGCGAAAATCTCCTCGCAGAGGCGCGAGGATTGCGCCTGGCTCATTTCGCCGAAGCCGAAGCGGCGAAAGGTTTCCGGCCCGCATTCGACGATGAAGGTCGCGGTGTCCTTGTCGAACTGGTAGGCATGGGCCCAGATCCAGCCGTGCTCGGTCTCCTTGAAGATGAAATTGAAGGCGTCGAAGCGCCGATGCGTGCCGTACCAGATGAAATGGTTGGCGCGGGTCTCGATCTCGGTCTGGAAGTCCCCGGCATGCGCGGAGCGGAATTTCGAGTTGATGCCGTCGCAGGCGACGACCAGATCGTAGTCTTCCAGCAAGGCGCCATCGGGCTCGATCTCGGTCTCGAAGCGCAGTTCGACGCCCAATTCGCGGGCGCGGGCTTGCAGGATCTCCAGCAGGCGCTTGCGCCCGATGCCGATGAAGCCGTGACCGCCCGAGGTGATCGTCGCGCCCTTTACATGGACGTCGATGTCGTCCCAATGGGCGAGTTCGTCGCTCATGGTCTTGGCGCTCAGCGGATCGCAGGCCTTGAGGTTCTCCATGGTCTGGTCGGAGAACACCACGCCCCAGCCGAAAGTGTCGCCCGGCTTGTTGCGCTCGAACACGACGATCCGGTGCGCGGGATCGCGCAGCTTCATGGCGATCGCGAAATAGAGCCCACCGGGACCGGCGCCGATACAGGCAATCTTCATCCGCCTGCTCCTTTCGCGGGCCAAACTGCCGCAAGGCGCGATTTATTTCAAGCCTAAACTATTTCGCGGGCCGGCGTTGCAATTCCTCTGCTGCGGGCCCACACTCGGGCCGCAAAATCGGGCGCGGACGGACAGGAATGTCGAGCCTTCTCAAGGACTTCGCGGGACAGATCGCGGGCGGAGGCATCCGCGTCGTCGACCTCACCCAAACGCTTTCGGCCGAGACGCCGACCCTGGTCCTGCCGCCGCCTTTCGGCCAATGCGCCCCGTTCAAGATGGAGGAGATCTCCCATTACGACGAGCGCGGCGTCGCCTGGTACTGGAACAATTTCTCGGTCGGCGAGCACACCGGCACCCATTTCGACGCGCCGGTGCATTGGGTCTCGGGCAAGGACCTGAAGAACAACACGCTCGACAGCGTGGTGCCGAAGGACTTCATCGCGCCGGCGGTGGTTATCGACTGCTCACGGCAATGCGCCGAAGACCCCGACTTCCTGCTCTCCAACATGGACATCGACGATTGGGAGAAGAAGCACGGCCGCATCCCGCCGCGCTCCTGGGTGCTGATGCGCACCGACTGGTCCAAGCGCAGTGGCGACGCCTACAGCAATCGGCGCAACGACGGCGCGCACACGCCGGGGCCGTCGCCGGAGGCGGTCAAGTTCCTGATCGAGCAGCGCGACGCCCATGGCTTCGGCACCGAGACCATCGGCACCGATGCCGGCCAGGCCCATCTGTTGGAGCCGATGTATCCGGCGCACACGCTGTTCCACGGCGCCGGCCGCTACGGACTACAGTGCCTGTGCAATCTCGATCTGTTGCCGCCGACAGGCGCGGTGATCGTCGCGGCACCGCTGAAGATCAAGAACGGCTCGGGCAGTCCGCTGCGCGTTCTTGCGCTCGTCGATGGCTGAACGCTCCTTCACCGCCGAGGTCGAGAAGCTCAAGCTCGGCGCCGGCGCGGAATTCCGCGGCGAGGGCATCCTCGCCGTCACCAAGGCCTTGCTGCAATCCGGTGTCGCCTATGTCGGCGGCTATCAGGGCTCGCCGATATCCCATCTGATGGATGTCTTCAGCGATGCCAACGATCTCTTGGCCTCGCTCGACGTGCATTTCGAGCAGAGCGCCAGCGAGGCGGCGGCGGCGGCGATGCTGGCCGCTTCGGTCAACTATCCCTTGCGCGGCGCGGTGGTGTGGAAGTCGGTGGTCGGGACCAACGTAGCCTCCGACGCATTGTCGAACGTGGCTTCCGGGGGCGTCACCGGCGGCGCACTGGTGATCGTCGGCGAGGACTACGGCGAAGGCTCCTCGATCATGCAGGAGCGCACCCATGCCTTCGCTATGAAATCGCAGATGTGGCTGCTCGATCCGCGGCCGAGCCTGCCCTGGATCGTCGACATGGTGGAGAAGGGTTTCGAGCTCTCCGAAGCCTCGCACACACCGGTGATGCTGGAACTCAGGGTGCGCGCCTGCCATCTCTACGGGCGCTTCACCGCCAAGGACAATGTGCGCCCCGCCTTCACGGTGCGCCACGCGGCGGACGCGCCCGTGCGCGATACCGAGCGCATCGTGCTGCCGCCGGCGAACTTCCTGCACGAGCGCGAGAAGATCGAGCAGCGCTGGCCCGCGGCGGTCGACTTCGTCGCCAGGAACAAGCTCAACG
This sequence comes from Alphaproteobacteria bacterium, assembly GCA_019245415.1. Classification (GTDB taxonomy): domain Bacteria; phylum Pseudomonadota; class Alphaproteobacteria; order Micropepsales; family Micropepsaceae; genus Rhizomicrobium. Next base: position 151,863 of record JAFARO010000012.1, on the reverse strand, counting down.
AGCGCTTTGGCCCGGACGGCGGCGAGATCGGCATCATCGTCCAGGGCGGGCTGTTCAACACCTTGAACCGCGCCCTCGAGCTGATGGATCTGTCGGACAGTTTCGGCGATGCGAAGCTGCCGGTCTATGTGCTCAACGTCGCCTATCCCCTCATCCCCGACGAAGTGCGCGCGTTCTGCGCGGCCAAGCGCGCCGTGCTGATCGTCGAGGAGGGCCAGCCCGAATTCATCGAGCACGAGCTCAACACCATCCTGCGGCGGGCAGACCTCAACACGCGCGTCGTCGGCAAGGAGATCCTGCCGCGCGCCGGCGAATACACCGCGCAGGTCATGCGCGACGGCCTTGCTCAGTTCCTGCGGCAATGGAGCGGCGTGGAGACAGCGCCGGCGCCGGCTCCCGACACAAGCGACATCGCCAAGGAAGTGCCGCAGCGGCCCGCGGGCTTCTGCACCGGCTGTCCGGAGCGGCCGCTGTTCACGGCGATGACCCTGGTGCAGCGCGAGCTCGGCCAGCATCACGTCAGCGCCGATATCGGCTGCCATCTGTTCTCGATCCTTCCGCCCTTCAACATCGGCAACACCACGATGGGCTATGGGCTCGGCACCGCCGGCGCCTCGGCCTTCAAGCGCGGCGACGGCAAGCGGCCCATCGCCGTGATGGGCGACGGCGGCTTCTGGCACAACGGCCTGACCAGCGGCATCGGCAACGCGGTGTTCAACAAGGACGACAATCTGACGATCGTGGTGGACAATTTCTATTCCGCCGCCACCGGCGGCCAGGACATCCCCTCGTCCCAGGCCGGCAACAAGCATCGCAGCACAAGGCACGCCATCGAGACCGCGGTGCGCGGCGTCGGCGTCGGCTGGGTGCGCTCGGTCGACAACACCTACGACGTCCGCCGCATGCGCGACGTGCTGAGGGAGGCGCTGACCACCAAGACCACTGGGCCCAAGGTCGTCATCGCGCAGTCCGAATGCATGCTGAACAAGCAGCGCCGGGAGCGGCCGCTGTTCGGCAAACAGGTGAAGGCGGGAAAGCGCATGGTGCGCGCGCGTTTCGGCGTCGACGAGAAAACCTGCACCGGCGATCACGCCTGCATCCGCCTGTCGGGGTGTCCGTCGCTGACGATCAAGCCCAATCCCGATCCCTTGAAGCGCGATCCCATCGCCCATGTCGACAATTCCTGCGTCGGCTGCGGATTGTGCGGCGAGGTCAGCCACGCCGACGTGCTGTGCCCGTCTTTCTACAAGGCTGAGATCGTCTTCAATCCGAGCTGGAGGGACCGCGCCCTCGATTGGCTGCGGCGCCGGACGATCGGGCTGCTCGCCCATGGCTGAGCGGCAACGCATCACGCTCGCGGTGCTGGCGCTTGGCGGCCAGGGCGGCGGCGTGCTGTCGGACTGGCTGATCGATGTCGGCGAACGCTCGGACTGGCTGGTGCAGGCGACCTCGGTCCAGGGCGTGGCGCAGCGCACCGGCGCCACCATCTACTATCTCGAATTCTTTCCCGAAGCGGCGCTCGACGCGCGCGAGCCGGTGCTCGCGCCGATGCCGGCGCCGGGCGACGTCGACATCGTCGTCGCCTCGGAGCTGATGGAGGCCGGGCGCGCGCTGCTGCGCGGCCTGGTCACGCCCGAGCGCACCATGCTGGTCACCTCGACGCACCGCATCTACGCCATCGCGGAGAAATCGGCGCCCGGCGACGGCACCGCCGACAGCTCCAAGGTGCTGGACGCCGCGCGCCGCCAGGCCAAGGCGCTGGTCGCCTTCGACATGCAGGCGGCCTGCGACTCTACCGGCAGCGCCATCAGCGCGGTGATGCTGGGAGCGCTCGCGGGCAGCGGCGCGCTGCCCTTCCCCCGCGCGGCCTATGAAGACGCCATCCGCCGCAGCGCCATCGCGGTCGAAGCCAATCTCGCCGGCTTTGCCGCGGGCTTTGCCGGCCGCGACGAAGCCGTGCCTGGCTTGCCGACGCCGTTGACGTTGGAGGACATCGTCGCCGAAGCCGAGCGGCGGCTCGGCGAATACCAGGACACGGACTATGCCGCGCTCTATCGCGCGCGCCTCGCGCCTTTCGCCCATCGCAGTCCCGAGCTGCGCCGCGAGCTGGCGCGGACGCTGGCCCTGGCGATGACGTATGAGGACGTGATGCGCGTCGCCCAGCTCAAGACCCGGCGCGCGCGCGAGGGCGAGATTCGCGCCGAGGTGCGCGCCGAACCCGGCCAGATCCTGCGCGTCACCGAATACATGCATCCGCGCTGGCAGGAACTCTGCGACACCTTGCCGGCCGGTCTCGGCGCGCGGCTGGAGCGCAACCGGTTTCTGCGCCGCCTCATCGGACCGCTGTTCGAGCGCGGCCGGCATGTGCGCACGACCGACATCGGCGCGTTCGCGCTGCTCAGGCTGCTGGCAAGCTGGCGCCGGGCCCGGCGAGCGACGCTGCGCTTCGCCCGCGAGAATGCGCGCATCGAGTCCTGGCTCGCGGCCATCCGCTCCGAGCCGGACGACGCGCTCGCGCTCGAGCTGGCACTCGCGCAGGATCTTCTCAAGGGCTATGGCGACACCCACGCGCGCGGCATGGCGAAGTTCGAAACCGTGATAGCAGCCCATCGCGCATTGCGGAGCGAGGCGAGCGCCGTCAAGAAAGTCCGCGCGCTTCGGCAGTCGCTAGCGAGGGGCGAAGACGCGCCCGCAACGAGCGCCGCGTCGGCGTAGTTCCTAGCGCCTGCGCTTCTTCTTCCGCATCGCGGGGCTGCTATCACTCCGGCCGCGGGCGCCCTGATGGCTCTTGCCTTCCTTTTCCTGCTGGGCGGTTTCGCCGCGGCGCTCCTTGGCGCGGGTCTTGGCGGCGGAGCGGCGGTTCTCGCTCCTGCTTTCGTATTTGGAGGCACCGGCTTCGTGGAGCGCGATGGCGACCGCCTGGCGCTTGCTCTTGACCTTGCCGGCCTTGCCGCCCGGACCGCTATTGAGCTCGCCATGCTTGAACTCGTGCATGACGCGTCCGACCGTCTTGCGCTGGCGCGGGGATTCCTTGGGCATGTTTGTCTCTCCTTGCCGAAACAAACGCGAAGCCCGTGCCCAAAGTGCCGCCGCGTTCAGTTTCCCGGCCCGAGCAGCTTGCGCAAATCGCGCGCCTGCTTCTCAGACACCGCCCCGGCGCGGTTGCCGAAGGCGTTGCGGATATAGGTGGCGACGTCGGCCAGCTCGCCGTCCGACAGGGTGGCGAAGGCCGGCATGGAGAAGCCGATGGCGCCGGTTCGGGGCTTCATCGACTGCGAGCCTTGCAGGATCACGCGCAAGACCGTGCTCGGATCGCGCGCGCCGACCGTCGCATTCTGCGCCAGCGCGGGATAGCCCTGGTCCGGATGGCCATGGCACACGCTGCAGGACTGGACGAAGACGGCGCTGCCGGCATCCATCTGCGCTTGCGTGGGCGCGACCGGCGTGGGAGCCGGCGCGGCGGGCAGCGATTTCAGATACACCGCGATCGCCGCACGGTCCTGATCGCTGAGCTTGCTGGTGGAACTCTCCACCACGTCCTTCATCGCGCCGACGACGCGGCCGAAGCGGTTCTGCCCGGTCGCGAGGTAGAGCTCGATGTCCGCGACGCTCCAGTTGCCCAGCCCCAGCGGTCGGGTTGCCGTGAGATTGGGCGCGTACCAGCCATCCATCGTCTCGCCGCTCAAGGCCTTGGATTTCACGTCGTTGAACAGGAAGGTCTTCGGCGTGTGGCAGGCGCCGCAGTGACCGGCGCCGTTGACGATCTCATAACCGCGGTTCCATTGGGCGGACCTGGCCGGATCGGGTGTGAGCGGGCTTTGGTCCAGGAACAGCCAGTCCCAGAACGTCATGGCGAAGCGGATGTTCGCCGGGAAGATCAGCCTGTTGCGGGGCGGCGTGTTGCGGATCGGCTTGACGGTCTTCAGATAGGCATAGATCGCATCGACATCTTCGCGCTTCAGATGCGCGAAATAGAGGTAAGGAAACGCCGGATAGAGATGCGCGCCTTCGGCGTCGATGCCGTCATGCAGCGCGTGCCAGAACTGATCCTTCGTCCAATTGCCGATGCCGGTGTCCTTGTCCGGCGTGATGTTGCTCGAATAGACGGTGCCGAAATAGGCGTGCAGCGCATAGCCGCCTGCAAACGGCCGCGCCGGGTGGCCCGGGGCGGTGTGACAGACCACGCAGTCGCCCTCGGTGGCGAGCCTCTTTCCGCGCGCGAGCTCACTCTCCGCCCCCGCCCTGCCGCACAGCAGCAAGCCGCAAACGAGGGCGAGGCCGATCCGCGCGAGGTTCGCCATCCGTCTAGACCAGTTCGCGCACCTTGTCGGAGAGCACCGTGAGCGCGATCTTGCCGGCATGCGGCGTGCCGCGCGCCAACGCCTCGGCGAAGTGCAGCGCCTGCCGCGCCTCGATCTTGGGCGGCAGGGGCGGCTCGTCCGGATCGACGGTCGCTTCGATCAGCGCGGGGCCGGGCGCGGCCAACGCGTCGCGCAAGGTCTGCGCGCACGAAGCCGGATCGTCGATGCGGTAGGAGGCGAGCCCGAAGCCCTGCGCCACCGCCGCGAAGTCGATCGGCTGCAGGTCGCAGACATATTCGGGATTGCCGAGGAAGACCATCTGCTCCCATTTGATCTGGCCGAGCACATTGTTCTTGATGACGACGATCTTCACGTCCAGGCCGTATTTCACCAGGGTCGCCATCTCGCCCATCAGCATGGTGAAGCCGCCATCGCCGATGAAGCAGATCACCTGGCGCTTGGGATAGGCGATCGCGGCGGCGACCGCGTAGGGAAGACCGCATGCCATCGTCGCCAGCGTCCCCGAGCACGAGAACTTCATCTCGCCGCGGATGCGCAGATAGCGCGCCGCCCAGGTGGTGATGGTGCCGCTGTCGGTGGCGATGATGCAGTCGTCGCGCAGACAGGAATCGAGCGCATGGGCGACGACCTGCGGCTTCAGCGGCTTGTCGGCGCGGGTGCCGCGCGCGTGCAACGTGTCGTTCCAGGCCTTGACGCCCTTCTGCGCGGTTTCGAGGAAGGCGCGGTCCTGCCTGTGCCCGAGCAGCGGCAGCAGCGCGCCCAGCACCTGCGCCGCATCGCCGAGGAGGGGACACTCGACCGGCGCGCGCAAGCCGATGCGCTTGGGATCGTGCTCGATCTGCACGATCCGCGCCTGGCCGGGCTTGGGATAGAACTCGATATAGGGAAACGAGCTTCCGACGATGAGGAGCGCGTCGCATTGCTCCAACGCTTCCTGCGACGGGCGCGTGCCCAAAAGTCCGATGCCGCCCGTGCAGCAAGGATGATCGTCGGCGAGCGCGGCCTTGCCAAGCAGCGCCTTGGTCACCGGCGCCCCGATCCGCTCGGCCACGGCTGCGAGCTGCAAGCCGGCGCCGAGCGCGCCCTGGCCTGCCAGGATCGCGGGCTTCCTGGCGCCATTGAGGATGTCGGCGGCCAGCTTCAGCCGCTCCGGCGAGGGTACGCCATGCATGCGGCCCATGATCCCGTTGACGTGATCGGCGACGTTGCGCTTGCTGCGCGGATCCTTGGACACCGGCTCGTCCTGCAGGTCGACGGGGATGGTGACATGGGCGACGCCGCGATAGGCGAGCGCGGTGCGGCAGGCGAGCGAGACGACGTTGCGGGTGTGCGCCGCGCCCATGACGCGGCTGTTGTAGACGGCGACGTCCATGAACAGCTTGTCGAGCTCCACGTCCTGTTGCGTATAGGTGTGCAGCAGATCGTGGAACTGAAGACCCGTAATGGCCAGCACGGGCACCTGGTCGAGCTTGGCGTCGTACAACCCGTTGAGCAGATGGATGCCGCCGGGACCCGACGTCGCCACGCAGACGCCGAGCTTGCCGGTCCATTTGGCATAGCCGCAGGCGGCGAGGGCCGCCGCCTCCTCGTGACGCACCTGGATGAAGCGGATCTCATCCTTGCGGCGCCTGAGCGACTCGATCAGGCCGTTGATGCCGTCCCCGGGAATGCCGAAAACCGTGTCGACGCCCCAATCGATCAGGGTTTCGACCAGAACATCGCCTGCGGTCATCGAAGCCATGGGAGCGCCTTTCGCGGGAACTCGGGCGGGCGGCACCCCAGGCCGCGCCCTTTGTAAACCCCACAGCCGCGCATCCAGTTCCGACCGCGTCCGCGATCGAATTTGACCCAGCGCAATGTCATTGCAGGGCATTTCCGGCGAAACTGGCGCATATCGTGGAACCGGAGAGATCGATGAGCGGAACGTCCAACAAGATCGATGACACCCTTTCGCGGCGTCAGATGCTGCGCAGCGCGACTGCGGCCGGCGGCGCCGTTCTGCTCACCGCGCTCTGCGCCCGCCAGGCGCAGGCCGGTCAGATGACCAAGCAGGCGGCGGGTTACCAGCCGACCCCCAAAGGCGATCAGCGCTGCGACGGCTGCAGCCTTTTCCAGGAACCTTCATCCTGCAAGTTCGTCTCCGGCGACATTGCTCCGCAGGGCTGGTGCCGGCTCTGGCAGCCGAAGAAGAGCTGAGCGGACCGCGCGCAGAGAGGGAGAGCGACAATGGGCAAGACACCGAACATCCTGGGCAAGATCGCGGCACCAGCCGTGGCCGCGGCCGCTCTCCTGGCAGCGCAGAGCGCTTCGGCGGTACCGTCCTTTGCCGAGCAGACCGGGCAGCCTTGCAGCGCATGTCACGTCGGCGGCTTCGGGCCGCAGCTCACCCCGTTCGGCCGCAGCTTCAAGCTGGACGGCTACACGATGCGCGCCGGCGCGGCGCTGACCAATCCGCTGTCCGCGATGGCGGTCGCCTCCTATGTCCACACCGCGGAGGATCAGCCGGCGCCGCCTGCTCCGCATTACGGCGTCAACGACAATGCCGGCCTCGACCAGATCAGCGTGTTCGTCGCGGGCGGCATCGGCGAGCACTTCGGCGGCTTCACGCAGTGGACCTATGACGGCGTCGGCCGCAGCTTTTCGTGGGACAACCTCGACCTGCGCGCGACCGACCATGTGACGTGGCGCGGCATGGATGTGATCCTGGGGCTCAGCCTCAACAACGCGCCCAGCGTCCAGGACGGCTGGAACACGCTTCCGGCCTGGGGCTATCCCTACACCGGCAGCGACATGGCGCCGGCGCCCGCGGCGTCGACGATCTTCGACGGCGGCATGGCGCAGAGCGTGCTCGGCACGACCGCCTATGCCTATTGGGACTCGAGCGTCTACACCGAAGCCGGGGTGTATTGGACGCCCTCGCACGGATTCCTGAGCGCCATGGGAACGGATTCGGGCCCCGGCACGCTCTCCAGCGTCGCGCCGTATCTGCGCATCGCCTATCAGAAGGACACCGGCGAGCAGAACTTCGAAATCGGCGGCTTCGGCTTCTTCCCGGCGCTGCATCCCGGCGACGACACCTCGACCGGGACGACCGACCGCTATTCCGATCTGGGTCTCGACGCCTCGTACCAGTTCCTCGGCTCCACGCAGAACATCTATACGGTGAACGCGCGTTTCACCCACGAACAGCAGGACTTGAAGGCCACCTATCTGCTCGGCGGCGCCGCGAAAGCCTCCAACACGCTCGAGGATTTCCGGATCGATGCGTCCTACTATTGGAAGAATACGATCGGCGGCTCGGTGCAGGCCTTCGACACCTGGGGTTCGCGCGATGCGCTGCTCTATGGCGGCAACCGCACTCTGGCTCCGGACAGCAGCGGAATCATCCTGCAGGTCGACGGCACGCCGTTCGGCCACGACATGACCATGCTGGGCGGACGCTTCAACCTGCGCGCGGGACTGCAATACACGATCTATACGAAGTTCGACGGCGCCGCCACGAATTACGACGGCTCGGGCCGCAACGCTTCGGACAACAACACGCTTCGCCTGTTCATCTGGACAGCCCTCTAAGGAGGACAACATGCTGAGAACCACGTCTCTTGCCGCGGCGTTGACGGTCGCGGCGCTGGCCCAGGCATCGGCCGCCGAGTTCAAGGTCGATCAGGTCGATTTGCGCTTCGCGCCGGACGCGCTGACGATCAAGGCAGGCGATTATGTCCGCTTCACCGACAGCGACCGCATCACCCACAACATCACCATCGTCAATCCGGACGGCACCATCGAAGACAAGGGCATGAGCACCTTCAGCCAGCACATCGTGGTGCAGTTCGACAAGGCTGGCGTCTACCGCGTGATCTGCCGCATCCATCCCGATATGAAGATGACAATCACGGTGACGAAGTAGCGGCAGGCATCCGGATCGCACCGCCTGCGGCCGGCGACACGTCAAGCCGCGAAGCGCACGACGCCGCCGTCCACGCGTAGAGCAGCCCCCGTCGTCGCGGAGGCCTGTTCGGAACAGACATAAACCACCATGTTGGCGACTTCTTCGGTCGTGGCGAAGCGTTTGATCAGCGAGCTCGGGCGGAACCGGGTGAGAAACTGTTGCTCGACGACCTCCTGGGTCACGCCTTGCGACTCCGCCGCCATCTTGATGTAGCGCGATAGGCCTTCGGAGCGCGTCGGACCCGGCAGCACGGCATTGACCGTCACCCCGGAGCCGGCGACCGATTCCGCCAGACCGCGCGAAATCGCCAGCTGCGCCATCTTGGTCATCCCGTAATCGATCATCTCCTTGGGGATGTTGACCGCCGATTCGCTGGAGATGAAGACCACGCGGCCCCAGCCGCGCTTCACCATCGCCGGAAGATAGTGGCGGCTCATGCGCACGCCGCTCATGACGTTGGTCTGGAAGAGACCCAGCCAGTCTTCGTCTTTCAGGTCCTGGAAGGCTCGAGGGATGGCGGTGCCGAGATTGTTGACGAGAATGTCGGCGTCCGCCGCCTCGGCCACGAACGCCGCCGCGCCTTCGGCCGTCGCCAGATCGGCGGCTATGCCATCGAGCTTCGCGTTCGGCATCGCGGCGCGCATCTCGCGCAGTGCCGCGCCGACGCGCTCCCCGCCCCGCCCGTTGATGACGACCGAGGCTCCGGCCCGCGCCAACCCTTCTGCGATCGCACGCCCGATGCCCGCGCTGGATCCGCTGACGACAGCCCTGCGGCCGGTGAGATCGATGATCATGCGCAGTCTCCTTTGGCGCGAAATTGCCTTGCCCTGGACGAGCACCCTATCATCGTCCCTCGAAATTGGGGCGCAGCGCGATGATGATTCCGCCGGACGTGGCCGCGACGATCGTCGATCCCAGAGCTTACGCGGACGGGCGCATTTACGAGAGCTATGCCTGGCTTCGTGCCCATAATCCGCTCGGACTGGCGCATCCGGACGGCTACGACCCGTTCTGGGTCGTCACCCGCCACGCCGACATCCTGGAGATCAGCCGCCAGAACGATCTGTTTCACAGCGGCGACCGCGCCACCACCATCACCAACAAAATTGCCGACGAGCGCGTCCGCAGCCTGACCGGAGGCAGTCCGCATCTGGTGCGCAGCCTGGTGCAGATGGATGCGCCGGATCATCCGAAATATCGCGCGCTGACCCAGTCCTGGTTCATGCCGGCCAATATCCGCGGCCTCGAGGCGCGCATCCGCAAGATCGCCCGCGCCTCGGTCGAGCGCATGGCGTCCAAGAACGGCAGTTGCGATTTCGTGCGCGAGATCGCGCTGCATTACCCCTTGCACGTCGTCATGGAGATCCTGGGCGTTCCAGAAGCCGACGAGCCGCGCATGCTGATGCTGACCCAGGAACTGTTCGGCGCGGCGGATCCGGAGCTGGGCCGCAACAAGGGTGCAGAGGCCGTTCCCGGCGATCTCGGCGCGATCCAGGCGGTACTGATGGACTTCTACCAATATTTCGCGGCGATCAGCGCCGACCGCCGGGCCAATCCCCGCGACGACCTGGCGACGGTGATCGCGACCGGCACGATCGACGGCCAGCCGATCTCCGAGTTCGAGGCGATGAGCTATTACGTCATCGTCGCCACCGCAGGCCACGACACGACCTCGTCGACCACCGCCGGCGCGATGCGGGCCTTGTGCGAGAACCCCGACCAGTTCGCCTATGTGAAGGAGGACCTCGCGCGCGTACCCGGCCTGATCGAGGAGGCGATCCGCTGGACGACGCCGGTCAAGACCTTCATGCGCTCGGCCACGGCGGATGCGCAGGTGGGCGGTCGGGCGATCGCCAAGGGCGACTGGCTGATGCTGTGCTATGCGTCCGGCAACCGCGACGAGGCGGTGTTCGAGGAACCCAACCGCTTCCGCGCCGACCGCAAGCCGAACAAGCAGCTCGCTTTCGGCTATGGCGCGCATCTTTGCCTCGGCCAGCACCTCGCCAAGATGGAGATGCGCATCCTCTACGAGGAGCTTCTGCAGCGGCTGACATCGGTCGCGCTCGACGGCGAGCCGCAGATGTCGCAGGCCCTCTTCGTCAACGGCCTGAAACGCCTGCCGATCCGGTTCGAATTCTCATGAGCGCGCGTGGGCGGGCCCGGCAGGACTCGAACCTGCGGCCAGACCGATTTCAATGGCTTGGCAAGTCTGCGCTCAAGGCAGCCTTATGAAGCCGTGGTTCGTCCCGTTCAAATCGATATAGGCGCCGAGGACCTCGCCGCCCTTGTTGACCCGCATGGCAAACGAGCCCAGGCCCGATTGCTGCACCGCATCGGGAGGATCGAACGCTGTCACGTGACCTTTCGTGTTGCGCAGGAAGGAATGCTCGATGCCGGACGAGTCGATGATCGTTCCCGCAATGACGCCGCGACTGTTGATGGCTCCCAGGAGCGTGCCCTGGAAGCTGCCCTTGCCCGCACCTTTGGCGTCATAGCTCGTGATCGTGCCGTCGGCCGTGCGGATCAAGCCGTGCGACAGATTGTTGGAGTCGCGATATTGGCCCACGATCGTACCGGAGAGGTTGATGCCGCGCAGCAATGTACGGGCCGAGCCCTGCGGAACCTGGAGCGGGCGAGGCGAATCGAACGCCCGACCCTAACCTTGGCAAGGTTATGCTCTACCCCTGAGCTACGCCCGCGTTCCAGGTTGGGCGGGGGTTATCGCCCATGCCGCGTCTCGATTCAACACCCTTGAGCGGGCTTGGTTTCTCGCCCTTCGAGCCCGCGTCTGCGCCTTTGTTTTCCCGCCGCTGCCGGCGCGCTAGGCTTTAGGCCCATGCGCGGGTTTCCCAGCCGGTCCTATGTCGCTTTTGCCTCCCTGCACGAGAGGCCGCTGACCATCGCCGCGCGCCTGATGACGCCGTCGCGCGAGCGGCCGGCGCCCGCGGTCGTCCTGCTGCACGGCTCCGCCGGTCCCTCGACCCGGGAAGGCGGCTATGCCGAGGCGCTGCATGCCGCGGGCTTCGTCACCTTGGAGCCGGACCTGTGGTCGGCGCGCGGCCTGACGGGCGGCGACGCGGGACGGCCCAAGACCATCCCGGAGATTTTGCCGGACGTCTTCGGCGCGCATGGCTTTCTCGCGCGCCGCCGCGATGTCGATCCGCGGCGCATCGGTGTCGCGGGATTCTCCTTCGGCGGCGTGGCGGCGATGCTCGCGGCGACGAAGGCCTATGGCGAGCGCTTCGGCGCGCAATTCGCCGCCTTCATGCCGTTCTATCCAGCCTGCTGGACCTACAACGTCATGCCTGGCCACGAATGGCGCGACCTCGTTGACGCGCCGCTGCTGCTCGTGACCGGTGCGCTCGATGACTATGACGACGACCCGCAGGCCGGGCCGAAGCTGGTGGCCTCTCTGCCGGCGCCCGAGGGTGCGCGCGCGTGCACCAAGGTCTTCGAGGATTGCCATCACGGCTTCGACATGCCGGGCATCGATATTGCGGTGCCCGATCCGCTCGCGCATCGCGGCCAAGGCGGCCAGGCGCGCATGCGTCACCATGCGAAAGCCACCGCCGAAGCGCATCGCCTGTGCGTGGAGTTCTTCAAGAAAGCACTGGATTAACGTGGTGCGCGCCGCCAATGGCCCGCCTCCCGCACACCCCTTCGACGGCATCGGTAGTTCCGGGCCCGCTCCCGTCGGCATAGCCCGCATTCCCGGCCGCCGGATTGGCGCATCCGACCGAAGACCGCTATCCTCGGCGGGGGGAAGATACCCGGAAAATCGAGATTTTCACGCGGGCGTGAAGGCGGAGCTGTGGTTCTCTTGCGCCCGCGCTTGTATGTACGCGCAGCTTGGGGAGGAGAAGATCATGCGAGGTCTGGTGGCCGTTTCCATTGCACTGCTCTCCCTTTCGACCGTCGAGGCTTCGGCGGAGGCGCCATCCGCGGACGATGCCAAGAATCCGGCCTATATGTGGGACCTGAGCGATCTCTATCCCTCCCCCGAGGCCTGGAGCGCGGCGGAAGTGAAGGTCAAGGACCAGGTCGACAGGCTCGACGGCTACAAGGGCACGCTCGGCGGCAGCGCGGACGCCATGCTCAAGGCGCTCAACGATGTCTGGGTGGCGGGCAAGGAAGTGGCGCGCCTCAACGTCTATGCCTCGCTCAAGGGCGACGAGGATGTGCGCATCGCCGCCAACCAGGAGCGTGTCCAGCTGGCGCAATCGCTGCAGACGCGCTGGCAGGAGAAGAGCGCCTGGATCGCGCCGGAAGTGCTTCAGGTCGGCGCGGGCAAGGTGCATGAATTCGAGGCGCAATCGGGCGAGCTCAAGCGGCGCTTCGATCTTTATCTCGACAACATCCTGCGCGGCGCGCCGCACACGCTGTCGCCCGAATCCGAGAACGTGATGGCGGCGGCGGCCAATGTGCTGATCCAGCCCGACAACGTCTACGGCCAGCTCTCCAACGGAGAGCTGCCGTTCCCGAGCGTGACGCTTTCGGACGGCACCAAGGTCGAGCGCCTCGACCAGGCGGCGTATGCCAAATACCGCCAGTCGCCGAACCGCGCCGACCGCAAGCTCGTCTTCGATGCTTTCTGGGGCACCTGGAACAAATACGAAGGCACTTTCGGCGCCTCGCTCATCGCGCAGGTGATGGGCGCGGAGTTCGATGCCAAGGTGCGGCACTTCCCTAATGCGCTATCCGACGCGCTGTTCGCCGACAACATGCCGGAAGCGGTCTACCGCCAGCTCGTGGCGCAGGCCAATGCCGGGCTGCCCGTGTTCCACCGCTATCTGAAGCTGCGCAAGCACCTGCTCGGCATCAAGGACGATCTTCATTACTACGACATCTATCCCTCGATGTTCAGGTTGGACGCGCCGCAGCACATCACCGTCGCCGACGCGCAGCGCATCGCCTTCGACGTCACCGCGCCTTACGGCCCCGAATATGCCGCGATGCTGCACAAGGCTTTTTCCGGGCGATGGATGGACGTGCTGCCGCGGCCCGGCAAGGCGGCCGGCGCCTATATGAACGGCTCGGCCTATGACGTGCACCCCTATCTGCATCTCAACCACAATTACGACTACCAGTCGCTCTCGACCTTCGTGCACGAATGGGGCCATGCGGTGCACACCCTGCTGGACAACGAGACCCAGCCCTTCGAGAAATCGAACTACTCGACGTTCATCGCCGAGACCGCCTCGATCTCCAACGAGATGCTGCTCAACGACTACATGGTGGCGCATGCCAGGACGAAGAGCGAGAAACTCTATTATCTGGGCGAAGGGCTGGAGCTGATCCGCGGCACCTTCTTCCGCCAAACCATGTTCGGCGAATTCCAACTCGCCATCCACGAGGAAAACGAGCAGGGCAGAGCATTGTCCGGCAAGCGCATGACCGAGCTCTATTGCAACCTGCTCAAGCGCTATCACGGCGACGCGCAAGGGGTGATGAAGATCGATCCCGAATACTGCATCGAATGGGCCTTCATCCCGCATTTCTATTACGGCTTCTATGTCTGGCAGTACGCAACTTCCATGGCCGGCGCGGCCCAGTTTACCGACGCGATCGAGCATGAGGGCGCGCCGGCGCGCGACCGCTACATCGCCATGCTCAAGGCGGGCGGCTCGGATTATGCGTACGCGCTCTACAAGAAGGCGGGCATCGACATGGCGACGCCCAAACCCTACCAGGCGCTGGTCAAGCGGATGAGCCGCATTCTCGACCAGATCGACGCGCTGGAAAAATCGAAATAGGCATCTGCCGTCAGGGGAGAAAAATGAAGCGCCACATCTTCGCCGCGGCAGTCTGCGCGCTGCTGGCATTGCCCAGTTTCGCCGATGCGCCCGCCACGGGCGTGCCGGGCGAGCAGCTCGCCAAGCCGCCGGCCGATGCCAAGGTCTGGAGCATCACGGACTTGGCCGGCACGCGGCACGGCCAGGTCGCGCTGTGGACGACGCCGGACGGCACCCACTGGTCGCGCTTCAGCCTCAACCTGCGCGGCTTCATCAGCGAGATCGAGGAGCAGAACCGGTTTGCGCCCGACGGCACGCTGCAATCGATGCTCGTGCGCGGCACCACGCCGGGCGGCGACGCGGCCGAGAGCTACAGCGTCAAGGACGGCGTCTATACCTATGCAAGTCCGGTGGACCAGGCGACCGGCAAGGTCCGGCCCAACCTGTACTATGTGGCCTTCGGCGGCACCTTCGATTCTTTCCTGTTCATTCTCGATGCGTTGCGCAACGCCCCCAGCCACAGCGTGGACCTGCTGCCGTCGGGCCAGGCGAAGATCGAACCGCTCACCACGCTCGAGGTCGGCAACGGCACTGAGAAGAAGACACTCACCGCCTATGCGGTGACGGGCTTCGGACTGTCGCCGCTTCCGGTGTGGTACGACGGCGACCGCTTCTTCGCGGTGGCGCCGGATTTCGTGCCGGTGGGGTGGGAAAAGGTCTCCGCGCAACTGGCCAAGGCGCAGGACGAAGCGCTCGCCCAGCGCGCGCCGGCGCTGGTCAAGCAGATCGCCAAAACGCCTGCGGGCCCTGTCGTCTTCCGTCATGTGAAACTCTACGACGCCGATGCACAACGCTTCCGCTCAGGCATGACCGTCGTCGTCGCTGCGGGAAAGATCGCGGCCGTGGGACGGGACGACAAGGTGCGCGTCCGGGGCGACGCCATGATCGTCGACGGGACCGGCAAGACGCTGATCCCGGGCCTGTGGGACAATCACCAGCATTACGGCGACGACTCGACCGGGCCGCTGCTGCTGGCCGCCGGCATCACCTCGGTGCGCGATCCCGGCAACGTCGCCGAGACCGCATGGCCCCGCAAACAGCGCATCGACCGGGGCGAGCTGCTCGGCCAGCGCATCGTGCCCTCGCTGCTGATCGACGGCTCCGGGCCCTATGCGGCGCAAGTGGGCGTCAACGTCCACAATCTCGATGAGGCGCTGGCCGCGGTGCGCCGCGCCAAGGCCGACGGCTATTTCGCCGTCAAGCTCTACGGCTCGATCGATCCGGCCTGGGTCAAGCCGATGGCCGCGCTGGCGCATCGGCTCGGCCTGCACGTGCACGGCCACATCCCGCACGGCATGCGTCCGCTCGATGCCGTGCGCGACGGCTATGACGAGATCACGCACATGAACTTCGTCATGATGCAGGCGATGCCCGACGACGTCGTGCAGAAATCCAACACGGTGGCGCGCATTGCCGGCATCGGCAAATACGCCGCCGACGTCGACCTGCACTCCAAGGCGACGACGGCGTATCTGGACGAGCTGGGGCGCCGCCGCATCGCGGTGGATCCAACCTTGGTGGTTCTCGAAGCCTCGCTGGTGCCGGATGCCGGCCAGTTGCCGCCGTCCGATCTGGCCTATGCCGAGACCCTGCCGCCGCAATTGGTGCGCGGGCTGCGCCAGAGCGCGCTGGCGCCGACGCCCGACATGCCGCGCGAGCGCATGCGCGCGAGCTTCGCCAAGGTCCAGGCGCTGGTGCCGGAACTCGAAAGGCGCGGCGTCACCATCCTTGCCGGCACCGACGGTTTCGGCTTCGAGCTCATCCATGAGCTCGAGCTCTATGTGCAGGCCGGCCTGACGCCGGAACAGGCGCTGGCGACGGCCACGATCAACCCAGCGAAGGTCTACGGGCTCGCGAAGGTCACCGGCTCGCTCGCCATGGGCAAGCTCGCCGAACTTGCGCTGATCGACGGCGATCCGCAGAAGAACATCGCCGATCTGCGCCAGGTCGAGCTCGTCATGCGCGACGGCAAGCTGATGAAGGCGTCCGATCTGCGCGCGGCGCTCGGCATCTCCGGCCCACCCAAACGGATGTGACGATGCACGGCGTTCTGGGTGGGATCGCCGTCGAGGGAACAAGGACATGATCGCGCGAACTCGGGTTGCGCTTTTTCGAAGGCGCGTGGCTCGCGCTTTTGCGTTTTGCGTAGCGGCGGCGTCGGCCGCCGGTTGCGCCGGCGTCGAGGACAATCCCGTCACCAGCGAGGCCCAAGCCATCCGCATCGCCAAGGAGCGTTGCACCTGGACGCGGCCTTTCACCAGGGACGAGCGCTGGCATGCCCGCGAGCATCAGGGCCAATGGCATGTCTGGCTGGTGCGCGACAAGGACGCCCGGGAACCGGTGGTGGGAACGCTCGACATCTGGATCCGCGCCAGCGACGGCAGCGCCGGAAGCTGCAATCACGCGGCGTGACCGGCCGCGCCTCAGTGGATCTCCCAGGTGATGGTGACGTCGACGCTGAGGCTCTGTTCGCCCGGCGCGATCGGCGTAGGCGCAGCATCGGCCATGGCCAACATCCCGCGCGGGCGGCTGTAGGTCATCCCCTGCGTGCCCTCCGCGATGCTCAGCATCGGGCCGAGCGTGACGCCGGCGGCCTCTGCCAAGGTCCGCGCGCGCTCCGTCGCGTCGCGCACCGCCTGCGCGCGCGCCCGCGCCTCGAGCGGCTTGGGATCGGCGAGCGAAAAGCTCGGACCTTCGATCTGGTTGCTGCCGGCCGACACCAGCGCGTCGATGGTGGCGCCGAGCCTGTCGAGACCGTCGACCGTGACGCTGACGGTGTTGGTCGCCTGATACCCCGCGATGCGCGGCGCTTCGCTGATGCCCGGCTTCTGCGCGGCGAATTGCGGCGTGATCTCGACGTTCGATGTTTGGATGTTGCGCTCTTCCACGCCGGCGCGCTTCAGCGCCGCGAACACCGCATTCATCGCCTGTGCGTTTGCGCCGAGCGCCTCACGCGCCGTGCGCGCCGAGGTGACGACGCCCGTCGAGAGCGTGGCACGGTCCGGCACACCCTTGCTCTCGCCATGGCCGGTGACGGTGAGGAGGTGCGGCGCCGTCTCGGCGCCCAGAGCCTGTGCGCCGGAGGCGGCCGGCAACGACAATGCCAGAATGCAGACGAGCGCGGCACGCGAGGCTGGCGACATGGGAATTCCCCTTCTCGAAACGCCGGCCCAGGCTGCACCCCAGCCAAGGCGAAACTGGGGCAGTCGCGCAGCGCCGCCGCTGCGTGGCCGAGCGCGCAGCCGGGCGGCACTGTGCCCCGCGGCGAAATCTGCTATGGCAGCGCGCGGGGCCCGTAGCTCAGCTGGTTAGAGCTGACCGCTCATAACGGTCTGGCCGCAGGTTCGAGTCCTGCCGGGCCCACCAACCACTTACAAAACTGGGCACTCCGGCAGCGCCGCTGCCGGAGTCCAGTACGCCATCCGCAAGGCTGGCATGGGGGCCGCTAATCCTGATCTCCCGGTCGCCGACTTCGACCCGGCTGACCAAGTGCCGCATATAGCCCTTGCGCAAAGAGGCGTTTTCGTCGCGCAACCGGGCGCGGGCCACATTGGCGAACCGCGCAATGTTACTCTTCGTCAGCAGATGACGCGGCACCTCGCGATGCTTCTCCAGCGCCGCGATCATGCGAAGAGCTTCCTCTCGCTCGCCTTCGACCTGCGATAGCGACCGGCGGAACATATCCGTGTCCCCGACTGTCCCGTCGGCGAGGGCTGCGTAGAGACGTTCGATCCGCCCCTCGACCTCCCGCAGTTTCCGGCGCAGGTCTTTGGCTTTTGAAGCGTTGACCTCCGTCTTGTTTCGGGCGCGGTCCAGCAGGCCGCGCAGCAACGCTTCCAGCCGCTCGGGTGCGAAGATGCGCTCCTCCAAGCTGTCCATAACGATCCCGTCGAGGACCGGCATTGGGATACTGCGCCCCTTGCAGGACGTGGCGCCTTCATTCACGCGGTTGTTGCAAGTGTAGTAGCGATACCGCCCACCTTTGCCGGTGCGGATCGTCATGCCGCCACCGCAGTCGGCGCAGCGCGCCAGTCCCGTCAGCAGCGTTGGGCCGGTGACAATGCGCGGCGCAACGCGGGTGGGACGCCGCGCTTCGAGCAGCTTTTGCACGGCGCTAAAGATTTCGGGATCGACAATGATGGGTGTGGGGAACGCCACCCACTCGCTCTTGTCTTTGTTGCGGTTCAGCCGAACGTCCGTCCGGTTGAAGTAGTGCGTCCCGGCATAAGCTTCACGCGTCAGAACCTGATGCACGAGGCCGGAAGTCCACTTGCGGCCCTTGCGGCGATAGGTGAGGCCCTTGCGGTTCAGATGATCCGCGATGCCGCGTATGCCTTTGCCATTACGGCAGAGCGTGAAGACTTCCTGCACGACCTCCGCTTCGACCGGGTTTATTTCGAGTTTCTTTTTGACAGCATCGGCGCGCACTTCCACCGTCATCGCTTTATAGCCGTAGGGAGCCTGAGAGCCGTTCCAGAAGCCGAGCCGGGCGTTTTCCTTCATCGCCCGCAGGACGTGCTTGGCTGTCTCGCGGCTTTGGTATTCATCGAACATCGAGCAAAGCTGGCGGAACATCTGCCCCGAAGGGTCTTGCGAAACGGTCTGCGTGATCGAGATCAGCGCGACGCCGTTCTTTTCCAGCGAGCGGCGGTGCATCTCGAACTGGAAAGAGTCGCGGAAGAAGCGCGAGAAGCTATGCACGAGCACGGCCTCGAAGGGCCGGTCGGGCCGTGCGGCGTCGTCCATCATGCGCTGAAACTGCGGGCGGCGGTCGTCGGTCGCGGACGCGCCCGGCTCAACATATTCGGCGACGACATTCCAGCCCCGGTCTTTGCTCCAGCGCTCCAACTGGTTGCGCTGGTCGGGGATAGAGAGGTCTTTCTCCGCCTGCCGCGCTGTGGAGACCCGAAGGTAGAGAGCCACTTTCATCTGCGCACCTTTAGAAAACCGGCCAAGAATCCTGCTACGTCTTGAGCAACTCCGCAATGAAGTCGGCGAGTTCGGACTCCAATAATTCCAGCTCTCCTTCGGTCACCGGCAGCGGCTCCGGCAGATCGACAATGACCTTGTAAGCGGTTGAGTTTGGAGTCTTCTTGCCCAAATTCGACGGCGCGCCGGGACAGGTATCCTCTCCCGTCTCCGCTGCGGGCGGATGGTCCCGTCCGCACATTGCGCCGTGGATATCCTTTTCCATGACGCAAATTTGGATGTACGCCCCACAGGCTTTCCTCGCGCGAACCTCGTGGCAGGGGGCGGGCCTTCGGGCAGTTCACATAACCTAGAAAATCGCTGTGCGGGCGGCTTTTGCTTGACTCTGTCGTTCCTGTTTTGTTCTCATCGGCCCATGAGCAGATTCGAGCATGAGAAAAGCCGCCACCATTGAAAAACTGTACCTCGACTTCGACGGATTCTTTGCCTCGGTCATGCAGCAGGCGATGCCGCATCTGCGCGGGCGGCCTGTGGGCGTCATTCCGTTCGAGACGGACAAGCCGGACTCAACGATGGTTATCGCCTGCTCAAAGGAAGCGAAGGCCGCCGGCTGCAAGAATGTCATGGGAGTGCCGGAAGCGCGCGCCATCTGTCCCGACATCGTTCTCGTCACGCAACGTCCCGATCTGTTTCGCCGGGCGCACAACGCGCTCCTAAACGAAATCTCGTGCGAGATTCCGATCGAGACGGTCAAGTCGATCGACGAGCTTGCCTGCAAGCTCGACAGCGCGAATATCGCCGATCCCCGCGCATTGGCAAAAAAGATCAAGGATCGTCTCCGCCGCAACATCGGTGAACAGATCACCTGTTCCATCGGTTTTGCCGCGAACCGCTTGCTCGCGAAGATCGCCTGCAAGGTCGATAAGCCGAACGGCGTAACAGTGTGGCGGCCCGAAGATTTGCCTGACCCGCTGTTCGCGTTGCCGCTCGAATCCATTCCCGGCGTCGGCTCACGGATGGAAGAGCGTCTTAAAGCGGCAAGCATCCTGACGATCCGCGATCTCTGGCACGCCCAGCCCAAGCACCTGCGCGCCCTGTGGGGTAATGTGAACGGCGAGCGCATGTGGTACGCGCTGCACGGCTACGATATTCACGCGATGCCGACTTCGCGCGGCATGTACGGGCATGGCCGCGTGCTGCCGCCGGATTGGCGGGACGCGGCCAATGCCCAGTCCTGTTCTCGCCTACTGCTGACAAAAGCGGCGCGCCGGATGCGTCGCGACCGCTATTACGCCGCCAAGCTTTGGCTCTCGCTCGACATGCGAGACGGCACATGGAGCGGCCAGCGCGAACTTCCCGCCGTTCAGGACGATCACGCGTGTCTGGTCGCGCTCACTGAACTTTGGATCACGGCGTGCGCCGAGATTCCGCCGAGAGCGAAGATCATCCGGCTCAGCGTGACGCTGGGAGAGCTTTCGTCCGCCAACGAACGCCAGCTCGATCTTTTTCTAAGAGACGATGCCGTACGCCAGAAAAACGAAGTCCTGACCAATGCGATGGACAATCTCAATCGCAAGTTCGGTAAACGGGTGGTCAGCCTCGGTCCGTGGACCCCGCCGCCGGGCGGTTATGCCGGGGGCAAGATTTCCTACAACCGCATTCCTTCGGCGGAGGATTTCTGGTGACGTGGCAGGAAGACACATGGCTGCGTGATCTGGATGAAAGCGTCATCATTGAGTCGACATGCTTGAAGTGCGGGCATGTGTGGCTTCAAAGCGCGATCCAGCTCCTCCTCAAGGTCGATCACCGCAATGTGCGCATGGATGAAGTCGCGCGGCATCTTGCCTGCCGCCGGCCCGGCTGCCGCTATGTCGGCGTGAGGATCAATCTCCTCAAGAATGAGGATACGAGTGGATTTGTCGGCGGGATGCCCTGAGCTGGGCATCCCGCTGCAAGCGCCGGGTTAGAAGCCCGGCGGGCGGTGTTGCGCGCGCCGCACGTTTATCGCGCGGTGGATGATCTCCAGATTGAGCAACGCATCGCGGCGCTCGATTGAGCCCTTGAGGCTGCAATTAAGATCGTAGCGAGCCCGGTTGAGCAGGCCCCGCAGTTGATGTTCGCTGAGGTGGAGTAGTGCTGACAAAGTGTAGACCGTGGACATGGATTTTCTCCTGCTGTTGTCCTCGCGGCCCCGACCATCAGGGCCGTCATGCGGTCCCAGAGGCAGAATCAGCAGCAGACGGCCCGCCATGGACGGCGGACGCGGAGAAGGACAGGAAGAGAGAGAGAAAATCGGCCACGCGGCTGCACGGCAGCGCGGCGAAAATCAGCGCATCAAAAATGCGAGCGGGGTAGATGCTCAGTCTGAAGTTGCAGGGCGAACCGGAGAGAGAAAGGGCGCACCGGAAACCGTTAGCAAAAAAAAGATTTGCATACACTCGCACTCATCATGCGAATTCAAAAGCTGCCCGCGTTGTAATGTGCGTTGAGTCACAATCGGTCTTTGAAAAACTTTAAGACCCGCCGTGTAGGATGGGAATTATTAGATTTATTGATTTCAACGTCTGATTGTTTGAAGCGATATTCGGGTCACTGATGAAAAAGACAGACCCTGTTGAGATTGATTACAAGACCCTCGGCACGATCCCGCTGGACGAGCTGAAGCAGGCCATCTGGGAAGATATAGAAGCTCTCAGAGAAGAGTTCGGCGTTTCATTCGTGACCGGCGTGAAGCTGGTCGTTCCCGCCACCAATGAATTTGGCGATCCGCTTGTGGTTAAGCGGCTCTCGACGGGCGCTGCCGTTAAGCGGCTGGATACGCACCACTACCATCCTGCCTGTCTCGATTACAAACTGTAGGGGATAGATCATGAAGCAGCCCTGTTATCTCGGCCTTGAAGACGCCCGGCGCGTGTTGGCCGAGATGGGGGTAAATCTCACCATGCGTCAAATGCAGCGCGCTGCGGAACAGGACGCACAGGGACGGCGCAAGCTGCCTTTCTTCGTCGATCCCATCGAACACAAACTCAAAATCGAGAAGGACGATTTGCTGAGCGCCTATTTTAAGCGGCAGGTGGAAGCGCAGAGAAATCTGCGCCCGAACTAGAATAGAATAATTCTAAACCTTGCATTTATGCCCGGTTTTACTGCATGATTCGCTATGGCAGACATAAGAAAAAGAAACGGAAGCAAAGGAACGACGTGGCAGGTCCGATACCCGGATAAAGCGGCGAAATCAGGTTACGCCTACCGGACATTCGATACCCAAAAGGAAGCGCGCGAATTTCGCGAGAGTGGCGAGACCAAGATCATCGCCACGCGTTCAGGCGGCGGTCATATCGTCACCGTTGCCGACGGTCTCCACAAATGGCTTGAAGTTTGTGAGAAGGAAGGGCGCGACGGACGCGAGCCGGTCACCGCGTTCACGCTCAAGGGATACAAGTACCGTGCGCAGATCATCAACCAGTATCCGTGGAACAAGACTCTCCATGAGCTGACCGCTCCTGACGTTATCGAATTCCGGTCATGGCTGCTGAAACACTACCCGCGCTCGATGGCGCATTTCGTGCTGTCGAGTTTCCATTCGATGATTCTGGAAATGGTCTTTCGTGGCGTCCTTCTGCATGACGTAGCGGCGCGCGTCTCGATCCGCGAACGCTCTCGCTATGAAGAGCCCGTCACCATTCCAACAGAGAAAGAGGTGATGGCGCTCTTGAAGGCCGCCGACAAGCTGGCGAACTCAAAGAACCTCCAGACCCAGCGGACGTGGAAGCGCTACCGGCCTTTGCTTTATCTCGCCGCGGATTCCGGGATGCGCCCGCAAGAATACCTTGCCGTCGCCGATGCGAGCGTGAAGGACAAAGGTGTACAGGTGTCGCGCGCCATCGAACGCAGCGGCAAAAAGCTATCGGCCCCCAAGACCGCCGCTGGCCGGCGCTTCATCGACCTGAGCGGCGACGTGTACAAGATGGTCCGCTTCTATGCCGATCACCATGCGGAGCCCAACAAGCATAATCTGATCTTCCCGACCTCAAGCGGTCGTTGGCAGTTGCCGGAGAACTGGCGCAACCGCGGCTTTGCTACTGCCTGCATGGAAGCTGGATTAGTCGTAACCGAGGAAGTGGATGGCGAGAAAATCGAAAAGCCGAAATACGTGCCGTACGATCTACGTCACTTCTACGCGTCGGTATTAATCGCCAGCCGGAGAGACCTGAAGACGATTCAGACGCTCATGGGGCATGAGGACATCAAGACAACGCTGAACGTGTACGGCCACCTGCTGAAACGCACCGAGGTCGGAGCGTCAGAAGGGATGCTCGCTTCTCTTCGTGCCAATTGATGTGGCGAGTCTGTGGCGAGTGCCTTCTAACTAGCTCACCTCGCTGTGGTTTTTCTTCTCTGTCACGGAAGAGGTCGCGGGTTCAAGTCCCGTCGCTCGCGCCACTTCTACTTCAATGACTTAGACGGCAATTATTTTCCGTAGCGCACCAAAATCTCTGATTTTCGCCACAAGGTGTGCTTCCGCTGTAACCCGCAGAATCCCGCCATTCTCTGATTCGCTCTTTGTGGCGCTGTGGCGAGTTTGTGGCGAGAACTACCCAGAATTTCTGCCAACAGCCGGCAGATAGGCTCGAACTAGGGTCTTCCTGCCCCAGCTCAAATTTTTTGGTACGTGTTTGTGTATCCATTGGTTACACTCGCCCGCATGGCGGGGAAAGATTCAGGCTTACGCGTACGGGTTGAGCGGCCTCTCCGGGAGGCATTTCTGGATGCCTGCCGTACCGAAGATAAACCGGCTGCCCAGGTCATTCGCGAGTTCATGCGCGAATACGTGGCCACGCATGCGGGAGGAATTTCAGGTGGGTCCGACGTACCGGCTTCCCGTCGTGGTTCGCACGTTCCAAACCGAAAAACCAAACCATGACGGCACCGAACCAAAATCCCGAACAAATTGCCCGCGACCAGATCGACAAGGGTCTGGCCGAAGCCGGCTGGGTGGTTCAGGACAAAAAAGCGATCGATTTCAGCGTCGGCCTTGGTATCGCCGTCCGCGAGTACCAGACCGATATCGGACCGGCTGATTACGCTCTTTTCGTTAACAAGAAAGCGGTCGGCGTTATTGAAGCGAAGCCCAAGGACTGGGGACACAAAATTACGACTGTCGAGGAACAGTCTGCCGGATATGCGGCGGCAACACTTAAGTGGGTCAGTAATAAACAGCCTTTGCCATTCGTTTACGAGAGCACCGGCGTCATCACAAGATTTACTGACGGTCGTGATCCCAAGCCGCGCTCGCGCGAGGTCTTCGCGTTCCATCGGCCCGAGACGATGGCGGATTGGCTCTCCAAGCCGGCCTCGCTTCGCGCCCGGCTGCAAACAATGCCGCCGGTCATTCATGCCGGCCTGCGCGACTGCCAGATCACGGCGATTGAGAATCTGGAACTATCGTTCAAGCAGGATCGCCCCCGTGCGCTTATTCAGATGGCCACCGGCGCCGGCAAGACATACACAGCCATCACGTCGGTCTATCGCCTGCTTAAATACGCAGACGCTAAACGTATTCTGTTTCTGGTTGACACAAAGAACCTTGGGGAACAGGCCGAGCAGGAGTTCATGTCCTTCCTGCCGAATGACGACAATCGGAAATTCACCGAGCTTTATAACGTTCAGCGCCTAAAATCATCCTTCGTCGCAAAAGACACTCAGGTTTGCATCAGCACAATTCAACGGATGTATTCCCTCCTGAAGGACGAGCCGCTCGACGAAGCAGCCGAGGAGGCTAACCCTGCTGAATCTCTTGTGAAGCCCAAGCAAGCACTGCCGGTAGTCTACAACAAGAAGATCCCGCCGGAATACTTCGACTTTATCATCATCGATGAATGCCACCGCTCCATCTATAATTTATGGAGGCAGGTGATCGAGTATTTCGACGCCTACTTGATCGGCTTGACGGCCACACCGGATAACCGCACCTACGGTTTCTTCCACAAGAACGTCGTCAGCGAATACGATCATGAACAGGCAGTGGCGGACGGCGTCAATGTCGGCAACGAGATTTACGTCATTGAAACGGAGCGCACGCGGCAAGGCGGCACACTCAAGGCCCATCAGCAAATTGAGCGCCGTGAACGACTGACGCGAAAGAAACGCTGGGAAAGGCAGGACGAGGACGAAACATATTCGGCCACGCAGCTTGACCGCGATATCGTCAACCCGGACCAAATTCGAACCGTTATCCGTACCTTCCGAGACAAGCTGCCTCAGATTTTTCCGGGTCGCACCGAGGTGCCGAAGACACTGATCTTCGCCAAGACCGACAGCCACGCCGACGATATTATTCAGATTGTTCGGGAGGAATTTGGCGAAGGCAATCAGTTCTGTAAAAAGGTCACATACAATGCGACTGAAGACCCCAAGTCCGTCCTCGCCCAATTCCGCAATGACTACTATCCGCGCATCGCGGTCACCGTGGACATGATTGCCACGGGCACCGACGTTAAACCGCTCGAATGCCTTCTGTTCATGCGTGATGTAAAGAGCCGCAACTACTTTGAACAGATGAAGGGCCGTGGCACACGCACACTCGACGCAGACAGCCTTAAGAAGGTGACGCCGTCGGCCGCGACCGCCAAGACGCACTACGTCATTGTGGACGCGATTGGCGTGACGAAATCCCTCAAAACCGCCAGCCAGCCACTCATTACAAAGCCGGCCGTCCCACTCAAGGACCTTGCGACCGGAGTTATGATGGGCGTGCGGGACGAAGACACCGTCAGCTCCCTTGCCGGACGGCTTGCGCGATTGAGCAAGCAGCTCGACGACAAAGAACAGATGCGGATCACCGAAGCCGCGGGGGGTGTAGCTCTCACAGATATCGTCGGCCGCCTAATATCGGCGATCGATCCTGACCGGGTCGAGGAGATCGCACGCGTGTCCGCAGGCGGTGCAGACCCGACCGACGAGCAGCGCGACAAAGCCCGCGACAAGCTGGTCGGTGACGCCGCGTCGGTATTCACTGGGCCGCTCATCGAGCTAATTGACGGCATTCGGCGCGAGAAGGAACAAACGATTGATCACGATAATCTCGACAAGGTTTTGCGCGCCGAATGGGCCGGAGATAGCGGGGATAACGCGAAGGCTCTGGCACAGGACTTTGAAAGCTACCTCCAAGAGCATCGCGACGAAATCGAAGCGCTGACAATCTTCTATAACCAGCCGGCACGCCGGTCAGAGCTAACATATGCGATGATAAAGGAGGTCCTAGACCGATTGAGGAACGACCGGCCAAAGCTCGCACCACTTCGGGTTTGGCAAGCCTATGCACACCTCGACGATTACAAGGGCAGCAACCCATCAAGTGAGCTTACAGCGCTTGTTGCTCTGATCCGCCGCGTATGCGGCATCGACAAAACCATCTCGCCTTACGCCGACACAGTCCGGAAAAACTTTCAGGACTGGATCATGAAACGTCACAGCGGCGGCGGGGAGAAATTCACCGAAGAGCAAATGGTCTGGCTGCGAATGATCCGTGACCACATCGTCAGCTCATTCCATGTCGAGCGTGATGATCTGGATATGGCTCCCTTCGATGCGCAAGGAGGCATCGGGCGTATGTACCAATTGTTCGGGGAAAAGATGGATGGTGTGATAAGCGAGTTGAATAAGGTGCTGGCGGCATGAAACATGACCCCCTGAAATTACCGCGCGGATGGGTCGGCGCCACAATTGGTGAGCTTATTCCGGCTGAAGGAATCTTCATCGATGGCGATTGGGTCGAAAGCAAAGATCAAGACCCGGACGGTGACGTAAGACTCATCCAGCTTGCTGACGTGGGCGACGGGGTTTTTCGCGATAAGTCTTCTCGATTCCTTACGAGGCAGAAGGCTCAGCAGTTGAACTGTACGTTCCTTGAGAAGGGCGATCTACTGATCGCCCGCATGCCTGATCCGCTCGGTAGGTGCTGTATCTTTCCGCTGAGTGGCGCCAGAAAGTTTGTGACTGTCGTGGACGTTTGCGCCGTGCGGTTAGGTAAAAAATCCGCTAATCCGAAGTTCTTGGCGCACTTAATTAACAGCCCACAAGTGCGCGCTGCCATCGGTGCTCTCCAATCCGGTTCGACTCGGAAACGCATCAGTCGCGGCAACCTAGCTACCATAAAGATGCGGATTGCTCCTCGGCTCGAACAAGATCGCATCGTTGCGAAATTAGAGGAGCTTTTTTCTGAGCTAGAGAAGGGCATCGAATATCTGGCGATCGCGCAAGAGCAATTAAAGGCCTATCGCCAAGCCGTGCTCAAAAATGCTTTTGAAGGCAAGCTTACGGCAGAGTGGCGTGAGAAAAACAAAAGCAAATTGAAATCCGCTGAGGAACTCATCGCCTGTATCCAACGGGAGCGCGACGTTCGCTACGAGCAACAGCTCGTGGAATGGAAATCCGCGATTATGGATTGGGAGCGAAAAGGGAAAAAGGGCAAGAAACCATCTAAGCCAAAAAGACCAGAGACGATTGCATTGGCTAACCTTCCATCGACCAGCCTACCCACTGGGTGGGCTTGGGTCGCCGTTGGAAATCTCAATGTCGAAGTATTCGATGGTCCGTTTGGTTCCAACCTGAAAACAAGCGATTACGTTGCTGACGGAGTTCGCGTCATTCGGTTGGAAAACATAGGGCACTTAGAATTTCTCGATGATAAGCGTTCATATGTAACCACGGAGAAGTACAAATCCCTCGCAAAGCATACGGTTCGTTCCGGGGACATAATTGTATCCTCTTTTGTCACTGACGGCATCCGCGTAGCGATACTTCCAAATACCGTTGCGCAGGCCGTAAACAAGGCGGATTGCTTTTGTTTGCGGGTGTGCGGGGTCACAGTGCGGAATGAGTTTGTCGCGAGCTTTTTGGCTAGCAGAACTGCATACAAGCAAGTTGAATCGGAGGTTCACGGTATTGGGAGACCTCGGATCAATACCACCCAATTGAGAGGATTTGCTGTCCCACTTTGCAGTCGGGAGGAGCAAAACGAGATTATTTCTCTGCTCCATGAGAAATGGTCTTTGGCCGACAACGTCGAGACGGTAATCCGCAACCAAGTCGATAAGTGTGAAGCACTCCGTCAATCTATCTTGAAATTGGCAATCATGGGCGGCCTCGTTTCGCAAGACCCCAACGAGGAGTCTGCTTTGATGTTGCTTGAACGGATCAAGTCAGAAAAAGCGGGTCAGAACAAGGATACTAAAAACAATAAAAGGATGGATGCCGCATGAATACCGCGCCAATCATTTCGAAGGTCTGGAGCTTTTGCACGACGCTGCGCGATGACGGTGTCAGCTACGGCGATTATCTTGAGCAGCTTACCTATCTGATCTTCCTCAAAATGGCGGATGAATATGCCAAGCCGCCGTATAATCGTGATGTTGGTATTCCTCCGAAATTGTCTTGGCAAACCCTGAAGGCGAAGCGCGGCGCGGAGCTTGAAGCGCATTACATTGAAATGCTGCGAGCGCTCGGTGCGCGCAAAGGCATGCTCGGCCAGATTTTTACCAAGGCGCAGAATAAAATTCAGGACCCGGCCAAACTCTATCGCCTGATCGATATGGTGGACAGCACCCAATGGGTGATGATGGGGGCGGATATCAAGGGCGACATCTACGAAGGTCTGCTCGAAAAGAACGCTGAAGATACCAAATCAGGCGCGGGCCAATATTTCACGCCGCGCGCATTGATCCGCGCCATGGTGGAGTGCGTAAGGCCGGAGCCCGGTAAGGCCATCGCCGACCCGGCCTGCGGGACGGGTGGGTTCTTTCTGGCTGCTTATGATTTCATCACCAACTCAAAAAACTACCAGCTCGACAAGGGACAAAAAGCGTTCCTTAAGCACGATGCCTTTCACGGCAATGAGATCGTGGCGAACACACGCCGCCTCTGCCTGATGAATATGTTTCTGCACAACATCGGTGAGATCGATGGAGAGGGGGCAGTTTCCCCCAACGACGCTCTAGTCGCTCCAAGCGCTCAGACATACGATTATGTCCTAGCCAATCCACCATTCGGCAAGAAGAGTTCGATGAGCTTCACGAACGATGAAGGCGAGCAAGAAACGGATGATCTGACCTATAATCGTCAGGATTTTTGGGCGACAACATCGAACAAGCAACTTAACTTCGTACAACATATCCGAACGATGTTGAAAACGACCGGCCGTGCAGCGGTCGTCGTGCCCGACAACGTATTGTTCGATGGCGGTGCCGGAGAAACTATTCGTCAGAAGCTATTACAAAATACCGACCTACATACGATCCTGCGCCTGCCGACAGGCATATTCTACGCAAATGGCGTCAAAGCGAATGTTATCTTCTTCGACAACCACGAAGCCAGCAAGACGCCATGGACGAAGGAGGTCTGGTATTACGATTATCGGACGAATATCCACCATACGCTCAAAAAGAAGACGATGCGGTTCGAGGATTTGGCGGATTTCATAAAGTGCTTCAATCCGGAGAATCGACACAAACGCGAACCCACTTGGCACGAGGATAAAAATCCAGAAGGGCGTTGGCGCAAATATTCCTATGACGAGCTTGTCGCGCGCGACAAGACCAGCCTCGATGTTTTCTGGCTGAAGGACAAAAGCCTCACCGATCTCGATAACTTGCCCGAGCCCGATGAGCTGGCCGAGGAGATCATCGAGAATCTCGAAGCTGGTTTGAACAGTTTCCGCGAGGTATTAGCGGAACTGAACAAGGTCGCCTAAGCGCATGGCGACCGATTTGAGCTTCATAAAGACTATCGTCGTCGTCATGATGGAGAATCGCTCCTTCGACAACCTGCTCGGTTACCTCGCACTGGATCCGAATTGGCAGGGTAAAAATGTTGAGGGTCTTGAAGCAACTGACGCGTGGCGGGACAAGGTTTCCAGCGTATATCGGGGCGTGAAATATCCCCCGTTTCTTCTCATCGACCCATATGACGCTATCGATGCCGATCCGCCACACGAGCGCGATCCTATCGCCGTCCAAATGGGCACTCCTGTCAATGGTACATTCCCGATGAACGGGTTCGTGACTAACTACGCGAGCGCGAAGGGAGCAAAGCCGCCGGTCGCTGGCGGCCAACCTCCGGTGATGGGCTACTTCACCGCCGACCAAGCGCCTGTGACAGATTTTTTTGCCGAGAATTTTGCCATCTGCGACCACTGGTTTTCATCTCTTCCGGCCGGAACGCAGCCGAACCGCTTGATGGCAATGAGCGGTTTTTCCAAAATCGACGTGAACCAAGTGCCGCTGCCCGATCAGGACTTGGTCTACGACTGGCTGACCAGAAACGGCATCCGCTGGAGGGTCTACCATCAGGATATGCCATTTTTCGCGATGATGCTCCGCTGGATTCCGGACATATTGAGAGAGGAGCACTTTCGGCCCTTTGCGCAGCTCTATGACGACGTCCAAAACGAACCACCGGGCGAATTCCCCCAAGTTATCTTCATCGAACCCACTTACACGGACGCACCTCATATCGGTCCGAGCAGCGACGATCATGCGCCTTCCGCCATCAAAGGCGGACAGGAATTTTTGCTCGAAGCATACAGGGGTATGACGCGTGTCCCCGATATATGGAAAGGGACGGTGATGGTCGTAACGTACGACGAACATGGCGGGTTCTTCGATCACGTATCACCGCCCTCGCTTCACACCGCTCCGCCCACCGGCGCCCTATACCAGAAGGGATTTGAAACGCTAGGCGTGCGTGTACCCGGGTTCGTGATTTCCCCGTTTGTGAATCCAAAAACTGTATTCAAGGGTCGCTTGGATCATACTTCGATCCTGAAATTCATTGGGCAGAAGTTCGGCAAGAACGGAAGTTATTCCGATCTGGTGGACAAGCGGGCCGTGGGAAGCGTTTTGGATGTTCTTAATGCGCCGACATCACAGCGTCCGGCCCCGGGGATTCCCTCATTGAATCCGTATTTGCAGAAACAACCGGCCACCGCCGGCTTCGTTCCCGGAACCGCGCCCGCGACCCCGATTCAACAGGGGTTTCAGGACGCGCTGGATACGATCAGAACGCACCCCGACAAACGGGCTGGTAAGTTTGACGATCTGCTGGCGAATTTCCCGCCACGATCTCCGGTGGGGCAGGTATGAAGCGTCAGCGTTATCATGTCATCTTATGGTTTGCCCTCGCGACGCTTCTCAGCGGCTGCGCCCTCATATCACCATCCAATCACCGCACCGAAGATTACACGCCGGTCTTCGCTGCGGCGACGGGCGGGGATCTGACCATAGTGCAGAAAGCGATCGATAAGGACCCGAGTCTCGTCAAAGCGACCGAGTGGGATAACGCGACATTGCTCCACGACGCGGTCGGCCAGAAGCATCAGGACGTTGCTGCATACCTTCTGAATAAAGGCGCCGACGTAAACGCAGTGACAAAGGATGGCCTTACTCCTCTTCACATGGCGGCGCAGAACGGTGATGTCGCCATGATAACGCTTCTCCTCGAACCCGGGCGAAAGACGAAGATCGATCCCGTAGACTCGAAGGGCTGGACGCCTTTGGACAGGGCGATCAAGTGGGACCATCCAGATGCCGCTGAATTCTTGAAGCAACATGGGGCTCACGCTTCAGGGCGGTAGGGGGCCTATGGCAGACATTTCTGACGGATTGGAAACACTGCGCAGTGTCATCGGTTTGCGCGAGATCGCATCGCTGATCGAGCGGACGGCCCGTTGGGTATCTCCCGAGACATTCAAGTTCCTGCCGCTCTGGTATCCCGAGCATGCGCGCAGGGGATCGTTCTACAAATCCAACTGGTCAGAGCCGCAGATGAACAAGAACCGGGAAACCGGGAATTCGGTTCATAAGGCTGAGGGCAACAGGTACGCCAACGAAGCTTTGACGCTCGCTTTGGGGCTGCGAAAGAAGCTCCGCCCGAACTGGTCATGCTGCCATATCTGGGGCGTCGATGACGCCCGCTATCAGCTTTCCAACGTCGTTGTCATGGACCGGCGCTTCTTTTCCTGCGTCGGCAACATGGTGTTGCTACCTACGCCGCTTAAAGCTTTCACGGACACCATGCCGGATGTGAAAGCGATGTTGCGCATTTGCGCTCGCAATCTGTACGGCTGGCAATGCGACCATGAAATTTTGACGGCCTCCAATGAGGCACTCGACGGCTGGACGGACTGGGAGTCCTATCCAGAGAGCTGGCCGAGAAAGCCGCATGAGAAGCTACCGCTGGGAGTTGCCCCGCTGACTCCCTCCATTCAGGCGTCTGCCGAGAAACGGAAGGCCGCCATCCGCCGTGATCTCGAACTGGCCGGTGAGCATTATCCCCGTGACGAAGTAAGGGCAGCGCTCGCCTATTGGAAAATCACGTTATAGACGGCGCGTCCGCAATCGCCGGACCGGGCTCTACTCATGCCGGCAACGGCACTCACCAAGCCGCTCCGCGTCTCGTCCATTCGGTAACGATCCCTCGCGCAAGATGAGTCGGCCAGCCTCCGGCTGACTTCCTTTGCCTCATTTGGGGGGCCTGCGGCCCCCTGGCTGTCAAGACCAAGCCCTGCGGGCGCCGTGGGGCGTTTCCCCGCTCTTCCTCCCTGCGGTCGTGCAGACCGGGCGATCCCCCTCTCCCCACGGCGGTCTTGACCGCCGAACCCCCGCTCATTGGCGCGGGCCTAGTCGGTTGCATGCGCAACCCAGCACTAGGAGGAAGGAAATGAAAGCCGACGTTTATGAGAGGATCACAGGGCAGATTGTCAGCGAACTTGAGAAGGGGGTCCGCCCTTGGTTCAAGCCGTGGAACGCCGAACATGCAGCGGGACGTATCACGCGCCCCTTGCGCGGCAACGGTGTCCCATACCGGGGAATCAATGTCCTGATGCTTTGGTCCGAAGCGATGAGCAAAGGATTTTCCGCGCCGATCTGGATGACGTTCAAACAGGCGCTTGAATTGAACGCTTGTGTGAAGAAGGGCGAGAAAGGCAGCCTTGTCGTTTACGCGTCCAAGGTAACTCGCACAGAGGTTGACGGCGATAGCGGCGAGGAAACCGAACGCGATATTCCCTTCATGAAGGGATACACGGTTTTCAATGTCGAGCAGGTGGAAGGCTTGCCCGCACAGTATTATGCGAAGGCAGAACCGAAACTGGATACCGTGCAGCGGATCGACCGCGCCGAGTCATTCTTCGCTGCCACAGGTGCCAGTATCCAGCACGGAGGCAATCAGGCTTTCTATGCGATGGCCGACGACCGCGTGCAGATGCCGCCGTTTGAGAGTTTCCGGGACGCCGAAAGCTATTACGCAACCCTAGCCCATGAAATGACGCACTGGACTCGGCACCCGAGACGCCTTGAACGCGATTTCGGGCGCAAGCGCTGGGGCGATGAAGGCTACGCGATGGAGGAACTTGTCGCGGAGCTTGGTTCGGCCTTCCTGTCCGCCGACCTCGACCTGACGCCGGAGATTCGCGCCGATCATGCTTCCTATATCGGCAACTGGCTCAAGGTTCTGAAAGACGACAAGCGGGCGATCTTCACGGCAGCAGCCCACGCACAACGCGCCGCCGACTATTTGCACATGCTGCAACCCGGCGCACAGCAGGAGGCGGCAGAATGAGCCGCCCCGATACCATCCTTATCGATGGCCGCGCCTACCGCTGGCGGGATATTGTCGAGTTGCGCCGCCAGCAGCTTGAGGCTTGGAAAGCGGCAAGGCCGGAACAACCGGCCTTGTTCGCCCTCAAGACGGATAGCCGCCCCGCCACCGACAGCACGGCAGCGGGACGCTACCGGGAGCCCAGCTTGCTCGACGGGCTGGGGCAAGGCTAGATGGATGAGAAGGAGGCCGGACGATGGAATACCGATATTTCGACTGGGGCGATTGTCCGGCGCGGGTGCTGTTCGACGGCAAGCGGCCCGTCCAGTGCGAAATCTGGGAACCTCAAAGCGGCAAGCTTGTCGTCGATGAGAAAAACATGTTCTTGGAGTCGCTTGGCGTTGACCCCGAACGCGGCCTTGTCGATTTCCAGTACGTTGTTTCCGAGGAGAAATTCAACGCGCTGATTCAGCAGCGGCTTGCCGCTATGAAGGAGCCTCCGCTTCGCGTTCACTGGAAACCTGACGATAATAAATGACGGACGGCAACCGCGCCGCGTCACGCTGGCGTGACGCGGCGCGGTTGCCTCCCTACAGGCCGCGCTCCGGCGCGGGGGCGCGGTTCTGCCGCGTGAATTCCTGCGAAATCGAATTCTCAATCCGTGACTCTTCGCGCTGGATCGCGCTTTCGCGCGTCCGTTCTTGCGTCGCGATCAGCGCTTCGTAATCGGCGCGATTCTTCTGCGCTTGAATCTCGTTGGCGGCATCGAACGCGAAGCGCAGATCGTCTTGTGCCATCTGGCATTTCTCGATGCGCTCGTTGTGCGCCTGCTCGATGGTTTCGCGTTGGTCGATCCACTGGCGGCGCATTTCCTTATATTCGCGCTCAAAATTGCGAGGCGGAACCCAGCCCCTCGGCGACGGCGCGGGCTCCGGCTTGTAGGCAATGCGGTCGCGCATCTGGTCCCATTTGCGCTCGTGCTGTTCCAGCATCTGGCGCTTACTGTCGGCGATCCGCGCCTGTTCCCGCGCGACGCGCTCGACCGCCTGCTGCTGCGCGCGCAGGTCGCGCTCGCGCTGCTCTTTATGGGAGGCGAATAGCGCTTCGCTCTGCCGTGCGAAACGCTGTTCGATCTTGGCCTCGGCTTGCTGCCGCACGTCGCGGTTTGGTTCGCGGGGCATGGTGATGGTCTTCCTTCTTGCGGTCTATTTTGGAATTGCGCCCGGCTGATCGCCCCATTCGTCTGCTGGCGTCAGCGGTGTTCCTTGTCCACGACGGGCGAGGGCATCCAGTACGCTGTCGCAGGCATTGAGACGCGTCACGATCGCCATCGCTTCCTTCGGGCCGTAGACGGTCAGAACGTCGTTGCGCTGGCCGAGATAATCGAAGGAGACATGGAAGGACTTGCCGAACCAGCGTTGCTTCCTAATGAGCTTGCCGCGCCTTTGCGCCAGCGCCGCCTGAAACTCCTGCTGCTCCTGCTCCGCCTGCGTCCAGTCGTGCTGCAAAAGCGCGAAGCGGTGCGGCAACAGCCGGTCGTAATGCTTCCAGCCGAACAGCGTCTTTACGCTGAACCGATCCAGCGTAAACATCAGTTGGACGCGTTTTCTGAAGAGGGAGCGCAACGCCTCGTACAGGACGAATCCGCCGACGAGGGGAACGGCAACGGCGGCTGTCAGCATTCCGCTATCCGGGCTTGGTGAACTCGCGACCCCGGCGAGGCCGTAACCAACGCCCGCCACTACGGCGATGCCCGTCAGCCAATTCACGGCCATAGCGCGAATGGGCGTCAATACACGCGGCTGTACCTGAAAACCCGGAGCGCCGTTGTGGTCTGCAATCTGTCTTGTTGCAGGCTTCCCGGCGAAGGGTGAACGGACTTTGTGAAACATGATCTATCCTCCTGAATTGGATTGTGAGTGCTTACGGAAAGCGAGCTTCCTCGCGCCGGGATTCGCGGACGGTAGCGGCGCTAGGCGCTGGCGCGGGAAGGAAGCGCAGCGGGGCGCGTGCCATCGGCGCGAGGGGTTTACGGCGGAGAGCATCGCGGCTTGTTTCGTAGTCGGCAGCGGCTCGGTCGGCGCGCTTCTTTGTGTCCGCGATGAGCATCGCCATGTACACCGAGGCGTGCGTGAACCACGCACGAACGACGACATAGCTCAGCTCGAACGTCATCAGGACCGCCATCATCAGCCACGAAAAATGACGTGCGGCGCTGCCGAAGCGGGGATCGGCGTAGACCTCCTCAAGTGCGAGGTAGCTCATCAGCGCGTCATTGCGATCGGGAATGAGGTGGCTCTTCCTCTCTTCGTCGATCTGCGCTGCTTCGCCCGCGAATGCGGCCTCTGCGACTCTTAAATCAGCGTTTGCCTTATCGAGCTTCTGCTGCGCATCCGTCACGCGCCCTTCGTAGATGCCGATATCGGAGTCGGCTTTTGCGAGATCGGAGTCCGCCGCCACCTTGCGAGCGAGAGCCTCGCGGTATTGCGACCCTGCTCCGGCCTTGTATCCGGGCGCTCCTTTTAGTTCGCGGTCGGCTTCAATTCCGTACGCTTCGGCTTTTTGGCTGGCCGTAGCGCGCAGTTGTCGTGCGGCATCGAGTACGTGGGTCATTTCCCCGGCGCTCGCTGTCAGGCGCTGGACTTCCGATTCCAGCGTTCCGAAGCGCAAAGTCCGCTGCTCGCGCAGGCGCTCTGCGTACTGCTCTTCGATCTGGCGGTTCTTTCCGCGCACGTCCTGTTCGAGCTGCGTCTTGATGGCGTCATGGAACATCGCCATCGATGCGCCGGTTGACGTAGCCGTTGAGAGGACGACCGTCATAGCGAGACGCATGGCGAGGCGGCCATGCTCCCACCAACGGCGGCGCGTCGCGGGCGGGCGGAGGACACCCGTCAGTCGCCAGTCCGCCGCCCCGATTGCCTGATCGATCAGGAACATGAAAACGCAAGCCAGCGCGCCAAAAGCCAGCGCGGCTGGCAGAGCGACAAATTGAGCCCAGAAGGCTGTCCAAGCGAGCCCGGTTACACCGGCCACCACCGAAAGAAGCAAAGCCTCACTGGCCACGGCATAACGGTCCTGACGGGGTGCCAGAGCAAGGAGGTCGGGGTTGCAGCGCACCAGCACACAGGCGAGGCGCATAACCGGAGATAAGTTTTGGGGTGTGTCGTTCATTGTGTTGTCCTTTCGCAAGTTTGAGTTTGGAAATTCAGGGCTCATCGAGGCAGCCGATAAGTCGAGGGATCGTGGAGAAGCGCTCTGTACGTCGGCTTCCATCCACGCCGATGGCGACCAGATGGAATTCCTCTGTCGTCGTCTCGATCTCGACGACCATTCCGCCATCGAGCGCTACGCTGTAAGTCTCGCCGCGCGCGGGCGCATCGATGAAGGCTTCGCGCGCGCCGCTGATGCGCCAGTGGAAAGCGACGGCGGTTCCCGGCCCGCCCGATTGAACCGGCGCATCGATCTCGATGTGCGGCAGCGCAATAGTTACTTGAACAGTGCGCGTCTCGACGCTCGTGGCGAACGGACCTTGCGCGACGAGGCGCAGGAGGATCGGCCCCGGTCGCGCGGGACGCAGCATGAAGACGCCAGCGGATGTCCCCGTATGTTCTACGCGCTCGTCGCCGTCTTCGATGTGCAGGGTAACGGAGGTCGCATCCGACGCTTCCCAGACGACGGGAAGACTGTCTCCGACCAAACCCTGTCGCGCGACATCGATTTTCGAGAAGACCGGCGCGACAACTTTCGGGCGAACGCGAAGATTATGGACGACACTTGACGGCTCAAGAGTCAGCGACAGGAACAGCTCGGCAGGAGTCAACGGAACAATGCCGATCTCGGCGTTCGGCGGTATCTCGCCGTCGAATAAAAGCTCGCCGTCCTGTCGGATGCGAAGGGAGGCGCTCTGCGCGCCGCGACTCTTTACTTCCAGCGTGTTCAACACGCCGACTAAGGGTTGTTCCGCGAATGCACATTGAAGCAGCCGGGGCCGCGTGGGTTCAAAGCCCCAACTTCTGCCCGCGTCTTGCGGCGTCCAACCAGTTGCGCTGACATTGACCATGTCATGTCCCCCTGTAGTGCAGCGTCATGACGCCGTTTTCGATTTCGATTGATTGGAAGGTGCGAAGCCAGCTCATGCCCAGTAGCGGCATATCGAGCGGTCCGCCGTTGACCATCGCGGGAATGTTGTTCCCGCTGTACGGTCCGACAGTAAGTTTGCGGATCGTTATCTCCGCGTCGTGACTCACGCCGTTTGCCGTGTAGGTCGGAATGTCGAAGTTCAGCGGTCCGACACTCATCCGTTCGGCGATTTGTTTCGGGAGGACGATGCGGGTTGAGCCGGTGTCGATCATGAATTTGACCGGAACCCCGTCAGCGTCGCCTTCGACGTAGTAGTGGCCGTCTGGACCCGCCTTTATGCGGATGACGTGGTCGGAGGCGTTGGTCGCGTCGGCTCCGTGGCCGGACTCTGAAATCCAGACAGGGAGCGGGAAAAATCGGAGCAGCCCGGCAGCGAGGCCCGGCCCATAGGCGACCCCTCCCAGCAGGGCACCGGCGAGGCCGAGACCGGCCACTGTCGCGGCGGCAACCCGAAGCGGCGCCCTTCGCTCTTTCCTTGTTTCCCGGATAAGCACATACGCGGGCATGGTTTTCTCCTTGGGCCGTCCGCCTGAAGTCCTGCGAACATCCCAAAGGTAGGAGTCCCGCCTGCGCGCTTTCCTCGCGGAAACCTCGCGGGTTATGTAGGCTTGGAAGATGCCTGATTTCCGCGCCATGTGGCGGGGCGACCGGGCGCGACGGCATGGATTTGTTGAGGTTTGGCGCGTTATGGCGTTTTCAGAATGGCGACTTTTCCGGCTGCGCAGCGCGCTTAGCGCGTACCACGACTACGGAGAGGGCATTTCCGGCGACCCCTTTAACTGGAAGGACGTGACCCAAGCGATCAGCCTTGCGACGGATGTGACCATTCCGCCCGAGCGGCTGCGGCAGTTCGTTGACGGGGTCAACACGGCGGAGGGAACACGTAAGTATCCCGTGCCGAAGAACATTGAAGCTGTCGCCGCATTTGCGACCCACGAGGAGTATCGGCTTCTATCAGAATCCGAGTTGCACGAGTACACGCCGGATCGCCATGCCGCCTTGCGGCTGCGGGAATACATGCATACCGGTCTCAAGACCCGCACGCTGCCATTGTCGATGCTGGAAGGCACTTACAAGAGCAACCGGTTTGAAGCAGAAGATTATGTTGTCCGCGACCTGAAGTTGCTGCGTGTTTCCGAAGACGGGATCATCGAGATCGCCATGGTCGAGGATGCGTATGATAATCTGACGGGCGCACAGTTCGATGCCTTGAAGCCGAAGGAGCGTCTGAAAGCTCGCCAGAATCAGAACCTATATAACGGCTGGGCGATCGTCACGCCTGAAGACAATCTGATGTTCTTTTTGAAGAACGCGGACGATAACAGCAACTGCTATTACCTGTGCCTCGCGTCAGACCTCTCGCATTCATCTCGAAGCCCGGTTACGGGGTTCGCGCTAATGTATTACGACTTTCTGGCGGAGCTGGACGACGGCACGCCGCTGGAACCGAAGAGGATGCCCCCGATTGCTACGGCAGTAGGCGAGAGAATTTGGCTATTTGAGAGGATCACATAGCCATGCCAACAATCGAAGAAAAACAGACAGCTACACCGGAAGGCGTCGCGCTTAGCGTCTCCCAGCTTCGCGCACGCATTGAAAAACGCCGTCAGGCGGCATGGCAGCCGGAGCCCGGCGAGACAGCGCAGGATAGAAGAAAGCACTGGGAGGAAGTCGGTAAGAATCTCACGGAAAAGCTCACAGGAGGCGAATATATTGCCGACGCTCACCTGACCCAGCTTACCGATGACAGGGCGATGATAAGCCTTGGCCGTGAATTCCTAAAAGCTGCGCGGCGCGGTAATCCGCAGATGCTCGGTGCTTTCATCGAAGAGGGATTTCCGGCCAATTATCAGAGCCCGCAGACGGGCCAGACCGCGCTGCATATCAGCGCCGCTACCAAGGCGCGCATGGCCTTGCGCATTCTTGTCGGATGTGGACGGTGCGATTACCTGTTACGGGACCATCAGGGGCGGCTGGCGTCCGAGCTGGCGTATTTGTTCGGAGAGGATCGCCCCGCCACACGCTGGCTGCGCATTCATGAGCGCAGGCAGGCCAAAGCGCAGCGAATTAAGCTGACACGTCGTCCTCAGATTTAATCGGGTGACAGCGCTCTTATCCGCTTGCAGCGAACGTCCCCTTGAATACCGACCAATGCGAGCCAGCATTATCGAAATACTCGATCCGCTGCAGGATCATCGGATCGTACCCGGCCCAGATGACGAGCTGCCGCTTGAGACGGTCGCTACGCGAGAAATGACGGCTCACCTCGTCGGGCGTCAGCAGGTCGTGCAATTCCATGCTGGAATTGCGCCCCGAAAGCCCTGCTTGCGCTTGTTCCGGCCCGACCTCGCCCTGCCGGGCGACCTCGATCCGGGTTTTCCCGAGGCGACGTGAGACATATTCCAGCGTCTCAAGATCGTTATTGCCGAAGAATTGCAGGATGCCGGCATTGCCGGCGAAAGTCTCCCAGCGCTCCTTATAGAGCGCCTTGCCCTGACCCCAGTCCTGCAGGACCGTCCAGAGCTTGACACCAAAGGACGCAATCTGCCCCGCCGCATCCTCAAGCTGGCGCATGTGGCCGAGGACCGGGAATTCGTCGAGACAGACCAGCACCGGCGCGACAGGCGCTGTCTTCTCGCGTTCCATCGCGTCGAGAAGCTGATTGATGAAAATACGCAGCCATCTGTTGCATAACCCCATGCGGCTGGCGGGCAGGCAGAGATAGACACTCACGCCACTTCGATCCCGCTTCAAATCCGCGAGATCGAAATCATGCCCGGCCAGCACACGGCGCATGGCCGTGTAATCCAGAAACTTTGTATGCCGCCGCACGGTCGAAAGCACACCCGCGCGCTCGTTCGCTCCCTTTTCATAGAAGTCGCGTGCCGCGCCTTCGAGCGCGCCACTCAAATCTTCGGTGGCAGGATTCTTCGCAAAGCGCGCCGCGCTTTGCAGCATTTCCTTCTCCAGCAGATGCAGCGGCTCTTCGTCCTCCCCGACGAGCGCAGCGGGTTCCTGCGTCAGCGCCGTGCGTATCAGATCGCGAACAGTGAGGAGATTGCGACGCCCCGCGTAGCGTGGTTCCGTCGCGACGTGCAGGATCACGCCTTCAATGAAATGCTTGGCGCTTTCATCCCAATGCGGGTCCTTTTCGTTCCCGCTGCGCACCACAAGGGCATCCGCGATCAGTCCTGCATCTTCGATGATCGTCGGGCTATCAGGCTTGAGGACCGCGAGGGGATTATAAGATTTGCACAAGTGCGCAATGTCCGATGACGTGTTTCCGAAGGGATCGAGGACATGCACCTTCTGCCCGAGCGCGGCGCGACGCGCCGCAGTGATATTGGCGAGTTCCGCCTTCGGGTCCGTTGCTAAAATGCTTCCGCGATAGAACAATAGATTATTGACGAGCGTCACGGATTTTCCGGCGCGCGAACCGGCGACGGTCAGGACGTGCCGGTTATCTTCGATCCCGACGAGCTTGTTGCCCAGTGCGCCGATCAGAATCTTTCCGCCCGGATTACGCGGGTCGTATTCGAGCGCCTTGCGCTCCAATATGACTTCCGGCGTCTGCCAGCGCGCCTGCGGGGCTGTCTGTTGCTTCAAATAGCGCGAACTGAGCCCGCGGGGTATGTCGCGTGTGAAGTCTTCGAGGAAGGAGCCCATTACCGCGTCTTTCGTTTGCTGCCCGTCATCGGGGGGTAAGGCTGATATTGTCCTGTCAGGTGCGCACAAACCTCGCACCAACCTCGCGCGCCAGAGCTTCGCGGCGAGCCGTATAGGGTCGCTCCGTTAGAACAATCCCGATGCCGGTGGCAGAAGTGCCAGCGCCGTTTCGCCTGTTGCTGGTCGTCGTTTGATTGTCGTCGGTGGGACGCGGGGATGGTTTCGGACGTTTCGCTGGTCACGGTTCCCAATGCCCTTTGTCACAGCACGGGGCTGCTCTTCTTCTCAGCCTTGTACCCAAAAACCCTTATCAGACCGGCGGGGATGCTCCGCGGCGTGTCCTTCGCCGGCCCGCTCCATTCGGCCCCAAGAGGGCCTCCCGTGTTGGCGGACACGTCCCCGGCG
This sequence comes from Alphaproteobacteria bacterium, assembly GCA_019245415.1. GTDB lineage: Bacteria > Pseudomonadota > Alphaproteobacteria > Micropepsales > Micropepsaceae > Rhizomicrobium. Next base: position 110,065 of record JAFARO010000012.1, on the reverse strand, counting down.
GCCCGAAGCCGGGCGGGTAAGGCTGGAATGAGCCAGCCCGTGCAACAAAGGAGAAGACCCATGACGAATACGAACCAAACGACGGAAACAAACGCCCGCGGCAACGACAAGCCGAAACTGCCGACCCACGTCGCCAAGGTGCGCCACGGCTACGGCAAGAAAGCCACCTACGAGCGCATCGGGGTTGCTTGGCGGAACGACGACGGCTCGCTCTATCTGAAGCTGTCCGGTACGCAGGTGGTCAGCGCCCTGACGCTCTATGAGCTGAAGGACAAGGAAGAAGCCGCGCCTCTTAATGACGGCGAACCCGCAAACGAAGAGGCGGGGGAATAACCCCCGCCTCACGGCTTCCTTCAAACGCGACAAGGCGCGGGCCGAAAGGTCCGCGCCTCGTTTTTTGCCTTATGCTTCTGGCGCCGGTTCTGCGGAGTCCGCCTCTTCGGCGGACGGCGTTATATCCCTGTATCCGCGCGGCGTCGGCTGGTTGACCTCCATCGCCTCCATATGCTCGCCGCAGACCAGCTTGGCTCCGTGCTTGGCCCATGCCTTCGTGTCGCCGTGCGGGCAGATGTAGCGGACGCGTTTCCCGCTCTTGCTTTCCTTGACTTCACCGTCGTCATCCTCGGCAACATCGGCCAGTTTATCGGGTTGCTCGATCCACGAGACAATTAGCCCTTTCGCCAGCATCTTCCTGACGGTCCGGTCGAAGGGTCCGTCCGCCACGATGATGTGACCCATGACATCGCCGGTCTCGGCGCCATCGTCCTTGCCGGAGGAAGTGGGTTGCAGGCCGATCGATCTCATCTTCTCGGCCCACTCCTTGTTGTGATACCGGCCCCGGCCCGGCTTGCCAAAGTGATGCTGCCACAGATGGACCATTTCATGGGCAAGGGTGGCGAGCACTTCTTCCTGTGGCCGGTCCCGGAAGTAGGAAGGATTTAGGGCGATCTCATCAGTCAGTGTGCCGTCGGCACGACCAAACCGATCATTGCAAAAATACCCGTAGCTCTTCTTGCTTCGTTGCAGCGTGATAAGGCAATTCGGCAACTCACCCTCGAACAGAGAGCGGTTCAGGGTCTCGTATGCCTGCTGCAAAGGATCGTAAGTTTCACGCGTTGGTTTGACGGATTGGTTGTTGGTGTCGGACATGGGCGTTCTCCGCGTCGTTCCGCCCGTCTCCGTTTCGCTCTGGGATGTGCATCACAATTTTTGGAATGAACATCACAGTCATCATCAAACAACGTCGGGCGTCATCCCCAAGATGCGACGTGGTGATTCCGCTTTTCCTCGCGCCAACCTCGCGATATGTGTTGTGGTGAGCATGACAGAGCACAAAGAAAGTGCCGTGGTGTTAGCGCGTTTTAATTCTCTTCCCGTACAATCGATGTATGGGGCTCACGGATAGCGTAGTGACGTTTACAAGGTATGCGCGGTACTACCGCGCCTACCTTGCTGGGGGCCTACGCGTCCCCCAGTGACCCCCTGCGGCAACCCCTAAGCTCACGCGTCGTTTTTCGACGCGCTTGCTAAGGGGTTGGTCAGCCGGCCGCTGTTCGCTCTCGGGCATCGAGCCCTCGCCGGCTGAGCGCAACGTGTGAGACGTTGCGCGTTATCGCGCTGGCGCGCGATCGGGGAGACTTCGCTCTCCCCTGACCCCATCGATTAAGGGGCTCCACCGCAGCCCCTTAAAACCGGCGTCCGGGGTTTTCGCACCCCGAGACCACGACCGCCGCTAGTCCTGTGGAACTGCGGCGCGGCACTGCCGCAAGGGAGACTTCGGCTCTCCCTTGGGACCCTATCGACCGGGGCAGGCGCGGCCCCGGAGCCCGCGACGCTCGCACGAGGTTCGTGCGAGGCGGGAGGCGGACAGACGCGCCTAGCTTGAACGGCATGACGGAGAAGCCTGACAAGAAACGCGACGCCCCTGTGTCCTACCGCCCACCCGTCGACCTGGCGGGCGAGTTCCGGCGTCGCGTCGAACAGTCCGGTCTTTCCGCCAACGCCTATATCACCCGCGCCATCTTCAATGCGCCGATCCCGCGTAGCGCTCGCAAGCCTCCTGTCGAAAAGCAAATGCTCGCGCATCTGCTCGGCCGCTCCGCCGCGATCCGGGACGCTCTGGACAATGCCACCCGCGTCGCCGGCGATGATCCGCGGACGGCCGAGGCGGCGAAGGCAGCCTATGCGGAGCTGAAGATCATTGCCGTCGCGCTCATGAAGATGATGGAGCGGACGCCGTGATCCCCTTCGGCAGTCAGCGCGCGGAAGGTCAGGACCTTGCCACCCACCTGCTGAACGCGCAGGACAACGAGCGGCTGGAAGTGGTGCAGGTGCGGGGCGCCGTTGCCCGCGACCTGCATGGCGCGTTCGCCGAGTGGGAGGCACAGGCGCACAATCTGACGCGTTGCACCAATTACCTCTACAGCCTCTCGATCAACCCGGACCAGCGGCAAGGGCGGTTGAGCAAGGAGCAGTATCTCGACTTCATAGAGCGCGCCGAAGAACGCCTCGGACTTTCCGGCCAGCCGCGCGCGATCGTGTTACATGTCAAAAAGGACGGGCATGGAGTGCCCCGCGAGCACTGCCATGTCATCTGGTCGCGCATCGATGTGGAGCGCGGCAAGGCCCGGCACGTCGCCATTGACTTTGAAAAGCTGATGGCCGTGACGCGAGAGTTCGCCCGCGACCACGGCCTGCGGCTCCCCGACGGCTATTACAAAGACCAGAAGCAGGACCGGCGTCGTGGCCGGCAGATGAGCCTCTACGAGAAGAAGCAGGAGGACTACGGCGGCGTAACGATGGCCCAACACAAGGCGCAGGTGACGGAGGCATGGAACCGCCGCGATACGCCGCGCGCCTTCGTCCGTTCGCTGGAGGAGCTTGGCTACATCCTCGCCACTGGCGAAAGGCCCTATGTGCTGGTTGACCGCTACGGCAACATGAACAGCCTGCCCAAGTTGATCGACGACAAGACTGTGCGGACCAAGGATGTCCGCGCCTTTCTCGAAAAGAAGTATCCGAAGGACTCCCTGCCGACGGTGGAGGAAGCACGGGCGCTGGCGGCGGCGCATCGTGCCGCGATGGAGTTGTTCGGCAAGAATGAAGAACGGGCTGCGCGAGACAGTGCGGCGAAACAGCGTCGCGAAGAATTGCAGCGCAGACAACAGCCCCGCCGTCAGGTGGTGGAGCAGGACGCGAAGGGGCTGGACGAACGTCAGAGACAGTCCCGGCAGGAATTTTCCCTGATGCAGAAGCGGGAGCGTATGGCGTTCCGGCAGAGCTATTTGCAGGAAAGCCGGGGCATCAAGCTCGACCGTGCCGCCCGCCGGCCGCAAGGTCTTGCCGCCTTTATCGGGCGCGTCACGGGCGTCGAGCTGATAACGAAGAAGCTTTACGAATATCGGGATGCCACCCGGTACAAGCTATTCCTCGCGCAGAAAAAGGAGCTGGCAGAACGCCAGCAGCGAGACGCCGTCGCACTCGAACGCCGGCAACAACTCGAAACTTTGAGCATGGAACGTCGTCTGCACGCGCTGGAACAGGTCGAGAAGCGCGAGCTGCGGTCGCTCGAAACGACGCTCCTGAAAGAACGCCGGACCGAGGATCGCGAGCGGACTGGACCCCAGCCAGAGACCGAGCCGGCCCAGACCCACGTGGACGAGTTCAACCGGGCAGCCAAAAAACCGATCGACCTGACAGCGGAATTCGAACGGGCGTCGGGGTCAGCCACCGGCGATAGCGGGTCTACGGGAGGCGCGGTTCAGGACCCGGCGCCCGAAGCCGAGATTACGATCCAGCAGCGTCGGCGGACGCGGGAACGGTCGCAGGAGACTGACCGCAGCGAAAAACCCAAGCGGACAAAACAGGACAGGACCGACGAAAATCCGTCTGGGGATGATTCCCCGCCCCGCCGCCATCGACGCGACCGGGACTTCGACCGGGGACGGTAATCAGGACAAAGGTCGAAAGGCGTATGCCCACGTTTTATTAGGGTCTTTCAATAGCTTATGAACAGAAGGCCGGTATAGGGCTGAGCGCAGGCTGAGCCGCATCTGCCGACTTCAACTCAAAGTTCCTTGACACAGAACGCGTCGTGTTTTATGATGGATCATGTTACACGATGTACCAGATATAGGCACAATGACAGAGCAGGCCATAGAGGCTGCGCCCAAGTCCCGGCCATGGGGACAGGACCGGCGACTGGAATTCATCGAATTTCGTCTGTTGTGGGACGGCAAAATCAATCGCGGCGAGGTCGCCGACTATTTCAGCATCTCAGTTCAGCAGGCCTCGCTGGATTTCGCCAAGTACCTCGACTTGGCCAAACACAACATGGAGTACGACCGTCACGAAAAGGTCTATCGCGCGACTGAGCAGTTTAAGCCGCTGTTTCTCGCCCCCGACACGCAGACATATTTGAACGAGATTCAAGGCCTCGCCACCGGAACGATTTCTCGATCCGTAAGCTTCGTGGGAACTCGGCCTCCCTGTGATGTCGTGACCCTCCCGGTCCGCCGTGTGCGCATTGAGATGCTGTTGCCAATTCTCTGGGCCATCCGCGATGGCACGGAGATAGACGTCACGTATCAATCGATGCGCGCGCCCGATCCGACTCGCCAGTGGATTGCGCCTCATTCTTTGGCCTTTGACGGTTCTCGTTGGCACGCCCGCGCATGGTGCCACCGAACTTCCCAGTTTCGCGATTTCGTCCTGACGAGGTTCCAGCAAGTTCACGGACGCCGTATCAGCAGTGTGAATCCCCAAGACGATAAGGACTGGCAAACCTTTGTCGTGATCGAGATTGAACCCAATCCGAATCTGACACCCAGCCAGCGCGATTCAGTCATCGCAGACTTCGGCATGCAAGACGGACGGTTGTCGAAGACGATCCGCCGCTCGCTGGTTTCATATTTTGTGCGCCACCTGCGGATCGAATTACCGCAGGAGTCTCAGCCGATCGTGTGGGCCAACCGCGCACAGTTCGAAGATTCAAGGGACGACGTATGACGCATCACAAGCACAACTTCCTAGAAGGAGCACGACATGTCTGAAGCAGAAAAATCCGAAAAGAAACTTCACGTATTCTACGTGGATGCAATTCGCCACGAAAACGCCAAGACCGCGCTTACCGGGGCGGAGATAAAGGCGATCGCCAATGTTGCCCCCAATTATCAGCTATTCCTCGAAGAAGAAGGTGACAAACCGGACAAGGGTATAGGCGACGGTGAAGCCGTGGGTATCACTGAACGCGTGAAACACTTTTTCGCTGTCCCGCCAGCCACATTTGGACTCTGATGATCGGCGAGCAATTCCAGCAACTGAAGGAATACCTTCAGGAATTCAAGCGGCAGGAAGCTGAAATTCAGCGCCGCGCCGATGCGTCGTACCTCATCACGGTTAAAGGGGTCGATCTGGCTGATGGCTGGAGCGCTAAAAAGGTCGACGTTCTCTTCATCGCACCTCCCGGTTATCCCGCCGCAAGACCCGACTGCTTCTGGGTTTCGCCGCCTGTGCGCCTTCCCAATGGCGCGATTCCGCAGAATGCGAATGAAGGTACTCCTTTGCCCTACGATACCAATCCGGGGCGCCCATTGACGTGGTTTTCGTGGCACCTGCAGACCTGGGACCCCAATCGAGACCGGCTGGAGCAGTTCTATCGCGTAATCCTTCAGCGACTGGACCCGCCTCGATGATGGAGCTCAGGTTTCAGGATGGTGACGCCAGCCGAATTATCGGTGAGCTCGTGGGCAGAGAGACGGAACGCTGCGCTGTCATGCTGGCATCCCGCGTTGCCTTGCCGGGGATGGACCGTCTTGTCGTATCCAGCCTCGATTTCCCTGCCGATGAAAATTATTCGGATCGGTCGCTCATCAGTGCGCAGCTCAAACCGGAGTATATTGCGCAGATCGGCAAAAGAGCCGCCCGCCAAAACCTTTCGGCCATTTTTGTTCACTCCCATCCCGGGTCCGCTCCGCCAGAATTCTCCAAGATCGACGATGATGGTGAGGCACATCTGGCTCGCTTCTTGTCCGTGCGCGCGCCCGATACGGTCCACGGTGCGGTGGTGGTCAGCGCTGGCGGCTGGTGTGCACGTCGGCTAGGCGAAAAGACACCAATGCGCGTCGTGTCGGTCGGTCCTCAATTGCAAGTCCTCTTCGACGCCGGGGATGGGTCAAGTCCTCCGTCGTTGAAATTCGACCGTCAGGTCAGGGCACTGGGCTCCGCTGGCCAAAAATATCTTGAATCACTCACCGTTGCCATAGTGGGTCTCGGCGGCACAGGCTCCATTGCCGCAGAACAGTTGGCCCATCTTGGGGTGCGCAAGTTCATCCTCATCGATCCCGATCGCATTGAAACAACCAACCTTAACCGCGTGGCTGGCGCTCGCCTAAGCGATGTGAGCCGTTTCAAGACGGACGTGGCTGCTGAGATGGTTGCGGGCATCACGCCGGGCGCCGTGTGTAAAAGCATTATCGGCGATGTGACACGAACGGCGATTGCTCGTGAGCTCCGGGCTGCAGATTTTATTTTCTCGTGTACGGATTCGCACGGGAGCCGCGCGGTAATTCAACAGATCGCGTATCAATACCTAATCCCCTGCGTTGATATGGGCTCTATCATTACCGCCAGAGCTGGTCAGATAGCGGGCATACATGGCCGCGTCCAAGCCCTCGCTCCGAGGCTGCCCTGCTTCACATGCTGCGGGCTTCTAGATTCAGAAGAAGTCCGACGAGACATGATGAACGCCGAGGAGCGAAGCCGGGACCAATACATTCAAGGAGCGCATGAGCCCGCGCCCGCTGTCATCTCGATCAACGGCACCGTGACCTCAATGGCGATTACGATGTTTTTGGCCGTGATGGTTGGGGTTCCAAGCGCGGCAAGACATCTTATCTATGACGCGCGCCCCCCCTCACTGCGCGCCGTCTCGTTCACCAGAAACCCGAATTGCTATATTTGCTCCTCGCGAGGCGTTCTCGCGCGCGGCGATTCGCAAGATTTGTTTACCCGAGACGACTGACATGGCGATAAGGGAATTCTCATTAGAAGGTACGCCACGCGCAAAAATCGCTTTCGTCGGAGAGGTGCCGTCTCAGGAGGACCTAAAGCGTTTTAGTGAGCACAAATTTACATGGGAGCCCTCCAATCCTGCCGATCCGGTGACGCTCAACAAGCTCAGCGACCCCGATTTCATCGCCAAGCTTGATGCGGTGATCTGGACACAGGATGCGACGAAGCTTAAGGCCTTGCCGCGAGAACTACGGGGGGTTGCACGCAAGCTGCTGGACCACGATGTCCGAATCTACGTTCGTCTCGCCAGCGACGAGAATAAAACTGCGATCCCGCGCAAGCACGTCGTGAATGCTATCATTGAAGATCTGCTGCCAGCCAATCTTCAGCGTGCAGAATGGCAAACCCTTCCGCAAGATCAGCGAGAGAGGGAAAACAGTCTGCTCTTTCCGTGCATCTACATCGTGGATACAGCGAATTCATGGGGTGACATCGCTGCTTTAGTCTGCAGTCGGCCTGCGAGTCCGATAAAGTTGAACCTGAACTTTGATGAAAAAATTCTTCTGGATCGATTTGGACGCGAGGGACACGAGGAGCGGGTTAATCTGCTCAAGCGCGCGTTCTGGAACTGCTCGGATTTGCGGCTCACATTGCTTGACGGCGGCATGTCCGGCGCGCCAGTTTTCAAGGCTTATGCCTCTTTAGAGGCGGGGCTCGTTCAACAGGGCTCAACCAGCCCTTACCCGCATCTATTCTTCGTGAAGATCGGACCACGCAAAAAGATAACTGACGAGTACGACAAATATTGCAGTCATATATCCGAATATGTCCCTTTTCATTTGGGACCTCGGCTCCGCTTGGAGCGGTGCAATCTGGGATCAAAGCAAGGAATCCTTGTCGGCGACTTTGTCGAGGGCGCGGAGACGCTGATTGCGTGCGCGCGAGGCGGGCGTTGCGGGCACGCAATTGCCAACCTGTTTGACAAGACCTTGGGCGGGTGGAGAAAACAAGAGCGAGCGAAGCCCGTACAGTCGCTTAGCTCGCAACTGGCCCAGAAATGGTACGTAGAGGGGCAAAAAGACAAGTTGATCGAAGTGCCCGCAGAGCGAATTCCGCTTCTTCACAAACTTCAGGCGGACACCCAGATTGGCCCGTTGAAGGAAATGTTCGAGCAGCTTGGGAAAGCTGCCGCTTTCGCCGGCCCCGCTCACGGGGACATGCACGCGACCAACGTCCTCGTCCGCCACGGCGACGCGATCATTATAGATTTTGAGAAATTGGAACAGCAGTACCCTTTGACTTACGACCCGGCGTCTCTTGAAGGCGGCCTGTTGGTCGAAGGCTTCATTGAAGACCTGAAGGCTGCAAAACTTTCACCCGAGAGCGTCGTAAGCATGATTGCGCCCCTCTATGAGGGCCGTGCTTTCAAGGTGGGCCAGACAACATATTGCCGTCCCGGCGATCCCACTGAATGGTACTACAACGCAGTCAACCAGATTCGCACATTGAGCTGGTCGGCTGAAAATGAACCGTGCCACTACGCACTGACGCTGGCGCTGTGCCTTATCCGCAAGGGTTGCAACCCACACCAAGAACTCAACGCGAAAGAACCGAACGCCCTTCGGGCGATCGCGTTCTTCTTCGGTCAAAAAATTCTGCGAGAAATGGCCTCGACTAAGCTCTGCGCTTCTCAGGACCTGAAGCCGGCGTCGGAGGTTGAAGGACAGTGATCATGAATTTCACCATAAAGGCCAGAGTGCCCTCCCGCGCCGAGGCCAGCGCACATCTCAAGCAATCCGGCGACGCGGTCATTGTGGAACGAAAGGGACCACGTTGGCTAATCATGCTGTGCCCGTGCGGGTGCGGTTCCGAGTTGCCGGTGAATCTCGACCGGCGGGCAGGTCCGGCTTGGCGTCTGTACGAATCTCCAAAGGGAGCCAGCGTTTATCCGTCCGTCTGGCGTGATACCGACTGCAAGAGCCACTTCATAATATTACGCAATAAAATCCTCTTGTTTGGACCGCGAGGAGACGACTGGTGGCTGGACGAGGAAGAAATCAGCGAGGCCGAACTGCTCGACCGGGTGCTCGAAACGCTCTCCGCTCGTGAACAATCAATCGAAGAGATATCCGATCAGATCGCTGGCAGCGTGCCTTGGGATGTTTTGCGCTGTTGCCGAAAGCTCTGCCGAAAGGGCAAAGCCATCGAAGGATTGGGGCAGTCTAAGGGACGCTTTCGGCGGCTCTAACCGACGAAACAGGAGCGCTGGACGCGAGTTTCAGCCCCGCCAGCGAACGCCTTCCACGGCTACCAAACCGCCATTATCCACCGCCACCTTGACCAGACGCGAGTACCAGCATCCGATTACCGGAAGCTTGGAGAACACGTCCCTGAAATCGGCGGCCATTCCATCCTGACCACGCAGTTGCCGTCTTGTTTGGCTGCCGGCTGCGCCAATGATGAAATCTGCAACCTCTAGGCCCGGCTCGTTCGAGCTTTTCGGCATCAGGCAATTCGTGATCGGGATTGAGGATGCTTCCCCAACCGGCGTGAGCTGGGATTAGCAGCTCTTCACTATCGGGTCTGCCCGCTGGGAGCTTTCCACTATGATCCAGATGCCCTTGCACGGGAGAAGGCTGGCTATCGCCTCGATGTATTCCTGAAGCTGACCCATGACGGGAACGCAGGGGTGCATGCCCTCTGGCAAAGCAACGTCCCTCGACGTGGTGACTGCGACGCGGACAAACAAAGGGTCCAGAAAGAAATCCGCGAGAGCCTGAAAGTTCTCCGGTTTGCGCTCCATTGTAGACCCGTGCAACGGCACATCCGGGTCTCCATTGATGACTCTGCGCACCTCTCGCCACTTCGCTTTGACGTGTTCGTACCCGCTGCCCAAAACAACACATCCGCCGAGGCCGTAAAAATCGTGGTCGCCTGCAAGAGCTTCATGCCCGGTATCGTCCACGAAAACCAACAGGTCATCGGCGGCGGGTTTCAATTCTTCAGCAATGGGCCGATCCATGTATTCGCAATGTCCTGTTTGTAATCGCTGAAGCCATCAGTTCATGAAGAAGCGCATGAATTCCTGATGCGCGAAGGCATCGCCGCCGAATATACGGCTCAGCGGCCGGGCTGATCCGCCGAGGCTGGGAACGTCTTCGAGATCGTTATGAACCGCGATGGGCAGCGCCCGTGTCGGGTTCAGCACCGCGCGCCCCGCCGGATCAACCAGAAACATTCCTTGCAGCGTTCCGTTGCGCCATGCTTCCACGATGACATCGTTGATGTGCTGGTCTGAAAAACTGTACCCGATCACCATGAGGCGGGTGTCGGGGCGGGCGAGGTAATTGCGGAACTGATCGTAGTACCAGGTCAGCACCGCATGCTCGCGGATCATGAAATCCTTGTTGCCGCCCATCACGAGCAGGTTGCGGCCGTCATCGGTGCGCCAATTGCTCGATCCGTGCAGTTTAAATAAAGGCTGTAGGCGCGGTTCCACCGTGAACGGCGTTGCTGCCGGCTTCCATTGACGACGATGCTTGTCGCCGATGCCGGTGATCGACGCGTCGTGGATCGGGACCATGCCCGGCATCTGGAGTCCGTTCCAGCGCGTGTTCGAACACAGCAGGACATGCTCCTGATACTGCAATTCAAGCAGGAGGTCCTGATTGAGACTGAAAAGGGCATCGAAGCGGGTCAGGAACCCGCGCACGGAATACTGCACCTCGTTCGAGAAATTCAGGTCTGTGTTGCGCTCGAACACCCGATTGAGCCGCGTGAACATCGTCCCGATCGCACCTTGCACCGTGTTAAGGCGCGCGCGTGCGTCTTCCGAGTTCGGGGCGGCGATGAATTCGCGCTGCACGTCGGAAAGCGCGTTCTCGAAATTCTTCCCATGCCTTCTGAGCAGCGGCTGCAAATAGGCGTCCCTGCCGACTTCTTGCAGCAGCGAATTTGCGACCTCGCTGGCGAGCGGCGCGTTCCAGTTATGGCTGAAGCCCGCGCCGATCAGAAGGACGTGATTTGCCATTTTACACCCCGATTCGGACGATTATACCGCACATGACCAGTCGTTCTGGAACTGGCAGCTAGGTCTTCGCTTTAGCCTTTCATGCGCGCAGAACCTGATCAGAGGGCAAAGCCTCGCCGCGCCCGTTCAAAGGGGCGTAAGGACTTGATGCCCGCTGGGTTCATCGAGCCGTGCGATCCCTCCTCGGCGGACAAGGCTCCGGAAGGCCCACAGTGGATTTACGAAATCAAGACCGACGGCTACCGGGCCCAGGTCCATATCCGCAACGGGAAAGTCACCGTCTATTCGCGCAACGGCTATGACTGGACGGAGCAGTTTTCGGTCATAGCGCGGGCGGCGTCAGCGCTCGATGTGCGCGAGGCCATCATAGACGGCGAGGCGACCGTCATCGGCACGAACGGCCTGCCGGATTTTCAGGCGCTGCGGCGCGAACTGGGCAAGCCGAATTCTTCCCGCCTCAAATACCACGCCTTCGATTTGCTGTGGCTGAACGGCAAGGACTTGCGCGGCCTGACGCTGATCGAGCGCAAAGATGCGCTCAAGGAGATGCTCGAAGACGCGCCGGACACGCTGTCCTATGTCGATTATCTGGACTCGGACGGGCAGCGCATCTTCGAGCATGCGTGCAAGATGGGTCTCGAAGGCATTGTCGCGAAGCGACGGGAATCAGTTTATCGCTCGGGACGGCAGGAGAGCTGGGTCAAGCTCAAATGCGTGCAGACCGACACGTTTCCGATTGTCGCCTTTGTCGAGAAGCTGGGCGCGCGTCCGCGCCGCGTGGCGTCGCTCTATGTCGGCCGGCGCGAGGGCGAGCGGTTGCTGTATGCGGGCAAGGCGCAAAGCGGCTACACGCTCGACGCGGCGCAGGAAGTGCGGGAACGGCTTGATCCGTTCATCACGAAGAAGTCGCCGCTGACCGTGCCGGTCAAAAAGCCAAAGGCGACATGGGTTGAGCCGGTCATCGCCGCTGAAATCGCCTATTCCGGCATCACCGACGACGGCTTGCTGCGCGCCGCCGTCTTCAAGGGGCTGCGCGACGATCTCGACAAGGCGGTGAAGAAGGCCCCGCCCAAAGTGCAGGGGAAATCCGTCGGCGTGCCGCGCGAGAACATCCTGCAACCGCTGCCGGACGCGGTTGCGCCGTCGAAGGAGGAACTGGAAGCCTATTGGCGCAAGGTTGCGCCGAAAGCACTGGAGCATCTGGGGCGGCGGCCCCTGAAGCTCGTGCGCAACGTCCATCACACGATCTTCTATCACAAGGGACCGCTGCCGCCGGTCCCGCGCAGCGTGCGTCAGCTCAAGGTCCATAAGCGCGAGGGCGGTGAAGGTGTGCGGCTTTGGGTTGATGACCTTGAGGGTCTGCTTGGCCTTGTCGAAATCGGCGCGGTCGAACTGCATCCGTGGAATGCGACCGTCGATGACATCGAACAGGCCGACCGGATCGTACTCGATATCGACCCGGGCGAAGGGGTCGAATGGGAATTTGTTACCGAGACGGCGCTGGCGCTGCGCGAGGTGTTGGCGGCGGAAGGGCTCGATAGCTGGCCGAAGCTGACGGGCAGCAAGGGTATTCATGTCATGGCGCCGCTCGCGAAGCGGATGACGCATGATTCGGCGCGCAGCTATGCGCGGCGGCTGGCGCAAAAACTCGCAGACTTGCAGCCCGACAAATATCTCCTGTCCTCCAGTCCGGCGGGACGGATGGGGCGGATATTTCTGGATTACTTAAGGAACGGCAGGGGTAATACGGCGGCGGGAGCTTATTCGCCGCGGGTGCGGGCGGGATTCCCGATTGCAGCCCCCGTGACATGGAAGCAGATCGAGCAGGGTATCCGCGCCGATGCGTTCACGATGAAGAGCCCGTTTCGGGCGACAAGGCGCGCGGCGTCAAGGTCAGCTAGCGCCTAGACCTGTGATTTTGCGCAGGACTCGATCAGATCGAAAGCACGGCCGATGGTGAGTTGCAAAAGCCGCTCCGGGTCCTGCTTTCCGAAGTCTTCCCTGACTGTCACCGGCTCGGCTCCGGACTTCAGGCAGCAAAAATAAACCAGTCCCACCGGATTGCCGTCTTCGTCTTTTTCAGGACCGAGCACGCCGCTGACGGCAAAACTCAGCGAGGCGGGGGAGCGGCGCAGAGCGCCCTGTGCCAGTTGCCTGACGACCTCTTCATTGACCGCGCCCTTGTCGCGCAGCAGGTCGGCGGAGACGCCGAGCGCCGCGCGCTTGTGATCCTTCGTGTAGGTTACGAAGCCGCCGTGAAGGACTTCGCCCGCGCCGTCGGCGCGCGAGAGTACGGCGGCGACCATGCCGGCAGTGCAGGATTCCGCGGTGATAATCGAATGGCCCGAATCCTTCACGGCTTTTATGACCTCTCCGGCCCGGTCGCATAGAGCTGGAGAGATCGTGAGGATGCTATCAGCGGGCAAGTTCGGCTCCCTTTGAGCGGATGCGCGGCTGAGATCGGCGCGAAGCTGGTTTCTTGCGCTTTGCTTTGCGCGCCTCCAGATGGGCTGTGAACTGCGCAAGGCCGAGCGCGTTTAGGACGCGCTCTTTAGGGACGCCGCCCTTGCGGGCCATCAGCACGCCCCACTGGATATTGTCGATTTCATCGGTGGAATGCGCGTCCGGATCGATGCTGAAGAGGCATCCCAGCTCCAGCCCGCGCTGGCACCAGCGCCAGTCCATATCCAGACGCCACGGGTGCGCGTTGATCTCGATGGCGACGCCGTGTTTGGCGCAGGCTTTGAGGATGCGTTCCATATCGACTTCGTAGCCGGGACGCCGCAGGAGCTGGCGGCCGGTGACGTGGCCGAGGATGGTCGTGTAGGGATTTTCGATCGCTTTGACGATGCGGTCGGTCTGTTCCTTCTTCGGCATTCTGAATTTGCTGTGCACGCTGGCGACGACCAGATCGAACGTCTCCAAGATGTCGTCGGGATAATCGAGCGAGCCGTCGCCGAGGATGTCGGACTCGATGCCTTTGAAGACGCGGAAATTGCGTCCGAGGCGCTTGTTGAGCTGGTCGATTTCCTTTTGCTGGACCGGCACTTCGTCGGGCTTGAGGCCGCCCGCGTAGTGTGCGGTCTGGGAATGGTCCGTCAGGCCGAGATAGGAATAGCCGCGCTCGCGCGTCGCTTCGGCCATGTCCTTCAGTGTATCCGAACCGTCCGATTCTGTTGTGTGCGCGTGGAGGACGCCATGAAGATCGTCTTGCGTGACGAGGTCGGGCAGCTTGCCGCTTTGTGCAAGCTTCGTTTCTTCGCCGGTCTCGCGCAGTTCGGGCGGGATAAGGGGCAGACCGAGGGCGCCGTAGATGCCGCCTTCGGTTTCCTGCGCGACGATACGCTTCTTTTTGTGCAAGCCGCTCTGGTCCAGCGTCATGCCTTTTAGTTTGGCGAGCTTTGAGAGGGCTTCGATATGCTGCGGAGAGCCGGTCGCCAGCAGCAGGGCGATGCCGTAGCGCTCCGGGCTGGCGACGTGGATCGTCAGTTCGCCGTGCTTGATCGTTTTCGTGTCACCGCGATGCTTGGGATCGACGGCGACGATCGCGAGATCGCCGATCAGCTCAAGCCCGCGGCGGAAGTCGCCGGCGGGCGTGACGTTGGTCCAGCCGGGATGGGAACGAGCGATTTCGTTGACGGTGTACTGGATAGCGGCTGCCGCTTTATGCAAGTGGCGGCCCTGCGGACGGCGGCTCATATCGATGCCCTGCAGCACCTTCGCCTGAAACGCGGGGCCATAGCCTTTCAGCGTTTTGAGCTTGTCGGTGCGGGCGGCTTCTTCGAGCGCCTTGAGGGACGTGATGCCGAGGTCGGTATAGAGCTTGCGGATGCGGTCGGCTTTCAGGCCGGGAATGCGGAGCATCTCCAACACGCCTTCGGGGGCTTTCTCGCGCATCGCTTCGAGCCCGGAATGCTGGCCGGTCTCGTAAATTTTCGTGATGACGGCTTCCAGCGCGTCGCCGATGCCGGGAATGTCCTTGAGCCGTCCTTCTTCGATGAGCTGGCCGAGCGGCAGCGGACTCAAGGTCAGGTTGTCGGCCGCTTTCGCATAGGCGCGCGCGCGGTATGGATTGCCGCCTTCCAGCTCCATACGCTGGGCCAGCTCACGCAGTATCTTGGCGACGGCGGCGGCATCGGGTCGGGTCATGGTCCTTTAACGGGCAATTCTCGCTAATAGCCCCAACTGCCGGGACAATTTCGGGTTCCCGAAGGCGTTGGCGCACCCGGCCCGCCGCGGGCGGTCCGGTCCGGCTCTCAGGCAAAGCCCCGAACCCCGGTGCGGGTTTCGGCCGTCCGGTTTCGATCCGTTGCGCAAGTCAGGAAAGTCTAGGGGCGCCGCCCCCCGCGCGCGCAAGGCATCCCAACGTCTCCCAAGGGGGACCCTCGTTCGGAGCCTCCTTGCGCTTGCTACCCCCGCTCTCGGCGAGGCCAACCGGGTGCATGCGCACCCGTCTTTCCAAAAAAGAAGGGAGGAAGGGCCGCGAGGTCGCGGCTCCGCGCTTCACTGAAGGAGAAGAACTATGAATATGCAATCCGTATCACTGTCCGCGTTAGAACCAGCCGCCGCGAACCCGCGCCGGAAGATCGACCGCAAGGCCATCGAGGGCCTTGCCGCCAGCATCAGGACGGACGGCGTTCTGCATAACCTTGTCGTCACACCCATCGGCGGGCGCGGCAAGAAGGAGAAGTTTCAGATCGTCTCGGGGTCGCGGCGCTTCGAAGCGCTGCGGCTCTTGGAAGAGCGCGGCGAACTGCCCGTGAATTTCACGGTCGCGGTCGAGGTCCGCAACGACCTGACCAAGGACGAGACGCTGCGAATCGCCACCGTTGAGAACTTGCAGCGCCAGAACATGACGCCGCTCGAAGAGGCGGCGGCGCTGTGCAAGCTGGTTCATAAAGGCGTCACGCTCGACGATGTCGTGGCGCAGACGGGATTGAGCGCTTCGACGATCAAGCGGCGGCTGGCGCTCAACGGTCTGTGCAAGGAAGCCAAGGCCGCGCTGTCGAAAGGCGAAATCAATCTCGCGCAGGCCGAGGCTTTGACATTGGGCAGCGATGAGGCGCAGCGCGATATTCTTGAGCGGATTCAGAACGGTTCAGAGTTCAGCGCGGGGGATATCAAGGACAGCTTGCTCGATGACCGCCCGACCGTGGCCCTCTCCATTTTCCCGGTCGAGCAATACACCGGCACCATCACGACCGACCTGTTCGCGGAGGACGAGACTTCGTATTTCGATGATGCGGAGCAGTTCTTCCGTTTGCAGAAGGACGCGGTGGCGCAGCTTGTGAAGCACCACGAAGAAACTGCGGCTTGGGTCGAAGTGACAGAGACGTACCAGATTCCCGAGTGGCAGTTCCGCAAGGCGCGGAAGAATCAGAAGTCGGGCGTCCTCATCAACCTCGCCCCTTCGGGAAGGGTTGAGGTGAGGGAAGGTCTGGTCCGTCCGAAGATCGAGAAGGAAACCGCGAAGGCGCTGGCGGAGAACCCGGTCGCGTCGGTCAAGGTCAAGGCGGCTCATTCCAAGTCGCTCTGTGCCTATATCGCGCACCACAAGACGGCAGCCGTTGCCGAAACCCTTCTCGCCAGCCCGCGCGCGGCGCAGGAGGTGATGACGGTGCGGATGGTGAAAGAGTTTCAGCCGCACGAGGCGTTCACTTCGCTGGCGAAAGAAGCGGAGCATCAGAGCACCTACGGCGTTCTCGAAGCCGAAGCCCGCATCTTCGCTGGCAAACTGGGCTTCGAGATCGAGGACGGAGAGTCGGTGTGGAATTGCTTCCCGCCTTACGGCGTCAGCGAACTCACTCTGTACGAAGCGGTGAGGGGCCTGTCCGATCACGACCTGACCCGCTTGCAAATCCTGATAACGGCTCTGTCCTTCGGTCAGGAAGGTTGCGAGCGTCTGGACACGCGCGACAGTTTCTTCAACCGTGTCGCGCGGGATTTGAAGGTTGATATGAAGAACCACTGGCGCCCCGATGCCGCGTTCCTGTCCAAGCGCAATCGTGAGCAGCTTTTGGCTGTCGCGGTTGAGTGCGGTTTCGCGGAAGGTGCCAGCCAGTTGTCCACCTACAAGAAAGCCGATCTGGTCAACGGACTGACGCGCTACTTCCACAGCAGCAAAGCCGACGGTGGTGCAGTCGATCCAAAGGCCCGCGACTGGCTCCCCGAGGCGATGCTGTTTCCCGCCGTGGACCGGGACGCGCCCGCCGATACGGAAGTTGACGAAGAAGCCGAAGATGTTGAATAGTCGGTGACAGACACGGCCCGTTTCCCCGCGGAATTACGGGCCGTGTCATTTTTCGGGAAGCGATATGAACGGGCCATCCTTACGATGGCCCGTTCCCGTTAAAAGCTTCGAGGCCGTGCCGCCGGGCGGGAGTTCGGCGAGGACGGCGACAAGCTGGCCGATTGTGAATTCTTCCTCGGGCCTCCAGAGCGCGAGAAATGACGGCAGGTCGTCTTTCAGGCCGACGCGGTAGCTGCGGACATGCCACTTCACGTTTTCTGAATTCCCGGCCAGATCGGCGAGGCGCTGTGCGTCCGCGCCGTTCAGCGCGACACCGTGCAGATGCAGATAGAACCCGTCCCCGAATTTTGACTCGTAGACATCTTCATGCAGCACCGCCCAGACGGTGAGCGTCGCGCCCGCATCCTTGATGCGCTGGCGCACGGCATCAAGCATCGCGGGTGTGATCTCGGCATCGCCGGGACGCTGCGGCGGGCCGACATGCAGGATGTTGCGCTTGTCGATCTCCGGCACGGTCGCGCTTTCGATAATCGTTGGCGCGCAGCATAGCAGAGACATAAGCGGGACGGAGGTTTCGATAACGCCCCCTACCATTTCCGGTAGTCGCCGATCCCCCAAAAAAAATGTGAATAAGAATAGCCGGAGGACTCATTTCGACTCCCGCGCAGGTTGTAAAGCCTGCCTAATGGCAGACATTCAGTACACGGAATGACGGGGGGTTTTCATGTTGATGTTTGCTGTTCTGGCGCGTGAACGCGGGCGTCAGTTCAGGCTTTTGCTTTTGCCTTTCCTTTTTTGCTTTGCGACAGCTCACAGCAGCGCGGCGTCCGCCGCTTCTCTCAACGTGAAAATCAGGCAGGTCAATCCAGACAGCGCGGTTCAGCAAGCCACCTGCGCCGAAAAACAGAAATGCCTTCTGCCTATTGATATCCAGAGCGGCGCAACAAAAGAGACCCTGACAGTGAACCTGAACCTCATTCGAGGAACGGTTCTCGCCAAATTCCAGACGCCGAAGGGCTATCTCTACGCAGGCGACAAGTTCTCTGGAGACAGAGTTTACAAGACGATCTGGCAGCGGGTTTTAGCTCCGGGAAAAGCATCGACGGAAGTCGTGACTTTGTATTTGCCGGCAATGCCCCGTCCATTTGAAGCGCCAATGTTAGACGCCGCGCACGAAACGGCACTCAAGATTGCACATCAGGTCGTTGCCACGCTGGAAATTACGACGCAGCCGGCGCCGTGATGAATCGCTCCTCATTGATCGGCGGTTCAGGCTCCGGGCGCGCAAGAAATATTGAAAAGTGATTTGGGGGAAGAATTTTATGAGGACATCGATACTCGCTACTTGCCCGCACATACGCGTCGCCAGCATTCTGCTTTCGTTCGTCATCCTGATCCTTGCTGGTGTATCACCGCCAGCGCAGGCTTTGAGCCTTGTCTATATTGGACCGGCTTGGGACACCGCGGAGTGCGTGCTCCAATATTATCCCAGCGGTGCCTGTATAGATGGCTATCACTCAGGCAGCGTGGGTTTCGCCGGGGTGTCTGACACATATTCGGGCAATCTAAGTTCAGCCGATCTAACATCGTATGAGTTGACTGGAAATGGTGTAACAAGCTTCGGTACCGGCCATGCCATAACAGCTCGGTTTAATTTGTCTTCAGGCCAGATGCAGACCTGGTCGATGCAAGCTTCGGATTACTCCACAAGCACCTATCGTTCGATTACTACCGTCTACAACGGCAGCACTGGTTATGACACCGCTTCCACCTACGACAGCGTTTCAGGCAACTACATTAAGGCAGGCTACATAACGACGAGTACGCCGCCCGGAATTTGGATCAATCCGAAGGCCAATGGCCTGCCCGCAAGTTATCCAACAGTGCTCAGGGATAACCCAAGCGTAAATCCCCCGAAAAAGCCGGACTGCCCACCCAACGGCTGCTTACGGGAAGCGGCGGGCGATCCGATCAATCTTGGCACCGGCAATATGTACCAGCAGGTCACCGACTACGCGACTGTTGGCCAAAACCCGCTCGCTTTCATTCGCTACTACAACAGCATGGCCACGCCGGATACGCTGGCAACGTCCTTGGGGCCGAACTGGCGCTCCAATTACGACCGGTACCTGCGAGTTGTTTCTGGTTCGGAAGTCGATGCTGAACGCCCGGATGGCCGGATTGTCGCCTTCATACTTGTCAGCAGCGTCTGGACACCGGACACCGATGTCGACATGACGTTGACCAATTCCGGCAGCACCTACACGCTGACGGATCATGACGACACAGTTGAGACCTACACGGTAGCAAGCGGGACGGGGACCTTAAATTCTATCGCGCTGCCCAACGGCTATACGCAGACCATGACCTATTCGAGCGGAAAGCTTTCGTCCGTCTCGGATTCCTACAGCCGGTCGCTGTCCTTCACCTATACCAGCGGGATGCTGACCGGCGTTAGCACGCCCGACAGCGCTACGCTTACGTATGGGTACACGACGACGGCGGGACAAAGTCTGCTGACTTCTGTCACCTATAACACCAGCCCTTCGACCAACCAGACATACGCTTACACCGACACGAGCTATCCCTTCGCGCTGACCGGCATCACCGATGAAAACAGCAACAGCTACGCAAGCTGGACGTATGACGGTTCGGGTCGTTGCACGATGTCCGAGCATGCCGGTGGGGCGGACGAGGTCCAGATTGCTTACAATTATGCCGGTAATGTCACGGTCACGAACCCGCTGGGCGAGGCAGAAACTTATCACCTCTCCTTGAATCAAGGAGTCTACAAAGTCACGCAGATCGACCGCGCCGCCAGCAGCCCTGTAGCGGCAGCCAGTCGGTATTTCACATACGATGGGAATGGTTTTCTTGCCACCGCGACCGACTGGAACGGCAACTCCACCCACTACACAAATAACAGCCACGGCGATCCCACATCGATCACCGAAGCCTATGCCACGGGGCGCGCGCGGACCACATCGATCACCTATGACTCGACCTGGGTTCACAAGCCCTACACGATCACCAAGACCAACGTCACAGAAGACGATCGGTATGACGCCACCTACGGCACGCTTACCAGTCGCACACTGACCGACACGACGGGCGGATCGACCAACGGCGACACGGAAGTTTGGGCGTATACCTATTACACTTACGGCGATCTGCACACGGAGACTTTCCCGCGCACGGGCACGACGGTCAAAAATACCTACACTTATTCGTCGGGCGCGCTCGCCAGCATTGCAGATCAACTCTCGCACACAACCACGATCAACACCGCCAACGGCACCGGCCAGCCGACGGAAATCACTGACCCCAACAGCGTCGTCACCGATTTTGTGTATGACAACCGCAATCGCCTGACCAGCAAGACTGTCCATGCGTCCCCGAGCAACGAAGTGACGACGACCACTTATATTGGCTCGGGCCAGCCATATGTAATAACGCTGCCGGATTCGAGCACGATTACCTACAGTTACGATAACGCTCAGCGTCTCACGAAGATTACCAACACCGCGGGCGAGACGACCAATTACACGCTCGACGCGATGGGCGACGTGACCGCCTTGACGATCAAGGATTCCGGCGGCACCACCAGAAAATCATGGACCGCGACCTATGATGTCCTCGGCGACCGGCTGACGCTGGTTGGCGCAGGGGGCGGCAGCCAGACCACCAGCTATGCCTATGATGGCATGAAGAACCGGACCTCGGCGACCGACGCGAACTCGAATGTCTGGTCGCAGGCTTGGGACGAGCTGCTGCGTCCGACCACTGTCACCGACCCGAATTCTCACACGGCGGCGCCGACGTACAATAATTTGGACTTCGTGACGGCGCAGACGGACTTCAACAGTTATTCGACGAGCTTCACGCGTGACGCCTTCGGAAACGCTATTGCGAGGAGCAGTCCCGATACCGGCTCGTGGTCCTTCACATTCAACGAGGACAACAAGCTTACCGGCGTCACCGATGCGCGCAGCGTCGCCAGCACGCTTTCCTACGATGCCGGCGACCGTCTGACGGGCGTCAGCATCACCGGCTATTCCGGCGAGGCCGAGACGTTCAGCTATGACGACACGACCTCCGGCAACAAGGGCGTCGGGCGCCTGACTTCTGTCTCGGACGAATCCGGTTCGACTTCCCGCGTCTACGATTCGTTTGGAAACGTCGCCTCGGAAACCCGCGTCATCGGCGGCAAGACCTACGCGATCAGCTACTCCCATGATCTTGCGAACCGAATCACCGAGATCATCTATCCCTCGGGCCGCTATGTCGATTACACCTTCGACAGCTCAGGCTATCTGACGACGGTGACGACGAAGCCCAGCTCGGGTGGGTCCGTCACCACGCTTGCGTCCTCGATCACGCACAAGCCATTCGGGCCGATCACCGGCCTGACCTACGGGAATAGCGAGGCGCTGACGCGGAGCTTCGATAACAATTATTGGCCGACCGCCATCAACACGTTCTACAGCGGCACCTATGTTCAGGAATTGTCGCTTGGGGAGGACTACGCCGGCAACATCACCAGCATCACGGACAGTCTCGACTCAACCCGGAACGAAAGCTTCGGCGTTGACGCCCTGAACCGGCTGCATACCGCCTCCGGCAAATACGGCAGCCGCACTTACACTTATGACAATAATTCCAACCGCGCCACGAAATACGATGGCACGACGACGTGGACGACCACCAACGTTTCGAGCAGCAACCTGCCGGATCACATCACCGACGGGACCAACACACGACACTTCACATGGACCGCGAACGGCAACGTGGCGAGCGACGACCGCACCTTTGTCGGCGGGGGAGCAGCAGCCTTCACCTACGGGGGCCGCAATCTTCTCGAATCGATGACCGTCAACAGTCAGGGCATCACTTACAAGCTCAACGGCCTTGGTCAGCGCGTGTCGGAAGCGTTCTCAGGCAATACGACGCACTACATTCACGACACCAGCGGCAATGTCATCGCGGAAGCGGACGGCAGCTCCGGCACCACGACGGTGGAATATGTGTGGATGGAAGGCGAGCTGCTAGCGCAGATCGACGGCTCCGGCAACATCGTCTACGTGCATAATTCGCAGGTCGGGGCGCCGCAGAAGATCACCAATCCGTCGCGGACGCTTGTTTTCGATCAGGTTCGCGAACCGTTCGGCGAGGTGTTCAGCACGCCGACCAGCACGACGCCGACAAATTGGCGCTTCCCCGGCCAGTATGCCAACGCGAACAACTCGCTCTCGCATAATGGCGCGAGGGATTACGATCCGACAATTCCCGGCTACGTCGAGGCTGACCCATCTGGGTTGGCAGGCGGCCTCAATCCTACGGAGTATGCCGCAGGAAACCCGACGCAATTAATTGATCCGTCCGGATTGTGTCCTGACGATCAGCAAAATTGCATGCGGCGTTTCATCTTGGATAATTTCGGACCTACTGGATTGAATCTCGTCTCCAGTTTCAGTCTTGGCAATCTGTTGGGACCCGATCGAGCAAGTTTTGCTTATGAGTCTGGAGAGCTCTTCGTAACAAAAACAGCCGTCGTTTCTGGCAGCCATTATGTAGGCCAGTTGATTGAGGGATACGGTGCATCATTAGGCATCAGTAGCATAACTGGAACTGGACGATTCTTAGGTTTGGTTTCTAGAACAGGATTAGCTGTGTTTACTGCCGTTGGAGGCTCAACAGTGTTTGCGACAGGAGTTGATTTGGCTTCGTTGATTGCATGTACGAAGACTCCTGCCGCGCAGGAGGGGTCATTTGCTCCCGGAGGCTGGGAAGCAATCCCTTAGTGGATTTTAAGGACAAGTGTAATGGGTACGGATGTGAGGAATTTGAGTTAATGATGGAAACGATTTTTGCAAATCATCAGTCGATTGAAATGTGGTTTATCGCATTTGGAATTTTCATTCTTGGATACATTGAGTGTTTCATTTTTAAGTATCCCAAGTCGGCCTACGTCACTTGGTTTTTTTCTCTTCTTTGCGTCTCTGCATTGATTGTCAATCCGCCAACGATATTTCGCATATGTATCGGGGCTGGTGTGTTTATATGTGGGCTTACCCTTATGTACCGATTCGACAAGAAAAGGCTCAAAAAGGGTAAAAAAGACACGTTATAGGGATCGTGTTCGCAGCTACATCTTTTGATTTACGTGTAGTCACTACGACTGGGTTAATTCGCGATCCGATGCCGGACCCGACAAACAAGCGCAAGAAGATAGGAGGTCACGAGCCCATAATCTGGGGGAACCGTCGCCTTGGGCCAGCCAGTGAATTGGAAAGCCAAAAAGCTATTGTCCCGACTTAATCACCCCGGCGCCGAGGCAAAATTACCTTTAGAATCCAGTGCCCAGTTTGGCTCTGGTTGGTCCACCAGTGCTTTCAAGGACTTGGCCGCGTGCCGTCGGCGCACTTTCCGTTCCGCGGCGCGCAAACGGGGCACGCTTGACCACTTCCTTGTGTGGCAGCCCGGAGAGGATCAGGAATCCGACTTCCTCACGCTTGGTGTCACCGACGTCGCTTTTGGCTTTACTGGGGATGGACCTCGCCAGTGCGGCCGCATCCACGACCGGCTGATTGATGTTGGCGCGTTTGAGGTGCCTGCGAACCTCCGACATGACATCTTCGATAGCGGCGACGGCCTCGCAGCAATAGTCGGGCGCATACGGTACTGGCGAGGAGTGTCTGCCACTCCGGCGTGACAATAGGCTGGTAGCGGCCCGGACCACGACCTCCCGAGTTCTGTGCCTGTTCCCTCTATGTTTCATCCTCCGAGGAGTATTCACAGGCAGCCCGCTTCGAGGCGGCGTCGGGAGCAGCCGCTTGGCGGCAACAGCCAGGGTTTGGGCAGGGGGACAGCGGGTTAAATGTGGCCAGGAATTGAGTACGATCTGCAAGCGGTCGAAGTCGGCGCTTCTTCCGCCTGTAACCGCTTGCATCGTCAACGCATGGGCGCCGGCGGAATAAACGCGAACTGAACGGCGAGGGCATATTTATTCATGCGCATCCTGATCACAGGTGGAGCAGGATTCATCGGCTCGGCTGTCGTGCGTCATTGTTTGCGCCACACCGAGCACGAGGTCGTGAATCTCGACAAGCTGACATATGCGGCCAATCTTGACAGCCTCAAAGAGGTGCTGCCGAGCGCACGCTATTGCTTCGAACACGCCGATATCTGCGACGGCCAAGCGCTTGCGCGCATATTCAAGCGGCACGAGCCCGATGCGATCATGCATCTGGCGGCGGAATCGCATGTCGACCGTTCAATCGACGGACCCTTTGCTTTCATCCAGACCAACGTGATGGGCACCTACACGCTTTTGGAAGGCGCACTGGCGTATTTCGAAAGCCTTTCCGACGAACGGCGCAAGCGCTTCCGCTTTCATCACGTGTCGACCGACGAAGTGTTTGGCGCGCTGGATGACGAGGGTGCATTTGCCGAGACCGCACCCTATGCGCCGAACTCTCCCTATTCCGCCAGCAAAGCATCCTCCGACATGCTGGTGCGCGCCTGGCATCGCACCTATGGACTGCCGATCGTGACCAGCAACTGCTCGAACAATTACGGGCCTTATCAATTCCCGGAGAAACTGATTCCCGTCGCGATCCTGGCGGCGATGGAAGGCCAGCCCATTCCGATCTATGGCGCGGGCACACATGTGCGCGACTGGCTATACGTTGACGACCACGCCAAAGCGCTCCTGGCGATTTTGGCGCGCGGCAGGATCGGAGAAAGCTACAACGTCGGCAGCAGGAACGAGCGTCGCAACATTGATCTGGCGAAGATGATCTGCGCCACGTTGGACAAGCTCCTGCCCGCAAGCGTACATCGTCCGCATGAGGGACTCATCGCCCATGTGAAGGACCGGCCCGGACACGACCACCGGTACGCGATCGACCCCGCCAAGATCGAACGTGAGATCGGCTGGCGACCCCAAGTCGCGTTGGAAGAAGGCATCGCCCGGACGGTCGCATGGTACATCGAGAACCGCTGGTGGTGGGAGGCCGTGCGCCAACGCAACAGAGACGGCACGTACGCCGGTGGCAAGCAGGTCGCATGAGCGCGCCCGCCGTCCAGCGCTTTTCCGTTGTCGGGCCGGTTCTGATCACGCCGAAGCGGTTGAGCGATGCCCGTGGCTTCTTCTCTGAGACTTATTCGAAGCGCAGCTTCGCCGAGGCCGGCATCGACCTTGATTTCGTGCAGGACAACCACTCCCTCTCGGCCGATGCCGGCACGGTTCGCGGCCTGCATTTCCAGGAGCCCCCCTTCGCGCAGGACAAACTTGTCCGCGTGACCCGGGGGCGCGTGCTCGATGTCGCGGTCGACATCCGCCGCAGCTCGCCAACCTATGGCCGCCACGTGGCGGTCGAACTCAGCGCAGAGAACTGGCATCAGTTCTTGATACCCAAAGGCTTCGCACATGGCTTCTGCACGCTCGAGCCCGATACGGAAGTCCTCTACAAAGTGAGCGCGTTCTATTCGGCCGAACACGAGCGCGGGATCCGCTGGCACGATCCGGCCATCGGCATCGCCTGGCCCAGCGGTGCGGGCGCGGTGCTGTCGGCCAGGGACGCGTCGTTGCCGGTCTTCGCCGATCTCGTGAGCCCGTTCGAATGATCCGCGTGCTGCAATTCGGCGCGAACGGCCAACTCGCGCGCGAAGCCATTCGCCGCGCACCGGCGCACGGTGTCGAGCTCATGCCTGTGGACCGCGCGCGTGCCGATTTCCTTTATCCTGAGCAGGTTGTGGGTGCCATCAAGGATGCAAAGGGTGTCGATCTCGTGTTGAATGCCGTCGCCTACACCGCCGTCGACAAGGCAGAAACCGATCGGCACGCCGCGCAGATGATCAATGCGGAAACGGTCGCCGCACTGGCCCGCGCTTGCGCCGCGCGCGGCGTGCCGCTGCTTCACATCTCCACCGACTATATCTATGACGGCAGAAAGCGGGCGCCTTATGTCGAGACCGACGCCGCCAATCCGCTCAGTGTCTATGGCCGTACCAAACTAGGCGGCGAAAATGCCATCCGCGACAGCGGCGCATGCCATGCGATCCTGCGTACCTCATGGCTTTACAGCAGGTGGGGCGACAATTTCCTCAAGACGATGCTGCGTCTCGGCGCGGATACCGACGCGCTTGAGGTTGTCGACGATCAACACGGCGCCCCGACTGCCGCCGGCGATCTCGCCGATGCAACGTTCACCGTCGCACAGGCTTTGGTGCGCGACCCCGCCAAGAGCGGCACCTATCATTGCACCGCTTCCGGCGAGACCACCTGGCGCGGTTTCGCCGAAGCCATGTTCGAGCGGACTGCCATGAACACCCATCCGCGCGTCATCCCGATTTCCGCGAAGGACTATTCCTCTGCTGCTCTGCGCCCGCGCAATTCGCGGCTTGACTGCACCAAGCTGCACGACACGTTTGGCATCCGGATGCGCCCGTGGCGCACGGCGATGACCGACGTCCTCGCCGAACTCCATTCACAGGCAGTCATCGACCCATGAAAGGCATCATCCTCGCCGGCGGTTCGGGCACGCGGCTGCATCCGCTGACCCTGGCGGCGTGCAAGCAACTCCTGCCGGTCTACGACAAGCCGATGATCTACTACCCGCTGTCGACACTCATGCTGGCCGGCATCCGCGACATCTTGATCATCACGACCCCGCAGGATCGCGCGAGTTTCGAACGCCTGCTCGGCACGGGCGAGGAATGGGGTATCCGCCTGTCTTATGTCGTGCAGCCGAGCCCCGACGGCCTGGCCCAAGCCTATGTTCTCGGCGCGGATTTTGTGAACGGCGAACCCAGCGCGCTGATCCTCGGCGACAACATCTTTTTCGGCCAGGGCTTCTCAGGTTTGCTCGCGAAGGCCGCGACACGGCCATCGGGCGCGACAGTGTTTGGCTACTGGGTGAGCAATCCCGAACGCTATGGCGTTGTGAGCTTCGATGGCGCCGGGCGGGTGCAAACAATCGAGGAGAAGCCGGCCTCGCCAAAGTCGAACTATGTCGTGACCGGCCTCTATTTCTTCGACGGACGCGCGCCGGCCTTTGCGAGCGCGCTCAAGCCTTCGGCACGCGGCGAGCTGGAGATCACGGACCTCAACAAGATGTACCTGGAACGCGGCGAGTTGACGGTCGAGATGCTCGGCCGCGGTTTCGCATGGCTCGATACCGGCACCCACGATTCGCTGATCGAGGCTGCTCTCTTCGTCCATACCATCGAGCGGCGGCAGGGCCTGAAGATCGGGTGCCCCGAAGAAGTCGCCTATCGCATGGGCTATATCGATTCCCAACAACTCGGCAAACTCGCGCGTGGCTTGGCGAAGAGCGGCTATGGCGCCTATCTCGAGCGCATCCTGCAACTTACCAGTGGATAGGCTGGATAAGTCCGAGCGAGCTTATGGATTTTGAGTCCTCATATTCCGCGGATTCGGCGGATTTCAAGACAAGCTCCGGGGTTCGGGCAAAGGCGGCTTCATAGACCGAATATTCCGCGCTTTGATTCCAATATTGCTTGCGCGCCACCGCGTCCGCCGCCTTCTGCGAAAGATTTTCCGTGAACTTGTAGTGAAGTATTCCCAGCAGGCACGGATCGGCCAGATGCGGACTGGGCGGCCAGACATAGTGCGGACTGGCAAAATACTCTTCCCGGTCGAGTTTCAGCAACGGATACTTCGTGAGCTCAGGATCGAATTCAGCGTCCAAACGCGAAAACACGCGACGCCGTACGCCGCCGCGACACGACATCATTTCGGTCCGCCGCACTTCGGCATAAGGCCCTTTGTCGAAGAAACGATGTTGCAGACGCAGGTTGTCGCACGCTCCCGGCAATTGGCTGAGAGGCCGGTCGCCATACATGTCGATCAGCATGCCCCGGGCAAGCCGGCGACCTTGCGATTCCAGGCGCTGGACCAGGTCGCCGAACCCGTGGCTCTCAATGCCATCGAAAACGATGTGCTCATCCGCATCCGCGATCAGATACCAGCGAGCATGTCCGTAGCGCAGAATGATCCGATTTATCCATCCCTGCTTGCCGGCAGTGCTGAACTGATCTGCGTGCGAATAAACATCCGTATCCGGCTGCGAGGAGACGTACTCAAGCGTACCGTCGGTCGAGTCATTGTCGATAATCACGAACCTTCGAATGCCGGCCCTGCGATAGTGTTCGAAATACTCTCCAATGAGAGCCATCTCGTTGCGGACGACGGAAATCAAGATCGGATCGGTGTTCCCGGGAATTGGGTCGCGCGCGGAAGATACGAAGCGCAACCGTTCCGAATGCAGCGCCTTGAAAAATTCGGGCAGATTCGGTGGCAGGAAATTGCGTCCTTCACGCACATCATTCTGTGGCGCCCTGCTCAAAGTCTTGGCGCCCAAAACGATATTCGTAAGCCCAGCGATGTCGTTGCGTTGGCCGACGACATCCGGGTCGGAATATGTCGATGCAAGATCCCGCAACTTGTCTAACGCGAGAAATTGGTGCACGCCTCGAAGAAGTTGTTGTCGCGCGGCATCGCTTATTTGAACCGCTTTGAGTCCGTCCTCCAGAATTTGCGGAAGCGCGCGAATTAAGCAGGCGAGGAATTGAAGATCCTCGGCGCGGACATTCGCCAAGGCTTTTTCCAGGCCGGCACCCACTCCCAGTATGAATTTCGCGCCGAATTTATCAGATTCGGTGCCCGGCCAGGCCGAGAAGGGCTGCTGGGCCTCTTCAAACTTGCGAAATTCAAGACCAAACCATTTGGGAGACGACATGACTTTGAACCGGACCCGGCGAATATCGGGGCCCACCCGCAGAAAAGGGACGAGCAAGTCCAGGAGGACATGCTGATCATCCTCCCTCACATAGTTGACCTGTGCGTACATGCCTCAATGAACAGTATTTGCGTTCCGCCCTGCCCGAGAATAGGACATTGCCATCTTCTCATCTAGATGTCGCAGCGCGCGGCTCCCGGGAGTGGTGGCGACAACCGCAATATGCACATATGGCAGGCCACGCATTTCTAGCGCATCCTGAGGGCGAAGACATGAACGCCATCGATCTGGAGCACGTGCAGATGTCCGCTGCCGAGCGCGACAGGTTTGCCCTCGAGCTGGCGAAAACGCGCGCCTATTTCGAATTGGGGATGGGCGGTTCAACACTGATGGCGGCCCGCTCCGGCGTAGGTCAAATCGTGTCGGTGGACTCCGACAACACCTGGATCGAAGCGGTGCGCGCCCACAAGGAGATCGCCCCTCGCTGCGCCGACGGCAGCATGAGCCTTCTATATGCCGATATCGGTCCTGTGGCGGACTGGGGCCGCCCGGCGGACCGCAGCGCCATTCGTCAGTGGAGCAGATACATTTCGGCAGGATGGGCCGAGTGGGCGCGGCGCGAATGCCTACCGGACCTGGTTCTTGTCGATGGCCGGTTCAGGATCGCATGTTGCCTGTCGGTCGCGTTGGCGACCGCGCATCTGCCTTCAGCCGCGTTGCCGCGCATCCTGTTGCACGATGTGGACGAAAAGCGCGCCCATTACCGCGAAGCACTCGAATGCCTCGAACAAATCGATCAGGTGGAGACCATGCTGATCATGAAGCCGAACAGGAATACCTCGCCCGCCCTTGTGCTCGCGCGCGTCCTTGAAAAGCAATTCGATTTTACCTGAGGGCACCCAGTTTCAAGGGCAATGATTTGTATTCATTCCAGTCCGGATCGGCCGCGGGCTGCGCATCTCCTGCGCAATGGATAATGGCATTTCCAAGGATCCGCTCGATTGCGACCCGTGCCGTCACCCGCGCCAAAGCAGCGCCAAGGCACGCATGCGCACCGACACCGAAGGCGAGAGTTGGCGGACCCGTCCGGCGAATATCGAATCGGTCGGGATCGGGGAACGCATCGGTATCGCGCTGCGCGCGTTCCAGATCGATCGTCAGAAGCGCGGACTTCGAAAGAACGATACCTCCCAACTCGACCTCACGCGTGGTTTTTCTGCCGATTATCCGGCGCAGGGGCGGCCGGGTCCTCAATACCTCATTGAGGAAGGCAGGTATCATCGACGGCGCTCGTTGCAGGGTTTGCTGCAGTGCAAGGTCATTCGCGAGTATGAATAATGCGCTCTCGAGTAGCCCTTTCGTCGTGCTTACACCAGCGAGAGAGAGAAACGCGATCTGTGCATATTCGGCCTTGCGATCCCCGCTGAAGGCGGTGTCGAAGAGAGCAACCAGATCGGCAGCTACGGATTCCAAGGCGTACAGATCGCGCAGCGCCACACCTTCGCGATGCCAGATCGAAGAAATACGTCGCGATGCAGCGGTTGAACGCTGAAGCGTCTCCACGTCCGTTTCAAGCATGTCGGCCATTATCGTGGCAGGCAGCGGGCCCGAAAGCAGCGTCACGGCGTCGAAGCACTCGCCTGCGATGGCCGGTGCAAGAAAATCGTCCACCAGCGCGCCGATCCGCTCCGCAGGCCAACGGCGCTGCACCGATCCGATCACGCTCCGGATCGAGGAATGCGCGTCGCGGTGGGCGGCACCATTTTGAAACGGGTGTGAGGTACCGAGCAATACGATCAGATTGGGAAAAGCATTCCGGCCCAGGCGATCGGAAATCTTTTGAAGGTTGTCCGCCACTTCGACGATGGCCACATCGTCGCTCTTGAGCAGGGCCACGGCGTCGCGGTAACGCGTGATAGCCCAGACGCGATCGCCTTCGATCCAGCGCGGCGGCGCGCTCAAGGGAATCTCACCATCTCTTGCATCGTGTCGCGCAATGTATACAGCATGGCCCGAGGGAGGCAAAGTTGAACGAACCGGCCGAGAACATCGCGGCATGGATCTCGCGCAATGCTCGCGTTCAGCCCACGCGTGACGCCATCATCTTCTTGGAGCGCGGCGAAACCGAAACGGAGCGGCTGACCTACGAGGAGCTCGAGGCACGCGCTGCTTCTTATGCCGCCGGCCTTGAGCGCGAAGGTCTGAGGGGCCGGGCGGTCGTGATCGCCATGCCTCCGGGTGGCGCCTTTGTTTCGCTATTTCTTGGGTGCCTGCGCGCAGGTGTGGTTGCGGTGCCGGTCCCGTTTCCAGATTCCGCCAGGAACCTGCAAAGAATAGAGTCCATCGTCGCGGATGCGCTCCCGGCAGCTACCGTCAGCGTCAGAAACGAGATACCCAAGCTTCGGGCAATCGCTACCGCACACCCGGTCATTGATCATGAGGAACTGTTGGGCGTCGGCGGTTCGACGCCTGACATCGCCGCCCAGCAGCCCGCTCTGATCCAGTATACGTCAGGGTCGACCCAGGCGCCCAAGGGCATCGTGATCACCCACGCCAATCTGATGGCAAACCAGCGCATGATCCATCGCGGCTTTGATTTGCCCGCGGACGTGATTGGGGCAACCTGGCTTCCGCACTTTCATGACATGGGCCTGATCGGCACGATCCTGCAACCGCTCTTCCTCGGCGGCACGGCGGTCCTCATGCCCCCGCGCGCCTTCGTTCAAAAACCCATCCGTTGGCTGCGCGCGATCGAGCGTTACAGAGCGCACACCGCCGGCGCACCGTCCTTCGGATATGAACTGTGCACACGCATGATTGCCGCCGACGATGCGGCGAAACTCGATCTTTCCCATTGGCGAAGGGCATTTTGCGGCGCCGAGCCTGTGCGTGCCAATGTCCTGGCGCTTTTCGCGCAACGCTTCGTGCCAGCGGGATTCAGCGAGAAGGCTTTTCTGCCCTGTTACGGCCTTGCGGAAACAACTTTGATCACCGCCGCCTCGCATCCTGGAAGCGGATTGAAGCTCCGCGACATTGCGCTTAACGGCAAGGGATCGCGCCAATTCGTATCCTGTGGGAGGCCGGTCGAGGGAAGCACGCTTCGGCTGCGTGATGAGGACGGACGAGAGACAAATTTCGGCGAGATATGTGTGGGCGGGCCGCATGTTTCGCCCGGGCTGTGGCTCGGAAAGGAAGGCGGCGTCACGCCCTTCGCCAACGCCTTCATCGAAAACGGCGAAAGCTTTCTGCGTACCGGCGACGTCGGAACCTGTGTCGATGGCGAATTGTTCGTCGTCGACCGGATCAAGGACATTCTTGTGCTCTACGGCGCCAAACACCATGCCGCGGATATCGAGATTTGCGCGCTGGACCACGACCCGGATATTCGCGCGGCAGCGGCGTTCGCCGTGGACGATGGAGAGCGCGAGCGGCTCGTCGTGCTGTGCGAGCTGGACCGCCGCAAAATCGGAAAGGGCGACTATTCGGCCCATGGCGGCAGGATCGCCAAGCACATTTCCGAAGTGACCGGCGTGCTTCCGACTGTCCACATCGTCGCCACTGGCGACCTGCCGCGAACCTCAAGCGGCAAAATTCAGCGCTTCGCAGCCAAAACAAAGTTCTTGTCCGGCGCATGGGGAATTTCTAACGTCGCCCGAGGGGCAGCCGTTCCACAAGCAAGCGATGAATGATCCGAACAAGATCGATCCAGCCATTTTGAAAGCCTGGATGGCAAATTACATCTGCGGCGTGCTGGGGCTCGACCGCGCCGCCTTTTCGACCGCCGACCGCTTCGACACTTATGGGTTGGATTCCGTCGAAGCCGTGATCATGGCCGGCGTCATGGAAGAGGAATTCCAGGTCATCGTCGACCCGCACCGGTTCTTCGATACTCCGAGCATCGACGAATTTACCGCGGTTTTCACCGCGCCAGCTGTCTAGATGTTGCCCCTTTCCCTCATCGTCATCGTTTTCGAGATGGGACGGGAGCTGCCGCGCACATTGTTGTCGTTATCGCCGCCTTATCAGGACTTCGATCCCGGCGACTATGAGATCGTTGTCATCGACAACGGGTCGCGCGCCCCGGCGCGCCAGCAGGACTTCGCGCATCTGAAGGCGAATATCCGGGTTCTTTCGTGCTCGACGCGATCTCCTTCGCCCGTTGCCGCCATCAACGAAGGATTGAGCCTGGCGCGCGGATCGTTGATCGGCGTCTGGATCGACGGCGCCCGCATGGCCTCGCCCGGGCTCTTGAGAGCGTGCGCCCAAGCCGCCGCGCTGCACCCGCGGCCGGTGATAGCCACGCCCAATTACCAACTCGGCCCGGATCTGCAGCGCATCAGCAGCGCGCAGGGCTACGATCAAGCGGAAGAGGACGCCCTGCTCGCGTCCATCGGCTGGCCGCGGGACGGCTATCGTCTTTTCGATATAGCGACGCCGGAAATACGCGGCGGACCCTTTGGCGCGATGCTCGAAAGCAACGCCCTTTTTCTACCACGGGCCTTGTGGGACGAACTCGGCGGCTACGACGAGGCGTTTCAGGAACCTGGCGGAGGCGTCGCCAATCCCGACACACTGCTCCGCGCTGTGGCACTGCCCGACACGCAGCTCATCCGCATTTTTGGCGAGGGGACCTTCCATCAGATCCATGGCGGGCTCAGCACCAGCACGCAGGAACGGGCGATCCAGATGCTCAAGGAAGCAAGCCGGACCTATCTGCGACTGCGTGGCAAACCGCTCGTCCCCGTGCGAGCTCGCGGCTGGGTTTATGATTCACGCACCGGCATGGTCACGCGCTGATAAGCTCTTCGAGCAAGGCTTCAAAACTGCCGTCGCCGATCATGTGATCCACGACGAAATGGTCGTCAACGCCTGGAACCGCGCGAAGTTCTACACCGGGAAGACCTTCAAGGCGGCGGGCTTGCCGCGCGTCCTCCGCCGATTGCGCGCCGTACACCTGAATGAATTTGGTCGTCCACCGCTTTGAAAGCACCGGAACAAGATCGAACGGAAGTTCTCCCTCGCGTTCGATCATCGCTTTGACGAAAAAATTCGGGTTCCAGGCGGACACACGCGTCGAGTCGAGGAACATCGCCATTGCCGTCGGACCGGAGAACGATACCGCAGCGTCCGCACCCATCAGCGCGCCCAGGCGCAGTGCCGAGAACCCGCCCGAAGACGAGCCCATCGCGATCAAACGCTTGGCGCCGAGTTCATCTGCCATGCGTTTGAGCGCCGCGACCGTCTCTTCTTCCGAGGCTCCCAGCGCGGAAACCCCGCGCAGATACGCGCGCTTTCCGAAATCCCGAAGGTAGATGACATTGACCCGGTGGGCCGCGAACAACGCATCCACGAAAGCGAGCGGCAGGTTTCCGAACGCGATACCGGTCGTAAGCACGATTGTCGCGCGCGCCTTCTGGGTCTTCGCCGTCTGCACTTCCTTGGTGCGGTCGTCGACCAGCCGCGACGCACCATGCCACGTCGCCGCATCGCGCGCCGTGAGCGCTTTCTGCACCGGCAGCGCGAGGATGGATACAGGCGGCGCGAACGCGTGATCGAGGAGAGCGAAGCCTTGCGTGGGATCGCGGCCCTGCAATGCGGCAAGGCCGGCCTGAAACCGGAACCGCTCATTGCTTTTCAGGGCATCGCCGGCGCGCGTGAGCAGGAGTTTCAGAATCCTCTCGTAGCGCGTACGCGCGATGGGCAATCGGTTCAGGCGATAAACCAGCATCCAGTCCTGTGGCCAACGCTCGATGGCCTGCTCGAACACCTCCGCGGCACGGTCGAAACGGCGCGCGCGCTGAAGCATCATCGTGAGGCGGCGGGAAATGTCCGCGTGCTCCGGATTCGCGGCATAGAGCTCTTCGAGGAGGGCGATGGATGCATCCAACCGGTCCACTACCGCGAGCAGGTCCGCCTTGAGGATGGCACCGTGAAGCGACAGGCGTCCGGCATGTTGCGCCTTCTCAAGCACCGCGATGGCGCCTGAAAAGTCGCCCGCTTCCGTGCGCGCCACCGCGAGTTTGGATTCATATTTGAAGATGGCGCTGTTGGCGCCCGCCAGCTCGATCAGCTTGGTCTTGGTGACCGCATCGGCGGTCGACAGGAGTTCATCCAGGAGGCGCTCCCTGACACGCCGTTCAACCCGATCGGAACAAATCGCATCCGCAATCGCCAGTGCATCGTCGCCAGTCAGCCCCGATATCGGGAACAGATCGGAGAGCCGCGCCAAAGCCCAAGGAGCAAGACTGGGGTCCGCCATGAGCGCTGCGAAATGAGCAGCCGCGCGGACGGGCGAAGACGCTGCCAGAACTTCGCCCTTTAGCAAGAGCAGCTTCGGATTGCGCTTCCAGCGTTCCAGCGCGGCGTCGAGCACCGACCGGGCCTCCGCCACCGCCCCGGCCGAAAGCAGGCGCTTAATCTCGGCCTGCACCTCGACCGGTGAACTTGCCGCTTTGTCATCCTTCACGCTGTCCATATGATCCCCCCAGCACAGGGATCGTAGGGGATGGCGGTCAGCAAACAAAGCGAATTGCCGCGTCGAATCTTCATGAGCGGCATGTTCGACATGCGCAATTTCGGCGATCTGATGTTCCCGCTGATCGCACGCCAGCGATTGGCCGGAATGGATATCGTCCCGGTCTCTCCTACAGGGAATTGCACCGGCTTTGCCGACGCGCTCCCCTCCATTCCGCTCTCCCAGATGATGACAGGGGGTGGGACGGCGCACGGCATCCTCATCGGCGGCGGCTACATGATCCACGGCCACAAGATGCATTTCCTGGAAGAGTACGCATCCGGTGGATTGCGCGACTATGCAGGTCCGGGGCTTTGGCTGGGCGCGACGTTGACGGCGGCGGTCCGCGATATCCCGATCGCCTGGAACGCGCCCGGCGTCCCCCATCCATTCGCGAGCAGTCACCATCCGCTGGTCGACGCCGCGGTATGTGCCGCGGACTATTGCTCGGTACGGGACAAAGGCAGCCTCGAACTTCTGGCGCCTCCCATCGACGCCAAAGTGCGCGTCGTGCCAGACCCCGTCGCCGGGATCGCGCAGTTTTGGTCACGGCACGCGCTTGAGGCACCTTTCAAGAACCTGCTCGCGCGCAAAGGCTCATGGGGCGACGCGCGCTATCTCGCGTTGCATTTCCGGAACCGGTCTTTGGCGAAGCTCGGCGTGCCGGCGGCCGCGACGGCAATCGACTTATTTTCGAAGGCGCAGGGTTTGGTGCCGATCCTGGTTGCCGTGGGACAAACCCACGACGATGATGTTCTGGCGCGCGAGATCGCGAGCCATCTGACGGCACCCCACATTCTGCTCGACGATCCCGTGAGTCTCATGGAGATCGCCGCCGTGTTCGCACAAAGCTCGCTCTATATCGGCGCCTCGCTGCATGGCTATATCGCGGCGGCGGCATATGACGTTCCGGCCGTGCTTGTCGCACTGCCGAGCTACCGGAAATTTCAGGGCTTTGTCGATCACAGCGGCCGTGGAGAAGATCTGGCCAAGGACTGGCCGCACGCGTTCGCCATCGCCGGACAGCGCGCGAATCGCCCGACCGCGTTGCCAGATCATTTGTTGGGCGCGCTCGATCGACATTGGCGCCGTATCGAGCAAGCTTTCAGCGATCTCACACAGCGGCGCAATCAACGCCTCTCTTTCCTGCAGCAATGGCTGCGGCGCGGTGCAGAAATCGGCGGGGATGCTTGGCCTCACCTCCCCTTCACGCAGCGCGGCGCCGAATGAAACGGTTGAGCGAAGCGCAGCACGAACGCTACCGTAGCGACGGCGTGCTCTTTCCGGTGCGCGTAATGGAAGAAGCCGAGGCGGCAGAAGCACTATCCAGATTTGAAAGGATCGAAGCGGAACGCGCGGGGCGACTTCCGCCTTCGTTGAATGCGAAGCCGCATCTGCTGATCCCATGGGCCTGGGATATCGTGCATGACCCGCGCATATTGGACGCTGTGGATGACCTTTTGGGTCCCGATATTCTGTGCTGGGCATCGAGCTTCATCGTCAAGAACGGGCATGACGGGCGCTATGTCGCCTGGCACCAGGATGCCACCTATTGGGGGCTGTCATCGCCTGACGCCGTGACGGTCTGGATCGCGCTGACGTCCAGCACCAAAGCGAATGGCGGTGTGCGTTTCCTGACCGGCACCCATCGCAGCGCCAGACCTCATATCGACACGGGCGATTCTAGGAATTTGCTCGGCCGGCGCGAGAGCGTGGATGAGGCGCTCGACGATACCGGAGCGATCGATGCCGAACTGAAGCCCGGCGAGGCGTCGCTGCACGACGCGCTCATCCTGCATGGATCCGAACCGAACCGGACAGACGGGCGCAGGGTTGGATTTTCCATCCGCTACATCCCCGCATCCGTGCGCCATGTCGGACCGGGACGAAACTCGGCGACTTTGGTGCGCGGGCGCGACCACGGAGGATTCGATCTGGAGAGAAAGCCTGAGGGCGAGTTCCACCCCGCCGCGATGGCGCGGCATAGGGATGTGCTTCGCCGCGCCATGTCGACAATTTTCGATGGCGGCGAACAACGATGAGCGGCAGCCTGACGACAGCGCAGCTTGCCCGTTTTCACAGCGATGGCGTGGTGTTCCCAATTCGCGTTTTTGAGCATTCGGAAATCGCCGAAAACCTCCGCGCACTCGAGGCTTTGGAGAGCGCCCGTGCCGGGCGCCTGCCGCCTCTGCTGAATTTCAAACCCTATCTGCTCGTCCCGTGGTTATGGGACCTGATCCACGATGCGCGCATCCTCGACGCTGTTAGCGATATCGTCGGCGAGGACGTCCTTTGCTGGGAGGCGAGCTTCTTCAGCAAGGAGCCCGGCGATGGCGCCTTCGTGACATGGCACCAGGACGCGACCTATTGGGGTCTGTCGGAAAACATCGGCGTGACGGCCTGGATCGCCTTTACGCCCAGCACGCCCGAGAGCGGTTGCATGCGCGTGATCGCCGGATCGCAAGCAAAGATGCAGGCCCATGACACCGGGGAAGACCGCGCCAATATGCTTCCGCTTCGTGAGGCAATCCCTTGCGTGGACGGGAGCAAGGCGGTCGATGTGATCTTGGAGCCTGGTGAGATGTCCCTGCACCACCCCATGGTCGTCCATGGCTCGAACCCAAACTTCGCCTCCGGGCGGCGTGTGGGGTTCGCTATCCGGTACATCAGTGCCTCGGTCCGCCAGCGGGGCGACAAGCGCGGCAGCGCCGTGCTGGTGCGGGGCCGTGATCATGGCCATTTCGACCTCGAGCAGCGGCCCGAATCGGAATTCCACCCCGATGCCCGAGCGCGTCATGCTGTCCTGTTTCGCCGCTGGATGGCGATCGTGTCGGCCGAGACGCTTCACAGCCAACAATCCGTTTGACATAGTCCGCCCATGCCCCCCGTTTCGAAGATCGGCCTGGGACTGAAACCGCTTCGCCGCGACAATCCGTGGCCGGATTTCGGCTATGGCGAGATCGAGCCGTTCTATCTCCCGCTTGACGGCGGCGGCCGCGGCGGTCGCGAAATCATCCTGGACGTGATCAAGGAGCGCGACATCGACCTGATGGTCGAAATCGGGTGTTTTCTATGCGGTTCGACGCTGCAATGGCTGCGCGCTTCCGAGAAACTGACGGTGATCGGCGCCGATCCCTGGGACAGCAATTGGGCTGCCTATATCGAGAACATGGCCGTCGATCCGCTGCGCGCGCGCACGGTCTACCATCTCAAGGACGAACAGATCGCGACCATCGTCCACAACCTCCGCCGCCATGGCAATTTCTGCGTGGCGATGAACAATGTCCGCCTCTACAAGGACCGCTTCATCCCCGTCCGCCGGCGTTCGCCGGAAGTGCTTAACTACCTGCATGAACGCGGCATAGATCCGAAGCTCATCTACATCGATGCCGACAAGAAGCGCGAAGATCTGGATGTCGCGCGGCGCCTGTTTCCGAACGCGGTGATCTGCGGCGACGATTGGCTGTGGCCCGACGAGACCGGCAAGCTGGTGATGCAGGAGCACGTCAAGGACTTTGCGCGCGAATTCGGTTACGAAGTGCGCAGTTCGCGTCAGACCTGGCTACTTCTCGCGCCGGGGTGACGCCGGTTCGGCTTCGCTGGAAAGCGCGTCGTTCACAGCCTTCAGAAGACGGGCGACTTCGTCATAGCTCCAATCGAAAAACAGCGCGTCGTCGACGCCTTCGGCATCGCTCAAGAGCCAGTCGCGCTCCATGTCGAAGTTTTCGACCAGATAGTTCGCTTCCTTGCGGAAAAGCCGTGACGAGCGCTTCAATATGCTTTCGGGGAGCCTGAACGCCGGCCCTTTGATGTCTTGAAGGATCGTTCGCAGGCGCCGAGACGAACTTTCGCCCTTACCCAGAGCTTGGTTCAACGCCATCAATCCCTTGGCGGCCAGCAAACTGATGGACTGGTTGAGGTTGCCCGGCACAGACGCGGCTGCAACGAATGGAATTCCCCACTGCGCAAACAATCCTTGAATTTGGCCGATGATGTCGTCGGCGAGCGGCAGGACGTACACATTGTCAGGACCGAAATTCTCGATCCAAGAGGCAAGGCGGTGGTAGCGGATCAGCACTTTGTCCTGGAAACCCAGGCCGAAATCGCCGATCGACAACGACGTCCGCAACCGCTGCTGCGCCGCCGTCGCGAGGAACGCCGCCGGGGGACGGATGAAGCAAAGCACGGCGGTATCGACGCCGCGCGTCTCGAGATGACCGGCGAGCGCCTTCACGTCGCGCGCCGGAAAGCTCCACAACACTTCCGCCGAAACAATTCCCGTGCGCTGTCCCAGTCCATCGAGGAAGCCATCGAAGCTTGCACGCTTGGCAGGATCCGCCGACAGATTGGCATCCTGCTGAAACCACATGGCTCCGCGGGCGATGCGGTTGGGGTCCGCAAACGCCATGAACATCGCCTCGGAATGATTCTCCGCTTCCGGCCAATATTCGAGGCCGGCGTTGCGGACGGCGTCTGTATTCGCAACGAACCAGCGCTGCAGCGACGTCGTTCCAGCCTTGGGCATGCCGATGTGCAGGATGAGCTTCGGCCGGCCACGCGGCCTTGACCGAGACGCTTTGGACTTGCCTTCCGTCGATGCGTTTCCGGCAATGCGCACCGCGCTCACTTCCGGACGAATATGGTGAAATATCGTGTGGCTGCTGATGCCGGACCACGCGTCTCGGGGAACGGCCGCTTGTTCGAGTTCAGCCGGTGCGAACAACTCGAGCGGCTCTATGTTGTGCCGTTCCCGGGCGCCCCAAACACGATCGAGCATGGCCGGCAAATCGCGCCGGCCGAAAACCCGCATATGGTCCGCCTGGCCGAACAGCATGGACCGCTCGGCCCCCGACAAATCGTCCGACAGATCCTCGCGCGTGGTTTCCCCGCTGATGGGGACCGAAAGAAAGTGATGCCCGCCCGGCTTCAGAATGCGCTCGAATTCCCGCATCACGCCTTCAGGATCGCATGGCAAATGTTCAAGCACATGACTATGGATGATGATGTCGAAACATCGGCTGGGAAGCTTGACCAGATCCACGCAAAGGTCGAGCGGACGGACGATCGTGAACGTGCTCGCGTAACGCGCCGCGTTCACGTCGCAGGCCAAATATCGATCGTCCAACAGCTCCGCAAATCTTTTCGCGATCGGCAGTTCCGGCGCAACATGCAGGACACGCGAGCCCGGACGAAACAGATTGTGTTTTTCCAGGATCATCCAAAGCAGTCTTGTACGCTCCATCGCCTGACAGCTTTTGCAGCGGGCATTGTCGCGGCCGTTGAAAGCGAGAAATTCGCCCGACTTGCAGATCGGACAGCGCAAGGTCATCAGCGTAACTTCCGCGTCACGAAAGTGGCGGTCCGGTAGCAGGGGTCGAGCGCGGAATGACGGCGCACCGCCTGGCTGCGGGAGCGTCCCTGCGCATCGATAACATCGATCAAATCGGCGCCGAAATCGGTGTACACGATACAGGGCGTGCCGTCGCCACTGATGTGATACCGCGCGGGCTTGACGTGCTCCTCGACACCGTCCACGACCCGCACGCGCGCCTCGCTGATTTCCGGCAATGGCCAGTCGGTGGGAATCGAAAAGACATGAATGCCGCCGGGCTTGAGCACGCGCAGAATTTCGGCGAACGCGGCCTTGTAGTCGTAGACATGCTCGATCACGTCGCTAGTGATCACAAGGTCGAAACTGTCATCGGCAAAGGTGAGCCTTGTGATGTCTTCGTTGCGAACCCCGTTGGCATCTTTCTCGCCCAGCGCCTTCTCGGGCCAATAATAGGTGCGTACGTAACGCGGCAGGTTCCTGAACGCGTTGACGAAGGGACCTTTCAGCGCGGGCTCGAGAATGTCGATGGTGTCGAGCCGGCCGGAAGCAACGAGATTCGCAAGCGAGATCGAAAGGCCTCTGCCGAACTCGTCCAGGATGAGCGCGGCCTGATCGCGCCAGCGCAACGACGCGCGGCAATGCGGGCAGAGATAGGAATCACGGGTGCCATAGCCTTCGCGCGGAGCGAATTCTCCCTTCTTGCCGCAAATGCTGCACAGGCCTTGATAGACGGCTTTGTCGCTCATGGCGCCTCACGCGCAAGCACTTCTTCGAGGCGGGCCC
Organism: Alphaproteobacteria bacterium; assembly: GCA_019245415.1. GTDB lineage: Bacteria > Pseudomonadota > Alphaproteobacteria > Micropepsales > Micropepsaceae > Rhizomicrobium. The sequence continues at coordinate 68,380 of JAFARO010000012.1, read as the reverse complement.
AGATGCTCGCCGCGCGGCTCTGCCAGGCGTTTACCCGTATCAAGGCAGCCGACGGATATATGCGGCCGCGCGCCCGGCGCTCCGCGATCGCCTCGTCGAGCTTGTTTATGAACTCTTCCGGCGAATTCGCGATACGGATGTCGTTCTTGAGATCGTCGAGATTGGCGATCGCCGCTGAGACCACCGGCACGCCCAATCCGCGATAGACATAGAGCTTCAACGGATTCATGTGCTGCGACAGCGGCGAATGCAGATGCGGAATCATGGCGGCGTCAAAACCCGCGATATGACGCAATGCGGTCTCGTAGGGCAGCACGCCCAGCGCGTGGACATTCGGCCGCCTCACCACCTGGCTGTAGCGTTCGTCTTTCGCCGGCTCGCCGATCAGCACGATGGACCAGTCGGGCCGTGCCGCGGAAACCGCCGCGATGATGTCCCAATCGATGCGGTGTGAGAGCGAGCCGCAATAGCCAATGATGGGCCGGCGGAGCGCTTTGAGCGCCTCGGGCATGTCCCAATTGTCCGCATCGGTGCGCACGTCCATGCCGTTCGAGACGATCAGGGGTTCGAGCCCTTCGCGCACCAGCCAATCCGCGACCGGCGCACAGTTGGCGAAGGACACTTTCGTCGCGGCGAAGGTCTCACGATAATTCTTTTCGAGTTGCAAGCGCCACGCAGGCCGCATCGGCCATTGCCGCTGATCGTCGATGACGTCCGAGACGACAAAGGAGAATTCCAGCCGCTTCTGTACCTCGGGAAAGCCTCGGACAACTGGACACACCCAGGCCAAGACGTTTTCCATCATGCCCAGCTCTTCAAGCCAGTTTTCGACCGTGTTTGGAAACTCTTCGATGCTGGGCAGTTCGCGCCCCAACAGCCGGCTTTCCCTTCCGCGATATACGAAACTGCGGCGCTTCACGCGACCGTCGTCGCGAATCTCAAGGAAACGGTTGATGGTGTTGGACACGACGAGCCGGCTTTGTCCGTGCTTGTCTCCTTCCGTGACCAACGCTCCCAGCGCATCGACTGAGATCGGCGCGTCGATGTGCAAGATCCTGTCGATGTTGGGCATGGCTGCGAATTGCTGAAGCAGCATGTCCGACCGGCGCCCATAGATGCCGGAATCGTTCTGCTTCCAGAAAAACACCAGATTGATCCCGCTTCGCAGGCTCTTCAGTGCACCGACACGAGGGCCGGTTCGCATCAAGCCCTTCGTGGCAACCCGGCAATCCTGCGGAAGAGATCCGGGCATCGACCTGTCGAACAACTCGAACACTTGACGAACTTCGGCTGCGAGGGGCGCGTTCTTCTCGCACGCGGCGTCGATTGCCGCACGCGCCGCCGGCGCGTTGGCGTCGGTGGAAAGCGTCCTGCGAAAGTATTCCCGGCGTTCGTCCGCATCCGCGGAATTGCGTGTCGACAACGCGTTGGCAAGCGCTGCGGCGAGATTGCCGTCGGACACGGAAATGATCCTTCCCCCGTCCATCATGTCCAGGATCGGCGGAACTGGGGTCGCAAGGATCGTCGTGCCGGTGGCGATCGCGTCGGTCAGCTTTGCGGGGGTTTGAGACTGGGCGATCCTGTCGAGTGGATCTTGCAACACGCAAACCACGTCGGCCATCGCATTCAGTTCTGCAAGCCGCGAAAAGGGCTGGTCGGGATGCAGCGCGATCCGAACGCCGCTGAATGTCTCGAGCTGCTTTCTCAATTCGCGGTCGGGAACCGTTCCGATGATGCAGAACACCGCTTGGGGATCCCCAATTGCCCGCAGCGCGGCCGCGACATCGAGGACGCCCTTGTGACGTCGCGGCGTACCGAGGAACAGGACAACCTTGTCATGATGGGAAAAGCCGAATTCGCGGCGGAATTCCTCGCGCCGCGCCCGCGCCAGCGCGAATTGCGCCTCGCCCCGGGCGTGGCGCACGATCGTTCCGCCAAACTTTTCCTTCAGCACGGGGTTGCAGACGCTGATCGCGTCCGCGTGTGGAATAAGCGTGTGCGCAAGTTGGGTCCAACGCTTGCTGTGGGGTTCGCGCCAATCTGCGGACGCGAGCTCCCGAAGAAACTCGGCCATGCTCAACGGGGCATCGGCGCGCGCAAACGCGAGCTCGTCGTCGTCAATGTCCAACACCACCGCCGAGCCATGGATGAGCTTGTAGAGGAAGCCGATGAGCAAGCTTGGGAATTGCGGCTTCGAAACCCACGCGACTTGCGCTGGCCGTTGCATCACCAGCCGTATCGCGCCCTCGACAAAATTCGCAAATGAGGCGGCAAAGAAACCAAACACATCCACGTCGCGCGCGCCGTCGCGCAATGGGGGCCATATATCTTCGCCATAGGATGGTAAGATCGGCCCCATGATTTCAGCGGAAAAGCCCGCTGCAGAGGCGACGTCCGCCAGAACCATCGCGCGGCCGACGGGATTATGCGCCAGAGACCAGCTGATCACCGCGACATGCGGATTCCCTTTTTCTTTGAACGCAGCCGCGGGCACATTGGCGGGCCAGTGCCGAATGCGCACTCCCTCCGCGCCCTCACCAAGAAGACGTTGTTTCCTGTATAGTCTTTCGAGGCGATCTTTGACGACGGACGGGGCTTTGGGAAGCGCTTGAACATATTCGAGAACGACGATCGCCCCGTCGGTTTCATCGAGAGCGTCAAGCACCTCTGCCTTTCCGACGTACCCCCCTGGATCCTCCGGATCGCTCTCGATCGCGCGCTCGTAATAGCCTAGTGCAGTCTCCAGGTGGCCATACTCGGCCGCAATTGAGCCGAGCTTGACCAACACCGGCGCGCATTTCGGATTGATGGCGAGCAGGTCCCCGAATATCGGCTCGGAAGCCGCCAGGTTGCGTGCTTCAAGCAGGCTGTCGGCGAATTTGAAGCGCTTCCAGAATATGGCCTTGTCCCGCACCACGGCCAGCGCCGGATCGAGCGCCAATGCTTGTCCGAAAAAACCTTCGGCGGAAGTCTCGTCGCCGCGGTTCTCATAAATCTCGCCCAAGCGATAGAACGCCCACGCGGCTTTGGGTTTTTTTTTGATGGCGTCACGATAAGCGCTCTCGGCATCGTCAACCCGCCCCTGCTTCCAGAGCTCATTGGCGCGCGCGATAGGATCGTTGTCCGGCGCGTTGGTTACAGGCGGACTGGACAAGATGGCCCCAGGGAGCGTGACATTCCAAACTATCGCCCGCCTGGAACGCATTCAACAGGTTTCCCTTCCGCCGCGGTGTCTTGCTATGGTGGCGCCGCGGGAGCATCGATGGCCGATAGTGAACTCAAGGACGCGGTGGAGCGGGCCGCGAACAATCGCGCGGGAAAATGGCCCGAACGCGCGGCACAAAATCGCCTTGAGCCGGAATGCTGGCCGGAAATGAACCCCAGCTTTCGCCTCGCGAAGGGCTCGCGCGTGTTCACGATCGGAAGTTGCTTCGCCCGCAACGTCGAAATGCATCTCGCCTCGCTGGGCTTCGACGTGCCTACGCGACGTTTCCTCGATGAAAGCGTGCGTGCCGGTCGTCACGTAGGAGACGAGATACTCAACAAGTACACGCCGCCATCCATTTTCCAGGAACTTGCCTGGACAAAATCGATACGCGACCGCGATGGCATCGTTACGGACGACGACATCGCGCCGCTCCTGCTGGAGCTCGGCAACGGCAAAGTGGTCGACCTGCAACATCGACTCACGAACCAGTTCGGCCAGGAACGTTCGCAAGCGCTGGCACAGCGCCGCGAGCTCTATCGGCTCTTCGAACAGGCCTTCGACAGCGAGACGATCATCATTACGTTGGGCTTGATCGAGTGCTGGCTGGACCGCAAGACCGGGCAATATGTCGAATTCAGCCCCTTGCTCCACAAGTACAACGACGGAGGTCGCTTCGCATTCAAGCGGCTGACGTTTCAGGACGCCTATGACTACACCCGAAAGGCGCTGGACCTTCTGGGCAGTCGTAACATCCTGATCACAACCTCTCCTGTGCCGCTTGCCCGCACGTTCACCAGCGACGACGTGATCGTGGCCAATATGTATTCAAAGAGCGTACTTCGCGCCGTCGCCGGCCAGATTGCGGAGGAATTCGCCAATGTCGACTACTTGCCCACCTATGAAAGCGTCATGCTGACCAAGCAGACATATGTCTGGGCGAACGATCTCACCCATGTCGAGGGCGCCTTCGTGGGCCGGATCGTCGCGCGGATGTGCGAGCACTACGCATCGGAGAATCTCCTGAAGGTGCCGGCGCTCGATCGATGGCTGAGCTTCGCCAATCTGGTCGAGCACCGCAGATTCGACGAAGCAAAGGCCGTCCTTTCCGGGCTGGACCTCGATGAGCCCGGAATTGCGGCTCGTTTCGTTCTTCCGCTGGCCGAGATGCGTTTGCACATGGGAGATGTTGCGCAAGCGGTGGATCTTGCCCGGCGTGCGCGCGCGATCGCCTCCAATGCGGGAGAACGTGGGTGCTGGGACCTGTTGCGCTGCGCGCGCATCTTCGAGGCTGCGGGCGATGAAAAGGCAGCGGAGGAGGTCAGGACCGCGGCGATCGGCGCCTTGGGAAATCCCGGACTGATCATGTCGCTCCTCCGCCGCTTGCCTGCGGCCGGCAGAATGGACGACACAAAGAAGATAATCGCGCACATCGAAACGCGTCTCTCAGGCAATCTCGATCTGCTGTCGTTCGCGGTCCTGACGCTGGAGTCCAACGGCGACGACACTTCGGCGGCACGGACCTGCCACGCCGCCATCCGGTCGCATCCAAATGAGGCGGCCCTGCTCGCGCGGATGGCCACGCTTCAGCAGCGACTAGGCCATGGCAAACGCGCGCTTGCGTTTCTCGAGCGCGCCTATGCATTGGATTCGACGAACACGGGATATCTAAGAAGGCTCATCGAAGCCCATCTGGCGGCCCGGGACCTGGGCCTCGCGGAGCAGCGTGCGCGGGCTTATATTGCTTTGGCGCCTAGGGACCCATACGGATATCTCCAGCTCGCGAGTACTTGCAGACGTATGGGGCGCAAAACGGAAGCGCTGGAAAACGCCCAGCGGGCGGCAGAACTCGATCCCGCCAGCGAACGCTACAAGAACTACGTTCGCGAGCTGACGGACATCGTGGCCAAACGCTAACGAGTGGCACCGGCTCTGCAGTCCGCAGTCATGTTATAGCAGCACCGAAGGATCGGTGTAGGCGCCCCGCGACATCGTCAGCTCACTTTCGACGCCGTCGACTGAAACGCGGACGAGATATTTTCCAGCGTGCGCGCCCGGGCAGGCGACACACACGGTTTGGGAGTCGTTCGCTGGAGCGACAATGCCATTGCCATCCGGGGCGTCGAAAATGTAGTTCGCGCCGCTTGCGTCCATGCCGTTGAGGATCAAGCGGACGCGCTGCTGTTTTGTCACCCGGGGATCGACCGTAACGGCAATCATCGCAGTGCCGTTGTCGTTCCGATACGCGTCCAGTTTGGTGATCGTTGGCGGCGCAATCGTCAGCCTGATGAAGGACGGTGCAGAGGATCCGCGATCTCTGAACCGCTTAATAAATGCCGCCAAGCAATTCATCGCAGGTGCGCCATCCACAGATCGCCGCCAACGTTTTTGCAGCCTACGCATAAGGCGTTCGGCGCGCCATCCATTCGAGAACCCACGCCCGGCTACCTCCGCCTTCCCGTCGCGACCAGACTTCGCGCCAGCGCGGCGGCGCCGAGCAGGGCCATGTCGGTGTGGAGGACGACGGCGGTCGGGATGGCCCTGAGATAGTCGCGGAAGCGGCCTTTGTCCTCGAAGCGGGCGCGGAATTCGCTGCGTTCGAGCAGGGGGAGGATGGCGGGAGCGATGCCGCCCGCGACATAGACGCCGCCCTGCGCGCCATAGAGGAGCGCGAAGTTCCCCGCCGCCGCGCCCAGCATCGCGGCAAAGCGCATGACGGTGCGAAGATGGGGCTCGCGGCCGGCGAGCGCGCCGGCGGTGATCTCCGGGGCGTCGGCGTCCTCGGCCGCGCGGCCTTCCACCGTCGCCAGCGCGCGATGCAAATTGACCAGGCCCGGACCCGACAGCACGCGCTCCATCGAGACATGGCCGAACTCAGCGCGCAGCACTTTGAGGATTTCGATCTCGACATCGTCGCCCGGCGCCAGCGAGGCGTGACCGCCTTCGGTGGCGACCGCGATGGGAAGACCCTTCTCTGCCGGCAGCAGGATCGCAGCACCGAAGCCGGTGCCGGGGCCGATGGCGGCGATGGGCTTGCCGCGCTCGCCGTCGATGGCGGGACCGATCTTGGAGATGTCCCGCGCCTTCAACAGCGGGATCGCGAGCGCCAGCGCGGTGAAGTCGTTCACCAGCCGCGCCTGGGCGAAGCCGAGGGCGCGCAACTGCGATTCCGACAGCGACCAGTTGAGATTGGTGAAACGGACCGCGCCGGCCCTGACCGGCCCCGCCGTCGCGATCACCGCCAGCGACGGCTTGCCCGACGCCTTGGCGAGGTAGGCCTTCACCGCGTCGCCGGCGCGCGCATAGCCGTGCGAGTCGAGCACCTGGATATCGGAGATGCGCGGCGTCTTGCGGCTGACATCGGCGAGCGCGAAGCGGGCATGGGTGCCGCCGACGTCGCCGACCAATGCCAGGCGATCGCTGATGGCCGCGTGGGTTGTCATGACGCACGCGGTATAGCGCAATCGCGCGCCGAACGGGAACGGACTGCCGCGCGGCGCGGATCAGCCCTTGAAGAAAGCTTCGAGAACGGCGCGCTGGCCCTTGACGATCTTGGCGAGCGCAGTGTCGCGGCCGAACCAGCCGCCGCGGTCGGCTTCCGGGAAGCGGGCGCGGCGCCCGGAGCGCGGCGGCCATTCCATCTCGAAGAGATTGCTGCGCAATTGCGCCGGATCCGCATCGCCCCCGACCGCCCAGACCCTGAGACGCTTGCCGCCCGGCATGCGGAAAGAACCGAGGTCCCGCGCAGGACCCTTGGCCTCGAAGCCCGTCTCCTCGGCGAATTCGCGCCGGGCACAGGCGAGCTCGTCTTCGCCCGCATCAACCAGCCCCTTGGGGATCGACCACGCGCCCTCGTCCTTGCGCGCCCAGAAGGGTCCGCCCGGATGGATGAGGAAGACTTCGCGCTCACCCGCCGGCCCGCGAAACAGCACTATCCCGGCACTGACCTGCGCCATCGCCACCACGCGCCTCGAACCGCCGCCATCGTAGCATCGACTCTGCTATGGTGGGGCCGGGGATCGTGCCTAGGGCATCATGACAGACGACGACCTGCCTTCGCCGCCGGAGGATGAAGAAGGCCTGCCGGAATCGCTCGGCCGCACCGTCGGCTGTTTCTCTCTCATCGCGGTGTTCTTCGTCGCAGCCGCGATCCTGCTCTGGATGCTGATCCGCTGATGGCGGGCGGCGGCGACGATTTCTGGTCCGTGCCGATTGCCGCGGTCCTGGCGCGGCTGGGCGTCGACGCGCAGGGGCTTAGCTCCGCCGCCGCGACACAGCGCTTGGCGCGCTATGGGCCGAACAAAATCGCCGACGGCGCGCGGAAATCCGTCTGGCTCGAGATCCTGAAGCGCTTTCGCAATCCGCTCGTGATCGTGCTGCTGCTCGCCGCCGCCATCGCGGGCGCGACCGGCGACATCGTCAGCATGGCGCTGATCGACGGCATCGTGCTGATCTCGGTGCTGCTGGACTTCCTGCAGGAGCGCCGCGCCGAAGCCGCCGCCGAGGCGCTGCGCGATCAGGTCGCGCTGATGGCGAGCGCGCTGCGCGACGGCAAGCAGCAAGCGGTGCGCGCCGCCGATCTGGTTCCTGGCGACGTCATCGAACTTCGCGCCGGCGACCTTGTCCCGGCCGATTGCCGGCTGCTGGCCGCGACCGATCTCTTCGTCAACCAATCGCTGCTCACCGGCGAATCCTTTCCCGCCGCCAAGAGCGCCGATGTGGGCGACACGGCCGGCCAGGACACCGTGCCGGAGAACGCCGCCTTCATGGGCAGTTCGGTGGTCAGCGGCACGGCGCGCGCCCTGCTGGTGCGCACGGGAAGTGCCACGATGCTGGGCGGCATCGCGGGTTCGCTGCACAGCGAGCCGCCGCCGACCGCCTTCGCGCTGGGCCTGCGCGATTTCAGCCTGATGATCGTGCGGCTGACGGTGCTGCTGGTGCTGTTCGTGCTGCTGGTGAACCTCATGCTGCACCGGCCGCCGCTGGAATCCTTCCTCTTTGCGGTGGCGCTGGCGGTGGGGCTGACGCCGGAGCTGCTGCCGATGATCGTCTCGGTGACCTTGGCCTATGGCGCGCTGCGCATGGCGGGCAAGCACGTCATCGTCAAGCGGCTGTCCGCGATCCACGATCTCGGCAGCATGGACGTCCTATGCAGCGACAAGACCGGCACGCTGACCAAGGCCGCGATCGACCTTGTGCAGTGCGTCGATCTGGAGGGCCTGGACAGCGCCAAGGTCCGCGACGCGGCCTATCTCAACGCCCATTTCCAGACGGGGATCAAGAGTCCGCTCGACGACGCGATCGTGAAGAACCCTTGCGATGCCGCAGAAGGCTGGATCAAGCGCGACGAGAAGCCGTTCGATTTCGAGCGCCGGCGCACCTCCGTGCTGATCGAAAAGGGCGCCCAGCGCAGCATCGTCGTCAAAGGTGCGCCGGAAGACATCCTCAAGCTCTCGACCGGCTACGCCCGCGGCGAAGAGACGGTGCCGCTGGGCGAAGCGGAGCGCGCCAAGGCGCTGGCGATGCTGCAGCGTTTCGGCGAACAGGGCTTGCGCGCGCTGGGCGTGGCCTGGCGCGACGGCTGTGTGACGCTGGACGAGTCGGCCTTGGTATTTGGCGGCTTTGCGCTGTTCCTGGATCCGCCGAAAGAGACCGCGGCCGGCGCGATCGAGGCGCTCGCCGGCCTCGGCATCGCGGTCAAGGTGATCACGGGCGACAACGAGCACGTCACCAACCATGTCTGCCAGGCGATCGCGCTACCGGACGGCGACACGCTGACCGGCGACGTCATCGACAAGCTGAGCGACGAGGCGCTGGCCGCCAAGCTGCGCAGCGTCAACAAATTCTGCCGCGTCACGCCGGCGCAGAAGCTGCGCATCATCTCCGCGCTCCGCCGCGCCCGCCATGTCGTCGGTTATATCGGCGACGGCATCAACGACGCGCCTTCGCTGCATGCCGCCGATGTCAGCCTCTCGGTGGACGGCGCGGTTGACGTCGCCAAGGAGGCCGCGTCGATGATCCTGCTCAAGAACGACCTGGGCGTCATCGTCGACGGCGTGCGCGAGGGAAGACGCACCTTCGCCAACATCCTCAAATACGTGATGATGGCGACGAGCTCGAATTTCGGGAACATGTTCTCGATGGCGGGCGGGGTGCTTTTCCTGCCCTTCCTGCCGATGCTGCCGGTGCAGATCCTGCTCAACAACCTGCTCTACGACATCTCCGAGATCGCGATCCCGATGGACGAGGTCGACGAGGAGATGATCCTGAGGCCGAGGCGCTGGGACATCGGCTTCGTGCGCCGCTTCATGTTCGTGCTCGGCCCGGTGAGTTCTCTGTTCGACTTCGTCACCTTCGGGCTTCTTCTCTTCGTCTTCCATGCCGGTCAGGCGCTCTTTCATACCGGCTGGTTCGTGGAGTCGCTGGCGACGCAATGCCTCGTCATCTTCGTCATCCGCAGCCGCGGACGGCCATGGCGCAGCACCCCGAGCCGCTGGCTCGCCGCCGGATCGCTCGGCGCGGTCGCGGTCGCTTGCATCCTTCCCTACACGATCTTCGGACGCTGGCTCGGTTTCGTGGCGATGCCGGCGAGCTTGCTGCTGGCGCTGGCGGCCACCACCGCGACCTATCTGCTGCTGGTCGAGTTCGTGAAAGGCTGGTTCTTCCGCCGCTATCCGCTCGCGGTCAATGCACCATGAAGACGGGCAGATTGGGCTGCGAGACGATGCTGCGGGTGACGCCGCCGAAGATCGTCTCGATCAGCCGGCTGGTGCCGTAACCGCCGACGACCAGCAGATCGCACTGCGCGCAGGCGTCGAGAAGGACGTCGGCCACGTCGCGCGTGCCCGCTTCCACGAGCCGCTCCGTGCAGCCGATGCCGTGCAGCAGGAGATAGTCCTTTGCCGCGGCGATGCGCGCCGGCTTGTCCGGCAGATGCGCGATCGAGAGCAGCTCGACGCGCTGGGCCTTCTCGAGAAAGGGCAGCGCCGCGCTCAAAGCGTGCGCCGCGGCGCGGCCGCCGTCCCAGCCGATCGCGATGCGCGCGAAACTCTTGCTGGGCGGCTGGGCAGGCGACAGCAGCACCGGGCGTTCGACGCCGGTCAACACGCGCACGAAAGCCTGCTGCGCATCGGCGCGGTCGCCCTGCGTCAATGGGGGGAGAACGATGAGATCGGCAAGCAGCGCGGCATCCCCCAATATCTGGGCCAGGTGCCCGGTCGCTTCGCGCAAGGAGGCGGTGACGCCGGCGCCTTTCTGCACGCCGGCGGTGATCCTGACATCCGCGGCTTTCGCGGCGGCCGCGAAATTGCCCTGCGCGACCTTGGCGGCCTTCTTGTTGAGATCGGCCGCGGCGTCGACCATCTCCTGCACCAGATCGGGCGGCAGCGGCATCTCCGAATAGGGCACCACCTCGCGCGGATCGGTGGCGACGAACAGCGCCTCGACATGCGCCGCGAACGGCCTGGCCGCGGTAAACGCGGTCGCCAGCGCCGTGTCGTCGCGTGACGAACCCGTGACCGGAACGACGATCTTGGCGATGGACATGGCGCGAAACCTCTTGCAGGCGGGCCCATCTCAACTCCGCCGGCGCGCCGATACATTGAGCGGGCGCAAGTTCGGCCGCCAGGAGGAGCCGCGCTATGCGCGAAGCCTAGGGATTCGCCAATCGCAGCGTGGCGCGCCACACGCCGGGGCCGTCATGGGCGAGGCTGAATCCCAACTCGCGGGCGAGCGCGAGCATCGGGGCGTTTTCTTCCAGGATACAGCCGAAGATCTCCGCCGTGCCGCGGCGGCGCGCCTGGTCTACGATCTCGCGCAGCAGAAGGCGGCCGAGTCCCTGTCCTTTGAGGTCGCTGCGCACCGTCACCGCGAACTCCGCTTTGAGGTTGTCCGGATCGGCCGCCAGGCGCGAGACGCCGAGCAGATCCGCATCCTGGAACAGGACCATCGCCAGTTCGCGGTCGTAGTCGATCTGGGTGAGCCGTGCCAGCAAGCGCGGCGCTAGCGCCTGCAGGGGCGAGAAGAATCGCAGCCGGATGTCCTGCGGGTTCAGGCGGTTGAAGAACGCGACGAAGGCGGGCGCATCTTCGGGACGCACGGGCCTCAGCAGGCAGCGCCCCAAGCCCGGCACGTCTTCGCTGCGCTCGAGCCCGCGCGGATAGGGGACGATCGCCAGCCGCGCGCCCGCGGCGCCCTTTGGCGCCTCGACCCGCACCCGCGCATCGACCGCGATGACACCCTTGTCGTCGGCGAGCAGCGGATTGATGTCGATCTCGGCGATCGAATCGAAATCGCAGACGAGCTGCGACAGCTTGAGCAAGGTGTCGACGATGGCGCCGGCATCGGCGGCCGGCCGGTCGCGGTAGCCCCGCAACAGCCGCCAGATGCGCGTGCGTGCGATCATGTCGCGCGCCAGCACGGCGTTGAGAGGCGGCAGCGCCAATGCGCGGTCGGCGATCTGCTCCACCGCGACGCCGCCCTGCCCGAACAGCAGGAACGGGCCGAAGGTCGCATCCTGCGCCATGCCGAGAATGAGTTCGTAGGCGCCGGGGCGGCGGATCATCTCCTGCACCAGGAAACCGTCGAGACGCGCTTTCGGCGCCGCCTTGCGCACGCGCGCCTGCATCGCGTCGGCGGCAAGGCGCGCGGCGCCGGCCGTCATCACGTCGAGCGCAACGCCGCCGACGTCGGATTTGTGCGTGATGTCGGGCGAGACGATCTTGAGCGCCACCGGTCCCCCGAAGCTTTCCGCGATGCGCGCCGACTCGCCGGCATCGGCAGCCAGAGCCGAACGCACCAGCGCAATGCCATAGCTCTGGAACAGCTCCTGTACGGCGAGTGGTTCCAGCCAGCCGCCGCCTCGTGCAAGGGCGCCGTCGACGGCGCGGCGCGCGCGTACGATGTCCGGCGCGGCATCGACCTGTGCGTCGGGAACCTCCATCAGCTGGTCCTGCGCCCGGCGATAGCGCACCAGATGCATGAAGCCGCGCACCGCCTTCTCCGGCGTCTCGTAGGTCGGAATCTTGGCATCCGCGAACAATCGGCGCGCGGCGTCGGCCTCGGCGGCGCCGAGCCAGTTCGTCAGCAAAGGCCGCTCCTGGCCCGCCATCGCGCCGGCCACGGCTTGCGCGGCTTCGAGGCCGGAAGCGACCGCGGTCGGGCAATGCAGCGCCAGGACCGCGTCGATCCCAGGGTCATGCAGCACGATCCCGAGCGCCGCGGCATAACGCGCGCCCGGCGCGTCGCCGATGATGTCGATGGGATTGGCGTGGGACCAGGTGACGGGAAGCACGGCATCGAGCTTGGCCCGCGTCGCATCTGGCAACGGCGCCAGCACGCCGCCCTGTTCGATCAGCGCGTCGGTCGCCAGCACGCCGACGCCGCCGCCATTGGTGAGGATGGCGAGCCGCTCGCCGGCGATCCGCGGCGCCATGCCCAGGGTCTCGACCGCGTCGAAGACTTCATCGAGATCGAAGACGCGCAGGATTCCGGCGCGGCGGAATGCGGCGTCGTAGACGGCATCGTTGCCGGCCAGCGCACCGGTATGCGAAGCGGCGGCGCGTGCGGCCGCCGCGGCGCGTCCGGCCTTGATCGCGATCACAGGCTTCAGCCGTGCGGCCGCGCGCGCGGCGGAGAGGAATTTGCGCGCCTGAGTGACAGCCTCGACATAGAGCAGGATCGAATGCGTCACGGCATCGTTGGCGAGGTAGTCGAGCATGTCGCCGAAATCGACGTCGGCCATGTCGCCGAGCGAGACCAGATGAGAAAACCCGATGCCGCGCGCCGTCGCCCAGTCGAGCACGGTGCTGACCATCGCGCCGGATTGCGCGACGAAGGCGACATGGCCCTTCAGCGGCGCCCCCGGCGTGAAGGAGGCGTTGATGCCCGACGGCGTCGACAGCACGCCGATGCCGTTCGGCCCGACGATGCGCAACAGATGCGGCCGCGCGGCGGCCAGCATCTCGCGCTCCAGCCAGCGGCCGGCGTCGTTGCCCGCGTCGCGGAAGCCCGCGGTGATGACGATGGCGCCGCGCGTGCCGCGCGCAGCGAGCTCTGCGACCAAGGAAGGCACGGTCGGCGCCGGCGTGCAGATCGCCGCCACGTCCGGCACCGAGGGAAGTGACGCGACGTCGGGGTAACAGGGTTTGCCGAACAGCGTCGTGTGCTGGGGATTGACGAAGTGGATGGCGCCCTTGAATCCGCCCGCGAGCAGATTGCGCGCCACCAGCGTGCCGATGGCGCCGCCCCGCTCGCTGGCGCCGATCAGCGCGATGGCGCTGGGCGCGAAGACGGCATCGAGATTGCGCACGGTCATGAGAGCAGCCTGCCCCGGAAGCGATGGCGGCTTCTACCCCTGCCGCTCAGAAACGGCGCGCGACCGCGTCGCGGACCTTGGCCAGATGGGCCTGCACGGCGTCGGCGCGGATGCCGGGGACGATTCCGCCGAAATGGATGTGATCGAGAACCTCGAGCCCGCAGACCGCGGCGAAGTACGTGTCGAACAAGCGCGTGGCGGCCTCCCAGCTGCCGCTTTCGACCATCCATTCGGTCGGCGCGCCGCTGGAGGTGAAGCTCAGCATCCTGCGCCCGGCGAGCAGCGGCCTGTTGCCGCCGCGGCCGGCGCCATAGGCAAACCCCATGCCGAAGACGCGCTCGATATAGCCCTTGAGCATGGCGGGCTGGGAATTGAGCCAGAACGGATAGACGAAGACGAAGACCTCGACGTCGCCGAGCAACTCGCGCTCTTCCAGGACATCGCGTCCGGGCGCAAATCCGCCGGCGCCGGGCATCTCGCCGGCTTCCAGGCAGGGCGCGAAGTTCATCCGGTAGAGATCGCGCACCACGACGCTTTGGCCGCGGGCAGAGACGGCGTCCTCATAGCTGCGCGCGACCGCCATCGTGAAGCTCGAGGCTCTGGGATGCGCGGCAATGACGGCGTGTTTCATGGCGCTTGGGACCGCGGCAACGGGACAGTCTTCACGCTTGGAATCCGCCCGACATTGATCCTGCGCAATTTTCGCCATTGCCGCAGGTCCGCGCCCTTGCTTGAATGGCGCGGTCGAAAGGATGCGGCCTTGGATGCCAGCCAGCGAAGTCCTGTTCCAGGCGCTGATCGCGACCTCCGTCGACGGCATCATCATGATCGACGAAGACGGGCTGGTGCTGGTCTACAACGACGCCTGCGCGCGCATGTTCGGCTATGCCGCCGACGAAGTGATCGGGCGCAACGTCAATATGCTGATGCCCTCGCCCTATCACGCGGAGCATGACGGCTATCTCGCCCGCTATCGAAAGACCGGCGAGAAACGCATCATCGGCATCGGCCGCGAGGTCCTGGGCCGGCGCAAGAACGGCACGACGTTCGCGATGTATCTTTCCGTCGGCGAAGGGGTGTTCCACGACCGCCGCATCTTCATGGGTATCCTGCACGATATCTCCGCGCGCAAGGCGAGCGAGCGCCAGATCCAGGAATTGCAGAAGGAACTGCTCCATGCCGCGCGCCTGACCGCGACGGGGCAATTGAGCGCCGCGCTGGCGCACGAGCTGAACCAGCCGCTGACCGCCATCCTCAACTATGTCGGCATCCTTCAGGAAATGACGGGCGAGGACAAAGGACCCGGCGGCGAGATGCTGCGCGAGGTTTCGGCGCGCATCGCCGAACAGACCACCCGCGCCGGCGAGATCATCCGCCGCATCCGCGGTTTCGTCGCCAAGCGCGAGCCGGACCGGTCCATCCTCGACCTGAACGCCGTGGTGCGCGACGCCGTCGCGTTGGGTTTCGTCGGCGCCGCCGACAGCAGCATCAAGCTCGAAACCGCGTTCGCGCCGGATTTGCCTGCCGTGCTGATGGACAAGGTGCAGATCCAGCAGGTGGTCATCAATCTGGTGCGCAACGCGGTCGAGGCGATGCAGAACAGTCCCGAGCGCCGCCTGCAGGTCGCGACCTGCTGCGACCGCGACGGCTTCGTCCAGCTGCGCGTGGCCGACACCGGGCCGGGCCTGGCGCCGGAAATCGCGGCATCGCTGTTCCAGCCTTTCGTCACCACCAAGGAACAGGGACTGGGCATCGGGCTTTCCATCTGCCGCACTATCGTCGAAGCGCATGGCGGGCGGCTGTGGATGGAGCTTGGCATGGGCGGCGGCGCGGTGTTCCAGTTCCGCCTTCCCGTGGCGCAGGAACGAGCGACCGCCGATGGCAAATGAGGCCGACGTTTTTGTCGTCGACGACGACGACGCGGTGCGCGACTCCATCGTTCTGTCGCTCAGGCTCGCCGGCCACAAGGTCGAAGCGTTCCGTTCCGCCACCGCGTTCCTCGACGCGGGCGCGGCGCAGCGCCGGGGCTGTCTGGTCACGGACATCCGCATGCCGGAAATGGACGGGCTGGAGCTGCAGGAAGAGCTGGCACGACGCGGCGCGAAGCTCGCGGTCGTGGTCATCACCGGTCACGGCGACGTGCCCCTCGCCGTGCGCGCGATGAAAGCCGGCGCCACGGATTTTCTCGAGAAACCGTTCGCGCGCGAGGCGCTGCTCGGCTGCGTCGCGCGCGCGCTGGACGCGGCGCCGAAGGCCGCCAGCGACGCCGAGACGCAGGCACTGCGCGCGCGGCTGAACACGCTGACGCCGCGCGAGCGCGAGGTCTTCGCCCGCGTCGTGGCCGGCAAGCAGAGCAAGGTGGTCGCTTATGAGCTCGGCACCTCGCCGCGCACCGTCGAAGTGCACCGCGCGCGGATGATGAAGAAGATGGCGGCCGCCAACCTGGCCGACCTCGTGCGCATGGCGCTCGCGCTGGGCGGCGAATTTCTTCGCTGATCTTGCGCCAGATCAAGGCCGTCCGGGCCGCGGCGCGCTAGACAGACTGCGGAAACCCGAACTGCAGCCCGCCGTGTCCAAGCTGACCGTCTGCATCGTCGACGACGACAGCGCCGTGCGCGAGTCGCTGCGCATGATCCTGGAGCGTGCCGACTACGAGGTGCGCTGCTTCGCCAGCGGGCGGATATTCCTCAGCCAGGGCGATCTGTCCCAGTGCGGCTGCCTGCTCCTGGATCAGTACATGCCGGGGCTGAGCGGGACGACGCTGCTCGAGCGCCTGAAGTCCTGCGGCACCGCCGGCCGAACGATCCTGATGACCGGGGCGAACGCCGAGGAGCTTAGGCCCACCGCCCGCGCGGCTGGGGCGCTGGCCGTCCTGCAAAAGCCGATGGCGGCGGGCGACCTGCTGCCCTGGATCGACCGGGCGATGGCCGCGCCTACGTAGTCGTACTTACGCAACCAAACGAATTTCGAACCTCGCGCCGCCGGCGGAGAGTGTGCGCGTCCACAGCGTGAGGTCTCCGTCATGTCATTCGTTGGAACCGCCAGCAGCCAGCCCGTCCCTTTCGCCGTGGTGCGCGCCGCAGCCGCGGACGCCGACATGCCCGCGGAGCTCGAGACGGCCGGGACCGTCTGCAATTTCGCACCGGCCGAGACGATTTTCGGCGAAGGAGATCCGATCGACGCTTCGTACCGGGTGCTGAGCGGCGTGGTGCGGCTTTGCCGGCTGACCGCCGATGGACGGCGCCAGATCGCGGGCTTCCGCCTTCCAGGCGACCTGATCGGCATCGAATGGACCGGCGCCTACGACATGACGGCCGAAGCGGTGCGCAACGTCACCTGCGTGCGCTATTCGCGCTCGCGGCTGGATCGGCTGTCGCACGAAAAGGCGGAGGTGCGCGACCACCTGCTCTCCCATCTGTGCCGCGACCTGCGCTCGGCGCAGGAGCATCTGATGACCTTGGGATGCCAGAGCGCCATCGAGCGCGTCGCCTCGTTCCTGCTGCAGACCGCGCGCCGGGCGAGCGCAAGCGACGGCAGCGTGATCGACATGCAGCTCGGCCGCCAGGACATCGCCGACTATCTCGGCCTGACGCTCGAGACCGTGAGCCGCACCTTCACCGAGCTCGCCGGCCGCGGCCTGATCGCCACGCCCAAGCGCCGCCATGTCGTGATCCGCAACGGCGCGCGCCTGAAAGCGGCATCCCTTCCTCTGCACTGAGCGAGGCGTCGATGAGCGCGCATGCGGGAATGCCGTCGGCGGAGACCATCGCCAGGCGCCATTTCGCCGCCGCCGTCGCCGAGGCGGTCGCCGCGGGCTACGATCCAGACAGCCTGGCGCGCTACATGCTGGGGCTCGCGGTCTCCAAATATCTCGAAAAGCGCACGGTCGAGGATGTCCGCAGCGAGCTGTTGTTCGTGGCGGAGAACTGCGATCCGCAGGCCGATTTCGTCTTCATGCGGCCGTGATCCCTGTCGCGCCAACAGCGAAATGCGCTCCTTGGCGCGTGCCCGTGAGAGGACCCGCATGAGCCTCGACAAGACCCAGTTGCGCGACTTCATCCGCGCCCGCGGCCTGGCCGTTGTTTCCACCGTTTCGGCGCAGGGTGCGCCCGAGGCGGCGCTGGTCAATGTCGCGGTGAACGACGATCTGGAGCTCGTGTTCTATGCCATCGAGACGACGCGCAAATGCGCCAATTTGCGGCGCGATCCGCGCGCGGCGGCGGTGATCGGCTGGGACGGCGCGCAGACCTTGCAGTTCGAAGGCAGCGCCGACGAGCCGCGCGAGCCGGAGCTGGAAGCGCTCAAGAATCTCTATGCGCAATCCCGCCCCGATGCGGGGCTACAGATGGCGTGGCCCGGCTTGACCTGGTTCCGCCTGCGCCCGGCCTGGATTCGTTTCAGCGATTACGGCCGTTCCTGGTCGGTCGAGGAGATGAGCTTCCCGGCACGCAAGAGACCGCGCTAGTACCGTTTGGCGGAACCGAAGCGCCATCCTTCGAGGCCCGCCCGCGTCATGCTGAGGTGCGAGCGCCCTTCGTCTCGCGTCATCCTGAGGTGCGAGCGTAGCGAGCCTCGAAGGATGACGCTCGCTCAGGGCTGCGGCGCGCCTCGACCCGCCTACGCTTTCAGCTTCGGCGGGCGAGTTTCATTCTCCTGGTCCGCCGTAGCCTTGGCGAAGGCGGAAGCACGCGGGCGGGCACCTCAGGATGACGCGCGGCGATCACGTCTAAACCGATTTTCTAGTACAGAAGATGCGGCGCGCGTTCGCTGCGCCATTGCTCTTCGTCGATGCGCGCGGCGGAGTCGAGATCGCCGGGCTCCGCGGCATCGTCGTCCACCCATTGGCGCAATTGCGGACCGCCATTGATCACGTCGATGGCGAGCTTGCCGTGCTCGTACTCATAGGCGAAATCGCGCCATAGCGGGTAATCGCGATAGAGCTTGCGGATCGCCTTGAAGCCCAAGGCCATCAGCCGCCAGGGGCGGAACGCGTCGTGCGCGTAGAGCGGACTTTCGGCATGGATCTGCGCGCCGCTGCACAGTGCGCCCTTGTGCTTGTGAAAGGTCGGCTCGAACCAGCAGGGGCGCAGGCCGCAGCCTTCCAGCCATTGGGGCGCGAGCGCGCGCATCTTTGCCAGCACGCGTCCGGCATCGATATCCGGGGCGCCGAACAGTTCGAGCGGGCGCGTCGTGCCGCGGCCTTCGGACAAGGTCGTGCCTTCGAGCATCACCGTCCCCGCATAGGCGCGTGCCATCGACAGGTTGGGCGCGTTGGGACTGGGATTGACCCACACCCGTTCGCCGAGCGGCCAGCCGAAGCCCGGCGCCGCGTCCGGCGCCCAGCCCGCCATCTCGATCACGCGATAGTCGACGTCGAGATTGAGGGTCGAGACGAACCAGCGGCCGAGTTCGCCGAGCGTCAGGCCATGGCGCATCGGCAGCGCGCCGGCGCCGACGAAACTTTCCCAGCCTGGACGAAGCGCCGTTCCCTCGATGGGCCTTCCGGCCGGATTGGGCCGGTCGAGCACCCAGACTGCTTTGTTATGCGCGGCGGCCACTTCCAGCACGTAGCGCAGCGTGGTGACGAACGTGTAGATGCGGCACCCCAGGTCCTGCAGGTCCACGAGAAGCACGTCGAAGGTGCTCATCATCTGGCCGTTCGGCCGGCGCGTCTCGCCGTAGAGGCTGAAGACCGGAATGCCGAGCACCGGATCGTCGAAGTCCGGCGACTCGACCATGTTGTCCTGCTTGTCGCCCCGCATGCCGTGCTGGGGACCGAAGGCGGCCGTGAGGCGGATATCGCCGAGCGCTGCAAGCGCGTCGAGCGCATGGGTGAGATCCGCCGTCAGCGAGGCGGGATGGGCCAGCAGCGCGACGCGCTTGCCCTTGAGCGGCGCGCGCAACGCCGGCTCGCCGATCAGCCGATCGAGTCCGAATTGCATGCGCTCACGCTGCGGGAAGTTCCAGCGCAAAGCAATCGCGGTGATGGAAGTCCGGTCTGCCCGGCGGATGGCGGAGCGCCCAATAGGACTTCGCGCCGGTCGGATCCTCGATCACCGCCGACAGCCCGACCTGCCAGATCGGCGTGGCCGCGTAGTCCCCGACAGTGGAAAGATCGATCAGGGCGCCCAGCCGGAGCGCGCCGTCCCTCGATTCAATATTGATAGGAATGTCGGCGACCTCGAGGGCGGGTTTCATACCTTCGCGCGTGCGCGCAAAGCTATACGCTGCCCACAGGCCCGACGGCGCCATGTTGAATTCGAGGTAGTCCGGGCGGTCCGCCGCGCGCAGGAAGGCCTCGAAGCAGGTGTGCTCCCACAGCCCGTCGGCCCGCTCGGGCCTGCACCGCTCGGGCAGCGCGACCATCGACATCCGGCCCTCCACCTTGAAGCGCAGGGCGAGGCGGCCGGACTTCGCCCGCGAAGCGGTGGCTTCGACAGACAAGCCTGTATGCGACCGCGAATCCGGATGGCGCTCGAGAGCCGACATGGGAGCCCGGACGTTATCACGCGAGGCCGGAACCGGAACGGCGAAATCGTTCCATCAATTCTTGGGCGGAACAAGTCGACGGCATCGGCGTTGCGAAGTTTGACTGTAATATCAATCTCATATTCATCATGGCGTGAACTATGCGGTTGCCGCGGGCTCTAGGTGGATGGGGAGTTGCGATCACGGGCCTGGCCGGCGATGCCCGCGCGTCACAACCCCTCAACTATCTCGTCAGCCACGGCCTGCAGAACGACGTCACCCTGCCGCTGACCAAAGCGCTCATCGCGGTCTCGCTGACGGTCGTGCTGATCATCGGCCTGTTGATCGTCGCCGCCATCCTGCGGCGTCCGGGGTTGCAGCCGGTTGCCGGCGCGCGCCTTGAAGTCGGACCGGAGGGCGGGGGCTTGAGCTGGATCTGGATCGGGGTCGGCCTGTCCTCGCTCGTGCTGCTGGCCAGCATCGCCTGGACGGTCGCCGTGCTGGGGCAGACCGTCCATCCCCCGTCCAAGCCCAAGACCCGCATCGAGGTCACTGCCCATCAATGGTGGTGGGAAGTGCGCTATGTCGACGAGAACCCCGCGCTCGATTTCGCCACCGCCGACGAAATCCACATCCCCGCCGGCGAGCCGGTGGCGTTCAAGCTGATCGGCGGCGACGTCATCCATTCCTTCTGGGTGCCGCTGCTCGGCGGCAAGACCGATCTGATCCCGGGCCTGACCAACGAGAGCTGGCTCCAAGCGGACACGCCCGGGACCTATCGCGGACAATGCGCGGAATATTGCGGCGCGCAGCACGCGCATATGGCGTTCCTGGTGGTGGCCCAGTCGCCGCAGGACTTCCGGCGCTGGCGCGATTCTCAATTGCAGTCCCCAGCCGCGCCGCAAGGAGAGGCCGCACAGGGCGCTCAGTTGTTCACGATGCATTGCGGAAGCTGCCACAGCGTGCGCGGCACCGACGCCGGCGGCGTGCTCGGTCCCGATCTCAGCCATCTGATGCAGCGCCAGTCTCTGGCCGCGGCGACGCTGCCCAACGATCCCGCGCATCTCTCGCAATGGGTGTCGGACCCGCAAGCGATCAAGCCGGGCGCCTACATGCAGAAGCCCGAGCTGACGGCGGCCGAACTGGCCGCCATCCGCGCCTATCTGGGGACGTTGCGATGAGCGCCAGCGAGTACGAGCGCACGCCCGGCATCGGCGACAGCGTGCGCCATCCTGAGATCGGCGAGCGCCTGAAGCGGCTGTGGGAAAGCGAGCCGGGATTGCGGGGCTGGCTCACCACCGTCGATCACAAGAAGATCGGGCTGCGCTACATCGTCACCGCCTTTGCGTTCCTGGTAATCGGCGGCATCGAAGCGCTGATCTTCCGCCTGCAGCTCTCCTGGCCGAACCGGCATGTTTTGACGCCCGAGCAGTACGACCAGCTGTTCTCGACCCATGGCATGACGATGATCTTCCTCTATGCGCTGCCGATCCTGTCGGGATTCAGCAACTATCTCTGGCCGCTGGTGCTCGGCGCGCGCGACATGGCGCTGCCCCGGCTGAACGCGCTTTCGTATTGGATCTATCTGTTCTCCGGCATCTTCCTCTACGCCGCCTTCATCGCCGGCTTCGGGCCGAACGACGGCTGGTTCAATTACGTCCCCTATGCCGCGCGCGCCTTCAACGGCGGGCCCAACATCGATTTCTATTCGCTGGGCATGGTGCTGTTCGGCATGTCGACCACGGTGGGCGCGATCAACTTCGTCGTCACGTTCCTGCGCATGCGCGCGCCGGGCATGTCGATCAACCGCGTGCCGATGATCACCTGGGGCACGGTGACCGCCAATGCCGGCAATCTGTTCGCGGTGCCGTCGGTCAGCCTCGCCTTCTTCATGCTCTGGCTCGACCGCAATGCGGGCACGCATTTCTTCGACGTGCCGGGCGGCGGCCAGCCGCTGCTCTGGCAGCATCTGTTCTGGATGTTCGGCCATCCCTGGGTCTACGCCATCGTGCTGCCCGCCATGGGCATGGTGTCGGAGGCGCTGCCGGTGTTCTGCCGCAGGCCGCTTGTCGGCTACACCGCCGTCGCACTCGCGACCGTGGCGACGATGGTGCTGGGCTTCGGGGTGTGGGTACACCACATGTTCGCGACGGGACTTCCCCCGATCGCGCTGTCGTTCTTCAGCGCCGCCTCGATCATCATCGTGGTGCCGAGCGCGGTCGGCGTCTTCGCCTGGATCGCCACGATCTGGCTGGGCAAGCCGGTGTTCGCGACGCCGTTCCTGTTCTTCGCCGGCTTCATCCTGCTGTTCACCATGGGCGGCGTCAGCGGCTACATGACCGGCTCGCTGCCGGTCGACTGGCAGCTCACCGACACCTATTTCGTCGTCGCCCATCTGCATTACGTGCTGATCGGCATCAACGTCTTCCCCGTCGTGGGCGCAACCTATTACTGGTTCCCGAAGTTCACCGGCAAGCTGATGGACGAGCGGCTGGGCCGCTGGAACTTCTGGACCATGTTCCTCGGCTTCAATCTCGGATTCTTCCCGATGCATGTCTCCGGGCTGCTCGGCATGCCCAGGCGCATCTACACCTATGCGGATGGGATGGGCTGGGACTGGCTCAATCTCATCACCACCGTCGGCGGATTCGTGTTCGCGACCGGCGTGCTGCTGTTCCTCATCAACGTCGTCATCAGCCATCGCCGCGGCCGGCCTGCCGGCGACAATCCCTGGGATTCGCCGTCGCTGGAATGGGCGACGACCTCGCCGCCGCCGCCCTACAATTTCGCGGTCATTCCGACCGTCGCCTCGCGCTATCCGCTGTGGGAAGACCGCATGCCGAGAAGCGTGCGCGAAAGCGCGACCGAAGCGGGCCTGGTGCTCGATCACGGACGCGAGGCGGTGGGCACCGGACCGCTCGACGCCCAGCCCGACATCATCCTGAAGATGCCGAGCGACACGATCGTCCCCTTCGTGCTGGCGCTGATGCTGACGGTGCTCTTCGTCGGACTGGTGCTGCATTGGTGGTGGCTGGCGGTGCTCGGCCTGCTCGGCACCGGCGCAGCCGCGCTCGTCTGGCTGTGGCCGCGCGCGGAGCTCGGCGAAACGGCGGAGGCGAAAAGTGGCTGACCGGATTCGTCTTCAAACCGCGTTGCCGGTCGGGCCGGTAGACACCAGGGCCAACGGATGGTGGGCGATGATCTTCGTCGTCTTCACCGAAGGCGCGCTCTTCGCCTATCTGCTGTTCAGCTATTACTATCTCGCCGTCCAGCCGCACACGCCGGGCAGCTTCCCCGAAGGCGGACCGCCGGAATTCACGCTGGCCGCGCCGAACACCATCATCCTGCTGCTGTCGAGCGCCGCCGTCGCCTGGGCGCAGTTCGGCATCGAGCACGGCAGCAAATGGCGCCTGGTGTGGGGACTGGGCGCCGGCACATTGCTCGGCATCGTCTTCCTGGCCGTGCAGTATTTCGAATGGGCGGAGAAGAAATTCTCGCTGCCTTCCTCCACCTATTCGGCGCTCTATTTCGTCGTCACCGGATTCCACATGGCCCATGTTCTGTTGGGCGTGCTGATGCTGGCGGCGCTGACCTTGTGGTCGGCGCTCGGCTACTTCAACCGCTTCCGCTATGCCCATGTCCATATCGGCGCGCTCTACTGGCATTTCGTCGACGTGGTGTGGCTCGCGGTCTTCTTCACCTTCTACGTCACGCCGCATCTGGGGCTCAGCGCATGAGCGGGATCGTCCATCTCCCGCCCCTGCGGGCGCCGCGGCGCTTCTACCTCGGCATGTTCGCCTGCTGCGCGGCGCCGATCTTCTGGGTCGGACAGCTCCTCCTCGGCTACGGCGTCTCGGCGACGGCGTGCTACGGCTCCGACCATCCCACGCCGATCGACTGGCCCGGCACCTTGCGCGGCATCCTGGCGGCGTTCGACGCGGTCGCGATCCTGGCCGCCATCGCGGGCGGCGCGGTCGCGCTCTGGCTGCTGCGCAATGCGCGCGCGGAGGTCGACGCCCACGGCATCGGCACCGAGGTGCAGGTCGAAAGCCGCGTGAAGTTCCTCGCCATCTGGGGGCTGTTCTCGAGCCTGTGGTTCTTCGCGGCAATCGCCTTCAACACCATCGCCTCGCTGGGGACGCCGCTATGCACGCCGTGAGGCGCCCTCTTCTTCTGGCCTGCGGTGCGGTCGTCGCGCTGGCGACCGTGTTGCCGCCGCTGGTGCAGATGGCCGGCGAGCTCTTCGCCCTGCATATGCTGCAGCATCTTCTGCTGGTCGCGGTCGCGGCACCCTTGCTGGCTGCCGCCCTTGACTGCGACGTCAAACCGGTCACCGGCTGGTGCGCGTTTGTCGGAATCTTTTTGTTCTGGCATTGGCCGGCGGCGTTCCGTTGGGCCGCGCTGCATCCCGCAGCCGAGCTGTTCGAGCTGCTCAGCATTCTCGCCGCCGCAATTCTGTTCTGGAGCGCCGCCTTCTCGCGGCGCCATGCGAGCTACGGCGCGCGCGCGTTGCTGGTGATGACCGCCGCGGTGGCGACCGACCTGCCCGGCGTGGTGATGGTGTTCGCGCCCAGCGCCGTCTGCACCATGCCGGGCGAGAATGCGCTGCGCTTCGGGTTGACCCCGCTCGAAGACCAGCAGATCGCGGGCCTGCTGATGTGGGTGCCCGCCAATCTCATCTTCTTCGGGCTGGCGACTTTCCTGTTCGCGCGCTGGATGACTTCTGATCGGGAGCTGGTGACGCCATGAGATTGCTGCTCTGCGCTTTGGTGGCCTTGCTGGCGCTGGGCCTTGCCGCGACGGCCGCGGATCTGGGCCAACTCGCCAGGGACGACAAGCAATGGGTGATGCCGCAGAAGAACTACGCCAACACCCGCTTCAGCGGCTTGAAGCAGATCACGCCGGACAATGCCGCGGGGCTGCACGTCGCCTGGAGCTTCTCGGTCGGCACCAATCACGGCCAGGAGGCGGCGCCCATCGTGGTCGGCGACACGATGTACGTCGTCGGCGCCTATCCCAACGAGCTGTTCGCGCTCGACGCCACCACCGGCGATCTCAAATGGAAATACTCGCCGCGCGTCGATCCGTCGTCGCAAGGCGAAGCCTGCTGCGACGTCGTCAACCGCGGCGAGGTCTTCGACAACGGCAAGATCTTCTTCAACACGCTGGACGACCACACCGTCGCCGTCGACGCCAAGACGGGCAAGGAAGTCTGGGCGGTCAAGCTCGGCGAGTTCACCAAGGGCATGACCTTGACCATGGCGCCCCTGGCGGTGAAGGGAAAAATCCTCGTCGGCAATTCCGGCGGCGAGATGGGCGTGCGCGGCTGGCTGACCGCGCTCGACGAGAACAGCGGCAAGATCGCCTGGCGCGCCTACTCCGTCGGCCCGGACAAGGACGTGCTGATCGGGCCGCGCTTCCATCCCTATTACAAGGACGCGCAGGGCAAGGATCTCGGCGTCAAGACCTGGCCGCCGGGACGCTGGCAGGTCGGCGGCGGCCCGGTATGGGGCTGGATCGCCTACGACCCGGCGACCAATCTCGTCTTCTACGGCACCGGCAATCCGGGGCCATGGAATCCCGACGAGCGTCCCGGCGACAACAAATGGACCACGACGATCTTTGCCCGCGACGCCGACACCGGCGAGGCGGTGTGGGCCGACCAGCTCAATCCGCACGACCTCTACGACTACGACGAGGTCAACGAGAATCTGCTGCTCGATCTTCCGATCGGCGGCAAGCCGACCCATGTCCTCGTCCATCCCGGACGCGACGGCTTCATGTTCGTGATCGACCGCGCGACGGGACGGATCTATTCTGCCGACGCCTACGACACCATCACCTCGGAAAAGAGCTTCGACATCAAGGCGGGCCGCCCGGTGATGAACCCCGCGCTCCGCACCATGTCGAACAAGAACGTCACCGGCATCTGTCCCGCCTCGCCCGGCGCCAAGGACTGGCAGCCGACCGCATACTCGCCGCTGACCCGGCTGCTCTACATTCCGCACCAGCATCTGTGCATGGACTATGAGGCGAGCGAGGTCGGCTACATCGCCGGCACGCCCTATATCGGCGCCACCGTCGACATGTATGCGGGGCCCGGCAATTACCGCGGCGAATTCGCGGCGTGGGACCTGACCCAGCGCAAGAAAGTGTGGGCGATCCACGAGAAGTTTCCGGTGTGGAGCGGCACGATGGTCACCGCCGGCAACATCGCGGTCTACGGCACCATGGACCGCTGGTTCAAGGTGGTGGACGCGCGCAGCGGCAAGCTGCTCTACCGCTTCCACGCGCCGTCGGGTTTCATCGGCCAGCCGATCACCTATCAGGGCGCGGACGGCAACCAGTATATCGCGATGCTGTCCGGGGTCGGCGGCTGGGCCGGGGCGCTGGCGGTCAAGTCGGCCGGTCTCGATCCGCGCGTACGCAACGGCGCGCTCGGCTATACCGGCGCGATGGGCGATCTTCCCGCCTTCACCAGCGGCGGCAGCACCCTGCTCGTCTTCTCGCTCGGAGCCGCCAATGCGCCGCATTAGCGCGATGCTCGCCTTGCTGGTGCTGACGGCGCCCGCGCAGGCCGGCGTGCTTCGGGTCTGCGCGGACGACAACAACCTGCCCTTCTCCAACAAGGCGGGAGAGGGCTTCGAGAACAGGATCGCGGCGCTGATCGCGCGCGACCTCAAAGATACCGTGCAATACGCCTATGCGCTGCAGAACGCGCGGTTCCTCAAACACACGCTGTTCGCGCATCGCTGCGACGTGGTGCCGGGCGTGACGGCGGGCATGGAGGGGATAGAGACCACCCGGCCCTACTACGCCTCGACCTATGTCTTCGTCGCCCGCAGGAAGGACGCGCTGGACTTGAGTTCGCTCCGCGATCCGCGATTGCGCCGGCTGATAATCGGCGTGCACCTGATCGGCGACGATTCGACTCCCCCGGTCGCCGCGCTGGGCCGCGAAGGCATCGTCGACAATGTGCGCGGCTACATGATCCAGGGCGATTTCAGCAAGCCCAATCCGCCGGCGCGGCTGATCGAGGCCGTGCGCGACAAGGAGGTCGACGTCGCCGCCGTGTGGGGTCCCTTGGGCGGCTATTTCGCGCGCCGCTCCGGCTCGTTGCTCGAGATGCGCGCGATCACCGGCACCGAAGCCTTCGCGCCGCTGCGCTTTCGTTTCGCCATCGCGATGGGCGTGCGCCCCGGCGACGACGCGTTGCGCGACAAGCTCGACGCCGCGCTGCTGCGCGAGAAAGGCGCCATCCGAATCATCCTGACGGCTTATGGCGTTCCGCTGGTGGAGATAGATGGAGTCCGCAATGGATAAGCTGCGCTGGATCGTCGCCGCGATCGCCGTGGTGATCGTGATCGCCGTCGCCGCCGGCATCTTCCTGATGCCGTCGCCCGGAACCGCGCCTGCGCCCGGCGCGCCGGTGGCGACCGGCTACAACGGCGCCGTTCCCGCCAATGCCATGCTGCGCGTGCCCGCTAGCCGCGTCTATCCGGGCGGCGCGCCGACCGGGCTGAATGTCGCTCTCAGCAATCCGTTGGCAAGCGATCCCGATGCGGCCGAGCGCGGCAAGCGCGACTTCGACACCTTCAACTGCTCCGGCTGCCACGCGGCCAATGGCGGCGGCGGCATGGGACCCGCGCTCAGCGACGCCAACTGGCTCTATGGGTCTTCGCCCGGCGCCATTTACATGACGATCGTGCAGGGCCGCGCCAACGGCATGCCGGCCTGGGGCGCGATGCTTCCCGATCGCACGGTGTGGGAGCTGGTCTCCTATATCGAAAGCATCAGCGAAAAGCCGGGCCCGCAATTCGGCACCACGATCTCCGCGGCGCCGCAGACGCCGCCGCGCGAGCAGGTGCCGGCCAACCGCATGCAGACCGTGACGCCCTGGGCCTTCACCGAGCCGCAACCGCCTGACGGCACGCGGCCCGGCGGCTGAAGCGCGATTTGTTAACCATGCCGGAGCCGTGCCAGAATTCGCGCGCGCCGGGCGGCTGAACGATCTTCACCACCGTTCGTTTGTCCCAAGGTCCGTTGCGAAGGGGTTTTGTGTCATGTCCTTTCCGGCTGAGCACGATGCGGCCGCGCGCGATCTGGGCGCGCGCTATGCCGCCATCCGCCGCCTGAGCGAGGACATCGCCCGCCCGCTGTCGCCGGAAGATCAATGCGTCCAGTCCATGCCCGACGCCAGCCCGACCAAGTGGCATCTGGCGCACACGACATGGTTCTTCGAGCGGATGATCCTTCGTGAACGCGAGGGCTATGATGTCTTCGATGCGGATTTCGATTCGCTGTTCAATTCGTATTATCTCGGTCTCGGCGATCCCTATCCGCGCGCGCAGCGCGGAATGCTGTCGCGTCCGGAGCTGGCGCGCGTGCTGGCATGGCGCCGTCACGTCGATGACGCGATGCAGGGCGCGCTCGGCGATCCGGTGTGCCGCGAACTCATCGAGCTCGGGCTCCATCACGAGCAACAGCATCAGGAGCTGATGCTGACCGACATCCTGCATGCGTTCTCGCGCAATCCGCTGTTGCCGGTGTACAGGCAGGCCCCGGTCGCGATGCGCGAAGCCAAGCCGCTGCGCTGGCATTTCCATCCTGGTGGCCAGTTCGAGATCGGGCATCAGGGCGTCGGTTTCGCCTTCGACAACGAAAGCCCGCGCCACACCGTGACCCTGCGCCCGTTCCGCATCGCCTCGCGACTTGCGACCTGCGGCGAGTTTGCCGAGTTCATCGCCGACGGCGGCTATGCGCGGCCGGAATTCTGGCTCTCGGACGGCTGGGCGCTGCGCCGGAGCGAGGGTTGGGAGCGGCCGCTCTATTGGCAGGACGACGACCGCCTCTTCAGCCTTGCGGGCCCGCGCCGCATCGATCCGCACGAGCCGGTGATGCATGTGAGCTTCCATGAAGCCGCAGCGTATGCGGCCTGGGCGGGAAAGCGGCTGCCGACCGAGTTCGAATGGGAAGCGGCGGTGAATATCGGCTGCGAGGAGATGTTCGCCCACGCCTGGCAATGGACGCGCTCGTCGTACGATCCCTATCCCGGCTTCAAAGCCTTCGCCGGCGCGGCGGCGGAATACAATGGCAAGTTCATGGTGGGCCAGCTCGTCCTGCGCGGCAGTTCCTTCGCCACGCCCTTTGGTCACGCGCGACCGAGCTATCGCAATTTCTTCACCCCGTCGGCACGCTGGCAGTTCACCGGCATCCGGCTCGCGGAGGACGCATGAGCATCGCCGGCCTTGTCGCGCCCGAATTCCGGAGCCGCCCGCAAAGCGAGAGCAGCTTCGCGCGCGATCTCTGCGAAGGCTTGAGCGCGAAGCCCAAGCGGGCGCCGTGCAAGTATTTCTACGACCGCGAGGGCTCGGAGCTGTTCACGCGCATCACAGCACTCCCCGAATATTATCCCACGCGCACCGAACTGGGCCTGTTGACGCAGCACGCAGGCGAGATCGCGTCGCTGATCGGAGCCCACGCCGCGGTGATCGAATTCGGCGCCGGTTCGCTCGAGAAGGCGACATTGCTGCTCGGCGCGCTTAAGAACATCGCGGCCTATGTGCCGGTCGACATCTCGGGCGATTATCTGGCGGCGATGGCCCGGCGGCTCGCGCGCCTGCATGCCGGCCTCGAGGTGATTCCGGTTGTCGCCGATTTCCTCGAGCCGCTGGAGCTGCCGTCCTTGCCGCGCGATGCCAGGCGCGTCGGATTCTTTCCGGGCTCGACCATCGGCAACCTCGGACCTTCCGAGGCCCTGCGGTTCCTGCGCCGCAGCGCCTCTATGCTCAAAGGCGGCGGGCTGCTTCTGGGCGTCGACCTGGTCAAGGACCCTGCCGTGCTCCACGCCGCCTACAACGACGCGCTGGGCGTGACCGAAGCGTTCAACAAGAACCTGCTCGCCCGCGCCAACCGCGAGCTCGACGCGGATTTCGATCCCGACGCCTTCGCGCATTCGGCCTTCTACAATGCGCCGCTGAAGCGCATCGAGATGCATCTGATGAGCCTGAAGGCGCAGCGCGCGCGCGTCGCCGGGCGCCTCTTCGCCTTCGATGAAGGCGAGACCATCCACACGGAGAATTCCTACAAATACACCGTGGACGGCCTGCATGCCCTCGCGCATCGCGCCGGCTTCGGGCCGGTCCGGACCTGGTGCGATCCCGACCGTCTGTTCAGCCTGCACTGGCTGGCCTGCTGAACCGCCGGAACATCGCTCCGCGCCGCCCGTTTTCCTCTTTGGACAGGAGACGCGCGATGTCGCTCAAGAACCCCAAGAAGGAAGAAGACAGCCCGCTGGTCGATTTCGGCCGCGGCAAGGAGACGCCCAAGACCGATTTCGACCGCAACCGCGACGGCCTCTATGGCGGCCTGCCGAAAGCGCGCGACGATAAATCGCCCCGCGGCGATCATCCGCCGGCGCGGAAGTAAAGCCCGGAACGAAGAGTCTTAGAACTTCAGATTCGCGCCGGGCTTGTCGTCGCCGGTCCACTGGATCGGGCCGCTGCGCTCGTAGTCGACGAGCGTGCGGCCGGCGCTGAAATGCCAGGTGAGACCCAAGAAGATCGCCGCCGAGTCGCCGCCATGCGAGATGTTGGCGTAGTCGTAGCCGATATAGATATTCGCCGGCAGGCTGCGGAACGGCAAATATTCGAACACACCTTCGATCCCCGTCCAGTTCTTGCCGGAGCTGTAGGAGGTGTAGCTCGCCTCGACATGGGCGGCCAGATCGGGCGTGTCGTACCAGGTGAGGCCGCCCGAGCCGTACCAGGCCTGGAGCCCGACGCCGCCGCCTTCGGTGCCGCCGCCGCGCGCCTGTAGCGTGAAATTGTTCGAGACGTAGTACTCGCCGAACGCGCCGTAGCTTTCGAGCGACTTCTTGCCGCTGAACAAGGGGTCGGCGGCCGCGTCGACCGCGAAGTAGCTGCCGCTGAGCCCGATGGTGCCCTTGCTGTCGCGCCAGAACAGGCTGCCGCCGGCCGACCAGATATGCGCAAGCTCGTGACGGGTGCCGAAATAATTGTCGTCGGTCACGTCGATCTGCGCGGCGAAGCCGGGATTGTCGAAGGTGTAAAGCAGCGAGCCCTGGCCGACATACTGGTCCGAGTCCGCGACGTCCGAGCCGGCGCGCGTGCGGGCATAGATGAAACCGCCGCTCAAGAGGCCGCTGAAACCGCTCAGATCCTGCGCCGCCGATGCGGCCTCGGGCAGCAGCGCGGCGGCGGCGAGAGCGAAGGCGGCGATGGGGTTCCTGGCGGCCATGGTGTCCTCTTCAGCGTTCGCGCATGCCGTGGCGGAATACGCTCGTGATCGGTTCGACGAAGTAGTCGAGCGCGGTGCGCGCGCCGGTATCGAGCGAGACGTCGACGGGCATGCCCGGAATGAGCTTGACCTCCGGATAGTCCTTGAGCTGGCGCAGGTCGACGCTGACGATGACGGCGAAATAAGGCTGGTTGGTGTGCGGATCGACGATGCGGTCGGCGGACAGCGTGCGCACCACGCCGGTGATCATCGGCAGGCGGCGCTGGTTGTGGGCGCCGAAATTGACCTTGGCCGACATGCCGATATGCACCTGGTCGGCGTCCTCGGGACGCACATGAGCCTCGACATCGAGCTGGTCGTTGACGGGCACGATCTCCATCACCACGTCGCCGGGCCGGATCACCGCGCCGCGCGAATGCACCGCCAGGTTCACCACCTTGCCCGCGACCGGGGTCGTCATCCGAAGCCGCGCCACCACGTCCTTGGCGGCATGGAGACGGTCCATCGCCTCGAAGCGCTTGGTCTGGATGTCGCGCAGATCCTTGACGACGTCGTTCATGAACTGGTTGCGCAGATTGACGATCTGCAATTCGTCCTCGCCGGAGTCGAGATTGACCTGCGCGATCTTCTCGGCGATCTGGCCGTGCTGGCCGGTCAGGTCGGCCGCCTGGCGCTTCAGCTGCAGCAGCCGTGGCAGGGTCGAAAGTCCCTTGCTGTAGAGCTGCTCGACGCTCGTCGATTCCTGATCGATCAGGGCGCTCTGCTTGTCGATGGCATCCTGCTGGCTGTCGAGGCCTGCGACGATGCGCCGGTTCTCGCCGATGCGCTGGTTGTAGATCGCCTGCTGCTTGGCGAGCGTGGCGCGGTGCGTGTCGAAAGTGTTCTGCTCGCCGCGCAGCGCCTCGGCGACCTTCGGATCGTCCTTGCGCGACACCAGGTCGGGCGGGAACGAGATGTGGTCGGCATTGTCGCGCTCGGCCTCGAGGCGCGCCTCCTGGGCTGCGAGCGCATCGGCCTCGCCGCGGATGAGGTCGAGGCTCGCGCGCGCCTCGGTGTCGTCGAGCTGCACCAGCGCGGCGCCGGCCGGCACGCGCTGGCCGTCCTTGACGAAGATGTCGCGCACGATGCCGCCTTCGAGATGCTGGATCGACTTGCGGTGGGTTTCCACCACCACCACGCCCTGCGCCACGATGGCGCTGTCGAGCGGCGCGAGCGCGGCCCAGCCCAGGAATCCCACCAGGAACATTGCCACCACGATGCCGCCGACGCGGATCAGCCGGCCCGGATTGAGGAAGTCCAATTCCGGATCGTCATAGACGGTCTCGTCTTCGGGGAAGACGAACTTCGCGATGCGCTGCCACCACGGCGCGCGTGCGATCGCCGCTCCCCAGCGCGCCAGAAACCCCGGCCATGCGAGGCGCGCGCGCGACGCGGCTTGCGCCTTCTCGCTCACGGCTTGCCTCCCGCATCGGGGGTCGCGAGCGCGACGACGCGGCCGGCCTGTTGCGCGGGCTGCGGCGGCGGTGCCGGCCGGCGCGTGAATTGCTGCAGGATCTCCGCGCGCGGACCGAAGGTCTCCATGGTGCCGTCAGGCTTGAGCACCAAGATCTTGTCCACGCCGGCCAGGATGCTGGGGCGATGGGCGATGATGACGACGGTGACGCCGGCCTTCTTCAGGTTCGCCAGCGTCGCCAGCAGCGCCTCTTCGCCGGCGGCGTCGAGATTGGAGTTGGGCTCGTCCAGAACGACGAGCTTGGGCTCGCCATAGAGCGCGCGCGCGATGCCGACCCGCTGCGCCTGTCCACCCGAGAGGCGCAGGCCCCGCCCGCCGAGCTCGGTGTCGTAGCCTTTGGGAAGCTGCAGGATCATGTCGTGCGCGCCGGCGAGCCTTGCGGCCTGCACCACCAGCGCCGGATCGCCTTCGGCCATGCGCGCGATGTTCTCGCGCACGGTGCCGGCGAACAGCTCGACGTCCTGCGGCAGATAGCCGACGAAGCGGCTGAGCTCGGCGCGCGGCCAGGAATAGATGTCCGCGCCGTCGAGCCGCACGCTGCCCGCGGTGCAGGGCCAGGCGCCGACCAGCAACCGCGCCAGGGTCGATTTGCCCGATGCCGACGGGCCGATCACGCCCAGCGAGTCGCCGGGCTGAAGCTCGAAGGAGACGTTGGCGAGGATGGTCCTGCGGCTCTGGGGATGGAGATATCCGATGCGGGCCGCGCCGAGCCGGCCCTGCGGCGCCGGCAGCGCCATGCCCTCGTCGCGCCGGGGCGAGCTGTTGAGCACGTCCTCGATGCGGTCCCAGGCCAGGCGCGCCGCGATGAAGCTCTTGTAGGTGGCGACGCCGGTCTCGATCGGCGCGAGCGCGCGCGCGCCGATGATCGAGGCGGCGATCATGATCCCGCCCGTCGCCTGGAGATTGAGGATCAGCATCGCGCCGATGCCGAGCAGCGCGATCTGGATCAGCATGCGCACGGCGCGCGACATCGCGGTCAGCTTGGAATCGCGGTCGGCCGAGAGCGTGCCCTTGCGCATCGAGGCGATCCATTGCGCGTGCCAGCGCTCGACGAAGGTCGCCGACATGCCCATGCCCTCGAGCACGTCGGCGTTGCGCAGCGCATCCTCGGCGAAATTGTGCGTGCGCGCCTGGAGCTCGATGGCCTGGATCAGCGAGGGATTGGTGAGGCGCTGGCCGGCCCAGGCCAGCCCCACCAGGATCGCGCCGCCGATCAGCACGACCACCAGCAGCAGCCAGTGCAGCAGCGCCAGGACGACGAGGAAGACCAGCGTGAACGGCGCGTCCATCAACGTGTTGACGGCGGGGCTGCCGATGAAGTTCTTGACCGTCTCCAGGTCGCGCAGGCCGTTGCGGCTGAGCGCGCCGCCGGTCTGGGAGGCGGCCGCGACCATGGCGCGCAGGATCTTGCGCCCGAGCGCGTCGGCGGTGCGCAGCGCGATGCGCTGCATCAGGCGCAGGCGCAGGGAGTCCAGCCACGAGAACACCGCGATCGCGACGGCGGCGATGATGGTGAGCAGGGCGAGCGTCTCGGCGCTGCGGCTGGTCAGGACGCGGTCATAGACCTGCAGCATGTAGAACGAGGTGGTCAGCGCCAGAAGACTCATCGCTGCGCTGAAGGCGAGCCCCATCAGCATCAGCCTGCGGTTGGCGAAGAGCGCGTCGTGAAGCGGACGCGGACGGCGGCCGGCGGCGCTCACTGGTCGTCCTCGCTTCCGAAATCGATCCAGCTCGCGCTGTGCTCTTTGTAATGCGTGTTCGGATCGTACAGCTTCACCTTGAGTCCCAGCGTCCCGGCCGTCAGCCGCCCCTCGGCCGCCAGCAATTGATAGGCGCCGACCACCATATCATGGCGCGAGGCGGAGAGCGCGAGCTCGGCGGAAAGCCGCTCCTGCTCGGCGTTGAGGATGTCGAGGATCGAGCGCTCGCCCTGGTGCTGCTGCTGGATCACGCCGTCGAGCGCGCGTTCGCTCGCGGCCACCCGTCCCTGATTGTAGGCGACCGCGTTCAGCGCGGTATGGAACGTGGCCCAGCTGTCCTTGACGATCTGGCGCGTCGCCTGATCGGCATCGACGACGCCGAAGCGGGTCTGCGCGCGCTGCTCCTTCGCCTCGCGGATGCGCGCGTCCTCCGCGCCGCCCTGATAGAGCGGGATATTGAGTTGGCCCAGCACGTCGAAAATTCCGGCTTTTGTTTTGAACGAAAACGGATTGGTGAGCGCGTCTGAGCCGTAATTGTAGTCCGCGACGATTGAGCCATGCGGCAGCGTTGCGCCGACCGCATTATCGATGCCGTATTGCGCCGCCTTGTCGTTCGCCTGCGCGCCCTGGATGCGCGGCGAGAGTTTGAGGGCGAAGGCCAGCGCCTGTTCCTGCGTGCCGGGCAGCCTGGGCAGCGACGGCGCCTGCTCCAAGGTCTCCGGCGCGCGGCCGATGATGCGCTCGAAATTGTCGCGGCTCTGCGCCAGCTGGGATTCGGCCTGGGCAAGCTCGGCCTTGGCGCCGGCCAGGCGCACGTCGGTCTCGTCGAGATCGGTGCGGGTGGCGGCGCCGGCATCGAGCTGGGTTTTGGTCGCATCGCGCTGGCGCGTCAGCACGTCGACATCGCTCCTGTGCAGGCGAAGCCCGTCGGCATCGCGCACCGTGTCCATATAGGCCTGGGTGGCCGCGAACAGGATCTGCTGCTCGGCATTGAGCAGATCGGCGCGCGCTGCGCGCACCAGCGCGATGGCCCTTTGTGTCTGAGCGTAAGCCTGGCCGCCGGTATAGACAGGCTGCACGAGTGTGGCACGCCCCAGAGTCGGCGTAAGTTCCGTCGCGGAGCTCGTCGTCTTTCTTTGGTTGTAGAGCCCGAGTTCGTCGACGCGCGTGTAGCCGTAGGACCCGGTGACGTTGATCGTGGGACGGTAGTTGCCGCGCGCTTCCGCCACCGCGTCGTCGGCGGCGCGCGTTTTCGCGCGCGCAGCCGCAAGCTCCGGGTTGTGCTCGTACGCCATCGCCAGAGCATCGGCGAGCGTAAAGCGGTCGGCGACCGCGGGCTCGGCCAGGAGCACGGCCGATACGGCAAGCAGCGCTTTCCAGGTGATGCCCCGTATCAACGAACGCCCTCTTTCGACAGCCCTAGCTGGAGCCTGGCGGGTCTGAGCCGCCCAGCGGTCTCATTCGCGCTTCGCCCGCTGGTCGAATATACGGGCGGGCCGGAAAAACGTCGAGAGATCAGCAGCCTACGAGGTCCCAGCGCCGCTTTCGTACAGACACGCAGACCAAAAAGCAAAGGTAGAGTCGCCTAAAGGTTTCCTGGACATCCGGTCACTGGAAATCCGGCCCCGGACGCCGCAGAGTGGCTTGAAGCGGGGCGGTTTCGGGCGACATGGCGGCAGGGTCAGGGACGGGCGCGACAGGCTTGGGGCAGCGCTTGGCCGCCCGCTTTCGCCGCTCCGAGGACTCCCGCGCCGCGGCCCTGCTCGGCCCCACCATGATCGCCATGGCGGTGGCGCTGGCGGCGCCGCTGGTGCTCCTGGCGCTGTACAGTTTCTGGTCGCAATACGGATTGCTGCTGGACACGCATTTCACCCTGGACCAGTACGCCCATGCGCTGGGGCGGCCGAGCTACCGCAGCCTGTTCTATCGCTCGCTCGCGATCTCGGGGATCGTGACGGCGGTTACCGTGCTGCTCGCCTATCCGATGGCCTATTTCGTCGCCTTCCGGGTGGAGCGCTCGAAATTCATCTGGCTGATCCTGCTCACCATCCCGTTCTGGACCAGCTATCTGCTGCGCGTCTTCGCCTGGAAGGTCATCCTCGGCTACAACGGGGTGATCAATTCCGGGCTGATGAAGCTCGGGCTGATCCATAGCCCCCTCGAGTTCCTGCTCTACAACCCGACCGCCGTGGTGGTGACCCTGGCGCATGCCTGGGCGGCATTCGCGATCCTTCCCATCTATGTCTCGCTCGAGAAGATCGACCGCTCGCTGCTGGAGGCGGCGGCCGATCTGGGCGACGGCGCGCTCAGGCGCTTCCTGCGCATCACCCTGCCGCTGTCGCTGCCCGGCGTGCTCGGCGCCGCGGTGATCATCTTCGTGCCGACGACGGGCGACTACGTCACGCCGGCGCTGGTCGGCGGCGCCAAGGGCGTGATGATCGCCAACGTCATCGAGGTGATGTTCGACAAGATCGGCAACTGGCCCCTGGGCGCGGCCTTGGCGATGGCGAGCATGGCGATCGTCGGCCTCATCACCGTCTTCGCGGTCCAGGCGGTGCGTTTCGCCGCGGCGAGGGTACGATGAGGCGCAGGCCGCGGCGGGGATATGGCCTTCTGGCCTATGCGGTGTGCTATCTCGCCTTCCTCTATCTGCCGGTGCTGTTCCTGCCGCTGTTCTCGTTCAACAATTCGATGTTCATCGCCTTTCCGCTCAGCGCCTTCACCACCCACTGGTACGCGCAGATGTGGGCGGACCGCGACGTGCAGCACGCGCTCGCCAACAGCCTGAAAGTCGGCGCGGCCGCGGCGCTGACCGCGACCTTGCTCGGGCTTCCCGCCGCCAAGGCGCTGACGCGCTATAAGCTTGCGGGCAAAGGCGCCTGGATCGGCTTCGTCAATCTGCCGCTGTTCATCCCCGAGATCGTGCTCGGCATCTCCCTGCTCATCGTGCTCAACACCGCGCAGATCCCGCTGTCGCTGGCGACCGTGGTGGTGGGACACGTCATCGTCTGCGTGCCGTTCGCCATCACCGTCTTGATGTCGCGCATGGAAGGCTTCGATCCGAGCCTGGAAGAGGCCTCGCTGGACCTCGGCGAGACCGGCTGGATGACGTTCCTGCGCGTGACCTTGCCGCTGACATGGCCGGGCATCGTCTCCGCGCTGCTCTTGACCTTCATGGTCTCGTTCGACGATTTCCTCATCGCCTATTTCCTCGCCGGCACGCAGGTGACCTTGCCGATCTACATCTGGGCGCAGCTGCGCTTCCCCTACAAGCTGCCGACGGTGCTCGCGCTGGGCGCGCTGATCCTGCTCGTCTCCTGCGTGCTGGTGGTGACGGCGGAGTGGGTGCGAAGCCTCGGCCAGAAGGGCCGCGTGGTGGTGGGCGCATGACCCAGGATTTCATCCGTATCAAGAGCATCACCAAGCGCTTCGGCGAGGTCACGGCCGTCGACGATGCCGATTTCGCCATCGCGCGCGGCGAGTTCTTCTCGCTGCTCGGACCCTCGGGCTGCGGCAAGACCACGCTTCTGCGCATGATCGCGGGCTTCGAGTACCCCGACGACGGCGCCATCCTGGTCGACGGCGCCGACATCACCGACCTGCCGCCCCACCGGCGCCCCTCGAACATGGTGTTCCAGTCCTACGCGATCTTTCCGCATCTCAATGTGTTCGACAATATCGCCTATGGCTTGCGCAAGGCGCGCCTGCCCCGCGCGGCGCTCGCGCAGCGCGTCGACGAGGCGCTTTCGATGATCA
Source organism: Alphaproteobacteria bacterium (assembly GCA_019245415.1). Lineage (GTDB taxonomy): Bacteria > Pseudomonadota > Alphaproteobacteria > Micropepsales > Micropepsaceae > Rhizomicrobium. Next base: position 30,164 of record JAFARO010000012.1, on the reverse strand, counting down.
AGCTCGAAGGCTTCGGCCGCCGCCGCGCCGACCAGCTCTCCGGCGGCCAGCGCCAGCGCGTGGCGCTGGCCCGCGCGCTGATCCTCAGGCCCAAGGTGCTCCTCCTCGATGAGCCTCTCGGCGCGCTCGACAAGCGTCTTCGCGAATCGATGCAGATCGAATTGCGCCAGCTGCAGAAGAGCGTCGGCATCACCTTCGTCTTCGTCACCCACGATCAGGAAGAGGCGCTGTCGATGTCCGACCGCATCGCGGTGATGTCGGCGGGCAAGGTGTTGCAGATTGCAGATCCGCGCACGCTTTACGAGGCGCCGAACTGCCGCGAAGTGGCCGATTTCATCGGCACGATGAATTTCTTCGACGCCAAGGTGGTCTCGCGCGCGGGAGAGATCGCCGTGATGGATGCGGGGCCGCTTGGCACGATGCGCGCGCGCGCGGCGCACGCGGCCCACGCCGCCGTGCTGGTTGCGCTCCGTCCGGAGAAGATCGTGCTGGGGGACGAAGGCGTCCCAGGCACCATTGCCGCCTCCGCCTATCTCGGCGAGCGCAACCATGTCCAGGTGGCGGTCCAGGGCCTGGCGGCGCCTGTCGCGGTCGCCGAGCAGAACCACGACCGCCAAGGCCCGCCGCGCCGGATCGGCGACACGGTTCATCTCTCCTGGCCGCAGGACGCCGTCGTCGTGCTGCCCCGCGACGATGGGTGACCCACGCTGCAGCGCAGCGAAAAATATTTTCGGCCACCCCTTGAACCGTCACGGTCGAAACGCCATCTGCGCTAAATCCCCACAGGTGCGAGACGACGAAACCGGCTCCGGCGCGGCACGCGAGAGTGCGCGGCGCGGCTGGGTTCTTGGCGTTCGCGAGGAAGAAGGAAGACAGCGACGAACCCAGCGAAAAAATAAATTCCGCCGCTTGCTGCGATGCACAAAAATCGAACGCGGCTCCAAGGAGCGCTCGAATTGCGTCCGAAATCCAGGTCGAAAGTGGACGGGAATTGAATTCGAAATTCGCAATAACGCACGTCGAACCCGCGAAGGCGGAGGCCGCGCGACCTGCGCGGCCCCCGATCCGAAGGCGGAAACAACGCCTAGCGGAACATGCTTTGAAGCTGTCCGCTCTCCTCGATGCTGCAGCTGTTGCCCAGACACGGCAGGCCCCACAACGCCTCGATGGTCGCCAGCAGCGCGTAGTGATTGGCCGGCACATTGAGCTCAGTCGGGTTCTCGCCCGTGTCGCCCGAGTTGATCACGATCATCGGCACGCGCGCCCCGCCGAGCACGATGCCGTGCCTGCCGACCGGGCTGCTGCAGCATCCGGCGAAGCCCGAATAATCGTCCTCGTCCCAGACGATGACGATGGACGACGAGCCCTTCTGCCAGACGCTGGAGCTCATGATCTTGGTCACGGTGTCCTTGAGGAATTGGTCGCCGAGCTGAATCGCGCCGTGATCGAGTCCGGAATCCGGATAGCCGCATTTGGGCAGATCGATCAATGCCGCCTGGTCGGGGCTGATGCCGTGCATGTCGTGGCACTGATCGGGCGCGATGAAGACGAAGTCCGGCACGTTGCCGGAAACGAGATCGTCCTCGAAGTTCTTCTTGAACGGGACGATCTGCGAAAGCCGCCGATCCGAATTGCGGATATCGCTGAAGTACAGAAACGGGTTGTGCTTCTGGGCATAGAGCTTGACGGTGGTGCCGTTGATGACCGGCCAATACTCCACGTCGTAGCCTCCCTGCGGCATCGACTGGAAATAGCCCTTCCAGCTCATGCCGTGGTTTTCCAGGACATCGACGATGTTGTCGCCCTTGAACCAGTGCACCTGGTTGGTGGCGATCCGGGTTTCCTTCTTGGTAAGGAAGTGTCCCGCGGTGTTGTCGCCCGAATCCGGCACGAACTCTTCCGGCGCGCAGGTGACGGTGGTGCCCGCGGGGCAGTCGTCGAAAATGCCCTGGAAATCGCCCGACGCCAGCGCCAGATAGTTCGGCAAGCTCGGATGGGTCACACCGTAATATTCGGTCTCCAAATTGTACTGCGAGGCCAGTTGGTTGATGAACGGCGCATCCTTTGTGTTGCCGATGATCTCGTCATAGGCGTGGTTCTCCATCATGATGACGAAGACGTGCTTGGGCGCGGCGTCGGCCGCGCCGGCGATGCCGCACGAAGCGAGTGCGGCGAAGGCCGAGGCGCGCAAAGTTTTCAGCAGTGTCATGCCATTTCCCCTTGAAGCTGGTTGCGGTGGTACGCGAGGATTCTTCGCTGGACTTGAATCGTCGCGCGTCATCTTGGAGAAGCGGCGATACCGTTTGCCGACACTCTTGTGTCGAAGCGATGACGCGTTCGCGGCAGCCGGCGATAACATGACGACGCAGGACTGCCGCGGCGCTAACCCAGGATCTGCTCGAACGCCGCGCGGGCTTTGTCCTGTGCTTCGGCCAGGCGCCGTTCGAGATCGGCGAAATCGGCGGCAGCCGCGGCGCGGACCAGCAACGCCTTGAGGCCCGGCGTGGCGCGCGCCGGGTCGAGCGTGCCGTCGACCGCCAGCCGCAGGATCTGCAGCAGGCTCTGTTGCAGCGAAGCCGCCGCCGCGAGATCGTCGCAGCCGCCGAGCTTCTCCAGCGCCGCGATGGTGTTGGTATCGAAGACATGGCGCAAAAGCTCCAGCGTCTGCGCGGCGAACTCGACATCCACCAGGCCGCCGGCGGCGAACTTCAGGTCCCAGCGGCTCTTTGCCGGAAACTGGGACGCGAGCTTGAGCCGCATCTCGCGCACGTCGGCGATGAGCCGGGCGGGCTCCGCCGGCGCATGCAGGGTGGCGGCGATGGCGCGCTCGACCTCGGCGCACAGGCCCGCATCGCCGGCGACCGTGCGCGCACGCGTCAGGGCCAAGCGCTCCCACGTCCAGGCCTCGCGCTGGTGGTAGCGGCGGAAGGATTCGAGGCTCACCGCCACCGGCCCCTTGTTGCCGCTGGGCCTCAGCCGCATGTCGACGTCGTAGAGCCCGCCCGCCGAGGTGAACACCGTCAGCGCCGCGATCAGCCGCTGCGCCTTGCGCGCGAAGTGCACGGACGCGGGCACCAGATCGGGCGCGTCGTAGACGAAGACGAGATCGAGATCGGAAGTGGCCGTCATCTCGCGTCCGCCCAGCCGGCCCAGCGCGACCACGGCAAAGCGTCCGCCCGCGGGCTGCGGGCCGAGCTCCGCCCCGACGGCGCGCAGGAGATGGACCACGACGGATTCCGCGATATGGGTGAAATGCGTCCCCGCCGCTGCCGGGGCGAGGCGGCCTTCGATGATCTGCACGCCGACGCGGAATGTCTGTTCCTTGGCGAAGCGCCGCGCGGCATCGAGCCGGGATTCATGATCGGCAGCGCGCGCCATCTGCTCGTCCAGCGCCTGATCCAGCGCGGCGCGCGACGGCAGCTCTTCGAGGAAGTGGGAATCGAGCAGCGCATCCAAGGTCGCGGGCGTCTGGGCGAGGTGCGATGCGAGCCGGGGCGTGGAGCCGGCGACGTCCGCCACCAGCTTCAGCAATTCCGGGCGCGCCAGGAACAGCGAGAACAGCTGCACGCCCGCGGGCAGGTTGGAGACGAAGCGATCGAACTGCATGAAGGCGGCGTCGGGCTCGGCGCTGGCGGCCAGTGCGTCCAGCAGCGCCGGCACGAGCTTGGTCAGCAATTCGCGCGCCCGCGCGCTGCGGGTCGCGCGGATGCGGCCGTGATGCCAGCCCCGGATAGCGTTGGCGACGTGGCGGACATCGCGAAACCCCATTTCCGTTAGAGTCGCCAGCGTCTCCGGATCGTCCTCGACGCCGGTGAAGACGAGACTTCCCTGCCGCGCCGCGAGCGGTTCGGCGCGCTCGAACAGGCGCCCATAATGGCCCTGCACGGTCTCGAGCACGCGCGTCAGCTCGGCGGCGAACGTCGCCCCGTCCGGGCTTCCCATGAAGCATGCGATATGGGCGAGTTCGTCGTCGCTCTTGGGCAAGGTGTGGGTCTGCTGATCTTCGACCATCTGCAGCCGGTGCTCCAGCGTGCGCAGGAAGCGGTAGCAGTCCTTGAGTTCGCGGACCGCATCGTCCCCGAGCAGGCCGCGCGCGTGCAGCGCATCGAGCGCGGCCACGGTGGCCGCTGCCCGCAGCGAGCGGTTGCGGCCGCCCAGGATCAGCTGCTGCGTCTGGGCGAAGAACTCGATCTCGCGGATGCCGCCGCGGCCGAGCTTGATGTTGTGGCCGGCGACGGCGATGCGGCCATGGCCCTGATGGGCGTGGATCTGGCGCTTGATGGAATGAATGTCCTCGATCGCCGCGAAGTCGAGATTGCGCCGCCAGACGAAGGGCTCGATGGCCTTCAGGAACCGCGCGCCGGCCTCGCGGTCGCCGGCGCAGGCGCGCGCCTTGATCATCGCGGCGCGCTCCCAGTTCTGGCCCATCGCCTCGTAATAGGCTTCCGCCGCATCGGTCGAGATCGCGACCTGGGTGGCGCCGGCGTCGGGACGCAGCCTGAGATCGGTGCGGAAGACATAGCCGTCCGATGTCGTCTCCGACAGCAGCCGCACCAGCCCGCGCACGATGTCGACCGCGGCGCCGCGCGGATCGTCGCGCTTGCGGAAGGGGAAGCGCTGCGCCTCGTAGAACACCACCAGATCGATATCGCTCGAATAGTTGAGCTCGAAAGCGCCGTACTTGCCCATCGCCAGCACCACGAGACCGGTCGTGGCTTCGAGCGCGGCGCCGTCTTTGCTTTCAAGTGCCTGGCGCTCCGCGGCCTCGCGCAGCAGGAAGCGCAAGGCGCCCTGCACGGCGGCATCGGCGAATTCGCACAGCGCGCGCGTCACGCGTTCGAGCGGCCAGACGCCTGCGATATCGGCGAGCGCGATGGCGAGCGCCGCCGCGCGCTTGGCACGCCTAAGGCGCGCCATGGCTTCGGCTTCGCTTGCGCATTCCGCCGCGCTCAGCGCCAGGCGGCAGGCCGCCTCGACGGCGGGTTGCGGCCCTTGCGCGAACAGATCGCGGAGCAAAGCGTGCTGGCGCACCAGAAGCCGCGCCAGATAGGGTGCGTTGCCCGCGGCGGACGCGACGATCGCAGCCTCACGCCCTTCGAGCGCGACACCTTCGCCGGCGAGTGCTGCCAGGGTGCGCTCGGCGCGGGCGCGGTCGAACGCTTCGGGCAGCGGTCGGGTGGAATCGAAGGCATGCATGCGGGCCATGCTAGCGCAAGCGCGGCTCGAGGTTCAGACCGAAGCGGCGAGCAGCGCCGGCTCGGGCTGTGCGGCCTTGCGCGGCGCGCGGCGGGGAAAGCGGATGGTGGCTTTGAGACCGGGCGCGTTGTCGTCGAGGTGCAGCTCCGCCCCGTGCAGCCGCGCCACCGCCGCCACCAGCGCGAGACCCAGACCGGTGCCGGGCGAATTGCGGCTGGTCTCCAGCCGGACGAAGCGTTCGAGCACATGGCTGCGCTGCTCGGGCGGGATGCCGGGCCCGGTGTCGGCGACGGTGAGCTCCGCGCCCAGCGGCGTCATCGCGGTGGAGACGGCGATGTGGCCGCCGCGCGGGGTGTATTTGATGGCGTTGTCGATGAGATTGGCGAGCGCCTGGCTGATCAGACTGCGGTTGCCTTCGATCACGGTGGACCCGGCCGGCTTGATCTCGAGCGTGACGCCGTTCTCTTCCGCGAGCGGGGCGTAGAGCTCGGCCATGTCGTCGGCGACGGGTGCCAGATCGAGCCGCGAGATCGCCCCGCGCATCACGCCGGAATCGGCCTCGGCGATCAGCAGCAGCGCGTTGAAGGTGGTGATGATCTGGTCGGTCTCGCGCATCATCGCCTCGATCTCGGCGGCGTGGGCGTCGGACGGATCGAGATGGCGCAGCGTGTCCTCGAGCCGGTTGCGCAGCCGCGTCAGAGGCGTGCGCAGGTCGTGGGCGACGGAGTCCGTCACTTCGCGCACGCCCTGCATCAGCCGCTGGATGCGGTCGAGCATGCGGTTGAGGCTTTCGGCCAGCGCGTCGAACTCGTCATGGGCGCTCGTCACCGGCACGCGGCGCGACATGTCGCCCGCGATGATGTCGGCGGCGGTGCGGTTGATCAGATCCAGGCGCCTGAGGATGTTGCGGCTCATCAGCCCGCCGCCGACCATGCCCAGGATCAGCATCATCACCACGGTCCAGGGCAAGGTGGTGGAGAACAGCTGTTCGGTCAGATAGCGCTCATGGACGTCCTGGGCGACGAGCAGCTCGAAGCCGCCCATCAGCTGGAACAGGCGGCCGCGCGCGCGGCGGCGCTGCAGATTGCCTTCGACGCGGCGCTCGTAGTCGAACTCGATCTCGACGCCGCGGCGGCTGACGTTCTGCGGCATGCCGTCGAGATTGCCCGCGATGGGCTGCTTGGCGCGGTCGAGCAAGAGGTAGAGCCCCGGCCCGCCATTGGCCGAGCGGCTCATCACCACGTCGGCGAGGCCGCGCAAACCGAGGCGCTGATACTGTTCGGAAAGTCCCGCGATCTCGGCGCCGATGATCTGGTCGGTCTGTTCGTCGAGCGCGCGCTCGGTGTTCCAATAGGTGAAGCCCAGAAGCGCGCTGACCGAAAGCGCGAACACCATCACATAGACGAAGACGATCCTGAACGCCTGGGTGCGAAAGATATTAAGCGTGCGCACGGATCATGTAGCCGGCGCCGCGCACCGTATGCAGCAGCGGCAGCTCGAACCCTTTGTCGATCTTGGCGCGCAGGCGCGAAATGTGCACGTCGATGACGTTGGTCTGGGGATCGAAATGATATTCCCAGACGCTCTCGAGCAGCATGGTGCGGGTCACCACCTGGCCGGCATGGCGCATCAGATATTCGAGCAGGCGGAATTCGCGCGGCTGCAGCTCGATCGCGGTGCCGTTGCGCTTGGCGGCGCGGGTCAAGAGATCGAGCTCCAGGTCGCCCACCTGCAGCCTCGTCTTCACCGAGGAGGGCGAGCGCCGCCGCATCAAGGCATCGATGCGCGCCAGCAATTCGACGAAGGCGTAGGGTTTGGTCAGGTAGTCGTCGCCGCCGGCCTTGAGGCCCTTGACCCGCTCGTCCACTTCGGTGAGCGCGCTCAGGAACAGCACCGGCGTGGCGTTGCCGTGCTCGCGCATCTCGGCCACCACGCGCAGCCCGTCCATCTTGGGAAGCATGCGGTCGACGATGGCGACGTCGTAGGGCCGCGACAGCGCCAAGGTCAGGCCCGTCTCGCCGTCGGCCGCGTCGTCGACGACGTGGCCGGCCTCTTTCAGCCCGTTGACCAGGTAACGCTGGGCTTCGAGATCGTCCTCGACCACCAGAATGCGCATGCGCGTATTCCCTCTCGCAGTATGGGTCCGCGCCGACGGCAGCAACGGGGGGGAAGGGGCCGCTACCGCCGGCGCGGGGGCCGGACGCCGCGGAAACCGCGACGCCCGGTACGCCGGAAACTAGGTCTTGCCGATATCAACGGCGACGTAACGCGATCCGTTCGAAGTCGCCACCAGCAGCAGCACCGATTTGCGGCCCAGAGTCTGGGCCTCGCTGATGCCGCGCTGGATGTCCTGCGGCGTGCGGACGACCTTGTTGCTGAGCGACATCACCACGTCGCCGGGCTGCAGGCCCTTGTCGGCGGCGTCGCTGTCCGGATCGACCTTGGTGATCAGCACGCCCTGGGCGGCGTCGTCGAGATTGAACATCCGCCGGGTCTGCGGCGTCACCGCCGCCAGCCCGAGCCCCATCGCCTCGCCCGTCGCTGCCGCCGGCCCGCCGCCGGGCTGGGGCTCCTCGTTGGAGGCGACCTTCTCGTCCTTGCGCGGGGCGATGTGGGCGACGATCTGCTCGGCCTTGCCGCCGCGGTTGACGGTCAGCGTGGCATTGCTGCCCGCCGTGATCGCAGCGATCCGCCGCGACAGGTCGCGCGAGTCTTCGACTGCTTTGCCGTTGACGGCGAGCACGACGTCGCCCTGCTGCAGGCCCGCCTTCGCCGCGGGTCCGCCCTGGACCACGCTGGCGATGATCGCGCCTTTGGGCTCCTTCATGCCGAGGGACGAGGCGATCTCCGGCGTGATGCTCTGGATCTCGACGCCGAGCCAGCCGCGCGCGACGCGGCCATGGGCTTCGAGCTGCGCCACCACGTCCTTGATCGTCGAGGAGGGAATGGCGAAGCCGATGCCGACGCTGCCGCCCGACGGCGAGAAGATCATCGAGTTCATGCCGACGACCTGGCCACGCAGGTCGAAGGTCGGTCCGCCGGAATTGCCGCGATTGATCGGCGCGTCGATCTGGATGAAGTCCGTATACGGACCGCTTCCGATGTCGCGGCCGATGGACGAGACGATGCCGGCGGTGACGGTGTTGGATAGGCCGAAGGGGTTGCCGACCGCGACCACCCAGTCGCCGACGCGCAGCTGCCGGTCGTTGCCGAACTCGACGGTCGGCAGCGGCTTGTCGCTTTTGACCCGCAGCACCGCGACGTCGGTCGCGGCATCCGCGCCGATCAGCTTGGCGTCGAGGCTGCGCCCGTCGGATAGTTTGACGGTGACCTTCTTGGCGCCGTCCACGACGTGATCGTTGGTCACGATGACGCCGGAGCGGTCGATGATGAAGCCGGAGCCCATCGATACCGCCTTGCGCGGCTGGAGCTGGCGGCCCTGGTTGAACTGGTTGAAGAGATCGCGGAACGGCTCGGGAAGATCGTTGAGCTGGCTGAGCTGGTCCGACGCCGTCTCCTGTTCCACCGCGGTGATCGTGACGACGGCGGGGCTGACGCGCTCGACGAGATCGGCGAAGCTGAACGGAGCGCCGCTTTCCAGCATGCGCGGCGGACTGCGCGGATCGTTTTCCTGCGCCGCGAGGCGTACCGGTTCATATTGCGGCGACGAGCTTCCCTGTGCCGCCGGCAGCAGGCTGAACGCACCAAGGCCCACTACTACGATGACTGCCGCGGAGCCCAGCGCCGTAATCCTGGAATGGTGCTTGAGATACGCGATCCACTTCTCACCCAACATCGACATTCTCCCACGAATTCAGGGCTTCGCCGCGACGCCGCTACCGTCCCCTGCGCTCTTCAGATAGGCCGCTGCAATTACGTAATGTTCTCCGAATGATTACAAATATGTAATTATATCTTTTCCTACTCGGGGCCCCGTCTTGCGGCCCTCCGAACGACGGCAATGCCAACCCCGGCCGCCAGCAGTAGAACGACAAACGGCGCGGCCCAGAGGGCATAGGTATCGGTCGTGAGCGGCGGGTTGAGCAGGATGTACGCGCCGTAGCGCGCGACGAGATAGCGCTCGACCTGCGCATTGCTGTCGCCTTGGACGATGCGCTCGCGGATCAGCCGGCGCAGATCGGCCGCCAGCGGCGCACCCGATTCGTCGATCGACTCGCCCTGGCAAACCAGGCAGCGGAACTCCTTCTGCAGCGCGCGGGCGCGGGCCTCTTGCGCCGGATCGGGCAGCGTTTCGGGTGCCGGCGCCGCGGCTGCCGCCGTCTGCGCGAGAAGGAACGCGGCCAGCAGCAGCGTCTTCATGCGTGCTCCGGGGCCGGTGCACGCGCCGGCACCCACAGCCGCGCGCGCAGCCTTGCGCCGAGCGCGGCAGCACCACCGAGCGCCATGATCGCGGCGCCGAGCCAGATCAAAGGCGCCAGCGGATTGACGTATGCGCGCACCGTCCAGCTTCCGCCGCCGCGATCGTCGCCAAGGGCGACATAGAGGTCTTCCAGGCCGGTGGTGCGGATCGCGGTCTGCACCGTCTCCTGGCCTTCCGCCGGAAAGAGGCGCCGCTCGGGCGCGAGATGGCCGATGACGCTGCGGTCGCGCATCACATCGAGATCGGCATGCGCGGCGCGATAGTTCGGGCCCTGCACCAGCCGCACGCCGTCGAATCGCAGATCGTAGCGGCCGATGGTCATGGTCTCTCCCGGGGCCAGCACTTGCAGGGACTCGAGGCGCCAAAGAGTCGTGCCGGAAATGCCCATGAGGGTGACGCCGAGGCCGGCATGCGCGAGGATCGCGGACATGGCGGCGACGCCGAGGGTGCGCGCGCGCGCGCGCAAGGCCGCATCGACGAAGCTGGCGGCAATGGTCCATGCCGCGACCGCAAATGCGCCTGCGCCGAATATCGTGCGCGGACGGACGGCGACGACGACGATGACGGCCGCGAAGACCGCGGCTGCCAATGCCGGCAGAAGCTGGCGCGCCGCGAGCTTAAGCTCGCCGCGCTGCCAGGCGAGCCTGGGACCGAAGGGAAGCACGATCATCAGGGCCACGAACAGGGGCGCGAAGAATTTCTCGAAATAGGGCGCGCCGACCGAGAGCCTGACGTCGAACGCGGACAACGCGATCGGATAGACGGTGCCGACGAACACCACGGCGAGTGCCGTCACCAGCAGGATGTTGTTGATCAGTAGCGCCGTCTCGCGGCTCGCGGGCGCAAAGGCGGCGCCGCTTTCCAGCCGCGGCGCCCGCCAGGCGAAAAGCGCGAGCGCACCCAGGATCGCCGCGCTCAGGATCAAGAGGATGACATTCCCGCGCGTAGGGTCGCTCGCAAAGGCATGCACCGAGACGATGACGCCGGAGCGGACAAGGAAAGTGCCGATCAGGCTGAGCGAGAACGCCATGATGGAAAGCAGCAAGGTCCAGGTGCGGAAGGCGCCGGTTCGCTCCGTCGCCAGCGCCGAATGCAGCAGCGCGGTTGCGACCAGCCAGGGCATCAGCGAGGCGTTCTCCACCGGGTCCCAGAACCAGAAGCCGCCCCACCCGAGATCGTAATAGGCCCACCACGAGCCGCCCGCGATGCCGAGCGTAAGCGCGATCCAGGCGATGAGGATGAACGGCCGCGCGGCGCGCGCCCAGGCACGGTCGACGTCGCCGGTGATCAGCGCCGCCGCGGCATAGGCGAAGGTCGCCGAAAGACCGACATAGCCCGTGTAGAGCGTCGGCGGGTGGAAGGCGAGGCCGGGGTCCTGCAGCAACGGATTGAGGCCCGCGCCCTCGAACGGCATCGGATCGAGCCGGGCGAAAGGATTGGACGTCAGCAGGATGAAGAGCAGGAAGGCGATCGCGAGCAGGCCTTGGACGCCGAGCGCGGCCGATGTCAGCCGCGCGCCGCCGCGCTGCATGAACGCGATCGCTGCCGAATAGACCGACAGCACCAGCACCCAGAGCAGCATGGAGCCTTCGTGGTTTCCCCACACGCCCGTGATCTTGTAGAGCAGCGGCTTGGCGGTGTGCGAATTGTGGGCGACGTCGGCGATGCTGAAATCGGAGGTGACGAAGCCGTAGACGAGAGCCGCGAACGCCAGCGCGACGAACACGAAACCGCCGCTGGCCGCGCCGGCCGCGATCTGCGCCGCTTGCGGCTGCCGCAGCCCCATCACTCCCGCGCCCGCCTGGACCAAGGCGAGCGCAAGCGCCAGGCAGAGCGCGAGCTGGCCGATCTCGCCGGTCACGAGAGCCGCGCTCTCATTGGCCTTCCTTCCAGCGGCCGGAGCGCTTCAAGGCGTCGACCACGTCGGGCGGCATATAGCGCTCGTCATGCTTGGCGAGGATCTCGCTGGCGTCGAAGGTGCCGCGCTCGTCGAGGCTTCCCACGGCGACGACGCCTTGTCCCTCGCGGAACAGCGCCGGCAGCACGCCGTCATAGCGCACCGGCACGCGGCTGTCGCCGTCGGTGATGACGAAGCCGATCGCGGCTCCCTTGCCGTGCTGGACGCTGTGCTTCTCCACCAGGCCGCCGATGCGGAAGGCGGTGCCGGCGCGGATGTGCTTCTTGGCGATGTCGCTCGGACTGTAGAAATAGAGGACGTTGTCCTTGAGCGCGTAGACGACAAGCCCCGCTCCGCCGGCGCCGGCGACGATGAGGGCGAGCGCGAAAGTGAGCCGGCGGCGTTTCTTGGGAGTCATGGCGGCGCACTATAGGGTTGCAGGCGGCTGCACCTCAAACGCCCGGCCCCGCTTCCGCCCCAATCCGAGACCAGCCTTGCGCCGTCGAATTGGGGGTTTCCATGCGCGGATGGCGATTTCTGCTGCTCGGCTTTGCCGGGCTTATTGTCGCGGCATGCCTGCCGGTCACTACCGATCATCCGATCGGCTCGACGGTGGGCTTCAGGCCCGATCCGCGGTTGATCGGCCTGTGGAAAGGCCACGGCGAGGGCAAGGACGACGGGGACGGCTATTTCGCCTTCCTGCGCAATGCGGACGGCGGCATGACCGCGATGCTGCTGACGTTCGAAAACGATGCCGATCAATGGGACGTCTACGACGCGCAGATTGCGACCCTGGGCGCCAACCACATCATGAACGTCCGCGCGCGGTCCAAGAACGGCGAGCGCGCGAACGAGGAGGATGCCAAGCAAATAATCCCGATCCGCTACGACATCGGCCGCAACGGCAAGCTCACGCTCTCGCTGCTCGACGACAAGAAGACGGCCGCCGCCATCCGCGCGCACAAGATCAAGGGCGAGTCGAAGGCCGATGACGATGCCCGTCTCACCGCGGAGCCCAAGGAGCTCGACGCCTTCTTCGCGACCAAGGAGGGCGCCGCGCTGTTCAGCGCCAAATTCGTGGTGCTTACGAAGATGAAGTGATCAATGCGCCGCGCCGCCGCGCAAGATGTCGCCCGCCAGTCCGGTCTCATAGCCGAGGCCGGCTTGCGTGAGCACGATCTGCCGCGGATAGGCGCTCTTTGCCAGACCTTTGCGTTGCAGCGCGTTCCACACCGCTTCGTTGTAGAGGCCGGTAGCGTCCTTGCCCGCGACGACCGAGTCGCCGAGATGGAAATGATCGCCATGGGCCTGGGGAAAGCGCGAGATGGTGACTTCGCCGTTGCCCTGCTCGGCCTCGGGCAGCTTCGCCAACGCCTGCAGCAGGGTGAGCGTGCGCAATTGCAGCGGATTGAGCTTGAGCGGGTTGTTCCTAGGCGGCATGCATCTCCTCGCGCGCGTTCTGCCACTGCGCCCGGTCGGCGCCCGGCAGAGGCGGCGGACACTGCCAGACCGGCGCGGTCTTGGACATCTTGATCACCGGCCCGAGGAAGTCGAGCCGCCCCTGCGCCGTGTCGCACGATCGCAGATAGGCGTCGAGTCCGGAAAGGTCGGCCTGCGCCGGGACCAGGCCCGGCTCGACCTTGCCGAGCGACTGCAGCCACATCGCCGTTGCGCTGAGCGAGACCTGCACATGCCAGCTGCCGCCCTCCCGGATACGGCGCAGCAGCGCCGCCGCGGCGCCGGCCGCCGCCAGATAGCCGGTGGTATAGTCGAGCACGGCGGCAGGGATGAGTTCGGGGGCGGCTTCGCGCTCGCGGCCGCGGCGGGCGGCTGTGAACTGGCCTTGCTCGAGAGCGAGTCCCGTGGCGGCCTGCGCCACCTGCTCCCAGCCGCGGCGGCCGGACCAGGGTCCCTCGTTGCCGTAGCAGGCCACCGAGACATAAGTGATGCCGCGGCAGATATGGGCGAGCGCCGCCGGCGTAAAGCCGAGCTTCGCGAGCGCACCGGGCCGATAGGAGTCGACGAAGATGTGCGCGTCTCGCGCCAGCTGGCGCAGCTGCTCCGCATCCGCCGGCTTGATGAGATCGAGATAAGCGCAGCGCTTGCCATGGCCGGTGTCGAGATCGAAAAGCTCGATCGTGTCGAGACGCTCGGCACGCAGGTTCAACACTTCGGCGCCATAGGATGCCAGCGTGCGTCCGCAAGCCGGGCCCGCAAGCACGCGCGTCAGGTCGAGGACCCGCACATTGGAGAGCGGCTCGGCTGCCTCGCCCAGGCGCAGCGGCGGCGCCTCGGCGATCTTCTTGAGCACGACGGGTGGGCGGGCGGCGAGGGCGCGGCCCTGTGCGGTCTCGGCCCATTCTTCACGGCCGCGCACCACCGCGCCGGAAAGCCCCATGAAGGCGATCGCATCCTCGAGCGCAAACGCGTTCCACTTGGCGCAAGCCTGCGCCACCGATTCGCGGGTGTGTGCCGCATTGAGCAGATCGAGCGTGCGCGGCCACTGGCGCGGGAAGCCGCCATGGAGCTGGATCCAGCGGCCGTCGCCGCAGCGATACAGCCCGACCGTGGGCGCGTCCGCGGACGGTCGGGGCAGCGCCTGACCGTCGCGGCGCACATAGCTGTAGGAGAGCAGCGAGGCGGCGGCCGCCCTGACGTCCAGCGAGATCGTCTGCTTGTCGCCGCCGCGCAGGCGCCAGATTTCCGCCGCGATCGCGGCGCTCATGCCCAGCGCTGCGGACGCCGCTTCGGCGGCGCGGAACGGCGTGACGAGGACGGGATCGGCGCCTTCGAAGGCCGGCGGCGTCAATGGCGCTATGCCGGCGATGCGGTTCAAATACTCGAACGCTTTGCGGGGACTCATGCAACTCTCCACCAGCCCGGTATAATCCGAGCTCGACTACCCCGCCTTTCAACTCTAGCACATCAGCGAGGTTCGTCCATGCCGCGACCGTTCGATGGCATCCGTGTGATCGATTTCGGGCGATACATCGCCGGTCCGTTCTGCGCCGCGCTGCTGGGCGATCTGGGCGCGGACGTGATCCGCGTCGAGAAGCGCGAGGGGCGCGAAGACCGCACGCTCGTCTCTCTCGCCACCCACGGCGATGGCAGCCCGGCCGAAGGCGCGATGTTCCTGCAGATGAACCGCAACAAGAAGAGCATCACGCTCGATCCCATGTGCGACGCGGGCCGCGAAGTGGTGCGGCGGCTGGTGCGCTCAGCCGACGTCGTGGTGGCGAACCTGCCGGGCGAGACCCTGAGCGCCATGGGCCTCGACTACGGCGCCGTCTCGGCGGTCAATCCGCGCGCGATCCTGGCCGTGGTCAGCGCCTTCGGGATGGAGGGCCCTTACGCGAACCGTGTCGGCTTCGACGGCGTCGCGCAAGCGATGTGCGGCGCGGCCTGGTTCGCCGGTTCGCTTGAACAGCCGGTGCGCGCGGCCGCGCCCTGGGTCGATTTCGGCACGGCGTCGCTGCTCGCGTTCGGCGTCGCGGCGGCCTTGCGCGCACGCGAGACGACGGGCAAGGGACAGCTCGTCGAAGGCGCCTTGCTGCGAACCGCGCTCACCTATTTCAGCCCGACGCTGATCGAGGAGGCGGTGCTGACGCTCGACCGCCAGCCGACGCTCAACCGCAGCCAGACGGCGGGGCCTTCCGACATCTTCCGCGCCAGCGATGGCTGGATCACGGTCGCGGTCAACGGCGATCCTCTCTTCCGCCGCGTCGCCAGGCTCATCGGCGCGGCGGAATGGCTCGATGATCCGCGCTTCTCGAGCGACAAGGCGCGCGGCGACAACGGCGCGGCGATCAGCGAGCGCGTCGGCGCGTGGATCGCCGGACGCAGCTCCGCCGAGGCCATCGCGGCGTTCGAAGCGGCGCGCGTGCCGGCGGGTCCGGTCTACCGGCCGCGCCAGACGCTGTCCGATCCGCACGTGCAGGCGGGAGATTTCTTTGTAGGCGTCGACTTCCCCGGTGTCGGCCCCGCAACCGTCGCCGCGACGCCGGTCAAGCTCCATTCCACGCCGGGCGAGGTCCACATGCGCCCGCCGCTGCTCGGCGAGCACACCGATCTGGTGCTGCGGGAACTCGGCTATTCCGCGCTGGAGATCGCAGCGCTTCGCGAGCAAGGGGCGGTCTGAGACTATGCCGCGGAGGCGAGCGCGGCGCGGGCGCGGCGGCGCAGGAATTCGCCCTCTTCGGGACTGAAGAGAAGATCGGTGAGCGCGGCCGCTAGCTCGAACTGGTGCTCGATCACACGTCGCCGCGCCGGATCGGCGCCGCGCATCTCGCGCACCAGATCCTCGTTGTAGGCTTGCAGATACTGGCTCGCCTCGTCGAGGGCATCTTTCTGTGCCGCGGCGAAGGAGCCCGTCGCGGCATAAGGCGCGCAGCCCACCACCAGCCGCGCATAGCGCAGTCCGCGCTCGGCCTTTTCGTTGTCGACCGGCTTGGAGAAGTCGGCGATCTTGGGACCGCCGCCGAAGGCGCCACTCTTCTGCACCGGCAGCATGGCGACGATTTCCTTGGGTGCGCGCTCCATGAAGCCTTCCATCGTCTCGGCGATGGCGGCGCGATCCTTGAGCAGGCGCTTGCCCCATTTGCCGTCGCGGCGGATGTCGATCTCCTTGACGATGGCGCTCGAAATCACGGTGAAGCGCGCCAGATGCTCGATCAACGACTCGACGTCGAACATGGGATGGCGCGCATTGCGCACCGCCGCGCCGTGATGCTCGATGTCGGCGAAAAGCAGATCGCCCACGACGCTCATGTCGGTATTGCTGATCAGGGTGTCCTGGCTGCTGCGGCTGACGAGCTGGGGCAGTCTCAGCGCCTGCCAGGGCTGGACCAGCCGGTTCATCGCCACCACCGCCACATAAGGGGCGGCGTCGGGCAGTGTCTGCAGCAGCCGGTCGTGCACCTCGCGCAGCGACCACAGCATCTCTTCGCCGAGCTCTGGCACCGGCCGCGGCAGGAGGCGCTGGATCTCGACGATCTCCGGCCCCGCGCCGAGCAACAGCGCCATCTCCTCGGCATCGCCAAGCACCGCTTCGCTTCCCAGCGCCAAGCGGGCGGCTTTGCGGTCCGCGGCGATGGCGCCGCGCAGCGCCGATGCCGATTCCGCCCAAAACGACGAGGCGCGATGGAGCGCCGCGTCGTAGTCCTGCGACACGATCAAGCCGCGGGTCTCGGCCACATAGGCTGCCGCCGCGGGGCCGAGCAACTTCTCCAGCCACGACCACACGGGCGCGATGCTCGCGCGCGCGATGCGGCCTTTGACCTTGTCCTTCGGCGATCGCTCGCTGACCAGATCCTCGAACGGACGGCAGAACAAACGCATCGGCGTCGGCGTGCGCGCGGCCTGCGGCGCCATGCGCAGCGCCGGGCGCAGCGCGTCGAGGATCATCTCATGGGGCAGGACACGGCCGCCGCCGAGCTTGTCGACCTCCACGGCGCGCGCGAGCCTGGCCGCCGCAGGGGGCGGCAGAGTGCCAAGCAGCGATCGCAACTGCGCCGATTTTTCGGGCGAAAGCATTCCGGCATCCTTGCTGCAGCCTAGAGCCTAAACATTATCCGTTAACGTCCGCTTTCGGCTGGCTTTTCAGGCCAGAGCCGGTAGCACCAGCTGCGCCCGCAGGCCGCCCAGCGGCGAGCTGTCGAGGGCCAGCGTCCCGCCATAGAGCTTGGCGATGTCGCCGACGATGGAAAGCCCCAGTCCGCTGCCCGGTACGCTCTCGTCAAGCCGCTCGCCGCGCCCGAGCACGCGCTCCCGATCTTCGGCCTTGAGGCCGGGGCCGTCGTCTTCGATCACCAGCCGCCATTTCGCGCCTTCCGGCAGCGCGCTCACCCGCACCCGGGCCTTTGCCCATTTGCAGGCGTTGTCGATGAGGTTGCCGGCCATCTCCTCCAGGTCCTGACGCTCGCCGCGAAAGAACAGGCTCCTCGGACAATCTTCCGAGATCGCGATCCCGCGCTCACCATGGATGCGCGCCAGCACGCGGACCAGATCGTCGAGCACCTCCTCGACGCGGGTGCGGTTGCCCAGCACGTCGAGCGCGCCGGCCGCGCGGCCGCGCGCGAGATAGTGATCCACCTGGCGGCGCATCGCATCGACTTGGCGCTGGACCTGCTCGGCCAGCGGTCCGGACTGGGCCTGCGCCTCGCTTGCCAGCACGGTGAGCGGGGTCTTGAGGAAGTGCGCCAGGTTGGCCACATGGGTCCGCGCCCGTCCGACCACTTCCTCGCTGTGCTGGATCAGGCTGTTGAGCTCGCCAACCAGCGGGGCGATCTCGGCGGGGTATGTGCCTTCGAGGCGGCGCGCCTTGCCATCGCGGATCCGGGCCAAGGCACCGCTCAGGCGGGCAAGCGGGCGCAGACCGACGCGCACCTGCAAGAGCACGGCGATGATCAGGCCCACGCCCAGCAGGGAAAAGGCCCAGATCAAGGTGCCGTTGAATTCGTCGGTCTCGCTGTCGACCCCGGCAAGATCGGCCGCGACCATGAACACATAGGCCCGGCTGTCGTCCTTGTTGGGTGTGGCCGAGATCGGAAAGACCACCTGCTGCGCGACCACACGCAGGCGCTGGTTCTCGGGTCCCTCAGCATAGCCCCAGGTCGTGCTGCCGACGCTGCTGGTGTCCGCGATGTTGATCAGGTGGTCGAACAGGGAGTGCGAAAACTGAACCGGCTGGCCGCGCGCCTCGGGCAGGATCTCCCAATAGAGCCCCGAATAGATGCGCTCGAAACGGTGGTTGAGCAGCCTCTCCTCCAGCACGACGCCGCCATTGGGATCGGCCTCCGCGGCCGCGACCAGCCCGTCGAGATCGGCTTGCAAGGTGGTGTTGAAATTGTCTTCGACCGCAGTGCGGAAAGCGCGACTGAGGAAGAAGCCGCCCATCGCGAGGCCGAATATGGCCCAGATCGCGGCCGCCGCGATCAACCGGGCCGCAAGCGAGTTAAGCCTGGGCGCCAGTCTTTTCCGAAGTGCTTGGATCGTCGAGGCAATAGCCAAGGCCGCGTACCGTCTGAATGAGGGAAGGATCGAGTTTCTTGCGCAAGCGGCCGACGAACACCTCGATCGTGTTGGAGTCGCGGTCGAAATCCTGATCGTAGAGATGCTCCACCAGTTCGGTGCGCGACACCACCTTGCCGCGGTGATGGGCGAGATAGGCCAGCAGGCGGTACTCGAGCGAGGTCAGCTTCACCGGGTTGCCGTCCATGGTGACGCGGCTCGCGCGCGTGTCGATGTGGAGCTGGCCGATATCGATCTCCGAGGTCGCAAATCCGGCTGCACGGCGCAGCAGCGCGCGGACCCGCGCCAACAGCTCTTCGGTGTAAAAGGGCTTGGCCAGGTAATCGTCGGCCCCCGCATCGAAACCGGCGACCTTGTCGCTCCAGCGGTCGCGCGCAGTCAGGATCAGGACCGGCATCTTGCGCCCGGCCTTGCGCCATTTCTCGAGTACGCGCACGCCATCGAGCTTGGGCAATCCGAGATCGAGGATGACGGCGTCATAGGGTTCGGTGTCGCCGAGGAAATGCCCTTCTTCGCCGTCGCCCGCGGTGTCGACGACATAACCCGCCTCGCTCAGCGCCTTCTTGAGCAGGCGTTGCAGGTCGCGGTCGTCCTCGACGAGAAGCAGGCGCATATGCTGCTCCTAACGCGGCCGTCGCGGCGGCCGCGGACGCTCGAACGGACGCAGGTCGGGGCGTTCCTCGCGCAATGGCGGACGCACACGCTGCTCGAATTCGGGACTGAGCACGCGGCCGGTATGCGCGTCGGCATCGAACCAGACGATACGGCCATCGGGCGTCATCCATTTGAGGCGGTAGCGCAACTGCCCGTCCGGCCCCTCATAGGGCCCTTCGGCATCGTAGAACTTGCCGGGGTGATGCTGACGGATGGCGGGAAGGATGCTGTCCAGAGAGGGGGCGTTGCGGTCGTCATCGGCCC
The DNA here is from genome assembly GCA_019245415.1 of Alphaproteobacteria bacterium. Classification (GTDB taxonomy): domain Bacteria; phylum Pseudomonadota; class Alphaproteobacteria; order Micropepsales; family Micropepsaceae; genus Rhizomicrobium. The sequence goes on along the minus strand of JAFARO010000012.1, from coordinate 10,743 downwards.
ATGCGGCGCCGCTCCACAGCGCGCCGAAAGCCAAGCAAAGACAAGCGATTGCGCGCATCCGCATGGTTGGTTTTCTAGCACTCCTTGCATGAACCCGTCATGAATGGCGCGTCCAGAACGGGTTCAGAACCGCTCCGCCATCTTACGCGACATGGAACGGCTGCTCCAGCCGGACCGGCTCGAATGGATTTGGAAAGAAGGAAAGTTCGAGATGGCGTTCCAGAATGCGGACCTTCATCGGCGGACGCTGTGTCCGCGCCTGCAACCGCCACGGGCGGATCGTTTTCGTCGAGGCCAATCCCTGCACCGGCACCTTCCTGGGTGGATCTGAACCTCGCCGATCTTGAGGGCGTGCAGCCCGTGGTAAGCCCCTCCCCATAGGCTGCATGACCTTTGAGCGAGACCCGCGCCGGAGCAATCCGGCGCGGGTTTCTTAACATTGGAAGGGCCCGGGATTTTCGGATGGATTTCCCGGTAAGTACCTGACACTATTGCCGCCTCGCTATCGGAAAGAGTGTAGGGATCAAGGCGATGGGGACGTCTGACCCGCGCGTTGCGTTGCGGCGAATACGGGAATTGACCGGATCGCGGCCGGATTTGGCCGCGCGCTACGAAGCGGCGAAATCCACGATCCGCCGGTTCCGCAAGCCGGCGTTCTACGAAATCACCCAGCGCTGCAACCTCAAATGCGAGGGCTGCTACTATTTCGAGTCCGAGCGCACGGCGATGGACGAGCAGGACGCCGTGGCGGAGTGGGAGAGCTTTTTCGCGCGCGAGGCCGAGCGGCAGGTTTCGATGGCCTATTTCGTCGGCGCCGAGCCGGCGCTGCATCAAGAGCGGCTGATGGCGGCGAGCGGACACTTCCAGTACGGCAATGTCGGCACCAACGGCTCCATTCGCATCGACGCGGCGATCCCGTTCCGCATTTCGATCTCGATGTGGGCCGGCGATGACGAGACCGATCGGACCTTGCGGGGCGCGAGCGTGTTTCGCAAGGCGTTCCGCAACTACTGTGGCGACCGGCGTGCCATCGTCTACTATACCCTGTCGCGCTGGAACCTGGATGGCGCGCGCAGGATCGCCGAACTCTGCCGCGACCACGGCCTGCCTCTGACCTTCAATCTCTATTCCCCGACCGCGACTTACCTGGCGAAGCTCGCCGATCATCAGCCCAATGACGATGCCTTCTTCCGCGTCAGCAACTCCGACGACTCGCCGATGCTCTCGCAGGACGATCTGCGCGCGGCCGAGCGCGTGGTGCTCGAGCTGATGGAGGATTTCCCGGAAACCGTGCTCTATTCGCGCGCCTACAACAGATGGTCGACGCAGCCCGGGCCGCTGCACGCGCTCGATGACGAGGGAAACGCGCCGCTGTGCGGCTCGCGCATCACGTCCTTGATGCACTATTACGGTTCCGATCTCGCGCGCAAGGAGATCAAGTGCTGTACGCCGGATCTGGATTGTTCGCAGTGCCGCATCATGAGCGGCGGCTGGTCGACCAAGCTGGCGCCGGATGCGCGCGATCTCGCCAGCGCCGACTCGTTCGCCGACTGGCTGGAGATGATGGAGGCGCTGAAGCGCATCTTCGTCTATGAACATCGCGTCTCGGGGGCCGTCAGAAGCGAGCCGGAGGCGGCTCTGCATACGCTATAGGCCCTGCGCTCATGGACGAAGCTTCGGACGCACAATCGGCGCCGGATGAGTTGGGCCGCGCGCAAGCCCTGATCGCGGCGCAGGATTTTGCCGCCGCCGAGCAGGTGCTCGCGCCGTTCGTCGCGGCCAACCCGCAAAACGGCGCCGCGCAGTATCTCTACTGCCGCTGCCTCGTGCAGCAGCGCAAATACGCCGAGGCGTTGCGGGCCTGCGAGGCGGCCGTCGTTGCCATCCCGGGCAATGCGCGACTGCGCATCCTGCACGCGCAGAGCCTCATCGCGCTCAACCGGGCAGCCGACGCCCAGGCGGCCCTCAAGGACGCCGCGGACAGCTTTCCGGGCGACGCGCCCATCGCCGCGTTGCTGGCCGAGTTGCTGATGCGGGCGGGCGACTATCCTGGGGCGCTGGCGGCCGCCGGCCGTGCCGTTTCCCTCGAGCCGACGTCGCCCATTCATGCGGCGACCAACATTGTCCTGCATTGCGTCGCAGGCGAAGGCGAAATTCCCGCGGACCTCGTCGAGCGCGCCGACCGCGAGCGCGTCGCAACCTTGGCCCGGCGGATCACGCTTCAGCTGCGGCAGCAGAAACGCGGCGAGATGCAGCGCGTCCTCATTCCGCGCATTCTCGCGCTCGTCCCGGACGCGATCGTCTTGCGCATTCTCTATGCGGACGCACTTCTTGGGGAAAACAATCCGCAGGAGGCGCTGACGGTGCTGGAGAGCGGCGCAGCCGCCATCGAAACGACTCCGCCCGACATCGCCATCAGATTCCACAAACTTCGCGCCAGGGTGCGGCGCGCACTCAAGGGCATGTCCGGCTCCCAGGCCGACCTCGAACGTGTTCTTTCTCTGGACGCCGAGGACAAGGACGCGCTCGAGGCGCTCTACAAACTGCATCGCCATGCCGGACGACACGAAGAGATGCGCCAGGTCGCCGCCAGGCTCGCCCGTGCCAATGCACCTCAGATGCCAAGGACGCTCGCAGAAGGGCTGGAGGCGCTCTCGGGCAGCAGCGCCAAGGTGGATCTGGGCTCCGAAAAAGTGGCGTGGGCCTGGAGCCTTGCCGACACCACCGCCTGGCAGCGTGAACGCTGGCTGGCGGACATCGCATGGGGTCGGCGCGCCGACCTTCTATTGCGCGCCTGGTGGCTCAATCTCTTCGAGCGCGGCGATGAGATCGCGGCCCTGATCGACCCGCCGTCGCCGGGGCTGGACGACCTGCTTGCGCCTGGCGAACGCGGGCTCGTCGTCACCAGCCATCTGGGGCCGATGGCCGGCTTCGTCTATTTCATGCAGACCTGCGGCAGGCCGTTCCGTGGTTTCGGCTTCTCCGGCCCGGATCCAGTGGTGGGCGAAGCTGCGCCCATGCGCATCGCCTCCAACACCGCCGACCGCGCAGGTGCGCTGCGCGAGCTGGTCGACGAGATCCGCAAGGGCACGCTCGTAGGATTCGCGCCGGATTCCCCAACCGGCAAGGACGTTCTCACCTTCGACTTCCTGGGCCGCCCTGTGGAGCTGTCGCCGCTGGTGCCGCGGCTGGCGCAACGTCATCGCGCCGCCACCGTGTATTGCCAGCCGCTCTGGCGCGGCCAGCGAATCGTGCTCGAGATGCGCCGCCTGCCGGATCCGAAAGATGCGGAATCGCCGGATGATTTCAGCCGCCGTTGGTGCCTTGCCTACCTTGCCGGACTCGAGGCGACGATGCGCGGAGATCCGCGCAACCTCAATCTCGCCTCCGGCATCTGGGTCAACGCACGCGCGCGTCCGTCCCAATAGAGACCGAACGCGCATCGCACTCGAGACCAAGCGCCCTCAGTTCGTCTGCCGGCGCAGGAATGCCGGAATTTCGAACTGGTCGTCGCGCGCGTGATCGGGAAACAGATCTTCCGGCGTGGCCGATTTGGCCGCCTCGGCCGGTCGCGACAGCACCTGGCTGCTTGCCCGCGGCGGCGCCGACAACGGACGCTGCAGCGCCGGCTCGACGCGCGTTTCCTCGCGCGGCTTGCGGCGGCCGAGGAATCCCCAGCCGCGGCGCTCCGGCTCCTGCGACGGTAGCGGCGCCGTCGCGCGCGGCACCTGCACCGGGCGCACCGAGACGGGGATCGGCTCGTCGGCGACCTGCGGTGTTTCTTCGCCGCCCAGGATGTATTCCTCCTGCGGCGACGACGGCGCCTGGACGGCGTTCATCTCGGCGGCGAGCACTTCCTGCTGGCGGATCACTGGATTGGGCGGCGTCGGCGGCGCGGCCATGGCTTCGGCTTTCGCCTCGGGTTTGAGCGGCAGCGCGCGCAGCGCCGGGCGCAGCGGCTCGACGTTGCGCGGCAGGCGCATCTCGGCCGCATCGATGCCGGTGGCGACGACCGACACGCGAATGCGGCCCTCCATGTTGTCGAGGATCGTCGAGCCGAAGATGATCTTGGCGTCGGGATCGACCTCCGCGCGGACGCGGTTGGCGGCTTGCTCGACCTCGAACAGCATCAGGTCCGGACCGCCGGTGATGTTGATCAGCACGCCGCGCGCGCCCTTCATCGAGACGTCGTCGAGCAGCGGGTTGCAGATCGCCATGTCGGCGGCCTTCTCGGCGCGGTTCTCGCCCTCGGCCTCGCCGGTGCCCATCATCGCCTTGCCCATCTCGGAGATCACCGCCTTGATGTCGGCGAAGTCGAGATTGATCAGGCCCGGCATGACGATCAGGTCGGTGACGCCGCGCACGCCCGAATGCAGCACCTCGTCCGCCATGGCGAAGGCCTGGGCGAAGGTGGTGCGGTCGTTGGCAACGCGGAACAGGTTCTGGTTGGGGATGACGATCAGGGTGTGGACGTGCTGCTGGAGATCGAGGATGCCGCGCTCCGCCAGCCGCATGCGGTTGTCGCCCTCGAAGGCGAAGGGCTTGGTGACGACGCCCACGGTCAGCACGCCGAGCTCGCGCACCGCGCGCGCGATGACCGGCGCGGCGCCGGTGCCGGTGCCGCCGCCCATGCCGGCGGTGATGAACACCATGTGCGAGCCGGAGAGCTGTTCCAGGATCTCGTCGAGCGATTCTTCCGCCGCCGCGCGGCCGACATCGGGTTGCGCCCCGGCGCCCAGGCCTTCGGTCGCCAGCGCGCCGATCTGGATGCGGCGCTCGGCCTTGGATTGGGCGAGCGCCTGGGCATCGGTGTTGGCGACGACGAAGTCGACCCCCTCGAGCTTGGCCGCGATCATGTTGTTGACCGCATTGCCTCCGGCGCCGCCCACGCCCAGCACGGTGATCCGGGGCCGAAGTTCCTTCAACTCGGGCGCTTTGAGATTGATCGCCATTTTCTTCTCCTTGGCTTAACGCACGCCGCCCTTTTCTTCACGCCACAAAAGCCCAACTGATTCGCGTTCTTATTGTTGAATCACCGGATGAGGCCGCCGGTCAACCGGCTGAGCCATCCTCGCCCCATCTCGCTCTGCGTTTCGATGGGATCGGGATTGAGGATCTCGGGTGCCATGGTGGCGCCCGCGAGCACCAGTCCCACTGCGGTCGCATAGTCCGGTCCGAGCGACGCCGCGGGAAGTCCCGCCAGCGCCTGCGGCCTGCCGATGCGCACCTGTTTGTTGAGAACCCGCGCAGCGAGTTCGCGCAGCCCTGCAAGCTGGCAGGCACCGCCGGTCAACACGGCGCGCCGTCCGGCGGCGACGTCGAAGCCCGAGGCGCGCAGTCGCGCCTGCACCTCGCCCAGGATCTCTTCAAGACGCGCCTGGATGATGCGTGTCAGCATCGAGCGCGGCACGCGCACGGCGGCATCCTCGCCATCCTCGCCCATCTGGTGGATGGCGACGACATCGGCATTGGCTTCCATGTCGCCCAGCGCCGCTCCGAACAGCGTCTTGCTGCGTTCCGCGGCCGACAAAGGCGCGGAAAGCATACGCGCGAGATCGGTCGTGACCTGCAGCCCGCCCATCGGCACCACGTCGGCATGGACGAGGTGGCCCTCCAGGAACACTGCGATCGATGTGACGCCGGCGCCCATGTCGATCAGGATGGCTCCCAGCTGCTTTTCGTCCTCGGTCAGCGTCGCGAGCCCGCTGGCATAGGGCGCGAACAGCGCTGCGACCACGTTCAAGTGGCAGCGCTCCACCGCAAGCTTCAGGTTCTGATAGGGCGAAGGCTTGACGGCCACCGCATGCATGGCGACGCCGATGCGCTGGCAGAACATGCCCGAGGGATCGCGCACGCCCCGCGCCTCGTCGACGACATAGGCGGTGGGGGCGCTCTGCACGATCTCGTGGCCATCGAGCACGCATTTGCTGCGGCCGTCGGCCAGCAGGGCGCGCAGATGCGCGTCGGTCACCAGCGCGCCGTCCAGCGCCATCGCCGCGCGCGAGGTGACGCTGGTGGGATTGCCGCAATTGACGGAGATGAGCACGTTCTGGATGCGCGCGTCGGCATGGTTTTCGGCGGCCGCCACGCAGTCGCGGATCGATTCCTCGACCAGGTCCAGGCTCACCACCGTGCCGGCGCGGATGCCCTGACTCTCGCGCAGCGCGGCACCCAGGATCCGCAGGCTTCCGTGTTCGGCCCGCCCGATCAGGCACGCGACTTTGGACGACCCGATATCCAGCGCGGTGACCAGACCCGGTCGATAGGCCGGCACCTCTCCCACGGCGCGCAAGCGCACGGTCTCACCCATCAGAGTTCTCTCCCCCGGTCGACATGTTTGGACTCCGGCTTGGCCCCCTTGAGTCCAAAGAAATAATGCGAAGGGATTCGCAGGTCGATTTCAGCGATGGCGCGCTCCAGCACGCCCTGGTCCACGATCATGTGCTCAAGCGTGTCCAATTCCTTGTGCCAGCCCGTTTCCGGCAGCTTGACCACGACATCCCCGTCGAGGATCAGGTTCCAGCGCCGCTGCGAGACGCGCTCGTAGCCCTTGACGCGCGCCGCGACGGCGCGGTGCTGGGCCACGGCGTCCACGAGATCGGCGGCGACCGCTGGCGCGGCGTCACCAATAAGCAATGGCAGCCTGGCGAACTGCGCGACGTCCTTGTCGGTGATGACCGCGCCGGAACGATCCACGATGCAGATATTGCCCGCTGGCGGCTTCCACAATGCGAAGGGCAGTTTCTCAACCAGTCTTACGCTGATGGCATCGGGATAGCGCCGCTGCACATCGGCATCGGCGACCCAATCGAGCTTCTTCAGCCGCAACCGGGCCGATTGCAGGTCGGCGCCGAAGATGGACTCGCCCGGCTGGAATCCGAGCGCGGCGAGGATCGTCTCGGGCGGGGTGCGGGCATTGCCCGACAAATGAACTTCTGCGATGCCGAAGCCCGCATTGGCGACGAAGCCGTCCAAGCCGTGCTCTACGCGCCCGATCGTGCGCGCGACGGTGCCGCTGACGAAAAGGCCCGCGATCAGCACCAGGAGGAGCAGACCGAAGCAGAGCGTCACCATCGGCTTGCGGAAAGTGAGCCAGCCGCGCACCCGCCAGAAGAGTCGCGCGATCGCGCCCGGTTTGCGGGCCCGTCGGCCGAAGGCCTGCTGCGACGAGGAACGCTTGCCGCCGCGCGCGGGCCGCGTCGGCTCTTTGGTCCGCGACCGCGGATTTCGCTCGAGCCTCACCGGTCGCATGAGGCGTCCTCCACCATCCAGCGGCAGAGCTTGGCGTAGCTCATGCCGACAAAGGCGGCCTGCTCCGGCACCAGCGAGGTCGGCGTCATGCCGGGCTGGGTGTTGGTCTCGAGCGCAATCAACCGATGGCTCTTGCCTGTGTCGTCATAGCGGAAATCGGTCCGCGTCACACCGCGGCAGCCGAGTGCCTTGTGGGCGAGAATTGAGAGCCGCATCGCCTCATCGGCCACCGCTTGCGGTATCGGCGCGGGTAGAAGGTGACGCGAGCCGCCGGCGGCATACTTGGCTTCATAGTCGTAGAAAGCGAGATCGGTCGTGATCTCTGTGACGCCGAGCGCGCGTTCGCCCATCACCGCCACCGTGAGTTCGCGGCCCGGCACGAATTCCTCGACCATCATTTCATCGGTCAGATTCCATTCGGGCTTGGTCAGCTCGGACGGTGGACGATTGTCGCCCTTGCGGATGATGAAGACGCCGACGGACGATCCTTCGTTCACGGGCTTGACGACATAGGGCGGCTCCATCAAATGCGCCCGACCCGCTTCACGGCGGTCGGCGACGATTGACTTGACCACCGGAATTCCGGCGGCGCGGTAGACGTCTTTGGTGCGCTCCTTATGCATGGCCAGCGCGGAGGCCAGCACGCCCGAATGCGTGTAGGGAACCCGCAAGAGCTCCAGCACGCCCTGGATGCAGCCATCCTCGCCATAGCGGCCGTGCAGCGCGTTGAACGCGCAGTCGGGCTTCGCCTCGGCGATCTGCTGGCCGGGATTTTCCTGCGGATCGATCTCGACGACATCGAAGCCTTCGTCGCGCAACGCCTGCGCGCAGCCCGCGCCCGAAGAGAGGCTGACTTCGCGCTCGGCAGAACGCCCCCCCATCAAAACGGCAACGCGTCTGAAGGCATTCATGCGATGCCCACCCGCTTGATCTCCCATTCGAGATCGATGCCGAACATGTCGCGGACGCGCGCCCGCACGTCTTCACCGAGCGCCTCGATGTCGGATGCGGTCGCGTTGCCGGTGTTGATGAGGAAATTGCAATGCTTCTCGCTGACCTGTGCCGCGCCGCGCGCATGTCCGCGGCAGCCGGCCTTGTCGATCAGTTCCCACGCCTTTTGTCCGGGCGGGTTCTTGAACGTCGAACCGCCGGTGCGCGACTTGACGGGCTGGGTGGCTTCGCGCTGCGAGACCAGCGCCTCCATGCGCGCCTTGACGGCCGCGGGATCGTCTCTGCTGCCCTGAAGCACCGCCTCGACAAAGATGAAATCGTCGGGCACCTGCGCCTTGCGATAGACGAAGCCCATATCGTCGGGCGACAACGCGATCCTGTCGCCTTTGCCGTCGATCGCGATGGCTTCGACCAGGACATCCTTGATCTCCTTGCCATAGCAGCCGGCGTTCATCTTGAGCGCACCTCCGATGGTGCCTGGGATGCCGCGCAGAAATTCGAGGCCGCCGATGCCGGCGTCCGCGGCCGCCCTGGCAACTGCGGCATCGAGTGCCGCCGCTCCGGCACGGATGCGCGTTTCCTCGACCGCGATCTTGCCGAACGCCGCCGGCAGACGAACGACCACGCCCGCGATGCCGCCGTCACGCACCAGGAGGTTCGAGCCCACCCCGATGACGCTGACGGGGGTCTGCGATGAACGCGCAGCGAGAAAAGTCGCGAGATCATCCGCATCCGCTGGCCGGAAGAGAATCTCGGCAGGTCCGCCGGCGCGGAACCAGACCAGGTCCTTGAGCGCGGCACCTTGGGTATAGGTCCCGCGCACCGGCGGCAGCGCATCGCAGGGACGGCTCATCATCACGCCCCGCCCTCCAGCTGCGACTGGAGCGCATGCGCCCAGTGGGAGATCGAGCCGGCGCCGAGCAGGACGATGGCCCCGCCTTCCTTGGCCAGCGGCCTGACCGCGGCGGCCAGGTCATGGCCACCCTCGACAGTGAGCACGTTGCGGTGGCCGTGCGCGCGCAACGCGTCGGCGTAGGTGTCGCGGTCGATGCCGTCGATCGGTTGCTCGCCCGCCGGATAGACCGGCGCGATGACCGCGACGTCGGCGTCGTTGAGACAGGAGCAGAATTGTTCCCAGGTATCGCGCAGCCGGGTATAGCGGTGGGGCTGCACCACGGCGATCACCGGGCCGGCGTAGGCCTGCCGCGCCGCCTTCAGCGCCGCGGCGATCTTGAACGGATTGTGCCCGTAATCGTCGATGATCGCGGCCCCGTTCCATTCGCCGACCTTGGTGAAGCGCCGCTTGACGCCGCCGAAACGGCCGAGCGCCTCGCGGATCGTCTCGTCTGCGATGCCGATCTCGCGCGCCACCGTGATCGCGGCGAGCGAATTCTGCACGTTGTGTTCGCCCGGCATCGGCAGGCGCACGCCGTCGATGCGGTGCTCGCTGTTCTTGCGGCGGTCGGTGACGACGACGTCGAAGCACGACATTCCCTGGCTATAGCGCGCGTTGACGGCGCGGATATCGGCCTGCGGCGACAGCCCATAGGTGACGATGCGGCGATCCTCGATGCGGCCGACCATCGCCTGGACCTCGGGATGATCGATGCAAAGGACGGCGAAGCCGTAGAACGGCACGTTCTCGATGAAGCGCTGAAAGGCGTCGCGCATCTTGTCGAAGGTGCCGTAGTAATCGAGATGATCGGGGTCGGCATTGGTCACCACAGCGACGGTCGCCGGCAGCCGCAGGAAGGTGCCGTCGCTCTCGTCCGCCTCGACAACGACCCAGTCGCCTGCCCCAAGGCGGGCGTTGGTGTCATAGGCATTGATGATGCCGCCATTGACCACGGTGGGATCGAGCCCACCGGCGTCGAGAAGCGCGGCCACCATCGTCGTCGTCGTGGTCTTGCCGTTGGTGCCGGCAATGGCGACGCACGATTTGAGCCGCATGATCTCGGCCAGCATCTCGGCGCGGCGCACCAGCGGAAGGTTGAGTTTGCGCGCCTCGTCGAACTCGACATTGCCTGTCTTGACGGCGGACGAGTAGACGACGGCATGCGCCTCGTTGAGGTTTTCCACCGCATGACCGATGCTCACAGGAATGCCCATGGCACGCAGCCGCTTGACATTGGTGTTCTCGACCGCGTCCGAGCCCTGCACCTTGTAGCCCAGATTGTGCATGATCTCGGCGATGCCGCTCATGCCGATGCCGCCGATGCCGATGAAATGGATGGTGCCGACATCGAGCGGGACGCGGGTCTTCGCGGGCGCGGTCATGCGGCCCTCGCGATCTGTTCGACGGCGTCGGCGAAACGCTGGGTGCCGTCGGACCTGCCGACGGCGCGGGCCGCGGCGGCACGTTTGGCGAGATCGGCCGGCGCGGAGAACGCGTCGGTCAGCATCGCGGCCAGCTTCTGCGGCGTGAGTTCGTTCTGGCGGACGCGCCAGCCGCCGCCGGCATTGGCCAGCGCGTCGGCGTTGGGCGTCTGGTTGTCGTCGAGGGCGTGCGGCAGCGGCACCATGATGGCGGGGCGGCCGATG
>JAFARO010000015.1 GCA_019245415.1 Alphaproteobacteria bacterium | reverse complement strand
AGGGGCCCATGATGGCGCTGATCTGCGGCACCACGCCCGACGCCAGCACGTTGCCCTTGAACACCTCGCCATAGCCCGCGAGGCTCGACACGCCCTCCTGGATGCGCGCGCCGCCGGCGTCGAGCAGGCCGATGATCGGCGCGCCGTTGCGCATCGCCATGTCCTGGATCTTGACGATCTTCTGCGCGTGGGTCTCCGACAGCGAGCCGCCGAAGACGGTGAAGTCCTTGGCGTAGACATAGGTCATGCGGCCGTTGATCGTGCCCCAGCCGGTGACCACGCCGTCGCCGGGGATGATGGTTTTGTCGGCGTCGAAGTCCTTGTTGCGGTGCTCGATGAACATGTCGAACTCCTCGAAGGAGTTCTCGTCGAGCAGCACGTCGAGGCGCTCGCGCGCGGTCAGCTTGCCGCGGGCATGCTGGGCCTTGATTCGCGCCTCGCCGCCGCCCAGCCGCGCGCGCCGGCGTTTCTCCTCGAGTTCCTGGATGATGTGCTTCATGGGTGCGCCGCCGCCTGATCGGATCGCGCAAGGTCCATGAATCGGGCCGCCGCGTCCAGTTCCAGGGCCAGTCTTTTCGCTCGCGCTTCCGCTTCGAAGTCCAGACCCCAACGTTCGGCCTGATAGTCCTCGTCGATCCGGGAGAGTCGGAAGGCCTCGGCCGCGGTCAACCGCCCGCCAGCCAACGCCAGGGCCAGGACCAGCGAGCCGGTGACGGTGGTTGCGACATGCAGCCCGGCGAGGACGAAGGGATCGAGCGCCGCGACCGCGCGTCCGAGCGCGGCCAGGCTCTCCGGCGGCTGGTCGATGGAGGCAATCCCCGTCGTGGTCGCCAGCCGGGCGCCGTGGAGGCTCGCCGCCCAGACGAGCACAGGATCCCAGGCTTGCGCCTCGCGCCGCGCCAGCTCGGGCGGCTCCCCTGCGCGATAGCAAAGGTGATCGTGGCCGGCGAACGCGGCGATCTCCGCCGCGACCTCGGATCTGCGGGCGGCTATTCCATCGATGGCGGTATTGGCGAGGAGCGTGAGCGGCATGGACGCCGGCACGATTTCCTTGCCCAGTCCGCGCCATTCTTGCGCCACAGCCTCAGCAAGCGCGGTCGTCGGCAGCGCCACCTCCGCCCCTTTCGGCGTCTTCAGCGCCTTGCCGTCGAGCAAGACCCTGCCGCCAGCGACCTCAACCTGCTTGTAGAAGCGCTTCATGGGAAACTTTCCTCTTCCCCAGCCACATCCTCAACCGTCATCGCCCGCTTCATGCGGGCGACCCAATTTTCTATTTCCTCCGCGGTCGGCATTTCGGGATACCAATCCTTCGCCAGATCGAACCAATCCGGATTGTCCGTCCTGATCAGATTGATCTTCCACGCGCGCGGCCATTTCTTGATGCGTTTCTCGCGCTGGATTGCATCAGCGGCTGTCCCATGCTCCTCAAAGTGGACCAGCACCTTTACCCCATGCTTCTTTGCAAAACCGTCAAGCAGGCCATGCTTGTGCTGATATACACGCACCTCAAGGTCCCTGGTCACGCCGGTATAGAGCGGTCCCCATGGTTTGCTTGCCATGATGTAGACGAAAAAGCGCTTGTTCATGCGGGAAGAACAGAAATATGGGTCGCCCGGACAAGCCGGGCGATGACGTTCTTTTTGATAATACACGAATTTAGATCATCGCCGCTTCTTCGCTCCCACCTTCAGCGCCGCCGTATTCGCGGCGAGCGCGGATTTTCTCGCTCGCGGCGGAAGCTTCGCACGCAATGCATCCGGCAGCCCATCGTGCGGCCCGAGCTTGGGCACCGGATGGTCGGCCCAATAATTCGCGCCGGCGGCTTTGTTGCGGCTGGGGCGGAAGGGATACCAGTACTGGTTCCTGACGCGCGAGGCTTCGCCGCCGACCAGCAGAACCGCCTCCGTGTCCGCATTGTTCATGAGCACATGGGTGATGCCGGTGCCGCTGCGCCACCCGATGAAATCGCCTTTGCCCATCGCCGTCACATGGCCGTCGTTCCAGGCATCGATTTGGCCCCCGACGACGAACACGAATTCATCCTCGTCGCGCTCGGCATGCGGATAGGACGTGCGCCGGCCGGGCTTGAGCACTTCGAGATGCATGCCGATGCGCGAGAAGCGCGCCAGCTTGCCGAACGGGGCATCGATGCCTTGGTCCTCGGTGCTGCCGGGGTAGCGCTTGGCCTTCTTCTCGAGGATGTCGCGCCAATGGACAGCAAAATCCGGCTTGGCGCGCTTGCGGCCGATCACGTTGCCGGGCTTGCCGTCGTTGGGCCCGAACTTGCGTTTCGGGGCGTCGTCCCAATGCATGCCCATCTTCTTCATCATTTCGCTGGCCCAAGCGTCAAGCGGATGCGAAGCGCGGGCATTGCGCGGGAAAGGTTCGCTCATCACGAACACCCGCGCATCCGTCGTCGCGTTGTTGATCAGAGAATGCGCCAAGCCGGTGCGCGCGCGCAGGATGATGCCGTCGCCCTCGCGCAAGGGATGCAGATGGCCGTCAGCCCACAAGTCGGGTGCCCCTTCCAGCACGAACGAGAAGACCTCCAAATTCTCCATCGCCAGCGGCGGATAGGCGCGCCTGCCCGGCGGAATGCGAAGATGCGCCACGCGCAGGTGATTGACGGAGGCCGCCACGGACAATTCCGAAGCAAAGCCGAAATCCTCCGGCGCGTTCGGCGGAGCCGCCGGCGCTTCGACGTCGCGCCAATGCACGATGTGACTCGGCCGTTTCAAGTCCTTCTCCTCGCGGTGAAAGGGTCCGCGACATTCTCCGCGGCGAACCCCAGGAATTTCCAGCTCTTGAGCATATGCGCCGGCAGCGGCGCAACCACCTGCAGCCGTCCGCCGTCGGGATGGGCGATGTCGATGGAGCGCGCATGCAGATGCAGCCTGTCCGCGATCGCGCCTTTGCCGCGCGCGCCCTGGCCGCCATATTTGAAATCGCCGACGATGGGCGTGCCCAGGCTCGCCAGATGGACGCGGATCTGGTGCGTGCGGCCGGTCAGCGGCCGCGCCGCGACGAAGGCGAACTCCTCGCCGGCATGGTCGACGACGGCGTAGTCGGTGAGAGCCTGCTTGGCGTCGTCGCTCTCTGCGATCTCCATGCGCTCGGCGCCGCGGCCGCCTTCCTTGGCCAGCGCCGCGCGGATTGTTCCGCGCTTCTGCTTCGGCACGCCGCGCGTGAGGGCCCAGTAGATCTTGCTCGCGTCGCGCTGCGCCAGGGACTTGGCGAGGGCCGCGGCTGCGGCCGGCGACCGCGCGATCACCAGCACGCCGGAGGTGTCGCGGTCCAGCCGATGCACCAGGCGCGGCCGCTGGCGCTTCTCGAACGCGATCTGGTCGAGCATACCGTCGACATGGGTGGTGAGCCCGCTGCCGCCCTGCGTCGCCAGCCCGGGCGGCTTGTCGAGCACGATCACGGACTTGTCCATATAGAGGATCAGATCCTCGAGCTTGGCGTCGGTGCGCGCCGGCGCGCGTTTGCGCTCTTCGACGGCCGCGCTCACGACTTGCGGCGGGACGCGGATCGCCTGTCCGATCGCGACGCGGTCCGCGGATTTGGCCCGCTTGCCGTCGAGCCGGACTTGCCCGGTGCGCAGCAACTTCTCCAGACGGCCGTGGCTCAGCGCCGGATAATGCCGCTTGAACCAGCGGTCGAGCCGGATGCCGTCGTCGTCGCCCGCGATCTCGACGGTCTCGGCCATTACAGAACGCGCACGAGCCAAAGGCCGGCGAACAACGCCAGGATGGAGAGCAAGGTCGATCCCACGATGTAGGCTGCCGCGGCGCCATACGCCCCGCGCTCGATCAGCAACACACTGTCGAGGGAGAAGGTCGAGAACGTCGTATAGCCGCCGAGAATCCCCACCGTCAGGAACGCGCGCAGTTCCGGCGCGATCTGCAGCTTGAGCGCGCTCAATTCGACGATCACGCCCATCGCCAGGCCGCCGCTGACGTTGACAAAGAATATCCCCCAGGGAAATCCCGACCAGGCCGACGACTGTACCGCCCCCGCGACGAGATAGCGAAGCATAGAGCCCAGCGCGCCACCGAGCGCGACGGCCAGAAGGATGGCGGGGTTCATGCCATGTCCCACGGATCGACGACGTCGAATGCCATACCACAGAAATCGCCGATATTGCGCGTCACAACCGGCGCCGAATTCGCCGCGACAATCCCAGCGATCGGTGCAACCGCAGCATAAAGCCGGGCGAAGGCACGTGGACAGCGTGCCGGATGCCTTCTACCATAAATTACAGATTTCAGGCTTCATTTTTTTGGGGTTGGGGGATTGGTCATGCGGATTTTCGGACCGATGGTGCACGGTCGAGGCGCGCGCCTCGGTGGCGCGGCGGCGTTCTTCTTGGCCGCCTGCACACCTTGGACCTTTGTCGGCAGCCAGCTCCCGAGCGACAATGTCGTCAACACCTGCTCGGTACCGAGCACGGGACCGAATAGTTTGGGTTCCTGGTTCGCCTCAGGCCAGGTGACCGTGAACGGCGTCGTCACGCCGGACAGCACCCACTTTCCGGCGGATCCGCCATCCGATGATTGCTCCTTTTACGATTGGTCGGAGCGCATGTTCCTATGGCTGACCTCGCCCGCGCCTTCGTCCTATGGCGGCGACGGCAACGGAATGGTGTTCAATTCGCCCGTCTTCTTCACGGTTTCGCCCCTTGATGCCAATCACCGACGGACGATGACGCCCATCGTCGGCGGCTTGCGAAATATGATCTTCACGGCGCATGTCGACCAAAACGGACCGCACGGCCTGCCGCTGATGCGGGCCAAATCCGGCAGGCTCTATGAGCGCGCGCCTGTCCTGCATGGACCCAACAAGCTCGAAGAAGTGCACGACGGCAACGGCAGGCTGGTCGAGGTCGCGCGGGCCGCGATCGGCGCCGACCACAAGGTGTCGCTGTTCGACCGGGCCGGAAGGGCCATTTTGCTTGCGCCCAAGCCCCAACATGCGCGTGGCATCACGACCGCGCAGAGCCTGACCATCGGCGGAGTTCTTGCGGTCTTCGACCCGTTCGGGACCGTGATCGAGACCGAGCTGGGTCAATCCGACCCCTCCCAATCGGTCTTGATGGCTCAGAACGGTTCGCTCGTCTATTACAGCATCGCTGTCAACGACGTATATGCCTGGTTCAAGACGGGCGTCCAAGATCAGGGCATTGCCGATGACAGCGCCACGTATCCAAACGACTCGATCGCCGATCATTTCCCCGACTCTGCAGATTCGATCTGGCGCATTGAGGACTATGTGGCGGCGCACACCAGCGTCAATCAATTCACCTTCCCCGATCGCGACGCGATGGCTGTGGAGATCAAGATGGCCTGGGTCGAGGCGGTCAACCTGCCGCCGGGCTGCGCCTATATTACGCTGCAGGCGACAATCCCGGTCTATACGCCGGACACTTCAACTCCGCAGACCAAATGGCTGCAAACCGGCACGCGCAGCGCGACGCTGGCGCTGATCTCGATGCATGTCGTGGGAAGCGCGATCGGTCAACCGGCGATGATCTGGTCGACCTTCGAACATGTCTGCAACGCTCCGACCGTGCCCTATACCTATCAATCGGCCACTGGCAGCGGCAGTTCGCCACCTGAAAGCGGCTACTGGCTGTTGTCGTCCAGCGACAGTCCAGCCTCGCCCAATGTGGCGCGCTTCGGGCTCGTGCCCGGCGGTTTGCAGGCCAACAACGCCATGACGATTACGCCGGGAGATGTCCGCCGCGAGATGCCCTGGGGAACCAACCCCAGCGACAGCGTCAACAACAGCAGGGTGATTGCTGCAAACTACAGCGTACGCTCGCAGATCGGCGTGAACGATATCCGCTGGAACTATATCCAGACCGGAACCACCTGGTACGAATTTGCGGGCGGCTTTGTCGGAAGCCAGGGAATCTGGCCGGTGGCCCCTAACGATGGCTGGCAGGTCACCACACACGGCACTGTCCACCTTGCAAACACCGCCATCGAGACTTTCCTGCAAGGCGACAACCCAAACACCTCAATGAGCTGTCTCAATTGCCACACCAACCCGGAGGATGACAGCTTGGGAAACATGGCGTTCCACCGGCCCGGCAATCTGGGCTTCCCGCACGCTCAGGGCATCAACGGAGGCCTGAGTCACATTTGGGGCGACCTTGAGGCCCTGCCTTGAAGGTACTCAGCGGCCGCGCTTCGCTCTCAGACCTGCCCAATATTCCAGGCGCTTGGCGATTTCGCGCTCGAACCCGGTATCCTTGGGGCGATATAGGCTCTGGCGTTCCATAGCGTCGGGGAAGTAGTTCTGACCCGAGAAGCCCTGCTCGGCCTCGTGATCGTATTCATAGCCTTTGCCGTAGCCGAGGTTTTTCATCAGCTTGGTCGGCGCGTTGAGGATGTGCGCCGGCGGCATCAGCGAGCCGTGCTCCTCGGCTGCGCGCATCGCCGCGCCGTGGGCCTTGTAGACGGCGTTCGATTTCGGCGCGCTGGCCAAATAGAGCACGCATTGCACCAGCGCGATCTCGCCTTCGGGGCTGCCGAGGAAGTCATAGACGTCCTTTGCCGCCAAGGCTTGCACCACGGCCTGCGGATCGGCAAGGCCGATGTCTTCGATGCTGGCGCGTACGAGGCGGCGCACGATATAGAGCGGCTGCTCGCCGCCGGCCAGCATGCGCGCCAGCCAGTAAAGCGCCGCATCGGGATCGGAGCCGCGGATCGATTTGTGCAGCGCGGAGATCAGATTGTAGTGCTCCTCGCGCGACTTGTCGTAAAGCGGCGCGCGCTTCTGCACCAGTGCCGTCAGCGCGGCCGTATCCAGTGGCGCCTGGGCCTCGACCGCGGCCACCTCCTCCACCAGATTGAGAAGATAGCGCCCATCGCCGTCAGCCATCGCACGCAGCGAGACGCGCGCATCATCCGTCAGCGGAAGTTTCCGCCCGTAGTGGGATTCGGCGCGCGCGATCAGCGTCTCCAGCGCCGCATCGTCCAGCCGCCGCAAGACCAGCACCTGGGCACGGGAGAGCAGCGCCCCGTTGAGCTCGAAGGACGGATTCTCCGTCGTGGCACCGACCAGGACGACGGTGCCGTCCTCCACCACCGGCAGGAAGGAGTCCTGCTGGCTCCGGTTGAAGCGGTGGATCTCGTCGACGAACAGCAGCGTGCCCTGCCCGATCTTGCGCCGCGCGCGCGCGGCTTCGAAAGTCTTCTTGAGATCGGCGACTCCGGAGAATACCGCCGAGAGCTGCTCGAAATGCAGCTTGAACGCCCTCGAGAGCAGCCGCGCGATGGTGGTCTTGCCGGTGCCCGGCGGTCCCCAGAGGATGATCGAATGCGGCCGGTTGGCGCCGACCATGCGGCCGATGGGACCGTCCTTGGCCAGCAGGTGACCCTGGCCCACGACCTCCGCCAGCGACGCAGGCCGCAACCGGTCGGCCAGCGGCCGCGGCGCGCCGTCGGCCAGGCCTCCCGCCTCGAAGAGATCGCTCATGGAGCCACTATAACGGCCGGCCGCGCCTGCGGCGCAGGTCATTTCCGCGAGCGGGCTTTACATTCGACGTGTGAGCAATAGAGTCAATCGACGATTTAAGGTTGATACAGGGGAAAATCATGACACTGCAAACGCCCGCCAGGACGCTGGCGGCTGTCTCGCTCGTTCTGCTCGGTTCGGGATTGCACGCGCCAGCCCAGACGATTCCTTCCGATGCCCAGCAAACCTGCACGGTCTCGCCCTCCACTTTCGCAGGCTGGTTCGCCAGCGGCACGCCGAGCGTGAACGGCGTGGTCAATCCGGCCAACAGCATCGCTTTCCAGCCGAGCTCGAACTGCGCCTTCTTCACCTGGTCGGAGCAAATGTTTCTGTGGCTGACCTCGCCGACCACGGCGCAATATGGCGGCACCGGTCACATCTTCGATTCGAACGCCTTCTATCAGGTGGTTCCCGGACCGAACGGGACATTGAGATTCCTGCAGAACCCGTCGCTGACCAAGCTGAACTTCGCGTTGCGCGCGGAGAAGCCCGGGCCCAACGGACTGCCCATCATCTTCGACAAGAACAATGTGCGCCATGAGATCGTGCCCACCAAGCTCAGCGCAGCCGGCAAACCGATGCTGGGCGGTGTCGAGATCGCCAAGGCCTCGTTCGACCGCAGCGGCCGTCTGCTTCTGCTCAACAAGGCCGGCAAGCCCTTCAAGCCCAATCTCAGCATGCTGGCGGCGCCGAACGGCCAGCCTTCGCGCGTGATGAAGCTGATCGTGAACAAAAAGGCGGTGTTCGTCGATGCCAACGGCAATCCGATCATCCCCGACCAGGGCCAGGCCGGCGGCGGCGGCGTGCTGATCTCGCAGTCCGGTTCGCTCGTCTATTACGCGACCTTTGTCAACGACGTGTTCGCCTACTTCCTTACCCAGATCAAGAATTCCAATGGCGGCAACACCCCGCCCGGCCAGCAATTCCCCACCACCCAGCAACAGCTCGACAGTATCGTCGCCTATGCCGCCGCCCATGGCGTGAAGTTCCCCGATCCCGACGCTTTGGCGATCGAGACCAAGACCTCCTGGGTCGATGCCGCCACGCTGCCCAATGCCAGCCAATACGTCACGGTCAATGCCATCGTGCCGACCTACAACACCTCAAATCCCAACAAGTGGACTCCGAACGGCACCAAGAGCGCGACGCTCGCGCTTGTCGGCATCCACGTCGTGGGCTCGGCCACCAATCATCCGGAGATGATCTGGTCGACCTTCGAGCATCTCGGCAATGCGCCCAACTCCGCCTATTCCTACGTCAATTTGCAGGGCCAGATCGTCAACGTGCCGCAGGACACGAGCGGAGCTTGGCTGTTCTGTCGGATGAACTGTTCGGCGCCCTTCAACGACGAGCTCGCCGAGTACAGTGCGCCCAACATCGTCTCTCCGACCGGCGTCACCCAGCCGATCGGGCCGAGCAACACGATCCGCTGGCATGCCTGGGGCGCGGCCTACAACACCTCGCCAAACGCCGACGCAACCTCGCCGCAGTCGAACTCGCTGGTGATCTCCATCAACAACAGCGTCATGGGACAGATTCCGAACGGCGACATCCGCAAGAACTATCTCTTCACCGGCTCGACCTGGACCAACAGCGGCGTCGAACCCAACAACCCGTTCTACGGCAACCCCAATCCGGTTCCGGCGCCGAGTTTCCCGCCGGGCAACGAGATCGGCACCAGCCAGATCTCGAATGCCTCGATGGAGACCTATCAGCAGGGCACCAGCGACAATACCTTCGGCCAGTACGGCAATTGCTTCCAGTGCCACAACACGACGACGGCGACGCCGCCGACGACGCCGTCGGTGCAGATCAGCCATATCTGGAGCAGCCTGCAGCCGCTGATGGTGCAGTGACACTCTGAGCTCCGGCCGCGGTCCTGCAGGACCGCGGCGGGCGCCTTACCCATCCACGTTGAGCGTCAGCCGCTGACTGCCGCGTTCGATGATCATGTCCCAATGGCCGTTGGCCTGGACCAGTGCGCGCTGCAGTTCGGCGACATTGTGGACCGGCTGACCGTTGATGGAGCGGACGATGTCGCCGGCCTGGAAGCCCTGGTTGGCCGCGATCGACAGTCCGGGATTGACCACGGCGACGCCGCTGGCGGTGGGCTCGAGCTGCAGATCGAGCGCCGCGGCCGGCGACAGGTTCTCGACCCGCGCGCCCGTCAGGGGATTGCGCCCGCCGATGGTGGTGACCATGCGCGGCGTCTCGGGCGGCAAAGAGAGCTTCACCGCGATGTCGCGCACCTGCCCGTTGGCGGACACCTTCATCGTCGAGACATCGCCCGGCCGGTGGGTGGCGATGCGATAGTTGAGCGCCTGCATGTCGTCGACGGGAACCCCGTCGACGTCGAGCACGACCTCGCCGACCTTCAGGCCCGCCTGAGCCGCCGGGCCGCCGGGATAGACGCTCTTGAGCAGCACGCCCCCCGGCCGCGCCAGGCCGATGCTGCGGGCGATCTCATTGGTCACCGTCTGCCCGTCGGCGCCGAACCAGGCGAAGCGCAATCCGCCGCTGCCCGAGCCCTCCAGCACGCGCCTGACCATGTTCGACGGAATGGCGAAGCCGATGCCGACCGAGCCGCCGGAATTGGAGACGATCGATGTGTTGATGCCGGCGAGCCTTCCGTCCGTCGTCACCAGCGCGCCGCCCGAATTGCCGGGATTGATCGCGGCATCGGTCTGGATGAAGAACTGATAGTCGGAGGCGCTCACCTGCGTGCGCGCCAAGGCCGAGACGATGCCCATGGTCACCGTCTGCCCGACGCCGAAAGGATCGCCGACCGCGAGCACCAGATCGCCGACCTGCACCTTGTCGCTGTCGGCGAAAGGCAGGGTGGGCAATGTCTCGCCATGGGCGTCGATCTTGAGGATCGCCAGGTCGGTGCGCGGATCGGAGAGCAGCAGCTTGGCCTTGAACTCGCGCTTGTCGGCGAGCGCCACGACGATGTCGCTGCCGCCCTGCACCACATGGTTGTTGGTCATGATGGTGCCGTCGCTGCGCACGATGACGCCCGAGCCCAGCGACTGCTGAACGCGCTCGCGGCTGAGGCCGTTGCCGAAGAACTGGCGGAAGAAAGGATCGTTCAGGAACGGGTTGACCGGCGCCTGCACGACGCTGCGGGTGTAGACGTTGACCACCGCGGGCGCGACGCGCTTGACCACCGGGGCGAAGCTCAGCTGCACCTGCGCCATCGAGACCGGCGGCGCGGACAATTGTGCGGCTGGGTGCACCGGCGCGGCAGCCGCGACCCCCGTCGCAACGGCCATCGCCGCCGCCAGCAAAGCGGATGCCTTCATCTGCAAATCTCCGAACGAAAAAGGGCGACCCTCACGAGCCGCCCTGATTATCTGCGAAAAATTACGCCCGTCTTACGCCTCGCTTGCTTCCTCGTCACCCACCTCGACCGGGCCGGAATCAAGGCCCTTGGCGTCGGGGTCGCGGTCGACGAACTCGATGAACGCCATCGGCGCGTTGTCGCCGTGGCGGAAGCCGGCCTTGAGCACGCGGGTATAGCCGCCCGGCCGCCCGGCATAGCGCGGGCCGATGACGTCGAACAGCTTCTTGACCTGCGTCTCGTCGCGGATCTGGGCCAGCGCCTGGCGGCGGGCATGCAGGTCCGAGCCGCCGCGGCGCGACAGGGTCACCAGCTTCTCCACCACCGGCCGCAGCGACTTGGCCTTGGGCAGCGTGGTCTTGATCTGCTCGTGCTTGATCAGCGCCGCCGCCATGTTGGCGAACATCGCGATGCGGTGCGAGGTCGTGACGTTGAGCTTACGGCCGGCATTTCTGTGACGCATTTCTCTCTCGCTTCCCCCGTCATCCTTCGAGGCTCGCTTCGCTCGCACCTCAGGATGACGACTTGCAAACACCGTCACCCTGAGGTGGCCGCTCGAAGAGCGGCCCTCGAAGGGCGACGACTCAGTACTGGTCCTCATACCTCTTGGCGAGGTCTTCGATGTTCTCCGGCGGCCAGCCGGGCACTTCCATGCCCAGATGCAGGCCCATCTCGGCCAGCACGGCCTTGATCTCGTTCAGCGACTTCCGGCCGAAGTTCGGTGTACGGAGCATCTCGGCTTCGGTCTTCTGGATCAGGTCGCCGATATAGACGATGTTGTCGTTCTTGAGACAATTCGCCGAACGCACCGAAAGCTCGAGCTCGTCGACCTTCTTGAGCAGCACCGGATTGAAGGCGAGATCGGGCTTGTGCTCCTCGGCGACGCGCTCGCGCGGCTCCTCGAAGTTGATGAAGATCTGGAGCTGGTCCTGCAGGATGCGCGCGGCATAGGCGACCGCGTTGTCCGGCGTGACCGCGCCGTTGGTCTCGACCGAGAGCGTGAGCTTGTCGTAGTCGAGGATCTGGCCCTCGCGGGTGTTCTCGACCTTGTAGGAGACCTTCTTGACCGGCGAGAACAGGCTGTCGACCGGGATCAAGCCGATCGGCGCATCCTCGGGGCGATTGCGGTCGGCGGGAACATAACCTTTGCCGGTCGCCACCGTCAGCTCCATGCGGAACTCGACCTTTTCGTCGAGGGTGCAGATCACGAGCTCCGGATTGAGGATCTCGATATCGGCGACCGCCGCGATCTGGCCGGCGGTGATTTCGCCCGGACCGGTGGCACGCAGACTGAGGCGCTTGGGCCCCTCGCTGTGCATGCGCAGCGCGATCTGCTTGACGTTGAGCACGACGTCGGTCACGTCCTCGCGCACGCCGGCGATCGAGGAGAATTCATGCAGCACGCCCTCGATCTGGATCGAGGTCACGGCCGCACCCTGCAACGAGGAGAGCAGCACGCGGCGCAGCGCGTTGCCGAGGGTGAGACCGAAACCGCGCTCGAGAGGTTCGGCGACGATGGTCGCCTGCTTGCCGGGTTCGTGTCCGGCCTCGATGCGCAGCTTCTGCGGCTTGATCAGTTCCTGCCAGTTCTTCTGAAACATTTCGTCTCCATCGTTTCCCGGACGCGGAGAGCGCGCGCCCTTTCGTTCGACGGTTGGGTGATGCTCTCGAAACTCGTCTGTCCTAAACGCGGCGGCGCTTGGGCGGCCGGCAGCCATTGTGCGGGATCGGCGTCACGTCGCGGATCGAGGTGACGGTCAGCCCCACGGTCTGCAGCGCGCGCAGCGCGGATTCGCGGCCCGAGCCGGGCCCGCTGACTTCCACCTCCAGCGTGCGCATGCCGTGCTCCATCGCCTTCTTGGCGGCGTCCTCGGCGGCGACCTGGGCGGCATAGGGCGTCGATTTGCGCGAACCCTTGAAGCCCATCATGCCGGCCGACGACCATGACACGGCATTGCCGGCGGAATCGGTGATGGTGATGATGGTGTTGTTGAAGGTCGCGGCGACATGCGCCACGCCGACCACGACGTTCTTCTTTTCCTTCTTGCGCGCGCGTGCGGCACCGGCGGGCTTTGCCATTTACTTGGTCACTTTCTTCTTGCCGGCGATCGCCTTGGCGGGACCCTTGCGCGTACGCGCATTGGTGTGCGTGCGCTGGCCGCGGACGGGAAGCCCCTTGCGGTGCCTGAGGCCGCGATAGCAGCCCAGATCCATCAGCCGCTTGATGTTCATCGCCACTTCGCGGCGCAGATCGCCCTCGACCAGATAATCGCGGTCGATCGCCTCGCGGATCTGGATGACCTCCGAATCGGTCAGGTCGTGGACGCGGCGCTCCGGCGCGATGCCGACCTTCTCCATGATTTCCTTGGCCTTTGCCGGGCCGATGCCATGGATGTAGCGCAGGCCGATTTCGACCCGCTTCTGGGTGGGAATGTTGACGCCGGCGATGCGAGCCACGGATCCGTCCTTCGGCCTTAAGCCACTGGAATAGTTAACCAATTATTCAGCGGCAAAACCCTGCCCAAACCCTTGCCTGCGCCTTCGCTCCAAAGGCCGCCAAGCATCGGTTTTGACAGGAAATCTGCCGTGAGGGCGCGGATTATAGGAATGCCGGGCCTTCAGTCAACTGGTGGAAAATAATCTTTCGCTTGATGGATTCAAGGGCCGCTGCCGCCCTTCGAGTGAGGAATTGGCTCCATCCATGAATGGTCATCCTGAGGTGCCCGCCGCAGGCGGACCTCGAAGGATGATGACCTCACGCCGCGAACGGCCGGTCGTGGATCCACTGGGAGAGGATGTATTTCTCGCCCTCGGTGATCGGGCCGGCGCCGTGCAGGCTCTGGCGGTCGGCTTTGCCCTCGCGCATCGAGGCGAAGAAGATGCCATCGCCGGTCTTGCCCTTGTACGAGAAGCCCACCCGCGGGAATTCGAGCACGCCGCCCTCGTAGCCGTCGTTCAGGTACATGAGGAACGTCGCCAGCCGGTCGCCCTGATAATTGCCCTCGCGCCCATAGGGATGCTTCTGGTCGTACAGCGAGTCGAAGTGCGGCTTGATCTCCTGGCCGAGCGCGTAGTGGAAAATCTGCGGCGGCTCCATCTGATCGACGTGGAGGCTGGTGACGAGGCCGATGCGGATGCGCAGCAGCAGGAGCATCACGCCGCCTTCCACGACGGTGAAGGCGAAGTCGCTGCAGGTGCGCGTGGCGAGGAACCGCGACTTCTGCCCGTCGAACATCATGGAGGGCCGGAACTTGCCAAGTCCGCGGCCGATCAGCCAGCCGCAGAGCTCGGCCGTCGCGAAATTCTCCGCCAGCCAAATCTTCGGCCAGTCGAACACCTGCCGCGGCGCTTGCGGCGTGACCCATTTCTCGAGATCGACGCTCTGGCGAAGATCGCGCCACAGGCTGGGGGCGCTGTCGCCGTCCCGGGCGCGCGCCGCCGCCGGCTGATCCTGCGCCAGCATGATGAGCTGGCTGCGGCCTTCATCGGCGCCGCCTTCCGCCGCGCGCTGCAAGAGATCGAGTGACTCGGGCCAGCTTTGATCGGTCCAGGCGCCGGCGCCCTTGAGCGTCGCCAGCACGGCCATCGCCTGGGCATCGCCCTGCTCGACCGCCTTGCGGATCAGGCTTGCGCCCTCTTCGGGCTCGAAAGGCGCTTCGCGACCGCTCAGCAGCCGTGTCGCCAGCGCCGTCGCGGCCCTCATGTCGCCGCCAGCGGAAGCGCGGCGCAGGTCGTCGAGGGCGAGGACTGCTTCCATAGCGAGATTTTAGAGGTTGTCCTCGATTGGCTCCAGCATTTTCCATGCCTTTACCATCGACCGCCTTGCGACAGCACTGGTTGGCGCTTTCGCTTTTTCTCCCAAAAATCGTCATTGCCCGGCTTGCCCGGGCAACCCATTTTTATAGAACAAATTGGGTCGCCCGCATAAAGCGGGCGATGACGAACACTTGGAACGGGAATGGCGTGGCGCCCAAGCTGGCTGCAGTAGCGGTCCATGTCTCGAATTCACCAAGTCAAGATTGAACCGCGGAGTGGCCGGCTAGCGGCCAAGCAGCCTGGCAAACCAGCCGCGCTCCTTGTCGATCGTGCGGGCGATGGAGGCGGTCACCGCCTCGATCGGCGCCATGCCGTCCAGGGTCGCGACCTTGCCCTGCCGGCTGTA
The DNA here is from genome assembly GCA_019245415.1 of Alphaproteobacteria bacterium. Lineage (GTDB taxonomy): Bacteria > Pseudomonadota > Alphaproteobacteria > Micropepsales > Micropepsaceae > Rhizomicrobium. Next base: position 11,986 of record JAFARO010000015.1, on the reverse strand, counting down.
GAACTCGAGCAGAGGCGCGGTGTTCTTGTAGTAAACCGAAAGCCGGTGCTGGAGCGTCTCCGGCGTGTCGTCCGAACGCGGCGTCTCGCCCCTCGCCAGCGTGTCCCGCACGCGCTGCTCGGCGCGCTTGATGAGCACCGCGTCGTCGACCTTGAGCACCAGCACCAGATCGATCTTCTTGCCGCGTTCGGCCAACATCTTGTCCAGGGCTTCGGCCTGCGCAATCGTGCGCGGAAAGCCGTCGAACACCGCGCCGTTCTTGCAGTCGGGCCGGTCGATGCGCTCCGCCACGATGCCGATGACGATGGCGTCGGTGACGAGTTCGCCCTTGGCCAGGATGGCTTCGACCTGCCGTCCCAGCGGCGTCGCGTTCTGAACCGCCGCGCGCAGCATCTCGCCGGTGGAGAGCTGGGGCCAGCCGCGGCGCTCGGTGAGGATGCGCGCCTGGGTGCCCTTGCCCGCGCCCGGCGGACCGAAGAGGACGATGTTCAATGCCCCCTCCCCATGGGGCGGCCTAGCGCCGCGCGCCTCGCAGCTTGGCCTTCTTGATCAGGCCTTCATACTGCTGTGCGATGAGGTGGCTCTGGATCTGCGCCACAGTGTCCATGGTGACGCTGACCATGATCAGGATCGACGTGCCGCCGAGCTGCAACGCGATCTCCGACCGCGCGAAGTCGGGAATGAGGCAGACGACGGCGAGATAGATCGCCCCGATCACCGTCGTGCGCGTCAGCACGTAGTCGATGTATTCCGCCGTCTTCTTGCCGGGCCGGATGCCGGGAATGAAGCCGCCATATTTGCGCAGATTCTCCGCGGTCTCGTCGGGCGGGAAGACCACCGACGTGTAGAAGAAGGCAAAGAACACGATCATCAGCGCATAGGACAGCTCGTAGACCCAGCGGCCGGGGCTCAGATAGGTGACGACCGTCTGCAGCCAGCCGGGCAGGCTGGCGGCATAGAAGGTCGCGATCGTCGTCGGCATCAAGAGGATCGACGAGGCGAAGATCGGCGGGATGACGCCCGAGACGTTGAGCTTGAGCGGCAGATGCGAGGATTCGCCGCCGAACATGCGATTGCCGACCTGGCGCTTGGGATACTGCACCAACAGCCTGCGCTGGGCGCGCTCGAAGAACACGATCATGGTGACGAGGCCGACCGCGCCCACGATCAGCACGATCACGGCGAGCGGCGACATCGCGCCGGTGCGGGCGGATTCGAAGATCTGTCCGAAATAGGCGGGGAAGCGCGCCACGATGCCGGCGAAGATGATGAGCGAGATGCCGTTGCCGATGCCGCGGCTGGTGATCTGTTCGCCGATCCACATCAAGAGGACCGTACCGGCCGTCAGCGTGATCATCGTCGAGAGCATGAAGAACATGCCGGGATCGGTCACCACCCCGCTCGAGCGCTGCAAGGTGATCGCGATGCCCACCGCCTGCAGCGCGGCCAGCCCCACCGTGCCGTAGCGCGTGTACTGGTTCATGATCTTGCGGCCGGCCTCGCCTTCCTTCTTGAGCGCCTCGAGCTCGGGGAAGACGCTCGTCATCAGCTGCATGATGATCGATGCGGAGATGTAGGGCATGATGCCCAGCCCGAAGATCGCCATGCGCTGAAAGGCGCCCCCGGCCATGACGTTGAAGACGTCGAGCACGCCGCCGGCATGCTGCTGCATCATCTGCGCCAGCCGCGCCGGATCGACACCGGGCAGCGGGACGTAGGTTCCCAGCCGCGCCACGACCAGCATGCCGAGCGTGAAGAACAGCCGCTGGCGCAGTTCGGTCGCCTTGCCGAAGGCGCCGAAGTTGAAATTCTGAGCCAGTTGTTCCGCTGCTGAGGGCATTTCCCAAGTCCTTGACTGTGAACTCTACCTTGTCATCCCCGGCCGGGCGAAGCGAGGGAAGGCGATCCAGGTCCCGGCGACGCCCGATGTCTCAGGTAGGCGTGGTGTCCCTCTTTTTCCATCCTCGACGTTGCAGCGACCAGGGTCCCACCGCACCCTGCGGATTCCCGGGACGACAGGGTCTTTTATGCCTGCGAAGTCCTGGCCGCACGCTTCTCGGCCGCTTTGGCGCGGCGCTCGCGGCGCTTGCCGGGCGCACCCTTGCGGTTCATGTGCTCGGGCTTCTTGAAAGTCGCGGTCACGCTGCCGCCGGCCTTCTCGATGGCGGCGCGCGCGCCGGCCGAGACTCCGGCCACCACGATCTCGAGCTTGGCCGTGATGGCGCCCTTGCCGAGCAGGCGCACGCCGTCGCGGCTCTTGTGCGCCAGGCCAGCCTTGCGCAGAACGTCTTCGGTGATCTTGCCCGAGGTATCAAGGCGCTTGGCGTCGATCGCCTTTTGCAGGCGGCCGATGTTCACCTCGGAAAAATCGTTGGCGAAGATGTTGTTGAAGCCGCGCTTGGGCATGCGCATGTGCAGCGGCATCTGGCCGCCTTCGAAGCCGTAGACCTTGGTGCCGGTGCGCGCCTTGGCGCCCTTGACGCCGCGTCCGGATGTCTTGCCCAGCCCCGAGGACGAGCCGCGCCCGACCTTGAGCTTGCGCTTGTGCGCGCCCGGGTTGTTGCGGATTTCGTTCAGCTTCATCGTACTTCACCTTCCCGATCATCCTTCGAGGCTTCGCTTCGCGAAGCGCCTCAGGATGACGCGCCAATTCTCTCATTCGTCACCCTGAGGTGCGCTCCGAAGGAGCGCCTCGAAGGGTGACTATTTCTTCTCTTCCACCACTTCGACCAGGTGCTGCACGGCGCGGATCATGCCGCGCACCGCGGGCGTATCCTCGAGCACGCGTGTGCGGCGGATCTTGCCGAGGCCGAGGCCGCGCAAGGTCGCCGCCTGGATTGCGGGCCGCCGGGCCGGACTGCGCGTCTGGCGCACGGTCACCGTCTTTTTGATACCGTCCTTTTTGCTGCCGTCCTTCGCCATGGCCTAGTTCCCCGCCGCTGCAGTCTCGCCGCCCTTTTGGCCTTCGCGGCGCGCGATGATCTCGGCGACGCTGCGGCCGCGGCGCTGCGCGACCATGCGCGGACTCTGCTGATTGGCGAGGCCGTCGAAGATCGCGCGCACCATGTTGTAGGGATTGGAGGAGCCGAGCGATTTGCACACCACGTCGCCGACGCCGAGCGCCTCGAACACCGCGCGCAGCGGACCGCCGGCGATCACGCCCGTGCCGGCCGGAGCCGGACGCACGACCACCTTGCCCGCGCCGTGATGGCCGCGCACTTCGTGATGCAGGGTGCGGCCGTCCTTGAGCGGCACGCGGATGAGGGACTTCTTCGCCTCGTCCGTCGCCTTGCGGATGGCTTCCGGCACCTCGCGGGCCTTGCCGTGACCGTAGCCGACGCGGCCGCGCTGGTCGCCAACGACCACGAGCGCCGCGAAGCCGAAGCGCCGCCCGCCCTTGACCACCTTGGCCACGCGGTTGATGTGGACGAGCTTGTCGACGAACTCGCTGTCGCGGTCGTCGTCGCGGCGATCTCTGCGGCCGCGGCCGCCACTGCCTTCTTCACGCGCCATAGATCATTCCTTACTTTCCAAAGCCTGCATGTGATTTGTTCATACGCTGTCGCTATGAACTCCTCAGAATTCCAGGCCGCCTTCGCGCGCGGCTTCCGCGAGCGCCTTGACGCGCCCATGATAGATGTAGCCGCCGCGATCGAACACGACCTGCTTGACGCCCTTGGCGATGGCGCGCTCGGCGATCCGTTTGCCGACGGCGCTCGCCGCCTCCAGGTTCCAGGTCTTGGGCAGCTTGCCGTCCTTCTCGTTGCTCGACGCGGCCACCACGGTCGCCGCCGACGCATCGTCGATGATCTGGGCATAGATGTGCTTGCCCGAGCGGAACACCGACAGGCGCGGCCTGTCCTTGGCGTTGGTCTTGATGCGGTAGCGCGTGCGGCTGCGGCGCTTCTCGAAGTGGGTGAGGGTTCGGGCCATGGCGGTCTACTTCTTCTTGCCTTCCTTGCGGCGGACATATTCGCCGGCATAGCGCACGCCCTTGCCCTTGTAGGGCTCGGGCTTGCGGTAGGCGCGGATCTCGGCCGCGACCTGTCCAACGAGCTGCTTGTCGATTCCGGCGACGGTCAGCATCGTCGGCTTCTCCGCCGTGATCGTGATGCCGGCCGGGATCGGATAGGCGACGTCGTGGCTGAAGCCGAGCTGGAGGTTGAGGTTCTTGCCCTGCACGGCGGCGCGATAGCCGACGCCCTGGATCTCGAGCTTGGAGGTGAAGCCCTGCGTCACCCCGACGACGAGATTGTTCACCAGGGTGCGGCTCATGCCCCACATCGGGCGCGCGCGCTCCATGTGCTCGTGCGGCGTGATGGTGATGCCGTCGGGGCCGATGGCGGCCTCGACCTCTTCCACCAGCGTCACCTGCAGCTCGCCTTTCGGGCCTTTCACCTTCACCGTCCTGCCGTCGATGGCGGCGGTGACGCCCTTTGGCAGCGGGACCGGCTTCTTGCCGATACGGGACATCGCAAATCTCTCCTAGAACACCTGACAGAGGACTTCGCCGCCCACGTTCTTCTCGCGGGCCGCGGCATCCGTCATCACGCCTTGCGGCGTCGAAACGATCGAGACGCCCAGGCCCTGGCGATGGGGCTTGAGGTCGCGCACCGAAGCATAGACGCGCCGGCCCGGGGTCGACACGCGCTTGAGCTCGCGGATCACCGGACGGCCGTCGTGATATTTGAGCTCGATCTCGAGCTCCTTGCGGCCGGTCTCCTTGAACTCGACCTCGGCATAGCCGCGGATGAAGCCTTCCTGCTGCAGCACGTCGAGCAGACGGATGCGCAGCCGCGAATTCGGCGAGGTGATCTTCGACGTGCCGCGCATCTGGCCGTTGCGGATGCGCGCGAGAAGATCGCCAATCGGATCGGTGATCGCCATGTCTTTTCTTTCTCCTACCAGCTCGCCTTGGTCATGCCCGGGATCTGGCCGAAATTGGCAAGATCGCGCAGCGCGATGCGCGACAGCTTGACCTTGCGGTAATAGCCCTTGGAGCGGCCGCTGAGCTCGCAGCGGTGATGGATGCGCGTCTTGGACGAATTGCGCGGCAGCTCTGCGAGCTTGAGCCGCGCCGCGAAGCGGTCCTCCGGCGCGACCGACATGTCGTCGGCCTTGGCCTTCAGCGCCGCGCGCCGGGCAGCATATTGCGCCACGAGCTTCTCGCGCTTTGCGTTGCGGTTGATCTGGCTCTTCTTCGCCATGGGTCGCTCTCTCAGTTCATGAACGGAAACTGGAAGCCCTCGAGAAGCGCGCGCGCCTCCGCATCGGTCTTCGCAGACGTGTTGAAGATGATGTCCATGCCCCACACCGTCTCGGTCTTGTCGTAGTCGATCTCGACGAAGACGATGTGCTCTTTGAGGCCCATGGCGTAGTTGCCGCGGCCGTCGAAGCTCTTGGCGTTGAGGCCGCGGAAGTCGCGCACCCGCGGCAGCGCCATGGTGATCAGCCGGTCGAGGAACTCGTACATCTTGTCCTTGCGCAAGGTGACCTTGACGCCGATCGGCAGGCCCTCGCGAATCTTGTAGGTCGCGATCGCCTTCTTGGCGCGCGTGATGACGACCTTCTGGCCGGCGATGGCGGTCAGATCGTTGACAGCAGCCTGGATCTTCTTGCTGTCCGCCGCCGCTTCGCCCGCGCCGATGTTGAGCACGATCTTGTTGATCTTCGGCACCTGCATCGGGTTCTTGTAGCCGAACTTCTTCATCAGCTCGGGCTTGACCACGTCGCTGTAGCGCTTCTTGAAGCGCGGCACGTAGTTGGGGTCGTGCGCCTGCTCGCCGACCGAGACCTTCGTGCCCGCGGCCTTCTCCTCGCGCTTCTTGCCGGCGGCAGCCTTCTTCTGCGCCTTGTCGGCCTCGCGCGGATCGCCCTTGGGCGCCTTCGCGGCCTTTTCCTTGCCTGCCTCAGACATCGATGACCTCACCGGACTTCCTGGCGAAGCGGACCTTGCGGCCGTCGCCCAAAACCTTGAATCCGATCCGCGTCGCCCCGCCCGAATTGGGATCGACATGGGCGAGATTGGACAGGTGGATCGGCGCTTCCTTGGTGACGATGCCGCCCTGCTGGCGCTGCGACGGGCGCTGGTGGCGCTTGACCACGTTGACGCCGGAAACCAACGCGCGGTTCTCGGACGGGAACATCTTCAGCACCTCGCCCTTCTTGCCCTTGTCGCGTCCCGTGGTGACGATGACGCGGTCGCCCTTCCTGATCTTCGCGGTCATCAGAGCACCTCCGGCGCGAGCGAAATGATCTTCATGTGGTTCTTGGCGCGCAGCTCGCGGGTGACCGGCCCGAAGATGCGCGTGCCGATGGGCTCGCCCTGCGGATTGATCAGGACCGCGGCATTGCCATCGAAACGGATCAGGCTGCCGTCGGGACGGCGCACGCCCTTGGCGGTGCGCACGACGACGGCCTTCAGCACCTCGCCCTTCTTGACGCGGCCGCGCGGGATCGCTTCCTTCACCGACACCACGATGGTGTCGCCGACGTCGGCGTAGCGGCGCTTGGAGCCGCCGATCACCTTGATGCACATCACGAGCTTGGCGCCGGAATTGTCGGCGACGTCCAGCTCGGTCGACATTTGAATCATAAGACCACTCCTGAAGCCTCGCGGCCCCTATTTCCCGCCCACGCGCTCGAAGGCTTCCCAAGTCTTGAGCTTGGAGATCGGCCTGCATTCGCGGATGCGCACCACGTCGCCCTGCTTGAACTCGCCCTTCTCGTCATGGGCGTGATAGCGCTTCGAGCGGCGCACGGTCTTGCCCAGCACCGGATGGGTGAAGCGGCGTTCGACGCTCACCACCACCGTCTTGGCGTTCTTGTCGCTGACCACGACGCCTTGCAGGACGCGTTTGGGCATCTTTCCTATCCTTACGCTTTCGCCGTTTGCGCGGCGCGCTTTTCCGTGAGCACGGTCTGCAGCCGTGCGATCTGGCGGCGCACCGTGCGCACGCGCCCGGTGTTCTCGAGCTGTCCATTGGCGCGTTGGAAGCGCAGGTTGAACTGCTCCTTCTTCAGCGCCGCCAGCTGGTCGCCGAGCTCGTCCGCGCTCCTGGCGCGGTAGTCCTCGGCCGCCTTGTCGTTCTTCTTGCCCTTCGCCATCTCAGATCATCCGTTCCACGAACTTGGTTTGGATCGAGAGCTTGCTGGCGCCCAGCCGCAGCGCCTCGCGCGCCGTCGGCGTGTCGACGCCGTCGATCTCGAACAGGATGCGGCCGGGCTTGATCTTGGCCACCCAGTATTCCGGCGCGCCCTTGCCCGAGCCCATGCGCACTTCGGCAGGCTTCTTCGACACCGGAACGTCCGGGAAGACGCGGATCCAGACGCGGCCCGCGCGCTTCATGTGACGGGTGATGGCCCGCCGCGCCGCCTCGATCTCGCGCGCGGTGATGCGCTCGGGCTCCAGCGCCTTGAGACCGAACTGGCCGAAATTGAGCGCGGTGCCGCCCTTGGCCGGACCGTGGATGCGGCCCTTGTGCTGCTTGCGGAATTTGGTGCGTGCCGGTGAAAGCATGATCCTGTTTCCCGATTACGGTGCCGGCGCCGGCGTAGGCTGGCGCGCGGGCTTGCCGGGACCCTCGGCGGCCTCGGCCATGCGCTTGTCCTGCGCCATGGGGTCGTGCTCCATGATCTCGCCCTTGAAGATCCAGACCTTGACGCCGCAGGTGCCGTAGGTGGTCTTGGCGGTCGCGACGCCGTAGTCGACGTCGGCGCGCAGCGTGTGCAGCGGCACGCGGCCTTCGCGGTACCACTCCATGCGCGCGATCTCCGCGCCGCCGAGGCGCCCGCCGCAATTGATGCGGATGCCCTGCGCGCCCAGACGCATCGCCGACTGCACCGCGCGCTTCATCACGCGGCGGAAGGCGACGCGGCGCTCGAGCTGCTGGGCGATGTTCTCGGCCACCAGCTTGGCGTCGATCTCGGGCTTGCGGATCTCGACGATGTTGAGATGGACTTCGTCGGAGGTGTAGCGCTGCACGTCGTTCTTCAGCTTCTCGATGTCGGCGCCCTTCTTGCCGATGACGACGCCGGGACGCGCCGAATGGATCGTCACGCGGCACTTCTTGTGCGGCCGCTCGATCACGATCTTCGAGACGCCGGCCGCCTTGAGCTTTTCGCTCAGATAGCCGCGGATCTTGATGTCTTCCTGCAGCAGCCGGCTGTAGTCCTTGCGGTCCGCGTACCAGCGCGAATCCCAGGTCCGGTTGATGCCGAGGCGCAGCCCCGTGGGATTGACCTTCTGGCCCATCAGGCGGTCTCCTTCGCGCGCTTCGGCGCGGCTTTCTTCGTTGGCTTCTTGGCCGCGGGCTTCTTCGCCTCGACCTTCTCGCGCGCCTTTTCCTCGACCACGATGGTGATCTGGGAGAACGGCTTCTCGATGCTGGCGCCGCGGCCGCGGGCGCGGGCGTGGAAGCGCTTCAGCACCATGTTCTTGCCGACGCTGGCCTCGGTCACCACCAGATCGTCGACGTCGAGATCGTGGTTGTTTTCGGCATTGGCGATCGCGCTTTCGAGCACCTTCTTGACTTCCACCGCGACGCGGCGCGGCGAGAAGGAGAGCTCGGCGAGCGCCGCCTCGGCCCGCTTGCCGCGGATCGACTGCGCCACGAGATTGAGCTTGCGCGGGCTGGTGCGGATGTTGCGCGCCACCGCCTTGGCCTGGTTGTCCGCGAGAACGCGCGCGAGGGATTTCTTGCCCATCAGTCCGCCCTCTTCGCCTTCTTGTCGCCGCTGCCGGCGGAATGACCGTGGAAGGTGCGCGTGGGGGAGAACTCGCCGAGCTTGTGGCCGACCATGTCCTCGGTCACCAGCACCGGGATGTGCTTCTTGCCGTTGTAGACGCCGAAGGTGAGGCCTACGAATTGCGGCAGGATGGTGGAGCGGCGCGACCAGGTCTTGATCACGTCCTTGCGGCCGGATGAGCGGCCAGCTTCCGCCTTCTTGAGCAGATAGCCGTCGACGAACGGGCCTTTCCAGAGCGAACGAGTCATACTTGCCTACCCTTGCGTCTTCTTGGCGTGGCGCGAGCGCACGATCATCTTGCTGGTCCGTTTGTTCTTGCGAGTCTTGGCGCCCTTGGTCGGCTTGCCCCAGGGCGTGACCGGATGACGGCCGCCCTTGGTGCGGCCTTCGCCGCCGCCATGGGGATGGTCGATCGGGTTCATCGCCGTGCCGCGTACATGCGGACGCTTGCCCTTCCAGACGTTTCGTCCGGCCTTGGAGATGACCTCGTTCATGTGGTCCGGATTGGAGACCGCACCGACCGTCGCCATGCAGCCGAGCAGCACGCGGCGCACTTCGCCGGAATTGAGCCTGAGCAGCGCGTAGCCGGCGTCGCGGCCGAGGTACTGCGCATAGGTGCCGGCGGAACGCGCGACCTGGCCGCCCTTGCCCGGCTTCATCTCGATGTTGTGGACGATGGTGCCGACCGGCATCGCCGACAGCGGCATGGCGTTGCCGACCTTGACGTCGACCTTGTCGCCGGAGACGACGGTGTCGCCGACAGCGATGCGCTGCGGCGCGAGGATGTAGGCGAGCTCGCCGTCCTTGTATTTCAGCAGCGCGATGAAGGCGGTGCGGTTGGGATCGTATTCGAGGCGCTCGACTTGCGCCGGCTGGTCGAACTTGCGGCGCTTGAAGTCGATCAGGCGATAGCGCTGCTTGTGGCCGCCGCCCTGCCAGCGCACGGTGACGCGGCCGGTGTTGTTGCGGCCGCCATGGCGATGCTGGCCCTCGGTCAGCGCCTTGACCGGACCGCCCTTGTGCAGGCCCGAACGGTCGACCAGCACCAGCTGGCGCTGGCCCGGCGAGGTCGGCTTGTATTGTTTCAGCGCCATCTCAGAGTCCCGTCGTGATGTCGATCTGCTGGCCCTCTTCGAGGGTCACGATCGCTTTCTTGAAATCGCTGCGCTTGTAGGCGCGGCCGCGCGCCATCTTGCGCTTTCCCTTGACCGTCACCGTGTTGACGCTCTTGACCTTGACCTTGAAGAGGTTGGCCACGGCGGCGGCGATCTTGGGCTTGCTGGCGTCGAGCGCGACGCGGAACACCACCTGGTTCGCCTCGGTCAGAAGCGTCGACTTCTCGGTGATGACCGGCGAGAGGATGACGTCGTGATGCGAACTCATGACAGCCGTTCCTCGATCATCTTGAGCGCCGCGGTGGTGAGCACCAGCTTGTCGCTGCGCATCACGTCGTAGACATTGAGCCCCTTGGCCGGCAGCAGCGCCACCTTGGCCAGGTTGCGCGCGCTCATCTGGAAGTTCTTGTCGAACTCGCCGTCGACCACCAGCGCGCTCATCAGGCCCAGCTTGCCGAAGCGCTGCGCCAGATCCTTGGTCTTCACCGCCTGCGCCTTGGCCTCGTCCAGCACGACGATGGCGCCGTCGCGCGCCTTCGAGGACAGCGCGTGCCTGAGGCCCAGCGCCTTGACCTTCTTGGGCAGGTCGAACTCGTGACTGTGCACCACCGGGCCCATGGCCTTGGCGCCGCCGACGAAGAGAGGCGCCGAACGCGCGCCGTGACGGGCGCCGCCGCTGCCTTTCTGCGGGCCGGTCTTCTTCTTGGTGCGGTTGACCTCGGCGCGGGTGAGGATCTTGTGATTGCCGCCGCGGCGCTTGGCGAGCTGCCACACCACGACGCGCTGGATCAGATCGGCGCGAGGCTCCAGGCCGAAGATGGAGTCGTTCAACTCCACCTCGCCCTTCGACTCGTTGTCGAGATTGAGGATCTTGGTCTTCACGCTCCCGCCTCCCCTGCGCTTTGCGGCGCCTGTTCGGCGGCCGGCGCGGCAGCTTCGCGCTTCTTCACCTTGCCCGGCATCGGCACGCCGTCATGCGGGCGCTTGACCGCGTCGCGCACCATCACCCAGCCGCCCTTCGAACCGGGCACCGCGCCCTTGATCATGATCAGGCCGCGTTCGACATCGACCTTGGCGACTTCGAGGTTCTGGGTCGTCACGTTGTCGACGCCGTAATGGCCGTGCATCTTCTTGTTCTTGAAGGTCTTGCCCGGATCCTGGCGGCCGCCGGTGCCGCCGAGAGAGCGGTGCGAGATCGAGACGCCGTGGCTCGCCTCGAGACCGCGGAAATTCCAGCGCTTCATCGCCCCGGTGAAGCCGCGGCCGATGGTGACGCCGCAGACGTCGACCCGCTGGCCTTCGACGAAATGGTCGGCTTGGATCAGATCGCCGACTTCGAGCAGGTTTCCCGCGTCGACGCGGAACTCGGCCAGCTTCTTCTTCGGCTCGACCTCGGCGCGCGCGAAATTGCCGCGATCGGCCTTGGTCAGACGCTTGGCCTTGGCGAAGCCCGCGCCGAGCTGCACGGCGGTGTAGCCGTCGCGCTCCTCGGTGCGCGTGCCGACGACCTGGCAGCCGTCCAGCTTGAGCACCGTGACCGGCACATGCCGGCCATCCGCCAGGAATAGGCGGGTCATGCCGACCTTCTGTGTGATGACGCCCGTGCGCATTGCGCGCTCCTTACAACTTGATCTCGACGTCGACGCCGGCCGCGAGGTCGAGCTTCATCAGCGCGTCGACCGTCTGCGGGGTGGGATCGATGATGTCGAGGAGGCGTTTGTGCGTGCGGATCTCGAACTGCTCGCGGCTCTTCTTGTCGATGTGCGGCGAGCGGTTGACGGTGAAACGCTCGATGCCCGTCGGCAGCGGTATGGGACCGCGGACCTGGGCGCCGGTGCGCTTTGCCGTGTTGACGATTTCCCGCGTCGAATTGTCGAGGATGCGGTGATCGAAGGCCTTGAGCCTGATTCGGATGTTTTGACCTTGCATGTCCTAGTCCTTCGAAACCGTTCTCGCGCTGCCTATTTAATGATGCTCGCCACGACGCCCGATCCGACGGTTCGGCCGCCTTCGCGGATGGCGAAGCGCAGCTTCTCCTCCATCGCGATCGGCACGATCAGCTCGACCTCGATCGAGACGTTGTCGCCCGGCATCACCATCTCGGTGCCTTCCGGCAACTTGAC
>JAFARO010000009.1 GCA_019245415.1 Alphaproteobacteria bacterium | reverse complement strand
GTCAAGTTGCCGGAAGGCACCGAGATGGTGATGCCGGGCGACAACGTCTCGATCGAGGTCGAGCTGATCGTGCCGATCGCGATGGAGGAGAAGCTGCGCTTCGCCATCCGCGAAGGCGGCCGAACCGTCGGATCGGGCGTCGTGGCGTCGATTATAAAGTGACACGCCGCGAGGCGTGTCATCCCCGGCGAGCCGCGTGAGCGGCGAGGGAAGGGGATCCAGGAGTTGAGACTGTGGTGAAGAAAAAGATGGGTGGCCCGCACGCGCTTCGGCCGGACAAGTGTCCGGCCTTGCTGGCGGGCCATGACGGGTTTTTAGGAGTGTAGCTCAGTTGGTAGAGCGGCGGTCTCCAAAACCGTAGGCCGGGGGTTCGAGTCCCTCCACTCCTGCCAGCGAACGAAGGTTGCAATGGTCGATACGACGAAGAAGGCGATGGATGCGGCGAGCGCGGGCAAGGAATTGCCGGCGCCGGCCGCGCGTCCGCGCCGCGGCCTGTTTCAGTTTCTGCGCGAGGTTCGGCGCGAGGGCATCGACAAGGTGACCTGGCCGACCTTCAAGGAAACACGTCTGACGACGATGATGGTGTTCATCATGGTGGCGCTGACCATGGCGTTCTTCTTCATCGTGGACTGGCTGCTGGCCTTCGGCGAGCGGCTGCTGATCGGCGCGGCGAGCTGACGATGAGCGAAGCAGGAACAGCCGTCCACCCGGACGCCAAGTGGTACATCGTCCACACCTATTCGAACTTCGAGAAGAAGGTCGAGCAGGAGATCAAGCGCCAGGCCAAGCTCCAGGAGCTCGAGGACCTGATCGCGGACGTGATCGTGCCGACGGAGGAAGTCGTCGAGGTGCGCCGCGGCCAGAAGCACAATTCGGAGCGCAAATTCCTGCCCGGCTATGTGCTGCTGCACGCCAAGCTCACCGATGAGGTCTATCACCTGGTGAAGAACGTCGCGAAGGTCACGGGCTTCCTCGGCCAGGGCAACAAGCCGATGGCGCTGCGCCAGGCCGAAGTCGATCGCATCCTCAACCAGGTGCATGAAGGCGTCGAGCACCCCAAGCCCTCGATCACCTTCGAGATCGGCGAGCAGGTGCGGGTTTCCGACGGTCCCTTCACCTCGTTCAACGGCGTGGTGGAGGAAGTGGACGAGGATCGTTCGCGCCTGAAGGTCGCGGTGTCGATCTTCGGCCGCGCGACACCGGTGGAGTTGGAGTTCAGTCAGGTCGAAAAGGTCTGACCGTAAACGCGGGAGGGGCAGCCGGCTCCGCTTGCACCGCAAACCGCTAAGGAGGCGGATCGAGAGTGGCAAAGAAGATCACGGGTTACGTCAAACTGCAGGTGCCGGCGGGCGCGGCCAATCCATCGCCGCCGATCGGGCCCGCGCTCGGCCAGCGCGGCCTCAACATCATGGAATTCTGCAAGGCGTTCAACGCCAAGACGCAGGATCAGGAGAAGGGCATGCCGATCCCGGTGATCATCACCGTGTTCTCGGACAAGTCCTTCACCTTCGCGATGAAGACGCCGCCCGCGTCGTACTTCCTGAAGAAGGCGGCCAAGCTGACCAGCGGCTCCAAGGTGCCGGGCCGCGACGTCGCCGGCTCTGTCACGAAAGCGCAGGTGCGCCAGATCGCCGAGGCCAAGATGAGGGACCTCAACGCCAACGACATCGACAATGCCATGCTGCTCATCGAGGGCTCGGCGCGGTCGATGGGTATCGAGGTGAAGGGGTAAGCCATGTCGAAACGATTCAAGAAAGCCGTCGAAGGCATCGACACCGCCAAGGCCTATCCGGTCGAGGAAGCGGTCAAGCTCGTCAAGTCGCGCGCCACCGCGAAGTTCGACGAAACCATCGAGCTCGCCATCAATCTGGGCGTCGATCCGCGCCATGCCGACCAGATGGTGCGCGGCGTGGTCAGCCTGCCCAACGGCACCGGCCGCAGCCAGCGCGTCGCGGTGTTCGCCAAGGGTGCGAAGGCCGAGGAGGCCAAGAAGGCCGGCGCCGATATCGTCGGCGCGGAAGATCTGGCCGAGACCGTGGCCAAGGGCGAAGTCGATTTCGACCGCTGCATCGCCACCCCCGACATGATGGGCGTGGTGGGCAGGCTCGGCAAGGTGCTGGGCCCGCGCGGCCTGATGCCGAACCCGAAGGTCGGCACGGTGACGATGGACGTCACCCAGGCGATCAAGGACGCCAAGGGCGGCGCGGTCGAATACCGCGTCGAGAAGGCCGGCGTGGTCCAGGGCGGCGTCGGCAAGGCGAGCTTCGGCGAGGAGGCAATCGTCCAGAACGTCAAGGCGTTCGTCGACAGCGTGATGAAGGCCCGGCCGTCCGGCGCCAAGGGAACCTATATGAAGAAGATCTCCATCTCCTCGACGATGGGACCCGGCGTGAAGATCGCGCTCGGCTCCGTCGGCGCGGCATCGGCGGAGGCGCACTGAGTGAGCGTCGTGCTTCGAGGCATCGCCGTCATCCCGAATGCGCGTCGCCCTTCGAGGCGCTGCTTTGCAGCGCACCTCAAGGTGACGCGAATGAGGGACGCGATGCACCTCAGCATGAAGAAGTAGTTTTGACCGTCTCCCTGAGGTGGCCGCGAAGCGGCCCTCGAAGGGTGACTGAAGAGAGTTTCGGGCCGGCGATGGCCTGAAAGACTGTCCGAGACTGCTGGAGTGCTTCGGCACTTAAAATTCTCCAGCACAGACAGGGTCGAGTTGGACCCTGGGGCAGGTGAAGCAACAGGGGGATTGGCGGATCGTCACGTCAGTCCGTCGTAAGGAGAGCACACAGTGGAGAAAGCCAAGAAGGCGGAAGTCGTCGAAGAGCTGCAAGGCGTCTTCGCGAAGGCCGGCTCGGTGGTTGTCGCCCACTACACCGGCATGACGGTTGCCCAAATGAGCGATCTGCGCTCGCGCTGCCGCGCGAACGGCACCTCGTTCAGGGTGGCGAAGAACCGTCTTGTCATGCGCGCTCTTAAAGGTACGCCCGTAGAGGGGATCAGCCATCTCTTCAAAGGCCCGACCGGCATCGCCTACAGCGACGATCCGATCGCGGCTTCGAAGTCGGCTGTCGCCTACGCCAAGGACAACGACAAGCTCGTGATCCTCGGCGGCTCGATGGGGGCGACGGTTCTGGATGCGAGCGGCGTGAAGGCCGTCGCGGAACTGCCGTCTCTCGACGAGCTCAGGGGCAGGATCGTGGGCCTTCTCAAGGCGCCCGCGACCAAGCTCGCCGGCATCATGCAGGCGCCGGGCGGCCAGCTCGCCCGCGTCATCGGCGCGTATGCGAAAAAGGAAGCGGCATAAAGCGACGCAACGTTCAACTCGAAAGCAATGAAGGAAACTGAAGCAATGTCGAAGATCGAAAAGCTTGTCGAAGACCTCTCCGGCCTCACCGTGCTGGAAGCGGCCGACCTGGCCAAAATGCTCGAAGAGAAGTGGGGCGTCAGCGCCGCGGCTCCGGTCGCGATGGCGGCCGCACCGGCCGGCGGCGGTGGCGCTGCGGCTCCGGCAGCCGAGAAGACCGAGTTCACGGTCATCCTGGCCGCGGCGGGCGACAAGAAGATCAACGTGATCAAGGAAATCCGGGCGATCACCGGTTTGGGCCTCAAGGAAGCCAAGGACCTCGTCGAGGCGGCTCCCAAGGAGGTCAAGGCCGATGTGAGCAAGGACGAGGCGGCAAAGATCCAGAAGCAGCTCGAGGACGCGGGCGCCAAGGTCGAGCTGAAGTAAAAAAGGAGTGCGTGCGGGGTTGAAGAACCCAAAAGCGTGCTTATTTCGTTCACACACCAGCCCCCTGGAACGCGGTTCCCGGGGGCCGGTGTCATTCGCCTTTGATGAACCGAATTTTACTTGGCGGAACGGCCGGTTACGGCCAGGCAGGGACTGAAAAAACGATGACACTCTCTTTCACGGGACGCAAACGGCTCCGCAAGTACTTCGGCAAGATCGTCGAAGTGGCGGAGATGCCGAACCTCATCGAGGTTCAGAAGACCTCCTACGATCAGTTTCTCCAGGTGGCCAAGCCCGAGGGCGGCCGCGTCGACGAGGGGCTGCAGGCGGTGTTTGCCTCCGTGTTCCCGATCAAGGATTTCAGCGAGACCGCGCTGCTCGAATATGTCGACTATCATTTCGAGGAGCCGAAATACGACGTCGAGGAGTGCCAGCAGCGCTCGATGACCTATGCCGCGCCGCTCAAGGTGACCTTGCGGCTCATCGTGTTCGATGTCGACCAGGAAACCGGCGCCAAGTCGGTCAAGGACATCAAGGAGCAGGACGTCTATATGGGCGACGTGCCCTTCATGACGGACAACGGCACCTTCATCGTCAACGGCACCGAGCGCGTCATCGTCAGCCAGATGCACCGCTCGCCCGGCGTCTTCTTCGACCACGACAAGGGCAAGACACATTCGAGCGGCAAGCTTTTGTTCGCGGCGCGGGTCATCCCCTATCGCGGCTCGTGGCTCGACTTCGAGTTCGACGCCAAGGACATCGTCCATGTCCGCATCGACCGCCGCCGCAAGCTGCCGGCGACGACCTTGCTCTATGCGCTCGGCTTCACCCAGGAAGAGATCCTGGACAATTTCTACAGCAAGATCGCGTTCAAGCGGCACAAGGACGGCTCGTGGACGACGCCGCTCGATCCTGTGTGGATGCGCAACGCCAAGGCCGTCGGCGAGTGGAAGAACGCCAAGACCGGCGACGTGCTGGCGGAAGCCGGCCAGAAGATCACCCAGCGCCAGCTGCGCAAGTGGCAGGAAGACGGCGTCAAGCAGGTTTCGCTTGGCGAAGAGGAGCTGATCGGCCGCTACAGCGCGCTCGACATGGTCAATCCCGAGACGGGCGAGATCTATCTCGAGGCCGGCGACGAGGTCACGGCCGCGCATCTGGCGAGCCTGGCCGAGAACGGCTTCCATGAGGTCAACGTCATCAACGTCGACCCCATCACCATCGGCGCCTATCTGCGCAACACCATGGCGGTGGACAAGAACCACAGCCGCGAGCAGGCGCTGATCGACATCTATCGCGTCATGCGTCCGGGCGAGCCGCCCACGCTCGACACCGCCGAGACCCTGTTCGGCCAGCTGTTCTTCGACTCCGAGCGCTACGATCTGTCCTCGGTCGGCCGCGTGAAGATGAACATGCGGCTGGGCCTCGACGCGCCGGACACTTTGCGCACCCTGCGCAAGGAAGACATCCTGGCGATCCTCAAGGCGCTGGCGGAGCTGCGCGACGGCCGCGGCGAGATCGACGACATCGACAATCTCGGCAACCGCCGGGTGCGGTCGGTCGGCGAATTGATGGAGAACCAGTTCCGCATCGGGCTGCTGCGCATGGAGCGCGCGATCAAGGAGCGCATGTCCGCGGTCGATATCGACACCGTCATGCCGCACGACCTGATCAACGCCAAGCCGGTGGCGGCGGCGGTGCGCGAGTTCTTCGGCTCGTCGCAGCTTTCGCAGTTCATGGACCAGACCAATCCGCTCTCCGAAGTCACCCACAAGCGGCGCATGTCGGCCCTTGGACCGGGCGGCTTGACCCGCGAGCGTGCGGGCTTCGAGGTGCGCGACGTCCATCCCACCCATTACGGCCGCATCTGCCCGATCGAGACGCCGGAAGGCCCGAACATCGGGCTGATCAATTCGCTCGCGACCTATGCGCGGGTGAATAAATACGGCTTCATCGAGAGCCCCTATCGCCGTGTCGCCGACAAGAAGGTTACGGACGAGGTGATCTATCTCTCGGCGATGGAGGAGGCCAAGTACACCATCGCCCAGGCCAACGCGACGATCGACGGCCGCAACCGGCTGACCGACGAGCTGGTGTCCTGCCGCAAGGGCGGCAACTTCGTCATGACCACGCCCGACCAGGTCGAGTTCATCGACGTTTCGCCCAAGCAGCTCGTCTCGGTGGCCGCGGCGCTCGTGCCGTTCCTGGAGAACGACGACGCCAACCGCGCGCTGATGGGTTCCAACATGCAGCGCCAGGCGGTGCCGCTGCTCAAGCCGGAGGCGCCGCTGGTGGGCACCGGTCTCGAGGACGTCGTGGCCCGCGACTCGGGCTCGGCGATCGCCGCGCGGCGCTCCGGTGTCGTCGACCAGGTCGACGCCACCCGTATCGTCGTGCGCGCGACGGAAGAGACCGATCCGACCAAGCCCGGCATCGACATCTACCGCCTGAAGAAGTTCCAGCGCTCCAACCAGTCGACCTGCATCAACCAGCGCCCGCTAGTGAAGGTGGGCGACCGCGTGACCAAGGGCGACATCATCGCCGACGGTCCCTCGACGCAGCTGGGCGAATTGGCGCTAGGCAAGAACGTGCTCGTCGCCTTCATGCCGTGGAACGGCTACAATTTCGAGGACTCCATCCTCATCTCCGAGCGCATCGTGCGCGACGACGTCTTCACCTCGATCCATATCGAGGAGTTCGAGACCATGGCGCGCGACACCAAGCTTGGGCCGGAGGAGATCACGCGCGACATTCCCAATGTCGGCGAGGAGAACCTGAAGAACCTCGACGAGGCGGGCATCGTCTATATCGGCGCCGAAGTGAACGCGGGCGACATCCTGGTCGGCAAGGTGACGCCGAAGGGCGAAACCCCGATGACGCCGGAAGAGAAGCTGCTGCGCGCCATCTTCGGCGAGAAGGCGGCCGACGTGCGCGACACCAGCCTGCGCGTGCCGCCGGGCGTCACCGGCACCATCGTCGAAGTGCGCGTCTTCAACCGCCACGGCGTCGACAAGGACCAGCGCGCGCTGGCGATCGAGAAGGCGGAAGAAGACCGCCTCGCCGAGGACCGCGACGACGAACTCGCGATCCTGGAGCGCAACATCTTCTCGCGCCTGTCGGAGATCCTGCTGCACAAGACCGCCGCGTCGGGCCCCAAGGGCATGGCTGCGGACACCAAGATCACCCAGGCCGTGCTCGACACGATCTCGCGCCATCAATGGTGGCAGATCGCGCTGCGCAACGAAAAGGCCATGGGCGAGATCGAAGCCCTGCGCAAACAGTACGACGAGTCCAAGCAGCGCCTCGACAAGCGCTTCGCCGACAAGGTGGAGAAGCTCAAGCGCGGCGACGAGCTGGCGCCCGGCGTGATGAAGATGGTCAAGGTCTTCGTCGCGGTGAAGCGCAAGCTCCAGCCCGGCGACAAGATGGCCGGCCGTCACGGCAACAAGGGCGTGATCAGCCGCATCGTGCCGATCGAGGACATGCCGCATCTGGACGACGGCACCGCGGTCGACGTCGTGCTCAATCCCTTGGGCGTGCCTTCGCGCATGAATGTGGGCCAGATCCTGGAGACGCATCTGGGCTGGGCCTGCGCAGGCCTCGGCCGCCAGCTGGGCGACGTGCTCGACAAGGTGCAGCGCGACGGCAAGCACGAGCCGCTGCGCCGCGCGCTCAAGCACGTCTATGGCGACGACGACCGGCTGAAGGAGCTCGACGAGCAGGGCCTGATGGAGCTGGGCGAGAATCTGCGCGCCGGCGTTCCGATCGCGACGCCGGTGTTCGACGGCGCCAAGGAAGCCGACATCGTCACCATGCTCGACCAGGCCGGGCTGTCCGCGTCCGGACAGGTCACGCTGTTCGACGGGCGCACCGGCGAGGCGTTCAAGCGCCAGGTCACGGTGGGCTACATCTACATCCTCAAGCTCCACCATCTCGTGGACGACAAGATCCACGCCCGTTCGATCGGTCCGTACAGCCTCGTCACCCAGCAGCCCTTGGGCGGCAAGGCGCAGTTCGGCGGACAGCGCTTCGGCGAGATGGAGGTCTGGGCGCTCGAGGCCTATGGCGCGGCCTACACGCTGCAGGAAATCCTCACCGTCAAGTCCGACGACGTCGCCGGCCGCACAAAGGTCTACGAGGCCATCGTGCGCGGCGAGGACACGTTCGAGGCCGGCATCCCGGAATCGTTCAACGTGCTGGTGAAGGAAATGCGCTCGCTGGCGCTCAACGTCGAACTGGTCAACGGACCGGCGGCGGCGTGATTGTCATTTCCGTCATGGCCGGGCTCGACCCGGCCATCCACGGAACGAAGTACTCAATGCCGCCTCCGTGCGGCGAACTGGATGGCCGGGTCACGCCGACGCTGCCCGGCCATGACGAGGTGTAGAGAATGAACCAAGAGCTGATGAACGTCTTCCAGGCGAAGGAAGTCCCCGCCTTCGACCGCATCCGCATTTCGCTGGCCAGCCCGGATCAGATCCTGCGCTGGAGCCATGGCGAGGTGAAGAAGCCGGAGACGATCAACTACCGCACCTTCAAGCCGGAGCGCGACGGGCTGTTCTGCGCGCGCATCTTCGGCCCGGTGAAGGACTACGAGTGCTTGTGCGGCAAGTACAAGCGCATGAAATACAAGGGCATCGTCTGCGAGAAGTGCGGCGTCGAGGTCACCATCCAGAAGGTGCGCCGCGACCGCATGGCGCATATCGAGCTGGCCTCGCCGGTGGCGCATATCTGGTTCCTGAAATCGCTGCCCTCGCGCATCGGCCTGATGCTCGACATGACGCTCAAGGATCTCGAGCGCGTGCTCTATTTCGAGAACTACATCGTCACCGAGCCGGGGCTGACGCCGCTCAAGGACCGCCAGCTCCTGACCGAGGACGAGTATTACAAGGCGCAGGACGAATACGGCAACGACGCCTTCACCGCGATGATCGGCGCCGAGGCCATCCGCACCCTGCTGCAGGCAATCGACCTGGAGAAGCTGCGCGACGACCTGCGCGTCGAGATCGCGGGCTGCAACGGCGGCGAGAAGCCCAAGAAGCTGGTCAAGCGGCTCAAGGTGGTCGAGGCCTTCATCGATTCCGGCAACCGCCCGGAATGGATGATCCTGACCGTCGTGCCGGTGATCCCGCCCGAGCTGCGCCCGCTGGTGCCGCTCGACGGCGGCCGCTTCGCGACGTCGGATCTCAACGATCTCTATCGCCGCGTCATCAACCGCAACAACCGCCTGAAGCGCCTGATCGAGCTCAAGGCGCCCGACATCATCGTGCGCAACGAAAAGCGCATGCTGCAGGAATCGGTCGATGCGCTGTTCGACAACGGCCGCCGCGGCCGCGTCATCACCGGCGCCAACAAGCGTCCGCTGAAGTCGCTCGCCGACATGCTGAAAGGCAAGCAGGGCCGCTTCCGCCAGAACCTGCTCGGCAAGCGCGTCGACTATTCCGGCCGCTCGGTGATCGTGGTCGGTCCCGAACTCAAGCTGCACCAGTGCGGTTTGCCGAAGAAGATGGCGCTCGAACTGTTCAAGCCGTTCATCTACTCGCGTCTCGATGCCAAGGGCCTCTCCACCACCGTGAAGCAGGCCAAGAAGCTGGTCGAGAAGGAGAAGCCGGAGGTTTGGGACATCCTCGACGAGGTGATCCGCGAACATCCGGTGCTCTTGAACCGCGCGCCGACGCTGCACCGCCTTGGCATTCAGGCGTTCGAGCCTGTGCTGATCGAGGGCAAGGCGATCCAGCTGCATCCGCTGGTTTGCGCCGCGTTTAACGCTGACTTCGACGGCGACCAGATGGCCGTGCACGTTCCGCTGTCGCTGGAAGCGCAGCTGGAGGCGCGCGTCCTGATGATGTCGACCAACAACATCCTGCATCCGGCGAACGGCCAGCCGATCATCGTGCCGTCGCAGGATATCGTGCTCGGCCTCTACTACGTGTCGATCCTGCGTGAAGGTCTGCCCGGCGAGGGCAAGACGTTCGGCAACATGTCGGACCTCGAGCACGCGCTGCATGCCAAGGTCATCCACCTCCACACCAAGATCAAGTACCGGTGGGAAGGGATCGACGAGACCGGCAAGGTCTCGCGGCGCTGGATCGAGACCACGCCCGGCCGCGTGATGCTCGGCAACGTGCTGCCAAAGCACCCGAAGATCGCCTATGAGATCATCAACAAGCTGATGACCAAGCGCGAAATCTCGGGCGTGATCGACCAGGTCTACCGCCACTGCGGCCAGAAGGAGACGGTGATCTTGTGCGACCGCATCATGGCGCTCGGCTTCTACAACGCGTTCAAGGCCGGCATCTCGTTCGGCAAGGACGACATGGTGGTGCCGCACGGCAAGTGGAAGATCGTGGAGGCTACCCGTACGCTGGCGAAGGATTTCGAGCAGCAGTACAACGACGGTCTCATCACCCACGGCGAGAAGTACAACAAGGTGGTCGACGCCTGGTCGAAGGCCACCGAGGAGATCGCCAAGGAGATGATGAAGGAGATCTCCGCGACCAAGAAGACGTCCAGGGGCTCGGACGCCGACCTCAACTCGATCTACATGATGGCGCATTCGGGCGCGCGCGGTTCGCCGGCGCAGATGCGTCAGCTTGCCGGCATGCGCGGCCTGATAGC